>NZ_LT629797.1:2738133-5476267 GCF_900106015.1 Pseudomonas sihuiensis | reverse complement strand
AACAACTGCAGCAGGAACTGACCGAGATGCGGGAGTCCATGCAGCGCATGGACGATCGCTACAACCAGCTCTCGCTCGCGCTGCACCACCTCACCCAGGCCAGCAATCTGCTCTGCGCTCAGATCGCTGTGATGTGCGAGGCCCACATGGCCGGCGATAACGCGCTGGTCATGCGCCAGGTCGAGCAGTTCACCCAGGCCTACCGCGCCAACCTCAAGCCCGCTGACGGGAGGGTGCATTGATGAACCTCGAAGCACGCCTGCGCGAAGCCCTGGAGCTGCTCAAACGCAGCGCCGGCTACGCCTCGGCCTACCCGACCATCGGTGGTCACAAGCTCAACGACGAGATCTGCCGCTTCCGCGAGGCGGTACAGGCCGAAATCGAAGTCAATACCCAACAAGCCGAGGAAGAAACCCATGGCTGACCAAATCGAAATCCCCGCCGGCTTCGTCAAAAACGCCGCCGGCCACCTGGTGCCGGAGCACCAGGTGCGCGAGCACGACAAGCTGCGCGACAGCGTCGCCCGCGAGCTGGCCACACAAGCCGTGGCGATCAGCGAAGCGCTTGCCGCGTTCAAGGCCAAGGCCCTGGCCGATATCGACGACCTGATCGCCATCTCCCTGGAGCGCTACCAGGTCAAGTTGGGCGGCAAGAAGGGCAACGTCTCCATCACCACCTATGACGGCGAGTTCAAGATCGAGAAGGCCCTGGCTGATCGCCTTACCTTCACCGAAGAGATCCTCGCGACCAAGGAGTTGATCTACACCTGCATCCACAAGTGGAGCGCCGGTGCTCACACGCACCTGCTGGCTCTGGTCGACCGAGCCTTCACCGGCCGCAACGGCCAGATTCGCACCAACGACGTGCTTGGCCTGCTGCGCCTGGATATCGATGACCCCGAGTGGAAAACCGCCATGCGCGCCCTCAAGGATGCGATCCAGGTCAACGGCAAGGCCGTCTATATCCGCGTCTATAAGCGCGTAGGCGATGACCGCTACGAACCCGTCAACCTTGGCTTGGCGGGGGTGTGAGATGGCACTTTCTACCGAAGACCGCGCACGCCTGATCGACCGCCTGGATCGCAGCTTCCAGGCCATGCCCAGCTGGGCAAGAACCGCGACCAAGCATGCGATGGGGGCTCCCTCACACCATCCTGTAACCGGCAAGCAGTTCGAGAGCTTCCGCGAGGTCATCGAGGCTGCTGCCGACGAGACACTGCTGATCCTCAAGGAAGACTTCGAGGACAACGACGATCTGGCGCCGGAGGTACTGCAATGAGCCTTCTCCATGGGAAAGACACCGAAACCACCACGCTCCTGGACGTTATCCAAACTGCAGAAGCTACCGACTCCAGCCACTTCGACATGATCCGTCTGGAACTCGACAGCGGTCGTCAGCTGATCCTGGTGGCCGTACTGGCCGACGACCTGGAAGCCACAGGTCGCATCCTCGAAGGGCTGCAGGATCTGCAGAGCGCGCAGTGATGGGCAGCACCAGCAATGCAGCCAAAGCCCTGCGCGACCTGAGGGTGATGGTTGCGGCTGTTCATCAGCGTATGGACCAGCTCGAAGGCCGCCAGACAAAGCAGTTCTGGTCGGCCGAGGAGGAGCAGCTGCTTCGCGAGCGCTACGCAGATGAGCTGACCGAGGTACTCGCCGGCGAACTCGGGCGCTCGGTATCCAAGGTGCTCGCGAAGGCCAACAAGATGGGCCTGCATAAGTCCCAGGCGTTCATCGAGAAGCACTGCCGAAACCTCACCCCAGAGACTGGCGCGGCGTTCAGGTTCCAGAAGGGCCACACAACCTGGAACAAGGGCATGAAAGGCTGGAAGGCCGGAGGCCGAGCCAAGGAAACCCAGTTCGGCAAGGGGCACATGCCGCACAACTGGGTGCCGGTAGGTACCGAGCAGATCCGCGATGGCTACTTATGGCGAAAGGTCACTGATACCCGTCATCGCAGCGATTGGAAACAGGTGCACGTCATGTTGTGGGAGGAGCACAACGGCCCGGTACCCAAGGGGCTGATCCTCTGCTTCAAGGACGGCAATAAGCAGAACATCGCCCTGGACAACCTAGAGCTGCTCACCAGGGCAGAGCGCATGCAGCGAAACACCATCCATCGCTACCCGCCGGAGCTGAAAGCCGCAATCCGCACGGTAGCCAAGCTCAAACGCACCATCAGAGAGGTTGAGCAAGATGAAGAACAAAATTGAGGATCTGCGCAATCACCTGTTCGAGACCATCGAAGGCCTCCTGGACAAGGATGAGCCACTCGATATCGAGCGTGCCAAGGCCATCGCGCTGGTCGGTACAGTGATCGTTGAGTCCGCCAAGGTCGAAGTGAAGGCCCTGGAGCATCTCGGCGGCGTTGCTGGTAGCGGCTTCCTGCAGATCGGCCACGAGGGCAAATAGATGTCGATCTCGAAAGGCGTACTCAGCAAGATCCACATCGCCAAGCAGCAGCTGCGCATGGATGACGACAGCTATCGCGCGCTGCTGCGCCGCGTGGCCGGCGTCGAGTCCTCGAAAGACCTCAACCAGCGCCAGGCCGGGCGGCTGATGGTCGAACTGGAGCGCCTGGGCTTCAAGCCGAAGCCCAGCAGCAAGGCAGCAGGCAAACCGCACAACGCCAAGCAGCTCGGGCCGCGTATCGACAAGATCGAGGCCCAGCTCGCTGACATGGGGCTGCCGTGGGCCTATGCCGACGCCATGGCGTTGCAGATGTTCAAGGTTCAGCGGGTGGCCTGGCTGAAAAAGGCCGAGCACCTCGATGCCTTGATCGCTGCTCTGCACGTCGAGCAGGAGAAGCGCCAGTTGCTCCACCAGGTGGAAGCCCTCTGCAAGCGCCTCGGGGTGGACACTCCAGAGCGCCTGGAGGGTTTGGAAGAGCTGCCCGAGGGTTGGCGTAGGCAGCGTCCAATCCTCAAGGCCCTGGTGGATGCCCTGAATGCGGCGGTCAACGCGCAGGAGGGCGACTGATGCAGCTGCAATGCCCTTGCTGCGGCGAGCAGTTTCCGATCGAGGCCGGCTTTGCAGACGCTGACGGCAAGAAGCTGGCGGCAATGCTCGCCGGCCTCGATCCGAAGCTGGGCCGGGCGGTGCTCAACTACCTGCGCCTGTTCAGCCCGGCCAAACGCAGCCTGCGCATGACCCGCGCCATCAAGCTGCTGGAGGAGCTGCTCGACCTGGTCAACGCCGGCACGGTGCAAAAGGACGCCCGCACCAACGACACCAAGCCGGCGCCGCCCAGGATCTGGACGGCCGGCATCGAGCAAATGCTGATCGCCCGCGATCGCCTGACGTTGCCGCTGGAGAACCACAACTACCTGCGTGCGGTGGTCTACGGCATCGCCAGCGATCCCGTACAGGTTCAAGCAACCGCGCCGGCCAAGCCGGCCCGCGCGGCTGCCACCACTCAACAGATCCTGCAGGACGCCCTCGGCCGCATCGAAGCCGATCGCCGCCTGGGCCTTATTAATGAAGAGGAAGCCGAACGCCGCATAGCAGCGGCAAGGGGGAGCGCATGAGCAACAAGCCCACAGCGATGGCGGAGAAGCGCCACGAACTACTCAGCGATATCGCCGACCACGTTGCGGCTGTGGTTTCTGAGCACGGTGTCGACGCGAAGATCGCCGAGCAGGCCGGCGCTGCGGTGGTCGAGCATCTGTCCAATACCTGGGCGGGAAGCTGCGTCACGTTCCCGAAGGACTTCCGCTGGCGTATCACTCAGCGGGATCTGGAGATCCTGGGCAAATTCAACGGCCGCAACCACCACGCGCTGGCCGTTGAGTACGACATGACAGAGAATGCGATCTACAAGCTACTCAAGAGAACGCAGGACAGGAAGTTCGACCGCGATCAGCACAAACTCGACCTCGGCGACGGCCTGTAACCCCGGCCGCCGCCGTTTCACCTACGGCAACACTGTTACAAACCCCGTCCCGCTATTTTCCCCTTCGTTCCTTTATATCCCGCCTTTATCGCGCTTTCCCTGTGTTATTTTTCTCAAGCCTGCACAGCATCCAGCCTGAATTCGTTCAGGCGCTGGGCTCGACCCTGACCATCCTGTCGCTGGTCAATGCCGGCATGGGGCTGGCACTGGTGCCGCGCAGCGCCAGTGCCATCCGCTTCGAGCAGGTACGTTTCCGCGAGCTGCCGCTACCGTCAGGCGTATGCGGGGAGTTGCATCTGGTCTGGCGCGACGACAACGACAACCCGGCCTTGCCGTCGATGATCGCAGCTGTGCGCCAGGCCGCTCGCGACATCTATCCGCAGAACTGACGCTCTAAGCGCGTTTGCCGACCTCTGCCTGCTGAACCGTCCAGCCGGCAACCTGCTCGCTCAGGCTCAGACCCAGGCCCGGACGAGTCGGCACCAACATGCGCCCGTCGCGAATTTCCAGGCGCTCGTTGAACAGCGGTTCCAGCCATTCGAAATGCTCGACCCAGGGCTCGCGGGTATGGCTGGCGGCCAGGTGCACGTGCAGCTCCATGGCGAAGTGCGGTGCCAGGGTCATGCCGGCCTGCTCGGCCAGCGTCTGCACGCGCAGGTAAGGCGTGATACCGCCAACACGCGGCGCATCGGGCATAAGGAAGTCGGCGCCGCGCTGGCGAATGAACTCCCAGTGCTCGGCGGGGCTGGTGAGCATCTCACCGGTGGCGATCGGCGTATCGAACAGGCGCACCAGCTCGGCATGGCCTTCGGCGTCGTAGCAGTCCAGCGGCTCCTCGATCCAGATCAGGTCGAAGGGCTCCAGACGACGGCACATGCGCCGTGCGGTCGGGCGGTCCCATTGCTGGTTGGCGTCGACCATCAGCGGGAAGCTCTCGCCCAGGTGCTCACGCACCGTGCTGACGCGATGGATATCCAGCGCCCAGTCGGGCTGGCCGACCTTGAGTTTGATGCCGCCGATGCCCTTTTCGCGGGAAATGTCGGTGTTCTTCAGCAACTGATCGAGCGGCGTATGCAGAAAGCCGCCGGAGGTGTTGTAGCAACGTACCGAATCACGATGACTGCCGAGCAGTCGCGCCAGCGAAAGACCGGCGCGGCGCGCCTTGAGATCCCACAGGGCAACGTCGAAGGCGCCGATGGCCTGGCTCGCCAGGCCGCTGCGCCCCACCGAGGCGCCAGCCCAGCACAGTTTGTCCCAGAGTTTGGCGATATCGCTGGGGTTCTCGCCGATCAGATTAGGCGCCACTTCCAGGGCGTGGGCGAACTGACCGGGGCCACCGGCGCGCTTGGAGTAGCTGAAGCCCAGGCCACGGTGACCGTCGCGGGTTTCGATCTCGGCGATCAGGATGGCGATCTCGGTCATCGGCTTCTGCCGACCTGTGAGCACCTTGGCATCGCTGATCGGGTTGGCCAGCGGCAGCGCTACCGAGCGCAGGCTGAGCCAGGTGATACGGTCATCGTCGGCGCGTGGGGTGGCGTTATCGGTCATGACATCTTCCTCGTGATGAAACTCGACGCCCCCGTTGGGCCGCCGAAAATGGACAACCCGAGTCAGATTAAGATGATTGCGCAATCATTCAAGTATCAGAATCCCCGACAATGCCAGGCCTGTTCATGGCCATTTGCCCGACTCGTCTAGACATTTCACAAATCTGCAACATTCACCAACTACGCTGAATATGTCCCGCTCCGCCTGACCTCCGAGGCATCCCACCATGTTCCTGCAAAAATCCCTGCGCGCGCAGATTCTCGCCCTGCTCGGCGGCAGTCTGGCGCTGATCCTGATCACCGCCCTGGCCTGCTTCAGCTTCCTCTCCAGCGGCATTCAGTCCTACCGCGGCCTGCTCGATGGGCCGCTGGAATCTTCACGCCTGATCGACGCGGCCAATGTCGAATTCAAGATCCAGGTGCAGGAATGGAAGAACGTCCTGCTGCGCGGCCAGGACAGCGCCAACCTGCAACGCTACTGGAGCCAGTTCGAAGCGCAGGAGCGCAAGGTGCAGGACATTCTCGGCCAGTTGACCCAGGTCGCCACTGCCGACCCGGCCTTGAAGACGCAGGTCGAACGCCTGCGCAGTGAACATCAGGCGCTCGGCGGCAATTACCGCAAGGGCCGCGACGCCTTCGTGGCCGCTGGTGCCGATGCCAGGGCAGGCGATGAAGCCGTCAAAGGCATCGACCGCGCCGCCAGTGAGCAGATGACTGCACTGGTCGAGCAGTTGCGCCAGAACAGCCTGAGCCAGGCCGAGCAGATCAACGCCAGCGCCGCACGCACCATTCTCAGCGGCACCATCGTGATGCTGGCCGCCGCCCTGGTCATCGCCGTATTCAGCCTGTGGCTGGTCAATCGCAATCTGATCATTCCCATCCGCCACTTGATCGGCCATGTCGACCAGCTCAGCCAAGGTCGCTTCGGTCAACGCGTGGAAAGCACTCGGCAGGATGAGCTGGGCCTGCTGGCGCGCGCCGCGAACACCCTGCGCGACTTTCTCGCCAGCACCAGCGAGCGTCTGCACCAGAGCACGCAGAACCTCGATAGCGCCAGCAGCGAGTTGAACGCCATCGCCTCACGCATGACCGAGGGCGTCAGCGAGCAGTTCGAGCGTACCGATCAGGTCGCCACCGCCATGCACGAGATGTCCGCCACCGCTCAGGAAGTCGCACGGCATGCCGCTGATGCCGCGCACGCGGCCAACGATGCCGACGACTCAGCCCGCCAGGGCAGCACGGTGATGCAGTCGACCATCGCCACCATCACCGACATTCGCGGCGAGATCGCCAACACCGCCGAGGTGATCCGTCGCCTAGAAAGCGACAGCGGGCGTATCGGCAAGGTGCTGGAAGTGATCCGCGGCATCGCCGAGCAGACCAACCTGCTGGCGCTCAACGCCGCCATTGAGGCCGCGCGCGCCGGCGAACAGGGCCGTGGTTTCGCCGTGGTCGCCGACGAGGTGCGCACCCTGGCCCAGCGCACAGCCGAATCCACCGCCGAGATCAACCAGATCATCGATACCGTGCAGAACGGCGCACTGAATGCCGTGCGCGCCATCGAGAGCGGCCAGCAGCGCAGCGAACAGGGCGTGACCCAGGTCACCGAGGCGGGCGCCATGCTGCAGCGCATCACCGAGGCGGTAGAGGCCATCCGCGACATGAACCAGCAGATCGCCACCGCCGCCGAAGAGCAGACCTCGGTGGCCGAGGACATCTCGCGCAACCTCACCGAGCTGACCGCCATCGCCAGCGCCAACCAGGACAACGTCGAGCGCACGCAGCAGGCCAGCCGCAACCTGCATGACATGTCCGGCCAACTGGGCGAAGTGACTCGCCGTCTGGGCTCCTGAGCCAACTTGCAAACCGGCGTGGCACGCAGCGCGCGGTTCGCCCCGGCGCCGACAGCCTGCGCAGCAGAATGGACGCCGTGACGCAGGCTGCGGCCCTCCAGCTCGTTGGCGGGGAAGGTACACAGGGCGGACTGAGAACAGGTAAACGACAAAAGGTCGCAATTAACCCTTGCTATTTATGTAATAGGAATTATTCTCAGTTACGTAATGACGGCCAAGGAGACCTGCCATGACCTACCTGATCGATGCCTGGCTGGACCGCCCGCATCCCTATCTGCGCATCCTCAACCGTGAAACCGGTGAAGTCTGCGCCATGCTCGAAGAAGAAGCCCTGGACGAACTGCGTGATCAGGGCGACCTGGATTTACACGAGCTCAGCTCCAGCGAACCCATCGTCCTCAAGGAACTGGTGCGCAGCCTGTTTCTGTACTGCTACGCCCGGGCATTGCGCCCATCCTGAAAGACAAAACGGCCCTTGTGCAATGCAGAAGGGCCGTTCGTACGTAGCCTAGGGTGGACGACGCTTCACCCGTCCACCGTGGTCGCGATGGTGGACAAAAACAGCATTGCCCACCCTACAAACCTTTTGGAGGCATCGCGAGCTAGAGCGATACAAGGCAAAAACAAGGGAGAAAGCGGAGTGTACTTTTGTACATGAGCATTTCGAGCTTGTTTTTAACGCAGTAGCGCCGACGCGCAGCAGGCCGTTGGCGGTTCTTACAGAATATCCAGCAGCTCGACATCGAATACCAGCACACTGTGCGGCGGAATGCTGCCGACGCCCTGAGCGCCGTAGGCCAGCTCGCTCGGTACGTGCAGGCGCCATTTGCTGCCGGTGCCCATCAGTTGCAGCGCCTCGACCCAGCCCGGAATCACGCCACCGACCGGAAACTCAGCCGGCTGGCCACGCTCGTAGGAGCTGTCGAACACGGTGCCGTCGATCAACGTGCCGTGGTAGTGGGTACGCACCTGATCCTCGGCGGACGGCTTGGCGCCCTCGCCAGCGACCAGCACTTCGTACTGCAGGCCGGAGGCCAATACGGTCACGCCTTCGCGCTTGGCGTTCTCGGCCAGGTAGGCACGACCTTCGCCGGCAGCGGCTTCAGCCTTGGCGGCCGCTTCGGCCTGCATGATTTCGCGGATGACCTTGAAGCTGGCGCCCAGCTCGGCCTCGGAAACGCGGCTGGCCTGGCCGGTGAAGGCGTCGGTCAGACCGGCGAGAATGGCGTTCAGATCGACCCCGGGCGGCGGGTTGTCACGCAGCTGACCACCGAGTTGACGACCGATGCCGTAACTGACGCGGCCTTCATCGGAGGACAGGTCGGGGCTGAAGTTGAATTCGGACATGAAGGGCTCCGCTTGGGGCTATCAAAAAAGGTCGGCCAGCCTAGCATAGAACCGCACGCCCCCCACCCCCGCCATTGATCTGCCGGCTCAAGGCAGCCACGGCTCCCTTGACCTGCAACAATTACTAGTACCTTTAGCTAAGCCATCCTTAAGGAAAGCAGGGATATCATATTGATATCACACTGTTCGCCCTTACATCACGCAGGAGCGTGCGTCATGCAAAACTGCTCTCGAGTCAGTCTTCGGACATGGATATGGCGCGCATTCGTACAGACGGCATTGATTCCGCTGATTCTGGTGGAGACGGTACTGATCAGCGTCTACCTGATCAGCAACGCATCGATCCGCGATGCGCAGATATCCCATCTGCGCGAGACAACCCTGAGCGACCTGCAAGCGGCCGCCAGCCAGGAAGCGCATCGGGTCGAGAGCGAGCTGGGCCATATCGCGCGTCTCACCAGCACCTATGCCTCCCTGACCCAGCAAGCATTGGACAACAGCCAGTCGAGTGCGCCGGCAGAACTGGCCGTGACGCCCAGCGGCGTACGTTACAGCCCACGCGATGACGGTGGCGCGGCCTCCTTCTACTCCAACGTCACGCCCCTGGATAAGCAGGATCTGGACAAGGTAGCGCGCTTGGCCACCCTCGACCCGCTGATGCGTGAAACCGTGCGGCAAAACCCGCTGGTAGCCAGCATCTATTTCAACAGCTGGGACAGCTACAACCGCATCTTTCCATGGTTCGACACACCTTCGCAGTATCCCCACGACATGGTGATACCCGACTACAACTTCTATTACCTGGCAGACGCCAAGCACAACCCCGAACGCAAGGTCGCCTGGACCGACGTCTACCTCGACCCGGCTGGCCAGGGCTGGATGCTTTCTGCCGTTGCCCCCGTGCTGCGTGGGGACTTTCTCGAAGGTGTGGTGGGCCTGGACATCACCGTCGGCAAGCTGCTCGAACACATTCAGAGCCTCGACGTGCCCTGGAATGGTTATGGCGTGATCGTCAGCAAGCAGATGAACATCATGGCACTGCCTCCCGCAGGCGAAGACGACTTCGGCCTGGACGAGCTAACCACCCACTCCTACGACGAAGCCATCAGTTCGGAGCTGTTCAAGCCTGAAGACTTCAACCTGGGCAAACGTGCCGATACCGAAGACCTCGCCAAAGCCATCGCACAGCAGGACAAAGGCGTACTCTCGGTCCGACTCAACGGCCGTCCGCACCTGGTCGCCTGGGCCACGATCCCGGCTACCGACTGGCACATGCTCACCGTCGTCGACGAGGCCGAAGTCTTCAGCCAGACCAACGCACTGGCCAGCCACTACCGCAACATCGGCTACCTGCTGATCGGCGGCCTGGTGTTGTTCTACCTGGTGTTCTTCGCCTTCATGTGGGGCCGTGCCCGTGAACTGACCGAGCGCCTGCGCAAACCCATCGGCGGCATCGTTGCCATGCTTCGCGAAATCGGCCAGGGCAACTGGAAGCCCAAGCGCCCGGCGACCACCATCGCCGAACTCGAGGCGATCATCGATGATGTCGAATCCATGGGGCAGCGCCTGGAGCGCAGCGCCACCCAGCTTCAGCGCGCCAGCCACGAAGCCCAGGAAGCCAGTCGTGCCAAGAGCCAGTTCATCTCCAGCATGAGCCATGAGCTGCGCACCCCGCTCAACGCCATCCAGGGCTTCGCGCAATTGATGCGCATGCAACAGGCTCAACCGGACAAGCAGGACACCGACTACCTGGAAGAAATCCTGCTCGCCAGCCGCCACCTCAACCAGTTGGTGGGCGATATCCTCGACTGGTCGAGCCTGCAGAGCGACCAGCCACGCCTGGACATGACCAAGGTCGACGCCGTCGCCCTGATGAACGAGTGCGCCGACCTGGTCGCACCGGAAGTCGAAGCCCATGGCCTGGAACTCAAGCTGACGCTGCCGGAAACAGCCGTGCCGGTACTGGCGGACCAGCGGCGCCTGCGCCAGGTGCTGCTCAACCTGCTGTCCAACGCCATCAAGTACACCCCATCCGGCAGTATCAGCCTGAGCTGCACCGAACATGATGACCGTGTACGGCTGATGGTCAGCGACACCGGCATGGGTATCGCCAGTGAGTTGCAACCGCTGCTGTTCGAACCCTTTCAGCGCCTGGGCCAGGAGAACGGCGCCATCCAGGGCACCGGAATTGGCCTATCGTTGTGCAAGGAATATGCAGCGCTGATGAATGGCGAGATGGGCCTGCACAGCGAGCCGAACAAGGGCAGCCAGTTCTGGATCGACCTGCCGCGCCACGTCACCCCGGTACAAGCTGAAGCAGTTGAATCGACGTCGCACCAGGCATGCGTCTATCACGGCGACCTGGACCGCACGAACCGTGAAATCGTCAGCCAGGCGCTGGCCGATATCGATCTGCAACAGTTCGAGGATGGCCAGCAACTGCTGGCGGCGCTGCACAACAGGTGCCCTGACGTGCTGCTGCTCAGCGTCGAACTGAATGGCCTGGACGGCCGCGACCTGCTCCGCGCCCTGCACCAGAGCGCCGAGCTGGCGGACCTGCCGGTGATTCTGCTGAGCCGTGAAGATCAGCTGCAGGAACTGGTCGGCCTGGGTGCCAGCGCCTTGCTCGGCGTGCCCATCGATCCTGATGAACTACACCAACTGGTCTGCGACCTGACCGGTAAGGAGGCTAACGATGCTGTCTAAGGACTTTCGCCAATCACGCGTGGTCATCGTCGATGATGTGATCGCCAACAGTCGCCTGCTGGAGTCCAGCCTCCGGGCCTTTGGCCTGCGCGACACCATCAGTTTCTCCGATTCGGCCGCCGCGCTGGACTGGTTGCAGCACAACCCCTGGAGCCTGCTGCTGCTCGATCTGGACATGCCGGCGCCGAACGGCTTCGATATTCTCCGCGCGCTGGCCGACCGTGATCGCAGCAGCAACCCGATCATCATCATCACCGCGCTGAACGACGCGGCCAGCCGCCGCACCGGCCTGGAACTGGGCGCCAACGATTATCTGAGCAAACCCGTCGACCTGCCCGAGGTGATCCTGCGAGTGCGCAGCAACCTGCAACTGAGCCAGGCCAGCCTGGCCCTGTACGAAGCCAACACGACCCTGGAACAACGCGTGCGCGAGCGCACTGCACAATTGAGCCAGAGCTATTCGGCGTTGGTACGCACGCTGTGCCGAGCATCGGCCTACAGAGACAGTGAGACTGGCAACCATATCGTGCGTATCGGTGAGTCAGCCGCGTTGATTGCCGAGGCCTATGGCATGAGCGCCGACTGGGTCGAGCTGATTCGTCAGGCGGCGCCGATGCACGATGTCGGCAAGATCGGCATCGCCGACCATATCCTGCTCAAACCCGGCGCTCTGACCGATGATGAACGCCGGCAGATGCAGGAGCACCCCGCCATCGGCCACGCCATTCTGACCGACCAGCATGCCTCCGAGCTGACCACGCTGGCGGCAGAAATCGCCCTGACCCACCACGAGAAATGGGATGGCAGCGGCTACCCGAGCGGGCTGCGTGGCGAACAGATTCCTCTGTCCGGACGCATCGTCGCCATCTGCGACGTCTACGACGCTTTGCGCATGCCACGCCCATACAAGGCGCCCTGGCCCATCGAAAAAGCCCAGGCGTTTATTCGTGAACAGTCCGGCAAGCATTTCGACCCAGAGTTGGTCTCGCTGGTGGAGAGCCTCTATGAGCAGATCGAGACGCTCCAGCACGACCTCAGCGATTGCCCGCAAGGAGACTGATGGACCTTGATAACGACATGTAACGCCTCAGCCCGCTAGTCATCTCTTAAATCTTTGAGTACTGCCACCATGAACTTCAGATCCATCTCCATAGCCCCTCGTGCTGCAATAGGATTTGGCTTGATCGCATTGCTGGTTTTCGCCCTCGGCGGCTTCTCGCTGCTGCAGATGAGCAGCATGCATGACCGCTCTAATGAGGTAGACGACAACTGGGTCCCCAGCATCAATACCCTGGGCGACCTGTCTCAGGACGTCCTGCGCCTGCGCGCCGCCACCTTGCGCATGCTGCTCAGTGAGACGCCCCTGCAATTGCAGGAGAGCACCACGCTCGCGCAGAGCCTGCTCAGTGACCTGGAGCGCGTTCAGCAACGTTATGAAGGGCTGATCAGCTCCGACGAAGAGCGAGGGCATTACGATGACTTCAAGCGCTACGAGAGCACCTACCTTGCGACCCGTACCCAGCTTGTCCAGCACCTGACCAACAATGATCGGCCGGCCGCACTGGCCTTGCTCTATAACAGCCTGAACCCGCAAGCTGACGTGATGATCAAGGCGCTCAACGAGTTGATCATGCATAACCGCGACGGTGCCTCGGCTGCGGCCAAGGCCTCCGATCAGGTCTACACCCAGGCCACCCGGGGAACGTTGCTGGTCATGGCCTTGTCGGCCATTGCCACGGTGATACTCGCCGCGCTGCTGACTCGCAGCATCGTCAAGCCATTGGCCGACGCGGTACAGGTGGCGGACTCGGTGGCCAGCGGCAATCTGACCCTGAATATCGACACCCAGGGCAATGACGAGCCGGCCAAGCTGTTGCAGGCGCTCAAGAGCATGCAGGGCAATCTGCGCGGCACCATCGAACAGATCGCCGACGCCTCCAATCAACTGGCATCGGCCGCTGAACAACTGAGTGCCGTCACCGATGGCACCGCGCGCAACCTGCACCAGCAAAGCCTGGAGATCGACCAGGCCGCCACCGCCGTCACCGAAATGAGCAGCGCCGTGGATGAGGTGGCGCGTAACGCCGCCAGTGCCTCGGAAAGCTCCAGCGAATCCGGGCGCATTGCCCGCCAGGGCAGCGAGCGCATCACTCAGACGCTGTCGTCGATCAACCAACTGGCTGCCGATGTCGATTCGACCTCAAGCAACTTCGGCCAACTGGCCGGCAAGATCCGTGGCATCAGCCAGGTACTCGACGTGATTCGCAGCATCGCCGAACAGACCAACCTGCTTGCCCTCAACGCCGCCATCGAGGCTGCACGTGCAGGCGAAGCGGGTCGCGGTTTTGCCGTGGTTGCCGATGAAGTGCGCGCCCTGGCGCACAAGACCGGGCAATCCACCCGCGAGATCGAGACCATGATCAGTACCGTGCAAGGTGACACCGAACAGGCGGTGCGCGCCATGGAATCGAGCAACGGGCTAGCCAAGCAGACGCTGGACATCGCCGAGGGCGCGGGAGTCGCGCTGGATCAGATCATTCAGTCGATTGCCGAGATCGGCGACCGCAACCTGGTGATCGCCAGTGCCACCGAACAGCAGGCCCACGTCGCCCGTGAAGTGGATCGCAACCTGATCAACATTCGCGACCTGTCGCTGCAGAACTCGGCTGGTTCGGAACAGACCAGCACCGCCAGCCGCGCGCTGTCGAGCCTGGCCGCCAACATGCAGGGCATGGTCGCGCGCTTTCAGGTCTGAGCCTTCGCAGCGGGTGCCCGGAGCCGACTCCGGTCACCCGCTCAGCGCGAACGCCGACAGCACTCTGAGCAGTAGCGCACCTCGTCCCAGCAGCGTGCCCACTTCTTGCGCCAGGTGAACGGCAGGCCGCAGACCGCACAGGTCTTCACCGGCAGCTCACTCTTCTTCACAGCATTTCTCCGGCATCGAGTTTCGCCAACAGGCGCTCGCCCCAATCCCACAGCGCCTGCTGCTTGGCCTCGGTCATGCGCGCCAGGTTGCGGTAGACCATGCCAATGCGCGGGTTGCGTTCCAGAGGCTCGCGGTGGCGCATCAGAAAATGCCAGTACAGCGCGTTGAACGGGCAGGCCGATTCGCCGGTGCTCTCGCTCACCTTGTAGCTGCAGCCCTGGCAATGGTTGGACATGCATTTGATGTACTGACCACTGGCGCAATAAGGCTTGGAGCCGAGGTAGCCACCGTCGGCATGCATCACCATGCCCAGGGTGTTGGGCAGCTCCACCCAGTCGAAGGCGTCCATGTAAACGGCCAGGTACCAGTCGCAGATGGCTTTGGGCGCGATGCCAGCGAGCAAGGCGAAGTTACCGGTGGCCATCAGCCGCTGGATATGGTGCGCGTAGGCATGCTCCAGAGTCTGGCCGATGGCCTGACGCATGCAGTTCATCCGCGTCTTGCCGGTCCAGTAGAACTCGGGCAGCGCTCGTGAATTGCCAAAGCGGTTGCCCTCGGCGTACTCCGGCATACGTAGCCAGTAGATGCCGCGCACGTACTCGCGCCAGCCGATCAGTTGACGGATGAAGCCTTCGGCGGCGTTCAGCGGCACGTCGCCGGCACGATAGGCCGCCTCCACCTCGGCGCAGATCCGCCGCAGATCGAGCAGGCCGATGTTCAGCGCAGCGCTAATGCGCGAGTGGAAGAGAAATGGCTCACCATCGGCCATGGCGTCCTGGTAGTCACCGAAGTCTGCCAGGCCCTGGGCCAGAAAATACTGCCAGAGGTGTTCGGCCTGCTCGGCCGTGACCGGATAATCAAAACCCTCCAGGCTGCCGTAATGACTGGTGAAACGCCGCTCGACCAGCGCCAGTACATCACGGGTGATGGCATCCGGCTCGATACTCAGCGGCGCGGGTGGACGCACGCCTTTGGGCAATGCCTTGCGGTTGTCCGCATCGAAGTTCCAGGCACCGCCCTCTGGCGTGCCGTCCAGGTTGAGCAGCAGCCCGCTGTCGCGGCGCATCTCGCGGTAGAAGAACTCCATGCGCAACTGCTTGCGCCCCTTGGCCCAGGCAGCGAACGCATCGCGGCTGCAGATAAAGCGGCTGTCCTGATGCCAGTGAATCGGCACGCCACAGTGACGCAGCGCCTGCTCCAGGCGCCAGTCGCCGCACTCGGTCAGATGCACCTCGGCAGGGTCGAGCCGTTGCGTCCAGCGCAGCAGCTCGCCCGCCAACGAACCACTGTTATCGGGATCATCCAGAGTCACGTAGTGAACCTGGATGCCCCGCGCGCGCAGAGCCTCGGAAAAATGGCGCATGGCGCTGAAGATCAGGGCGATCTTCTTCGGGTGATGCGGCACATGACTGGCCTCCTCCATCACTTCGGCCAGCAGCACGTGGTCGTGCTCGCGGTCGATGTCCTTCAATGCACCGAGGCCATGGGTAAGCTGGTCACCCAGGATCAGAATCAGACGGCGCGCACTCACAGCGGCACGATCTCCATATTCGGGTGGCGGCGCAGATGGCCGAGCAGGATGTGATAGGTATCGAGATTGAAACCGCCACGACGCGCGGCCAGCAGCGGCTGGGCATGATCGAGTTGATCGACCGTACCGAGATGACGCCATTGATCGAGCACGTGCCACTGAGTGAGGCCGTGCTGCTCGTCGCGCTCGACCAGCGCGACCGGCCCGTTCCAGGGCCAGGCCTGGGTCTGCAGGCGCTCGGCACCGGCAAGCAGCCGCCTGTCATGGGCCGAGCGCGGTTCCTCACCACAGCAGGCGCCCGCGCAGTGCCCCAGTTGATAGGCGAAGCAGGCTCCCTCGCCCTCCTCCAGCCCCAGCACGCGCAGACACAGACGCCGCTCGCGCGCCTGCTCCAGTAGCCACTGGCGCGCCTGATGACGCGAGCGGAACAGCCCAACATGCCTGAGCCCGGGCCTCAATGCATGGTGCTGCAGCAGTTCGATGTGCAGCTCACCAGGCTCGCCCGTCAGCGCCCAGGTCAACAGCTCGCGCTGTTTGCGCAGTCGACGGTTGTACAAGGGTTGCAGACGCTTGATCTCGGCGGACTCGAACAGCAGCGCGCCCAGCTCACCGGCGGTGATAGCCAGCTGCACGTCGCGGATCTGCTGCACCATCTGCAGGCTGCGACGGTCGCGGTGATCGTTCTGAAAATGCGACATCACCCGGCGGCGCAAATTACGGCTCTTGCCCACATACAGTTGCGCACCGCCATCACCCAGGAAGTAATAAACCCCCGGACGCTCCGGCAACTGGGCGAAACGCTCTGCGGCCAGCAACGGGGGCCGCGCCGCACTGCGCAGTTGCTGCCCGAGAGTCGTAGGCGCGACCTCCTGCAGCAGGTGCTGAGCCAGCGTCAACACGGCCTCGGCATCCGGCACGGCGCGATCGCGGAAGAAACGCGTAATGCCAAAATGTGCACAAAGCGCATCGAAGCCGGCGCTCGCCAACTGCGGCAACGTCGCTCTGGCCAAGCGCAGGGTGCACAACTGCGGCGGACGCAGCGTCTTCCAGTCAGGCAGCACTCGGCGCAAGAACGCCAGGCTGAAGCGCAGGTTATGGCCCATCAGCACGCGGCCGCGAATGGCATCGGCTATCGCCCGCGCTTCGCTGTCGATGCGTGGCTGGCCACTTAATTCCAGAGGGTGTAATCCACTTAGACTGAGCAACTGCGGGGGCAACGCGACGCATGGCTCGAACAACCAGTGCAAGCGCTCTGCGACACACCCCTCAGCATCGACCTGAATGATCGCCAGCTCCCAGATGGCATCGCGCGCTGGATGCACGCCCGTGGTCTTCACCTCCACAACTGCCAGGGCCCTGCCCTGCAGCGTGGCGGCTGCAGCGAACGTCGCCGTCACCAGCCAGAACGGAAGGCGATGGGTACGCGCAGGCTATTGTCAGCCGATGGCATGCCGCACATCTCGTCATGTACCGAGCTGTGCACCAGGAAGAACGGCAGCGCCGGCATTTCCTGCAGCACGTCACGCGCATGTTCTACCGAACGCAGGTTAAGCGTACTGCCCTGGTCGGTAAGAATCGGGTGGGCACGTCCTTCCATCCGCGCTTCGAGCAGATAAATGCCACCCTCCAGGGAGATCAGATTGAGTTCGTCGACGCGCCCGGCTTGGGCGTGGGTGGACAGATCATTCAGGTTCATCAGGCTTGCCTCCGGCCTTGACTATACAAGAACTTATACAAAAACAATTCTTGTATAACAAAGAAAAAGCTCAAGCCCAGAAAGCAAAACGCCCGTCACGTTCGGACGGGCGGTTGTTAAGCGGCTTCCGATCAGTCCAAGTCAGTCGTGCTTGGTGACCTTGTCCAGATAGCCCATGGCGAAGGCAGAACCAACGAAGGTCAGGTGAATGATCACGTACCATTTCAGGTACTCCAGATCGTAGTTCTTCGCATCCATGAACACCTTGAGCAGGTGGATGGAGGAAATCGCCACGATGGACGCCGCCACTTTCATCTTCAGCGAACTGGAGTCCATCTTGCCAAGCCAGCTCAGCTTCTCGGTGCCTTCGTGAATATCCAGGCGTGAAACGAAGTTCTCGTAGCCGGACAGCATCACCATCACCAGGAGCCCACCGACCAGCGCCATGTCGATCAGCGACAGGAGCTTCAGGATCACATCGGCTTCGGCCAGGGAAAAGATCTGCGGCAGGATGTGATAAAGCTCTTGGAAGAACTTGACCGACAAGGCGAGCACGGCGAGAGAAAGACCGAAGTAGATCGGCGCCAGCAACCAGCGCGATGCGTACATGGTGTTTTCGATGAAGCGTTCCATGGAGAACTCACTGAGGGAGGGAAAATCGCGGCGAGTATACCCATCGCCCAGCATCAGCAGAAGATGCCCAACGCACTGTGGATAACCACAGCCCTGCTGTCTCGCCCAGCTGGCCCTGGCGCGCCTTGTTTCAGGCGTTTCAGCTCTGCCCGTCAGTCTCGGGCTGCGGCTGAAATACACCGCCATGGCTGTGGCGTTCGCCGTTGACACGACGCAACTCGGCCTGCAAGTGCAGACACCAGATCGGCGGTTCGTAGCATTCTACGTAGCCTTGCAGGACTAGGCTCTCGGCAATCGCCGTAAGCACCCCTTCAGCGACAGAGGGCCCATAGAACGGGCCCTGCGCCTTAATAGCCGAAGGCTGTGCTCCCGACATACCGGCAGCGCAAAGCAGTGTCCAACGTCCGTTGTCTCCTGCCAGTGGCTTGATCACGCACTCGATTCGGGTGACCAGGCCCAGGCATTGGCGGGTGAGACAGAGGCTGCGCGGCATGGCGGCGACCCTCGCGGAATCCAGGCTCCAGCCTACACCCCGAACGATCGCACTGTGAAGGCCAAAGTTATCCATGCAATCTGTGGATAACTCTGTGTATGAGGCGTGAGCAAGAACGCCTGCGCGCCTGTCCCGGGCAATCCGGGACAATCGTGCAAGATATGATCAGCTCGCTGCGCCTTCGCCCTCGCCTTTCTTGCGCCGTGGCGCCTTGGCCGGTTTCGCCGCTGCCGCCTCGGCTTCGGCTTTCGCCTTGTCCGCGTCGGCCGGCTTGAGCGCTTCTTCCAGCCCGATCTCGGCGATATCGCGCAAACGCTCGACCACACGGGCGTTGACGCTGCCTTTGGGGAAGCGACCCTTTTCGTCCGGGTGCCCGGCCGCCTCGCCGACCAGCAAGCTCAATGCCTCGTCGACATGGCGCACGGCATAGACGTTGAACTGGCCGGCACGCACCGCCTGCAGCACACGCTCATCGAGCATCAAGTTGGCGACGTTGGAGTGCGGGATGATCACCCCCTGCTCGCCAGTTAGGCCACGCGCCTCGCACAGGCGGAAGAAGCCTTCGATCTTCTCGTTGACGCCGCCGACCGCCTGCACCTCGCCGAACTGGTTGATCGAGCCGGTGATGGCGAAGCACTGCTTGAGCGGGGTGCGCGACAACGCCGAGATCAGCGTGCACACCTCGCCGAGCGAGGCGCTATCGCCGTCGACGTAACCGTAGGACTGTTCCAGGGCGATACTGGCGGAAATCTCCAGCGGAAATTCCTGGGCGTAGCGGCTGCCGAGGAACCCGGTGAGGATCATCACGCCCTTGGAGTGAATTGGCTGACCAAGGCTGACTTCACGCTCGATGTCGACGATGCCGCTGCCGCCCGGATAGACGGTGGCGGAAATCCGCGCCGGCACACCGAAGGCCGAGTCACCCACCTCCAGCACGGTCAGGCCGTTGCACTTGCCGACGGCGGCGCCGCAGGTGTCGATGAGAATGATGCCGGCCAGCATGTCGTCGATGATCCGCGCCGATACACGTCCGGTGCGGGTGGCCTTGGCCTTGAGCGCGCGCTCGATATGGCCGACGTCGGTGATGCTTTCCCCGGCAAGCTGGCGAATGAAGTCGGCCTCGCTGACCAGCTGGAACAGGTCACCAATACGCGCTGACAGGCGCCCCTGGTGCTCTGCCAGGCGCGCGCTGTGAGTAGCCAGGCGCGCCACCGCAGCGCCGGTCAAGGGCGCCATGCCCTCTTCCGAGGTACGCGTTTTCATCAGTTGCGCGAATTGCTCAAGACTTTCTTCGGCGAGCGGGATGTCCTCGTCGAAATCGACCAGTACGCGGAACATCTCCTGGAAGTCCGGATCGGCGTCCTGCAGCGCGTAATAGAGCTGACGCGAGCCGATGATGATGACTTTCAGCTGCAGCGGAATGACCTGCGGGTTGAGGGTGACGGTCGCGATGCGGCCGAGGTCGCCCAGCGGCGACTCCATCTTCAACTGGCGTGAATGCAGGGCGCGCTTTAGCGCCTCCCAGACGAAGGGCTCACTGAGCAGTTTTTCCGCCTCGACCACCAGGTAGCCACCGTTGGCGCGGTGCAACGCGCCGGGGCGCAGCTGACGGTAGCTGGTGTACAGCGCGCCCTGATCGGAGCTGTACTCGATGCGGCCGAACAGGTTGTCGTAAGTCGGGTGCGACTCGAACACCACCGGTGCACCGCCGTTGGCGTGGTGACCAACCACCAGGCTCGGGCAGTACATTTCCTCCAGCAGCTTGCGCAGCTGCGGGTCGGCCTTGTCGACATCCACCAGTTGCTCGACGGCGGTTTTCAGCAGGTTGATCTGCATGGCCTGCAGATAGGCGCAGACGCCGGCGTTTTCCGCGTACTTCTCCGACAATGGCGCCAGCAACGGCTGCAACGCGACGGTGATGGTCTCTTCATTGAGTTGACGCAGCAGGTTGCTCGACTCGCGCTTCCACTGCGGCAGGCTGGCCAACTCCTCATTCAGGCGCTCTTCCAGCGCAGCGATATCCGCATGGAAACGCTCGCGCTCGGCTTCCGGCAACTGAGCGAACTCGGCTTCATCCAGTGCCTTGCCCTCGGCCATCGGGGTAAAGGCGATATTGGTGCTGTCGCGGTACAGGGCCACGCCCTTCTCCAGCGACAGTTTCTCGATCACATCCAACGCCTGGTCGTAGCGCTTGTTGAAACTGCGATCGATGGCGCTCTTCTTCTGCTGGTAGGTCGGTGTTTCGAACACTGCCGGGAAGGTGGCCAGCAGATTGTCGATCAACTGGTTGATATCGGCGATGAAAGCACTCGCGGTGCCGGCTGGCAGCTCCAGCGCGCGCGGCTCGCGCGGCTCGTCAAAATGATTGACGTAAACCCGGTCGGCCGGCGTCTCCATGCGCTTGGCTTCGGCCTTGAGGTAGCGCTGCACGAAGGAGAAGCGTCCAGTACCCGGCTCGCCCATGACGAACACGTTGTAGCCAGGGCGCGGCATGGCCACGCCGAACTGCAGGGCCTCGACCGCGCGGGCCTGGCCCAGTACGCCGCGGAAGGGTTCGAGATCATCGGTACTGCTGAAGTTGAACTGCTCGGGGGCGAAGGGGCGGGTCAGTGAGTCGGGGGCAAGGCGCAAAGCATCGAGGCTACGCTTGGACATTGGCGATCCTTATAGCGGGCGGAAGTTTCCGCAAAACATGGGGTGATTCTGGGCCTGTGGCGCGAAAGGGATCAAGGCTTGATTCAGCTCAGGATGAAAAATCCGAGCGCGTAATAAGCTGCCCACCACCGTCCTTCACGCGAAAGCCGCCATGCCCAGAGCCGATCACCTGCATCTACCCGTCCTGCATGTCGCTCGCCATGACTATGCCGCACTCAATCATCAGCTCAGCGTGCGCGAGGCGCTGGAGAACATACGGGTCCAAGGCCTGGGCGAGCGCATCATCTATTTCTATGTGGTTGACGATGAGCAGCGTCTGATCGGAGTGCTACCCAGCCGTCGTCTGCTCACCGCTGCGCTGGACACCAAGCTGGTCGAACTGATGGATACGGCCATCATCGCGCTGCCCAATCGCGCAACCATCCTCGATGCCTGCCAGATGCTGATCCGTCACCGTTTCCTGGCGCTGCCAGTGGTGGACGAGCAGCAGCGCCTGTGCGGCCTGGTGGATATCGCCCTGCTCAATGAGGAAAGCCACGACCTGCGTCAGCGCAACCAAGCCGATGCGCTGTTCGAAACCCTGGGTTTTCACGTCGCCCAGGTTGGCAACGCCTCGCCATTCTGGGCCTTTCGCCTGCGCGTACCTTGGCTGCTGGCGACCATAGCCAGCGGCACCCTCTGCGCCCTGCTGGCCAGCCTGTACGAGCTCACACTGGCCAAGAGCATCGTCCTGGCGTTCTTTCTCACCCTGGTGCTGGGCCTGGGCGAAAGCGTGAGCATGCAATCGATGTCAGTGACCATCCAGGCCCTGCGCAGCGTGCGGCCCGATCTCGCCTGGTACCTGCGCAGCCTGCGCCATGAACTGCCGACCGCGCTGATGCTCGGCGCCACCTGCGGCAGCCTGGTGGCATTGATCGTCTGGCTCTGGCGCGGCGAAGCCTGGACCGGCCTGATCATCGGCGCCAGCATTCTGCTGTCGCTCGGCGCTGCCTGCCTGCTCGGCCTCAGCGTACCGACGCTGCTGCACGCACTGAGACTTGACCCCAAAATCGCCGCAGGGCCGGTGACCCTGGCAGTCACCGACCTGTGCACACTCTTGTTCTACTTCAGCCTGGCCGCCTGGCTGCTGTAATCGCCAAGATCCTCGGCGCAGCGCAAGCAGTATTCGGCAACCGGCAGGGCGGCCAGGCGTGCCGCTTCGACCGGCTCGCCACAACACAGACACTCGCCATAACGCCCTTCGGCCAGGCGCCGCTGCGCCTGGCGCACCAGCAATACACCATGTTCGGCCTCGGCCAGCAGGGCTTCGAGCACTTCGTCGTTCTGCCGCTGCTGCGCCTGTTCGGCGAAATCCGCCGAGTGGCTGCGCCCCAGATCGCGGCGAATCGCCTCGGCGCGGGTGGTGTAGTCATGCAGCAGAGCGTCCAGTACATCACGGTGAGCCATGAGCAGTCTCCTTGCGTTGAAGAGCGCTCAGTGTGATGCGCAGCACGAAGCTCGTGACTGACGCCGGTCAGCACTTGCGCGAAATGTCTTGTTCGACTGCCTTGACACCAATCGACAGCCTGGCCAAAGCTCGGCCATCGCCATGACCAGAAGAACAGCGATCTTGAAACGGATATTCGCCGTCCTTGCCCTGAGCCTCAGTCTTCCCCTGCATGCCGCCACGCTCGAACAACTGGCCAACGCCCCCTACTGGATCGCCCTCGGCCACTACGAGACCGGCAAGCTCGGCGGCTGGCGCAGCTATGTCGACGACGACGATTTCTTTCTCGCAGAAGATGGCGACAGCAACCCAGCAGCCGAACTGCAGGCGACCCTGAAGGCCCTGTACCAACCCGCTGAACTGGGCGACCGTCACCCGCAATGCGTCTACCCGGCGCGTACCCGCTGGCTCAAGGCGCAATTGCAACTCGATGACCTGCCCAGCCCCGACTGCGCCGAATACCGAAACTGGATCGCCGACGTCAATCCGCACAGCACGGTGCTGGTGTTCCCAGCGGCCTACCTGAACAGCCCCTCGTCGATGTTCGGCCATACCCTGCTGCGCATCGATCAACCGGATATCGACAGCCACAACACCGCGCTGCTGAGCTACGCACTGAACTTCGGCGCCTTCATCGAAGGCGACGACAACAGCATTCTCTATGCCTGGCGTGGCCTGATGGGCGGCTACCCCGGCCTGTTCGCCCTGGTGCCGTATCGCGAGAAACTCAGCGAGTACAACCGCCTGGAAAACCGCGACCTGTGGGAATACCGGCTGAATCTGACGGCAGAAGAAACCGCGCACATGGTCGAACACGTCTGGGAGCTCAAGCAGATCCGCTTCGACTACTTCTTCTTCGACGAGAACTGCTCCTACCGCCTGCTGGAGCTACTGGAAATCGCCCGCCCCGGCATCGAGCTGACCGAGCACTTCCCGCTCACCGCCATCCCCACCGATACCGTGCGTGCGGTCAAGGATGCCGGGCTGATCGAACGCATCGACTATCGCCCCTCGCGCGAGCGCGAACTGTTGGCGCGCGCCGAACCGCTCGATAGCGACGAGCAGGCGTGGGTCCTGCGCCTGAGCCAGGATCCAACGCAGCTTGACGACAGCGACTTTCTCGCCCTGCCCACCGAACGCCGCGCGCTGATCCAGGACGCCGCCTTCCGCCTGGTGCGCTACCACGCCAACGATGAAGAACGCAGCAGCAACGCCCAGCGCAGCTTCCAGTTGCTCGGTGCGATCAATCGCAACCCGCCACCGCCTTTGCAGGTCGAGCGTCCGCCGCTACCTGAGGAAGGCCATGAGTCGCGCACCTGGCAACTGGCTGGCGGCAGCCGCGACGATCGCGCCTTTGCCGAGTACGGCTTGCGCATGGCCTACCACGACCTCAACGACAACCTAGACGGCTTCCCGCTCGGCGCACAGATCGAGATCTTCCAGCTCAAACTGCGCCAGTACGAGAACAACCACTGGCAACTGCAACGCCTGGACCTGGCCAACATCCGCTCGCTGACACCGCGCAATGCCCTGCTGCAGCCGCTGTCCTGGCAGGTTGGCGGAGGCCTGGAGCGGGTGCTCGGCGAAGATGGCGACACCCGGCTGGTAGGCCATATCAGCGGCGGCGCCGGTGCCACCTGGCAGTTGCACGATGACCTGCTCGGCTTCGTTCTCGGCACCGCGCGCCTGGAATACAACGAGGATTTCGCTGCCGTGATCGCCCCGGCGCTGGGCTTCAACAGCGGGCTGCTGTGGCGCAACCCGTTGGGTAACCTGACCTTGGAGGCGGCCGGCGACTACTTCCACAACGGCGAAGTGCGCCGGCGCCTGTCGCTCAACCAACAGTGGGAAATGTCACGCAACCTCGGCCTGCGCCTGAGCGCCCAGCGCGAGTTCAGCCAACTGGCCAGCCCGGTTAACGAAGTGAGGCTGGAGCTGCGCTGGTATCACTACTGATCGAGCCCGTGCTCAGCGACCACTCGCCAGCCCAAAAGGAGGCTCGACGCTGATGGCAGGCAGCTCGCTCAAGCCTCGCTGTGCAAGCGTCCGGGCTCGTTCAACAAGCATTCACGCACCTGCATCAGGGCGAAGCCCAGCAGGTTAAGGCCACGCCAGGTCGCGGGCGAATGAGCATTGGCATCCCCCTCTGCCAGGCCGATACCCCAGACGGGATCGACCGGGCTGGCCTCCACCAGCAAACGAGGTGCGGTTCCCATCAGGTAACGTGCCAGCTCCGGGTCTTGGGAGAACTTGCCGAGATTGCCCTCGAAGACGATGGCTTGACGGTTTTCACGCCAAAGCGCCTCGTCGAAACCACGGATTTCACGGCCTATCGCCTTGACCTCATTCGGTATGCGCGCTGCCAGGATGCGCTGCAGCGCATCGGCATCATCGAACAGACGTGCCTTGCCAGCCATCATGTAGTGCTCGGCCGTTGCGTAGCGGATGCCTCCGAGGGTAAAGGCCGAGGGATACCACTGACTCAGACAACTCTTGCCAACCGGCGTCCCCGCCGCACGGCTGTGCCCCCAGAAATACAGATAGTCGAAACGATGCCCAGCTGTGCAGGCCTGCTGCAACTGCTCGACGGTCATAGGGTGGCGCATGGGCATTCCTTGCATGGAGTGAATCAGGCGCACAGCATACCGGAGCAAAGCACAGCCATCAGTTACCGAGCAGATCCTTCCACTCCAGGCCGAAACGCGCCAGGTACTTGCGCAGCCGGTCGGCATCGTTGGGCTGCGCCTTGCTCAGGCGCGACACCTGGTACAGCCGGCGCCCGGCATCGGACAAACTATCGGCCTGACGACAGACCTCGAGCACCGCCCGTAACTGCAGGCGGTCGAACAGATCCAGCTCGTCCGCCGCCTCGCCCAGCCAGGCCTTCAGCCCATCGTCCTGCTCCACCTGGCCCCAGGCTCTGCGCAGGCGCTCGATCTCCTCACGCACCTGCTCTTCATCGATACGCCCGCTGTCGGCCAGGGTCGCCATGCGCGTGATCGAGGCCGACAGCTCACGGAAGTTGCCCTGCCAAGCGGCCTCGCTGGAGCTGGCGAAGGCCAGATAGCGCCGCCGCGCCTCCAGATTGAAACGCACCAGCCGTCCCTGCTCGCGGGCATGGCGCTGCAGCTCGAAATCGATGTTCGGCTCGATATCCTCGCGGCGCCCGGCAAGGCCTGGCAAATCGAAGGTCCAAAGGTTGATCCGCGCGTAAAGGTCTTCGCGAAACAGACCTTCAGCCACCCGCGCGCGCAAGTCGCGGTGGGTGCCGGCGATCAGCAGGAAGTCGCTGCTCACCTCCTTGTCTGAGCCCATGGGAAAGAAGCGTTTCTCCTCGACAGCCTTGAGCAGCATGGCCTGCTCGTCCAGGCCCAGCTCACCAATCTCGTCGAGGAACAACATGCCACCATCGGCAGCGCGCAGCAGGCCATCACGAGCGTTCTGCGCGCCAGTGAAAGCGCCCTTGATATGGCCGAACAGCGCCGACATCGCGCCATCGCCGCGCAAGGTGGCGCAGTTGACCTCGACGAAGCGACCATCGACCAGATGGCGGCTGCGCTTGAGCTCGTACACCCGCCGCGCCAGAAACGACTTACCCGCGCCGGTCGGGCCGATCAGCAGCATGGGCGCCGAGGAGCGCACGGCGACTCGCTCGATCTGCTCGATGGAGCGGTTGAAGGCGGCATTGCGCGTGGCGATGCCCGACTTGAGGAAGGCCAGCCCCTCCAGGCGTGTGTTCTGAAAGCGCGAGGCGATGCGGTCATAGCGCGACAGATCCAGGTCGATCAGCGTGTAGGTGCCCGTGACCGGATCGACCTCGGCGCGCCTGCGTGTGGGTGAAGTTTGTATCAGCCTTGCCGGTAGATAGCGCGCCTCGGTCAGCAGGAACCAGCAGATCTGCGCGACGTGCGTACCGGTAGTGATATGCACGAGATAGTCCTCGTGTTCGGTATCGAAGACATAGGCATTGGTGAAGTCGTGCAGCGCGCCATAGACCTCCTCGAAATCCCAAGGGTTGCGCAACTGCATTTGTTGCAGGCGCACCTCGGTTTCCGGGGAGATCTGCTCGATGTCCGCGCGAATGCGCTCGGCAAGGCCGATATCACGTGCGTCGGAGCCGTGGATCAGCTCCAGACGGTCGATCAGCAGATCCGGCTGCTGACACAGGCCGATACTCGGCCGCCATTTGTTCCAGCGATTGGCACCCTTGCCGACCCGATCCAGGGTGGTGCCGATAAAGCCGATGGCGACGGTACGCTTGCGAATCATGTTCAATCCTCGTAGACCCTCCAGCATCTTATCCAAAAAGATAAATTACGATCTATATAGATATCATGCTGCTGAAGCCGACCACCTCAAGATCCAGCAAAAATCATCTCGAACAAAAATAAAATACTTTTAAATCAATACTTTAAATAAAAATAAGAACTCGAAAGATAAACCTGGCACAGCCGCTGCAATAGTCCTGGCAACAACGGACAACACTGCGAGACGCCAAGATGGCCAACTTCAACCTGTTCAACACCCGCCAAGCCCAACTGCCGGCCAGCGACACGCTGAACAAACAGCAGGCGCCGGCTTATGCCTACAAGCCCAAGCACAAGCTGGCCCAGCTGGCGGTCACCGGTTGCCTGAACCAGACCGTCTATGCCGATGCGCAAACCCAGTTGGACGAAGTGCTCAAGCTGGTCGGCGAGCTGGACGCCCGCTATGTGGCCAAAGCCGCGCTCTATGCCCGCAAGAAGGGCCACATGAAGGACATGCCGGCCCTGCTGCTGGCAGCCCTGGCCGCACAACGCTCGAGCCTGGTGCCGGCCTTGTTCGAGCAGGTAGTGGATAACGGCAAGATGCTGCGCACCTTCGTGCAGATCCTGCGTAGCTGCGTGACCGGACGCAAGTCGCTCGGTTCGCAGCCCAAGCGTCTGGTGCAGAACTGGCTGAACACCGCCAGCGAACGCCAACTGCTGCAGGCCGCAGTCGGCAACCAGCCGTCGCTGGCCGACGTGGTGAAGATGGTTCACCCCAAGCCGAGCGAGGCCTGGCGTGAAGCCTTCTTCGCCTGGTTGATCGGCAAGCCGGCCGATGCTGCTGCCCTGCCGCCGTTGACCCACGCCCTGCTGGCGTTTCGCAGCGGCGCGAGCAGCGAGTTGCCGGACGTGCCGTTCCAACTGCTCGGCAACGAGACGCTGAGCGCGGCGCAATGGGCCGAACTGGCCGGACGCATGGGTTGGCAGGCGCTGCGCATGAACCTCAATACGCTGGTGCGCCATGGCGCATTCGCGGTCGAGGGCTGTGCCGAAATGGCGGCGCGGCGTCTGGCCGATGGCGAGGCAATCGGCAAGGCGCGGGTCTACCCGTACCAGTTGCTGGCGGCCTACCGCATGACCGGCGACGGCGTGCCAACGACGGTGCGCGAGGCGCTGCAGGATGCTCTGGAGCTGTCGCTGAGCAATGTACCGGCGCTGAGCGGTCAGGTGGTGGTATGCCCGGACGTATCCGGCTCGATGGCGAGCCCGGTGACCGGCTACCGCCAGGGCGCGACCACTGCGGTGCGCTGCATCGACGTGGCGGCGCTGGTGGCCGCAGCGATCCTGCGCAAGCAGCCGCAGGCCCAGTTGCTGCCGTTCGAGAACAAAGTGGTGAAGATGACGCTCAACCCGCGTGACAGCGTGATGAGCAACGCTTCGAGGCTGGCGGCGATCTGCGGCGGCGGCACCAGTTGCTCCGCCCCGCTGAAGCAGTTGGCCGATGCCAAGGCGAAAGTGGATACGCTGATTCTGGTTTCCGACAACGAATCCTGGATCGACGCCCGCCGCCATGGCGCCACCGAGACGCTGCGGCAGTGGGAGCGAATCAAGCAGTTCAACCCGCAAGCGCGGCTGATCTGCATCGACCTGCAACCCCATGGCACCACCCAGGCGCCGGATCGTGCGGATATCCTGAATGTCGGCGGCTTCAGCGACGCGGTGTTCGACGTGGTGGCGCAGTTCGCCAGCGGTACCTTCGGCGCCGGCCACTGGGTCGACGCCATCGAGCAGATGGAGATATGAGAACGCGCCCGGCCGACTGGGGCCGGGCGCACAGATCAACGATTCAAGCGTATTCGAATGCTGATGGGACTACATCCAAGACGTCTCATCACGAACTTGTCGACTACGAGCGAAGGCACGAATGCCAGTGGCTGTACATCGGTTATGCCGGTTTCGATACCGGCCCGTGGCAACACGGAACAGTCACTTATCTTGTCGTGCCACCTGATTCACGGTTTTGCGACGAATGCCGGTGGAACTACATCCTTTTAAGATCGAGGTTGCGGGTTCGAATCCCGTCGGCTCCATCACTGGGGGGCCGTAGCTCAATGGGAGAGCGCGAGTTTCACCACTCGTTGTCGTCGCATCTTTTTCAGGCAGCGAATGCCTTGGGTACTACATTGTGTCGCGGGTTCGAGCCCCGTCAGCCGCAAGGCTGTAGCTCAGTCGGTAGAGCAAATGTGCCCATCACCTCGTCGCTGCACGGAGGCCCGCATCCACCATTTTTATTGACCCGGCGAATGCCGGTGGAACTACAGGACGTGAAGGTTGCGGGTTCGAATCCCGCCCCGGCAACGGGTAGCTCAACAGGATAGAGCGACGCGCATGTTTCACCAACGATTGTCGCCGCACTGCAAGCACGCTGGCCCAGCCAGCCCGAATTACGAGTGAATGATGATGCAGAGCAAAACTTACAACCTGCTGGAAGTCGCAAACGGCAAGCCAATCAAACTGTGGACGCAAGGCGTTCCGGTGGAGGAAGACGCCAAGCAGCAGTTGATGAACACCGCGAAGATGCCCTTCATCTTCAAGCACCTGGCCGTGATGCCGGACGTGCACCTGGGTAAGGGCTCGACCATCGGCAGCGTGATCCCCACGGTCGGCGCGATCATCCCGGCTGCGGTCGGGGTGGATATCGGTTGCGGCATGATCGCCGCGCGCACCTCGCTGATGGCGCACGACCTCCCGGATAACCTGGCCGGGCTGCGCGCCGCCATCGAGAAAGCCGTGCCGCACGGGCGCAGCAACACGCGCGCCGGTCGTGATCGGGGAGCCTGGGAAAACGTGCCGGAGATGGCCGACCACGCCTGGTCGGCGCTGAGCGAGCGCTTCAAGGCGATCACCGACAAGTACCCGCGTTTGGAGAAAACCAACAATCGTAAGCACCTGGGAACCCTGGGTACCGGCAACCATTTCATCGAAGTCTGCCTGGATGAAGCAGGCCGCGTCTGGTTCATGCTGCACAGCGGTTCGCGCGGTGTGGGTAACGCCATCGGCAACCTGTTCATCGAACTGGCCCAGGCCGATATGCGCCAGCACATCGCCAACCTGCCGGATCGTGACCTGGCCTACTTCGAGGAAGGCAGCCAGCACTTCGATGACTATGTGGAAGCTGTGGGCTGGGCGCAGGACTTCGCCAAGCAGAACCGCGCGCTGATGATGCATGCGGTGATCGCGGCGGCACGCGGCGTGATCGTCAAACCGTTCGAGGTGGCCCTGGAGGCAGTGAACTGCCACCACAACTACGTGCAGAAGGAACGTCACTTCGGTGAAGAGGTGCTGGTAACCCGTAAAGGCGCGGTGTCAGCGAAGAAGGGCGAACTGGGCATCATCCCCGGCTCCATGGGCGCCAAGAGCTACATCGTGCGCGGCCTGGGTAACGAGGAGGCGTTCTGCTCCTGCAGCCACGGCGCCGGGCGCACCATGAGCCGAACCAAGGCGAAGAAGGTCTTCACCATCGAAGATCAGATCCGCGCCACGGCTCATGTGGAATGCCGCAAGGACGCCGACGTGATCGACGAAATACCGATGGCCTACAAGGACATCGATCAGGTAATGGACGCCCAGCGCGAGTTGGTGGAAGTGGTGCACACCCTGCGTCAGGTGGTGTGCGTGAAAGGATAGAGACTATGAAGCACCTGAAAGACTGGCTGCAGCGGCTAAATAGTCGCCCAGCGCCCGACAACTATTGGGAAAGCTATCGTCACCACGAGGCATTGGAGGTCCTAGCCGACTGCAAGGGCGAAGGCGACTGGCTCACGCTGAGCAGTCACCACAACGGTTTCGTGCGCGAGGTGGCGGTGCGTAAACTGAGCGAGTTGCCTTCACCAGAAGCCCTGGCCGCCCTGCTCGAACGGGTCAACGACTGGGTGCCGCAGGTACGCCAGTTGGCCAATGCGGGCGTGCAGCGCTATCTCGTACCCGAGCATACGCCAGCGTTGCTACATGCCCTGCAACCGCTGATGGCGCTTGCAGAACGCCAGCGTGCCGACCACAGAGAGACACTGGCGGCAGCACGCACGGTGTTGCAGGGTGCCGAAGTACGCGATGCAGTGCAGGCAGCGTTCCTCGTTCAACACGGCAAAAGCGCTCGGTTTCTGTTCGACCTGCTGCTGGAGGCAAGCGACGAGCCCGTCAGCCTGCTCGGCAAGGCACTGGCACACCGCGAGATGACGGTACGCCAGATGGCGGTTTCAGCCTGCCAGAGCCTGCCTGCGGAACAGGCAGTGCCGCTGCTGCAATTGGCACTGGCTACACCCGGTGCCAGCGTGCGGGTCAAGGCCATGCATGCGCTGCTGAGCCGGCTCGACGAGCCACGCGAGATGCTGCGTGATGCTCTGCTGGACGCCTCGCCGGCGGTCCGCAACCTGGCCCGCTGGGCGGCGCCACGCTGGCAACTCGATGCCGGCGAAGTGCTCGCAAAGCGACTGGACGCAGCCCTGCCCAAGTCCAAACGCGAATGGCTGGGCGTACTAGGCCTGGCCAGCGAACTGGAGGTCAGCCTGGATGAGTGCTGGCGTGCTGCGGCGCTACGTTCGCCCATGGCCAGCGTGCGCCTAGCGGCGTTAGTGAGCCTAAGCGACGAGCACCTGAGCGAGCAGTTGGCGATGCAGGATGATCCAGCCGACAAGGTCTTCGCCAAAGCCTGCGAATGTCTGGGCCGCCAACCCTGGGATGCACTGGAAGCGGAACTCGACAGGCGCCTGGATCGTGATTGGCAGCATCTACCGGACCACCGCCGCGCCGCACTGATGGCGCTGCGGCCGCGCTGGCAACAGCTGGCCTACCTGCTGCGTCGCCTGGATAGCGAAGTGCAGCAGCGCGACTACTGGCTGGCCTGGATCGCCAACTGGTGCCAGCAGCAATACCTGATGGTCGACCCGACCACAGCGCCAGCCGAGCGCCGTAAGTTGCTTGCCCAGGTTGCCGAGCTGCAGGACAACGGTGCCCTGCCGCCAGATTGCGTGACACGCCTGGCGTGAGAGAACCGCCAGCTCGAGGCAATGCGAATAGCAGAATGAGGTGAAGCCATGCTGCAACCGATGCAAAGCCAGCGACTCGATGAACTGCGCACCCGCCTGGAAGAGGCGGGCTGCGTGTTCGACTTCGTGGTGTCCACGCTCGATCCGACCGCCACACCCGGCGAAGCGGAGCATCGGCAGGTGCTGTAGATACTGTTCGAGCTCATCGAGGAGCTCGCTCGCCTTGGCCGACTTGAGCTGATTGCACAGGACTCGCGCTTTGCTAAACAACGCTGGCCTGACCTGACACCCGATTTTGCGCAAGCACGCCCGACGGCTTTCAACCTTATAGAGCTACATGAGCTGGCCAGTGAGGACGGCCTGCTGTGCCGCAATTTCCGCGACCCGCCCTACGGCACTCCGTTGCACGTGGCGGACTTTCGCGAATGGCTGCAAATGCTGCGGCTGTATCCAGAAGAAGGCATGCAGGTGCTCGATTGGGTCGGCAATGCAGATACAGAGCCGCAGCGCAGCACCTGGCGCAGCTACTTTGACGACGGCAAGGAATTGTGGGGCATTTGGTGCCTCACCCTATACAACCCGCGACGCCGGACATTGTCGGCGCTGGCCGCCAGCGCGACAGACTGAACAAGGATAGAGAAATGAACATGCAACAACGCCACCCGCTCAGCGACGCCATGCGCGCCCGGGTGTTGGTCGAACTCGAACGGCTAGAGCGCGAGCGCAACGTCAAAGTGCTCTATGCCTGCGAATCGGGCAGCCGCGCCTGGGGCTTTGCCTCGCCGGACAGCGATTACGACGCGCGCTTCGTATACGTGGAAAAACCGGACTGGTTCGTCCAGGTGGATGCGCCGCGTGACGTGATCGAACGCCCACTGGACGACGAGCTGGACGTCAGCGGCTGGGAACTGCGCAAGACCCTCGGCCTGCTGCGCAAGTCCAACCCGACGCTGCTGGAGTGGCTCGACTCGCCGCTGGTGTATCGCCAGGAAGATCAGGCAACCGCGCGCCTGCGCGAGCTGGCCGAGCACTTCTACAGCCCGCCGGCAGCGCGCAACCACTACCTGTCGATGGCCAGGAAGAACTTTCGCGGCTACCTGCAGGGCGACTCGGTGCGCTTGAAAAAATACTTCTACGTACTGCGCCCGCTGCTCGCCGTGCGCTGGATCGACCAGGGTCGCGGCCGGCCGCCGATGACCTTCGCCGACCTGCTGCAGACGGTGGACGACTCTGCGCTGCTGGCCGAGGTGGAGGAGTTGCTGGTTCTCAAGCGCAGCGCCGACGAGTCCGCCTATGGCCCGCGCCGCGCCGCTCTGCATGCGTTCATCGAAACGCAACTGCAGCAGCCGGTGCCGAGCCTGCCGCGTACCCGCGCGGACAGCAGCCTGCTCGACGCCTACCTGCGCGAGACAGTGAAACGCTACGCCTGAGCCGAGTACAGTTCGCAGCCGATCCGATATCCACCGTGCGGATAGTGTGGCAACGATCACCAAGGATTACAGATGAACAAGGACCTTATCGAGCTGGACGGCGCCATCGGCGGCGGCCAGATACTGCGCAGCGCGCTGAGCCTGTCGATGATCACCGGCAAGCCGTTTCGCATTCACAACATCCGCGCCAAGCGCAGCCGCCCCGGCCTGCTACGTCAGCATCTCACGGCTGTAACAGCGGCCGCGCAGATCAGCTCGGCCCGCGTGGAAGGCGCGCAGCTCGGCTCGCAGAGTCTGAGCTTTGCGCCCGGCGCGATCTAGGGCGGCGACTATGACTTCGCCATCGGCACCGCTGGTAGCTGCAGCCTGGTGATGCAGACACTGCTACCCGCCCTGCTGCAAGCCGACCAGCCCAGCCGGGTGCACATCAGCGGCGGTACGCACAACCCGCTGGCGCCACCCTTCGAGTTTCTCGAGCGGGCCTGGCTGCCGCTGCTCCGGCGCATGGGCGCACAGGTGGAGATCGAACTGCTGCGCCATGGCTTCGCACCGGCTGGTGGCGGCGCAATCGCCCTGCAGGTCGCACCGTCGGTGCTAAGCCCGCTGCACCTGAAGGCGCCCGGCGCCGTTCACCATCAGCTGGCAACCGCCATAGTGGCGGACGTGCCAGGCCATGTGGCCGAGCGCGAACTGGCGCGTGTCGGCAAGCGCCTGAAGTGGCCGGAACAGGCACTGAAAGGCATCTGGCTGGACAAGCAGATCGGCCCAGGCAACGTGTTGCTGCTGGAAATCGCCTGCGAGCACCTTACCGAGGTGTTCAGCAGCGTCGGCCAAAGCAGCGTGCGCGCCGAGCAGGTCGCTGACCGGGCCGTGGGTCAAGCGCGGCAATGGCTGCACAGCGGCGCCGCCGTGGCCGAGCACCTGGCCGATCAGTTGCTGCTGCCACTGGCCATGGCTGGCGGCGGCAGCTTCAGCACAACGCACATGAGCGAGCATCTGAGCAGCAACATGCAGGTAATCCAGCACTTCCTGAATGTAGCCATCATCTGCACTCAGACCGATGAACACGCCCTGCAGGTGGAGCTTCGGCGTCGCTGAAACCCGCCAGGCGCCGATGGCTCTGAGCTCTCCTATACTGAGATTCCCCTAACCCGTTTCAGGAGAGTCATCATGCGTCGCACGCTCATGTTTCTCGCCGCAACCCTGATCAGCCTGCCACTGTGGGCCATGCATTGCCCGCAGGATATGGCCAAGATCGATGCATTGTTGCAAAGCGATCCGCCTGCCGACCCAGAGGTGCTGGCCAAGGTGCAGGAGCTGCGCGCCGAAGGTGAAGCCCTGCACAAGGCCGGTGATCATGTCGAGTCGGTCAAGGTGCTGGGCGAAGCCCTCGACCTGCTGGCCGCCAGCGAATGAATCACGCTGGGCTTGCTCAATAACCGCTGTACAGCAAGCCCAGCGCGACCTGACGCACCTCCTGCAGATCTACCGGTTTGCTCAGGCAGGCCGAAGCGCCGCGCGCTTTGGCATCCTCGAACAACCGTGCATCGGCCACCGCGCTGATCACCATCACCGGCACATCACGCAAACGCGGCTCAGCGCGCATGGCGTCGAGAATATCCAGCCCATTGCCGTCAGGCAGGTCGATATCCAGCAACACCAGTGCCGGCTCACTTTCCTGCAATTCGGCCAATGCCCGCTGGCATGAACTCACGCCCCTGACCTCGGCAAACTCACGCAACGATGCCTGCAGGATCTTCATGCAGGCGGGATGATCCTCCACGCACAGCACCTGCACCAGACTTTTCACGGCCTGCGCCGGCACCTCGGCAGTCTCGTCGCCGAACACATCAGGGCTGGCCGCACTGGGGATGTCGAGCCAGAAACGACTACCGACACCAGGCTCGCTACGCACGCCGATTTCGCCTTCCATCAACGTGGCCAGCTCGCGGCAGAGCACCAGCCCGATGCCGGTACCGGGAATATTCGAGCTTTCCCGGCCGAGACGCTGAAACGGCTGGAACAGCTGCGCCTGCTGCTCGCTGGAAAGACCCGGTCCAGTGTCGTCAACCCACAACCGCACACAGTCGGCACGCACCTCGTAGCCCATGCGGATCATGCCGCGCGGGCTGTTGTACTTGATCGCATTGGACAGCAGGTTGAGCAGAATCTGCCGTACCCGGCGCGGGTCGCCCTGTACGAACAAGGGCGGATTGGCTGCCTCCATCACCTGCAATTGCAACTGTTTCTGCTGCACTTCGGGCTGCACCAGCTCGGCACAACCGCTGAGTAGCGCGCCGATTTCGATTGCCTGGAACTGCAACTGCTGACGCCGGCTCTCGATGCTCGACAGATCGAGAATGTCGTCGACCAATGAAGTGAGATGGCGGCTGGCGCTGACGATCTCACGCGCGTAATCGGTCTCCAACATGGCGTCCTGCTTGTCCTGCGCCTCCATCTCGATCAACTGAGCGAAGCCATGGATGGCGTTGAGCGGCGTGCGTAGTTCGTGGCTCATGCTCGACAGGAAGCGACTCTTGGCCTGGCTGGCCGCGAGCGCTTCAAGGCTGGCGTGACGCAGTTCTTCCTGCACTTGTTTGAGCCGAGTGATGTCGACGTGCGTACCGGCAATACGCAGTGGCCAGCCGCTCGCGTCGCGCGCCAGGACCTTGCCACGGCTGAGCAGCCAGAGGTAATCGCCGCGGCAATCGAGATAGCGGTATTCGGCGTCGAAATACTCTTCGCCACTGTCAGCGAATAGCTTGCGCAGGTGACGCAAACGCTCCAGATCATCGGGGTGTACGCGCTGGTTGAACTCGCTCAGCGTCAGGTGATTCGCACCCAGGCCAAAACGCCGGACGAAGCGCTCGCTGAGATCGATGGTCAGATCTGTGGTATCGATCTGCCAGAGGCTTTCAGTTGTACTCTCCAGCACCAGTTGCAGAATGCTTTGCGCCTCCTGCCGCTCATGCTCGCTGGCCTTAAGTTGCTTGCCGGCCTGCTGCACGGCGTCAGCCAGGCGACTGACCTCGGCGATATGACTGTCCGGCACGGCTGGTAAATATTTGCCCTGCCCCAGGCTGGTCGCCATGTCGACGATGCCATCGATGGGCTCGGCAAGTTGCTTGCTGAGATTGCGCGAACGCAGCCACATCAGGGCGAAGAACAGCAGATAGAACGCCGCCAGGCCGGCAATTAGCAGATAGCCGATCTGCATGTAACGCTCGGCCAACTGGTTGGTGTCATGGAAGATCTGCTCCTCGTCCACCACCAACAGCAAGCGCCAGCCGGTTTGCGGAATTTCGCTCCAGGCCACCAGCTGCTTGCGGCCGCCGAGCAGCACTTCCTGCACGCTGCCATTGCCCTCGTTCATCGCCTGAAGCAATGGCTCCATACCCTCGCGCTTGGCCAGGTTGAAGTCCTCGGGCTTGAGTACTTCACGGCGCACGGCCTCTTCGTAGGAGTACTGGGTCAGCTCACGCAGACCGAAATCCAGCTCCCCTGCCTTCGGCAACGCCATGATGTTGTGGTCATGGCTGACCAGCATCGCGTAGCCCTGCCAAGGCACGTTGAGTTCGGCAATCTCGCCCAGTATCTGGCCCACGGTCACGTCGAGACCGACCACGCCTTCGAGAAAGTCCTCGCGATACACCGGGGCGATGGCCGACATCATCCATCCCAGGCCTGCCGGGTCGAGGTAAACCTCGGTCCACATCACCTTGCGTTCGGGATTGTGCTTGGCGTCGGCGAGGTAATAGAAGTTGTAATCGGGTATCACCATGTCGTGGGGATACTGCGCGGGCGTATCGAACCAGGGATAGATGCGGTTGTAGCTGTCCCAGGTATTGAAATACAGCGCCGCTACCAGCGGGCTGGCCTGCTGGATCGAACGCATCAGCGGATCGAGTTGCGACAGGCGCATGACCTTGGCGTGATCCTGCTGAGCAAGTGGCGTGCTGTTGGCATAGAAGGATGCTGCGCGCCCGTCATCGCTGCGGGTATAGAACACGCCACTGTCAGTGACCGCATGGCGTTGGCGCTCAAGCTCATCGGCCTGGAAACGGGTATCGAGCAGCGCTTTGAGAGCGCCATCGCGGTACACCTGCACCAGCGACTCGATAGAGCGCAGCCGCCCGTCGATGATCTGCGCTTCGCGCAACGCGGCGCTGGCCAGATCTTTCACGGCTGTTTCCTGCAGATGCTCGATCTGCGCGTCACGAATCGCCTGATTGCTCAACAGATACACCGCGATCAGCACCGACTCCACCAGAATCAGCGGGATCAGCGCGCTTTGCACGAACGCTCGCCAGATCCACTGACGTAGAGGGTAGCGGCTAGAACTCGGCATTACAGCTCCTTTGCAGAGGACGCAGGCAGATGCGAGGCGCCATCATAGCTTCCCGCGATGGAATCCGCAGTCGACGCTGAGGAACCTTTGCCGTACACTTGACGTCCTATCTGTAACCGAAAAGTTTTGGGGCCGATTAGGATTCGACGCCGGTAGCGAAGCTCGAGGTGCATGCCGACTTGGTAACAGAAGTCGTAAATCAACTGTTGCAACTTTCTATAGTTGCCAATGACGAAAACTACGAGGGCTACGCTCTCGCTGCGTAAGCGGCGCGACTAGTCCTTCTGGTAGCTTCGGCTCCAGCGATCACTAGGGGATGCCTGTAAACCTGAAGTGATTGTCATGCAGAACAGGATCGCCGCGTAGTACGTTGTGGACGAAGTGGCTAAAACTTACACAACTCGCCCAATGCACCCTGCCCGTCGGGCGGCTGAGGGTTAACTCAATAGACACGGCTAAGCATGTAGTACCGACAGTGGAGAACTGGCGGACGGGGGTTCAAATCCCCCCGGCTCCACCATTACAACATCTAAAGACGTCCACGGACGTCTTTTTTTGTGTCTGAAACCCAGCAAATACGGGACCTTCAGCGTCATAGACGTACAAAGACGTCTGACTGCATCCATGCCTTCGTGTATTCCAAATTGTATTCCAAGCCCTAAGCCAGTATTTTTTGGAATACACAAATCGCACTGGAGTACACCATGGGTGCCGCAACAACGCGCCTTTCAGACCTGAAGGTCAAAGCAGCAAAGCCCAAAGAAAAGGACTACACCTTGACTGACGGCAACGGCCTTCAGATGCGAGTGAGAATCAATGGATCGAGATTGTGGAATTTCAACTACATCCACCCCATCACCAAGAAGCGACTGAATATGGGGCTTGGCACCTTCCCGGAAGTAAGCCTTGCTCAAGCCCGCAAACTGACCATTGAAGCGCGTGAGCTCGTAGCACAGGGCATTGATCCCAAAGAGAGACGCGACGCAGATCGACAGGCCAAAAAGGCCGCAACCGAGCACACGCTGCAGAACGTAGCGACGTCCTGGTATGAACTCAAGAAAGATGCAGTAACCCCCGCCTACGCTGAAGACATTTGGCGCTCGCTTACGTTGCACGTCTTCCCCGACTTGGGCGTTACGCCGATCGCATCCATAACAGCTCCGAAAGTCATCAGCCTTCTCAAGCCGCTCGAAACTAAAGGCAGCCTGGAAACCGTCAAACGCCTTACGCAGCGACTCAACGAAATCATGACCTACGGGGTCAACTCAGGCCTGATACCCGCCAACCCACTTACCGGGATTGGTAGCGTGTTCAAGAAGCCGAAGAAAAAGAACATGCCGGCCTTACATCCCGATGAGCTCAAAGAGCTCATGGTTGCAATCGCGAACGCCAGCATAAAAAGAACCACTCGATGCCTGATCGAGTGGCAACTGCACACGATGACTCGCCCCGTTGAGGCTGCCACTACCCGCTGGGCCGATATCGACTTCGAGAAAAGGATCTGGACGATCCCGGCTGAACGCATGAAGAAACGTCGCCCGCATACGGTGCCGCTTACAGATCAAGCATTGGCCATTCTGGAAGCAATCAAACCCTACAGCGGGCACCGTGAATACGTGTTCCCTGCTGACCGCAATCCGCGTACTCACTGCAATAGCCAAACAGCCAACATGGCCTTGAAACGCATGGGCTTTGAGGGACGCTTGGTAAGCCACGGAATGCGATCAATGGCCAGTACAACGCTCAACGAGCACGGCTGGGAGCCTGAGCTGATCGAAGTAGCGCTGGCGCATGTGGATAAGGACGAAGTGCGCAGTGCCTACAACCGTGCGGACTATATCGATCGCAGGCGCCCTATGATGGCTTGGTGGAGTGAGCATATTCAAAAGGCTGCTACCGGCAATCTTTCGGCTGCAGCTATCAATCAACTTGGTGATCGAAAAATCATTCCAATACGCCGCTAAGCAGCCAGAAATTATCAGCTGATTTTCGAAGATCGATGGTTGTTTTCGAGCCCTCGCCTACTCCACTCCGTCCATGATCAGCCAAGCTTTGCGATAAACCTGTCCATCAGCGCCCAGTGCAGCACTCCACCCCTGTTCCGGCAAGGCCTCAAGGCGTTGCCGGATCAAAGGCAAGGAGTCACCTGGTTTCAATTGCATCGCCCGAGCCAAAGCTGGTGCGGCTCGGCGAGGTACACCTAGAAGGCGCAGCGAAACTGCTTCATCTGTCGATACACCGTAATACACCTGCGAGGGTAGATTGGCTAATAGGCTACGCTCGCCGTCTTCAAGCTCTGATCCTGTAATAGCAAGCAGTGCATTCAACCCCCAAGAAGAGGTATGAGCCAGCTTACCGAAGAGGTTCTGACCGCACTTGGTCAAGGCAGTAACTGTATCCGTGCCTTCCTGGCTGAAGTGCCGCTCGGCAATGGTGACCAGCTCTTCACCATTCACCCAGTCCTTCAAAATGAGCGCAAGTTTGTCGCCATCTGGCGTTTTTCCACCTAAAACTGCCTTCAGGTTATCGCGCAACTCCGGCACACGGAGCAGCACCCCCATCATGGTCTGCAGAGTGCCGTCACCAGCCTTGAACAGCCTGTCCCGATCCCATGAATCTGGCCCGATGTTACCGCGATGGGTCATGACCGTTTTGATGCTCTGCAGCGAGAAGCCCGTACTGTCTACCAGCCCTAGCGGTTGTGCAGGGCTAGCCATGTAAGAAACGTAACTGCGGATACCTGTAAGCAAACTGCGAGCAAGCTGACTGTTTGACGTGCGAAGCCGTTCAAAGCCGAAGGTGCCACGCAAGACCTGCTCGATCTGATCGGCAAAGTTGGACGGCTGCCCCATCTGGCGGTAGGTATGGGCTAGATACTGCAGAAAGCTAGACCACTCGGGATGGTGGTAAACAATCAATCCAAGGTCAGTCAGTTCACCGGCTGCAGCTTGAGCCAACTGAATCAGTGCGGAGTTCAGATCTCCGGTGTTGCGGTTGATGAAGTCACGACGTTTTTCCACGTCAGCTGCGTCTTTGGCCACCAGCGCGACCACACCCAACTGCCCTTGAGAAACACGCCCCGCCCGACCAGCAATATTCCAGAAGTCCTCCGGCGGCATGGGAACAGAGCTCTTTCCTTGCGGGTAATGAGTAGACGCCATCACCACACCGCTCACAGGAAAGTTCACCCCCTGGGCAAGGGTAGTAGTGGCTGCCAGGACATCCAGATGACCTTTCTCGAACAGCCACTCCATCAGCATCCGGACTTCTTCCGGCAGCCCGCCATGGTGCACCCCCACACGATGGGACAACAAATCCACCAACGGGAACTGCTCGCCCATCTCTGCCGCCACATAGTCCTGCACAAACCGCAAATCAGCCGACAGTTCTATGCTTCGTCCAGACTTCAGCTTATGTGCCAATCTCCAGACATTATCCGGAGTGTTGTGCATGGCAATAACCGGCCCACGGGCAGCCAGCTTGCGCGCAGCGATCGCAGCTAGCGTACCCACAGCCTTGACCTCCGTCAGCGAGGTAGCCAGGCTCTGTTCTCTGCCCAGAGGGAACACGTCATCCAGGATAATACTGGGTCGAGAAGTGTGAACTGTCTCGAAGTTCACCTGATAATCGCGACTTCGCCCCTTCTTGGCACCCGCATCTACCGCGCTGACAATACCGATAGCCCTGTCATTCGGCTGCCAGTCCACCCCAAGGCTTATGTCTTCAGAGTTCAGACCACCCAACCAGCGCGCAACTTCCCGGGCGTTCTGGATGAAAGGCGTCAACAGTAGGAACTGCGCCTCGCGGCACTCACGGTTAATAGTTGCTAGCAGCAACTCAAGCCGCAGTCCGCGCTCACTGTCCTGAATCGTGTGAGCTTCATCCACCACAACTAGTGTGAGCGGACGACCAATTTTTTCCTCCCACCCCTGGCGTAGCATCAAATCGAACTTTTCGGGCGTGGCTACAAGAACACGAAACTGAGCATCACTCTGTTGCTCGGCCAACACCCCCGCCTCGATGCCGTTGACCTCCATAGCTGGACTGACCCGCTCCACTACCACGCCTAGCGGCTGGAAATCGCGCCGTAGCTGTCGCGTAACCTGATTCACCAGTGCCCGACTGGGTGCAAGATAAGCAACCCACCCCTTGCGGTCATCAAACTGATTCAGCGCCTGCAGCATGCGAAACTGGGCAATCAGCGTCTTACCACTGGAAGTCGGCAGACTAACCACCACGGCACGGCGGCTAGATCCCAGCAAGCCCCGCTCAGCAAGCGTGCGGCGCTGAGGTGGCAGCACATCGAACAGGGCACGATCACCACGGCCACGACTGACCAACTCGCGCACAAATTTCGTCACCCTTGAGTTCACCGCACGAGTGACCGTCCACAGCGAATTCGCCTCCATCTGAGCGGCTGCCCTTGCCAACAGACGCGTTAGCGGCCCCAGCTCAAGCAACTGAGCGGTATCACAGGCCGCAATGGCACGGTCAAAGTGCGAGTCCAGCATCGGCTGAATCTGAAAACTATCCTCCACCACGCCATCGGTGATGAAGTGGGCTAGCACGTCAGCTGCTTTGGCCAAATGGTAGATGGCGATAAGCTCTAGCGCCGAGCGCTTTGCTTGCAGCGGATCGAAAGACCCCAGGTACTCTCGCTCAAACTCCTGCTGGCTGGTGCGCAGAGCAGCCACCCGCTCAAGTACGGTGTCACGGTCGTTCCAGCCTTGCTTGCGAACCAGGCGCAACCATACATCGGTAAGAGTGGCACGACAGCGCTCCCCCCAATCTGACGAGTTCAGGGGTAGCACGGGCCAAGCTTTTTTATCATCAAGCGCACGGAGCCAGCGCGCAGCATCTGCTCCCCGGTCACCAATCACCGCCAATATGGATGCCCGCAGCATGTGCGTAGCCGCTGCCATCGGAGTTTCAGGTAAGGGCAGTACCCGCAAAAGTCGGAAAGCATCTGCTGCTGCACTGTGCAGTACCGCCTGGCGATCCTTCTCATCCCCAAAGCGGTCCAGTTCCATATCCAGCACGGCCAGTTCCAGCGCAGCCACTACCTCATGAATGGTCTGAGCATCTAAATCAGGCTCTTGCGGCGTCATTTCACGGTAGAACTGCACCCGGTCAGCATCACGCAGCGCTTGTGCACGCCGTTCTGCAATCGCTTCCAGCAGCCAGTGATTCATGTTCCACATCCCTGCGTAATAACAGCAGGCAGTTGTTCAATCGGCCAAGGCAGATACAAGGCAAGTAGGTGGCAACGTGTCGGGGCATGCACGCTCTTTACAAGAGCCTTGCCGCGATTTTTCAAATCCATCTCGCTGGCTGCCTGATCGCGTATTAAAACGCCAAATAGCGCTAGATCACGATTTCCAGACTCGAAATATCGCCTGCAAGCGGAATCAAAGGCTGCCTGATATTCAGTATTCTTGACTCTAGGCAGTAACCATTTGAGCAACTGGCACAAGGTGCCGAGGTTTCCAGCAAGCGTCTCTAGCTGATGGATCATGCCACTACGCCCAGTCATAACCTGAGGCGGCCATTTATCCTCGGATGAGCATTTGACTTCACCCAATGCCAGACGATGTGATTCACCATCGCGCTGGAAGCCAACAATGTCAGCACCTGGCAAAGATGCAAAAGGATTACGCTTGTCGCGCTCATTGTTCCAGGGCAACACCACGTCATGCTGCTCCTGCAGCACTACCTCTGCCAGTGCCTCACCCGCAGCCCAATCGCGAGTTTCTGGCAGCTCTGCGTCGAGCACAGCCTGCAAGGCATCCTGCCCCATACCAGTTAGGCTAAGACCTCGAAGATGCTGGCTCAATGCAATGCTGCCTTCACTATCGTTCAGGCGTGCAGACACGGGACCTTGCAGAAAGCCATTGAACAAATCTCCAGCCTGCGCACAGTTACCTTGCCAGGAGACGCAGCCATCTGCCGACTGATATAGGGTTTGCCAAATCATGCGCGGCTCTCATCCATGTCTAAAAAACGATGCAACAGGCACTGCCTGAGAGTTCTGAGGGAGTCCGCTATCTGCATTTGGGCGACGATCCTTGACACCTGGATTATCGTGTTAGCGCTGTGCGGGCCGCAAATCGTGGCTCACAGCATGCAGCTACCAAGACAAACTAACCGCATGCCATGACCCAAGTAGAAACGGGCGCCAGATAAGCATCAAGGCTTGATCAAGCTGGCAGGCTATTCGCCTTTGCTAACCCGCTCTATTTCACGAAGAGCTATTTCGTCCAGCTCCTCAATAGGAACACCGGAATAGCCTGCTTTTTCAGCTGCTTCGTGATCGAAATCGAGGGTATTTTCCTCTTCATCGTCTTCAAAACGGTCGCTCATTTCTTGCATCCTTCTTAGCAGCAGCTCTGAGGCTGCGGAGCGACAGTTTCGTAATCTGAGCAAGTAAAAGCAATTGTCAATCAACGATGACCTTTCCTGCCGCGTTGAATCCATTTTTTTTCAGTCACACATCACCGCAATGACATCCCCACCATGGAGTCTTCAACCATGTCATTGCACTGCCCGAGCTGCGGCTCTCCTCAGGTCTCCACGCACCTCTCCGCCATGCGGATTGCTGCCTTCATCGGCATGCTGGGCGGTGCGCTGCGTGGTGCCGGTACCATCCTGCTCACTGGTCCGGCCATTGCCAGCAGCGGCCTAGCCAAACCTCCCAACGTCAACCTCAATGCCCTGTCATCGGCCATTCTCAACGGACTGGTTGGTGCTGCTGGTGGTTGTGCGATGGGCGCTCAGCTTGGTGAAAAACTTGACCGTCATGTGCTGGCCCACAACCACTGTCTGAGCTGCGGTCACCGCTTCAATCAAACGGTCTGATCCGGCCGCCCTTCTCTTTCATTCATCCCTAAATGCCGGTGCTGCGCCATGCGCAGCGCTTTATGCCGGCTATTGCTCAAAGGAAATTCATCATGGCTCATCAAGTCGAACAAATGGCTTACGTCGGCACCACTCCCTGGCACGGCCTGGGCAACAACCTGCCTCGCAAGCAACCTATCGAGGTCTGGCAACGTCAAGCTGGTATGGACTGGCAAATCCAGGAGTCGCCGGTACATTTCAAATCGGATGCTGTCGGTCATCTGGGCACGATCCATTCCTTTCCTGAACAGAAGGTGCTCTACCGCTCCGATACCAAGGCTCCGTTATCGGTAGTCTCCAACCGCTATCACACCGTGCAACCGCGCGAGGTGCTGGAGTTCTATCGCGATCTGACCGAAGTGTCCGGCTATGAGCTGGAAACTGCGGGCGTGCTCAAGGGAGGTCGCAAGTTCTGGGCGCTGGCGCGTACCGGACAAGGCACGTCGATCAAGGGCAACGATCAGGTCAACGGCTACCTGCTGCTGGCGACTTCCTGTGACGGCACCCTGGCCACCACGGCGACACCGACCACCGTTCGCGTGGTGTGCAACAACACCCTGACGGTCGCCCTGGATGGCACCAGCCGTGCGATCAAGGTGCCGCACAACACCCGCTTCGATCCGAAGGCGGTGAAGAAGCAACTTGGCATCGCCGTCTCGCAATGGGACGACTTCATGTACCGCATGCGCGCGCTGGCTGAGCGCAAGGTGCAGTGGCATGAGGCACTGGGCTACTTCATGAACGTGCTGTGCGAGGTCAGTCCGACCGGCCAACTGCCCGAGCAGTTGCCCAACGAACGCGCTTTGCGCCGCGTGCAGGAGCTCTACGAAGGACGCGGGCGTGGTTCGGATCTGGAGTCGGCTCGCGGCACTGCCTGGGGTCTGCTCAACGCGGTGACCGAGTACGTTGACCATGAGCGTCGCGCTCGCAGCACTGAGTACCGACTCGACTCGGCCTGGTTTGGCCAAGGTGCACAGGTCAAGCAACGCGCTCTGAATGCGGCCCTGCAAATGGTCGCCTGATCTTCCCCTTTTCTACTTCATCCACTCCATAACGCCCGGTCAGTTCAGCGCTGACCGGGCGGTTTTGTGTCCGCGAGGTGAACACCATGAAAGCAACGTCATTGAATGGCAGCACCAGCAAGAAACGCCCTGCCCTGCGCCTGGTCAGCACCAAGGAGCTGCCGCGCGAGGACTGGCTGCAGATCCGCAAACAAGGCATCGGCAGTTCGGATGCAGCGGCGGCGGTCGGTCTCAGTCCCTACAAATCCCAGTTGGAGTTGTGGCTGGAGAAAACCGGCCGCGACAGCAACCTGCCGAAAACCGATCCGCACGACGAGGAAAGCCCGGCATACTGGGGCAACGTGCTGGAGCCCATCGTGGCCTGGCATTACAGCAAGCGCACGAAGCACAAGGTACGTCGCATCAACGCCGTACTGCAGCATCCCAATCCGGATTTGCCCTGGATGCTGGCTAACATTGATCGCGAGGTGATTGGTACAGACGAAGTGCAGATCCTCGAATGCAAGACAGCCGGCATAAACGGGGCACGCCTCTGGAAAGAAGGCGTCCCCGAATATGTGCAGTTGCAGGTGATGCACCAGCTCGCCGTAACCGGCAAGCAGGCGGCTGATGTGGCGGTGTTGCTCGGTGGTCAGACGCTGGAGATCCATCGCATCGAGCGGGATGAGCAGATGATCGCTCGCCTGATCGAACTGGAGCGCCGCTTCTGGCAGTACGTTGAAACGGATACACCACCACCTGCCGATGGCAGTGCATCGGCCGAGCTGGCGCTGCGTTGCCTGTATCCGCAGGACAATGGCCAGGTGGTCGACTTCAGCAGCAATGCCGGTCTGGCGGCTGCCTTCCTGGAGCTGAAGGCTGTGCGTCAATCGATCTCCGAGAAAGAAAAGCGCGAGGCCGAGCTCAAGCAAATGCTGCAGCAAGCCATGGGTGAATCGACCCGTGCTGAGTTCTCCAGCGGCTACGTGAGCTGGCGCAAAGCCAAAGACAGCACCGTGCTCGATGTCGAGCGCCTGCTCCAGGAAAAGCCTTACCTGCAGGCCCGTTATCCGAAGCTCAAGGAAGGTAGTCGGCGCTTTCTGATCGGCTGATCGCCCTCTTCTACTCCATCCCTCCCCTTGGCCAGTCCATGCAGTTCGCGCTGCTGGCTGGCCTTTTTTGCTTACAAGGAGCGCCATCATGCTCAAAGGCCTGGCAATTACCCCGCCCGTACTCGGGCGCATCTCGATCGGCAAGGTCGTCGAGAAGAACGGCAAGCGCCTGCCGGAGAAAGACGATCAATTCACCATCACCTCCCAGGTGCAGGGCAAAGACGGCTGGTTGCTGCATCCACTCAATGATGAGTTACGTCAGGGCAAGGACGACAAGCTGCGCAGCATCCCGGTGCGCTTGCTGTTCAACGAACCTGAGCTGAACTTCCGCGCTGATTACACCCTGTTTGATCGGCAGAACGGTCGACCGATGTGTGTCGGCAACGGTGAAACCTGCAAGCGTATCGGTAAGGATGGCGTCCAATCGCTGCCCTGCCCGTCACCCGATGCCTGCCCTCTAGCCAAGGGCAACGCCTGCAAGCCCTACGGGCGGATGAACGTGGTGATTGGCGATGAGGACGCCCTGGGCAGCTTCGTGTTTCGCACCACGGGCTTCAATAGCATCCGCACGCTGATAGCCCGGCTGCAATACTTCCGGGCCATATCCGGTGATCGCCTGGCCTGCCTGCCGCTGGAACTGCGTCTGCGTGGCAAATCCACGCGGCAGAGCTATGGCACACCGATCTTCTACGTCGATCTGACGCTACGTAGCGGCATGACCGTGGAGCAAGCGTTGCTCACTGCACGGGAGCTGGATGAGGCGCGTCTGGCGGCTGGCTTTGATCAGGCAGCGTTGGATGCCACCGCGCGACTCGGCCTGAGCAACGGCATCTTCGAAGACGACGGTGAGGACAGCAGCGCCATTGCTGAAGAGTTCTTTCCGGACGGCCAGCCTGCCGCATCGAAGCCCGACAGCACCGTTCACACCCAGTCACTCGCCGAGAAACTCGAAGCCCAATCCCAACAGCTCGAACCGTCAGCCTAACCATAGGCGGGCCGAATCGGCTCGCCATCCGGAGACACACCATGAAATTTCACAAACTCAGGGCCGGTGAAGTCGCCGGCAATTACCTGGTGGACTCGCCTGTCAGCGAAACCGACATCCTGCGCATGGCCCAGCAGTTGGCCACTCAGCGACTTAGTAAGGGACGCGCGCTGACTGATCCACACAAAGTCAGAGAACACCTGCAGGTGCTGCTGCAGGATCTACCACACGAAATCTTCGCGGTGCTGCTGCTCGACAGCAAACACCGGGTGATCAGTTTCGAGGAGTTGTTTCGCGGCACCCTCGATGCGGCCAGCGTGTATCCGCGCGAAGTGGTCAAGACAGTGCTCGCTCACAACGCCGCTGCCGTGATCCTGGTGCACAACCACCCTTCGGGCGATCCCTCGCCCAGCCAGGCAGATATACGCCTGACGCAGACACTCAAAAACGCCTTGGTCATGGTTGGCACCACCACGCTGGACCACTTCATCGTGGGGTCAGAAGGCATCGTGTCGCTGGCTGAACAGGGCTTGCTTTAACAGATGGCAGGCGCCGTTGGGCGAGACGCTACAGATCAGCGTCCAGCAGTAAGTCAGATGGTTTACATCCAAGCGCAGAAGCGATTCGCGCAATGTTCAGAAAGGTCACATTGCGTTCCCCACGCTCAATTTTCCCCATATGGGAGCGGTCAATCCCAGCCGCATCAGCAAGTGCTTCCTGGGAGAGAGCCTGCTGCGCTCTGCGGGCACGAACAGCCTTTCCCAGACGCATCAGGCTTTGGTCTTGATCTTGAGTCGCGGAGATTCTTGGCATGACGCGAATCGTTTCGTTATGCTGCCAAAACGACCACGGTATTTACGACCCATTTCTTTGATCACACAGGGAGTACTGAAATGATGAAGCTAACTTTTCATGACCTAGCCACCGCCAAACTTCCTCAACTCATCAGCAGCAAGGAGTCTTTCGAGGTCGTAGGCCTCGGCGGCAAGTTGCTCGAAGCTGTTCGCCTGGTCGAAAGCAAGATTGAGGTCACTGGACTGACTTGCCGCGTTTACACAGCCGGACGAATTGGCCTGGCAGCAGGCAGCTTCGCAGGAGGTATCACAGGCGCATTGGGGTTGCTCACGGCCACCGGCATTGCCATGCACAACCTGCTGACACTCAGTCCTGACTACGTGATCGAGAAGTATCCGACCTACAACCGGATCGTCGTTCGCTACAAGAAAAAGAAGAAGTAACCCTCCCCGACCTAACTCTTCAGCAATCACCTACGCCACATGGCCTCCATGCAGCTTCTACCTGCATGGGCCAAATAAATGAAAAGGAGTCCTCATGACCATATTCAGGAAGTCGCTCGTAGCTCTGGGGCTGATCAGCAGCCTCCCTGCCTTCGCAGAACAAGCGGAATTCTTCGATTACACGCCCGCCATGAACGTTATGTCCTGTGACACCAAGATGGAGATCCCTACTCTGGGTCTGAGAAGGGCCGATGGCTCATTGCCGACCCGAACCGTCTACGACTGTCGGCCGGCGGGCAAGAACACACCCAGCCAAAAGCAGATGGCATTCATCAACCGGGAAACGGGGGAGCGCTTTGTAAAACACACCGCAGGGACTTTAACCCTGCAGTGTGGAGAACACGGATGCGCCCTTCAAAATGAGGTCGACGGATACACTCCCGGTGCGCTGCTTGGACAGGGACGCCAGGGGAATTACCTCATCGAAAATGGCTGGTATCTGGACTATGACGCTCAAGGCAATACCGTGGCCTATCGCAACGATGTCGGCCCCAAGAAAAATCAAGCCCCGTTCGGTAGCTCGAAGCCACGCCCGAAGAACTATGGAAAGGAAGCCTGCTATGAAGATGCGCTAGATGAGCTCGAACGCAGATTCGGCGTGCCGAACGAAGACTACTATCTAGAGCTTCAGATTCGCGAAGAATGCGGCCTGCCGCTTCAGTAAGCGAACGCTAGCATCAGCTTAGATCTCGCACCAACCGGTGCGGGATCACTTTATTTTTTGCGATTACAGTATCGAAGCCATCACTCTTCAAATGGCTGCTTTCGACAGACTCTGTTGAGAAATGGGCCGGGTAACTAGGCCTTACGCGCCATCCGTTACCAACCCATTGAGCCATTGCCACTTCGCCGGTTCGTAATAATTCCGCACCAGCGCCGCGATATACTCGCTCTCAGTCTTTCAGCTCAGCCTCCTCCTCACGCCGATAGGCCCAACGATAGAGCGCTGGCAACACCAGCAGCGTAAGTGCGGTAGAGGACAGAATCCCACCGATCACCACAGTCGCCAGAGGGCGCTGTACTTCAGCCCCAGTCCCAGTCGCCAGAGCCATGGGCACGAAGCCAAGCGATGCAACGAGAGCAGTCATCAATACCGGGCGCAGACGTTGCAGGGCACCTTCGGTGACGGCCTGCTGCAACCCCATTCCCTCCTCGCGCAGATTACGAATGAAGGAAATCATCACCAGACCATTGAGAACCGCCACCCCGGAAAGAGCAATAAAGCCCACCCCGGCGGAGATCGAAAGCGGTATGTCACGCAACCACAGCGCCATCACGCCACCGGTCAACGCAAAAGGAATACCGGTAAACACCAGCAAGCCATCACGTACGTTGTTGAACATCATGAACAGCAGCATGAACACCAGCAGCAGGGCGACCGGCACCACCACTTGCAGCCGTTTGGCCGCCGATTGCAGCTGCTCGAATTGTCCGCCCCAGGTCGTCCAATAACCGGCAGGGAGCTTCACATCGCTGCGGATCCTCTCCTCCGCTTCTTGCACAAAGGAGCCGATGTCGCGCCCCCGCACGTTGGCACTCACCACAACCAGGCGCTTACCATTCTCACGACTGACCTGGTTTGGCCCTGGCGCCAGTTGCAGACTGGCCACTTCAGAGAGCGCGATAAAGCCGACGCTAGTGGCTGCACCCGTTGCTGGAACGGGTATCAGCAGTCGTGATAGCCCCTCAATATCGGTGCGCAGGTTCTCCGGTAGACGTACTACCAGATCGAAACGACGATCCCCCTCAAACAGCGTACCGGCCCGGCGCCCACCTACAGCCACGGCGACGGTTTCCTGAATGTCACCGACATTCAGACCATAGCGAGCCGCCTTGTCTCGGTCGATGGCCACGGTCAGCACCGGAAGGCCTGTTGTCTGCTCGGCCTTCACCTCGGACGCCCCATCAATACCGCCCAGGGTTTCGGCCACTTCGGCTGCCGTGCTATTGAGGACGTCCATATCGTCGCCGAATATCTTCACCGCGACATCGCTGCGCACACCCGATATCAATTCGTTGAAACGCAATTGAATAGGCTGCGAAAGCTCGTAGTTACTGCCCGGCACCAACTCGGCAGCGGCCTGCAGCTCGGCGATCAGAGCCTCACGCGACTTTTTCGGATCAGGCCATTGATCACGCGGCTTGAGCATCACGTAGCTGTCGGAAATGTTCGGCGGCATCGGGTCGGAGGCGATTTCCGCCGTACCGGTACGCGCGAATACTCGCTCCACTTCCGGCACCTTGGCCAGAATGGTCTCTTCCAGGCGCATCTGCATATCCACCGACTGCGTCAGGCTGGTACCTGGGACACGCAGCGCCTGCAGCGCGAAGTCCCCCTCACTGAGGCTCGGCACGAACTCGCTGCCCATACGTGATGCCAACAGACCGGAGAACAGAACCAGCGCCACAGCCGCACTGAAGGCCAGCATACGCCGCCGCATGACCCAGGCCAGCACTGGCTCGTAGGTGCGTCGGGCAACGCGCATCAGCGCGTTTTCCTCTTCCTTCACCTTACCGGTGACGAATAGCGCAATGGCCGCAGGAACGAAGGTCACCGAAAGGATCATGGCCCCGAACAGGGCGGTCACCACGGTGAAGGCCATGGGGTGGAACATTTTGCCCTCGACCCCGGTCAGGGCGAAGATCGGCAGGTACACCACCATGATGATCAACTGACCGAAAATCAGCGCACGCCGTGCTTCCTTGGAGGCCGCGAAGACCTCATGCAGGCGCTCACTACGGGTCAGCTCGCGGCCAAGCCTGTGCTGCGCATGGGCCAGACGGCGAATGGCATTCTCGACGATGACCACGGCCCCATCGACGATGATGCCGAAGTCGAGCGCCCCCAGACTCATCAGGTTGGCGCTGACCTTGTTGCTGAACATGCCGGTGAAGGTAAACAGCATCGACAGCGGAATGACCATGGCAGTGATCAGCGCCGCACGGATGTTACCGAGGAACAGGAAGAGGATGACGATAACCAGGATCGCCCCTTCGATCAGGTTCTTCTTGACCGTGGCGATGGCCTTGTCCACCAGATTGGTGCGGTCATAGACGGTCACCGCAACCACCCCTTCAGGCAGCGAACGGTTGATCTCCTCCAGACGTGCGGCCACGGCCTGCGACACACTGCGGCTGTTCTCGCCGATCAGCATGAACACTGTTCCCAGTACGACCTCGCGACCATTCTCGGTCGCAGCACCAGAACGTAGTTCACGGCCCAACATCACCTGCGCCACATGACTGACACGAATGGGCGTGCCGTCCACATTGGCCACGACGATATTGGCGATATCGTCCAGCGTGCTCAGTTGCCCAGGTGCCCGAATCAGTAGTTGCTCGCCATTGCGCTCGATATAGCCAGCACCGACGTTGGCATTGTTGCGCTCCAGCGCCAGCAGCAGGTCACCCAGCGTCAGCTTGTAGGCAGCCAGGCGTTTGGGATCTGGAGCGACCTGGAACTCCTTGGCGAAGCCACCAATGGTGTTGATTTCGGCAACGCCAGGCACCGTGCGCAACTGCGGTTTGATGATCCAGTCCTGGATCACTCGCAGATCGGTTGGTGTGTAAGGCGTACCGTCCTCCTTGAGTGCACCCTCCTCGGCCTCGACCGTCCATAGAAAGATTTCACCCAGGCCGGTGGAAATCGGCCCCATGGAGGCCTCGACACCCTCGGGCAATTGCTCCTTGGCGCTTTGCAGGCGCTCGTTGACCAACTGGCGGGCGAAATACAGATCCGTGCCATCCTCGAAAATCACGGTAACCTGCGACAGCCCCGAGCGTGACAGCGAGCGGGTCTGCTTCAAATGCGGCAGGCCGGCCATGGCCGTTTCAATCGGGAAAGTGATGCGCTGCTCGGTTTCCAGCGGCGAAAAGCCCTCGGCAGCGGTACTGATCTGTACCTGGACGTTGGTGATGTCGGGAACGGCGTCGATTGGCAGCTTCTGATAGCTGGCCACGCCCACACCGGCCATCGCCAAAACGGCCAACAGCACCAGAAAGCGCTGTTCTATGGCGAATTGAATGATGCGCTCAAACATGAAAAATACTCGTCGGTGAGGATCAGTGCGCGTGTTCCGCGCTGCCTTTGCCCAGTTCGGACTTGAGGATGAAGCTGCCTGTGGCAGCTACACGTTCGCCTGACTTCAGGCCTTCGCGTACCTCGACGAAGCCATCGCTGCGGGTGCCCAATGTCACCGGACGCACTTCGAAGCCTTCAGCGGTACGCACGAAGACACTGGTCTTGTCCTCGACATCCTGAATCGATGAAGCCGGCACCACGGCCGCGGCCTCATGGCTTTCAGTCGCCAGGGCAACCGAGACGAACAGGCCGGGACGCCAAATGCCGTCGGCGTTATCCAGGTCGATGCGGCCTGTCGCCGTCCGCGTCTGCTCACCCAGCAGGCGGCTGATGTAAGCCACCTTACCCGTAGCTTCGCGCCCCAGCTCTGGCGCACTGACACGTACTGACTGCCCGACTTTCACCTGTTCCAGATCACGCGGGGAAACGCTGAAGGTGACCCAGACGCGACTCAGGTCAGCCACCGTGAAGGCATTGCTGGCCTCACTGACGACTTCGCCAGGTACCAGGTGCTTCTCCACCACCACACCGGAAAAAGGTGCACGCAGGTTGTAACGGCTGCCATCGCCAGCCTCGCCCTGAGGGCTGATCGTCTTGCCCTTCTGTCGGGCATTGGCCAGAGCGATCTCGGCCTCCTGCAGCGTTTGCCGGGCCTGGAGATAATCCTGCTCGGCCGAAATACCGTCCTTCCACAATTGGCGTTCACGCTCGAAGGTCGTGCGGGCCAGCTCAACGCGTCGAGCGGCAGCCGCCATTTCACTGCGCAACTCGGAAACCTGCTGACTGACGATAGTCGCCAGGCCATCCCCAGCAGCCACCTTCTGCCCCAGCCCGACCAGCACGCGCTCGACCACGCCAGCGCTGGGCGGCACGACATGAGCCGTGCGCTCCTCGTCGAAATTCACCTCGCCAGGTAGAGAGATGTATGTGCTCATGGCTCGCGCTTGTACGTCGACGAGCTCAATGCCCGCAGCGGCTATTTGCGCCTTGCTCAGCACCAGCCCCCCCTCTTCGGCATGCCCCCCCGCGGACTCACCGTGATCATCGCCAGCCTCGCCATGATCAGCGTCGGCATGTTCGTCCTCGACCTCACCGACCTGCCTAACCTTGACTGCATCAACGCTGTCGTTACTGGCAAGCATGTGCCCAATTTCTGCGGCATAGCGCCCGCCGTTGTAGAACAACGCACCACCGACGAACCCCAAGGTCAGGGCCGCCGCGACGGCAACACCAAGTTTCTTCTGCATGAACAACCCCAAAAGATGATCAGTAACCGGCATCGCGCCGATCGTCGTGACAGGAAATCAGTAGCTATCCGCTTGGGCAGACAGATCGCCGTAGATGCGCTCCAGGCGAACCCAGGCATCGAGTGCTTCGCCGAGTGCCTGCAGGTAACGGGAGCGAACGTCGATCAATGTGCGCTGGGCATCGAGCACATCGATAAAACCGAACTTGCCCATCTGGAATCCACGCGTCGTGTTTTCCAACGCTGTGTCCGCGGACGCGAGCAAGCCACCTTCGAAGCCGCTAATCGCTCCCTGCGCCGTTCGCCACTGCTGATAGGCCTGCTGCACCTCACTGCGCAGGCGTAACTCGGCAGCATTTCGCAAGTCACGCGCCTGATCAGCCCGCCGCGAGGCAGCCAGAACATTGCCCTGATTGCGATCGAACAGAGGCAGAGGCATGGACAAACCAACAAGGTTGACGCGCTCACGATCCGCACTGCTGTATTGGCTGCCGAGGCTGACCGTCAGATCTGGAATCCGTCGACTCTTCTCGACCTCGATCCCGGCCTCCTGCCGGTCGATCTCGACCCTGGCAAGACGCATCTGCGGAACTTTGTCCAGACGGCTCAGAAGTGCGACTTCAGAGGGTATTGCGGGCATATCGGTAACATCGCCACTAAGGCTAGGCTCACCATTGGTCGATGAGGCCCCAATCAAGGCCAGCAACTGATTCATGGCATTGATGTGCTGATCGCGAGCCCGTGCGGCCTCCAGGCGAACCTCTTCGTACTGCAGCCGGGCACGCGATGCCTCCAGGGCAGAGGCCTTGCCCGCCTTGACGCGCGCATCGACGACCGCCACGCCGCGCTCGCTCAGGCGCTGTGACTGCTCAGCCAACTCTTGGCGCATCTTCGCCAACAAGGCTCCTTGGAAAGCACCTACCACCTCGGCACGCAGCTCATTGCGCAGTTGTTCCTGACCGATCGCAGCACTGTCGATACCGCGTTCGGCCATTTCTATACGGGCGCCGCGCTTGCCGCCCAGCTCGATAGGCTGGCTGATCTGTACCGTCGTGGTTCTCGTAGCACTGCGGGTGTCCTCAACCTCCCAAGACAACTCCGGATTGGGAATCACACCGGCTTGGCGACGCTCACCTTCTGCGATGCCGACATTGCGATCACCCGCCATCAACGACGGGTTGGTCTGCAATACTTGCCCCCATGCGTCGCCCAGGGTGATCGGCGTTGATGCCACGGCCTGGCTCACGATGAATGAGCAGGCAACAGCGAGGCAAAGTGCCTCAGCAATTCTCGAATAACGCCTCGACAAGGGCTTTTCCTCCACACCTGGATAAATTCGGAGACATGCATGAAACCTCCGAAAACTTTATTCGGTGCAGAATTTAGGGAGCCTCACCTATCGTCGAGGTGACTGCAAAATTACAATTACGTAATGCCCAGCCACGCCATATAACGCTGTATTAACATGCCGCGAATGCAACAATCATTCGAGTCATAAAGTTACAACTGGACATATAAAAAGCATCATAAAAGCAACCAGCGGCGTACACGGACGGGGCTGTAGCCCTCTAAATCAGGGGCCTCCCGCTTGACCCTGTAGTTACTACAGGGATCATCATCCGCCACGCAAATGCCGATCGCCCCCCAAGTCCAACAATCATCGCGACTCGATAAAAATTTCTCTCCCCCACCAAGGTCAACTACTACATGCGAATCCTGATTGTTGAGGACGAGCTTAAAACTGCCGAATATCTCCACCAGGGACTTACCGAGAGCGGCTATGTCGTCGATATTGCCACCAATGGTGTCGACGGCTTGCACATGGCGGCCCAGGCGTCCTACGAATTGATCATCCTTGATGTCGACTTACCAGAGATCGATGGCTGGGGCGTACTGGCCAGCATTCGCCGTAATAGTCGCACCCCTGTGATGATGCTGACGGCACGCGGGCGCCTGGCCGACAAGCTCAAAGGCTTCGACTCCGGTGCCGACGACTATCTGGTGAAGCCATTCGAGTTCCCCGAGCTTCTGGCCAGAGTTCGCTCGCTGCTACGAAGAGGTGAACAGGTCAGCGCGCCAGACGTGCTCAAGGTCGACGACCTTGAGCTGGATCCAGCCCGCCACCGCGCCTATCGCAACGGCCAACGAATCGATCTGACCACCAAGGAGTTCGCTCTGCTGCACCTGCTGATGCGACGCAGCGGCGAAGTACTCTCGCGCACCCAGATCATCTCGCTGGTCTGGGACATGAACTTCGACTGTGATACCAACGTCGTCGAAGTTTCCATCCGCCGCTTGCGCGCCAAGATCGACGACCCTTTCGAGAACAAACTGATCCACACCTTGCGCGGCGTCGGCTATGTACTGGAGGCTCGTCAATGAGGCCTGCCAGACTCTCAAGCCAACTCAGCCTGTCGGTCGCAATACTGGGCCTGATACTGGTTGCACTGCTGAGTGCGCTGGCTTATTTCTCGTTAAGCCGGCAGCTCGACTACATTGCAGAGCAAAGCCTCGAGGACAAGCTTCAGCAAATCCGCCATGGCATGAGAGAAATCAACACTCGCCCGGAAGTCGGTGACCAGGCCCACAACATCAGAGATTTGATCAAAGGCCACGACAGCCTCTCGCTCGCTCTTTATGACGACAGCTCGTCTCCCAAGGAAATCATGAGCGTGGGCCAGACACAGGAGGCCCTACCTTCCTTTATAGAAAACGCCAGCGAGACCATCGCCTTCGAAGATTGGCGAGATGCGCAGGACAAGCAGCTCTTGACCGCCTCGCAGCTTATTCTGCGTAAGGACGGATCACGAATACGCGCCGTCCTTACACTGGAGCGCTCCGCTGACCAAGCACTGCTACATGCCTATGTCGAATCCACCTTGATTGCCCTGCCCTTCGTACTGGCTCTGATCGCGGCCGGAGCCTGGTGGATCGCTCATCGCGGCCTGAGCTCCCTGAATCAGTTCCGCAAGGTTGCAGAACTCGTCTCGACCCAGGATCTGAGCCATCGCCTGCCACTGGATAACCTACCGCAGGAGCTTCGCGAATTGGCTAACAGCATCAACTTCATGCTTCATCGCCTGGACGGTGGCGTACAACAGCTTTCGCAATTCTCTGACGACCTGGCACATGAATTACGCTCCCCCATCACCAATCTGATCGGTAAAGCGCAGGTGACGCTCTCACGGGAACGCCCGCCAGAGGAATACAAACTGGTGCTGGAGAACTGCACTGAGGAGCTCGGCCGGGTCACACGGATCGTATCGGACATGCTGTTTCTCGCCCACGTCAGCCATCCGGCAGCACTTATCCCCTTCGAGGCAATTGCACTGCACGAAGAGGCAGAGAAAGTAGTGGAGCTTTTCAGCCTCACGGCCGAAGAAAAGGACATCAAACTCAACGTATCAGGGTACGCAACAATTAATGGCGATCGCTTGATGGTACAGAGAGCTATCTCTAACCTGCTATCCAACGCCATCCGCCATAGCCCGGAAGGCTCGAAAATCGATATTGACCTCGTCACTAACGCGACGAACGCCACCCTGGCAGTGAGCAACCCAGGTGCAGGCATTCCTCCCGAGCACCTACCCAAACTGTTCGAGCGTTTCTATCGCGTGGATCGTGGACGGTCACGTGCTGATGGCGGCACCGGGCTGGGCCTGGCCATCGTGCATTCGATCATGAGCCTGCACCATGGCCACGTGGGCGTGAGCAGCATCGCAGATCAGACCACAGTTTTTACGCTGTACTTCCCTTTACCAAAGCCCTTGATCGAGCAGGCCCGCCAAAGCTCAACGGAAAAGACTGCTTAATCGAATTGCGCCAGGGATGGCGCCCCCTTTTTGCCCCATCTACGTCGAATACAAGCCCCTCACCAGACGACACATTTTCTCAGTTTCAGCCGCCCACTTCGTCCCCTACAGACATTCATCTCATGGTAGATGGTGTGGTTCTCCTTGCTCAGACGCCGACTCGCCATCTTTCACACCGAGGGCGACCGCTGCTGCCAGGCATAGAAACCGTTGCTTAATACCCACAGCAGCCGGCACATCAGTGCTACGGGATAGAGACCGACCAATGCCTCGACAGCGCTAAACTTGACTCCGTGGGCTGTGAGGAGATGGCGAGCGTCTTTAGAGCATCGCATTACTGTTGACCTGAGCCAGCCGCTGGCGCAGCTTCACACTTTCACCACTCACACTGCTGTTCGTTCTAGCACTTCCACTTGCCCAACAGACTTTCAGCGATACCAAGCGTCTCTCGAACATATGACGAAGCGTCGTGCCAGTAAGCACTGCTCTACCGTCTCTCTTTTGAATTATTCGGAAAACGTCGCCTGGTATGGATCATGGACACTTATTACGGCAGACACTATCCACTATCAATCAGTGCCCACTCAACTTGGGATAGAGCAAACTCAAGTGGAGAGATATCGCGCCCACAAGACTAAGCAGTTCCAACCCAATTCTTTGACGAACAAAAAAAGCGCCCCCAAAGGGGCGCCAAGGAACCATCTCTCACCAAAGGAGCGGGAGCTACCAAGAGATGGACTGGAGAGAGCGAGCAGGACGGCTTGCGCTAGTTCACGCGCTCAGTCGTCTTGCTCACCCTGAGCACTTGGGGACGACTTCTGCTGCTCAACGGCTTTGTCACCATGAATGCGCTGCTGATTCTCACGGAATTGCTTGACGGCATTGAGCGAGCGCTCCGAACCATCCTCTGCAGAGGCAACCATACTGGCCGCCCCCAGAAACACGATAAGCAGAAACTGGGAAAAAACTTTCATATGCACCTCGGACTGACTGAGCAAACGTGGAAACGAACGCTTTGAAGACAGTCCCATGTTATGCATCGGCACCTAACATGAGCATGAGGTTCAAATTACAATCCTGTCAGACAGGGGCGGCGATGCCGCCCCTGAATGTCGTTACAGCACCTGAAGCGGATACTCGACGATCACACGCACTTCATCGAGGTCGCTTTCGTAAGCAGTAGCGCGAGTGGTCATCTGACGCACGCGCACGGACAGATCCTTCAGAGAACCCTCGAGGAATACGTATTTGACCTCAAAGTCGCGTTCCCAGCGCTTCTGATCGGTCAGCGGGTTACCAGTTGTATCATCCCTGCGCATGTACGTGCTGTTAGCGTTGGAGTAGTCCGCATCACTCCCCCGCGCGTAACGCGCCATGAAGCTCAGCCCTGGCACACCAAAGTCAGCCATGTCCAGATCGTAGCGCACCATCCAGGAGCGTTCCTTGGGCGAGTTGAAGTCGCTGTACTGAAGGGAGTTGTCGAGGAAGATCGAGTCGGACTGACGCAGGTAGTCAAAGTCGTCATCGCCGTTGTTACGCTGGTGAGAGAGCGCTACACGGTGAGCGCCGTACTTGACACCGATGCTACCGCTATAGATGTTGTTACTGAAATCACCCAGCTGCTTCTTACCTTCGTCGGTGGCGTTGTAGTAATTCAGACCACCAAACAACGACAGGTCCTCGGAAAGTGGGTAAGTCCACCACATGCCAGCGTAGTACTGATCCCAGGCATCCTTCAAACGGCTGCTGTAAAGGCTGAAGCCCAGGTTGTCGTTGAGCTCGTAGTCACCACCAAAGTAGCCGACCCAGGGAGAGTCCACCTGCCCAGCATAGAAGGTCGCGAAATCACCGCGTGAAGTGCTCTCCTGCGGTTGGCTCATGGCATGTAGACGACCGCCTTGCAGGGTCAGGCCCTCTATGCTTTCGTTGACGACCGTCACACCTTTGAAGCTCTGCGGCAGCAGACGAGAGTCCCCGTAGTGCACGACAGGTGTCGTTGGGAATACGTCACCGGCCTTGACGACCGTATCAGCGAAGCGCGCCTTTACCGCGGCCCCCACTTTCGAGTACGAGTCCTCGGCACGATCATCGCTGTCCACCGGGAACATGTTGACACTACCACCGGGGCCATATCGTCCATCACCGGTATCAAGCTTCAAGCCCAGTCCGGCATAAGCGTCGATGCCGAAACCAACGGTTCCCTGAGTGAAACCGGACTCGAAGTTAGCCATGATGCCGTGCGCCCATGCCTCGGTGTAGCTGCTGCGCTCACCGTTGGGCAGTACTCTAGCTTCGCCCTTACGGAAATCACGGTTGAAATAGAAGTTTCGGTTGAGAATATTCAGGCTGCTTCCTTCGATGAAGCCTTCGGATGCCTGAGGCTCGGATGCCTGAGCCATCGCGCTTGCACCGAATGCCAACGCGGAGATGATCGCCATGGTTAGAGGACTTTTTTTCATGCATTGCTCCTGATGCTTACCGGCAGTATTGGGATTGTCATAGGCCGATTTCTTCTTGTGGATTTGGCCCTTCTATCCTTGCAACCTCCAGATAACTCGAAGATGAGCGCCGCATTACAATTTCGTAATCAAAGAACCTCTTCATTTCCAGACTGTCACGAAGCCATCAATCTAGATGATGGCAAGCCGCTCTAACGGCAGTATCAGCACCTCATGCTGACGTACTCTGGAAGCATCATTATGAAAATTGGTGAACTCGCTAGGCGAACAGGCTGCCCAGTGGAAACCATTCGCTACTACGAGCGCCAGGGGTTACTACCCAGCCCCTCGCGCAATAACAGTAACTATCGTTTATATAGTCAGCTGCACTTCGAGCGCCTGACATTCATCCGCAATTGTCGTGCACTCGATATGACATTGGAAGAAATAGGTCGCTTATTGGCAATGCATGATCGGCCGCATGCGAGTTGCGCACTCATTAGTACATTGGTGGAAGAACACATCGCTCATGTCGAGGCACGCATTCAGAATTTGCAGGCACTGCATGCGCAGTTGCGCGAATTGCTCGGGCGCTGCAAGGGAGGAAGTGAAAAAATGGCATACTGTGGCATCGTACTCCAGTTGAGCAGCCACGGTAGCGGTTCGTCTTTATCAACCGCTGAAAAAAACGAATTGAAGTGAATCATGTTGCCCCTTCTGCACAGAACAGAAGAGGCAACTTTCCATGGTTTAAAGCAGTGGCAAGCTGTACGTCACATAAAGCCGATTCTCATCGACGTCTGCCCCAACATTGCCACGCAGACTGGCATTGCGCAGAGAGAAGCCAAGTCCCTTCAGTGATCCTTCCTGCAGAACGTAATCGAGGCGCAGGTCACGCTCCCATTCGTTACGCTCACCCTGTGCGCTGTCGACGTTATCACCCGACAAATACATCACCGAGGCTTTTAGCCCCGAGATACCCAGCTTGCCAAAATCATAGGCATAGCCGGCCAACCAAGTGCGCTCGCCAGCACTGAGGAATTTACCACCACGACCGATCTGCCGATCGGTGATCAGGTAACTGGTTGCCCCGTCGCCAGCATTCAGGTACGGGAAGGCGCTATCGCCGGACACCTGCTGATAACCCGCGCTCAGCTCATGACCGCTATGGCTGTAGGTGAACAAGGCACTCCAGGTACGGTTATCTACCTCACCACGCTTGCTGTCACCGACCGTCCAGTAACCGTTGCTGCGATAGCCCTCAGCCCGGCCGCTCTCACTGCTGTTCTTGCCATCGGAGGTGCTGTAGAAGTAACGCAGGTCGGTCTTGAGATTGCCACCGCCCAGTGCGTAGTTGTGGATCAATCCCAGGAAATGTTGCTTGTAGAAATCTTCCAGATTGCCGAAGTAATACTGAGCGGTGAGATCCTTGGTGACCTTGTAGTCGCCACCCGCGAAATAGAACGTATTGACGAACTGTCCAGTGGTTGCATTGTTGGATCCGGCGATGGACAAGCCACGTGAGTCAGTCGAGCTCCGACCTTTTGCGTGCTCCAACTGACCGGCTGTCAAGGTCAGCCCTTCGATCTCGTTGGAGACGATCTGACCACCCTAGAACAACTGCGGCAACAGGCGACCATCGTTGAAAGTCACCACCGGCAACTTCGGCTGCAGAGTGCCTAGGCGCAACTCGGTCTTGGAAAGACGCGCCTTGGCCGTTACACCGGCCTTGCTATAGTCACTGACCGCAGAACCATCGCTATCCAGCGGGAACAGGGCGCCAGGGTTACGATCAATACCTGCCTTGCCTGACCGGCCACCGCTATCGAGGCGCACCCCCAGCAGTCCAATGGCATCAACCCCCAGGCCGACCGTCCCTTCGGTGAAGCCAGACTGATAGTTGAGGATGAATCCCTGCCCCCACTCCTGAGTAGATGGAATGTCGCGATCACGCACATCCTCATTGAAGTAGAGGTTGCGCATATCGAGCGTCGCCTTGCTGTCTCCGAGAAAATCGGCGGAAGCAGCCTGACTGAGTGCAACCGCCGTAATGGCCAGTGCCAGGGTGGATCGTTTCATGCTTTATGCTCCAATTGTTATGGGTGAGGCATCGTTGTTTTTGTAACCATGTCGCCTGGTTCGACATGTAGCTTCACTCACCGTCATTAGGCAGAAACCACTGCCGCCGCTCCTCGAACGCAGCCTGGATCAACGCCACCAGCCCAACGACGTCCTCGCGCTGCGCGGACAATGGTGCGCAGGACAGCCAGATCGATTGCCTCATGGGCTGCGTGAAGAGGGTGGGTAGCGATTGCAGGTTCGCATCGAGATGAGTGATGTAGTTCGGCATCAGACCAACGCAGGCGGCATGCTTGACCAGTTCCATCGCCCACTGCTGAGAATGCACTCGCGTCACTGCGCTGCGCCTTGAGTCCACCAGAGCATTCCACGGTGAGAACAGGGCCGATGTCGGGATATCGGCCTGCTGAACCAGCATGTAGTCATTCAGATCTTCGAGGCTGGCGGGGAGGCGCCGCTCACGCGCATAGCGCTTGGCTATGCACGCCTGAAAGTCGATGCAGGCCAGACGCTGCGGTCGCGTCATGGCGAAACCTGGGTCGGGTCGAGTCTGATTCGGATCGGCCAACCAGATCATGACCTCACTCTGCATTAACGGGCCACGTTCCTGGCGGATCAGTTCCAGGTGCACACCAGCATCCCTACGCAGAAAGGCCACCAGATGCCGTCCCAGAATATCGTTGAGCACCCTGTCGGGTAACGCCAAACGAAGCTTGGGTTTTTCAAGCAACGCGGCCTCTGGCCGCAAATCTTGATACTGGGCAGCCAGCTCTGCCTGCAAAGAACGACCGCGTACCGTTAGAGCAAGGGCGCGCTCCTGATACACGAAGAGCGCCTCTCCAACAGTTTTCTCGAGCCGCTGCAACTGCCTGCGTAGCACCATGGGAGGCAGGTTCAGACTGCGAGCAGCCTGCTTAAAACTGGCACAGCGCGCAGTCGTCAGGAAGCTTCTGGCCACCTGCCGTTCGACCTCAGCCACGGCAGCCCCCATAAGCGCCGTCCGGTATTCGATTCGATGTGTGACCCAGAAGCATCATGTAAGGCAGATGAGAAGTGATTGCGTGCAAGCAAGCCTACTCACCACCACCTATCACCAGCCTTGCTGGAAAATTACTTATCTGTAATGCGGGAACGTGACCCTCACCGAGCACTCAAACTTCGGCTGGTCTAGCTGGATCGCCCTTACCTTCGGCGTAGGGGTCATCACAGCCTGCGGTTTCACCAAACGGTAATTGAAGTGAAACCACCCACGGACGATTACCGAAAAGCCCCAACACCCGCCAACTCTGGGCTGGCAGAACCAGCCTACACCCCGCAATCAAAACGTCACAAAACAGACCAATAACCGTCACCCGAACTGCAAAGCATCGCGTCGCCAACACCCAGCACTCGGCGATAAGGAGCCATGCATGTTGATCAAAAGCACCCAACTCTCCCCACTAGCACTCGGCATTCTGCTAAGCCTGCCGGCCTTCTCGGTAATGGCCGGCACGGTCACCACCGATGGTGCTGACATCGTTATCAAGACCAAAGGTGGCCTGGAGGTCGCGACGACCGACAAGGCATTCAGCTTCAAGATCGGTGGGCGTCTACAGGCCGACTATGCGATGTTCGACGACTACTACACCCGTAATGGCAACGCTGCCGATGCGGCATACTTCCGTCGCGCCTATCTGGAATTGGGTGGCACTGCTTACAAAGACTGGAAGTACCAGGTCAACTATGACCTGTCACGAAACACCGGTAACGACAGCGCAGGTTATTTCGATGAAGCCAGCGTGACCTACACTGGTTTCAGCCCCCTGAACATCAAGCTCGGGCGTTTCTACACCGACTTCGGCTTGGAAAAGGCTACCAGTTCCAAATGGACGACAGCCCTGGAACGCAACCTTTCATACGACCTGGCCGAATGGACAAATGACAACTCGGGCATGGGCGTACAGGCCAGCAGCGTACTCGCTGACAGCGTGTTCCTGTCAGGCAGCGTTTTCAGCGAGAACAATAACGATACCGACGGCGACAGCGTCAAACGCTACAACGCTCGCGGCGTTTTTGCGCCGTTGAACCAACCGGGTAACGTTCTGCATGTAGGCCTGCAGTACGCCTATCGCGACCTCAGTGGCAGTGCAGTGGATACTCGCATTCGCTCGCGTATGGGGATGCGCGGCGTCGATACCAACGGTGGCAACAGTGCCGGCGCCAACGGCAACCGTGCGCTGTTCGGTGGTAGCGCGGCCACTGCCGACCTCTGGGAAGACGATGCCGTTTGGGGCGTAGAAGGTGCATGGGCACTGAATGCCTTTTCGATTCAGGGCGAATACCTTAGCCGCACACTCAAGGCCGATCAGGCTAGCAGCGATATAGACGCCAAGGGCTACTATGTGCAGATGGCCTATACGCTCACAGGTGAGCCGCGCCTCTATAAACTCGATGGAGCCAAGTTCGACACCATCAAACCTGCCAACAAACAGTTGGGCGCATGGGAGTTGTTCTACCGATTCGACTCGATCACCATAGAAGATGACAACGTGACCAGCAGTAGCGCGACGCGACAAGTCGGCGATGCAAGCGGCAAGGCTCACACCTTGGGCGTCAACTGGTACGCCAACGACGCGGTAAAGATCAGTGCCAACTACATCAAGGCCAGCACCGACAAAGTTAGTAACTCGGTCGGTGATGATAGCGGCGACGGCGTCGTCATGCGCTTGCAGTACGCTTTCTGAGTCAGTCGCTGGCAGGTGCCCTCACCTGCCAGCCCCCTTTCGCGATTGTAATTTTGGCGCAATGCCTGGGTAAGGGACGAATCGCTAATGTTTGCCCTGTAAACACTAGCCAACGGGCCTACTCATGAAACTGCTCAAACGCCTCCTTCCGATCACTCTTCTGCTGGCTGCTGGCTGCACTTACGCACAGTCCTTTCCAGAGGACAAGGTCAGGCAGATCGAACAGAAGAGTGTCGAGATCGCTCAGAAATATGCCGAGCGCACCGGCAAGCCAGTGCCTGAAGTTCAAGACTATAGCTACAGCATGAAACTGAACGTAGCCAAAGTCATTTATCAGAGCCCGAACATTGAGTACTGCGGCGCAGTACCGATGATCATGGTATTCGAGGACTCGAACGATGAACTACGCAGCATCCGCTATCGAAGTTATGGCGAGTGTCGCAATCAACGCTGACAGCCAGCCCCCTTTTCAAGGGGGTATTGCATAAAGCCCACGCAAGTTCTCATTAACTCAGTTTGGTATGCTCGGCTTCGTCGATGAAAACGTCGCGACCACACCGGATTTAAGTCCGCCAATCAGCCATCTTGACGCTCGGCAAGCAAAGTAGGCTGGTCTCGCCTCGCCCTTGGATAAACGCTTCCCTGCTAATAGCAGATTTGAAGTCATCAAATCACAGCAAGGTCGATACCGTTGCTTTTACACAAACAGGGGCAGAAGAGGGTATCCATTGGCGCTAAAGCCAGCGCCTGAGCCTCACCCGCGCAGCAACTCTTGGCCGGCTCAAACTGGACTGGCGTAGCGGTCGGTTCGGTGATACCCAGCAACGGCTGTGGGCATTGCTGCGGCTCAGGCGCGCTGGCTCGCCACTCTATCCAAGCCTCGCGGATGATCTGCCCGGCGGAGTGCAGGAACAATGCGGCGATGGCCAGGCCGACGAGGATGTCCGGCCACAAGCTGCCTGTCAGCGCGACCATGCCTGCTGCGATAATCACGCTGCTGTTGGCCAGCAAGTCGTTACGCGAGCAGAGCCAGGTCGAACGCATGTTCAGGTCATCGGAGCGATGGCTGTAGAGCAGCGCGAAGCAGTAGCCATTGGCGATCAGTGCGAGTGTGCCGATGACACCCATCAAATCGGCAGACGGCACTTCTTGCAGTATCAGTTTGCGCAGAGCATCGGCTACCACCAGCACGCCGAACAACAGCATGAACCCGCCTTTGAACAGCGCGGCTCCGGCTCGGGCTCGAATACTGCGGTGCAGGACGAACAGCGTAAGGGCATACACCGACGCGTCGCCGAACATGTCCAGCGAGTCACCGAGCAGCGCCGTTGAGTTGGCGATCCAACCGGCGATGAACTCCACCAGGAACATGACGGCGTTGACGGCCAGGACGATATAGAGCAATCGGCTCTGTTTAGCGCGCAGTTGGGCCAGTTCGCCGGCCTTGTTTTCGCAGCAGCTGTCCATGATCCGTACCTCGTTCGCTCGATCTTGTCGTTAGAATGAGGGTTATAGCTACTATAAGGTCAAGTGCCATGAGTACGACGAACTTCACTGTGGGCCAACTGGCGCGCCTAACCGATACCAAGGCGGTAACCATTCGCTACTACGAGCAATTGGGCCTGCTGCCCATGGTTTCGCGCAACGATTCCGGCTACCGCCAGTACACAGCGGAGGAACGTGATCGGCTGCTGTTCATTCGTCGCAGCCGCGCCTTGGGCTTCAAGTCTTAACGACATCCGTCAGTTGCTGGTTTTTTCCGACCACCGCCAAGCGTCATGCGCCTCGGTGGATGCCAAGGTGGCCGAGCAGTTGGAGCAGGTGAGATTGCGCATCCGCGACCTACAGGGGCTGGAGAACGAACTGCAGCGCTTGCTGTCCTGCTGCCATGGTGGGGTAATCGAGGAATGCCGGATTATCGGGTCGCTGAGTCAGCAGCGCTAAATTGATGAACTCGAAGGGCGAGCAGGCGAGCGGCTAAGTAGACCAAGGGAGCAGCCCCTTCGAGGAGCCTATTCCGGTCAAACGCTGACGCCCGCCTCAACCGTCTCTCCACACCACCGAGCACACCTTCCCAGGGAATAGTGCTAGCAGCGTACCAATACCAAGCTACCGGAGTACAGGTTGCCCCTTACGCAGGCACTTCGCTCCCTTCGGACGCAAGCTCAGCCGCTGAAACCGCTTGACCAGATAGCTCATCGCATGATGGACATTGTCACGAGCCTGTTCGTCACGACGGTGGATCATCCCGATACCGCATTCATCACCGTACTGGGCTTTGTCCTGATTGCAGTTGTGGTAGCTACCTTTACCACGGGTGATCTGCTCCCACAGAGCACCAATCTGCTGCGCCTTGTAGATGTCCCCCCGCAGCATGGCGCCATTGAAGAAGAAGGCAGCATGGATGTGGTAACCACGGCGCTCTCCTTGCTCGACACGGCAGATGTAGCCTGTCTCATGCTCGAAGATCGGATTGCGTTCACGTGCCCGGATCAGCCGCTGCAGATCCGCAAATACATGCTCAACCCGCAGCCGGGCCTGAGCTGCAGAGCGATAGTACAAATCGACCCTGATCACCAGAGTAGTGGCGTAGCGATCCAATACCTGGTCAACGTACTCAGCTACTTCATGGGACTGCTGGCGTTCCTGATACCTTGCGTCATCCCTACGACGACGGTAAATGCGCTCACGAGTCAGTTGACGGATACGGTCAGCAAGGCGGTTTAGCGTATCGCTGTAGTCACGGTACTGTGACGTTGCTTCATCAAAGGAAATGATCCCTGCCAACGGACTATGTTCCACGCCGACGTCGTAACACGCCCGTTGAAACAGTCGCAGGTAAGGTCCGTAGTGGTAATCATCGCTGTGGCTGACCAACTCAAGCATCTGACCGATGTTCTCGAAGTAACGAGTGAGCTTGGTACGTTTGACCGTGCCATTAGCAGTAAGCGACTGCACGGGCCCATCGCTGTGTTCCAAAGCTTCAACTAGGTCTTCGATCTGGAGTGCGATATCGGATTGCGAGAGGGTTTTTGATGCGTGTGGATGGCTCATGGCTTGTCACCTGTGTTGTGTTTACATAACAGGTGCCATGTCTGTCTTTTTTTACCGTTTAACGCTTGCTGGGCTGTTGCTGTGTGATCAGCAACAGCATCTCTCCGTGCTGCAGTAGTTATTTACGACGATTACCTGTAATAGCGTATTTGGTTCTAGTTGATTGATATATAACTGGAACAAGCATACAACAGATCAGCAACGCACCGAGAAGCAGGGAGCCCAGAATAAAAACCTCCCCGAGCGCCAAGAGATTTCTCAAAACCAAAGTCAAGGGAGTTACCTGAGGCAACCTTCTTCATCGGCATAAAGGCTGCGACCATTTATAGGTCGCAGCCTTTATGCCACAAGCTCGAAACACTAGCCCGCCATATCTCGCTCTTTGATACGGGCCATAATCCACTCTTGAATTTCGCTCTCGAGAAATCCGATTGACCTATGGCCTAGCGAAACAGATTTTGGGAACTTCCCTTCTGCGAGATATTTATAGACGGTCGACCTAGCAAGGCCAGTTAGGTGGGTGACTTCTTTCAGACGGATGATCCTCATGAACGGTCTCCTGTAATACGTTCAGAGGATTACCAAGCGTTGTAAAAAAGTACTGGCGCCCGAGCCCAGAGCAGCCAGCTAGACAGCCGTCGCCGGCTGGCTTATATTCTGTCGCGCCGCACATCTGAGTCTCAGCGTGCGGCACCCGCCACTCAGAGTTGGGCCTGGAACGTCACACCAGCAACTACGCTTCGTAGCGCTGGTGCAGTTTTCGCAGAAAACAAGACCACCATCCCCGTACCTCAGGCATTCCATGCCTTTCCCTCTTTGCCGAAGGGAAGGCATGTGCAAATCGATAGCGCTTGAGCTCCGCAGCCACTGCATGAGCCTCCAAAAGCCTGATCGACTGCTGCGTTAGGCCTTTTTCCTGCGTTTTCGCGTGGGTCTCAGGCTGAAAAGCTTTTCTGGCTACCCCCTAGAAGCTACCTAGGTTCGTCCTAGGTTTAACGTAGATGCTAACGAGGTTTACCCTATGAACCATGACAACTCAGAAAATAAAGCAGCAAAAAAGCTTGCAGATATTCTTTCCAGGAATAAGGAAGATTCTCTGAAGCAGGCTGGAAAAGGAATAGTCTTCGATAACGAAGAATACGAGCTCGCCGCCAACCGCCAAGATAACTATCTTGAAGATTTGTTTAAGGCACGCACTAGCAACATGCGCCTTTTCAACTTCGCCTGGCTCTTCTTGCAATTTAAAGAAGACGCAAAATTTGAAGAATTTAATTTCGGAAAAAAAGAAAGCACTCTCGACGACATCGAGAGCTTCATGCTGGATGTTCTCACCAGCCATAAAATCGCGAGTGCCCTTGCAGAAGAAATATTGCGTGAGTTTAACCGCCGAGCAGTTCATCCAGAAAAATTGACCTGGGCCATTGGACCGCGCACGTCCAGGTGGATTAAGAACAAGATCACGCCTTTTGATCGCTACCAGATAAAGCGACTCCCTAATATTTCTGGCCCGCAACTCACCCAAGCGATATTCGACTTTATGGACGCTGATCTCAGTGCAAAGATTGCGCACTTGGAGGAGCTCAAAACACAGTGGGACCAGAACCTTAAAACGGATCACCACCTTAAGTGGCTTGATGATAAGGTGCACGGCAAAGAGCGCCGGGAACTGGCATGGGCTGCTCTTTGTGACAAATACCCAGACCGCTTTAACGTTGTGCGTGCTCCCAGCAAGCATCAAGATTTTCTGGAGATCTTTGACCAACTCGCTGAGGAGGGCGTCTCGAAACGAGACTTCATCAAGAGCCTAAAGGGGAAAGAGTCCAAGCTGAAAACTGCCAACAAGGGCAGGAAGGCTAAGAACCTCGATATTTTGCTCGAGAATCACCCGCGACTTAAAAAGCTGGCAGAGCACTGGGCAGTACCGGAGTGCATAGCGCTGGATAGGTTGATCTCTGAAGCCCACGAGAAAGAGTTCGGGAAAGAGTAACCTTCGGAGGACTGAGCCCTTAACCTCAAATGAAGCCCCGCGTCGAATGAGGCGATGCGGGGCTTTTGTCTCGAGGGCAAGCACTGTCATCCCGACCTAAGACCTCAGTGCCTGCTGCTGGAACCCAAAGGGCTAAGCTTGGTATTCCAAAATGTATTCCACGAACAATTTTAACCGAGACTTTTTCTTTAAAATCATAAAGATAGAGAATCATTTCAGATTACCCCGGCCAATTGAAGCAAGCATAAACCCCTGATTTTCCTAGAGAATTTCAGGGGTTTTGTGTTTTCAGGGGCAGCGAATGCCCCGAAAGTGTCACCCTTCAATCAAGAGCTGCTGATTGAACGATCACCAGTGAGTGAGCAGAACGCGATGTCAGGAGGTGATTATTTATGTTCAGTGTTCTGATTCTCGGCTTTTTCTTCCTGCTGCTAGGCATCGGTGTTGGCGTTTCCGTCTTTCTGGATATATCAAGCGGCTCCGTCTATATCGCCGGGCACCGCGGCTCACCTTCGGCTTGGTACAACGCGGAGCACAATCCCGAAGAGTTTGCATCAGCTATCCAGCTCAGCATTGGATTCGCCAGTGTTTCGGCCATCATTGGTCTGGTGCTGATCGCGGTCGCGGTCAGAATGGCATTCCCTAAGCGCAAGCAGTACCGCTGGCTGATTTGACCATCGCAAGGAGGCACAACATGGAATACTTAACGTTCAGCCGCGTACTTTCTTTGAGCTGCCTTATGGCGGCGCAAGGCCCGGTGCTCGCAAGCTTTGAACAAGGCAACCGAGCAGTGGCCTACAACGGCGGCATACTTCTCGCTCAGTTTGTTGGTGCGTTCGTTCTGCTGACAGTCATTGGTGCGATATGCATGATTGTTCGAGACATCCGCAACTGGCTTTGCCGGCGTCGGGAACGAAAGGCTCAGTCAATTTCAGAGGATTCTGCAACACAATCTTTATGCGACGATTAACAGAAGTGGTACCGGGACATTGTGGAGGAGTAGGCTATCTGGACTGTATAAAATACCAGCCTTGAATCGAACTCACTTCGTAGGCTCTGCAAAAAGCCAGAAGTAGTCCTGAATGAAGGGCTGCCTTGGGCTGATACCTACCGTTGACGAGCGACAGCGTTGGGTCGTTCGCTGACAGCCAGAGCTACAAAGCATGAAGCCCAAGCTAGAAATGAAGGGCATGGCAATCTAGTGAGAACGAAGGATGTGCCCTGCCAACGGACTCAACCTCACCGCCTCGGCCAGATGTTCCGGGGCGAGGTGCGAGTAGCGCATCGACATTCATCTCCAGCAACCTGCTCAAGCGGACAAGGGATCATTACGAAACCACCATCCTTGCAGGCCAGCGAAAGGAATGACTAAAGCCCATAAGGCCCGAGTCATTCCACTAGCAACCCTCGCCAAAAACCTTATGGACGCCCAACAAGGTAGTCCAGAAGCCCGGCGGTTATTCTGATCCTGGCAGCTGCATCATCCAGCGCTTTATCAAGAGCTGAGCTCAGTGGGTAGCCGTTGAATCGCTGGCTATTAATAACCTCCCGATGGCCTGCCCCGGTTTCAACCAGAATGGAAACGGCGCAATCGGAGACATAGTGCCCACCACAATCGATCTGGTTGATCGATACGCTTAGCTTCTTCTCACCCTCTCCCGACACCGGTAGAAACGCTACAGCTCCGGCAACCTTGTAGCGGGTGTAGTGGTCAACCCATCCCGAAAGTGTCACAGCAGGATCAGGCTACCAATAATCCGGTTTGACGATGGCTGGCTTCCTGGGAAGTGGCACCTTTAGCGGGAGCTGGAAAGCCGCAAGTTCAGACTCGGGAATGTGCCGGCGGATCCAGTGGGCATGCTCTTTCAGTGATCCCGGCGGATCCCGCTGTTCGTGACGGTGCGGAAGAATCACGCCAATGCGGATGTGCGGGAAGTCCGAGCGAATGGCAGCGAGAGCAGGCGCCAGGTCAGTGTCGCCCGATACCAGCACGATCTGATCCAGCTGCAGATCCGCAGACCGGCATGCTGCCCGATACATGCCTAGAGCCAGGTTAACGTCCGTCTCTTTCTCTTCGAGCTGCCAAATCGCTACCTGATCTTGCCTGGAAGGCTTCTGACCATCGAGGTACCTGGGCGCATAGCCCTTCGCCAGCCGGTGTGTACCGAGCGTGACCGAGACACCTCTCGCTTGCAAAGCGCGGATATAGCGATTCTGCGCATCGTTGGAGACCTGGCCACGAGTCGCAAGCCTGGCGATGACAGGAGAGGTGAAGTAATCGACGGAGACCAGTTCGGCCGACGGTTCCTGGATCCGTAAGATCTCGGCAAGCAGCGCAGTCAGATCCAACCACTTGTGGTCGGAGCCATGCAGGACGCCGTAATAGAGGTTGTAGCCGTCTACGAAGAAAGCTGTACGCACAATGCCCTATCCCTAGAAACGAAAAAACCGGCTTTATGGGCCGGTTTCTTCACCCGAGGCTAAGGCTGAACTGAATCGGCCCGCCAAGGGTTGAGTCGTGAAAGTATTATCCCGCAAATATGCGTTTCCGGCAACACGAACCAACACAATCAAACACCAACCAACTCAAGCCCTGAAAGCGGGCTCAACCTCAAAGCCTCAGCCAAATGCTCGGGTGCAAGGTGAGCATAACGCATGGTCATGGCCAAGCTGGAGTGGCCCAGGATTTCTGTAGCGTGAGGATGTTCCCGCCCTTCTGCATGAAGTGGCTGGCGAAGGTGTGTCACATAGCATGGGCGGCCTGGCCTTTCGGCAGGTGGATGGTCGTCCTGGCAGCGCTCAGGTTGCCACCACCAATTAACGAATTTTATTCATTAATAAATTGAATAAATGCCAAAAATAAGAACAAAAATAATCAATAGACTCGCGGCCGTTCTTACCGGAGCTCCGCCCATGTCTGTTTATGAATCAGCCTCTCAATCTGTCCGCTCGCAACGAGGCGCCGGCCTTAGCGTCGCCATCCTGGCATTTTCCGCCTTTCTCATCGTCACCACTGAGTTCCTGATCATCGGCCTTCTGCCTGCTCTTGCCCGAGACTTGGACATTTCCATCTCGATGGCAGGCCAACTGGTGACTCTGTTTGCCTTCACGGTGATGATTTTTGGGCCACCGCTGACAGCAATGCTTTCTCATCTTGATCGAAAGAAGCTGTTCGTGGCCATTCTGCTGATTTTCGCCGCATCAAACGCTCTTGCGGCGGTGTCGGACAGCTTTTGGCTTCTTGCCGTAGCGCGCCTGGTGCCTGCATTGGCCCTGCCCGTTTTCTGGGGTACCGCCAGTGAAACCGCGGGGCAACTGGCCGGCCCCGAGAAAGCGGGTCAGGCGATAGCGAATGTTTACCTGGGCATCTCTGCCGCGATGCTACTGGGCATTCCGCTGGGCACCCTGGTGTCGAATGCGCTTGGCTGGAGGGGCGCATTCTGGTTGCTCGCCGGCTTATCGCTGATCATGGCGCTGGCAATCCTGGCCTTCATGCCTGCCGTATCCCGCACTGCCAAGGTGGACTTTCTGCAGCAAGCGAAGATTTTCAAGGAACCCTATTTCCTTTCGAATGTGCTGCTTTCCATCGTCGTGTTCAGCGCCATGTTCACCGCCTACACCTACCTCGCCGACATCCTGGAGCGCGTGGCGGGCGTGCATCCGGAAAATATCGGCTGGTGGCTGATGGCATTCGGCGCAGTCGGCCTGATAGGCAACTGGATTGGCGGCAAGGCGATCGATAGATCGCCGATCAAGGCCAGCGTGCTCTTTTTGCTTCTGCTGGCGATTGGCATGACTGCGGTTGTTCCATTCGCGCATATGGGTCTGATTTTCTGCGCTGCGCTGGGCCTGTGGGGCATTGCCAATACCGCTCTTTATCCGGTCAGCCAGGTCCGTGTCATGAGTTCGGTCTCCCATTCCAAGGCACTGGCGGGCACCACCAACGTGTCGGCAGCGAATGCAGGCATCGGTATTGGCGCCATTGTCGGCGGCATGACCATAGCCAATCAGGGGATCGAGTATCTTGGCTATGCTGCTGCGGCTATCGCCGTCATGGCTCTGATGTTGGTGCCGCTGGTACATAAGTTGGCGTCCCGGCAGGAGCGGGCACCTGCGACCTGAAGGCGTCGGTTCTGGTCAATGCGGAGCATGGTTCGGCGTAATCAGTGCTCCGCCTTATCTGCCGAGGTTCGCATGCCATGCGGTGTAAGCCGGGGACGCAGGTAATCCAGAAGAGCTTTGACCTTGGCTGCGTTTTCGCGATTTTTCAGCCAGATCAAATGCATGGGCAAGCCATCCGTAGCCAGGTCCGGCAACACTTCGACGAGCGTTCCCTGTTCGATGTGGCGCTGCGTAAGCCAGGTCGGTAACTGCCCGATACCGTGCCCTGCAAGCACCGCCGCCACCTCCCCCTCACCGTCCCCCACGGCAATTCGCGTTTGTACCGCTCGGCGCTCCATCTCTCCCGGCCGCGCCCCCCTGAAAAACCAGGAGCTGACCAAGCCATCACTCTGCAGGTAACCGATGCACTGGTGGTTATCCAGATCATGTTGGTTTTCAGGATAGCCATAGCGCTGCACGTAGTCCGGTGAGGCGCAGAAGATCAGGCGCTGCGCACCAAAGTACTCATGACCCAGATTGGCCGGCCAGGTATCCGGGCCACCGATTCGTACGACGATATCGATGCTCTCGTAAGCAGGATCGATAAACCGATCAGTGAACGATATATGCGGCTGAAGCATGGGGTGCAGGCGTACAAAATCCATGATCAATGGCAGTACATGGAGACGACCATAGGAGGCCGGCAGGTCTATACGGACTTTGCCATGGAGCTCGTGCTCCTGACTGACCAGCGCATGTTCGACCTCTTCGAGCTCGGACAGAACCGATGTGCACGTCCTGTAGAACAGGACTCCTGCATCGGTCAGCGCCAGCGAGCGGGTGGTGCGATTGAATAGCCGCGCGCCCAGACGCTCCTCCAGCCGTGCCACGCTTTTGCTGACGGCAGAGCCGGTGAGATTGAGGCGTTCGGCAGCAGCACTGAAGCTGCCAAAATCAGCGACGGCAACAAAGACATCGATCCCCTTCAGCCGCTCGGATGAATGCATCCCTATCTCCATTTCTGAACCCAGGTACGATCCTACCGAAATACCTGGCAGAGGCCTGCATCTCAATCGGTGCTTCGCTCGAAAAGCACACTGCAGACACAGTAGAAATTGGTCCGTCGTACTCGAGAGAACATCAAGGCGGGCCAGGCAGCTGCGCTGATGCTCCTTACCCCAGTGGTCAGAACATTATCCTTGCGCAAATTCCCTGACATTGGCGAAGGCCTCGCCGAAGTAGGCTTCGTAGCTGTGCTTTTCGACATAGCCCAGATGCGGCGTACAGAGAATGCGCGGATGAGTCAGCAGCGGATGATCGGCCTGCAGGATCGGCTCCTGCTCGAAGACGTCCAGCGCTGCCTGACCAGGACGGCCACGGTCCAGCGCGTCAAGCAGCGCCCCCGGCGCGATCAGTTCGGCGCGGCTGGTATTGACCAACAGCGCGTCAGGCTTCATCCGCGACAGATCAGCGGCGCTCACGCAATGCCGGGTGGCAGGCAGCAGGCGCAGGTGCAGGGTGAGCACGTCGGCCTGCTCGAAGAAGGCTTCGCGCGTCGATGCGGCCTCGTAGCCATCGGCGATGGCGGCCTGGCGCGAAGCCTCGCTGCCCCACACCAGAACGCGCATGTCGAAGGCCCGCGCATAACGCGCCAAACGCTGGCCGATCTTGCCGTAACCCCAGATGCCCAGCGTCTGACCATACAGACGCTGGCCCAGGTTGACCTGCCAGTGCCCGGCATACAGACCGTTCATGGCCTCGCGCAGCTGACGCCGGGCATTGAGGATCAGCGCCCAGGTCAGCTCGGCCGCAGCGATGGGCGAGCCGGTGCCCTCGGCGACGATCACGCCGCGCTCGCGGCAGGCCTCCAGATTCAGATGCGGGCCGGCTCGCCCGGTCTGGCTGATCAGTTTCAGTTTGGGCAAGCGTGCAAGCAGCGCGGCGTCGATATGCGTGCGCTCGCGGGTCAGCACCAGCGCGTCGGCATCGGCGAAGCGCTCAGCCAGTACATCCGGGTCGCTGACGGCATCGTGATACACGCAGACATCGAAGCCCTCCAACAGGCTGAAACAATCGAGCTGTTGAACGACGCGCTGATAGTCATCCGGTATCACGATACGCATGCCAAGTCTCCGAATCAGGCCTCGCTGGCAACGGGGCTCTGCTGACGGCGCGCACGCCAGGCGCGCCAGAACGGCAGCACGATCATCACTGCCACCAGCGCCCAGACCACCCAGGTGATCGGGCTGGCGTACAGGATACCGAGATCACCGCTGGACAGGGACAGCGCACGACGCAGGTTCTGCTCCATCATCCCGCCAAGGATAAAGCCGAGCAGGGTCGCCGACAGCGGGAAGTCCAGCTTGCGCATGACGTAGCCGAACAGGCCGATGGCGATCATCAGGTACAGGTCGAAGGTGGTCGCATGCACCGCATACACGCCGATGGCGGTGATGATCGCCACTGCCGGCACCAGCGCCCAGTACGGCACGGCCAGCACCTTGGTGAAGACCTTGATCATCGGCACGTTCATGATAATCAGCATGACGTTGGCGACGAACAGCGAGGCGATCAGGCCCCAGACGATGTCCGGCTGATTCTGGAACAGCAGCGGCCCCGGGGTGATGTTGTACAGCGTCAGGGCGCCGAGCATCACCGCCGTGGTGCCCGAGCCTGGTACACCGAGGGTTAGCATCGGCACCATGGAGCCGCAGGCAGCGGCGCTGTTAGCGGTTTCCGGTGCGGCCAGGCCGCGCAGGTCACCGTTGCCGAACTTGTTGTCCTTCACAGCCATGCGCTTTTCGCTCATGTACGACACCGCGCTGGCCAGTGTCGCCCCGGCGCCCGGTAGCACGCCGAGGACGAAACCGACCACGCCGCTGCGCAGGTTGGTGGCGAGCACGAAGCCGCCTTCCTTCATGTTAAAGAGCATGCGCCCGCTGGCCTTGATCGCCTTCTGTCCATGGTGGGTGCGCTCGAGCAGCACCAACAGCTCGCTGACCGAGAACAGCCCCAGCACCAGCACCACGAACTGGATGCCATCAGCCAGGCCCAGGCTGCCGAAGGTGAAGCGATAGACGCCGCTGTTAGCGTCGATGCCCACGCACGAAAGCAGCAGGCCGATCAGCGCCGCAACCGCGGTTTTCAGGGGTTTGTTGCCGGCCATCCCGGCCAGGCAGGTGATGGCGAAGACCATCAACACGAAATATTCGGCGGGGCCGAACGCCACCGCCCACTTGGCCAGCAACGGTGCGAACAGCACGACACCGACGGTAGCGATCAGGCCACCGATGAACGAGCTCCAGGCCGACAGGGACAGTGCGACACCGGCCTGGCCCTGGCGGGCCAGCGGGTAGCCGTCGAGGGTAGTCATCACCGCGGAGGCTTCGCCTGGGATGTTGAGCAAAATCGAGGAAATACGGCCGCCGTATTCGCAGCCCAGGTATACCGCCGCGAGCAGGATCAAGGCGGTTTCCGGCGGCAGCCCCAACGCGAAGGCAACGGGAATCAGCAGGGCCACGCCGTTGATGGGGCCAAGGCCTGGCAGCAGGCCAACGACGGTGCCGATCAAGGTGCCACACAGGGCAGTAAGCAGGTTGTAGGGGCTCAGGGCCACGCCGAAGCCATGGCTGAGATAACCGAGAGTATCCATGGGTTCAGCTCTCCAGGGTCGAAAGGATGCCAAGCGGCAGTGGTACGGCGAGTGCTTTGTCGAACAGCAGGTAGAGGCCGATGGCCAACACCACGCCACTGATCAGGCTGTGTAACCAACTGCCGCCATACAGACGCGCCATGCCGATGCCGAACAGCACGCTGGCCGGGATGAAACCGAGCGATTCGAACAGCACCGCATAGCCAATCATCAGGCCCAGAAAGACCAGAGCCTTGATCATCACTTCGCGGTTCAGGGGCGGTTCTTCGCCCTGCACGTCACCGGCCGGCTGGAGCAGCAGTTGCAGGCAGCCGAAGGCGATCAGCAACAACAGCAGCAACGGGAAGGCCTTGGGCCCGACCGGCTCGTAGGAAAACGGGGCGCTATAACCCCAGGCGAAAAAACCCAGGATGCAGCAAAGCAGCAGGGTCACCCCCGCAAAGATACGGTCATGCATGTGGATGCGCTCCAGAACGCTGCGCCGTCAGTGACGGCGCATGGGGAACTTGGTTACTCGACCAGGCCGAACTCGCGACCCAGCTTGCGGTACTCCGCGACCTGACTCTTGACCAGCGCATCCAGCTCCGGCCCGGTCACGTAGTAAGGCAGTACATCGCGGTCGGCCAGGTAGGCCTGGAAGTCGCTGGAAGCCGCGAGCTTGGCGAAACGCTCCTGCCACCAGGCCACGTCTTGCTCTTTCACGTCAGGGCCGAGGAAGTAGCCGCGAATCAGCGGCCAATGGATCTCGTAGCCCTGCTCACGCGCGGTGGGGATCGAAGCCAGGTCACCGCCCAGGCGCTCCTCGCTGAAGATCGCCAGGGTACGAATCTTGTTGCCCTGCTGCGCGCGAATCTCGCTGGCGCTGCCGGTGACCAGATCCACGTGGCCGCCCATCAGCGCCATGTAGTGCTCGGCACCACCCTCGAACGCCGCGTAACGCAGATCGCGCGGATCGACACCCGCGGCGCGGGCCAGCAGGGCTATTTTCACCCAGCCCTGGCCGCCGACACTGCCGCCGCCACCAACCACGATGCTTTTCGGGTCTTTCTTCAGCGCCTGCACCACATCATCGAGGTTCTTGTAGGGAGAATCCTCACGTACCGCCAAAGTGCCGTAATCGTTACCAACGGTGGCCAGCCACTTCACCGCGGTCTCGTCGAAACGACCGTATTTGCCCAGCGCCAGGTTGAGCAGCGAGGCGCCGGAGAAGGCCACCAGGGTGCCGGGTTCGGCACGGCGGTTGGCGGCAATGGAGTTGTAGGCCACGGCGCCGATGCCGCCCGGCATGTAGGTAACACGCATCGGCGATTTGAGCAGGCCTTCATCCTTGAAACCAGCCTGAGCCAGCTTGCAGGTCAGGTCGAAACCGCCGCCTGGTTTGCTTGGGGCGATGCACTCCGGACGGGAGGGTTCGCCAGCCAGTACCGAGCCACTGGCAAGCAGTACGGCGAAAGACAGCGGCAGAATGCGGCGCAGAGAGCAGGTGATCATGATGGGTTCCTCTTATTGGTCTTGTATGTAAAGCCGATGCATTACCAGAGCGGCACGATATAACTCAGGATCAGGCGATTCTCGTCCAGATCACGGACGAAGCTCGATCGGTAGGTGGCATTTCTCCAGGTCACCTTGAGATTCTTCAGCGGGCCATCGCCAAAGGCGTAGGCGATATCGGTGTTGCGCTCCCACTCACGCCCTTCGCCTGCCGCCAGGTCGACCTGATCACCGCGCACGTAGCGGGTCATGAAGGTCAGGCCCGGTACGCCGACGCTGGCGAAGTTGAAGTCGTAGCGCAATTGCCAGGAACGCTGGTCAGGGCCGGCAAAGTCGTTGATCTGCAGGAAGTTGGTCAGGTAAGGCGTGGCCCCGTCGACATAGGTGAAGCCATCGTCGCCAAGCATCTTTTGATAAGCCAGGCCCAGTGCATGGCCGGCGACGCTGTAGGTGAACATGCCGTTGATGACCTGGTTGTCGATGTCACCAACCAGCTCGCGCCCAGCTTCGCTGTTGCTGAAATAACGCAGGTCGCTTTTCAGCTTGCCAGGCCCCAGTGCCAGGCTGTGTTGCAGGCCGAGGAAATGCTGGCGATAGACGTCGCTCAGTTCGGCGTAGTGATAACTGGCGAGCAACTGCGGGTTGATCGCGTAATCGACGCCGGCGAAGCGCAGCTCGTCGCTTTCGGGGCTGCGACCGAATCGGCCGTTCTTGTTGTTCAGCGACAGTTTCTCGGAGCCGGACACGCTGCGCTGCACCACGCGGTCGATCTCGCCCAGGGTGAAGGTGGCGCGTTCGAGGTCCTTGCTCTGCAGCTGCCAGCCCTCGAACACCTGCGGCAGCAGGCGTGCGTTGCTGTATTGCAGGTAGGGCATCTTCGGCAACAACGTGCCCACGCGCAGTTGGCTCTCGGCGAAACGCACCTTGCCGGTCACGCCCAGCTTGCTGTAATCGTCCTCGGCGCGATTGCGGCTGTCACGCGTTAGCAGGTCGGTGCCGCTGCGATCTGGCGAGGAGTCGAGTTTCAGACCCAGCATGCCGATGGCATCGACACCAAAACCGACGGTGCCCTGGGTGTAGCCGGACTCCAGGTTGAGGATGAAGCCTTGCGCCCATTCTTCGCGCTTGTTCTGCCCGGCATTCTCGCGAAAGTCGCGGTTGAGGTAGAAGTTGCGCAGCTCCAGGCTGGCCTTGCTGTCCTCGATGAAACCGGCAGCGCTGGCACCGACAGCAGGCAGCGCCATGACCGTCATACCGACGACGGAGCAACTGAGGGATCTTGTTCTTATCATTGTGACTGGCCCTACGGGTGTGGTTGTGGTGAAGCGAAATCAGCTGCCGGTGCGCCTCAGGCTGGGGATGTACACCTCACCCGAGAACAGGCGACGGGCCGTGCGCACCAGCGAGGCACGCAGGTTGTCGGGGTTGCCATCAGCGGCAGGCTGCAGGGAAACCTCGATCTGCCCGCCCGGATGCTCCAGGCGTACCAGCGCCTCGCCTTCGATGGGCGCGACGTCATGGGCGACGCTGCCGGGTAGCGCGCAGGCCGTGGCCAGGCCGATGGCACCGGTGGCAGCGACCGAGCGGTGGCAGGTATGCGGCATGAAATAGCGCACGCTCAGCGTGCCGCCATGGCGTGCAGGTGCCAGCAGCACCGGCTTGGGAATGACCATCTGCGACACGTCACCAAGCCCCATGGCCAGGCCGGCCTGCAGGCGAATGCGTTCCAGGCGCTGGAGAAAGGCGCTGTCGGCATCCAGTTCAGCCGGTGACTCGTAGCCGGTCTTGCCCAGCGCCTCGGCATGCAGCAGCACCATCGGCATGGCCATGTCGATGCAGGTGGCCACGACCCCGTCGAACTCGTCACGCACGCGGCCGGTGGGCAGCAGGCGGCCGGTCTTGGCGCCAGCGGCATTGAGGAAGGTCAGCTTGATCGGCGCGGCAGTGCCAGGTACGCCGTCGATGGCGGTGTCGCCGTCATAGCGCACGCGGCCATTGGGGGTCATCACGTCGGAATCGACGAAGGTGTTGGTATTGAGGTTGCGAATGCGCACCCGGGTCATCGGCGAACCGGCATTGACCAGGCCGTGCTCGATGGCGAAAGGACCGATGGCACAGAGCATGTTGCCGCAGTTGGGCGCGGTGTCGACGCGGCGCTGGGTGACCATGACCTGCACGAACAGGTAGTCGACATCGGCGTCCGGATGCGGCGAGCGGCTGACGATCGCCACCTTGCTGGTCTGCGGGCTGCCGCCGCCGATACCATCGATTTCCAGCTCATGGCCCGATCCCATCAGGCTGAGCAATACCTCGTCGCGCTGTTGCGGGTCCGTGGGCAGGTGATTGGCCAGAAAGACCGGCCCTTTCGAAGTACCGCCTCGCATGAGTACACAAGGTACCGTCCGCATGATGCCTCCAACGCAATAAAACCAGTGATTGTTGCTTTGCGTCGATTATGGGGAGCGGATATTTATTCTGTAAAATGCATATATTTTGATATTTATTCCATTTAACGCATTAATGCATGTGCATATTTCCTCGCTTGCCAGTCCTGAGCCGAAAGACTAGGGTTCATTGGTAAATTTCAAACAAAAATACGCACGACTGATAACCCAAGCGCATGAATTACGAACTGCAAGACATCCGCGCTTTCGTGAAAATCGCCGAGTTCGGCAACTTTCACGAGGCCGCCAACGCCATCCACCTGTCCCAGCCGGCCCTGACCCGGCGCATGCAGAAACTGGAAGAAAGCCTCGGCATCCAGTTGCTGGATCGCACCACGCGTCGGGTCAGCCTGACTGCCGTGGGCCGGGATTTTCTGCCCAAGGCGCAGCGCCTGCTGGACGACTTTGAGCGCTCGATCCTCGGCATCCGCGAACTGGCCGAGCGCCAGTCCGGCCAGGTCACCCTCGCCTGCATCCCGACGGCGGCCTTCTACTTCCTGCCGACGGTGATCCGCGCCTTCAACCTGCAGTACCCGAAGATCCGCATCCGTATCCTCGACCTCAGCGCCCATGAAGGGCTGGAAGCGGTTATTCGCGGCGAAGCGGATTTCGGTATCAACATGCAGAGTGGGCAGAGCGCAGAGATCGACTTCACCCCGCTGGTCAATGAGCCCTTCGTGCTCGCCTGCCGGCGTGACCATCCCCTGGCCAAGCAGCCAGAAGTGGCCTGGCGCGAGCTCAGCGACTATCGCCTGATCGGCGTCGGCCGCCTGAGTGGCAACCGTGTGCTGCTCGATCACGGCCTGGCCCATCTCGACTGGCGCCCAAGCTGGTTCTACGAGGTGCAGCATCTGTCGACATCACTCGGCATGGTCGAGGCCGGCCTGGGCATCGCCGCCCTCCCCAGCTTGGCGATGCCGGCCGAGGATCATCCGATTCTGGTCAGCCGGCCACTGGTCGATCCGGTGATCAGTCGTACGCTGGGCCTGGTACGCCGCCGCGGCTCTTCGCTGTCGCCGGCAGCCGAACAGTTCGTCGAAACCCTGCTGCGGCAATGGCCGAGCTACACCTCCATCGGCACCAGTAACCCTGCCGAACTCGAAAGCTGAGCTATCTCTTGGGCCGGCGTCGCACTCGCCGCCGGTCCGACGCGCTTTCATCAGCAACCACCGAGCAAGACAGGCCGCCGAAAACCCGGATAATGGCCGCCATTTTGTTTCGCTCGCTGGTATTGCCCCATGGAAATCAAGGTCAACTTTCTCGACAACCTTCGCCTCGAAGCCAAGTTCGATGACTTCACGGTGATTGCCGATCAGCCGATTCGCTACAAGGGCGATGGCTCGGCGCCGGGGCCGTTCGACTATTTCCTGGCCTCCTCGGCGCTGTGCGCGGCGTACTTCGTCAAGCTGTACTGCCAGACGCGCGACATTCCCACCGAGAACATTCGCCTGTCGCAGAACAACATCGTCGACCCGGAGAACCGCTACGCGCAGATCTTCAAGATCCAGGTCGAGCTGCCGGCGGACATTTCCGAGAAGGATCGCTTAGGCATCCTGCGCTCCATCGACCGCTGCACCGTGAAGAAGGTGGTGCAGCAGGGCCCCGAATTCATCATCGAGGAAGTCGACAACCTCGACGCCGATGCCCAGGCGCTGCTGATGCCGGTGAGTGACACCACCACCTACATCCCGGGCAAGGATCTGCCGCTGGAGCAGACCATCGCCAACATGTCGGGCATCCTCGCGGACCTCGGCATGAAGATCGAGATCGCCTCTTGGCGCAACATCGTGCCCAACGTCTGGTCGCTGCACATTCGCGACGCGCAGTCGAACCTGTGCTTCACCAACGGCAAAGGATCGACCAAGGAAAGCGCACTGGCCTCGGCCCTGGGCGAGTTCATCGAGCGGCTGAACTGCAATTTCTTCTACAACGACCAGTTCTGGGGCGAGGACATCGCCAGCGCCGAGTTCGTCCACTACCCCAACGAGCGCTGGTTCAAGCCGGGCCCGAAGGATGCGCTGCCCGAGGAAATCCTCGACGAGCATTGCCTGGCTATCTACAACCCGGATGGCGAACTGCGCGGCTCGCACCTGTATGACACCAACTCGGGCAACACCCTGCGCGGCATCTGTTCGCTGCCATTCGTGCGCAGGAGCGACGGCGAGACGGTGTACTTCCCGTCCAACCTGATCGAGAACCTGTATCTGTCCAACGGCATGAGCGCCGGCAACACCCTGGCCGAAGCCCAGGTACAGTGCCTGTCGGAGATATTCGAGCGGGCGGTGAAACGCGAGATCCTCGAAGGCGAGCTGTGCCTGCCGGACGTGCCGCAGGAAGTGCTGGCCAAGTACCCGGGCATCGTCGCCGGCATTAAGGGCTTGGAGGAACAAGGCTTCCCGGTGCTGGTGAAGGATGCTTCCCTCGGCGGTGAATTCCCGGTGATGTGCGTAACCCTGATGAACCCGCGCACCGGCGGCGTATTCGCCTCCTTCGGAGCGCACCCGAGCCTGGAAGTGGCGCTGGAGCGCAGCCTCACCGAACTGCTGCAGGGCCGCAGCTTCGAAGGCCTCAACGACCTGCCGCAGCCGACCTTCGACAGCCTGGCGCTGACCGAGCCGAACAACTTCGTCGAGCACTTCATCGACTCCAGCGGCGTGGTGTCCTGGCGCTTCTTCGGCGCCACGCCGGACTTCGAATTCGTCGAATGGGATTTCTCCGGCGAAGGCAGCGACTCGAATGAGCAGGAAGCCGCGACCCTGTTCGGCATCCTCGAGGACATGGGCAAGGAGGTTTACGTGGCCACCTATGACGATCTCGGCGCCAACGCCTGCCGCATCCTGGTGCCGGGCTACTCGGAAATCTATCCGGTCGAGGATCTGATCTGGGACAACACCAACAAGGCGCTGCTGTTCCGCAAGGACATCCTCAACCTGCACAGCCTGAGCGACCGCGAACTGAAGTCGCTGCTGCGCAACCTCAACAACACCGAGGTCGACGACTACACCGATATCACCACGCTGATCGGCATCGAGTTCGACGACAACACGGTGTGGGGCCAGCTGACCATCCTCGAGCTGAAGCTGCTGATCAACCTGGCGCTGAAGAAATACGACGATGCCAAGGAGCTGGTCGAGGCCTTCCTGCAGTACAACGACAACACCGTCGAGCGCGGCCTGTTCTACCAGGCGGTCAACGCCGTGCTGGAGATCCAGCTGGACGACGAGCTGGAGCTGGCCAACTACGAGCACAACCTGCGCCGTATGTTCGGCAACGAGCGCATGGATGCAGTGATCGGCTCGGTGGACGGCAGCGTGCGCTTCCATGGCCTGACGCCGACCAGCATGAAACTCGAAGGCCTGGACAAGCACCTGCGCCTGATCGACAGCTACAAGAAACTGCACGCTGCGCGCGCCAAAGCAGCCGGGCTGGCCGGCTGAACATGGTCAGCGAGCGCCCAACCCACAGAGTCGCAGCGCTGATGCTGGCGGCCGGTTATAGCCGCCGCTTCGGTGCCGACAAGCGCCGGCTGGAACTCGCCGACGGCCGCTCGTTGCTCAGCGCCAGCCTGGCACTGCCCTGCTCGATGCTGGAAGAGGTCTGGCTGGTGCTACGCCCGGACGAAGCGCCAGCAGCGCTGGATCTGCCGACGGGTGTGCGTATCGTGCAGAACCCGGCCACCGCCCAGGGCATGGGCCACAGCCTGGCGGTAGGCGCCGAGCGACTACTGGCCGAATCCGGCGCCGAGGCAGTGGCGATCTTTCTCGCCGATATGCCGGCGATTCGCCGCGACAGCCTGGAAACCCTGTTCGCTCACGCCAGCGCGAACGCCATCGTGCTGCCCAGCTACCAGGGCAAACGCGGCCACCCGGTGCTGTTCGGCCGCGCTTTCTGGCCGCAGCTCGCGACGCTGAACGGCGATGCCGGCGCCAAGCCGGTGCTGCAGCAGCACCCCGAGGCTGTGCGCATCGTCGAGCTGAACGATCCTGGCGTACTGCAGGACATCGACACCCCGGCAGACCTGTCTCAGTTATAGGTCCGCCAAGGGGTTCACTCGCCACAACGCAGGCGGCGGGTTTCACCCGCCCTACTGCCCGGCCTGATGCAGCAGCACCTCACTCAACGCCTGCGCCGCGCTGGATAGCTGATGCCCGGCCTGGTGCAGCAGGCCGACGCGACGCGACACCTGTGGCTCGCTCAGCGGTAGGCAGCGGGCGCCCAGCTCTTCCATCTGCTGCCGGCACAGTTGCGGCACGGCGCTGACGCCGAGGCCTTCGGCAACCATGCGCCCGACCGTGACCAACTGATGACTTTCGAACGCTACCGGCAGCTTGCCGTGGCTGGAGGTCACGCTGTCTTCCAGCAGCAGGCGTACCGCCGAAGGCCGTTGCAGGGTGATGAAGGGTTGTTCCAGCAGTTGCGCCCAGGTCAGCGCTTCGTGGTCGGCAAGATTGCTGGCTGCCGGCACCACGGCAACGAAACGGTCCTCGTACAACGGGGTGAACTGCAGGCCGTCGAGGGTCGCCGGCTCGAAGGCGATACCCAGCTCGACGCGACCGTCGCGCACCATCTCCATCACCTGCTCGTTGATCACGTCGTGCACCGCCACGTTGACCCGTGGGTAGGCGTCGCGAAAGGCGCGCAACGCCGCCGGCAGGCGGTTACCGGCGAACGAGGGCATGGCTGCTACCGCCACCTTGCCCATCTGCAAAGTGAAGTGCTGGCGCAGCAGGTCCTCGGCATTGTCCCAGTCGGCCAGCAGGCGCACGGCAATCGGCAGCAACGTCTCGCCCTCGGGCGTCAGCGCCACGCTACGGGTGGTGCGCACCAGCAACTGGCCACCGAGCGATTGCTCCAGATTCTTGATCGCCAGGCTCAGCGCCGGCTGCGACAGATGCAGGCGTTCGCAGGCCTGGGCGAAGCTCAGGCTTTGCGCCACGGCGAGAAAGGCGCGTAGCTGCTTGACGGTCATTGATTTATTTACCTGATCAATCAAGAGGAAAAACAAACTTAACAAATAAGCTCGCAGCACTGAAGCTTGACCGCAGCCTGGCAGTGCTCCTGCCCCATAACGACAAAAGAGAGGCAGCCTCGAATGAGCGGACTCGACAAACGCGTCGGCAGCTATGCAGAAGCCCTGGACGGCCTACAGGACGGCATGACCGTACTGGCCGGCGGTTTCGGCCTGTGCGGCATCCCCGAGAACCTGATCGCCGAGATCCGCCGTCGTGGCGTGCGCGATCTGACCGTGGTGTCCAACAACTGCGGCGTCGATGGCTTCGGCCTCGGCGTGCTGCTGGAAGACCGGCAGATCCGCAAGATGATCGCCTCCTACGTCGGCGAGAACGCCCTGTTCGAACAGCAACTGCTCTCCGGCGAGCTGGAAGTCGAACTCACCCCGCAAGGCACCCTGGCCGAGAAGCTGCGCGCTGGCGGCGCCGGCATCCCCGCTTTCTTCACCGCTACCGGCTATGGCACCCCGGTCGCCGAAGGCAAGGAAGCGCGCGAAATCAACGGCCGCCACTACATCCTCGAGCCGGCCATCACCGGCGACTTCGCCATCGTCAAGGGCTGGAAAGCCGACCACTTCGGCAATGTGGTCTACCGCCACACCGCGCAGAACTTCAACCCGGTGGTCGCCACTGCCGGGCGCATCACCGTGGTCGAGGTCGAGGAGATCGTCGAACCCGGTGAACTCGACCCGACGCAGATTCACACCCCCGGCATCTACGTCGACCGGCTGATCTGCGGCAACTTCGAGAAACGCATCGAAAAACGCACGCTGCGCGCCTGAGGAGAAAGACCATGGCTCTTACCCGTGAACAAATGGCCCAGCGCGTCGCCCGCGAGCTGCAGGACGGCTTCTACGTCAACCTCGGCATCGGCATTCCCACCCTGGTGGCCAACTACGTACCCGAAGGCATGCAGGTGATGCTGCAGTCAGAGAACGGCCTGCTCGGCATGGGCGCCTTCCCCACCGAAGAAGAAGTGGACGCCGACATGATCAACGCCGGCAAGCAGACCGTCACCGCGATCAAGGGCGCGGCGATCTTCGACTCGTCGCAGTCCTTCGCCATGATCCGTGGCGGCCACGTCGACCTCACCGTGCTCGGCGCCTTTGAGGTAGACGTGCGCGGCAATATCGCCTCGTGGATGATCCCCGGCAAGCTGGTCAAGGGCATGGGCGGCGCCATGGACCTGGTGGCCGGCGCCGACAACATCATCGTTACCATGACCCACGCGTCCAAGGACGGCGAATCCAAGCTGCTGGAGCATTGCAGTCTGCCGCTGACCGGCTGCGGCTGCATTCGCAAGGTGCTGACCGATCTGGCCTACCTGGAGATCGAGGACAACGCCTTCATCCTGCGCGAGCGCGCACCGGGCGTGAGCGTCGAGGAAATCGTCGCCAAGACCGCCGGCAAGCTGATCGTCCCCGAACACGTACCGGAAATGAGCTTCTAAGTTGTCTACCGTTCTGTAGGCGCCACCACGCACGGCGCCTACAGAGCGTTTTTTTGGCTATGTCCTACACCCTGTAGGAGCGGATTCATCCGCGAAGCTTTTTCCGCCCTACCGCGCCAAGAGGATTTCCCATGCAAGACGTCGTCATCGTTGCCGCCACCCGCACCGCCATCGGCAGCTTCCAGGGCAGCCTGGCCGAGATTCCTGCGCCGGAACTCGGCGCCATCGTCATCAAGCGCCTGCTGGAGCAGACCGGTCTCGACGCAGCCCAGGTCGATGAAGTGATCCTTGGCCAGGTGCTTACCGCAGGCAGTGGCCAGAACCCCGCGCGCCAGGCCGCCATTCGTGCCGGCCTGCCCCATGCCGTACCGGCCATGACCCTGAACAAGGTTTGTGGCTCGGGCTTGAAAGCCCTGCACCTGGCTGCCCAGGCCATTCGCTGCGGTGACGCCGAGGTGATCATCGCCGGCGGTATGGAGAACATGAGCCTGGCGCCCTACGTGCTGCCCAAGGCCCGCACCGGCCTGCGCATGGGCCACGCGCAGATGCTCGACAGCATGATCGTCGACGGCCTGTGGGACGCCTTCAACGACTACCACATGGGCATCACCGCCGAGAATCTGGTGGAGAAATACGGTATCAGCCGTGAAGCCCAGGACGCCTTCGCCGCTGCATCGCAACAAAAGGCCGTGGCCGCCATCGAGGCCGGTCGCTTCGATGCCGAGATCACTCCAGTGCTGATCCCGCAGCGCAAGGGCGACCCTATCGCCTTCGCCCGTGACGAGCAGCCGCGCGCCGGCACCACAGCCGAATCCCTGGCCAAGCTCAAACCCGCATTCAAGAAAGACGGCAGCGTTACAGCCGGCAACGCCTCCAGCCTCAACGACGGCGCCGCTGCCGTGCTGCTGATGAGCGCGGCCAAGGCGCAGGCGCTGGGTCTGCCGGTACTGGCGAAGATCAAAGGCTATGCCAATGCCGGTGTCGACCCGGCGATCATGGGCATCGCCCCGGTGTCGGCCACCCGTCGCTGCCTGGACAAGGCCGGCTGGAGCCTGGCCGACCTGGACCTGATCGAAGCCAACGAAGCCTTCGCGGCCCAGGCGCTGTCGGTCGGCCAAGAGCTGGGCTGGGATGCCGACAAGGTCAACGTTAACGGCGGCGCCATCGCCCTCGGCCATCCCATCGGCGCCTCGGGCTGCCGCGTGCTGGTCAGCCTACTGCACGAGATGATCCGCCGCGATGTCAAGAAAGGCCTTGCCACGCTGTGCATCGGTGGCGGCCAGGGCGTGGCACTGGCCATCGAGCGCGCCTGAGCAGCTAGAAAACGTAGGGCGGGTGCAACCCGCCACTACAGGGATGGCGGGTTGCACCCGCCCTACGGTTCAACACAACCACCCGCTCGGCCTCGGCCGAGCGTTGTCATATCCACTGCAACCCGCAGGCATAGCCAACCCTGAATGCCTGGTAAAGCCCTTACACAACCATAAGAAAGAGGCGTCATCCATGTTCAACACCCTCACCCGCATGAGCGTGAGCCTGGTACAAAAGTACCTGCCCTCACCGTTCGTTTTCTCCGCCTTGCTAACTCTGGGCGTGCTGCTCGCTGGTATCTTCTCCACTGGCCAATCGCTACCGGCCATGGTGCAGCACTGGAGCAGCGGTTTCTGGACGCTGCTCGGCTTCGCCATGCAGATGTCGCTGATCTTCGTCACCGGCCACGCTCTGGCCAGCGCACCGATCATCAATCGCCAACTCGACCGCCTGGCCGGCCTGGCACGCACACCCGGTCAGGCGATCATCATGGTCACCCTGGTGGCGCTGGTCGGTTGCTGGGTCAACTGGGGCTTCGGCCTGGTGATCGGCGCGGTGTTCGCCCGCGCCCTGGCACGCAAGGTCGATGGCGTCGATTACCCGCTGCTGGTGGCCTCGGCCTACTCGGGCTTCCTGGTCTGGCACGGCGGCCTGGCCGGCTCGATTCCGCTGTCCATGGCCACCGGCGGCCCGGATCTGGCGCGCATCACCGCAGGCGTGCTGACCGATCCAGTGAGCATCACCGAAACCCTGTTCAGCCCGTTGAACCTGACCATCGTGGTCCTGCTGTTCATCGGCCTGCCGCTGCTCAACCGCGCCATGCACCCGCGTCAGGGCGCCAAGATCGCCGACCCAGCCAAACTGGTGGAATCGCGTGCGGAACTGCCGGCTCGTGAAACCCCGGCGCAGCGCCTGGACGACAGCCGCATCCTCGGTCTGGCACTGGTGGCCATGGCCGGTATCTACCTGTTCAACCACTTCGCCACCAAGGGCTTCGTGCTTGGCCTGGACGTGGTCATCGCCATCTTCCTGTTCAGCGGCCTGCTGATGCACGGCACCCCAGAGCGCTACATGCGCGCGGTGGACGAGAGCGTGCGTGGCATCGGCGGCATCGTCCTGCTGTTCCCCTTCTATGCCGGGATCATGGGCATGATGATGGGCGCCAACGCCGACGGTATTTCCCTCGGCCGGCAGATCACCGAAGCGTTCATCTCCTGGTCCTCGGCTGACACCTTCCCGCTGCTGGCCTTCCTCAGCGCTGGCGTGGTCAACGTGTTCGTGCCGTCTGGTGGCGGCCAGTGGGCCGTGCAAGGCCCGATCATGCTGCCGGCTGCTCAGGCACTGGGCGTCTCGCCGACCGTCACCGCCATGGCGATTGCCTGGGGCGACGCCTGGACCAACATGATCCAGCCGTTCTGGGCACTGCCGCTGCTCGGCATCGTCGGTCTCGGCGCCCGCGACATCATGGGCTACTGCCTGATCATGCTGCTGTACTCGGGCGTGGTGATCTGCGGCGCATTCTACTTCCTCGGCTGACCAGGCAGCGAGGCCTTGCAGGGTGGGCTGGGCGGCGATCCGCTTCGGCCCACGCTGACCAACCCAGGTGGGCTAAAGCCCACCCTACGAGCTGACTATTTGCTCGGTTGAATCCCCGCTCGCGATCACCGCACTGTGAGGCCTCGCGAGCTAGAGCGATGCAAGGCAGAGGCAGGCGAGCAAGCGGAGTGTACTTTTGTACATGAGCATTGTGAGCCTGCCTCTAACGCAGCAGCGCCGACGCGCAGCAGGCCGAACTCAATCCCCCATCAGCCCCTGCGCCTTGGCCATCGCCACGGCCTGGGTGCGTCTTTGCACGCCGAGCTTGACGTTGATCCGCCGCGCATGAGTCTTGACCGTGTGCAGCGAGATGAACAGACGATCGGCGATTTCCTGATTGGAACAGCCCTGCGCGATCAACTGCAGCACTGCCAACTCCCGCGAGCTGAGCAGCGCAGTACCGGCACTGGCCGGCTCATCCAAGCACGGCGCCGGATCGAACAGGCGCTGATGCAGGTTCTGCCCAGCCTCACCCGGCAACAGGCGATCGAGCCATTGCGCCTGACGCTGCTGCAGCTCCTGTAACGGCCGCAGCAGGCGCAGCTGTCGCGCCTCACCAAGCGCCTGCTGCAACAGGTTATCTGCCTGCTCCAACTCGTCCTGCATGAGCAGCGCCTCGGCCAGGCTGACCCGACATTCGCAGGCCAGACTGCGATGCCCGGCGAGCTGGCATTCCTCCAGCAGCAGGCGCAGTGCATGCTCAGCGGCAGCGTGGTGGCCGAGCAGCAGATCGCTCAGCGCCAGGTAACGACGCAAGCGCGGCAACAAATCGTAGAACTCGGAAGGCGCCAGCTGCTGGCGTTGCTGCAGCTGCTGCAGCGTCTGGGCGAACAGTTCCCGCGCCCGCCCGGTCTGCCCCTGACGCAGCAGCAGCCGCCCAGCCTGCAACTGCAGCACACAGCGGTAACGCACTTCCGGCACATGCGACCACTGCATCACTCGCTCGGCCCGCTGCAACCACTGATGGGCCTCGTCGAGATCGCCACGACTTTCCGCCAGCTCCAGCATGCCGAGGTAGCCGGAAATGATGTAGGCATCCTCGCAGTGCTCGGCTTCCTGCAGCCCCAGCCGATACGCCTGCTGCGCCGCCTCGTCGAGACCCTGACGAGCCAGCAGGCTGGCCCGTACCAGCAGCAGGCGAGCGACCACCGGGCTATGGTTGAAGCGTTCGCGCAGCAGCGCCAGGGACTGTTCGGCGAGCTCCGCAGCGCGCCCGGCCTCGCCACGCATCTGCAGCAGCAGGCAGTGATCGGTATTGAGCAAAGCCTCGAAAATCAGGCTGCCATTGAGCCGCGCCAGGCGTAGGCCCTGATCCAGCGCCTGCTTGGCCTGGTCCAGCGCATGTTCGGCCATATGCTGCTGGGCCAGCGCCTGGTAACAGAGCACGCGCTGCGACCAACTGCCCTCGTCCAGCATCTGCAGGGCCTGTTCGCAGTGCATCCGGGCATCACGGCGTCCGCACTGACGCGCCAATACGCCCGTCAATGCCTGCCAATGGGCGATCAGTTTGCGCTGGCGGCGCTCATCCGGTTGCGGCATGAAATGCGCCAACCCCTGGATGCAGTCGGCAGCTTCATCGAAACGGGCACAGATGATCAGGGCCCAGGCCTGCAGCACGATCAGTCGCGGCGAGCTGGCGAACAGCCAGGCCGGCAGCTCTTCGCGCCATTGCAGGAACTGCGCGACAGAGTGCCCCTGCAGCAATTGCTCCTGGCTGAACCGCTGCAGGTAATTGACCGCGACCTCGACCTGCCCTGCCAGCAGGGCGTGTTCGACGGCCTCGCGAATATCGCCGTGCTGAGCGAACCACTGGCAGGCGCGCACATGGATCGGCGCCGGCGCCGGCGCCCCCGGCAGAAGACGTAATACCTCGGCCAGCGGTCGCCACAGGCGGAACCAGGTGCCGCTGCTGTCGAGGCTGCGCACGAACAGCTGTCGTCGTTGCAGTTCGCCGAGCAGCTCACTGCCACGGCCCTCCAGCAGATGCTCGCAGAGCGACCGGGAAAAACGCGGCAACAAGGCCAGTGCATGCAGATCGCTGCGCAGCTCTTCGTCCAGGTCGGCCAGCACCTCGCGCTGTACGTAATCGCGTAGCAGCGGGCAACCAGCCTGCAAACGCTGACGCAGCGCATCCTCGTCGACATCGAGCAGCAGCAGGCGAATCGCCGCCAGCCAGCCTTCGCTGCTCTCCAGCAGAGCCTGCCGCACGTCTTGCGCCAGCGTCACCTGCAGCGCCGCCAACAGCTCATTCAATGCCGCATCATCCAGCGCCAGCTCGTCACCCTTGAGCTCCAGCAGATCGCCCTGCAGCAGCAGGCGCGGCAGGTTCCAGGCCGGTGTGCGGCGGCTGGCGACCCACCAGGTGACCTGCTGCGGCGCCGCGGCGAACAACCGGTCGAGGCAGGCATCGAGCTCATCGTCAGCCTGTCGCGGGTAGTCGTCGATAAAGATCCACAAACGCCCCGCGCGCTCATGCAGCCGATCGATCAGCCCCGCTTCACCGCCATCGTCGAACGGCAACTGCATGGCTGCGGCCAGTCGCTTGCACAGCTGCGTCGGTGTCAGGCTGCGGCCACCGAGATCGAGCCATACACGCTCGACGGCGGCTGGTGTGTGGCGTGCGCACTGGCCGAGCAGCACGCTCTTGCCGGTACCGGCAGGCGCGCACAGCAAGCGCAGTCGCGACTCGCTGGCGAGCAGGCGCTGCAGCAGGGCTGGGCGGGAAACCACACACGGCGGCAATCGCGGTAGATCGGCAGGTTGCACCTGCAACGCACTCGGACGGGCGATGGCAAGGGTAGGCATGGCAGCGGTTCTCTCTGCTTGTCATTGTTGAACCACCAGACGATGGTACCCCGCTCACCGCGTGCGACCACCCCTTGGTGCTTATGGCGCGAGATTCACGTGAGAGAGGCGCACAGAAAAAAGCCGGTGGCGCACAAGGCGACACCGGCTTGCTTCGAGTTGCTTAGTGGTCAGCGCACGCCGGCGTTACGCAGGGCTGCCGGGGTGAAGTCCTTGGCCGAGGCCTGGGTGCCGTACTGGATCGACATCTTCTCCTCGTTGGCCATGCCGACGGCGACGTAGCGACCGGCGATGACGTCGTACAGCGCTTCCAGGGCGTAGACCGGGATCTTCTGCGCGTAGTGCTGCAGCAGCATGGCCTCGCCGACACGCCAGAGCTGGCCGCGACCGTCATAGTGCTCGGACAGGGCGATCTGCCAGGAGTCCTCGTCGACATAGAAGCGGCGCTTGGCGTAGATGTTGCGCTCGCCGGACTTCAGCGTCGCCTCCACTTCCCACACGCGGTGCAGCTCGTAGCGGGTCAGGTCCTGGTTGATGTGCCCGGCCTTGAGGATGTCGGCGTACTTCACGCTCGGCAGCGCCAGGCGGTAGTTGTTGTAGGGGATGAACAGCTCGCGCTTGCCCACCAGCTTCCAGTCGTAGCGATCCGGGGCGCCGTTGAACATGTCGAAGTTGTCCGAAGTACGCAGACCGTCCGACGCAGTGCCCGGGCCGTCATAGGCCACCTGCGGCGCACGCCGTACACGACGCTGACCGGCGTTGTACAGCCAGGCCATGCGCGGCTCGGCCACCTGGTCGAGCGAGTCGTGCACCAGCAGTACGTTGCCGGCCAGACGCGCCGGCGCGGTGACCCGCTGCTTGAAGAACAGCAGCGCATTTTCCGCCTTGCCCGGATCGATATCGGGGACGTTGTCCGGGAAGGCCACTTCGTCCTCGAAGTTCACCAGGGTGTAGGCGCCGTTGGTCTGCGGCGAGGCCTGCACGATGCTGCGCTTGAGGTTGCCACCGCGGTAACGGGTGATGTGGTTCCATACCACCTCCAGGCCGTTCTGCGGAATCGGGAAGGCGTAATAGCGGCTATCGGTGAAGCCGGTCAGGCCGTTGCCGCCATCACGCAGGCCGGTCTTCAGCGCGCTGGTTTTGGCCGCAGCGTTGATCGCATCCGGCACCACCGTGCTGCGGTGCGTCGGGTACACCGGCATGCGATAGCTTTCCGGATAGCGCGCGAACATCGCCAGTTGCCCGGCCGACAACTGCTCGCGGTACTGCTCCAGGTTCTGCGCGGTGATGGTGAACAGCGGCTGCTCGCCGGCGAACGGGTCACTGAGAAAACCGCGTGCATCGACCTGCCCGGCATTGGTCGCCAGGCCGCCCGTCCAGCTGGGGATGGTGCCGGCTGCGTTGCCGGCCATCTCGCCGCCCAGCGGGGTCAAACTGGTACCGAGCTTGGCTGCTTCCTGCTCGCTGACCGCAGCCAGCACACCGCTGGCCAGCAGGCTCAGGGACAGCGCGCCGAGCATCTTCAGGGTTGTATTCATCTGCATTCCTCAACTGATCCTGTTGGCCTAGAAGCTCACGCCGAAGCTGAGCGCCAGGAAGTCGCGGTCGACCGCGGTGTTGTACTCGCCACCGAAGAAGTCGGTGTACGAGAGGCTGGCTGTATAGGTGTTGCGGTAGTCGGCATCGACCCCGAAACTCACCGCCTTGGCACCCTCGTTGAACAGGCCGTTGGGGCCATAGCCGTCGACGTCATGCGACCAGGAGACGTTCGGCCGCAGGTTCACCCCGGCGAACACGTTGCTGTACTCCCAGATGCCACGCACCCGGTAGCCCCAGGAAGTGCTGGTGACGAAGCCGTGAGTGTCGCCACGGAATCCGTAGGCACCGAACAGCGAATCGCGGCCGTAGCGCAGGTCTTCACGGCTCTCCAGCCCACCGACATGGGCCATGCCGATTTCGCCGACCAGGGTGAAGCGCCCGGCGCCCATCACCTGATCGAAGAAATGGGTGAAGGTGGTCTGCACCTGGGTGACTTCCTTGCGCCGGTAGCCGACGTTGTCCTGACCCGGTCCGGCCACCACTGGAGCAGCTGCTCCATTGGTGATCGGGTTGAGCAGGCTCAGGGTCATGTCGGTGGTGTTGATCTGCAGCGGCAGGTTGGGCCGGTAGCTGACCTCGCCGGCCCAGGCGGTGCCGGTGGGTAGCGTGGTGGAGAAGCTCAGACCGTAGAGACGGATGTCCTCCGGATACTCCAGGTAGTAGCGGCCATTACCGAGCATTACGCTCTGCGCCAGGCCGGCGCCGCTGCCGGGTACGATGCCATTGGCGGTGCCAATGATCCCCGGCAGCGCATTCAAGGTCGCCTGCCCGGCGTTCTGCGTGCTGACGATGGGCGTGCGGCTGTGGTAGTTCATGAAGTAGGCGCCGTACTCGGTCTCGTCACCAAGCCAGCGCAGGGCCAGGCCCCACTGGCCGCTATCACGCGCATCACGATCACCGGCACGCGGCAGGATCACCCCTTCGCTGTCGACGCGGAAGCCCTGCCCGAACGCGGCGGCAATCGGCTGCAACGGCGCGATGGCCGGCGAGCCGATGTGGTAGCCGTTGTCGCAGCCATCGGCGGCCACATCGGCGGTGGAGAAGAAGGTGCCGCAGTTGTCGAGGATGGTCTGGTCCCACTCCAGCTGGTAGAAGGCTTCCATGCTCAGGCGGTCGGTGAGGCTCTGCGACAGGTAGAGCATGTTCACCGGGATCAGGCCTTCCTTGATCTCCGCGCCGGGGCGGCGGAAGGCGGCCACGTCGATCGGGTTGATGGCGTTGATGCTGTTGCCGATGAAAGTGCTCTCGCCCCAGCTCACCACCTGCTTGCCGACCCGCACCGTGCCAGGCAGATCGCCAATGGCGTAGTTGTGGTAGAGGAAGGCATCGAGAATTTCCGCCCCCGAAGACTTGGCGCCCTCCTTGCGATTGCTGTCGTCGATATCCTTGAACAGGCGGCTTTCGTCCTTGAGCTCGAAGTCGTACCAGTACTTGCCGCGCACGAATACGCCGGTATCGCGGTACTTCAGTTCGAGGTCGTGGATGCCCTTGAAGATCTTCGAGAAGGTCTCGCCCTTCTTGAAATTCAAGCGCCCATCGTCACCAGTCTGCGCCTGGCCCTGGCCGCCGTTGTTGGGGCCGATCAGATCGCGATCCGGACTGCGCATCGACCAGCTGGCGCCGACCGACAGCGAGCTGTCGAACTGCCCTTCGATCTCACCGATGTTGAAGTTGACGGCCTGTGCCGGTGCGACAAAACCGACGGCGACGGCCAAAGCCAAGGTGTGCGGCTGGAATAGTCCGGGCCCTGTTGTTCTTGTCATGCGGGTCTCCTGAAGTGGGGTGCAACTGCAGGGAACCCTACGCAGCGACCACACCTCGGATAAGCGCACCAAGGAGGGATTTCATCTGTCGCCCAAAAGGATGAATGGCGCCCTGGCGCGGGGCGCAAGCCGCAACACTCAGCCTGCTGAATGACGAGGTATCAGGAAGGTGGGGAACTATTTATTGGCAGGCCATGCTGCCCAATGCGCCACGGCTCTGAACTGCAGGAGCGGCGCCGCGCCGCGAACAGGGCCGCGAAGCCAGGACAGCTCCGCCACCAGGCTGGGCTGTAACGAAAGCCGCCGGGAGCGCCTAACCCGATCACCATCGGCAGAGTCCGGAATCGGGCTCTGCCTGGTCGATCAGTCGCTGCTGGCCGCCAGTTCGCGCAACAGAACCTCGTGGAACAGCACCGGCGCTTCGACCTGCGGCGAATGGCCCAGCTCCGGCCACTCCACGAGTTTTGCCTCGGGAATCGCCTCGGCGGTCTTGCGGCCCAGTTCTGGGTAGTTGCCAAGGCGCTGTGCGATTTCTTCCGGCGCGCGGTTGGCGCCTGGGGCGGTGCGATCTTTGCCACCGATCAGCAGCAGGGTCTGCGCTTTGATGTTGGCGAACTCGTGCACCACTGGCTGGGTGAACAACATCTCCGCCGTCTGCGCCTGGTTCCAGGCGACGATCTCTTTGCCTGGCCCGCTATACATGCCGTTGAGCATGTCGACCCAGCGGTCGTACTCGGGCTTCCACACACCGTTGTAGTAGAACTTCAGCTGGTAGTTCTTGATGCCGTCATAGGAGGTCTTCAACTCGCCCTGATAGAGCTGGTCGACCGTCACGTAGGGAACACCCTCCGCCTGCCAGTCCTCCAGACCGATAGGGTTGACCAGCACCAGCTTCTCGACGCGCAGGGCATGGTTCAGGGTATAGCGCGCGGCCAGCATGCCGCCCATGGAATGACCGATCATTGTGGCCTTCTCCACCCCCAACGACTCGAGCAGTGCGTCAGTATTGCTGGCCAGTTGGCCGAAGCTGAACTGATAGCCACGCGGTTTGCTTGAGCTGCAAAAACCGATCTGATCCGGTGCGATCACGCGGTAGCCGGCATCGCTCAGCGCCTTGATGGTCGCCTCCCAGGTAGCGCCGCAGAAATTCTTACCATGCAGCAGCACAGCTGTGCGGCCATTGGCCTGGCCGGTTGGCTTCACGTCCATGTAGCCCATCGACAGATCCTGCTGCTGCGAACTGAATTCGAAGCGCTGGATCGGGTGGGGATACTCGAAACCTTCCAGCTGCGGGCCATAACCAGCCTGCGGCGAGGCCTGGAGCACAGAGAGGGGAAGGAGGCTGGCGGAAAGTGTCGCGATAAGCAGGGTTTTCGTCACGGGCGCATTCCTCTGACTGAGTCGCTACTGCATGCCTGCCACGGCCAAGCTCAGGCGTAAAAAGGCTGTCGACTATAGCAACCACTCTCCGCTACCAAGGCGGCAAAACTTTTCTGGATGTGAACGAAACGCCTGAGATAGAGCCTTCAGGATATCGACATGGATTACCGCCAGCGATCCAGCAGATTCACCGCCAGCCGGTCCAGCCAGCCCCACAGGCGCTGTTGCGCGCGGCGCCACCAGGGGCGCTGGTGCCAATCATCGAGGGTGATCTCGCGGCTGACGCCGAAGTCCTCGATGAAGCTGGCCGTCACTGCCCGGGTGAAATCCGGGTCCAGCGCCTCGACATTGGCGTCGAGGTTGAAGCGCAGGTTCCAGTGGTCGAAGTTGCACGAGCCGACGCTGACCCAGTCGTCCACCAGCACCATCTTCAGGTGCAGGAAGCGTGGCTGGTATTCGAAGATGCGCACCCCGGCCCTGAGCAACTTGGGGTAGTAGCGCTGCCCGGCAAAACGCACCGGCGGGTGATCGGTGTTGCGCCCGGCCAGCAGCAGGCGCACCTCGACACCGCGCGCTGCGGCGCGGCGCAGGGCGCGGCGGATTTTCCAGGTCGGCAGGAAGTAAGGTGTGGCCAGCCAGACGCGCTGCTTGGCGCCCTTCAGTGCGCGCAACAGCGACAGCAGAATGTCGCGGTGCTGCGCAGCATCGGCATAGGCCACGCGCCCCAGACCAACGCCGGCCGGCGGGCATTCAGGCAGGCTCAGCGGTATCGGCTGATAACTCGGGCGCCAGGAAAAGCGCGCCAGCCACAGTTGCTCGAACAGCTGCTGCCAGTCGCCCACCAGCGGCCCTTCGATTTCCACCATGGCTTCGTGCCAGGGACTCCGAGGCTCGTCTGGCAGCCAGAACTCATCGGTGGAGCCAGTGCCGCCAACATAGGCCAGGCGCTGGTCCACCAGCAGCAGCTTGCGGTGATCGCGATGAAAGTTGCGGATACCCCGCCGCCAGCGCACCGGGTTGTACCAGCGCAGCTGCACACCGGCGGTCTGCATGCGCTCACGTAATGCGATGCCCAGGCCTGCCGCACCGTAGGCATCGAACAGACCACGTACCCTCACCCCACGCTCAGCCGCTCGGCACAGCGCCTCGACCAGACGCTCGCTGCAACTGCCGTCCTCGATCAGGTAAAGCTCGATTTCTACCTGCTGCTGGGCGCCCTCGATGGCTGCCAGCATACGCGGGAAAAATACCGACCCGTCCAGCAGCAATTCGAAGCGATTGCCGCCTCGCCAGGGGAAGATGCTGCCGCGCGCATGCACGCTCAACGCGCCGTAAAGATCAGCACGGCGCCCACCGGCACCGACAGGCTGATGGCCGGCAGTTCGGCGATTTTACGCAGCGCTTCGATGCCGCTGGCCAGGGCGAAATCTTCGGCGTGCAGCACCAGCGGCGCCAGGGTCACCACCTGGAAGCGGCGATCATCCAGCCGCGTCACCAACAGTTCGCTATGCAGCTCGCGCGTGCGCTCGTTGAGGGTCAGTTGCAGGGGCAAGCGCAATTCCAGCTGCGCCCCGGGTGCCAGGTCGGTGAGTTGCGGCAGGTTGACCTGCGCGCTGATGCGCGCCTCGGGCAGACGCGAAGTGTCGAACAGCATGGCGCGCAGGCGCTCGTCACGCAGCGGGATACCGGTGCTCAGCGAGTCAAGATCCACGCGCAGGCGCGCGCGACCATCGGCCGCGATCTGCCCGTGCAGGGTAAGAAAGCGATGCACCTCCGACTGACTGCCGGAATGGGTGGAGATGAACGACAGCCGCGAGGACTCGTTGTCCAGGTACCAGTCGGCGTGAACGGGCAAGGCAGCGGCAAGCAACAGGGCGAGAAGCGAACGGCGCATGAGAACTCGAAAACGGCATGACCAGGCGGCAACGATAGTCGCCAGCGCGAGCCTTGCAAAGCCCGGCGCCCACAGCACCGTAGAGCGGGTGCAACCCGCCGCTTCCAAGGTGGCGGGTTTCACCCGCCCTACTTGCTCGGCAACAACTGACAACCCTGCCGCTCGCCCAGCCAGACCGCGCTGTGAGTACGGCCCAGCCCGGTGGCGGTAACGCGCTTGGCGCTGTCGTCATCGAGCAGGCTGCTGATCGGCACGTACTGCTTCACATAGCCTTCACAGTAAGCCGCCGGGTTGCCGCTGACGTAGCGACAGGAGCAGTACTCCTTGGCCGTGTAGGCGCCGATGATGTCGGGGAAGGCGGCCAGATGGGCGCGATTAGGCCAGGCCCAGGCCAGCAGCAGGACCATCAGCAGCGCCAGCGCGCTGCGGATCGGATGGCGACGGATCATGGCTGCACCTCTTCGGCGAAGGCCGCACGCACGCGTTTGAGCAGCTCGTTGTGGTTGAAGCTGCCGTCGCGGTCATCGGCGTAACGCACCACCAGCAGGTTGTCTTGTGGCATCACGTACAGCCCCTGCCCCCAATGCCCGAGCGCGGCGATGGTATCGGCCGGTGCATCCGGCCAGGGCCGCGTGCTGCCTGGCAGTTCGGCGTTGAGCCACCAATGCCCGCCTGGCACGGCATCCCCCGGCTTGGCCAACTGCGGCTGGTAGTCAGCGAAAGGCGTGGATACGAAATCGACCCAGGCAGCCGGCAGCAACTGGCGCTCGCCCCAGCGACCGCCGCGCTGCATCAGCAGGCCGACACGGGCCAGGTCGCGCGCGCTCAGGTAGGCATAGGACGACGCAACGAAGGTGCCGCTGGCATCGCGCTCCCAGGTCGCTCTGGTGATGCCCAGCGGCTCGAACAACGCTGTCCAGGGATAGTCAGCGTAAGCCTGCTCGCCGACCATGCCACGCAACGCGGCGGCCAGCACGTTGCTGTCGCCACTGGAATAACGAAAGCGCGTGCCCGGCGCGGCGTCCGCCGCATGCGCAGCGGTGAAGGCCGCCATGTCGGTGCGGCCGCGGGTGTAGAGCATGGCCACCACCGAGGATTTCAGCGGCGCATACTCGTAGTCCTCTTCCCAGGCCAGGCCCGAGGCCCAGTTGAGCAAGTGACCGATCTTGATCTGCGGGTGCTCGGCCATCGCCGGGTAGTACTGCGCGGCCGGTGCATCGAGCTTGAAGCGCCCCTCGCCGTAAGCGACGCCGAGGGTGGTAGCGAGCAGGCTCTTGGCCATCGACCAGGTCAGGTGCGCGGTCCGCGCCGTGGTCGGTTCGGCGTAGCGCTCGTAAACGATCTGCCCGTCGCGTATCACCAGCAGCGCATCGGTACGCACGCCCGTGCGTTCGACGTCATCGCGTTCCGGGAAGGCGTACTGTTCGAGCTCGGCCAGCGCGGTGCTCTCGACACGGGGTTGACTCTGCCAGTCGGGTTGCGGCCAGTTTTCCGCCAAGGCGGTACTGGCAGCCAGGCTGAAACCGAGCGCCAGGCTCAGTCGACGAAGCAAGGAGATGGACATGGGCGGCCTCGATCAGAAATCGTGGCGCACCCTAGCATGGCCATGATGACGGCTTGAAGCGACGGAACCGCCATCTGCGCCCCTCATTTGGGCAGTTGGTAATCCTCCGGGCCCATCAGGTCGAGACCGCATTCGAGGTTCTCGATCCAGTAGAGAAAGGCGCTGATCATTTCCGGGCCGACGAAGGGCCGGCCGTGCTGCGGCACGATCATTTCCACATCCATCTGCCGCACCATCGCCGCCCACAGGCGACAGGCCTTGTTGCCGGCCATATAGCGGCGGTGGAAGCCTTCCATATTCGGCACGTGGTTGACGAAGTCGCGCACCGGCGAAGCGTCGTCGACCAGCGAAGCGCCCATGTCACCGGAGAAAAGGATCTTGCTCACCGGGTCATAGACCTGGAAGTTTCCCACCGAGTGCAGGAAGTGCGCCGGCACGGCCTTGAGCGAGCATTTGCCGAGCGGGATGCTCTGGCCACGATCCGGCAACGCGATGATGCGATCGAAGGTGTTGATGCCACGGCTCAACACCAGGTAGTTGGCGGTCAGGTGCGGCAGAAAACGCGCCCACAGCTTGGAGCAGATCACCCGCGCACGGGTGTGCAGCAGCCACTTGTCGAGCGAGGCGATGATGTCCGGGTCCTGGTGCGAGGCGAAGATGTAGGTCAGGTCCTGCACCGGAATGTGCTTGGACAGTTCCAGCGACAGCGGCGTATAGGTCAGATCACCGCCCGGATCGAGCAGCAGGTACTGCTCGTTGTCGGTGATCAGAAACTGGTTGGATTGCACGCCTTCGCCGCTGACCAGGTCATCGAACATCAGGCATTGGTGGCTGCCGTTATCGAACAGCACGATGGGCTCGCGGCGCATGGAAACCTCGTAGAAGAAACGCGAGGCAACCTTAGGCGCACGACCGCAGGACGGTACTGATATGGATCAACGGCCGGCGACAATCCGCCGCGCTTTCTCCAGACGCTTGCTGCGCGCCGCCTCGGCGATGCGCAGCAAGCCCTTGTCGCGCTGCCACAGCTCGGCCCAATGCGCAGGACCGCCGGCAAAGGCCACCTTCAGCTCATCGGCCAACGCCTGCTGCTCGGCGAACAACCCGGCCAGCAGCAGATGGGTGGTGGGCGCATCGGGCGCCTGCCGCGCGACCTCGGCACAACCGGCCAGCAGCGCCTGCAGGCGCAATAGCAGCGTTTCAGGCCAGGCACAATCGCGCCCCACGCCAAACTGCCAGGCGACAACAGCGGTAAGTACGTGCACGTCTTCCAGGGTGCGGAAGGGTTTGACGTAGTCGTCCCAGCCGTCGCCGGCCAGGCGCTCGCCGTGGGCCTGTTCCAGGTGCAGTCGCGCATGGCCGATATCCGGCATCAACGGCAGGGCCGGCAGCGGCTCGATACGTACACCTGGCGCGCCCTGGCGTACCACGCCCAGAGCCAGACGCGGCGCCTGCCCCTCGTCCTCCTCACGCGCCGCCACCAGCAGCCAGTCGGCACATTCGGCAGCGGTGACGAAATCCTTGCGCCCCGTGATCTGCAGGCCGTCGATACGTGTGTTCATGTCCGCCGGGCGGGTGCTGCGGTTCTCCGTCACGCACAGCGCGCCTGCCGTCCAGGGCGCCGCCGGCCACAGCATGCGCAACGCCGCCTGATAGCCGGCGAGAAAGGCCAAGCCCGGCGTGGCCGCCAGCAGGCCGCCCACCAGTGCCAGTTCGAAGGGTTGCGGCGTGCCGCCCAGGCGCTCCAGCAAACGGGCGTACCAGTCTTCCAGGCCCACCTCGGCAGTCAGGCGCTCATTGGGCTGAAACAGACTCGACCAGGGCATCGCACGGGCTCCTCGCAGCAGTATCTGCGCCGCTGTCACATAAGCATAAAAAAAGCGTCACGGTGGTGACACCGCAGCTACCTAGCCTGAGCTTGCCCAACAAGATCGACCGGCTGCAAGCATTCAGCCGGCACACGGAGGATCTGGCATGACTCAAACCGCTCGCCGTCTGCAGGCCGAACGTCTGCAAGGCCCCGCCGCCCTGCGTGAAGCTCAGGCCTTGCGCTACCGCGTATTCAGCGCGGAATTCGATGCCAAGCTCAACGGCGCCGAACTGGGTCTGGACATGGACGACTACGACATTCACTGCAGCCATATCGGCGTGCGTGATCTGAACAGCGGCGAACTGGTCGCCACCACTCGCCTGCTCGATCACCAGGCCGCCGCGGGTCTCGGTCGCTACTACAGCGAAGAGGAATTCGCCCTGCACGGCCTGGCCAAACTGGAAGGCCCGGTACTGGAAATCGGCCGCACCTGCGTCGATGTCGCCTACCGCAACGGCGCCACCATCGCCGTGCTCTGGGGCGAACTGGCCGAGGTACTCAACGAAGGCGGCTACCGCTACCTGATGGGCTGCGCCAGCATCTCCATGCAGGACGGCGGCATCCAGGCGCATGCCGTGATGCAGCGTCTGCGCGAACGTTACCTGTGCACCGAACACCTGCGTGCCGAGCCCAAACATCCCCTGCCGCAACTGGATCTGCCGGGCAACGTCATCGCCGAGATGCCACCACTGCTCAAGGCCTACATGCGCCTGGGCGCAAAAATCTGCGGCGAGCCGTGCTGGGACAAGGACTTCCAGGTGGCCGACGTGTTCATCCTGCTCAAGCGCGACGAGCTGTGCCCGCGCTACGCTCGGCACTTCAAGGCGGCAGTCTGAAACCCGGCTGTAGGAGCGAGCTCTGCTCGCGAACGAGAGTGTCCAGCATTCGCGAGCAGAGCTCGCTCCTACAGAACATATGACGATAAGGCATCGCCAAGCGGTTCGAGCCATGGATAATGTCGGCACTCATTCACGAGCGGAGGCCGCGATGGCCAAACTGCGTCTGTCCCTGCGCCTCTTTCATCTGGCCCTGGTAATCGCCTTCGGTACCTTGCTGGCCGGCATCGTCAGCCTGGTCGAGCGGGTAGTTCGGCACGATCTGATGCCGCTGCGCCAGCGTCTGACGCGCTGGTTCCTGGCACGCCTGGGCGGCGCCCTGCCATTTCGCGTACGGGTCGAGGGCGAGCTGCCGACGCAGCCGATGCTGTGGGTCAGCAACCATGTGTCATGGACCGACATTCCGCTGTTGGGCGCCCTGCAGCCGCTGTCCTTCCTGTCCAAGGCAGAGGTGCGCGACTGGCCGGTCGCCGGCTGGCTGGCACACAAGGCCGGCACGCAGTTCATCCGCCGCGGTGCGGGCGACAGCAGCCAGGTCGGCCAGCAGCTCACCCGCCATCTGCAGCAGGGTCATCACCTGCTGATATTTCCCGAAGGCACTACCACCGACGGCCTCGCGCTACGCACTTTCCACGGCCGCCTGCTGAGCAGCGCCATCGACAGCGGCGTGGCCGTACAACCCGTCGCCATCCGCTATCTGCGCGACGGCCAGCCCTGCCCCGTGGCACCCTTCATCGGCGACGACGACATGCTCTCGCACCTGCTGCGCCTGCTCTCGAGCTCAGCCTGTGAAGTGGAGATCCGCCTGCTCGCGCCGATTCCCAGCGAATCACGCAGCCGCAACGAACTGGCCCGGCACAGCCAGGCCATCATCGCCAGCGCCCTGCTGCTGAACACAGCCGAGCAGGAGCAGGCCGAGGCGGCCTGAGCGCACTCAGTCAGCCGGCGGTACGATCAAGGCGTCGCTGTCGACCGACGCCAGCAGCTGGCTGGCCACGCTGCCGAGGAAGAGGCGCGAAACGCCTTCACGGGCGTGGGTGCCCAGAACCAGCAGGTCCGCGCCGGAGTGGCGCAAGGCCTCGCCAATCACCCCTTCCGGTGAGCCAATCTGTACCAGCAAACGCTCGTGACCCAGCTTCGCACCGACTGCATCGAGGCGCTCCACCAGTTGCTGACGCAGCAGCTCGCGCTGGTTCTCCAGCACCTCGGCGCTGATGCCGGCTTCCATCATCGCGCCCGCCGCCACCGGCTCGACCGCACTGGCCACATGCAGGTTGTCCAGGCTCGCCAGGCCCAGCTCACGCGCCCGGTTCAGAGCCTGTTGCGACGTACGCGACAGGTCCATCGCCAGCAGCGCATGACGATACTCGTGGGTCACCGGGCCATTGACCCGCAGCACCGGCAGATGGCTGCTGCGCACCACGCGTTCGAGCGTGGTGCCGACGAAGAAGTCGCGCAGCGCCGACTTGCGATGCGCGCCCACCAGCAGTAGATCGGCGCCCATGCCCTGCGCGCTCTCGACGATCACCGCCGCGGCCTCGCCAGTGCCCACGATCACCCGCGGAACGCTGCCGGCCTGCTCGCCCAGGCGTTCAGCCTGCGCCTGCAAGAGCGTCTCGGCTTGTTGCACCTGACGCTGCACGTGCGCGGCCGGCGCATCGTCATCGATCACATGCAGAAGACTCCACTCACCGCCACCCTGACGGCGGATCAGTTGCACGGCGCGCTGCACCGCATGCGCCGAACGCTCGGACAGGTCGGTCGCTACCAGAATCTTGATCATCTCGTTTCCTCCATGGGTTTAACACCGCGTTACATTCAAGCGCCTCTCGACTCCGTACTCCTTGATGCAGGTCAGGCCCGACGCGGTAAAGCGGACTAGGGTAATCAGGACTGCTCACTGCCCGCCGGATGGCGGCCAACAAGCGCAGCCCGGCCCAAACAAGGAGACGCGCCGCATGGGCAATGCCCCCTCACAACATAGTGACCACACCTGGCACGGTTTGACTGCACAACAAGCGCTCGATGCCCAGCACAGCAGCGCCAGCGGTCTCAGCCAGGACGAAGCCGAACTGCGCCTGCAACGCCACGGCGCCAACCGCCTGCCGCCGCCGCAACGCCGTGGACCGCTGCTGCGCCTGCTCTATCAGTTCCACAACGTGCTGCTCTACATGATGCTGGTCGCCGCCCTGATCACCGCCCTGCTCGGCCATTGGGTCGATACCTCGGTGATCCTTGCCGCCGTGCTGATCAACGTGATCATCGGCTTCATCCAGGAAGGCAAGGCGGAGAACGCGCTGGACGCCATCCGCAGCATGCTCTCGCCCCACGCCATGGTGCTGCGTGGCGGTGAACGCCATGAAATCGATGCCGAGCGCCTGGTGCCCGGCGACATCGTGCTGCTGGTATCCGGCGACAAGGTGCCAGCCGACCTGCGCCTGATCAGCGTGAAGAACCTGCTGGTGGAAGAAGCGGCGCTGACCGGCGAATCGGTACCGGTGGAAAAATCCGTGGCGCACTGCAACGCCGACGCCGCACTCGGCGACCGCCGCTGCATGGCTTATTCGGGCACGCTGGTCAGTAGCGGCCAGGCCAGCGGTGTGGTGGTGGCCAGCGGCGCCGACACCGAGCTCGGCCGAATCGGCGCGATGCTGCAGCAGGTACAGGCGTTGTCCACGCCGCTGCTGCGACAGATCGAACAGTTCAGCCGCTGGCTGGCGGTGATCATCCTGATCCTAGCCTTGGCCACCTTCATCCTTGGCATCCTCTGGCACAGCCAGAATCCGGGGGAGATGTTCATGATGGTGGTGGCGCTGACCGCCTCGGCCATCCCCGAGGGTCTGCCGGCGATCATGACGGTGATCCTCGCCCTCGGCGTGCAGCGCATGGCCGGCCACAATGCCATCGTCCGCAGCCTGCCGGCAGTGGAAACCCTGGGCTCGGTGACGGTGATCTGCTCGGACAAGACCGGCACCCTGACCCGCAACGAAATGACCGTACAACGCGTGGTCAGCGCCAGCCGCATCCTCGATATCAGCGGCGTCGGCTATGCCCCGGAAGGCGCCTTCCACCAGGACGGCAAGCTGCTTGAGCCCGACACCGAACTGCTGGAGATCGCCCGTGCCGCACAGCTGTGCAACGACGCCCGCCTGCAACAGGACGCCGCCGGCCACTGGCAACTGCATGGCGACCCGACCGAAGGCGCGCTGCTGACCCTGGCGCTGAAAAGCGGTCTCGATATCCAGTCGCTGCACACACAACTGCCCCGCAGTGACGCGATTCCGTTCGAGTCCGAACACCGTTTCATGGCCACCCTGCACCATGACCACGCAGGCCATGGCCTGGTCTACCTCAAGGGCGCCCCCGAGCGCGTGCTGGAAATGTGCGCCAGCCAGCGCAGCGCCGACGGCGCTAACACGGCTCTGGATGCCGACTACTGGCGACGCCAGGCCACCGATCTGGCTGCCCGTGGCCTGCGCCTGCTGGCCCTGGCCAGCAAAACGGCACCGACCGAGCAACGCAACCTGAGCTTCGACGACGTAGAAGATGGGCTGACTCTGCTCGCTCTGGTCGGCATCATCGACCCGCCACGCGAGGAGGCCATCGCCGCTGTCGCCGAATGCCAGCGCGCCGGTATCCGGGTAAAGATGATCACTGGCGACCATGCCGAGACGGCCCGCGCCATCGGTGCGCAACTAGGCATCGGCGTCGGCCTGCCGGCGATGACCGGCGCCGAGCTGGAACTGCTCGATGACCGCCGCCTGCGCGAGGTGTTGCCCGGCGTCGAGGTATTCGCCCGCGCCAGCCCCGAGCACAAACTGCGCCTGGTGCAGGCCATGCAGGACAGCGGCGAGGTCGTGGCCATGACCGGCGATGGCGTCAACGACGCACCGGCCCTGAAGCGCGCCGACGTCGGCGTGGCGATGGGCAACAAGGGCACCGAAGCGGCCAAGGAAGCAGCCGAAGTAGTGCTGGCCGACGACAACTTCGCCACCATCGCCGGGGCCGTGCGCGAGGGTCGGGCGATCTACGACAACCTGAAGAAATTCATCCTGTTTTCTCTACCGACCAATGGCGGCCAGTCGCTGATCGTGATCTTCGCCATTCTGTTCCAGGTGGTGCTGCCACTGACGCCGGCGCAGGTGCTGTGGATCAACATGGTCACCTCCAGCACCCTGGGCCTGGCGCTGGCCTTCGAACCCAGCGAACGCGGTTTGATGCAGCGCGCCCCACGCGCGCCGAACGAGCCCCTGCTATCCGGCTTCTTCGTCTGGCGCGTGGTAATGGTTTCGCTGCTGATTGCCGGCGCGGGCATCGGCCTGTTCCTCTGGGAGCTGAAGCTTGGCAACAGCCTGGAAAGCGCCCGCACCATCGCAGTGAATGCCATAGTGATGTGCGAAATCTTCTACCTGTTCAACAGCCGCAGCATCTTCGGCTCGGTGCTCAACCGCGACGCCCTGCTGGGCAACCGCGCGGTGCTGGTGACCATCGCCATCTGCCTGGTGCTGCAGCTGTTGTTCACCTATGCACCGCCGCTGCAGGGGGTATTCGGCTCGGTCGGCCTGAGCCCAGAGGAATGGCTGCGTGTACTGCTGGCAGGCCTGGCGCTGTTCGCCGTGGCGGAGCTGGAGAAATGGGTGGTGCGGCGCTTTGGCCTGCATGCTCAGGCGACCTGAGCCGCTGAAGGAGAGATTGCAGTGATGGTCGCCGCGGCTGACGCCCCTCCCACAGCGCCCGACGCGAAACCTGGTGGTAGGCGCTTTGGCAGCGAACGTCGCAGCGGCGAAAGCCCTGGTGCGCACGGCGCACCCTACGGTCCAGACTCGGTTCACATGTAGGGTGCGCTGCGCGCACCGCCGCTACCTCGATGCGTTCAGTTCGGCCTCGGCGAAGGCCATCAGTTCGGGGTAGAAGGCACTGAAGTCCTCACTGAGCGGCTCGTACAGCCGCTCCAACTCCGCCAGGCTGCCGTCGAGCAACTGCGGCCGCGACAGCCGTCGCTGCATGCCGGCGATCACCTGCTCCAGCACCGCGAACTCGCGGTAGCTGCCGAGCCAGTCCTGCGCGGCCATGCGCGGTGCCATCAGTGCCAGGCGCCCTGGCAGCTCGGCCTCGGCGGCCAGCACCCGGTACACCTCGCGGGTGAAATGGTCCAGCGGCTGCGCCGCATACTCGGCCCAATCGCGGGCCAGGCAATGGTCGAAGAACAGGTCCAGCAGCATGCCGGCCGTGCGTCGCCGCGCGGCGGGAAAGCGGGCACGCGCGCAGGCTTGCAGTGGGTGGCTGTCGGTGAAGGCATCGATGCGCCGGTGCAGACGAATGGCCGCCTCGATTTGTGCCGGCCAGCGCCCGCTCAACGGGCCTTTGACGAAATCGCCGTAGAGGCTGCCAAGCAACTGCGGTGGTGCGTCGCCACCAAGATGGAGATGGGCCAGATAGTTCATCCCGCGAGCTTACCGCCGTGAGCAGAACAATCGAAGCCGTTGATGGAGACTATTGGAACAATCAATCTGTATATCGCTCGGAGACGATATAAGGTTCGCCCCATGACGATACACACCGACACCGCCATGGACATCGACACCATCATCAAGGCCCTCGCCCACCCAGTGCGCCGCGACATCCTCGACTGGCTGAAGGAGCCCGAGCTCAACTTCGCCGAACAGGATCATCCGCTGGAGATCGGCGTGTGCGCCGGCAAGATCTTCCTGCGCACCGGGCTGTCGCAATCCACCGTTTCCGCCCATCTGACCACCCTGCAACGCGCCGGTCTGGTGACCAGTCGCAAGGTCGGCCAGTGGCACTTCTTCAAGCGCAACGACGAGCTGATCCAGGCTTTCGTCGAGCGCCTCGGCCAGCAACTCTGATTTGACCTTTCCCTCGGAGAAACCACCATGCCCACACTGTTCGACCCCATCCAGATCGGTGATCTGCAACTGAACAACCGCATCATCATGGCGCCGCTGACCCGCTGCCGCGCCGACGAAGGCCGCGTGCCCAACGCGCTGATGGCCGAGTACTACGTGCAGCGCGCCTCGGCCGGCCTGATCATCAGCGAAGCCACTGCCGTCACGCCGATGGGCGTGGGCTACCCGAACACCCCCGGCATCTGGTCGGATGCGCAGATTCGCGGCTGGAGCAACATCACCCAGGCGGTACACGCCAACGGCGGCAAGATCGTCCTGCAGCTGTGGCACGTCGGCCGCATCTCCGACCCCATCTACCTGAACGGCGAACTGCCGGTCGCTCCCAGCGCGATCCAGCCGGCCGGCCACGTCAGCCTGGTACGCCCGATCAAGGACTTCGTTACCCCGCGCGCGCTGGAAACCGAAGAGATCGCCGATATCGTCGAGGCTTATCGTCAGGGCGCCGAAAACGCCATGGCTGCCGGTTTCGATGGCGTGGAAATCCACGGCGCCAACGGTTACCTGCTCGACCAGTTCCTGCAGAGCAGCACCAACCAGCGCACCGACCGCTACGGCGGCAGCATCGAGAACCGCGCGCGTCTGCTGCTGGAAGTGACCGATGCAGCCATCTCGGTATGGGGCGCCGGCCGCGTCGGCGTACACCTGGCACCGCGTGCCGATTCGCACGACATGGGTGACGCCAACCGAGGCGAAACCTTCGGCTACGTCGCTCGCGAGCTGGGCAAACGCGGCATCGCCTTCATCTGCGCTCGCGAAAAAGCCGACGACGACAGCCTGACGCCGCAACTGAAGAAGGAGTTCGGCGGCGTATTCATCGCCAACGAACGTTTCACCAAGGATCAGGCCAACGCCTGGCTGGCCGAAGGCAAGGCTGATGCCGTGGCCTTCGGCATCCCCTTCATCGCCAACCCGGACCTGCCGCAGCGCCTGGAACAGGACGCCGCGCTGAACGAGCCGCACCCGGAAACCTTCTACGGCTCCGGCCCGGTCGGCTATATCGACTATCCGCGTCTGTAAGATCGCAGCTAATGCACCTCCCGCAAGCGATATCCTGCGGGAGGGGCTTTAGCCGCGACCAATAAACGAACGCCCCGCATTGCGGGGCGTTCGTTTATCGAGATGGTGGCACTCAGCGCTGATTGATCTGCTGCTGCAGATTCACCACCTGGCTCTGCAGGGTATTGATGTTGCGCGTCATCTGCGCGCGGAAGGCATCGAACTCGGCGGTATTCGGCCCGGCACTGGCGGCCGGGCGGTTGTCCAGCTCGCTGCGCAGCACCAGCAGATCCTGCTCCAGGCTACGGATCGATTGCGCCGGATTGCCCTGCTTCTTCAGCGCATCAATATCGCCACCGAGGGTCTTGATGCGGGTATCGAGCTTGGCCAGTTCGGCCTGGGTCGCCTTGACGTCCGCCTGGGCAGATTTCAGCGCTGCCTGCTCGGTGGAGAGCGCCTGCAGACGCTTGTCGAAGTCGGCGCTGGCGCCGATGCCACTCTTGAGCTCCGCACCCAACTGCTCGATACGCTTGTCCAGCGCTGCTTGCGCCGTGGCGCTCTGCTGTTGCTGCTTGCCCAGCTCGGCCAGGCGATTTTCCAGCTGCTTGACCTGCAGCTTGAGTGCCTCGCTGCCGCTGGTGACGTTGGACTCGGTGGCCACCACCTTGCCGGAAATATCCTGAATTCGTCCGGCCGCCTCCTCGCTGATGCGCGCGAAGCTTTCCTGGGTCGCCACCAGGCGCTGCTCCATCAGGCCGATCTGCTGCAGGCTCCACCAGCCCAGGCCGGCCAGGGCGAAACTCAGCGCGCCAACCAGCGCCCACAGCGGACCGGTACTGGCGCCCTTGGCCACTGCAGCCTTGCTGCTGGTGACACGGCTGCTGCGCGCAGCGGGCTCCTCACGCGGCTCGGCGAAATCCTCACGGCGCTCCGGAGTCAGGCTGGGCAGATTGTCGAGTTCGTCGTTGGCGTCGTTACGCATGGTCGGACCTATGGTTGGAACGAATGAACGGAAATGCCGCGCAGTATACCGATTCGCCATTACACCATCAGCGTCGCGCCAAGCAGGTGCGCGGCGCACCGACGAAGGGCGCGACAGGGCCATCGACTCGCCTGCAGCCCAGCAGTTCCGCAAAACATGAACTGGTACGCACTTTGCTTTTTTCTCCCGTCGTGAACGAGCCGATAGCGCGTCGCTCACAAGCCAGCAGGCGGCCTGAAAGTTCTGCAAAGCACGAAGATGTGTCCCAGCCGAAGGATTACGGCTGGCGCGGTTACGGATGGTGAGGAAGGCCTGAACCCGTGACCCTTCAACCAATCGGGGGAAGTGGCAATGGAACTGAACAAAGAAGTACTGGACTGCATGAAAGCGCTGCGTCGCCGTCTACGCGAAGAGCAGGACGTGGACATTCGCCTGAGCCAGCCCAACGCGGTCGGCGCCATGCTCGATGGCAGCCTGAAATCCGACGATGAAGAAACCCGCCGCCTCGGCCAGCGCCTGGCCGAACTGTCCGATCAACCGCAGCGCGCATCGGCCACCCCACTGGCCGCCGTCGAGATACCGGTCGGCGCGCCAAGCGGCTCGGTACGTATCTATCGCGGCCAACGCATCTACGCCTGAGGTCCCATCTGCGCCTGCCACCAGGTGCAGAATTCATCCAGTGCATCCCACAGACTGGCCCGGGGTTCGTAACCAAGGTACTCGCGGGCACGGTCGATGTTCAGAGAGAAATCCCTGGCCATCACCGCCACGCCAAGACGAAACAGACTCGGCTCGGGCCGCCCCGGCAGCACCCGACACACGCCTTCGTTGAGCGTCGCCGCGGCGTAAGCCAGCGGGAACGGCACATGCCGCGTCACCGGGGGCAGCTCGAGGCGACGCAAGACGTAATTGACCACGTCCCACAGCGGCACCGGCGCGCCGTTGCTGATGTTGTACACCTGGCCGAGCGCCGCCCCGTCCACCTGCAGCGAGCTGAGCAAGGCGTCATTGAGATTGTGCACGTTGGTGAAGTCGACCTTGTTCAGACCATTGCCGATGATCGCCAGGCGACCCTTGCGCTGCATGCCGATCAAGCGCGGGAAGATGCTGGTATCACCCGCGCCGGTGACGAAGCGCGGACGCAGAGCGATTACCTCCAGGCCGAACTCCTGCGCGGCGAACACCTGCTGCTCGGCCAGGTACTTGGTCTTGCCGTAGTGATCGGAGAAGCGCCTGGGCACCTGCTCCTCGCGAATATCGACATGGGACTTGCCATCGAAATAGATCGACGGTGAGGACAGATGCACCAGGCGCCGCACCTTCTGTTTGAGACAGGCATCGACGACATTCTCGGTGACCGTGACGTTGGCCTGATGAAAATGCGCATAGTCGCCCCACACGCCCACCGCACCTGCGCAGTGCACCACGGCCTCGACATCCCGGCACAGCGCCTGGGCCAGCTCGGCATCCCCCAGATCGCCCTGGACGAACTCGGCGCCGCGCTTGATCAGATGCTGCACGCCCTCGGCACGACGGCCGTTGACCCGCACGTCCAGGCCCTGTTCGAGCGCGAAACGAGCGAAGCGCCCCCCGATGAAGCCACTCGCGCCGGTGACCAGAATCTTCATCGCCATCCCCTACCATTGATTCTTGTAGTTGCCGCACTCTAGCAGCGCTCGTCCCCCGCTGCCCTGTCGGTAACGGCCAGAATACCGACCCGCCAGGCCGTACTCGCCTGGCAGGGCGCACCCTACGGACCGGGTTGCACCTGCACCAGCGCGCCGCCGGCTGCGCGACGCAGGCATTCGGTCAGCTCGCTGAGCAATTCGCCGCCATTGCGCCAATGGTGCCAGTACAACGGCACATCGATGAAACGCTCGGGCAGCAGATCCACCAGCCTGCCGCTGGCCAGTTCCTCGCGCACCTGCAGTTCCGGCACCAGGCCCCAGCCCAAACCGCCTTCAGCGAGACGCACGAAGCCTTCGGACGAGGGGCACAGGTGATAGGCAAAAGCACCAGTGACACCGAAGCCCGCCAGGTAACGATGCTGCAACTGATCATCCGGGCCATAAACGATGGCCGGCGCACGCACCAGCGCGTCAGCGCTGACGCCAGCGGCAAAATGCCGGGCGATGAAGGCCGGGCTGGCCAGCGCGCGATAGCGCATCGCCCCCAGCGCCAGACTGCGCGCACCCGCCACCGGGCGCTCGGCAGCACACACGCAACCGGCCACCTCGCCCGCGCGCATGCGCTTGAGACCGACCTCCTGATCCTCCACCACCAACTCCATCAACACCTGCTGAGCGGCACAGAATTCGGCGGTCGCCGCCGCCCACCAGGTCGCCAGGCTGTCGGCGTTGATGGCGATGCGCAGGCGCTCGGGCAAGGCCTGTTCATCCAGCCCCGGCACCTGGCCTTGCAGGTCGCGCTCGAGCAGGCGCACCTGCTGCACGTGGTTGAGCAGGCGCCGACCGATTTCGGTAGGCGCTGGCGGCGTCGCGCGCACCAGCACCGGCTGGCCGACCCGCGCTTCGAGCAACTTGATGCGTTGCGACACCGCCGACTGCGACAGCCCCAGCACCTGCGCCGCACGCTCGAAGCCGGCCTGCTCCACCACCGCGGCCAGAGCGGCGAGAAGTTTGTAATCGAACAATCGATTTTCCTAATGAGTGATCAGCAATATTGGTTTCTCTTATACATCCACACACAGCAGACTCGCCAGCATTCAACCCAATCAGGAGCCCGCCATGTCTGGCGAAACCAACCTCGCACGCCTGCTGCAGAGCATGACGCCGCAGCTCAATCCCGGTCAGTACGTGTTCTGCTGTGTCCCAGCCGAGCATGACTGCAGCACCCTGCAGCCGCTCGCCAGCATGCACGAGCCTGAAGGTCTGAGCCTGGTGCTGACGCGCGAAATCGCCGATGCCCATGGCCTGAGCTACGACTACGTCGCCGCCTGGATCACCCTTGAGGTGCATTCGTCGCTGGCGGCCGTGGGTCTTACTGCTTCCTTTTCCGCCGCCCTGGCGCAGGCCGGCATCAGTTGCAACGTGGTCGCCGGCTTTCATCACGACCATATCTTCGTGCCCAGCGAACGAGCCGAACGGGCGCTCTCCACCCTGCGCGCCCTGTCGGCGGCATCCCTGCCGGAGCCGGCATGATGTGGCAGAGCTACAGCAATGGCCTGCTGGTGGCCATCGGTCTGATCATGGCCATCGGTGCGCAGAACGCCTTCGTCCTGGCGCAGAGCCTGCGCCGCGAACATCATTTGCCAGTGGCAGCCCTGTGCATCGTCTGCGATGCCCTGCTGGTGGCCGCTGGCGTGTTCGGCCTGGCCACCCTGCTGGCACAGAGTCCGACCTTGCTGGCCATCGCTCGCTGGGGCGGCGCCGCCTTCCTGATCTGGTACGGCAGCCAGGCGCTGCTGCGCGCTGCGCGCCCGCAATCGCTGCAGGCGGCCGGTAGCGAACCGCGCTCATTGCGCGCGGTGCTGCTCGCAGCGCTGGCGGTCACCCTGCTCAACCCGCACGTCTATCTGGATACCGTGCTGCTGATCGGCTCGCTCGGTGCCCAGCAACCTGAACCCGGCGCCTATGCCGCTGGCGCGGCCAGCGCGTCCTTTCTCTGGTTCAGCGCTCTGGCGCTCGGCGCGGCCTGGCTGGCGCCCTGGTTGGCAAAGCCGTTGACCTGGCGCCTGATCGATCTGGGCGTGGCGGCGATGATGTTCGCGGTGGCGGCGCAGTTGATTCTGGGTGCGTTGTAAGGTTTGCAGTCGCGCATAATGCGTCTGGCCTATTACGGGCGCCTCTAGCAACGTAAGCGAGGCAGCCAGCGCAAGGCAAAAACAGGCGAAAAAGCGCAGTTTACGAGTTGTAAATGAGCATTTTGAGCCTGTTTTTAACGCCGCGATGGCAACGCAGGTAGTTGTTAGAGATGCCCTTACGCCAGGAGCAACAATGGATACCCTGCATGCGATGCGCGTGTTCGTTCAAGTGGTCGAGCGCGGCAGCTTCACCGCTGCGGCCCAGGCGCTGGATCTGTCCACCGCGCAGGTATCGCGACTGATCACCGAGCTGGAGCAACATCTCGAGGCACGCCTGCTGCAGCGCACCACGCGGCGCCTGGCGCTGACCGAAACCGGCGAGCGCTATCTGGAGCGCTGCCGGCAGATTCTTGGCCAGATCGACGAAGCCGACGCCGAAGCGCGCGGCGCCCACCACACCCCCAGCGGTCGCTTGCGCGTGCACACCATGACCGGCCTCGGCCTGCAGCACCTGACGCCATTGATCGCCCGCTACGCCGAGCGTTATCCACAGGTGGTGGTAGAGCTCACCCTGGCGCAACGCACCCCTGATCTGCTCGAAGACGGCCACGACGTGACCGTCGCCTTCGCCCGCGACCTGCCGGACTCGCAACTGGTGGCGCAACGCCTGGGTCCGGTCTACAGCGTACTCTGCGCCGCCCCCAGCTACCTGGCCCAGCATGGCATCCCGCAGCAGCCGAGCGATCTGCAGCAGCACCGCTACCTGCGCCTGACCGACCCGCTGTACCGTGGCCAATGGGATTTCGGCGACGAGCAACTGGAGGCGCTGCCGGCCGAGTGCTTTCAGGTCAACGTCGCTGAAGCCCTGGTCAAGGCGGCCCAGGCCGGCATGGGTTTCTGTCTGCTGCCTTCGTTCGTCGCCAGCCAGCCGCTGCGTGAAGGACGCCTGCTGCGCATCCTGCCGCAGCACCGGCTGCGCGCCCTGAACATCTATGCGATGTATCCGTCACGACGCTTTCTCGATGCCAAGACCCGCACCTGGGTGGAGTTTCTCAAGGCCGAACTGCCGCCGCTGCTGCGCGCTGACGAAGCGGTACTGGACGACGCGCAATACTGGGCGACGCCTGCAGGATTGTTGCGCTATAGGTAATGGTCATTCACCCGGAACGCGCTTTTTCGCACCTCGATGCCTCACTAGGATGACTTCGAACCCACGAAGAATCCCAAGAGGATCGCCCCAATGAAGAACCTTCTCACTGCCACTGTCCTGTCCCTTTCCACTCTGCTGGCCACTCAGGCCTGCTTCGCCGAAGAGTCGGCGGCCTTCGTCGCTCATCAACAGGCCCACCAGCAACAGCCGCACGCCACAGCCACCCAGCAGGCGCAAACCGCGAGCACACAGAACAGCGATCAGCACGGTTGAACCAGAGCTTACCTGGCGCCGGCCGCGCTCCTGACCGGCGTCCCTCGGGCCGCTGAAACGGCCCTTTTTCCTGCATCGAGGCCACCATGAAACGTATCGTCTGCCTGCTCGCTTTCGGCTGCGCCGCCACCCTGGCACATGCCGAAACGCCCGAGCACTACCACTACGGCATGCACCTGGACATTGCCAAGGTCATCAGCCAGACCCTGCCGCAAGGCTGCGAAGCGGGTGAAGCCCGCATGGTCTACCTGGATTCCAAAGGTGAACAGCACACGCTGATCTACCAACGTACCGGCGAAGACTGCCGCTACTGAGCACCGCAAAGGCCACACATCCTGGCTCTACCTGGACCGCACGAACTCGGCGCTGAAGCGTCCACCGTCTGGCCGCGTGAAGGTCTCGTACATCCGATCCCCCTCGACCCTCAGCTGCAACTCCTTCGTCGTCCTGACGCCACCGACCCAGTTGGGAAAGGTGGCGCCCTCGACCCGGTTACCGGCAAAACGCCCCTGCTCGTCGACGCTGTAGGTGCCAAAGAAGCCGATGCTCGACGCCATGGCACGGCGATTTTCTTCGTCACTACCCCCGCCGCGCGCATCGGATGCAAAACGCGGTGTATCGCCGTTGGTCAGCACTTCGACGAAATGCATGTCAGGCGTGAATACCAGCATGCCTTGCGGGTTGTCACCGTACGGACGCTCGATCCTGCCATCTGCTTCCAGGGTGGCGGAAACCATACGCCAGGTGCCTGCCACCTGGTTGATCGCACGCGCGTCGGATTCGCTCCCGCTGGCCGTGGCGCTCAGGGCCAGTGCCAGCAAACCGGCCATCAGTGTTGGCCGCGAAAAGGACCAGCCCCTGTCAGCCAGATCAATCCACAGGGAGGCTCGGGTGCTCTGCTCGATCTTCATCGGTAATCTCCTTAAAGGGTGAAACCGATGGTATGAGCCGGGTCGAGCTATGATAAGCCCCACCAATACGAACGCCCTCGTGAAGAAAACTCACCAATGAGCAACGCCAGCCTCCCCGATCTCAAGGCCTTCATTCAGGTCGCTCAGCAGCGCAGCTTCCAGAAGGCCGCCGATTCCCTCGGGGTATCGCGCTCCTCTCTCAGTCATGCAATCAAGGGGCTCGAACAGCGCCTGGGGGTTCGCCTGCTGCACCGCACCACCCGCAGCGTGGCCGTGACGGAGGCCGGGGAACAGTTGCTGCAGCGCCTGACGCCTCTGCTTCAGGAGCTGGACGACGCACTGGATGCGGTCAGCCATGGGCCCGAGGAACTCGCCGGGACCCTGCGCATCAATGCCAGCAAGGGCGGCGCGCGCTGGTTGCTCGAGCAGGTGATACCGATTTTCCTGCAACGCCATCCCCACGTGGAGCTCGACCTGGTCAGCGAGGGCAGGCTGGTGGATATCGTCGCCGAGGGTTTCGACGCCGGCGTGCGCCTGGCCGAGTCGGTCCCCAAGGACATGGTGGCGGTACCCTTCGGCGGTGACGTACGCTTCGTCACCGTCGCCTCACCGGCGTATATCGCCACCTTCGGGCGTCCTGACACACCTGACGAGCTACGATGCCATCGCTGCATCCGCCAACGCATGCCCAGCGGCAAGCGTTATCGCTGGGAGTTCGAACGGGGCACGCAGCACCTGGCGCTCGATGTACCGGGCACATTGAGCCTGGATGACAACGACTTGCTGGTCGAGGCTGCCTGTCGCGGGCTGGGTATCGCCTACGTTCCACAGGCTTTTGCTCGCAAGGCACTGGAGGCAGGCAAGCTGATCTTGCTGCTGGAGGACTGGACGCCGCCTTTCCCGGGCCTGTGTCTCTACTACTCCAGCTATCGCCACGTTCCGGCGCCGCTGCAGGCCTTCATTGCCATCCTCCGCGAACGGGCCTAGCAGGCTGTTGAAAAATCACCTCGGCCTTGGCCTCACGCGTCGCCCTAGCGCCTGCATGCAGGCAGTCGCCGCCTGCGTTCTTCAACTGCCTGCTACAGCAGCTGGCTCCCGACGACCGGGAGCCACGTTGCTCCGATGACGCGGTCTATGCTGAACAGGTACTACCCAGTCGCGATGCGCTCGAAGCGCAGCTCAGCACCGTTGTGAGCCCAGGCACAGGGGTAGCACCACGGTTGCACCATGATGACGCAGCGCCTCGGCAGACTGGATTGGGCGAATCCTTCGCTCTTGCCCGAATCGAAGCTGCGGAGTGTGGTTGATACTCTGCAACTCAAGGAGCACAGGGGCTACAGCGTCAACCTTGAGGGTGAAATGAACGTCCGTCGGGATGCCACCCAAATTGGTTGCACCTAGTTGCACCAGATGCCAAAGCAGGTTTAATCTCCCGCAGCTTTTTTGTTGCCCGCCATCCATGGCGGCAGCCCCTAGGGCCGTCGCAAGCGACGCCAGAAACTGCTCCAGGCAGCTTCACCCTGTACAACCGACAAAAATAGGACACCCCTATGGCCACCACCACGCTTGGCGTAAAACTCGACGATGCTACCCGCGAGCGCCTGAAAAAGGCCGCTGCGCAGATCGACCGTACGCCGCACTGGATGATCAAGCAGGCGATCTTCAATTATCTGGAGCAAGTCGAGAGTGGCCTGACGCCCGCCGAGCATGCCGGCCTGGCTGCTGCCGCCGGTGAAGAAGCGCTGGAGTCGCTGACCGAGCAGGGCCTGCAGGTGTTCCTCGATTTCGCCGAAAGCATCCTCCCGCAGTCGGTGCTGCGCGCCGCCATCACCAGCGCCTATCGCCGCCCGGAAACCGAAGTGGTGCCGATGCTGCTGGAGCAGGCGCGCCTGAACAAGGAACAGGCCGAGGCTTCGCAGAAGCTGGCCCTGGGGATTGCCGAGAAGCTGCGCAACCAGAAGAACGCCAGCGGCCGTCAGGGCCTGGTGCAGGGCCTGCTGCAGGAGTTCTCGCTGTCGTCGCAGGAAGGCGTGGCGCTGATGTGCCTGGCTGAAGCCCTGCTGCGCATTCCCGACAAGGCCACTCGCGATGCACTGATCCGCGACAAGATTGCCAACGGCAACTGGAGCCAGCACCTCGGCCAGAGCCCGTCGATGTTCGTCAACGCGGCGAGCTGGGGCCTGCTGATCACCGGCAAGCTGGTGTCGACCCACACCGAGGCCGGCATGACCTCGGCGCTCAACCGCCTGATCGGCAAGAGCGGCGAGCCGGTGATCCGCAAGGGTGTGGACATGGCCATGCGCCTGATGGGCGAACAGTTCGTCACCGGCGAAACCATCGCCGAGGCCCTGGCCAACGCCGCCACCCTGGAAGCCAAGGGCTTCCGCTACTCCTACGACATGCTCGGTGAAGCCGCGCTGACCGAGGAAGACGCCAAGCGCTACCTGGCCTCCTACGAGCAGGCGATTCATGCCATCGGCAAGGCCTCGCACGGTCGCGGCATCTACGAAGGCCCGGGCATCTCGATCAAGCTCTCCGCCCTGCACCCGCGCTACAGCCGCGCCCAGTACGAGCGCGTGATGGACGAGCTGTACCCGACCCTGCTGGGCCTGACCCAGCTGGCCAAGCAGTACGACATCGGCCTCAACATCGACGCCGAGGAAGCCGACCGCCTGGAGCTGTCGCTGGATCTGCTCGAGCGCCTGTGCTTCGAGCCCTCCCTGGCCGGCTGGAACGGCATCGGTTTCGTCATCCAGGCCTACCAGAAGCGCTGCCCCTATGTGATCGACTACGTCATCGACCTGGCCAAGCGCAGCCGTCATCGCCTGATGATCCGTCTGGTCAAGGGCGCCTACTGGGACAGCGAGATCAAGCTGGCCCAGGTCAATGGTCTGGAAGGCTACCCGGTGTACACCCGCAAGCCGTACACCGACGTGTCCTACCTGGCCTGCGCACGCAAGCTGCTGGCCGCGCCGGAAGCCATCTACCCGCAGTTCGCCACCCACAACGCCCACTCGCTGTCGGCCATCTACCAGCTGGCCGGGCAGAACTACTACCCGGGCCAGTACGAGTTCCAGTGCCTGCATGGCATGGGCGAGCCGTTGTACGAGCAGGTGGTGGGCAAGATCGCCGACGGCAAGCTGAACCGCCCGTGCCGCATCTACGCACCGGTGGGCAGCCATGAAACCCTGCTGGCCTACCTGGTACGCCGTCTGCTGGAAAACGGCGCCAACACCAGCTTCGTCAACCGCATCGCCGACCACAGCATCTCGCTGAAAGACCTGGTCCTCGACCCGGTGCTGCAGGTCGAGCAGATGGCCGCGCAGGAAGGTGCCATCGGCCTGCCGCATCCGCGTATCGCCCTGCCGCGTGACCTGTACGGCAAGGAGCGGGTCAACTCCGCTGGCCTCGACCTGGCCAACGAACACCGCCTCGGCTCGCTGTCCTCGGCGCTGCTGTCGTCCACCAATCTCAGCTACGTCGCCGAACCGATGCTCGGCTGCGATGCACCTAACCCGGGCGAGCCGGAGCCAGTGCGCAACCCGGCCGATCACCGTGACCTGGTCGGCCACGTGCGCGAAGCCAGCGTCAAGGATGTCGACAGCGCCATCCTCTGCGCCCTGGCCAGCGGGCAGATCTGGCAGTCGACCCTGTCGGCCGAACGTGCCGCCGTGCTGGAACGCGCCGCCGACCTGATGGAAGCCGAACTGCAACAGCTGATGGGCCTGCTGGTGCGCGAGTCCGGCAAGACCTTCGCCAACGCCATCGCCGAGGTGCGTGAGGCGGTGGACTTCCTGCGTTACTACGCGATCCAGGCCCGCAGCTTCGGCAACGACAGCCACCGCCCGCTGGGCCCGGTGGTGTGCATCAGCCCGTGGAACTTTCCCCTGGCGATCTTCAGTGGCCAGGTGGCCGCCGCGCTCGCCGCCGGCAACACCGTGCTGGCCAAGCCGGCCGAACAGACGCCGCTGATCGCCGCCCAGGCCGTGCGTATTCTGCTCGAGGCCGGCGTACCGGCCGGCGCCGTGCAGTTGCTGCCGGGCCGTGGCGAAACCGTCGGTGCGCGCCTGGTCGGTGACGAGCGCGTGCGCGGGGTGATGTTCACCGGCTCTACCGAAGTGGCCGGCATCCTCCAGCGCAATATCGCCGGGCGCCTGGATGCCCAGGGCCGCACCATCCCGCTGATCGCCGAAACCGGCGGCCTCAACGCCATGATCGTCGACTCCTCGGCGCTGACCGAGCAGGTGGTGATGGACGTGGTCGCCTCCGCCTTCGACAGCGCCGGCCAGCGCTGCTCGGCCCTGCGCGTGCTGTGCGTGCAGGACGACGTCGCCGACCGCGTGCTGACCATGCTCAAGGGCGCCATGGCCGAGTACACACTCGGCAACCCCGAGCGCCTGAACACCGACATCGGCCCGGTGATCGACGCCGAAGCCAAGGCCGGCATCGACACGCACATCGCCAAGCTGCGCGAGAAAGGCCGCAAGGTCACCCAACTGGCGCGCGTCAACGCTGACGACATCAAGCGCGGCACCTTCGTCGTGCCGACCCTGATCGAGCTGGACAGCTTCGACGAGATGAAGCGCGAGATCTTCGGCCCGGTACTGCACGTGGTGCGCTACCAGCGCGCGGATCTGGGCAAGTTGCTGCAGCAGATCAACGACAGCGGCTACGGCCTGACCCTCGGCGTGCACACGCGCATCGACGAAACCATCGCCCAGGTGGTCGGCACCGCCAAGGTCGGCAACCTGTATGTGAACCGCAACATGGTCGGCGCCGTGGTCGGCGTGCAGCCGTTCGGTGGCGAAGGTCTGTCCGGTACCGGCCCGAAAGCCGGTGGCCCGCTGTACCTCTACCGTCTGCTGTCGACCCGCCCGCAGGAGGCCGTCGCCCAGTACCTGCAACAGGCCGAAGTGCAGGCCCTGCCGGTGCCGAGCGAGCTGGACAAGGTGCGCAGTGCCTTCGCCGACTGGGCAGGCAAGCAGGAGCCGGCCATCGCCGCACTGTTCGAGCAGTACCGCACGCTGTCGCAGAGCTACAGCAGCCACGTGCTGACCGGCCCGACCGGCGAGCGCAACAGCTACACCCTGCTGCCGCGTGAGCATGTGCTCAACCTGGCCGACGAGCGCAACGACCTGCTGGCCCAGCTGGCCGCCACCCTGGCCGTGGGCAGCCAGGCGATCTGGCTGGAGAGCCAGCGCGCGCTATACGCCGAACTGCCGAAAGAGGTGCAGAAGCACATCCAGCTGGTGGCCGACTGGAACAGCGTCGACGTGGAGCTGGACGCCATCCTGCACCACGGCGACTCCGACCAGCTGCGCGCGGTCAGCGAGCAGGCGGCCCAGCGCAAGGGCGCCATCGTCGGTGTACACGGCCTGAACAAGGGCGAGACCGACATCGCCCTGGAACGTCTGCTGGTGGAACACGCCCTGAGCGTCAACACCGCGGCGGCCGGCGGCAACGCCAGCCTGATGACCATCGGCTGATCGCAGCCGGTAATGGCGTGGAAAGCTGGCTGAAAGCTTTCCGCGTCATGCTGCACCCACACGGTGCAACTGCCAGCAGGGGCTACCCGCCCGGCGCCGTGTTCTCTCCTTCTGACCTTCGGGTCTGCGCCAGCCTATCCGGCCGGTGCGTCGAGCGGGGCCAACCGCCCCGCCCATTTCATCCCCCCGCCTTCATCCCATCTCAACTCGCCATCATTGCGTAACAGAAAGTACGGACTATCGTGATTGGACTGGCGCCTCAGCGTACCAGCCAGAGCAGCAGTCCTGACTCGTTCAGGTGCTCGACAACGCTTGCAACAAGGATGTGCGTTGACGAATCCTGACTTTTGATTCAAGTCAGGATGCTGTGCTCGCCAAACGCGCTCAATACCTATGTCCCCCTGTGACACGGAGGTAATTGAGATGTCTGATTCAACGCAAAAACTCCGCCTAGGTGCGCTGATCGCGCTGGTCGTCGGCTCCATGGTCGGCGGCGGTATCTTTTCGCTGCCGCAGAACATCGCCGCCAGCGCCAGCGCCGGTGCCACCCTGATCGGCTGGCTGATCACCGGCGTGGGCATGCTGACCCTGGCCTTCGTGTTCCAGACCCTGGCCAACCGCAAGCCCGAACTCGACGGCGGCGTCTACGCCTACGCCAAGGCCGGTTTCGGCGACTACATGGGCTTCTCCTCGGCCTGGGGCTACTGGATCAGCGCCTGGATCGGCAACGTCAGCTACATGGTGCTGCTGTTTTCCACTCTGGGTTACTTCTTCCCGGTCTTCGGCGAAGGCAACACCCTGCCGGCGGTGATCGGCGCCTCGGTGCTGCTCTGGCTGCTGCACTTTCTGGTGCTACGCGGGATCAAGGAAGCGGCCTTTATCAACACCGTGACCACCATCGCCAAGATGCTGCCGCTGGCGCTGTTCATCGTCATCGCCGCCATCGCCTTCAAGATGGACGTGTTCACCGCGGACTTCTGGGGCCGTGGCAACAGCGAGCTGGGCAGCGTGATGGATCAGGTGCGCAACATGATGCTGGTCACCGTCTGGGTGTTCATCGGCATCGAAGGCGCGAGCATCTTCTCCGCCCGTGCCGAGAAGCGCAGCGACGTCGGCAAGGCCACGGTGATCGGTTTCGTCGGCGTGCTTCTGCTGCTGGTGCTGGTCAACATCCTGTCTCAGGGCATCATGGCCCAGGCCGAACTGGCCGGGCTGAAGAACCCGTCCATGGCCGGCGTGCTGGAGCAGGTGGTCGGTCCCTGGGGCGCGCAGCTGATCGCCATCGGCCTGATCGTCTCGCTGGCCGGCGCGCTGCTGTCGTGGACGCTGCTGTGCGCCGAGATTCTCTTCGCCAGCGCCCGCGACCACACCATGCCCGAGTTCCTGCGCAAGGAGAACGCCAATCACGTTCCGGCCAATGCGCTGTGGCTGTCCAACGGACTGATCCAGCTGTTTCTGATCATCACCCTGTTCAACGCCTCCACCTACCTCAGTCTGCTGTACCTGGCCACCTCGATGATCCTGGTGCCCTACTTCTGGTCCAGCGCCTACGCAGTACTGCTGGCGGTGCGCGGCGAGACCTACGAGAACGCCGCCGGCGAGCGCAACAAGGACCTGCTGATCGCAGGCATCTCCACCCTGTACGCGGTGTGGCTGGTATACGCCGCCGGCGTGCAGTACCTGCTGCTGTCCGCGCTGCTCTATGCCCCTGGCGCGCTCCTTTTCGCCAAGGCCAAGCGCGAACTGGGACAGCCCATTTTCACCGGCGTCGAGAAGATCATTTTCGTCGCCGTGCTGATCGGTGCCGCCATCGCCGCCTACGGGCTGTATGACGGCTTCCTGAGTCTGTAAGAGAAGGAGTTCGATATGTCCAAGAAGCCCCTCGGCGTTCATTCCGAAGCCGGCAAACTGCACAAGGTGATGGTCTGTTCGCCAGGCCTCGCCCACCTGCGCCTGACCCCCGGTAACTGCGACGAACTGTTGTTCGACGATGTGATCTGGGTATCCCAGGCCAAGCGCGACCACTTCGATTTCATGACCAAGATGCGCGAACGTGGCATCGAAGTGGTGGAGATGCACAACCTGCTGGAAGAGACCGTCAGCGACCCCAACGCGCTGAAGTGGATACTCGACCGCAAGATCACCCCCAACAGTGTCGGCCTCGGCCTGCAGAATGAAGTGCGCGCCTTCATCGAAGGGCTGGAGCCACGCAAGATCGCCGAATTCCTGATCGGCGGCGTATCCGGCGCAGACCTGGCCAAGCACACGGATTCCGAGGCAGCGAAGATGTTCAACGCCTACCTCGGCGAAGCCAGCTTCATCTTCCCGCCGCTGCCCAACACCCAGTTCACCCGTGACACCACCTGCTGGATCTACGGCGGCGTCACCTTGAACCCCATGTACTGGCCAGCACGCCGTCAGGAAACCCTGCTCGCCAGCGCCATCTACACCTTCCATCCGGACTTCGCCAATGAGCCCTTCGAGATCTGGTACGGCGATCCGGACCAGGACCACGGCTCGGCCACCCTGGAAGGCGGCGACGTGATGCCCATCGGCAACGGCACCGTGCTGATCGGCATGGGCGAACGCAGCTCGCACCAGGCCATCGGCCAGGTGGCGCGCGCACTGTTCGCCAAGGGCGCGGCCGAGCGGGTAGTGGTCGCTGGCCTCGGCCGCTCCCGTGCGGCCATGCACCTGGACACCGTGTTCAGTTTCTGCGACCGCGACCTGGTGACCATTTTCCCGGAAGTGGCTAACAGCATCGTGCCCTTCACCCTGCGCCCGGACGAGAGCCGCCCGGGTGGCATCGACGTACGCCGCGAGGACAAACCCTTCGTCGACGTGGTCGCCGAATCCCTCAATCTGAAGAAGCTGCGCGTGGTGGAAACCGGCGGCGACGCATACGAGGCCGAACGCGAGCAGTGGGACGACGGCAACAACGTGGTCTGTCTGGAGCCCGGCGTGGTGATCGGCTACGACCGCAACACTTACACCAACACGCTGTTGCGCAAGGCCGGCGTCGAGGTCATCACCATCAGCGCCAGCGAACTGGGGCGCGGACGTGGCGGCGGCCACTGCATGACCTGCCCGATCATCCGCGACCCTATCGACTACTGATCCAGCCAGCCCCGGCGGCCATCCGCTGCCGGGGTGTTTCCACTGCCCACGAGGAGAACGAATCATGGCTTTCAACATGCACAACCGTAACCTGCTCAGCCTGATGCACCACAGCACCCGCGAGTTGCGTTACCTGCTCGACCTGTCACGCGACCTCAAGCGCGCCAAGTACACCGGCACCGAGCAGCAGCACCTGACTCGCAAGAACATCGCGCTGATCTTCGAGAAAACCTCCACCCGCACCCGCTGCGCCTTCGAGGTGGCGGCCTACGACCAGGGCGCCAACGTTACCTACATCGACCCCAACTCCTCGCAGATCGGCCACAAGGAGTCGATGAAGGACACCGCCCGCGTGCTCGGGCGCATGTACGACGCCATCGAGTACCGCGGCTTCAAGCAGGAAATCGTCGAAGAACTGGCCCAGTACGCCGGGGTGCCGGTGTTCAACGGCCTGACCGACGAGTACCACCCGACGCAGATGCTCGCCGACGTGCTGACCATGCGCGAGCACAGCGACAAGCCGCTGCACGACATTGCCTACGCCTACCTGGGTGACGCGCGCAACAACATGGGCAACTCATTGCTGCTGATCGGCGCCAAGCTCGGCATGGATGTGCGCATCGCCGCGCCCAAGGCGCTGTGGCCCAGCGAGGAACACGTCGCCGCCTGCAAGAAGTTCGCGGAAGAAAGTGGCGCACGCATCCTGCTCACCGAAGACCCGAAGGAGGCGGTCAAGGGCGTCGACTTCGTCCATACCGACGTCTGGGTGTCCATGGGCGAGCCGGTGGAAGCCTGGGGCGAACGCATCCAGGAACTACTGCCCTATCAGGTCAATGCCGAGATCATGAAGGCCTCCGGCAACCCGCGGGTGAAGTTCATGCACTGCCTGCCGGCCTTCCACAACAGCGAGACCAAGGTCGGCAAGCAGATCGCCGAGCAGTATCCGCACCTGAAGAACGGCATCGAGGTCACCGAAGAGGTGTTCGAGTCGCCTTGGAACATCGCCTTCGAGCAAGCGGAAAACCGCATGCACACCATAAAGGCGATTCTGGTGGCGACCCTGGCTGATATTTAGGTTGACGTAGCCCGGATGCAATCCGGGGATGAGCTTGTCTCCCCTCTCCCATTTATGGGAGAGGGGCCGGGGGAGAGGGTCTGACCGGCAACGCAGTCATGTAGCCCGGATGAAATCCGGGAATGGCCTGTTCCACTGCCCCGGATTGCATCCGGACTACGAACACGAACAAGGAGAACACCATGCGACTCGTCATCGCCCTGGGCGGTAACGCCCTGCTTCGCCGCGGTGAAGCCATGACCGCGGAAAATCAACGAGAGAACGTACGTATCGCCTGCCAGCAGATCGCCAAGGTGGCACCCGGTAACGAGCTGGTCATCGCTCACGGTAACGGCCCGCAAGTCGGCCTGCTGGCCTTGCAGGGCAATGCCTATGACGCGGCCAATCCCTACCCGCTGGACGTGCTCGGCGCCGAGACCGAAGGCATGATCGGTTACATGATCGAACAGGAGCTGGGTAACCTGCTGCCGTTCGAAGTGCCCTTCGCCACCCTACTCACCCAGGTGGAAGTGGACACCGCCGACCCTGCTTTCAAGAAACCGAGCAAACCCATCGGCCCGGTCTACAGCAAAGAGGAAGCCGAGCGTCTGGCCGCCGAAAAAGGCTGGAGTATCGCCCCGGACGGCGACAAGTTCCGCCGCGTGGTGGCCAGCCCGCGCCCGCAGCGCATCTTCGAAATTCGCCCGATCAAGTGGCTGCTGGAAAAGGGCAGCGTGGTGATCTGCGCCGGTGGCGGTGGCATCCCGACCATGTACGACGGCAACCAACTGCGCGGCGTCGAAGCGGTGATCGACAAGGACCTGTGCTCGGCGCTGCTGGCCGAACAGCTCAATGCCGACCTGCTGGTGATCGCCACCGATGTCGACGCTGCCTATGTCGACTGGGGCAAACCCACGCAGAAATCCATCGCCGAAGCTCATCCCGACGCCATCGAAGCGCTCGGCTTCGCCGCCGGCTCCATGGGTCCGAAAGTACAGGCCGCCTGCGAGTTCGCGCGCAATACCGGCAGCAGCGCGGTGATCGGTTCGTTGGAAAATATCGAAGCCATCGTCCAGGGTCGTTCAGGCACGCGCATCAGCCTGGACTGCAAGGGCATCGTCTATCGCTGAGAGGGCACAATCATGTTCACCCCCGGTCACCTGCACCGCGACAATAACGACCGCCCCGAGCACATGCGCCTGCTGCCGCCCTTCTCGGTGGACTTCTACTACGAAGTCCGCAAGGACCCGCAGCAGGGGCCGATGCTGCACATGCGCCTGGTCGGCGAGGTGGACGGCAAGCATTTCGAGGAAGAATTCGAACTGCATCGCGACGTCGCCTTCAACTTTGCCAGCGTCGCCACCCGCGTGGCCGCCCGCCATGGCCTGCACCCCAACGCCAGCCCGGTGATGCGCGGCCATGACGAATACGACAAGGTGTTCGCCGACATCCGCAGCAAACTCAACGCCCAACCGGGCGAACCGGTAAATCTCGACCACATCCTATGACGTAGCCCTGATTGCATCCGGGCTACGCGCTGAAACAGCCATTTATCGTCACTCCCGCGAAGGCGGGAGCCCAGATGATTCCTAGGTTCTGGATGCCCGCCTGCGCGGGCATGACGGCTTTTTCAGATGTGATCGTTCAATCGACGCAACACCCGATAAGCACGGCCTGGACTACCCGCGACACCCAGCCCGTTCTCAGGCCTGCATCGTCCAGCCATGCACACCCATCGCTGCTTGGCGCCCTGCCTCGGAGCGAGTCGGGTGCGGATGGCAGGTGAGCGCGATGTCCTCGGCCGAGGCTGAGAACTCCATGGCCACGCAATACTCGCCAATCAGCTCACCTACGCTCGGGCCGATCATGTGCACGCCGAGAATCTGGTCGGTATTGGCGTCGGCGAGAATCTTCACGAAACCTTCGGTCTCGTGGTTGATCTTCGCCCGGCTGTTGGCCGTGAAGGGGAACTTGCCGACCTTGTAGGCGCGGCCTTCGGCCTTCAGCTCCTCCTCGCCCTTGCCGACGCTGGCCACTTCCGGGCGGGTGTAGATCACGCCGGGGATCACCCCGTAGTTGACCTCGGCGGCGTGCCCGGCGATGCGTTCGATGCAGGCCACCGCCTCGTCCTCAGCCTTGTGCGCCAGCATCGGCCCGGAAGTGACGTCGCCGATCACCCACACACCGGGCACTCCGCTCTGGTGCTTTTCGTTACCGAGCATGCCGCGTTTGTCTGTGCTCAGGCCGACGCTCTCCAACCCGAGCCCTTTGGTATAAGGACGTCGACCGATGGCCACCAGCACGTAATCGGCCTCCAGGGTCTCGCTCGCACCGCCTACTGCCGGCTCCAGCGTCAGGGTCACGCCGGACTTGCCCGTCTTGGCACCGGTGACCTTGGTGCCGAGCTTGAAACTCATGCCTTGCTTGCTCAGGGTGCGCTGCAGGGTCTTGGCCGTCTCGCCGTCAAGACCGGGGCAGATGCGCTCAAGGTATTCCACCACCGTGACCTGGCTGCCCAGGCGGCGCCACACCGAGCCCAGCTCCAGACCGATCACCCCGGCGCCGATCACCACCAGGTGCTTCGGCACCTCGGGCAACGCCAGCGCGCCAGTGGAGTCGAGGATGCGCGCGTTGTCGATCTCCACACCCGGCAAAGGTGCTGGCTCCGAGCCGGTGGCGATGACGATGTTCCTGGTTTCCAGCAAACGCTCGCCGCCCTCGCTCAGCTTGACCTGCACTCGCCCTGGACCATCGATCCGCCCCCAGCCCTTGACCCACTCCACCTTGTTCTTGCGAAACAGAAACTCCACGCCCCTGGTCAGCGCTTCGACGCTATCGGCCTTCTGCTTCATCATCTGCGCCAGGTTGAGCGTCGGCGTGACCTCCACCCCCAGGGCACTCAACTCACCACCGGCCGCGGCCTCGTAGAGTTCGGATGCATGCAGCAAGGCCTTGGACGGCATGCAGCCGACGTTCAGGCAGGTGCCACCGAGCGTTTCTCGCCCTTCCACGCAGGCCACCTTCAGACCCAGTTGCCCGGCGCGAATGGCCGCGTTGTAGCCACCGGGTCCGGCGCCGATGATGACCACGTCATAGCTGCTCATAACTTTGTCCTCGAATCAGGGAAGTTTGCCGGCCACCACAGCCGTGACGGCCGGGCGCACGCGCAAGAGGTGGAAGAACAGAAACGCCAACACGGCGAATAGCGCATTCAAGGCAACCATAGGCCAGGCCGAGCCATCCTGCAGGGCGCCGAGCAGCAGGCCGGCCAGGGTGGCGCCCGCCATCTGCGAGAAGCCCATCAGCCCCGCAGCCAATCCGGCACGCTGCGGATTGGGAATCACCGCGCCAGCCACGGCGGCCGGCAGCAGCATGCCACCGCCCAGCGTCACCAATACCTGCGGCAGCGACAGCCCCAGCAGCGACAGGCCAAACAGCAGGTAGGTCGCCAGGGTCAGCAACGACCCGAGCAGCACCAGCGCGACGCCGATGCCCACCACCTTCTGCGGCCCCAGGCGTTGCACGTTGCGCAGGGTGAACAGGGCACCGCCGAGCAGACCGGAAACGATCAGGGCGAAGGTCAACCCGTACTGCGCCGCGCTCAGCCCCAGCAGGCCGATATACACCGACGAGGAACCGGCCACCACGACGAACATCGAGCCGTAGGTACAGGCAATGGTCAGCGCCAGCGCGCGGCAACTGGGCCACACCTGCAGGTAGCTGGCCAGCAGGCCCTTGAGTCGACCAGCCTGCGGATCGCGCTGCAGATGGCTTTCGCGGTAGCCGGTAAGCACCGACAACAAGGCCAGGCTGCCAAGTACCAGGGTCGCCAACAGCGGCGCACGCCAGCCGCCGAACTGGGTCAGCAGGCCGCCAACCACCGGCGACAGGACGATGGCCGCGAACATGCCCAGCACCGTCAGCGCCAGGGCCGGCCCGGCCTGTTCCTGCCACACGTCACGGACGATGGCACGCGCCAGCACCAGCGCCGCACAGGCGCCCAGCCCCTGCAGCACGCGCATGCCGATCAGCACGTCGATGTTCGGCGCCAGCAGCATGCCCAGGGTCGCCAGCAGATAGAGGCTCAACCCGGCAAGCAGCACCGGACGGCGCCCGAGCCGATCCGACAGCGGTCCGAGCAGCAATTGGCCAAGGCCAAAGGCGCCGACGAACAGCGACAGCGCCAACAGACTGCTACCAGGCTCGGCCTCCAGCCCGCGCTCCAGCTCACCGAGGGCGGGAATCAGCAACTGCGTGGAGGTCTCCCCCAACGCGGTGAGCAGCATCAGGATGATCAACAAAACACGGGAAGGCTGCATGGCGAAACTCCGATCGACAGCGACTGGCGGCTATTTATATTTCGACCATAATATGAAACATTGAATGTCGTCCATCATATTTATCTGGAGCCTGCATGACCGCCTTATCCCGAGACGCCCGCCTCGCCACCTGGATTGCCGAGGAACAGGCCATTCGCAATCAACTCGCAGCCCCGGGCACCCTCAGCCTGGCGGAGGTGGCCGCCATGACGCCGATGGATTTCTTCGACGGCATCGGCCGCGGCGACCTGCCCTCCCCGCCGATCAACGCGGTGCTCGACTTCACCCCGGTGCAATGGGCCAGCGGCCTGTTCGTCTTCCAGGGCACGCCCGATCAGCGCCACTACAACCCGCTGGGCAGCGTGCATGGCGGCTACATCGCCACACTCCTCGACTCCTGCATGGGTTGCGCCGTGCATACCCTGCTCAAAACGGGCCAGGGCTACACCACCGCGGACCTGCGGGTGAGCTACATCCGCGCGCTGCGCAGTGAAGCCGGTCCGGTACGCGCCGAAGGCCGCATCATCCATGTCGGCCGCTCCACCGCGCTGGCCGAAGGTCGACTGTACGACGTCGACGAGCGCCTCTACGCCGTCGCCTCCACCACCTGTCTGATTCTCGACATGAACGCGCCGCGCCAGAACGGCGATGCAGGTGTAAGATGACAGCCAGCATCTGATAGACGAGAAAGCCCATGCGCTATTCGGAAGACCACAAGGCCAAGACCCACCAACGCATCATCGAGGAGGCGGCCCTGCGCTTTCGCCGCGATGGCGTCGGCGCCACCGGCCTGCAGCCGCTGATGAAGGCACTGGGCCTGACCCACGGCGGTTTCTATGCCCACTTCAAGTCCAAGGACGATCTGGTGGAAAACGCCCTGCGCCATGCGGTGGAGGAACTTTCCCGCAGCACCGAGGCGCTGGCCAAGGATGCCGAGGCACCGCTGCCGCGCTTTATCGCCAGCTACCTGTCCAGCGCGCATCGCGCCAACCCCGGCAGTGGCTGCCCGCTGCCGACCATGTCCGCCGAGCTGGGTCAACGTGGCGAGGCCAGCGAAACCACCGACGCCCTGGTGCGTGACCGTCTGGCCATGATCGAGGACAACCTCGGCGGAGATGATGCCGCCGAGCAGAGCGTATTGCTGCTCTCGAGCATGGTCGGCGCCCTGCTGCTGTCGCGCAGCGTCAAGGACCCGGAGCTGTCCGACCGCCTGCTGAAAACGACCCGTCGCCTGCTGATCGAGCAGACGCAGGACGCGTAATGACAAGGCTATGCCTGAGTTAACTGTGCACCCGTAGGAGCGGATTTATCCGCGAAATTCACGGTTGAAGCCGCTCCTACAACGTCACTCACGTGCACATAGCCAATAACTAGACTGCTTCGGACTCACTTGTAGCGCGCCGCCGCCTGGCTGTGCGACAGGTTCGGCCCCAGCGCGGCGCGGGCGGCGACGAAGGCATCCCAGTCGGCTGCATCCGGCAGCGAGGGTATGGTCACCAGTTCGCCCTGATCGAAACCGGCCAGCGCCGCATCGACCATCTCGCCCACTTCCATGATCATCGACGGCGGCAGCGCCGAGGCGTCGGTGCCGCTGCGCTCCCAGATCTCGGTGCGGGTCACGCCCGGCAGCACCGCCTGCAACTGCACGCCCGAACCCCGCAACTCACCGGCCAGGGTCTGGGTCAGGCTCAGCACGTAGGCCTTGGTCGCGCTGTACACGGCGTTGAACATCTCCGGCGCCAGCGCCACCACCGAGCCGAGGTTGATGATGCCGCCACGCCCCGCCGCAGAGAAATTGGCTGCAGCCGCAGCCGCCAGGTGGGTCAGTGCCACCACGTTGAGCTGGATCATCGCCTCGGCCTGCTCCAGATCGGCGTCGGCCAGCTTGCCGTTCATCGCCACACCCGCGTTGTTTACCAGCAGGCCGATACCGGCATCCTCACGCAGGCGTTGCGCCACCTTGAGGATATCGGCCTTCTGCGTCAGGTCGGCCGGCAGCACCTCGACGGCGACGCCATATTCGCCGCCCAGGCGCTCTGCCAGGGCCTGCAGGCGCTGGGCATCACGCGCCACCAGCAGGAGGTCGTGACCACGCCGAGCCAGACGCTCGGCGTAGGTGGCGCCGATGCCGGACGAGGCGCCGGTAATCAGGGCGGTAGCAGGCTTGCTTGCAGTGCTCATGGAAGTCTCCGGAATGAGGGATGAAGGTAGGTGAGCGATTTAGATTATGACCATAATCCTAGCCACTTATATGACTACCTTCATATAGCTTCGTCAAGCACTTTGCGCAGCGACCGTCTGGCGGGAAAGACTCGTACGGGAGTAGCAAAGAAGCCGCGCGCAGAACTTCTCGCGGCTTGACAGCGGCGCTGCCTGAGCAGGTGCAGGCAGCGCGACTCTCAGTTGGGGCGCATATCCACGCGCAGACGCAGATAGGAGGTCAGGCGCTTGCCGTTGATAAGCCCCTGATAGCCGTGACTGTCAAAGGTGGTGCTCTTGATCAGGTCGACGCGGAAACGCGGATTGCTTTCGTAGGTGCGGCCCAGGGTGCTGGTGGAGCGGCTGTCGAACAGGTCGGTACTGACCTTGACGAACTCGCGCGGGTTGCGTCGGCCGTTGGCACCACTGTTGTTCGGGCTGCTGAAGATGTCGCCGGTGGCGGTCATCGCCGAGCTGTAGTACTCGCGCCCACGCAGGCTGGTCTTGCCGCTGGCGATCACGAACTGCTGATTGGCCGGGCGGTAACGGTCGCCGGCGGTCAGGTAGCTAGCCAGCACGTCGTAGAGGGCATAGCTGCTACCAGTGCCGCGCTGCTTGTTGCGCAGGTCGAAGATGAACACGCCGTTGCTGCCGAGCACTTCCATCTCCACCTGGCCGAGGCTGGGGTTGTGCTGCACCAGCAGCGCGGTGTCCTCGTCGACGCCGTAGGCGAACGGCACGTTGGTGTAGTCGGCCAGGCGCACGATGCGCCCCTGACGGCCGCGCTCGCTGAAATGGGTGTCGAGCAGGCCGTGGCTGAAGAAGCCGAAACCGCCCTGCATGTCGTAGGACAGGTCATCACCGCCCGAGGTGGTGTAGACGCCGTAGCGCAGAGCGGGATAGCTCTCGCCGCCGGTGATCATCGGTCCGCCGACCATGATCGCGGTTCCCGCGCTGCTGCCGGCGAGCACGGCGCCGGCATCGTGCCGGGCGCGAATCGCGGCCAGTGCCGGCGTGTCGGCGCGCGTTGCGGTCTGCAGCGTCTGGGTCAGGCGCGCCTGGTCGCCGCCGCCGAAGAAGAAGCCGGTCATGCCGTTGATCTGCGCGATCACCTGCGGGTTGCTGTTGTTGCCGATGCTGTCCAGGTCGATGGGAATCCACTGGGCATCCTGGGCGCCGTAGGTCTTCAGCAGCTGCGCGTAGAATTCGCCATTGGACTTGGAGTTGCGCGCGTTGGCCGTGCCGGCGTCGGGGTCCTGGCTCGGTGGAATCGAGGCGGCGGTGATCACGCCGATGCGCGCCTGACTGCCGCCGGCCAGCTGCACCAGACGTTGGTAGATCACCGCGTTGTCGTCCTTGAGCCCGCCGCCCACCAGCAGCAGCGGGCCGGCCGCCAGGGCCGGCAGCGGTAACAGAAGAGCCAGCATGAGGGTGTAACGAATAACCGATCCGATCATTTCGATTTCTCCGCAGGTGCCGCAGGGGCACGGTTGGTGACGCTGGTTGGGGAACGGCGATTGGGAGCCAGAGCGCAGTCGGCGGGCCGGCCTCAGTAAACGGAAAACTGTTTGAAGTAGCGTTTCTCGATGCGCTTGTGGGTGCCGTCGGCAAGGATCGCGGCCAGCGCCCGATCGAGCTGTTGGCGCAGCTCGTCGTCACCCTTGCGCACGGCGATGCCCTGCCCCTGGCCGAAGAACTGCGGCGCCACCACGGGGCCGCCGACCTGCTCGAAGTCGCGGCCCAGTTCGGTCAGGAGGAAGCCGAAGTAACCGGAAACGGCGTCGTCGAGCACCAGATCCAGCTCGCCGCCTGCGAGCGCCCGGTAGGCCTGGGCGGCGCTGGGATAGCGCAGCAGCTGCACATGCTCGGCGAAGCGGGCCTCGAGAAAGCGCTCGTAGGTGGTGCCCTGTTGCACGCCGACGCGCTTGCCGGCGATGCGCCGCGGGGTGATCAGCATCTGATTGATATGGCCCTTGCGGGCAAAGAAGAAGGCCGGGGTCTGCGCATAGCGAGCGGTGAAGTCCACCCGTTCGGCGCGCGCCGCGGTGATCGACATGGACGCCAGGATCAGGTCCGCGCGTCCCGCGTCGAGTGCCGGGATCAGGTCATCCCAGGCGAAGCGCTGCAGTTCGCATTCGCGCTGCATGCGCTGACACAGGGCCCTGGCGATGTCGACGTTGAAGCCGACCAGATTGCCCTGCGCATCGAGTTCTTCGAAAGGCGGGAACTGCCCCTCCATGGCGACCCGCAACGGTCCTGCCGTGCCCGATTGGGCGAGCAGCACAGCGAACAGACACAACAGCATGCGTAGCATTTCGACTCCTTGCCCGCGCGGGGCCAGGGGGTCAGGTCTCCTGGCGGAAAAGCAGGCGCCGCTGGCGACGCCTTAAGGCCAAAGGAGCGTGGGAGCTGACCTTGAAGAAAAAGCTCCGGACGGCCCGTGATCTGTCGCCGCCCGGAGAATGCCGTTACAGGATGCTCAGCGGGTACTCGATGATCAGGCGCACCTCGTCGAGGTCGTCGTCGAATGCCGTGGAGCGGTGAGTGGCGTGACGCAGACGCAGCGACAGGTCCTTGGCCGCGCCTTCCTGGAACACGTAGCGCGCTTCCAGATCGCGTTCCCAATGCTTCTCGTCGTCACCGGCCCAGCCGGCGAAGGCGCCATTCGGATCGGCCTTGGTGCCGTCGATGTCGTCGCCCTTGATGTAGCGCGCCATGAAGGTCAGGCCGGGAACGCCGTAGTGCTTCATGTTCAGGTCGTAGCGGATCTGCACCGAGCGCTCGTTGGGGGCGTTGAAGTCGGAGTACTGCACCGAGTTGGCCAGCCAGATGGAGTCGCCGCCGATGTAGTCGAAGAACTCGTCGCCACGCACCTTCTGATAGGCCAGGCTGAGCTTGTGCGCGCCGAAGCTGTAGGCGCCCTTGAGCGACCAGGTCAGGGTGTCCAGCTCGCCGGCACGCGCCTCGCCTTCGTCGCGGGTCTTGTACGCCACCAGGTCGAAGTTCAGCGCCTGGCTATCGGCCAGCGGGATGTTGTAGTTCAGGTTGGCGAAGTACTGACGCCAGACATCCTTGGCCTCGCTGGCATAGAACATCAGGCTCAGGTCGTCATTGACCGCGTAGCTGAGGCCTGCGAAGTCGACGCTGCGCGCCTCCACCTCGGCGTACTCGCTGGTCAGGTCGTCATCGGAGTTGGTGGAGTTGCGGCGATTGATCGAGGTGAAGTGGCCGGCCTCGAAGGACAGTGCGTCGAACTCGCTGCTGGAAATCTGGAAGCCGGTCGCGGTCTCCGGCAGCAGGCGCGCATCGCCGGTGGCGAACACCGGTGCGGTCGGGCGCATCTCGCCGTACTTCAGCTCGGTGGAAGAGGCGCGCAGCTTCACCGCACCACCGATCTGGCCGTAGCTGTCCGGCACCTCGGCATCGGCGGTGCGGTTGTTGCTGATCGGCAGCAGGCCGTTGCCTACCCGGCCACGGCCGCTATCGAGCTTGACCCCGCCGTAGGCGAAGGCATCGGCGCCGACACCGACGGTCCCCTGGGTGAACCCCGAGCTGAAGTTCAGCTGCGCACCGTGTGCCCACTCCTCGCGATAGCCGTTGCGTTCGTTGACCGGCTTGGCACGGTTGATGCCCTGGCTGTTGCTGCCGCCATGACGGTAGTCGCGGTTCATGTAGAAATTGCGGTTGATCAGCTGCAGGCTGCTGTCCTCGATGAAACCCTTGGCTTCCTGCTGCTGACCGGCGGCGGCAGCCTGCGAGGCCACGGCACCGATGGCCAGGGCGAGACAGCTGAGTTTGAGAATCTTCATGCCTTACTCCGTTGGTTTTATTGGTATGGGGTGCCCGCAACGCGGGCGGTGTTCGCAGCCGCTCAGGTGAACAGCTCGGGAACCAGGTCAGCCGGGCATTCGCCGCGCTCGATCACGGCCTCCAGGCAAAGTGAGCGCTCTTCCAGCCAGCACACGAAGTAGCCCACGCCCCTGCGCCGCTTCAGGCGAAACGGCCAGCGCCGTTCCTGCAGCTCGCGGCTCAGTTCGAGGCGGCGCGGCAGGTGCAGCACCGAGAAGAAACCTGCCCGGGTGCGCACCCTTTCGTGCACTCGCACGCTGGAAGAGATGACGGTCTGTGCCATCTGGCTGTCGTCCTGCAGCAGCTTGTGCAGGGCGAAGACTTCCACTCGGTTCAATTGCATGGCTCGTTTCTCCGGCACAGCCGTGCCCGTCCCGCCTGCGCGGTGCAGGCGGGCTGGGGGTAGAGGTAGAAAAAAGGCTCTAGAGGCCGATGATGCGTGCCAGGGTCTCGGCGACCTCGGCGCGCGCGACCGGCGCAGCAGGCTCGAAGCGTCCCTGGTTGGCGCTCAGCCAACCTTCGGCCACGGTCTGCGCGGCAGCCTCGGCGTTCGCTACGGCGAGGCCGGCGACGTCCTGCAGCGCCACGGTCTTGCTCAACGTGGCTCCGCTGAAGCGCTCGACCAGCGTCTTGCAGGCCAGCGCCCAGTCCGCGCGGCTGGCCGGCCGCTCGGCGTCGAAGCGCTCGGCGCCATCCATCCAGCCGTTGGAAACCACCACTTCGATGTGCTCGCGTAGAGGATGCTCGGCCGGCACGTCGCTCAGCGTCGGCAGGGCCTTGAGGTTGGGCTCCGCGGCCAGGGTCATCTGCAGGGCATTGGCCAGCTCGCCGCGGGTTATCGGGCGCTGCGCCTCGAAGGCGCCTTCGGCGTTGAGGGTCATCAGGCCGCGGAAGGTCACCGCACGAATGGCGTCGCCGCGGCGACCGTTGCCGGCATCACGCGGGGCGCCAGCGGCCGGCTCGCGCAGATCGGCGGTCACCGGGCGGATATCCAGGCGCACGTCGCTGACGCTGTAGTTGGTCTGCGAATCGTGGAAGCGGCTATGAGCGGCGAAGTCCGTCCGCTTGCTGAATTCGAAGCGATAGCCGTAGTGGTAACCGTTGGCTGGGTTGTAGCGGGTCATCAGCCCGAGCTGACGGCTCGCCGTATTGTCGGCCAGGCCATAGAGCACCGCTCGGTTGATCGCCGACACGGCCGACAGGTCGGTGAGCAGGCGGTTGCCCACCAGGTACTCATTGCCAGGCTCGATCAGCTGCTTGCCGGCGTCCGGCCGGATCTCGCCCGAGGCCAGGTCGTAGCGATCACCATGACCGAGCATGGCCAGGCGCATGTCGTCGATCCGCGTGCCGTAGAGCCCGAAGCTCTTCTTCGCCGCGGCAGGGTCCATGATGGTCAGGTAGCCCTCGCCCAGTACCTCCAGCTCACCACTGGGCTTGATCCACATGGCGGTGTTGGTATCCAGACCGAAGCCCTTGCCCGGAGCCGGCTGTTCCAGCAGGTAGCTGGCCATGCGCGCGGCGCGCCCGCTGCTGGTTTCCTCGATCTTGTCGAAGTGCTGGTCGATCACGCCGGCGGTGAACAGACCTGCGCCCCTGAGCAGGGCGGTACCGCGCCGGCCCTCGGCCGTGGCCACGCCGAAATCCAGGGTGTCCATGACCACCCCGTAGGCGGTGGGCATGCGCGCACCGAGGATGCTGGCCCCGGCGCTGGTACCGGCCACCACGCCGCCCTTATCGTAGATCGCCTGCACGGCCTGCATGGCGAGCGACGGGCTGCCGTCGGCGTTGAACAGCGCACGGGCGATGCGCGCCTGATCGCCACCAACGAACCAGACCGCACTGGCCTCGCGCAGCGGCGCGACCACGGCAGGGTCGTTCATGGTGTCCTGATAGTTGTGGCGGTCGATGCCGACAATGCGGATGTGCTCGGCGGGCACGCCCAGGGCTTCGAGCTCGGCCTGGAAGCGCTTGCTGGAGCCCAGGCTGCCGCTGGCGGTGGGCATGATGGCGATACGCGCCTGCTGGGCACCGCCCGCCAGTTCGATGAGTTTCTCGTAGACCAGGCTGTTGCTGGCTCGCAGCATGCCGCCGACCGCCAGGAGGTTGCCATCGGCCATTACCGGATCAGCACTGCCGCAGAGGAGGAGCGCGGCGAGAAGGCCACGAAGATTGCGCTGTTTGTTCATTGTTATTGCTCTTGTCAGAAGTCGAAAGCGGTATGCCCCCTGCTCGCAGGCCAAATGAAATGGGCTTGGCGACAGGTCGCGGCGATATGAATTATTTTTTTCACAAAATTCACACGTGAAAATTTATATACCAGCCATTTTCAAGGCACAATCACCACACGCCACGTTTGACATAAATATTTCTTAAACGTAGATTCGTGAAAAAAAACATGTCAAAGATATTTATGCATCTGCCCGGGCGTCCCACCCGATCGCCCACCGGCCAAGGCTCACGAGGCCCTGCCGGCGCCGCCTGGCAACAGTCGGCGTAACGTTCAACCCCGCCGCCTGTCGCGACGGACGCTGCCTCCCAACCGCCATCCACTGGAGTAACAAGATGAACAAGATCGCTCTATTCGGCGCCCTGGCGCTCTCCACCTTCGGCACCTTCGCCGTCGCCGCCGAGCCGGCGCTGCGCATCGGCATCGAGGCGGCCTACCCGCCCTTCGCGTTCAAGACCGCCGACGGCAAGATCGCCGGCTTCGACTACGACATCGGCAACGAGCTGTGCGCGCAGATGCAGGTCAAATGCCAGTGGATCGAGCAGGAGTTCGACGGCCTGATTCCCTCGCTCAAGGTGCGCAAGGTCGACGCCGTGCTGTCCTCGATGTCGATCACCGAAGACCGTCTGAAGTCGGTGGACTTCTCCAAGAAGTACTACCACACCCCCGGCAAGCTGGTGATGAAGGAAGGCAGTCAGATCCAGGACCCGAGCGTCGACCTCAAGGGCAAGAAGGTAGCCGTGCAGCGCGCCTCCACCTACGATCGCTACGCTACTGCCGAACTGACCCCGGCCGGCGTCAACGTGGTGCGCTACGGCTCCAACAACGAAGCCTTCCTCGACCTGCTGGCAGGCCGGGTGGATGCGGTGCTGGCCGATGTGGTGAACATCGACGAGGGCTTCCTGAAAACCGACGGTGGCAAGGGTTTCGCCCTGGTCGGCCCTGATTTCAACGACCCGCGCTACTTCGGTCGCGGCGCCGGCATCGCCGTGCGCAAGGGCGACGCAGCCACCGCCGAGAAGCTCAACACCGCCATCGACGCCATTCGCAGCAACGGCAAGTACGCCGAGGTACAGGCCAAGTACTTCGACTACGACATCTACGGCCAGTAAGCCGCCCACCCCGGCGCCTGCAACAGGCGCCGGTTTCTCTGCGCTGCAACGAGGTTTCCCACCATGCTGCAAGGCTACGGCCCGATCATCGTCGAGGGCGCCTGGCTGACCCTGACTCTGGCTCTGTGTTCGATGGCGCTGGCCATCCTGCTCGGCCTCACCGGCGCTGCGCTGCGCCTCTCGCCACTGCGCTGGCTGGCCAATCTGGGCGACGCCTACGCCACCCTGATCCGGGGCATCCCCGACCTGGTGCTGATCCTGCTGATCTTCTATGGCGGTCAGGACCTGGTGAACCGCATCGCGCCCAGCCTGGGTTACACCGCCTACATCGACATCAACCCCTTCGTCGCCGGTGTGTTCACCATGGGCTTCATCTTCGGCGCCTATCTGTCGGAGACCTTCCGCGGCGCCTTTATGGCCATCGCCAAGGGCCAGGCCGAGGCCGGTGCAGCCTATGGCATGAGCGGCGCCCAGGTGTTCTTGCGCATCCTGGTGCCGCAGATGATCCGCTTCGCCATTCCCGGCTTCACCAACAACTGGCTGGTGCTGACCAAGGCCACCGCGCTGATCTCGGTGGTCGGCCTGCAGGACATGATGTTCAAGGCCAAGAACGCCGCCGACGCCACCCGTGAACCCTTCACGTTCTATCTTGCCGTGGCGGGCCTGTACCTGCTGCTGACCAGCGTCTCGCTGCTGCTCCTGCGCGCCGTCGAAAAGCGTTACTCGGTCGGCGTTCGCACGGCTGAAATCTGAGGATCACGTCCATGCTCGATTTCCATCTGATCCTCTCCAGCCTGCCGCTGTATGCCAGCGGTCTGCTGGTCACCTTCGAGCTGCTGCTGATCGCCCTCGCCCTGGGCCTGCTGCTGGCTCTGCCGTTGGCCCTGATGCGGGTGTCGCGCTCGCCGCTGGTGAACTTCCCAGCCTGGCTCTATACCTACGTGATTCGCGGCACGCCGATGCTGGTACAGCTATTTCTGCTCTACTACGGCCTGGCCCAGTTCGACGTCATCCGCGACAGCTTCATGTGGCCGTACTTTTCCAGCGCCACCTTCTGCGCCTGCCTGGCCTTCGCCATCAACACCAGCGCCTACACGGCGGAGATTCTGGCCGGCAGCCTCAAGGCCACGCCGCCCGGCGAGATCGAGGCAGCCAGGGCCATGGGCATGTCACGCGCCCAGCTCTACCGGCGCATCCTGCTGCCTTCGGCCATGCGCCGCGCGCTGCCGCAGTACAGCAACGAGGTGATCATGATGCTGCACACCACTTCGCTGGCCTCGCTGGTGACGCTCATCGACCTCACCGGTGCAGCCCGCACCATCAGCTCGCAGTACTACATGCCGTTCGAGGCCTTCATCACCGCCGGCCTGTTCTATCTGGTGCTGACGGTGGGCCTGGTGCGCCTGTTCAAATACGCCGAACTGCGCTGGCTGGCCCACCTGACCCCACGCAAGCATTAACAAGGAAGCCCTATGCAACGTATCGACCATCCACTGCCCTGGAGCCCGACCGGAACCAGCCGTCACCTCAGCGTGCTGCGTTACGGCAGCGGCCCGTGCAAGGCCTACATCCAGGCCAGCCTGCATGCCGACGAGCTGCCGGGCATGCGCGTGGCGGTGGAACTCAGGCGTCGTCTGCAGCAGCTGGAAAGCGCCGGACGCCTGACCGGCGTGATCGAACTGGTACCGGTGGCCAACCCCATTGGCCTGAGCCAGCTGTTCCAGGCGGCGGTCCAGGGCCGCTTCGAATTCGCCAGCGGCAGGAACTTCAACCGCGATTTCGTCGATCTGGCGGCCGCGGTCGCAGCGCATGTGGAGGGGCACCTGGGCAGCGACGAAGCGAGCAACGTGCGCCTGATTCGCCGCGCCATGAACGAGGCGCTGGACGCCCTGCCCGCGCCGGCCTCGGAGCTGGAAGGCATGCAGCGTCTGCTGCTGCGTCATGCCTGCGATGCCGACATCGTGCTCGACCTGCACTGCGACTTCGAGGCCGCGGTGCACCTGTACAGCGCGCCGCAGCACTGGCCGGCCCTGCGCCCTCTGGCGGCGCGTCTGCAGGCCGGCGCGGTGCTGCTGGCCGAGGATTCCGGCGGCAGCTCGTTCGACGAGGCCTGCGCCATGCCCTGGCAACGACTGCGCCAGCGTTTCCCCGAAGCCGAGATTCCCCTGGCCTGCCTGGCCACCACCGTAGAGCTGGGCGGCATGGCCGACACCGAAGCCGAACGCGCGGTAGCCAGCGCCGAGGCGATTCTGGCCTTCCTCGCCGAGCGGGGACTGATCGCCGGCGACTGGCCGGCAGCGCCGGAACACTGCTGCGAGGCCACGCCCTTTGCCGGCGCGCAGTACGCCCTCGCCCCACATCCGGGCGTGGTCAGCTTCTTCAAGCAGCCGGGCGAGTGGGTCGAACACGGCGAGGCACTGTTCGAGGTGATCGACCCCTTGAGCGAGCAGCACAGCATCGTCCGCGCCGAAACCTGCGGCGTGCTCTATGCCCGCGAGCGCATGCGCTTCGCCCGCCCCGGCCTGTGGCTGGCCAAGGTCGCCGGGGCAACGCCCATTCGCCAGGGTCGCCTGCTCAGCGACTGACTCATGCCCTAAGAGAACAACAACATGTACAAACTCGAAGTTCAGGACCTGCACAAACGCTACGGTAGCCACGAGGTGATCCGCGGCGTATCGATGGCTGCCAAGGCCGGCGACGTGATCAGCATCATCGGCTCCAGCGGCTCGGGCAAGAGCACCTTCCTGCGCTGCATCAACCTGCTGGAGCAGCCGCATGCCGGTCGCATCCAGCTCAATGGCGAAGAGCTCAGGCTGGTCGCCAATCGCGGCGGCGCGCTCAAGGCCGCCGACGCCAAGCAGTTGCAGCGTATGCGCTCGCGTCTGGCCATGGTGTTCCAGCACTTCAATCTGTGGTCGCACATGAGCGCCCTGGACAACGTCATGGAAGCGCCGGTGCACGTACTCGGTCAGAGCAAGGCCGAGGCGCGCGACAGGGCCGAGCACTACCTGGCCAAGGTCGGCGTCGCGCACCGCAAGGACGCCTACCCGGCGCACATGTCCGGCGGCGAGCAGCAGCGCGTAGCCATCGCCCGCGCCCTGGCCATGGAGCCGGAGGTGATGCTGTTCGACGAGCCCACCTCGGCCCTCGACCCCGAGCTGGTCGGCGAGGTGCTCAAGGTAATGCAGGACCTGGCCACCGAAGGTCGCACCATGGTGGTGGTGACCCACGAAATGGGTTTTGCCCGCGAGGTGTCCAACCAGCTGATGTTCCTGCACAAGGGTCTGGTGGAAGAACAGGGCCACCCGCGCGAGGTATTGGCCAACCCGCAGTCCGAGCGCCTGCAGCAGTTTCTCTGCGGCAGCCTCAAGTAAGCGAAACAGGCGCACGGCGGGCGGCTTCGGATACACTGCGCGCCATCGCCAGACCGGATCAGCCCAGCCATGCCGAGCAGCTCGTCGTCTTCCGCCACCGTTTACAGCGCCCCCATCCTGCGCAAGCTGGCCGAGGTCGCGCCACAGCTGCAGCCCTCGCTGCGCAAGGTGGCCGACTTCATCCTGCGCCATCCGCTGAAGGCCGCAACTCTGACCATCGAAGAGCTGGCGCAGGCCACGCAGACCTCGCCTGCGGCGGTCAACCGTCTGGCCAAGGCCATGGAGCTGCGCGGCTACATCAGCCTGAAGGCCGAGCTGGTCGCCACCCTGCAGGACATGGTGTCGCCGGTGGACAAGCTGCGCGACGAGCTGGCGCAGCGCCCGGACGGGGCCTTCGGTCTGCATGAACATCTGCAGATCGCCAGCAGCAATCTCGGCGCGGCGGCCAGCAACAATGACGCCGCCGTGTTCGAGGCAGTGATCGGGCGCCTGCTCGGGGCGCGCCGCATCTACATTCTCGGCTTCGGCAACAGCGCCTACATGGCCGGCCTGGCTGCGGCCAACCTGGTGCCCTTCTGCGATGACGCCACCGCCATCAGTATGGAAGGCGGCAACGAGAACGCCGCCTACCGCCTGGCCGCCATCACCGAGCGCGACGTGCTGCTGACCATCTCCCTGCCGCGCTATTCGCTCGACACCCTGCAACTGGCGCGTTTTGCCCGCGAACGCGGCGCCTGCGTGCTGGCCATCACCGACTCGCCCGCCTCGCCGCTGGTGGAGATCGCCGAGTACAGCCTGTTCGCCCCCGCCGAACACCCGGTGCTGATCAGCTCCAATGCCGCCGTGCTGGCCCTGATCGAAGCCCTGGTGGCAGGTGTCATGGCGCGTAACAAGGAGGCGGTAAGCCTCGCCCAGGAACTGACCGAAAGCGTCATGGCCTATCTGCACGTACCCGGCACCGAGCGCGCGCCGCGCAAGCCTCGCAAACGGCGCCCCTGAGCTGACGATACGCACCAAGTCAAAGCCAAAGCTGTCTCAACGATCAGAAAAAGTGCAGAGCGGCGCCCAACGCACTCTGCATAAATTTCTTCATCCAATTGATTTTAAAAGACTATTTACGACATATAGAATTGGCGCCGTTTTTGCTCTAGCAGCTCCAGCCTGACCGTATGGACAGGTTTAAAAATCATAACGACACGTCTTAACCATCAGGAGCTTTCATGAATCGCACTCTCTCTTCGCTGGCGCTCGCCGGCGGTCTGCTGGCAGGCGGTCAGGCCGTCGCCGGCGATCTGCTGCAGTGGCAGAACAACAGCCTGACCTACCTCTATGGCCAGGACTTCAAGATCGACCCGGAGATTCAGCAGACCGTCACCTTCGAGCACGCCAGCGGCTGGAGCTTCGGTGACCTGTTCCTGTTCGTCGACGTGATCAAATACAACACCGATGCCACCAACGGCGCCGGTGACGGCCACACCTTCTATGGCGAGTTCAGCCCGCGCTTCTCGTTGGGCAAGATCACCGGTGCCGACTTCTCCTTCGGCCCGATCAAGGACGTGCTGATCTCCACCACCTACGAGTTCGGTGAAGACGACGTCGAGTCCTACCTGATCGGCCCGGCGGTCGACCTGGACATCCCCGGCTTCGACTACTTCCAGCTCAACACCTACCTGCGTACCACCGATGGCAGCCGCCCTGGCAGCAACGTCTGGCAGATCACCCCGGTGTGGAGCTACACCATCCCGGTAGGCGAATCGGACATTCTCATCGACGGTTTCATGGACTGGGTGGTGGACAACGACAGCAATCGCCGTGGCGACTACCACGCCAACCTGCACTTCAACCCACAGATCAAGTACGACCTGGGCAAGGCGCTGAAGTGGGGCGAGAAGCAGCTGTACGTGGGTATCGAGTACGACTACTGGAAGAACAAGTACGGTATCAAGGACGGCGGTTTCGTCAGCGACAACTTCGTCGGTTCGACCGACCAGAACACCGCCAGCCTGTTAGTCAAGGCACACTTCTGAGACGCGCCTGCGCGCTTACTGGCCAAGGTCGCAGCAACTTGCGACCTTCTGCCAATGCCATCGGGCAGCCTGACGTGATTAGCTGCCCAGCATCACCAGACCTTCACCCAAGGATGGACGATGCCACCGCGTATCCTGCTGCTTACCTGCCTCGCCATGCTGGCCTTCGCCGGCAACTCGCTACTGTGCCGCCTGGCGCTGCGTGAAACGGAAATCGACGCGGCCAGTTTCACGGCTATCCGCCTGCTCGCCGGCGCCCTGACGCTGTGGCTGCTGCTCAAGCTGAGGCAGACCGGGCAACCCATCGCCGGCAATTGGCCTGGCGCGCTGGCGCTGTTCACCTATGCGGCGGCCTTCTCCTTTGCTTACCTGCAACTGGATACCGGCGTCGGCGCCCTACTGCTGTTCGGCGCCGTGCAGTTGAGCATGCTGCTGTGGGGCTTGCTGCGTGGCGAGCGTCTGGGGCTGGGCACCAGTCTCGGTACGGCGCTGGCCACGGCCGGCCTGCTGGCGCTGCTGCTACCCGGTGCCAGTGCGCCCCCGCTGCTGGCGGCCTTGCTGATGCTGCTGGCCGGCGTGGCCTGGGGCGCGTACTCGCTGCTCGGGCGCGGCCAGGGTGATCCGCTGGCCGTGACCACCGGTAACTTTCTGCGTGCGGCACCGCTGGCCGTGCTGCTGGCGCTGGTGCTGTTGTCGCAACTGAACTGGGATGGGCCTGGCCTGTTCTACGCGGTGTTGTCCGGCGCCCTGACCTCGGGTGTCGGTTACGCCATCTGGTACAGCGCGCTGCCCGGCCTGCGCGCCAGTCAGGCCGCCACGGTGCAGTTGAGCGTGCCGATTCTCGCCGCGCTCGGCGGCAGCCTGCTGCTGAGCGAAGCGCTGTCTCTGCGCCTGACCTTGAGCGCCGTTGCCGTGCTCGGCGGTATCGCGCTGGTACTGGGCAGTCGGCAACGTGCCGGGAGCTAATGGCGCGTGCAGTGGTCTTCTATCCTGAACTCATAACGTCCAGGGAAGATCACCATGCACCGTCTGCTTCGTCTTTGCCTCGTTGCCCTACTTGCAGCAGGCCTGAGCGCCTGCGCCAGCCTGAGCAATCGTGATCCGCTACGGGTCGACCTGGTCGGCCTGGAACCGTTGCCCGGTCAGGGCCTGGAGGTACGCTTCGCGGTCAAGCTACGGGTGCAGAACCCCAATGACAGCGCGGTGAGTTTCAACGGCATGGCACTGGATCTGGATGTGAACGGCCAGCCGCTGGCCAGTGGCGTCAGCGACCAGAGCGGCAGCGTGCCACGTTTCGGCGAGACGGTATTGAGCGTACCGGTGAGCATTTCAGCGTTTTCAGTGATGCGTCAGGCGTGGGGCGTGGCCGGTTATCAACCTGGCCAGGAGGTGCCCTACATGCTGCGTGGCAAACTCGCCGACGGCCTGTTCGGCACCCGCCGCTTCAGTGACAGCGGTATCCTGAACTGGCCGCAACCGCCAAGCCCCTACTGAAGCAGGAGCCGGCGGTTACACGGCGATCAGGCCGCCTGACGACTGCTGCGCGAAGCTACTCGGCGGTGACAGGCGTCACCGAAGGCCTGGAAGATCTTCACCGAATCCGGGTTCTTCGCCGCCTGCCATTCCGGGTGCCACTGCACCGCGAACAGGAAGGGGGACAGGCTCGGCGCGTGGATCGCCTCGATCAGGCCATCCTCGGCGGTGGCCAGCACTTCCAGTCCCTTGCCCAGGTTGCGAATCGCCTGGCCGTGCAGGGAGTTGACCTGAATCTCGTCCTTGCCCATCAACTCGGCGAACCAGCTGCCAGCCACCGGACGCACGCTGTGGCTGGCTGCGTACTGCACCTCGACCGGATCATCGGGGTTTTCGCGATGGTCGTTGAAACCAGGCTCGGCGTAGACCTTCTGGTAGATGTCGCCGCCCAGCGCCACGTTGATTTCCTGCATGCCACGGCAGATGCCGAAGATCGGCAGACCGCGAGCGATGGCGGCACGAATCAGCGGTAGATCGAACAGGTCGCGGTCGCGATCCTGGCCCTTGTTCGGTGTTTCGTTCTCCTGACCATAGAGCGCCGGGTCGATGTTGCTGCCGGCACCGGTGAGGTAAACACCATCGGCCATATCCAGATACTGCTCGAGATCCTCGATGCCGCAGCAGGTGGGCACCAATACCGGCACGCAACCGGAGAACTCGACCAGAGGCTGGATGTATTTGTGAGTCATTACTTGATAGTCGTGGCCCTTGCGCTCTTGAGCGCCCATGGACATCAACACGACGGGCTTGCGGAGATTGTTCTTGCTAGGAGTGCTGCGGATCTTGTTGTCGGACATACGTCACCTTGGGACAGGCCGGGCCTATCGTTGCTGTGCAGACCGGTAGCCAGCAGAACACTCTGCTGTAGCACCTCCGGCCTGTTTGGCTAACCCCGTGCACCGAGACTCATCCTGAGCCTGAGTGCCGCCTTCCGACGGCGGCTCGAACCGGGTCAACTCCATCCAGAGAGGGGGCTGCAGCGACGCTGCCCGCTACCCGGTTCGGCAACGGAATCTGCAGCCAGTCTGCCCGAGCCGTAAAATATGTCAAACAAATCTGCTCAAGATTTTCTGGTAAGCCATTTATCGCACAACAAGTGAACGCCCATTAAAAGGCGCTCTAAGGGCAATCCAGGCAAACTACCGCCTGGCAAGAAGTCCAATATTTAAAACACCCGTATCTCAAGGGCTGCAGGTCCTAGAGCGACGCCAGCGAACAAAACCCTATATAATCTGCGGTTTCTCACTGCACCGAGGACACCCCTTGACCGCTCTGCCGCCCTGCCCCAAATGCAACTCCGAATACACCTACGAAGACGGCGATCAACTGGTCTGCCCCGAGTGCGCCCATGAGTGGAAAGCTGGCGAGAATACCGACGGCGGTGATGACGCGCGGGTGATCAAGGATTCGGTTGGCAACCTGCTGCAGGACGGCGACACCATCACCGTGATCAAGGACCTCAAGGTCAAGGGCTCGTCACTGGTGGTCAAGGTCGGCACCAAGGTGAAGAACATTCGCCTGGTCGACGGCGATCACGACATCGACTGCAAGATCGATGGCATCGGCGCGATGAAGCTCAAGTCCGAGTTCGTACGCAAGGTGTGACGCTCCGCCGCCGCTCGCAACGGGTGGCGGCCCGCTCACTGCACCGGCAGGAAATTCAGCAGAAACAGGCTCTGGGCGTAGTTGGCGCCCATCCGCCGGTAACGCTCTTCCAGCACATGGGTGAGCAGATCGAGACGCGCCACCATCTTGCCGAACTCCACTGCATAGCTGAGGTTGTTGCCTTGCTCGGAGAACTCGTTGGATAGCAGCATTGGCTGGCCCGTGGCGTCACGCCGTTGCGAGAGCATCCAGCCGGCCTTCTCCAGATTGCGCGCGGCGTTGTGGATGAACTGCGCATTGAAGCTGTCGGTCAGGTAGAACTCGGTGCGGCCACCGTGAGCCGTCACCAGCATGCTGCCAATGGCATAGGTGAAGGCTGCCACGCGGTCGCCCTGAAATGCCGGGCTCAGCGAATAATCCAGCGCAGCGACATCACGTCGGCCGCCCAAGGTTGGCCAGTCCTGGTTATGTTCGATGGCGTACTGGATAGCGCGCTCGGCAGCAGCGGCGTCGGGCAGGGAATTCTTGCGCCACTCGCGTGGGTTACGTTGATACAGCTTGTTCATCAGCCGATAGAGGCTGTTGAGGTTGTTACGCATGGCCAGGGTTGCCATGCGATCGACGTCCGTCTGCAGCACCTCGGTGGGTTTGAGCGGATTGCGCGTGTGCAGGATGGAATCGTTATCCAGACGACCACTGCAGCCGCTGAGCAGCAACAGCACAGCCAGCACCGGCAGCACTAACCGCTGCAAACATACCGAGTTGTTGATTGGCCTGCCGTGTGCAGCAGACGCTGGCCTCGCTCCCATGCAGAGGTTCCCTGGCTGGCACGCGCCCCAATGGCGCGTGCAACACTCAGAACCTCAGTAAAGCGCAAAAATTCCACGTTGCCTGTGCCCTGGCGCATAAATCGTGCCGATCAACGCACGACACGGCAGGAAAATGCGCCTGCTCAGGCTGGATTAGCGGCCCATTGCTCCAACCGCGTGACGCTTTCGCGATAGGGCTTGAGGCTCTTGGCCAGCAGGATGATCGACGTCGACACTGCCAGGGTGGTGATGATCAGCAGCGAATAGCGCAGCGCGGCGTCATCGGCGAAGACGAAGTCTGTGACTAGCGCCACGGCGGTCGGCCCCACTCCCAGGCCGATCAGGGTGATGACGAACAGATAGATGGCCGACGCCTGGCCGCGCATCGAATTGGGCATGATTTCCTGGATCGCCGCAGGCGCCACGCCGAACGGCATGCTCAGGCAAAACACCGTGGGGGCCATCAGCACACTGGCCCAGAATGCGCTGTCCATCAACGGATACAGCACCACCATGGGTAAGGCCCCCAGGGCCGCGTAAAGGCCGACACGCATATTGGCATCGCTGCGCCCGCGCTTGGCCATCCAGTCAGCCAGTCGCCCACCGAAGACGATCCCCAGGCAACCGAACACGGCGACGATACTGCCGTAGACAATGCCGACCTGGCCGGCATCCCAACCGTGGGTACGGATGAAGAAGGTCGGTATCCAGGCGGCGCTACCGTAACCGGCAAAGGCCAAACCGGCGAAGCCGAAGTTGTGCAGCAGCACGGTACGTCGATTGGCACGAATGTAGCGCCCCACTTCACTGAGCGGCACCGCCACCCCAGCACCGGCGCCACGCCGAGCAGGCTCCTTGACCGCGAACATCAACAACGTGAAGAGCACGCCGGCACCGCCAAGAATGAGGAAGATAAGCTGCCAGGGACGCACTTCACCCAGCACCGGCAACGTAACGTCGCCCTGCGCAGAGGCAAACTGAATGACTAGGCCGCCAACCAGAAAGGCCAGGCCCGAGCCGAGGTAGACGCCCATGGAATAGACGCTGATGGCCGTGGCCCGGCGCTCGGCGGGAAAGCTGTCGGCAATCAGCGAATAGGCGGCGGGCGACAACGCTGCCTCGCCCACACCCACGCCGATGCGGCACAGGAGGAACTGCCAGTACAGCTTGGCCATGCCGCAGGCGGCGGTAGCGGCGCTCCAGAACAGAATGCCGACAGCGATCAGCCCGCGCCGGCTGCGGGTGTCGGCCACACGGCCCAGCGGAATGCCGCACACGGTATAGAACAGAGCGAACGACAGGCCCATCAGCAGGCTCATCTGCGTGTCATTGATCGCCAGATCGCGGCGAATGGGCTCGACCAGCAAGTTGAGAATCTGCCGATCAACGAAGGACAGGACATACGCCACCATCAGGATGGCAACAGTGGTCCAGGCTCGGGCACTGGAGGGATAGCCGTTATTGTTGTTATGCACGGACGCTCTCCTCGGCACCGCAGAACGCGATGCGCGACGGTTGAAAGAAGCGCCAGCTTAGGACGATATAAACGGCAGTGAGTATCGCTCGAAGGTGTTATCAGGCCGACGAATGCTTCATACCTGCCGATACGAATGCTTTGGCACCGGGATTCAACAGCCGCGTCAAAGCACGATGCCTGTCAGTCAAGCGTGTAGGAGCCGGCCTGCCGGCGATGCTTTTTAGCGGATCGCCGGCAAGCCGGCTCCTATGGTTCAGTCTCTGAGCGGTGTTGGCTGCTGCACCTGTTCTACCTGAACAAGTACTCAGATCATCAACGGCGCGCGCTCGCACAACACCTTCAACGCCGCCGCCCAGTCAGGATGATCGTTCAGACAGGGCACCAGCTGCAGGCTTTCGCCACCGGCCTCGACGAACTGATCGCGGCCACGGTCGCCGATCTCCTCCAAGGTCTCGATGCAGTCGGCGACGAAGGCCGGGCACATCACCAGCAGCTTCTTCACGCCCTGCGCCGCCAGCTCGTCGAGACGCGTCTCGGTGTAGGGCTCGATCCACTTGGCGCGCCCCAGGCGCGACTGGAAGCTCACCGACCATTGTTCCGGGCGCAGGCCCATGCGCTGAGCGAACAACTCGGCGCTGCGCAGGCATTGCGCGCGGTAACAGTTGGCGAGTACCGCGGGCGAAGCGCTGCGGCAGCAGTCGTCGCCTTTCAGACAGTGACCGCTGGGATCGAGCTTGTGCAGGTGACGCTCCGGCAGGCCGTGGAAGCTCAGCAACAGGTGATCGAATTCCTGCTCCAGGTAAGGCTTGGCACTGGCCACCAGGGCGTCAAGATACTCCGGCTGATCGTAGAACGGCGGCAGCGTGGACAGACGCATCTTCAACCCACGCTCACGCACCACCCGCTTGACCTCCTCGATCACCGTGGTGGTGGTGCTGTCGGCAAACTGCGGATACAGCGGCGCCAGGGTCACCTCACGAATCCCCTGCGCGGCCAGACGCTGCAGGGTCGACTCGATGGAAGGCTCGCCATAACGCATGGCCAACTCCACCGGGCCCTGAGTCCAATGAGCCTTCATCGCTTCCTGCAAACGGCGACTGATCACCACCAGCGGCGAGCCATCGTCCCACCAGATCGAGGCATAGGCATGTGCCGATGCGGCAGGACGCTTGATCAGAATCAGCGACACCAGCAATCGACGCAGCGGCCAGGGCAGGTCGATCACGTAGGGATCCATCAGGAACTGATTGAGGTAACGGCGGACATCGGCTACTTCGGTGGACGCGGGCGAACCCAGGTTAACCAGCAACAATGCGTGATCGGTCATGCGAAATCCTAGTCATTGATGGCCCAGCAGATCCGCCAGGGCCACATCCAGATGGGTAAAACGAAAACTGAAACCCGCCTCCAGCAGGCGCGCCGGCACGGCACGCTGGCCGCCGAGCAGCAACTCGGACATCTCGCCGAGTGCAGCGCGCAGGACGAAGGCCGGCGCCGGGAAAATGGTCGGGCGGCTCAGCGCCTGGCCCAGCGCCTTGCTGAACTCGGCATTGCGCACGGGTAATGGCGCGCAGGCATTATAAGGACCGCGAGCGTCGCCCTGCTGCAAGAGAAAATCGATCAGGCCGATTTGATCGGCGATATGAATCCAGGGCATCCACTGCCGACCATCACCGATGCGACCACCCAGGCCGAGCTTGAACGGTAGCAACAGGCGTTTGAGCATGCCGCCATCCGGGCTCAGCACCAGGCCGGTGCGCACCAGCACCACGCGAATCCCCAGGTCCTCGGCGCGTTGTGCAGTTTCTTCCCAGGCCCCACACAGCTGCGCGGCGAAATCATCGGTGACCTGCGGCGTATCTTCACTCAGCTCACGTTCACCGCCGTTGCCGTACCAACCCACTGCCGAGCCCGACAGCAGCACTGCGGGGCGCTGCTGGCGCCGTTGCAGCCAGGTCAGCAACTGCTCGGTCAGACCGATCCGGCTCGACCACAGCAGCGCCTTGCGCTTGCTGCTCCAGGGACGGTCGGCGATGGGGGCACCGGCCAGGTTGATCACCGCGTCCAACGGCTCTTCAGCCAGCTCCTCGAGCCGGGCAATGCCTCGAACACTGGCCCCACAAAGGCGCGCGACCTTGCTTGGCTCACGGCTCCAGACGGTCAGGTGGTGGCCCTGCTCGGCCCAGTGTGCGCAAAGCGCTCGCCCGATCAGACCGGTACCGCCGGTCAGCAGGATATGCATGGCATCGTCCTCGCATGGCAATGGAAGAAACTTCACCTTTAGTCTGGTTCATGACGCGCACACGTGCCTTTATTGATTGCCGTGTTTGTCCTAAACCTAAAGCAAGGGAGCGCCACTTTCGGCGACATCTATACATGAAAACACTCTTGTATAGCTTTTGTCCAAGCCTTAGCCTGTAAAGCATTCAGCGCTGACGAGGTAACCATGAACGCACCCATCGCCATCATCGGCACCGGCATCGCAGGGCTATCCGCCGCCCAGGCCCTGCACGCCGCTGGCCGGGACATCGAACTGTTCGACAAGAGCCGTGGCAGTGGCGGGCGCATGGCAAGCAAGCGCAGCGACGCCGGCAGCCTGGATCTTGGCGCGCAATATTTCACCGCACGTGACCGCCGCTTCGTCGAGGCGGTACAGCAATGGCAGGCCCGCGGCTGGGTCGCCGAATGGCAGCCGAGCCTGTACAACGCCCAGGACGGCCAGCTCAGTGCCTCGCCGGATGAGCAAGTGCGCTGGGTCGGCTGCCCACGCATGAGCGCCATCACCCGCGCCATGCTCGGCGCGCTGCCGGTCAAATTCAGCTGCCGCATTACCGAAGTGTTCCGTGGCGACCGCTACTGGAGCCTGCTCGATGCCGAAGGCAACAGCCACGGCCCTTACAGCCACGTCATCGTTGCCACCCCCGCCCCACAAGCCAGCGCCCTGCTGGCGGCCGCACCGAAATTGGCTGGCGCCGCAGCGAGCGTGATCATGGACCCTACCTGGGCGGTCGCGCTGGGTTTCGACAGTCCCCTGGACACTCGCGTCGAGGGCTGCTTCGTGCAGGACAGCCCGCTCGACTGGCTGGCGCGCAACCCGAGCAAACCTGGCCGCGACACCCATCTCGACACCTGGGTGCTGCACGCCAGCAGCGTCTGGAGCCGGCAGAATCTCGATCTGCCCAAGGAAGCGGTGATCGAACAGTTGCACGGTGCCTTCGCCGAGCTGATCGGCTGCGCCGTGCCGCCGCCGAGCTTCACCCTCGCCCATCGCTGGCTGTATGCACGCCCGGCACAGGCGCATCAGTGGGGGGCACTGGCCGATGCCGATCTGGGCCTGTATGCCTGTGGCGACTGGTGCCTGTCGGGGCGAGTCGAAGGCGCCTGGCTCAGCGGCCAGGATGCTGCGCGTCGCCTGCTCGAGCACCTGCAATGAGCCAACCCAACAACAGGCCTGAAAAACGCCGCCTCAACCCGCGCAAACTGCTGCTGTCGAAATGGACAGCCGCGCAGCCGCAGAACCGCGAGCGTCATTTCCTGGTGACCGAACTGATCCGCGACGAGCAAGACAACATCCTCGGCGTCGAGCTTCAGGCGGTCCTCACGCAACGCAGCCAGCAACTCGACTGGCGCCAGTTGCAGGACAGCGAACGCTGGCTGCAAGGCTGGCGCTGACCCTCCCGTGATACCTGGCGGCAGCACCCTCGGCTGACGCCGCCTGCCTGCACAGCAAAACCAATACCAAACCTATACAAAGTATTTGACTTGTATAACTGCGCACCTATGATAGACACAAGTTGTACATGGATTACTTCATGTACAAGGTCTAATGAGGTCAGGTTATGCAAGCGAGCAAAGCCAAACTGGGCATCAGCGCCTGCCTGCTGGGCGCCGAAGTCCGCTACAACGGCGGCCACAAGCTGTCACGCCTGTGCAGCCGCAGCCTGACCGAACACTTCGATTTCATCCCGGTCTGTCCCGAAGTCGGCATCGGCATGTCGATCCCTCGGGAGCCGATTCGCCTGGTCGGCGATCCACAAGCGCCGCGCGCCGTCGGCACCGTCGACCGCTCGCGAGACGTCACCGATGCCCTGGCCGCTTATGGCGAACGCATGGCCACTGAACTGCAGGGCATCAGCGGCTACATCTTCATGCAGCAGTCACCGTCCTGCGGCCTGGAACGGGTCAAGGTGTATCAGGAAGGCGGACGCCCGAGCGAGCCGGGGCGCGGCATCTTCGCTGCTGCCTTCTGCGCGCGGCATCCGGATCTGCCGGTGGAAGAAGACGGCCGCCTCAATGATCCGGTGTTGCGCGAGAACTTCATCACCCGCGTCTATGCCCACGCCGAATGGCAGCGTCTGTTGCAGCAAGGCCTGACGCGTCGCGCGCTGATCGCCTTCCACTCGCGCTACAAGTACCTGCTGATGGCCACCGACCCGGTGCGCTACAAGACGCTCGGGCGCATGCTCGGCGACCTGAGCCAGCACGATCTCGGCGAGCTGGCGCCGCGCTATTTCAGCGAACTGATGAGCGCGCTGAAGAAATGCGCCACCCGTGGCACCCACAGCAACGTGCTGCAGCACCTGAGCGGCTACCTCAAACGCAGCCTGAGCCCTGAGGACAAGCAGGAGATGCAGCAACTGATCGGTCAATACCGCGAGGGCATCGTGCCGCTGGTGGTGCCGCTGACGCTGCTCAAACACCACTTCCGCCGTCACCCGGATCGCTACATCGCCGAGCAGGCGTATCTGCAGCCGCACCCCGAGCCACTCAGCCTGCGCAATGCACTGTGATGCCATGACCAGCGAAACCATCGCCGACGACGAAGTCGGCCACGACTACCGCCAGGCACTCGATGAGGGCTACCTGCCTATTCGCGAGGTGGCCCGCAGCACCGGCATCAACGCCGTGACCCTGCGCGCCTGGGAGCGCCGCTACGGGCTGATCGTGCCCTACCGCACACCCAAGGGACACCGCCTCTATTCACCAGCCAATCTCGCACGCATCAACGCCATTCTCGCCTGGCTGGCTCGCGGCGTTGCCGTCGGCCAGGTCAAGGCGCTGCTCGACCACGAGCAGGTGCCGCAAGCAACCCACACCGACAACTGGTCACGTCAGCGCAACGAGCTGCTCGGCTGCATCGTTCAGTTCAACGAGCGACGCCTGGATGATCGCTTCAACTCGGCACTGGCGCTCTACCCGGCCAGCACCCTGGTCGAACAACTGCTGTGGCCGCTGCTCGGTGATCTGCGCCAGCGCTGGCAAGGCCAGTTCGGCGCACGCGCCGAGCAGGTGTTCTTCCTCTCCTGGCTGCGCAGCAAGCTGGCCACGCGCATCTATCACTGCAATCGCCAGGTCGGCGGCGCACCACTGCTGCTGATCAACCTCGGTGAAGCGCCAATGGAGCCGGGCCTGTGGCTGTGCGCCTGGCTGGCCAGCGCCAGCGATTGTCCGGTGGAGGTCTTCGATTGGCCGCTGCCGCCCAATGAACTGCTGACGGCGCTGGAGCACATCGCCCCGCGCGCCGTGCTGTTGTATGCCGAAGAAGCGCTGGATGGCGCCCTGGTGCGCCGCCAGTTACCCCGTCTGGCCGAACAATGCCGGGTGCCGCTGCTGCTCGCCGGCCCCGCCGCTCACATTCACCGCGACTCGCTGACTGACCTGGAGTCGGCCAGCGACCCGCTAGCCGCGCACGCCTGGCTGCTGCGCCATGGCTTGCTCGGCACCCAAGAGGTAACCCCATGCAGCAACTGATGTGGTTTCGCAGCGACCTGCGCACCCAGGACAACACCGCCCTGAGCCGCGCCATGAGCAGCGGCGCGACCATCGCCCTGTATCTCGTCACGCCCGGCCAGTGGCAGCGCCATGACGATGCCGCGAGCAAGGTGGACTTCTGGCTGCGCAACCTGGCGGAGCTGAGCAAGGCCCTGGCGGCGCTCAATGTGCCGCTGCTGGTACGCCACTGCCACGACTGGAGCGAGGCGCCGGTGCAGGTCGCCGAGGTCTGCCATGAACACGACATCAGCGCCGTGCACGTCAATGAGGAGTACGGCGTTAACGAAAGCCTGCGCGATCAGCAGGTTTGCGCCTACCTCGGCCAGCAGGCTATCGCCTGGCACAGCCACCTCGATCAGCTGTTCTTCAAGCCTGGCAGCGTACTGACCCGCTCCGGCGGCTACTTCCAGGTCTACAGCCAGTTCCGCAAGGTTTGCTACGAGCGCCTGCACACGGCCCTGCCGGCATTGATCACCCCACCGAAGGCGCAAACGCCGCTGGCCATCGGCAGTGAGACGATACCCGAAACCGTAGAGGGTTTCGCCACACCCAGCGCCAGCCTGCGCCTGCTCTGGCCCGCCGGAGAGGAGGCGGCCCTGCAGCGCCTGCAGCGCTTTAGCGACGAGCAGATCACCTACTACAAGGACGAACGCGACTTCCCCGCCAAGCCTGGCACCAGCCAGTTGTCAGCCTACCTGGCCGCCGGCGTCGTATCGCCGCGCCAGTGCCTGCATGCCGCGCTCGCGGCCAATCAGGGCGAGTTCGACAGTGGTAACCCAGGCATCGTCACCTGGATCAACGAGCTGCTCTGGCGTGAGTTCTACAAGCACACACTGGTCGGCTACCCACGGGTATCGCGCCACCGTGCCTTCCGCCTGGAGACCGAGGCGGTGCCATGGCGCCACGCCCCGGAAGACCTGGCCGCCTGGCAAGAGGGCCGCACCGGCCTGCCGATCATCGATGCGGCCATGCGCCAACTGCTGGAAACCGGCTGGATGCACAACCGCCTGCGCATGATCGTCGCCATGTTCCTGACCAAGAACCTGCTGATCGACTGGCGCGAAGGCGAGCGCTTCTTCATGCGTCACCTGATCGATGGCGACCTGGCGGCGAACAATGGCGGCTGGCAGTGGAGCGCCTCCACCGGCACCGATGCGGCGCCGTACTTCCGCATTTTCAACCCGATCAGCCAGTCGCAGAAGTTCGATCCCGAAGGCCAGTTCATTCGCCAGTGGGTGCCAGAGCTGGCCGGGCTGAACAAGCGCGATATTCACGACCCATCCGCACTGGGCGGCCTGTTCGCGCCCGCCGGTTACCCACGCCCGATCGTCGATCTGTCGCGCTCGCGTGAACGCGCGTTGGCGGCGTTCAAGAACCTGTCTGCGCGGGAGGTTCCGGCATGAGTGCATTCCTTCACGACTTCGCCGAGCGCTTCGCCGCGCTGAACAAGGACAACCTCGATCTGCTCGGCGAGCTGTACAGCGACGACGTGCTGTTTCGTGACCCGCTGCATGAGGTGCACGGCCTGACGGCGGTACGCCGCTATTTCGCCGAGCTGTACGCCAATGTGGAAGCGCTGCATTTCGAATTTCACGGCTTCGATCAGGTCGCCGAAGGCGAAGGCTACCTGCGCTGGACCATGCGCTATCGCCATCCGCGCCTGCGCGGCGGCGCCGAGATCGCCGTCGAAGGCTGCTCGCACCTGCTCTGGCGCGAGCGCGTCTATCAACACCGTGATTATTTCGATGCCGGCGCACTGCTCTACGAACACCTGCCGCTGCTCGGTAGCGTGATCGCCTGGCTGAAACGGAGGCTGGCATGAAACGTATCTGGCTCACTGGCGCCAGCAGCGGCATCGGCGCCGCACTGGCCGAAGAACTACTAAAGGCCGGCCATCAGCTGGCACTGAGTGCGCGTAGCAGTGGCCCATTACAGGACTTCGCAGCGCGCTATGGCGATCAGGTGCTGGTCGCCCCAGGTGATCTGACCGACGCTGAGCAGGTACGCGCGATTGGCGAGCGCATCGCTCAAGAGTGGGGCGCGCTGGATTGCGTGATCCTCAACGCCGGCACCTGCGAATACGTCGATGTGCGCCAGTTCGAGGCGGCGATGATCGAACGTGTGGTCAGCGCCAACCTGTTTTCCGCCAGCTACTGCATCGAAGCAGCCCTGCCCCTGCTGCGCCAGGGCGAGCGCCCACACCTGGTCGGCGTTGGCAGCTCGGTGACCTTCATGCCGCTGCCGCGCGCCGAAGCCTATGGTGCCTCCAAGGCCGCCATGCGTTACCTGATGCAGGCACTGCGTATCGACCTGGCCAGCGAGGGCATCGACGTCACCCTGGTCAGCCCCGGTTTCGTCGACACCCCGCTGACGCAGAAGAACGACTTCCCGATGCCCATGCGCTGGCCGGTCGAACGCGCCGCCCGGCACATCGCCGAGCGCCTGGACAAGCGCCCGCACGAGATCGCCTTTCCCACTCCCTTCATCGCCGTGCTGAAACTGCTCGGCAGCCTGCCCAGCAGCCTGCAACTGGCCATAGGTCGCCGCCTGGCGCGCAACGAGGACAACGCATGAAAATCGCCATCGTCGGCAGCGGCATCGCCGGCCTGACCTGTGCCTACCTGCTCAATCGCCAGCACGACATTCAGGTGTTCGAAGCCAGCGACTGGATCGGCGGCCACACCCATACCGTCGACGTGCAGGTGGAGGGGCGCAGCTACGCCATCGATACCGGTTTCATCGTCTTCAACGACTGGACCTACCCCAATTTCATCCGCTTGCTGGAGCAGATCGGCGTCGGCTTCAAGCCCACCGAAATGAGCTTCTCGGTCAGCGACCCGGCCACCGGCGTGGAGTACAACGGCCACGACCTCAACACCCTGTTCGCCCAACGCAGCAACCTGCTGTCGCCGGCGTTCTGGGGCATGCTGCGCGACATCCTGCGTTTCAATCGCCAGTCGCTGGACGACCTGGCCAACAACCGCATCAGCGCCGACACCACGCTCGGCCAGTACCTCGACAACAACGGCTATGGCCGCCGCTTCATCGAGCATTACATTGTGCCGATGGGCTCGGCCATCTGGTCGATGTCCCTGGCCGACATGCTCGGCTTCCCGCTGCAGTTCTTCGTGCGCTTCTGCAAGAACCACGGCCTGCTCTCGGTCAGCGACCGGCCGACCTGGCAGGTGATCGAAGGCGGCTCGCGCAGCTACGTGGCGCCCTTGACCGCCAGCTTCGCCGAACGCATTCGCCTCAACTGCCCGGTCAGCCGCGTCGTGCGTGATCAGGATGGCGTCACCCTGCACAGCGCGGCCGGAGCGGAGCGCTTCGACAAGGTGATCTTCGCCTGCCACAGCGACCAGGCCCTGGCCCTGCTTGATCAAGCCAGCGAGAAGGAAAGTGAAATCCTCGGCGCAATGCCCTATGCCAACAACGACGTGGTACTGCATACAGACACGCGCCTGCTGCCCAAGCGCAAGCTGGCCTGGGCCAGCTGGAACTACCGCCTGGGTGGGCCAAGCGGGTCGCTGCAGAGCGTAGCGAGCGAAGGCCAGGCAAGGCGAAATCCGGCGAGGGAGCGCAGTTTACTGGGCGTAAATGAGCATCCCGAGCCGGATTTAAACGCAGCATGGCCGAGCGCAGTAGCTCTGCAGCGATCCGCCGATCAGATGGCGGCCGTGACCTACAACATGAACATCCTGCAGGGCATCGACAGCGATACCACCTTCTGCGTCAGCCTCAACCAGACGGCCGCCATCGACCCGAGCAAAATCCTCGCACGCTTCCAGTACGCCCACCCGCAGTACAGCCTGGCCGGCACGGCGGCGCAAGCGCGCTGGGAAGAGCTGCTCGGCGCGCAGCACACCTACTATTGCGGCGCCTACTGGGCCAACGGCTTTCATGAAGATGGCGTGGTCAGCGCACTGCGCGTAGCGCGTGCCTTCGGAGAGACGCTCTGATGCACAGCGCCCTGTACAGCGGCTGGGTGCAGCATCGCCGCTTCGCCCCGCGCGCCCATGCCTTTCGCTATCGCATGGGTCTGCTGTACCTCGACCTGAGTGAGCAGGCGCAGCTGTTCGCCCTGTCAAAGCTGGCCGGTTCCGGCCCAGAGTGTGTAAAAACGCCCCCGGTAAACCCTTGCTATAATTTCCAAGAGTCTCATCGCAAGGGATGCCCATGAAACGGTTTATCCAGGGTGAACACCGAGGTCAAAGCACCTTACTTCCCGAAAGCCTCGACGACTACGTCAGCGATACCAATCCGGTTCGGGTGGTTGACGTTTTCGTCGATGAACTCGACTTGGCCAAGCTAGGTTTTGATGGCGTCATTCCAGCCGAAACCGGCAGACCTGCTTACCATCCCGCTGTCCTGCTAAAGATCTATATCTACGGCTACCTGAACCGCATCCAATCGAGTCGCCGTCTTGAGCGAGAAGCTCAGCGCAACGTTGAACTGATGTGGCTGACCGGGCGCTTGACGCCCGATTTCAAGACCATCGCCAACTTCCGAAAAGACAACAGCAAGGCCATTCGCGGCGTCTGCCGCCAGTTCGTTTTGCTCTGCCAGCAGTTGGGGTTGTTTGACGAAAACCTGGTTGCCATCGACGGCAGCAAATTCAAGGCAGTGAACAACCGTGACCGCAATTTCACCAGCGCCAAACTGAAGCGGCGCATGGAAGAAATCGAGGCGAGCATCAGCCGTTATTTGGCTGCGCTCGATGCGGCTGATCGACAGATTCCTAGCGCCTCCGCGCCAGACATTGCCAGCCTGGAAGATAAAATCGCCAAGCTCAAATCGCAGATGAAAGAGCTTGAGGGGATCGAAACTCAGCTCAACGATTCCCCTGACAAACAGGTTTCGCTGACCGACCCGGATGCCCGTTCGATGATGACGCGCGGCAGCGGTATCGTTGGCTACAACGTGCAGACGGCTGTCGATACGCAGCACCATTTAATAGTTGCTCATGAGGTCACCAACAGCGGTTCAGACCGTGACCAACTCAGTTCAATGGCGAAGCAGGCTCGTGAAGCTGTCGGCGCAGAAACGCTGTCCGTGGTGGCTGACCGAGGCTACTTCAAGGGTGAAGAAATCCTTGCCTGTCACGACGCAAACATCACGGCCTACGTGCCTAAGCCAATGACTTCAAGCGCCAAGGCTGATGGCCGATTCAACAAAGATGCCTTCGTGTATGACTCGACGAAAAACGAATACACCTGCCCGGCGGGAGAGGCACTGATCTGGCGATTCTCCAGCGTTGAGAAAGGCATGAATATGCACTGCTACTGGAGTTCAAAGTGCCAGAGTTGCACGCTGAAAACCCAGTGCACGCCAAGCACAAATCGTCGAGTAAGGCGCTGGGAACATGAAGCTGTGCTGGAGGAAATGCAACGCCGGCTGAACCAAGCACCGGAGATGATGCGGGTTCGAAAGCGGACTGTTGAGCATCCATTCGGGACGCTCAAACAATGGATGGGGGCAACGCACTTCCTGACTCGAAAACTGAACGGGGTGAGCGCAGAAATGAGCTTGAATGTGCTCGCCTATAACTTGAAGCGGGTGATGAAAATCATCGGCACCGAAGGCTTGTTGAAGGCGATGGCGGCGTAAAAGCCCGGCTTTTACTGCCCCAAAGAGGTGCCAAAGCGCTTCATACGCGCTCTGAAGCGTTACCGGCGCTGATCCTGGTAAATAATCGGGAAGTCGCCACGCCCAGGAGCAATGGGCTGAAGCACGCACGATAAGAAAGAGTTTTTACACACTCTGGGCCGCTGGGCGCCATTCGCCTTTCGCGAGAGCGACTACCTACCCGAGTCCACCCGCCAGGGCGTGGCACTGCATGAGGCGGTGCGCGATCGCGTGGAGCAGGCACTGGGCACACGCCCGCAAGGTCGCATCTGCGTGCTGACGCAGCCGCGCAGCTGGGGCCTGGCCTTCAATCCAGTGAGCATCTTCTACTGCCATGACGCCGACCAGCGACTGATGGCGATTCTCTGTGAAGTCAGCAATACGCCGTGGCGTGAGCGTTATCACTACGTGCTGCCGGCAGAGGGTGAAGGCCGCCATCAAGTCAGCGTGGACAAGGCCTTTCACGTCTCGCCTTTCCTGCCGCGCGAGCTGGAATACCGCATGAGTTTCAGCGCCGTCGGCGAACGCCTTGGCGTGCACATGGCCGACTGGCAAGCCGATACCAAGATGTTCGATGCCAGCCTCAGCCTGCACCGCGAAGGCCTCAACCGCGCCAGCCTGCACCGCTATCTGCTCAGTTTCCCCTGGATGACCGGCAAAACCCTGGCCGCCATCTACTGGCAGGCGATGCGCCTGCTGTTCAAGCGCATCCCGATTTTCGACCACAAGCCCGCGGAAGGCAGCTTCCGTGTCGCCCGCCCGCAAGTGAAGGACATGCACCATGAAGAGCTCTAGCCTGAATCCCACCAGAAGTCTGGTACGCAGTGGCAACGGCATTGGCGCCGGTCTGTTGCGGCGCGCCGTGATACGCCAGTTGCAGAGCCTGCACCACGGCCTGCTGGTGATCCACGAGGCGGGTGACAGCCTGCACTTCGGTAACCCCCAGGCTCATCTGCGCGCCGAAATCACCGTGCATGACCCTGCGGTCTGGGGTCTGGTGGCGGGCAATGGCTCGATCGGCTCGGGTGAGGCCTACATACATGGCTACTGGAGCACGCCGGACCTGACGGCGGTGATCCGCATCTTCGTCGCCAACCTCGACGTGCTGGACGCCATGGAAGGCGGCCTGGCGCGCCTCGGCAGGCCGCTGATCCAGGGCCTGCACTGGCTCAATCGCAACACCCGCAAGGGCTCGCGCCGCAATATCGCCGCGCACTACGACCTGGGCAATGACCTGTTCGAACAATTCCTCGACCCTACCATGATGTATTCGGCAGCCATGTTCGCGAACGAGGACGACAGCCTGGAACAGGCGCAGCTCAACAAGCTCCAGCGCATCTGCCAGAAACTTGCACTGCAGCCTACGGACCACTTGCTGGAGATCGGTACCGGCTGGGGCAGCATGGCCATCTACGCCGCTACTCATTACGGCTGCCGGGTGACCACCACCACCTTGTCGCGCGAGCAGCACGCCCACACCGAGCGACGCATTCGCGAGCTGGGCCTGGAGGATCGCGTCACCCTGCTGCTGGAGGACTACCGCGACCTCGATGGCCAGTACGACAAGCTGGTCTCCATCGAGATGATCGAAGCCGTCGGCCATCGCTTCCTGCCCACCTATTTCGAGCAGTGCGCGCGCCTGCTCAAGCCCGACGGGCTGATGCTGCTGCAGGCCATCACCATCCGCGACCAACGCTACGAGCAGGCCTGCAAGTCGGTGGACTTCATCCAGCGCTACATCTTCCCCGGCGGCGCCCTGCCCTCGGTGCAGAAGATGCTCGACGTGGTCACCCGGCATACCGACTTCAACCTGCATCACATGGAAGATTTCGGCCTGCACTACGCGCGTACCCTGCGCCTGTGGCACGACAACCTGCGTCACGCGCGGCAGCGCCTGGAGCAGTTGGGCTACGACGATTACTTCTATCGCCTGTGGGAGTTCTACCTCTGCTATTGCGAAGGCGGCTTCCTCGAACGCACCATTGGCACCGCGCAATTGCTGCTGGCCAAACCGGCCGCACGCCCTGCGCCTCTGTTAGGAAACTTCGATGCCTAAGCTGATCGCCAATGCCCTCCTGTTCCAACTCGGCTGGCTGGTCTGCGTCTTTGCTGGCGACAGCCCCTGGCTGCTGGTGGTGGCAGTGATCATTGGCGTGCACCTGCTGTGGGTCAGCAGTTGGGCGGCCGAAGGCAAACTGCTGCTCAGCGTGTTTCTTGCCGGCAGTGCACTGGACAGTTTTCTGCTCAACCTCGGCGTGTTCGATTTCGGCGAGGAGCGCCAGCTGATCCCCCTGTGGCTGGCCTTGCTCTGGCTGTTGCTGGCCAGCACGCTCAATCACTGTCTGGCCTGGACTGCCCAGCCCTGGTGGCGAGCCAGCCTGCTCGGCGCGGTTGCGGCACCGCTGTCCTACTACGGCGGCGCCAAGATTGCCGGCGTCACCCTGCCACTGGGTACCTGGCCAACCCTGGCCATTCTGGCGCTGGTCTGGCCCATGGTGATGCCGGTGCTGCACGGCTTCGCCAAACTCTATCGTGCGCAATACGAGCAGAGCCTGCGCAGCCGCCGCTCGGCCTAGCCGATAGCCTCCGTAGGAGCGGCGCCTCGCCGCAAACCACTTCGGCTCGGGTTCGAAAAGCTTCGCCCCGGGGCGGGGCTCCTACAAAAAGCACAAATGCCCGCATGTGTAGGAGCGGCGCCCCGCCGCGAACCGCTTCGGCTCGGGTTCGAAAAGCTTCGCCCCGGGGCGGGGCTCCTACGAAAAGCGGCTTGCGGCCTGCTGAACTGACGGCACTGTCCGCTGCACCCTGTCAGCCCAAGCCCCGCGTATCCACTGCATGGCGTACACTGCCGCGCCATGAGCCAGACCATCCCCCATACCCAACTGCCAACCGAGCCCGAGATCAGTTGCAGCACCTGCGCGGCTTGCTGCTGCCAGCTGGAAGTCATGCTGTTCGGCGATGAAGGCGTGCCGCAACGCTTCATCGATACCGACCAGTGGGGCAGCGAAGTGATGCGTCGCCTGGACGACAACTGGTGCGCAGCGCTGGACCGCAACAGCATGCGCTGCACCATCTACGAGGTGCGCCCACTGATCTGCCGGGAGTTCGAGCTGGGTGCGGCCGAATGCCTGGAAGAGCGCCGGGGCATCGCTCAGGCCTATCGCTAGCGGAGCGCGCCGCGCAGGCCAGAGGCACAATGAAAAAGACCGGGGCTTGCCCGGTCTTTTTATTCAGAAGCTCATGCGGTAATGCACGGTGTAGGCTTCCGCGCCGTCATTGGGGTTCTTCAGGCCCGCGTTGGAATAGTGAATGGCACGCAGACCAATCTCCTGTCCCGCGAAACGCAGGCCGACGCCGATACGGTCTTCGAACTGAAACGACGAGCCCAGATCGTTGCTCTCCAGCTCGGTGCTGGAGAACGCCGCAACGCCGATGCCGGCTTCGATGTATGGACGCACGTTCTGCCCGGCGAACTCGTAAACGAATACCGGCGCGAAAGAAACGCTGTGGTTACTCGCCGTGTCGTCGCCATCCCAGTAGGTGTAACCGAGGTCCCAGTAACCAGTCAGACGTCCATAGCTGCTCTCCAGCCAGCTGTGGTTCCAGTCCCACTGCGCGCCCAAGCGATAAACCATGGTGGAGTCGCCACTCTGACCAATAGCCGCGGTTACGTCCGCAGCCTGCGCAGCACCCATGGTTCCAAACGTCAGGGCCGTAGCTGCGGCAAAGGCATATAACTTCTTCATGAGTCATTCCTTGTATAGCGGGAAGTTTTTATCAGGCTCGTTACAAAAATATAGAAGTATTCGATATCAGAGAAAGCCCAAACCGAAAAAAATTCACTATATCGAAAGCACTTCGGCCGTTTCACTCAACAAAATCGGCAATACTCGGCAAAGTTGCGCAGTGTTTCCGCTGCTCCAGTAGCGAGTGGCCCGAGTGGGCGCAGTTGCCAGCATGTCGTGCTGAGTGAGCAAACGCTGCAGCTGCCGCGCCACTGCCGCGCCGGTATCGATGAGGGTCACCGAAGGTGGCACCAGCTCGACCAGCAGCGGACGTAGGAAGGGATAGTGGGTGCAGCCGAGAATCAGCGTGTCACAGCCCTCGGCCAACAGCGGCGCCACATAACCTTGCAGCAGTTCGCGCGTGGCCGGTGCCTGCAGCTCGCCGGCCTCGATGCATTCCACCAACCCCGGACAGGGCTGGGTGATCACCCGCACATCATTGGCGAAGCGATCGAGCAGTGCAGCGAACCTGGCGCTCTTGAGCGTACCGGTGGTTGCCAGCACACCGACCACGCCACTGCGGGTCGCCGCCGCCGCCGGTTTTACCGCCGGCTCCATGCCGACGATGGGCAAATCCGGATAACGCTCGCGCAGCTCGGCGGCAGCTGCGGCCGTGGCGGTATTGCAGGCCAGCACCAGGGCCTTGGCACCCTGCGCCAGCAGGTGCTCGGTGATTAGCACGCAGCGTTCGCGAATGTATTCCGGGCTTTTCTCGCCGTAAGGCACGTGGCCGCTGTCAGCGACGTAAAGCAGCGACTCGTTCGGCAGCAACTGGCGAATCTCGCGCAGCACCGACAGGCCGCCGACGCCGGAGTCGAAAACGCCAATCGGCGCCTGCGACTGACTCATTTCAAATCATCCCCACGGCTACGCAGCCTATCGTTAGCGCCCACCGCACACCTCGCAAACCGGATCGCGCTTGACCCGCAGTTCGCGAAAGCGCGTGCCCAGCGCATCGATCAGCAGCAGGCGGCCTACCAGCGGCTCACCGAAACCGGTCAGCAGCTTGAGCGCCTCCAGCGCTTGCAGGCTGCCGACCAGCCCCACCAGCGGACCGACCACGCCGGCTTCGCTGCAGGTCAGCTCGGCTTCGCTGCCGTGGCCGTACAGGCAGTGGTAGCAGGGACTGGCGGCGTTGCGCGGATCGAACACCGACAACTGCCCTTCCAGGCGAATCGCCGCACCGGAGACCAGCGGCTTGCCCGCCGCGACGCAGGCGGCATTGACCGCTTCGCGGGTGGAGAAATTGTCCGAGCAGTCCAGCACTAGGTCGACGGCGCTCACGGCGGCGGCCAGCGAGTCGGCGTCCAGCGCCTGGCGATGCGGCACCAACGTGATATTCGGATTGATCGCCGCCAGCCGCGCCATGGCCGAATCCACCTTGGCCTGACCGATGCTGGCGGTGTCGTGGGCGATCTGCCGCTGCAGGTTGGTCAGGTCCACCGTATCGAAGTCCGCCAGGTGCAGCTCGCCGACGCCAGCGGCCGCCAGATACAGCGCCACCGGCGAGCCCAGACCGCCCATGCCGACGATCAATACACGGCCCTGTTTGAGCCGCAGTTGGCCTTGCACATCGATCTGTTTCAGCAGGATCTGCCGGCTGTAACGCAGCAGCTCATCATCGCTCAGCATCTGATCACTCACGGTCGAAACGTCCCAAACTGATGCGCTCATGACCACCCAGGTCACGCCGGCTATTGACCTCGACGAAGCCGCCCTCGCTGAGCAAGCTGCGCACGGCCTCGGCCTGATCGAAGCCATGCTCCAGCAGCAGCCAGCCACCGGACAGCAGGTGCTGCGGCGCGGCCTGGATGATCGCACGAATATCGTCCAGACCGTCGCTGCCGGCGATCAGAGCGCTGCTCGGCTCGAAGCGCACGTCGCCTTCGTTCAAGTGGCGGTCATCGGCGCGGATATAGGGCGGGTTGCTCAGGATCAGGCCATAACGTTGTCCGCTCAGGGCAGAGAACCAATGGCTATGCAAGAACGCTGCGTTATCCAGTTGCAGGCGCTGGCGATTGCGCTCGGCCAAGGCCACGGCGTCCTCGACACGATCCACGCCGGTCACCTGCCAGGTCGGACGTTCGCTGGCCAGAGCCAAGGCGATTGCACCAGTGCCGGTGCCCAGGTCGAGTACGGCCAACGGCGTGGCCGGCAGCAGCTCGAGGGCGGTCTCCACCAGCAGTTCGGTGTCAGGGCGAGGAATCAGGGTATGTGGCGCCACTTCCAGATCGAGGCTCCAGAAGCCCTGATGACCGAGGATATAAGCGACCGGCTCGCCCTGGCGACGGCGTTGCAGGTGGTTCTGAAACAGGGACAGTTGCTCGTCATCCAGCTCGCGCTCCGGCCAGGTACGCAGGTAACTGCGCGGCTTGTTCAGCGCGGCCGCCAGCAGCAGCTCGGCGTCCAGCCGTGGCGTGGGCGAGTCGGGCAGGTCAGCGGTGTCGAGCAGGGATTCGATGGTGGCCATGTCGTTCTCGTAGCCCGGATGCAATCCGGGAAATCGGTCCCCGGATTGCATCCGGGCTACGGTGCGCACGGCGCACCCTACGCGGCGCCAGCCATGCGCACCGCTGCAATCAATCGCCCAGCGCCGCCAACTGGTCGGCCTGGTACTCGGCCAGCAGCGGCTCGATGATGGCGTCGACGCCGCCGGCGATCACGTCGCTCAGCGAATACAGGGTCAGGTTGATGCGATGGTCGGTCACCCGGCCCTGCGGGAAGTTGTAGGTGCGGATGCGCTCGGAGCGGTCGCCCGAGCCCACCAGCAGCTTGCGCGTTTCGGAGATTTCCTTGTGCGCCGCCGCTTCCTGCTGGTCCTGCAGCTTGGCCGCCAACCAGGCCATGGCCTTGGCGCGGTTCTTGTGCTGCGAGCGTTCTTCCTGACATTCCACCACGGTGCCGGTGGGGATGTGGGTGATGCGGATCGCCGAGTCGGTGGTGTTGACGTGCTGACCACCGGCGCCGGAGCTGCGATAGGTATCGACGCGCAGGTCGGCCGGGTTGATCTCGATGGCCGCCTGTTCGTCCGGCTCAGGCAACACCGCCACGGTGCAGGCGGAGGTGTGGATACGCCCTTGGGATTCGGTTTCCGGCACGCGCTGCACGCGATGAGCGCCGGACTCGAACTTGAGCTTGGCGTAGACGTTGTCGCCCTCGACACGGGCGATCACTTCCTTGAAGCCGCCGTGCTCGCCCTCGTTGGCCGACAGCACCTCGACGCGCCAACCCTGCCTCTCGGCATAGCGCGAATACATGCGGAACAGGTCGCCGGAGAAGATCGCCGCCTCGTCACCGCCGGTGCCGGCGCGCACTTCCAGATAGACGTTGCGCCCGTCATTGGGGTCTTTCGGCAGCAGCATGCGCTGCAGCTTGTCTTCCAGGGTGACCAGCGCTTCCTTGGCCTGGGCCACTTCCTCTTCGGCCATCTCGCGCATGTCCGCGTCGCTGTCCTTGAGCAGCGCCTGAGCACCTTCGAGGTCGCTCTGCACCTTGCGCAGCTCGCGGAAGGTGGCGATCACCGGCTCGATCTCGGCATATTCCTTGGAATAGGCGCGAAACTGCGTCTGCTTGGAAATCACCTCGGCATCGCCGAGCAGCGCCGTCAGTTCCTCGAAGCGGTCGCTGAGGTTGTCCAGCTTGTTCAACAGTGAAGCTTTCATTGCAGACCTTTGTCCTGCGGCGCGCTCTCATCGAGGGCGAACAATTCCTGGGCCAGGCTGAGCGCGTCGACGCGCCCCTCGGCGGTAAGTTTCTTCATGCGCACGCTGGGCGCGTGCAGCAGCTTGTTGGTCAGGCCTCGCGCCAGTTGCGCCAGCACATCGTCGGGGTTGCCGCCGTTGGCCAGCATGCGCTGGGCCTTGGCCAGCTCATCGTCGCGCAGGCGCTCGGCCTGCTGACGGTAGGCCTTGAGCACGTCGACCGCGGCCAGCTCGCGCAGGCGCTGCATGAAGTCGTCGGTGCCGGCAGCCACCAGTTCCTCGGCAGCCTGCGCTGCGCCCTGGCGGCTCTTGAGGTTTTCCTCGATGACCTCATGCAGGTCATCGACGGTATAGAGGTAGACGTCCTCCAGCTCGCCCACCTGCGACTCGATGTCGCGCGGCACGGCGATGTCGACCATGAAGATCGGCTTGTGCCTGCGTTTTTTCAGCGCACTTTCCACTGCGCCCTTGCCGAGAATCGGCAGCTGGCTGGCGGTGGAGCTGATGACGATGTCGCTGTGCGCCAGCACGTCAGGGATGTCCGAGAGCAGCACGGCATGCGCGCCGAACTGCTCGGCCAGCTGACTGGCACGTTCCAGGGTCCGGTTGGCAACGACGATACGCTTGATGCCCTGATCGTGCAGATGGCGCGCCACCAGGCTGATGGTCTCGCCGGCGCCGATCAGCAGCGCCTGGCTGCGATGCAGGTCGGCGAAGATCTGTTTGGCCAGGCTGACCGCGGCGAAGGCCACTGACACCGGGTTCTCGCCGATGGCGGTATCGGTGCGCACGGTCTTGGCGGTGCTGAAGGTGGCCTGGAACAGACGGCCGAGCAACGGCCCGACGGTGCCGGCCTCACGCGCCACGGCGTAGGCGGACTTGAGCTGCCCGAGAATCTGCGGCTCGCCCAGCACCATCGAGTCGAGCCCGCAGGCGACGCGCATCATGTGCCGCACCGCGTCCTCCTCGCTGTGCACGTAGGCGCAGGCGCGCAATTCGTCGACGCTCAGGCGGTGATAGTCGGCCAGCCACTGCAGCACTTCATCGCTGCTCAGCTGATCCTGCTCCAGGTACAGCTCGCTGCGGTTGCAGGTAGAGAGGATCGCCGCCTCGCGGCTGGGCGTCAGCCGACACAGCTGCTGCAGCGCCTCGACCAGTTGCTCCGGGGTGAAAGCAACGCGCTCGCGCACCTCTACCGAGGCGGTCTTGTGGTTGATACCGAGGGCGATAAAGGCCATGCAGGGTCGCTGAGGGGCAATACGGGAGCCGGCAATTGTCCTACTTCGCCCCCGAGAGAACAACTCCCGCGACCTATTGTCCCAATAGACAGTTCGCCGCATCGTCCTGGCCAGTGGGCTTGCTCCAAGGCTTGTGTCATGATGCCGCGAACGTCGCAGGGCACGAGCCAGCACGGCCGTCGCCCCGGAATAACGCACGACAAGGCACTATGAACAGACCCCTCGCGTTGCTCACCGCATTCGCCTTCCTCAGCGGCTGCCAAACCTTCGCCCCCAGTGAGCCGGACGGTACGCCGCCGGTACAGGAAGCCGATCAGACCACCCAGCTGGAACCGAGCGAATACGGCTCGTTCAGCCAGGAAACCCTGTTCGCCCTGCTCACCGCCGAGCTGGCCGGGCAGCGCAATCGCTTCGACATCGCCCTCGGCAACTACGTGCAGCAGGCCAACGCCACCGGCGATGCCGGCGTCGCCGAACGCGCCTTCCGTATTGCCGAGTACCTCGGCGCCGAACAGGCCGCGCTCGACAGCGCACTGATCTGGGCCAGGAACGCGCCGAGCAACATCGACGCCCAACGCGCCGCCGCCGTGCAGCTGGCCCGCGCTGGCCGCTACGATGAATCCATGACCTATATGGAGCAGGTGCTGCAGCGCCAGGGCGATACCCACTTCGACTTCCTCGCCCTGTCTGCCGCAGAAACCGACCCGGATACTCGCGCCGGCCTGCTGCAGGGCTTCGATCGCCTGCTGAGCAAGAACCCGGACAACAGCCAGCTGCTGTTCGGCAAGGCCATCCTCCTGCAACAGGACGGCCGCGCCGAAGAGGCCCTGGAGCTGCTCGAAGACAGCGCAGCGAGCAGCAACGAGGTATCGCCGATCCTGCTGCGCGCCCGCCTGCTGCAGAGCCTCGGCCGTGACAAAGAGGCCATGCCGATCCTGCAGAAAGGCATCCGCAACAACCCCGACGACAAACGCCTGCGCCTGACCTACGCGCGCCTGCTGGTCGAGCAGGATCGCCTCGACGACGCCAAGGGCGAGTTCGCCAAGCTGGTGCAGGAAAACCCCAACGACGACGACCTGCGTTTCTCCCTGGCGCTGGTGTGCCTGGAAGCCGAAGCCTGGGAAGAAGCCATCGTCTACCTCGAAGAGCTGGTCGAACGCCGCAGTCATGTCGATGCCGCGCACTACAACCTCGGCCGCGCTTACGAGGCGCTGAGCGACAACGACAGCGCTCTGCAGGAATACGCCCTGGTCGGCCCAAGCAACGACTATCTGCCGGCCCAGCAACGCCAGGCCGAACTGCTGTTCGCCCAGCAGCGCAGTGAAGAAGCCAGCGCACGCCTGGCCCAGGCACGCAGCGCGCAGCCCGATTACGCCATCCAGCTGTACCTGATCGAAGCCGAAGGCCTGAGCAATCGCAGCCAGGTCGAGCCGGCCTGGAAGGTGATCAACGAGGGACTGGAGCAGTACCCCAACGACCTGAACCTGCTTTATACCCGCGCCATGCTCGCGGAAAAGCGCGATGACCTGGCCCAACTGGAAACCGACCTGCGCTATATCATCCAGCGCGAGCCGGAACACGCCATGGCGCTCAACGCCCTCGGCTACACCCTGGCCGACCGCACCACCCGCTATGAAGAAGCGCGCGAGCTGATCGAGAAAGCGCACCTGCTCAACCCGGATGACCCGGCGATTCTCGACAGCCTCGGCTGGGTCAACTATCGCCTGGGCAACCTCGACGAGGCCGAGCGCCTGCTGCGCCAGGCCCTGGAGAAATTCCCCGACCACGAAGTGGCCGCCCACCTCGGCGAAGTGCTCTGGGCCCAAGGCAAGCAGCGCGACGCCCGACGCGTCTGGCGCGACGCCCTCAGCGCAACGCCCGACAGCCCCATTCTGCGTGACACGCTGTTGCGCCTGACCGGTTCCGAGACTCTTTGATGCTTCGTCACCTACTCGTATTCAGCCTTATCGCCCTGCTCGCTGGCTGCGCCGGCCTCACCTCGCACGAAGCGCTGGAAGGCCAGGGCGACCCGGCCCAGTGGAAAGCCCACAAAGAGCAGATCACTCAGCTCGACGGCTGGCAGATCAACGGCAAGATCGGCATCCGCGCCCCGCAGGACTCCGGCAGCGCCACCCTGTTCTGGCTGCAGCGCCAGGATTACTACGACATTCGCCTGTCCGGCCCGCTGGGTGGCGGCGCCGCCCGCCTGACCGGCCGCCCGGGCGACATCCTGCTGGAAGTATCCAACCGCGGCCGTTTCCGCGCCGAATCGCCGGAAGCGCTTCTGCAAGAGCAACTGCGCCTGGACCTGCCGGTATCCAACCTGCTCTGGTGGATTCGCGGCCTGCCCGCCCCGGACAGCCGCAGCCGCATCACCCTCGATGGCCAAAGCCGCCTGGCGCAGCTGGAACAGGACGGCTGGAAGGTCGAATACCAGCGCTACACCGAGCAGAACGGCTACGCCCTGCCGGAGCGCCTGAAGCTCTACGGCCAGGACCTGGAAGTGACCCTGGTGATCAAGGACTGGCAACCGCGTCAGTTGGGGCAGTAAGCGGCCACATTCTCTGTGGGAGGGGCTTCAGTCGCGACAGCTTGTCCAGCGCCTTCCTCAGCACACAGCTGGTGGATGGAAAAGCGGCATCCCCAGCCACACCGAACTGATCCTGCCCGCCCCGGCCAAGCTCAACCCGATAAGCGCCAACCGCTTCGCGAGCAGAGCTCGCTCCTACAGGTTTCGCGCACGCAGCCGTAGCCCGGATGAAATCCGGGAAGCATCGTCACCACGCCCCGGATTGCATCCGGGCTACGAACTGCTCTGGTGGATTCGCGGCCTGCCCGCCCCGGAAAGCCGCAGCCGCATCACCCTCGATGGCCAAAGCCACCTGGCGCAGCTGGAACAGGACGGTTGGAAGGTCGAATACCAGCGCTACACCGAGCAGAACGGCTACGCCCTGCCGGAGCGTCTGAAGCTCTATGGCCAGGATCTGGAAGTGACTTTGGTGATCAAGGACTGGCAACCGCGTCAGTTGGGGCAGTAAGCGACCACATTCTCTGTGGGAGGGGCTTCAGCCGCGACAGCTTGTCCAGCGCCTTCCACAGCACACAGCTGGTGGATGGAAAAGCGGCATCCCCAACCACGCCGAACTGATCCTGCACGCCCCGGCCAAGCTCAACCTGATAAGCGCCAACCGCTTCGCGAGCAGAGCTCGCTCCTACAGGTTTCGCGCACGCAGCCGTAGCCCGGATGAAATCCGGGAAGCAGCGCCACCACGCCCCGGATTGCATCCAGGCTACGAACTGAGCATTTCGCGGCTAAAGCCGCTCCTACAGGGGAGGCAGCGTTTTTGTAGGAGCGGCTGGGCGGCATCCGTTTCAGCCGCGATGCTCCTCTAGACGCACCTGCCGATGCATTTCCCGAATACAATCGCCACATGCCTCACGACGATGCCCCTGCCCCGACCATGACCGCCATCCCCAGCCACGCCGAACTGATCCTGCCCGCCCCCGCCAAGCTCAACCTGATGCTGCATATCCTCGGCCGCCGCGCCGATGGCTATCACGAGCTGCAGACGCTGTTTCAGTTTCTCGACCACGGCGACGAGCTCGGCTTCAGCCTGCGTCAGGATGGCGAAATCCGTCTGCACACGCCCATCGACGGCGTGCCACATGACAGCAACCTGATCGTGCGCGCAGCCAAAAGGCTGCAGGAAGCCAGCGGCACCCAGCTCGGCGCCGATATCTGGCTGGACAAACGCCTGCCCATGGGCGGCGGCATCGGCGGTGGCAGCTCGGATGCCGCCACCACCCTGCTCGGCCTCGATCACCTGTGGCAAACCCAACTGGGCGAAGAGCGCCTGGCCAAACTGGGCCTGGCCCTGGGCGCCGATGTACCGGTATTCGTGCGCGGTCGCGCGGCCTTCGCCGAAGGCGTTGGCGAGCGCTTGACCCCAGTCGAACTCGACGAGCCCTGGTTCCTCGTCGCAGTACCGCAAGTCTTTGTCAGCACAGCAGAAGTTTTCGGCTCGCCCGAGTTGACACGCGATACGCCGCCCATTAAAGTTCGCAGCCTTCTTGCGGGGGGTGGTCGAAACGACTGCCAGCCGGTTGTAGAGAAGCGTTACCCTGAAGTTCGTAACGCTTTGATCTTGTTGAACAAATTTGTTTCAGCTAGATTGACCGGCACTGGAGCTTGCATATTTGGGAGCTTCCCAAATCGGGACGATGCTGATAAAGTCGCCCGCCAACTTCCAGGCACTCTGCCGAGCTTTGTCGCTCAAGGTCGCAACATTTCGATGCTGCACCGCAGGCTCCAAGCATTGGCCAAGAAGTGAATGCTCAGCATTCGGTTATACGATACAGGGGCGTCGCCAAGCGGTAAGGCACCAGGTTTTGATCCTGGCATGCGTTGGTTCGAATCCAGCCGCCCCTGCCATAACCTCCCTCGGGAGGCATCGAGAACCGAGTCAACAAGCATTCAACACAGAATATAGGGGCGTCGCCAAGCGGTAAGGCACCAGGTTTTGATCCTGGCATGCGTTGGTTCGAATCCAGCCGCCCCTGCCATTTTCCATACCCATCCAGGTATACCCCCAGCCGGCAGGTACTGCGCGTGTCCAAGATGATGGTCTTCACGGGGAACGCAAACCCCGATCTGGCGCGACGGATCGTTCGTCAGCTGCACATTCCCCTCGGCGATGCTTCAGTCGGTAAGTTCTCCGACGGCGAAGTCATGATCGAAATCAACGAGAACGTTCGCGGTAAGGACGTCTTCCTGATTCAGCCGACCTGTGCACCCACCAACGACAACCTGATGGAACTGGTAGTGATGGCCGACGCCTTCCGCCGTTCCTCGGCGACTCGCATCACTGCAGTCATCCCCTACTTCGGTTATGCCCGCCAGGATCGCCGTCCGCGTTCCGCGCGCGTGGCAATCAGCGCCAAAGTGGTTGCCGACATGCTCACCGTGGTCGGTATCGACCGCGTGCTAACCGTCGACCTGCACGCTGACCAGATCCAGGGCTTCTTCGACATTCCGGTGGACAACATCTACGGCTCCCCGGTCCTGGTCGATGACATCGAAGACCAGCGCTTCGACAACCTGATGATCGTCTCCCCCGATATCGGTGGCGTCGTACGTGCTCGCGCCGTGGCCAAGAGCCTGGGCGTCGACCTGGCGATCATCGACAAGCGTCGCGAGAAGGCCAACCAGTCCGAAGTGATGCACATCATCGGTGACGTCGAAGGCCGTACCTGCATCCTGGTCGACGACATGGTCGACACCGCCGGTACCCTCTGCCACGCCGCCAAAGCGCTGAAAGAGCGCGGCGCCGCCAAGGTCTACGCCTACTGCACCCACCCGGTGCTGTCCGGCCGCGCCATCGAGAACATCGAGAATTCCGTCCTGGACGAGCTGGTGGTCACCAACACCATCCCGCTGTCCGCTGCGGCGCAGTCCTGCTCGCGTATTCGCCAGCTCGACATCGCCCCGGTCGTCGCCGAAGCGGTTCGCCGCATCAGCAACGAAGAATCGATCAGCGCCATGTTCCGCTAAGCGGAACTGGCCAGATCACACTGCCCCGCCTCGTGCGGGGCTTTTTGCCCTACCGCCCGAGGCTGGTCGCAAGCCACAAGGCGGTTTGGTTATTTTGGAGAAGTGAAATGACTGTTGAATTTGCCCTGAATGCCGAAGTGCGTTCCGACCTGGGGAAAGGTGCGAGCCGCCGCCTGCGTCGTAACGTGTCCATGGTTCCTGCCGTGATCTACGGTGGCGACAAAGCCCCGCAATCGATCAGCCTGCTGGCCAAAGACCTGGCCAAGCTGCTGGAAAACGAAGCGGCTTTCAGCCACGTTCTGAGCCTGGACGTTGCCGGTACCAAAGAAAGCGTCGTGATCAAAGCCCTGCAGCGCCACCCGGCCAAAGGCTTCGTACTGCACGCTGACTTCCAGCGCGTCGTTGCCGGCCAGAAGCTGAGCGCTCACGTACCCCTGCACTTCATCAACGAAGCTACTTCCGTTGGCGTAAAGCAGCAAGGTGGCGAGATCTCCCACACCATCAGCGAAGTCGAAGTTTCCTGCCTGCCGAAAGACCTGCCGGAATTCATCGAAGTCGACATGGCTGCCGTAGAAGTTGGCCAGACTGTCCACATGTCCGACCTGAAGCTGCCGAAAGGCGTTGAGCTGGTTGCTCTGGCTCACGGTAACGACCTGGCTGTCTCCAACATCCACGCCAGCCGCGTTAAAGACGAAGAAGGCGCTGCCGAGTAATCACAGCGCGGAACCCGCCCGGCAGGCGATCACGCCGGGCGATTTCCTCAAAAGGGCTCCTGTATGACTGCCGTACAACTGATCGTTGGCCTGGGTAACCCCGGCCCCGAATACGACCAGACCCGGCACAATGCAGGGGCCCTTTTCGTTGAGCGCGTGGCCGAGAGCCAGCGCGTCAACCTCTCTGTCGATCGCAAGTATTTCGGCCTGGTGGGCAAGTTCGTTCACCAGGGGCGCGAAGTTCGCCTGCTCATCCCCACCACCTACATGAACCGCAGCGGCCAGTCCGTGGCGGCCTTGGCCAATTTCTTCAAGATCAAACCCGAAGAAATCCTGGTGGCCCACGACGAACTCGACATGCCACCCGGCGTCGCCAAGCTCAAACAGGGCGGCGGCCACGGCGGGCACAATGGCCTGCGCGACATCATCGCCCAGCTCGGCAACCAGAATAACTTCCATCGTCTGCGGCTCGGCATCGGCCATCCGGGGCACGCCAGCCTGGTCTCCGGCTACGTGCTCGGACGCGCCCCACGCAGCGAACAGGAACTGCTCGACAAGAGCATCGACTTCGCCTTGGACGTCCTGCCGGAAATACTCGCCGGCGACTGGACCGTGGCCATGCGCAAACTGCATAGCCAGAAGGCCACCAAGTAACCATCTTTTACCGAGGGACACATCATGGGATTCAACTGCGGCATCGTCGGCCTGCCCAACGTCGGCAAGTCCACCCTGTTCAACGCCCTCACCAAATCCGGCATCGCGGCGGAGAACTTCCCCTTCTGCACCATCGAGCCGAACAGCGGCATCGTGCCCATGCCCGACCCGCGCCTGGATGCCCTGGCCGAGATCGTCAAGCCCGAGAAGGTCATCCCCACCACCATGGAATTCGTCGACATCGCCGGCCTGGTCGCGGGCGCGTCGAAAGGTGAAGGCCTGGGCAACAAATTCCTCGCCAACATCCGCGAGACCGACGCCATCGCCCACGTGGTGCGCTGCTTCGAAGACGACAACGTCATCCACGTTGCCAACAGCGTCGACCCCAAGCGTGACATCGAGATCATCGACCTCGAACTGATCATGGCCGACCTCGACAGCTGCGAGAAGCAACTGCAGCGCGTTGCCCGTACCGCCAAGGGTGGCGACAAGGAATCCGTGGCGCAGAAAGCCCTGCTGGAAAAGCTCATCCCCCACCTCACCGAAGGCAAGCCGGCGCGCAGCCTGCTCAAGGACCTGGGTGACGACGAGAAGCGCCTGGCCAAGACCTTCCACCTGCTCACCACCAAGCCGGTGATGTACATCGCCAACGTCGCCGAAGACGGCTTCGAGAACAACCCGCACCTCGACGTGGTCAACGCCATCGCCGAAGCGGAAGGCGCCATCGTCGTGCCGGTGTGCAACAAGATCGAAGCCGAGATCGCCGAACTGGACGATCTCGAAGAAATGCAGATGTTCCTCGAAACCATGGGCATGGAAGAGCCGGGCCTGAACCGCGTGATCCGCGCTGGTTACTCGCTGCTCAACCTGCAGACCTACTTCACCGCTGGCGTGAAGGAAGTACGTGCCTGGACCGTCAAGGTCGGCGCCACCGCCCCGCAATCGGCTGCCGCGATCCACACCGACTTCGAAAAAGGCTTCATCCGCGCCGAAGTCATCGCCTACAACGACTTCATCCAGTACAAGGGCGAAGCCGGCGCCAAGGAAGCCGGCAAATGGCGCTTGGAAGGCAAGGACTACATCGTCAAGGACGGCGACGTGATGCACTTCCGCTTTAACGTTTGATCGTTGGCAGCAGCGCATAAACAAAACCCCGCTTCGGCGGGGTTTTGTTGTTTTTGGGGTTTGGAATTGTTGGGTTGGGGATGGTGCGGGTTGGGGATTATGAATCCGCTACGAACCGCCCCGCTGAGCCAGCCCCCCCATAAACCGAGGCTTTCAGCCCTCCCGCATACTGGCTACGCCAGTCCTTTCCAGAACATTCGACTAATGTAGTCCCCCAGCTATTTACGTCGAGCATGTATCGCGATAATTTAGACTCATATTTTTCTCCCTACCTTTATAAGCACTAGGTAACTATATGCGTTTTAGAAGCACACGGAAGTGGGATGACATTACAAGCTCCAAAGGCCTGCTCTACTTTGCTCAGTTGATTGATGAACTTCTTTTTGACTATACGATCGATGCGTATAAACCATCTGCAATGAATACTGCACTACTGGCTAGCGAAGCTTATTCTACTTTCAAAAAAGTAGAAGAAGGCATCATCATGAAACCTAATCTGGAGCATGTCACAAGAGAATTTTGTAGTAACCTGAGCCGCGACATGGTTGCTCAGTCCCTACTACATGTTGACGTAAAAGGTATTATTAACTCCCTTTCAAAGGCCCCCACTAGTCACGACTCATTTATCACGCTTGATCTTGTAAGAAAACAAATACCAATACATCTATACAAAAAACGAAATGAGGAAATGCTCATTTCCGAAATCACTGGAACGCAAAACCTTAGCGCCATCCGATCCTTAACCAGAAGCTACATTACCACACTTCTAAATTTCGGATATTCCTCCAAGTATATTGAAAGAGAATCCCAACAGTTTTTCTTCTACTCTTCCGACCGAATCTCCAACGGCGATGCTATAAGAGAATATCTTAAGATATTTTCCGGCACACTCAAGAAATACACGGCCTTCTATAAGACACCTGAATATTTTGCTGAGTTCTCAGAGGCTGCCAAACGCCTAGATATAGATATTTACAATGACAGCAGGGATTTCACTGAACTTCTCATAGACAATAATTTTGAACTCAAGAACGGACAGAATTTACTTCGTGTCAAGGCTATTGACTCACAAGACCCCTATTCTGCCAAGGTCGCGGCAGACAAAGGCATAGAGTTATTACAGACTCTTATTGGCTTGTATCACCACAAAGAACCTCCCAGACTTAGCTTTGAATGCTTAATTATTGAAGAAAATAGTAACAAGCCACTTAGATCAACAAAAAATCTTCACCCAATGCATAAATGCGTGGATCTAAAGCGAGGCCCCGCAGCCAAGAGACTAACTAAATTTGTTGCTGGCTTCTCAATGAAGAGAGAGTCCTTTAGAAAGTTTCATCGCAGCGCAGAGCTTCATGCGCTAGCTTTAAGCAGTGACTCTGTCGAAAATCAAATGATTAATTTATGGATTGCCCTGGAGTCTCTCATCCCAAGCAAAGGATCAGACAAGGCATCTATTGAGCACGTGGTTGATTCTGTAATCCCATTCCTAAACTCCTCCTACATAAAAAAACTTCTACTATCTCTATGCCGCGATCTATTCCGGTGGAATGGTCGTTTTATGAAAATTCTTTTAAAGGATATAGAGGGAAAAGATCTAGTTTCTCGACTGGCTGGTCTTTTATCTTTACAAAAGCACGAATCAGCTCGCAAGAGACTCGAATCTTCGTTTGGGGAATTTATACTTCTTTCAGAGCGATACAACTACATCAAGGGTTTTCTCAGCAGCCCAGACCTTGTAGCCGAAATACTTGATCGCCATAAAGAAAGAGTGTCCTGGCAAATTAGACGAATCTATCGAGCAAGAAACCTTATCGTACATGAGGGTACGACTCCGACTTTCGCCAAAGTACTTATTGAAAATATTCACGACTACCTAGATACCGTTGTAAACGCTTTAATGACAATGGCATCCGAAGGAAAAATCAATACAATTGAACAGGGATTCAAACATGTCGAGCTTAATTACACTGCCTATCATTCTGCTCTAAGGACCAAAGGCTTATCTTTTGACGAAGTCAATTTTGAGAAACTTTTATTTCCCCGTTAACGATGCCTTAATCGCTTCAAAAACCGATTAATCTACGTAACTCCCTGCCGAGGGTTCAAGCAGTATCCTCGGCACATACCTTTTCAAAATTTATGATTGCGGCATCAGCCCATATCCTAGTCCTTGCTGCTTATCCTTCGGGCGTACCAGAACAATAGGGGACAGACCCTGAGGAATCCCCCAAAATATCCATGCAGATCAGTCGAAACAATAGGGAAACAATAGGGGACAGACCACGATTAATTGTATGCGCCACCAAGCAACCACCACTCAAACTACTAATCCCTCACCCGTTTTCTACGCGCCGATACCGCTCCGGCGGTCGCAAAGATAGCTGTGCACGCGCCGATCAGTAGCTTGTGGCCTAGCTGAGGCACGTTGATGGTCATGAACCAAGCCACCGCAGCCACGATAGGCCAATCGAATAGATAGAGCTGCTTCACACCTAGCAGCGGATTCCAGTGCGTCGATACAAGGCTTAGCCAGATAGCTGAGACAAAACACGCGACGGAGAAAAAGCCAGCGTCGTTATTCTCGTAGAACCTCAGCCCTACATAAGCCAGGGCGCCTAAAGCGCCGCCAGCCCCCATTGAACAGGCCAGGGCTTTGCTGCGAGGGAGCTTTTCGAGGGCTTCGAGTGTGATCATTGCTTGCCATCCTTGAGCTGCTTGCGGGCGTCCCACCACTTAGCGGCATCCTGCGTAATCACTACCCGGCGTTTGGATTGGTGAGATCCCGGCTGGTCTATTCGCCGTCAGGACTGATCTCGCCATTGGCGGGATCGACCCGGCCCGTTCTCAGCCACAGAGAGTATTCAGGATAGCGCTCTGCCATCAAGTCCAGTTCGCTCGTCCTCAGGTTCGCTCTCTTATCGTAACAATAGGGGACAGACCACGATTAATTGTATGCCCCACCAAGCAACCACTACTCAAGCTACTAATCCCTCGCCCGCTTTCTACGGGCCGATACAACTGGGGCGGCCATACATACCGTCATCCACACACCGACCAGTATCTTGTGACCAGGCAGCATCACGCTATTGGTCATAAACCAAGCTATAGACGCTACCACCACCCAATCGAATATATAGGGCTGCCTTAGCCCTAGAAGCGGATTCCAGCGTTTTGACGAGAGGCTTAGCCAGATAATGGATGTGAAACACGTGAGGCAGTAGAAGCCCGTGTAGAGGCTTCCGTAAAAGCTGAACCCGATATAGAGCAAGCCGCTTAGAGCGCTGCCTGCCACGATTGAGAAGCCGAGGTTGTTACGCTTTTCGAGAGCTTCGAGTGTGATCATTGCTTGCCGTCCATGACCTGCTTACGGGCGTACCAGCGCCTAGCTACTTCCTGTGTGTTCGCTATCCCGCGTTTGGATTGGCCAAGTTTCAGTTGGCTTCGTCGAATTCGGGGCTGGTCTGGCCTATCTCTGGCGCAATCTTGGAAAAAGGGGACAGATTTATTTTCTGTCCTACCCTGCGTTTGAGCCACTCTGGTTTCGGTTGGCTTCGTCGTAATCAGGGCTCGTCTGGCCATGCTCCGGCATCGCTTCGCCAGTAAGCAACCACCACCTATAGCTAGGAAATACTCGCCCGAGAATCTCGATCTCGTTCGCCCCGATGCGGGCCTTGCCTCTCTTTATGTTCTGCCAGCGTACGTAGGCAGTGCTTCCGGCTTCAGCCAGGGCCTTGATGCTGGCAATTTCCAGCAATCTAAGACCTCTATCGGTAATCCCTTCGCTCATTAGAAAAAACCATAAATGTTCTATGTACATTTAGCGAGCGAAATGTATTATGCACACATGTACCTAGTACATTTAAAGCGCAGCGCTGTTGGTGGCCCGATTATAGGAGTAATCACATAGAACATGCCTGTTCTGGTGTGCCCTCGATTCTGGGCTATGTCCAGCCTGTAGCGGGTTTCCGCAAAGCGACACGCAGCAAGAATGCATGCCGGCTTAGCGCTTGGCATGGCACCAATCAGCGAAGACGCGAACCTGCCTGAATCCACGGAGGCCTTTATGGAAGAAAGCTATGTCCCCTTGCTGCTGATGCGCCACAACCGCCCGCTGCGTGGCGTGATGATCGACCGCCAGCCCTGGGTCTGCGCCAAGGAGTTCGGCCTGTTGATGGGGCACCGCCACCCGGAGCGGATCTGCCGGCTGATGGATGACGACCAGGTACGCACGGTGATCTTCCGCACTCACCAGGGCGATGCGGAGCCTGTGCAGGTGCTCAGCGAATCCGCGCTTTACCGCGCCCTGTGCCGTTTCAGCCATCCCGAGAATCGCCATCTGCGCCGCTGGCTAACTCATGAGGCACTGCCCGCCCTGCGCGACGCCTGGGAGCATCGCGCACAGGAACCCAAACGCACGCTGATGGCCTGGGATCGCCAGCGCATCAGCCTGTTGGAATGGCAAGGCGATCTGTGGATCGCCCTGCGCGATATGCCGCGCTTCGCCCCGCCGCCGGCAACCGGCGAACGTTCGTTGCGTGCTCTGCTCAATCGCTGGTGGCGTTGATGGCTAGCCTGACCATCCGCATGGACGACGACCTCAAACAACGCTTGCGCGCCCAAGCATCCCGCAATGGGCGCTCGATGGCATAGGAAGTGCGGCAAATCTTGCGGGATGCGCTCTTAAGCACTACCCAGCACGGCGCGCAGGTAACCTGCGCACGGCAGCATCGCTCGCTCAATTCCCCTTGTGCTATCCATCCCGGCGAACTGCTGCGCGAAGCATTTCTGAAGGAGCTCGGGATGACGCACTCCGCGCTTGCTCGTGCGCTGAATGTGTCAGCCTCGACCATCAGAGACATAGTGCGGGAGCGACGGAACATCACTGCTGTCATGGCCATACGGCTTGGCCGCTACTTCGGGACCTCAGCCCAGCTCTGGATGAATCTGCAGAGCGTGCACTCTCTGGCCAAGGCGTACGCTGAGTGCGGCGATGAGATTGAAAGGGAAATAAAGCCTTTTCGAATGACCAACCAATCTCCCCCCTGACGTGGAGCCGGATCGATAGCACCTCCGAGGCAACGCCAAGGCCTTCCAATGGCGAGCCTCGTCAGCCCTCACCACAAGCTTCATGTTCTCCCCTTGTGTGGACGACGCCTCGCATAAAGACACCTAAAAACACTTTTAAAGGCGTCTTTATAGGCGCTATTCTACGAACGCTTACCCCGTGTTCGCACAAATGACCTTATGAAGAAAAGACCTGAATAGAGATAGCTCGGCCCATAGCGAAAGAACCAAGATCAGCTCAGTGAAGCTTGAAGGTTCGGCCCTTTGAGATAGAGCTCAGGCACGATGAATTGCAGACAGCAGAGAACAGGTGGATATGGCGATGACTTATGCGGTTTTGGCTGACGTTGCCGCGTCAGTTACAGAACTCAAAAAAGATCCTATGGGAACCATCCGCGAAGGCGGCGGTGAAACGGTTGTGATCCTCAATCGAAACGAGCCTGCATTCTATGCTGTGCCCCCCGCACGCTATGAAGCCATGCTGGAGCTGATTGACGATCTACAACTGGCTGAAATCGTACGCGCTCGGGCTGGTGAACCTACTGTACGAGTAGATATCGATGACCTCATCGCGCAAGCCGGCGGAGCCGACTGAGTACGCCCTGGAGTTCAACGCCCAAGCACTCAAGGAGTGGGGCAAGCTGGGCAAAACCATACAGTTGCAGTTCGCCAAGAAGCTCAAGGAACGCCTTGAGAATCCTCGGATCGAGGCCGACAAGCTCCGGGATATGCCCAACTGCTACAAGATCAAGCTGCGCTCCATCGGTTATCGCTTGGTCTATGAAGTGATCGACAGCCGTCTGGTAGTTACCGTGATCGCCGTAGGTAAGCGCGAGCGCAGCAAGGTCTATGGCAGCGCCGCCAGCCGCTTGTAAGAAACCCGGCCGGATGCCTGTAAAAACGGGGCTTCCGTACATGAGGGTCATTGGCTAGTATCCATTGCATGTGTTGAGTCCTGCCCCCTTGGCCTGAAGCGTGGTGCTCCTGGGACTGCCAGCACGCCCTCCCCTGCATGGAAGCTGCCCGCGTGATCCGACTCATTCTTGCCCTGATCGCCATCCTGCCGCTGATCTGCTCTGCGGAAATCTACAAGTGGACGGATGAGAGTGGCCGCGTTCATTTTGGTGACAAGCCGAAGGACAAGGACCAAGCCGAGCAGCTCTCGCTCAAGATCAACTCCTACGAAAGCGTCAGCTACGAATCCTTCACGCCAGCCCAGGGCACGACATCGCGGCGCGTCGTCATGTACTCCGCTGCCTGGTGCGGCTACTGCAGGCAGGCCCGTCAGTATTTCCAGCAGAACGGTATCAGCTTCGTTGAATACGATATCGAGAAGGACCAGCGAGCCCGCAAAGCCTATGACTCGATTGGCGGCAATGGTGTGCCCGTCATACTGGTAGGAAACAAGCGCTTGAATGGATTTACCGTCGCGAGTTTCCAGAGCATCTACCCGTGACAGGCAGCAGAAAATTAATTCATCTCCTTTTCCTAAGCTGACCAATCCGGCACACGTAGACCTGAAGCAGGTTGGCTAACGGGCGTTCGCCTGATCGCTGAAACGATTGTCACCGTCGATAGAGATAGCGTCATGTCGCACCCATCTTTGCAGATCAAAAAGGCCTACTTTGCCAAGGTGCGTCGTTCCAACTTCGCCAGCCTGCGCTTGGCGGGTTTTCAGGTCACTCCTGCCGATGCGGAACGCCCATTACCTTCACGCGAAGCGGTATTGAACAAACTTCGGTCTAGGGAGGCCTGAAAAAAACAAAGGGGCGGATTGTTCCTGCCCTGGCACTCGCCCCCAGAACGCCATGGACAGCCTCAGTGCGAGCAATTAATCTGCCGGCCTTTCGCCATCAAGGATGAACCACGTGAAAACACTGCTACTGCTGATCGCCATCGCCGCCGGTGGCTATTACGTCTACAACGAGCACTTCTCCGTTACCGCCATCACGGTCGATAGCTACCAGGCTTTGCTGAAGAAGGCAGAGGCCACAAGCGTAAGCCTCGATGAGGTGAAAGTCGGCGCCAACAACCTTGCAGCCTTCATATGCAGCGACCCCAGCTACCAGGTTACAGGCGGCTCAACGCCTGCCAATTGCATGGCGCGTTACGAGAACTATCGGGAAATGTGCGAGAACCGCATCTTTGGCCAGTCCCCTCAGAGCTTTGCCAGCAAGGCCGAGGTGATCGCTATCGCCAAGCGCTACACCTCATGCGTGGGAGCGATCGGCAGCTAAGCGCAAAGGGCGCCCTTCAGGCGCCCTTTTTTACGCGCAAATAAAAAGGGGTTAGCTTCGCTAACCCCTTGAAATTTATGGTGGCTACACCGGGACTTGAACCTGGGACATCAGCATTATGAATGCTGCGCTCTAACCAACTGAGCTATGTAGCCAACGGCGCGCATTGTCCGCGTCTCGCCTACCGCTGTCAACCCCAGATCATCGATAAATTTACGTTTTATCAAGCGGTTAGGCTTCAGTGGTGGCGATGCGCTCAATCGCTGGTTTCTGAGCCTGCGGCTGACCTCTCAACCGCTCGGACGGTGCTTGCGGGGCTGTCAGGCGATGCCGGAAAATCCGCCTCCAGCAGGCTGCAGCGCCGCCGTGCGCTGGCCAACGAACCAGGAGAGCACCTTGAGAGCGAGAGACGATTTCGACGATCTGCGGGCGGAGCGTGATATGCCGACGCACTACCGCAACGAACCCAACCGCCATGCCGGGCTGTGGAAGCAGATCGCGATTGGCATCGTCGTCGGCTACAGCGTGCTGGGCATCATCAGTGCGGTTGCCTGGATGATCATTGCGCGCTTCATGCTGGGCGATCTGTCCATCACGCTGCCGTAACAGTCACATCTCTGCACCAGCGGGCGTGCTGACGATGAGGTTGGCACTTGCCATCCCCTGCCCGCCTCTTCATCCTGCCCCATTGTTTACCCAGCGAGCCCTGTCATGACGCCCATCCAGAATATCGGCCTGGCGCTATTCGTGTTGCTTTCCATTGGTTTCGCCATCGGCCACAAGACCGAATGCGGCGATGGCCGCGTGGTGGAGACCTATCTGGCCAAAGGGCTGGCCTCGCAGTTGCTGGGGCATGATCTTTGCCAGCAACCCTGAACACCCTTCATTAAGGAATGATGTGATGAAAAAGTTCGCCTTGCTTGTCAGCGTTGGTCTTCTCGGCGCCTGCGCCAACCTGGGCTCGCAGCCGCCAGTGCCGGTCACTTCGCCGGTGGTGCAGGCCTTTCGCGACATCTGCCTGCAGACGGCGCCGAGCTTTGCCGAGGCGCATCGCGTGGCGCGGCAGCATGGCGTCACCGAGATGACCGATATGGGCTTCGCCACCGTCGGTTTCAATGCGGACAAGAGCCTGAGCATTCAGGTCAAGGTCAGCCACGAATGCGTGGTAACCAGCGAGGCGCAGGAGGATGACAGCCTGACTCGCCAGTTGCTCAGCGCAGCGGCGATCAATGCCGGCACCACGGTGCCGCGCAAGGTGCCGGTGAGGATGATGATCGCCGGGCAGCCGTTCATCCTGATGCACGACCGAGAAGGCGGTGAAGCCTTCGTGATGTTGAAGCCGGAGTGAGGGGATCGCCGTAGGGCGGATGACGCCTTTTTCATCCGCCGGCGTTGAAAGGTGGATCGAGGCGTGGTCCACCCGCGGCTAACAAGCGGTACAGCCCTGCGTAGGAGCCCCGCCCCGGGGCGAAGCTTTTGCTTTCGCGGTGTTCATGCGATTCGCCGCGAGGCGCGGCTCCTACAGGGTGATGCAGTGCCTGCTGCGTTTGTGTAGCCCCGCCGCTCCTATAGTGTTTTGCCTGGCCGCGTGGCCAGCAGCAGGCCGCCGAAGATCATCGCGGCACCCAGCCAGTGATAGAGCTGCAGGCTCTCGTTCAGCAGTACCCACCCCAGCAACGCGGTGAATACCGGCATCAGGTAGTTGGTCAGCGCCGCCTTGGCCGCGCCGATCACGCGGATGCCGTGGTTCCAGGCCAGGTAGGCCAGCAGCGAGGCGAACACGGCGGTGTAGGCGACGGCCGAGAGGTTGGCAACGTTGATTGCCAGATGCGCGCCCTGGCTCAGTTCGTATAGATAGAACGGCAGAATCAGCGGTACGCCAAGCAGGATGAACACGCCCAGCAATGCCAGCGGCGGGATCGGCTGCAGGTACGCCGACCAGCGCCGCAGCAGCAGCGAGTACAGCGCCCAGTCGACCACGGCCAGCAGCATGATCAGGTCGCCCTGATTGAATGACAGGCTGGCCAGGCGGCTCCATTGCCCCTGGCTGATCAGCACCGCCAGGCCCATTACCGCCACCAGCATGCCCCACCAGGCGCGGCGTGCCGGCCACTCGTTGAGCAGCAGCCCGGCGCCGATGAAGGTCACCAGCGGCAGGCAGGTATTGACCAGCGAGATGTTGATGGCTGCCGTGGTCTGCGCCGCGCTGTAGAGCAGCGAGTTGTAGCCGGCGATGCCCAGGCCGCCGAGCACCAGCAGGCGCCAGCCGGCAGTGCGCACGGCCACGCGATGGCGCCACAACGGCATGGCAACGAAGGGCAGCAGCAGCGCCAGGGCCAGGCACCAGCGCCAGAACGACAGGGTGAACGGGGCGATCTCGCCAGCGAAGGCGCGCGCCACCAGGGCGTTGCCGGACCAGCAAAGGTTGGCCAGCAGCAAGCCGAACAGCGCCAGCGGGCGCGAATGATTGAGTGCGTTCATGAGGTGACGCGACATTTATCTGAGTGGAGGTTGGCCGGCTGTGCGCGGTCACCGAGCGAGCAGTGCTGAGCGATCATTGCGTAGCTTCCGAATCAGGCGGCTTTGCACCATACGGAGGCATTACAGGCTTGGCAAGGTGGCGGACCGTAGGGTGCGCCGTGCGCACCAACTCTGCAGTGACAGCATCATGGCTAAAGCCCCTCGAGCCAAACCGCGGGAGGCGCTTCAGCGGCGAGCGTTGCAGTATCTCGGCGTATTCGGTGCGCGCGGCGCACCCTACGGACGTTAACGCTGACTGCGGCGGCGCAGCGGGCGGCTCAGTAGCCAGAGAATCAGCAGCACGCCGGCCAGGATCACCGCACTTGCGCCCCACTGCATCGGCCCGGCCAGGCGGAACAGCTCGGCCGGGTGCAGGCTGGGCGCGCGGATCATGCGCGCTTCGGCAGCCGCACCGCTGGTGGGAATATCGGCCAGGCCGTCGCCATCGAGATCCGGCAGGCTGCGGATATGGTCGAGCAGCACCTGCCATTCCTTGAGTTCCTGCACGCCTTCCTTATCCGGGTCCTGGTCGATGATGGCATCTTCGATACGCGGCAGCGGGCGGCCCTCGGCATCCTTGGGGATGACGTTGAGCAGGCCCTTGGTCAGGTCCGGCACCAGCCAGGTGAAGCTGCCGACGTAGCTGGTGGCGCCGATGCTGTAGAGGCGCGTGTCGTTCAGATCCAGGTCACGGTAGCCGCCGTGCGGATCGCCGATTTCGATGCGGCTGACGCGGTCGAAAGGCACGCGCCACGGGTTGTAGGTGAAGCGCACGCCGGAAACCCGCGGGTAATAGCTCTGGCTGTCACGCAGTTGATAGGCGAGCAGCAGCACTTCCAGCAGTGACTTGATTTCGCGCGCGCTGATGTAGGCCTTGATCATCGGGTAGCCCGGTTCGTCGTCGAACTGGCCGATGCCCAGCGGGGCGATGCGAAACAGGTCGGAGACGTCCTGCACGCCATTGCGGCCCTTGAGCAGGTCATCGCGGATGGTGCCGTTGCCGGTGAAGGCCAGGTCGGCATCGACGGCATGACGCAGCGCATCGGTGACCAGGTTGGCCAGGGTCTGGTCGGTGAAATCACGGCCCAGGCTCTGGTCGACCTTGGCCAGCGGCTGGTCGAAGCGATAGCCCTTGGGCGTCAGCATGCGCTCGCTGACCACCTGCTTGAAGTCTTCGACCTTGGCGGTGATGGTCGCGTCGCCGACGATACTGTCGTTGACGGCGTGCAGGCGATAGTCGCGCACACGCGGCACGCCGTCGTCGCCCAGGCTCATGCGCAGTTCGCCGAGGTACTGGATCTCGGAACCAGCCTGCACCACCGGGGTACGCCCACCCACCAGCACCGGCTGCGGCAGCGCCACATGCGAATGGCCGCCGACGACGATATCGACGCCGGGCACCTGCTCGACCAGTTCCACTTCCTCGCCGCGCCAGCTGCCATCGGCCTGCTGGGTGACGCCCATGTGCGAGAGCAGGATGACCACCTCGGCGCCCTCCTCGCGCAGCTTGGCCACGGTTTCCCTGGCGGTGGCGACCGGGTCGGCGAAGGTCACCGGCTTGATCATCGGACTGACGGCCACGGCGTTGTTGCCGAGCAGGCCGAACAGGCCGAAACGGATGCCGCCGCGCTCGATCAACTTGTACGGCAGGATGCGCCCGGCTTCGACGTGCTCCTGCAGGCTGTCATCGGCCTTGCTCGCGGCATCGAAACGCATGTTGCTCGACAGTAGCGGCACCAGCGTGTCGCCCTTGGCCTTGTGCGCGGCGCTGATCATCGCGGCCAAGCCGGCCGGGCGGAAGTCGAATTCGTGGTTGCCGATCACCGCGGCGTCATAGCCCAGCTCACTCATCAGACGCAGCTCGCTGCCCATCTCGCGGGCAATGGTGTGAAACAGCGTGCCCATGGTGAAGTCGCCGCCATCTAGCAACAGCAGAGGTTCTTCACCGGCTGCTGCGCGGCGTTCATTCAATAATGTGGCAAGCCGGGCGACGCCGCCGACGGTGTCGTCATCGTTCACCGTCGCCGGGCTGTATTCATTGTTGGGGCCGAAGCCGAGCAGGCGCGACTGCCAGTCGTTGCTGTGCAGGATGGTGAAATGGCGCTCGGCGGCGACCAGCGGCGTCGCACTCAGCAGGCCGGCGAGCAGGAGAGAGAGGAACAGGCGCATGGACGATCCTTGACGATGACTGCACACAGTATGGAGCAGGCCATGACGCCAGGCAGCGACCGATCGAGACGCACGTTGTCGCCAATCGAGTCAGACTTTCATTGCCCCAGATCAGCCCCAACCCAGACGGCGGGACTAAGCTGTAATCAGGACTGCGAAGTGGAGAAGCGCCATGGACCACTATCACCTGATGTTGATACTGCTGATCGGTGGCTTTCTGCTGCTGGGAGTCGGCTTCAACTTTCGCGAACACGAATGGGGCGTACGCGTGCTGGGTTTGGGCGTACTGCTGATGCTGGTGCCGATTGCGTTGCGGGTGCATCTGGCGTTGGCGTGAAACCGCTCTTGTAGGAGCCAGCTTGCTGGCGATCCGCTTGAAGCATCGCTGGCAAGCCAGCTCCTACACGTGATGAGGCTTTCGCGGCCACTAAAGCTGGCAACGCAGAATACCGGCCTTCAGGCCGTGCGCCGCGTAATCCAACAAGCGGTTGATGGCGCCCCGCCGAAGGTGGGTCCAGGTAACAGCCCCAAGACTCCCTACTACTTCCAGCGCTCGGCGGCGCTCTGGTCGCTGCAGCGGCCTTCAACCCAGCGCGGGCCTTCGCTGGTGTCTTCCTTCTTCCAGAACGGCGCGCGGGTCTTCAGGTAATCCATGATGAAATTGCAGGCATCGAACGCGGCCTGGCGATGGGCGCTGTTGGTGCCGACGAAGACGATGGGCTCGCCCGGCTCCAGGCGGCCAATGCGGTGGATGATCTCGATGCCCAGCAGCGGCCAGCGCTCACGCGCCTCATCGGCGATCTTGCCCAGAGCCTTTTCGGTCATGCCGGGGAAGTGTTCAAGGAACATGCCGCCGACTTCGCGCCCCTCATTGAAGTCGCGCACGTAGCCGACGAAGGTAACCACCGCGCCGATGCCGAGGTTGGCGGCATGCAGGGCGTTGAGCTCGGTGCCGGGGTCGAAGGGTTGGGCTTGGACGCGGATGGTCATGGGAGTCTCGTTTAATGGGGCTGTGGCCGGGGCGGTTCGGTGGATTGATGGTGGGCTAAAGCCCACCCTACGCAGAGCGCAGCCCGACCCACCCTACGGTACCTGCGTCAACCACCGGTAACGGTGGGGAAGAAGGCGACTTCATCGCCCTCGGCCAGCGGTTCGTCGAGGCTGCACAGTTCCTGGTTGCGCGCGCACATCAGGTTCTGCTCACCCAGCACTTCCCATTCGCCGCCACGGGCGACCAGGTGCAGGCGCAAGTCGTCGAGGGTGGCGAAGTCGCCGCTGAGTTGTTCGTCGTCACGGCCCAGGGCTTCACGGTAGCGGGCGAAATATTGCACGCGGATCATGCTTGTTCCTCCAGCTTGTAGTGACCGCTCTTGCCGCCGAGTTTTTCCAGCAGGCGTACCTGCTCGATGACCATGCCGCGATCCACGGCCTTGCACATGTCATAGATGGTCAGCGCGGCGACGCTGGCGGCAGTCAGTGCTTCCATCTCGACACCGGTTTGCCCGGACAGTTTGCAACGCGCGGTGATATGCACCGTGTCGTCACCTTCGGCGCTGAGTTCGACCTTGACGCCGGTGAGCATCAGCGGGTGGCACAGGGGGATCAGATCGCTGGTTTTCTTCGCGGCCTGGATGCCGGCGATACGCGCCACGGCAAACACATCGCCCTTGGGATGCTCGCCGGCGACGATCATCTGCAGGGTGGCGGGCAGCATGCGCACGCGCGCTTCGGCGGTGGCTTCGCGGAAGGTGGTCGCCTTGTCGGTGACATCGACCATGTGCGCGCGGCCTTGGGAATCGAGGTGAGTCAGCACGGGAAAGCTCCAGACGGGAATCGACCGATTGTAAACCTGCAGGTCAGGATTTGCAGTCATCTTGTAGCCCGGATGAAATCCGGGGCCAGAGTGGCAAAAATCCCCGGATTTCATCCGGGCTACTGACTGTATCCGGCTACACGACTGTAGGAGCGGATTTATCCGCGATCATCGCGGCTGAAGCCGCTCCCACGGGACTTGTGCAGATTCATTAATGCAGACTAAAACGCCCCTGCTCTTGCGAGCAGGGGCGCGAGTGTTTAACAGCCCGAGGGTTACATATGGGTTTCCGCGTACTCCGCGAGGATCGAGCGCGGTACGCCTTGCAGGGTGATGTGCACGCCGTGCGGGAAGTCCTTGAAGCGTTCGGTGAGGTAGGTCAGACCCGAGCTGGGCGCTGACAGGTAGGGGGTGTCGATCTGCGCCAGGTTGCCCAGGCACACCACCTTCGAGCCGTTGCCGGCACGGGTGATGATGGTTTTCATCTGGTGCGGGGTGAGGTTCTGGCATTCGTCGATGAGGATCAGGCTCTGCTGGAAGCTGCGCCCGCGGATGTAGTTGAGGGATTTGAACTGCAGCGGCACCTTCTGCAGGATGTAGTCGACGCTGCCGTGAGTGCTCTCGTCCTCCATGTGCAGCGCTTCGAGGTTGTCGGTAATCGCGCCGAGCCAGGGCTCCATCTTCTCCGCCTCGGTACCGGGCAGAAAGCCGATTTCCTGATCCAGCCCCTGCACGCTGCGGGTGGCGATGATGCGCCGGTAGCGCTTGCTGACCATGGTCTGCTCGATGGCCGCGGCCAGCGCCAGGATGGTCTTGCCGGAGCCGGCAGCGCCGGACAGGTTGACCAGGTGGATGTCCGGGTCGAGCAAGGCGAACAGCGCCAGCGCCTGATGGATGTCGCGCGGTTTCAGGCCCCAGGCTTCCTGATGCAGCAGTGGCTCCTGGTGCATGTCGAGAATCACCAGCTCGTCGCCCTTGATCGCCTTGATCCAGCCGACGAAACCCTGTTCATCGAGGATGAACTCGTTGACGTGCACCGCCGGCAGGTTGTCGATGAGTTGTACGCGATGCCAGGTGCGCCCGTGGTCCTGACGGGTGTCGACCTTGCTCACACGATCCCAGAACGAGCCGGGCATGTCGTGATAACCCTTCGACAGCAGCGAGACGTCATCGACCAGTTGGTCGGTGTGGTAGTCCTCGGCGTCGATCCCGCAGGCGCGCGCCTTCAGGCGCATGTTGATGTCCTTGGTCACCAGCACCACGGACAGACCGGGGTTGCGCGACTTCAGCTCCACCAACTGGTTGATGATCTTGTTGTCGTTGAGGTTTTCCGGCAGCCAGGTCACCGGCGCCGCACTTTTACTCATAAGGATGGAAAGGCGACCGCAGGGGCCGCTCTTGCCGCGCTGGATGGGTACCCCGTACTCGACGTCCTCGGGCTCCGCCCCGGCGAGAATCTGGTCGATCAGGCGGATGGCCTGACGACATTCGGCGGCGACGCCGTGCTTGCCGGATTTCAGTTTGTCGAGTTCCTCCAACACCGTCATCGGGATGGCGACGTGGTGTTCTTCGAAGTTGAGCAAGGCGTTGGGATCGTGAATCAGGACGTTGGTGTCGAGAGCGTAGAGGGTTGGAGCGGTGGGCTTGGAGCGTCCGTGGTCATCCATACGTCGGTCACCTTCTTGTAGTAGCCAGGCGACGCAATACCAGAGGCGGTGCTGCGCCGGACAGAGACCGCCGACTTTTTTCAGGTCGGGGCCGAAAGGTGGCAAGCAAGGTGAGGGCCAATGGCCGCCACCTGTCTGCAGGTTTCGGCGGTCTTGCTTTTTTATTACTCCAATTCACATGACAGAAAAACGTTTTTTTATCGCCATGCAGGTTTATTTGCAGAGGCGACAGATAGTGCTTGGCGAGCCGCCAGCACCCCGTTAAAGTCCGAAGTCCTACCTGCTGTAACTCGCCTCCCTTACCCGCTCCCACTTGCAGCATGCCGCGCCAATCAGGTGCAGGGCGCTGTTCGTATCGCCTGACTATCTGCGCTCCTGTAGGAGCCGGCTTGCCGGCGATCAGTGCTGACGGGATCGCCAGCAAGCTGGCTCCTGCAAAGACATCAATGCGGTTCTTCTCAATCACCCCGATAGGTGGTCTTGCCGTCCCCTGACCTCTAGAATCGCCGTCACGCTTTCTGGAGACTCCGCACATGCTGATGGTGATTTCACCGGCCAAGACCCTCGACTACGAGACGCCGCCTGCCACCCCGCGCTTCACCCAACCCGAACACCTCGACCACGCCCAGGAGCTGATCGCCCAGCTGCGCGACTTCAGCCCGGCGCAGATCGCCGAGCTGATGCATCTGTCGGACAAACTCGCCGGCCTCAACGCCGCGCGTTTCGGCAGTTGGGAACGACCGTTCAATCCGTCCAACGCCAAGCAGGCGCTGCTGGCATTCAAGGGCGACGTGTACACCGGGCTGAACGCCGAGGATTTCTCCGAAGAAGATTTCGACTTCGCCCAGACTCACCTGCGCATGCTCTCCGGTCTCTACGGCGTACTGCGCCCGCTGGACCTGATGCAAGCCTATCGCCTGGAAATGGGCACCAAGCTGGCCAACGTGCGCGGCAAGGATCTGTATGCCTTCTGGGGCGAGCGCATCAGCGCCTGGCTGAACGAAGCGCTGGCCGCCCAGGGCGACGACGTGCTGCTCAACCTGGCCTCCAACGAGTACTTCGGCGCGGTCAAGCGCAAGGCGCTGAACGCACGCCTCATCGATACCGAGTTCAAGGACCTGAAGAACGGCCAGTACAAGATCATCAGTTTCTACGCCAAGAAGGCCCGTGGCCTGATGGCGCGCTACGTGATCAAGGAGCGCCTGACCAGCCCGGAAAGCCTGAAGGACTTCAACTACCAGGGCTACCGTTATTCCGCCGAGCACTCCAAGGCGGACAGCCTGGTTTTCCTGCGCGACCAGCCGCAGGACTGATAGTCACCCTCCCGCCCCCTGCGCCGCTCGTCGGTTCCTGCAGGGGGCTGGCCGCTACGCTTCCCTTCTCCCATCCCCGCCCGCCGAGCGCTTCGCTGCGCCGTGAGCGCTGCGCTTGGTAAAAATTCCCTCGGCGTTGCGTTTGATTCTCAAAAACCTGCCTAGCATCACAGTTTCAGCGCAATCGAACTTTCCACAGAACTTATTGCGTTACTTTGTTATCAGACAGTTTCGCTTTAGTTGGCCCGCTGCATGCCATCATGCATTTTGCAACTTGCCAGCATATTGCAATCAAATTAGTCATTCAGCTCCGGTTCAGCCTCAGGACGAACGGTAGGAACTATTCGAAAGGGCCACTACTCATACAGCCCGTGACTCATTTCAATACATAACTTTTCATCAACTGAAACTGCCTGTATGCGAATTAGCTTTCGCCGGACAGCCTCACCCCGAGAAAAGTTCATGTAGTTCAAAGGGAGATATAGCGACCCGCAAGAGTGCCGAGATAGAGGCCTCCACCAAGGCCAAAGCAGACAATATCAAAGGGCCATCCTTTATATAAGGCCCACACTAGGCGCCAACTCTGGTGCCACATTCTTCTTATGCCTGAATGAACTTGCTCGCACTTCAAAAGCAAGTTCACGGACTAGTTTTGGCTCAAAAGGCCAATATTTGAAATGCATCGAACGGACGAGGTGAATACCATGCGAATCAGTATCTTCGGTTTAGGTTATGTGGGTGCCGTTTGTGCCGGCTGTTTGTCGGCACGGGGTCACGACGTGATTGGCGTGGATATCTCCGCGAACAAGATCGACCTGATCAACAACGGCAAATCGCCCATCGTCGAGCCGGGCCTGGAAGAACTGCTACAACAGGGCCTGCGTCAGGGTCGTCTGCGTGGCACCACCGACGTCGCCGCTGCCGTTCTGGAGAGCGATGTGTCGTTCATCTGCGTCGGCACCCCGAGCAAGAAGAACGGCGACCTGGAGCTGAACTACATCGAAGGCGTGTGCCGCGAGATCGGCATGGCCATGCGCGACAAGAACGAGCGCCACACCGTGGTGGTACGCAGCACCGTGCTGCCGGGCACTGCCAAGAACGTCGTGCTGCCGATCCTCGAGGACTGCTCGGGCAAGAAGGCCGGTGTCGATTTCGGCCTGGCGGTGAACCCCGAGTTCCTGCGTGAAAGCACCGCGATCAAGGACTACGACTTCCCGCCGATGACCGTCATCGGTGAGCTGGACAAGGCCTCCGGCGATCTGCTGGAAAGCATCTACAGCGAGCTGGACGCGCCGATCATCCGCAAGGACATCGAAGTCGCCGAGATGATCAAGTACACCTGCAACGTCTGGCACGCAGCCAAGGTCACCTTCGCCAACGAAATCGGCAACATCGCCAAGGCAGTCGGCGTCGACGGCCGCGAGGTGATGGACGTGGTCTGCCAGGACCACAAGCTGAACCTGTCCAAGTACTACATGAAGCCTGGCTTCGCCTTCGGCGGCTCCTGCCTGCCCAAGGACGTGCGCGCGCTGAACTACCGCGCCAACAGCCTGGACGTGGAAGCGCCGCTGATCGGTTCGCTGATGCGCAGCAACGCCGCCCAGGTCCAGAAGGCCTTCGACATCATCGCCAGTCACGATTCGCGCAAGGTCGCCCTGCTCGGCCTGAGCTTCAAGGCCGGCACCGATGATCTGCGTGAAAGCCCACAGGTTGAACTGGCCGAGATGCTGATCGGCAAGGGCTTCGACCTGAGCATCTACGACCGCAACGTCGAGTACGCCCGCGTTCACGGCGCCAACAAGGACTACATCGAGTCGAAGATCCCGCACGTCTCCTCGCTGCTCAACAGCGATCTGGATGACGTAGTGGCGAAGGCCGACATCATCGTCCTGGGCAACAGCGACGAGCGCTTCGCCCAGCTGGCCAAGCAGGCGCCGAGCGGCAAGCGCGTGATCGACCTGGTCGGCTTCATGCCCCACGCCAGCAACGGCGTGGCCGAAGGCATCTGCTGGTAAGGCCCAGTCGTACCCGCGCGCCTGGCGCGCGGGTACCGAGAGACGCATATGGACAAGCTCAAGAACGGCCTCAACCAAGCCAGCGGCTGGATGCTCTATCTCAGCCTGCTGATGCTCCTGGCACTGGCGCTGCCCCGCTCGGTGTTCGACCCCGAGTCGCGGCACTTCCTGCTGCTGATCGGCATCGTCGGCATCTGGCGTTATTCCATGGGCGCCATGCACTTCGTGCGCGGCTGCCTGTTCCTTTACCTGGTGTACCCCTGGTACCGCCGCAAGGTTACAAAACTCGGCAAGGACGCCGACCCCTCTCATGTGTTCCTGCTGGTCACCAGCTTCCGCATCGACGCACTGACCACTGCCATGGTCTACCGCTCGGTGATTCGCGAAGCGATCGACTGCGGCTATCCCTGCACCGTGGTCTGCTCGATCGTCGAGCTCTCCGACGAGTTGCTGATCAAGAACCTCTGGGCCCAGGCCGAGCCGCCGGCGCATGTCACCCTGGACATCGTGCGCATTCCCGGCACCGGCAAGCGTGACGGCCTGGCCCACGGTTTCCGCGCCATCTCCCGGCAGATGCCGGACCGCGATGCGGTGGTGGCGGTGATCGACGGCGACACTGTGCTCGAGCCTGAAGTGGTACGTAAATGCGTGCCCTGGTTCAAGCTCTTCCCCAACGTCGGCGGGCTGACCACCAACGAGTTCTGCGAGGTACGCGGCAGCTACCTGATGAGCGAATGGCACAAGCTGCGCTTCGCCCAGCGCCACCTCAACATGTGCTCGATGGCCCTTTCCAAGCGCGTGCTGACTATGACCGGACGCATGTCGGTGTTCCGCGCCAGCGTGGTGACCGACCCCGAGTTCATCCGCGACGTGGAAAGCGATCACTTGGAGCACTGGCGCCTGGGTCGCTTCCAGTTCCTCACCGGTGACGACAAGTCCAGCTGGTACAGCCTGATGCGCCTGGGCTACGACACCTTCTACGTGCCGGATGCGGCGATCAATACGGTCGAGCACCCGCCGGAGAAGAGCTTCATCAAGGCCAGCCGCAAGCTGATGTTCCGCTGGTACGGCAACAACCTGCGGCAGAACTCGCGCGCCCTGCGTCTGGGCATGGGTCGCCTCGGCGCCTTCACCAGCCTGGTGCTGTTCGACCAGCGCGTGTCGATGTGGACCTGCCTGCTGGGCCTGTGCGTGGCGATCATCGCCAGCATCAAGTACAGCCTGATGTACCTGCTGATCTACCTGCTGTGGATCGGTAGCACGCGGCTGATCCTGACGCTGCTGCTGATGCTCTCCGGCCACCGCATCGGTCCGGCCTACCCGGCGCTGCTCTATTACAACCAGATCGTTGGCGCGATGGTGAAGATCTACGTGTTCTTCCGCCTCGACCAGCAATCCTGGACGCGCCAGAACACCAAGCTCAACCGCGGCCTGTCCAGCTTCGCCAACTGGTTCAACAGCTGGTCGTCGCGTGCCATGACCTTCTCTGCCTCCTGTGTCTTCATCGCCGCGCTGCTGGCGCTGGTGTGACCGTACTCGAATAGGAATTAGCCACCATGAACTCCGTCGCCAATCACAACGTCGTCCATGAGTCCGAGGCCCAGCGCCAGCATGCCCGTGTCAAGCTGCCAGGGCGCTTGCGATTCACCAATGCCAAGGGCGAACGCATCGACGCGCGCCTGCAGGATGTCTCTGCTGGCGGTTTCAGCTTCACCAACGAAAAGACCACGCACAAGGTCGGCGATTTCCATCGCGGCCAGTTGCAGTTCCAGCTCGACAGCCTGGTGCTGGGCCTGGACGTGGAGTTTCAGGTCAACTCGGTACAGCCGGAGCACAACCGCGTCGGCTGCCAGTTCCACGGACTTGGCGCACGAGAAGCCGCCGCCCTGCGCCACCTGATCAGCGCGCACCTGGCTGGTGAACTGGTCAATGTCGGCGAGGTGCTGCATATCCTCCAACGCGACAACTTCACCAAGGCGCGCAAGAACGGCGCAGGCGGTGGCATGGGCATGTTCGGCCGCCTGCGCGCCGTGACCTTCAGCGGCGCGATCTTCCTCATCGGTCTGGCTGCGTTCGGCTACATCGGCAAGTCGATCTACGGCCTGTACTTCGTCACCCACGCACAGTCGGCGCAGATCAGCCTGCCGGCGCTGCAGGTGACCATGCCACGTGAAGGCAGCGTGCAGAGCCTGGCGCAGCCCGATGGCATCGTCGAGAAAGGCGCGCCGATCGCCACCTTCACCACCAGCATGCTGGAAATGCTCAAGGGTCACCTGGGTGAAGACCAGCTCGAACCGAGCCAGATCGAAGCGCTGTTCGCCCGCGAGATGCAGGGCACCCTGACCAGTCCGTGCAACTGCAAGATCTCTCGCCAACTGGTGGCCGACGGTCAGTTCGCCAGCAAGGGCGACGTGATCTTCGAACTGGTGCCGCAGGACGGCATCGCCACCGTCAGCGCCAGCTTCCCCTACCGCCATCTGGAGCAGGCGCGCCCCGGCACGCCAGTGACCTTCAAGGTGGCCGGCGAAGACCAGGCGCGTCACGGCGAGATCGTCAGCAGCGCGCTGCATGATGGCGGTCTGAGCTCGGATATCCGCGTGGTGATCAAGCCGCAAGACACCCTGCCGGCCAGCCTCGCCGGCCAGCCGGTGGATGTGGTCATCGATCGTGGCCCGTCGCTGGGCTGGCTGGTCGACCGCGCCGTCGCGGCAGGTCGCTAAGGAGATCACGCCGTGAGCATGCCCCTTCTTCGCCCTGCTCTGCTCGGCCTCGCCGTCAGCGCCACGCTGGCCGGCTGCGCCGGCCTGCCGGATGAGCGTCTGGCCCGCGAAGCCCTGCAGAGCGGCGACCAGCAAACTGCCGAATGGCATTTCCGCCAGCTCGCCGAGATGGGCTACAGCGACGCGCAGATCGGCCTGGCCGACATCTACGCAGCGGGCGGCCAGACCCAGGATTTGGATGAGGCCGAGCGCATCTACCGCCAGGCCCTGGACGGTTCGCCACGGGCCAAGGCGCGCCTCGGCAAGCTGCTGGCGCGCAAGCCCGGTAGCACCCTGGCCGAGCGCCGCGAGGCCGCCGAACTGCTGGAAAGCGCAGCCCAGGCCCGCGAGCCCAGTGCGCTGCTGCCGCTGACCGAACTCTACCTGTTCTACCCACAGGACTTTCCCGCCATGAACCTCGCGCAACGTATCCAAGACTGGCGCCAGCAGGGCCTGCCGCAGGCAGAGCTGGCGCAGATTCTTCTGTATCGCACCGATGGCACCTACGACCAGCACCTGGGCGAGATCGAGCGCATCTGCCAGGCACGTCTGGCCAGCAACGACGCGTGCTACGCCGAACTGGCCACCGTGTACCAGAAGCAGAACCGCGAAGACGACCGCCAGACGCTGATCGACCAACTGTTGGCGGGCTACCGCGCCGGCAATGTTTCGCCCAACCAGGTCGAGTCCGTGGCTCAAGTCCTCAGCGACCCCGAGCTGGGCCAGCCGCAACCGCAGCAGGCGCAGGACCTGCTCGAGGCCATCGCGCCGAACTACCCGGCCGCCTGGGTCAGCCTGGCGCGCCTGCTCTACGACTATCCGGGCCAGGGCGATATCGACACCCTGCTCGGCTACCTGGAGAAGGGCCGCGAGGCCGCCCTGCCGCGTGCCGAGCTGTTGCTCGGACGCCTGTACTACGAAGGCAAGCTGCTGCCGCAACAGCCGAAGAAGGCCGAAGAGCACCTGCGCAAGGCCGCGCCCAGCGAGCCCAGCGCCAGTTACTACCTGGGGCAGATCTACCTGCGTGGCTACCTCGGCGAGGTCTACGCCCAGCAGGCGCTCGACCACCTGCTCAGCGCTGCGCGCGCCGGCCAGCTCAGCGCCGACTTCGCCCTGGCGCAGATGTTCAGCCAGGGTCGCGGGGTCAAGCCCAACCCGGTCAACGCCTACGTATTCAGCCAACTGGCCCTGCCGCGCAACACGCCGCCGACCTTCGAGCTGGCCCATGCAGTGGCGCAGAGCCTGACCCCGGCACAACTGGCCGAAGGCCAACGCCTGCTGCGCGAGGAGCGCGATGCCCGCGGCATCGTCCTGCAGCAGCAGGCCGCCCTGCAGGTCAGCCAGCCATGAACAAGGATGCACGCATGCAGCTAAACCGTATCGTCAGCCAGTTGGGCCTGAGCGCCAGCCTGCTGGCAGCCAGCGCCGCCTGGGCGGCGGATGCACCGAAGAATTTCGGCCTGGATGTGAAGATCACCGCGCAATCGGAAGACGACCGCGACCTCGGCACCCGCGAAGGTGGCGACGTCAGCGGTATCGGTCTCGACCTGCGCCCCTGGGCCTACGGCGAACGCGGCAACTGGAGCGCCTTCGCCATGGGCCAGGCAGTTACCGCCACCGACACCATCGAAACCGACCCGCTGCAGGACGACGGTGAAAACAGCACGCAGCGCAGCGACGCGCGCCAACCGGACAAGAGCTACCTGGCCATGCGCGAATTCTGGGTCGACTACGCCGGCCTCACCGCCTACCCTGGCGAGCACCTGCGCGTCGGCCGTCAGCGTCTGCGCAGTGACGAAGGCACCTGGTGGGACACCAACATCGAGGCGGTCAACTGGCGCTTCGATACCACCCTGCTGCAAGCCAACGTCGGCATTGCCGAGCGTTTCTCCGACTACCGTACCGACCTCGACGACCTGGCGCCCGAAGACGAAGACCGCCAGCACTTCTTCGCCGGCCTCGACTACCAGTGGACGCCCGGCCACCGCATCGGCACCAAGCTGCATCACAGCCGCGATGACGGCCGCCTGGCTAATCCCGGCGAACGCGTCGACGAGCTGAGCAAACGCTACACCGGCGACCTGACCTGGTTCGGCCTGCACGCCGACGGCGGCTTCTTCGAGCGCAACTCGCGCAATCGCCTCAACTACTGGGCGCAGATGACCTGGCTCAAGGGCGACACCGACCAGCTGCAGCAGCAAGTGGTCGGCAGCGACCGCATCGCCACCGGTTCGCGCAGCCAGGACGTCGACGCCTGGGCCATGGACCTGGGCCTGCGCTACAGCCTCGATGACAACTGGAAGATCGGCGCCGCCTATGCCCGTGGCAGCGGCGGTGGCGACGACGACAAGTCGCGCCAGTTCATGCAGACCGGCCTGCACAGCAACCGCGCCAATTTCACCGGCGTCGAATCGCGCCTGCATCGCTATGGCGAAGCCTTCCGCGGCGAGCTCTCCAACCTGCAGGTGGCCAGTGCCTTCAGCTCCTGGCAACTGGGTCAGGACTACGACGCCAGCGTCGTCTATCACCGCTTCTGGCGCGTCGATGGCGACCAGGACGTCGGCGACAGCGGTATCACCGCGCCACTGGTGGCTGGCGAGAAAGATATCGGCCAGGAAGTCGACCTGGTGCTGACCCGCTACTTCAAGCAGGGCCTGCTGCCGGCCACCGTCGCCGAACAACTGGAAGACCGTTCGGCCCTGGTACGCCTGCGCGCCGGCGTGTTCCTGCCGGGCGACGCCTACGGCAGCGGCACCGACTCGGTGATGCACCGCGCCTTCGTCGACTTCATCTGGCGCTTCTGAGGGATCGGATCATGCAACCCAACGGCTTAGCCCTACCCCTGCTGCTCGGCGCGCTGTGCCTCACGGTGCCACTGGCCCAGGCCAACCCGACGCAGCACCAGTTCGACTACCGCGTGCGTAGCGCACCGGCGGACGAACTGCATATGGAAGCACCCACGCTGCCGGACCTGTCCGGCTACACCAAGGAGGCCGTGCTGGCCAAGATTCCGCGTGAAAAACGCGGCCAGGTGGTGGTGCGGCGCATGCTGCGCCAGGACGCGCTGAAGGACTTCACCGGCGGCAACGAGCGCCTGCGCGAATGGATCAAGCGCCAGCAAGGCATGCCCCAGGCGATCTTCATCGAAGGTGGCCTGGTCACCGCCCAGGACATCGCCAAGGCGCTGCCCGACAGCCAGTTCGCCGAGCAGGAGCCGGGCGTGTACCTGGCCCGTCTGCCCATCGTCGTGGCAGAAGGCGCGGCGCTACACGTCGGCAAGGAAACCCGCGAACTGCGCTTGTCGCAGGAGCGCGGCTCGTTTCTGGTCAACGATGGCCTGATGTTCCTCACCGACACCCGCGTCACCGCCTGGCGCGAGGCCGACAACGGCCCGGCGAGCATGCGTGACAACGGCAAGGAGTTCCGCCCGTTCCTGGTGTCCTGGGGCGGCAGCGAGCTGTACATCGCCAGCAGCGTGATCACAAGCCTGGGCTACGACAACTCCAAGTCCTACGGGGTGTCGATCACCCAGTACACGCCGAACATGCACGAGCGCCTCAAGCGCGACGAGCCGACCGGCTGGCTAATCGACTCCGAGTTCGTCGACCACTGGTACGGCTTCTACTGCTACGAAGCGCAGAACGTGGTGATCAAGGGCAACACCTACCGCGACAACATCGTCTACGGCATCGACCCGCACGACCGTTCCCACGGCCTGATCATCGCCGAGAACACCGTGTTCGGCACCAAGAAGAAGCACGGCATCATCATCTCGCGCGAGGTCAACGACAGCTGGATCATCAACAACGAGAGCTACGACAACAAGCTCTCCGGCGTGGTCATCGACCGTAACAGCGAACGCAACCTGATCGCCTACAACCGCGTGCACGGCAATCACTCCGACGGCATCACCCTGTACGAGAGCGGCGACAACCTGCTGTGGGGCAACCATGTACTGGGCAACCAGCGCCACGGCATTCGCATCCGCAACAGCGAGAACATTCGCCTCTACGACAACGTCTCGGCGATGAACCAGCTCACCGGTGTGTACGGCCACATCAAGGACCTGTCCGACACCGACCGCGACCTGGACCTCGACCCGTTCGATACCAAGATCTCGATGATCATCGTCGGCGGCACCCTGGCCGGTAACGGCTCCAGCCCGATCAACATCGACTCGCCGCTATCGGTCGAGCTGTACCGCGTGAAAATGCTTGCCCCGCGCAAGAGCAGCGGCATCCAGCTCGCCGGCATCCTCGGCGAAAAACAGGACGAAATCCTCGACCTCATGGTGCGCCAGCGCCTACCCGTGCTGATCGATCCGATCGAGCCCGAGAAACTGACCAATTGATGAGGCCAACGATGATCCCATCACCCTTCAAGTCCCTTTCCCTGGCCGTGGCCTGTGCCCTGGCCAGCACCGCCCTGCAGGCGCAAGAGCGCCAGGCGCCGCAGTATCAGGTCGAAGACTGCTGCTCGCTGTGCCCGGCTGCGCACGACGCCAGCCGCTACACCACCAACTACATGAAGAACTTCGTCACTCTGCTCGATGCCGAGGAAGGCTGGCTGTTTCGCAGCGTCGAAGACCTGCGCACCGAGTTCGGCACCAGTGAAGTCGGCTACCAACGCCTCAAGGAGCTGCGTGACGGCCTCAAGCAACGCGGCGTGGAGCTGGTGGTGGTCTACCAACCGACCCGCGGCCTGGTCAATCGCAACAAGCTGTCGCCCGCCGACTACCAGCGCTTCGACTACGACAAGGCGCTGCGCAACTACCGCCAGGCGCTGAGCCGCTTCGAACAGCTGGGTATCTGGGTCCCGGACCTGACCCCGCTGACCGACGAGAACAGCGACAAGGAGTTCTATTTCCGCCGCGACCAGCACTGGACACCCTACGGTGCCGAGCGCACCGCACGGCTGGTGGCCGAGACGGTCAAGCGCATCCCCGGTTTCGAAGATATTCCGCAGAAGGAATTCGTCACCGAACGCATCGGCCTGATGGGCAAGACCGGCACCATGCAGAACGTCGCCAGCCAGCTGTGCGGCACCGGCTATGCGGTGCAATACGTCGACCAGTTCGTCACCGAGCCCAAGGACGCCAGTGATGGCGACGCGCTGTTCGGCGACGACAGCAGCCCGAAGATCACTCTGGTCGGCACCAGCCACAGCGGCAAGAACTACAACTTCGGCGGCTTCCTCGAACAATACCTGGGCACCGACGTGCTCAACGCGGCCTTCCCTGGTGGCGGCCTGGAGGGCGCGATGCTCGAGTACCTGGCCAGCGATGCCTTCCAGAACGACCCGCCGAAGGTGCTGATCTGGGAGTTCTCGCCGCTCTACGACCTGGCCTCGGACAAGATCCACCGCCAGTTGATGGCCAGCCTGAACAACGGCTGCAGCGGCCAGACCGAGCTGCTCGCCAGCGAGAAACGCCTGCATCCGGGCAGCAACGAGGTACTGGTCAATGGCGAGAACAAGCTGCTGACCCTGGCCGGCAATCGCCACCAGCTCGACCTGCGTTTCAGCGATCCGTCGGTCAAGCGCGTCGACGCCACCATCTGGTACCTCAACGGTCGTCGCGAACAGCTCAAGCTGGAGAAACCCAACACCGTCGATACCGACGGGCGCTTCGCCGTGGAACTGCGCGACGAGCCGGGCTGGGGTGATCAGAACTTCTTCGCCCTGGAAATCCAGAAGCCCGAGGACAGCGCCGACGACCTGAAAGTCCAGGCCAGCCTGTGCCAGCGCCCTAGCGGGCCCAGCCAGCAAGTCGCGCAGCACGACTGAGGAGGCCACCATGCCCAAACGACTCGTTCCACTCACTCTCATGGCGCTGCTGCTCAGCGGCCCGGCCTTCGCCGCGCTGCAGCCGCCAGCGGGTTACTACGCCGCCGTGGGCCAGCGCGAGGGCAAGGCGCCCGTCTGCCCTGCGGTTCCGCAGCCGTACACCGGTGAGCTGCAGTTCACCAGCAAGTACGAAGGCTCCGACAGTGCCCGCGCCACGCTCAACCGCAAGGCCGAGAAGAACTTCCGCGAGCAGACCTCGCACATCACCCGCCTGGAGAAGGAAGCCGGGCGGATGATCACCGGTTACATGCGCACCGGTCAGCCGGAGCGCCTGGAATGCGCCATCGAATGGCTGGATAAATGGGCCAGCGCCGATGCGCTGGAGTCCGAGCAGTTCAACCACACCGGCAAGTCGATGCGCAAATGGGCGCTGGGCAGCCTGGCCGGCGCCTGGCTGCGCCTGAAGTTCTCCGAGTCGCAGCCGCTGACTGCCTACCCGCAGCAGAGCGCACGCATCGAAGCCTGGTTCACCCGCCTGGCCGAATACACGGTGCGCGAGTGGAGCGACCTGCCGCTGCGCAAGATCAACAACCACAGCTACTGGGCGGCCTGGTCGGTGATGGCGGTCGCGGTGATCAGTGATCGCCGCGACCTGTTCGACTGGTCCGTGGGCCAGTTCCGCATCGCTGCCAATCAGGTCGACGACGAAGGCTACCTGGTCAACGAAATGCGCCGCAGCCAACGCGCCCTCGCCTACCACAACTATGCCCTGCCGCCGCTGGCGATGATCGCCGCGTTCGCCGAGGCCAATGAGGTCGACCTGCGCGGTGAGAACCATGGCGCCCTGCAGCGCCTGGCCGAACGCGTGCTGCAAGGGGCGCGCGACCCGGCTGCGTTCGCCCAGCGCACCGGTTCCAAACAGGACATGAGCGAGCTGCGCAAGGACTTCAAGTACGCCTGGCTGGCGCCCTACTGCAGCCTCTACGACTGCAGTGAAGAGACCCGAGAACTGAACCAGGAGATGGGGCCGTTCAACAGCTTCCGCCTCGGTGGCGAAGTGACCCAGGTGTTCGATAAACCGTAGGAGCGGCTGGGTGGCATTCCGCTTTAGCCGCGATTTTCGCGGATGAATCGGCCCCTACGGGATGTAACAAAACAAACCCTCCGCTCGCGGGGGGAAAGGGGGGCGCTGCCCCGGCTGTTCACGGAGAAGCACGGATGGTCTTTTCATCCAACGTCTTTTTGTTCCTGTTTCTGCCGATCTTTCTCGGCCTGTACTACCTGTGCCCGAATCGCGGGCGCAACCTGCTGATCCTGATTGGCAGCTACGCCTTCTATGCGTGGTGGCGGGTGGATTTCCTCCTGCTGTTCGCTGCCGTGACGCTGTGGAACTACGTCTTCGGCCTGCGTATCCAGGCGCACGCCGGCACAGAGGCGGCGCGGCGCTGGGTGGTCGCGGGGGTGGTCGGCAATCTGGCCACGCTGGGCTACTTCAAGTACGCCAACTTCGGTGTGGCCAATATCAACGCCGTGCTCGAATCGATGGGGATGGAACCCTTCGTCCTCACTGCGGTGATCCTGCCGATCGGTATCTCCTTCTACATCTTCCAGTCGATCAGCTACCTGATCGACGTGTACCGCCGCGATACCGAGCCGACGCGCAACCTGATCAACTTCGCCGCCTTCATCGCCCTGTTCCCGCAGCTGATCGCCGGCCCGGTGCTGCGTTACAAGGACCTGGCCGACCAGTTCACCGACCGTACCCACAGCCTCGACAAGTTCAGCGAAGGCGCCACACGCTTCATGCAGGGCTTCGTCAAGAAGGTGTTCATCGCCGACAGCCTGGCGCCGCTGGTGGACCACTGCTTCGCCCTGGAAAACCCCAGCACCGGCGACGCCTGGCTGGGCATGATCGCCTACACCGCGCAGCTGTATTTCGACTTCTCCGGCTATAGCGACATGGCCATCGGCCTCGGCCTGATGATGGGCTTTCGCTTCATGGAGAACTTCAACCAGCCCTATATCAGCCAGTCGATCACCGAGTTCTGGCGGCGCTGGCACATCAGCCTGTCCACCTGGCTGCGTGACTACCTCTACGTACCGCTGGGCGGCAATCGTCACGGCACCTTCAACACCTACCGCAACCTGTTCCTGACCATGCTGCTGGGCGGTTTCTGGCACGGCGCCAACTGGACCTTCCTGATCTGGGGCGCCTGGCACGGCGCCTGGCTGGCCATCGAACGAGCGCTCGGCGTGAAAGCCGCACCGATTGTGTTCAACCCGTTGAAATGGGCCTTCACCTTGCTGCTGGTGATGCTCGGCTGGGTGATCTTCCGCGCCGAGAACCTGGATGTGGCCGGGCGCATGTACGCCGCGCTGCTGCCCTTCGGTGACTGGCAGTTGAGCGAGCTGACCCTGGCGCACATCACCGGGCTGCAGATGGTCACCCTGGTGCTGGCCTGGGTGGTGATCGCCGTCAATGGTGCCCGCCAGTTCCTCGCCAGCCGCGGCCATGAACCGGGCCTGACCCTGGCCAGCGCCGGCGTCGCCCTGCAGACCATCGACCTGCGCATGGTGGCCCTGCGTGGCGCCCTGCTGGTGCTGTTCTGCGTGTCGCTGCTCAAGCTCTCCGCGCAGAGCTACTCCCCCTTCCTCTACTTCCAGTTCTGAGCGGAGGCCGAGAATGAATCGCTCCTTCAAGACCCTATACGTCGTGCTGTTCGCCCTGCTGCTGTTGCCGGCCAGCCTGCTCGCCCTGACCAGGCTCGCCGACTACCACATGCCGGCGCAGCCAAGCGTGCTCGACGGCGGCCTGGCAAAAAGCATCGAACGTCACTACGACGAGAACTTTCCGCTCAAGCAGGCGGGCATCAACCTCTGGGCGGCCGTGGAATACCTGCTCTTCGGAGAAGGACGCAGTGGCCTGGTGATCGGCGAGGACGGCTGGCTGTATTCGGACGAGGAGTTCGACCCGGTAGCCGACGGCCAGCGCCAGATGCGCGACAACCTGGCACTGATCCGCGGCGTGCAGCGCCAACTGGAAGAGCGCGATATCCAGCTGCTGCTGGCCATCGTCCCGGCCAAGACCCGCCTGTACCCGGAGCACATCGGCAACCATCGTCCCAGTGCCCTGCAGCGCAGCCTCTACCCGCGCTTTCACCGCGCGGTGCGCAATGCCGGGATCGCCGCGCCGGACCTGCTCGTACCGCTGCAAGCGGCCAAGAACCAGGCGCCGATGTTCCTGCGTACTGACACCCACTGGACCCCGGAGGGCGCCGACGTCACTGCCAAGGCGCTGAGCGAAGTGGTGCGCAGCGCCATGCAACTGCGTGGCGAGCCACAACAGTTCGTCACCGAGACCGTGGAAACCCGCACGCACGAAGGCGACCTGACTCGCTTTCTGCCGCTAGCGCCGCTGTTCGAAAACCTGATGCCGCAGGCCGACCGCTTGCAGCAGCGTGAGACCCAAGCCGCCGAAAGCAGTAGCGACGACCTGTTCGGCGACAGCGACCTGCCGGTGACGCTGGTCGGCACCAGCTACAGCGCCAACCCGGCCTGGAACTTCGCAGGCGCCCTGCGTGAGCACCTGCAACGCGACCTGGCCAACCACGCCGAGGAAGGCGGCGGCCCGCTGGTCCCGATGCTCAAGTACCTGCAAAGCGACGAGCTCGAGGACCACCCGCCACAGCTGGTGATCTGGGAATTCCCCGAGCGTTATTTGCCGATGGCCAGCGACTTCACCGATTTCGACCCGCAATGGCTCGCCGCACTCAAAGACGGCGGCGAGCGCCAGGGGCTGGCTGCTGCCAGTCACTGATTAATCCCCCAAGGAGGACTATCCGATGACAACTCAAACTACCCTACGCCGCTTCACCCTGGGCGCCTGCGCCCTGGCCCTGGGCCTCGGCATGTTCCAGGCACAGGCCGATGACGGCGCCCTTTACGGCCCCAAGGCACCGAAAGGCTCGGCCTTCGTTCGCGCCTACAACGCCAGCAGTGCCGAACTCGATGTCAGCGTTGGCCAGACCCAGCTCAAGCAGATCTCGCCGCTGGGCTCCAGCGACTTCAAGTTCCTTCCGGCCGGCAGCTATCAGGCCCAGGTCGGTAACGCGCAGATGGCGGTGGATCTAGAGGCCGCGCGTTACTACACCCTGGTCAGCCAGACCGGCGCCGAGCCGCGCCTGGTCGAGGAGCCGCCCTTCACCAGCCGCCAGAAAGCGCTGCTGCGTGTCCAGAACCTGACTGACAGCACCCTCAGCCTGAAGACCGCAGACGGCAAGACCGCCGTGGTCGCCGACGTCAAACCCGATGGCCGTGGTGACCGCGAGATCAACCCGGTGAAGGTTGGCCTGGCGCTGTTCGACGGCGAGCGCAAGGTCGCCGACCTGAAACCGGTCACCCTCGGGCGCGGCGAAGTCGTCAGCCTGTTCGTCACTGGCGGTCAGGGCAAGTTGTCGCCGGTATGGGTCAAGCGCCCCATCGACGGTTAAGGCAGTGCGTTTCTAGAACAAGGAAAACGGCGGGTACACGTCGCACCGACACGACACGGGCAAACCACTTGATCAATCGCTCAGGAGAGACACAACCATGACCCCCATCATCCTTTCCGGTGGCAGCGGCTCGCGACTCTGGCCTCTTTCGCGCAAGCTCTATCCCAAGCAGTTCCTCGCCCTGACCGGTGAGCAGACGCTGTTCCAGCAGACCCTGCAGCGCCTTTCCATCGAGGGCATGCAGCCACCCGTGCTGGTGGCCAACCAGGAGCACCGTTTCATCGTGCTCGAGCAGTTGGAGCAGATCGACCTGCAGGCACAAATGCTCCTGCTCGAACCCTTCGGCCGCAACACGGCACCGGCTGTGGCCATGGCGGCCCTGCAACTGATCGCCGAAGGCCGTGACGAGCTGATGCTGGTGCTGCCGGCCGACCATGTGCTGGACGATCAGCAAGCCTTCCGCCAGGCCTTGGCGCTGGCCACCGTGGCCGCCGAGAAAGGCGAGATGGTGCTGTTCGGCGTGCCGGCCGACCGTCCGGAAACCGGTTACGGCTACATCCGCGGCCAGGCCGACGGCACACTGCCCGACGGCGTTGCACGTGTCGCCAGCTTCGTCGAGAAACCCGACGCCCAGCGCGCCACCGAGTACGTGAAGAGCGGCGATTACTACTGGAACAGCGGCATGTTCCTGTTCCGCGCCAGCCGCTTCCTCGAGGAGCTCAAGCACCACGACGTGGATATCTACGACACCTGCCTGCTGGCCCTGGAACGCAGCAAGCGTGAAGGCACGCAGATCGCCATCGACCCGGCCACCTTCGCCTGCTGCCCGGACAACTCCATCGACTACGCCGTGATGGAGAAGACCAGCCGCGCCTGCGTGGTACCGCTGGCCGCCGGCTGGAACGACGTGGGCAGCTGGTCGTCGATCTGGGAAGTGCACGACAAGGACGAAGCCGGCAACGTGACCAAGGGCGACGTGGTGATCGAGGACAGCCGCAACTGCCTGATCCACGGCAATGGCAAGCTGGTCTCGGTGCTGGGCCTGGACGATATCGTCGTGGTGGAAACCAAGGACGCCATGATGGTGGCGCACAAGGACCGTGTGCAGGACGTCAAGAAGCTGGTTAGCAAGCTCGACGCACAAGGCCGCTGCGAGACCCAGAACCACTGCGAGGTGTACCGCCCGTGGGGCTCGTACGACTCGGTGGACATGGGTGGCCGCTTCCAGGTCAAGCACATCACCGTCAAGCCGGGCGCGCAGCTCTCCTTGCAGATGCACCACCACCGTGCCGAGCACTGGATCGTGGTGTCCGGCACGGCCAAGGTGACCTGCGACGACCGTGAGTTCCTGCTCACCGAGAACCAGTCCACCTACATCCCGATGACCTCGGTGCACCGCCTCTCCAACCCGGGCAAGATCCCGCTGGAGATCATCGAGGTGCAGTCCGGCACCTACCTCGGCGAGGACGATATCGAACGTCTGGAAGACGTGTACGGTCGTAGCGATGCAGTAGCCGCTGGCGCCACACACTGAGCTGTTCGTAGCCCGGATGTAATCCCCGGATTGCATCCGGGCTACGCCCCTCCCACCGCTCATGTCCGCTCCAAGCCTGTCACACCCTGCGACAGCCCACGCGGTTACCCTGACAAAGCACCTTGTGTAGGATGAGCGCAGACTTCGCAAAAAGGCTGCCCTCATGCTGTTCGGTGTCGTACTCGTCATCACCTGGCTGATTCTGCTGATCCGCTACCCGACCAAGGCGCTACCGGTGTCCATGGCCGCGCTGGTCGGTCTCGGCCTGGTGGCCACCTGGGTGATCTGGCAGGAAAGCCGCGACGAGCGCTACCTGGCCCATCTCGAACTGCGCCTGAGCTACGACCCGCAGCGCTGCCCTGCTGACCGCCCGCTGGCCATCGACCTGAAGAACGGCAGCGACGCCGCCTTGCTGGAACTGCGCTGGGAAGTCGCTGCCTACCGCCCAGGCAATGCCACCAACCTGGCCCAGCGCCTTTACGAATCGCCGCGCTACAGCGGCCCCGGTGAACTGCTGCCGGGCGCCAGCTGGAGCGACTGCATGCCCCTGCCCGACCTGCGCAGCGGCTATCGCCCGGCTACGCTGGAGTTTCGCGCCGAGCGCCTGCAAGGCAAGTTCATACGCTGATAACTGCTGCACGCCGAACGCAGCCTCGTAGCCCGGATGCAATCCGGGGATGCTGCCTATGGCGGTTCCCGGATTGCATCCGGCTACGGTATTAAGCGCGCAGGGCGGGCTAAGGAGCCTAGGCGAACAGTCCGCCATCACCTCAAGCCAAGCCTGCTAAGCTGCAGCCCCATTCGCGTCCCAGGGAGTCCCGCGCATGCCCCAACCCAGCGTCCTTATCACCGGCTGCTCCAGCGGCATCGGCCGTGCCCTGGCCGACGCCTTCAAGGCGGGTGGCTACGCCGTCTGGGCCACGGCGCGCAAGGAGAACGACCTCACTGCACTCGAGCAGGCCGGGTTCAACGCGGTGCAGCTCGACGTCAACGATGGCCAAGCGCTGCAACAGCTGAGCGCTCGCCTGAGCGAGAAGATCGGCGGCCTCGATGTGCTGATCAACAATGCGGGTTACGGCGCCATGGGCCCGCTGCTCGACGGTGGCGTGGAAGCCATGCAGCGGCAGTTCGAAACCAATGTCTTCTCCATCGTCGGCGTGACCCGCGCGTTCTTCCCGCTGCTGCGTCGCAGCCGTGGCCTGGTGGTGAATATCGGCAGCGTTTCCTCGGTACTGGTGACGCCCTTCGCTGGAGCCTACTGCGCCTCCAAGGCTGCCGTGCATGCCTTGAGCGACGCGCTGCGCATGGAGCTGGCGCCCTTCTCCATCGAGGTGATGGAAGTGCAGCCCGGCGCCATCGCTTCCAGCTTCGGCGCCAACGCCAGCCAGCAAGCCGAGGCGCTGATCCGTGAGGATTCGCCCTGGTGGCCGCTGCGCGAGGGCATCCGCGCCCGCGCCAATGCCTCGCAGGACAACCCGACCCCGGCCAACGAGTTCGCCGCGCAATTGCTGGCCGCCGTACAGCGTGACAAGCGCCCGCGCCTGTTGCGCCTGGGTAATGGCAGCCGCGCCCTGCCACTGCTTGCCACGCTGCTGCCCAAAGCCCTGTTGCAGCGGGTACTGAGCAAACGCTTCGGCCTGGTGCAGAGCCTGTGAGCCAGAACCTGCAACTGCGCTACTACGCGGCTGCGGGAGTAATCGCGGCCATCGTGCTGAACCTGCTGCTGCGCACCTTCGTGCGCCTCGGCGGCGTGTTCACCACATTGCTGATTGCCGCCGCCATCGCGGCCGGTTTGGCGCTGGTGTTTCACTGGCGCCAGGGTCGCGCGCCCAGCAGCACTGAGCGCTGGCGTTTCACCCTGCTCTATGGCGGCGTGCTCGGGCTGCTCTATCTCGGCCTGCTGGGCATGATGTACCTGCAGGACACGCCCAGCCCCATGGGCCTGTTTCTCTTCAGCCTGCATTACCTGTGCTACCCAGTGCTGGCCTGGCTGGCGTTTTCGCCACGCCATGGTCGCTGATCGTTTTGTCAGGATGACCCCCGCCATGCTGCACACCCTCGCCGTCGCCAACTACCGCTCGATCAACAGCCTGATCCTGCCATTGGGCCGCCTCAACCTGATCACTGGCGCCAACGGCAGCGGCAAGTCCAACCTCTACCGCGCGCTGCGCCTGCTAGCGGAAACCGCGCAAGGTGGCGTGGTCAACGCGCTGGCGCGCGAAGGTGGGCTGGAGTCGAGTTTCTGGGCCGGGCCAGAGAAGATTTCCCGGCGCATGCGCAGCGGCGAAGTGCCCGTACAGGGCGGCCCACGGCAGAACGTGATGCGTCTACGTCTGGGCTTTGCCGGCGAGGATTTCGGCTATGCCATCGCCCTGGGTCTACCCGAGCCAAGCAGTTCGGCCTTCGCCCTAGACCCGGAGATCAAGCGCGAATGCATCTGGGCCGGCGCCAGCTATCGCCCCGCCTCGCTGCTGGTGGATCGCGCCGGGCCCATGGTGCGCATGCGTGAAGGACGCAGTTGGCAGGTGCTGGCCCAGCACGTGCCGAACTACGACAGCCTGTTCGACCAGATCGGCAACGACCCGAATTGCCCGGAAGTCTTCCAGCTACGCGAAACCATCCGCCGCTGGCGCTTCTACGATCACTTTCGCAGCGATGCCGAGGCGCCCGCGCGCCAACCGCAACTGGGCACGCGTACACCAGTGCTGCATCACGATGGCCGCGACCTGGCCGCCGCGCTGCAGACCATCCGCGAGATAGGCGACCGCGCCGCACTGGACGCCGCCATCGACGACGCCTTTCCCGGCAGCCGTCTGCATATCGACTTTCAAGCGGGCGGGCGCTTCGCCGTGGAGCTGCGCCAGGAAGGCTTGCTGCGCCCGCTGAGCGCTGCAGAACTGTCCGACGGCACGTTGCGCTACCTGTTGCTGGTCGCCGCCCTGCTCACGCCACGGCCGCCCTCATTGATGGTGCTCAACGAGCCGGAAACCAGCCTGCACCCGGATCTTTTGCCGGCACTCGGTCGCCTGATCATCGCCGCCTCGAAGCAGACCCAGGTGTGGGTCGTCTCCCACGCCAGCCGTCTGATCGCCACGCTCAAGGAAAGCCCCGACTGCAACACCCTGGAGCTGGACAAGCAGCTCGGTCAGACCTGCATCCGCGGCCAGGGCATGCTCGACGAGCCGCCCTGGCAGTGGCCGGATTGAAATCTGCGGATTGATGCAAACAACCCGTAGGGTGCGCCGCGCGCACCGGCTTCTGATCGCTATCAGCTACGGTCCAGCAAAGCGCGGTGCGCACAGCGCACCCTACGTGTTCTCACAGCCCGTCGAGATAGCGCTCGACATCCAGCGCCGCCATGCAGCCAGCACCGGCCGAGGTGATCGCCTGGCGATAGACCGAGTCGGCGACGTCGCCAGCGGCGAACACGCCGGGAATGCTGGTCGCGGTGGCATTGCCCTCGCGCCCGCCATTGACCACCAGATAACCGTCCTTCAGCGCCAGCTGGCCTTCGAACAGGCTGGTATTGGGGGTATGACCGATGGCGACGAAAAGCCCTTCGACACTCAGCTCGCGGTAGGCGCCGCCGTATTGCTTCAGGCGCACGCCGGTAACGCCGCTGGCATCGCCCAGCACCTCGTCCACCTCCGCATTGAGTTGCAGCTCGATCTTGCCCTCGGCAATACGCGCGCGCAGCTTGTCCTGCAGGATCTTCTCGGCACGGAAGGTCTCGCGGCGGTGAATCAGCGTGACCTTGCTGGCGATGTTGGCCAGGTACAGCGCCTCTTCCACTGCCGTATTGCCGCCGCCGACCACCGCGACGTCGCGACCGCGATAGAAGAATCCGTCGCAGGTTGCGCACGCCGAAACGCCGCGCCCCATGAACGCCTCTTCACTGGGCAGCCCCAGGTAACGCGCGCTGGCACCAGTAGCGATGATCAGCGCGTCACAGCTATAGGTGCCGCTGTCGCCAACCAGGGTGAATGGCTTGCCGGCCAGATCCACGGCGTTGATATGGTCGAAGACGATCTCGGTTTCGAAGCGCTCGGCATGCTCCTGCATGCGCTGCATCAGCGCCGGGCCGGTCAGGCCGTGCGGGTCACCCGGCCAGTTGTCCACTTCGGTGGTAGTGGTCAGTTGGCCACCGGCCTGGATACCGGTGATCAGCAGCGGTTTCAGGTTGGCACGCGCGGCATACACCGCCGCGCTGTAACCGGCAGGGCCAGAACCCAGGATGATGACGCGGGCATGACGAACGGCGGACATCGCTAACTCCTCGCAGGCCCACAGGGCCGACAGGCCAGAATAAAAAGGGACTCTCGAAGCACTAGGGGAAGGCTTGGAAGAATGAGAGCCCCGCAAAAGCGAAACTGTGCGCAAGGCTATCCAGGCCGCCGGGCCAGCGGAAATATCCATTACCAATTCCGCGAATAGAATCCGACTATGGCTGCCAGGCGCCCGTCTGAACTTTCGCCTCGGCGGCGAAGTCGGTATGGTCGCGCGCATCAACCACTCAGGAGACCGCCATGCCCGCCGCTCCCGTCCTGTCCGGCCCGCAATACCTGCGAGAAGGCCTGAGGCTGGTACTCAGCCCCGGCCTGCGCCTTTTCGTGCTGCTGCCGCTGGCGGTCAATCTGATTCTGTTCGTCACCATGATCAGCTTTGCCGTGCAGCAATTCAGCGGTTGGGTCGACACCTTCATGCCCACCCTGCCGAGCTGGCTGAGCTTTCTGCAGTACATCCTCTGGCCGCTATTCGTGGTGCTGGTACTGCTGATGGTGTTCTTTACCTTCACCCTGCTGGCCAACATCATCGCCGCGCCCTTCAACGGTTTTCTTGCGGAGAAGGTCGAGGTGGTGGCGCGTGGCGAGGATCACTTCCCACCGTTCAGCTGGGCCGAGCTGGCGGCCATGGTGCCGCGTACCATGGGCCGCGAGATGCGCAAGCTGGGTTACTTTCTGCCACGCGCCATCGGTCTGCTGATCCTCAGCTTCATCCCGGTGGTTAACCTGGTCGCCGCGCCACTTTGGCTGCTGTTCGGCGTGTGGATGATGGCCGTGCAGTACATCGACTACCCGGCGGACAATAACAAGATGAGCTGGCAGGACATGCTCGCCTGGCTGCGCGAGAAACGCTGGCAAAGCCTGAGTTTCGGCGGCATCACCTACGCCGCGCTGCTGGTGCCGGGGCTGAATATCCTGATGATGCCGGCTGCCGTGGCCGGCGCCACGCTGTTCTGGGTGCGCGAGCGCGGCGAGCAGGCGCTAGGTTCGCGCAAGGATATCGTGTAACGCCTGCATCGACGCCTGCGACTCGCGCTCGATGCGCCTGCGCATGAACAGGCCATTGGCCAGGCGCATCGGCCAGCCGGCGAAACCGTATTCGAGGGTGCGCACGAACTCGCAGCCGCCCTCCACCGCCACGCACTCGTAGGTCAGCAGCAAATGCAGGCCATGCTCGCCCTGGGCGCTGGCCTGCCAACGCTGGGCCGGCTGATAGTCGAGCACGTCCCAGCGTAGATGCCCGGCGCGACCACCGGCATGAATGTCCTCCTCGAAACGCTCGCCCGCAAGCAAGGCCCCCTCGCGCCCATAGATGCGCAGTGACGACGGGTGCCACTGCGGCCAGTGGCTTGGCGCGGCGGCGTAGGCCAGCACGTGCTCGGCAGGCTGGGCGATAGTGATTCGGTGCTGCTGGCGGTTCTGCTGATGAATCGCCTCCGGCTCCCAGTGCAGAGTCCCGTACAGCCAGTCCATCAGCGGATGGACGATGCCGAAGTTGCGTGAATGCATCAGTTCACGGCGATGGTGCAGCGCATGCAGGCGGCGCATCTGGCGAATCCACGGCAAGCGCGACACCGGGTGCTCGGCCGGCAGGTGCTCGCAGGCATGCACCACTTCGTAAGTCATGTAACCCAGCAGCATGCTGCCGGCGAACAGTGCGGCGAAGTTGCCGTCGAGCTGAGACAGCAGCCACCAGGCGGCGAACGTAGGCAGGCTGAACAGAACGATAAGCCAGGCCGGGAACAGGATCACCCGCCAGTCGCGCGTCGTCTCGTAGGGCATCAGCGCCTCGACGAAGAAGCTGTGGTGATCGCCGGTATGGCGCTTGTAGAAGAGTTTGCCGAAGCGCGTCTTGTTGTGACCGAGGCGCTTGTGCACCTGGTATTCACCCCAACTGAAGAACACCAGCGTCGCCGGCACCAGCAGCCACTGCCAGGGAGCCACAGCCTCCAGCGTACTCCCGAGCCAGCCGATGCAGAGCAGCCCGTAGGCCAGCACGAAGGCGGCGTGCAGCCAGGGGTTGTACCGCGGATGGATGGCAGCCCGGTAGTCGCTGCGAAAAGCCTGGGCATTGTCGTTGTTGTAGGCCATGGCGCTCTCCTGTGGATTGACAGCAGTCTAGGCCCGGCCAAATCATTCGAATAATGGATATTTGAAAAGAGCATTATCCGTGATAACGAATTTGCGCCAGCTCGACCTCAACCTGCTGCTGGTCTTCGATGCCCTGATGCAGGAGGGCAATCTGACCCGCGCGGCCCAGCGTCTGCACCTGAGCCAGTCGACGGTCAGCAACGCCCTCGCCCGTCTGCGTCAGCAACTGGGCGAGGAGTTGTTCCAGCGCACCGCGCGCGGCATGACGCCGACCGCGCGCGCTCTGGCGCTTTACCCACCCGTGCGTCAGGCGCTGCACTTGCTGCAGGCCGGCCTCGGCCCGGCAGAGCCTTTCGATGTGCAGGCGCCACACGTGTTCAGCCTGTCGCTCAACGACTACGCCCAGGCCGCGCTGCTGCCGATGCTGCAGGCGCATCTGGCCCGTGTCGCGCCACAGGTTGAGGTTGTCGCGCACAGCGACGACGCCGACAACCTGCTGCCGCGCCTGGAGAGCGGTGCCCTGGACCTGGCCATCGATTATCTGCATGTCGATTCGCCCGACCTGCATTACGCGCCCCTGCGCGAGGAGGCGTTGGTGGTGATCGGGCGCAAGGATCATCCAGCCTTCGTCGGCGGCCTGAACCTTAAGGATTACCAACAGGCTCGCCACGTGATCGTGACGCCGCGAGCAGGACGTGGCTCACCACTGGAAATCGTCCTGGGCTCGGCCAAAGTTCGGCGTCAGGCTGCGCTGCACCTGCCCAACTACCTGCCGATTCCGGCCATCGTCGCCCACACAGACCTACTCGGCACCATACCCGCGCGCCTGGCCGACGCCTTCGCGCCGCTCTTCGCCCTACAGGTCGCGCCGCTGCCTTTCGACATGCCCGCCGTGCAGATCAGTCTGATCTGGCATCGCGAGCAGCACCACGACCCGGCACATGCCTGGCTACGCGAACAACTGCACGGCCTGCTCGCCTGACACATAACCGCAATCGAAACGTCATGTGCACTACATGACCCGGGCAGAGACTGGGCCTATGAACGCACCGTCTCTGCATATCGCGCTGATCAGCGAAACCTTCCCGCCGGAAATCAACGGCGTGGCCAACACCCTCGGTCGCCTGGTCGACGGCCTGCGTAGCCGTGGCCACCGCGTGCAACTGATACGGCCGCGCCAGGACATCGACCTCACGCAAGACTCCGACGATGACCTGCTGCTGACCCGCGGCTGGCCGTTACCTGGCTACCCCGGCCTGCAATGGGGTCAGTCATCCCTGCACAAGCTGCTCAGGCGCTGGCAACGGCAGCGACCGGACGTGCTCTACATCGCCACCGAAGGCCCGCTTGGCCTGTCCGCCTTGCGCGCGGCCAGGCGCCTGGCGATCCCAGTGGTCAGCGGTTTTCACACCAATTTCCAGCAGTACACCGGGCACTACGGCATCGGCCTGCTGACCCGGGCCATGACCAACTACCTGCGCTGGTTTCACAACCGCACGCAGCTGACGCTGGTGCCGAGCATCGGCCAGAAGGTCGACCTCGAACGCCGCGACTTCGAACGCCTGGCCCTGCTCGCCCGTGGTGTCGACAGCCAGCTGTTCCACCCACGCCGACGCAGCGACGCCCTGCGCGAAAGCTGGGGCCTGGGGCCGGATGATCTGGCCGTGCTGCATGTAGGTCGCCTGGCGGCAGAGAAGAACCTTGGCCTGCTGGTAAAAGCCTTCCACGCCCTGCAGACAGCTCATCCGCAGCGCCGCATGCGGTTGATTTTGGTCGGCGACGGGCCGCTGCGCGCCAACCTCCAGGCGCAACTACCAGACGCGCTATTCTGCGGCCTGCAGCGCGGTGAAGCGTTGGCCACGCACTACGCCTCGGGCGATCTGTTCCTGTTTCCCAGCCTCTCGGAAACCTTCGGCAACGTGGTGCTGGAAGCCCTGGTATCGAGCCTCGGCGTGGTGGCGTTCGACCAGGCTGCGGCCGCCCAGCATATCCATCACGGGCACAACGGCATGCTCGCCCGCCCCGGTGACGAGGCAGGCTTCTGCGAAGCCGCCTGTGAGCTGCTGGAAGAGGCGGAAGTGTTGCGGCGCATCCGCCTCAATGCCCGCCGACATGCCAGCCACCTCAGTTGGGATGGCATCGTCGCGCTGTTCGAACAGCACCTGCGCAGCGCCATGCAGCCAGCGCACCTCTGCGTCAGCACGGAGCTTGCCCGTAGGCCGGGTGAAACCCGCCACTGAGACAATCTGGCGGGTTGCACCCGCCCTACGTGATCACATCCACTCAAAACATGCAGATGTAAAAAAGCCCCGATGTGCCGGGGCTGAAAATGGGGCGCCGGATCGCGGCGCCCGATAGAAACGGACTCAGACCAGCGTGGTCAGCGCATCACGGCTGAACGGCAGGATGTCCTGCTCGCGGCCTTCACGCACCTTCAGCGCCCAATCCGGGTCGACCAGCAGCGCGCGGCCCACGGCGACGAGATCAAACTCCTCCTTGTTCAGGCGCTCGAGCAGATTCTCGAGACTGGCCGGCTCGGCCACCTTGTCGGTCTTGACCATGAACTGCAGGAACTCGCCATCCAGGCCGACACTGCCGACAGTGATGGTCGGCTTGCCGGTGAGCTTGCGCGTCCAGCCGGCCAGGTTGAGGTCGCTGCCTTCGAACTCCGGCTCCCAGAAGCGGCGCGTCGAGCAATGGAAGATGTCCACGCCGGCATCGGACAGCGGCTTGAGGAAGGCCTCCAGCTGCTCCGGAGTCTGCACCAGGCGCGCGGTGTAATCCTGCTGCTTCCACTGCGAGTAACGCAGGATGATCGGGAAGTCCGGGCCGACCGCAGCGCGCACGGCCTGGATCAGCTCGATGGCGAAACGCGAACGCGCCGCCAGGTCACCACCATAGCCGTCGGTACGCTGGTTGCTGCCCTCCCAGAAGAACTGGTCGATCAGGTAGCCGTGGGCACCGTGGATCTCCACACCGTCCATGCCGATGGCCTGGGCATCGCGCGCGGCCTGGGCGAAGGCGGCGATCACTTCGTCGATATCGGCCTGGGTCATGCCATGCACGACCACCTGGCCGTCCTTGACCTTCTCCATCGGGCCATAGCCGGGCACGCTGGCATCCGGCTCGGTGCCCAGCTTGCGCACGTTACCCACGTGCCAGAGCTGCGGGACGATCTTGCCGCCTTCGGCATGCACCGCGTCGACCACCTGCTTCCAGCCGGCCAGGGCGTCTTCGCCATAGAAACGCGGCACGTGCGGGTAGCCGTTGGCCGCCTTGTGCCCGACCGTGGTGCCTTCGGTGACGATCAGGCCGACACCCGCCGCAGCACGGCGGCGGTAGTACTCGATGACCTTGGCGTTGGGCACGCCACCGGGCGAGAAGGAGCGGGTCATCGGCGCCATGACCACACGGGTCGGCAACTCCAGGTTACCGAGGCGGAACGGGGCGAACAGGGCTTGAACGGGAGCGCTCATCATCTTTCCTCTGGGGTTGAACGGTAATCAGGCCTGCAGCAAACGCTCCAGGCGGTTGACGAAAGCTTCCAGCGGCTGCAGGTTGCGGCCCACCTTGAGCCGCGCCAGCACACCCTGCCAGGCGTCGCTGATGAAGGTGGCGAGGTTGCCGCAGTCCTCGTCAGCCGGAAGTTCGCTGGCGGCCTGCGCCTGCTCCAGGCAGTCGCGCAGGATGTCCACCGAGGCCTGCTGAATGGCCGCGACCTCGGCGCCGATCGCCGGCAGCATCTCGCTCATCTCGAAACTCAGGCTGCCGATGAAGCAGTGGTACTGCGGCGTCTCCTGCCGAGCGAAGTGCGCCAGCAGGTCAAGGTAATAAGCGAGGATGCGTGCACGCGGGCTCAGCGCCGGATCATTCAGCGCCTGGCCATAACGCGCCAGCCGCGGCCGATAGATGAAGGCCAGCGCCTGCAGGGCGAAGTCTTCCTTGCTGGCGAAGTAGTGATAGAAGCTGCCCTTGGGAATCCCGGCGGCCTGGACGATTTCCAGTACGCCGGTGCCGTGATAACCGCGCCGCGTCATCACCGCCGAGCCTTTGCTCAGGATCAAGTCGCGCTTGTCGAGTCGAATGCTGTTCATGGCGCCAAGCATATGACCGGTCGTCTCGCTCGCGACAGCACTATTGATATTGGTGATTAAGGATTAGAAAACGTAGGGCGGGTGCAACCCGCCAGCCATGCGTGCGGCGGGTTTCACCCGCCCTCAAGCTCAAGGCTGCAGCCAGATCAGCGAAGCGAAACGCCCGGTGCGCGCACTGCGGCGATAGGAGTAGAAACGCGGGTCGTTGTAGGTGCACAGCCCACCACCGCTGACCGCGGTCACGCCGATGGCGGCCAGGCGAATGCGCGCCAGTTGGTAGATATCAGCCATGAACTTGCCAGCGTTGGCGCCGGGCACAAACGCCGCAGCAGCCTCGGCATGCTGTTGCACGAAGGCCTCGCGCACTTCAGCCCCAACTTCGAACGCAGTCGGGCCGATGGCCGGGCCGAGCCAGACCAGCAGCTCTTGCGGCGCGACATCCAGGGCTTTGACTGTCGCCTCCAGCACACCACCAGCCAGCCCACGCCAACCGGCATGGGCCGCTGCCACGCGGGTACCGGCGCGGTCACAGAACAGCGCTGGCAGGCAGTCGGCGGTCATCGCCGTGCAGGCGATACTCGGCGTAGCAGTCCAGTTGCCATCGGCTTCGATGACCCTCGCCGGATCGGCCTCTGCCACCACGATGCCGTGCACCTGGCGCAGCCAGGCAGGCTGGCAGCCGAGCGTATCGACCAGATGCTGACGGTTGCTCGCTACTGCGGCCGGATCGTCCTCGACATGATCACCGAGGTTGAAGGTATCGAACGGCGCGATGCTAACGCCGCCGCTGCGCGTGGTAACACAGGCGCGCACATTGGCTGGCGCAGGCCAGTCGGGCGTCAGCCAGTCGTGGGCACTCACCCGACGAACGCCTCGCGATCCTGACGCAGCAGGGTCAGCAGCCAGACCAGATCACCCGGCAGTTCCGACTCCCACTTCATGCGCTGGCCGGTGGCTGGATGATCCAGTTCGAGGAAACGCGCATGCAGGGCCTGACGCGGAAACTCCTTGAGGCTCTGCACCAGGGTCGGGCTGGAGGCTGGCGGAATGCGGAAACGCCCGGCATAGACCGGATCGCCCACCAGCGGATAGCCAACGTGGCTCATGTGCACACGAATCTGGTGCGTGCGCCCGGTTTCCAGCTTGACCCGCACATGGGTGTGCGAACGGTAGCGCTCGAGCACGCGGTAGTGACTGATCGCTGGCTTGCCGCCATCGGTCACCGCCATGCGCTGGCGCTGGCTGGAGCTGCGACCAATGGGCGCATCGATGGTGCCGCCGGCGGTGATCATGCCGATGCAGATGCATTCATAGATGCGGCTGACGGTACGCTTCTGCAGTTGCTCGACCAGGTTGGTCTGCGCCTGCAGAGTCTTGGCCACCACCATCAGGCCGGTGGTGTCCTTGTCCAGGCGATGGACGATACCGGCACGCGGCACATTGACGATATCCGGTACGTGGTGCAGCAACGCGTTGAGCAGGGTGCCGTCGGCATGCCCGGCAGCCGGATGCACCACCAGCCCCGCTGGCTTGTCGATCACCAGCAGGTGTTCGTCTTCATAGACGATGTTCAGTTCGATGTCCTGCGCGACCCACTCGCCCTGCGCTTCCTGCTCGGCATCGAGTACCAGGGTCGAGCCGGCATGCACGGTGTCGCGCGGGCGTGCCACGGTGCCATCGACAGTCAGGCGACCTTCCTTGATCCAGGTGGAAAGGCGCGAACGGGAGAACTCGCCAAACAGCTGCGCAGCCACCTGGTCGAGGCGTTGACCGCCTTGTTCAAAGGGAACGACGGCCTGGAGTTGAATTAGCTGTTTGTTTATAGAAGTCATCTTAGGCAACGGCGGGAGCCAGGCCTTTGGTTTCGGCGACAGGCTTGTGGTTAAATACTGCGTCTTTGCCCCAGGGGTTCCGGGGGCGCTCATCATAACAGGACGGCCGCGCGGCCGTCACAGGGACGCAAGCCGCCATGCAAGTGAAACACCTGCTGCTGATCGCCATCCTCGCCCTTACCGCCGCCTGCTCATCCAAGCAGCCGGAGGTCGATGAAAACCTCAGCGAGGTGGAGCTGTACCAGCAGGCCCAGGCCGACCTGGACAACCGCAGCTACACCCAGGCCATCGCCAAACTCAAGGCGCTGGAGTCGCGCTACCCGTTCGGCCGCTACGCCGAGCAGGCGCAGCTGGAACTGATCTACGCCTACTACAAGAACGCCGAGCCGGAGGCCGCCAAGTCGTCTGCCGAGCGCTTCATCCGCCTGCACCCGCAGCACGCCAACGTCGACTACGCCTATTACCTCAAGGGTCTGGCCTCCTTCGACCAGGACCGCGGCCTGCTGGCGCGCTTCCTGCCGCTGGACATGACCAAGCGTGACCCGGGCGCCGCGCGCGACTCCTACAACGAGTTCGCCCAGCTCACCAGCCGTTACCCGACCAGTCGCTACGCGCCGGATGCCAAGCAGCGCATGATCTACCTGCGCAACCTGTTGGCTGCCTACGAAATCCACGTTGGCCACTATTACCTCACCCGCCAGGCTTACGTCGCCGCCGCCAACCGTGGCCGCTACGTAGTGGAGAACTTCCAGGAAACCCCGTCGGTCGGTGACGGCCTGGCGATCATGACCGAGGCCTACCAGCGCCTGTCGCTGGACGATCTGGCAGCCACCAGCCTGGAAACCCTCAAGCTCAACTACCCCGATCACCCGAGCCTGGAGAACGGCCAGTTCGTCCCGCGCGAAGAAGAAGCCGACAACCGATCCTGGCTAGCCAAGGCCACCCTGGGTCTGATCGAAACCGAAACGCCGCTGCCACCGGGCGAAACCCGCGCCAGCCAGGACGTCATCCGCCAGTATGAAGACGCCGCACAGCAGATCCCGCGTGAACTGCAGCAGGACGCCAAAACCGGCGAAACGGCGAAGAAGCGCTCGATCTGGAGCTACCTGACCTTCGGCCTGTTCGACTGAGCGCAGCGTGACTGAACGAGGGAGGCTACGGCCTAATGTCTGTCAGTTAAGCGTCGACGCTGCCAATGGGTAGGAGCGGCGCCCCGCCGCGAACCAGGGCGATACGCGATTGAAAAGCTTCGCCCCGGGGCGGGGCTCCTACGAAAGACCGCTTCGGCAAGCTTATCTGATCGACATTGGGCTACGGCCTCCCTTTTTCATGGCTCTTCGCGTTATCGCGGGGAAGATACGCTTGACACCGGACTGGCAACTACGTGTTAGCTGTCGATGACCTGGCATTATCCATTAGCACGCCGCCTGACCTGATGGGTTTCGCCCCTTACGGGCGAGTCACTTTCTCTTGCTTGTCCAAGAGAAAGTGACCAAAGAGAAGGGCACCCCACCATCCGAGCTAGGCGCCCCCGCCCTGCTGCGCCGGGGTTCCCTCGCTCCATCACCGCTCCAGGGGCACGCCACGAAGGGCCATCCCTGGCCCATCGCAGCTCTCGCGACATCCATGTCGCTCAACCCTTTCCACGGCGATTCCACTCGGCCTCCTGAAGGGGACTTGGGCGTCGTCTGTGAGATCGTGCATCAAGAGCAAAAGCCAAACGCTACCGACTTTGATCTTCCAGAGATGTCGCAAGCTCGCGACCTGGTCCCCTTCAGGAGGCCGAGTGGAGGTGTTGCGCAGGGGGACGAGCCGCATGGATGCGGCGAGATACCGATGGCGGCCCCGCTTAAAGGGCCAGGGACGTCCCTTGTAAGCCGGCCCCCAGAGCAGCGCCGGAGCGAGGGAAGTTTCGCGTAGCGAAACCCGGATGTCGGGGTGCCCTTCTTTGGCACCCCAAACGTTCAGTGCACGCGGTAATGGATAGTGCTAAGTCAGTAAGCGCTACGCACACAAACTTGCCAGTCCAGTATCAACCCGCACTTTCCCCAAAATATGCGAAGAACCTTTTTCATGCCCGGTATTTCAGGCCTGCAAGCATCAACCGCCCTGCCGCGAGGAAACAGCTCACACGCTGCCTTCGCTGCACTGTGCCAATGCACTCGGCTTGGCTAAACTGCCGACTTTCAACGAACAAAAGAGCACGATATGGGTCTTTTCCGCCTGCTGTTCTGGGTCGCCATCATCTTTGCCGCGATCTGGATCTGGCGCCGTTTCATCAGCCAGCCCAAACGTACGCGCGCAGCCGAGGACGCCGCCGCGCCCATGGTTCGCTGCGCGCATTGTGGCGTGCACATCCCCAAGGCCCAGGCACTGAGCCAGGATCAGCAGTGGTACTGCAGCCAGGCTCACCTCGAACAAGGCCCACACACAGGTGAACGCTGAGCTCAGCACACCAAGCCGAACCCAGGGACGGCGCATTCTCAGGCTTTACCATCTTTATCGCCTGAGTATCGGCCTGGCCCTGGTTCTGCTGATTTCCAGCAACTTCGACGAGCAGTTTTTCGATGTCGTGCATATCGAGCTGTTTCGTACAGGCAGTTGGGTCTACCTGATCCTCAACATCTTCATCGCCGTGCTGGTGCAAAAGCCCAAGCACCTGGTGCAGCTGTTCAGCCTGGCGCTGGTCGACGTGATATTCCTCTCGGCCCTGTTCTACGCAGCCGGCGGCACGCCCAGCGGCATCGGCAACCTGCTGGTGGTCGCCGTGGCCATCGCCAATATCCTGCTGCGCGGCCGCATCGGCCTGCTGATCGCCGCCATTGCCGCGATGGCGCTGATCTACCTGACCTTCTACCTCAGCCTCAGCCGCCCCGCTGCTGCCGCACAATACGTCCAGGCCGGTGCCCTCGGCGCGCTGTGCTTCGCCGGCGCCCTGTTCATCCAGGGCATCACCCGCCGCCTGCAGGTCAGCGAAAGCCTGGCCGAACAACGCGCAGCGGATGTCGCCAGCCTGGAAGAACTCAACGAGCAGATCCTGCAGCGCATGCGCACCGGCATTCTGGTGCTCGACACCCAACATCGCGTACTGCTGGCAAACCAGGGCGCGACGCAGCTGCTCGGGCGAGGTGAACTCAGCGGCAAGATCATCGATCCGCACTGCCCAGAACTGGTCAAACGCCTCCAACAATGGCTGCATAACCCAACCCTACGCCCGGACAGCCTGCAGGCACAGGTCGACGGGCCGGTACTACAGCCCAGTTTCATCTCCCTGCAACGCGGCGATCAGCAACATACCCTGGTGTTTCTCGACGACATATCGCAGATCGCCCAGCAGGCGCAGCAACTCAAGCTGGCCTCGCTCGGCCGCCTTACCGCCGGCATCGCCCACGAAATTCGCAACCCGCTCGGCGCCATCAGCCATGCCGCGCAATTGCTGCAGGAGTCGGAGGATCTGCACGGCCCGGACCAGCGCCTGGCACAGATCATTCAGGATCACTCCAAGCGCATGAACCTGGTGATCGAGAACGTTCTGCAACTGTCACGTAGGCGCCAGGCCGAACCGCAACTGCTCGACCTGAAGTACTGGCTACACCGCTTCGCCAGCGAGTTTCGCAGCTCGGCACCAGCTAACCGACAGATCCACCTGGAGACCCAGGGCGGCAGCCTGCAGACACGCATGGACCCGCACCAGCTGACCCAGGTGCTGACCAATCTGGTGCAGAACGGCCTACGCTATAGTGCCAAGCAGCACAAGATCGGTCAGGTCTGGCTGCGCCTTTTCCGTGACGAGAACAGCGACCTGCCGGTGCTGGAAATCCTCGACGACGGCCCCGGCGTGCCGCCCGAGCAGGAGCAGCACATCTTCGAGCCCTTCTACACCACCGACAACAAGGGCACCGGCCTCGGCCTGTATATTTCTCGCGAGCTGTGCCAGGGCAACCAGGCCCGCCTCGACTATAAACCTCGTGAAGGGGGCGGCAGTTGCTTCCGCATCACCTTCGCCCATCCGCGCAAACTGAGCTGAGCATGAACCGTCAGAGAGCCCTGATCGTCGACGACGAACCCGATATCCGCGAGCTGCTGGAAATCACCCTCGGACGCATGAAGCTGGACACCCGTAGCGCCCGCAACGTCAAGGAAGCGCGCGAGTGGCTGGCACGCGAGCCGTTCGACCTGTGCCTGACCGATATGCGCCTGCCCGATGGCACCGGCCTGGATCTGGTGCAACACATCCAGCAACGCCACCCGCAGGTTCCCGTGGCGATGATCACCGCCTACGGCAGCCTGGACACCGCGATCAACTCGCTCAAGGCCGGGGCCTTCGACTTTCTCACCAAACCGGTGGACCTCGGTCGCCTGCGCGAACTGGTCGCCACTGCCCTGCGCATTCGCTCCCCCGAAGGCGAGGAAACCCCGGTCGACAGCCGCCTGCTCGGCGACTCGCCACCGATGAAGTCGCTGCGCAAGCAGATCCAGAAACTCTCGCGCAGCCAGGCGCCGGTCTACATCAGCGGCGAATCGGGCAGCGGCAAGGAACTGGTGGCGCGCCTGATTCACGAGCAGGGGCCGCGCGTCGAACAGCCCTTCGTTCCGGTCAACTGTGGCGCGATACCCTCGGAGCTGATGGAAAGCGAGTTCTTCGGCCACAAGAAAGGCAGCTTCACCGGCGCCATCGAAGACAAACAGGGCCTGTTCCAGGCGGCCAATGGCGGCACCCTGTTTCTCGATGAGGTCGCCGATCTGCCACTGCCGATGCAGGTCAAACTGCTGCGCGCCATTCAGGAAAAGGCCGTGCGCGCCGTCGGCGGCCAACAGGAAGTGGTGGTCGATGTGCGCATCCTCTGCGCCACCCACAAGGACCTTGCTGCCGAAGTCGCTGCTGGCCGCTTCCGTCAGGACCTCTACTACCGCCTCAACGTCATCGAGTTGCGCGTACCGCCGCTGCGTGAACGTCGCGAAGATATCGCCCAGCTGGCTGACTTGATGCTCGCGCGCCTGGCCGATGGCACTGGCCTGGCCGCCGCCAAGTTGCACCCCGACGCCCTGGAAAAGCTCAAGAACTACCGCTTCCCCGGCAACGTGCGCGAGCTGGAAAACATGCTCGAACGCGCCTACACGCTCTGCGACGATGATCAGATCACGCCCAGCGACCTGCGCCTGGCCGACGCCAGTGGCCCCAGCAACGAAGGAGGCGAAGCCAGCCTGGCGCAGATCGACAACCTCGAGGACTACCTCGAGGACATCGAACGCAAACTGATCATGCAGGCACTGGAAGAAACCCGCTGGAACCGCACGGCGGCCGCGCAACGCCTGGGCCTGACCTTCCGCTCGATGCGCTATCGCCTGAAGAAGCTGGGTATCGACTGAACCCCGAGATCACGCTTGTGTAGGAGTCGGCTTGCCGGCGATCAAGACCGCCTGCGCCGTCCCCTGCAAGCGTTGACGAGCGACTATTAAAAACGCCCCGCCGGCGCATAAGGTGCCGGATCGATGATCGGCTCACGCCCGAGCATCAGATCAGCCAGCAACTGGCAGGATGCCGGCGCCAGCACCAGCCCATTGCGGAAATGCCCGCAGTTCAGCCATAACCCCGGGTGCTCAGGCAGCTCGCCGATGAACGGAATGCCCTCGGGCGAGCCAGGCCGCAAACCTGCCCAATGCCCGACCACCTCGGCATCCTTGAGTGCAGGCAACAGCTCTTCGGCCGATGCTTTCAGGCTTTCCAGCGCATTATCGGTCGGCGTCTTGTCGAAGCCGGCGTATTCCAGCGTGCTGCCAATCAGGATATGCCCATCACGCCGCGGGATCGCATAGCGCCCCTTGGCCAATACCATGCTTGGCAGAAAATCCTCGGCGCACTTGTAGAGGATCATCTGCCCTTTCACCGGCTCGACCGGCAACTCCAGACCAAGCGTTCTGAGCAGCTCGCCGCTCCAGGCGCCAGCAGCGAGCACCACGCGATCAGCACGAATCTCGCCGTCGGCCGTAGTCACTCCGCGAATCCGCCCGCCGTCCTGAACAAACCCGGTGACTGGACAATGCTCACGCAGCTCCACGTTGGGCATGGCCGTCAAGGCCGCCCGCAGCGCTTTGACCAACCTAGGGTTACGCACATTGGCCACACCCGGCATATGAATGGCGCGCTGGAAACCACCACCCAGAACAGGCACCTGCTGATACGCCTCAGCGATATCCACCGGAAACAACTCGCGCCCCTGACGCCGAGCCCAGGCCAGCGCCTCGGCCTCATCATCGAGGTCCAGCCAGTACAGCCCGGTGACATGCACCTCGGGATCGACGCCGGTGTCTTCCAGCAACAGCCGAGCTAACCCCGGATAGAAATCCTGCGACCAATGCGCCAACGCCGTGACCGCAGCGCTGTAACGCCACGGATAGAGCGGCGACACGATGCCACCACCGGCCCAGGAGGATTCGCGGCCCAGAGCCCGCCCCTCAAGCAAACACACATCTGCCCCACTTCGCGCAAGCAATAGCGTTGAGAGCATGCCAATAGCACCACCCCCCACAATCAGAAACTTTTCCGACATCAAGACTCCACCTTGCCCTTTTCATACGGAAGGTCTAAACCTTTCAACACCAGGACGGTAAACATACATACAAGGATGCAAAGATGCGCCATTCTCAACAATGGGCCTTTAGCCTGCCCGAGCTCCTCACGACCCTCGCCATACTCGCCATTCTGGCGACCATTGCAGTTCCCCACACGACTCGGTTGATCGAAAAAAACCGACAACAGGCTTCGGGGGACCTGCTATTACGCAATCTGCAAATTGCCAGAACCAAAGCAATTGCGGAAAACAGAGCGGTGCTGCTCTGCCCCTCATCCGATGTCGAGTGCATGGACGATTGGAATGAGGGCTGGATCCTGAAGTCACCGACGACCGACGAAATACTGAGTCGAGACAAGCTATCAGGGCTTGACGGCATACTGCACTGGACGGGATATCGGAAAGAAATTCTATTCAGGAGCGACGGCACCAGCCCCACAGGTAACGGCCGTTTTTTCCTTTGCACCCAGCACGGCTTGGCATGGCAGCTGATCATTAGCCGGCAGGGTCGTGTTCGAAGGTCTGACGCCAAGGAAGATATCAAGGACGCCTACCGTTGCAACTGATTCACGCCGCTACAGCCAGCGTGAACTGGAGCACACAACTGCGAAGCAGATAACCGACCGTCATCCCAAAGAAACCAACCGTCCCGCTGCGCAGGACTTCCCTGGTCCCTATCGGCAATCATCCACTCAAAGTTATGAGTGGAGTCAGTCATGCCAGGCAAAACGGGAACCAGTGGATTCACCCTGGTCGAGTTGATGATCGTCATCGCGCTGCTCGCTATCGTTGCGCTGATCGCAGCGCCGAGCTTTACCGACATGATCGAACGCAATCGCCTGCAGAGTCAGGCAGAAGAACTCAGGTCTTTTCTCCTCTACGCCCGGGGCGAGGCTGTAACCTTGAGGTCAACCATTACGGTCGAGACGGATGACGAAGAAGCGTGGGTTATCGAGCGAGGCGGTACCACTATTCGCCAGTTCGAGCACAACCCTGAGCTAGTAACGATACGCTCGAGTGCAGAGACCATTACCTTCAGAAGCAATGGCACGGCAACCGCAGCGACTTTCACTGTCTGCCACGACGACGACGCCGCTCGTGGGTACTTCCTGGAAATCCAATCCAGCGGCGCAACCAGCCTATACCTGCCAGGGAAAAAGGATGCCAGTAACACAGCTCTCGACAGTTGCACCTTGTGAGGATGCCTATGAGCAATAACAAAGGATTCAGCCTCATCGAGGTACTTGTAGCTCTCCTGCTGACCACCATTGGTGTGCTCGGTATGGTTGCCTTGCAAGGACGCAGCATTCAGTACACACAGGATTCGGTGCAACGCAACACGGCCGTTTCGCTGGCCAATGAGCTGATTGAAATAGCCCGAGCAAATCCGCAAGCGCTTTACAACTCGTCGGTCCCGAAATTCCCGATTAATAGTGGAATGAAAGAGGACTCTCTCTTTTACAAGGCGAAAGGCGACGACTTCGCGGACCGCGACGCGTGCGTCACCACCACAACGCGTCTTGCCGAAACCCCAAAGGAGCAACGCGACTGCTGGGCCGACAAGGTTGAAGCAATGCTTCCTGGCGGAGCCGCTGTATTCGAAAGCGATGTCAGCATCTGTCGCAGTTCGAGCCCTGGCGATTGTGACGGAGCAGGCTCGATGCTCGAAATCCGCCTTGCCTGGCAGGTCCGCGAGGGCGCATGCCTAGATGCTGACGACCCAGATGCCACCGTATGCACCTACACCGTTCGGGTAGAACCATGAATACAGTTAAACGCCAGTTCGGCCTTTCGCTTATCGAACTGTTGATTGCCTTGGCTATCAGCAGTCTGTTGATCCTTGGTATTACGCAGGTCTACATCGACAACAAGCGTAACTACGTTTTCCAGCAGAATCAGGCCGGGAATCTGGAGAACGGCCGCTTTGCCAGCTTGATGCTGAACGAATATCTAGGCAAGGCGGGATACAGACGAGACCCTGTGATATTGGTTGAAGAAGCTTTCCCTAGCAGAAGTGCCAGTGGTGATTGCCAAGCATTCGGTGCAGGCCACTCCATTACCGGGCTTGACCCAGCTGAGGGCCGAGGCTTTTGCATACGCTATCAACCGAAAACAAGCGGTGAGCTGGATTGCCAAGGCGCAGCCAGCGCGAGCTTTAATGACGAGGTAGCCTTTTCATCGCCTCCGACATCGAGCCTCATAGTACTGGCGTTCAAGTATGATCCCAGTCCCGACAATGATCTTCCCAAAGGTCGCCTGCTCTGCAAGAGCCTGAACGTTTCTTCCCCCCAGTATGGAGAGTTGCTTCGCGGAGTTGCCGACATGCGCCTGGATTTTGGGGTTGGTAACTCTGACGTTCTGGGAAAAGAAGTTTCCAGCTACGTTCCCCAAGCAGACTGGACGCCCGCAAGCGGCTCAATTCGAAGCGTACGTTACTCCCTGCTGATGGCCAGTCGAAGCAGCCAACGCGATAGTGATGATTCAAAAATTCTCGACGACTGGCTGGCAACTGCGACCGAGGATGAGAAGACACGCTTGCAGACAGCGGATAGCCGCCGCCTATATCAAGTAACAAGTAGCACGCAGACAGTCAGGAACCTCATGCCATGAGAGCCATCACCTATCAAAAACAAAGAGGTGCAGTTCTGTTCATCGCCCTCATCATGCTGCTTGTACTGACATTACTTGCGATCAACAGCATGCGCGGGGTGACCCTGGAAACACGCATCACTGCCAATCGCGCTCAGGAGACAAAACTTATCAACGTCGCCGACGCCGCTTTGCGTGAGGCCGAGTTTCGTTACTACGGGCCGGGTAATATTCGCGACAAACTGGAACCAAAAGCCGCCAACTGCAGTACGAACAACACACTGAACGTCAATGGCATCAATAAACCATGCCTTCTTGCCATACAAAACAGCAACCTCCTCGACTTCGTTAACAACCCGAAAGAGGCAAATGAAGACTACCTCGGCGACAGCTCATCAGGGGGCCTGCTCTGGATGCCTTATCGCGGCACCGACGCCGAAAACAGTACACAAGCGAGCGCCCAGGCAGACGCCCACTGGAACAGCATCCGAGCTGGCGAAGCCGGTAACGCAGCAGTCAACGCCGAGTACGGCATGGTTGCCGAAGGCCAGGGCACCTATTTCTATCTGAACAATGGCAGGGCTGGAGAAGTCCTGTACCTGCAATCGACAAACGCCAATATCTATCTTGGCCTTAACAATTGAGAGCCGACATCATGCACTCTTTCCGTCTCCACTCTCGCGCCAAGACTCTCTCGTACGCAGCCTTTGGCATCGCCTTGCTGAGCGCCGCCGATGCCTATGCCACTGTATCGCAAAGCCCACTGAGCCTGACCATTGGCGTGCCGCCAAACCTGATCCTGACTCTGGACGAATCGGGCAGTATGTCCTGGGGCTACGTCCCAGATAGCGTATTGGGTAGCGTCATCAGCGGCTCCAACATCACCCGCCTGTATGCTGCCAATGCGTACAACCCGATGTACTACAACCCGAACACCGACTATGTCATCCCGCCGTTCTTCGACGTAAACGGCGAAGAAATCACCCTTTCAACCCAATTCAGCGCAGCGCCTATCAATGGCTTTAGACCCGAAGACGGCACGCTTGACCTGTCCAGTTATTATCGGCCTACGGGTAGGGAGTACCGCATGCCCCTGGGCAATCACAATCGGCTCAACGGGCCAGCAGGCGATTTCCAGGTAACCAAAACAACCTCAAACAATCAGCAACCGGATGATGTAGAAAGCGAGGCCGGTATCGTCTTTAGACTGACCCGCCCAGACGGCACTCGTACCTGTGTCATCCAGGAGGCCGGCCCGGTGCTGGACAATACCCATTTCACCTGCAGCAGAGACGGCAACACCTATACCGCCCGTACGCCAGCCTACTATTACAGTTACGACGATTCGCTTACCGGCTGCTCCGACTCCACTGCGGATGCCAGTTGCTACAAGCTGGTCTTTGTCGAAGAGGAAGAAGAAGAAAACTTCGCCATCTGGTACTCCTTCTACAGAACCCGCGCCCTGGCAACCCTGTCCGCCACAAGCCTCGCATTCGCCCAATTATCGCCCGCAGTACGCTTGAGCTGGCAGGATCTTGCACGCTGCACCACCCTCAATGGCGGTAGCGCCTCACGCTGCAAGGACAACAAGTTCCGCCAGTATGACTCTCTGCATAAGGGACAATTCTATAGCTGGCTCAAAGACATTTACTTCGATAGCGGAACCCCCCTGCCCGCCGCAATGAAAAGAGCGGGTGAATTCCTCAAGGAAGATGTCGCCTGGCATAAGTATCCAAACAGCCGGAACAGCTCCGACAGGAACACAACAGCAAACACCTATGCCTGCCGCGCCAGCTACCATATCTTGATGACTGATGGTATGTGGAACGCCAACGCCAGCGCCCCCAGCGATTTCCGTCACGATGCCGCCACGTTCGACCTGCCGGATGGCCGCAGCTACAGCCAGCGCCGTCCCTACTACGACACAACTGAAAAGACCCTAGCCGATTTGGCCATGCACTATTGGGCCACCGACCTCAATACCAGCCTGGACAACGATGTGCCGGCCTACATCCCGTTCAAGAGTGGCGATACCACCACTGACTATTGGGACGCGCGCAACGACCCGGCCACTTGGCAACATATGACTAACTTCATCATGGGCCTGGGTCTGACCAGTTCCCTGAATAGCCCTGGCATTCCCTGGTCAGGCAGCACCCATAAGGGCGCGGGCTATGAAGCTCTGGTGGCAGGAACAAAAGACTGGCCGGAAGCATCCAGCAGCAGCGCCAATAATGTCTACGACCTGTGGCATGCCGCGATCAACTCACGCGGTGAGTTCTTCAGCGTGGACAGCCCCGAGGCTATGGTTCAGGCGTTTGATGACATCCTCTCGCGTATCGCCGACCGCAAATCCACTGCAGCCCGACCGGCGATCAACTCTGGACAGATCAGCACGGATGAGGATGACAACGGAATCGTCAGGACGGTTTCTTATCAGACTTCCTACGCCAGCGACGATAATTGGTCTGGGGACGTGAAGCGCTTTGAGAAGGGATGGAACTCGCAGACCAATACCTTTGAAACACGGGAAATCTGGAGTGCCAAAAACCAGGTGCCCGGAGCAGCGAGCCGAAGAATAAAAATTGCAGGCAACGACAACAACGGTCTGGCAGTCTTCACTTGGGCAAATGCGGGGGCAAGCGGAACCGTAGGCACGTTGGCCTATTTCCTGAGCCGTGACCCGGAAAACGGCAACGTCGTGGATAGCAAAGGCTCGCTACGCCTCGATTATTTGCGTGGTGACCGTACGGGTGAAGGCACGACGTTCCGCCAACGCAGTGGCGTGCTGGGCGACTTCTATTCCTCCACGCCTGCGGTCGTTTCCGGCCCACGTTATCTGATCAATTTCTCCAACCGTTTGGAAGGCAACACCGCTTACAGCGACTTTGCCGAAAGAATTGCCCAACGACAGCCTCGGGTATATGTCGGAGGTAACGACGGCATGCTGCATGGCTTCAATGCCAACACAGGTGCTGAAGAGTTCGCATTCATCCCGACTGCCGTGTTTCCCAAGTTGAACAAGCTTACCGGCACCAATTACAGCCATGAGTTCTATGTCGATGGTCCGCCCACTGTTGCGGACGTGTTCGATGGTACCGAATGGCGCACTATTCTGGTCGGCACGCTCAAGGCCGGCGGCAAATCCATATTCGCTCTTGATGTAACGACCCCTGGACAGGAGAAACTGCTCTGGGAATTTGATGACAATGATCTTCCAGACGAGGCACTAGCCAGAATGGGCTACAGCTTCTCTCAGCCAACCATTGCTCGTCTGCACACTGGCACTTGGGCTGTTGTGTTCGGAAACGGTTATGAAAGCGCTAATAACACCAATGGCAAGGCAGCGCTATTTATTGTCGACGCCATGGAAGGGACTCTTCTCAAGAGCCTTGAAGTTTCTGGTGTAGAAGGCGTAGCCAATGGTCTGTCCACACCCAAGCTCGGTGATTACAACGGCGACGGTGTAGCCGATTACGCCTATGCAGGCGACCTGCAAGGCAACGTCTGGCGTTTCGATCTGCTACGAAACGGCCGCACTGACAGCGCCCCGTTCACCCGTGAGGATGACGGGGAGAACGCTATCGATGATTTCGAAGTTGCCTATGGCGGTGAGCCGTTGTTCAGCGCTATTTCCAGCAACAACGGCAGCCGTCAACCCATCACCTCCGCCCCAAGCCTGGTTCGCCACCCAACCGGTGTTGGATACCTGGTGATCTTTGGCACGGGCAAGTTCTTCGAAACCAATGACAAGGACGGCGACAAAACGATGCCCCAGACCGTTTACGGCATCTGGGATAAGCAGACCCTTGGTGAAGAAGCCAGTAACCCAAACATCAGCCGTTCCAGCCTGCAAGAACAGGAAATTACCAATCAGGTAACGGTGGCAGCCGATGGCTCGACCCGGCAAGGCTTGGTCATCAGCAATAACGCTGTGGATTGGTACGGCTCAGATACCCAGAGCGCGCAAAATGGCTGGTGGCTCGATCTTCGCCAGAGCGAGGGCGAAATGGTGGTAGAGAACATGTCGCAACTGGGCCGCACGGTTTTCTTCCAGACCCTGATCCCCAATGACGACCCATGCGGTGACGGCGCGACCAACTGGACCTTCGCCATCAACCCATTCACGGGCGGTAGAACCCCCCATAACGCGTTCGACTACACCCCGACATCAGACGTCGGCACCAACAATATCTCGGCTATTCGTCAGGACGGTGAAGGTGGTGGCACGCTGTCGCAGAACTCTGACAACTCGTTCCAGTACTGCACCGGACAGGAATGCACCAATATCTATCCGGATCCATCCAGTATTGGACGTCAAAGCTGGCGCCGCATCGAGCTAGAGTGAAGAAGAATAAACAGCTATGGAGTATTCGATGAAACCTGCTCAAACCGGCTTCACCCTGATTGAAGTCATGATAGTGGTCGTGGTCATAGCCATTCTGGCCTCGATCGCCTACCCGAGCTATACGGAGTACGTGCAACGAGCAAACCGAAGCGAAGGCCAGGCTCTGCTGGCCGACGCTTCGGCTCGCCAGGAACGCTACTTTGCGCAGAATAATGTCTATGTCACCAGCAATAGCGACTTGGGCAAACTGGGGCTCGGCGGAAACACCTCCGAAACGGGCAAGTACACGCTTTCCGTCGCCAGCGCAAATGGGGACGGCGGTTATACATTGACGGCCACCAATACGTTCAACGATACAAAGTGCGGTAACTTGACACTCAACGCCATGGGTGAAAAAGGTGTTACCGCTTCTGGCGCTTCCGTAAGTAACTGCTGGAAATAGTGCCTGCAGTAAATTAAAGCCCCCGCCAGATCGCTCTGACGGGGGCTTTTTTCTATAATGCCTTAACCCTCAACTCCTTCGGCATCGAGAACGTCACATTCTCTGGCCGACCATCAAGTTCCGTCTCCCCTTCCGCCCCCCAAGCGCGCAGTTGATCAACCACCCCCCGCACCAGCACCTCAGGCGCCGAAGCCCCCGCCGTGATGCCGATACCCTTCACGCCATCGAACCACTTACGCTTGAGATCCTCTGCTCCATCGATCAGATAGGCCGGAGTACCCATGCGCTCGGCCAGTTCCCGTAGGCGGTTGGAGTTGGAGCTGTTGGGGCTGCCGACGACGAGCAGCACGTCGCACTCGCTGGCCAGTTGCTTGACCGCATCCTGGCGATTCTGGGTGGCGTAGCAGATGTCATCCTTGCGTGGGCCGCCGATAGCCGGGAACTTGGCGCGCAGGGCATCGATCACCTTGCTGGTATCGTCCATCGACAGGGTGGTCTGGGTCACGAACGCCAGGTTTTCGGGATTACGCACCTGCAGCTCGGCGACGTCCGCCTCGTCTTCCACCAGGTAGATGGCGCCGCCGTTGCTGGCGTCGTACTGGCCCATGGTGCCTTCGACTTCCGGGTGACCTTCGTGGCCGATGAGAATGCACTCACGGCCTTCACGGCTGTAGCGCACCACTTCCATATGCACCTTGGTCACCAGCGGGCAGGTGGCGTCGAATACCTTGAGGCCACGACGCGCCGCTTCATCGCGCACGGCCTTGGAGACGCCGTGAGCACTGAAGATAACGATGACGTCATCCGGCACCTGATCCAGCTCTTCGACGAATACCGCGCCACGGGCGCGCAGGTCCTCGACCACGAACTTGTTGTGCACCACTTCATGGCGCACGTAGATCGGCGGGCCGAAGACTTCCAGCGCGCGGTTGACGATTTCGATGGCGCGATCGACGCCGGCGCAGAAGCCACGGGGGTTGGCGAGTTTGATATGCATGCTGGCTGTCTCGGTATTGATCGGGGATCGCACGACGCGAGGGGTCGATCCCGGAAGATACAGCCTGCGCGGGATAAGCGCAGGCTGCAACAAGAGCTTCGCGGCTGAAGCCGCTCCTACAAAAGCGGCAGCGCAGGCTAGAGCGCCTTGACCTCGATGATTTCCACATCGAATTGCAGCACCTTGCCAGCCAGCGGGTGGTTGAAGTCGATGGTCACCTGCTGCTCGTCGAAAGCTTTGACCACCCCCGGCAGCTCGGCATTGGCGGCGTCGTTGAAGATCACCAGCAGGCCTTCGGAGAGCTCCATGCCGTCGAACTGGCTGCGCGGCATGATCTGCACGTTCTGTGTGTTGGGCTGGCCGAAGCCCTGCTCCGGCTGCACCTGCACGCTGCGCTTGTCGCCGGCCTTGAAGCCGTACAGCGCCTGCTCGAAACCGGGCAGCAGGTTGCCGTCACCGACCTTGAAGGTCGCCGGTTGCTTGTCGAAGGTACTGTCGACCACATCGCCGTTTTCCAGCTTGAGGGCGAAATGCAGGGTCACTTCCCTGTCCGGCCCGATGCGTACGTCTGTCATTGCGCAGCCTCCTTCGCGGACTTGTCGCTCTTGAACATATCCAGCGCCAGCAGGATGGCGCCGATGGTGATGAAGGTGTCAGCCAGGTTGAACGCCGGGAAGAACCAGCGGCTCTGCCAGTGCACCAGGATGAAGTCGACCACATGGCCGAGCACCACGCGGTCGTACAGGTTGCCCAGCGCGCCACCCAGCACCATGGCCAGGGCCACGGCCAGCAGGGTCTCATGACGCTTGAGGCGCTTGAGCCAGATCACCAGCACGACGCTGACGACGATGGCGATGGCGGCGAAAAACCAGCGCTGCCAGCCGGAGGCATCGGCCAGGAAACTGAAAGCGGCGCCGGTGTTGTAGGCCAGGGTCCAGTCGAAGTAGCCCGGAATGACTTCGATGCGCTGGTACATGCTCAGGCTGCCTTCGAAGAATTCCTTGGTCACGCGGTCGACGACCAGGATCAGCACACTCAACACCAACCAGGGCAGATGCCCGAAACGCGAGACGTTAGGCATGCTTGCGCACCTCCCCTTTACCTTCGATATTGCTGACACAGCGGTCGCACAGCTCCGGATGCGCAGCATGGCTGCCGACATCGGCTCGGAAGTGCCAGCAACGACCACATTTGGCATGGGCGGACTTGAGAATCTTTAACTTCAGGCCTTCGACTTCGGTCACAACCGCATCAGCCGGAGCCTCGGACAGCGGCGCCGTCTGCGCGGCCGAGGTGATCAGGGCGAAACGCAGCTCGTCTCCCAGCTTGGCCAGGTCGGCCTGCTTGGCTTCATCGCAGAACAGGGTCACTTCGGCCTGCAGGCTGGCACCGATAGCCTTGGTCGTACGCAGGTTCTCCAGCTCTTTGTTGACTGCCGCCTTGACCGCCATGACGCGATCCCAGTAGGCACGATCCAGCTCGAAGCCTTCCGGCAGGCGCTCCAGGCCGGCGTACCAGGTATTGAGCATGACGGACTCGTTGCGCTCGCCCGGCAGGAACTGCCAGATTTCCTCGGCGGTGAAGGCCAGGATCGGTGCGATCCAGCGCACCAGCGCCTCGCTGATGTGGAACAGTGCGCTCTGGCAGGAGCGACGCGCCACGCTATCAGCGGCGGTGGTGTACTGGCGATCCTTGATGATGTCCAGGTAGAAGCCGCCCAGCTCTTGCACGCAGAAGTTGTGCACCTTGGAGTAGACGTTCCAGAACCGGTAATCGCCGTACGCCTCGATGATTTCTTCCTGCAAACGCAGGGCGGCGTCCACGGCCCAGCGGTCGAGATCAAGCATCTGCTCGGGCTGCAGCAGGTCCCTGGCCGGATCGAAACCGTTGAGGTTGGCCAACATGAAGCGCGCGGTGTTGCGGATACGGCGATAGGCATCGGCACTGCGCTGGAGGATCACCTTGGACACAGCCATCTCACCGGAGTAGTCGGTGGACGCAACCCACAGGCGCATGATGTCGGCGCCCAGGCTGTCGTTGACCTCTTGCGGGGCGACCACGTTGCCGAGCGACTTGGACATCTTGCGGCCGTTCTCGTCGACCACGAAGCCGTGAGTCAGCAGTGCCTTGTATGGCGCGTGGCCGTCGATGGCGCTGCCGGTCAGCAGGGACGAGTGGAACCAGCCACGGTGTTGATCCGAACCTTCGAGGTACAGATCGGCGCGTGGGCCATCGGTGTGACCCATGTCGTGGGAGCCGCGCAGCACGTGCCAGTGTGTAGTACCGGAGTCGAACCACACATCGAGGGTGTCGTTGATCTTGTCGTAGTCAGCTGCTTCAGCGCCAAGCAGCTCGGTGCCGTCGAGTTTGAACCAGGCTTCGATGCCCTCTTGCTCGACGCGCTTGGCGACCTCTTCCATCAGCTCGACGGTGCGCGGGTGCAGCTCGCCAGTGGCCTTGTGCAGGAAGAACGGGATCGGCACGCCCCAGTTGCGCTGACGCGAGATGCACCAGTCGGGACGACCGGCGATCATGCTGTGCAGGCGCGCCTGGCCCCAGGCCGGGACGAACTGAGTCTGCTCGATGGCTGCCAGCGCACGCTCACGCAGAGGCGCACCTTGCTTCGGCTGGGTATCCATGCCGACGAACCATTGTGCGGTGGCGCGGTAGATGAGCGGCGTCTTGTGGCGCCAGCAGTGCATGTAGCTGTGCTGGATCGGCTGGTGCTTGAGCAGCGCACCGACTTCGGCCAGCTTCTCGACGATGGCCGGGTTGGCCTTCCAGATGAACTGACCGCCGAAGAACGGCAGGTCCGGGGTGTAGACGCCATTGCTCTGCACCGGGCTGAGAATGTCATCGTTGCTCATGCCATAGGCTTTGCAGGTGCGGAAGTCGTCCTCACCGTAAGCCGGCGCCGAGTGGACGATACCGGTACCGGCGCCCAGCTCGACGTATTCGGCCAGGTACACCGGCGAGAAACGCTCGTAGAACGGATGACGGAAACGGATCAGATCCAGTGCGGCGCCCTGCGCTGTCGCGATTACCTGACCTTGCAGGCCGTAACGCTGCAGGCAGGACTCGACCAACTCCTCGGCCAGCAGCAAGAGACGCTCACCGGTGTCGACCAAGGCGTAGGTGAACTCCGGATGCACGTTGAGCGCCTGGTTGGCCGGGATGGTCCAGGGCGTAGTGGTCCAGATGACGATGGCGGCCGGCTTGCTCAGCTCGCTCAGGCCGAAGGCGGCGGCCAGCTTGTCTGCATCTTCGATGGGGAAGGCGACGTCGATGGCATCGGACTTCTTGTCCTGATACTCCACCTCGGCTTCGGCCAGCGCCGAGCCGCAGTCGAAGCACCAGTTCACCGGCTTCAGGCCCTTGAACACGAAGCCCTGCTTGACCATCTCGGCCAGGGCGCGAATCTCGCCGGCCTCGTTGGCGAAATCCATGGTCTTGTAAGGGTTGTCCCAGTCGCCGAGCACGCCGAGGCGGATGAAGTCGGCCTTCTGCCCTTCGATCTGCTCGCCGGCATAGGTGCGGCAACGCTCGCGGGTCAGATCCGCCGGCTGATTCTTGCCGAAGGTGGTTTCGACCTTGTGCTCGATCGGCAGGCCATGGCAGTCCCAGCCCGGCACGTAGGGCGCGTCGAAACCGGCCAGGGTCTTGGAGCGGGTGATGATGTCCTTGAGGATCTTGTTCACCGCATGACCGATGTGGATGCTGCCGTTGGCATAGGGCGGGCCGTCGTGCAGGACGAACTTCGGCCGATCTTCGCCAATCTTGCGCAGCTTGCTATACAGACCAATCTCGTTCCAGCGCTGCAGGGTCTGCGGCTCGCGTTGCGGCAGGCCGGCCTTCATCGGGAACTGGGTATCGGGCAGGTTCAGCGTAGCTTTGTAGTCGGTCATTTCGGGCTCTTCATCAGCGGGTGGCTCTGCCAATATTCACGGGCAGCGGCGATATCAGCGGCAATCGCCGCCTTCAGGGCCTCCAGCGAGGCGAAACGCTGCTCATCACGCAGCTTGTGGTGGAAAGCCACCGAGAGACGCCGGCCATACAGATCGCCGGCAAAATCCAGAAGATGCACTTCCAGATGGGCGCTGCCGTCACCGGCAACACTGGGGCGCACGCCGATATTGGCGACGCCCGGTTGAATCACGCCATCAATTTCACAGCTCACCAGATAAACCCCGGTCAGCGGCACCTTGCGTCGCTTGAGCTGAATGTTGGCAGTCGGCGCATTGAGCTGGCGACCGAGCTTCTGCCCATGCAACACCCGCCCGGCGATACGGAACGGCCGCCCGAGCAAGGCTTCGGCCAGTTCGAAATCGCCATCGGCCAGGGCCTGGCGCACGCGCGTGCTGCTGACCCGGCCGCCCAGCACTTCCACAGTCGTAGACGCATCGACGCTGAAGCCGTAACGCTGGCCGGCGGCCTTGAGAAATTCGAAATCGCCGGCGCGGTCGCAGCCGAAGCGGAAATCATCGCCGATCTCCAGATCCTTCACGCCCAGGCCTTCGACCAGCACACGCTGGACGAACTCGGCGGCCGACAACTCGCGCAGGCGGCGGTTGAAGGCCAGGCACAGCACCATGTCGACGCCCTCGGCAGCCAACAGGGCAAGCTTGTCACGCAGGCGGGTCAGACGCGCCGGCGCGGTGTCCGGACCGAAGAATTCACGCGGCTGCGGCTCGAAGATCACCACACAACTGGGCACGGCCAATTCCGCGGCACGCTCGCGCAAGCGCGCCAGGATGGCCTGGTGCCCACGATGAACGCCGTCGAAATTACCGATGGTGACCACACAGCCCCGCGCCTGGGGCTGCAGGTTATGAAGACCTCGAACCAGCTGCATAGCACGCTTCTTGTTCACAAAGTGGCCGATTATACGCACAGCACGCCATGCACAACAGGCATCGCGATGGGTGAAACCGCTACAACGCCCGCCGGGCAAAATCACGCGGACGGAAGCCCAATATGAGCAGCATGCCGAAGTAGGCAATCAGCCCAGCGGCCACCAGCGCACAGAGACGCAACAGGCGCACGAGCATCTCCCCTTCTGCCCAGGCAGGCATGACCTGCAGCAGCCCCAGCAGCACAGCGACCATCACCGCCACCGCCACCACCAGCTTGAGCAGGAACAGTCCCCAGCCCGGCAGCGGCTGGAAGATATCGGCACGGCGCAGTTGCCAGTACAACAGGCCGGCATTCAGGCAGGCAGCCAGGCTGATCGCCAGCGCCAGGCCGACGTGCGCCATCTCCAGGCCAAACACGAACAGCGCATTCATCACCTGGGTGGCCAGTAGGCTGATGATGGCAATGCGCACCGGCGTCTTGATGTTCTGCTGGGCATAAAAGCCTGGCGCTAGAATCTTGATCAGAATCAATGCCAGCAGACCGATCGAGTAAGCCACCAACGCGCGCTGGGTCATCAGCGCGTCCTCTGCACCGAACTTGCCGTACTGGAACAGCGACACCACCAGCGGCTCGGCGAGAATCGCCAGCGCCAGGGTGCAGGGCAGCACCAGCAGAAAGCACAGACGTAGCCCCCAATCGAGCAGGCGGCGGTACTCGTCGCGATTCTTGCTGGCATAGGTCTTGGAGAGTGCGGGTAGCAGGATGGTGCCCAGCGCCACGCCCAGCACACCCGAGGGCAGCTCCATCAGGCGATCGGCGTAATACATCCAGGACACCGAGCCGGCCACCAGGAAAGAGGCGAAGATGGTGTTGATGATCAGCGAAATCTGGCTCACCGAGACGCCGAAGATCGCCGGCCCCATCTGTTTGAGCACGCGCCAGACGCCCAGATCACCGAAACTCACACGCGGCAGCACCAGCATGCCGATCTTTTTAAGGTGCGGCAGTTGCCAGAGCAGTTGAGCCAGACCGCCGACCAGCACCGCCCAGCCCAGCGCCATGATCGGCGGGTCGAAATAGGGCGTCAGAAACAGCGCGAAGACGATCATGCTGACGTTGAGCAGCGTCGGCACGAACGCCGGCACCGAAAAACGATTCCAGGTGTTGAGGATGGCACCCGCCAGCGATGACAGGGAGATCAGCAATATATAAGGAAAGGTCACCCGCAGCAGATCGACCGTCAGCTCGAAGCGCTCGGCCTCATCGGCAAAACCCGGCGCCGTGGCCCAGACGATCCAGGGCGCGGCCAGCACGCCAATGGCCGTGACCAGCGCCAGCACCAGAGTCAGCAAACCCGAGACATAGGCAATGAAGGTGCGCGTAGCCTCCTCGCCCTGCTGCATCTTGTACTCGGCCAGAATCGGTACGAAGGCCTGGGAGAACGCCCCTTCGGCAAAAATACGGCGCAGCAGGTTGGGCAGCTTGAAGGCCACCACGAAGGCGTCCGACGCCACTCCGGCCCCGAAGGTGCGGGCGATGATGGTGTCGCGCACGAACCCCAGCACGCGCGAAACCATGGTCAGTGAACTGACGGCAGCCAGGGACTTGAGCAGATTCATGGGGTATTTCGGCTTCCATTAAGAGGTGCAGTAGCGGACAATCCGCCGCCCAACGAAGGCGTCGAGTGTAGCGAGCCACCACTGGTCAGGCCAGCACAGGAAAACGTCATCAGACTTGACAGCAGGCAGATGGATCGGCATGATTCGCGGCCTTATTTGTCGTAACCCCCCAGTTTTCGAGGAGCTTGACGGTGGCCAACTCACCTTCTGCCAAAAAACGCGCCAAACAGGCTGAGAAGCGCCGTAGCCATAACGCCAGCCTGCGCTCGATGGTTCGTACCTACATCAAGAACGTGGTCAAGGCTATTGCTGCCAAGGATCTCGAGCTTGCCAAAACCGCTTACACTGCAGCCGTTCCGGTCATCGACCGCATGGCTGACAAAGGCATCATCCACAAGAACAAAGCCGCTCGTCACAAGAGCCGCCTGAATGCGCACATCAAGGCGCTGGGCGAAGCTGCTGCCGCTTAATCGCGACAGGTTCTTGAAAAACCGGTCCTAGAGGCCGGTTTTTTATTGCCCTAAATTCAAGTCCGCAGCCGTGCAGCCATGAAAATGCCCGCCTCCTTGCGGAATGCGGGCATTTCTCGAAAACAGCAAAGATCAGCCGCGAGCAGCCTTGATCACTTCGATGTAAGGCTCGGCATTGCGCTGATCCTGAATCAGCGCGATGAAATCATTGCCCTGTGCATCGGTGGCCGAGAGATCGTAGCCTTCAGCGACGAAGAAACCCACGAAACGCTCGAAGTCATCGATACGCAGACCGCGATAAGCCTTGACCAGCTTGTGCAGCGAAGGCGGCGTGGCGTCCGCTGGTTCCACCGCAAGGAACAGCTTGATCGAGTCGTCGCTGATTTCTTCGCCAATCACCTGCTTCTTGTCTTTACGCATCGCCCGCTCCCGCCAGCATTACAGAGGGCCGGCAGTGTACCGCCGAGCCGCGCGCGGCTCAACGCGCAGCCGAGCAGGCTAACACGCGATCAATCGACACAATAGCCGACCTAGGTCATGCCGCGCCCGACGAACTGGCTCCTATAATGCGCCAAGCCATTAGGGAGCCAGCATGTCACGTCTATCGTTGCCGCTGTTCGCCGCCTGGCGCCAGACCCTGCGCGCGGGCTACTCCTGGAAGGCCCTGCGCGGCGACCTGAGCGCCGGGCTGACGGTGGGCATCATTGCCATTCCATTGGCCATGGCACTGGCCATCGCCGTGGGCGTGGCGCCGCAGCATGGCCTCTATACCGTGCTGATCGCCGCACCGCTGATCGCCCTGTGCGGCGGCTCGCGTTTCAATATTTCCGGCCCCACCGCCGCCTTCGTGGTGATCCTGCTGCCTATCACCCAGCAGTACGGTCTCGGCGGCTTGCTGCTGTGTACGCTGATGGCTGGCGTGATCCTGATCACTCTGGGGCTGCTACGCGCCGGACGCCTGATCGAATTCGTGCCTTATCCGGTAACATTGGGCTTTACCGCCGGCATCGGCATCGTCATTGCCGTTCTGCAGGTCAAGGACCTGTTCGGCCTGCACCTGGCCGGCACACCCCAGCATCTTCTGGAGCAGGTAAATCTGCTGATCCGTGCCCTACCCAGCCTGCAACTCGGCGACAGCCTGGTGGGCGCCGCGTGCCTGGCGACACTGCTGATCTGGCCCCGCCTGGTACCGAAGATTCCTGCACACCTGGTCGCCCTGGCGATTGGCGCGTTGCTGGCCCTGGCCCTGGAGCGCCTGGGGCTGCCCGTGGCGACATTGGGCGAGCGCTTCAGCTATCAGCTCGACGGCGTCGAATATCCCGGCATCCCACCTTTCCTGCCGGACCTGGCGTTACCCTGGAACCTGCCGGGTGCCGACGGCCAGCCACTGGTGCTTTCATTCGAACTGATCCGCCAACTGCTGGCGCCGGCATTCGCTATCGCCATGCTCGGCGCCATCGAGTCACTGCTGTGCGCGGTAGTGGCCGACGGCATGACCGGCAGCAAGCATGACCCTAATGCCGAACTGATCGGCCAGGGCCTCGGCAACCTGGCCGCGCCGTTCTTTGGCGGCATCACCGCTACCGCTGCCATCGCCCGCACCGCCGCCAACGTCCGCGCCGGCGCCTTTTCACCGCTGGCAGCATTGATTCACGCGGGCGTGGTGCTAGCGGCAATTCTGTTGCTGGCGCCGCTATTCAGCTATCTGCCCATGGCCGCCCTGGCAGCGCTGCTGCTGATGGTCGCGTTGAACATGAGCGAGCCCCACCACGTCGCCCACACCCTGCGCATTGCCCCGCGCAGCGATGTGCTGGTGCTGCTGACCTGCCTGGTGCTGACGGTGCTGTTCGACATGGTGCTGGCCGTCGGCGTCGGCCTGCTGCTGGCGGCTGGGCTGTTCATCAAGCGCATGAGCGAGCTGACCGATACCGCGGCACTGAGCCGACAACAACGTCAGGCCTTGCTGGATCTGCCCGAGCACGTGTTGGCTTACGCCATTCGCGGCCCGCTGTTCTTCGGCGCGGCAGAAAAGGCGTTGAGCGTGCTGCGGCGTTTCACGCCGGGGGTGAAGATAGTCATCGTCGACATCAGCGCCGTGCCACTGCTGGACATGACGGCCATTGCCGCGCTGGACAACGTGCTGCGCGACTACCGCCAGCAGGGTGTGGCACTGATCCTCAGCGGGCCGACGGCGCAGGTGCGCTTACAACTGCGTCGCGCCGGCATGCAACGCCGCGAGGGCCAGCTGGCCTATGTGCAGGACCTGCCGCAAGCACGGGAAAAGGCGTTGCGCTGGCTGGGAGAGAACCTGAAGCCGTGACCGGATTTCATCCGGGCTTCGCGCCCGATGGCGATCTGTAGGAGCGGCGCCCCGCCGCGAAGCTGGGCGACACCCGCTCGAAAAGCTTCGCCCCGAGGCGGGGCTCCTACGAACAGCAGGTGCGTGAATCTGGTATCCGGCTTACAGCCCCTTGACCGCGAAAATGCCTGCGGCATTGCGCCAGTAGCCCTTGTAGTCCATGCCGTAACCGAAGATGTAACGGTCGATGCACTGCAAGCCGACATAGTTGGCCTTCAGATCAGGACGCGCCTTGCGCTCGTGTTCCTTGTCGATCAGCACTGCGGTGTGCACGGCGCGCGCGCCGGCATGGCGGCAGAAATCGATGATCGCGCCCAGGGTGTGCCCTTCGTCGAGGATGTCATCGATGATCAGCACATCACGGTCGATGAACGAGACTTCCGGCTTGGCCTTCCAGAACAGCTCGCCACCGCTGGTTTCGTTGCGATAACGGGTGGCGTGCAGGTAAGACGCTTCCAACGGGAAATTCAGTTTGGTCAGCAGCTTGCCGGAGAAGATCAGGCCGCCATTCATCACGCAGAACACCACCGGGTTGCGCTCAGCCAGCTCGGCGTTGATCTGGCTGGCGACCTTGTCGATGGCCGCTTCCACCTCAGCTTCGGTGAACAGGCAGTCGGCTTCCGCCATGATTTGGCGAATGTGCGCGAGATCGGCGGACATGATGGGACTCTCTCTTGATCGGACTGATGAATGGCGGCGAACAGCCTGAAAGCTGATCGAACCGTCAAATAAAAGCGGGCAAAGGTACAGACCCTGGCAACGCTTGCCAAGTATCGACTGACCAGCGTAGCCGATGCACGGCGCGGGGTGGCGTGACTCATCAGTCACCCACCACTTGGCATGAGCAATGCTTTAATCTAACGCGATTTTTCCCAGAGCCCCGTTGGAGATCCCAGCCCATGCCCACTCGCGAGATTCGCCACCCGCTGATCCGTCACAAGATCGGCCTGATGCGCCGCGCCGATATCAGCACCAAGAATTTCCGTGAGCTGGCCCAGGAAGTGGGCGCCCTGCTGACTTATGAAGCCACCAACGACCTGCCGCTGGAAGCCTACGACATCGAAGGCTGGGCGGGCACCGTGCAGGTCGAGAAGATCGCCGGCAAGAAAATCACCGTGGTTCCGATCCTGCGCGCCGGCATCGGCATGCTCGACGGCGTGCTCAGCCTGATTCCCGGTGCCAAGGTCAGCGCCGTGGGCGTGGCACGCAATGAGGAAACCCTGGAAGCGCATACCTACCTGGAAAAGCTCGCGCCGGAAATCGACTCGCGCCTGGCGCTGATCATCGACCCGATGCTGGCCACCGGCGGCTCGATGGTCGCCACCATCGACCTGCTGAAGAAAGCTGGCTGCAAGGACATCCGCGCCATGGTCCTGGTTGCTGCCCCCGAGGGCATTCAGGCGGTCGAGCAGGCGCACCCGGACGTGACCATCTTCACCGCCTCCATCGATCAGCGCCTGAACGAGCATGGTTACATCATCCCAGGCCTGGGCGATGCCGGTGACAAGATCTTCGGCACCAAGCAGAAGGACGCCTGACATGTCGCAAACGGAATTCAACGATCCGCTCTGGCGCCAGGGCATTTCCGGCGCGCAGATGCTGTTCGTGGCCTTCGGCGCCCTGGTGCTGATGCCGCTGATCACTGGCATGGACCCCAACGTCGCGCTGTTCACCGCCGGCATCGGCACCCTGCTGTTCCAACTGGTGACCAAACGCCAGGTGCCGGTGTTCCTGGCTTCGAGTTTCGCCTTCATCGCGCCGATTCTGGCAGCCAAGGGCGAGTTCGGCCTGCCGGCAGTGATGGGTGGAGTGATCGCCGCCGGCCTGGTCTACGTCCTGCTCTCGGCGCTGGTCAAACTGCGCGGTCCGAGCTTCATCGACCGCCTGCTGCCACCGGTGGTGATCGCCCCGGTGATCATCTCCATCGGCCTGGCGCTGTCACCGGTGGCGGTGAACATGGCCATGGGCAAGGCCGGTGATGGCAGCGTCGAACTGGTGCCGTACAGCACGGCGATGATGATTTCGATGCCGGCGCTGATCACCACCCTGCTGGTGGCAGTGCTGGGCCGCGGCATCTTCCGCCTGGTGCCGATCCTCGCCGGCATCGCCGTTGGCTGCGCCATCGCCGCGGTGCTCGGGGTGATCGACACCAGCGCCGTCGATCAGGCAGCCTGGCTCGCCGTACCCAACTTCGTCACCCCGGAACTGCACTGGGGCGCCATTCTGTACATGGTGCCGGTCGCCCTGGCGCCAGCCATCGAGCATATCGGCGGTGTGGTGGCGATCGGCAACGTCACCGGCAAGAACTTCGTCAAGAAGCCAGGCCTGCACCGCACCCTGCTCGGTGACGGCCTCGCCACCTCGGCAGCCGGCCTGTTCGGTGGCCCGCCCAACACCACCTACGCCGAAGTCACCGGCGCAGTGATGCTGACCAAGAGCTACAACCCGAAGATCATGACCTGGGCTGCAGTTTTCGCCATCGCCCTGGCCTTCATCGGCAAGTTCGGCGTGGCCCTGCAGAGCATTCCGGTACCGGTAATGGGCGGTATTCTGTGCCTGCTGTTCGGCTCGATCGCCGTGGTCGGCCTCAACACACTGATTCGTCACCAGGTCGACCTGTCCGAAGCGCGCAACCTGATCATCGTCTCGGTGACCCTGGTATTCGGCATCGGCGGCATGGTGATTGGCGGCAAGGAATTTGCCCTGTCGGGTATTTCCCTGTGCGCCATCAGCGCCCTGCTGCTCAACCTGGTACTGCCAGGCGGCGCCGGCTGGAAGAAAAAGGACGGGCAAGAGGCCTAATGTCTGTCAGTTAAGCGTCGACGCTGCCAATGGGTAGGAGCGGCGCCCCGCCGCGAACCAGGGCGATACGCGATTGAAAAGCTTCGCCCCGGGGCGGGGCTCCTACGAAAGACCGCTTTGGCAAGCTTATCTGATCGGCATTGGGCAAGAGGCCTGATTCTCTCGCCCAAGAAAAAGCCCGCGATTGATTCGCGGGCTTTTTCTTGACGCTGGCGAACGTTACCAGCCGACACCAAAGCCAAGGGTGTAGCGGGTTTCATCCAGATCCCCTTCGGCACCGCTGACCATGTCCTTCTCGGCCTTCATGTTCAACGACGCCCAGTCGGTGACCTTGTAGCGCAGGCCGATCTCGGCATCCAGGCTATAGTCGGCGGCGCTGCTGAGCGGGCGCACCACTTCACCGACGCTGAACAGCTCGACGGTCTTGCCGATCAGATAGCGGTTGTAGTCCCACTTCACGCTCATGGCATAGAAACGGTCCTGTTCACCGTTGCTATACAGGTAGTCACTGCGGTTGGCCAGGGTGGCGAGGGAGAACGCCCCCAGCTCGTCATCCCAGAACTGGTAACCCGGACCGGTACCCAGGGTGCGCTGACGCTCGACTTCTTCGATACGGTCGCGCTTGTACTCGAAGCGCCCCTGCCAGAACCATTTCTCCGTGAGGAAACGGTCAAGGGCATATTCGGCGTTCCAGTTGTCGGTGCTGACGACGTCGTTTTTCAGCTCGCGGTTGTAATCGGCCAGCGCGTTATGCCGCCACAGGCCATGACGGGCCTGGGTCTTGATGCCGACATCGTAGTCGTCGGAGTCGCGCTCACCGCGCTTGTAGTCCAGACCGAGGTCGACATTGCCCTTCCAGGTGAAGTCCTCGACCAGCGGCTTGGGCTTCATGATCTGTTCGATCTGCGCCAGCTCGATGGTTTTCGGCGAGTCACCATTGGCCAGTGTCACCTTGCCCGGCTCGGCGGCCAGCAGCGATTTGGCACGCTCGCCATCCACAGGGCCAAGTTTGACCAGCAGCTCATGGTCGCTTTGCAGGGTGGCGATTTTCTTCCAGCTCAGCGGGATGGAGCCGCCGTAGTCGGTTTCCAGCAGCAGTTTGCTGCCGTCGAAGAAACGAATGGTGCCGGTCAGGCGGTCACCGTTGGTCAGCCAGACGGTGTCGGCAAAAGTGGCGGAGCTGAGCAGGGCAAGGCTCAGACCAAGCAGCGAGAAGGATGATGGACGCGACATGGCAGGTCAGTAAGGCTCTGATGGGCGAAAAAGCCGGGCATTATCCGCAAGCCCGACACTTGAGCAAGAGCTGACCGACAGCCTGCCGTAGAGTTCAGCGTATTTGGTCGGCCAACCCTGCGCAGGACGCTGCTGCCTGCTGCATGATTGGCCTTGCAGGCTCACCAACCGATGCCGACACCGATCAGGTAATGTCGGTCAGAAACCCTCTGACCCTGGGCCGCCAGCTGATTGAGCTCATACAGCAGCAACAGCCGCGCCACTGGTTGAGGCGGTAGCGCAGGCCGAATTCGCTATCGAGCACGTAGTCGATTTCTTCGATATGCGGGATCTGCAACTGGGCATTGGCATAGAACTCCAGCCGCGTACCCCACAGCAGGCGCTTGTAATCCAGCTCCAGCGAAGTGGTATTGAACGCCAGATCAGCAACATCCGACTCCAGACGCACGCGATTGAACTGCCCGATCAGGTCGAAGCGACCCAGTTCGTCATCCCAGAAGCGATAACCGGGGCCGGTGCCGACGATACGCTGACGGTCGACGATCTCGAATTCATCCTCGCCCTGCTGCACGCCCGCACGCCAGAACCAATGCTCGGTCAGAAAGCGGTCGAGGTCGTATTCCAGCTCCCAGTTGTCTTCGACCTTGCGATCATTCTTAATTTCACGCTCCAGTTCGCCGCTGAGCAGATGGCGCCAACGACCATGCTCGACGCGGGTATTGCCCTTGAGCTTCCACTCGTCGACATCGTTCTCGTTGCGCTTCATGTCCAGTTTGGCATCAAGGTTGCCCTCCCAGAGACGATCCTCCAGCAACGGCCGTGGCGGCACCAGGCGCTTGATCTGCGCCAGCGGCAAGGTGTACTCGCGCTCACCCTGCACGCGAACCATGCCCGCGCCGGCGGCGGCCAACCTTTCGCTGCGCTCGTTGTCGAAACCGCTGCGCCGCACCAGCAGGGGCTTGTCGGAGCTGAGGGTATCGATATCCTTCCAGTCGATCAGCACCTGGCCGGCATATCGGGTCTTGAGCGCCAGCTTGCCGCCATCGAGCAGGATGATCTCACCGCTCAGACGATCGCCGTTGTTCAACCAGACGGTATCGGCCCAAAGCGGTGCAGCCAGGATTGAAAGACACCAGGCAATCAGTACACGCATGATAAGGACGCACCCCATGGGCAGGATTAAACCCGCAGAGTCTGCATGGCCGGCCTCGCCACCGGCAAGCGCAGAGGCACGCCGCGAAGCGCTGTACCTGGTATTGGCACAGGTGCCGGCCGGTAAGGTCGTCAATTACGGCGAGCTGGCGCAGTTGGCCGGCCTGGGCCGCGCCGCACGCTGGGTCGGTCGTACCCTGGGCCAACTCCCCGATGGCACCACCCTGCCCTGGCATCGCGTCATTGCCGCAGGCGGCCGTCTCAGCCTGAGCGCTGGCAGCCCGGCGGGCGCCGAACAACGGGCGCGCCTGCGGGCGGAGGGCATCAGCATCCTGAACGAACGTGTGGATATGCGTCGTCACGGCTGGCGCCCGATGGAGCACAGCAGTTAGAGTGCGCCCTACGAACCACCCCTCCAGCCCAAATTCGAGCCTGATGCCACGCAAATCCTGGCGAGAAGCCCTCGCCACCTACGCCAACCCCGCCACACTGGCGCTGCTGCTTCTGGGCTTCGCCGCCGGCCTGCCCTACATGCTGGTGTTCTCGACCCTGTCGGTCTGGCTGCGCGAAGCCGGCGTAGCACGCGAGACCATCGGTTTTGCCAGCCTCATCGGCCTGGCGTATGCCTTCAAATGGGTCTGGGCCCCGATGCTCGACCAGTGGCGCCTGCCAGTGTTGGGCAAGCTTGGCCGGCGCCGCTCCTGGCTGGTGCTGTCACAGGGCCTGGTTGCCATCGGCCTGATCGGCATGGCGCATTACGACCCGCAAACGCACCTCTCGACGCTGATCGCCCTGGCCGTGCTGGTCGCCTTCGCTTCGGCCACCCAGGACATCGCCGTCGATGCCTACCGTCTGGAAATCCTCGGCGATGAGCATCAGGCTGCGCTGGCCGCCGCCTACATGACCGGCTACCGCGTCGCCGCGCTGCTGGCCACCGCCGGCGCGCTGTATTTCGCCGAAGGCTTCGGCTCGACCGCCAAGGACTACCAGTTCAGCGCCTGGACCGGCACCTACATGGTCTTCGCCCTGCTGATGCTGCCTGGCTTGCTCACCTCCATCTGGATGCGCGAGCCGCCAGCACCTCCGCACATCAATGTCGCGCCACCCAAGCATGGCTTTTTCCACCAACTGCTGGCGATCAGCGCGGTGATCGTGCTGATCATCGCCGTGCCGACCATGTTCATCCAGTTCTATCAGAGCGATCTGATGCCAATGCTGCTCGGCGACGTCAGCATGCAGGAGCTGCTCTACAACGACCGCGCCTTCCTGCGTGCGCTGCTCTACAGCACCCTGGCCTGCGTGTGCGCCTCCGGGCTGTTCTGGGGTGGGCTGGCGCCGGTGCTGAAAACGGCAGCGGCAAGGTATGGATTCTTCCATCAGCTGCTGTCCGTGCTGCTGCTGATCATCCTGCTGATCGCCATCCCGGCCATGGTCACCCAGTTCTACGAAAGTGACCTGATGCTGGTGTTCCAGGGCCAGATAAGCCTGCAGGAGCTGCTCTACTACGACCGCGCCTTCCTGCGTGCACTGCTCTATACCCTGCTCACCGGCCTGTCCATCTCCAGCCTGTTCTGGGGCGGCATGGCCCCGGTGCTGACGCCGATCAACGACTTCATCGTGCGCTATCGCTGGCAGGCGCTGCTCTTGCTGAGCCTGATTGCCACCTATCGCCTGTCCGACACCGTAATGGGGGTGATGGCCAACGTCTTCTATATCGACCAGGGCTTCACCAAGGAGCAGATCGCCAGTGTCAGCAAGATTTTCGGCCTGGTGATGACCCTGCTCGGCGCCGGGGTCGGCGGGCTGCTGATCGTGCGTTTCGGCATCATGCCGATTCTGCTGATCGGTGCCACCGCATCGGCGGCCACCAACCTGATGTTCATGCTGCTGGTGGGCATGGGCCCACACCTGAACATGCTGATCGTCACCATCAGTTGCGACAACTTCAGCGCCGGCCTGGCCACCTCGGCGTTCGTCGCCTACCTGTCGAGCCTGACCAACCTGAAATTCTCGGCCACCCAGTACGCCCTGCTCAGCTCCATCATGCTGCTGCTGCCGCGCCTGATCGGTGGTTATTCCGGCGTGATGGTGGAAAGCCTCGGCTACGCCCACTTCTTCCTCGCCACGGCGCTGATGGGGATACCGACACTGCTGCTTATCATCATTCAGTGGCGCCGCGACAAACGCCAAGCGCGGCCTGAGACGACACCGTCTGCTGTCGAGCAAGCCTGACACCAGGCAGAAAAAAGCCCCGGATCGACCGGGGCTTTTTTGTGGTGAGTGTCAATCAGCCTTGGCCAGATGCACCACCCGCTGCGGGAACGGAATACCAATACCCGCCTCGGTCAGACGCTCCTTGGCCAGTTCGGTGAACTCGAAGGTCACCGGCCAGAAATCACCAGTCGCCACCCATACGCGCAGCGAGATGTTCACCGCACTGTCACCCAGCCCGGTCACGAACACAACCGGCGCAGGATCGACATGTACACGCGGGTCCTGGGCGATTTCCAGCAGCACCTCGCGCGCTTTTTTGATATCGCTGGAGTAGTCGATGCCGATATTGATGTCGGCGCGCCGACGCGGCTCACGCGAGTAGTTGGTGATGTGGCCGTTGGACAGGCTGCCATTGGGCACGATGACGACCTTGTTATCGCCGGTCTTCAGCGTGGTATGGAAGATCTGGATGCTGTCGACGCTACCGGAGACACCCTGTGCCTCGATCCAATCACCAGCCCGGAACGGACGGAACAGCATGATCAGCACGCCACCGGCGAAGTTGGCCAGGCTGCCCTGCAACGCCAGGCCGATGGCCAGACCCGCGGCACCGATCATGGCGATGAACGAAGTGGTCTCCACACCGATCATCGAAGCCACGCTGATCAGCAGCAGAATACGCAGCACGATGCTGACCAGGCTGCCAATGAAGCTGCTCAACGCGCGGTCCACCTTACGCGCTGCGAGCATGCTCTCGATGCTCGACGTCAGCCGGCTGATCAGCCACCAGCCGATCAGCAGAGTGATCACTGCCAGGGTCAGCTTGCCGCTGTACTCCAACACCACCGGCAGCCAGGCCTCGGACATCTTCACCAGTTCCTCGACGTTCATCTCCATAGGGTGCTCCTGTTTTCCCGTACATGAAACGAAACCGCCATGGCAAGCCATGGCGGTCAGAATGCTATCTGCCTAGCCTGCGACGACTCAGCATCACAAAGGTTCAATCGCGGAAGTTGTTGTACTGCAGCGGCATGCCGAACTCGTGACCCAGCAGCAGGGCGATTGCTTCCTGCAGGTCGTCACGCTTCTTGCCGGTAACGCGTACCTGCTCACCCTGGATGGCGGCCTGCACCTTGAGCTTGGCGTCCTTGATGTGAGCGACGATCTTCTTCGCCAGCTCCTTGTCGATGCCCTCGCGGAAGGTGACTTCCTGCTTCATCACCTTGCCCGAGGCATAGGGCTCCTTGGTTTCCAGGCATTGGCAGTCGATCTTGCGTTTGACCAGGCTGCTGCGCACGATATCGAGCATCTGCTCGAGCATGAACTCGGCCTCAGCGGTCAAGGTCAGCGCCTTGTCCTTGCTCTCGATGCTGCATTTGCCACGCAGGTCGAACCGACGGTCGAGCTCCTTGATGGCATTGTCGACCGCATTGGTCAGTTCGTGTTTGTCCAGTTCAGACACGATGTCGAACGAAGGCATGAGTGGGCTCCTGATGGACGGCGCGATCCTCTTCACGGAGTGAACGCGCCTGACTTGACGATAACTATGGCGAGCCCATTATATCCAGACTGATACGCGCCGTTTGGCGTCCTTCCTCTCTGTCTGCGAGCCAGCCACATGCCCAACCCCCATCTCAGCATCCTGGTGGTGGATGACGCCAAGTTCTCCAGCGCCATGATCGGCCGTGCACTGAGCCAGGCCGGCTATCAGGATGTGCGCTTCGCCAGCAGCGCCAGCGAAGCCTTGCAGTTGCTCGAGCAGCGCCCTGCCAGCGTGCTGCTGGCCGACTGGCTGATGCCCGAGATCGACGGCCTGGAGCTGACCGCCAGGGTGCGTCAACTGGACGAAACCGCCGATCACTACACCTACATCATCCTGCTGACCGGCAAGGAAGGCGAAAACGTTTTGAGCGAAGCCTTCGACCGCGGCGTAGATGACTTCATCAGCAAGGCGGCGATGAACGAGCAACTGGTGCCCCGTGTGTACGCCGCTGATCGCCTGTGCAACACCTTGCAGCGCCTGCTACACGAAAACCGCATGCTCACGCATAACATCGCCAGCCTGGAGCGGCGTAACCTGGTCGATCCGCTCACCGGTCTGGGCAACCCGCGCTATCTGCAGCAGAAGCTCACCGACAGCCTGCGTCAGATCGAATCGCGCGGCGGTGCCGTGTGCTACCTGCTGATCGGCTTGCAGGACGCCAGTCAGTTGCGCAGCCAATACGGCGACCGTTTCTTCAACGAGCTGCTACATGGCGTCGCACGACGCCTGCAACAGCTCGTCAGACCACTGGACGTGCTGACCCGCCTGGATGACAACCACTTCGGCCTGATCACTCTGCTCGAAGACCTGCACGAGTGCTCGCCTAGCAGCTTCAAGCGCCTGCACGAAGGGCTCAACTTCAAGGCCTTCAAGACCAGCGAAGGGTTCATTACGCTGAAAGCCGGCATCAGCCTGGTCGGCCTGGACGCCAAGGCGCTGCCCACCACCCCAGAACAACTGATTCAGCATGCGCAAAATCTGCTGCCAGAGTCTTATGTCAGCGGCCGGGTCGCTGCCATGCGCCTGCCTCTGCCGTGACCTGGCACATCCTCGGCGCCGGTAGCCTCGGCAGCCTTTGGGCCACACGTCTGGCCCGTGCCGGCCTGTCGGTCAGGCTGATTCTGCGCAACCGGCAACGCCTCGCGGCCTACCAGCAGGCTGGCGGCCTGACTCTGATCGAAGCAGGCCAGGCCCAGCAGTACGCCATTGCCGCAGAGTTGCCACAAGCCGACGCCCCCATCCATCGCCTGCTGCTGGCTTGCAAGGCCTATGACGCGCAAAGCGCGGTGGCGACCATCGCCGAGCGTCTGGCGCCGGGCGCCGAACTGCTGCTGTTACAGAACGGCCTGGGCAGCCAGGATGAAGTAGCCCAACGCCTACCCAGACAGCGTTGCCTGTTCGTCTCTAGTACTGAAGGGGCCTTTCGCCCTGCCGACTTTCAGGTGGTGTTCGCCGGCAACGGCTACAACTGGCTGGGCGACCCGAACGATCCCCAGCCGCCAGCCTGGCTGGACGAGCTGCAGCACGCGGGCATCGCTCACCAGTGGAGCCCGGATATCCTCACGCGCCTGTGGCGCAAGCTGGCGCTGAACTGCGCAATCAACCCGCTCAGCGTATTACACGACTGCCGCAATGGAGGCCTGAGCGAACATCCGGCCGAAGTTGCCACCCTGTGCGCCGAGCTCGGCGAACTGCTACAGCGCTGCGGCCAACCAGCGGCGGCGGAGAATCTGCATGAGGAAGTCCAGCGCGTGATTCTCGCCACCGCGGCTAACTACTCGTCCATGCACCAGGACGTAGCGCAGGGACGTCGTACCGAGATCAGCTACCTGCTTGGCTATGCCTGCGCCGCCGCACAGCGTCATCAACTGCATGTGCCGCACCTGCAGCATCTGCAACAGCGCCTGCTGAGCCACCTGCGTGAACGGGGTTTGCCTCTCGCTTGAGTACGCAGGGCGGGTGCAACCCATCACTCGCAGCTTGGCGGGTTGCACCCGCCCTACACTGGCAGTAGGCAATGGCCTGACAGCCGCGCTAACCTGCCGTCCTCACTCGTCACAACGATACCCTCATGAGACTGCGTCAGCGCCTCGAAAACCTGCCAGTGGGCCGCAAACTGCTCGCCGCACTGCTGGTGTTGCTCGCCGCCGTGATGCTGGTGGCCAATCTGGCTTTCATCAGTGCAGCCTACTGGATCACCCAGGAGAGCATGGCGCCACAGGCCCTGCACACCCTCGGCCGGCTTATCGCCAGCCCGACGCTGAGCAAGGAAGCCTTGCACTCGTCCGCCTCGGCCGAAGCCCTGCTCAAACGCCTGGACGATTACGCGCCCCTGCGTGCAGCGGTTATCTACGACAGCAATGGCAACAGCCTGGCACAACTGCAACGCGGCGAAAAACTGCAGCTACCGCAGCAACTGAGCCATCTGCAGAACTGGCGCGAAACGGCCTTTCGCACCAACCTGCTGGTCGACCTGCCGCACCCCAGCGGTCGCCCCGGCGCCCTGCTGCTGGTGGCTTCCAGCGAATTGCCTGGTGCCTTCTATACCGGCACCCTGACCGCGAGCCTGGTGATTCTGGCGTTCAGCGTGCTGCTGTGGATGCTGGTGGCCAGGCAGATCAAACGCCTGGTGACCAAACCCATTCGCCGCCTGGAAGAACTATCACGCCAGGTCACCCGCGAAGAGAACTATGCGCTGCGCGCCAATCGCGGCAATCAGGACGAGATCGGCAGCCTGGCCGATGCGTTCAATACCATGCTGATGCGCATGGAGGCCCGCGAGCAGCAGCTCAAGCGTGCCCGCGACGACGCCCAGCAGGCCTTCGATCAGGCGCAGAGCCTGGCCGAGGAAACCCGCCACTCCAACCGCAAGCTGGAATTGGAGGTGCAGGTGCGCAGCAAGATCGAGAAGAAACTCACCGGCTTTCAGAACTACCTCAACAGCATCATCGACTCCATGCCTTCGGCGCTGATCGCCCTCGACGAACAGCTCTACGTGACGCAGTGGAATCAGGAAGCCAGCGCCCTGTCCGGTACGCGCCTGGAAGAAGCGCTGAACCAGCCGGTGTTTCTCGCCTTCCCGCCACTCAAACCCTTTCTTGCGCAGCTCAAACGCACCGCCGAGCAACATCGTGTGGAGAAGATCGAGCGTGTCACCTGGCACAAGGATGAAGAGCCCCACCACTACGCCCTGACCTTCTACCCGCTGATGGGCAGCGCCGGACGGGGCGTGGTGATCCGTATCGACGACATCACCCAGCGCCTGGCCCTGGAGGAAATGATGGTGCAGTCGGAGAAGATGCTCTCCGTCGGCGGCCTGGCGGCGGGCATGGCACACGAAATCAACAACCCGCTCGGCGCCATTCTGCATAACGTGCAGAACATCCGCCGGCGCCTGTCGCCGGGTCTGGAAAAGAATGTCGAACAGGCCGAGCAGGCCGGCGTCAGCCTGCCTGCCATTGAGCACTATATGGAGGCCCGTGAGGTACCGCGCCTGCTCGACGGCATCCAGCAGGCCGGCCAGCGCGCCGCCAAGATCGTCAGCCACATGCTCAGCTTCAGCCGCCGCAGCGACCGCCAGCTATCGCCCTGCGATCTGCCGGCGCTGATCGACCAAGCCCTGGAGATCGCCGGTAACGACTTCGACCTGACCGACAGTTTCGACTTCAAGACCCTGGAGATCGTGCACCAGTTCGATCCGCTACTGGGCCCGGTAGCCGGCACCGCCAACGAACTGGAGCAGGTGCTGCTCAACCTGCTGAAGAACGCTGCCCAGGCCATTCACCAGCGCGACGAGGATACCGAGCCCGGCCGCATCATCCTGCGCACTCGACAGGCCGGTAGTTGGGCGGAGGTCCAGGTGGAAGACAACGGCACCGGCATGAGCGAGGCGGTGCGCAAACGCATCTTCGAACCCTTCTTCACCACCAAGGAGGTGGGTCAGGGCACCGGACTCGGCCTGGCGGTCTCCTACTTCATCATCACCAACAATCATAAAGGGCAGATGGAAGTGCACTCGACGCCCGGCCAGGGCACCTGTTTCACCCTGCGCCTGCCGCTGGCCTCGCTGCCCGATCACACAGGACTCTGAGACATGGGCTTTCGCCTCTCGAAGATCTACACCCGCACTGGCGACAAAGGCGAAACCGGGTTGGCCGACGGCCGCCGGGTCGGCAAAGACCACCCACGCATCGAAGCCATAGGCGAGTTGGACACGCTCAACAGCCAGCTCGGCCTGCTGCTTGCCGAACTGGATGATGCCGCCACGACCTGGCCGGCACTCAAGGAGATCAGCGAGGTGCTGAGCCCCTGCCAGCACCGTCTGTTCGATCTCGGGGGCGAACTGGCAATGCCCGAGTACCAGGCCTTGCAGCAGGTAGAAGTGCAGCGCCTGGAGACGGCCATCGACAACTGGAACGAAGAGGTCGGGCCACTGGAAAACTTCATCCTGCCTGGCGGCTCCAGGCTGATCGCCCAAGCCCACGTGTGCCGCAGCCTCGCGCGCAGCAGCGAGCGCCGCTGCCAGCACCTCAACGCCGTGGAACCGCTACGCGGTGAGGGCCTGGCCTACGTCAACCGCCTCTCCGACCTACTGTTCGTCGCGGCCCGCCTGATCGCCAAGCGCCAGGGCATTGCCGAGGTGCTGTGGAAGGCGGCAGACAAACCGTAGCTCGCGACCTCACATGTAGACGGAGGGTAGGAGCGAGGGGGACGCCTAGTTCTCTGCTCGCAAAGCTTCTTAGACTCGCCGATGTTCGCGAGCAGAGCTCGCTCCTACAGAAATACGGCGTCCCACAAGGGATAATTGGCCAGTTGCGTTACCAGGCCGCTCCGCAGCGGGTTGGCGATGATATAACGAGCGATGTCACGTACATCATCCTCCCGGCGTAAAGCCCGGTCATGGTAGCCGGACTGCCAGACCTTACCGCTGCGTTGCAAGCGCTGATTGATTGCCTTGGCGCTGCGCGACTTAACCTGCTGCAACAGCTTCTCCAAGTCGCACTGCCCCAGTTGAAGCAACCAGTGAAAGTGATCCGGCATCACAACCCAGCACAATGAGGTGGCGAGGTCTTGCTCCTCAGCAAGACGTAATTCGTCGATCAGCAGCCGTCCCACAAAAAAGTCGTGAAATCAAGGTTGTCTACAGTGGGTAACGGCTGTAATCGAATAAATGCGGCCAGATTCAGAAAAGCGACCGCTGCGCAGATGAGACGTATGGTAATGGGCATTCCTTGCCTCCTGCCTGCATGCAACCTCAGGTATAGACTGTAGGAGCGAGCTCTGCTCGCGAAGCTTCTTAGACTCGCCGATGTTCGCGAGCAGAGCTCGCTCCTACAAGGCGCTGTCCGGCCAGAACGCGCGGATACCGGCCACGCCCTGGGCGCCAACCTGCCAGGCGCGTTCGATATCGGCCGGGCCGACACCGCCCAACAGGTAAGCCGGCAGGTTGAAATGGATCAGCATCTCGCTTGCTGCCTCCCAACCCAGCGGCAGTGCTTCGGGATGCGTTGCGGTCGCCTGCACTGGCGACAGGGTGACGAAATCCACACCCATCTGCGCTGCCAACGCCAGCTCTTCGGCACTGTGGCAGGACGCTGCCAGCCAGCGATGCTCAGGGAAAGGTCGGCCGCCAGTGGCATGCTTGCGCAGCTGCTCGGCAGTCAGGTGCCAGCCTGCCGCCGGAAAGTCGCCCAGCCACTCCAGCGGTCCCTTGAGCATCAGTTGCGCCTTGCCGGCGCACAGGCCCTGCACGTCGACTGCCAGGTCCCGATACTGCGGATCGAACATGTTCGGCGCACGCAGCTGGATCAACCGGACACCCTGCGCCAGGGCACTGCGGATGCCGGCCAGCAGCTCGCTCGGTTCCAGGCCGTCCGGGGTGATCAGATAACGATCAGGCAACCTCGCGGCGGCGACGATGGGTTTGTTGGCAGCGGGAAACTCGTACTCCAGCAGTTGCCGCTCGCTGACCCAGGCTAGCGGCTGGCCTTCTGCGCCATGCGGCTCACCGCTGAAGGTCGAGACTTCCCAGACGTCCAGCAACACCTGCTTGTCCGGGTAATCGTGGCGAATCTGAATCAGCGCACGCGCCGCTTGCGGACGGATGCCAAGCTCCTCCTGCAACTCACGGTCGAGGGCGACGCGCACTGCCTCGCCCTCTTCCACCTTGCCGCCGGGAAACTCCCACAGACCACCCTGGTGCTTATCCTGCGGGCGCTTGGCAATCAGGATGCGTCCATCGACACCCCGAATCACCGCTGCGGCGACATGAATACGCTTCACTCCTTCACCTCCTGCAATGCTGCCTGATACCAGCGTTGGAACGCCGGCCAACGATAGATGGTTTCGACATAGGCCGCTGCCGCTGTCGGTAGCGCCACACGATAGCTGCGCAGTCGCGCGGCGACCGGCGCGTAGAAGGCATCGGCGATGCTGGCCTGGCCGAACAGATAGTTGCCGGTACTGGCGTAACGCTCACGGCAGCCAGCCCAGATCGCGCAGATGCGATCGATATCGGCCTGCGCCTCGTCAGGCAGTTCGGCCAGCGCCTTGTCCCGCGCCAGGTCCATCGGCAGATGACTGCGCAGCGCCGTGAAGCCGCTGTGCATCTCCGCACAGATACTGCGCGCCAGCGCGCGAGCCTGCTGCTCCTGCGGCCACAGCTGCGATTCTGGATAGCACTCGGCCAGGTACTCGGCAATCGCGAGGGAGTCCCACACCGCACCCTGCTCGGTCAGCAGAACCGGCACCTTGCCGGTGGGCGAATAGCGCAACAGTTGTGCGCGACTGTCTGGCTGAAACAAACGCACCCGCAGCTCTTCGCAGTCGGCACCGGCCAGATCGACCGCCAGCGCCGCACGCAGAGACCAGGAGGAATAGTTCTTGTCGCCAATCACCAGTTGCAGTGCCATCTTGCGTGTCCTCGCCTACGTTCCTGGGAATACCCGAAGTCGCTCGACGTTAAAAGCCCGCCCCCCGAATAGCAAATTCCCGCGCGTCATGGGGTCATGAGGCGCGGGAATAATGGACGGCCGGGACTGATCAGGTGCGATATTCGGCGTTGATCTTGACGTACTCGTGGGACAGGTCGGTGGTCCAGATGGTCTCGCTGCAGTTGCCGCGACCCAGCTCGATGCGGATGGTGATCTCCTCACGCGCCATCACCGCTGCGCCCTGCTCTTCGGTATAGGTGGTCGCACGGCAACCCTTGCTGGCAATGCAGACTTCGCCAAGGAACACATCGATCTTGCTCACGTCCAGCTGTGGCACGCCGGCATAGCCGACAGCCGCGAGGATACGCCCCCAGTTGGGATCGGAGGCGAACAGCGCGGTCTTGATCAGCGGCGAATGAGCCACGGCATAAGCCACGTCCAGGCACTCCTGATGAGTGCCACCGCCGTTGACCTGCACGGTGACGAACTTGGTCGCACCTTCACCGTCACGGACGATGGCCTGCGCCACTTCCATGAACACTTCGAACACCGCCTGCCTGAGCTTGGCGAACAGCTCACCGGAGGCGTCACTGATCTCAGGCAGTGCGGCCTGGCCGGTGGCGATCAGCATGCAGCAATCGTTGGTGGAGGTGTCACCGTCGATGGTGATGCGGTTGAACGACTTGTTCGCCGCATCGCGCACCAGATCCTGCAGCACGCCCTGCGCGACCTTGGCGTCGGTGGCGATGTAGCCAAGCATGGTGGCCATGTTCGGGCGGATCATACCGGCGCCCTTGGAGATGCCGGTCACGGTGATGGTCACGCCATCGTGCTGAAACTGACGGCTGGCGCCCTTGGGCAGGGTGTCGGTGGTCATGATGCCGGTGGCGGCAGCTTCCCAGTTGTCAGCCTTGAGGTCATCCAGCGCGGCCTGCAACGCGGACTCGATCTTCTCGACCGGCAGCGGCTCGCCGATCACACCGGTGGAAAACGGCAGCACGGCGCTTTCGGTAACACCGGTCAGTTCAGCCAGGCGCGCACAGGAGCGACGCGCACGGGCCAGGCCATCAGCGCCGGTACCCGCGTTGGCATTGCCGGTATTGGTCAGCAGGTAACGCACTTCGCCGCCCAGACGCTCGCGCGTGATCAGTACAGGGGCCGCGCAGAAGGCGTTGGTGGTGGTCACCCCGGCGATACGCGAGCCTTCGGCACAGCGCATCACCACCACATCCTTGCGCCCTGGACGCTTGATGCCGGCCGAGGCGATACCCAGCTCGAAACCAGGAACCGGGTGCAGGGTAGACAGCGGGCCAAGACCAACAGCCATGAGATGCGCTCCTTCAGATATACGGTGATCGCTTCGGCGACCGAATGAGATGGTAAAACGCCGCGAGCGGCTGGGCCGTTCGCGGCGTTGTCAGGGCGCTGGCAGCATAGCCGAAGCGCCCGCTACTGCAAGCGATCCGATCAGCCGATCTGACCGTGGCAGTGCTTGTACTTCTTACCCGAACCGCAAGGGCACGGCTCGTTACGGCCAACCTTCTGCTCGGCACGTACCGGAGCGGCGGCCATGGCAACGTCTCCTTCTGCGCCATCGCTCTCTTCAGCCGCCAGTGCCGAGGCGTCTGCGTGCTGGAACTGCATACGCTCGGCCATGGCTTCGGCTTCGCGGCGCAGACGAGCTTCTTCTTCGGCCGGATCTTCGCGACGCACCTGAACGTGGCTGAGCACGCGGATGGCATCGCGTTTGATCGACTCCAACAGTTCCTGGAACAGGGCGAAGGACTCGCGCTTGTATTCCTGCTTGGGGTTCTTCTGCGCGTAGCCACGCAGGTGAATCCCGTGACGCAGGTGATCCATGGTCGACAGGTGGTCTTTCCACAGATCGTCCAGCACACGCAGCAGAATCTGCTTCTCGAAGGTACGCAGAGCCTCGGCGCTGGCCTGGGTTTCCTTCTCGTTGTAGGCAGCCAGCAGCTCGGCAAGGATGCGCTCACGCAGGGTTTCTTCGTACAGCTTGTCGTCTTCATCCAGCCACTGCTGGATCGGCAGCTTGATGCCAAAATCGCTCTGCAGGGTGGACTCCAGACCGGCGACATCCCACTGCTCCGGCATCGACTGCGGCGGAATATGGTTGTTGACTGCGGTGGTCAGCACTTCCTCGCGGAACTCGGCGATGGTGTCGCCAACGCTCTCGGCAGCCAGCAGGCTGTTGCGCATGTGGTAGATCACCTTGCGCTGCTCGTTGGCCACGTCGTCGAATTCGAGCAGTTGCTTACGCATGTCGAAGTTACGCCCCTCGACCTTGCGCTGAGCCTTCTCGATGGCATTGGTGACCATGCGGTGCTCGATGGCCTCGCCGGACTGCATGCCGAGGGCCTTCATGAAATTCTTCACCCGATCCGAGGCGAAGATGCGCATCAAGTTGTCTTCCAGCGACAGGTAGAAGCGGCTGGAGCCCGGGTCACCCTGACGACCAGCACGACCACGCAACTGGTTGTCGATACGACGCGATTCGTGGCGCTCGGAGGCAATCACGTGCAAGCCGCCGGCTTCGATCACCTGCTGGTGACGCTTCTGCCACTCGCTCTTGATCTGCGCGATTTGCTCGTCGGTGGGGTTTTCCAGCGCTGCCACTTCCACTTCCCAGTTACCGCCGAGAAGAATGTCGGTACCACGACCCGCCATGTTGGTGGCAATGGTCAACGCCCCCGGACGACCGGCCTGGGCGATGATCTCAGCTTCCTTGTCGTGGAACTTGGCGTTGAGAACCTTGTGCTCGATGCCTGCCTGATTCAGCAACTGACTGACGTACTCGGAGGTCTCGATGGTGGCGGTACCCACCAGGATCGGCCGGCCCTGGGCCTGGCAATCCTTGATATCGGCGATGATCGCCTGGTACTTCTCTTCCTGGGTCAGATAGACCAGGTCGTTGAAGTCCTTGCGCGCAATCGGCTTGTTGGTCGGGATGACCATCACGTCCAGACCGTAGATCTGACGGAACTCGAAGGCCTCGGTATCGGCGGTACCGGTCATGCCGGACAGCTTGTTGTAAAGGCGGAAGTAGTTCTGGAAGGTGGTCGAGGCCAGAGTCTGACTCTCGGCCTGGATGTTCACCCCTTCCTTCGCCTCGATGGCCTGGTGCAGGCCCTCGGAGAGGCGACGACCGGCCATGGTACGACCGGTGTGCTCGTCGATCAGGATCACCTGACCGTTCTGCACGATGTACTCGACGTTGCGGTTGAACAGCTTGTGCGCACGCAGGCCGGCGTAAACATGGGTCAGCAAGCCAAGGTTGTGCGCGGAATAGAGGCTCTCGCCTTCAGTCAGCAGGCCGGCCGCGGTAAGCATCTCTTCGACATACTGGTGACCAGCCTCGTTGAGCTCGACCTGGCGGGTTTTCTCGTCGACCTTGTAGTGACCTTCCTGAGTCACCACGCCTTCCTCTTCCTCGATGTGCTGCTTGAGGCGCGGGATCAGCTTGTTGATCTCGATGTACAGCTTGGAGCTGTCTTCAGCCTGACCAGAGATGATCAGCGGGGTACGGGCTTCGTCGATGAGGATGGAGTCGACTTCGTCGATCACGGCGAAATTCAGCTCGCGCTGGAATTTGTCTTCCAGGCTGAAGGCCATGTTGTCACGCAGATAGTCGAAACCGAATTCGTTGTTGGTGCCATAGGTGATGTCGGCGGCGTAAGCAGCGCGCTTCTCTTCCGGCGGCTGGAAGGGGGTAACGATGCCCACCGACAAGCCCAGGAATTCATACAGCGGACGCATCCAGTTGGCGTCGCGGCGGGCCAGGTATTCGTTGACCGTGACCACGTGCACGCCCTTGCCGGACAGCGCGTTGAGGTAGACCGCCAGGGTACCTACCAGGGTCTTGCCCTCACCGGTACGCATCTCGGCAATCTTGCCTTCATGCAGGGCCATACCGCCGATCAGCTGCACATCGAAGTGGCGCATGCCCATCACTCGCTTACCGGCCTCACGGGCCACAGTGAAGGCTTCGGGAAGCAGCTTGTCGAGGGTTTCGCCCTGAGCCAGACGGCCCTTGAACTCTTCGGTCTTGCTACGCAGTTGCTCGTCCGACAGGGCAATCATCTGCTCTTCGAGGACGTTGACGGACTGCACCGCCTTGACCAAGCGTTTGACTTCACGCTCATTCTTGCTTCCGAAAAGTTTTTTAAACAGAGGCGCAAACATATCGACAGGATCTTCCGGCGAATGGATGGAGGTCGGCGCAAATCGCGACCTGGCAGCCAGCATGGCTGCGGGCGAAGGGGGCATTCTACCCGGAAAACTCAGGGAGGAAAGTGACGTTGTCAGCCCGTTGCTGCCGCATAATGGCGCAGGCCACGCATCCCCGGTCAGCCAGGGGCGCGGCGTGAAACTTTATATGGGGATGAATGCTGGCAATTCAAGGTCAGCCTGTTGCCCCGACTCACTCGACGCCGTTGGCGCGCGCGATATAAAGGGCAGGATTGACCTGTCGGCCATTCTTGCTGACTTCGAAATGCACGTGATAACCGGTGGAGCGACCACTACGGCCGACCTTGGCGATGGTCTCGCCGCGCTGCACCAGATCACCGATCTGCACAGTGTTGCTCTGGTTGTGGGCATAGAGGGTGACGTAGCCATCGGCGTGACTGATCTCAACCACGTTGCCATAACCGTTCTTCTTACCGGAGAAGGTAACGATACCCGCCGCCACCGACACCACATCGCTCCCCGGTTTGGAGGCGAAGTCGACGCCCTTGTGGACACTTACGCGACCGGTCAGCGGGTGCACGCGACGCCCGAAAGGCGACGACACATAACCTTGCAAAACCGGGCGACCAGAAAGTGTTTCAGCTTCACTCAGGCGACGCTCGCCAAGCAGTTGCTCCAGCACTTCCAACTGCTGCTCGCGGCTTTCCACTCGCAGCGCCAGGCTGTCAAGCGCACTCATGAAAGGTGGCGGTGCATAGGCCGAAGCGCCCAGTGCATCTTCCGCGCCGCCCTGCCCGACACTGAGGGAAAAATCGAATTCGCCTGCGTCCAGCTCCGCCAATTCGGTCAGGCGCTCGCCCAGAGCATCGAGCCGCGTGAGGCGCGCCTGCAGTTCCGCGACATGCACGGCAAAGGCGTCGAGCTGACGTTGTGCGTCCTGGCGTACCACGCCAACCTGTTCACGCTGCAGATCGAGTGCTTCGGCCAGCGAGGTGTCGACCACCGGCTCGGAGGTCAACCACTTGGCGCCCATTGCTGCACCGGCACCCAGGCTCAGGACCAGCAGCAGGACAACCGAGAGCAACAACCAGCGCAGGTCCAGATTGATCGTTCGCGCCGAACCGTGACGGCTATTGAGCAAGATGATATGCATGGCTTCCCCTTTTCGCAGAGCACAGGCCGGCAGCACGCTCTGCTACCATGACGGCTCTGCAACTTAAGGCTTCCTGCCATGACGTTTCGTCCCTTGCCGGCTCAGGCACCCGCTAAGCTGTTACGCGAAGCCAAGCCCCTGAAAGCGCTGTTCGGTCAGGCGCAACGCCTTACTCACCTACAGCGTCTTGTCGATAGCCAGCTACAGCCTGCCGTCCGGGAACACTGTCATGTAGCGTCCTGGCGAGACGGCTGCTTGCTATTGATAGTGACCGATGGCCACTGGGCAACACGCCTGCGTTATCAGCAAAGAAGACTGCAACGACAACTACAGGCACTCGAAGAATTCGCGACCTTAACGAAAATCATGTTCAAGGTGCAACCTCAAGGCGGCCAGAATCGTGGAACCGGTCGCACCCTGCACCTGTCCAATAGCGCCGCACAAAGCATCCAGGCGACAGCCGAAGGCATCAGCGACCCCAGGCTACGCGCCGCGCTTGAGCGCCTGGCCAGCCATACGCAGAAAGACGAATGACCCCTCATTCCGTTCGTCGGTAAACGTCTTTTTTGCCGCTTTCGCCAGATGATTGGCGCCATGAATCGTTGCAGCACTCACCACCGACTCAACCACGCGCCATAAAAAAGGCCACCCGAAGGTGGCCTCAATTGAAGCTGGAAAGAGAGTGTGTTTACACCGCCGCAACCGGGCGCATGTAAGAGATCGGTGCGAGTTTGGCGTCCTCGAAGGTCACCATTTCCCAGGCATCGGTCTGTTCGATCAACGTGCGCAGCAAACGATTGTTGAGCGCGTGACCAGACTTGAAGCCCTTGAACTCGCCGATCAGGCTGTTACCCAGCAGGTACAGGTCACCGATGGCATCGAGAATCTTGTGCTTGACGAATTCGTCCTCGTAACGCAGGCCGTCTTCATTGAGCACACGATGTTCGTCGACCACGATGGCGTTCTCCACACTGCCACCGAGCGCCAGGTTCTGCGAACGCAGGAACTCGATGTCACGCATGAAACCGAAGGTGCGGGCCCGGCTGACTTCCTTGACGAAAGACGTGCTGGAGAAATCCACACTGGCGCTCTGCGTGCGATTGCGGAACACGGGGTGATCGAAGTCGATCTCGAAGCTCACCTTGAAACCGTCGAAAGGTACGAAGGTGGCGCGCTTGTCGCCCTCCTCCACAGTGACCTCACGCAGGATGCGGATGAACTTCTTCGGCGCTTCCTGCTCCTGCAGGCCAGCGGATTGAATCAGGAACACAAAGGGACCAGCACTGCCATCCATGATCGGTACTTCGGACGCGGAGAGCTCGACGTAGGCGTTATCGATGCCCAGGCCTGCCATGGCCGAAAGCAGATGCTCTACCGTATCCACCTTGACATCACCATTGATCAACGTGGTCGACATGGTGGTTTCACCGACATTCCCGGCCAGCGCGCGGATTTCCACCACGGGGTCGAGGTCGGTACGACGAAACACGATACCAGTATCCACCGGAGCCGGCTTCAGGGTCAGGTAAACCTTCTCCCCCGAATGCAGGCCAACGCCGGTGGCACGGATGATGTTTTTCAGGGTGCGTTGTCTGATCATGGCTTGGCCGCTATATCGCTAGTTGCGAATTGTTTTCAACAATGGTCGGGAATAATAGCAGAACCGACCTTTGCTGAACACCAATCACCCATATGCTCCTGATAAATTCCATCAATCAGCCTGGCGACGCAGGAAAGCCGGGATATCCAGATAATCGAGATCATCCTGGGTATTGAGCTTGGCTGCAGTGGCCGCACCGCTGTGGCTCTGACGCTGCACGGTCGGGCGCTCGTAGTCCTTGTAATTGACCGACTGCTCGCTGCGCGGCTGCGCGGCAGGCTGCTGGGCAACCGGCTGGCTGACGGCGACCTGAACGGTGTTGTCGACCACCTTGACCGGCTTCTCCATGCGCGCGCCGAGGCCGGTAGCGACCACGGTGACGTGCAGTTCGTCGCGCATGTCGGCGTCGATCACGGTGCCGACCTTGACGGTGGCGTGCTCGGAAGCGAACTGTTCGATGATGTTACCCACATCGGAGTACTCACCCAGCGACAGGTCCGGACCGGCAGTGATATTCACCAGAATGCCGCGCGCGCCCTGCAGGTTGACGTCTTCGAGCAGCGGGTTGCGGATGGCCGCTTCGGTTGCTTCACGCGCACGGTTCGGACCGCTGGCGCAGCCAGTGCCCATCATCGCCATGCCCATTTCGCTCATCACGGTTTTCACGTCGGCGAAGTCGACGTTGATCATGCCCGGACGCTTGATGATGTCGGAAATACCGCGCACGGCACCAGCCAGCACATCGTCAGCCTTGGCGAAGGCGGACAGCAGGCTGGCATCCTTGCCGAGGATGGTCAGCAGTTTTTCGTTGGGGATGGTGATCAGCGAGTCGACGCTCTCGGACAGCGCGCGGATGCCTTCATCGGCGATGACCATGCGCTTCTTGCCTTCGAACGGGAACGGGCGGGTGACCACGGCCACGGTGAGGATGCCCAGTTCCTTGGCCACCTCGGCGATGACCGGTGCAGCGCCGGTGCCAGTACCGCCACCCATACCAGTGGTGATGAACACCATGTCGGTGCCTTGCAGCACTTCAGCGATGCGCTCGCGATCTTCCAGCGCGGCCTGACGACCGACTTCCGGATTGGCGCCAGCGCCCAGGCCTTTGGTCACGCCCGGGCCGAGCTGCAGCACGGTACGTGCGCCGATGTTCTTCAGCGCCTGCGCATCGGTGTTGGCGCAGATGAACTCGACGCCCTCGATGTTGCTGACCGCCATGTGATTGACTGCGTTACCGCCGCCACCACCGACACCGATTACTTTGATAACCGCGCTTTGCGGAATGTTATCTACTAGTTCGAACATGATCCCTCTCCTTCCTTTCTAGTTGTAACGCCTACTGCAAATTTAGAAATTGCCTTGCACCCAACGCTTGATGCGTTCGAGTACCGGGGTTTTGTTTTCGTCCTGGTAAGGACTGCCTACCGACATGGAAATGCCGTCGTTCTGCTTCTGCAGCCCGTACAACAGCAAGCCCACACCGGTGGAATAAATCGGGTTGCGCACCACGTCGCCCATGCCCTTGACGCTGTGCGGTACGCCCAGTCGAACCGGCATGTGGAAAATTTCCTCGGCCAGCTCCACCGCGCCTTCCATCTTCGCCGTGCCGCCAGTCATGACGATGCCGGCGGGAATCAGGTCTTCGTAGCCGCTGCGGCGCAGCTCGGCCTGCACCAGGGTGAACAGCTCGTCGTAACGCGGCTCGACCACTTCAGCCAGGGACTGACGCGAGAGGTCACGCGGCGGACGATCACCGACGCTCGGCACCTTGATGGTTTCGCCAGCACCGGCCAGCTTGGCCAGGGCGCAGGCGTAGCGAATCTTGATTTCTTCGGCGTACTGGGTCGGCGTACGCAGGGCCATGGCGATGTCGTTGGTAACCTGGTCACCAGCAATCGGAATCACCGCGGTATGACGAATCGCGCCTTCGGTGAAGATGGCGATATCGGTGGTGCCACCGCCGATATCCACCAGGCACACGCCCAGCTCCTTCTCGTCTTCGGTCAGTACCGAATACGCGGATGCCAGCTGTTCGAGGATGATGTCGTCGACTTCCAGACCGCAGCGACGCACGCACTTCTCGATGTTCTGTGCGGCATTCACGGCGCAGGTGACGACGTGCACCTTGGCCTCCAGGCGCACGCCGGACATGCCCAGCGGCTCGCGCACGCCTTCCTGGTTATCGATCACGTAATCCTGGGCCAGGGTGTGCAGCACGCGCTGATCCGCCGGAATGGCCACGGCCTGCGCGGCATCGAGCACGCGCTCGATATCGGCCGGGCTCACTTCGCGATCACGGATGGCAACGATGCCGTGGCTGTTCAGGCTACGGATGTGATTGCCAGCCACACCGACGAACGCCGAGTGGATACGGCAGCCCGCCATCAGTTGCGCCTCTTCCACGGCGCGCTGAATCGAGGCCACGGTGGACTCGATATTGACCACCACACCCTTCTTCAGCCCGCGCGAGGGATGAGTGCCGATACCGACGATTTCCAGCTGGCCGTCGGCCGTCACCTCGCCCACCAGCGCCACCACCTTGGAGGTGCCGATGTCCAGGCCAACGATCATCTTGCCGCTCTGCGCGCTATTCATTAGTCCTGCCTCTCCTCAATTCACTTTCTGCTCGGCCGCAGCCGGCTCCACCGGCTCACGCCAGGCCACGGCCAGGCCGTTGGCATAACGCAGGTCGATGCGCGCGATGTTCGCGCTCTGTTCTTTCAGTTCCCGCTCATAGATGGCGGCGAACCGACGCATTTTTTCCACCACGTGATCACGTCCCAGCAGGATGTCGATACGCTGCCCGCTGGCGTTCTCGGTGGCCGAGAGGAACCAGCTGCCGCGCTCGCGCAATTGCAGCCCGACCACGGTGAAGCCCATCGGCCGCAGCAATTGGCTGAGCATCTGATACTGCTGCATCACCTTCGGCTGCGCCCGCTTCGGGCCGGACAGCTGCGGCAGGTGCTGGTAGTTGTCCAGTTCCTGCGGCGCGAACGCCTGGCCCTGATTGTTGAGCAGCGCTTCGTCACCCCAACGGGCGATAGGCAGCTGCTCTTCGAGGCGCACGTCGATCTGATCCGGCCAGACGCGACGCACTTCGGCATGAGCGATCCAGGGCATGCGTTCGAGTTCTTCACGCATGCCGCGCAGGTCAGCGCTGAAGAAGTTCGCCTCGATGAACGGCGCGATCCGCCGCTGTACCGCCTGCTGGCTGACGTAAGCCAGATCGCCCTGCACGCTGATGCGCGCGATCGGGCGATCGGCGTAGGGCAGCAGACGCTGTGCACCTTCGTAGGCAGCAAAACCGAGACCGACCAGCGCCAGCGGCCAGAGCAAGCGGCCCACCCAGGAGAAGTCCGGCTTGGGCAGACGCAGGCGCATCGGCTCCTTGGTCACCAGACGGCTGGCGCCACGCGGCGCGGGCTTGCCGCGTTGCGGAGCCCTCAGCGAGTCTTGATGGCGCAGAGCGATGCTCATCGCTTAACCCCTCGCCTCGACGCTGTCAGCCAGGATCGCCAGCACCAGTTGCTGGAAATCCAGGCCGGCAGCACGCGCGGCCATTGGCACCAGGCTGTGATCGGTCATGCCCGGTACGGTGTTCACTTCCAGCAGCCAGAACTGGCCGTTGGCATCCTGCATCACATCGGCGCGCGCCCAGCCCTGAGTGCCCACTGCCTCGCAGGCACGCGCCGTCAGTTCTTTCAGTTCCGCCTCTTTCTCGGCCGAGAGGCCGCAGGGAATGCGGTACTGGGTGTCATCGGCCAGGTACTTGGCGTCGTAGTCGTAGAAGGTGTGCGGCGTACCCAGGCCAATGGGCGGCAGCACTTCGCCACGCAGCACGGCGATGGTGTATTCGGGGCCGGCGATCCACTGCTCGACCAGCACCTGGCTGTCGTAGCGCGCGGCGTCCTGCCAGGCCGCGATCAGCGCCTCGACGCTGTCGACCTTGGCCATACCGATACTGGAACCTTCATGCGCCGGTTTGACGATCAGCGGGAAGCCCAGTTCGGTGGCAGCAGCCTCGCAGTCAGCCCGCGAGGTCAGCACGGCGTGGCGCGGCGTCGGCAGGCCGAGGCTGTGCCAGACCTGCTTGGTACGCAGCTTGTCCATCGCCAGCGCAGAGGCCAGGATGCCGCTGCCGGTGTAGGGGATGCCGGCGCACTCGAGCAGGCCCTGCATGGAGCCGTCCTCGCCACCGCGACCGTGCAGCACGATAAAGGCGCGATCGATCTTCTCGCTGGCAAGGCGCTGCAGGAAATCGTCCCCCACGTCGATGCCGAAGGCATCCACACCGCCCGCTTGCAGGGCGCTGAGCACCGCGTTGCCGGATTTCAGCGACACCTCGCGCTCGGCGCTCTTGCCGCCGAACAGCACGGCGACGCGGCCGAAGTCCTTGGGATCGAGGGTACTGTGCAAACTCATTTCGACTCCCCCACGAACAGCGGGTGTTTGATCAGTTGCGGTGCCACTGCGCCGATATCGCCCGCGCCCTGGCACAGCAGGATGTCGCCGGCACGCAGCAGCGGTTTGAGCAGCGGCGCCAGGTCGGCGCCACGCTCGACATAGATCGGATCGAGCTGGCCACGCTGACGGATGCTGTGGCACAGCTGGCGGCTGTCAGCTCCCGGGATCGGCTCTTCGCCAGCCGGGTAGACCTCTACCAGCAGCAGCACGTTGGCTTCGCCGAGCACCTGCACGAAGTCGTCGTACAGATCGCGGGTACGGCTGTAGCGGTGCGGCTGATAGACCATCACCAGACGACGCTCCGGCCAGCCGCCACGCACGGCCTTGACCACTGCGGCCACTTCACGCGGGTGATGGCCATAGTCGTCGACCAGCATCACGCTGCCACCGTCCACCGGCAGCTCGCCGTAGACCTGGAAGCGTCGGCCGACACCCTGGAAACCCGACAGCCCGGCGACGATGGCGGCATCGTCGATGCCTTCGTCGGTGGCGATGGCGATGGTGGCCAAAGCATTGAGGACGTTGTGGTTGCCCGGCATGTTCACCGACACGTCGAGCGGCTCGCAGTCCGGGCGCAGCACGGTGAAGTAGGTACGCATGCCTTCCTGACGCACGTTGATCGCGCGCACGTCGGCGTCTTCGGCAAAGCCGTAGGTCACGGTCGGGCGGCCGACCTGCGGCAGCAGCTCGCGCACCACCGGATCATCCACGCAGAGCACGGCCAGACCGTAGAACGGCAGGTTGTGGAGGAACTCGATGAAGGTTTTCTTCAGCCTGTTGAAGTCGCCGCCATAGGTGCTCATATGGTCGGCGTCGATGTTGGTGACTACCGAAACCATCGGCTGCAGATGCAGGAAGCTGGCGTCGCTCTCGTCGGCTTCGGCGATCAGGAAGCGGCTGGAACCGAGCTGGGCATTAGTGCCGGCGGCGTTCAGGCGGCCACCGATGACGAAGGTCGGATCGAGACCGCCAGCGGCGAACACCGAGGCCAGCAGGCTTGTGGTGGTGGTCTTGCCGTGGGTGCCGGCCACGGCGATGCCGTGGCGGTAGCGCATCAGCTCGGCGAGCATCTCGGCACGCGGCACCACCGGAATGCGGCGCTCCAGGGCGGTGGCGACCTCCGGATTGCTGGTGTTGACGGCGCTGGACACCACCAGTACGTCAGCCTGCTCGGCGTTCTCGGCAGCATGACCGATGAAGATCTTCGCACCGAAGCTTTCCAGGCGCTCGGTCACCGCCGAGGCCTTGAGATCGGAGCCAGATACTTCATAACCCAGGTTCAGCAGCACCTCGGCGATGCCGCACATGCCCACGCCGCCGATACCGACGAAGTGAATGCGGCGGATACGGCGCATGCGCCGCACTTCGGCCTTGACCGCAGCGGGAGACTTAGCCACGCATCACCTCCTGGCAGATATCGACCACCGTGCGGGTGGCATCGGGCTTGGCCAGGCGACGCGCGGTAGCGCCCATGACATTGAGTTTTTCCAGGTGCATCAGAACCTCGATGAGCTGCGCGGCAAGCGTGGCCGCGTCAGTGGCATGTTGCGGGAGAAGGACGGCGGCGCCCTCCTTCGCCAGATATTCGGCATTGCGGCTCTGGTGGTCGTCGATGGCGTGCGGCAAGGGCACGAGAAACGACGGCAGCCCCGCTGCGGCCAGCTCACTGACGGTCAGCGCGCCGGCGCGGCAAACCACCAGATCAGCCCAGCCATAAGCACGAGCCATGTCCTTGATGAAAGGCGCGACCTCGGCTTCGACCGCGGCATCGCGATAACGCTCCGCAGTGATGTCGGCATGTTGTTTACCGGCCTGGTGGAACACCTGCGGACGTACATCGGCAGGGATTTTCTCCAGCGCGGCCGGCAGCAATTTGTTCAGCGGCTCGGCGCCCAGGCTGCCGCCCAGCACCAGCAATTTCGGTTTGCGCCCGGCCAGCGGCTCACGCGGCGTTTCCAGGAACAGCTCTTCACGCACCGGGTTACCGGTGGTGCGCCGTTTGTCAGACGCTGCAAAGGTGTTCGGGAAGGCCTCGCAGATACGATTGGCGATACGCGACAACAGACGATTGGCGGTACCGGCCACGGCGTTCTGCTCGTGAATCACCAGCGGCACGCCGGCCATACGCGCGGCCAGACCGCCGGGACCAGTGACATATCCGCCCATGCCAAGCACGCACACCGGCTGCAGTTCACGCACGATACGACGCGCCTGCAGCAGCGAACGCAGCAACTGGAACGGCGCCTTGAGCAGGGACAGCTTGCCCTTGCCACGCAGGCCGCTGACATTGATCAGGTGCAACGGCAGGCCTGCCTGGGGAACCAGCTCGTTCTCGATACCACGCGGCGTGCCCAGCCAGTGCACGGCGTAACCACGGGCCTGGAACTCGCGCGCGCAGGCCAGCGCCGGGAATACGTGACCACCGGTGCCGCCGGCCATGATCAGCACATTACCGCGCATGGCTGACCTCCTCGGCAAAATCCGCTTCGGTGAAATCCACGTCCTCGTTACCCAGGATGTTGCGCCGCTCCCACTCGATACGCAGCAGCAGCGCCAGACTCACACAGCAGATCACCAGCGACGAGCCGCCGTAGCTGAGGAACGGCAGGGTCAGCCCCTTGGTCGGCAACAGACCGGTGTTCACGCCGATATTGATCAGGAACTGACCGATCCACAGGAAAGCCAGACCGTAGGCGACATAGGCGGAGAAGAACTGCTTGGCCCTCTCGGCCCACAGACCGACGTACAGCGCACGTACGCTGACGAAGACGAACAGCGCCAGGGTCGCCAGCGCGCCGACGAAGCCCAGTTCCTCTGCCAGTACCGAAAAGACGAAGTCGGTGTGCGCTTCCGGCAGGTAGAACTGCTTCTGAATGCTGTTACCCAGACCGACACCGAACCACTCGCCGCGGCCGAAGGCGATCAGCGCCTGGGTCAGCTGATAACCGGAGCCATACTGATCGGCCCAGGGATCGGTAAAGGTGATCAAACGCTGCAGGCGGTACTCCTGGGTCTGCACCAGGACGAACACCGCGCCAACCGCCAGCGCCACCATCAAGCCGAAGCGCAGCATGCCGACGCCGCCGAGGAACAGCATGGCCATGGCCGAACCCATCATCACCACGGTGGCGCCGAAGTCAGGCTCCAGCAGCAACAGGCCAGCCATTGGCAGCAGCACGACGAACGGCTTGAAGAAACCGGCCCAGCTCTCGCGCACCTCTTCCTGACGCCGCACCAAGTAACCGGCCAGGTAGACCACCACGAACACCTTGGCGATCTCCGACGGCTGCACGTTGAAGGCACCGAAGCCGATCCAGCGCCGCGCACCGTTGACCTCGCGGCCGATGCCTGGCACCAATACCAGCACCAACAGGGCGAAAGCCGCCAGCAGCATGATCCAGCCGTAACGCTGCCAGATGTTCATCGGCACCATCAGCACCACGCCAGCGGCACCGAGACCGATCACCAGGTAAATCAGATGGCGAATCATGTGATAGAGCGGGCTACCGGTCTGCGCCGCGGCCACTTCCGAAGACGCCGAAGCGATCATCACCAGGCCGAGGCCGAGCAGGCCCAGGCAACCGGCCAGCAGCGGGAAGTCCAGATCGAGGCCACGACCCAGTAGCGGCGAGGGACGAATCTGCAGGAAGGACAGCATCAGACGAGCCCCTCCACAGCCCGGGCGAACAGGCGCCCGCGCTCTTCGAAGTTCTTGAACATGTCCAGGCTGGCGCAGGCTGGCGACAGCAGCACGGCATCACCGGCCTCGGCCAATTCGCTGCAGCGCTGCACGGCTTCTTCCAGGCTCGCTACTCGCACCTGCGGTACGGCGTCACCCAGGGTGTCTGCCAGACGCTGAGCATCACGACCGAGCAGCACCACTGCACGGCAGAAACGTGCGACCGGAGCCTTTAGTGCGGAGAAGTCTGCGCCCTTGCCATCGCCACCGGCGATCAGCACCAGCTTGCCGGCGATATCGGCACCGAGGCCTTCGATGGCCGCCAGCGCGGCACCGACGTTGGTGGCCTTGGAGTCGTCGTAGTAACTCACCCCGGCACGCTCGCCAACCCACTGGCAGCGGTGCGGCAAACCGGCGAACTGACGCAACGTGGCGAGCATGGCCTCCATCGGCAGGCCCACGGCATGACCGAGCGCCAGCGCCGCCAGGGCGTTGGACTGGTTGTGCGCGCCACGAATCTTCAGCTCACTCACCGGCAGCAGCGCTTCGAAGCGAAACGCCAGGGATTTCTCGCCATTCTCGTCGAGCAGGCCAAAGCGCTTGAAGTCCGGCTTGCCCAGACCGAATTCCCAGCAGCTCACCTGGTCGGCGATCAGCGGGCGCGACAGGGCATCGTCGCGGTTGATCACCACCTGACGGGCACCACGGAAGATCCGATGCTTGGCCAGGTGATAGGCCGGCAGACCGCTGTAACGGTCCATGTGGTCTTCACTGATGTTCAGGCAGGTGGCCACTTCGGCATTGAGCTGATCGGTGGTCTCCAGTTGGAAACTGGACAGCTCCAGCACGTACAGCTCGACATCGTCGGCCAACAGATCCAGCGCCGGCGTACCCAGGTTGCCGCCGACGGCGACGCGCTTGCCAGCCGCAGCCGCCATCTCGCCGACCAAAGTGGTGACGGTGCTCTTGGCGTTGGAGCCGGTGATGGCGACGATCGGCGCCTTGGCGTGGCGGGCGAACAGGTCGATATCGCCAGACAGTTTCACCCCGCGCGCAGCCGCTGCGGCCAACGCTGGAGTCGCCACCGCCAGGCCCGGGCTCACGTACAGTTCCGAGGCGCGGCAGAGGAAGTCCACGTCCAGCTCGCCGCAACGTACTTCCACCTGCGGGTAGTCACGCTTGAGCGTCTCCAGCTCCGGCGGGTTCGCGCGCGTATCGGCCACGGCAAAGCGCACGCCCTGCTGCGCCAGGAAGCGCACCAGGGACATGCCGCTCTTGCCGAGGCCGACAACGATGCGGAACTGGTCGGAAGCGATCAATGACACGCTCTATTACCTCAGTTTCAGGGTGGCCAGGCCGATCAGCACGAGAATCACGGTGATGATCCAGAAACGGACGATCACGCGCGGCTCAGGCCAGCCCTTGAGTTCGAAATGGTGGTGAATCGGCGCCATGCGGAACACGCGCTTGCCGGTCAGCTTGAAGCTGGCGACCTGGATGATCACCGACAGGGTTTCCATCACGAACACCCCGCCCATGATGAACAGCACGACTTCCTGGCGAACGATCACGGCGATGGTGCCCAGTGCGGCGCCGAGCGCCAGCGCGCCGACGTCACCCATGAACACCTGCGCCGGGTAAGTGTTGAACCACAGAAAGCCCAGGCCGGCGCCCACCAGCGCGGCGCAGAACACGATCAGCTCACCGGCGCCCGGCACGTAGGGAATCAGCAGGTACTCGGCGAAGTTCACGTTGCCCGACAGGTAGCAGAAGATCGCCAGCGCACCGGCCACCATCACGGTTGGTAGGATGGCCAGGCCGTCGAGACCGTCGGTGAGGTTCACCGCATTGCTAGTGCCGACGATGACGAAGTAGGTCAGCACCACGAAGCCGGCACCCAGAGGAATGGCGACGTCCTTCAGCAACGGCAGGATCAGGGTGGTCTCCACCGGGCTCTGCGCAGTCATATAAAGGAAGACGGCGGCAGCGAGGCCGAACACCGACTGCCAGAAATACTTCCAGCGGCTCGGCAGACCTCGCGAGTTCTTCTCGATCACCTTGCGGTAGTCATCGACCCAACCGATGGCGCCGAACAGCAGCGTCACGGCCAGCACCACCCAGACGTAGCGGTTGGACAGGTCGGCCCAGAGCAAGGTGCTCACGGTGATGGCGCTGAGGATCAGCGCACCGCCCATGGTCGGCGTGCCTTTCTTCGACAGGTGCGATTGCGGGCCATCGTGGCGCACCGCCTGGCCGATCTGCCGCACCTGCAGGGTACGGATCATCCACGGGCCGAGCCACAGCGACAGCGCCAGGGCGGTGAGCACGCCGAGGATGCCGCGCAGGGTCAGGTACTGAAAGACCGCGAAGCCCTTGTGGAACTGTTGCAGGTACTCCGCCAGCAGCAGCAGCATTTAGTGAATCTCCCCAGATACGCCACACAGCGCCGCCACGACCTTGTCCATGGCTGCGCTGCGTGAACCCTTGATTAGTAGTGTGCTGCCGGCCTGTTCGGCGCGAAGCGCTTCGATCAGTTCGGCTTGATCGACGAAGTGACGGCCTTTTGAGCCAAACTCCTCGACCGCAAAACGCATCAGCGGGCCAACGGCATACAGCACATCGACCTTGCCCGCGGCATGGCGGCCGACGTCGCGATGGCCCTGTTCAGCCCACTCGCCCAGCTCGCCCATGTCTCCCAGCACCAGGACGGTGCGACCGGAGAAGGCGGCGAGTATATCCACCGCCGCACACATGGACACCGGGTTGGCGTTATAACTGTCATCGATGACTCGCACGCCGTTCGGCGCCAGCTGCGCTACGGCGCGGCCCTTGACCGGTTGCAGGCTTTCCAGCCCTTCGACCATGGCGACCAACGGCATGCCCAGGGCATGAGCGGCAGCACAGGCCGCCAGTGCATTGGCCACGTTGTGCTCACCGAGCAGGTTGAGCTGAATGCGCGCGCTACCGACCGGGCTGCGCAGGGTAAAGCCCTGGCAGCCACGCTCGTCGCGGGCCAGATCGCTGCCGTGGAAGTCGGCGCGGGTGTCGCGCAAGGCAAAGCTCAGCACCTTGCGTCCGGCAGCGCGGCGCTGCCAGGTGATGAACGCCTTGTCATCCAGATTGAGCAGGGCCACACCATCGTTCGGCAGGCCTTCGAGAATCTCGCCCTTGGCCTCGACAATCTTTTCCGGACCGCCAAACTCACCCACATGGGCATTGCCGGCATTGGTGATGATCGCCACCTGCGGCTGGGTGAGGCTGACGGTGTAGGCGATCTCGCCGACATGGTTGGCGCCCAGTTCGATCACCCCGGCGCGATGCTCAGGCGCCAGCTCCAGCAGGGTCAGTGGCGCACCGAGGTCGTTATTGAGATTGCCACGAGTGGCCAGTACCGCGCCGCCGAGGCCGGCACGCAGAATGGACGCGAGCATTTCCTTGACGCTGGTCTTGCCACTGGAACCGGTCACGGCAGCCAGCGGGCCGGTAAAGGCCTGGCGGTTCAGCGCACCCAGTTGACCGAGTGCCAGACGCGTGTCGGCCACCAGCAATTGCGGCAACGGCGCATTCGCCACCTCACGCTCGACCAACGCGGCGACTGCCCCCTTGGCGGCGACGTCGACCAGATAATCATGACCGTCGAAGCGTGGGCCGGTCAGCGCCACGAAAAGCTGACCCGCAGCGATGGTGCGGCTGTCGGTGCCAACGGCGGAGAACGCCACATCGGCGCCAATCACGCGAGCGTTCAGATCGGCGGCGACGTCGCTGAGCAACCAGGGCTTAAGCATGCGCTACCTCCCAGGCCGCCAGGGCCTTGTTCGCTTCGATCAGATCGGAGAACGGCTGACGCACGCCCATGATTTCCTGGTAATCCTCGTGGCCCTTGCCAGCCAGTACCAGCACATCGGCGGCTTCAGCCTGGGCAATCAGCCGCGCGATGGCATCGCCACGGCCATGAATGAACTGCACCTGCTCCGGCGCTTTGAAGCCTGCGCGGATATCGGCAACGATCTGTGCCGGCTCTTCCGTACGCGGATTGTCATCGGTCACCCACACCGCATCGGCCAGCCGCTCGGCAACCGCGGCCATCAGCGGGCGCTTGCCGCGGTCACGATCGCCGCCGCAACCGAACAGGCAGACCAGACGCCCTTCGACGTGTGGACGCATGGCTTCGAGAACTTTCTCCAGCGCATCCGGGGTGTGCGCGTAGTCGACCACCACCAGCGGCTTGTCGCCGCCACCGAGACGCTGCATGCGGCCCGCTGGCCCCTGCAGTTGCGGCAGGACCTTGAGAATCTCGTCGAGGCCGTAGTCCATGCCCAGCAGCGCACCGACCACCGCCAGCAGGTTGCTCAGGTTGAAACGACCGAGCAGATTGCTGCGCAGCATGCCTTCGCCGCGCGGTGTCACCAGGCGCGCACGCACGCCGTGATCGTCGAAGTGCGCTTCGCTGCAATAAAGGAAGGCGCTGGCATCGCTGAGGCTATAGCCGATCAGGCGTGACTCGTGCGTTTGCGCGGCGAGCTCACAACCAAAGGCGTCATCGAGGTTGATCACTCGGCAACGCAGGTTCGGCCAGGCGAACAACTTGGCCTTGGCTGCACCATAGGCCTCCATGCTGCCGTGGTAATCGAGGTGATCGCGCGACAGGTTGGTGAACACCGCCACGTCGAACTCCAGCGCCGCGACGCGGCCCTGATCCAGACCATGGGAGGAAACCTCCATCGCCACGGCGCGGGCACCGGCCTGCTTGAGCGAGGCCAGGGTGGCCTGCACCCCGACAGGATCGGGGGTGGTGTGCTTGCCCTGCTCCAGCGCGCCATGGAAACCAGTGCCCAGGGTACCGACGATGCCACAACGCTGACCGAGCAGATCCAGTGCCTGAGCCAGCAACTGGCTGACGCTGGTCTTGCCGTTGGTACCCGTAACACCGATCAGGTGCAAAGCGCGGCTCGGCTCACCGTAGAAGCGCCCGGCAATGGCCGAAAGCTGGCCGGCCAGACCCTTGACCGGCACCAGCACAGCACTTTCAGCATGCATGGGTGCAGCGCCTTCGGCCTCGAAGGCCACTGCCGCAGCGCCGCGCGCAATGGCATCGGCGATATGCACGCGGCCATCCTGCTGGGTACCCGGCACGGCCAGGAACAGATCCCCCGGACGCACCTTGCGGCTGTCCAGGGTCAGTTCACGAATCAGTACGCTGCTTTCGGCAGCTGGCAACAGTTGATTGAGTGGCATGGGCATCAGTTACGCCCTCCCTGGCCAACGGCGGCCATCTTCTGCTCGGGCGGCGGCAGATTGTCTGGCGCAATGTTCATCAAGCGCAGCGAACCTGCCATCACCCGGCTGAACACCGGTGCGGAAATCAGGCCGCCGTAGTAGGCACCCTTGCCTGGCTCGTCGATCACCACGACCAGCGCAATTCGCGGGTCCTGCGCCGGGGCGAAACCGGCAAACAGAGACCGGTAGGAGTTGGTCTGGTAGCCCTTGGCGCCAGCATTGGTCTTGCGCGCGGTGCCACTCTTGCCGGCGACGTGGTAACCCGGAACCTGGGCGCGGAACACGCCTCGCGGCGCCTCGACCACCTGCTGCAACATGCCCTGCAGGGTCTTGGCCACGTCGGGCGACATGACCTGCATGGCGCCTGGCTTGCTGTCCACGCGAATCATCGACAGCGGCGTCATGCCGCCGCCGTTGGCCAGTGCTGCATAGGCATGCGCCAGCTGCACGGCGGTCACCGACAGGCCATAGCCGTAGGACAACGTGGCCGTTTCCGCCTGACGCCACTGACGGTGATTGGGTAGATTGCCGACCCGCTCACCTGGGAAACCCAGGCCGGTGTCACGGCCGAAGCCAAGGTTGCTCAGTACGTGATGGATGTTCTCTCCGCCTACGTCGAAGGCGATCTTGCTCATGCCGACGTTACTGGAGTTGATCAGGATGCCGGTCAGATCCAGCGCCGGACCTTGAGTACGGGAAACGTCGCGAATGCTGTAGCGACCGATCTGCAGGGTGCCATTGCCGACCTGGACGATATCGCTGGGCTTCCAGCGGCCGGACTCCAGGGCAGCGGCCATCGACAGCGGCTTGATGGTAGAGCCGGGTTCGAACACGTCGATCATGGCGCGGTTGCGCATGGCGGCCGGTGTCAGGCTGCGGCGGTTGTTCGGGTTGTAGGTCGGATGGTTGACCATCGCCAGCACTTCGCCAGTTTTCACGTCGACCATCACCAGGCTGCCGGCCTTGGCATCGTTTTCCAGCAGCGCATTGCGCAGCTCGCGATGGGCGAGGTACTGCAGGCGCAGGTCGATGGACAACGCCAGGGCCTTGCCAGCCTTGGCGTTCTGCGCGACCTGTACATCCTTGATCAGCTTGCCGCGACGGTCCTTGAGCACCTGGCGCTTGCCCGGCACACCGGCCAGCCAGTCTTCGTAGGCCAGCTCCATACCCTCGCGACCACGATCGTCGATGTCGGTGAAGCCGACGACATGTGCGGCAACTTCGCCTGCAGGGTAGAAACGGCGGAATTCTTCGATGGCATAGACGCCCGGCACTTTCAGGTCCAGCACGCGCTGACCGTTCTCCGGGGTCAGGCCGCGCACCAGGTACATGAACTCGCGTTCCTTGTTCTGCTCCAGGCGCGCGGCGAAGTTGGCCGGGTCCTGACCCAGGGCCGCAGCCAGCGCCGGCCACTGCTCACGACCGACCTGAAGCTCCTTGCCATTTGCCCACAAGGTGGTCACCGGCGTACTGACCGCCAGCGGCTCCCCGTTGCGGTCGGTGATCAGGCCGCGGTGGGCAGGAATCGGGATATGCCGAACACTACGGGCATCGCCATGAGCCTTGAGGAAATCATGGTCGAGCACCTGCAGATCGAGCATGCGCCAGGCGATGGCACCGACCATCAGTGCCAGCAGCACCAGCACCAGGCGGAAACGCCAGGGATAGAGTGCGCCTTCGAGACCGATCATGGACGCACCATGCGCACGGCGGCAGGGTCGGGAATGTGCATTTTCAGCTGTTCGCTGGCCAAAGCCTCGATGCGATTGTGCGCAGTCCAGGTGCTTTGCTCGAGAATCAGCCGGCCCCACTCGGCCTGGGTTTTGTCGCGCACGCTCAGCTCGCCATACAGCTCGTTGAGCAATACGCGATTCCAGTGCGCGCTGTAGGCCACGGCCACGGCAGAAACCAGAATGGCGACGAACAACAGCAGCATCAGAAAGCTGCCATTGGGCATGGATTTGATCAGCCGGCGGCTCACCGCAACTTCTCCGCGATGCGCATCACCGCGCTGCGCGAGCGCGGGTTGGCCTTGAGTTCGGCTTCGGCGGCATAGACCGGCTTGCCGATCAGCTTCAGACGCGGCTCGAAGGCTTTCGGGATGATCGGCAGGTCGCGCGGCAGTTTGTCCGCTTCGCCCTTGGCCTGGCGTTTCATGAACTGCTTGACGATACGGTCTTCCAGCGAATGGAAGCTGATCACCACCAGACGGCCGCCCACCTCCAGCGTTTCCAGCGCAGCCTCGAGCCCGCGCTCGAGATCGCCGAGCTCGTTGTTGACGTGAATGCGGATACCCTGAAAAGCGCGAGTCGCCGGGTTCTTGCCCTTTTCCCAGGCGGGATTGGCATCGGTCAGGACTTTCGCCAAATCAGCGGTGCGGGTGAACGGCTGCTCGGCACGGCGCTGCACCACAGCGCGCGCCATGCGCTTGGCAAAACGCTCCTCGCCGTAGTCCTTCATCACGCGGGCGATTTCGTCTTCATCCGCCGTGGCGATCCAGTCAGCGGCACTCACGCCGGCATCCGGATTCATGCGCATGTCCAGCGGGCCGTCATTGAGAAAGCTGAAGCCGCGTTCCGGGTCATCCAGTTGCGGCGAGGACACACCGAGGTCCAGAAGGATGCCGGAGACCTGACCGCGAAGATCGCGGACAACAGCTTCGTCGCCGAGTTCCGCAAAACTGCGCTGCACAACGACAAAGCGGCCGTCTTCGGCCGCCAATGCTTCCCCGGTGGCTATCGCCAGGGGATCCTTGTCGAACCCCAGTAGCCGCCCTCCCGGCCCGAGCTTCTGCAGGATCAGCCGGCTATGCCCCCCTCGTCCGAAGGTGCCATCCATATAGCAACCATCAGCGCGCACGGCGAGCCCCTCGACGGCTTCGTCGAGCAGCACGGTGATATGGCGGAAGTTGCTGTCGGTCATGGTCACAGGATCAGGCTACGCAGTTCATCGGAAAGGGCTCCCGGCAGCTTGATGGCGGCCAGGTCGTTTGCAGCTTGGGCATTCCAGGTTTCTTCATCCCACAACTGGAACTTGTTCAGGTGGCCGACCAGCATTGCGTGCTTGTCCAGCTTGACGTGCTCACGCAGGCGCGGCGGGATCAGGATGCGCGCACTGCCGTCCATTTCGAGATCTACCGCGTTCCCCACCAGCAGGCGCTGCAGGATCCGGTTCTTCTCATCCAGAGAGGCCAGCACGCTGAGCTTTTCCTCGATCCGCTCCCACTCGACCAGGGGATAGATGTTCAGGCAGGGGTCATTGATGTCGATGGTTACGATGAGCTGGCCTGCACAACGCGAAACGAGCTCGTCACGATACCGACTCGGCATCGCGAGGCGCCCTTTGGCGTCGAGACTGATGGCGTTAGCTCCGCGAAACACGGCTGCGCTTCCCCTGTAATTAGCTTTCCTTGCCCATAAAAACCCACTTCATGCCACTTTTCACCACTTGCGCACACTATAGGAACGCGCACGCCCCACCGTCAAGGCGCTCCAGAAGGGAAAAATCCTTACAGGACGGAGATTTAGCGAACAAAAGCGAGGGGAAAAGGGATGCCGGAACCGGCTTTGGACAGATAAATCTCAACCATTCCAGCCAGCTGAAATTCGAACTTAAAGTAATTTGTTAAGAGTAAGAATTTTTCGGTATCAGACGGGAGGGAGATAGAAGCACAACGCGAGAAAGGAAGGAGGAGAGTCGATCTGTAAGCCGGGTTCTGTCGAGGACAGTCATTCCTCTACGGCGTACATCACTGCACGCCTTTAGCAACCTACCCGGTTCCAGCGCGGGCCACGCCGATGGAACCCTATTTGGTCTTGCTCCGAGTGGGGTTTACCTAGCCACGGACTGTTGCCAGCCGTGCGGTGCGCTCTTACCGCACCTTTTCACCCTTACCGGCGCCGAGACGCTTAGGCGGTTATTTTCTGTGGCACTTTCCGTAGGCTCACGCCTCCCAGGCGTTACCTGGCACTCCGCCCTATGGAGCCCGGACTTTCCTCCCCCTTCTTGCGAAGGCAGCGACTGTCCGATCGACTCTCCGCCGGCAAGGGTACCGGGCGTGATGGCAAGCTGCAAGCCAGACCGACAGAGAATGCCCTAGGCCTTGCGCTCCAAGGCGACTTGGTAAAGCAGATTCTTGCGCACCCCGGTAATCTCCGCCGCCAGCGCCGCTGCGCGCTTGAGCGGCATTTCCGCCATCAATAGATCGAGCACGCGCAGGGCGTCGGCACTGACTGCGTCCTCGCCTTCCGGCGCCTGCCAGCCTGCCACCAGCACCACGCACTCGCCGCGCTGCTGATTGCTGTCTGCGCCCACCCACTCGCACAGTTCGGCCAGCGGCAGCCCCTGCAGAGTCTCGAAGGTCTTGGTCAGCTCACGCGCCAGCAATGCCGGGCGATCCCCGCCAAAGACTTCGCGCATGTCCTCCAGGCACTCGAGAATACGGTGTGGCGCCTCATAGAAGATCAGCGTGCGTGGCTCTTCTCGCACCTGCTCCAGACGCGCACGGCGTCCCGCCGCCTTGGCCGGCAGAAAACCTTCGAAGATGAAACGATCCGAGGGCAGACCGGCAGCCGACAGCGCGGCGATCAGGGCACAGGCGCCCGGCACCGGCACCACCGCAATCCCCGCGGCGCGTGCCTGGCGCACCAGGTGGTAACCCGGGTCGGAAATCAGCGGCGTGCCCGCATCGGAAATCAGCGCAACATCCTCACCGGCCTGAAGGCGCGCCAGAAAGCGCCCGCCCTGATCGCGCTCATTGTGTTCGTGACAGGCAGCCAGCGGCGTCTCGATTCCAAAATGCTGTAGCAGGCGCACCGAATGCCTGGTGTCTTCAGCAGCGATCAGCGCCACCTCGCGCAAGATTCGCAACGCCCGCGCGCTGATGTCATCCAGGTTGCCAATGGGCGTGGCGACCACATACAGGCTGCCTGGCTGGACGCTTGAGACGGCGGGCTGACTCACTGGAAACACCTCGTTAATTGAAAGAGCGCTCATTCTAGCCGGTTCCGCCCCAGCGGCATCGCACGGATGTCGCCCCTTGGGTACAATCGCCGCTCGTTTTGCTCAAGTATCAGGATGACCCGATGATCGCTAGCCTGCGCCCTCTTTCTGCTCTTTTCCTGGCCGGCCTGCTCGCCGCCTGCGCCAGCTCGCCCTCCAACAACCTGGGCCAGCTGCCGCGCACGCCACAAGCCAGCATCGAGCAGATGCTCCAGCAAGCTGACGAGAGCAAGCCGGAACAGGCTGCCCTGCTGCGCCTGTCCGCTGCCGACCAGAGCTATCAGCAGAACGATGTGGCCCGCGCCACCCGCATTCTCGAGCAGATCGACATTGCCAGCCTGCAACCCGCGCAACAGATCTTCGCCAGCACCCTGAAGGCCGAGCTGGCAATGGCCCGCAAGCAACCCAAGAGCGCCCTGAAAGCGTTGCAACACCCCAGCTTCGAGCGCCTGGCTGAGCTGCCGGTGGAGCAGCAGATCCGCACCCAACTGGTCCGCGCGCGCGCCCTGGAAGCTGACGGCCAGACCCTGGCCGCCGCCCGCGAGCGCGTATTCATCGCACCGCTGCTGAGCGGCCAGGCCGCCGCCGACAACCACGAGAACATCTGGGAGCTGGTCTCCAGCCTGCCGCCACAAACCTCTGCCGGCGCCGACAGCGACCTGGCCGGCTGGCTGGAATTGGCTCGAGCGACCAAAAGCGGTGCCACCCTCGAACAGCAGCAAGCAGCCATCGACCAGTGGGTCGCACAGAATCCGCAACACCCGGCCGCCGAGCAGTTGCCCGAAGCACTGGGAAAACTGCGCGAACTGGCCAGCCAGCCGCTGACCCGCGTCGCCCTGCTGCTCCCCCAGGAAGGCCAGCTGGCCAGTGTCGCCCGCGCCCTGCGTGACGGCTTCCTCGCCGCCCATTACGAAGCTCAGCAGGCCGGGCAGAACCCACCGGAAATCAAGCTCTACGACAGCTCCCGGATTGGCTCGCTGGATGCCTTCTACCAACAGGCACAAGCCGATGGCGTACAACTGGTGGTCGGTCCGCTGGAAAAACCGCTGGTCAAGCAGCTCAGCGACCGCGAACAACTGCCAATCACCACCCTCGCCCTGAATTACAGCGACGCAGGCCAGGAAGGCCCGGCGCAACTGTTCCAGTTCGGCCTGGCCGCCGAGGACGAAGCCCGCGAAGTGGCTCGCCGCGCCTGGAATGACGGCATGCGCCGCGCCGTGGCACTGGTACCGCGTGGCGACTGGGGCGACCGCGTACTGGATGCCTTCCGTCAGAGCTGGCAGGCCCAGGGCGGTACCCTGATCGCCGCCGAACATGTCGACCAGCCGGTGGAACTGGCCCGGCAGATCGCCGATCTGTTCCAACTGCGCGAAAGTGAAGCTCGTGCGCGCCGCCTGCAGAACACCCTGGGCACCAGCCTGGATGCCCAACCGGCGCGCCGTCAGGACATCGACTTCATCTTCCTTGCGGCCACCCCGCAACAGGCCCAGCAGATCAAACCGACCCTGGCCTTCCAGTACGCCGGCGACGTGCCGGTCTACGCCACCTCGCACCTGTTCACCGGTGCCCATAGCCAGGCCCAGTACCAGGACCTGGAAGGCATCCGCTTCTGCGAAACGCCCTGGCTGCTCGACGCCCACGCGCCATTGCGCCAGGAAGTCAGCAATCAGTGGCCGCAGGCCGGCGGCAGCCTCGGCCGCCTGTATGCCATGGGAGTCGACGCCTACCGCCTGGCGCCACGCCTGGGCCAGCTCAAGGCCCTGCCGGACTCGCGCATCGACGGCCTGTCCGGCAGCCTCAGCCTCAATGCCACGCAGCGGATCGAGCGCCAACTGCCCTGGGCCGAGTTCCGTGGCGGCCAGGTTCAGCGCCTTCCTGACAGCATCAATTGAGCGCACACAACGATCTGGGGCGAGCCGCCGAACAGGCGGCTCGCCAGCATCTGGAACGTAACGGCCTGCGCCTGATCGAACAGAACTGGAGCTGTCGCCGTGGCGAGCTCGATCTGGTCATGCTCGACGGCGATACAGTAGTATTCGTCGAGGTCCGCGCCCGTCGCCACAGTGCCTGGGGCGGCGCCCTGGAGAGCATCGATGCGCGCAAGCGTGGCAAGTTGGTCATCGCCGCAGAACTCTTCCTTCAGCAACATTCACGCTGGGCCCGCTACCCCTGCCGCTTCGACGTGGTCGCCATCAGTACCGACGGTGCCACTCGCCTCGACTGGATCAAGAACGCCTTCGATGCCTGACGGCCGTAAATTCAAGGTTTAACCGATGGACATGCAATCCCGAATCCGCCAGCTCTTCCAAGCCAGCATCGACACCAAGCAGCAGGCCATGGAGGTTCTGACTCCATACATCGAGCACGCCAGCCTGGTGATGGTCCAGGCCCTGCTCAACGAGGGCAAGATTCTTTCCTGCGGCAACGGCGGCTCCGCCGGCGATGCCCAGCATTTCTCCTCCGAGCTGCTCAACCGTTTCGAGCGCGAGCGCCCCAGCTTGCCGGCCATCGCCCTGACCACCGACAGCTCGACCATTACCTCCATCGCCAACGACTACAGCTACAACGAGATCTTCTCCAAGCAGATTCGCGCACTCGGCCAACCGGGCGATGTACTGTTGGCGATTTCCACCAGCGGCAACTCCGCGAATGTCATCCAGGCCATTCAAGCTGCACATGATCGTGAGATGACCGTCGTCGCCCTCACCGGCCGCGACGGCGGCGGCATGGCCTCGCTGCTGCTGCCGGAAGACGTCGAAATCCGCGTTCCAGCCAAAGTCACCGCACGCATTCAGGAAGTCCATCTGCTGACTATCCACTGCCTCTGCGACCTGATCGACAGTCAATTGTTTGGGAGTGAAGAATGAAGCGTTCCGCCCTGATTCTGGCCGCCCTGGCCGTTACCCTGACCCTGGCAGGCTGTGGCAGCCGCAGCATCGGCAACAAGATCGATGACCAGTTCCTGGGTCCGGAGGTCGCGTCGCGCATCAGCAATGCACACGCCGACCTGTCCAGCCCGACCTCGCGCATCGTGGTCACCAGCTATAACGGCGTGGTGCTGCTCGCCGGACAAACCCCGCGCAGCGAGCTCAAGGATCGCGCCGCTCAGACCGCCCGTGGCGTACAGGGCGTGAAGAAGGTCTACAACGAGCTGCAGGTGCAGCAACCTGCATCCCTGCTGGCACGCAGCAACGATTCGCTGCTGACCACCAAGATCAAGACGCAGATGCTGGCCGACAGCAGCGTACCGAGCGCGCGGGTCAAGGTCGTGACCGAGAACGGCATCGTCTACATGCTCGGCCTGGTCACGCGCGAAGAAGCCAACGCCGCTACCCGCGTGGTACAGAGCGTATCGGGTGTGCAGCGGGTTGTGCGCCTGTTCGAATACACCAACTGATTCGAATGCAGAAACGACAAGGGCGCCCATGGGCGCCCTTTTCATTGCTCACTTGACCACTTTCAGACTTGGCCGGCCGCTGGGACGCGACGGCTCGCCGCCGGAAGGCCCATCATCATCCGGCTCTGGCTCTTCTGGACCACCCGCAACCGACGGCTCCATATCGAAGACCATACCTTGACCGTTCTCCCGCGCGTAGATCGCCAGGATCGCCGCGGCCGGAATGTACAGGCTGTGCGCAACGCCACCGAAGCGCCCTTCGAAGCTCACCGCCTGATTGTCCATATGCAGGTGCCGCACAGCGCTGGGCGAGGCATTGAGCACGATCTGGCCATCACTGGCGAAGCCTGGTGGCACCTGCACGCCCGGGTACTCGGCACTGACCAGCAAATGTGGCGTGCAATCGTTATCGACGATCCATTCGTAGAGGGCGCGAACCAGATAGGGGCGACTGGAATTCATGGTTTCCTCCTTCTCAGCGCATCGCGCGCTCGGCAGCAGAAAGACTGGCCTGAAAGGCCTCACGGACGAACTGACGCTCCATATAGTCGAGCAGCGGCTTGGCCGGACGCGGCAACTCGATACCCAGAACCGGCAAACGCCAGAGAATGGGCAGCAGGCAGCAATCCACCAGACTCAGCTCGTCACTGAGGAAGAATGCCTTGTCCGCGAACAGCGGCGATACACCGGTCAGGCTCTCGCGCAGCTCCTTGCGCGCCAGTTGGCGCTCGGCCTCCTTGCTGCGCTTGTCGAGAATACGATCGACCAGCACGCACCAGTCACGCTGGATACGGTGCATCAGCAGACGACTGTTGGCGCGAGCAACCGGATAGACCGGCAGCAGCGGTGGATGCGGGTAACGCTCGTCCAGATACTCCATCACCACGGACGATTCGTACAGCGCCAGGTCACGATCGACCAGCGTTGGCACACTGCCATAGGGATTGACCTCGGCAAGCTTGGGCGGACAACGGCCCTGCTCGACATCGATGATCTCGACGCTGACACCTTTCTCGGCGAGCACCAGACGCACGCGATGGGAATAGTGGTCGGCGGGGTCGGAGTAGCAGGTCAACCTATTGGTCACCGCCATGGCGATCCTCCTCGCTTTTTTTGATTTTGCAGAAACACGAAGAATTGCCCAAGGCAATTCTTGAAGTTGCAAGTGACGACACCGCAAGGTGGCCACCTGGAATGGCAGAGCATAAAAGCCTGCGCGCCCATAAGGGCGCGCAGGTGTATGCAGAGAACTGCAACGGCTTAATGCACGTCCTTCCAGTACTCACGCTTGAGCAGGTAGGCGAACACGAAGAAGAACGCCAGGTACAACAGCACATAGGTGCCGATGCGCTGGGACTTCAGCTTGACCGGGTTGGCCGAGTAAGCCAGGAAGGTCACCAGGTTCTTGATCTTCTCATCGAACTCGGCCTCGCTCAGCTTGCCGGTATTCGGCTCTACGGTCAGCTGATCGCAGGCTTCGTGAGTGATCGGTGCGCCAGTCAGCGGGTCGAACTGCTTCTTGCCATCAGTGACGACCTGAACCTGCTTGCAGCCGATCACCTGCTTGCCCTGCAGACTGACCAGCACGTTCGGCATACCGACGTTCGGGAACACCTTGTTGTTGGCGCCCAGCGGACGGGATGGGTCGTCGTAGAAGGTACGCAGGTAGGTGTACAGCCAGTCGTTGCCACGCACACGAGCGACCAGAGTCAGATCAGGCGGCGCCGCACCGAACCAGGCTTTGGCGTCGTCCGGCTTCATGCCGATCTTCATGTGGTCACCGATCTTGGCGTCGTTGAACACCAGATTGTCGAGCATGATTTCGTGCGGGATGCCGAGGTCATCGGCAACACGCTCGTAACGCTGGTACTGGGCGGCATGGCAGCCCATGCAGTAGTTGGCGAACGTACGCGCGCCGTCCTGCAGAGCAGCCTGGTCGCGCAGATCGATGTCCACCTTGTCCAGCGGATAGTTACTGGCAGCGCCCATGGCCAGAGCCGGCAGCGCAGCGAAAACAAATGCAGCGAAGAGCTTTTTCATCAGCCAGTCACCCTTTCCGGAACCGGTTTGGTCTTCTCCATCCTGGTGTAGAACGGCATCAGGATGAAGTACGCGAAGTACAGGAAGGTGCACACCTGCGACAGCAGGGTACGACCCGGAGTCGGAGCCAGCACGCCCAGCACGCCGAGGATGACGAAGGAGATGCAGAACACCAGCAGCCAGATCTTGCTCATCCAACCCTTGTAGCGCATGGATTTGACCGGGCTACGGTCGAGCCAGGGCAGCACGAACAGAACGGCGATGGCTGCACCCATGGCGATGACGCCGAGCAGCTTGTCCGGCACCGCACGCAGAATCGCGTAGAACGGCGTGAAGTACCAAACCGGGGCGATGTGCTCAGGGGTCTTGAACGGGTTCGCCGCTTCGAAGTTCGGCTTCTCGAGGAAGTAACCGCCCATTTCCGGGAAGAAGAACACCACGAAGCAGAACACGAACAGGAACACCACTACGCCGACGATATCTTTCACGGTGTAGTAAGGATGGAAGGCGATGCCATCGAGCGGCACACCGTTCTCGTCCTTGAGCTTCTTGATGTCGACGCCATCCGGGTTGTTCGAACCGACTTCGTGCAACGCCAGGATGTGCAGTACGACCAGGCCAAGCAGAACGATCGGCAGTGCGATCACGTGCAGGGCGAAGAAGCGGTTCAGGGTGATGCCGGAGATCAGGTAGTCACCACGGATCCACTGGGTCAGGTCGTCGCCGATGACCGGAATGGCACCGAACAGCGAGATGATCACCTGGGCGCCCCAGTAGGACATCTGGCCCCAGGGCAGCAGGTAGCCCATGAAGGCCTCGGCCATCAGCACCAGGTAGATCAGCATGCCGAAGATCCACACCAGCTCGCGCGGCTTCTGGTAGGAGCCGTAGAGCAGACCGCGGAACATGTGCAGGTAGACCACCACGAAGAACGCCGAGGCGCCGGTGGAGTGCAGGTAGCGCAGGATCCAGCCGTACTCGACGTCACGCATGATGTATTCGACGGAGGCGAACGCGCCTTCAGCCGAAGGTTCGAAGCTCATGGTCAGCCAGATACCGGTAACGATCTGGTTGACCAGCACCAGCAGAGCCAGCGAGCCGAAGAAATAGAAGAAGTTGAAGTTCTTCGGGGCGTAATACTTGGAGAGATGGTCTTCCCACATCTTGGTGGCGGGGAAGCGCGCATCCACCCATTCCATGAATTTGCTCATCACGCGTTCTCCTGGTCCACACCGATGATGATCACATCATCCGTTTCGTAGGTGTGCGGCGGCACTGGCAGGTTCAGCGGTGCAGGCTGCGCCTTGTACACGCGACCGGCGAGGTCGTAACGCGAACCGTGGCAAGGGCAGAAATAACCACCCACCCAATCCGGGCCCAAGTCTGCCGGGGCTACTTCCGGGCGGAAGGACGGCGCACAACCCAGGTGGGTGCACAGGCCTACCAGAATCAGCAGCTCTGGTTTGATCGAGCGGGTTTTCTTGTCCACGTACTCCGGCTGCACGGAGGCAGCGGACTCGGGATCGGCGACGCTGCCTTCGATCTTGGTCAGATTGGCCAGGATCTCCTCGGTACGGCGCACGATGAACACCGGCTGACCGCGCCACTCAGCAACCATCTGCTGACCTGCCTCGATCTTGCTGACGTTCACCTTCACCGGTGCACCGGCCGCCTTGGCCTTGGCACTGGGGAACCATGACCCCACGAACGGAGTCGCAGCACCTACCGCTCCTGCTGCACCCACCACGGAGGTGGCTGCAACCAGGAAGCGACGCCGGCCTGCATTCACGCCGTCATTGCTCATTCAGTCGTCTCCCATCAGCTTTGTGGCCTGTTGTTCAGGCCTCTACTAAGTAAAAATCGGGCCGCGCAAAAAATTCGCCAAATGGTAAAGAAAAGCCCCTTTTCTGACAAGGTAATTACCCCCGAAGAGACTGGCGAAAGCCTTGACGCGTGCGGCTTGCGCGTCTGCGGCACGTTGTCGCAGCACTTTGCCACGCCCATAAAAAACGCCCAGCTCCGTAAGGAAACTGGGCGCTTTTGGAAGCGTAGTCGCGATTAACGCTTCGAGTACTGCGGACGCTTACGCGCTTTACGCAGACCGACTTTCTTACGCTCGACTTCACGGGCGTCGCGAGTGACGTAACCAGCTTTACGCAGCGGGCTGCGCAGGGTTTCGTCGTACTCAATCAGAGCGCGGGTGATGCCGTGACGGATGGCACCAGCTTGACCACTGACACCACCACCAGCAACGGTGACGAAGATGTCGAACTTCTCGACGGTCTCGGTCAGCTCCAGCGGCTGACGTACGACCATGCGAGCAGTTTCGCGACCGAAGAAGGTATCCAGGGTGCGATTGTTGATCGAGATGTTACCAGTACCCGGACGCAGGAAAACGCGCGCGGTTGCGGTCTTGCGACGGCCAGTGCCGTAGTTTTGAGTCGCCGACATAATGAACTATTCCGTTAAATCTTCAGTTCTTGGGGCTGCTGAGCAGTGTGCGGGTGAACTGCACCCTTGTACACCTTCAGCTTACGGTACATGTCGCGACCCAGCGGGTTCTTCGGCAGCATGCCTTTGACCGCAGTCTCGATCACGCGCTCAGGAGCACGAGCGATCAGCTTCTCGAAGTTGATCTCTTTGATGCCGCCCGGGAAACCGGAGTGGGAGTAGTACTTCTTGTCGCTGGCTTTGGCACCAGTTACACGCACCTGCTCGGCATTGATCACGACGATGTAGTCGCCGGTATCAACGTGCGGGGTGTACTCAGGCTTGTGCTTGCCACGCAGACGGCTCGCGATTTCGGTGGCCAGACGACCCAGGGTCTTGCCAGCAGCATCAACGACGAACCAGTCGCGTTTTACTGTTTCCGGTTTAGCAGTAAAAGTTTTCATTCTTTATAGCCTCAGGGGCCGCCCAGCAAAAATAGACGGCGGATCTTACTGGATAGTGCGTACTTTGACAAGTCAAAGGCAGCCGCATACGGACGCTATCGGGGGCTCGGGTCAGCGCGTCCACAATACGGCAAGATTCTTCGGCAGGCGGCGCATCACTTCCACCGCAGAAAGAGGTGCCGGATTATCCTGATTGCGAAAAAAATTTCAACCTGCTTGTATGACTCTTTTGCCAAAGGAGTACTCCATGGAATACCGCAAGCTGGGCCGAACCGATCTCGATGTCAGCGCACTGTGCCTGGGCACCATGACCTGGGGCGAGCAGAACAGCGAGAGCGAAGGCCATGCTCAGATCGAACGAGCCAAGGCCAGCGGCATCAACTTCATCGATACCGCCGAGATGTACCCGGTGCCGCCGCGCGCCGAAACCTACAGCAAGACCGAGCAGATCATCGGCAGCTATTTCAAGCAGCGCGGCGACCGCGCTGACTGGATTCTGGCCAGCAAGATCGCCGGCCCCGGCAACGGCATCAGCCATATCCGCGACGGCCAGCTGAAATTCAATCGCCAGCACATCGTCGCCGCCCTGGATGCCAGCCTCAAGCGCCTGCAAACCGACTGGATCGACCTGTACCAACTGCACTGGCCGGAGCGCCCGACCAACTTCTTCGGCCAGCTCGACTACAAGCACAAGGACGTTGATTTCACGCCGCTGGAAGAAACCCTGGAAGTGCTCGACGAGCAGGTCAAGGTCGGCAAGATCCGCCATATCGGCCTGTCCAACGAAACCCCGTGGGGCACCATGAAATTCCTGCAGTTGGCCGAAAGCCGTGGCTGGCCGCGCGCAGTGTCGATCCAGAACCCTTACAACCTGCTCAACCGCAGCTTCGAAGTGGGTCTGGCGGAAGTGGCGATTCGCGAGCAGTGCGGCCTGCTGGCCTACTCACCGCTGGCCTTCGGCATGCTCAGCGGCAAATACGAAGGTGGTGCCCGTCCGGCTGGCGCACGCATCAGCCTGTTCAGCCGCTTCGCCCGCTACACCAACCCGCAGTCGGAAGCGGCCTGCTCACGTTACGTGGCTCTGGCCCGCGAGCACGGCCTGGACCCTGCGCAGATGGCCCTGGCCTTCGTCACCGCGCAGCCCTTCGTGACCAGCAACATCATCGGCGCCACCAGCCTGACGCAACTGGATAGCAACCTGGCCAGTGCCGAGCTGAAGCTCTCTGAAGAAGTGCTCGCGGCTATCGAAGCGATCCACAAGGCGCAACCCAACCCCGCACCTTAAAAGAGAGAAGGCTGATCGCGCCTGGCATCGCGTCGCGAAGCCAGGCGATCGGCCAGGCGAGTCAGTTCGGGCAGGCGGTGGCGCCTGACACAGGCCATGACCAGCTCCGGGGCACGTTCGAGGCTGACCCGGTTGCCCGGCGAGATGATCAGCGGCCGTACGCGGTCTTTACTGCGCAGCACCCAGCCAATTTGCTCGCCCAGCCTGTTCAGCAGCTCGACACGAGCCCCGCGCGCCTCGGCCAGCTCGGCGTGATGCCCCGTGAGAATCTTCTTGGCCACACCAATGGTCGGCAAGCCGCTGACCACGCCCAAATGCGCGGCGATGCCCAGGCCGCGCGGGTGGGCGATGCCATGGCCGTCGACGAAGATCAGATCCGGCTCCTGCGGCAAGCCAGCCAAGGCCTGCAGCAAGGCCGGCAGTTCGCGAAAGGACAGCAGCCCTGGCACGTAGGGCATGCTGGTGGGGATGCGCGCCACGCATTCGGCCAGCGGTTCCAGAGTATCGGCGTCCAATAGCACCGCGGCAGCGCGAGTGATGGCGCCGCCCTCCTCGAAGCCGACATCCACGCCCGCCAGGTGACGTAGCGGCGGATAATCGTCTTCCAGTCGCACTTGCCGGGCCAGTTGCGTCTGCAACTCGCGCGCAGCCGCCGGGCTGCCGTCCCAGTCCGCGAACGGGAATGCAGCCAGATCGCTCAATGGGGTCATGAAGCTCTCCAGACATTTCTGCCTTGGAGCCGCAGGACGACGCCTGAGTTCGCCCCGCGAATTACACCAGCGAGCGGGAAATGATCTCCTTCATGATCTCGTTGGTACCGGCGTAGATGCGCTGCACCCGCGCATCGGCCCAAGCGCGCGCCACCGGATATTCCCACATGTAGCCGTAGCCGCCGTGCAGCTGCACGCACTCGTCGAGCACCTTGCACTGCAAATCGGTGGTCCAGTACTTGAGCATCGCCGCCGTCGGCACATCGAGCTTGCCTTGCAGGTGCAGCTCCAGACAGCGGTCGATGAACACCCGACCGACCTGAATCTCCGTCGCCATCTCGGCGAGCTTGAAGCGGGTGTTCTGGAAGTCCGCCACGGCCTTGCCGAATGCCTTGCGCTCACGGGTGTAATCCAACGTCCACTGCAGCGCGGCCTCCGCCGAAGCCAGGGCACCGATGCCGACGGTCAGGCGCTCCTGCGGCAGCTCCTGCATGAGGTAGGCGAAGCCCATGCCTGGCTGCCCCAGCAGATTCTCCTTGGGCACGCGCACATCCTGGAAGAACAGCTCGGAGGTGTCCTGCGCCTTCATGCCGACCTTCTCCAGGCGCTTGCCCTTGGAGAAGCCCGGCGTGCTGGCTTCTACCAGGAACAGGCTGGTGCCCTTGGCACCCGCCTTGGGGTCGGTCTTGGCCACGACGATAACCAGATCGGCCAGCCAGCCATTGGTGATGAAGGTCTTCGAGCCGTTGATGACGTATTCGTCACCATCGAGCACGGCGGTGGTCTTCACGCCCTGCAGGTCGGAGCCGGCGCCCGGTTCGGTCATGGCGATGGCCGTGACCATTTCACCGCTGACCAGCTTGGGCAGGTAGTGCTGCTTCTGCGCCTCGCTGCCGTAATGCAGGATGTAGGGCGCGACGATGTCCGAATGCAGCGAGAAACCGATACCGGTCAGCCCCAGGCGCCCGATCTCTTCGATCACCACGGTGCTGTAGAGAAAGTCGGCCGCCATGCCGCCGTACTCTTCGGGGATATGCGAACACAACATTCCCGCCTCGCCTGCCTTGTTCCATAGCGCGCGGTCGATATGCCCGTCCTTTTCCCACTGATGGTGATAAGGCACGGCTTCCTGCTCGAGAAACTTGCGCACGCTGTCGCGAAACAGTTCATGGTCGGAGCTGAATAGAGTTCTGGGAATCATGGCGCTACCTGTGTCTGGGGCGGGAGGAAAAGCATGGCCTCGACTTTAGCCAAGCAAACGCTTGGTCGCACTGGACACAAGCGCCAAAAAATAAGACGATCCAGCCGCTACATGACCACTTAGCCTTGAACAAGAATAAATACTTATGGTTATTCCAGAGCCGCGCACGGCGTTGCGCCGTGTCAGCATTCTCGCCACCGACGGCGTCTTCGCCTCCACCCTGATGCAAGCCAAGGACTTCTTCCACATGGCTGGCATTCGCTATGCCAAGCAGCAGGGCCTGGGCTTTGAGCCACCGTTCGACATCCATCTGGTCAGCCCGGATGGACTGCCCGTAAACAGCTTCAGCAAGGTCAAGGTGCCGGTAGACGGCGGTCTGGACAGCTGCGACGTGATCATCCTGCCTGCCTTCTGGGACGATTTCGACGCACTCAGTCGTCGTTATCCACAGGTACTGGACTGGCTCAAACGCCAACATGCCAGCGGTACGGCGATCTGCGGCGAGGCCAGCGGGGTGTTCTGGATGGCCGAAGCGGGACTGCTAGACGGCAAGGAGGCGACCACTTACTGGCGCTTCTTCCGCGAGTTTGCCGAGCGCTTCCCCAAGGTGTTGCTCAATCAGGATAAGCACCTGTCCGATGCCGACAACCTGTACTGCGCAGGCGGCGTCACCTCGGCCTGCGACCTCTATATCTATCTGATCGAGCGTTATTGCGGCGCCGGCGTGGCCCAGGGCGTGGCACGCGACATTCTCTACGAGGTACAGCGCAGCTATACGCCGGGGCGCATCGGCTTCGGCGGGCAGAAACTGCACCAGGACGTCACCGTGCTGCAGATCCAGCATTGGCTGGAGGAGCACTATGCCGACAAGTTCCGTTTCGAGGACGTGGCCCGCGAGCACGGCATGAGCATCCGCAATTTCATGCGTCGCTTCCAGAGCGCCACCGGCGACAAGCCCCTGCACTACCTGCAGCGCCTGCGCATCGAAACCGCCAAGAGCCTGCTGTCCTCCACCCGCAAGAGCATCAAGACCGTCAGCTACGAGATCGGCTACGACGATGCCAGCTTCTTCGCACGCCTGTTCCGCCAGCACACGGGGCTGTCCCCCAACCACTACCGCCGTCAGTTCCAGCAGCAGCCCCAGTGAAATCGCGCAGGCGCCGTTCGCCGCGCCTGCGGCGATTCGGTAACGCCTTGCACTAGACGATCTGTCTACCAACCCGCCACACCCACCAGAAGATTGGGTATCAGCCCAACCCGCTGCCAGTAGAGTGCTTACGTGGTCGGCCCGCCTACGCGTGGCAGACACGCAAGACCGTGCGCTGGATGCGCCTCTACAACAACAATAACGATGGAGAACGCCATGGGAATCTCTCGTGCGCTGCGCCTGTGCGCCATTGCATCGCTGGTGCTACTGACAGCCTGCACCCCGATCAAACGCTTCGGCGCCAACCAATCGCTGCGTTTCATGGAAAACAACCTGGTCGGCCCCATGCTCGAAAGCCATGACGCCGACATGGCCTGTTATTCCGGCGCGTCCGTCGCCCCCCTCATCCAGTCCACCAGCGGCATGGGTGCCGACAACCAGCAGTTGCTGACCCTGCTCTACCTCACCGCCGCTACCTGTGCCGAGCAGACCGCCTTCGAGCAGGAGCTGCGCTACCTGCGCGCCTCACGCAGCAAGCAGGTCGAAGAGGCACAGGATGCACGCATCACCCAGAAGCGCTATGCCGAGCTGGCAGCACGCCGCCAATACCAGTCGTACCGGAACTTCGCCAACTACTACGAGCAGCGCTTCGACATCCGCATCGGCGACAGCTGCCCGACTTTCGACCAGGACATCGACGAACTGATCTACCTGCTGGGCCTGATCCAGGGCCTGCAAGCCATTCAGAACGACATCAACTCGCAGAACGCCGTCGGCGTGCCCAAGGACATCGCGGCCAAGACCGAGCGTGCCATGACCTGCCTGGACAACGAGAAGTGGTGGGGTGCCCCGATGGCGGCGCGCGCCCTGGTCTGGAACATGCTGCCGGGCAGCGGTGAGGGGCAGAATCCCTGGCAGGTGCTCGAGCAGTCGCGACAGATCGGCGAGCGTCGCGGCGTACGCCTGGCCCACGCCCTCTACGTGATCTCCGCCACGGCGAAGAACGATGAGCAGCACCTGCGCAGCGCGCTGAGGGCCTTCGGCTCGACCCAGGCGGGGAACAGCAGCTTCACCCTCAACGAGTCGTATGCCCAGGTCGATGCCATCAGCAGCAGCACCGTCATGAACAATGCCGATCGCTACTGGACGACCAATGCCGGCACACGCACGCCAATCGGTGGCCTGCTGCGTTTCTGGGACGAGAAGCAGCAGCCGGTCGATACCGGCATCGAGATCGACGACCTGCTCTAGTCAGCTCGTTACAAGCCTTCCTGCCTCAGCGGCATGACCCGGAGTATCCGCCATGAAGTGTTCCAACCTAGCCGCCACTGCTCTGCTCAGCCTGACGCTGGGCGCCGCCCCCCAGGCCTTCGCCCAGAGGATCTGCGTGTTCGACATCCTTGGCGCCCAGGGCGACATCTACAGCCTGATGAAGGACTACCAACTGGCTGCCAACAATTTCGGCGCCAGCCTCGAACTCAAGCCCTACACCGACGAGAAAATCGCTGCAGAAGACTTCAAGGCCGGGCAATGCGATGGCGTGATGATCATGGGCTTGCGCGCCCGTCAGTTCAACGGTTTTACCGGCAGCCTGGAAGCACTGGGCGCCCTGCCCAGCTACCAGGCCCTGGAAACGGTGATCACCACCCTGAGCTCGCCCCGGGCCAGCAAGTTCATGACCAGCGGCCCCTACGAAGTGGCAGGCATCGTGCCCATGGGCGCGGCCTACCTGTTCGTCAACGACCGCACCATCGACAACATCAGCAAACTGTCGGGCAAGAAGTTCGCGATCATGGACTACGACAATGCACAGGCGAAGATGGTGCAACGCATCGGCGCCCAGCCAGTCGCCTCCGATGTCACCAACTTCGCCGGCAAATTCAATAACGGCTCGGTGGATGTGGTCGGCGCACCGGCGGCGGCCTACAAACCGCTGGAACTGCAGAAGGGCATGGGTGAACGCGGCGGCGTGGCGCGCTTCCCGGTGCTGCAACTGACCTACCAACTGGTCATCCGTCCTGAGCGATTCCCCGAAGGCTTCGGGCAGCAATCACGCGAGTTCGCCCTCAGCCAGTACAGCCGCGCCATGGACATCATCACGCAATCGGAAAGCGAGATCGACGGTCACTACTGGATCGACATTCCGCCCGAGGACATGGAGAAGTACACCGTGATGCTGCGTGAGGCGCGCATTTCGCTGACCGAGGAAGGCATCTATGACAAACGCATGATGGCGGTGATGAAGCGCGTGCGCTGCCAGATCGACTCAGCCGATGCCGAGTGCGCCCAGAGCCTCGAATAACAATAACGAAACGGGGAGCGTGCACGCCCCCCCGGCCTCCGCCCTGACCGTAGAGCCTGCCATGCCTATTGCCTCGACCATGACCAGCGCTGATCAGCCTGCACCAGCCCAGACGTTCAAACGCCCTCTGTTTGGCCGATGGCTTGCAACCCTGCCGGTCTTCCTCCTGCTGACCCTCACTCTGGTCATCGGCACCGGGGAAATGCTGCATGGCCAACTTCTGCGCATGGGCGAGCGTCTGTTCGGTGACCCGGCTGCCGGCGTGCAGTACTTCATGCTGCGCGCCGACCCGGTGACCCCGACCTGCGACCCCGCCCCCGACATCGATGCGCTGCTGGCCAGGCAACCGGCCCAGGCCAGCAGCGATATCGACGACCTGTTCGATGCTGCCGAGGTCGATCCGCAAGCGCAGCGCAGCGCCCTGGAGCGTGCCGCTCAACTCTGCGCGCAGCGGCATACGCTGCACGCGGCCGTCGTCGCGCACATGACGCCTGAACTGAAACTGTTCCGCAGCCTGGAGACCTCGTTCTTCGGCATCTTCCGCTTTGGCACCGACAACCGCGCCCTGCTCCTGTTGCTGCTCATAAGCATCGCCGGCGTCACCACCACCCTGCGCCGTCATCACATCTCGCTGCGCCCCGCCAAGACCCGGCTCGATCATCGCGTCTCGGCTGCCGGTATGGTCATCGCCAACGCCTTGCTGGTGTTTTCCTGCAGCCATTACCTGCATACCCTGCTCAACGCCGACCTGCCACTGAGCAGGCCCTATCTCAATGGCTTGTGGATCGCGCTGTTCAGTTGCCTGTGCCTGATCAGCGCCTACCACCTGCTGAAACCACCGGCAGACGCCAAACCTGGCGGCAACCTGGGGCTGGCACTGCTCGCCACACCGCTCTACGCCATCATGGCGATCAGCTCCTTCACCTCGTTCTCGCTGCAGGGTCACTATGGCGGCATCGCCATCTACCTGGGCCAGCTCGTCGAGCTTTCGGGCATCTTCCTCAACCTGGCCCTGTTCATCTGGGCCGGCATGCTGCTCAAGCAGACCAATGTGGTCGACCGCTTCCTCGATCTGGTCCGCCCCTGGCGTCTGTCGCCGGAGCTGCTGACCTGGATCCTGCTGATCTGCGCCGCCGTGCCGACCGCCTACACGGGCGCCTCGGGCATCTTTGTCATCGCCGCCGGGGCCATCATCTACCGCGAAGTGCTGCTCTCCGGGGGCCGCCGTCAATTCGCCCTGGCCGTCTCGGCGATGTCCGGCTCGCTCGGCGTGGTACTGCGCCCCTGCCTGCTGATCGTGGTGGTCGCAGCACTGAACAAGCAGGTGACCACGGCCGAACTGTACAACTGGGGGATCGCCATTTTCGTCCTGACCTCGTCGCTGTTCTTCACCGCCTCGCAGGTGCTGCGCCAGCAACCAATCAACATCGCCCACCCACGTGACGCCATACCCGCCATGGCCCGCGCTGTGGTGCCGGTGGCACCCTACATTCTCATCGCCATCGGGGTGGTCTGGGTCTACAGCTACCTGCTCGACACCCGCCTGAACGAGTTCACCGCACCGGTGATGCTGCCGGTCATCCTGCTGGTGGTGCTGATCTTCGACAAGCTGCGCGGCGAGTCACTGGTGGAAGCTCCGAGCGCCCGCCCCCTCGAGAACGATCAAGGCAACAGCCAGCGCAACTTCACCCAGGCCGTGGGCGCCGCCACTTACGACACCGTCGGCCATATCGGCGCACTGACTCTGCTGATGGCCTTGTCGGTATCCACTGGCGGAGTGATCGAACGCTCCGGTCTCATGGAGCTGATCCCGCAGGACTTCCAGAGCATCTGGCTGGCACTGACCGCCTTGATGGTGGTGCTGTTCCTGATCGGCATGGTGATGGACGCCTTTGGCGTGGTGATCCTGGTATCGGCCACCATTGCGCCGATCGCCTATGCCAACGGCATTCACCCGGTGCATTTCTGGATGATCGCCCTGACCGCCATGGAACTGGCCTACCTGTCCCCGCCCGTGGCGCTGAACCACCTGCTAGCCAGACAGGTAGTGGGCGAGGCGGAAATCGCCGCCGCCAACGAGGAGGTGCGCGACAAGGGTTTCTACTACCGCTATGAGCGCTGGATCCTGCCGATGACGGTGATGATCGTGGCGCTGCTGATCGTCACCTATGGCGGTGAACTGATCGTCGAGCACGGTGCGCAGACGCTGGAGCTGTGGCGTAGCTGGCTGCCACAGTGATCGCACAGCGCCCGTCCCGGACAGGGCGGGCGCTGGTTTTCAGGGCCGGTGTGGGCGCGAAAGGAATTCGTGCGACTGCATTTCCAGCAGACGACTAAGCGTGCGCTGGAACTCGAAGCTCAAGCGGCCGCCGGTGTAGAGATCCTTGAGCTCCACCTCGGCAGAGATGATCAGCTTGACGTTACGGTCGTAGAACTCATCCACCAGGTTGATGAAGCGGCGTGCCATGTCGTCCTTGGCCACGCTCATCTGCTCGACATTGGCCAGGATCACCGCATGGAAGATCTTGCCCAGCTCGATGTAGTCGTTCTGGCTGCGCGGGCCGTCGCAGAGCTCGCGGAACTCGAACCAGGCCACGTCCTCGCACACCCGCACGGCGTGGATCGCGCGGTTCTCGATCATCAGCGCCTCGTTCTCCACCATATGAGTGCAGTCCGGCAGCAGGCTCTGGAAGCTCTTGCGCAGGCTGTCTTCAGCTGCCTGGCCAAGCGGGAAGTGGAACAGCTCGGCCTGCTCCAGCGCGCGCAGGCGATAGTCGACGCCGCTGTCGACGTTGACGATATCGGTGTGCTCCTTGAGTAGGGCGATGGCCGGCAGGAAGCGCGCGCGCTGCAGGCCGTCCTTGTACAGGCCATCCGGCACGATGTTGGAGGTGGCCACCAGAGAAACACCGTTCTTGAACAGCTCTTCCATCAGCGTGGCGAGAATCATGGCATCGGTGATATCGCTGACGAAGAACTCATCGAAGCAGATCACCCGCGCCTCGTCGGCGAAGCGCTTGCCGATGATCGTCAGCGGGTTCTTCTCGCCCTTGAGGGTCTTCATTTCCTCGTGCACGCGCTTCATGAAGCGGTGGAAGTGGGTGCGCATCTTCTGCTCGAACGGCAGCGCATCGAAGAAGGTGTCAACCAGATAGGTCTTGCCGCGCCCGACACCACCCCAGAAATACAGGCCCTTGACCGGCCCCTGCGGCTTCTTGCCGAACAGCTTGCCCATCAGCCCGGATTTGCCCTGGTCACGCGCGATCAGATCGTCGTACAGACGCTGCAGATGGCGGACGGCATTTTCCTGGGCCGCATCATGGAAGAAGTCGGGCCGCTTGAGATCGGCCTGATAACGCTCGAGAGGAGTCATGATTCGTTAGAGCCTGTTCAAAGTCTGCTGCGCGTCGGGCCTGCTGCGTTAGAAACAGGCTCGGAATGCTCATGTACACCAGTACACTCTGCTTCCTCGCCTGTCTCTGCCTTGCATGCCTCTAGCTCGCGAGCCTTTCAACAGGCTCTCGGCCGGCAAGTAAAAACGGGGGCGTCACTTTAGCGACGCCCCCGTTGATTGGCAATCATGGCCGTAGCCCGGATGCAATCCGGGGGATACTGGCGGTGCTCGCCCCGGATTGCATCCGGGCTACTTCATTCCTGCGGCGCCAGCGCCTCACGCAGACGGGCGATGGCATCTTCCAGCGCCTGGCCATCGGCGAACTCTGGACTGCTCGCCACGCTTTCACCGTCGACCCAGACCGAGAACACCTGGCCTTCGGCGCGCACATCCAGCGGCTCGCCGGATTGCAGGCGCTTGTTGATCATGCCGGCCGACTTGCCATCGGCGAAGGATTTCGACAGCAGCAGTTGCTCGCCATCGGCATCCAGCAGACGGAAGCGGAAGCTACCGTCTTCATCGCGGAAGCTGACGAAGCGCGCGCTCTTGGCGGCTTTCTTCTTCTCGCCAGTAGCAACCTGCACCTGTTCACGGAACGAGCGCAGGCCCACGGCCTCGCGTAACTCGCCGAGGAACGGCGTGGCGATCTTGCGTGCCTTGGCTGCACCAGCGAGGAGAATGTCTTCCAGGTCGGCCGGCCGAGCGATCAGCGCGTTGTAGCGCTCACGCGCCTCGCCCAGGGTGTCTTCGAGCAACTGGTACAGTCGATTCTTCGCCTCGCCCCAGGCCAGGCCACCTTCCAGCTCGGCACGGAACTCGGTCTGCTGCGCGTGGCTGGCGAAGGCCTGGTACAGGGTGAACAGGTGCGAACCCTCGGCATCCTTGGGCTCACCCGGCAGTCTGGAGTCGGTAACGATGCGCGCCACGGCGTCCTTGAGCTGCTTGGCGCTGCCAAACAGCGGGATGGTGTTGTCGTAGCTCTTGCTCATCTTGCGCCCGTCGAGGCCAGGCAGCGTGGCCACTTCCTCCTCGATCACCACCTCGGGCAGCACGAACATATCCTTGCCCTTGCCGAACAGATGGTTGAAGCGCTGGCCGATATCGCGCGCCATCTCCACGTGCTGGATCTGGTCACGACCGACCGGCACCTTCTGCGCGTTGAACATCAGGATGTCCGCCGCCATCAACACCGGATAGCTGAACAGGCCCATGGTCACGCCGGCATCCGGGTCTTCGCCCTGTTCGACGTTCTTGTCCACCGAAGCCTTGTAGGCGTGGGCACGGTTGAGCAGGCCCTTGCCGGCGACGCAGGTGAGCAGCCAGCACAGCTCGGGAATCTCGGGGATGTCGGACTGGCGGTAGAAGGTCGCCTTGTCGGTATCCAGGCCCAGCGCCAGCCAGGTGGCTGCGATTTCCAGGCGCGAGCGCTGAATGCGCGCCGGATCATCGCACTTGATCAGCGCGTGGTAGTCGGCGAGGAAGTAGAAGGAGTCCATCTGCGGGTCGCGACTGGCAACGATGGCCGGGCGGATGGCGCCAGCGTAGTTGCCCAGGTGCGGTGTGCCGGTGGTGGTGATACCGGTAAGGATACGGGTGGTCATAACGTTCGCTTAGAAATGGCTGAAAGGCTTACAGGCGAGGCAACAGCAGATCCTTCAGATCCGTCAGCTTGCCGTGAAAAAAGTGACCGCATTCTGCCACTTTCAGCAGCTCATGGGCACGCCCGAGATTGGCCGACCAGTCATATACGGCCTGTGGCTCGACCACTTCGTCGGCATCAGGCTGGATCACCACCAGCGGGCACTGGCTGGCCGGCGGCGTCTCGGCGGTCAGGCGATGCACCGCCGGCGCCACCATGAACAGCTTGCTCGGCACCTGGCCTTGCGCTTCCAGGCGCGCACCCAGCGCCGCGGCGACGAAGCCGCCGAAAGAAAAGCCGAGCAAGGTGATGGGCAGATTCGGGTACTCCTCCTTGAGCCAAGCAGCCACCGCTTCGGCGTCGTCCACCTCGCCGGTACCCATATCGTGGCTGCCGGCACTGGCGCCGACACCGCGATAATTGAAACGCAATGTGTGATATCCACAGTCACGCGCGGTGCGCTGCAAGGTGCTCACCACCTTGTTGAGCATGGTGCCACCCTGTACCGGGTTGGGATGACAGACCAGCGCCACGCCTCGGGCGTCCGCTACTTCCAGCAGAAGGGCTTCGAGTTGACCCACCGGGCCTTGAATGAAAAGAGGGGTTTCGCGACTGAGCAACACTGAACTCCGTGACCCCGCAACGGGTCGACTCGTCTAGCAAACTGCCTGCGAGGTAAACGTATACAGCGCAGGTTCGAGCCGCTAACGTAAAGCAAAGCCGTTTTGAGAGGAAGGACTCGTGGAACAGACCGTTACAGCCTGGTTGATACCCGCCCTGACCCTGGTGGTCGGCATCGCCGTGGGCTTTCTGCTCGCCCGCCTGGCCCCCAATGCTGCACCGGGCCGTACGCAGCGGCAGATGGATGAAATGCAGGCACGCTTCGAGGCCTACCAGAACGAAGTGGTGACCCACTTCAACACCACCGCCAGCCTGGTGAAGAAACTCACCCAGAGCTACCAGGACGTGCAGGAGCACCTGTCCGACGGTGCCAACCGCCTGGCCCTGGATGAGCTGACCCGTCAGCGCCTGCTAGCCACCCTGAACAGCACAGAAGCCGGCGAAAAGCGCGAGCGCCTGACTCCGCCGAAGAACCACGAGATGCCCAAGGACTACGCGCCGAAAAGCGACGGCCCCGGCATGCTCGACGAGAGCTACGGGCTGAAGAAGTAACCCGCCAGCCAGAAATACCGAGCCCCGCGATTGCGGGGCTTTTTATTGGGCAAACATTGCAGGAGCGAGCGGTCGGCGCCTTGCCTGGCCGGGAATGAAAAAGCCCCGCTAATAAGCGGGGCTCATCATGCTGCATCGCGAATCTTAGATCGCGCCGCGGCTGCGCAGCAGATCCAGCACCGCCTTGACGCCCTCGTCGACCGACTGCGACTGGGTGTCGATCACCAGATCTGCATCCAGCGGCACGTCGTAAGGGAAGCCCTCGCCAGGGATGTTGTCACCACCGGCCGCGTACAGCCCCTGCGGATCACGTTCGGCGCAAATCTGCGGCGACGCCTGCACATAAACGGTCAGCGCACGCTCGCGACCGATCAGCACCTTGGCCTGCTCGCGACCTTCGGCATCCGGAGCGACAAAGGCGGCCAGGGCGATCATGCCGGCCTCGTTGAACTGACGCGCCACATGTGCCGCGCGGCGCCAATTCTCGGCACGCCCGGCGCGATCCTGCGGCAGGCCCTTGTTCAGGTCATGACGCAGGTTCTGGCCATCGAGCACATATACGGCACGGCCCATGTCGAACAGCTTGCGCTCCACGGCATAAGCCAGGGTGCTCTTGCCTGCACCGGACAGGCCCGTGAACAGCACGGTGGCCGGTTGCTGGCCGAAGCGCGAAGCACGCTCCTCGGTCGACACGTGCGCCAGACGGCCATGCTGACCGCCGCCATGGGCCACCGGGTCGGCGATGATCATGCCGGCACCGACGGTACCGTTGGTCAGGCGGTCGATGATGATGAAGGCACCCGTGGTGCGGTTGTATTCGTAACCATCCAGGGCGATCGGTGCATCCAGCGCCACCTTGACCCGGCCGATTTCGTTGAGTTTCAGTTCGCTGGCCGCGCCCTGCTCCAGGGTGTTCACGTCGACGCGATGAACAATGCTGGGAATAGAGCCCGGCACGTAGCTGGTGGCGCGCTTGATGTCGTACTTCTTGCCCGGCAGCATCGGCTCTTCGCCCATCCATACCAGCATGGCCTCGAAGCTGTCGGTGACCTGCGGACGGTTGTCGGCATGCACCAGCATGTCGCCGCGCGACACGTCGATCTCGTCTTCCAGGGTCAGGGTGATCGCCTGGCCCGGGCCGGCGTGCTCCAGCTCGCCCTCGAAGGTGACGATGGATTTGACCCGGCTGCTCTTGCCCGACGGCAAAGCCAGCACTTCGTCGCCCTTGCGCACGATGCCGCTGGCCAGGGTACCGGCGAAGCCACGGAAGTTCAGGTTCGGTCGGTTGACGTACTGCACCGGGAAGCGCAGGTCATCGAAGTTGCGGTCGCCAGCGACTTCGACAGTCTCGAGAATCTCCATCAGCGACTGCCCGGTGTACCAGGGCGAGCGCTCGGACTTGTTGACCACGTTGTCGCCCTTGAGCGCCGACATCGGCACGAACTCGAGGGTGGTCGGACGCAGGTTGATCTTCTCGGCGAAGGCCAGGTAGTCGGCCTTGATCTGCTCGAACACACCTTGATCGAAGTCCTTCAGATCCATCTTGTTGACGGCGACGACGATGTGCTTGATGCCCAACAGGGAGGCGATGAAGCTGTGGCGCTTGGTCTGGGTCTGCACGCCGTAGCGGGCATCGATCAGGATGATCGCCAAGTCGCAGGTCGAAGCGCCAGTGGCCATGTTGCGCGTGTACTGCTCATGGCCGGGGGTGTCGGCGATAATGAACTTGCGCTTGGCGGTGGAGAAATAGCGGTAGGCCACATCGATGGTGATGCCCTGCTCGCGCTCGGCCTGCAGGCCGTCGACCAGCAGTGCCAGGTCGATGTCATCGCCGGTGGTGCCGACTTTCTTCGAGTCCTTGGTGATGGCCTCCAGGTGATCTTCGTAGATCATCTTGGAGTCGTGCAGCAGACGGCCGATCAGCGTGCTCTTGCCGTCGTCGACGTTGCCGCAGGTAAGAAAGCGCAGCAGTTCCTTGCGCTCGTGCTGGGCCAGGTAAGCGAGAATGTCCTGGCCGATCAAATCGGATTGGTGACTCATGGTGCGCGATCCTCAGAAATAGCCCTGACGTTTCTTTTCTTCCATCGACCCGGCGGCATCGTGATCGATCACGCGGCCTTGGCGCTCGGAAGTACGGGTCAGGAGCATCTCCTGGATGATTTCAGGCAGGGTCAGCGCCGTGGACTCCACCGCGCCGGTCAGCGGGTAGCAGCCGAGGGTACGGAAACGCACCATCTTCTTGGTGATGCGCGCCTTCTCTTCATCGGACAGGTGCTCGAGGATGCGCTCGTCGTCGATCATGATCAGCGTGCCATTCTTCTCGATCACTTCGCGCTCGGCAGCGAAGTACAGCGGCACGATTGGAATCTGCTCCAGGTAGATGTATTGCCAGATGTCCAGCTCGGTCCAGTTCGACAGCGGGAAGACGCGGATCGACTCGCCCTTCTTGACCTTGCCGTTGTACACGTTCCACAGCTCCGGGCGCTGGTTCTTCGGGTCCCAGCGGTGCTTGCTGTCGCGGAAGGAATACACGCGCTCCTTGGCGCGCGACTTCTCTTCGTCGCGGCGCGCACCACCGAAGGCGGCGTCGAAGCCGTACTTGTCCAGTGCCTGCTTGAGGCCTTCGGTCTTCATCACGTCGGTGTGCTTGGCACTACCGTAGGTGAAGGGGTTCATGTCCTGCGCCACACCATCGGGGTTGATGTGGGTCAGCAGTTCCAGGCCATATTCACTGACCATCTTCTCGCGAAAGCGATACATCTCCTGGAACTTCCAGCGGGTATCGACGTGCAGCACCGGGAACGGCAACTTGCCAGGGAAGAATGCCTTGCGGGCCAGGTGCAGCATCACGGCTGAATCCTTGCCGATGGAATAGAGCATCACCGGGTTGTCGAATTCGGCGGCCACTTCACGAATGATGTGGATGCTTTCCGCCTCCAGCTGCTTCAGATGGGTCAATTTGTCGAGCATGGCTACTCACGGATTGCTGTTATGGGGCCGGCGGGCCGTGGACGAGCGCGCACTCTACCACAGCACCTGCTTATACTCAGGACGCCGGTTAGACCGAAACGATCTAGCATTATGCCTGCCCGTACGGGCGATTCAGATCGGGTTGGGGCAGTCGATGAACAGGTGTTCGAGGGCAAAACGCCGAGCCAGATAGTCCCCCAGCGCCTGTACGCCATAGCGTTCGGTGGCGTGATGGCCGGCGGCGATGAAGCTCACGCCATTCTCGCGAGCGCTGTGGAACGTCTGCTCGGAGGCTTCGCCGGTCAGGTAAAGATCGACACCGGCAGCAATCGCCTGATCGATATAGCCCTGCCCGCCCCCCGTGCACCAGCCGACGCGACGGATCAGCCCTTCGCCTTCGACCAGCAGCGGCTCACGCCCCAAGGTCTGCTGCACGTGCCGGGCGAAGTCGGCCGCGCTCATCGGCTCCCCCAGCGAGCCAACGAGGCCAACGGTGCGCGGATTCTCCGGTTCGAGCGGGCCCTCGACGACGATGCCCAACTGCCGTGCGAGCTGCACGTTGTTGCCCACCTCGGGGTGCACATCCAGCGGCAGGTGATAGGCCAGCAGGCTGATGTCGTTGGTCAGCAGCGCTTTCAGGCGACGCTGTTTCATGCCGGTGACACAGGGGTTCTCGCCCTTCCAGAAATAGCCGTGATGCACCAGCAGCACATCAGCCTCGGCCTCGATGGCCGCTTCGATCAGCGCCTGACTCGCGGTGACGCCGCTGACGATGCGGCTGACCTGCGGACGACCCTCGACCTGCAGGCCATTGGGGCAGTAATCATTGATACGCGACGCGTTAAGAAAAGCGTCAGCTTCTTCCACTAGCGTGGACAGGGCAATGGCCATGAAGATTCCTCACAAGCTGTTGCGGGCCGCTGCCTAATTGGCGAGCACCTCACTATAATGCGCCACCTTAAGGGCCGAATTTGGCCCCCGCAACCCTCAGGATTGTCTCGATGCCCCAGGCACTGCGTTTTCTCGGTTGGCCCCTGCTGGTCGGTGTGTTGCTCGCACTGCTGCTGATCCAGCGCTACCCGGAATGGGTCGGCTTGCCACGCCAGGAAGTGCAGCTGGTACAGGCACCGCTCTACAGCCGCCTGCAGGAAGGCCCGGTGTCCTACTCCGAGGCAGTCGATACCGCATCGCCAGCAGTGGCCAACCTGTACACCACCAAACTGGTGAGCAAACCGGCTCATCCGCTGTTCGAAGATCCGACCTTCCGCCGTTTCTTCGGCGACAACCTGCCACGCCAGCAGCGCATGGAGTCGAGCCTCGGCTCGGCCGTACTGCTGAGCCGTGAAGGCTATCTGCTGACCAACAATCACGTGGTCAGCGGCGCCGACCAGATCGTCGTCGCCCTCAAGGACGGCCGCGAAACCCTGGCACGAGTGATCGGCAGCGACCCGGAAACCGACCTGGCAGTATTGAAGATCGACCTGCCCAATCTCCCGGCGATCACCCTGGGGCGCTCCGACAGCATTCGCATCGGTGATGTGACCCTGGCCATCGGCAACCCTTTCGGCGTCGGCCAGACCGTGACCATGGGCATCATCAGCGCCACCGGGCGCAACCAGCTGGGTCTCAACACCTACGAAGACTTCATCCAGACCGATGCGGCGATCAACCCGGGCAACTCCGGCGGCGCGCTGGTCGATGCGCACGGCAACCTGGTGGGCATCAACACGGCGATCTTTTCCAAGTCCGGCGGCTCGCAGGGCATCGGCTTCGCCATCCCGGTGAAACTGGCCATGGAAGTGATGCAGGCGATCATCGAGCACGGCCAGGTGATTCGCGGCTACCTCGGTGTCGAGGTGCAACCGCTGACGCCAGAGCTGGCCGAGTCCTTCGGCCTCGATGGTCGCCCCGGCATCGTTGTCGCCGGTGTCTATCGCGACGGCCCGGCGCAGAAAGCCGGCCTGCAGCCTGGCGACCTGATTCTCAGCATCGATGGCGAGCCGGCCAGCGACGGTCGCCGCTCGATGAATCAGGTTGCGCGTACCAAACCGGGCGACAAGATCCGCATCGACGTGTTACGCAACGGCAAACCGCTGCAGCTGACCGCCGAGATCGGTATTCGCCCTCCCGTTAACGGCAACTGATCGGCGAGCAATTTCAAGTGGGAACTTTTCTCGATTGAGTTTATTGTAATGTTATTACATTAATCACAATCATCCGGAGACTTCCCCCTTGCGCGTCACTACCGCCTTGCTTGCCGGCAGCCTGTTAACACCCTGCGCTCTTGCCGCCGAATCTCCGGCCCAACTGGCTGACAGCATCATCAGTGCCCCCAGCGAACAAGCCGATGGGCCGGTGCAGGGCTACCGCGCCAAACGCTCATCCAGCGCCACCCGCACCGACACGCCGATCAGCGAAATTCCCCAGGCCATCAGCGTGGTCCCCGCCCAGGTGCTGGACGATCTCGGCAGTAGCCGTATCGACCGCGCCCTGGATTTCGCTGGCGGCGTCTCGCGGCAGAACAACTTCGGCGGCCTGACCTTCCTCAACTACAGCGTGCGCGGGTTCACCACCGGCGAGCTGTACCGCAATGGTTTTGCCATCAACCGCGGCAGCTACAGCTCGCCGGACGCAGCGGCCATCGAGCGCCTGGAAGTGCTCAAGGGGCCGGCGGCAGCCCTCTACGGCCGCGGCGATCCAGGCGGGCTGGTCAATATCGTCACCAAGCGCCCGCAACTGGAGCCCTTTACCCAGTTCAAGGCCAGCGCCGGACGCTGGGATCGCTACCGCAGCAGCCTCGACGTCAATACGCCGCTGAACGAGGATGGCACCCTGCTTTCGCGGGTCAACCTGGCAGTCGAAGACAACGGCAGCTTTCGCGATCACGTCGGCAACCAGCGGCAGATCGTCAACCCGACCGTCAGTTGGCAGCTGTCGCCCGACACCCTGCTGATAATCGACAGCGAGTTCTCGCGCACCGACTCGGTGTTCGACCGTGGCATTCCCGCGGTGGATGGAAAGATGGGCGCGGTCAAGCGCTCGACCTTTCTCGGCGAGCCCAACGACGGCAAGATCCGCAACGACAACCAACTGCTGCAGGTCAGCCTCGAGCACTACCTGAACGACGCCTGGAAACTGCGCCTGGCCAGCCATTACAGCCAGGGCACGCTGGATGGCAACAGCTCCGAGCCTTCGCGCCTGATTGGCGACCAGGTCACGCGCTTCTATCGTGAGCGCAGCTTCGAATGGAACGACAGCATCACCCAGGCCGAGCTGCATGGGCAGTTCGAGCTGGCCGGCTGGCAGCACCACACGCTGCTGGGCCTGGAGTACGAGAACTACCGCAACAGCCAGAAGTATCCGCAAAGCGTCACCGGGCTGGGCTATGGCCAGGACATCTATAACCCGATCTATGGTCAGCCCAAGCCCCCCATCGTCAATCCCAACGACTTCCACGAGCACACCGAAAGCTACGCCCTCAACCTGCAGGATCAGATCAGCTTCAATGACCGCTGGAGCGGCCTGCTCGGCGTGCGCCTGGAGCGTTTCGAGCAGACCGCACTGAACCGCAGTAGCCGCGTCAGCAACGAGCAAAGCAAGGATGTCGCCACCCCGCGCGCGGGCGTGCTCTATCAGCTGACGCCAGAGGTCGGCGTGTTCGCCAATGCCTCGATGTCGTTCAAACCCAATGCCATCGGCGCCCAGGGGCAGGTGTTCAAACCGGAGAAGGGCCTCGGCTACGAAACCGGCCTCAAGCTCGACCTGCTCGATAGCCGCCTCGGCGCCACTGTGGCTCTGTTCCATATCGACAAGGAAAACGTGCTGACCGCCGACCCGAACAATCCGGGCGACAGCATCGCCGCCGGCAAGGCGCGCAGCCAGGGCCTGGACCTGCAGGTCAGCGGCCAGCTCACCGATGCCCTACGGGTGATCGGCGCCTACGCCTACATCGACGCCGAGGTAACCAAGGACAACAGCATCCCCGAGGGCAGCGATCTACTCGGCATCGCCCGCAACAGCGCCAGTTTGATGAGCGTCTACCAGTTCCAGGGTGGCTCGCTGCAGGGCTCGGAACTCGGCGCCGCAGTCAACTACGTCGGCGACCGTTCCGGGCAGACCGGCAGCAACTTCGAGCTGCCGGCCTACACCACGGTCGATCTGCTGGCGCGCTGGCAAGCCACCAAGGACCTGAACCTGGGCCTGAACCTCAACAACCTGTTCAACCGCAAGTACTACGAGCGCTCGTTCAACAACGTCTGGGTAATGCCCGGCGACCCTCGCAATCTCAGCGTCAGCCTGACCCTCAACCTTTGAATCGGAGATTCATATGCGTATTCCTGCCTACCTGCTTCTCGCCGGCCTGTTCGCCAGCAGCAGCGCTCTCGCCCACGGCCTCTGGACCGAAGAGCGCCGCGGCAATATCGAAGTCGTCTACGGCCACGGCGCCGAGGACGACGCCTTCAAGGCGGAGAAGATCAGTGGCGCCTGGGCCTATGACGCGGCAGGTCGAATGATTCCGGTGACGGTCGAACGCCTGTCTGACCATGCCCGCCTGCAACCTTTGAAGAAACCCGCGGTGCTCGGCGTGGCCCTGGACAATGGCGCCTGGTCGAAGACCCCGGAAGGCCAATGGATCAACCAGGGCCGCAGCCAGGTGACGAACTCGACCCAGTCGCTGCACACCTACAAGTACAGCCTGGCGATCTACAACGAGGGCGCCAAGCTGCCCGACCTCGAGCCGCTGAAACTGGTCATCGTTCCGCAAGTCGATCCGCTCAAGGTCGGCCCCGGCAAGCCGCTGCCGGTGCGCGTACTGGTGGACGGCAAGCCGATGGCAGGCGTGGAGCTGGTCGGCGACTATCGCGGCGCACCGCATCAGGTCAGCGCGGTAACCGATGCCGAGGGCCGCGCCCAGGTAACGGTGCGCAACGAGGCACTGAACATCATCAGCGCCTCGGTCTACGTACCGGTGGAGAACGACCCGAATATCGAGAGCCGCGGCCTGTTCACCTCGCTGACCTTCCTTGGCCAGCCGCACCACGAGTAATCCCCCTCTGTGCCATGAAAAAAGCCGGTGACGCTGACGCGCCACCGGCTCTCTTCACAGTCGCCTGGATCAAAGGCCTTGCAGGGCGTCCAGCAGGGCCTGGTTCTGCTCCGGGGTACCGATGGTGATACGCAGGAACTGGGCGATGCGCTGTTGCTTGAAGTGACGCACGATCACCCCCTGCTCGCGCAGCCCGGCTGCCAGAGTCGCGGCATCCTTGTCCGGATGACGGGCGAAGACGAAGTTCGCCGCCGAAGGCAGCACCTCGAAGCCCAGCCCCTGTAGACCGGCGATAACTGCCTCACGACTGTCGATCACCTGCTGGCAGGTTTTCTCGAAATAAGCGCGATCCTCGAACGCCGCCGCAGCACCCGCGATGGCCATGCGATCGAGCGGATAGGAGTTGAAGCTGTTCTTGATCCGCTCCAGCGCCTCGATCAGGTCGGGATGACCGACCGCGATGCCTACGCGCAAGCCCGCCAGAGAGCGCGACTTGGACAGGGTCTGGGTGACCAGCAGGTTCGGATACTTGTCGACCAGGGCGATGGCCGTCTGGCCGCCGAAGTCGATATACGCCTCGTCTACCAGCACCACGCTGTCCGGGCTGTTCTGCAGCAGACGCTCGATGGCCTCGAGCGGCAGCAGGCAGCCGGTCGGCGCATTGGGGTTGGGGAAGATGATGCCGCCATTGGGCCGGGCATAGTCCTCGACGCGAATCTGGAACTGCTCGTCCAGCGCCACCTGCTGGTAATCGATGCCGTACAGGCCGCAATAGACCGGATAGAAGCTGTAGCTGATATCCGGGAACAGCAGCGGCGCCTCATGCTGGAACAGTCCATGGAAAGCGTGCGCCAACACCTCGTCGGAGCCATTGCCGACGAACACCTGGCTGGTCTTCACGCCATAGTAGTCAGCCACCGCCTGTTTCAGGCGGTCGCTGTTAGGGTCCGGGTACAAACGCAAGTTGTCGTTGACCTCGGCCTGCATGGCGGCGATGGCCTTGGGCGACGGGCCGTAGGGGTTCTCGTTGGTGTTGAGCTTGACCAGCTTGCTCAGCTTGGGCTGCTCACCCGGCACGTAAGGCACCAGGTCCTTGACGAAGGGGCTCCAGAATTTGCTCATCTGCCCTTCTCTCCTCGAAATGGTTCGATCTGCTTGATGTAGGAGCCGGCTTGCCGGCGATGCTTTCAGGCACGGCTCGCCAGCCGAGCTGGCTCCTACAGGTTCGGACTGGCCTATGGCTTGATGCGGTACTCGGCGCTGCGCGCATGCGCGGTCAGCGACTCGCCACGGGCCAGCACCGAGGCGCTCTTGCCCAGCTCCGACGCGCCATCCGGCGAGCAGAAGATGATCGACGAGCGCTTCTGGAAGTCGTACACCCCCAGCGGCGAAGAAAAACGCGCGGTACCGGAGGTCGGCAGCACGTGATTCGGGCCAGCCACGTAATCGCCCAGGGCTTCTGCGGTGTAACGGCCCATGAAGATCGCGCCGGCGTGGCGAATCTCGGGCAACCAGGCCTCCGGGTCGGCCACCGACAGCTCCAGGTGCTCCGGCGCGATGCGGTTGGCAACGATGATGGCCTGCGCCATGTCGGCCACCTGGATCAGCGCGCCACGGCCTTCCAGCGAGGTGCGGATGATCTCGGCACGCTCCATGGTCGGCAGCAACTTGGCGATGCTCTCGGCGACGCGGTCGAGGAAGGCGGCATCCGGGCTGACCAGAATCGACTGGGCGTCCTCGTCGTGCTCGGCCTGGGAGAACAGGTCCATGGCGATCCAGTCCGGATCGGTCTGGCCATCGCACACAACCAGAATTTCGGACGGGCCAGCGATCATATCAATGCCGACCTTGCCGAACACGTGGCGCTTGGCGGTGGCCACGTAGATGTTGCCGGGGCCGACGATCTTGTCCACTGGCGGCACGCTCTCGGTGCCATAGGCCAGGGCAGCGACTGCCTGGGCGCCACCAATGGTGAACACGCGGTCGACCCCGGCGATGGCGGCAGCGGCCAGCACCAGTTCGTTGATCTCGCCACGCGGGGTCGGCACCACCATCACCACTTCGGGCACACCGGCGACCTTGGCCGGGATAGCGTTCATCAAGACCGACGATGGATAAGAGGCCTTACCACCCGGCACGTAGAGGCCGGCACGATCCAGCGGAGTGACCTTCTGCCCCAGCACGGTGCCGTCGGCTTCGGTGTAGCGCCAGGAATCCTGCTTCTGCTTCTCGTGGTAGCTGCGCACGCGCTCGGCAGCGACTTCGAGAGCCTGACGCTGCTCGGCGCTGATACGGGTCAGGGCCAGTTCCAGACGCTCGCGCGGCAGGATCAGGTCAGCCATGCTGGCGACCTCCAGGCCATCGAAGCGCTGGGTGTACTCGACCAGGGCGGCATCGCCACGCTCGCGCACGGCCTGGATGATTTCCAGCACGCGCTGGTTGACGCCATCGTCGGACACACTCTCCCAGCTCAGCAGATGATCCAGGTGTCGGGCGAAGTCCTGGTCAGCGGCGTTGAGTCGGCGAACAGCAATGGGAGCGGTCATGGCAAAGCCTCGTGTAAGGGTAAATCTCAGGCGCCGCAAGCGGACGGTTGAAAACTACCTGCGTTGCCGGTGCGTCGTTAAAAACAGGCTCGTGCGCGAGTCCGATCAGAATGCTCATTTACAGCTCGTAAACTCCGCTTCCTCGCCTGTTTTTGCCTAGCACCGACTGCCTCGGCTACGTTTTTCAACGGTCCGCTAGAGTAGCAAGCCCACCGTGCGGGCACCTGAGAATTTGGCTATGACACGGATAGGCTGCCGCGACCAGACGTCGCGGTGAGGAATCAGCCTTGGTGTCGCGCCTCGATGGCGCCACGCAGGGTATCGATCAAGGACTGGATGCGCGCATGCTGCATCTTCATCGAGGCCTTGTTGACGATCAGGCGCGAGCTGATGGTGGCGATCAGCTCCTGCGGTTCCAGGCCGTTGGCACGCAGGGTGTTGCCGGTGTCGACCACATCGATGATCTTGTCAGCCAGGCCCACCAGCGGCGCCAGTTCCATCGAGCCGTACAGCTTGATGATGTCGACCTGACGGCCCTGCTCGGCATAGTAGCGCTTGGCGACGTTGACGAACTTGGTGGCCACGCGCAGGCGCCCTTTCGGCTCCGGCGCACCGACCTTGCCAGCCGTCATCAGCTTGCACTTGGCAATCTGCAGATCCAGCGGCTCGTAGATGCCCTGGCCGCCGTACTCCATCAGTACGTCCTTGCCCGCTACACCGAGGTCGGCCGCGCCATGCTCGACATAGGTCGGCACGTCGGTGGCACGCACGATCAGCAGGCGCACGTCATCCTGAGTGGTCGGGATGATCAGCTTGCGGCTCTTGTCCGGGTTCTCGGTCGGCTCGATGCCCGCCGCCGCCAGCAACGGCAGGGTGTCATCGAGAATGCGGCCTTTGGACAGGGCGATGGTCAGCATGAAACGGTTTCCTTGAACGGAAGCGGCCGCTCCGACAGGGAGCGGCCCTACGACAACGGCGGCTTAGCCCGGTACGCGGCGGATCTTGGCGCCGAGCAGTTGCAGCTTCTCTTCGATGCACTCGTACCCACGGTCGATGTGGTAGATGCGGTCGATCAGCGTATCGCCCTCGGCCACCAGCGCGGCCAGCACCAGGCTCGCCGATGCACGCAGGTCGGTGGCCATCACTGGCGCGCCCTTGAGCTTGTCGACACCGGTAACCACGGCCGTGTTGCCTTCGACCAGGATGCTGGCGCCCATGCGCAGCATCTCGTAGACGTGCATGAAGCGGTTTTCGAACACGGTTTCGATGATGGTGCCGGTGCCTTCGGCTACCGCGTTCAGGGCGATGAACTGCGCCTGCATGTCAGTGGGGAACGCCGGGTATGGAGCGGTGCGCAGGTTGACCGCCTTGGGGCGCTTGCCCTTCATGTCCAGCTCGATCCAGTCCGGACCGGTGGTGATTTCAGCACCCGCTTCCTGCAGCTTGGCCAGCACGGCCTCCAAAGTCGAAGGATCGGCGTCCTTGACCTTGACCCGACCACCGGTAACGGCAGCCGCCACCAGGTAGGTGCCGGTCTCGATACGGTCGGGCATGACGTTGAAGCGCGCGCCATGCAGGCGCTCGACGCCGTCGATGATGATGGTGTCGGTACCGGCGCCCTGGATCTTCGCGCCCATGGCGATCAGGCAGTTGGCCAGGTCGACCACCTCAGGCTCACGCGCGGCGTTTTCCAGCACGCTGCGGCCCTTGGCCAGGGTCGCGGCCATCATGATGTTCTCGGTGCCGGTCACGCTGACCACATCGAAGAAGAAGTGCGCGCCACGCAGGCCACCTTCCGGCGCCTTGGCCTTGATGTAGCCGCCTTCGACATCGATGATCGCGCCCATGGCCTCGAGGCCACGGATGTGCAGATCGACCGGACGCGAACCAATGGCGCAGCCGCCCGGCAGCGCCACTTCGGCCTCACCGAAACGCGCGACCATGGGGCCGAGCACCAAAATCGAGGCGCGCATGGTTTTCACCAGCTCGTAAGGCGCGACCAGGGTCTTGATGGCGCGGGCGTCAACTTCCACCGACAGCTTCTCGTCGATCACCGGCTCGATGCCCATGCGACCGAACAGCTCGATCATGGTGGTGATGTCGTGCAGGTGCGGCAGGTTGCAGATGGTGACAGGCTCATCGCCCAGCAGGGTCGCTGCGAGAATCGGCAGAGCAGAGTTCTTCGCACCGGAAATGCGGATTTCGCCATCGAGGCGAGCGCCGCCGGTAATGATCAGTTTATCCATAGGAATCTCGTCGCCCGCAGGCTCAGGAACGCGCGGCCCAATCGGCCTGGCTGAAGAATTTCATGGTCACGGCGTGGATGCTGCCATCAGCGATCCAGGCATTGAGGTGGGCATAGATCTGCTGCTGACGCTTGACCGGGCTGAGGGCGGCCAGGTCGTCGCTGATCAGGTTGAGCTGGAAGTTGCAGCCTTCGCCTTCGACTTCCACCTGGGTATTCGGGAGTTTTTCCTCTAGGAGGCTTTTTACTTCTGCAGCCTGCATGCTCGACCTCGACTGACGCATTCGGGCTACCAGCGCCCGCGGGTCGGCCATCATACAAAAAAGCCTCCCGCCTGCGAACCCCGCATGCAGCGCTGCTGACGGAACGAAGGCTGGGTGCAGCGCCGCTATTCCAGCGGCAGCAACTCCAGCAGCCCGCTGACCTGGGCGATCTGCCGCATGTCCTCGGGCAGGCCGGTGATCACCAGCTCGCGCCCGGCCTTGCGCGCATCGCGGACGAATGCCAGCAGCAGGGCCAGACCGACACTGCTGGACTTCTCAACCGCGCCGCAGTCGAGCGACAGACGCGCCGCACTGCTGGCGGCGATCCGGCGCGCGCCCTGCTCGCGCAACAGCGGGCCGGTGCTGTAGTCGAGCACGCCGGAAAGCTGTAGCTGCCCCGGCGCGCTTTCGCTGATGCTCGCCTGACTCACGACTCGCCCCGTGCCTGACGTGCCCTGGCCACGGTGTCGGCCCAGGTGTCGATGACCTTGTCCAGGTCGTTGCGGTTGTTCTGCATCGACTGGGCGAACTGATCACGGAACAGCTTGCCGACGTTGATGCCGTTGATGATCACGTTGCGCAGCTTCCAGGTCCCGTCCATCGCCACCATGGTGTAGGACAGCGGATAGACCGCGCCCTTGGCATCACGGATCTCCATGCCCACCGAGGTGCGTTCGGCATCCTGCTTGCCGGCCGGCAGCACGCGGATGTCCTGGTTGTCGTACTCGAGCAGGGCGTTGCCGTAGAACTGCATCAGGCTGCGCTTGAAGTTCTCCTGAAAGCGGCTCATCTGCTCCGGCGAAGCCTGGCGCGAATAACGCACGGTCATCACCCCACGGGAGATGCCGTCGACATCCACCACCGGGCCGAGAATCTGGTTGAGCGAATCGTAGAAGGCAGCGGGATTGCTGCGGTACTGCTCCTTGTTGGCCTTGAGATCGGCCAGCAGGGTGTCGGTGGTCTGCTGCACCACCTCGTGGGCGCTCGGCGCAGCCAGGGCCAGCAGCGGCATGGCGGCCAGCAGCGCGAACAGGGAATTACGCAAGGTCTTCAGCATCTGGGGAGCCCTCATCAATTGGCTTCATCTTTATTGACCGAATTGAGCAGGAATTTGCCAATCAGGTCTTCCAGCACCAGCGAGGACTGCGTGTCGTGGATGGTGCTGCCGTCCTTGAGCACCTCCTCGTCACCACCAACGCTGATACCGATGTATTTCTCGCCGAGCAGCCCCGCGGTCAGGATCGACGCAGTGGAATCCTCAGGCAGGTTATTGACGCCGCCATCGAGCTCCAGGGTCACCCGGCCCATGTAACTGTCACGATCCAGATCGATCGCAGTGACCTTGCCGATGCTCACGCCGGCCATGGTGACCTTGGCGCGCACGGTCAGCCCGGCGATGTTGTCGAAGTAGGCGTAGACCTTGTAGGTATCGCCAGCGCTACCGACGCTCAGGCCGCTGACGCGCAGGGCCAGCAGCAGCAGGGCCAGCACACCAGCCATGAGGAACAGGCCGACACCAATCTCCAGCGTGCGGTTTTGCATCAGAAATCTCCAAACATCAAAGCGGTCAGAATGAAATCCAGGCCAAGTACGGCCAGCGAGGCGTACACCACGGTGCGCGTGGTCGCACGGCTGATGCCTTCGGAAGTGGGTTCACAGTCGTAGCCCTGGAACACGGCGATCCAGGTCACCACGAAGGCGAAGACGATGCTCTTGATCACGCCATTGAGCACGTCGTCATAAAAGGAAACACTGTTCTGCATGTTGGCCCAGAACGAGCCCTCGTAGACGCCCAGCCAATCCACGGCGACCATCGCCGCCCCCCAGATACCGACCACGCAGAAGATCATCGCCAGCAGCGGCATGGAGATGAAGCCGGCCCACAGCCGCGGTGCGACGATGTACTTGAGCGGGTCGACGCCGATCATCTCCAGACTGGAGAGCTGCTCGGTGGACTTCATGTTGCCGATTTCGGCGGTCAACGCGGAACCGGCGCGACCGGCGAACAGCAGCGCGGTGACCACCGGGCCCAGTTCACGCAGCAGGGTCAGGGCGACCATCTGCCCCACAGCCTGCTCCGAGCCATAGCTGACCAGAATGTTGTAGCCCTGCAGGGCCAACACCATACCGATGAAAATGCCGGACACGACGATGATCGCCAGCGACATCACGCCAATCGCGAACAGTTGCTTGATCAACAGTTGAAAAGGCTTGCCAGCGCGGCTGCGCCCGAACAGAGCGTTGACCAGAAACAGGACAGAGCGCCCCAGGGTCGCGACCACATCGATACCCGCACGACCGAACAGGCGCAGCCGTTCGAGCGGTGAAATTCTGCGCATCAACCTCTCCCCAACAGATCTTCGCGGTAGTCCGGCGCTGGAAAATGAAACGGCACCGGACCATCCGGGATGCCCTTCATGAACTGGCGAATGCGCGGGTTATCCGACTCCATCAACTCGGCCGGTGTGCCCTGCCCCAGCACCTGTGCATCACCGACGACATAGATGTAGTCGGCGATACTGGCGGTTTCTGCAAGATCGTGAGAAACCACCACACTGGTGATCCCCAGCGCATCGTTGAGCAGGCGGATCAGGCGCACCAGGACGCCCATGGCGATGGGGTCCTGACCGACGAAAGGCTCGTCATACAGCAGAATCTGCGGATCGAGTGCAATGGCTCGGGCCAGCGCGACACGGCGCTTCATGCCCCCAGACAACTCGTCCGGCATCAGCTCCAGCGCTCCGCGCAGGCCAACGGCCTGCAACTTCATCAGGACGATGTCGCGGATCATTTCTTCCGGCAGTTGGGTATGCACACGCAGTGGAAAGGCCACGTTCTCGAACACATCGAGGTCGGTGAACAGTGCACCGCTCTGAAACAGCACGCCCATCTGCTTGCGCATGTCGAACAGCTCGTCGCGCGACAGCTTCGGCAGGCTGACGCCCGCTACACGAACATCACCGGCCGAAGGACGCAGCTCGGCCGCGATCAGACGCAGCAGCGTGGTCTTGCCGCAGCCGGACGGCCCCATGATGCCGGTCACCTTGCCGCGCGGTATGCGGATATCGACCTTGTCGAAAATCGACCGCGCGCCGCGCTGAAAGCTCACGCCCTGCAACTCGATCGCGTACTCGTGCTCGGCGCTCATCTGAACTCCTTGAAAATCAGGCCTTCCTGGCAGACGCCGCCTCCAGAAGCGAGGACACGCGCCAGCCAGAGGGGGCCAAAATGGCCGCGAACTATAGCATTTGCCGAACATCTCGCCCAATAGCACCACGGCGCAGCGTTCAGACTCGCGACAGCTTCGGCACTTCCCTGCATACGGCAAAGGTGAGCACGACAAGCTTTTCCCGTTATAATCCTCGTCTTTTTCCGCCCGACAGCCTTGCCTAGCATGAACCAGACCCGCGACCTGATTGATTCCGCACAGCGCACCATCCGCCTCGAACTTGAAGCGGTACAGGAGCTATTGCCCCGCATCGATGCCGATTTCATCAAGGCCTGCGAGCTGATTCTCAGCTGCAAGGGACGCGTGGTTGTGGTCGGCATGGGCAAGTCCGGACATATCGGCAACAAGATCGCTGCGACCCTGGCCAGCACCGGCACCACCTCTTTCTTCGTCCACCCGGCAGAAGCCAGCCATGGCGACATGGGCATGATCACCAAGGACGACATCGTCCTGGCGCTGTCGAACTCGGGCTCGACCGCCGAGATCGTCACCCTGCTGCCACTGATCAAACGCCTCGGCATCCGCCTGATCAGCATGACCGGCAACCCGGACTCTCCATTGGCCAAGGCCGCCGAGGTCAATCTCGATGCTCGCGTCACCCAGGAAGCCTGCCCACTGAACCTGGCGCCGACCTCCTCGACCACCGCCAGCCTGGTACTGGGCGACGCACTGGCCATCGCCCTGCTGGAAGCGCGCGGCTTCACCGCCGAAGACTTCGCCTTCTCCCATCCGGGCGGCGCCCTTGGCCGGCGCCTGCTGCTCAAGGTAGAGAACGTCATGCACGCAGGCGATGCCCTGCCACGTGTACGCCGCGGCACCAGCCTGCGCGACGCCCTGCTGGAAATGACCCAGAAAGGCCTGGGCATGACCGTGGTGCTGGAAGAAGACGGCCGCCTCGCCGGCATCTTCACCGACGGCGACCTGCGCCGCACCCTGGACAAGGGTATCGACGTGCGCCAGGCATTGATCGACGAAGTCATGACCCCGCACGGCAAGACCGCCCGCGCCGAGATGCTCGCGGCCGAGGCCCTGAAGATCATGGAAGACCACAAGATCAATGCGCTGGTGGTAGTCGACGACCTGGACAACCCGGTCGGCGCCCTCAACATGCATGACCTGCTGCGCGCTGGAGTGATGTGATGAACGACCTGCTGCAACGCGCCCGCGCCATCAAACTGGCGATCTTCGACGTCGACGGCGTGCTGACCGACGGCCGCCTGTACTTCCTCGAAGACGGCAGTGAGTTCAAGACCTTCAACACGCTCGACGGCCACGGCATCAAGATGCTGATCAACTCGGGCGTGCGCACCGCCATCATCAGCGGGCGCAAGACCCCGGTGGTGGAGCGCCGCGCCAACAACCTGGGCATCCAGCACCTGTTCCAGGGCCGCGAGGACAAACTCGTGGTACTCGACGGCCTGCTCGCCGAACTCGGCCTAAGCTATGAACAGGTTGCTTATCTTGGCGACGACTTGCCGGACCTTCCGGTCATTCGCCGTGTCGGATTGGGCATGGCCGTGGCCAGCGCCGACAGCTTCGTCCGCCAGCACGCCCATGGCGTAACCCAGGCACGCGGCGGCGACGGTGCGGCACGGGAATTCTGCGAACTGATCATGCGTGCCCAGGGCACACTGGATGCGGCCCAGGCCGCCTACCTGTAGAGAACAGCATGCCGCGTAAAATCCTCAACACCCTGATCTTTGCTCTGATTGCAGTCGTCGTGGCCGCACTCGGTTACTGGAACCTTGCCCCGGACAGCACACGCCAAGCCCAGCGGGCCAGCGACGACAACGTCGTTGACTTCTATGCAGTGGGCGCGCGCACCGTGCAGTTCCAGGATGACGGCAAACTGCACTACCGCATGACCGCGGACAAGCTCGAGCACATCAAAAGCACCGACATCACCCTGATCGACGCCCCCAAGCTGGAGCTCTATCGCGGCACCGAGCTGCCCTGGGAAGTCACCAGCCAGCGTGCCGAAGTCTCGCCTGGCGGCGTCGAGGTAGAACTGATCGACGACGTGCGCATCGCCCGCACCGACGCCAAGAACCGCCCCACCGTTATCACCAGCAGCCGCATGACGGTTATTCCTGACAAGGAATATGCGCAGACCGAGCAAGCCGTTAGAATCGTCGCGGCCAATGGGGTGACCACGGCACAAGGAATGAAAGCGTACTTGAATGACGGCAGGATGCTCCTGCAGTCCAACGTAAGAGGCCAGCATGAGGTTCGTTAATACCCTCCCCCTGATTCTCAGCCTCGGCGCCGTATTGGGAAGCGCGGCTGCCTGGGCACTGCCATCGGATCGTGATCAACCGATCCGCATCCAGGCCGACAGCGCCGAACTGGATGACCGACAAGGTGTAGCCGTCTACCGCGGCGACGTGATCATCACTCAGGGCACCCTGAAGATCACGGGTGACACCGTCACCATCACCCAGACCGCCAGCGGCGATATCGACGTCTTCACCTCGGTGGGCAACCTGGCTTATTACGAGCAGAAGCCTGCCGTGGACAAGGACATCGTCAAGGCCTACGGCAAGACCATCCAGTACTTCGCCAGCAATGAGCGCATCGTACTGATCGACCAGGCCAAGGTGATTCAGGAAGGCAATACCTTCGAAGGCGAGAAGATCGTCTATGACACCCGCCGCCAGATCGTCAACGCCGGCCGCGCAACAGGCGGCAACGTCAGCACGCCGCGCCCGCGTATCGACATGGTCATCCAACCGAAGAACAAACCCGCGGATCAGCAGCAGTAATGGCCATTCTCAAAGCCCAACACCTGGCGAAAAGCTACAAGAGCCGCCAGGTCGTGCGTGACGTCAGCCTGAGCATCGAAAGCGGTCAGATCGTCGGTCTGCTCGGCCCCAACGGCGCAGGCAAGACCACCTGCTTCTACATGATCGTCGGCCTGGTACGCGCCGACCAGGGCCGCGTGCTGATCGACGACCTCGACGTCAGTCACCAGCCCATGCACGGTCGCGCGCGCGCCGGCATCGGCTACCTGCCGCAGGAAGCCTCGATCTTCCGCAAGCTGTCGGTGACCGACAACATCATGGCCATCCTCGAAACGCGCAAGGACCTGGACCGCGCCGGGCGCCAGGCGGAACTGGAAAGCCTGCTGCAGGAATTCCATATCCACCATATCGCCGACAGCCTCGGCATGAGCCTGTCCGGCGGTGAGCGACGCCGCGTGGAGATTGCTCGCGCTCTGGCCACCAACCCCAAGTTCATCCTGCTCGACGAACCCTTTGCCGGGGTCGACCCGATCTCCGTGGGCGACATCAAGCAGATCATCCATCACCTCAAGACCAAGGGCATCGGCATCCTGATCACCGATCACAACGTGCGCGAAACCCTGGACATCTGCGAGACCGCCTACATCGTCAACGATGGACAGCTGATCGCCGAAGGTGACGCCGAGACCATCCTCGCCAACCAGACGGTGAAAGAGGTTTACCTGGGCCACGAATTCCGCCTGTAGCAGGCTGCGTGAAAACTACTGCACTCGGTGATGCTGCGTTAAAAACAGGCTAAAAATGCTCATTTACAGTCGTAAACTGCGCTTTCTCGCCTGTTTTTGCGGGGCCGCCATCGGTATTGCCTCACCTTCGCTCGCTACGCTTTCACACAACCTGTAGGTCGCTCACTATTTCGCTACATAAATATTGCAACCCCTAGGCAAAAACGAGAAATTCAGGCATATAATTTGCTTCCTGGCGGCGCTTCGGCGCCCTGATGTGGAAGGCGTAACTCGCCAGTAAATTAAGGTCTGCAATGAAACCATCGCTAGTCCTCAAGATGGGCCAGCAGCTGACGATGACCCCGCAGCTGCAACAGGCTATCCGCCTCCTCCAACTGTCTACCCTGGACCTGCAACAGGAAATCCAGGAGGCACTGGAATCCAATCCCATGCTCGAGCGCCAGGAAGACGGCGACGACTTCGACAACAGCGATCCGATGGCTGATGGCGCCGAAAGCGCCACCCCAGCCCCAAGCAAGGAAGACAGCTACCAGGAAACCACCCCCACGGTGGACAACCTGGAAGAAGGCGAGTGGGGCGAGCGCATTCCCAACGAGTTGCCAGTCGACACGGCCTGGGAAGACATCTACCAGACCAGCGCCAGCAGCCTGCCCAGCAACGATGATGACGAGTGGGATTTCACCACTCGCACTTCCAGCGGCGAGAGCCTGCACAGCCACCTGCTCTGGCAACTGAACCTGGCGCCCATGTCGGACAAGGATCGCCTGATCGCAGCGACTCTGATCGACTGCATCAACAACGACGGCTACCTCGAAGAAACGCTCGAGGAAGTGACCGAATCCTTCGACCCCGAGCTGGATGTCGAACTGGACGAAGTGGAGGTGGTGCTGCACCGCATCCAGCAGTTCGAACCGGCCGGTATCGGCGCCCGCGACCTGCGCGAGTGCCTGCTGCTGCAACTGCGTCAGTTGCCTGCCAACACCCCCTGGCTGAACGAAACCCAGCGCGTGGTTGGCGACTACCTGGAACTGCTCGGCAGCCGCGATTACGCCCAGCTGATGCGCCGCACCAAGCTCAAGGAAGACGAACTGCGCCAGGTCATCGACCTGATCCAGCGCCTGAATCCGCGTCCGGGTTCGCAGATCGAGTCCAGCGAACCGGAATACGTCGTGCCCGACGTTATCGTGCGCAAGCACAACGAACGCTGGCTGGTGGAGCTGAACCAGGAAGCCATGCCGCGCCTGAGGGTCAACCCGCAGTATGCCGGCTTCGTCAAACGCGCCGATTCCAGCGCCGATAACACCTTCATGCGCAACCAGTTGCAGGAGGCCCGCTGGTTCATCAAGAGCCTGCAGAGCCGCAACGAAACGCTGATGAAGGTGGCCACGCAGATCGTCGAGCACCAGCGTGGCTTCCTCGACTACGGCGACGAGGCGATGAAGCCTCTGGTGCTGCACGACATCGCCGAAGCCGTGGGTATGCACGAGTCGACGATTTCACGCGTTACCACGCAGAAATTCATGCACACCCCGCGTGGCATTTACGAACTGAAATATTTCTTCTCCAGCCACGTCAGCACCTCCGAAGGCGGCGAATGCTCGTCCACCGCTATCCGCGCGATCATCAAAAAACTGGTTGCAGCAGAAAACGCGAAAAAGCCGTTGAGCGACAGCAAGATCGCTGGTTTACTGGAGGCACAAGGCATCCAAGTCGCCCGTCGGACGGTCGCCAAGTATCGCGAGTCCCTCGGCATAGCGCCCTCGAGTGAGCGCAAGCGACTGATGTAGGCCAGATTGACTGAAGGCCTCAGGCCTTCAGGCCAAAGTGTTCCGGCGGTGGGTCGAACCAGACCCGCCTCTTACACAAGCCAGTGAGGAGAAAGCGGTATGCAAGTCAACATCAGTGGACATCAGCTGGATGTGACCGACGCCCTGCGTGACTATATCGGCGAGAAACTGGGCCGACTGGAACGCCACTTCGACAAGATCACCAACGTACAGGTGACCATGGAGGTCGAGAAACTCAAACAGAAGATCGAAGCCACCCTGCACATCGCCGGCGGCGAAGTCGTCGCCAACGCCGAACACCAGGATATGTACGCTGCCATCGACCTGTTGGCCGATAAACTCGACCGTCAACTCATCAAGCACAAGGAAAAGCAGCTCGAACGCCTGCAAGGCGCCACGGCCCGCTAACATTCCCTATCCATGATCCGACTTGAAAATATCCTGACCCCCGGCCGTTCCCTGGTGAACGTGCCGGGCGGCAGCAAGAAACGCGTGCTAGAACAGATCGCCAACCTGGTTGCGCGTGATCTACCCGACCTGGATGCCCAGGACATATTCGAAAGCCTCATCGCCCGCGAGAAGCTCGGCTCTACCGGCTTCGGCAACGGCATTGCCATTCCCCACTGCCGCCTGGCTGGCTGCAGTGCCCCGATCAGTGCAGTCCTGCATCTGGAGACGGCAGTCGACTTCGACGCCATCGACGGCGTGCCGGTCGATCTGCTGTTCGTGCTGCTGGTGCCGGAGGCGGCCACCGATGCCCACCTCGACCTGCTGCGCCAGATCGCCAGCATGCTTGATCGCCAGGATGTACGTGAACGTCTGCGCCAGGCCAAGAGCGGCGAAGATCTCTATCAGGTCGTCGTGGACATTCAGAACGGTCAATAAACATGCGCCTGATCATCGTCAGCGGTCGCTCGGGCTCGGGCAAGAGCACCGCCCTCGATGTACTTGAGGACAACGGTTTCTACTGCATCGACAACCTGCCGGCCGGCCTGCTGCCGGATCTTGCCGAGCGTTTCCTGCCGCATAGCGACATGCTGCTGCCGCAGGTGGCCGTCTCCATCGATGCACGCAACCTGCTGAGCCAGCTCAAGCGTTTCCCGGAACTGCTCGACGAAGTGCGCAAGCGCAACATCCGCTGCGACGTGCTGTATCTCGACGCCGAAGACGAAACCCTGCTCAAACGCTTTTCCGAAACCCGCAGACGCCACCCGCTGACCAACGACAACCGCTCGCTGGCCGAGGCCATCGCTTACGAAAGCCAGCTGCTGGCACCGATCACTGACCGGGCCGATCTGAAGATCGACACCACCCGCCTGAATCTCTACCAGCTGCGCGACACGCTCAAACTACGCCTGCTGGGCCAGACGCAGACCGGTACCGCCTTTCTCGTCGAATCCTTCGGTTTCAAACGTGGCATGCCGGTGGACGCCGACCTGGTGTTCGATGCGCGCTGCCTGCCCAATCCCTACTGGAAGCCGGAACTGCGCGACCACTCCGGGCTGGATCAACCGGTGATCGACTACCTGGCCGCGCAACCGGAGGTCGAGGAGATGTATCAGGACATCCTCGCCTACCTGGAAAAATGGCTGCCACGCTTCGCCGCCAGCAACCGCGCCTATGTCACCATCGCCATTGGCTGCACCGGTGGCCACCACCGCTCGGTGTACCTGGCCAACCGCCTGAGCCAGGCACTCAAAGACTCGCTGAAGAACGTCCAGGTGCGTCACCGCGACCTCAGCTAAGGAATCCTGCCGCGATGCCAGCACGTGAAATCACCATCATCAACAAACTTGGTCTGCATGCCCGTGCTGCTGCCAAGTTCGTCGGTGTAGCGAGCACCTACCCCTGCCAGGTGCGCATCGGCCGCAGCGCCGAAAGCCTGGTAGACGGCAAGAGCATCATGGCGGTAATGATGCTGGCTGCCGGCAAGGGCACCAATGTGCACCTGCTGACCGAAGGCGAGCAGGATCACGAGGCGCTCGCTGCACTGGTCGGCCTGATCGAGAATTACTTCGACGAAGGTGAGTAGAAAGCCTTGGAGGGCCGTGTGCACGTCTCCCGCTACGCCAAGGCCGTATCCAGCACCATCATCAGACAGAAGCCCAGCACCAGCGCCAGACTGGCATCGCCTGCATGACCACTGCCATGTGCTTCGGGAATGATTTCGTGGATCACCGCGAACAGCATCGCCCCCGCAGCCAGCGCCAGCCCCCAGGGCAACAGCATGTGCGAAACCCCGACCAGCCAGGCGCAGAGCACCGCGAACAGCGGTTCGACCAGGCCTGACGCCGCACCGATCATTACCGCCTTGCCGCGTCCCATCCCGGCACTGGCCAGCACCAGGGCGACGATCAGGCCTTCCGGTACGTCCTGCAGGGCGATGCCGATCGCCAGGCCATCGGCGCCACTCAAGCCCGCTCCCGCTGCCACGCCAACCGCCATGCCCTCGGGTACGTTGTGCAACATGATGGCGATGACGAACAGCAGTGTGCCAGGCGTCAGAGCGCCCCGTTGCAGTTCGGCCGCGCCGACGCTCTGCCGTTGCGCCAGCACGCGGCCCAACCCCAGCAGGGCGGCGGCGCCCAGCAGCAGGCCAATACTGGCCAGAGCCCCGGCGCCCCAGGCCGTGAAACCCTGCTCACCGGCCACCTCGAGCGCCGGTACCAGCAGGGAGAACACTGTCGCGGCCAGCATCACACCGCCACCGAAGCCCAGCAGCCTGTCGCGCCAGCGCCCAGACAGCTCGCCCATGAACAGCACCGGCAAGGCACCGACCGCCGTGCCGGTGGCGCACAGCAAGCCGCCCTGCAACGCCCGTAGCAATTGTGGCTGAACCGTCTGGTCGATCAGCACGGCAACCTGGATGAACAGCAGCAGACTGCCACACAGCACAATCACGCCGCCGAACAGATAGCGCAAAGCCCGGCCATTGAGGCCGGGCAAGGAAGTGAGCAAGGTTCGCATCGTGTTCGCTATCCGCCTGTTCAGCTCAGGGCCTGTCGGTATCGGCGCGCCACTTCGTCCCAGTCGATGACGTTGTAGAAGGCGCCGATGTATTCCGGCCGGCGGTTCTGGTAGCGCAGGTAGTAGGCATGCTCCCAGACGTCCAGCCCCAGGATCGGTGTGTTGCCATGCATCAATGGGCTGTCCTGGTTGGCGCTGCTTTCCACTACCAATGTCCTCTGCGGCGTCACGCTGAGCCATGCCCAGCCGCTGCCGAAACGGCTCAGCGCGGCTTTGGTAAAGGCCTCCTTGAACGCCGCAAAACCACCCAGCTCGGCCTCGATCGCCACTGCCAGTTCGCCAGCGGGCTCGCCCCCTCCGGAAGGCGACATGACCGTCCAGAACAGTGTGTGGTTGGCGTGTCCCCCACCCTGGTTGATCAATGCCGCGTGCAGGCTTGGCGGCATCTCGTCCAGGCGGATCAGCAGGTCTTCCACCGGTACTTCTGCATAAGACGTTCCCTCCAGTGCCGTGTTCAGATTGTTTATGTAAGTCTGATGGTGCTTGCTGTAGTGGATTTCCATGGTCTGCGCATCGATATGCGGTTCCAGGGCATCGTAGGCGTAAGGCAGTGGCGGCAGGCGATGAGGCATGAGCGTTCTCCTTCAGTGATAGTAGCGGCCATGACCGGCTGGATTGACGGTGGGTCGTTGCCAGGCATGGCGCTGCGAAGCGCCAAGCAAGCGGTCGGTGCGCGGGAAAGCACCGTGCTCGCTGATGAACTGCAACAGCTCCACGTAGGTACGGCGGCTGTGGTGCAGGGCGATCTCGCGCAGCGCCTGCGGCCGCTGGCTGTCGGCCAGGGTCTGGAGCAGGCGCTCGTGGCTGGCGCAGAGGTTTTCCGCGGCTTCCTCCGGTTGCCCCAGCGCCAGGTGCAGATCGGCCAGGTTGTGATGAGAAATCACAAAGGCCGCCACCGCCATGTTGTGATCAGGCCAGCGCCCGAACATCACCTGAGCCTCTGCCAGCGCCTGCAGGTAGAGCTCACGAGCCCGTACCCAGTCGCCCTCGGAGAAACAGCGGTTACCGGCTTCGATGGTGGTTTTCCAGTGCTCCATGACAGACCTCCTGATGAGAGCCTTTCCACGCTCTGCCGCCTCGACCTGCGCGTGCCAATGACGTGCACGGACTGCATGGCCGAACCTGGCGCGTGAACAGACACCGAAAAGAAAGCGGCTCAGAGGCCGCCTTCGGTGAGTTTTTCCGGATTGAGCAGTTGCTCGAGTTGCGCTCGCGACAGATCGGTGTGCTCCAGCGCCACCTCGATGATCGGCCGGCCCTCGCGGTAGGCCTGCTTGGCGATGTCGGCGGCCTTGAGATAGCCGATCAGCGGATTCAGCGCCGTGACCAGGATCGGATTGCGCTCCAGCGCCTCCCTGAGCTTGGGCTGGTTGACCTTGAAGCTGGCGATGGCGCGGTCGGCCAACAGGTGACTGACATTGCTCAGCAGTTGCATGCTGTAGAGCAGGTTGTCGGCGATCAGCGGCAGCATCACGTTCAGTTCGAAGTTGCCGGACTGCCCGGCGATGGCGATGGCCGCGTCGTTGCCGATCACCTGCGCCGCGACCATGGCCGCCGCCTCGGGGATCACCGGATTGACCTTGCCCGGCATGATCGAGGAGCCAGGCTGGAGGGCCTCCAGTTCGATCTCCGCCAGCCCCGCCAGCGGCCCCGAGTTCATCCAGCGCAGGTCGTTGGCGATCTTCATCAGCGAAACAGCCGTGGTCTTGAGCTGACCAGAGACGGCCACAGCGGTGTCCTGCGAGCCGATCAGCGCGAAGAAGTTGCCCGCGGTGGTGAAGTTCACGCCGGTCAGGCCGCCCAGTTCACGGCAGAACTGCTCAGCGAAGCGAGGATGGGCGTTGACTCCGGTACCCACCGCGGTGCCGCCCTGGGCCAGCGCCTGGAGGCTCGGCTGCAGCGCGCGCAGGTGCTCGATATTGGCCTGAATCTGCTGCCCCCAACCGTCCAGCACCTGGCTCATGCGCACCGGCATGGCATCCATCAGGTGCGTGCGGCCGGTCTTGATGTAGGGCTGAACCTCCAGCGACTTGTCGCACAGCACCTTGAGCAGATGACCGAGCGCCGGCAGCAGACGTTCATGCAACTCGATGGCGGCACTGACGTGGATGGTGGTGGGGATGATGTCATTGCTGCTCTGGCCGCAATTGACATGATCGTTGGCGCTGACCTGATCGCCAAGGATGCGGCTGGCCAGGGTGGCGATCACCTCGTTGGCGTTCATGTTGGAACTGGTACCGGAGCCGGTCTGGAACACATCCACCGGGAAATGCGCCATGAAGTCGCCTTCGAGCAACTGCTGGCAGGCCGCAACGATGGCATCGCCCATGGCTGGGTCGAGTTGCTGCAACTCGACGTTGGCCCGCGCGGCAGCCGCCTTGGCCAAAATCAGCGCGCGGATGAAGGGCGCCGGCATGCGCTGCCCGGACACCGGGAAGTTGTTGACCGCGCGCTGGGTCTGCGCACCATAGAGCGCCGTGCTCGGCACCTGCAGTTCGCCCATGCTGTCACGCTCGATACGGAAGTCACCGCGGGTGTCACTCATAGGAATGTCCTTGTGCCGATTCATGGAATGAGAGGGAGGGTTGCAGGCGCAGGGTCGCCAGACGATTGAGCAGGAGGTTCAGGCTGCGCTGACGAGGAAGATCGTTGGCCTGTTGCTGCATGACCCGCAGGGGCCGGTAGGCACGATCCAGGCAGAGGGCACGCCAATGCCAGGGCAATGCCGGGTCACAGGCGGTGTCGAGTAGCAGTTCCAACGTGATGCGCGAGACCCGCCAGGCGTCCAGCCGGCCGCGCTCCACCAGTTGCCGCCCGTGCCATTCGTGGAAATCGAGCAGGCGGGGTTCATCGGGCCGTAGAGCGCAGCGCACGAGAAAGCCCTGCCAATGCCAGCAGTTCAAGCAAGGTGTGAAGAAGGGATAGAACATGGGCGTCCACCTATCAATGAAATGATATTTATTCTCTTTTGAGAAAAATAATCAATACACAGAGTATGTGGACTTTCAGACAGAAACTGCTCCGCCCTCGCCTGAGGCAGGCCGCAGCTTGCGGGATACGCGCGGCCCGCAAGGCCGCGCGTTACTTACTGTCAGAGCATGGCGGCACTCAGCTACCGGCGACGGTCATCTTCTCGATCAGCACCGAGCCGGTGCAGATATTGCCGCGACGCTCGAGGTCACGACCGACTGCAACGACCTGACGGAACATGTCGCGCAGATTGCCGGCGATGGTTACCTCCTGCACCGGGAACTGGATCTCGCCGTTCTCGACCCAGAAGCCCGCCGCGCCACGCGAGTAATCGCCCGTCACCAGATTCAGCCCCTGGCCCATCAGCTCGGTAACCAGCAAACCGCGGCCCATGCGACGAATCAGCGCCTGCTGATCCTCATCGCCATGGGTGACGAACAGGTTGTGCACTCCGCCGGAGTTGGCGGTGCTCGGCAAACCCAGCTTGCGCCCGGAATAGGTGCCGAGCACGTAGGACACCAGCTCGCCCTTTTCCACGAACGGTTTGGCGTAGGTGGCCAGGCCGTCACCATCGAAGGTGGCACTGCCCAGTGCGCGCGGCAGATGCGGACGTTCGTCGAGGCTCAGCCACTCGGGGAACAAGCGCTGGCCGAGGGCACCTTCGAGGAAGGAGGACTGGCGATACAGGTTGCCACCCGAAATCGCCGCCAGCAGGTGGCTGAACAGCCCACCGGCCAGCTCGGCGGCGAACAGCACCGGCACCTCGCAGGTCGGTACCGGGCGCGCACCAAGACGGCTGACCGCACGCTCGGCGGCGCGCTGGCCGATACCCTTGGCATCAGCCAGCAGTTCGCCTTGACGATTGACGTCATACCAGTAGTCGCGCTGCATCTGCCCTTCACCCTCGGCAATCATCACGCAGCTCAGGCTATGGCGAGTGCTGGCGTAACCGCCGACGAAGCCGTGGCTGTTGCCGTATACGCGGCAGCCTTGGTGGGTATTGAGGCTGGTGCCATCGGCGTTCTTGATCCGCTGGTCAGCCGCGAAAGCCGCAGCTTCACAGGCCAGCGCCTGCTCCACCGCCTGCTCCGGGGTGATCGACCAGGGGTGATAGAGATCGAGTTCAGGCAGCTCGCGGGCCATCAGCGCGGCATCGGCCAGGCCGGCGCACTCGTCCTCGCTGGTATGTTTGGCAATCGCCAGGGCTGCCGCCACGGTCTCGCGAATGGCCTCGCTACCGGTGGCCGAGGTGCTGGCCGAGCCCTTGCGCTGGCCCACATACAGGGTGATGCCGAAACCCTGGTCGCGATTGAATTCGACGGTCTCCACTTCGCCTTGGCGCACCGTGGTGGACAGCCCCTGACCAGCCGATACCGCCACCTCGCAGGCACTGGCACCCTGGCGCCTGGCTTCGGCAAGAATGGCCTCGACCTGCTCTTGCAGCACAGGCAAGGCCTGCGGCCCGATGCGTTCTACTTCACTCATAACCACTCCCGATTCTCTTGGCGCAGGCACTCTTTGAACGAAACCCAAGGCCTGCTCTCGACTGCCCGCCCGCGGGCCGGCAGTCACGGTTACTGCTATCATGGCGGCGTTTCCCTCTGGACCCACCCCATGTCTGATTCCTACGACGACTTCTCCCTGGAGAAGAGCAAATCCCAGGTCAAACGCGAACTGCATGCCCTGCAGGATCTTGGCGAGCGACTGACCACGCTCAAGGCGGATCTGCTGGCCAAGATGCCACTGACCGATGCCCTACGCCGCGCGCTCGCCGAAGCGCCGAAACATACCGCCAATGCCGCGCGCAAACGCCACATCCAGTTCATCGGCAAGCTGATGCGCGAACAGGATGTCGACGCGATCGTCGCCATGCTCGACCAGGTGGACAGCTCCACCCGCGAGTACAACGAACGCTTCCATGCCCTCGAACGCTGGCGTGACCGCCTGATCGCCGAAGGCGACAGCGCGCTGGAAAGCTTCGTCGAGCTCTACCCCGAGGCTGACGTCCAGCACCTGCGCGGCCTGGTCCGTCACGCTCAGCACGAAGCCGCGCGCAACAAACCGCCAACCGCCGCGCGCAAGGTGTTCAAGTACATCCGCGAGCTCGACGAAATCCACCGCGGCCTGCGCTGACCCTAGGGTGCGCCATGCGCACCGACTCTTCGCCAGCCGCTGGTGCGCACGGCGCACCCTACTGTTGTCGGCCCTACGCACCAGTGCCGCCGACAGTGATCGCGTCGATCTTCAGCGTCGGCTGACCGACACCGACCGGCACCGACTGACCGTCTTTGCCGCAGGTGCCGACGCCGCTATCCAGCGCCAGATCATTGCCGACCATGGACACCCGGCTCATGGCCTCCGGGCCATTGCCGATCAGGGTGGCGCCCTTGACCGGCGCAGTGATCTTGCCATCCTCGATCAGGTAGGCCTCACTGGTGGAAAAGACGAACTTGCCACTGGTGATGTCCACCTGGCCGCCGCCAAGATTGGCGCAGTAGATGCCCTTCTTCACCGAACGGATGATTTCTTCCGGGTCGCTCTCGCCGGCCAACATGTAGGTGTTGGTCATGCGCGGCATCGGCAGATGCGCATAGGATTCACGACGACCGTTGCCGGTAGCGGCCACACCCATCAGGCGGGCATTTAGCTTGTCCTGCATGTAGCCCTTGAGTACGCCATTCTCGATCAGCGTGGTGCACTGGGTCGGCGTGCCTTCGTCGTCGACGCTGAGCGAACCACGCCGCCCGGCCAGGGTGCCGTCGTCGACGATGGTGCACAGGCTGGACGCGACCTTCTGCCCGACCTGGCCGCTGTAGGCTGAACTGCCTTTGCGGTTGAAGTCGCCTTCCAGGCCGTGACCGACCGCTTCATGCAGCAGCACGCCGGACCAGCCGGCGCCCATCACCACCGGCATGCTGCCAGCGGGTGCAGCGATGGCCTCGAGGTTGACCAGCGCCTGGCGCAACGCCTCGCGGGCATAGCCCATGGCGCGGTCTTCATCGAGAAAATAGCGGTAGTCGGTACGTCCGCCGCCGCCATGGCCACCGCGCTCGCGGCGCCCGTTCTGTTCGACGATGACGCTGACATTGAAGCGCACCAGCGGGCGGATATCGGCGCTGAGGCTGCCGTCGTGGGCCGCCACCAGAATGCGATCCCAGACCCCGGCCAGGCTCACGGTAACCTGCTTGATGCGCGGATCCAGCGCGCGCGTGGCACGGTCGATACGCTGCAGCAATTCAACCTTCTCGGCGCGGCCCATGACGTCCAGTGGGTTGCCTTCGGCATACAACTGGGTCACCTGCGGGCTGACGAAAGCCTGCACACGGCCCTGTTGGCCAGCGCGCGAGATCGAACGCGCGGCCTGGGCAGCTTGCGTCAGGGCATCGAGGCTGATGGCGTTGCTGTAGGCGAAACCGGTTTTCTCGCCAGACTGGGCACGCACACCGACGCCCTGATCGAGATTGAAACTGCCTTCCTTGACGATGCCATCCTCCAGCACCCAGGTTTCCGAAACCTGGCTTTGAAAGTACAGGTCGGCGGCATCGATACCTGGGCCTGCGACTTCACCCAGCACGCTGCTGAGGCTGTCGAACGTCAGGTTGCCGGGCGCAAGCAGGTGCTCGCTGACGGATTGCAACATCGTATTCATGGTCACTCCACAACGATCGGACGCGGTACGTCCGATGAAAAGAATCGGCGGTGCTGCTGCACCGGCATGCGCTGGCGAATGTTCGCCTGCTCGGCGGCATCACGGGGAGCCAGCAAGGCCCCCTCCCCCTGATCCTGCTCGACCAGCACCTGACCCCAGGGGTCGATGATCGCCGAGTGGCCGAACGTCAGACGCTGACCGGGGTGCTCTCCGCCCTGCCCGGCCGCCAGTACATAGCACTGGGTTTCGATGGCGCGGGCACGGGTCAAGACCTGCCAGTGCGCGGCACCGGTCACCGCAGTGAACGCCGCCGGCACGCTGATCAGCTCGGCGCCGGCTTCGCGCAGCGCACCGAACAGCTCAGGGAAGCGCAGGTCGTAGCATACCGTCAGCCCCAGGCGCCCCACCGGTGTATCGGCCACCACGACGCGTTGGCCATGGGCAAAATCATCGGACTCGCGATAACGGCCACGGTTGTCGGCCACGTCGACATCGAACAGGTGCAGCTTGTCGTAACGGGCCACACGCTCACCCTGATCGTCGATCAGCAGTGAGCAGGCGTGCGGTTTGCCGTCAGCATCATCGTCTGGAGGCAGCGGCAAGGTGCCGGCCACTATCCATAAACTGAGGTCACGAGCAGCGCGTTTCAACCAGGGCAGGATCGGCCCCTCGCCCAACGCCTCGGCGCGACCGATGGCAGCCAGGTCGCGGCGGCCCATGGCAGCGAAATTCTCGGGCAGCACGACGAGGCGCGCACCACCCTGTGCGGCACGCTCCAGCATACGGCGAGCCAGACGCAGATTGGTTTGCACGTCGTCCTGGCTGACCATCTGGATTACAGCGAGATTCATGGCAGTACTCATCGGTTCCCGGTGTAACAGCGTACGCCAAGAGGCCACGTCATTGCGGTTTTTCGAAGGGCTTGTCGAAGCTGATCTCCGGGTCCTGCATCGGGCCCTTGACGTCGTACTGCACACTGGCAAAGCGGGCGACCTTGTCACCGAGCAATTTGTCCACCACGAACAGCGCCCCACCAATCGCCGGGGCGCCGACGATCAGCGCCGCCAGCGGCAGGTTGTTGGTCACCGGCAGGGTCACCAGCAGCTTGGCGTCGATGCGCTCGTTGCGCATGTCCAGATTGCCATTGAGCTCCAGGTTGCTCGAAGGCCCGCTTAGGGTGATCGGCTCATGCGTCACGAACAAGCCATTGGTCGCCTGCAGGTTGCCCTTGACCCGATCGTAACTCAGCCCCTTGCCCAGCAGGTCGGAGAAGTCCAGACGCAGGCGGCGGCCAATGGAGTTGAAGTTGAGCAGGCCGAACACGCGTAACGCCTGAGCCGAGCCCTGCACTTCGACGAACTGACCTTTGCGCAGCGAGGCGTCGAGATTGCCGGAGAAGCGCTTGAGCGAGAACCAGGCCGGCGAACCGGGCCAATTGCCGTCGGCGTCCACCCGGAAACTTTCACTGGTGACGCTGGGGGCGAAATCCCAAGCCTTGAGAACATCGCTGAGATCCTTGCCTTGCAGGCGCCCCTTGTACCAACTGCTGGTGTTGCCCGGCGTACCACGCCAACCGGCACTACCGCCGATCTTCAGCCCCTGCAGGTCGAGGTCGAGTTCCTCGAAGCGCACGCCCTGTTCCTCCGGGCGCACCTTGAGCGACCAGGCGCCCAGCACCTTGTCACCGCGCTGCACACGCGCGATGGCGATATCCAGCGCGGGCATCTGCCGAGGGTCGATATCGGCCAGAGGATCAGGAGCATCGCTGGTCTTGGCCGCCTCAGGATCCGGCGCCGGCAGCCGCACGTGCTGCAGATCGATGCGAATAGGCACACCCTCGGCATCAGCCAGCAGCACACGCCCCGCCGCCAGCTCGCTGTCGAGCTGCAAGGCCCAGCCCTGAGTTTCTCGCTCCAGGCCAAGCGTCAACTGCTCGACCTCCTGACCAAAGCCGCGGAAACGCCCGATATCCAGCCGCGCACTACGCAGCAGGCGCTGGCTGTCGGCGTCCACCTTGACCGGATGTTGGGTGCCCAGCTGCTTCCAGGCATCCAGGTCCAGCTCATCCAGACGCCCGCGCACTCGCAGCCCCTGGCCGGGCGGCAGGCCGGCCGCGCCGCCGCCAAGCACCAGTTCACCGCGGCCATCTGCCAGCGCCCCCGGGGGCGCGGCCAGACTCAGGCTGGCCAGCTCGCCATAATTCGCCCAGTAACGACGCTCGCGCCCGGCAAGGGTCATGCGCCAATCGGTATCACGCTCCTGCTGCGCCGTCTTGCCGAAGGGCGCCGGCAGATCGATCGCCACACCGCGCAGGTTGGAATCGACGCGCAGCTTGCTGTCATCGCCATCCAGGGTCAGGCGCAGGCGATAAGGCAGCAGTCCGCTGGCCGGCAGCTTCTGCGGCCCGCCCAGCCACTGGCTGAGGGTATCTACCTGGACCTGTCCACGCAGATCGAACAACGTACGCGCCTGCCCATGTGCGCCCTCGGCGCGGATATTGCCGCGCACCTGGCGCCCGAAGACCTCGGCGCGAACATCCGGCGCGCTGAGCCCGGCTGCGCTGTCGAAGCGAAACGCCCCCTGCACCTTGCTCAGTTGCAGGTCGGGATTAGCCAGTTTGAGGCTGGCGCCCTCGGCGGCGAAGTCCACCACCACACCGGGCGGCTGTCCTTTCTGCAACGGAATATCCAACTGCAAGCGCCCGGCCAGAGGCCCTTCGCCCTGCCAGCCGTCGAAGATTTCCGCTGTTCCCAGTGGTGCCTCCTGCAACAGCTTGATGGCATCACTCAGGCTGCTCTGCACCTCACCATCGAGCTGCAGGCGCGGCGGCTTGCCGTCGTGCAACAGCGGAATATTGGCCACAACATTACTGACTGTGCTTTCCTGCAAGCGCCCGCTCTGCAGACGCACGCGCACTGCATCATCCTCGATCAGCACCTCACCCACGCCCTCGCGCAGCGACGGCCAACCGGGCTGGAAGGCCAGCTCGGCATCCTTGACCTTGAAGAACAGGCTGAGGCTGCGTGCGCCCAGCGAGGCCCCCTTGTTCAGCGAGCCCTGATACTGGAAGTAGCCTTCTTCGACGTGCCCCGCGCGGATCGCCGTTTTCAGCCAATGATCGAGCTCGGCGCTCATGCCGGGCGCGCGGCTCGGCAAGTACTTCTCGGTGTAGGACGCGTCGCCGTCGCGCATACCGACGCGCAAGTCCATGTAGTCCTCAGCCTCGGGATCGCGCAGCAGGCGGATCAGCATGTCACCGGCGACCTGGCCCTCCTCGCCGTCGACGCGCATGTAGGGGCTGTACAAGGTCAGGCCGGTTTCACTCCAGTCCCAGCTCAAGCGCGCCTGGGCATGGCGATAGCGCCAGGGCTTGGGGAACAGTTGATCCAGATGCAGGGCGAAATTCTCGCTGTTCAGGCGCAGCTCACCCTGGAACATATTGCCCGAGGCACTGCCACTGACGTTCTCGGCAGCCGGCGCACCGTGATAGGCCTGAATGCCCACCCTGTCCAGATTGGCGGCGAACTGCAGGCGCTCGGCGCCTTCACGTTGCGGGTAATAGTCGAGCAGCAGGTTGTTGACCGCGCCCACCGGAGCCAGCGCGACCAGGACATCGCGTGCAGCATCGGGCATCGGCACCAATGCCTGCACCAACGGCGCCCAGGCAGCGAGGTCGAGGCGATCGGCGCTCAGCGCCCAACGCTCGTCAGCCTCGCCCACGTCCTTCTGATTCAGGTTCAGGTGTAGCTCGCCGATGCGCTGCTCACCATGGGTCAAGGCCAGGGAGTCGATCTGCGCACGCACGCCCTGCTTGTCTTGAATGAAGAAGGCGTTGAAGGCCAGGTCCTTGAGCGTCACTGCTTCATGCTTGGCCTGGCCGCCGGCCAGCTCGGGGGCATGCAGACGCAAGGCGCCCTTGTCCAGGACCAGACCACGACCCTCCAGCCACAGCTCACCGCCAGCCTGCAGACGCTGTAGCTGCCAGTCACCGAGCAGCGATCTCGGCAGCCAGGCAGCCCAGTCGCTCTGCGGCAAGCTCAAATAGAGTTCGGACTCGGCCTCGCGCCAACTCTCAGGCTGCATCCGTGTGCGCAAGCGCAGCGCCACCGGTTGACCGTCGGGCAGCAGCAAGCGGCCGTCGAGGCGCTGGCTGTTACTGCCGTAACGCAAGCTCAGATTGACGTAGCTGAGCAACAGCGGCGCCTGATCGAGCGGCTGCAGCACCACACGACTGTCGAGCAGACTGATGCGGTGCACGATCTGCAACTGCTCCAGTAGCTGTTCGACATTCAACTCGGGACCGCTGCGTTGTGGCATCCCTTGCAACTGCCAGCCACCTTCAGCGTTCTGCTGCACGTTCAGCTGCAGACCATCGAACTGCAGGTGGGCGATGCGCGGTTGGCGTGCCAGCAGGCTGCCGCCGACGTCCGGCACCAGTCGCACGCGCTCCAGGCTCAGACCTTCCCCCTCGCTACCCAGACGCACATCATGCGCCTCCAGCACCGGGGCAAACCCATGCCAGCGCCCCTCGAGACGGCCGATACGCACCGGCACGCCCAACTGCGCACTGGCGCGATCCTCCAGCTCGAGGCGGTATTCGGCCACCAGCGGTACCAGTTCACGACCCAGGCTGACGTACAGCGCCGCCAGCACCAGCAAGGCGGCGCACAGCCCCAGCCCCCAGCGCAGCAGCGCCGAGAACAGGCGCGCCAGGGTATTCACCCGGGTGCTGGCGGTGCTCAGAGCAGCACCACGTCGTACTGTTCCTGGGAATACATGGTTTCCACCTGGAACTTGATGGTACGCCCAATGAATGCTTCCAGATCGGCGACGTTGCCCGACTCTTCATCGAGCAGGCGATCGACCACCTTCTGGTTGGCCAGCACGCGATAGCTTTCCGCCTGGTAGGCGCGGGCTTCGCGCAGAATCTCGCGGAAGATCTCGTAGCAGATGGTCTCCGGCGTCTTCAACTTGCCGCGCCCCTGACAGGCACTGCACGGCTCGCAGAGAATCTGCTCGAGGCTCTCGCGTGTGCGCTTGCGGGTCATCTGCACCAGACCAAGCTCGGTGATGCCGATGATGTTGGTCTTGGCATGATCGCGTTCGAGCTGCTTTTCCAGGGTGCGCAGTACCTGGCGCTGGTGCTCTTCGTCTTCCATGTCGATGAAGTCGATGATGATGATGCCGCCCAGGTTGCGCAGACGTAGCTGGCGGGCAATGGCCGTGGCTGCCTCGAGGTTGGTCTTGAAGATGGTTTCTTCGAGGGTGCGATGGCCGACGAAGGCGCCGGTGTTGACGTCGATGGTGCTCATCGCCTCGGCGGGGTCGACCACCAGATAACCGCCGGACTTCAGCGGCACCTTACGCTCCAGTGCGCGCTGGATTTCGTCCTCGACACCGTACAGGTCGAAGATCGGCCGCTCGCCAGGATAGTGCTCGAGACGATCGGCGATCTCCGGCATCAATTCGGCGACGAACTGCGTGATTTTCTGGAAGGTTTCCCGCGAGTCCACGCGAATCTTCTCGGTCCGCGGGCTGACCAGGTCACGCAGGGTACGCAGCGCCAGGGACAGATCCTCGTAGATCACCGTGGGCGCCTTGCAGTTCTGGATCTGCGCACCGATCTGGTCCCAGAGGCGGCGCAGGTAGCGGATGTCGATCAGAATTTCATCAGCGCCTGCGCCCTCGGCAGCGGTGCGCAGGATGAAGCCGCCGGCCTCCTCGATGCCTTCGGCGGCGACGCAATCGGCGACCACCTGCTTGAGGCGCTCGCGCTCTGCTTCGTCTTCGATCTTCAGGGAAATACCGACATGACTGGTGCGTGGCATGTACACCAGATAACGCGAAGGGATCGACAACTGAGTGGTCAGACGCGCCCCCTTGCTGCCGATAGGGTCCTTGGTGACCTGCACCACCAGGCTCTGCCCTTCGTGCACCAGGGCGCTGATCGGCTCCACCGCAGTGCCCTCGCGAGTGGAAATCTCGGAAGCATGAATGAAGGCCGCACGCTCCAGGCCAATATCGACAAAGGCTGCCTGCATACCTGGCAGCACACGCACCACCTTGCCTTTGTAGATGTTGCCGACGATGCCGCGCTTCTGCGTGCGCTCGACGTGCACTTCCTGCAGCACGCCGTTTTCCACCACCGCCACGCGCGACTCCATCGGCGTGATATTGATCAGAATCTCTTCGCTCATGCATCCATCCTGGTGATCATGCCGGCCGGGCTACTGCACCGCCCCGCGGACTCAAGCTTTCGGGCACGTCCAAAAAACTACCTATGCTGCCACCGCCTGGGGTCTTAGCGCGGCCCTTGCGCCGGCAACTGCCAGCAGGCAATACCAAATTCGCCAAGCAGCTCTGCAGTTTCGCACAGCGGTAGACCGACCACTGCCGAATAGCTGCCCTGCAAGCCGCTGACGAACACGGCTGCCAACCCCTGGATACCATAACTGCCCGCTTTGTCACATGGCTCGCCGCTGGCCCAGTAGGCCTCGATTTCCGCCTCGCTGATAGGACGAAAGCTCACGTCGCTGCTGACCACTCGCGCCGCCTCGCGGCCACCACCGACCAACGCCACGGCTGTCAGCACCTGATGGCTGCGCCCGGACAGGGCCTGCAGCATGGCGCGCGACTCATTGAGGTCCGCCGGTTTGCCAAGAATGCGTCCATCGAGCACCACAGCGGTGTCGGCGCCCAACACCACGGCATCGACACGCCCGCCCAAGGCGAGCAGACCGGCGCGCGCTTTGTCACGCGCCAGACGCTCTACATAGGCTGCTGGCGGCTCATCTGGCAATGGGGTTTCGTCTATCGAAGCGATTTGCGTGACGCAAGGCACAGCGATCTGAGCCAGCAATTCACGGCGACGGGGCGAGGCGGAGGCCAGAAACAGCTCGGCCATGCGGGTATCTCCCTTGCGAACCGCGGCCAGCCGTGCGGCAGGCCGCGTTCAGTTGACGTTGAGGCGCAGGTGCAGACCGCGCAGGATGGCGCAGATCCAGGGCCACAGCAGAGCGCTGACCAGTGCCGGCAGGACGAAGGCCAGGGTTGGCGGACGACTACCGGTCAGGGCGTTGAGCCACAACTGAACCAGCTGGGCGAGACCGAACACCACCATCAGCACCATGCTCTGCTGCCACATGGGGAACATGCGCAGGCGCTGGTGCAGACTCAGCACCAGAAAGGTGATCAGGGTGAGGATCAAGGCGTTCTGCCCAAGCAGGGTGCCGAACAGCACGTCCTGCGCCAAGCCAAGAATCCAGGCGGTGGTCATGCCGACGCGATGCGGCAGGGCCAGTACCCAATAGGTGAGAATCAAGGCGACCCACAGCGGGCGACCGATCTGCATGAACTCGGGCAACGGCGAAACACTGAGCAACAAACCGAGCGCCAGGCTCAGCCAGATCACCCAGCCGTTACGGGGCTGTACGCCAGCCATCAGTTGCTCTCCTGTGCGGGGGCGTCAGCGGCCGGTGCGTCAGCTGCGGGCTCGCCATTGCGCGCCTGCTCGGCTTCGCGGTCGGCGGCTTCCTGAGCCTCGGCGGAATCGTTGGCGCGCTCCTCGGGCGTGCGCCGGTCGGAGAACACCAGCAGCAGATAACGGCTGCGATTGAGCGCAGCGGTCGGTACGGCACGGACGATGGCGAAAGGCTGGCCGGAGTCATGAATCACTTCCTTGACCGTGGCCACCGGGTAGCCGGCCGGGAAGCGCTGGCCCATGCCGGAACTGACCAGCAGATCACCCTCCTTGATATCGGCGGTATCGGCGACGTGACGCAGCTCCAGGCGCTCCGGATTGCCGGTGCCGACGGCGATGGCACGCAGGCCGTTGCGGTTGACCTGTACCGGGATGCTGTGGGTGTTGTCGGTGAGCAACAGCACGCGCGAGGTGTAAGGCATGATCTCGACCACCTGGCCCATCAGCCCGCGCGCATCGAGCACCGGCTGCCCGAGGAACACGCCATCCTTCTCGCCCTTGTCGATCAGGATGCGGTGGGTATAGGGATTGGGATCGACGCCGATCAGCTCACCGACCAGCACTTCTTCGTCCACCAGCGCGGCGGAGTTGAGCAGTTCGCGCAGACGCACGTTCTGCTCGGTCAGCGCTGCCAGCTTCTGCAGGCGACGCTGCAGCAGCAGAGCCTCGGCCTTGAGCTTCTCGTTCTCGGCCATCAGTTCGCTGCGCGAGGAAATCTGCTGAGTTGCCCCATCCCAGACGCGTACGGGCACATCGGCCAGCCAATAGAAAGGCGTGAGCACCAGCCCCATCTGGCTGCGCAGCGGCTTGAGCGTCTCGAAGCGGGCATCGACCACCATCAGCACCGCCGACAGTACGGCAAATACCAGCAGACGAATGCCCAGCGAGGGACCTTTGGCGAAGAGCGGCTTAATGACCTGCTCCTCGTGCGCCACAGGGGCGAAAAGCGCGCGAATTCATGCGAAAGGCAAACCGGTCAGGCGGAGGTTGGGCCGAGTGTACTGCAATGCTCGAATATGCGCGTGCCGCCCGAAGGCGGCACGACAGCGAGCCACTAGCGAACCCCTTACTCGGTGGAGAGCAGGTCCATGGCGTGGCGATCCATCATTTCCAGGGCCTTGCCGCCGCCACGGGCGACGCAAGTCAGCGGGTCTTCGGCGACGATCACCGGCAGACCGGTTTCCTGGGAGAGCAGCTTATCCAGGTCGCGCAGCAGCGCGCCACCACCGGTCAGCACCAGGCCGCGCTCGGCGATGTCCGAGGCCAGCTCGGGCGGCGATTGCTCCAGCGCACTCTTGACCGCCTGGACGATGGTCGCCAGGGATTCCTGCAGCGCTTCGAGCACTTCGTTGGAGTTGAGGGTGAAGCTGCGCGGTACGCCTTCAGCCAGGTTGCGGCCGCGTACGTCGACTTCACGGATCTCGCCGCCCGGATAGGCGGTGCCGATTTCCTGCTTGATGCGCTCAGCGGTACCTTCACCGATCAGCGAACCGTAGTTGCGGCGTACGTAGGTGATGATGGCTTCGTCGAAACGGTCGCCACCGACACGGACGGATTCGGCATAGACCACGCCGTTCAGGGAAATCAGGGCGATCTCGGTGGTACCACCGCCGATATCGACGACCATCGAGCCACGGGCTTCCTCGACCGGCAAGCCGGCACCGATGGCAGCGGCCATCGGTTCTTCGATCAGGAACACTTCGCGTGCACCGGCGCCGAGCGCCGATTCACGAATGGCGCGACGCTCGACCTGAGTCGACTTGCACGGCACGCAGATCAGCACGCGCGGCGACGGCTGCAGGAAGCTGTTCTCGTGAACCTTGTTGATGAAGTACTGCAGCATCTTTTCGCAGACGCTGAAGTCGGCAATCACACCGTCTTTCATCGGGCGGATGGCGGAGATATTGCCAGGCGTACGACCGAGCATGCGCTTGGCATCGGTGCCGACAGCCACGACACTTTTCTGATTGCCATGGGTACGAATCGCGACCACAGACGGCTCGTTCAGGACGATACCGCGCTCGCGCACATAAATAAGGGTATTGGCAGTGCCCAGATCGATCGACAGATCGCTGGAAAACATGCCACGCAGTTTCTTGAACATTAGGAAGGGACCCTAGGCAACGCGTGGGTGAAGGCCAGGCGCGCAAAACGCGCAGGTAAAAAGTGCGGCAAACTCTAACAACGGCAGGGATTTTGAGCAAGGCGGCAATATGGTAGATTGCCTGTTTTTCCGGGCCTTGTAGCTGCACATCGCGGCCTTTGACCGCTGGCTCGCGACATCCGTTCCCTGCAGCCCTTCTGTCACACTTCCACTGGAGAACCCCCGATGGCGCTTGAACGCTCCGAGGTGGAAAAAATCGCCCACCTGGCCCGCCTGGGTCTGAATGACGGCGATATTCCGCAAACCACCGAGACCCTGAACAGTATTCTCGGCCTGATCGATCAGATGCAGGCGGTCGATACCCAGGGCGTCGAACCCCTGGCCCACCCGCTGGAAGCGACCCAGCGCCTGCGTGCCGACGTGGTCACCGAGCGCAACCAGCGCGACGCCTACCAGGCCATCGCCCCGGCCGTGGAAAGCGGCCTGTACCTGGTTCCCAAAGTCATCGAGTAAGGAAAGCCTTCCGCCATGCATCAATTGACCCTGGCCGAGATCGCCCGCGCGCTCGCCGACAAGCAATTCTCCGCTGAAGAGCTGACTCAGAGCCTGCTGGCGCGCATCAATCAGCTCGACCCACAGCTCAACAGCTTCATCACCGTCACTGAAAATCTGGCCATCGCACAGGCCAAGGCCGCTGACGCCCGCCGCGCTGCCGGCGAAAACAGCCCGCTGCTCGGCGCCCCGATCGCCCACAAGGACCTGTTCTGCACCGAAGGCGTGCTGACCAGTTGCGCCTCGAAGATCCTCACCGGCTTCAAGGCGCCCTACGACGCCACCGTAGTGGAAAAACTCAAGGCCGCCGGCACCGTCACCCTCGGCAAGCTGAATATGGACGAGTTCGCCATGGGCTCGGCCAACGAATCCAGCCACTACGGCCCAGTGAAAAATCCCTGGGATCTGACCCGTGTACCGGGCGGCTCGTCGGGTGGCTCGGCTGCTGCTGTAGCCGCACGCCTGTTGCCAGCGGCCACCGGCACCGACACCGGCGGTTCGATTCGCCAGCCGGCTGCACTGACCAACCTCACCGGCATCAAGCCCACCTACGGTCGCGTCTCGCGCTGGGGCATGATCGCCTACGCCTCCAGCCTCGATCAGGGTGGCCCGCTGGCCCGCACCGCCGAGGACTGCGCCCTGCTGCTCGGCGCCATGGCCGGGTTCGACGCCAAGGATTCGACCAGCGTCGACCAGCCGGTCGATGATTACCTGGCAGCGCTGAACAAGCCGCTTGCCGGCCTGCGCATTGGCTTGCCGAAAGAATACTTTGCTAAAGGTATCCCCATCGCTGAGGAAGCAATCGATGCATTAGGTCTTCATTACGGCGACCTTCAAGCCGGCCTGGATGCACGCATCGGTGAGAAGGTGATGGCCGTGGTCGAAGAGCTGAAAAAGCTCGGCGCTACCGTCAAGGACATCTCACTGCCGAACATGCAGCACGCGATCCCGGCCTATTACGTGATCGCGCCAGCAGAAGCCAGCTCCAACCTGTCGCGCTTCGACGGCGTGCGCTTCGGCTATCGCTGCGAAAACCCGAAAGACCTGCAGGATCTGTACAAGCGCTCGCGCGGCGAAGGCTTCGGCGCCGAGGTCAAACGCCGGATCATGGTCGGCACCTACGCGCTGTCCGCCGGTTACTACGATGCCTACTACATCAAGGCCCAGCAGATTCGCCGGCTGATCAAGAACGACTTCGTCGCCGCCTTCAAGGAGGTCGACGTGATCCTCGGCCCGACCACGCCGAACCTGGCCTGGAAGCTCGGCGAGAAGAACGCCGACCCAGTGTCCGCCTACCTGGAAGACATCTACACCATCACCGCCAACCTGGCCGGCATCCCCGGCCTGTCGATGCCGGCCGGCTTCGTCGATGGCCTGCCGGTGGGCGTACAGTTGCTCGGCAACTATTTCCAGGAAGGTCGTCTGCTCAACGTCGCGCACCAGTACCAGCAGGTCAGCGACTGGCATAAACACGCACCCAAAGACTTCTGAGCCATGGCGTAGCCATGCGCCCCATTCCCCTCTCCCGCCGGGAGAGGGTGGCGCGAAGCGCCGGGTGAGGGCCGCACCGCACAGACCGTACGCCATACAGGATTGAGGAACAGTAAAGATGCAATGGGAAACCGTGATCGGGCTCGAGATTCACGCTCAGCTCAGCACCCAGTCGAAGATTTTCTCGGCCAGCGCCACCACCTTTGGCGCCGAGCCCAACACCCAGGCCAGCCTGGTCGACCTCGGCATGCCCGGCACCCTGCCGGTGCTGAATGCCGAAGCCGTGCGCATGGCCTGCCAGTTCGGCCTGGCGATCAACGCCGAGATTGCCGAACGCAACGTCTTCGCGCGCAAGAACTACTTCTACCCGGACCTGCCCAAGGGCTACCAGACCAGCCAGATGGATCACCCCATCGTCGGCAAGGGCTTCCTCGACATCACCCTCGAAGACGGCACCGTCAAGCGCATCGGCATCACCCGTGCGCACCTGGAAGAGGACGCTGGCAAGAGCCTGCACGAAGACTTCCACGGCATGAGTGGCATCGACTTGAACCGCGCCGGCACGCCGCTGCTGGAGATCGTTTCCGAGCCGGACATCCGTTCGGCCAAGGAAGCCGTGGCCTATGTGAAGGCCATTCACGCACTCGTCCGTTACCTGGGCATCTGCGACGGCAACATGGCCGAAGGCTCGCTGCGCTGCGACTGCAACGTGTCGGTGCGCCCGAAGGGCCAGGCCGAATTCGGCACCCGCGCCGAGATCAAGAACGTCAACTCCTTCCGCTTCATCGAGAAAGCCATCAACCATGAAGTGCAGCGCCAGATCGAGCTGATCGAGGACGGCGGCAAGGTGGTGCAGGAAACCCGCCTGTACGATCCCAACAAGGATCAGACCCGCTCCATGCGCAGCAAGGAAGAAGCCAACGACTACCGTTACTTCCCCTGCCCGGACCTGCTGCCGGTGGTGATCGAGCGCAGCTTCCTCGACGAACTGCACGCCGGCCTGCCCGAGCTGCCGCCGCAAAAGCGCGAGCGCTTCGAAAGCCAGTTCGGCCTGTCCAGCTACGACGCCAGTGTGCTCAGCGCCAGCCGTGAGCTGGCCGATTACTTCGAGGCAGTGGAGAAGACCTGCGGCGATGCCAAGCTGTCGGCCAACTGGGTGATGGGCGAGCTGTCCAGCCTGCTCAACAAGGAAGGCCTGGAGATCGAGCAGTCGCCGGTGTCCGCCGAGCAACTGGGCGGCATGATCCTGCGCATCAAGGACAACACCATCAGCGGCAAGATCGCCAAGATGGTTTTCGAAGCCCTGGCGGCCGGTGAAGGCGCCAGCGCCGACGAGATCATCGAGAAAAAGGGCCTCAAGCAGGTCACCGATTCCGGCGCCATCGAGGCGATGCTCGACGAAGTGCTGGCCGCCAACGCAGAGCAGGTCGAACAGTACCGCGCCAGCGATGAAGCCAAGCGCGGCAAGATGTTCGGCTTCTTCGTCGGCCAGGCCATGAAAGCCTCCAAGGGCAAGGCCAACCCGGGGCAAGTGAACGAACTGCTGAAGAAGAAGCTCGAAGGCTGAGCCAGGCCGGCTCGCTTACGCTAGCTGCAATGACGCCGGGCCCGCCCGGCGTTTTTCATGGAGACCGCGAATATGACGATGCGTAGCCCGGATGCAATCCGGGAACCTTCACTGCCCCGGATTGCATCCGGGCTACAGACATGGGCACTGCTCGGTGCACTCGCCCTGCTCGGCGGCTGCTCTACCTTCGGCGGCGGCACAGGCAGCAGCGAAACCGGCAAGGCCTCCTATTACGGTGACCGCCACCACGGCCAGCGCACCGCCAGCGGCGAACGCTTCGATCAGAACGCGCTGACCGCCGCGCATCGCACCCTGCCGTTCGGCACGCGGGTACGGGTAACCAACCTCAACAACGAGCGCAGCGTGGTGCTGCGCATCAACGACCGCGGCCCCTTCGTGCGCGGTCGCGTCATCGACGTTTCCCGCGCCGCTGCCGTGCGCCTCGACATGCTGCGCGCAGGCGTGGTGCCGGTCAGGGTCGAGACGCTGGACTGAGGAACAATTGGCAACAAAATCTTTCTGCCGCCCCTGGCGGCCAATAATGCCATCGCTACACTAGCCGCACTTTTTTCGGAGCTACCCTGCAATGACCCTGATGACCTATGTCTACCTGATCGCCGGCCTGGTGCTGCTGGTTGCCGGCGCCGAGGTATTGGTACGTGGCGCCGCCAAGCTGGCCGCACAGTTCGGCATTCCGCCACTGGTAATCGGCCTGACCGTGGTGGCCTTCGGCACCAGCGCGCCGGAAACCGCAGTCAGCGTGCAGTCGGCACTCAATGGCAGCGGCGATCTGGCCATCGGTAACGTGGTCGGCAGCAACATCGCCAACGTGCTGTTGATTCTGGGCGTGACCGCCCTGGTCGCACCGCTGGTCGTCTCACGCCAGCTCATTCGCCTTGATGTGCCCATCATGATCGGCGCCAGCCTGGTCACCTTCGGCCTGGCCTGGGATGGTGAACTGAGCCGTTTCGATGGTGCCTTGCTGTTCGCCGGCGTGCTGGCATACACCGGTTTCCTGATCTACAGCGCGCGCAAGGACAAGGGTGGCGACGATGACGAGTTCGCCAAGGAATTCGGTCTCAACGAGGCACCCAAGCCCTATGCCTGGGCGATCAACCTGGGCCTGATCATCGCCGGTCTGGTACTGCTGGTGGTGGGATCCAACTTCCTGGTCGAAGGCGCCGTGACGCTTGCACGAGCACTGGGGATTTCGGAACTGGTCATCGGCTTGACGGTTGTCGCTGTCGGCACGTCGCTGCCGGAATTGGCCACTTCGATCCTGGCTGCCATCAAAGGCGAGCGCGATATCGCCGTGGGCAATATCGTCGGCAGCAACATCTTCAACCTGCTCTGCGTGCTGGGCCTGGCCTCGATGGTTGCGCCAGCCGCCATCGCAGTATCGCCCAACGCCCTGGCCTTCGATTTCCCGGTGATGATCGCTGTAGCCATCGCCTGCCTGCCGATCTTCTTCAGCGGCTACCGCATCAACCGTTGGGAAGGCTTGCTGTTCCTGGGCTACTACGTGGCCTACACCCTGTATCTGGTGATGTTCAGCACGGGCCGACCGCTGGCTCAGACCTTCGGTGACGCGATGATCGGCTACGCACTGCCGCTTACCGCCATCACCCTGGTGATCATCGCCGCGCGTGCCTGGCACAGACAACGCGGCGAACAGGTGTGAGCATGAGCGACAACCATGATCGTGGCGTGCAGGTGCGCCGTGAGGTGATGGGCGACGCGTTCGTCGACCGCGCCCTGGGCAACGCCACCGAGTTCACCCAGCCGCTGCAGGATTTCGTCAACGAGCATGCCTGGGGCGGCGTGTGGACGCGCAGCGGCCTGCCGCGCGCGACCCGCAGCCTGATCACCCTGGCTGCGTTGACCGCGCTGAAATGCCCGCAGGAACTCAAGGGCCACGTGCGCGGCGCGCTGAACAACGGCTGCACCGTCGAAGAAATCCGCGAAACCCTGCTGCACTGTGCGGTGTATGCCGGCGTGCCGGCCAGCATCGACGCCTTCCGCGCGGCACAGGAAGTGATCGACGAGTACCAGGGCAACGCCTCGTAGGAGCTGGCTTGCCGGCGATCCGTTAATCGCCGGCAAACCGAACCCAGCTAGCAGGCCGCTGAAAAACGTAGGCGAGGCAGCCAGTGCAATACCGATGGCGGCCCCGCAAAAACAGCCGAAAAACGACCGGGGTCGCGTCCGACTTTACGTGTTGTAAATGAGCATTTTGATCGGACTCGCGCACGAGCCTGTTTTTAACGCAGCAATGGCAACGCAGGTAGTTTTTCAACAGCCTGCTAGATCCAGCCACCCCACTGCAGCAACAGCAGGCCAATATTGGTGGTGACCACCGCCGCCAGGGTGGTGATGACGATGATGGCCGCCGCCAGCTCGTGGTTGGCGCCCACCGCGCGAGCCATGACGAAGCTGGCCGCCGCCGTCGGGCTGGCGAAATAGAGAAACAGGATCGCCAGATCAGCACCGCGAAAGCCCAACAGCCAGGCGCCGAAGGTGCTCAGCAGCGGCAACCAGACCATCTTCATCATGCCCGAGCCGATGGCCGTGCCGCTGCTGCGGCGCAACGATGCCAGGCTCAGGGTGCCGCCAATGCAGATCAGCGCCAGCGGCAGGGTCATCTGCGCGAAATACTCGGCCGAGGTCAGGAACCACTGCGGCAACGGGATTTTCCAGTAGGCAATCGGTACCGCCAGCAGCACGCCAATGATCATCGGGTTGGTCACGATGCTGCGCGCGATGGCCTTGGCACCGGGTTTCACGCCCGGGCTGTAGATGGCCAGAACCACCGCCGAGAGCGCGTTGTAGCAGAGGATCACCAGTGCGGCGAGCAACGAGCCGACTGACAGGCCATAGTCACCGTACATGCTGGTGGCCAGTGCCAGGCCGACGATACCGTTGTTACCGCGGAAGGCCCCCTGGGTATAGATGCCACGATCCTCGAACGGCACCCGCCAGATCGCCCAGGCCCAGGCGACGAAGAACGACGCCACGGTGGCCAGGAAGAAGTAGGACAGCAGTTGCGGCTGCATGGCCGCATCCAGGTCCGCCTTGACCACACCGAGAAACAGCAGGGTCGGCATGGTGCCGCGAAACACCAGGCTCGAAGCGGTATCGATGAAGGGCGTATCGATCCAGCGCAGGCGTTTGAGTGCCACGCCGAGAAACAGCATGGCGAACACGGGCGCGGTGATGGCAAGGGTTTGTGCAGCGACGGCGAGCATGGCGACACCAGCAGGTTGTCTGACGACCTATGTTAGCTGGCTAAGCATTTATCTGCCACGGGCAAAAGCCGCGCAGTTGTAGGATGGGCCGGGCGGCGATCCGCTTTAGCCCACGCGAACCCGCGTTGATGAGCTCAAGCCCATCTTGCGGCCTGCCCCCCTGGTGGGCTGAAGCCCACCCTACGATACTGAAGCGGATCGCCGCCCGGCCCACCCTACGAGTCCAGGCATACCAAGGCTTAGCGCCGCACCGGGCGCTTCTGCAACTTGCGCTGCAGGGTGCGGCGGTGCATGCCCAGGGCACGGGCGGTGGCGGAGATGTTGCCCTCGTGTTCGGCCAGCACGCGCTGGATGTGCTCCCACTGCAGACGGTCCACCGACATCGGGTTTTCCGGCACCAGGCTGTCGAGGTCGGCATGCTCGGAAAGCAGCGCGGTGAGCACATCGTCGGCATCGGCCGGTTTGCACAGGTAGTTGGCCGCACCACGCTTGATCGCCTCCACCGCGGTGGCGATGCTGGAATAGCCGGTGAGGATCACCACACGCATCTCGGCGTCCAGCTCCAGCAGCTTGGGCAGCAGCACCAGACCGGAGTCGCCTTCCATCTTCAGGTCGACCACGGCGTAATCCGGCAGGTCGTCCTTGGCCAGGGCCAGGCCTTCTTCGGCGCTGGAGGCGGTGGATACGCGCAGACCGCGGCGGCTCATGGCACGCGCCATCACGCGGGTAAAGGTGGGGTCGTCATCGACCAGCAGCAGATGGGGCTGCTCTTCACCTTCGAACAGGGATTCGTCGCTCATGCTGGGTTTTCCTTGTCAGGCCACGCCATAGGCTCGCGGCAACTTCAATTCGGTGAGGGTGCCGCCTTCTTCATGGTTATACAACTTAACCGTGCCACCAGCACGGGTCACGCTGGCCTGGCTGAGGAACAGCCCCAGGCCGAACCCCTTGCCCTTGGTGGTGAAGAAGGGCCGCCCAAGCTGCTCGGCGATGGCCAGCGGCACGCCGGCGCCGTGATCGCGGATGCTCAGGCGCAGCCACTGGTGGTCCCAGTCCAGGCGAATGTCGAGTTTGTCCGGGCAGGCGTCGGCGGCGTTGTTGAGCAGGTTGAGCAGCGCCTGGGTGAGATCGGCCGGTGGCATGATGCGCGGTGGCGTGCCGCGGCCCAGGCATTGATAGCGGTAGCTGGCCTCGGGACGCATCAGGTGCCAGCGATTCAGCGTGGTTTCCAGCCATTCGACACAGGACTGCTCCACCACTGCCTGACGCCGATCGTTCTCGGCGGCGCGCACCAGTTGCTGCAGGGTGTACTTGCACAGCTTGACCTGCTCCTGCAGCAGGGCCAGATCATCCTGCAGCGCCGGCTTGTCGCGATACTCCTGGCGCAGCTCCTTGAGCAGCACGCTCATGGTACCCAGCGGCGTACCCAGTTCATGGGCGGCGCCAGCGGCCTGAGTGGCAACGGCCAGCAGTTGCTGGTCACGCAGGCTTTCCTCACGCCGTTCGGCGCGCAGCTCGTCCTGGCGGCGCAGCTCCTCGGCCATCTTGGCAACGAAGAACGTGATCAGCGCCGCAGACAGGGCAAAGCTCAGCCACATGCCATAAACCAGCAGGCTCTCACGTGCCGCGGGCAGCTCGAGCGGATGGGTCCACACCAACAGCAGGGTGTAACCGGCCAACGCCAGGCCTGCCAGGACGATGGTGAACATCCACGGCAGCGTTGCCGCGGCGATGGTCAGCGGCACCAGATAATAGGAAACGAAGGGGTTGGTCGAACCACCCGAGTAATACAGCAGCACGCTGTGGATGATCAGGTCGCAGCCCAGCTGCACGGCGTACTCGACTTCGGTCACCGGCCAGGGGCCACGCAAGCGCATGGCAGTACCCAGGCACAGCAGCAGAGAAACGCCGAGGGTGACCGACAATTGCAACCAGGGTAGCGGTAGCATGCCCGACTTGTAGGCGAGACCGACCGAGCCAGCCTGAGCGGCCAGCACCAGAATACGGATAAGGGTCAGACGCCAGAGATTCTGGCGACTGGCGGAGAGTAACTGCAAGGGTTCGAGCATGGCGACTCCATTGGTTGCGCCGAGTATAACCAAGCCTGGCGTGGCCTTCCGCCGCTGCGGCAACCGGACGCACACCTCACCAACGCCCTGGATGAAAAAAGTTGTAGCGGCGTTAACCCGGATCGCGACTCGCCTTCGTCTAACCTCGGGAACGGGCTTGCCGCGAGCGGCCTCCCGAATAATGAAAGCACGCAGCATGCCCTCCCTCATCCGGCGCTTCGCGCCACCTTGATCCACAGGGATGTGGTGAATGCAGAACTCCCGCCGGGAGCGGGAGCTGCCTCCCGGAGGGAGAAGGGCAGCAATGAGGGCGTCGCTACGCGACTTTCACGCTAAACGGCCAAAAGGCCATCGAAAAAGGAACCGCACCATGCGCACCATGACCCGTATCGCCACCGGCCTCGCTTTCACCGCTGCCAGCCTGGCCAGCACCGGCCTGCTGGCCGCCGAAGCGCGCTACAACCAGATCGCCCTGCGCGCCGAGGTCAATCAGGAAGTGGCACACGATCTGATGCACGTCACCCTCTATACCGAAGCGCAGCACAGCGACCCGGCCAAACTGGCCGCCGAGATCACCAACACCCTCAACAAGACGCTGGAGCAGGTGCGCCAGGTCCGTGGTGTTTCGGTCAAGCTCGGCAGCCGCCACAACTACCCGGTTTATTCTGAAAACAAGGGCGACGACAAGGGCCAGCAGATCAGCGCCTGGCGCGAGCGCGCCGAGGTGCGCCTGGAAAGCGCCGACTTCGTCCGGCTTTCCGCATTGACCGGTGAATTGCTGCAATCGATGAAGATGGCCGGCATGGATTTCAGCATCGCCACCGACACCCGCAAGAGCCGCGAAGATGCCCTGCTCAAGGACGCCGTGAATGCCTTCAGGGCACGCGCCCAGCTGGCCACCGAAGCGCTTGGCGGCAAGGGCTACAAGCTGGTCAGCCTGAACCTCAACACCGGTGGTTTCCAGCCGCCAATGGCCATGCGCAACTTCGAAGCCAAGGGCATGGCGATGATGGACGCAGCCCCCACGCCGCAAATCGAAGCCGGCACCAGCCAGGTCACGGTCAGCGCCGACGGCGTCATCGAAGTGCAGATGCCCTGAATCACGCTCCGCAACAAAGCAGCGCCGTTATCGGCAGATAACGGCTTTTTGCCATCTTTTCCCTGCAACTTTTTTCATAAATGCGGCAGCAAGTTAGAACACTGTAGCGCTAACCATTTTGCGCATGATGTAACGCTTGCCTCGGGCACAAGGCCTGCATAGTTTCGGCGGTGGTCTTCACAAGAGGCTCCTCAGGGATCAAAACCACAACAACGATGAGGTCATGATGCGCAAGAACGCCACTATCCAGGCTTTGCTTACCGCTGGGCTGATCGCCAGCGCCCCCCTCGCCAGCGCCACCAACCTGGCGTTCTGTTCCGAGGGCAGTCCTGCGGGCTTCGACCCCGGCCTGTACACCACCGGTACCGATTTCGACGCCGCTGCGGAAACCATCTTCAACCGCCTGACCCAGTTCGAGCGCGGCGGTACCAAGGTCGAACCTGGCCTGGCGCAAAGCTGGGAGGTCTCCGATGACGGCCTGGTCTACACCTTCAAGCTGCGCCCCGGGGTGAAGTTCCACGCCACCGAGTACTTCACGCCCAGCCGCACCTTCAACGCCGACGACGTGCTGTTCACCTTCGGCCGCATGATCGACAAGGATCACCCGTTCCGCAAGGCTTACCCCAGCGAGTTTCCCTACTTCACCGACATGGGCATGGACAGCAACATCGCCAAGCTGGAGAAGCTCGATGACCTGACCGTGCGTTTCACCCTCAACGAGGTGGACGCCGCCTTCGTGCAGAACCTGGCGATGAGCTTTGCCTCGATCCAGTCCGCCGAGTACGCAGACCAGTTGCTCAAAGCTGGCAAAGCCGCTGACATCAACCAAAAGCCCATCGGCACCGGCCCCTTCGTGTTCAGCCGCTACCAGAAGGACGCGGTGATCCGCTACAAGGGCAACCCGGACTACTGGAAGCCCGAAGACGTGAAGATCGACAACCTGATCTTCTCCATCAACACCGACGCCTCGGTGCGCATGCAGAAACTCAAGGCCGGCGAATGCCACGTGACCCTGTTCCCGCGCCCGGCCGACATCGCCTCGCTAAAGCAGGATGCCAAGCTGCAGGTGCCCGAGCAGGCCGGCTTCAACGTCGGCTACATCGCCTACAACGTCACCCACCCGCCGTTCGACAAACTGAAAGTGCGCCAGGCGCTGGACATGGCGGTGAACAAGCAGGCGATTCTCGACGCCGTTTACCAGAATGCCGGGCAGCTCGCGGTCAACGGCATGCCGCCGACCCAGTGGTCGTATAACGAAGACATCAAGGACCCGGCCTTCGACCCGGAAAAGGCCAAGGAGCTGCTCAAGGCTGCAGGCGTCAAGGAAGGTACCGAGATCACCCTGTGGGCCATGCCGGTACAGCGCCCATACAACCCCAACGCCAGGCAGATCGCTGAAATGCTGCAGGCCGACTGGGCCAAGATCGGCATCAAGGCACGCATCGTCAGCTACGAATGGGGCGAGTACCTCAAGCGCGCCAAGGCCGGCGAACACGACGCCATGCTGATCGGCTGGAGCGGTGACAACGGTGACCCGGACAACTGGCTCGGCACCCTCTATGGCTGCGACGCGGTCGACGGCAACAACTTCTCCAAATGGTGCTTCGAGGACTACGACAAACTGGTCAAGGCCGCCAAGCGCACCACCGACGTGGCCGAACGCACCGAGCTGTACAAGCAGGCGCAGGTGATCCTCAAGCGTGAGGTGCCGATCACCCCGCTGGCCCACTCCACCGTGTACCAGCCGATGCGCAAGGAAGTGCAGGACTTCCGCATCAGCCCGTTCGGCATCAACTCGTTCTATGGTGTAGGTATCGGCAAGTAACAAGCTGCATCGGCGCCCTGAAAGGGGCGCCGATTGCAGGACATTCAACCAGGAGTCACCATGCCTACCTTGCCCCTACTGCGCGGCAGTCTGCTGTTTGCCGCGCTGCTCGCTGCTCAGGCCCAGGCGGCCAACCTGGTGGTCTGCAGTGAAGCCAGCCCGGAAGGGTTCGACATCGTTCAATACACCGCAGCCACCACCGCCGATGCCACGGCGGAAACCCTGTTCGAACGCCTGGTGGCCTTCGCCCCTGGCAGCACCGAAATCGTCCCGGCATTGGCAGAAAGCTGGGAAATAGCCGATGACGGCCTGAGCTACACCTTCACCTTGCGCAAGGGGGTGAAATTCCACGCTAACAAGGATTTCACGCCAAGCCGCACATTCAACGCCGACGACGTGCTGTGGAGCTTCCAGCGCCAGCTCGATCCGGTTCACCCCTGGCACAAGCTGTCGCTGCGCGGTTTCCCCTATGCCGAGGCCATGGGCCTGGCGCAGTTGATCGAGCGCGTGGAAAAGCTCGACGAACACCGCGTGCGCTTCGTCCTCAAACATCCGGAGGCGCCCTTTCTGGCCAACCTGGCCATGGGCTTCGCCTCCATTTATTCGGCCGAATACGCCGACCATCTGCTCGCGGCAGGTACCCCGGAGCGGCTGAACAACGTGCCCATCGGCACCGGCCCTTTCATCTTCGAGCGTTACGCCAAGGACGCCCAGGTACGCTTTCGCGGCAACCCGGATTACTGGGGCGGCGCGCCGAAGGTCGAGCGCCTGATACTGGCCATCACCCCCGAGCCCAACGTGCGCCAGCAACGGCTCAAGGCCGGCGACTGTCAGATCGCCCTCTACCCACGCCCAGTGGACATCCCGGCGCTCAAGACCGACCCGCAACTGCAGATACTGGAGCTGGATTCGCTGCTGACCGCCTATATCGGCATCAACACCCGCCACCCACCGCTGGACGACGTACGCGTGCGCCAGGCGCTGAACCTGGCGTTCGACAAGGCCGCCTACATCCGTGCGCAATATGGCGAAGGCAACGCCACGCCGGCGGTGGCGCCCTACCCGGTTACCCTGTGGGGCCATGACGAAACGCTGCAGGACTGGCCGCACGATCCCGAGCGGGCGCGCCAGCTGCTGACCGAGGCCGGTCACGCCGATGGCTTCGCCCTGTCGATCTGGACACGCCCCGGTGGCGGGCCGACCAACCCCAACCCCGGTATCGGCGCGCAGATGCTGCAGGCCGATCTCGCCGCCATCGGCATTCGCAGCGACATTCGCGTGTTCGAGTGGGGTGAGTTGATCAAGCGTGCCAAAAACGGCGAGCACGACCTGGTGTTCATGGGCTGGGCCGGCGACAATGGCGACCCGGACAACTTCCTCACCCCCAACCTGTCCTGCGCCGCCGCCGAAAGCGGCGAGAACCAGGCGGGCTGGTGCGACAAGGCCTTCGATGCTCTGATTACCCAGGCCCGCCGCGAGCCCGAGCAGAGCAAACGCGCCGCGCTGTATCGCCAGGCCCTGGCGATCTTCCATGAGCAGGCGCCGTGGATTGCCCTCGCCCACCCCAAGCAGTTCGCAGCGCTGCGCAAGGGCGTCGAAGGCTTCGTGCTCAGCCCGATGGGCTCGAACAACTATTCCAGGGTGAACGCGCCATGAACGACCACGGTTCGATCCCTGATGGACAGCGCGTCCTAGTCAGACTTGGGCGCGGTTAGGCGCCCAGACCGAAGGGGTCGTCCACCGAATGACTGGGCTGGGTAAACCAGCGCGGGCCGTCGGCGCTCATGTAGAAGTGATCCTCGAGACGGATACCAAACTCGCCCGGCACACAGATCATCGGCTCATTGCTGAAGCACATGCCCTCGGCCAGCGGGGTGTCATCGCCGCCGACCAGATAGGGCCCTTCGTGAATGTCCAGGCCGATGCCGTGCCCCGTACGATGCGGCAAGCCAGGCAAGCTGTAACCAGGCCCAAGCCCTGCAGCCTCCAGGCTACGCCGCGCCGCCGCGTCCACCGACGAACAGGGCGCCCCCAGGATGGCTGCCTCGAACGCCGCCTGCTGCGCGGCTTTTTCCTTGTTCCAGAAGTCGCGCTGGCGCGCGCTGGGCGTGCCGAAAACGTAGCTGCGGGTGATGTCAGATAGGTAACTGTGCACCTTGCAGCCGGTGTCGATCAGCACCATGTCGCCGTCCTTGAGCCGCTGCGCGTGCTTGACCCCATGCGGAAAGGCACTGGCGGCACCGAACAGCACGATGCAGAAGATCGAGCCAGGCGCACCGACACGGCGATGCGCCTGGTGGATGAACTCGGCAACTTCGGTGGTGCTGATACCTTCATGGAGGATGCTCGCAGCCGCCTTGTGCACTTCCAGGGTCATGTCCTTGGCACGCTGCATCAGGGCGATTTCGGCTGGCGATTTGGATTGGCGACAGGCGGTGGTGATGCCCCCGGCATCGACGAAGCGATAACCGCTGGTCAGCTGGCGAATGCCTTCAAACATGAAAAAAGGCAAAGAAGAACAAAGACCTACCTTCGGCTGCGCACCATCATTGGGCAATATTCCCAGGCGTTTCAGGCAATCCAGAAGCAGCACATAGGGGCTTTCGTGCTCCTGCCAGGTATTGATCACGCCGGGCACCACCTGAAAGTCGCGCACCGTGCCTTCCTCGAACGCCGGAGCCAGATACTCCAGTGCGCCGCTGGCCGGCAGAATCGCACCGACCATACGTTCGCTGGCATGCCACTGCACACCGGTGAAGTACTGCAGGTTGCTGCCGGCAGCCAGAAACAGCGCGGCGATATCCTGCTCGCGCATCAACGCCTGAGCGCGGGCGATGCGCGTCTGGAATTCAGACTCAGTGATCGGCTGCGCGCCGGCCATCATGTTCTGCAGGCGCGCCAAGGCCTGCTCCGGCGTGCTGCCGCCCACTCCCAATGTCATCTGCGCATCCTCGTCTGGCGCCCACGACGAACATCGTCACCGGGCAATTCGTTGCGGCAAAATTTAAGTGCAACTTAAATTTCGGTCAAAGCTTTTTTCAGCTGGACTTAAAAAGCCCGCCCGCATCGGGCTGAAGTCCTGGCACCTCATGGGTATACTGCGCTGACCCGAACAGCGAGCCACCTCCATGACCGCAGATCGCATTGGCGAACGCTTGCGCCGCTACCGGCGGGCCGCCGGCAAGACCCTCAATCAGGTAGCCGCAGACGCCGGCCTGACCGCCAGCTTCCTGTCCCAGGCAGAACGCAACCTGACCGGCGTATCGCTATCGTCGCTAGCGAGCATCGCCAAGTCGCTCGATGTACCGCTCAACGTGTTGTTCGATCAGCCCACCCAGGCGCAGCCGGATTCTCATGTCAACGAGCGGGTGCGCTACACCGTAGGCGGCCAGCTGCTGGCCTACGAGCGCCTGTCCAGTTCATTTCCCGGTAACTCGATCAACGCGGTGAAGATGAACATTCCGGTGGGCTATCAGTCTGAACTGATCGCGCATGAAGGTGTGGAATTCTCCTACGTGCTCAGCGGGCAGATCGTCTACACCATCGAGGGGCGCGACTACCCCCTCGGCCCCGGCGACTCGGTGCATTTCGATGCCGGCAAGCTGCATCGCCTGGCCAATACCGCCGATGCCCCGGCCGAAGTACTGACCATGACCACCATGGCGCTTTTCGGCGATCACCCCGCCAGCGAGTGATTTTTTGCCCCAATTCAGGGCGAATATGCGCAATGTTAGTGCTGCTTAATTTTTGTTGACCGCAATTTCAGCATGACTTAATTTCGAGCCCGACCCGGTGGGCTACCCGCCTTCACCGCATACCGAGCTCGCGCTGCACCGAGGCGCGAACAAAAAGAAAAAAGAGGTTCGCATGCGTATGTCTCCCCTGTGCAAGGCCCTGCTTACCGCAGGACTGCTCACCAGTGCTTCGTTCGCCCACGCCAGCAACCTGGTGTATTGCTCCGAAGGCAGCCCGGGTGGTTTCGACCCCGGCCAGTACACCACCGGTACCGACTTCGATGCGGCCTCGGAAACCATCTTCAACCGCCTCGCCGAATTCGAGCGCGGCGGCACCAAGGCGCAACCGTCTCTGGCCACCTCCTGGGACATCAGCGAAGACGGCCTGACCTACACCTTCCACTTGCGCGAAGGGGTCAAGTTCCACACCACCGACTACTTCAAGCCGACTCGCGACTTCAACGCCGACGATGTGCTGTTCACCTATCAGCGCATGCTCGATCGCAACCACCCGTTCCGCCAGGCCTACCCCAGCGAGTTTCCCTACTTCACCGATATGGGCCTGGACAAGAACATCGCCAAGATCGAGAAGACCGACGACATGACCGTGGTCTTCACCCTCAACGCCGTCGACGCCGCATTCGTGCAGAACCTGGCGATGAGCTTTGCCGCGATACACTCGGCCGAATACGCCGACCAGTTGCTCAAGGCCGGCAAGGCCGCCGAGATCAACCAGAAGCCCGTCGGCACCGGCCCGTTCGTGTTCAGCCGCTATCAGAAGGACGCGGTGATCCGCTTCAAGGGCAACACCCAGTACTGGGCCCCGGAGCAGGTGAAGATCGACAACCTGATCTTCTCCATCAACACCGACGCCTCGGTGCGCGCCCAGAAGCTGCGCGCCGGTGAATGCCACGTCACCCTCAACCCGCGCCCTGCCGACCTGCAGAGTCTGCAGGCCGACAAGAATCTCAATGTACCGACCGAGCCTGGCTACAACGTCGGCTACATCGCCTACAACGTCACCCGCGCGCCGTTCGACAAACGCGAAGTGCGTCAGGCGCTGGACATGGCCGTGAACAAGGCGGCGATCATCGACGCCGTGTACCAGGGTGCCGGCCAACTGGCCGTGAACGGCATGCCACCGACCCAGTGGTCCTACGACGAGTCGATCAAGGATGCCGCCTACGACCCGGAGAAAGCCAAGGAGCTGCTCAAGGCCGCTGGCGTGAAGGAAGGCACCGAGATCACCCTGTGGGCCATGCCTGTGCAGCGGCCCTACAACCCCAATGCGCGGCTGATGGCCGAGATGCTGCAAAATGACTGGGCCAAGGTCGGCATCAAGGCGCGCATCGTCAGCTACGAGTGGGGCGAATACATCAAACGCGCCCATGCCGGTGAACACGACGCCATGCTGATCGGCTGGACCGGCGACAACGGTGACCCGGACAACTGGCTCGGCACCCTGTACGGCTGCGCCTCGGTAGACGGCAACAACTTCTCCAAGTGGTGCGACAGCGAATACGACAAGCTGGTGGTCGCCGCCAAGCGCGTCACCGACCAGGAGCAACGCAGCGAGCTGTATCGTCAGGCCCAGGTCGTTCTCAAGCGCGAAGTGCCGATCACGCCGATCGCTCACTCCACGGTCTACCAACCGATGCGCAGCAGCGTCGAAGGCTTCCAGATCAGTCCCTTCGGGCGCAACAGCTTCATCGGTGTCAGCAACAACTGATCGCCCGCTGCGCGACCGCCGTTGCGTGACCGCCCTTGAACGACGCCCCGGGCAAACGCCCGGGGCACGTCGTGATCGAACAGCTAACCTGCAACATGCGCGAAGGAATCGCCAGATTTCCAGGCTGCTCGATACCGTTCTGATTAGGAGTTACCCACCGCCATGCTGAGCTTCATTTCACGCCGCCTGGGCTTGCTGATCCCCACCTTCTTCGGCGTCACCCTGCTGACCTTCGCCCTGATCCGCCTGATCCCCGGTGACCCGGTGGAGGTGATGATGGGCGAGCGTCGCGTCGATCCGGAAATGCACGCTCAGGCCATGGAGCGCCTGGGGCTGAACAAGCCCCTGTATGCGCAGTATTTCGACTACATCGGTCAGCTCGCCAGCGGCAATCTGGGCGAGTCACTGCGCTCGCGTGAAAGCGTGTGGAAAGAGTTTCTCACCCTGTTTCCCGCCACCGTCGAACTGGCATTGGCCGCCCTGCTGTTCGCCGGCACTCTGGGGGTGATCGCCGGGGTAATCGCTGCACTCAAGCGCGGCTCGCTGTTCGACCACGGGGTGATGGGCATCTCGCTGGCCGGCTATTCGATGCCGATCTTCTGGTGGGGCCTGCTGCTGATCATGTTCTTCTCGGTTGGCCTGGGCTGGACGCCAGTATCCGGGCGTATCGACCTGCTCTACGACATTCCGCCGGTTACCGGCTTTATGCTGATCGACACCTTACTTAGTGACGAGCAAGGTGCCTTCGTCGACGCACTGCGCCACCTGATCCTGCCGGCCATCGTGCTCGGCACCATCCCCCTGGCGGTGATCGCGCGGATGACCCGCTCGGCCATGCTCGAAGTGCTGCGCGAGGACTACATCCGCACCGCGCGCGCCAAGGGCCTGTCGCCGACGCGGGTGGTCTTCGTGCATGGCCTGCGCAATGCCTTGATCCCGGTGCTGACCGTGTTCGGCCTGCAGGTCGGCGCCCTGCTGGCAGGCGCAGTGCTGACCGAAACCATCTTCTCCTGGCCGGGCATCGGCAAGTGGCTGATCGAAGCCATCGGCGCCCGCGACTATCCGGTGGTGCAGAACGGCATCCTGCTGATCGCCTGCCTGGTGATCCTGGTCAACTTCACCGTGGACATCCTCTATGGCCTGGCCAATCCACGTATTCGCCATCAGAAGTAAGGAAGGCGTGATGAATCGACAGACCCTAGGGTGTCGCGGAGCCGCCCAGGCCGTGCGCCCCAATAGCGGCGACCAACCATCGGTGCGCACAGCGCACCCTACCCAGGGGGTATGCCCATGACTGCAGCCACCAGCCTCGACCAGAGCCTGCTCTACCCCTCGCCGCTGAAAGAATTCTGGCAGGCCTTCAGCCACAACAAGGGCGCCGTCTGTGGCCTCGGCTTCATGCTGCTGATGGTGTTCTGCGCGCTGTTCGCCCCCTGGGTCGCGCCGCATCATCCCAGCGAGCAGTATCGCGATTTCCTGCTCACCCCGCCGGTCTGGCTGGATGGTGGTCAGTGGCGCTTCCTGCTCGGCACCGACGAGCTGGGCCGCGACCTGCTCTCGCGCCTGATCCACGGTGCACGCCTGTCGCTGCTGATCGGCCTGGCTTCGGTGGTGCTGTCGCTGATTCCCGGCATCCTGCTGGGCCTGGTTGCCGGTTTTTTCCCGCGTCTGCTCGGCCCCGGCATCATGCGCCTGATGGACATCATGCTGGCGCTGCCATCGCTGCTGCTGGCGGTGGCCATCGTCGCCATCCTCGGCCCAGGGCTGATCAACACCATTTTCGCCATCGCCATCGTCTCGCTGCCCTCCTACGTACGCCTGACCCGCGCGGCCGTGATGGGCGAGCTGAACCGCGACTACGTCACCGCTGCGCAACTGGCCGGCGCCAGCCTGCCCCGGCTGATGTTCTTCACCGTGCTGCCCAACTGCATGGCGCCGCTGATCGTGCAGGCCACCCTGAGCTTTTCCTCGGCGATTCTCGACGCCGCCGCGCTAGGCTTTCTCGGCCTCGGCGTACAACCGCCGACACCCGAGTGGGGCACCATGCTGGCCTCGGCGCGCGACTACATCGAACGCGCTTGGTGGGTGGTGACCCTGCCTGGCCTGGCGATTCTGCTCAGCGTGCTGGCGATCAACCTGATGGGTGACGGCCTGCGCGATGCCCTCGATCCGAAACTGAAGAACGCCATCTGAGGAGGCCCATATGCACAAGATGATCTCGGTGCGCATGGCGCACCACAGCTGCGCAGCGTGGACGGGAGAAGCATCGTCCATCCTACGCACGGAGGGCACCCGATGAGTCTGCTGGATATCCGCAACCTCTCCGTACGTTTCGGCGCGGCCGACGCCGTGCCGGTGGTCGACGGGCTCGATCTGAGTGTGGAAAAAGGTGAAGTGCTGGCCATCGTCGGCGAGTCCGGCTCTGGCAAGTCGGTGACCATGATGGCGCTGATGGGCCTGATCGACGCACCCGGCATCGTCCAGGCCGATTGCATGCAGTTCGACAGCACCGACATGCTGCGTCTGAAAGGTCGGCAGCGTCGGCGTATCGTCGGCAAGGACCTGTCCATGGTCTTCCAGGACCCGATGACCGCGCTCAACCCCAGCTACACCGTAGGCTTCCAGATCGAGGAAGTGTTGCATCAGCACCTCGGCCTGAAAGGCAAAGCGGCGCGCGCTCGCGCCCTGGAGCTGCTCGAAAGGGTCGAGATACCCGGCGCCGCCAGTCGCCTCGATGCCTACCCGCATCAGCTCTCCGGTGGCATGAGCCAGCGCGTGGCAATCGCCATGGCGATTGCCGCCGAGCCCAAGCTGCTGATCGCCGACGAACCCACCACCGCGCTGGACGTGACCATCCAGGCGCAGATCATGGAGCTGCTGCTGGATCTGCAGCGCGACCAGGGCATGGCCCTGGTGCTGATCACCCACGACCTGGCCGTGGTGGCTGAAACCGCTCAGCGCGTCTGCGTGATGTACGCCGGGCAAGCGGTGGAGCTGGGCCAGGTGCCGGCTCTGTTCGACGCCCCCAGTCATCCCTATACCGAAGCCTTGCTCAAGGCGATCCCCGAACACAGCGCCGGCGCCCACCGCCTGGCGACCCTGCCCGGTATCGTGCCCGGCCGTTATGACCGCCCACAGGGCTGCCTGCTGTCGCCACGCTGCCCGTACGTGCAGCCGCGTTGCCGCGACGAGCGCCCAACCCTGGACGCACACGAGCGAGGCGCCGCGCGCTGCTTCTTTCCTCTTGTACCCGCGGCGGAGGTGGCCTGATGAGCACCGTACTTCAAGCCCGTGAGCTGACCCGCCACTACAGCGTCTCGCGCGGCCTGTTCAAACCGGCAGCCTTGGTGCAGGCGCTCAACGGCGTGTCGTTCACGCTGGAGTCAGGCAGGACCCTGGCGGTGGTTGGCGAGTCCGGCTGCGGCAAGTCCACCCTGGCCCGCGCCCTGACCCTGATCGAAGAGCCCAGCGCCGGTAGCCTGCAGATCGCCGGACGGGAAGTGGCCGGCGCCAGCCATGCCGAGCGCAAACAACTGCGCCGCGACGTGCAGATGGTGTTCCAGAACCCCTACGCCTCGCTCAACCCGAGGCAGAAGATCGGTGACCAACTGGCCGAACCGCTGCTGATCAACACCAACCTGTCGCGTGCCGAACGCCGTGAGAAGGTGCAGGCGATGATGCAGCAGGTGGGGCTGCGCCCCGAGCACTACCAGCGCTACCCGCACATGTTCTCCGGCGGTCAGCGCCAGCGCATCGCCCTGGCCCGCGCCATGATGCTGCAGCCCAAGGTGCTGGTGGCGGACGAACCGACCTCGGCGCTGGACGTGTCGATCCAGGCGCAGGTGCTCAACCTGTTCATGGACCTGCAGGAGCAGTACCAGACCGGCTACGTGTTCATCTCGCACAACCTCGCCGTGGTGCGTCATGTCGCCGACGACGTGCTGGTGATGTACCTCGGCCGCCCGGTGGAGATGGGCGCGGCCGAGGCGCTCTACGCCCGCCCGCTGCACCCCTACACCCGTGCCCTGCTGTCGGCGACGCCGGCGATTCATCCCGATCCGGACAAGCCTCGGATGAAGATCAGCGGCGAGTTGCCCAATCCGCTGAACCCGCCATCCGGCTGCGCCTTCCACAAGCGCTGCCCGCATGCCGACGAACGCTGCCGCGGCGAACGCCCTGAGCTGCGCCTGATCGATGCGCGGCAGGTGGCCTGTCATCATGTGGAGCGGATCATCGATTGACCCCTGCAAGGGCCACGCAGGTCGCTAGTGTCTCGTCAACCATGGAGTATCGGTTCAGCGTCCGGCTTTCGTGGGAGGGGCTTTAGCCGCGAGCGACTTTGAATGCGCCAAAAGCGTCGCGGCTGAAGCCCCTCCCACGGTTCAAGGCAGCGACAGATCATCCGTGTCGCGACACTAGGGTGCCGTGGGTCGAATCGGTCGTGCACGGCAGACGTGGTGCAGCGGTGCGTCAGGAGGTCGGCGGCAGCGTCAACTCGATGCTTTCGGCCAGCGAGTCCTCCAGCCGCTGCAACTCCACGCCGACCGCGGCGGCGTCGTCGGCCAGGGTTTCGGCGATATGCAGGAACTCCGTCGTGGCTTCGACGAAGGCTAGCACCACCATGGGGTCGAAGCGTGTACCGCTGGCCGCGCTGATCTGCGCCACCGCCTGCGCCGGGCTGATGGGCGGCAGGTAGGGATGCCGGCAGCTCAGCTCTTCGAAGTGCCCCACCAGCGCCATCAGCCGCGCCGAAAGCGGAATCTGCTCGCCGAGCAGCCCCTGTGGATAGCCTTTGCCGTCCCAGCGCTCATGCTGGCCGTAGACGATATCCTTGGCATCGGAGAGAAAGTTGGTGACGCTGCCCAGCTTGCGCTCGGCTCGCTCCAATGCATCCCGGCCGGCGATCACCCCCTCGCTCAGCAGGCGCAGGTCATTTTCATCCGGCTCGCCATGGTTGAGCAGCACGCGATCCGGCAGGGTCAGTCGGTCGATCACATGCAGCATGGCCGACTTGCCCAACTGGGCGATGCGCTCCTCGTTCAGAGACTCCGACAAGGCCGGCTGCTGCCGCGCTAACGCAGCGGTCAGACAGGTCATGTAGCGTTCGATACGCTCCAGGCGACGACTGCTCGGGTTGTCACGCATGACGGCAACGCTGGCCATGGCCTCGATGGTGACATCCTGCAGATTCTGGATATCGCGCGTACGGCGCTTGACCTCGAGTTCCAGATACTCGCTCTTGTCACGCAGGTAATCGGTGGCCGCCTTGAGCTGCAGCTGCGCTCGAACACGCGCGAGCACGATGGGCGCACTGACCGGTTTGGTGATGTAGTCGGCAGCGCCGAGGTCGAAGCCCAACTGCTCGTCGGCGGCATCGCTGCGGCCGGTGACCAGGATCAGCGGGATATGGCGGGTCTGCGGATCGGTCCTGAGCCCGCGACAGAGCGCGTAGTCGTCCTGCCAGCCCAGCAGAATCAGGTCTGGCTGCGGTCGCGACCTGGCAGCGTGCAGCGCCTCCTCGCTGCCAACCAGCCTTACCTGGTAGCGGTCGGCCAACAGCGCGCCGAGGCGCTGGCGCGCGTCGACTGCATCCTCCACAACCAGAATCAGTTCCTGCTCCGGCCTATCGAGCATCCCGCGCATGGCGATCTCCGTTGGCACTTGCCTATCCATCATTAAAGGCGCTGGGCCGCATTTGCGCTCAGGCCGTCGTACAAATGACCTCGACAGGGCTTTGAAAGTGCAATGCGGATTGGCAGAGCGGTGAACGCAGTCGACAATCGTCAGCAAGATCGTCAGCAGAAGGGCTGCTCCATGCTTGACCAGGAACGCTGTTGGCAGGCCGTCTGCGAACGTGATGAGGCGTTCGACGGGCGCTTCGTTTTCACCGTACGCAGCACCGGCATTTACTGCCGGCCGAACTGCCCTGCGCGGCGGCCACGGCGCGACAACGTCAGCTTCCATGCCGATGCAGCCAGTGCCGAGGCTGCCGGCTTTCGCCCGTGCAAGCGCTGCTCACCGCAGGGGCAAAGCCCAGCGCAGCAACTCGACGCGCTGGTCGCGGCCGCCTGTGCACTTCTAAGTGGCGAGCAACGCCTGACGCTGCCACAGCTGGCGGCACGCATCGGCCTGTCGCCATCGCATCTGGCCCGGGCGTTCAAGGCGCGCACCGGGATGACGCCCAATGCCTGGGCCGCTGCGCAGCGCCGCCAACGCCTGGATGCTCAATTGCCAGAGGCAGACAACGTGCTCGAGGCCGCCCTGGCTGCTGGCTATTCCGGCACCCGCGCGCTGTATGAAAAGCCCCAGGCCATGAGCCCCGCTCAGCGCCGTCAACGTGGCGCCGGCGAGCGCCTGCGTTACAGCATCGCCCCCTGCCCGCTCGGCCAGGTGCTGCTGGCCACCAGCGACAAGGGCGTTTGCGCTCTGCTGTTTGGCGATGAGCCGGCAGCACTACGTAGCGAGCTGCAACAGCGCTTCGCCGCCGCCCAGCTCGAAGAAGATGAACAGGGTCTGCGCAGCTGGCTGCAGCAGGTGCTGGAGCAACTCGAAGAACCCGAGCGAGCCGCCCATCTGCCCCTGGACATTCGCGGCACGGCCTTTCAGCAACGGGTCTGGCAGGCGCTGCAGAACATTCCCAGCGGCGAGACCCGCAGCTACGCCTATCTGGCCGGACAACTGCACAGTCACCCAAGGGCGATTGCCCGTGCCTGCGCCAACAATGCCATCGGCCTGCTGCTGCCCTGTCATCGGGTGGTGGCCAGCGATGGTAGCCTCAGCGGCTACCGCTGGGGACTGCAGCGCAAACGGCGGTTGCTGGAGCAGGAAAGCCGGGAGACGTAGCCCGTGCGGGCGCTTCAGCTCGTGGGGTGGGTCGGGCGGCGATCCGCTTTAGCCCACGAGTCTTGGCCGGCGCTTTGCGTAGCCCGGATGCAATCCGGGGAAAATTATGGCCAGCGCCCCGGATTTCATCCGGGCTACAGAGTCAGGCCGCGCCCTCTACACCAGCATCGCCTTGGCCACCTCGGTGCGCGTGCCGCGCCCGACCAACTGCTCCACCAGGGTCAGGGCAAACGCCAACGCCGTTCCCGGGCCCTGACTGGTAATGCAGTTGCCATCTACCACCACAGCCTCATCGACGAAGGTGCAACCGCTCAGTCGATCACTGAACGCCGGATAGCAGGTCATGCGCCGCTGCCTGAGCACCCCGTAGCTTTGCAAGGCCAACGCGGGCGCAGCGCAGATCGCGGCGAACAGCTCGCCCGCCTTGGCCTGCTTGCGTACGCGCTCGGCCAGCGGTTCGAAGTCAGCCAGATGCTGTGCACCCGGCATGCCTCCGGGCAGGACGATCAGGTCGAAGTCCTGCGCCAGCACGTCCACCAGCATGGCGTCTGCAGTCAGACGCGTACCGCGGGCGCAGGTGATCATCCTGCGCTCTTCGATACTCGCTACCAGTACCTCGATATCGGCGCGGCGCAGCACGTCGATCAGCGTCACGCATTCGAGATCTTCGACACCATCGGCGACTGCAATCAGTGCTCGCTTGCTCATCTCACCACTCCTTCAGACAGAAAATGAAACTGTCCACCTGGTCATAAAAAGACACGACAGACCGTAAATTCACCCGGCAAAACCTTGCTGGTATGATGCGCGGCTTTTGCCAGATCGAGCAATTTTCCGGCCTGCATGGACGGATGTGCTTTGCTTTGTGCAGATCAATTTCGGCGCGCTCGCGCCTCGGGGAGCCACCATGCTGGAAAGACTGTTCCAACTCAAAGCCCATAACACCACGGTGCGCACCGAGGTACTGGCCGGGATCACCACCTTCCTGACCATGGCCTACATCCTCTTCGTCAACCCGGAAATGCTCGCCAAGACCGGCATGGACCACGGCGCGGTGTTCGTCGCCACCTGCCTGGCTGGCGCCATCGGCTCGCTGATCATGGGCCTGCTGGCCAACTACCCGATCGCCCTGGCGCCAGGCATGGGCCTCAACGCCTTCTTCACCTACACCGTGGTGATGACCATGGGCTACAGCTGGCAGACCGCTCTGGGCGCAGTGTTCCTCTCCGGCGCGATCTTCTTCCTGCTGTCGATCTTCAAGATCCGCGAGTGGATCATCAACAGCATCCCCCTGGCGCTACGCGCCGGTATCGCCGCCGGCATCGGCCTGTTCCTGGCGATCATCGCACTGAAGAACGCCGGCATCGTGGTCGATCACCCGGCCACCCTGGTCGGCCTCGGCGACATGAGCAAGGGCGGCGCATTGCTGGCCTGCCTGGGCTTCTTCGTCATCGCCGCGCTGGCCTATCGCAAGGTCACCGGCGCGGTGATGATCGGCATTCTGCTGGTCACCGGCCTGTCCATCGTGCTCGGCCTGTCCGAGCTGCAGGGCGTGGTGTCGATGCCACCGTCGCTGATGCCGACCCTGCTGCAGCTGGACATTGCCGGCGCGCTGGATATCGGCCTGATCAGCGTGATTTTCGCCTTCCTCTTCGTCGACCTGTTCGACACCTCCGGCACCCTGGTCGGCGTGGCACAAAAGGCCGACCTGCTGGACAAGGACGGCAAGATGCCGCGCCTGGGCCGCGCGTTGATGGCCGACAGCACCGCGACCATGGCCGGCGCCGCGCTGGGCACCAGCACCACCACCAGCTACATCGAATCGGCTGCCGGCATCAGTGCCGGCGGGCGTACCGGCCTGACTGCCTGCGTGGTCGCCGCGCTGTTCCTCCTGGCCCTGTTCTTCGCGCCACTGGCTGGCGCCGTGCCGGCCTATGCCACCGCGCCTGCGCTGCTGTTCGTCGCCGTGCTGATGATGAGCAGCCTGGCGCAGATCGACTGGGACGACCTGACCGTCGCCGCCCCGGTGGTGGTCGCCGCCCTGGCCATGCCGCTGACCTTCTCCATCGCCAACGGCATCGCGTTCGGCTTCATCGCCTGGACCGCGGTCAAGGTACTGGCCGGGCGCTGGCGCGAACTGAACCCGGCGATGTGGGTGCTCTCGGCCCTGTTCGTGGTCAAGCTGGCCTACTTCGCCTGATCAACCCTGACGGCGTACTGCTTCGCGAGTACGCCCTACGCCGTGCTGGCTCTGTTCTGAAGTGTTATCGGTGGGCTGAAGCCCACCCTACGCGGCTGCTTCGCAAGTACGTCCTACGCCGCGCCCTGGATACTCTGCGCAGGGTGGGCCGGGCGGCGTTCCGCTTCAGCCCACCGTCGGCGCTCATCATGATCGTTCCCACGCTCCGCGTGGGAACGTCTCCCCGGGACGCTCTGCGTCCAGCGCCACCAATGATCGACGACAACGGCACGCCAGCAACGGAATCGCTACAATGGCGCCCCGTTTTCCTGCCCCATGAGTGACCGATGAGCCGCCCCGCATTCGACCCCGCCACCTACGACGCCCAACTCGCCGAGAAGAGGGCCCGCCTGGTCGAACTGCTGGCACCCTTCGCCGCGCCGGAGCCTGTGGTGTTCGACTCGCCTCGCGAGCACTACCGCATGCGCGCCGAGTTCCGCCTGTGGCGTGAAGACGGCCAGCGCCACTACGCGATGTTCGCGCCGGGCGACAAACACACGCCGATCCTGCTCGACGACTTCCCCATCGCCAGCCTGCGCATCAACGAGCTGATGCCACGTCTGCGTGCCGCCTGGCAGGCCAGCGAAGCGCTGTCGTTCAAGCTGTTCCAGGTGGAATTTCTCACCACCCTGGCCGGCGATGCCCTGATCACCCTGGCCTACCACCGCCCGCTGGACGAGGCCTGGCAGGCGGAGGCGGAAAAGCTGGCGGCCGAGCTGAACGTCAGCCTGGTCGGCCGCTCCCGTGGCCAGCGTCTGGTGATCGGCCGCGATTACGTGGAAGAAGAACTGAACGTGGCCGGACGCAGCTTTCGCTATCGCCAGCCGGAAGGCGCCTTCACTCAGCCCAACGGCCGGGTCTGCGAGAAGATGCTGGGTTGGGCCTATGACGTACTCGGCGAGCGCGACGACGACCTGCTGGAACTGTACTGCGGCAATGGCAACTTCACCCTGCCGCTGGCCACCCGCGTGCGCCGCGTGCTGGCCACCGAAATCAGCAAGACCTCAGTGAACGCCGCCCTGGCCAACCTGGCTGACAACGGTGTGGACAACGTCGAGCTGGTGCGCCTGTCCGCCGAAGAGCTGACCCAGGCGCTGAATGAGGTGCGCCCGTTCCGCCGCCTGGCCGGTGTCGACCTGAAGAGCTATGAGTTCGGCAGCGTCTTCGTCGACCCACCGCGCGCCGGCATGGACCCGGACACGTGCGAGCTGACTCGCCGTTTCGAGCGCATCCTCTATATCTCCTGCAACCCGGAGACCCTGGCCGCCAACATCGCCCAGCTGAACGACACCCACAAGGTGACGCGCAGCGCCCTGTTCGACCAGTTCCCCTACACCCACCATATGGAAGCGGGTGTGTTGCTGGAGCGGCGCTGAACCGCCCCTCGTAGCCCGGATGCAATCCGGGTTTGCCTGCTGAACGGCTCAGCGTGACAGGCCGCGCAACGCCCACCAGGCCAGCCCGGCCGACACCACTTCGAGCAGCAGCGCGTAGAGGTTGAAGGTCTGCTGTGCGCCGCCGTCCAGCCACAGCCCGGCAATACGTGCCAACGCCAGCGAGCTGTACAGCAGCACCAGCAAAAGTAGCGCCGGGCGCAGCAAATCCATACGCAGCAGCGCCATCGCCAGATAAGCCGCCAGGCCCAGTTGCAGGCCGCCGTAATAGGCGCGCACTTCGGTCACCGCCGCATTACCCATCAGCAACGCGCCGCTGAGGCTGGTCATTTCTTCGGGGCGGATGAAATAGGCCAGCCCCAACACGAGCAGGGCAGCGATCTGGATCGACAGGACGATTCGGGCGAACAGCATGGGCGGGTTCCAGACAATGAGTGGCTGCAGCCAGCATAGGCCGCCACTGGTCGCGACGCATAGCCGCAATGGCTTGGGCAGCGTCCGCCGCGGCGCTATGCTGGGCGCTCTCGTTCATCCGGAGTCCAGTCATGCGTCGTTCCCTGCTCGCCCTCTGCCTCTTCACCAGCCTGGCCCACGCCAGCGAGCCACTGACCATCGATGTACATCGCGATGCCAACTGCGGTTGCTGCAAGGCCTGGATCGACCATCTGCAGGACAACGGCTTCACCGTCAACGACCATGTCGAGGCCGACATGAGTGCGGTCAAGCAGCGACTCGGCGTGCCGCCGCGCCTGGCTTCCTGTCACACCGGCGTGATCGACGGCAAGTTCGTCGAGGGCCATGTACCGGCCGCCGACATTCTCAAACTGCGTGAGCGCGTGGACCTGATCGGCGCTGCCGTACCCGGCATGCCCGTGGGCTCGCCTGGTATGGAGTATGGCGACCGTGTCGATGCCTATCAGGTCATCGGCCTGGATCGCGAGCGCAAGGATCAGTTGCTCAGTGACTACCCGGCCAACTGAGTCGGGCACGGGCGCAGCTACACTGCAGCGATCAGCAACCAGGGAGTGCCGCCATGCGCTGGCAACGCGGTAGACGTAGTGACAACGTGGTGGATGCGCGCGGCCGTTCCGGCAGGCGCCTCGGCGGCGGCCTGAGCCTCGGCGGGGTGGCGGTGATCGTCATCGTCGGCCTGCTGATGGGCCAGGACCCGCTGCAGATTCTCGGTCAGATCGCCGGCCAGGCCACCCAGCCGCAGGTTACCCAGACGCAGAGCGCGCCAGCGGCGAACGACGAACAGAGCGAGTTCGTCCGCGCCATCCTCGGCGATACCGAAGACACCTGGCGCGAGCTGTTCCAGCAGGCTGGCCAGCAGTATCGCGATCCGCAACTGGTGCTGTTCTCTGGCGGCGTCAATTCCGCCTGCGGTTTCGCCAGCTCGGCAGTTGGCCCCTTCTACTGCCCCGGTGATCAGCGCGTGTATCTGGACATGGCGTTTTTCCGCGAGATGGAGCAACGCTTCTCCGCTGCCGGCGACTTCGCCCAGGCCTATGTGATCGCCCATGAAGTCGGCCATCACGTACAGACCCTGTTGGGCGTATCGGCCAAGGTCAACGCGGCGCGCCAGCGCGGTGAACGCGTCGAGGGCGACGGCGGCCTGCTGGTACGCCAGGAACTGCAGGCCGACTGCCTGGCCGGGGTCTGGGCCCATCACGCGCAACGCCGGCATGACTGGCTGGAGGCCGGCGACCTGGAAGAAGCCCTCAACGCCGCCAGCGCCATCGGTGATGACCGCCTGCAGAAGCAGTCGCGCGGTCAGGTGGTGCCGGACGCCTTCACCCATGGCACCTCGCAGCAGCGCGTACGCTGGTTCAGTACCGGCTTCGAGAGTGGTCAGCCGGGGCGTTGCGACACCTTCAAGGTCGCGCGACTGTAACCCGCCGGCTCACACCACGAAGCGCTTGCTCCACCAGGCAAAGCCGCAGGCAGCAGCGCCGCACAGGGCGATCACCAGCGCCATGGGCATGGCCGAACCATCGTGCAGGAAGGCCACCAGCGCCGAAGCGCTGGCCGCCACGCTGAACTGCATGCTACCCAGCAGCCCGGAAGCGCTGCCGGCATGCCGGCCCTGCCCGGCCATGGCGCAAGCCGTGGCATTGGGCAGCACGCAACCGAGGCTGGCGACGCAGATGAACAACGGAATCAGCAGCGGCCACAGCTGCGCCGGTTGCCACAGCGCCAACGCCAGCAGGCACAGGCCGCTGGCCAGGTATACCAGCACCATGCGCCGCAGCCACAGCGCCGGGCCGCCGCGCAGCACCAGACGCGCATTGACCTGCGCCATGATCACGAAGCCTGCCGCGTTGCTGCCGAACAGCCAGCCATAGTGCTCGGCCGGCACGCCGTACAACTCGATGAACACGAAGGGCGAACCGGCGATGTAGGCGAACATGCCGGCCATCGCCACACCGCCGGCCAGGCTGTAGCCCATGAACGGTGCATTGCCCAACAACGCGCGGTACTGGCCGAAGGCGCCGCTCAGCGGCGCCGGCTGCAGATGCTGCGGACGGGTCTCCGGCAACCACAACAGCACGGCCAGCAGGCACAGGCCGGAGAAAATCGCCAGGCTATGGAAGATCCAAGGCCAGCCCAGGGTGCCCAGCAGCAGCCCGCCCCCCAGGGGCGCGAGAATCGGCGCCAGGCCCATCACCAGCACCAGTTGCGAGAACACCTTGGCCGAAGCCAGTGGATCGCACAGGTCGCGCACCACCGCACGGGTGATCACCATCCCGGCGCAGCCGCCGAGGGCCTGGACGAAGCGTGCCGTCACCAGCCATTCCAGGTTCGGTGCCAGGGCACAAGCCAGCGATGCCACGGTGAACAATGCTACCCCGACCAGCAGTGGCACGCGGCGACCGAAACGATCCGCCAACGGCCCGTAGAACAGCTGGCCAATGGCGATGCCGACGAAATAGGCCGCCAGCGACAGTTGAACATGTTCGACGTCGGTGCCGAACTGCTGGGCCAGCGTGGGGAAACTTGGCAGGTAGAAATCGATGGCCAAAGGGCCAAAGGCGCACAGCGCGCCCAGGATCAGCAGGGTTCGCAGATTCATGAACATTCCGGAAAATTGTTAGCCGGCTAATCATCTCACCGACCAGGGCGCAGATGAAAGCGCGGATCGCCGAACGACGGTTCGCGCTTATCAATGCGGCGGCTGTTCTTCCCTGGCCTTGCCGCGCTGGCTCACCCGCTGCGCCGCCGATTCCACCAGCAGGTAGAACATCGGGATGAGGAAAGTGGCCAACAGCGTGGCCGCGAGCATGCCGCCGATCACCCCGGTGCCGATGGAGTGGCGACTGGCCGAGCCCGCACCGGAGCTGATGGCCAGCGGCACGCAACCGAGAATGAACGCCAGCGAAGTCATCACGATGGGGCGAAAACGCAGCTTGGCCGCCTCCAGCGCCGAGTCGAAGATGCCCTTGCCCTCGGCGCGCAGCAGCACGGCGAACTCGACGATGAGGATGGCATTCTTCGCCGCCAGGCCGATCAGGGTGACCAGGCCGACCTGGAAGTACACGTCGTTCTGAATGCCGCGCAGCCACACCGCGAGTATCGCCCCGAACACCGCAAACGGCACGGCGGTGACCACCGCCAGTGGCAGCGTCCAGCGCTCGTACTGCGCGGCAAGAATCAGGAAGACCAGAATCAGGCCGAAGACGAAGGCCTGGGTGCCCGACCCCTGAGTCGCCAGTTCCTGGTAGGCCGAGCCGATCCAGCCCAGGCTGTAGTCCTCGCCCAGCACCTCATCGGCCACTTCCTGCATCGCCGCCAGTGCCTGCCCGGAGCTGTAGCCCGGCGCCGGGCCACCGAGGACCTTGGCCGAGGGATAGACGTTGAAACGGTCATAGGAGTCCGGCCCGAGGATGCGCCGCACACGCAACAGGGTCGATAGCGGCACCAGATCACCACTGCTGGAGCGTACGTAGACCTGGCCAAGATCTTCCGGCTTGCGGCGGAACTCCGATTCCGACTGCAGGCTGACCTGCCAGGTGCGCCCGTAGAGGGTGAAGTCGTTGACGTAGTAACTGCCGAAGGTCGCCTGCATCGCGGTGAACACGTCACTGACGCTGACGCCCAGTGCCCGCGTCTTGGTCCGGTCCAGATCAATGTAGTACTGCGGTACGTTGGCGCTGAAGGTGCTCTGAATGCCGGCCAGCTCCGGCCGTTTGCTGGCGGCCTCGACGAAGGCCTGGACCTTCTCGCCGAGCTGCTCGACGCTGCCACCGGAACGATCCTGAATGAAGGATTCGAAGCCACCGGTGGTGCTCATGCCGGTGATCGGCGGCGGGTTGAACGACAACACCAGGCCATCCTTCTGCGCAGCGCCCATGCCCATGAACTCGCGCGTCAGATTGCGCGCATCGAGCTCGGGCGTGGTGCGCTCGCTCCAGTCCTTGAGCGGCACGAAAGACACCCCGGCGTTGCTGCGCACGCCGAAGGTAAGCACGTCGAAACCGGCGAAGGTCACTACGTCTTCGACTGCCGGATGCTCCATCAGCTGCTGACTCACCGCCCCACTCAGCGCCTCGGTGCGATTGAGCGAAGCGGCTGGCGGCAGGTAGTAGGCGTTGATCACGTAGCCCTGATCCTCATCGGGCACCAGCGAGCCGGGCACCCGTGAGAACAGCAGCATGATCAGCGCAATCATGCCGCCGAACAGTAGCAGGCCGACCAGCGAACGCTTGAGAAAGAAACGCACCCCGGCGCCGTAGCCCTCTGTGGCCTTGTCGAAGAAGCGGTTGAAGGCGCGAAACGGCGCCGCCGGTTCATTGTGGCCGGGCTTGAGCAGCAGCGCACAGAGTGCGGGAGAAAGGGTCAGGGCGACGATGCCGGAAATCACCACCGACACCGCGATGGTGATCGCGAACTGCTTGTACATCTGCCCCGCCAGGCCGCCAAGAAAACCCACCGGTACGAACACCGCGCAAAGCACCAGGACGATGGCGATGATCGGCCCGGTGACCTCCTCCATCGCCTTGATCGAGGCCTCGCGCGCATTCAGCCCCTGAGTGCGCATCACCCGCTCGACGTTCTCGATCACCACGATGGCATCGTCCACCACGATGCCGATGGCCAGCACCATGCCGAACAGGGTCAGCAGGTTGATGGAGAAACCCAGCATGTACATGCCGGCAAAGGTGCCAACCAGCGACACCGGAATGGCCAGCACCGGAATCAGCGTGGCGCGCCAGTTCTGCAGGAAGATGAACACCACCAGCACCACCAGCACCACCAGCACCATCGTCGGTACGCAGAATGACGCTCTCGAACTCCTTCGGGTCGGTGAAACGTCCTTGCGTGGTGACCGTATAAGTGAAGTCCTGCGGCTCCTTCAGCGGCTGCTGGCCGAAGCTGCCGGCGGCGAACTGCGAATTCTGCTCGCGAATGGCGTTGACCACATCGGTCGGTGTCAAGTTGTACTGCGCCAGCTTGTCCGGGCGCAGCCAGATGCGCATGGAATAGTCCTTGGACCCGAACTGACTGGCATCACCCACGCCCTTGAGGCGCTTGAGTTCGTCGATGACGTTGATCAGCGCGTAGTTGCTGATGAAGATCGGGTCGCGCGAATCATCCGGCGAATAGAGAGTGATCACCTGAAGAATGTCGGACGACTTCTTCTCCACCTTCACGCCCTGGCGGCGCACTTCCTCGGGCAACTTGGCCAGCGCCGCCTGCACCTTGTTGTTGACGTTGATGGTGGCCTGGTCCGGGTCGGTGCCGACCGCGAAGTACACCGTCAGACTCATCGCCCCGCTGCTGGAAGAGTTGGACAGCTGGTAGATCATGTTCTCGACGCCATTGATCTCCTGTTCCAGCGGCGCCGCCACGGTTTCAGCGATGACCTGCGAACTGGCGCCAGGGTATGCGGCGCTCACCGACACCTGCGGCGGCAGGATTTCCGGGTACTGGGCAATGGGCAACGCGCGCATCGCAGCCAGGCCGGCGAGCACGATGACGATGGAGATGACGGTGGCGAATACCGGACGGTCGATGAAAAAGCGCGAGATCATGGTCGTTACTCCTGCGCCGGGCTGGCTGGCGTGGCTGCCTTCGCCTCCTCGACCTGCACCGGGCTGTCCGGTCGTACCTTGGCCAGACCGTCGACTATCACCCGCTCACCATCGCTGACGCCGGCCAGAATCACCCAGCGGCCGCCGGCCGTATCGCCCGTGGTGACCTGGCGCATGCGCGCGACACTCTGCTCGTCCACCACATAGACGAAGGTGCCACGCGGCCCCTGAGCCACGGAGCGCTCCGGTACGGTGATGGCGTTGGGACGGGTCAGGCCCTTGACCTGCACGCGCACGAACTGCCCGGGCAGCAGTTTCTGCTCGGGGTTCGGCACCACGCCACGGGCGCTGACGGTACCGGTACCACGGTCGATCAGGCTGTCGGTGAAATCCACCTCGCCCGCTGTCGGATAGGCCGAGCCATCACCGAAATACACTTCCACGCTGAGTTTGCCGCTGCTCGGTGGCACCAGGCTGCCTTCGGACAATTCGCGGCGCAGGCGCTCGGCCTCGGCGTCCGGGTAGGCGAAGTTGACGAAGATCGGGTCGAGCTGGGTGATCTGCGTCAGCAGGCTGGCACTGGGATCACCGGCGACGATCAGGCTGCCTTCGGAGACGCTTTCCTTGCTGGTGATGCCGGTGATCGGCGCCTTGACCGTGGTGTAGTCGAGGTCGATCTGGCGCGACTGCACCTCGGCCTGGGCCGCCTCGATATTGGCCTTGCTCTGTTCGAAGTTGGAGATGGCATTGTCCAGCTCACTCTCGCTGGCAAAGCCCTTCTTCTGCAGTTCACGGATGCGCTTGAGGTCGCGATCGGTCTGGCGAAAACGCGCCTGCTCCTGTGCCAGGGTACCCTTGGCACGGGCCAGGGCGGCCTCGTAAGGGCGCGGATCAATACGAAACAGCACCTGATCCTTCTGTACCCGACTACCCTCCTGATAGGTGCGCTCCTGCAGGATGCCGCCGACCTGGGCGCGAACCTGCACCTCGCGGTAACCGGCAGTTCGCGCTGGATATTCCAGCACGATGGGCAGTTCGCCGGCCTTGATCTGCTCGACCGTCACCGCTGACGGTGGCGCATCGGCGGCCTCGACGCTCGCGGCCAGCAGGACCAGGCTGAAGGGCAGGCAGACACCGACCAGACGAACGAAGGGCATGAGGCATTCCTCTCCTTGGCTAGACACGGGGCAGAAGCAGGACAACCAAGCCCGCCACCAGCAGGCGGGGCAAAATCGGTAAACTCGGCACAATCTGAGCCTAGTTCCAATTAACCGGATCGCCATGCGTAGAACCAAAGAAGATGCGGAGAAAACCCGCTGCGCCATCCTCGCTGCTGCGGAACAGTTGTTCCTCGAGCGTGGGGTCGCCCATACCAGCCTCGAGCAGATCGCCCGGCATGCCGGGGTTACGCGCGGTGCGGTTTATTGGCACTTCCAGAACAAGGCCCACCTGTTCCACGAAATGCTCAACCAGGTACGTCTGCCGCTGGAGCCGCTGGCCCAGCAACTGGCGGCGGTCGATGGCCTGTCATCGCTGCAGCTGCTGCGCGATCTGTGCATAGAGGCCATGGCCAATCTGGTGCTCGACGAGCAACGCCGGCGCATCCTCACCGTACTACTGCGGCGCTGCGAGTTCACCGAGGAGCTGCGCGAGGCCGAGGAGCGTCACGAGACCTTCGTCAATCAGTTCATTGACCTGTGCGAACAGCAGTTCGCCTTGCCGGCTGTGCAACCATACCTGCAGCCAGGCATCACCCCGCGCCTGGCCTCGCGCACGCTGCACGCGCTACTCGTCGGCCTGTTCAGTGACTGGCTGCGAGACCCCAACCTGTTCGATGCCCAGACCGATACCCCGACGATGATCGACAGCTGCTTTCGCGGCCTGCTGCGGCAGTGGCCTTAGCAGGCCCGAGCTCTACGCGGGGGCAACCTGGTAGCCCTCTTCGCGAATGGCGGCCTGTATCTGCGCAGCATCCAGGTTGCCCTCCACTCGTACCAGCCCCCCAGCCAGATCCACTTCGACTCTGGCCGTCTGCTCCAGCGCCTGGATCGCCTGGGTAATGGCGCGTACGCAATGACCGCATGACATTCCGCTAACCTTGAATTGTTGCATTGCTGACTCCTTGAATCAGTGGTCGATGGGTGTAGTCTCGACCTTGCCACGATGGCAAGGTCAAGCCCTTGCTTCATGTCACCCGCGCCGTTTTCTGCATGAGGACCCTTGCCATGCGCCTGCTCTGCTCCGCCCTTGCCCTGCTGCTGGCGCCTCTGGCTCAGGCCGAACCACTGGCACCGCTGCCCTCGACAAGTCAGGGCGAAGGCTACGCGGTGCTGATCGTCTCCCGCGAACGCCTTGAAGTGGCCACCACCTGCGAGGTCGCGCTGTATCTGCATGACCAGATGGCCGCCCGCCTGCATCAGGGCCAATCGGTGTCCTTCAACCTGCCGCCAGGCCGCGTCTCACTGCGCCTTGGCCTGACCGGCACCGGTCCCTGTCAGGACGGTATCAACCAGCTCGCCGGTCAGTCGCTGGAACTGCAGGCCGGCGAGGTGCGCCGCTATCGCATCGCCATGGGCAGCGATGGCCTGCGACTGCATGCCGCGCCCACACTGAACTGAAGGCTTGACCTTGCCATGGGGTCAAGGTTGATCCTGTAGCCATCAAGCTACAGGGAGCCGAACCATGACCACCTTCGACCTGCCTATCCAGGGCATGACCTGCGCCAGTTGCGCCGGTCGTGTCGAGCGCGCGCTGCGCAAGCTGCCGCAAGTAAGCAGTGTCAGCGTCAACCTGGCCAGCGAGCAGGCGCGCATCGAAGCACCTGCCGATAGCCTGCCGCAGCTGATCACCACCATCATCGACGCAGGTTATGCAGTGCCCAGCCAGCCGCTGGAGTTGGGCATCGAAGGCATGACCTGCGCCAGCTGCGTCGGTCGTATCGAACGCGCCCTGAGCAAACTGCCAGGCATCAGCCAGGTCGCCGTCAATCTCGCCGATGAGAAGGCGCGCCTGCAGGTACTCGCCGGTTTCGACCCGCAACAGGCGCTGAAGGCGGTGGCCGCCGCCGGTTACAAGGCCAGCCTGCTGGACGACCGCCCGGCCGCGGATCAGGCGCAACGCCGTTTGCAGCGGGAACGCCTGACTTTGCTGGCGGCCATCGCCCTGACCCTGCCGCTGGTGCTGCCGATGCTGGTCGAGCCCTTCGGCCTGCACTGGATGCTGCCGGCCTGGGCGCAATTCCTGCTCGCCACACCGGTGCAGTTCATCTTCGGCGCACGCTTTTATCGCGCTGCCTGGCAAGCTCTGAAGGCTCGTGCCGGCAACATGGATCAACTGGTGGCCATCGGCACCAGCGCCGGTTACGGCCTGAGCCTGTACCAGTGGGCCGTGACGCCAGCCGGGCAGATGCCGCATCTGTACTTCGAGGCCTCGGCGGTGATCATCAGCCTGATCCTGCTCGGCAAATATCTGGAAAGCCGCGCCAAGCGCCAGACCGCCAGTGCCATTCGCGCCTTGCAGGCATTGCGCCCGGATCATGCGGTGCGCCTGATCGATGGACGTGAGGAACGTGTCGGCATCGACGCGCTGGCACTGGGTGACCGGATTCTGGTCAAGCCCGGCGAACGCTTCCCGGTCGACGGCCAGGTGCTGGAAGGCCACAGCCATGCGGACGAGGCGCTAATCAGCGGTGAAAGCCTGCCGGTGGCCAAGCAGCCGGGCGACAAGGTCACGGCCGGCGCCATCAACGGCGAAGGCCGTCTGCTGGTGGAAACCACGGCCCTTGGCGCCGAAACCGTGCTGTCACGGATCATCCGCCTGGTCGAAGACGCCCAGGCTGCCAAGGCGCCGATCCAGAAGCTGGTAGACAAGGTCAGCCAGGTATTCGTCCCGGCGGTGCTACTGATCGCCCTCACCACTCTGCTGGGCTGGCTGGCGTTCGGCGCATCACTGGAAAACGCCCTGCTCAACGCCGTCGCCGTACTGGTGATCGCCTGCCCCTGCGCGCTGGGCCTGGCCACGCCGACCGCGATCATGGCCGGCACTGGAGTCGCCGCGCGTCATGGCATCCTGATCAAGGACGCCGAAGCGCTGGAAGTGGCGCACGCCGTGCAGCACATCGCCTTCGACAAGACCGGCACCCTCACCGAAGGCAAGCCGCGCATCGTCCATATCGGCCTGAGCGAAGCCGGCGAGGACGAACTGCTGCGCCTGGCTGGCGGTCTGCAACAGGGCAGCGAGCACCCGCTGGCCAAGGCCGTGCTGCAGCGCTGCGCCGAACAGCACATCACGCTGCCGGCGCTGAGCGACAGCCGCGCGCTGGCCGGTCGTGGCATCGCTGGCGATGTCGAGGGCCGCAGCCTGCAACTGGGCAGCAGCCGCCTGCTGGAGGAAAACCAATTACAGGCGGGGGAGCTGGCCGAATCCGCCCGCACCTGGGAGGCCGAGGGCCGTACCCTGTCCTGGCTGATCGAAACCGGCAACGCCCCTCGCCTGCTTGGCCTGCTGGCGTTCGGTGATCAGCTCAAGGACGGCGCCACCGACGCCATCGCCGAACTGCGTGCACAAGGCATCACCAGTCACCTGATCAGCGGCGACAACCAGGGCAGCGTGGCGGCGGTGGCCAGCGTTCTGGGCATCGACGAACCCCACGCCCAGGTATTGCCGGCGGACAAGGCGCGACTGATCGGTGAACTGCGCCAGCACGGCACCGTCGCCATGGTCGGCGACGGCATCAATGACGCACCGGCGCTGGCCGCTGCGGACGTCGGCATCGCCATGGGCGGCGGCACCGATGCCGCCATGCACGCGGCCGGCATAACCCTGATGCGCGGCGACCCGCGTCTGGTGCCGGCCGCGCTGGAGATCAGCCGGCGCACCTACGCCAAGATCCGCCAGAACCTGTTCTGGGCCTTCATCTACAACCTGATCGGCATCCCGCTTGCCGCCGCTGGCCTGCTCAACCCGATGTTCGCCGGCGCCGCCATGGCGCTATCCAGCGTCAGCGTGGTGAGCAACGCACTGCTGCTCAATCGCTGGAGACCGAAGGGATCGTAACCGGTATTTTCTTGAACCGGCGCATGGTATGGGAATGCCATCATTGAACCGACGCGCGCTGTCCGGCACCCTTCAGGCCTCGCCCAACTCACGGATGGAGGCCACGGCATGCTGGATGCCAACCAGGCGCATATCACCCTCACCATTGCCGCGGTCGAAAATGACCTGCAGGTTTTGAGCTTCGAGGGGCGCGAAACGCTTAACAAGCCCTACCGCTTCGATATCGAACTGATCAGCCAGAACGCCAGTCTCGACCTCGACGCGCTGATCAATCAGACCGCCTACCTGGCCTTCGGCCCCTCCGGTAAAGGCGTGCATGGCGTGGTCTACGCCATCACGCAAGGCGACTCCGGCAAACGCCTGACCCGCTACCGCATCAGCCTGCGGCCGCAACTCGCCTACCTGGCTCACCGCTACAACCAGCGCATCTTCCAGCACCTGACGGTGCCACAGATCATAAGCCAGGTCCTCGAAGACCATGGTATCCAGAGCGACGCCTATCAATTCCAGCTCGGTTATATCTATCCCGAACGCGACTACTGCGTGCAGTACGACGAAAGCGACCTGCACTTCATCCAGCGCCTGTGCGAGGAAGAAGGCATCAGCTTCCACTTCCAACACAGCGAAGACAGCCATCGCCTGGTGTTTGGCGACGACGCCAGCGTCTTCCCCAAGCTCGCCCCGCTGAACTACCAGCAGGGCAGCGGCCTGGCCGCTGACCACGAAGTGGTGCGCGCCTTTGGTGTGCGCCTGGAAACCCGCAGCACCCACGCCACCTGGCGCGACTATGACTTCGAGCAGCCCAAGCTGCAGATGGAGGCGGACTACCGCAGCGAGTTCAGCCCGGCACTGGAGGTCTATGACTACCCTGGTCGCTTCACCGACCGCACACGCGGCAAGCACCTGGCCAAACGTAGCCTGGAGCGTCTGCGCAGCGACTACGAACTGGCTGAAGGCCAGAGCGACGCCTACCTGATCAGCGGCCACTTCCTCGCCCTCGCCGGCCACCCGCGCCAGCAGTGGAACGACCTCTGGCTACTCAATGAAGTCATCCATGAAGGCAAGCAGCCACAGGTGCTGGAAGAGTCGGTGACCAGCAACACCAAGCCTGGCGACGGGTTCCAGCAGGGCTACCGCAACCGCTTTACCGCCACGCCCTGGGACATCCCCTACCGCCCCGCGCTCGAACATCGCAAACCCCAGGTATTGGGCAGCCAGACCGCCGTGGTCACCGGCCCGGCTGGCGAGGAAATCCACTGCGACCAATACGGCCGGGTGAAAGTGCAGTTCCACTGGGACCGCGAAGGCCAGGGTGACGACACCACCAGCTGCTGGCTGCGCGTGGCCTCCAACTGGGCCGGCGACGCCTATGGCGGTGTGGCCATTCCGCGCGTGGGTATGGAAGTGCTGGTCACCTTCCTCGAAGGCGACCCCGACCAGCCGCTGATCACCGGCTGCCTGTATCACGCCGAGCACGTGGTGCCCTACGACCTGCCGGCGAACAAGACCCGCAGCGTCTTCAAGACCCTGAGCAGCCCGGGCGGTGGCGGTTACAACGAATTTCGCATCGAAGACCGCAAGGGCGCCGAGCAGATCTACATCCACGCCCAGCGTGACTGGGACGAAAACATCGAAAACAACCAGAAGATCCGCGTCGGCAACGAGCGCCACGATACGGTCGAAGCCAACAGCTACACCGAACTTCAGGCCGAAGAACACCGTACCACCGACCTCGACCGCAAGGTGGAAGTGCGCGCCAACGACCACCTCACCGTCGCCGTCACCCAGCACAACAAGATTGGCACCGGCCTGTTCATCGAAGCCGGCAACGAGATTCACTACAACGCCGGCAGCAAGGTGGTGATCGACGCCGGCATGGAGCTCACCGCCGCAGGCGGCGGCAGCTTCCTCAAGCTTGACCCGAGCGGCGTGACCCTGAGCGGGGCGACGATCAAGATGAATTCGGGGGGAGGGCCGGGTAGTGGAACGGGATTAAAGATTTTGATGCCGGTGATTCCGTGGGCAGCCGATCAGGACAAGGCCGGCGCCAAGCCTGAACGGGCGCTGGCCAACGTACAGCTGCAGATCGCGCGCCAGGCCCGGGAACTGGGCGCCAGCCGCTGCCCGATCTGCGAAGCCTGCCGCGAGGGCATATGCGACCTACCGGCTCCGGCCAGGGATTCCCGCCCATGATCGCCGCCATCAAGACCGACGCCCGGCAATGCAAAACGCTATTCATATGGAGGTTCGCATGAAACGGCATGACGACCTCCAACTCGACGCCTCATCGAATCAGGCTCGCGAGTGGATAACAGGGCAGTTTTCCCTGCAGCGCGACCTGCTGATCGTCCTCGACCCTCTCGCCGAGCCAGATCCGGTCGTGGCACTATTCGGCGCTGGCCTGGCGCAGGATCATCTCAACCTCTACCTGGGTACGGAATTCGCCGACCTGGCGCCGGTCGCCCCCTGGCTGGCACGTCTGCCCGATGGCGAGTCGGACTTCATCGACGACCTGCTGGCCAATCCTCAGCGCAACTGGGGCTGGCTGGCCAGCGTCGAGCGCTTCGACCGGGAGCTGCTCACCCAGCACTGGCGGGAACGTATGCTGATCGAAAACGACGGCCAGCGTGCACTGTACCGCCTGCAGGACAACCGGGTGATAGCGCACCACCTGGCTCACTTGCCGCCCGAGGATATCTCCCTGCTCCTGGGCCCTCTTACCAGTGCCCTGTGCTGGGATGGAGCAGCCTGGAGCAGTTTCGACAATCCCGCTCCCGGCCCCTGCCTGCGGCCATTTCCGACCCCATGGCAGGAGATCGCCGAACGGCAACCCGTCGCCGAGCGGATCGTGCGTCACAACCTGCTGCAATGGCTCTGGCAACGACATGCGACCGACACCGCTCGGCTGGCGGACTCAGAACCGCTGGACGACTGGCTGGACGGGCAACTGGCCAAGGCCAAAAACTGGCAATGGCAATCCCCCGAGCAGGTACGTTTCCTCATTCGCCACCAACTGACTCCCGAACTGGCGTCGCACCCGGCCTGGCCGGCACGGGAGGGGGAAACGCCCGAGCAGCACTTCATCCGCTGCCAAAGCCTGATCGATTCCGCGGAGGCCTGACCATGATGCGGCACGGCAACCCCACCTGGCTGCTTATCGGCACACTGCCCTTCGCCCTCAGCGCCTGCAGCTCGCTCGCGCCGCTTACCGGCGAGCGTTTCACCTTGGAGGGCGAACTGCCGGCCGATTTCGCCCTAAAAGCCCAGGCCCATTACGACGTGGCCAATAATTGCAATGGCCGCAGCCAGGCCCGTTCCTTCGAGAGTGATTTCCAGAGCACACCGCAGCAATATCGTTTCAATATCCCCGTCAGCTACCGCGACGGACTCTGCGCAATGCGCCTGGGGCGGGTCGGGCTGTTTATCCATGGTCGCTATGGCGACAAGGACTGGCAGCGTACCTACGACAACGGCGGCCTGACGCTGGTAGAAACCCTGCCACCGGGAGCGCCGAGCTTCGGAGCCGATGGCACCGTGACCAAACAGGCCGAGTGCACATGGCTGTTTCAGCTCAGCAAAGCTCATTCCAGGCAAGGTCAAATTAGCAAGCTCCTTAACTGTAAAGGTGCAGGCGCCTATCTGGTAGCCGATGAACTGCCAGGTAAGACGGTTCGCCTAGATTTCCAAATGACTGGAGAAGAACGCCCTTACATGCGGGGCTACTGGATCAAGACCCCGTCAGGCTGGAAACCCTGTACCGGACGTTGGGGCACACAATTCGAAGAACTCTGTACAGAACCACCACAGTTTCGAACCTTCCAGATGAACGGGCAGGAATGCACCGTCTACCCCAACTGCACGGAGTGAATCAGGGATGAACAAGCCCATTATCCATGTGTTATGGCTGCCGCTGCTGGGGCTGCCGCTGCTGGGGCTGTCACTGAGTGCCTGCAGCTCGCTCGCGCCGCTTACCGGCGAGCGTTTCACCCTGGAGGGGGAACTGCCGGCCGATTTCGCCTTGAAGGCCCAGGCCCACTACGACGTGGCCAATAACTGCAATGGCCGCAGCCAGGCTCGTTCCTTCGAGAGCGATTTCCAGAGCACACCGCAGCAGTACCGCTTCAACATCCCCGTCAGTTATCGCGATGGACTCTGCGAGATGCGCCTGGGGCGGGTCGGGCTGTTTATCCATGGTCGCTATGGCGACAAGGACTGGCAGCGTACCTACGACAACGGCGGCCTGACGCTGGTAGAAACTCTCCCACTGGGGGCGCCGAGCTTCGAAGCCGATGGTACCCTGACCAAGCAGGCCGAGTGCACATGGCTGTTTCAGCTCAGCAAAGCTCATTCCAGACAAGGTCAAATCAGCAAGCTCCTGAGCTGCAAAGGTGCAGGCGCCTATCTGGTAGCCGATGAGCTGCCAGGTAAGACGGTTCGCCTGAACTTTCGGGAAAACCCGGAGGAAGAGCCCTCTTATGATAGGCGTTGGATCAAGACCGATGCAGGTTGGCGCCCATGCCAGGGAACGGAATCATCTGATCGCTGCCAGAACCCACCTGCGTTCAAAACCTTCCAGATGAACGGGCAGGAATGCACCGTCTACCCCAACTGCACGGAGTGATCAGGGATGAATGACTCGACTAAAACGAACAGGGTGGAAATGCTGGATTGCCCCCTACGGGGAAATTGGGTCAGTTTCCGGCTGGTCGACGAACATGGCGAAGGAAACCCTTATGCCGGCCTGCCCTACATGCTGCATGACAGCCAAGGTCAACAGTACGAAGGAGCCTTGGACGAGGATGGATATGCGCGTGTTGAAAATATCTACTGCGGCCCATCGGTTCTTTCTCTTCTGACTGACTATCGTGGCGGTGACAAATGGTACGAACATTTTCTTGACCGAAAATCCTTTCAACTCCCTCTGACAGCCCTACAAGTCGCCGCCGAACATTCCCCATCCGGCCCTCGCAACCCCGATAGCAAAACCTACCTGGCGGAGGGACGCGCGACACGGGAAAACGCCCGTTTTCTGAGGGTGGAGGTCAGGGACTTCGTCGAGGCCAAGGAGCATCTGCCGGATGCCGACAGTGACTGGTGGCCACGCCCATCCACCGTGCTCAAGCAGAACGCTGGCCTGGCCGCCGAACGCACCGGCGTGGCACTGGCGCCCAACCTGCACCACCTGCTCGAAGTCAAGGCGCTGCGCGCCTACAGCCCGCTGCTGTCGCACGACAAGGCCTTCTGCGCGCTGAACGCCTATCACCTGGCGGTGATGAGCACCTTCGTCTACGCCCCCTTCGGCAAGGCCAAGCAGCCGAAGGAGCGCTATGTGTCGACAGCCCCGCCCTATACCCTCCAGGGCAGCATCGGCCATGTACTGCGCGAGCAGCTTGCACGCCTGGCCAGGCCCACGCTTTTCAATACCGCCAGCTACCACCTGCTCTGCGAGGAAGTACCCTACTCCAAGCGCCTGGAGGTCATGCCCCACGACCCCGAACGCTACAAGGCCGAAGCGGAAAATGGCTGGAACAACCCGGAGGACGTGCACTTTCTCTATGACGAGAAGACCGAGACGCAGGCCTTCATCACCCACAACGACAAGGTGCTGCTGATCTCGGTACGCGGCACCCAGGAAACCCCGGATATCCTGCGCGACCTGGATGCCCGCCAGGTGCCCTACGCCGAAGGGGTCGGCCAGGCTCACCGGGGGTTTTACGGCGCCTTCCAGGCGGCCAAGGTATTCGTCGAGCGCTATATGGAGGCGTTCTATACGGATGAACAGACCGTAATCGTTTGCGGACACAGTCTTGGCGGAGCCATCGCTCTGCTTTTAGCTGAGTGGCTAAGAACGAACTGGTCTCAGAATATCCAGCTCTACACCTTCGGCGCCCCTCGCGCAGGCGACCGCGCCTTCGTCCAGGCCGCCGCAGCCCTGCCGCATCATCGCTTGGTCAACCATAACGACCCGGTGCCCGCCGTGCCCTTCACCTGGATGGACGCCGAGTGGAAATTGGCCAGTGCAGGCACCGTGGCGCTGTTCAGCTCTCCGCTGCTGGGTATCGCACTGCTGTTGGGTGGCCTGCTCAATTTGAAGGGCGACCCTTACGAGCACCACGGCGAGCAACGCCACTTCGTGCCGCGCAAACCGGGGGCCGGAAGCGAGACAGCCATTCTCTGGCAACCCGGCTGCGCAATTCTCGATGAGCGGGCCTGTGCAAGCTATACCGGAGCCGTCGATCTGCAGGGCGACATGCCAAAGCGCATGTCGCTGGTGAACCAGGCATTCTCCGCCGCGGAACACTCCAGCGACGGCGGTTACAGCCGCGCCATGCTCACCACCCTGCTGCGCTGGCATGCCGGCGTGGAAAATCGCGAAGGTGCGCTGTTCTCTCCCGCCGAGATTCAGGACATCCACAACCTGATTCAGCGTGCCGAAGAACAATTGGCTAGCTGGCAACCACGCAGCTTCGTCGAATTCCGCCATGAAATCAGAAAGCGTCACGACACGCGCTTCTACAACAAATCCGATCTGCAGCTGAGGCAGATGTATAACGAGGGCATCACCCTGGCGCGAACCCTGGGCCGGCAACAGCGTGAAGCACTGGAGCGTGCCAAGATGCGCCTGCTAAACCAGGCAGAACGACCGCTGACCGCCCAAGACGTTTTTGGCGACTTGATCGAGAGAGAGGATCTGCATGAGCTGGTAGCTCAATGGCGCTCCCTGGATGAGAACCGAGAGGCAGAACAGCTGGCCAAAATTTCCAGCCCTCCAGCTCGCCAGTACGCATGACCGGTTTGCTCATCTCTCCTGAGGTCAGGCGCGAAAAAGAGGTAGACCGCAGCAGTGAAATGGTACGACTGACTACTCCGCCGGAGGGGAAGACCCTTGGATATTTCTGAGATACTTCCCCGTCATTCCATTCGATGCGAAATCAACCATGAACATCGGCCAAGCCGCCAAACACACCGGCCTCAGTGCCAAGATGATTCGCTACTACGAGTCCATCGACCTGCTGCCCCATGCCGGGCGGTCGGAGAGTGGTTATCGGCAGTACAGTGCATCGGACCTGCACCGCCTGGCCTTTATCAAGCGGGCGCGGGATCTAGGGTTTTCTCTGGAAGAAGTCGGCAAGCTGCTGGCACTGTGGCAGGACAAGCAGCGCGCCAGTGCCAATGTGAAGGCGCTGGCCGAGGAGCATATCGCCACGCTTTCACGCAAGATCGCCGAGATGAGCGCCTTGCGCGATACGCTGGTGGAGCTGGCGAACAGTTGCCAGGGCGATAGCCGGCCGGATTGTCCGATTCTGCAGGGCCTGGAGGAAGGAGTGAGTTGCGGCGCGGCGGGATGTTCGTCGCACCGTCAGCTGTAGGGCGGGTGAAACCCGCCAGACCGACAACGGCGGGTTACACCCGCCCTACGTCAGTGGCACCGCCAGTTCTAAAGCCCCTCCCATGGCACCGGGCGCAGCGTGAGGATGTGCGCACGGCGCACCCTACGGAGCAGAGCCCGGCAAAAGCTTTATCAGCGCATCCAGGGCGGTATCGGCTCGGCGTCCTTGGGTTCGTCTTCGGCGTTGAGCAGGGCCTGCTTCTTCGCTTCCTCGGCCAGCGCGGCCTTGATCTCGCGCATCACCGCGTCGATGTCGGCAGCGTCCTCGGGCTCAGCGAACTCGCCGGTCAACGCCGTATCGGGCAGCAGTTTGCCAGCTTCGTACAGCGCCCACATTTCCTTGGCGTACTTGGTGTACTTGAGCTCCGGGGCAAACTGGCCGAAGTACTCGGCCATGTTGCGCACATCGCGCTCGAGCATGCTGAACGCATGGTTATTGGCGGCGGCATCCACGGCTTGCGGCAGATCGATGATCACCGGGCCCTCAGGGCCGAGCAGCACGTTGAACTCCGACAAGTCGCCGTGCACCAGGCCGGCGCAGAGCATCTTGACGATCTCCTGGATCATGAAGGCGTGAAATTCACGGGCGTCGTCCGGGTGCAGGTCGACGTCATTGAGACGCGGCGCAACATCGCCCTCGCCGTCGCCCACCAGTTCCATCAGCAGCACGCCGTCGAGAAAGTCGTAGGGCTTGGGCACCCTCACACCGGCATTGGCCAGGCGGAACAGCGCGGCGACCTCGGCATTCTGCCAGGCCTGCTCCTGCTCCTTGCGCCCGTACTTGCTGCCCTTGGCCATGGCCCGCGCCTGGCGACTGCCACGCACCTTGCGACCTTCCTGATATTCGGATGCCTGGCGGAAGCTGCGTTTGTTGGCTTCCTTGTAGACCTTGGCGCAGCGCAGCTCGTCGCCACACCTCACCACATAGACCGCTGCTTCCTTGCCACTCATCAGTGGTCGCAGCACCTCATCCACCAGGCCATCCTCGACCAGGGGTTCAATACGTTTGGGCGTCTTCATCGGTGTGGATCACGGGTCCTTTCTGACGGAGAAAATGATTATGGCGCCATCCTCGCATAGCCAGAGGCGTATGCCGACTATTGATCATCATGCACTGACCAGATGACGCCTGAGCGCCTCGATGGCATAGCGCACTTTGGCCGGTTGCGCATCGCGCCGTGGCGTGACGATATGCAGGCCGATAGGCTCGAGTTGCCAATCCGGCAGCAGCGGCAACAGCTCGCCGCGAGCCAGCAGTTCACGGACTTCCGGCTCCGGCTGCAGCGACACGCCCATTCCCGCCAGGGTGAATTGGCGTGCGGCCAGGATGTTGTTGCAGCTGATGCGCGTCTCCAGCCGCAGGCGCTGCTGCACTCCACCGGGGCCAAGCAAGGTCAGGTGCTGGCTGCGTTCCAGATGCAGGCCGATCCAGTCGAGCTTGAGCAATTGCGACGGTTCGATTGGTAAACCGACGCGTGCCAGGTAGGCCGGAGCGGCGCACAGGATCATGCGCCAATCGGTCACGTAACGGGCCACCAGGCTGGAGTCCTCCTGGCGGCCGACACGGATGGCGAGATCAATGCGCGACTCGATCAGGTCGATCTGTTCATCGTGAAAGAACAGGCTCAGGCTCAACCCCGGATGAGCACTGAGCAACGGCGCCAGCGCTTCGCTCAGCAGTGGCCCGGAAAACCCGACCGGGGCGGCGACACGCAACTCGCCCACTGGCGCATCACGCTGCTCGGCCAGGCGCTGCTCCGCTTGCTCGGCCAGCTCGACTATCTGTCGGCAGCTTTCATAGAACTGCGCACCCGCCTCGCTAAGGGTCAGCTTGCGTGTGGTGCGGTGCAGCAGCGTCACACCAGTGGCCTCCTCCAGTCGACGTATCTGCTGGCTGACCGCCGAAGCCGTCATGCCCATGGCTTCGGCAGCCGCGACCATCGAGCCCTTCTGCACCACGGTGGCGAACAACGCCATGCGCTTGAGCTGTTCCATTATGAAGCCCTGCTTAACTATCCATGTGCATCAGGCCACTTTTTCCGGGGTTTATCCAGCAGCGATCATGTGTTCATCGTCACTATTGGAGATTACCCCAATGAGAATCGCACTGATCGGTGCCACTGGTTATGTCGGCGCGCCGCTGCTGCAAGAGGCACTGAGTCGCGGTCATCAGGTCACCGCACTGGTACGCCAGCCACAAAAGCTGAACGCACACCCGCAACTCACCGTCGTTGAGGCGGACGTTCACGACAGCGCAGCACTGACCCGGCAGTTGCACGGCCACGACGCGGTAATCAGCGCCTTCAACCCAGGCTGGGGCGTGGCGGAGATTCGCGAGCAGTTCATCGCCGGCAGCCGCTCGATCATCGAGGCGAGCAAGCAGGCAGGCGTCAAACGTCTGCTGGTGGTCGGTGGTGCCGGCAGCCTGTACGTCGCCCCCAACGTGCAATTGATCGATACACCGGACTTTCCTGCCGAGTACAAGGAAGGCGCCGAAGGTGCGCGCCAGACGCTGGAAATCCTGCGCGGCGAACAGGATCTGGAGTGGACCTTTCTCTCGCCAGCCGCACTGCTCGTTCCAGGCCCACGTACCGGCAAGTTCCGCCTGGGCCGGGACGAGTTGCTGATGAACGGTAATGAGCCGGGCAGCATTTCGGTGGCCGACCTGGCCGTAGCACTGCTGGACGAAGTCGAGCAGCCGCAGCACATTCGCCAACGCTTTACCCTGGCGTACTGAAACCACGCCGCGCTGTCGCAATACGGCAGCCACCAGGAAAGACACAGCCCAAGAGGATTTTGCATGACCCTATTCAGCAGCAGTGCCTTCGTCGCAACCGATACCCCGGCGCGCTATATCAGCCGGCTGTGCAAGCATTTCGCGCACAAGATTCCGGTCAACTTCGACGAGCAGCAGGGCCGCATCGAGTTCGGCGCTGGTGTGGCGACCTTGAAGGCAGAAAACCAGGGCTTGCGTCTACAGGTGGAAAGCGCCAACAGCGAAGACCTGCAACGCCTGGAAGGCGTCGTCGGCAGTCACTTCGAACGCTTTGCCTGGCGGGATGAGCTGACTCTGGACTGGCAGCCCAACTGATCCCTCACAGCGCGTCCAGACGGGCGCGCAAGCGGCGCAAAACCGCCAGCGACTCTGGATTGTCGCCGTGGACGCACAGGCTGTCGGCGCGCAGCCGCAGCGGCTTGCCATCTATGTCGGCAAAGGGCTCGCCACGGGCGATGGCCAGCGCCTGGGCGAGAATGCGTTCGGGATCCTGATGTACCGCGCCACTGAGCCGGCGTGGCGCAAGCTGCCCATCCGAGAGGTAGGCGCGGTCGGCGAAGGCTTCGAACATCAACGGCACATCCGCCTCGTCGGCCAGGCGCAGCTCCCGGTCGTTGTCGGCCAGCGCCAGCACCATCAACGGCAGGCCCTTGCGGTAGCAGTGGCAGGCATCGAGCACCGCCATCAGCAGCGCATCGTCACGCACCAGATCGTTGTACAGCGCGCCGTGCGGCTTGACGTAGGCCAACTGGCCACCGGCGGCGCGGCAGAAGGCATCCAGCGCGCCGATCTGATACAGCACCAGCGCCCGCACCTCTTCGGCCGAGCATTGCAGATGGCGGCGGCCGAAACCCTGCAGATCCGGATAGGAAGGATGCGCGCCGATACTCACGCCCTGCGCTAAAGCCAACTCGACGCTACGCGCCATGATTAGCGGATCACCGGCATGGAAGCCGCAGGCGAGGTTGGCCTGATCGATCAGCGGCATGGCAAGCGCATCGTCGCCCATACGCCAGGCACCGAAGCCTTCGCCCATGTCGCAATTGAGAAGAATACGGTTCATGTCCGCAGCTTAGAGCGCCGGAGCAGCATCCGCAAAGCCATACGCGCATTCGAGAACTTATCGCATTTACAAAATTTACACCTGGCTACAACCCAGTCGCCACGGCACCTCCAGCCGAACTCACCGGTCGCAGATATCATCCGCAATTGAACCTTATATGCAAATCACTATCATCCCGGCCGTTCGCAAACCGTTCCGCCTGCACTCTCTTACGCCAGGAGTAGATAGATGTCCGCCCTCAGTTCCCGTACCGCCTTGGCTAGCGCCATTGCGTTGGCTGCCAGCTTCGGTGCCCAGGCCAACGAGCCCATCGCCCTGGGCGATGTGGTCGTCAGCGCTTCCGGCTTCGAACAGAAGATCACCGAAGCCCCCGCCAGCATCAGCGTGATCAGCCGCGAGGAGTTGCAGCAGAAAAGTTTCAGCAATCTCGCCGAGGCACTTGAGGATGTCGAAGGCATCGACGTGCGTCAGGGCACCGGCAAGACTGGCGGGCTGAACATCAGCATCCGTGGCATGCCCAGTCAGTACACTCTGATCCTTATCGACGGCCGCCGGCAGAACGCAGCCGGTAACGTCACCCCCAACGGTTTCGGCGAAACCTCCACCAGTTTCATGCCGCCGCTGTCGGCCATCGAGCGTATCGAAGTGATTCGCGGGCCGATGTCGACCCTGTATGGTTCCGATGCCATGGGCGGGGTGATCAACATCATCACCCGCAAGGTCGGCAAGGAGTGGTCCGGCTCTTTGACCCAGGATTACACCTACCAGGAAAATCGCGACTTCGGTGATACCCGCAACACCAGCATCTACGCGAGCGGCCCGCTGATCGACGACCTGCTCGGCCTGCAGGTACGGGGTAGCCTGTTCAATCGTGAAGAGTCCGACCTGAGCTACGGCAACGGCGTGGATATCAGCAAGCGCGGCCCCTCTCCAGTCGATGGCCGTACCAACAATCTGGGAGCACGCCTGACTCTAACTCCGCACGAGAATCACGACTTCGGCCTGGATATTGAACGCGGCCGCCAGAAGTACAACAACGATGAGTGCCAGCTCGGCAGTCTCGATGGCTTGAACCGCGACTGCACTGCCAATGCCACCACCGCCAATGGTTATGCCGACGAGTTACGTTTCGAACGCGAGCAGATCGCCCTGACCCACACCGCGCGTCTGGACTTCGGCACTCTGGATTCCAGCCTGATGCACAACCGCACCGAAACCATCGGCCGTACCATTCCAGGTAACGTTATCGGCAATAGCTCCGGCATCCCAGGCACGCTGATTGGTGATGATCGCGATCTGGAGACAACCAACCTGGTTTTCGACAGCAAACTCGTAGCACCAATAGGTGAGTCGCACATTGCCACCCTCGGCGGTCAGTGGTGGAAAGCCGAAATGACGGACGGCATCGCACTGGACGAGTTCGAGCAAAAAACCTGGGCACTCTTCGCCGAAGATGAATGGCGCCTGCGTGATGATCTGGCCCTGACGTTGGGGGCTCGTTATGACGACCACGAAGCCTTCGGCGGCCACGTGAGCCCGCGCGCCTATCTGGTGTGGAATACAACTGACAGCTGGACACTCAAAGGAGGCATCAGCCGGGGGTACAAGACTCCGGATCTGAACGACCTGCATGGCGGCATCAACGGTGTCACCAGCCAGGGACAGGTCGTCACCATCGGCAACCCAAACCTGAAGCCTGAGACGACCACCAGCACCGAATTTGGCGTCTACTTCGACAGCCTGTCCGGCTTCAATGCCAACGCCACGCTGTTCCACAACAAATTCAAGGACAAGATCGCCACCGGTGATCCGGTCGCCGATCCTCTGTGCAGTGGTAACGCAGCAAGTGGTGGTCTCCCGGCTGGCACCTGCTCACAGCAGATAAACATCGACGAAGCGGTCACCCAAGGCCTGGAACTCGCTGCCAGTTGGAACTTCGCGCCAGCCTGGACACTTTCGGGTAATTACACCTACACCGACAGCGAACAGAAAAGCGGCGACAACAAAGGCGAACCGCTGACCAATACTCCCGAACACCTGGCCAATGCCAAGCTCGCCTGGCAGACCACTGATCGCCTCAACCTCTGGCTCAAGAGTGAATACCGTGGTGAACGTGCTCGCTTTACCTCGAGGTACGAGAACCTGGCCAACACCAACGGAAGTTACTCAACCAATCAGTCGATCTATGACACCTTGGGCAAGAACACCAAGGCCTATACCCTGCTCCACCTCGGCGGCTCGTTCAAAGCCTCGGAAAACGTGACGCTCAATGCGGCAATCTACAACTTGCTGGACAAGGACTTCGTCAAAGGCAAGGCCTACAGCACCTACAGCACTCCAAACAACGCGGGCGTTGGTGGTGGCGTAGCCAACGGTACGGCTTATGGTACGGACTATATCCAGAGCACCCAGTCCACCACCGGCGTAATGGAAGAAGGTCGGCGCCTGTGGTTGTCGGCAGTAGTCGAATTCTGACTGTCACCCCACAACGCAAAACGCCAGCCCCAGGGCTGGCGTTTTGTTTTCTAGCAATTGCCGTCTTTGCAGGCGGGTAACCACACCACTGCAGTCATTAGCGGCAGATCATCGAGCAGTAAGTCGTAGCCAACTCGACATGGCGCGAAGATTGGCCGTAGAAGCCATCTGCCAAAGAATGTTCGTCTAGCGAGTGGCAGGACGCCAGATCACATCCGGCCCGATGCTGGCCAGGTCGGCGCAACCGGTCAGAGCCATGGCCACCTCCAGCTCAGCGCGCAGCAGTTGCAGCACATGCGCTACCCCGACCGCACCGGCGGTCGCCAGAGCGAAGACGTAGGGCCTGCCGACCAGCACGGCGTCCGCGCCCAGCGCCAGCGCCTTGAGGATGTCGCTGCCACGCCGGATACCGCCATCGAGCAGCAGCGGCACGCGCCCCTGCACAGCGGCGGCGACTTCGGGCAGCACGTCGATGGTCGCAGGCAGACCATCAAGCGTGCGTCCGCCATGGTTGGAGACGATCAGCCCGTCCATCCCCGCCGCCAGCGCCTGTTCGGCGTCGGCGCCGCTCATGATGCCCTTGAGCAGGATTGGCAAGCGCGTCTGCTCACGCAGCCAGGTGAGGTCGGCCCAGGTCGGCGCCGCGGCCAGCAGCGGGCCACCCAGCAGCAGACTGCTGCTGTGCGGCTCGGCCTGCGCCTGCAGTGGCCGCATTCCGCGCAGATTGACCGCCTCGACGCCTGCCGGCAGGGCGAAACCTGCGCGCTGCTCGCGATTGCGCACGCCATTGACGGGGGCGTCCACGGTCAGCACCAGCGCCTGGTAGCCGGCGCTTTCTGCACGGCGGATCAAGGCCGCGGTGAACTCGCGATCAGGCTGGATATACAGCTGGAACCACAGCGGTGCCTGCGCCTGCGCCGCGATAGCCTCCAACTCGACGCTGGCCTGGGTGCTGACCACCATGCCGGCCCCCAGCGCAGAAGCCGCGAGTACGCTGGCCAACTCACCCTCGGGGTGGGCGAGTTGCTGATAGGCCACCGGGGCGAGAAGGATTGGATGAGCGAACGCCTGACCGAACAGGCTCAAACGCGTATTGCCGCCACTTAGATCCTGCAACACCCGGCTGCGCAGGCGCAGGCGCTCGAATGCCGCTCGATTGTCGGCCAGGGTTAACTCGTCGGCGGCGCCTCCAGCCAGGTAAGCCCAGGCCTGCTCACTCATGCGTTCACGGGCATAGGGTTCGTAGTCGGCGACGGCGGCGATGGCCGGCGGGATCTGCTGCAGCTTGGGCAAGGGCATGGTTATCTCAGCATTCAATGCGTGGGCATAGCGAAACATCTTCGCCGTAGAAGTGCGTCAAGTCTGCGTCCACTGCCGCAACAGGTTGTGATAGATGCCAGTCAGCCGTACCAGCTCGGGGCTGTCCGGCACCTGCTGGCGCAGCGCCTGGATGCTGTCGTCCAGCTCCAGCAGCACGCTGCGCTGCTCGTCCTGACGCACCAGGCTCTGCACCCAGAAGAACGAAGCCAGACGCGCGCCGCGAGTCACCGGCTCGACCCGATGCAGACTGCCGCTGGAATAGAGAATCAGATGGCCGGCCGGCAGCTTGATGCGTTTGTCCTGCACCACCAGCTCGCCGCCTTCGTACTCCTCCGGCTCGCTGAAGAACAGGGTGGCCGAGAGGTCGGCGCGAATCCGATGCGGCGTGCCCGGCACGCTGAACACCGCGTTGTCGATATGGTCGCCATAGGTGCCGCCCTCGGCATAGCGATTGAAGCGCGGCGGCACCACCTTCAGCGGCAACGCGGCGGCCATGAAACGCGGATGCTGGGCCAGGCAGGCCAGGATGAAATCACCCAGTTGCTGCGTCAGCGGGTCATCCTGGGCCAGCTGCTGATTGGCCTTGACGTTCACCGCCTGATGCCCGGCGGTGAGCCGACCGTCCTGCCAGTTGCCGCCCTCGAGCGCCGCGCGGCACTGCTGCAGTTGTTCGGCATTCAGCACGTCGGGAATGCTCAGCATCATGTTCGGGGTTCTCCAGGGCAAGCGCCGTTGCGAATAATTCTAAAGGGCAGCCGCACCCGGAAAGAAGTCCGACCGGCTGCCACCCAATGAAACGCCCCGACTGCATTGCAATCGGGGCGTCTGGGCACAGCGTGCTTAGAAGTGGAAGTTGGTGCTCAGGGTGAAGGTACGTGGATCGCCGAGCATCACGCGACGCCCGTTCCAGTTGCTGGACACGGCGTATTCCTCGTTGGTCAGGTTGTCGATGTTCAGGCGCACGTCGACATTCTGGTTGACCTCGTAGCTGGCCATCGCGGCGAAGGTGGTATAGCTCGACAGCTTGCCGTACAGACCATTGGCGACGATGCGGCTGGCGTCATCCGGACGTCCGAGGTAGGACGAACCGACATGCTGCGCACCCAGACCCAGGGTCAGCCCCACCGGCAGACGGTAGGTGGTCCACAGGTTGCCGGAAACCTTGGGCGTGAAGGCCAGCTCGTCGCCATCGGTACGCTGGGCGGTGCCGTAGTCCCCCGGATTGGCGCGACGACGCACCTCGTCCAGGTAGGCGCTGTGCTTGCGCTCGCTGTCCATGAACACGATGCCGGCGAAGACATCCCAGTTGTCGGTGATCTTGCCGCTGGCGCCGAGCTCCAGCCCTTTGACCACCTGCTCGCCGTAACCCTTGAGGCTGTCGCTGGTCTCGCCGACGTCACGACCGGTGATGGCGACCTTCTTCTTCTCCGTGTAGAACAGCGCCGCGGTGGTGGACAGGCGCTTGTCGAAGAAGTCCCACTTGGTCCCGATCTCGTAGTTGTGCGCACGCACCGGATCGGCTCCATCGACGAACCCGGGGAAGGCCTGGCCGTTTACCCGCGAAATGTCCGGGTTGGACAGGAAAGAGCCTGGGGGCTGGGTGGAGACGCCATAAGCTGCGTAGACACTGCCGTTCTGCGCCGGTTTGTAGACCAGACCGAGCTTGCCGCCGATGCTGAACTCACGGTCATCGAAGCCATCGGCACCGACGGCCGCGCCGGTCTGAACGTTACGGCTGCGAATGTCCACGTCGTACTGCTCCAGGCGCAGGCCGCCGGTCAGTTGCCACTGCGGCGTGAACTCCAGGGTGTCGTAGACGTACAGCGCTACGGTATCGACGTTTACGTCGCTGCGCTCACGCAGACGGCTACGCTTGGAGACCGGCCCGCTGCGTTCCCAGTCCGGGTCGAAGATGTTGGTGTTGCCTGGGTTGACCTCGGCATAGGTCCCCGCCTCCGCCTCCTCACGAGTGAGTTCGAGACCGGCCGCAAGGTTGTGCTTGATCGAGCCGGTGGCGAACTGCGCCGAAAGGTTGGTCAGGTTGCTCAGGCTGGTGTTGACCCGATCGTAGAACTGGGTATCGGTGCGCAGCTGCGTACCGCCCAGATACTGGAACGGTACGGTGTAGCGCGCCTGACGGTCGACGCGGGCCCAGCGGGTCTGGTTGCTCAGGGTCATGCCGGTGGACATATCGTGCTCAAGACGTACCAGCAGCGCGTCGCTGGTGGTGTCGTCGAAGTCCGATTTGAGGCCGTAGAACTCATCGCGGTCGACCCCGGAGAGCGCCGGATTGTAGGGAGTGTCGCCCTTCATGCCCTTGACCGAGGCACCCGAGACGCCCCAGTCCGGGCGATCGTTCATCTCGACATGCTCGTAAGCGACGATGGCGCGAGTTTCCGTACCCAGGCCGAAGGCCAGCGACGGCGCAAAACCCCAGCTGTTCTTCTCGGCATGCTCACGGCCGGCGACGCCGCTGTCCTCGACCAACAGGTTGAGGCGCAACGCGGTGCTGTCATTGATGATCTGGTTGGTGTCGAGCGTGGCACGGCCGCGCGGCTCGGAGTCGTACTGATCGAAGCCGAAGCTGGCGCCACCGGCGATAAAGCTTTCTAGCGTCGGCGTCTTGGTCACCTGGTTGACGTAGCCACCGGCGCCACCGCGGCCATTGTCGGCTGCCGGGCCTTTGAACACCTCGACCTGCTCGACGTTGAACACGTCGCGGGTATAGCTACCGTTGTCACGCGCGCCATCGACGAAAATGCTGCCACTGGTATCGAAACCGCGCAGGCTGAAGTTGTTGGTGCCGCTGGCAAAGCCGTTTTCGCCCGCGTTGAAGCTGATGCCGGGGGTGTTCTTCAGCACATCGGTCAGGGTGCGGGCGTTCTGCTGACGGAACAGGGTTTCCGGAATGACGTTGACCGTTTGCGGCGTATCGAGCAATGCGGCGGTCTGTTTCGGCGAGGATGCCTTGTCGACCTTGAGCCCGTTCTCCTGCTGCCCCTGGACGGTTACATCGCCCAGTTCGACTGCTGACTCCTTCGCCACGGCAAAGCCGGACAGCAGGGCCAGGCTGACGGCCGAGGCCAGCAGATGCCGCTGGGGAAAGGGTGCACGCTTGTTATGTTTATCGCTCACGAGAATCACTCCAGATGAAAACTGCGCGCGATAGTATTTGAGATTCAATCGTAATCAATCTTTACGAATGATTTACAGGAAACTTATTTGTAACAAAATTGTCTGCGCCCTTTCGCTCCATCTAGCGGACCGCTCTAGAACGCTGAACAACCGGAATTAACCGGCTCTGGCCGGCAGAAATGACAACGCCCACACAAGGTGGGCGTTGATCGAGCAGCCGTGACATCAGCCGTAGGGTGCGCCATGCGCACCGCTACTAGCGGGCAGGCGCAACCTACGCGGCGGTGTCACAAGTAATAGGACTTCAGCGGCGGGAAGCCGTTGAACTCCACGGCGCTGTAGCTGGTGGTGTAGGCACCCGTGGACAGCCAGTACAGGCGGTCGCCGCTGGCCAGGTTGAGCGGCAGGCCGTACTTGTAGTTCTCGTACATGATGTCGGCGCTATCGCAGGTCGGGCCGGCGATCACCACCTCTTCCATCTCGCCCTTCTTCTCGGTCCAGATGGGGAACTTGATGGCTTCGTCCATGGTTTCGATCAGACCGCTGAACTTGCCCACATCGGCATACACCCAGCGCTCGACCGCAGTACGCGACTTGCGCGCCACCAGCACCACTTCGGAGACCAGCACGCCGGCGTTGGCGATCAGCGAGCGGCCCGGCTCGAGGATGATTTCCGGCAGCTCGTCACCGAAGTCTTCCTTGAGGAAGCGGGTGATTTCTTCGGCGTAGGTTTCCAGGTCATTGGTGCGCTGGATGTAGTTGGCCGGGAAGCCGCCGCCCATGTTGATCATCTGCAGGGTGATGCCGTCCTCTTCCTTCAGACGCTCAAAGATCACCTTGACCTTGGCGATGGCGGCGTCCCAGACATCGATATCGCGCTGCTGGCTGCCTACGTGGAAGGAAATGCCGTAAGGCACCAGACCCAGTTGCTTGGCCAGGATCAGCAGGTCCAGGGCCATGTCCGGCTGGCAGCCGAACTTGCGGCTCAGTGGCCAGTCGGCACTGGTCGAGCCTTCGGTGAGGATGCGCACGTAAATCTTCGAACCCGGCGCGGCCTTGGCGATGTTGCGCAGATCGGCTTCGGAGTCGGTGGCGAACAGGCGCACGCCCTTGTCGAAGAAGTAGCGAATATCACGGGACTTCTTGATGGTGTTGCCATAGCTGATGCGCTCCGGGCCAACGCCGGTGGCCATCACCTTGTCCAGCTCGTAGATCGAGGCGATGTCGAAGCTCGAGCCCTTGTCACGCAGCAGCTCGATAATCTCGGTGGCCGGGTTGGCCTTGACCGCGTAGTAGATCTTGGCGAACGGGAAGCAGTTGCCCAGTTGATCGTAGGCATCGGCAATGATCTGCCGGTCGATCACCACGAACGGGGTTTCGTGCTGATCGGCGAACGCCTTCATGCGCTGGAAAGTGGCGGGTGCGTAGTAGTCTTCGACCTTGATCGACATGCTGGGGACTCCAATGGCAAAACCGGGAACACATTGATTCGGGCAGCAGAACCGCTTACAGGTTCCGCCACGTGTCGGGGGTGGCCGCGCTAAACGCTGGCCTGAACGTCTGACAGTTTCCCCACTTTGGTTCGCCTACTTCCCAAGGCATGTCGCCGAGCATCACCGGTACCGACCATTCGCCGGCCGGCAACCTCTCGTCGTCAGTACTTGAGCCGGATGGATCGTTTCCAGCATGGACGTTCGGGCGCGGACTTTAAGACCATGCGCCCCTCAGATCAACCGGAAATTCTGCCTAATTTCATCTCGTTCCGGATATCACACAAAACGTTCTGAAATGCTGAACAGGCGGGGCTTTCAGCCAGTTTGGCGCAGCCGTGTTTCAGTGCCATTGCAGCACCAGATCGTCCACCTGGGCGAAGCCCTGCAGATGGCGCCGGATCACCTCCTGCAACTCGTCCAGTTCGGCTGCGCTCGGCGCGGTGCAGGCCAGCTGCAAAGCCTGGTCATCGGCCTGCAGCACGCACTTGCCGATGGAGAAACGCAGCAGCCCTTCGTGCTCGCTCCAGCGCGCCTCGATCTTGTGCGAAAAGTGCTTGCACAGGCGGCCAAGTAGGCGCGATGCCTGGCTGCTGGGGAAACGGCTATGGCTGTTCGGCATGAGGGGGGCTTCCTTGAGCAGAGGGCTATCGGCCAGCACCAACGGCTGGCCGAGCGAGCAGTGTTCGATACGTGCTTCGATGGCGTAGGTGCGGCGCAGCCAGGCGGCGTCCAGCACCTCGGCAGGCGCGCCGAAGCGGTATGCGCCATCCGGCGCCAGCAACAGCAGATGGCTGCAGAAACGCAGCGCCAGGTTGAGGTCATGGCAAGCCACCAGGGCGATGGCGCGTTCAGTGCGGCAACGCTCGGCGACGCAGTCGAGCACGCGCAGCTGCCAATGCAGGTCGAGCGCACTGGTGGGCTCGTCGAGCAGCAACAGTTGCGGCTCACCGACCAGCGCCTGCGCCAGGCCAAGCAGCTGCCGCTGCCCGCCGGACAGGCGATCCATACGCTGCAGGGCCAGATGCTCGATGCCCAGGCGCTGCAGGATGGATTCCACCCGCGCAGTCAGCTCGTGCGATACGAGTTGTGGACAACGCGCCCGCGCCGCCGCCAGCAAGCTTTCGTAGGCCAGCAGCGACACCGCCTGCGGCAATTGCTGCGGCAGGTAGGCCACCTGCGCCTGCTGACGCCACGGAGGCACGCCGCTCAGCGCTGCATTCCCCAGCCGCGCCATGCCCTGGCACGCCTGTAAGCCGGCGATGGCGCGCAGCAGCGAGGACTTGCCGACGCCGTTCGGGCCGAGCACGCCCACCAGGCTGCCAGCCTCAACGGCCGGCAGGGTCAGATCCTGCAAGATGCTGCGTGCGCCATAGCTCAGCCCCAGCCCTTCAATCAGCAGGCTCATAGGCTGCGCCCCCGCGCCAGGATCAGGCCAATAAACAGCGGCACCCCAACCACGGCGGTGACCAACCCCACCGGCAGTATCACCCCGGGCAGCAGCGCGCGGCTGGCCAGTGACGCCAGTGACAGCAGCAAGGCACCGGCCAGCGCGCTGCCGGGCAGATAGAAGCGGTGATCCTCGCCCAGCAGCAGGCGCGCCACGTGCGGGCCGACCAGGCCGATAAACCCCACCTCGCCGACGAAGGCCGTGGCCACGCCGGTGAGCAGGCTGACCCGTAGCAGTACGAAGGTGCGCAGGCGGCCGACGCGAATACCCAGGCTGCGCGCCTGCTCCTCGCCGCCGCGCAGGCTGGTCATCGCCCAGGCCTGGCGCAGCGCCAGGGTCAGGCACAGGACAAGCACCACCGTCACCAGCGCCACCCGCTGCAGATCGGCACGCGCCAGGCTGCCGAGGGTCCAGAACACGATCTGCTGCAGTGCATCGGCATCGGCGAGAAACTGCAGCAGCCCGACCAGCGCATTGAGCCCGAACAGCAGGGCGATACCGAACAACACCAAGGTATGCAGCGCCTCCCCCAGCACCCGCGCCACCAGAAGCAGCAGCAGGCAGGAGATGAAGGCGCAGACAAAGGCCGCCAGCGGCAGCAGCAGATCGGCGCCGAGCCCGGCCAGATTGGGCCGCAACAGGATCACCAGTGCCGCGCCGAGGGTCGCTGCCGCACCGACGCCCAGAGTGAAGGGGCTGGCCAAAGGGTTGTTCAGCGCCGTTTGCATCTCCGCGCCAGCCAGGCCCAGGCTGGCGCCCACCACCAGCGCCATCAACGCGTAGGGCACGCGGATCTCCAGGATGATCACCGCCTGCGCGGCGTCCAGATGCTGCGGCTGTAACAGGCCACGCGCCACGTCCCACCAGCTCAGGCCAGCCGGGCCGGTAGCCAGATCGGCGATAAAGCTGGCCAGCAGCAATGCCGCCAACGCACCCAGGCAGGCCCAGCGCCGCAGCAGGGTTCGCCGATAACCGAGGCGCAACACCTGCTGCGCACTCACAGGCTGATCCAGTACTGGCCGTCCAGCGCCACTGGCTGGAACTCACTGTAGAAGCGCTCCAGCGTGCGCTGCGGGTCGAGATCGGCGAAGGCTTCGGGGTGCAGCCACTTGGCGAATACCTGCACCGCCACCACGTTGAACGGGCTGTTGTAGAAACCATGCCAGATGGCATGCGCCCTGCCCTCGCGCACGGCGCTCAGATGCTGCAAGCCGCCACGCCCAAGCAGGCGCCTGAGCGAGGCCTGCGCCGCATCCGCCGCCACACCCGGCCCCAGGGCGATATAGGTCGCGCCCTCGGCCAGGCTGTCGGCCGAGCCCACGGCGCTGGCGATGTACAGCTCGGGCGGCTGGCTAAGCAGCAGCTCCAGGCTGAGGGTGCCGGCATGGCCGGGCAGGCGCTCGCGGGCGATATTGTCGCCACCGGCCTCGGCCAGTAGATCGGCGAACATGCCGCGCGCCATGCTCTCGCAGCAGCCATCACCGAGGCCGGCGCGACTGTGCAGAAACACCTTGGGCGCTGTTCCTTGCGGCAAACGCTCACGCACCGCAGCCAGGGCCTCGGCGTGCGCCGCGTTGAAGGCTTCGGCACGCGCCTCGCGACCCAACACCCGGCCAAGCAGGGTCATACTGCGCGGCGTGTTGACCAATGGCTGCTCGCGGAAATCGACGAACAACACCGCCACTCCGGCGCGTTGCAACTGCTCGATCAGCCGACCCTGGGTGCTGTCCGGGCCATGCCCGGAGAGGCTGAATATGGCCAGATCCGGGCGCAAGGTCAGCACCTGCTCCAAGCTGAAGGTATCGGCGGCACCCTGGCCAATGCGCGGCACCTTGTCCAGCGCGGGAAAGGCCCGCTGGTATTGCCGCGCGCTGCCGGGATCGACCAGCGCCAGATCGGCCGGCATGCCCACCAGACGATCCAGAAACTGTTCGCCTTCGAGAATGGCCAGCACCGGCAGCAAACGGCCCTCGCCCAGCACGATACGTTCGACGCGCTCGGGCACCAGCACCTCACGCCCGGCCAGATCGGTCAGCACTTGTGCCTGTACCGGGGCCAGCAGCGCCAGCCCCAGCAGTACTGCAACGATTGCTCGTCCCATCAGATTCGCCATGCCAGCCCCAGACGCAGCTCACGACCTGGCTCGTAGGAGCCACGGATACCCTCGTAGTCCGGAATGTGCTCGAAGTCCTCGTTGCTGGCGTGATCCAGGTACTGCTTGTCCAGCAGGTTCTTCAGCGTCAGGGTCACCGTCAGGCTCTCAGGCACGGCCTGCCATTCGGCATACAGGTCATGCACGCCGTAGCCTGGCTTGGAGACGTCGCCGACACCGGTGTGCAGGGTGTCGATGCCGCGCACGAAGCGGCCCTGCCAGCCGAGCGTGAGGTTATCGCTGGCGCGGTAGTCGGCGAAGCTGGTCCAGGTGTCGCCGAGACTGGTACCCAGGCCGTTGTATTCGTAGACGTTGAGACGCTCGCCATCCAGACGCGCGTCGTTGCGGTGATAGCTCAGCCCCAGGCTCAGCTGCTGCCAGTGGTAGGCGGTGCTGAGCAGCACACCCTTGCTCTTCAGATCACCGACGTTCTCATACAGATTGGGCCGGCCGATGGGGTCGGCGATGGCATCCTTGATACGGGTGACGTAGGCCTTGCCGCTCAGCTCCCAACCACCGTCGCGGTGGTCGAAGCCGACCTCGTCGGTGCGCGCCTTTTCGGCTTTCAGGTCCGGGTCGTTGCCGGACACATCGAGCTTGAAGGCATCACGCACCTGCGGCCCGCGTAGCGCCCGCGCCTGGCCGGCGAATACGGCCAGTTCAGGCGTCAGCTGGTAGCGCAGACCCAGGTTGGGGCTGATGCCTTCCTCGATGAAGGTCTGCTTGTCGCGGTCGTCGAGCTTGTAGCGGTCGTAGCGCAGGCCAGCGTCGAGCTGCAGGCGCGAGGTGATCTGGTAGCGGTCCTGCAGATAAACACCGAGCACTTCGCCGTCTTCGTGGTCCAGCTCGCGGTCACCCTCAGGGCCAAGGGTGGTGCGATCATCACGGTAGTCGACGCCATAGGTCAGCTGATGCGCGCCAATACGGCTGGTGTTGCGCAGGTCGAACCCCGTGCTGCGGGTATCGCCGAAGTACAGACCGAAGCGGCCGTCCTGCTCCAGCTCATTGGTGGTGTGGTAGGTGGTCAGCTCGACATCCAGTAGGTCGTTGTTCACCGGCTGCCAGGCGTAGTTGAGGGTCCAGGTCTCGCGCTCGGTACTCAGCGGATACAGACGGTTGAAGCTACTCGGGATCCACTGCGGGCGTTGGCTGCGCTCACCCTCGTCGATACGTTTCTCGTAGCTCAGGCGCAGGGTCTGCTCGTCCGTCAGCTTGCCCACCAGCTTGGCGAAGCCGAGCTTTTGCCGCGCCGCGGTGCCGAGTACGTCGTCGTTGTTGCCGTCTTCAAAGTCGTTCTGATCCTGATAGGTGGTCATGGCCAGCGCCGACCAGTTCTCGTTGAAACGGCCGAACACACTGGCACTGCTCTTGTAGCCTTCGCCATTGCTGAAATAGCCGGTCTTGAGCAGCGCTCCGAGCTGCTCGCCGTCGCGCAGCAGGTCGTCCGGGTCCTTGGTGACGAAGCGGATCGCGCCACCCAGCGCGCCCGGCCCGGCGGTCGCATCGCCGGTGCCGGCCTGCACCTCGGCGCGCTTGAGCAGCTCCGGCTCGATGCCGATACGGCCGGTATGGTGGAAGGTCTGCCCCGGCTGGCTGGCGCCGTCGATGCTGATGTTCAGCAGGGTGTCTTCCAGGCCGCGTAGGTAGAGCTTCTGCGCCACGCCGGGGCCGCCGGCCACGGACACCTCGGGGTTGGATTCGAACACTTCCTGCAGGTCGCTGGCCTGGTAACGCTGCAGTTGCTCGGCCTCGACGCTTTCGTTGCGGTCGATGGCAGCGGCGGTGATCTCCTGCGCCTGCAACTCCAGCGCAGCATCGGCGCCGTACGCCTGCGTGGCGAGCAGACTACTAAAGGTAATGGCGCCGAGCAGACTCAGGCGATAAGGGCAGTGCGGCATGATCGATCCTCCCCAGGAAAGATGTGAATATTTCGCATTTGCGAATTCTCATCACAAGCACCTGAGCAGGGAATCACTTTTACAACTGTTACATCGCCGTGCGTGGCAGGCGAATCTCCATGAGCAAGCCACCGCCGACGCGATTGCTCGCGCGAATGCTGCCGCCGGTGGCGCTGACCTGGCGCTGTGCCAACGCCAGGCCGAGACCGAAACCGGCACGCTCGCTGCCGCCACGAAAGAACGGCTGAAAGATGCGCTCCAGCCACTGCTCGGCTACACCCGGCCCCTGGTCGGCAACCCGCAGCAGCCAGGCATCGCCCTCCTCGCTCAGGCTGACCTCGATCTGGCCGCCTGCCGGGGTGTGGTCCAGCGCATTGCGCACCACATTCTCGATGGCCTGGCCCAGCGCCCGGCTGCTGCTGCCATGCAGCGGCGCGCTGTCGGGCATCTGGCAGAGAACCTGCCGGTCCGGGTACTCGAAACGCGCGTCGTCGAGGATGCTGTCGAGCAGTTCGGACAGGTCCAGGTTCTCGTCACGCAGCTCGGGTCGCTCGTTCTCCAGCCAGCTCAGGGTCAGGGCATCCTCGACCAGACGGCGCATGCCGGCGCAGTCGTCGCGGATGCGTTCGAGCAACTGACGCTGGCCGCCATCCTGCTCGGCCAGGCTCACCGCCATCTCGATGCGCGTCAGCGGCGTGCGCAGCTCGTGGGACATGTCCGCCAGACGCTGACGCTGGTCGATGATCAGTTGCCCGGTGCGCGCGGCCATGGCGTCGAAGGTTTCGGCCAGGCGCGCCAGCTCGTCGTTGCGCGAGCCCAGCAGCGAGCGCACGCGCACGTCCAGACGGCCGTCGCTGAACTGTCGGGTGGCCTGCTCCAGACGACCGAGCGGCTGCATCAGGTGGCGGTAGAGCACCAGGCAGACGATCAGCATCAACACCAGTGGCACCACCAGTTGCAGCAGCAGCTTGGCGTAATGCCAATTGAGGCCGGGGCGCATGCGCTGCGGCAGGATGATCAGGAAATGGGTTCTGCCGTCGGCGAAGGGCAGATCCATGATGGGGTTTTCCTGGAAGTACAGGTGGATCTTCCAGCGCACGTCGCGTCCCAGGCCGAAGCCCTCGTAGAAGCGCTCGTTGAGCACGCTGCCAGCCAACGGACGCACCTCGGACTCGACCACTGCCGCCCAGGTCTGCTCCTGCTGCTGCAGGGTAGTCAGCCAGCGCGCCAGGGCTTCATGGTCGCCGGCACGGTACATCGCCTCGGCCTGCTCACCGTAGTGGCGCAGGGTGCGCTGGTGTTCGGCATCGATGAAGCTCATGCGCTCCTCGGTCTGCCAGGCGACGCGGGCGATGATCCAGAACAGCAGCACGCTGCCCAGGCCGATGACCAGGCACAGCTTCCAGAACAGGCGCCGGTTCATGTGAAGGCGTAACCGCGGCCGTGCAGGGTCTGCAGGCGGTCAGCGCCAAGGCCGGCTTCGGCCAGGCGGCGCCGGATACGGCTGACGTGCATGTCCAGGCTGCGGTCGTACTGGCTGTACTCGCGCTCCAGCGCCATGCGGTACAGGTAGGGCTTGCTCAGCGCCTCACCGCGATGACTGACCAGCAACCAGAGCAGGCGGAACTGCAGCGGCGTCAGCGCCAGATCGCAGCCTGCGACCCGCGCCTGCTGGGCGTGGCGATCCAGATGCAGTTCGTCGACCTGCAACTGCTGCGTCTGGCCGCCGCGCGCACTCTCCTGCGCGCGCGTGCGACGCAGCACGGCGTCGATGCGCAGTTGCAGTTCGGTGATGTTGAAGGGCTTGGGCAGGTAGTCATCGGCGCCATGGCGCAGGCCGCGAATGCGCTCCTCCTCCGCGCCGCAGGCGGTGAGCATGATCACCGGCGTCTGCTGTTGCTCACGCAGGCGGCGCAGCACAGAAAAGCCGTTGACGTCCGGCAGCATCACATCGAGCAACAGCAGATCCGGCGTCTCGCGCAGCGCCGTCTCCAGCCCGGCCTCGCCCAGATGACAGGCGCTGGTGGCATAACCCTGACCACGCAGCAGCTCGCCGAGCTGGGCGGCCAGAGTGCGATCGTCCTCGACGATCAGGATGCGAGCCAGGCTGGCGGTCATGGAGGTTACTCAGGAGTATTAAGGCGAATGATTCTCATATATAAAAATCACTTCGGCAACTTAATACCCGTGCGACGCGGCTTGCTCGGGGTCAATAGACATCGCGGCGATAGCGGCCTTCCTCGATCAGATCGTCCACCACCTCGTCGCCGAGCAAGTCGCGCAACGCCGCATCGACGCCGCCAGCCATGCCCTGCAGGCTGCCGCAGACGTAGATCGCCGCGCCTTCATCCAGCCAGGCACACAGGCGCTCGTGCCGCTCGCGCAGCAGATCCTGCACGTAGCGTTTCTCCGCCTGATCACGGGAGAACACCAGATCCAGATGCTGCAGCTCGCCTGTAACCAGCGCCGCCTGCAGCTCGTCACCACAGAAGAAGTCGCAGGCGCGGTTGCGCTCGCCGAACAGCAGCCAGTTGCGCCCCTGCCCCGCCAGTGCCCGCGCGCGCAACAGCGAACGCAGCCCGGCCAGACCGGTGCCATTGCCGATCAGGATCAGCGGGCGGTCGTCGTCCGGCAGGTGGAAGCCGCTGTTGCGCCGCACCCGCGCCAGCAGTTGCCCGCCTGCAGGCAGATGCTCGGTCAGCCAACCGGAGCCCAGGCCCAGGCTGCCGTCGGCCTGCACGGCCTGGCGCACGATCAGTTGCAGCACGCCATCGGCCGCCACCGAGGCGATGGAGTATTCACGCGAACCCAGCGGCACCAGCGCTTCGACCAGAGCCTGGGCATGCAGGCCGACCAGGTGCGCGAGGCTGTCCGGCAACTGGCGCTCAGCCAGGGCTTCGCTCAGGCTCATCGCTTGGCCATCGAGGGTCACCGGCTCGAGGCCATCGCAGCCGGAGTGCTGCAGCCAGGCCTGCACCGCAGCCGGCGCATGACGCGGACGAATTTCCAGGATGTCGCCGGCCTGCCAGGTGCTCTGCGCAGGCGGCGTCACGCCGAGGAAGAACACCGGCGCGCCCTGGCTGCCGGGGTTGAGCAGGCGCCGTTCGGCCAGCGTCCAGCTCTGCCAGGGCGCGTCTTCGAAGCGTCCTGGCGCGGCGCCGGTCAGCTCGCTCAGTTGCAGTTGCCAGCGCTGCAGCGCGGCCTGATCGGCGCCATCGACTTCGATGCTGTCGAACAGGCGCTGCGCGCCCTGCAAACCCAGCCAATCGTTGATACGCCGGGCGAAGCCGCAGAAGTGCTGGTACTGCCGGTCGCCCAGGGCCAGTACGGCATAGCTCAGTTGTTCGAGCGGCAGCGAGCCACCGAGCACCTTGCGCTCGAAACCCTGCGCAGCGTCCGGCGCCTCACCGTCACCGAAGGTGCTGACCACGAACAGCGCCTTGCGCGTCTGGCGCAGGCTGTCGGCATCGAGGCGCGACAGCGGCTCGACCCGCACCGGAATACCGGCGGCCTGCAACTGCCCGGCGCTCTGCCAGGCCAGTTGCTCGGCAAAGCCGCTCTGGCTGGCGAAACCCACCAACCAGCCTTCGCCTGAATCATCCGTTTTCAGCGCACCGCGCGCAGCCAGCGCCGCACGCTTCTTGCGTCGGCGATCCAGGTACAGCAGCCAGCCGGTAATGAAGAACAGCGGCATGGCCGCCGTGGCCAGCATCATCAGGATGCGACCGGTCAGGCCGAAGTATTCGCCGACATGCAGGGCGTAAACGCTGGTCAGCAATTGCGCCTTGAAGCTCTTGTCGGCGTAGCGCTCATGACGGCTGACTTCGCCGCTTTTTGGATCAATCTGGAACTGGTTGAAGGCGCGCGCATGCTCGGCCCCATCGAGCATGTAGAAGACCGTCGCCGGCTGCCCGGCCACCAGCGGCAGGCGCAAGTTCCAGGCGACCAGCTTGGGCCCGGCGGTCTGCTGGATGCTCTGCCACACAGCGTCGTAGTCGACTTCGGGGGCCGGGCCATTGGGTGCTTCACGACCACCGCGACCACGGCCTTCAGCGCGTTTTTCCGGCGGCGCGTCGGAGAGCATGCGAGTCAGCCCTTCGCGGTACCAGTCATAGGACCAATACAAACCGGTGAGCCCGGCACACAGATAGAACAGCAGCACCCAGGTACCGGCTACAGCGTGCAGGTCCCAATTGAAGCTACGCCCCTTCTTCTTCCAGTCCAGGGTCAGCCAGGTGCGCCAGCTCAGCGCCCTGCGCGGCCAACGCAGATAGAGGCCGGAGAGACAGAAGAACAGCAGCGCCAGAGTGCTGGCAGCGGTGATCTGCTTGCCCACTTCGCCCATGGACAGGAAGCGGTGCAACATCAGCATCAGGTGGAAGAAGTCCTGGCCAACGGGCTCGGCAAGGACTTCACCGGTATAGGGGTCGAAGACGATGCGCGGCCCACGCCGCTCGCCCGGCGGGGGTACGAGGAAAGCGGTGCCAGGTCCGTCGTGGCGACCATCAACCCACAGTGCGGTGACGCGATCGGCGGTAGCGGCCTCGATCTTCGCAGCCAGCTCACCTGGCGTGAGATGCCCCTGTGCGCTGGGCTGGATCTGCCAGCGCTCGGCGTTGAGCGCACGGGTGATCTCACCCTCGAAGCTGTAAAGGGCACCGGTGATACCCATGACGGCCAGCACCAAGCCGGCGCTGATGCCGAAGAACCAGTGCAACTGGAAGATGATTTTCTTGAACACGACGGAGCCACCCTTACCCTGACCCACTGCGACGGGCGGCCACTCTATATGGGAATAATTTTCATAACCATTCATTTACGCGTTATTTACGCATCTACGGCACGGCCCGGCAGCATCACCTACCGGCCCATCTGAAAACCGATAGCCGCTCTCCGCCAGAGCTCGCAGTTATCGGTATAATCCCGCGTTTTACGGGTGCCAAGGCACCCTCAACGACTCCATCCAGGCACATATTCATGACCACCCAGGCCGCCGAAGTCGCCAAGCGCCGTACCTTCGCCATCATTTCCCACCCGGACGCCGGTAAGACCACCATCACCGAAAAGCTGCTACTGATGGGCAAGGCCATCGAGGTCGCCGGCACCGTGAAGTCGCGTAAATCCGACCGTCATGCCACCTCCGACTGGATGGAGATGGAGAAGCAGCGCGGCATCTCCATCACCACCTCGGTGATGCAGTTCCCCTACCGCGAGCACATGATCAACCTGCTCGACACCCCCGGCCACGAAGACTTCTCCGAAGACACCTACCGCACCCTGACGGCGGTGGACAGTGCGCTGATGGTGCTCGACGGCGGTAAGGGCGTCGAGCCACGCACCATCGCCCTGATGGACGTCTGCCGCCTGCGCGACACGCCCATCGTCAGCTTCATCAACAAGCTCGACCGCGACATCCGCGACCCCATCGAGCTGCTCGACGAAATCGAGGCGGTGCTCAACATCAAGGCCGCACCGATCACCTGGCCAATCGGCTGCTACAAGGATTTCAAGGGCGTCTACCACCTGACCGGCGACTACATCATCGTCTACACCCCAGGTCACGGCCACGAGCGCACCGAAGCCAAGATCATCCAGAAGCTGGATTCCGACGAAGCCCGCGACCACCTCGGTGACATGTACGAGCGTTTCGTCGAAGAGCTGGAACTGGTGCAGGGCGCCTGCCACGCCTTCGAACCCGACGCCTTCCTCAAGGGCACGATGACCCCGGTGTTCTTCGGCACCGCACTGGGCAACTTCGGCGTCGACCATGTGCTCGACGCCGTGGTCGACTGGGCACCGCGCCCACTGCCACGCGCAGCCAACGAGCGCACGGTGGAGCCGACCGAGGAGAAGTTCACAGGCTTCGTGTTCAAGATCCAGGCGAACATGGACCCGAAGCATAGGGACAGGATTGCCTTTATGCGCATCTGCTCGGGCAAGTACACCCAGGGCATGAAGATGCGCCACGCGCGCCTGGGCAAGGATGTGCGCGTCGGCGACGCCCTGACCTTCTTCTCCAGCGAGCGTGAGCACCTGGAAGAAGCCTACGCCGGCGACATCATCGGCCTGCACAACCACGGCACCATTCAGATCGGCGACACCTTCACCGAAGGCGAGAACCTGGGCTTCACCGGCATCCCGCACTTCGCCCCGGAGCTGTTCCGCCGCGTGCGCCTGAAGGATCCGCTGAAATCCAAGCAGCTGCGCCAGGGCCTGCAGGAGCTGGCCGAGGAAGGCGCCACCCAGGTGTTCTTCCCCGAGCGCAACAACGACATCGTGCTCGGCGCCGTCGGTGTGCTGCAGTTCGACGTGGTCGCCAGCCGCCTGAAGGAGGAATACAAGGTGGAGTGCGCCTACGAGGCGATCAACGTCTGGTCGGCGCGCTGGATCGAGTGCAGCGACGAGAAGAAGCTCAAGGAATTCAAGGACAAGGCCTATGAGAACCTCGCCGTCGACGGCGGCGGCCACCTCACCTACCTGGCCCCGACCCGCGTCAACCTCAGCCTGATGGAAGAGCGCTGGCCGGAGGTGAAATTCCGCGCAACGCGTGAGCATCACTAAAGGTCTGCACGACTACCCGTTTGTAGGAGCCGGCTTGCCGGCGATGCTTTTTCGTCAGCTATGATCGCCGGCAAGCCGGCTCCTACGAAGAGCGCGGCCTTATCTGCAGGGCATCGTGCTCGCAGGTACAGAGCAGTCGCGTCGCAGTTGGCTCAGCCAACAGCCGCTCGGCAATTGCCGGCTCCAGCTCGATACGGATGCGACGCGCCAGCGCGCGAGCGCCGAAACGCACGTCATGCTCACGACACAGCCAGGCGCGGGCGCTCTGCTCCACCTGTAGCGAACGGCCCTGACGACCCAGGCGCTGGTTGAGCTTGTCCAGTTCGATATTCAGCAAGGCATCCAACCACTGCTCATCGACACGCTTGAACACCAGAATGCGGTCGAGGCGATTGAGCCATTCTGGCTCTAAGCGCTCGTGCAGCACCTGCTCCAGCAATGCACCCTCGCCCTTGGGCGCCAGCCCCAACCAGCGTCGCCAACCGCGGGTGAAACGCTCGCGGTAGCGCTGCGCCTGCTGCGCGCCGACGTTGCTAGTCATGAAGATCAGGCTGTTACGGAAATCCAGGGTGCGACTGCCGGCGGTCAATGTAAGGCGGCCATGTTCGAGAATGCCGAGCAGGCTGCGCAGCACTTCGGGGCTGGCCTTCTCCAGCTCGTCGAACAGCACGATGCCGGGCCTGCCGAAACTGCCGGCGATGGCCTCGGCATCGAACAGCGTGGTGCCTTCCTTGCTACCAACGTAACCAGGCGGCGCACCGGTCAGGGCGGCGGCGTAGTGTTCCTGGGCCAGGGTGTGCATGTCGATGCGGCACAGGGCATCGACACGACCATGGATGGCCTGCGCCAGCAAGCGCACGATCTCGGTCTTGCCGACACCGGTCGGGCCCATGAACAGATTGACCGCCAGTGGCCGCTCGCGCTCGCCGATATCGGCCTTAACCACCTTGAGCATGGCCTCGACCTGCGCCAACACCGCGTCCTGACCGACGATGCGCGAATGCAGCAAGGCCATCACGGTAACGGGCTCGAAGAGGAAGCGTGATTGCAGCCGGGTAACGCCCTGCTGCTCCAAGCGCTCGCGGTTGCTGTCGATCAGGTCGTTGGCGAAGGGCATAGACCGCCTCAGGTGTTGGAAAAGCTCGCGGCTAAAGCCCCTCCTACAACGGCGGTATCCCGTGGGAGGGGCTTTAGCCGCGACAGACGGAGGTTCAGGCCGTGCGTTCCTTGCCCGGATGTGGCAACTCACCCACGGGGCAGTCGGCCACGCCGATGGTCGAGCGGGTGAGTTTCTCCACGTCCTCCTGGGCCTTCTGCGCATCCAGCACCCAGGTGCGGTAGAACTCGAACGGGCAATCAGCCACGCCCTTGTCGCCATCACCGGAGTTATAGACGCCGGTGTAGCCGCGATGCAGCAGCTTGAACAGGTGGTTCTGCGACTGGTCGTTGGCGCGCGCATCGCGGATCTGCGACACCGACAGCTGGGCGTACTGGATGCCCATTTCCTCCTCGCCGCACTCGCCCAGGGTGCGGCCGTCGAAGCCGATCAGCGCGGAGTGGCCAAAGTAGCTGTACACGCCATCGAAGCCGGTAGCGTTGGCCACCGCCACGTAGCAGTTGTTGGCCCAGGCCATGGTCTTGGCCATCAGCACCTGCTGATCCTTGGCCGGGTACATGTAGCCCTGGCAGCGCACGATCAGCTCGGCGCCCTTCATCGCGCAGTCGCGCCAGATTTCCGGGTAGTTGCCGTCGTCGCAGATGATCAGGCTGATCTTCATGCCCTTGGGGCCTTCGGAGACGTAGGTGCGGTCGCCCGGATACCAGCCCTCGATGGGGCACCAGGGAATGCACTTGCGGTAGCGCTGGACGATATCGCCCTGGTCGTTGATCAGGATGAGCGTGTTGTATGGTGCCTTGTGCGGGTGCTCTTCGTGACGCTCGCCGGTGAGCGAGAAGATGCCCCAGGTCCTGGCCTCGCGACATGCGGCGGAGAAGATCGCGGTTTCCTCACCGGGGATGGTCGCTGCGGTGGCCATCATCTCGTCCTTGTCGTACATGATGCCCATGGTGCTGTATTCGGGGAACACCACCAGGTCCATGCCGGGCAGGCCGAGCTTCATGCCCTTGATCATCTCGGCGATCTTGCGCGCGTTGTCGAGCACTTCGGCCTTGGTGTGCAGGCGCGGCATCTTGTAATTGACGACGGCAACGCCGACGGTATCAGGGCTGCTGGAAATATCGCCGTGGCGCATGGCTGTAGATCCTCCGGTTGACTGCTTGTTTGTGGGAGCGGCTTCAGCCGCGAAATGCTCTCTGTTTCGCCTTTTATTGCGGCTGAAGCGCAATGCCACCCAGCCGCTCCGACAGGAACGTTCTGCGAACTGGATTCCCGCATTCGCGGGAATGACGGTGAAAACCCACGTCATCACCGCGCAGGCGGGGACCCAATAAACAGCCTCAGTGACTGATCATCCACGGCCGCGCCGAAGGGCTGGCCTTGAGGCCGTGGGGGTTGGCCTTGGTGCGCTCGACCGGTTTGCTCGGGCCGCAGCAACTGCAGCCGGCCGGGTGCTTGCGGTTGGCCTTGTACTCTTCGAGATTTTGCGGCGCGTGGGCGCTGCGCTCGTTGGTTTCATGGGCGCGGCGCTGGCTGCCGGCCATGCTGGTCAGGCCCGGTGCACTGAGAATTACCCGCTCGCTCGGCGTATCGCAGTACGGGCAGGCGCAGGCGGCGTCACGCTCGGCCATCGGCCGCAGCACGGTGAAATCGCCACAGCTCGGGCAGTCGTATTCGTAGATGGGCATGACTGGTTCCTCGCAAAAGATAGGACGACGGCGCATTGTGGGAGGCGCTTTAGCGGCGATTGTCGCGGCTGAAGCCCCTCCCACAGGCGGGTACGCTCACTTGTCGTAGGCGATGGGCAGGTCGATGCTGCCGTCGAGGAACTTGGTCGGACCGCTGGCGCTGGGGTTGATGTCGAACTCGAAGATATCGGTCGGCAGCCACAGCGTGGCGCAGGCGTTGGGGATGTCGACCACGCCGCTGATGTGTCCCTGCACCGGCGCCGAGCCAAGCAGCGAGTAGCCCTGAGCCGGCGAGTAGCCGAACTTGGTCAGGTAGTTGATGGCGTTGAGGCAGGCCTGCTTGTAGGCCAGGTTGACGTCCAGGTAGTGCTGCTTGCCGTCGTCGTCGACCGAGATGCCTTCGAAGATCAGGTAGTTGTTGTAGGTGGGCACGATCGGGCTGGGCTTGAAGATCGGGTTCTTGATCCCGTACTTGGCCATGCCGCCCTTGATCAGTTCGACCTTCATGTGTACCCAGCCGGCCATCTCGATGGCGCCGCAGAAGGTGATCTCACCGTCGCCCTGGCTGAAGTGCAGGTCGCCCACCGACAGGCCGGCGCCATCGACGTAGACCGGGAAGAAGATCTTCGAGCCACGCGACAGATCCTTGATGTCGCAGTTGCCGCCATGCTCACGCGGCGGCACGGTGCGCGCGCCGGTAGCGGCCGCCAGGTCGCGGGCCTCGCCCCTCATCTTGCCCATGTGCGCGGTGCTGGCGAACGGCGGGTTGGCCAGCGGCGGTACGCGGGTCGGGTTGGTATCGATCAGCGCCTGCTCGCGCTTGTTCCAGTCGGCGAGCATCTTGTGATCCGGCAGGCAGCCGATCAGCCCCGGGTGGATCAGGCCGGCGAAACGCACGCCGGGAATGTGCCGGCTCTTGGTGAACATGCCCTCGAAGTCCCAGATCGACTTCTGCGCCGAGGGGAAATGGTCGGTCAGAAAACCGCCGCCGTTGTTCTTCGAGAAGAAGCCGTTGAAACCCCAGAGCATGTCCTGCTTGGCGCCGATATCGAGCAGTTCGACGATCAGCAGGTCGCCCGGCTGAGCGCCTTTGACGCCTACCGGGCCGGACAGGTAATGCACGGTGGACAGGTCGACGTCGCGCACATCGCTGGCATCGTCGTCGTTCTTGATCGCACCGCCGGTCCAGTCGTAGGTCTCGAGAATGAAGTCATCGCCCGGGTTGACCCAGCAGGCCATGGGAATGTCCGGGTGCCAGCGGTTGTGCACCTGTTCGTTATCGGTAGCAGCCTGGTTGAGGTCGACCTTGATCAGGGTATCGGTCATGACTGAGCTCCATAAGACATGTGAGGAATGCCGGCCTGTGCCGGGGTACGCAGCCAGTCTCGAACGCGCGGTGAAATCGGCAAATACGTTGGATGACGTATGCCCGCATTGCAGGATTCATGAGGCCTGCAGGCATTTTTAGCAGGCACGAAAAAGCGGCCGCTGCATGGAGAACACAGTGGCCGTAAAGCGGGAATTTGTACCTGTAGGAGCCGGCTTGCCGGCGATTGATTGCAAACGACAGCATCGCCCGCAAGCGGGCTCCTACAGATTGCGTCACACCGACAGATAGCGACTGATGCTCGCCTCGTCGACCTTGTCGCGGGTTTCCTCGACCACGAACTTGCCCTTCTCGATGACCAGGAAGCGGTCGGCGATTTCCATGGTGAACGACAGCACCTGCTCGGACACCACGATGGTCAGGTCACGCATGTTGCGGATCTCCTTCAGGCTGCGGGCGATGTCCTTGATGATCGACGGCTGGATACCCTCGGTGGGTTCGTCGAGCAGCAGCACCTTGGGGTTGGTGGCCAGCGCGCGGGCGATGGCCAGCTGTTGCTGCTGGCCACCGGAGAGGTTGCCGCCCTTGCGGTGGCGCATCTCGAGCAGCACCGGGAACAATGCATAGAGATCGTCCGGCACCTTGCCGCCGGCGGAGGCCGGCAGGCCGGTCTGAATGTTTTCCAGCACGGTCATGCTGGGAAAGATCATCCGCCCCTGCGGCACGTAGGCGATGCCGCTTTCCACGCGCTGATGGGTCTCCAGTTTCGACACGTCCTTGCCGTCCACGCGAATCTGCCCGCCCCACTGCGGCAGGATGCCCATCAGGCTCTTGAACAGGGTGGTCTTGCCCATGCCGTTGCGGCCCATCACCGCGACGATTTCCTTCTTCGCCACGTCGAGGTTGAGCTCGTGGAGGATCTGGCTCTGGCCGTACCCGGAAGCGAGGTTGCTGATCTGGAACATAGATAACTCCTTGCTAAACACGTCCCGGATTTCATCCGGGCTACGCGGCTCGGTCGCATGGTGCGCACAGCGCACCCTACGGTCGGTGACGGGCACCTCTAAAAACGTAGGCGAGGCAGTCAGCACAAGGCAAAAACAAGCGAAAAAGCGGAGTTTACGAGCTGTAAATGAGCATTTTGAGCTTGTTTTTAACGCAGTGATGACAACGCAGGTAGTTTTTAGAAGTGTCCTGAAAGGGGATCAATGCCCCAGGTACACCTCGATGACCTTGGGATTGCTCTGCACCGCGTCCATGCTGCCTTCGGCCAGCACCTTGCCCTGGTGCAGCACGGTGACGCGGTGGGCAATGCTCTTGACGAATTCCATGTCGTGCTCGATGACCAGCACCGAGCGGCCCTGACTGATGCGCTTGAGCAGCTCGGCCGTGGCCACCCGCTCGCTGACGCTCATGCCGGCCACCGGCTCGTCGAGCATCAGCAACTGCGGGTCCTGCATCAGCAGCATGCCGATCTCCAGCCACTGCTTCTGCCCGTGCGAAAGCAGGTCGGCCTGCCGGTGCAGGTGATCACCGAGCATGATTTCCTGTGCCACCTGTTCGACCCGCTCGATCACCTCTTGCGTGCGCTTGAAGAACAGCGCGCCGAACACCTTGCGCCCGGCCGGGTAGGACATTTCCAGGTTCTCGAACACTGTCAGGTTTTCGTAGATCGACGGGTTCTGGAACTTGCGCCCGACGCCAGCACGGACGATGTCGAACTCGCGCATCTTGGTCAGCTCACGGCCGTCGAAATCGATGCTGCCGGCGGTGGCGCGGGTCTTGCCGCAGATCAGGTCGAGCACCGTGGTCTTGCCGGCGCCGTTGGGGCCGATCACCACATGCACCTCGTTGCGGTCGACATAGAGGTTGAGGTCGTTGACCGCCTTGAAGCCGTCGAAGGACACGGTCAGTCCCTCGATGGCCAGTACCGGCTTGGCGGCCTGAAAGCCTGCAGGGCTGCTCATGGCGTGGTCTCCAGTTCAGGGGTTGGGCGCTTGCTGGTGGCAACGGCAACGGGCTTTGGCGCAGCGGCCACCTGCGGTTTGCGCCGCAGCCTTGCCAGCCAGCGCTTGCCGTGGCTGTCCCAGAGGCCGGCCAGGCCATTGGGGAAGTACATGACCACGACGATGAACAGGCCGCCCATCAGGTACAGCCACAGCTCGGGGAAACTCTCGGAGAAGTAGGTCTTGCCGAAGTTGACCAGCAATGCGCCATACACCGCACCGAGCAGCGACAGACGCCCGCCGACCGCGGCGAAGATGACCATCTCGATCGACGGCACGATGCCGACGAAGCTCGGCGACATGAAACCCACCTGCAGGGTGAACATCGCCCCGCCGATACCGGCGAAGGCCGCGCCGACGCAGAACACGAAGATCTTGAAGCTGGCCACGTCGTAGCCGGAGAAACGCACCCGTTCTTCCTTGTCGCGCATGGCCAGGAGCAGGCGACCGAGCTTGGAAGCGATGATGAAACGGGCGATGAGAATGCAGCCGATGAGCAGCACCGCACTGATGAAGTAGAGGATCAGCTTGGCCTCGTCGCTGCGGATGTCCCAGCCCTTGAGCGTGCGCAGGTCGGTGATGCCGTTGACGCCACCGGTCAGCCCCTGCTGGCCGATGATCAGCACGGTGAGAATCAGCGCGATGGCCTGGGTGACGATGGAAAAGTACACGTCACCGACGCGGCGCTTGAACATCGCAATACCGATCACCAAGGCTAACAACACCGGCACCACCACCACCGCGATCAGGGTGAAGCTCAGGCTGTGGAAGGGTTCCCAGAACAGTGGCAGTTCGGTGATCTGGTTCCAGTCCATGAAGTCCGGAATACCCGGCGTGGACTGGATCTTGGTGCTCTCCGGGTCGGATGCCTCGAGCTTGAGGAACATCGCCATGCAGTAACCGCCCAGGCCGAAGAAGATGCCCTGGCCCAGACTGAGGATGCCTCCATAACCCCAGCACAGCACCAGGCCAACGGCGACGAAGGCGTAGGTCAGGTATTTGCCCACCATGTTCAGGCGGAAGGCATCGAGCGCCAGCGGGAACACCACCAGTATCAGCGCGGCGAGCAGCGCCAGAGCGATGGCGCCCTGCTTGCCGCCGAGCAGTTTGTCGAGTGTCGGATTCATGCCCATGCCCTCAATTCAACAGTCCCGTAGGAGCCCGCTTGCGGGCGATGAACAGGTTTGCAATCGCCCGCAAGCGGGCTCCTACTTTTCATTTGCGCACCTTGGCCGAGAACAAACCCTGTGGACGAAGCATGAGGATCAGCACCACGGCGGACAGGGTCAGTACCTTGGCCATCGAACCACTGGTGAAGAACTCCAGCAGCGATTGCGCCTGGGCGATGCTGAACGCCGAGGCGATGGTGCCGAGCAGGCTGGAGGCGCCGCCGAACACCACCACCAGGAAGGTGTCGACGATGTACAGCGAACCTGCGGTCGGCCCGGTCGAACCGATGGTGGTGAAGGCCGCGCCAGCAACGCCGGCGACGCCGCAGCCGAGGGCGAAGGTCATGCGGTCGACGCGCTTGGTATTGATGCCCACAGAGCGCGCCATCACCCGATTCTGCATGGTGGCGCGTACCTGTAGGCCCCAGCGCGAGCGGTAGATCATCAGAAACAGCAGCGCAGTGAGCAGCAGGGTCAGGCCCATGACGAACAGGCCGTTACGCGGAATGTCGATGGCCTCGGTCGGGTTCCACGACCCCATCAGCCAGTCCGGCAACGTGGCACTGACTTCACGCGCGCCGAAGATCGAGCGAAAGCCCTGCTGCATCACCAGGGACAGGCCCCAGGTAGCCAGCAGGGTATCCAGCGGACGCTGGTAGAGCTTGCTGATCATCGCCCACTCCACCAGCCAGCCGATGGCGCCGGCGATGAAGAACGAGAGAATGATCGCGAGGAAGAAATAGTAAGGCCCGAAGGCCGGTGCGTAGCTGGACGTCAGCGAGGACACCACGAAGGTGGTGTAGGCGCCGATGGTGAGAAACTCGCCATGGGCCATGTTGATCACGCCCATCTGGCCGAAGATGATCGCCAGCCCCAGAGCCATCAGCAGCAGCACGCAGAACACGGACAAACCGTTGAACCCCTGCATGGCTGCGATGGCGCCGAATTCCGATAGCCATTCCATGTCGATGGTCTCCAGAAGAAAACAGAAAAGCCGGTAGGAGCCGGCTTGCCGGCGATCCATTCATCGCCGGCAAGCCGGTTCCCGCGAGAGGGTGTTGCTTACTGGTAGCCTGCCGGGAAGGGGTTCGGCTCGATCAGGTCGGACTCGAACACCACCTTGAACTGACCGTCTTTCTGCACTTCACCGATGCGGGTCTTGCTCCACAGGTGATGGTTGTCATGCACCTTGACGTAGCCTTCCGGCGCGGTGTCCAGCTCGATGCCCGGGGAAGCGGCAACCACCTTGTCGATGTCGAAGCTGCCGGCCTTCTCCACCGCGGCTTTCCACAACCATGGGCCGAGGTAGGCGGCCTGGGTCACATCACCGATCACCGCGTCCTGGCCGTACTTGGCCTTGAAGGCCTCGACGAAGGCGGCGTTGTTCGGGTTGTCCAGACTCTGGAAGTACTTCATCGAGGCGTAGAAGCCGGCCATGTTCTCGCCGCCGATACCCAGCAGCTCATCTTCGGTCACCGACAGGGTCAGCAGGGTCTGCTTGTCGGCAGTCACGCCGGCGGCCTTCATCTGCTTGTAGAAGGCGACGTTGGAGCCACCGACCACGGCAGCGAACACCACGTCAGGTTTGCGCAGCTTGATCTTGTTGATCAGCGAGCCGAACTGGGTGTTGCCCAGCGGGTAGTACTCTTCGCCGACGACCTTGCCGCCGAGCACGTTCTCGATGTGCTTGCGCGCGATCTTCATCGAGGTGCGCGGCCAGATGTAGTCCGAGCCCAGCAGGTAGAAGGTCTTGGCGCCCTTCTCCTTGGCGACCCAGTCGAGGCCCGCGAGGATCTGCTGGGTCGCTTCCTGGCCGGTGTAGATAACGTTCTTCGACTGCTCCAGGCCTTCGTAGAAGGTCGGGTAGTAGAGCAAGCCGTTTTCCTTCTCGAACACCGGCAGCACCGCCTTGCGCGAGGCCGAGGTCCAGCAGCCAAACACGGTGGCGACCTTGTCGCCGACCAGCAGCTTACGTGCCTTCTCGGCGAAGGTCGGCCAGTCGGAAGCCCCATCTTCCTGAATGACCTTGATCTGCCGGCCGAGCACACCACCACTGGCGTTGATCTGCTCGATGGCCAGGCGCTCGGCCTGGATCGAACCGGTTTCGGAAATGGCCATGGTGCCGGTCGCCGAATGCAGAATGCCGACCGTGACCTCGCTGTCGGTCACCGCCAGGCCGGTGGTATTCACCTCGGCGCTGGCCACATGGCTGAACAGGCTGGCCGCCAGCAGCGAGAGCGCTGCCGCCCCCACCGCCAGCCGGCGAGGAAGAAGTCGAATCGGTTGAGAGTCCATGGTCGTGCTCCTGTGCTGGTTATTCGTGCCGAACCACGCCGGCTTCGCAGCAAGGATGCGTTTGCCCCCGCCGAGCGGGGTATACGCAGCATGACGTAAGGGCATACGTCATCTGACGTACAGCGCCTTGCGCCACGCTGGTGCAAGCTGCGCGCAGAACAACCAGGCAGACAGAAGCTCGCGCGCGCGGCAGAGGCCTCGCCGAGCCGGGGCATGGAAGTTGCAATTTCAACGCACCGCAGGAGCCCGCTTGCGGGCGATGCGCCCTTCCTGGGTCACGCAGATCGCCGGCAAGCCGGCTCCTACAGAGACGCGCGACAGGGACGGTCTTACCCGATAACGCCAGCAGGAACCGCCCGTGCAACCAACCGGCACCCAGCGCATCATCAAGATTCGCCGCGACTACAACGCCTGGGTCGCCGACGAGACCATGGAGGATTACGCCCTGCGCTTCACGCCCAGGTCGTTCCGCAAATGGTCGGAACTGCGCATCGCCAACACCGCGCTCGGCGCCGTGTCGTTCCTCGCCCTGGAAGCCATCGGCGGCGCCTTGGCGCTGTCCTACGGCTTCACCAATACCCTGTGGGCGATCCTCGCGGTCAGCCTGGTGATCTTCCTCACCGGCCTGCCGATCAGCTACTACGCCGCCCGCTCCGGCCTGGACATGGACCTGCTGACCCGTGGCGCCGGCTTCGGCTACATCGGCTCGACCATCACCTCGCTGATCTACGCCAGCTTCACCTTCCTGTTCTTCGCCCTCGAGGCGGCGATCATGGCGCTGGCGCTGGAGCTGTACTTCAACATCCCGCTGGCCCTGGCCTACGTGATCTGCTCGATCATCATCATTCCGCTGGTGGCCTACGGCATCACCCTGATCAACCGTCTACAGATGTGGACGCAGCCCGTGTGGCTGTTTCTGCTGGTGCTGCCCTATGTGTTCGTCATCGCCAAGAACCCCGAGGCACTGTCGGACTGGACCAGCTTCGCCGGCCGTGAGGGCGAACCCGGCAGCTTCAACCTGCTGCATTTCGGCGCCGCCTGCACCGTCGCCCTGGCCCTGATCACGCAGATCGGCGAGCAGGTCGACTACCTGCGCTTCCTGCCGGAAAAAACCCGTGCCAACCGCGTGCGCTGGTGGACGGCGCTGCTGCTGGCCGGCCCCGGTTGGATCATCCCCGGCGCGCTGAAGATGCTCGCCGGCGCCTTCCTCGCCTTTCTCGCCCTGCAGCATGAAATCCCCATGGAACGCGCCGCCGAGCCGACGCAGATGTACCTGGTGGCCTTCAACTACGTGTTCGCCTCGCCACAATGGGCACTGGCGGCCATGGTGCTGTTCGTCATCGTCAGCCAGGTGAAGATCAACGTCACCAACGCCTACGCCGGCTCGCTGGCCTGGTCGAACTTCTTCGCCCGCATCACCCACAGCCACCCCGGTCGCGTGGTGTGGCTGGTGTTCAACGTGGCCATCGCCCTGATGCTGATGGAGCTGGGCGTGTTCGAAGCGATCGAGGAGGTACTCGGTCTCTACGCCAATATCGCCATTGCCTGGATCGGCGCGCTGGTGGCCGACCTGGTGATCAACAAGCCGCTGGGCCTGTCGCCGAAATACATCGAGTTCAAGCGCGCACACCTCTACGACATCAACCCGGTGGGCGTCGGTGCCATGCTGATCGCCTCCCTGCTCTCGGTGCTCGCCCACGGCGGCCTGTTCGGCGCCCTGGCACAAGCGGCTTCGCCAGCCGTGGCACTGGGTTCGGCATTCCTGCTGGCGCCGCTGTTGGCCTGGCTCACTGGCGGGCGCTACTACATCGCCCGCGAGCGCCAGCCGCACCTGCTCTATCCCCATACCGAAGCCGGCCAGGTGCAGTGCGGTCTGTGCAACAACCGTTTCGAAGAACCGGACACCGCATACTGCCCCGCCTACGGCGCGCCCATCTGCTCGCTGTGCTGCTCGCTCGACGCACGCTGCGAGGATCGCTGCAAACCCAGAGCCCGCCTGAGCGATCAGCTCGACGACTTCATCGGCTGGCTCTTCCCGCGCGTTTCCATCCCACGTCTGCACAGCCGTCTGGCGCAGTACCTGGGCCTGCTGAGCCTGCTGGTGCTGATGCTGTTCGGCGCGCTCGCGCTGATCTACAGCCAGGTATCGCTGAGCCTGCTGACGCAGGAACCGGAAGTCCGCCAGACCCTGTTCCAGGCTTTCCTCAAGGCCTTTCTGACCCTCTCGTTGTTCGCTGCCATGCTCGCCTGGTGGCTGGTATTGACCCGCGAAAGCCGCCGCGTGGCGCAGGAGGAGTCGGATCGACAGACCCTGCTGCTGATGCAGGAGATCGAAGCCCACCGCAAGACCGACGAAGCCCTGCAACAGGCCAAGGAAGCGGCGGAATCCGCCAACGCAGCGAAGAGCCGCTACGTCACCGGGCTATCGCACGAATTGCGCACGCCGCTCAACAGCATCCTGGGCTACACCCAGATCCTGCAGCGCGACGCGGCCATGCCGAGCCAGCACCAGGACGCCCTGGCGACCATCCTGCGTAGCGGTTCGCACCTGCTGTCGCTGATCGACGGCCTGCTCGACGTGGCCAAGATCGAAGCCGGCAAACTGCACCTGGAACTGGCGGAAATTCCCTTCCCGGAATTCATCGACCAGATCGAACGCATGTTCACCCCGCAGGCGGCCGAGAAAGGCCTGCGCTTTCGCCTCGAATGCATCGGCCGCATGCCGGCAGTAGTGCGCGGTGACGAGAAGCGCGTGCGGCAGATCCTGATCAACCTGCTGGGCAACGCCGTGCGCTTTACCGAGCGCGGCGAGGTGCGTCTGCGCGTGGGCTACATGCGCGAGACCGCCACTTTCGAGATCATCGACACCGGCATTGGCATCGCCCCGGAACAGATCGAACGGATCTTCCAGCCGTTCGAACGCGGCGACCTGATGCGCCAGGACAACGGTGTCGGCCTAGGCCTGACCATCACCCGCATGCTCACCTCATTGATGGGCGGCGAGCTCTCGGTGCACAGCGAACCTGACCAAGGCACGCGCTTCCAGGTCCGCCTGTTCCTCTCCGAAGTACGTGTGCCGCAAGCGGTGGTACACGTCGAGCACGACATCACCGGCTACCAGGGTGAACGCCGTCTGCTTCTGGTAGTGGACGATCACCTCGAACATCGCCGCGTGCTCGCCGGCATGCTCGAGCCGCTGGGCTTCGAGGTGATCCAGGCCGCCAGCGGCCAGGAGGCGATTCGCCAGGTAGCGCTGCACAACCCGGCGTTGATCCTGATGGACCTGTCCATGCCGCAAATGGACGGCTGGGAAACCAGTCGCCTGATTCGCCGCAACACACGCTGCCAGGCGCCGATCATCGTGATCTCCGCCAATGCGTTCACCGACGACCGCGAACGCAGCATCGCCGCCGACTGCGACGACTACCTGGCCAAACCGGTGTACACCCCGCAGTTGCTCGAGCGCATCCAGCAGCAGCTCGGCCTGACCTGGCTGCGCCGCACCCAGGAGCCAGCGGCGCCCGCCATGTGCATGACGTTGCCGGGCAGCGATGACCTGCAGGCACTACGCGAACTGGGCGCTCTGGGTTACGTGCGCGGCATCCAGCAACGCCTGGACGATATCGACCAGCGCGACCCGGCCTGCGCGGGCTTCACCGCCGCCTTGCGCCTACTGGTGAAGAACTTCCAGCTCGATGAATTCAACCGCCAACTGAAGGAGGCCGAACATGAATGCGCCACTCCACCAGCCTGAGTCGTGCTCGCCCGCCAGCCTGTCGGCCGAGCGCGGCATCATCCTCATCGTCGACGACACACCGGACAACCTCGCGCTGCTCTCCGACGCTCTCGACGACGCCGGCTACATGGTGCTGGTCGCGCTGGACGGTGTAAGCGCTTTAGGCCGGATCCAGCGGCGTAGGCCCGACCTGATCCTGCTCGACGCGATGATGCCGGGGCTGGATGGTTTCGAGACCTGCCGACGTATCAAGGCCGAGCCGAGCAGCGCCGATATTCCGGTGCTGTTCATGACCGCCCTGACCGATAGCGAACATGTGGTGCAAGGCTTCGAGGCGGGCGGCATCGACTACGTGACCAAGCCGATCAACCCCGAGGAGGTACTCGCCCGTGTCGCCTCGCATCTGCGCACGGCACGCATACTCCAGGCCGCGCGTGCTGCATCGAAGCCGGTCAGCCTCAGCCTCGACGATGCCCCGGCGTATGCCAAGCTATCGGCGCGCTTCCAGCTCACCGAGCGCGAGGTGCAGGTGCTGCGCTGGGTCGCCTGCGGCAAGACCAACCGCGATATCGGCGACATTCTCGGCCTCAGCCCACGCACGGTGAACAAGCACCTCGAGCACGTCTACGTGAAACTCGGCGTGGAAACCCGCACCGCCGCCGCCTCGGTGGCGCTGGCGGCAATGAGCGAGTGGGGATGACCCAAGACCCCACGTATGTCGTCTTGCTCCAAGGCCAGCAACCAAGTAGCCCGGATGCAATCCGGGAGCGATGTGCTGGTGCTTCCCGGATTTCATCCGGGCTACCATTCTGACCAACATGTAGGGTGTGCGGAATTGGCTTAGAGTTGCAGCAATGCACCTGTCTTCGGAGCCGCCATGCCCCATCCCAATATTGTCATTCTCACCGGCGCCGGTATCTCCGCCGAGAGCGGCATTCGCACCTTCCGCGCCGCTGACGGCCTCTGGGAAGACCACCGCATCGAAGAGGTGGCGACACCCGAAGGCTTTGCCCGCGATCCGGCACTGGTGCAGCGCTTCTACGACATGCGCCGCGCCCAGCTGCGCGATCCGGCCATCGCACCGAATGCCGGGCATCTGGCCCTGGCCGAGCTGGAGGCCGGCTGGCAGGGAGAATTCCTGCTGGTCACGCAGAACGTCGACAACCTGCACGAGCGCGCCGGCTCCAGGAACCTGCTGCACATGCACGGCGAGTTGCAGTCGATGCTGTGCAGCAACAGCCAGCAGCGCTTCCCACTACTGGAGGACATGCCGGTCGGCCAGGCATGCACCTGCTGCGGCCTGGTCGGCACCTTGCGTCCGGATATCGTCTGGTTCGGCGAGATGCCCTATCACATGGAGCGCATCTACGACGCGCTGGAGCAGTGCGAGCTGTTCGTCAGCATCGGCACCTCCGGGCACGTCTACCCGGCAGCGGGTTTCGTCGAACAGGCGCGCCGGGCCGGCGCGCATACGCTGGAGATCAACTTAGAGCCAAGCCAGGGCCATTCGCTGTTCGCCGAGAAACGCTATGGCCCGGCTACCGAACAGCTGCCGCGCTGGGTGGCGGAGCTATTGGCCGGCTGAGAGAGAACGGGTGGGCGAAACCCGCCAATACACAAATGGCTGGCCGACTGAGCATTCCAACCCGTAGGAGCGGCTTTAGCCGCGAACAGCTTTCGCGGCTGAAGCCGCTCCTACAAAGAGCCCGACGCCAGGCAGTACCCCCTAGCTGGCGGAATCCTGCACCGGCGCCGCCGCTTCGGCCGGTGCCTCTGGCGCCGGGCTGAACGCGCCGTTGCTCCAGGCGTAGTAGCCCAGCCCCAGCGCCAGCAGCAGGGCGATAATCCAGGGCCACAGCACCGGCTTGTTGGCATAGGGGTCGCGCAGCGCACGGTCGCTACCCTTGGGCAGTTCCGCCATCTGCGTCAGCGCAGTGCCGAAGGGAATGCTGATGCGCGCCTGGGCATTCACCGCCCAGCCGTTGCCGTCGAGGATCGGCCCCAGACTGCGCCGGCGCAGCTTGAACCAGGCCAGCAGCATGGCCGGGCCGGAGATGGCCAGCAGCACGCAGAGAAACAGTAGCGGGATCTGCCACCAGACCAGCGATAGAATCCCGGTGACCACCGCAGCCAGCGCCGTGCCCAGGGCACCGACGGCGAGGCCGATGGCGGCGAAGATACCGGCGAACTTGGCGATGTCGAACGCAGGTGCCGGCGTCGCTGCCGGCGCGGCGCCAGTTTCGCCGACCTTGGCCACAGTCTTGTTGACCATGTCGGCGTCGCGACTGGCCGCCAGCTTCTGCACCTGATCGGACACCAACGTGGAAACGCGCCGATACGGCGACCAGAACGCCTCGCGAATGCTGATCGCATGCTGTACCACCTTGACCACAGTGGCATCCCAGTCGTTACCGTCGCGGTCGTAGAACAGACCATGGCGACCGGCCTGCAGGTCGCCCTCGCTACCGGCGGTCACCGCCACCACGATGTTCAGCGCCTCCTTGCCCCGCACCGGCTCGCCGCGACGGGTGCAGGCGCAGTAGAGCAGGAAGCAGTCGCTGGCCGCCGCCACCTTGGCATGGGCCTCGACATCACCGACCTCAACCACCAGCTCGCAACTCTTGCCGTCGATATAGAGGACGCCAGCCTGGAACACGGCCTTTTCCTGCCGCGAATAAAAGGCCTGGAAAGACACGAAGTTGCGCAGCAGTCGGACCAGGCCATGACGCAGGCGAATCAGCTTGTCCAGCTCGACCAGCCCGTCCGCCGCTTCGGCCACGGTCTTGTCCTCTTCCACCAGCGCCAGCAGGCGCGCTTCGGCCCCCTGCTCCACCAGTTCGAGAATACGTCCGCGCTCGAGCACCTCGGCAATCGCCACTTTCGGCGTCTCGGCGCGCCAGGCCAGGTAGTTGCCGCACAGCGCGACCAGATGCTGCCACTGCTCGCGCGACAGGCTGTCCTGCTCGCCATACACCGGCACCACCACACGCTGGCGGAATTCATCGACGGCGTGCTGCCAGGCCGGGTTGAGGCCCTTGCTCAGCGGCAATTCGTCGCCATGCTGCACCACCGCCAGGGGCAGACCGGCCACTTCGCCAGCATCGGCCAATGACAGCGATGCCAGACGCACCAGCTCCTCTTCCCTGGCGTTCATCAGGGCGGCTGCACGCGGGTCGAACTCGGCCATGGCCACGCGGGTGAAGTAATCGTCGATCTTGGCACGCACGGCACTCAGCGCCTCGACCGCCGCCACCGTGCCTTCACCGAAAGCATCCAGTCCCTGCTCGGCGGCACGCGCATGCCAGGCATGCAGCTGACGCGCCTGATCGAAGAAAGCGGTGATCTGCTCGGCACCGATGGCGGGCTCGCCACTGCGGTCGGTCTGTGCACCCAGGCAGGCGATGATGTCGGCGATGGCGGCCTTGAGCTCGGCATCATCGGTCATGCTGGCTGGCACCAGGCCATCGCCATTGGATTCGTGAGGCGGGAACAGCAATGCCAGATCAGCGGTATCGGCCGGTGTCAGGCTCTCGGCGTCGGGACGCCCGAGTACGCCCAACAGACGCTGCGCAGCCAGACGCAGGCGGGCGCCTTCGGCATCGTCGGTGAGCGACGCGAGCAGCAACGGGCCGTCTTGAAACAGCACGGCCGGATCACGCAGGCGCGCCAGGGTCCAATCCACCACATCGAGAATTTCCGGAGCACGGATACGACCGTCCTGGTTCAGATCGATGTATTGCAGCATGCGCCGATCCAGCTCCAGGTTGTTCACCGGGCAGGCCAGGCTGGCCCAGAGTTTCTGGTCCAGGCCGCGCAGGGCGGCGAGGTCGGCCGGGGTTTCCAGTTGCACCTGATCGAAGCCGCCGGCACGGAAGAAGCGCCAGCGATGCGCGAGAGCTTGAGTCATCTACAGAGGATCCTTTCTTTGTGGGGGCGACTGCGCCACGAAGCCAAAGGGGGCCATCGCAGCGCATCGGCGCACCGCCCCCTTCAACAGACTCCTACTTGTCCGGCGCTGTTCAACTCAGTGTAACCGAGGCAACGGACCCTGCGCTTATTGCGCCCCAACCGCCAGCGGCTGCGCCTCGGACTGCTTGATCAGCGCATAGAGCACGCCAGTGACCAGGCTGCCAGCGACGATGGCGAGCAGGTAGAGCAACGCGTGATTGATGGCGTTGGGAATCAGCAGCACGAACAGACCGCCGTGCGGCGCCATCAGCTTGCAGCCGAAGTACATCGACAGCGCGCCGGTCAGTGCGCCGCCGGCAATACTGGCCGGGATCACTCGCAGCGGGTCCTTGGCGGCGAACGGAATCGCCCCTTCGGAGATGAAGCACAGCCCCAGCACCCCGGCGGCCTTGCCAGCCTGACGTTCGCTCTGGGCGAACTTGCGCCGTGCCAGCACGGTAGCGATGGCCATGCCGATCGGCGGCACCATGCCGGCCGCCATGGTCGCGGCCATCGGCGCATAACTGCTCGAGGCCAGCAGGCCGACGGAGAAGGCATAGGCCGCCTTGTTGATCGGCCCGCCGAGATCGACGCACATCATGCCGCCGAGCAGCACACCCAGCAGGATCGCATTGGTGCTGCCCATGCCATCGAGAAAGGCAGTAAGCCCTGCGAGCATGCCTGCTACCGGACTGCCAACCAGATAGATCATCACCAGCCCGGTAAACAGGCTGGCCACCAGCGGGATGATCAGAATCGGTTTGAGCGCCTCGACGCTGGCCGGCAGGCGCACCCAATGGGCGATGGCCTTGGCCGAATAGCCGGCAAGGAAACCGGCGATGATGCCGCCGATGAAGCCGGCCCCCAGCGAACTGGCCAACAACCCGCCGATCATCCCCGGTGCCAGGCCCGGGCGGTCGGCAATGGAATAGGCGATATAGCCGGCCAGCACCGGCACCATCAGCTTGAATGCGGCGTCGCCACCGATCTGCATCAGCGCAGCGGCCAAGGTGCCCTCCTCCTTGAACGCCTCGATACCGAAGACGAACGAGAGGGCGATCAACAGACCGCCGGCCACCACCATCGGCAGCATGTAGGAAACACCGGTGAGCAGGTGCTTGTAGGGGCCGGTTTTCTCGCCACTACTGGCGACGGCCTTCCCCTCGGCTGGCGCGGCTTCGCTCAGCGGTCGCGCCTCGCTGAGCGCCCGTTCGAGCGTCTTTTGCGGCTGTTTCAGTGCCACGCCGGTGCCACAGCGGTAGACCTTCTTGCCGGCGAAACGGCTGGTGTCCACCTCGATATCGGTGGCCAGCAGCACGGCATCGGCAGCTGCGATGGCGGCATCGTCGAGCAGGTTGCGCGCGCCGACCGAACCGCGGGTTTCCACCTGCAACTCGATGCCCATGCGCAGCGCCGCCTGCTGCAGCGCTTCGGCGGCCATGAAGGTGTGCGCTACGCCGGTCGGGCAGGCAGTGACAGCGACCAGCCGACGACGCCCGCTCGGGACGGGTTCTCTGTTTTCACCATAGGGCTGAGCACGCTCGGCGGCCTCACGCAGAAAACGCTGCGGGTCGGCCAGTGCCTCGGCCGGCGTGGCCTGAAACAGGCGCTTGCCGGCAAAGCGGCTCAGCGGCAGCTCACCGGTCTTGACCACCAGCACCCAGTCGGCCGCGGCGATCTGCGCCTCGCTCAATGGCGAACCAATCGCGCGCGCGTCGTGCACCTCGACACGGGTTTGCCAGCCCAGGCGCTCGGCTGCAGCCTGCAACAGGCGCGAACACAGCACGCTGGTGACCTGGCCATTGGGGCAGGCGGTGACGATCAGCAGATTCATGGTGGGTGCCTCTTATTCTTCTATGGAGTGCAAGTGCACGGCCGCTTCAAGACGGGCCAGCTGCTCGCGATCATGGATGCCGAAGCCGATCTGGGTGACCGCCTGCGCCGCCACCGCCGTGGCCAGACGCAAGGTGCGTTCGGCTGGCCAGCCTTCGAGCAGGCCGTGCAGGCTGGCCGCCAGCAGCGAATCACCGGCGCCGACCGTACTGGCGACCTCGACACGCGGCGGTATGGCGCGCAGGGCGATGTCCGGGCCGTGCCAGTCGACGCCAGCAGCGCCGCGCGACAGCAGCACGTGCTCGATACCCTGCGCACGCAGCGTCTGCACGGCGGCAGGCAGATCGCTGCCGCATACCTCGGCCAGCTCTTCTTCGTTGGGTTTGATCAGCCACGGGGCGACGCCCAGCGCCGCCTGCAGGGCAGCACCACTGCTATCGACCGCCAGCGGCACGCCGCTGGCCTTGATCCGCCGCAGCAAGCCGGCGAACCATTGCGCGCTGACGCCACGCGGCAGGCTGCCGGCCACTACCACGGCGTCATGCCCGGCGAGCAGCGGCTCCAGCTCAGCCTCCAGGCGCTCCAGGTGCTCAGCCTCGACCTGCGGGCCGGGGCCGTTGAGGTCGGTGATGCAGCCGTCGGCTTCGGCCAGTTTGATATTGCTGCGCGTCTCCCCCGGCACACGGACGAACAGATCGTGAAAACCGCGCTTGTGCATCAGGCTCTCGAACGGCGCCGCGTTGGCGCGCCCGAGAAAGCCAGCAACGCTCAGGCTGTGGCCAAGGTCGGCCAGCACCTGGGCGACGTTCAGGCCCTTGCCGGCGGCGTGACTGCGCAGCTCATGGCAGCGGTTGATCGCGCCGGGCTGCAGACGGTCAAGACGCAGAGTCAGGTCCAGCGCCGGGTTCAGGGTCAGGGTCAGAATTCGGGCCATCAGTGCATCTCCGCCACCAGCGCACGCACGGCGCTGGCACTGTCCAGGGTCAGGGCACGGTCAGCCAGGGTTCGCGCCTGGCGGCTGTCCAGCTCGCGCACACGGGCCTTGACCAGGGCAATCGAGCGTGGCGTCACGCTCAGTTCGTCCACGCCAAGCCCCACCAGCAGCGGCACGGCCAGACGGTCACTGGCCAGTTCGCCGCAGATGCCGACCCACTTGCCCTGGGCATGAGCTGCAGTCACGGTCATCTCGATCAGGCGCAGCACGGCGGGATGCAGGCCATCGGCCTGCGCCGACAGCTGCGGATGGCCGCGGTCGATGGCCAGGCAGTACTGGGTCAGGTCATTGGTGCCGATGCTGAAGAAGTCCACCTCGCGCGCCAGCACCGGCGCCAACAACGCTGCCGAGGGCACTTCGATCATGATGCCGACCTGCAGGTCGCTTACTTCGATCTCTTCGCGCAGCCGCTGCACCATGTCACGTGCCGCACGCCACTCCTCCACCGAACCGACCATGGGGAACATGATCCGCAGCGGCCGGCCATCGGCCGAGGCGAGCAAGGCGCGCAGCTGGGTTTCGAGAATCTCCGGACGCTGCAGGCTCAGGCGAATGCCACGCACACCGAGGAAGGGGTTTTCCTCGGCCGGCATCGGCCAGTACGGCAGGGGTTTATCGCCGCCGACATCCAGGGTGCGCACCACCAGCGGCCGACCGGCGAGGGCATCGAGTACGCGCCGGTATTCGCGCTCCTGCGCGGCGTGATCCGGCGCCTGGGCATGCTCCATGAACACCAGCTCGGTGCGCAGCAGGCCCACCGCTTCCGCGCCCAGCTCCACGGCGTCGGCGGTTTCACCGCTGGCACCGATATTGGCCGCCACTTCCACACGCACACCGTCACGGGTCTGCGCTTCGCTGAAGCGCTCGGCATGCGCCTGCTCGCGACGCTGCTGCGCCGTCTCACGTTCATGCAGCGCCTGGTCGCGCTCGGCCGCATCCGGGGCGATGCGCAGCAGGCCGCTGTCGCCATCGAGCAGCAGCGGCGTGCCTTGCGCCAGCGCCAGCACGCCATCGCCGGCACCGACCACGGCGGGAATCCCCAGGGCGCGAGCGATGATCGCGCTGTGCGCGGTGGCGCCACCGCGAGCGGTGAGGATGCCGGCCACGCGCTGACGGTCGAGGCTAGCGACGTCCGACGGCACGACTTCAGCCATCACCAGGATGTACGGCTCGTTCGGCTCGCTGAGCAGCTCTACGCCACACAGATGCGCCAGCACACGGTTGCCGATATCACGCAGGTCCGCTGCTCGCTCGGCCAGCAATGGGTCATGCAGCGCCTCCTGACGCTTGGCCGCCGCCTCGACCTCGACCTGCCAGGCCGCCTCGGCGCTCGCGCCCTTGGCCAGGCGGGCGTCGACGTCTTCACGCAGCGCCGGATCGGCGAGCATGGCCAGGTGAGCACTGAAGATTTCCCGGATGCTCGCCACACCGGCGCCATCGACCAGACGCTGGATCTGCGCGGCGACAGCGGCCAGAGCTGAATCCAGTCGCCCGCGTTCCTGCTCGACACCCTGGCCTTGCTCGGCGAAATCAAAGGTCGGCGGCGTACGCACCAGCGCCGGGCCGATGGCGATACCGGGCGAGGCACCGACCGCCTGCAGACGGCTACCGGCAACAGGGGCGACCGCTTCGACCGGCTCAAGCTGCGCAGCCACCTCGGGCAACGCTTCGCTCAGCGGCTCGACGGCTTCGCCCAGGCCACTTTCCAGAGCGGCACGAATGGCCGGCAAGGCGCTGTCGGCAATCGCCGGTTCGGCGCTGAATTCAAGCATCTGCCCGCGTCGCGCCCCCAAGGCCAACAAGCGGCTGAGGCTCTTGGCCGATACGCCGGCGCCGCTGTCGCCGAGCAGACGCACGCGGATCTCACCGGCGAAACCCTGCGCCAGTTCGCTCAGCGCCTTGGCCGGGCGCGCGTGCAGACCATGGGCATTGAGCAGTGGCACGCTGAGGCTGGGCCAGTCCGGCGGCACCTCACCGCCCAACGCCTCGATCACCTGGCGGCTGTCGCTGGCTTCGCTGAACGCCGCTGCACGACCGCCGATCAGCACATCGCACAACCGCTCCAGCGCCTGACGATGCGCCTCGCCCTGGCTGGCCAGACAGAACAGGCCGCGCAGTGCCTCACCGCGAAAGCTCAGCGGCTGCGCCGGTGTGACGAACGCCAGACCAGGGCGCTCGACGCTGGCCTCGCTGTGCAGCCACCACAGACCATCGCCCAGCGGCAACGGCTCGCCCCGCGCCAGCCCGAGGGCGAAGCCGCTGCGCGCACAACCGGCCTGGCGCAACAGGCGCGCGCCCTGCCAGAGCAATTCGTCGAAGTCATCGGCGGGCTGCGCCAGCGCCACCAGTTGACCGTCCAGTGCCAGTGCCTGCGGTGCGCCCTGCAGCAGTTCGAGTATCTGCGCCGGCTCGCGGGCTTCACGCAGCGCCTGGCTCAAATCGCCCTCGCCGAGGGCGCGGGTCAGCAGTTGCAGCAGGTGCAGGTGTTCGTCGGATTGCGCGGCAATGGCGATGGCCAGGTACACCTGCTGGCCGTTGCCCCAGTCCACGCCCGCGGGGAACTGGATCAGGCTGACGCCGGTGCGCAGCACCTGATCGCGAGTCTGCGGTGTGCCATGGGGGATGGCGATGCCCTGGCCGAGAAAGGTCGACCCCTGGGCTTCGCGCGCCTGCAGGCCTTCGAGGTAAGCCGCAGTGGCCAGGCCGGCACTGGCCAGCGCATCGCCGAGCATGGCCAGGGCTTCGCCCTTGTTCGCCGCCGCCCGGCCCATCTGGATTTGGCTGGCATCGAGTTCGAGCATGGGTGCCTCCGGCTTGGATTCTTGTTCTGATTGAGAAGGGTGTTCACGGGCTCGGCGCTCACTTACGACACCCAAACACCCTCAAGACTAGCTGATGAATCACATTGCTGAAACGATTCATCAAACGCTGGCACCTTATCCGATAATGGGTAATCCTTGAAGCCCAGTCGTCGTCGAGTCGGTGTAGACTCGCCGCGCTCGCACGCTCGAAATCCTTTCCCTGCATGGTGCTGCGCCCGTGAAACTCAGCGACATCGCCCGCCTGGCACAGGTCTCGGTGACCACCGCCAGCTACGTGATCAACGGCCAGGCCGAACGTCGGCGCATCAGCCCTGCGACCGTGGCCAGGGTCTTGGCCGTGGTCGAGGCGCATGGCTATCGTCCGGATCAGCAGGCCGCCAGCCTGCGCCGCGGGCAGAGCCGCTGCCTGGGTTTCATCCTGCCGGACCTGGAAAACCCCAGTTATGCGCGCCTGGCCAAGCTGCTCGAACAGAAGGCGCGCGCCGCCGGCTATCAGTTGCTGATCGCCAGCTCCGACGATGACCCGAGCAGCGAGCGGCAGTTGCTCGAGCTGTTCCGCTCACGCCGCTGCGAGGCGCTGATCGTCGCCAGCTGCCTGCCTGCGGACGATCCGCTGTATCCGGCCATCGTCGCCGCCGGCCTGCCGGTCGTAGCCGTGGACCGCGCGCTGTCGCCCACTCACATCCGCTCGGTGGTCAGCGATGACGAACAAGCCGGGCGCACCCTGACCGAAAGCCTGCTGACGCCCAAACCCCGGCATATCGCCCTGCTCGGCGCCCGTGCGGAACTGGTCATCAGCCAGGCGCGCGAACGCGGCTTCCGTTCGGCACTGAAGGGTTTCGACGGGCACATCAGCGTCTACCACGGCGAGCTGTTCAGCCGTGCCTGCGGCTACCGGCAAATGAAGACTCTGATGGATGAAGTTGGCCCGCCGGATGCCTTGCTGACCACCGCCTACGTGCTGCTCGAAGGGGTGTTCGATGCGCTACGCGAACAGGGCAGCGAACAATGGCCTTCAGTGCGCCTAGCCACCTTCGGCGATACCCAGTTGCTGGATTTTCTGCCGCTGCGGGTCAATGCCATGAGCCAACAACACGAACGCATCGCCGAGCGCGTGCTGGCCTGGACACTGCGGGCGGTGGAGCACAACAACTATCAGCCCGGCATCGAGGCCATCGGCCGCAGCTTCAAGGCCCGAGCCTGAATATTGGCCCTCGAGGCCGAGGCGGGTTGCACCCGCCCTACGCGCCGGGCGGATCACTGGCCACCCTGAATTTTCTGCAGCAGCGGCGCGCACTGGCTCGGCTCGTCACCCGCGCTGGGTGCCACCAGCGCCAGCAAGCCGGCCGCCGGCGCCACCGCAACGCCCAGCGCTACCAGGCCAACACCACGCAGCGCCAGCGGCGTGGCCTGCACGCCTGGTGACGGCTCCTTGAACGTGCCGCGTACGTACAGCGGCGAGCGCAGGGAAAAGATACGAAAGCCCTTGGTCGCGGGCGTGATGGTGAAGTTCAGCCGCTCGTTGGCGAAGTTGGCACTGCCGTCGACCTTGATCACCGCATTGTCGGTGTCGATGACGAACAGCCGCGTGCTCATCAGCCCCTGCTTGATGCCGAGATCCGCTGCCGCGCAGTGGATCTTCACATCCTCGTCGCCGAACAGCCTGCCGACCAGGTAGTTGCCGACGTTCAGCCCGGCGATTTCCATCAGCCCGCGACTCACCGCGCCATCATTGATCAGCATCTTCAACTCGCCATCGGCGCTGCCGAGCAAAGCGGCCACCGAGTTGCCACGGCCGCTGATGCGCGCATCGCCGTTGAGCTCACCGAGGCTGGTCTGCATCGGCGCGAAGGTGGGAAACAGCTGCTTGAGCTTGAGATCACGCGCGCGCAGACGCATCTACCCCTGCAACGGCGTGGTCGCACCATTGAGACGGATCTGCGAGTCGAGCACACCGCCGGCCATGCCGAAACGCAGTGGCTCCAGACTCAGCATGCCGTCATTGAGCACCACATGGGTGTCGAGATCGGTGATCGGCAACTGTTCGCTGTGCACGATGCGCTTACCGACGAAACGCACATCGGCGTCCATCGCGCGCCAGCGGTCGGTACGAAACTCGGAAACCGGTAACGCCTTGTTCGCCGGCTGCACGTCCCGCTCGCCCCGTTCGCGCTTGTCCTCGCTGGAGTCGGCGCCGATCAGGGGTGCAAGGTCACTGAACAGCAGTTGGTTGGAGGTCAGCTGGCCCGACAGTTTCGGCCGCGGCTCGCGAGCCACGAATGTCAGATCACCGTGAATATCGCTGTCACCGATCTGGCCATTGAAACCAAGGTAGCGAAAGATCGCCCCATCGGCATCGTGCAGGTCGGCCTGCAAACGACCGTCGGTGCTGTACGGTGGAGTGTCCGGCAAGGTCACGCCGGTCAGCGGATACAGGTGACCGAGGCTGGCGCCGGACAGACGCAAGCGCAGATCCAGAGCGCCCAGATTCTGCGGATCGGTCAGGCTGCCGGCCAGCACGATGCGAGTCGCGCCAATGCGCAGGTCGGCTTGCAGCGGGAACGGCTGCGACGCGTCGTGCAGCGCCAGCAGGCCACCAACCTTGCCGTTGCCGGTCAACGGCTGGCCACGGAAGCTGCCCTTGGTCTGCCAGGCGAAAGCGTAATCCTGGGCGCTGGCATTGCTCTCGGTCAGGCGCTCGGCCGCGCTCTTGCCGACGATATCGGCGAACGGGATAGGCTCGCCCAGCGGCTGAACAATCGCCTCCAGTCGGGTATTGCTGACCTTGTCGTCGAGCTTCACCTGCCCCCGGTCAAAGCCGATGGTGCCGATATCCAGCGTCCAGGGGCTGGGCTGCTTGCTATCGTCCGCCTCCTCCTTGCCCAGATCGAACACCCAGTTGGCCCGGCCATCGGCCAGGCGCTGCAGATCGGCGACCGGCGCGCCGAGTTCGATACTGGGAATGCTCACCGTTTTCCACAGCAGCGGCAGGGGCGACAGGCGCAAACGCACGCTGTCGAGACTGACGAAGGTATCGCCCTGCGCCCAGTCCGGGTTGCCCAGGCGCAACTGCTCGGCAGCAAAATGGGGCCAAGGTAGCCAGGCGCTCAAACCCTGCTGGCCGGCTTCACGCTGCCAGACCACGCGCAGATCGCCCTCGATGGCGAATGGCCGATTCAGGGCCGCAGAAACCTGTTCATTGATCAACGGCCGCGCCCGATTCCAATCGAACAGCACCAGAAACAGCATCAACGCCGCCAGCAACAACAGGAAAACGGCGAACAATGCGCCTACAAACTTGCGCAAATGGCGCACCCAGCGACCTCCTTATTTCACTGCCCGAGTGAAACTCGTCCATATCCATACGACTGAAAAGATTAGCCAACGCTCCCTCGCTCTGGCAGGAAAGGGAAAAATAGCCGACTCTGAACGCCCAATCGTGAGCTGACCGATGCGCCTGATCGACACCCACACCCACCTCGACTTCCCCGACTTCGACGCCGATCGCGACGAAGTGCTCACACGCAGCCGCGCACTGGGCGTGCAGCGCCTGGTGGTGCTCGGCGTCTACCAGGCCAACTGGCAGCGGCTATGGCAGCTGGTCGAAGAAGATGAAAGCCTGTACGCAGCTTTCGGCCTGCATCCAGTCTATCTGGACGAACATCGTCCGCAGGATCTCCTTGAGCTGCGCGACTGGCTGAGCAAACTGGCTGGGCACCACAAGTTGTGCGCCGTCGGTGAGTTCGGTCTGGACTATTACCTGGAGCAGTTGGATCGGCAGCGCCAGCAAACCTTGTTCGAGGCACAGTTAAACCTGGCCGCCGAGTTCGAACTGCCAGCCTTGCTGCACGTGCGCCGCGCCCATGCCGCGACTATCGCCACCCTCAAGCGCTTTCGTCTGGCACGCGGCGGCATCATCCACGCCTTCGCCGGTAGCTATGAGGAAGCTCGCGAGTACATCAAGCTGGGCTTTCGCCTCGGTCTCGGCGGCGCCGCCACCTGGCCGCAGGCCAATCGCCTGCGCAAGGTGGTGGCGCAGCTGCCGCTGCAGACCATCGTGCTGGAAACCGACGCCCCGGACATGGCCCCAGCCATGTACCCCAACCAGCGCAACAGCCCGGAATATCTGGCTGACATCTGTGCCGAGCTGGCAGCGTTGCGCGGTATGACGGCCGAGGAGCTGGCTACGGCCAGCAGCCGTAATGCGGATGAGTTGTTCGGCTGGGCATAGACCTCAGGCAAATCATCCTACATGACCATCTGTAGGAGCCCCGCCCCGGGGCGAATGTTTCCAGACCGTGTCGCCCATATTCGCGGCGGGGCGCCGCTCCTACACGTGCCATCTGTGCTTCCGGTTGTTATGGAACAACCTTCACCGTCACTCCCGCGAAGGCGGGAGCCCAGGAGCTACAGAGACTCTGGATTCCCGTCCTCCGACCAGGAACGCTTCGAGGACAGGCTCTGCGCAGGAAAGGCGACTGGAGAGAGTCGCCCAAGCTCGCGGCGGGGCGCCGCTCCTACAGGGTCAGAGCAATGGCCAAGGGAAGCCTGTGGGAGGAGCGATCAGACCCGAAACGCGCCGATCAACTGCTTGAGACGCGTAACCAGCTCGCTCAGCTCGCGGCTGGCCTGCTCGGTTTGGCTGGCACCGGCAGCGGTGCGCTCACCCGCATGGTTGATCTCGACGATATTCTGGTCGATATCGTGCGCCACCGCCGTCTGCTGCTCGGCCGCCGCGGCGATCTGCTGGTTCTGGTCGACGATCATGCCCACCGCGCCGAGGATGTTCTCCAGGGCCTGCTGCACCTTGGCCGACTGGCTGACCGTACCATCCGCCATCTGGTGACTGGCGTTCATCGCCTTCACCGCCGCCCCCACACCGCCCTGCAGCTTGGCGATCATCGCTTCGATCTCTTCGGTGGACTGCTGGGTGCGCTTGGCCAGGTTGCGCACCTCGTCAGCCACCACGGCGAAACCGCGACCCTGTTCACCAGCCCGCGCCGCCTCGATGGCAGCATTGAGCGCCAGCAGGTTGGTCTGCTCGGCGATACCCTTGATCACATCGAGCACCTGGCTGATCGCCGCACTGTCGCTGGCCAGCTGGTTGATCACCGCCACTGACTGGTCGATTTCACCGGCAAGACGCTGGATCGCACCGACCTGCTGCTCGACCAACGCGCGACCACTGACCGTTTCCTGATTCACGCTCTGCGCGCTACCCACCGCTGCGGCGGCGCTGCGCGCCACCTCCTGGGCAGTGGCGGACATCTGGTTCATCGCCGTGGCCACCTGCTCGATCTGTGCACGCTGGCTGGCCACCGCCTGGTTGCTCTCGCCTGAAACCAGCTCGACGCGATCCGCCTGGCCACCGACCTCGCCCACCGTATGCCCGACGCGCTCGATCAGGTCATGGATACGCACCACGGTCTGGTTGAACACCTGCCCCAGCTCGCCCAGCTCGTCTCGGCTCTGTGCCTGGAAGTTGGCCGTCATATCGCCTGCGGCAACCCTGTCCATCACCTTGCCCAGGTTTTTCAGGGTAGCGCGGGTGGAAACGTAGAAGCCGCTGTAGAGGTAGACGATCAACAGGAACACCACCACCAACGCCACCACCAGCAACACCATCTGCGCACGGTTCTCGGTCAGCCGCTCACTCAACTGGCTATCGAGGAACGCCAGCAGGCCGTCGTTGAAGGCGTAGGTCTTGGCCATTTCCTGGCTGACCTGATCGTAGAACTGCGCCCAGGGCGTATCCAGGCTGTCGGCGATGATCACCTGATCCTCGAACAGTACGCCGCTGTCCTTCAGACTCTGGCGACTGGCTTCGGCCAGGCTGCCCAGCCCGTTCTGCGCCACGACGTTACCGGCCAGTGCCTCCTGCAGATTCAGGCCGTACTCGGCATGCAACTTCTCCAACTGCAGCAGCAGGTCATCGAACTGGGTACTGGCCGCGGAATTGAGAAAACCCTGCCCCAGGGAATAGGCGCCGATGGCGCGGCCTTGGCTGAGCACATTGGTGATCTGCGGGGTGACGTTGGTGATCAGCTCGGTAATCTGCCGCACCTGGCGTTGCGGGTCCTGGCTCAACCCCGCCTGGCTGGCCACCAGTTTGATGAAGACCTGGGAAGAGCCCAGCAGTTTCTCGACGATGACGGTCTTGCTCTGCAACGAGGTCTCGGCCTCTGCGCTTTTCAGCTCGGCCAGCAATTCGTCGCGTTTGGCGACGAACTCCGCTGCCTGCTCGGCATCGCCGGTCACCGGCTGCAGCCCTTGCAGGCCGGCATTGAGCGACTGCTGCAGTTGATCTATACGCCCCTCCAGATCCCCCGCCTGACCGGACTGACCGATCATCGAGTTGATCTGCACCAGATCGTTGAGGCTTTCAAGATCACGGCGCAGCTGCAGGCTGCTGCCGAGTAGCTCGAGGCTTTCCAGGGCAGTCTGGGTGCCGACGAACTGACGATAGGAGTCGCGCACCAGATAGAAGTTGGTGACGAGCATGGGCAGGAAGAACAAAACGCTGATCAGGCTGAACTTCATGCCGAAGCTGAGGCGATTCATCAGCGCGATGGCCGGATACAACACGGTCTTCACTAGACGCCTCCAGTTGCCATTATTGTTATAGGTATCGCTTGGATCGCCGCAGAGCCTCTCACGGGCTGACAACGGCGTCCTGCGCAGCCCGACCTGTGGCGCGCCGATCCATGTGGCGAATACAGGCAGATAAATGTGACGAAAATCACCAAACAGGGTCGACTACGGCCTCCTTATACCCCTTATCGACACGCGCCTCTATAACTTAAGGTTAAACGCGCGCTGAGCGCGTCCAGCCAAGGCCGTGCAGGAGCACCGACTCGGGGCGAATGCTGTTTTGCCATTCGCCGCAGGGCGCGGCTTCCACAAAGCCGGCACGTAGGGCGGGTGCAACCCGCCACTGTGCGTGACAGCAGGCTGCCCCCGCCCTGCATAGCGCTTGGGCAGGATCTCTAGATGAACAACACCCAAACCGCGTAACCGGCGTACCAGACCACCGCAGCACGAATCAGCAGTTGCCACAGCTGATCCAGAGTATCGACACCCTCCTCGCCCATCACCGGCGGCGGCATCTCACCGGCCGCACGTCCGGCCTTGATCACCAGTTGCGCGGCAGAAATGTCCCAGCTCAGTAGCTCATGCAGCAAGGCGCGGCTGACGGCGACAAAATTACCGACCAGCGCAAAACTGGAAGCCAGTACCCGCGCCGGCAGCCAGTCGAAGGCATGGCGCAGTTGCACGGCGCGCTCACGCAGAGCGGCTTGCTGCGCATGCTCGGCGCTCAAGGCCAACAGGCGATAAGCCAGCGCCGCCATGGGGCCGAGCAGCAGATACCAGAAGATAACGGCGAAAAAGCTTTGATAGGCCTGCCACAACAGATGCCCCTGAACCTGCTGCAGCAGTTCGGTCCCCTCCTCCGGCTGCAGTGCCAGATCACGTTCGGCCACGTGGTAAGCCGCCTGACCGTCACCACGCCGCCAGGCGTCGCGAAACGGCCCCAACGCTGCAAGCAGATCACCACGCCCCAGGCTGTAGATCAGTACCAGCAAATGCACCGGCAACGCCAGCCAGCCATATGCCAGCGGCTTGAGGATCAGCAACAGCAGGCCCAGCGCCAACACCGGCAACAGCACCAGAATGGCCAGGCACAGCCACGGGGCCTGCTGCAGGCCGCCTTGTTGCAGGCGCTGCAATTGCGCCAACCAGGGGCCGTCCTGCTGGATGCGCAGGCGCCAGGCGGAAAACTTCTCGACCCACAGCACCAGCAGAATCACCAGAAAACTCATTGCTACCTCTCCTTCAATTCGGCGTGCAGACGCGCCCAGTCGAACGCGGCCCCCGGATCAGTCTTGCGCCCAGGCGCGATATCGTTGTGGCCGCGGATGCGCTGCGTCGACAGCGACGGGTAAGCGTCCAGCAACTGCCGCGTCAGCTCGGCCAACCTGGCGTATTGAGCATCGGTATAAGGCAGATCATCCGTCCCTTCCAGCTCCACACCCAGCGAAAAATCGTTGCAGTTGTCGCGCCCCTCGAACCAGGAAACCCCGGCGTGCCAGGCACGATCCAGACAGGAGACGAACTGCGTCAGCCCGCCATCACGCTCGATGAAGAAATGCGCAGAAACCTGCAGGGATGCGATCTCGGCGAAGAAAGGATGCTCATGCGTGGGCAAGCAGTTCTGAAAGAACGCCTGCACCTTGCCGGTACCGAACTGCCCAGGTGGCAGGCTGATGTTGTGCACCACCAGCAGGGAGATTTCGCCAGCGGGGCGAGCATTGAAGTTGGGCGACGGGCAGTGAAGGATGCCCTGGAACCAGCCAGTTGAGGGGTCGAGCTGCATGTGGCACTCCTGAACGTGCCACCACTCTAGAGCAGCCAACCCGGACGGCCAAGAGCGAGACAGCAACAGGATGTGCAAAGGCGGAAAAATCGAGGGAAACTCAGAAAACCCATTTATCGTCACTCCCGCGAAGGCGGGAGCCCAGGAGAACCGCAGGTTCTGGATTATTCCCCTTCGGGCCAGCGCAAGCGCTGTTCAACGATAAAGCTGCTGTCCCGCCTGCGCAGGCATGACGTTTTTCACAACCCCCCGAGGATCACGCTCTGTAGGAGCCGCGCCTCGCGGCGAATAGATATCGAGCACGCCGCAGGATTTAAAAGCTTCGCCCCGGGGCGCGGCTCCTACAGCCCAAGCCGCTGCCAGGAGCGGAGCGCTCCTGGCAAAGATCAGCTGTGCTTGAGCTTGCGCAGATTGCCGATGACCGACTCCAGGGCGCGGTCGAACAGCAGTGCATCGTCAAGCAAGCGCACAGCGTTGCGGCGGAACTCGACCGCCAGCGCGTTGCGTGTCTTCTCCAGCACCTTCATGCCGGTGCGATTGACGAACACGTACTTGCCAGTGGGCTTGATGATGGCCGCCAGCTTGCAGCGCAGCTTGTGCTCTTCATCTTCCTGGATTTCCACCCAGCTCCCCACGCGCAGGCTGTCCACCTGCAGCAGCGCCTCGTCGTCGTCCGGGAGCACCACGTCCGGCTCCTGCGGACGGGTCTGGCCCGGCGCGAGCAGAATGATCTCTTCGACCACCTCAACCATCGCCGGAGCGTCCTCGACCTCTTCAGCTGCCGGCAGCTCCAGCAGTGGCAGCTCGATGCCGGCTTCGCTCGGATCGGTGTGCGCAGCGTCCTCGACAATGGCCGTCTCAGCTTCCGGGGCCGCGCGCTTGAAGCGTTGGAAGGCCTGCACATGCAGCCCCTCCAGCTGGCTGAAAAACTCGCTGGTGGAGAACGGATCGAAGGCCGCGCTGGCCATGCCCTCGCGCAATGCCTTGAGCAGCCCCGGCACCAGCTCCAGCAAACGCAGACGCGCCTCTGGATCCTCGTGCGGGGCGACACTCCAGACCAGGTCGTCCATGGTCTGCAGCGCAGCCTGCCATTCGTCCGACTCCACGCCATGCTTGAGGCAGGTGAGCATCAGCACCTTGCTCCAGGCTTCCTGCAGCAACCGCACCACCACTTCCGGCAGGGTCTTGCCCAGCAGTCGTTCGTTCAATGCGTGCTCGACCTGACGACGCGCCAACTCGGCCTTGGCGCTGCCTTCCTCGGCGTCGCGCGTGCGCTGTTCGAGCAGCTCACTGCGACGACGCTCATCGCCGGTAAAGGCCATGAACTCGGCCAGCAGTTCGGAGAAGATCGCCGGATCATCGACGAAATCGTTCAGCAGCCGCTGAACCACCTGCTCGATCTTCTGATAGAGGCTGTCACGCTGGGCATCGTCCTGATCGACCCAGCCAAGGGCCGCAGAAGCGATTTCATTGAGCAGGCGGCGCGCCGGGTGGCTGCCACGGCTGAAGAAGGTCTTGTCCAGCACCGCAACCTTGAGCATCGGAATCTGCAGACGGCCAATCAGTGCCTTGAGTGAATCCGGCAGGGTGCGATCGTCGAGAATGAACTCAAACAGCATCGACACCAGATTGATCACGTCCTCGTCGACTTCACCGACCACCCGCGCCTTGCCGCTTTTGGCACTGGCACGTTCGAGCAACCGCTCGAGTTGCTCACGCAGATCGAAATCCTCGACGCTGACCTGTGCCGGAGCCCGCTGCTGCATATGCGATAGCAGGCGCATCAGATCACTGCTGGTGATCGGCATTGCATCGGCTGTCTGAGCCCGGCGTGGCATCGCCGTGCCGCGCACTTGCGAGAGCAGATCCTGCAACGCACCGAACACTTCCTGCACGCCCTGATCGGCGCCTTCGAGCAAGGGCATGCCTTCCTCGCCGGACGACTGAACATAAGTGGAAGCTGCCGGGCGCTGCTGACGGCGCGGCGGTGCGGACTTCAGTTCAGGCAACACGCCGGCGCTGACCAGCGCCTGGTTGGCCTCGGCGTATAGCATGTCGCAGCTGCCGAGCACGTACTTTTCGAACAGCTTGAGGATGATCAGCTTGACCTTGATCTCCACACCCAGGCTACTGCAGGCGTCGAGGAAGTATTCGCTGAGCAGGGTGGGGCCGAGCGGGTTGCTCTTGTCGTCCAGCTTCTTGCTGATCACCGCATTGAGGCGCGTGGTGAGATGGCCCAACGCAACAGCGTCTCGGCTCATCACCTTGGCCACCATGGCGTCCAGCGCCACGGTTTCTTCCAGCTCGTCGTTCTGCACCAGGCTTAGGCTGTCGAAGGACACCGCATCCAGTGCTGGCTGCGGCTTGCCGATTTCGTACTGGTTGAGATTGGCGAAAGACTCGAACACCTTCTGCAGGAAACCGCGCTCGATGCTCTTGCGCTTCAGACGCAGGTCACGCATGGCCTCGAAGAAAGCATTCTGCTCGGCATTGCTGGTCGCCCGATCCGCCATCTCGAAGAGGGTATCGTCGGCATTGTCGAACAGGCTCTGCAGACTCTGCTTGAGCTGTTGCGCCGCTTTGTCACGCACCTGAATCAGCGCCACGGGCAGTCTTCCTACCGGCGAAGTTGGCGATTGCTCTGCGATGACCTTGGCCAGGTGCACCACATTCGCGTCGGTCTTCATTCTAGTCTCCCGCAGACTGCCCGAACCCGGGCTTCCTGGTCTGCACAGCGTCAACCGAGCGTCGTCCGTAACGTCAAAGGCCTGGCGTCAATAATGAAAAAAGTAAAGCCATTATAGGGAGGCTGCGCGTCATACCAAGCCAATTTTTCCCACAGACATGACCCAGATCACAGATAGCCTCACGCCACCTCCAGACGGTAGCCAACACACGACAGCCGTATCTCTGCAGCCTAACGCTGACAGCCCTGTGACGCTGCCCGCTGGTCGGGCCGCACATGCCTTTTCTGATGCCGCACGCCGCAGCGAAATCCTTTGCCCTTCGATGGCTGCGAGCACACTTCAGCCCATTGCCCTGCCCCTGCCTGGCTCTATAATCGCCGCTCGTCTACACCGGAGCCGATCATGCCCAACCTGACCCTCGCCGACCTCAGCAGCGAAATCGAAGCCAACGTCCGCCGCGCCCTGGCCGAAGACATTGGCAGCGGCGACATCACCGCCCAGCTGATACCGGCCGAGCGCCTGGCCAGCGCCCGCGTGATCACACGGGAAGAAGCAGTAATTTGCGGCACCGCCTGGGTCGATGCGGTATTTCGCCAGCTCGACCCGCGCGTCGCAGTGCACTGGCAGGTGCAGGATGGCGACAAGGTCAGCGCCGACCAGACTCTGCTGCGCCTAGAAGGCCCGGCCCGCGCCCTGCTCAGCGGCGAGCGCAGCGCCCTGAACTTCCTGCAGACCCTGTCTGCAGTCGCCACCCGCTGCCGCCACTATGCCGACCTGGTTGAAGGCACCCAGGTAAAACTGCTGGACACCCGCAAGACCCTACCGGGCCTGCGCCTGGCCCAGAAGTACGCCGTAACCTGCGGCGGCTGCCACAACCACCGCATCGGTTTGTACGATGCTTTCCTTATAAAGGAAAACCACATCGCTGCCTGCGGCGGCATCGCCCAGGCAATTGCCGCCGCCCACAAGATCGCCCCGGGCAAGCCGGTGGAAGTGGAAGTGGAAAGCCTGGAAGAACTGCGCGAAGCGCTGGAAGCGGGAGCCGATATCGTTATGCTCGACGAGCTGTCACTGGACGACATGCGCGAAGCCGTAAGACTCACCGCCGGCCGCGCCAAGCTCGAAGCCTCGGGCGGGATCAATGACAGCACGTTGCGCGTGATCGCAGAGACGGGGGTGGATTACATCTCGCTAGGGACGCTGACCAAGGATGTGAAGGCGGTGGATTTGTCGATGCGCCTGGCCTTGTAAGCCACCTACTCACTGTAGGAGCCGCGCCTCGCGGCGAATCGCAGCCTCAGCGAAATCGCGCTGGATTACAAAAATTCGCCCCGGGGCGGGGCTCCTACAATTTTCAGGGCTGCTGAAGGCATCGCGCGGGATAGATTAGCGAGCGTAATCCGCTGGACGCAGCCCACACCTGACACCAGAGTAAGCCACCGACCCACTGTAGGAGCCGCGCCCCGCGGCGAATCGCAGCCTCAGCGAAATCGCACCGGATTACAAAAATTCGCCCCGGGGCGGGGCTCCTACAATTTTCAGGGCTGCTGAAGGCATCGCGCGGGATAGATTAGCGAGCGTAATCCCTCGGACGCAGCCCACACCTGGTGCCAGAGCAAGCCACCGACTCACTGTAGGAGCCGCGCCCCGCGGCGAATCGCGGCCTCAGCGAAATCGCGCTGGATTACAAAAATTCGCCCCGGGGCGGGGCTCCTACAATTTCAGGGCCGCTGAAGGCATCGCGCTGAGTGCAGCTATCTGCACCACCAGCAGCCTCGTGGTGAACGATGACTATGGAGGCAACTACGACGACTCCACCCTACGCATCCGCCCTGCCGCGCTCATAAAAGGTCAACCCGACGCGAGCGATATGATCGAGCAGCGCCGGGTTATCGATACGATCCTTGAGAGAAAGATCGACCATCCAGGGCAGCAACAATTCGTCGATCTGGCTCTCCATGGCCAATAACTGCGCCAGTGAAAGCCCTTCCCCCTCAACCGTCAGATCGATATCCGACCCAACTCGATAATTACCTTTGGCACGTGAGCCATACAGAATGACTCGCTCGACCTGCGGACACGCGCGAAAAACAGCGCATAACTTCTCGACCGCATGCAGCGGCAACCCGAACCGACTCTCATCCGTCATAGCTCGCTGGCCAGCCCTTGCATCCGCTGCTGAAATTGCACGAAGAGATCCTGATAACGCGCCAGAATACGCTCGGCGATCTCAATAGCGATGGATTCATTGTAGGTATGGGCCGTCTGATCACGGCTCTTGATCATCTCCATCCAACCTTCGCCATCGACGACCAGCCCCTGCTTGAACGCCGTGCGAATCGCATCGCGAGCCCCCGTAATAGCCGGATTGCCCTGATAAACAAAATAATCCTTCATCAGATTCCAGGCCAACTCGAAAACAAACTCGAATGCCTGGATCAGCCCCTGTCGCTCCAACTCGCTGAGCGGACGACTCTGCGCCAGCTCAACCGCCCGGGTCAGTTGCCCAAGGGCACGCTGATAGTTGCTCAGTCGCTGTAGCCAGCGGATATCTTGATCAGTCATAGCAAACCCTTGCTCCATGCCAGGAGTTGAACGCTGCACCATCATACCGGGCACCATTCGCAGCTGCGCCCTTTTTGACGGTTGCCACAGCGGCAAATCACGGTCACGCCTCCGGCTATTCCATTCTACGAATCCGCCGTACCGCGAGGCGAACCCCATACACAGAGATATTCGACACCTTCCTGATCAAGGAAAAACACATCCCCCAGGCCATCAACGCCACCCACCAGATCGCCCCGGGCAAGCCGGTGGAAGTGGAAAGCCTGGAAGAACTGCGCCAAGCGCTGGACGCGGGCGCCGATATCGTCATGCTCGACGAACTGTCACTGGAGGATATGCGCGAAGCCGTAAGACTCACCGCCGGCCGCGCCAAGCTCGAAGCCTCGGGCGGGATCAATGACAGCACCTTGCGCGTGGTCGCCGAGACAGGCATGGACTACATCTCGCTGGGGACGCTGACCAAGGATGTGAAGGCGGTGGATTTGTCGATGCGCCTGGCGCTGTAAGCCACCTACTCACTGTAGGAGCCGCGCCCCGCGGCGAATCGCAGCATCACCGAAATCGCACCGGATTACAAAAATTCGCCCCGGGGCGGGGCTCCTACAATTTCAGGGCTGCTGAAGGCATTGCGCGGGATGGATTAGCGGAAGCGTAATCCGTCAGACTCAGCCCACACCTGGCACCTGAGTAAGCCACCGACCCACTGTAGGAGCCGCGCCCCGCGGCGAATCGCAGCCTCAGCGAAGTCGCACCGGATTACCAAAATTCGCCCCGGGGCGGGGCTCCTACAATTTCAGTGCCGCTGAAGGCATCGCGCGGGATGTATCAGCGAGCGTAATCCGCTGGACGCAGCCCACACCTGACACCAGAGTAAGCCACCGACTCACTGTAGGAGCCGCGCCTCGCGGCGAATCGCAGCCTCAGCGAAGTCGCACCGGATTACAAAAATTCGCCCCCGGGCGGGGCTCCTACAATTTCAGGGCTGCTGATGACATCGCGCGGGATGGATTAGCGAAGCGTAATCCGCTGGACGCAGCCCACACCTGACACCAGAGCAAGCCACCGACTCACTGTAGGAGCCGCGCCCCGCGGCGAATCGCGGCCTCAGCGAAATCGCACCGGATTACCAAAATTCGCCCCAGGGCGGGGCTCCTACAATTTCAGTGCCGCTGAAGGCATCGCGCGGGATGGATTAGCGAAGCGTAATCCGCTGGACGCAGCCCACACCTGACACCAGAGTAAGCCACCGACTCACTGTAGGAGCCGCGCCCCGCGGCGAATCGCGGCCTCAGCGAAATCGCACCGGATTACCAAAATTCGCCCCAGGGCGGGGCTCCTACAATTTCAGTGCCGCTGAAGGCATCGCGCGGGATGGATTAGCGAAGCGTAATCCGCTGGACGCAGCCCACACCTGACACCAGAGTAAGCCACCGACTCACTGTAGGAGCCGCGCCCCGCGGCGAATCGCAGCCTCAGCGAAATCGCGCTGGATTACCAAAATTCGCCCCGGGGCGGGGCTCCTACAATTTCAGGGCTGCTGATGGCATTGCGCGGGATGGATCAGCGAGCGTAATCCGTCGTTACGCAGCCCACACCTGGCACCTGAGTAAGCCACCGACCCACTGTAGGAGCCGCGCCTCGCGGCGAATCGCGGCCTCAGCGAAATCGCACCGGATTACAAAAATTCGCCCCGGGGCGGGGCTCCTACAATTTCAGGGCTGCTGAAGGCATCGCGCGGGATGGATCAGCGAGCGTAATCCGTCGTTACGCAGCCCACACCTGACACCAGAGACAAATCACCTCAAGCCATCTCGTGGAGCTCAAGCCCACCCACAAAACTGGAGGAAACCACGGCTAGCACCAACGATTGCGAACAGGCACGCCGGAGAATAGACTAACCACGTTAGCTAACCAGGTACTCCACCATGAAAACCGAGACCCCCACCAACAGCCCGAAAATGGTCAATATTCACGACGCCAAGACGCACCTGTCACAACTGATTCTCGATGCCAGCCAAGGCAGCCCGTTTATCATCGCAAAGGCAGGCAAGCCGATGGTGAAGGTCATCTCGATCAACCAGGAAAGCAAACCTCGCACCGGGATGCTGACTGGCGTTTTCAATGTGCCAGACGACATTGACACACCGTTTCAGAATGAAATCGAGTCGATGTTCGGCGCATGAAACTGCTGCTCGACACTCATATTTTACTCTGGGCCTGCGCCACCCCCTCCTCACTACCAACCGACGCGGCCAATCTGATCAACGACCGCGACAACGAGTTGCTCTTCAGCGCTGCGAGCATTTGGGAAGTTGGCATCAAGCATGCCATGGGCAAAGCCCATTTCCATTTTGACCCGGCAGTACTCAGAAGAGCACTGCTCGATGCAGACTATCAAGAGCTGGCAATGACCGGGCAGCACAGCATTGCAGCCGCCGCTCTTCCACCTATACATAACGACCCATTTGATCGAATGCTGATTGCTCAGGCCACCACTGAAGGCTTTATATTGGTCACAAGCGATCTGGCCATAGCGAAGTACGCGGGTCCAATCAGGCACGTCAAGTAAGGACGCTTTAGAACAGACCACGCACGCCATAAGCGGAAGTAGGGGAAATCGCGGCCTGTCCCTGGGCCCTATAAATCCCAGCTTGTTACACCGGAACTGGACTTCTGCATAGCAAGGCGCCCCCAGCCTTCACACGTCAAGGCAGCCACCACCCAGTAGGAGCCGCGCCTCGCGGCGAATCGATAGCAGGCTCACCACGAAACCAGCCGCCCACCTGTGCGGATATGACAACGTTTTTCTGAGAGAAAAACCTCAATCCTCCCGCGCATCCTTCAACAGAATGTTCTTGGAATAATCGAGAAATTCACCCAGGTGGCGGGTAATGACCGCAACGGTAATCGGTAGCTGCAGCGCTTGGTATTCATGAACAGCAATATTGCGATAGCCCACCATGCGCTTCAGCGCTTCGGCCAGGCTAACGTCGATCCAGCCGCCTGCAGCCAGCAGCGCAAAAACATCGCGCGCACTCTGCGGAATACCGAGACGCTCGCGCCGAATCAAATGCTGCCCCATATCCAGGGCCGCCTCGCAAGCGCGCTGGATGTTCAGAATGGCCGCATCCTGCCGAGTAAAGTCCTCTGCAAAACTCGCCGGGTCGCGCTCATACTCCTCACGCGCACGCCTGACGCCACGTTCGATGCTTGCGGCCTTGTTCAACAACACATCATCGACCATACACCCGCCCATCTCGCTCGATATCCCGCAACAGAGGCGCCCTGGCCCGATCCAGCTCAAGCTTCTCGCTCAACACAGCGCACTCGAACAAACCAGCCTCATCTCCTGGCACAGCCCACCAGCGCTCACCTTTAGTCAGCACCTGCTGCTGCATCACGGTAGAGGCCCTGCGCAAATCCAGCAAATCGACCGGACAACCTGCAACATCGGCAGCTTCACCGGCAAGCTGCCAAAGCGTCAGCGGGTCAGCATAGCCTTGCACCAGCACCGCCAGATCGAGATCACTGCCTTCTCCTGCCGTACCCTGGACACGACTGCCAAAGGCATAGATAGCCAGCAAACCATCCAGTCGCGAGCGCAGTAACTCGACCAGCACGACCTTATTCATAGCCAACCTCCGCATACACGCTTAGAAGTGTATCCCAACCGCTATAGCACCAAACAATGCCGAACCTACCGCCATGTAGACGACCGCTGCATGGCGGCAGGAAATAGAGCCAGGCCGGATGCCTGCAGGGCGGATTAGCCCCAGCCCCAAAAGCCGAACGCTCCATTCCAGGCGTCACGCAGATACTTCGGCAAACATCGTGGCCTGTAGCAAACGACTGATTAGACTTCGCCAATCTATCCTGAAAGCAGTCTTCGCCAAGCCGGTACCGAGCACACTTGAGTGGTCCCGCATTGAATCGCTATTTGTAGCGGCCGGCGCCAGAGCTATCGAGGGCAATGGCTCACGCGTACGCTTCGAACTGAATGGCGTGGTTGGCACCTTTCACCGCCCCCATCACGACAAGGAAGCCAAGCCGTATCAGGTTCGCGATGCACGGGCCTTCCTTGAACAAGCAGGAGTTACCCCATGAATGCGCATGCAATGACTTACAAGGGCTATGCAGCCCGCATCGAGTACAGCGACGAAGACGGCCTTTTCGTTGGTCACATCGCCGGCATTCGCGACGTGGTGGGTTTTCATTTTCATGGTGAGTCCGTTCAGGAACTTCGCACGGCATTCGAAGAAGCAGTGAACGACTACCTCGACACCTGCGCTCAGCTGGATCGCCCGCCGCAAAAAACCTACTCCGGCAAGCTCAGCCTACGCCTGGGGCCAGAGCTGCACGCCACGGTCGCGGTAAAAGCGGAACTGGAGCACAAGAGCATCAACCAGTGGGTTGCCGACGTGCTGAGCCGCGAGGCACATGCGTAGGCCATAACCGTAGGGCGCATTAGCCGCAGGCGTAATGCGCCGAACGATGCAGACCTGCCCCCTTGCCCCCTACCCATCCCCCGGCACCTCAAGCCCGATATCACCCGCCCAATCAACCGGGTAAAGCCCCATCACCACATCACGGTGAAAGCTCGAATGGGGCCAGTCCGCCACCCGCCCCACCAGCCCGTGTTTGCAAGGGTTGATGTAGACATAATCTATATGCCGGCGAAAGTCCTCGTCATCACGCAGTTGATGCTCCCAGTAGCGCCGCTGCCAGATTCCCCGTTCGCCGCGACGCAAACGCGTCAGCGAGCGGTATTCATCGGAGGGCAACCCTCGGCAGAAAAACGTCTTGATCAGCCGCCAGCGCAACGGGTAATCCGCATCACCAGGCGGCAACGTCCATACGCAATGCATGTGTTCGGGCAGCACCACCCACGCATCGATAGTGAACGGATAATCGCGATGCACGCGCCGCACCGCATCACGCAACAGCTCGACATGCCGCAGCAACAGATCATTGCGGCGGCGTTGCAGCAGATTCACGGTAAAGAACCAGCTCGCCCCCGGCGCGAAAGCACGGCGATAGTTCGGCATCCTTGCCCCTCCAGAAACACCAAAAGGTCAAGCCTAGACGGCCACGGAAATAGCTCAAGCCCCGGCAACATCAGGTAACCCGTAGGGCGCATTAGCCGCAGGCGTAATGCGCCGAACGAGAGCCGCACACCACAAACTCCAGAGAGCAAAACACCCCGCGCAAGGTAGGGCGTTCAGTGTTGCAATGGATATCGTGATTCGCGGTGAACGACGGATTACGCTTCGCTAATCCATCCTACGGAGTTGATCCGCCTTACCGGGTTGAATGGCGTGGTTGGCACCTTTCACCGCCCCCATCACGACAAGGAAGCCAAGCCGTATCAGGTTCGCGATGCACGGGCCTTCCTTGAACAAGCAGGAGTTACCCCATGAATGCGCATGCAATGACTTACAAGGGCTATGCAGCCCGCATCGAGTACAGCGACGAAGACGGCCTTTTCGTTGGTCACATCGCCGGCATTCGCGACGTGGTGGGTTTTCATTTTCATGGTGAGTCCGTTCAGGAACTTCGCACGGCATTCGAAGAAGCAGTGAACGACTACCTCGACACCTGCGCTCAGCTGGATCGCCCGCCGCAAAAAACCTACTCCGGCAAGCTCAGCCTACGCCTGGGGCCAGAGCTGCACGCCACGGTCGCGGTAAAAGCGGAACTGGAGCACAAGAGCATCAACCAGTGGGTTGCCGACGTGCTGAGCCGCGAGGCACATGCGTAGGCCATAACCGTAGGGCGCATTAGCCGCAGGCGTAATGCGCCGAACGATGCAGACCTGCCCCCTTGCCCCCTACCCATCCCCCGGCACCTCAAGCCCGATATCACCCGCCCAATCAACCGGGTAAAGCCCCATCACCACATCACGGTGAAAGCTCGAATGGGGCCAGTCCGCCACCCGCCCCACCAGCCCGTGTTTGCAAGGGTTGATGTAGACATAATCTATATGCCGGCGAAAGTCCTCGTCATCACGCAGTTGATGCTCCCAGTAGCGCCGCTGCCAGATTCCCCGTTCGCCGCGACGCAAACGCGTCAGCGAGCGGTATTCATCGGAGGGCAACCCTCGGCAGAAAAACGTCTTGATCAGCCGCCAGCGCAACGGGTAATCCGCATCACCAGGCGGCAACGTCCATACGCAATGCATGTGTTCGGGCAGCACCACCCACGCATCGATAGTGAACGGATAATCGCGATGCACGCGCCGCACCGCATCACGCAACAGCTCGACATGCCGCAGCAACAGATCATTGCGGCGGCGTTGCAGCAGATTCACGGTAAAGAACCAGCTCGCCCCCGGCGCGAAAGCACGGCGATAGTTCGGCATCCTTGCCCCTCCAGAAACACCAAAAGGTCAAGCCTAGACGGCCACGGAAATAGCTCAAGCCCCGGCAACATCAGGTAACCCGTAGGGCGCATTAGCCGCAGGCGTAATGCGCCGAACGAGAGCCGCACACCACAAACTCCAGAGAGCAAAACACCCCGCGCAAGGTAGGGCGTTCAGTGTTGCAATGGATATCGTGATTCGCGGTGAACGACGGATTACGCTTCGCTAATCCATCCTACGGAGTTGATCCGCCTTACCGGGTTACGGAGTTGATCCGCCTTACCGGGTTTAACGCCAACCATTCCACGGCAAAATCCCTAAGAACTCACGGGCATCAGGAGAAAGAACCACCACCCAATCACCACCATAGTAACTATCTAATGGCAAATATAGAGATCCTGTCGGAAACTCATCACCCCCTGCAAACTCCGCTGCCAACCTCTCAAGGGGATTGGCTAACTGCCTAACTGCATCAATATTGATCAGATAGCTTTCCCACCTTGAGGGTTTATAGGCAGGGTGCACGCCCTGCAAGGCATGACGAACACTCTCAAGATACCCCTCATCAGTTGGGGTCAGTAGTTTAACAAAGACAAACTCAACCCCAGAAAAAGGAGGAGTGTATTTTTTATCGTCTTCATCAACATAAATATCAGCTGCAGTTACCAACCTAAAACGATCTTTTTCAAAAGCCAAATAAAGAGGCCGCCCCTGATAGAGAGAGTAGACACCATAACTCAAAACAAACGCCTGCAAAGTAAATATAAAAAACACATCCCTAAACAACTCCGAACGAGCCTTACAAGGTGACACAACCAACAAAGTCAAAAACGGCCCACAAACAAGATCAACAAGAACAATGAAAAACAATATCTCACCAACATTTGTCACCCCCCAAAATTCCTTCGGATACCAAAAATAAAAAGCCCCAAAAAGAACGCAACCGACCACAAAAAAAGAAATTAGAAAATGCCTAGCTGAAAATTTAAAGGCATAAATAAATCTTTTTTCCAAAGCCCACCTCTTCTTTAAATAAAAAAAGGTGGAGGGCGCAAAGCACCCCCCACCTCTTTTAAATAAAATTACTTACATTCTGCAGGCGCAAAACGTGCCGGCAAGGTGCCTGCAGCACCACCAGCAAAACTATTAGCGCCAGCACCAGCAGCCCTGCAGCGCCAAGCAACGGCATTTGCAGGCGGCTGGAAGGCCGCCGTACCTACGGGCAAAAGGGTACCAATCGGTGAGTTAGGAGTCAAAGTCAAAGTACCGTTACCAGCATTTGCTGTCATAGTCACAGTGATTACACCGGTAGCAGGAGTAATGGCAACAGAGGTCACATTACGGGTTGCGCTAGGAGCGTTGTAACCCATCGCATAGCCGGCGGCATCGCCCTGCGGATTCCCAGAAGCCAGTACGTCAGCTACATGAGCCTTAGCTGCAGAAGCCAGACTCAACCCCTCGGTAACACGCGCACGCACAGTGTAATCTTGGTACGCCGGCAGCGCGACAGCGGCCAAAATACCAATGATCGCCACGACGATCATCAATTCAATCAGGGTAAAACCCTTTTGCAGTTGAGCTTTCATAATGTTCTCCTAGGTTGAAGTAAGGCCAGCGGCCCTGATTAAGCAAAAGCATAATCCATGCCAACCTCAAGCCCGCGCACTTTGGAGCATAAGCGGGCCAGCGTTCCACCACTCACGTCGCTAACTGACAAAAAATGTCATACGCTTTGCGCGGGTTTGGCAGCCTCACGCTTCTAGGCTATAACGCAGGCTTTGCGATAGCTTCTGGATATATCCGCTATGTCAGACTCCCCCGCCCTGACCGGACTGGCCAAACACTTGGTTCTGCAAAAACTGCTCGATGAAAGAACCGCTCAGCAGGCACTGCAACAAGCGCAGCGCAACCAACTACCCCTGGTCACTTATCTGGTTCAGAACAAGCTGGTCAAAGCGCGAGACTTGGCCGAATTGCTCTGTGAACAGTTCGGCATCGCCATGCTTGACCTGAGCAGTATCGACAAGGACAGCCAGCCCCGCGACCTGCTCAGCGAGAAACTAGCCCGCCAGCATCGCGTACTGCCGCTATGGCGTCGAGGTAACAAGCTGTTCGTTGCGCTTTCTGACCCGACCAATCACCAGGCCGTCACCGATGTGCAGTTCAGCACCGGCCTGACCACAGAAGCCATTTTGGTCGAGGACGACAAACTCGGCGATGCCATCGACAAGTTCTTCGACTCTGCCAACAGCAGCATGGACGAGCTGGCAGACGTTGATCTGGATGGACTGGATGTCGAGGCGGTTGATGATGAGAAGTCGGTCGGCGAAGGTGGCGCCGATGCTGACGATGCGCCGGTAGTACGTTTCGTCAACAAGATGCTGCTTGATGCAATAAAAGGTGGTTCTTCCGACCTGCACTTCGAGCCCTACGAAAAAGCCTACCGAGTCCGCTTCCGTACCGACGGCATCCTACATGAGGTCGCGCGCCCGCCCATCCAGCTGGCACCGAGAATTTCCGCCCGCCTGAAGGTCATGGCCGCCTTGGATATTTCCGAGCGGCGCAAGCCGCAGGATGGCCGGATCAAGATGAAAATCTCCAAGACCAAGGCCATCGATTTCCGCGTCAACACGCTCCCAACGCTCTGGGGCGAGAAGATCGTGATGCGAATTCTCGACCCCACCAGCGCGCAGATGGGGATCGACGCACTGGGTTACGAGGAGGAACAGAAAGAGCTGTATATGAACGCCCTGAAGCAACCACAGGGCATGATTCTGGTCACCGGCCCCACCGGCTCGGGCAAAACCGTATCGCTCTATACCGGCCTGAACATCCTCAATACGCCTGATGTGAATATCTCCACCGCCGAAGACCCGGTGGAAATCAACCTGGAGGGCATCAACCAGGTCAACGTCAACCCCAAGCAGGGCATGGATTTTACCCAGGCGCTGCGCGCCTTTCTGCGTCAGGACCCGGATATCATCATGGTCGGTGAGATTCGCGATCTGGACACGGCCTCCATTGCCGTCAAGGCCGCACAGACCGGGCATATGGTAATGTCCACACTGCACACCAACAGCGCCGCGGAAACCCTGACCCGCTTGCGCAATATGGGCGTGCCATCCTTCAACATCGCCACCTCGGTCAACCTGATCATCGCCCAGCGTCTGGCACGCAAGCTGTGCAATAGCTGCAAGAAGGAAGTGGACGTACCGCGTGAAACGCTGCTGGCCGAGGGCTTCCCCGAAAACAAGATCGGCACCTTCAAGATCTATGGCCCGGTAGGTTGTGATAACTGCAAAGGCGGTTACAAGGGGCGTGTCGGTATTTATGAAGTGGTTAAAAACACGCCCAACCTGCAGCGGATTATCATGGAGGAAGGCAACTCCATCGATATTGCCACGCAGATGCGTAAAGACGGCTTTAATGACCTACGCACCTCCGCTTTGCTCAAGGCCATGCAAGGGGTCACCAGCCTTGAGGAAGTCAACCGCGTAACCAAGGATTAACCATGGCGGAAAAAGCTCTAAAAACCAGTGTGTTCACCTGGGAAGGCAAGAACAAAAGCGGTGCCGTCGTCAAGGGGGAGCTCAGCGGGCAGAACCCGTCCTTGGTCAAGGCGCAACTGCGCAAACAGGGGATCAATCCGACCAAAGTACGCAAAAAGGGGGTGTCGCTCTTCAGCGCAGGCAAGAAGATCAAACCCATGGATATCGCCCTGTTTACCCGGCAGATGGCGACCATGATGAAAGCTGGCGTGCCACTGCTGCAGTCCTTCGACATCATCTCAGAGGGCTTCGACAACCCCAACATGCGCAAGCTGGTCGACGAGGTGAAGCAGGAGGTGGCTGCTGGTAACAGTTTTGCCGCCTCGCTGCGCAAGAAACCACAGTACTTCGATGAACTGTATTGCAACCTGGTTGAGTCTGGCGAACAGGCCGGCGCGCTGGAGAATCTGCTGGACCGAATCGCCACCTACAAAGAAAAGACCGAAGCGCTGAAGGCCAAGATCAAGAAGGCGATGAACTATCCAATCGCTGTTGTGGTGGTCGCCATCATCGTCTCAGCCATTTTGCTCATTAAAGTTGTACCGCAATTCGAGGAAGTTTTCGCCAACTTCGGCGCTGAACTACCTGCCTTTACGCTGATGGTCATAGGCATATCGCAATTTCTTCAGGAGTGGTGGTTCATTTTTCTGATTGCAATCATCGCCGCTGCCTTTGCATTCAAAGAAGCGATGAAGCGCTCGCAGAAACTGCGCGACTCGGTTGACCGTGGCGTACTGAAACTGCCAATCGTCGGCGACATTCTTTACAAATCTGCGGTAGCCCGCTTCGCACGCACACTATCAACGACTTTTGCCGCTGGCGTGCCACTGGTCGATGCGCTGGATTCGGTCTCCGGCGCCACCGGTAATGTGGTGTTCAAGAATGCGACCAACAAGATCAAAGCAGATGTATCTACCGGCATGCAGCTTAACTTCTCAATGCGCACCACCGGCACCTTCCCCTCCATGGCCGTGCAGATGACCGCTATTGGCGAAGAGTCTGGCTCGCTGGATGAGATGCTCGATAAGGTAGCGAGCTTCTATGAAGCAGAAGTGGACAACATGGTTGACGGCCTGACCAGCCTGATGGAACCCATCATCATGTCCGTACTGGGCGTACTGATCGGCGGTCTGATCATCGCCATGTACCTGCCTATCTTCCAGTTGGGTGCCGTCGTTTAAATGCTCGTGATCGACTTTCTGGCCAGCCATGCGCTGGCCTTTGTTTTGTGTGCTCTGCTACTGGGCCTGCTGATTGGCAGCTTCCTCAATGTAGTGATCTATCGCCTACCGTTGATGCTGCAACGTGATTGGCAGAGTCAGGCGCGCGAGGTGCTGGAATTGCCGTCGGCACCAACCGCCCAGACCTTCAACCTGATCCTGCCCAATTCCTGCTGCCCGCAATGCGGCCATGAGATTCGCCCCTGGGAGAACATCCCGGTCATCAGCTATTTGTTCCTGCGCGGCAAGTGTTCGAACTGCAAAATCCCGATCAGCAAGCGTTACCCCATCGTTGAACTGGCCTGCGGGCTGCTTTCCGCTTATGTCGCCTGGCATTTCGGGTTTACCTGGCAGGCGGGCGCCATGCTGGTGCTGGCCTGGGGGCTGCTGGCGATGAGCCTGATCGATGCCGATCACCAGATTCTGCCGGATGTGCTGGTGCTGCCACTGCTATGGCTGGGCTTGATCGTCAATTACTTCGGGTTGTTCACCAGCCTGGAAGATGCACTGTGGGGGGCGATTGCCGGTTATCTGAGCCTGTGGTCGGTGTATTGGCTGTTCAAGCTGATCACCGGCAAGGAAGGCATGGGTTATGGCGACTTCAAGCTGCTGGCGATGCTCGGGGCCTGGGGTGGCTGGCAGATTCTGCCGCTGACCATTCTGCTGTCGTCACTGGTCGGCGCGGTGCTAGGTGTGATTCTGCTGCGCATGCGTGGCAGCGATTCCGGCACGCCGATTCCCTTCGGCCCTTATCTGGCGATTGCCGGGTGGATCGCTCTGCTGTGGGGCGATGTGATTACCGGCAGTTATCTGAAGTTCGCTGGGTTTTGAGTCAAACAGCCATAGTTGCCCAAGTTGTAGGAGCCCCGCCCCGGGGCGAAGCTTTTGAATTTAGCGCTGCCCCTCAGAACCATTCGCCGCGGGGCGCGGCTCCTACAGGGTTTGAGCTAACCCAGCGACACTCGTCACTCCCGCGAAGGCGGGAGTCCAGGAGTGATCCTGACGCCAAAGCTGGGTCCCCGCCTTCGCGGGGATGACGGATCGCGGTACACGCGGTTCGCATCATCCAGCAATCCCCCCTACAATCGCGGCCTTGAGCAGTAACGAGACCGCATTGGCGTGATGAAACCCTGGATACTCGGCCTGACTGGTGGCATTGGCAGCGGCAAGAGCGCGGTGGCGCAAGGCTTTATCGAACGCGGCGTGCACGTGGTGGACGCCGATCATGCGGCGCGTTGGGTGGTCGAACCGGGGCGTCCGGCGCTGGCAAAGATTGTTGAGCACTTTGGTGCAGGCGTACTGCAAGCCAATGGCGAGCTGGACCGCGCCGCGCTGCGCAAACTGATATTTGCCGCCCCCGAGCAGCGCCGCTGGCTGGAAAGCCTGCTGCACCCGCTGATCGGCCAGGAGATCGTGCAGGTGTTGGCGCGCGCAGAATCGCCCTATGCCATTCTGGTGTCGCCACTACTGGTCGAGTCCGGCCAGCGGCAGATGACCCAACGCATATTGGTCGTCGACACGCCTGCCGAGTTGCAGGTGCAACGCACCATCGCGCGCGACCAGAGTTCGGAAGAACAGGTTCGCGCCATCATGCAGGCCCAGGCCAGCCGCGAAGAGCGCCTGCGCCATGCTCACGACGTGCTGGTCAATGATCGTGATATGGCCTGGCTGGACGCGGAGGTCGAGCGCCTGCACAACTTCTATCTGACCCTGCGTGGAGGCCAGCCATGACCATTACCGTTCAATGCCCAACCTGTAGCGCACCCGTCGAGTGGAAAGCCGAAAACACCTACCGCCCCTTCTGCTGCGAACGCTGCAAGCTGATCGATCTGGGTGCCTGGGCCGCTGAAGAGCATGCGATTCCCGGCAATGACCTGGAAGACGAGCTGTTCAGCGGCGACCTGCCGACACGCCCGCATTGATCCATCTCGCCCTGTAGGAGCCCCGCCCCGGGGCGAAGCTTTTTGACTTTAGCGTCGCCCCACAGCCATTCGCCGCGAGGCGCGGCTCCTACAGGGGAGGCAGCAGCCACCTCGGGATTGAAGCCCCGACACAACCCTGTTTTTTTGTAGGAGCCCCGCCCCGGGGCGAAGCGTTTGGCCTTAACGTCGCCTCGCTCGGCCATTAGCCGCAGGGCGCGGCTCCCACACAAGCAGAATCGGGAACGTCAGGGACGCATAAAGGCGTAATCGCGATCATCGTCGAGGTTGTCGGCGAGAAACTGCAGTTCGCCAGCCAGTTCCTGAGCGTCGCGCAGCGCCTTGTTCTGCTGCACTATTTCCGCCAGCAGCGCACGCAATACCATCAGGCGCTCGAAACCCTGGGCTTCGCCGTCGCGCAAATCATCGTGCAGGGCGCTTCTGGCCCAGCTGTGAATACTCATGTTCAAGTCCCTCGGAGGCGTTTTTCACAGCATGGCGGCAGGCCCGCTCCGATCATTGACGAAGATCAATCTCGGCCGCGCCATTCAATGGGCCAATACAACGCCATTCACTCGCCGTGATCACCCTCCTTCCAGGGCGCCTGCAGATAGCGGCTGCGGTTGAAGGTTTCCAGCCAGTCCGGGTAGAACACCACCAACGCGGTGACGATGGTGCCGTTGATAAAGGCTTCGGGGAACGCCACCAGCCACAGGTAGCCGGCAAAGTCGTCCAGCCAGGGCGGCATGGGGAACAGCCCGTCCATCCACAACAAGGCAAGGCCGCCGAGCAGCGTCATCAACGTCGCCAACGCCGCTGGAAAGAAACCGCAGAAGAAGATGTAGACGAACAGGTTACGTGGCTGCGCGCGCTCGACACGGATTGCGCACAGCTCGGTGACCAGCACTGGAATCAGCACCAGCAGCACGCCGTTGATACCGAGCGAGGCCAGGTCCATGCGACCGATAGCCAGCAGACCAAGCTGCGCCGCCAGGCCAGCCAGGACGGCAAGTGGCCAATCAAGCAACAGGGTTACGGCGGTCATACCGATGAAGTGATAGGAAAGCCCGGAGTCGAAATCGCGGCGCACCAGCCAGAGTAGAAACAGCGCGAGCATGGTGCCGAACAGCAGATGCTGGCGGCGCAGGTCACTGAACAGTTCGACCCAGGGCGTCCGTGTTATCGCCCAGAGCAGCGCCAGCCCGTAGACCAGCCAGCCGCCCAGCAAGGTAGAGAACGCCAGCAGGTTGGAAGCGATCATGCGCGCACACCCTCTCCTTCATTCATCGCCATGCCAAGCAGTCTACACCGGCACTCGGATTTGATTTTGCCGGCAGAGCAACTGCAATGGCGACTGCCCTGCCATTGATCGACAACAGCCAACAAAGCCCAGCTGGATTTCCACGCTCACTGGAACGACCGAAGCTGCAGGCACTGGCATGCGGGTAAGCGCTGCGGCTAAGCTTCAGACATGGACGATTCCGATTATCTGCGCTTACTTACGCACCAGGCCGAACAAGCCAATGCCTTCCTCTCCAACGCCAAGAAATGGGAGCGTGAGCGTTGGGTCTGTCAACGCCTGCTGCAAGCGCTGAACGTGCGCCATCACAGCGATGACTTCACGCCCAGCGGCCAGGAGCCGCCGGACGTGCTGTTTCGCGATGCCAATTTCGAAGTGTTTTTCGTGCTCGATGAAGGCCGGCGCCTCAATGACGAGTGGCGCGCCGAACTGGAGCGGCGCCGCAGCGCCTTTTCCCTGAGCCAACTGGTGCGTCGCGAAGCGCGCCCCAAACGCATTCCCGCCAGCGAAATGCAGGCGCGCCTGGCACCAACCCTGCGCAAGAAGGCGCATAACTATCGCGAGCGTGGCATCGACCTCGGCGAACTCGACCTGGTCGCCTTCGTCAGCCTCAAGCGCGCCGTGCTCGACTGCAACAGCCACTTCCCGCCCCCTACCGAATACCTGCGCCAAGGCTGGCGCTCGCTGTCCTTGGTTGGTCCGCGCTTTGCCCGTGTGCTGTTCGCTCACCCGGACGCACCAGATTTTCTGCGGCAGAACCTCGGCCGCAGCCTGCTGTTCGACATCGGTATCGGCCTGTGAGCCCCTTGCAGGAATTGCTCGCCGACGTGCCGCAAGTCGGCCAGGTGCGCTGGATAGGGGTTCGCCCCAAGGCGCGCGAGGCGATGCTCGAAGTCGAGGCCGTGGAAGCACGGCGTGAAGCCGGTCTGACCGGCGATCACAGCCGCCCCGGACCACGCAATGCGCGGCAGGTCACGCTGATTCAGTGGGAACACCTGGCCGTCGTTGCCGCCTTGCTCGGCCGCGATGCGCCCATGCCGCCCAGCGAGCTGCGCCGCAATATCGCGGTTGCCGGCATCAATCTGTTCAGCCTCAAGGGCCGGCGCTTTCGCATCGGCCAGGCGCTGCTGGAAACCACCGGCTGGTGCCAACCCTGCGCCCGCCTGGAGGAACGTCTCGGTCGCGGCACCTTCCAGGCCATGCGCGGCCATGGCGGCATTACCGCTCGTGTGATCGAGGGCGGCATCATCCGCCTGGAGGACGCCGTGAGCGTGGAAACCCTCGAAACGATATCTGACCCGCAGGACAACGACGCTCGCCAAGGCTGGCGGGCACGCCTAGCAGGCCGTTGAAAAACGTAGGCGACGACTGCATGGATGCAGGAGGTAGAGCGAAGCAGGAAGCCCGAGCCGAGGCAGCCAATGCAAGGCAAAAACAGGCGAAAAACGGTCGGAGTCGCGCTCGACTTTACGAGCTGTAAATGAGCATTTTGAGCCTGTTTTTAACGCAGCAGTGGCAACGCAGATAGTTTTTCAACAGCCTGCTAAGATAGCCGCATTCAAGCAGAGGCCCCCATGACCAGTCGCCTGAGCCCCGAAGACCAACAGAAAGTCGACCAATACCTGAGCGCACCGCAGCATCAGGTCGAACGTCAACCGTTTCGTGTTTGGCGTCTGCTGGCGCTGGTCATGGTCGTGACCATTGGCCTGGGCCTGCTGAGCCGCTTGCTGAGTCGACTGGTGCTATGAGCTGCCTTGCGCTCGCCCTCTCGCACTCACACCGCATTTTTCAAAGCCTTGTGAGCAATATCCATGTCCCATCGCATCGTGATTGTCGGCGGCGGCGCCGGCGGTTTGGAGCTGGCCACCCGTCTGGGTAGAAAACTGGGCAAGAGTGGCGCGGCCCGAATCATTCTGGTCGACGCCAACCTCACCCATATCTGGAAGCCCCTGCTGCACGAAGTGGCCGCCGGCTCGTTGAACTCCTCGGAAGACGAACTGAACTACGTGGCCCAGGCCAAGTGGAACCATTTCGAGTTCCAGCTCGGGCGCATGTCCGGCCTCGACCGTGCCAGCAAGAGCATCACCCTGGCACCGACGCTGGATGACGATGGCCAGGTACTGATGCCTGAACGCCGCATCACCTACGACAGCCTGGTCATTGCCGTTGGCAGCACCACCAATGACTTCGGCACGCCTGGTGCCGCCGAGCACTGCATTTTCCTCGACACCCGCGCGCAGGCCGAGCGCTTCCACCGGCGCATGCTCAGCCACTACCTGCGTGCACATGCCAGCGAGAACGAATACGGTTCGAAGATCGATATCGCCATCGTCGGCGCCGGTGCCACCGGGGTCGAGCTGGCAGCAGAACTGCACCACGCGGCCAAGCAGTTGGTCGCCTATGGCCTAGACCGCATTCGCCCCGAAGACATGCGCATCACCCTGATCGAGGCCGGGCCACGTGTGCTGCCTGCTCTGCCCGAGCGCATCGCACGGCCGGTGCATCAGACCCTGGAGAAGCTCGGCGTCACCGTGCTGACCGGTGCGGCTGTCAGCGAAGTGACTGCCGACGGCCTGAAAACCGCCGACGGCAACTTCATCCCGGCCAGCCTGAAAGTCTGGGCTGCCGGCATTCGCGCCCCCGGTTTTCTCAAGGATCTCGACGGCCTGGAGAGCAACCGCATCAACCAGCTGCAGGTTCGTCCGACCCTGCAAACGACGCTCGATGACGACGTATTCGCCTTCGGCGACTGCGCAGCCTGCCCGCAGCCGGGCACTGAGGGCCGCAACGTGCCGCCACGCGCCCAGGCAGCGCATCAGCAGGCATCGCTGCTGGCCAAGTCGCTACGCTTGAAGATCAGCGCCCAGCCGCTGCCGGAATATCGCTATCGCGATTACGGCTCGCTGATCTCGCTGTCGAGCTTCTCCGCGGTCGGTAACCTGATGGGCAACCTGACCGGCAGCGTCATGCTCGAAGGCTGGCTGGCACGGGTGTTCTACGTGTCGCTGTATCGCATGCACCAGATGGCCCTGTATGGCGTGCCACGCACCCTGCTGCTGATGCTCAGCGATCGCATCGGGCGCAGCACCGAGCCGCGCCTGAAGCTGCATTGATAGCGGCCGCCATGCGGCCTTCTGATGCCCCTCTCCCATGAATGGGAGAGGGGCATCAAGCGACTCTGCAACACATTGCCCCTCTCCCCCGGCCCCTCTCCCGCAAGCGGGAGAGGGGAGACAAGCACGCAGCGCGATTCTAGTCTTGTAGGGTGGGCCTCAGCCCACGTCGACCAACGCTGGTGGGCTAAAGCCCACCCTACGGGCCGATGCTCAGTGATCACATCGGGCGCAGCACCGAGCCGTGCCTGAAATGCGAGACGGCCAAGCACCGCGTAAGGCGCAGAAACGAAAAAGCCCGCACTAGGCGGGCTTTTTCGTTGTAGTGGTGGGTCGTGTAGGATTCGAACCTACGACCAATTGGTTAAAAGCCAACTGCTCTACCAACTGAGCTAACGACCCAAATATGGTCGGGGTAGGGGGATTCGAACTCCCGACATCTTGCTCCCAAAGCAAGCGCGCTACCGGACTGCGCTATACCCCGATAGGAAGTTGGCTCCGCGACCTGGACTCGAACCAGGGACCCAATGATTAACAGTCATTTGCTCTACCGACTGAGCTATCGCGGAACTTCGGTCTTCCAGCTCTGCTGCGCTTCGGCTTTCGCTTTACCGCTTCAGAGGCGCGCCATTTTACGTAGCAAAATTTCCCTGTCAACCCCTGCAAACTGCTTTTACGACAATGCTTTGCAGGCAAGCCATGGACTACTATATGTTTCATCGAACTGCGGCACGACGCAGGACGCGCCAGCCGACGACGCCAGCCAGGACAGTCCATGAGCAACCAGGACAAGCCCCCCATTCATCCCAAGGTGGTTAGCCTCGCCAGCCGCGGTATACAGCCGCGCTTCAGCGATCTGGTACAAGCCTGCCGCAAACTGGTGATGAATCGACTGGCGGAGCATCTGAGCGGTGTATTCGGCCAAGTCGATGACACCCTGTTTGAATGCGCCGAGAAAGCCGAGAACAACAAGGTGCAGACGTTGTTCTTCGACAACATGCGTGAGATCCGCCGCCAACGTCCACAGATCGAGCGCAGCTACCACCAGGCCATCGCCAACAATTTTTCCGACTTCCTCGACGGCAAGCTGCAGGATCAGACGCCAGCCGAAGTCGACCCCGAGCAGTTGGCCCTGGTGCAGAACGAGGATTACGAAGAAACCCTGCAAGTCACCAATATGGTCAGCCGGGTCAAGGCACGCTGCACCCAGCCGCTATTCGCTCTGGAGCAGCGCCTGGCGCTGCTCAACAACGGCCAGAAACTCGGCGAGGACAACAACCCCTTCGGCCCGCAGGCCATCGCCCAGGCGTTTCGCGATGCGCTGGCGCCCTGCCCCTTCCCGCTGCAGATCAAGACCATCCTCTACATGCTCTTCGATCGCCATGTGATGCAGAGCCTCGATTCGCTCTATGCTGCGCTCAACCAGCGCCTGATCGATGCCGGCGTACTGCCCAACCTCAAGTACAGTGCGCAGGTCAATCAAAGCGTAAGCCGCCCCGATGCGCCCGCCACAGAAGCCCCGACGCCCCAACAGCGAGCACCGGGCAGACTGGGCACGACTCCTGCGCCCGTAGAGCCGGCGTTGCTCGACCTGGACCTCAGCGCACCGCCGCCGAGCGATCCAGGCGCGCTGTTCAGCGGCCTGTCCAGCCTCCTCGACGAGCACCGCCAGAGCCACCCGGATGCCCCTCTCCTGGGCGGCACACGGAGCATCATCAGCTTCTCACCGCGCGAGGCCAGCCGCACCTACAGCGCCAGCGAATTGCTCGCTGCGCTCAACCGCATGCAACAGCAGTCGGCCCACGAACTGGCCCAACGCCTGCATCAGCCGCAGGCCGTTGAAGGCCTCAAGGCCGACCTGCAGCAGCAACTGGAATCGCACAGCAGCCTACCCGGTGACAGCAAGGTGTCCGATCAGGAGGCCGACGTGATCGACCTGGTTGGCATGCTGTTCGACTTCATCCTCGATGACGAGAACCTGCCGGACGCCTGCAAGACAGCCCTCTCGCACCTGCATACGCCCTATCTGAAAATCGCGCTGCAGGACAAGGCGCTGTTTACCCAGCACCACCATCCGGCGCGACGCCTGCTCAACACCATGGCCCAGGCCGGCGTGCTGTATGGCAACGACGGTGACGAACGCAGCCTGCTGGCCAAGATGCAGTGGGTGGTCGAACGGGTGATCCACGGCTTCAGCGGCGATCTGGGGCTGTTTGACGGTCTGATCGACGAGTTCAACGAGTACGTCGCCACCCTGCGCCACAAGGTCGAGCTGCGCGAACGCCGCGCGGTCGAGGCGGCCAAGGGCCGTGATCGTCTACTGGGGGCGCGCGAGCAGGCGCTGGAGGTGGTTCAGCGCTGCGTCGGGCAGCGCGACCTGCCAACCATCATCCGCAATTTCCTCGAACTGACCTGGGCCGATGTGCTGGTCTTCGTCCTGCTGCGCCATGGCGAGCAGAGTACGGAGTGGCAGCGCGCCTGCGAAGTGGCCGAACAGCTGGCCTGGAGCGGCACGCCGCTGGGCGAAACCGAGGTGCTGCTGTTGCAGGAACAGCGCGTGCCCATGCTCAGCGACCTGCGCAAGGGCCTGGAATTGCTCGGCGGCTACCATGAGGATGGCATCCGTCGCCTGCTGCAGGACCTGGTGGCCTGCCAGCATGCCGTGCAGGCCAAACAACCGCAGTTGGCCGCCCAGCTCAAACCCACCCTGCCAGAAAGCCCCTTGGGCGCCATGCTCGGTGAGGATGCCGATCTGGCTCGCCAGGCGCCTTCGCGCAGCAAGCTCTCGGCACGCGCACAAGCCCTGGCCAAGGAATTGGCCAGCGTCGAATTCGGCACCTGGTTCGAGTTTGTCGAGGGCGACAAGAGCCGCGTGCTCAAGCTTTCCTGGTTCAGCCCGACCACGCACAACTACATGTTCGTCGACCACAGCGGCCAGCGCGTGGCGATCAAGCCGCTGACCCTGCTGGCCAGCGAGATGGAAAAGGGCCTGGCCCGCATCGTGACACCCGAACGCGCGACTCCGCTGATGGATCGTGCGCTGACTGCCATTTACCGTGTGCTGCAGCGCTTCACTGGGCGCACAGCCGAACCCCGCTGAGGAACTCCCATGGAAGAGCGTCGTCAACACAGCCGCCATGGCACCGAAATGCAGCTGGAGGTCTTCGACCTGAACAGCGGGCAGCGCCTGGGCCGGATCGTCGACCTGTCCGCCGATGGCTTCATGCTATTCAGCGACACCCCGCACACCGCCGATGCGGTGCTGGAATGCCGCCTGGTGTGCACCTCAGGTAGCGATGCGGTACAGGAAGTACACCTGGGCGCCGATTGCCTGTGGAGTCGCCCTGGCGCCGACGGCCAGCATTGCTGGGCCGGCTTTCATATCATCGACCTGGCCGAAGATCAGGCCAAGGCACTGGAAAGCCTGCTGGCCAGGCTATGAACACGCCACCTGCGCGAAGAAAGCTGGAGCAGAAGAGCCGCGCTGCGTAGGAGCCCCGCCCCGGGGCGAAGCTTGTGGATTTGTGCTGAACGCATGATCGATTCGCCGCGAGGCGCGGCTCCTACAGGTACGTAGTAATCTTTCGACCGACACATACTCCGAATGGGTAGGAGCTTTCACCTCTTCCCCGGTTCGCGGCGGGGCGCCGCTCCTACAGATAGCCTGCACCCTCAACGAAAAACGGAGCCCGCAGGCTCCGTTTTTTCATCCCGGCGTAACACCGGGATATCGCATGGTGGGTTACGCGGCGCACTCTGCTCGTGAAACCAGCCAATTACGTGCTTGGCGCCGCTAACCCACCCTACGCCAGCTTCTTGTAACGCACGCGGTGCGGCTGCGCGGCGGCATCGCCCAGGCGTTTCTTGCGGTCAGCTTCGAACTCGGTGTAGTTGCCTTCGAAGAAGTTGACCTTGCCGTCGTCCTCATAGGAGAGGATGTGCGTGGCGATACGGTCGAGGAACCAGCGATCGTGGGAAATCACCACGGCGGCCCCGGGGAAGTCCAGCAGCGCCTCTTCCAGCGCACGCAGGGTTTCCACATCGAGGTCGTTGGACGGCTCGTCGAGCAGCAGCACGTTGCCACCCTGCTTCAGGGTCAGCGCCATGTGCAGGCGACCGCGCTCACCGCCGGAGAGGTCCTTGACGAACTTCTGCTGGTCGGCGCCCTTGAAGTTGAAGCGCCCGACGTAACCGCGCGACGGCACCTCGTAGTTGCCGACCTTGATCATGTCGAAGCCGTCGGAAATCTGCTCCCATACGGTCTTGCTGCCTTCGAGCATCTCGCGGCTCTGCTCGACGCTGGCGATCTGTACGGTCTCACCGATCTCGATGGTTCCGGAATCCGGCTGTTCCTTGCCGGTGATCATGCGCAGCAGGGTCGACTTACCCGCGCCGTTACCGCCGATCACACCGACGATGGCGCCTTTGGGAATGCTGAAGGACAGGTCGTCGATCAGCACACGGTCGCCAAAGGACTTCGACACGTTGTGGAAGTCGATGACCTTGTCGCCCAGACGCGGGCCAGCCGGGATGTAGATCTCGTTGGTCTCGCTGCGCTTCTGGAATTCCTGCGACTGCATTTCCTCGAAGCGTTGCAGGCGCGCCTTGGACTTCGACTGACGTGCCTTGGCGCCCTGGCGTACCCATTCCAGCTCGGCCTTCATCGCCTTGGCATGCGACGCCTCGGCCTTGGCTTCCTGGGCCAGACGGTTGGCCTTCGATTCCAGCCAGCCGGAGTAGTTGCCCTCGTAGGGGATACCGTGGCCACGGTCCAGCTCGAGAATCCAGCCAGCCACGTTGTCGAGGAAGTAACGGTCGTGAGTAATCGCTACCACTGTGCCGGGGAAATCGTGCAGGAAGCGCTCCAGCCAGGCCACCGAGTCGGCATCCAGGTGGTTGGTCGGTTCGTCCAGCAGCAACATATCGGGTGCCGACAGCAGCAGGCGACACAGCGCCACGCGGCGCTTTTCACCACCGGACAGGTGCTCGATCTTCGCATCCCAGGCCGGCAGGCGCAGGGCATCGGCGGCGACTTCCAGCTGACGCTCCAGGTTGTGGCCATCGGAAGCCTGCAGGATGGCTTCGAGCTTGGCCTGCTCGGCGGCCAGGGCGTCGAAGTCGGCGTCCGGCTCGGCGTAAGCGGCGTAGACCTCGTCGAGACGCGCCTGGGCCTGCTTGATCTCGCCTACGGCCTCTTCGACGATGTCGCGCACCGTCTTGCTCGGGTCGAGCTGCGGTTCCTGCGGCAGGTAGCCGACCTTGATCCCCGGCATCGGACGGGCTTCGCCGTCGATCTCGGTGTCAACGCCGGCCATGATGCGCAGCAGCGTGGACTTACCGGCACCGTTGAGGCCCAGCACGCCGATCTTGGCGCCTGGGAAGAATGACAGAGAGATGTCCTTGAGAATTTCACGCTTCGGCGGGACGACCTTGCTGACCCGATGCATGCTGTAGACGTACTGAGCCATGGAGAACCTGACTGGTGAGAATGAGGGCTGAAAATGGCGGGCCTTGCAGACACTGCGACAACGTTGCGAGTGACGACACTGGCAACGCCGGCAGTCTACCTGGCGATAAACCGCTGGTGTGTGCCGGCCTGGCCGCCGTATTACCGGCTGCAGGCAGTTTTTATGAGGCCTGCGGCGGGGCGTTGGCAGAGACCTTAGCCCCTGCCGGAGCGAACGCCAAGTACCGCGCGGACAGTTCACGCGCGCGGGGCAAAACTACCGGAATGTACGTGGCAGGGCAAACCGACGTTCGTCGGCACAGCTGGCACTTGGCCACGTTTGCAGGCATTCTAGCCGGCTCGCGCGAACGCAAGCACGCCTGCGCGTCTCAAAGCTTAAGATAGCCCAGCACTGGCTGCAGGTTCACAGAACGTGTCGACTCCCTCATCCCTGCCTTCCTCTTCCCCGGGCGAGTCGCGCGCAGCATTGCGCCGCGCACTGGTGGTGCTGGTGCTGGGGATACTGGTATTGCTGGCCTGGCAGCTGACCCAGGAATATCGCCAGTTGCTCGATACCCAGAAGCAGCTGAGCCAGGGTTACAGCGCCCAACTGGCCAAGCACCTGAGTCTGAACATGCGCCTCAAGGCGCAGGCAGGCCAGGCGATGCTGCAAAGCAGCCCAGCGCGCGCTGGCGACGGCAGCGAGTTGGTCACGACACTGCGCAGCATCTTCCCGACCGTCAACAGCGTGGCCTGGCTCGACGCCAACGGGCAGTTGCTGGCCGACAGTGCCAGCGAGTCGCGCGACCTCAGTTTCATTCGCAATCAGCAGCAACGCAGCGGCGCAGCGCCCTATCACTTCGCCTTCAGCGCACTGGACGGCGGCGCGCTCTACCTGCTGCTGCGCCAGCCCGACGACAGTCACCGGGTATTGCGCATGCGCACCAGTGCGCTGCGCGGCTGGCTGCGCGAGCAGCATCGCAGCGAGCACACATGGTTGCTCGAAGATCTGCTCAGTCACCGTGTGATAGCGCGCGCCGACGACCTGCAGCAGGCAGGCGGCATCATCGCCCCGGTTACCGCCGCAGAACAGGCGCAAAGCCTGGAGCTGATCACCCTGCCCGGCAGCGACTGGCAACTGCGCGCCCTGTTCGATGCAGACCGCGCTGGCAATGAGTTGATGCCGACCCTGGCCGGCAAGTTCCTGCTGTTCGCGCTGTGCACCCTGCTTACCCTGCTGGCCCTGTACGGCCTGCAACGCGAGCAGCGTAGCCTGCAGCGCCTGAATACCGAATCACGCCGCTCGCTGCGCCAGGCCGCCAGTGCACTCGGCGCTGTCGAAGAACGCATTCTGGTGACTCAGGCCGACGGCAAATTGCGCTACCTGAACCCGCAGGCCGAAGCGCTGTTCGGGGTTACCAGCGAGGCGGCCGGGGAGCTTCATTTGCTGGATCTGCTGCCCGATCTCGACCCGTTGCTGCTCAACAGCCCACAACTGAGCAGCGATCTGGGACCGGAGCTGATCAGAGTCGAAAGCGAGGGGCGCGAGCGACTGTTCGCCGTGACCCGTAGCGATATCAGCGAAGTCGGGCGTCATGCCGGTTACGTCTGGGTGCTGCGCGATGTGACCGATGAACAGCAGGCCATGCGCGTACTGCAGGAAACCCGCAGACGCTATCAGGACATCTTCGACGGCACCGGCGTAGCCCTCTGCGTGCTCGACCTCTCCGGCCTGCGCTGCCTGTTGCTGCAGCACAAGTTGCGCGATGCGGCGGGTCTGCAGCGCTGGTTGCAGGCCGATGCCGAGCATCAGCAACTGCTGGTCGAGCAACTGCGCATTACCGAGGCCAACCAGGTGGCGCTCAACCTGCTCGGGGTCAAGTCCACCGAACAGGCCTGGCAGCAACTGATCGACAACGGTCCGGTACAGCCCGACGATCTGTGTTACCGCCTGGCCGTTGCCGTGCTCGAAGGCCCCAACCTGATGGAGCTGGAAACCCAGCTGGTCACCGCACAGGGCTTGCAGCGTCACGTCTGGCTGGTGCTGCGCCTGCCGGAAATGCTCCAGGACTATCAGGCCGTCACCCTGAGCATCAGCGACATTACCAGCCGCAAGCGCATCGAACTGTCGCTGATCGAGCGTGAGCGCTTCTGGTCCGAAGTGGTTCGCTCGGTGCCCGACCTGCTCTACGTGCATGACATGCAGAACCGGCAGGTGCTGTTCAGCAACCACAGCCTCGGCTTGCAGCTGGGCTATAGCGTCAGCGAGCTCAAGGCGATGGCCGGGGATTTATGGGAGCAGGTACTGCATCCGGACGACAGCGAATACTACTGGCGCATTCGCAACCTGCAGAAAGTGGTCGGCAACGGCCTGCTGCTGGAATCGGTGCTGCGCTGGCGTCACCGCAATGGCCAATGGCACTGGTTCAGCATCCGTGAGCAGGCTCTGGCGCGTGATGATCGCGGGCGCGTCAGCCGCCTGATCGGCTTGGCCAAGGACATTACCGAGCAAATCGAGCGCAACCAATCGCTGCGTGACAGCGAGCAACGCTACCGTCTGCTGGCGGAAAGCATCAGCGACGTGATCGTCTCCACCGATGACAGCCTGAACCTGAACTACGTCAGCCCGTCGGTGGAAGCCATGCTCGGTTACGACGCCGAATGGGTGACAACCAACGGCCTGCAAGGCCTCGCGGCCAACCCGCAGCAGCTCGCCAGCCTCTACCAGCTGCTCGAGCGGATTCGCGATTCGCTCGGCGAGCGTGACCGCCTCGAGCGTCTGCGCGAGGAGCTGCCAGATCAGCTCTTCGTCTTCGACTGCCTGCGCGCCGACGGCCACAAGATCCCGGTGGAGCTGCGCCTGGTGCTGATGTGGGACGAGAACGGTCGCTTCGGAGGCATCCTCGGCGTTGGCCGCGACATCAGCCAGCAACGCCGCGCGGAAAAAGACCTGCGCATGGCCGCCACGGTATTCGAGCACTCCACCGCAGCGATTCTGGTGACCGACCCGGCCGGTTACATCGTTCAGGTCAACAAGGCCTTCAGCCGCGTCAGTGGTTATTCCGCCGACCAGGTGCTCGACCAGCTTCCCGGCATGCTCACCGCCGACCGCCAGCAGGCGGCGCACCTGCAGTACATCCTCGGCCAACTCAATCAGCGCGGTAGCTGGGAAGGTGAGGTGTGGCTCAAGCGCAAGGGCGGCGAGAACTTCCCGGCCTGGGTCGGCATCACCGCCGTGCATGACGAGGAAGGCGACCTGGTCAGCTACGTGTGTTTCTTCAGCGACATCAGCGAACGCAAGGCCAGCGAACAGCGCATCCATCGTCTGGCCTACTACGACGCCCTGACCCACCTGCCCAACCGCACCCTGTTCCAGGATCGCCTGCACAGCGCCCTGCAGCATGCGGATCGGCATGACGAATGGGTGGTGCTGATGTTCCTCGACCTCGACCGCTTCAAGCCGATCAACGATTCGCTCGGCCACGCCGCCGGCGACCGCATGCTCAAGGATGTAGCCGTGCGCCTGTCGGCCTGCGTCGACGGCGACGACACCGTGGCGCGCATGGGCGGCGACGAATTCACCCTGCTGCTGCAGCCGCGCGCCACCCGCGAGGGCGCATTGAATCGCGCCATTCATGTCGCCGAGCAGATTCTCTCCAGCCTGGCGCGCCCTTTCGTGCTCGAAGGCCGCGAATTCTTCGTCACCGCCAGTATCGGTATCGCCCTCGCTCCGCAGGACGGTAGCGAGCTGAGCCAACTGATGAAGAACGCCGACACCGCGATGTATCACGCCAAGGAACACGGCAAGAACAACTTCCAGTTCTACCAGGCCGACATGAACGCCAGTGCCCTGGAGCGCCTGGAACTGGAAAGCGATCTGCGCCACGCTCAGGAGCAGGGCCAGTTCGTCCTGCATTATCAGCCGCAGTTTGCCGGCGACGGCAATCGCCTCACCGGGGTCGAGGCGCTGTTGCGCTGGAGTCACCCGACACGCGGCCTGGTGCCGCCGGATGAGTTCATCCCGGTGCTGGAGGAGCTCGGTCTGGTGGTGCAGGTCGGTGAATGGGTGCTGGAGGAGGCCTGCCGGCAGCTCAAGGCCTGGCACGAGGAAAAGATCCGCATCCCCAAGATTTCGGTCAATCTGTCGGCCCGGCAGTTCGCCGAAGGCGATCTGAGCGCACGCATCGCCGCCATTCTGGACAGAACCAGAGTAGCCCCGGCCTGCCTGGAGCTGGAGCTGACCGAAAGCATACTGATGCGTGACGTCGCCAGCGCGATGCAGACTCTCGGCAACCTCAAGCGTTTGGGCCTGTGCATTGCCGTGGATGATTTCGGCACCGGCTACTCATCGCTGAACTACCTCAAGCAGTTCCCTATCGACGTCTTGAAGATCGACCGTAGCTTCGTCGACGGCCTGCCCGATGGTGAGCAGGATGCGCAGATCGCCCGCGCCATCATCGCCATGGCGCACAGCCTGAACATGATGGTGATCGCCGAGGGCGTGGAGAGCCAGGCACAACTGGACTTCCTGCGTGAACACGACTGCGACGAAGTACAGGGCTTCCTGCTGGGCAGGCCCATGGCTGCACGTCAGCTCACCGCCCAGTTCAGCGGCGCAGCGCTGTTCATCCTCAGTTGACGGGCGAGCCCTGGGCCCAACTCAGCATGAAGGCCATTTGTCAGGCCCATGACCGACCTTCATATGCCTGAATGCGACCTTTGCGGTAGAATCCGCCCCCTCTTTCTACCGCCCAGCTGATTTCAGGGGACCGCCATGTTCAGCCGTGATTTGACCCTCGCTCGTTATGACGCCGAACTCTTTGCCGCGATGGAGCAGGAAGCCCAGCGCCAGGAAGAGCACATCGAGCTGATCGCCTCGGAAAACTACACCAGCCCGGCGGTGATGGAAGCCCAGGGCAGCGTGCTGACCAACAAGTACGCCGAAGGCTATCCGGGCAAGCGTTACTACGGTGGTTGCGAGTACGTCGACGTGGTCGAACAACTCGCCATCGACCGCGCCAAGGAGCTGTTCGGCGCCGACTACGCCAACGTCCAGCCGCACTCCGGCAGCCAGGCCAACAGCGCCGTGTACATGGCCCTGCTCAACGCCGGCGACACCGTGCTGGGCATGAGCCTGGCCCACGGCGGCCACCTGACCCACGGCGCCAGCGTCAGCTTCTCCGGCAAGATCTACAACGCCGTGCAGTACGGCATCAACGACCAGGGCCTGATCGACTACGACGAAGTGGAGCGCCTGGCCGTCGAGCACAAACCGAAGATGATCATCGCCGGCTTCAGCGCCTACTCGCAGGTACTGGACTTCCCGCGTTTCCGCGCCATCGCCGACAAGGTCGGTGCCTACCTGTTCGTCGACATGGCCCACGTGGCCGGTCTGGTCGCTGCGGGTCTGTACCCGAACCCGGTGCCGTTCGCAGACGTGGTTACCACCACCACGCACAAGACCCTGCGCGGCCCGCGCGGCGGTCTGATCCTGGCGCGCAAGAACGAAGAGCTGGAGAAGAAGTTCAACTCCGCGGTATTCCCGGGCGGCCAGGGCGGCCCGCTGGAGCACGTCATCGCCGCCAAGGCGGTGTGCTTCAAGGAAGCGCTGCAACCTGAGTTCAAGGCTTACCAGGCACAGGTGATCAAGAACGCCCAGACCATGGCCCAGGTGTTCATCGACAACGGCTACGACGTGGTCTCCGGCGGCACCGAGAACCACCTGTTCCTGCTCTCGCTGATCAAGCAGGACATTACCGGCAAGGATGCTGACGCTGCCCTGGGCCGCGCCTTCATCACCGTCAACAAGAACAGCGTACCGAACGATCCGCGTTCGCCGTTCGTCACCTCCGGCCTGCGTATCGGCACCCCCGCCGTCACCACTCGCGGCTTCAAGGAAGACGAGTGCCGTCAACTGGCAGGCTGGATCTGCGACGTACTGGCCAACATCGGCAATGATGAAGTCGAAGGCCGCGTGCGTGAGCAGGTCAAGGCGCTGTGCGCGAAGTTCCCGGTATACGGCAACTGATACGCTGCCTGAAATGAACAAGCCCGCCGAATTGGCGGGCTTGTTTTTGCCGGGGATTAATCTCAGGCCGGCTGTTTCACGTAGCGCGCCAACTGCGCGTCACGGCTCATCACCTCGAGAGTGGCAGCCAGCACTTGCTCGCTGGTGGCGTCAGCTTTGCTGAAGATGCTGCCGAAGTTGTCGTGAGTGACCTTGGCGAAGTGCGCACGATCCTGAGCCTCCACGCCCAGCAAGGTAGCGTAGGCATCCAGCGCTTCACCCTGGCCCACGGCCATGTCTTCAGCGATGGAGTCGAGCATGCCATTCATTGCCAGCATGGAGCGACCGTTGTAACCCAGCGCGCCGCTGGTATCGCAGCCGTTGGTACCGGAAGTCATACCGAAGGTGGCATTACCCGAGGTGCCGTTGGTAGTGGTCGCTAGAAAGTGCGGCGCCATGCCGCGCTGCCCTTCGAACAGCATGTTGCCCCAGCCGCAGCCATTACCGCCCGCAGCATCGGCAAACGCACCAACACTGGCCATGCTCAACAGACCGAAGACCAAACCTTTACCCAGCAGTCGCTTGCTCATATGTGTCGCTCCGCAATATTGAGTAATAAAAACTACACAAGGAGCTTTGGCGAAACTTGGCCACCTGTCAAACTGGTGTGTCTCAGCTGTGCGCTGCGACACAGCGGCAAAGCACGGGGCCGTCAGCCTTGGCTATAGTGATGTAAATCCTTCAGGAGTATGGGCATGAGTGAATCAGCCAACGAGCGTCGGCGCTTTCAGCGCATCGCCTTCGACGCCCCCACCGTCATCGCTCAAGGTGAGCGACAATGGTCGGCAGCTCTGCACGATATCTCTCTCAAGGGCCTGCTGATCAAGACCCCGCGCGACTGGAACGGGGACCCGAACCAGCCCTTCGAAGCCCTTATCGAACTGGGGGACGAAGCCAAGGTGAAGATGGAAGTGGTACTGACGCGCACCCAGCCGCAGTCGCTCGGCTTCGTCTGTCGGCATATCGACCTGGAATCGATCAGCCACCTGCGCCGCCTGATCGAGCTCAATCTTGGTGATGAGCAACTGCTGGAACGTGAACTGGCGGCATTGGGCGAAGACGACTAGGTTCTATACGAAAAGTCGTCGAGCGAAGGTCAGGCGAGGCAAAAACCGGTGAGGAAGCGCAGTTTACGAGTGGTAAATGAGCATTCCGAACCGGTTTTTAACGAAGCATCACCGAGCGCAGGCACTTTTCGTACAGAGCCTAGCAGTCAGTGGCGCAAGCAGGCAGCCTCTGCCTGTTCACGACGCTGGCGACGCGCCTGAATACGCTGCGCCTGACGACGCGCATCGCGCGACTCAATGGCCTTGGCGTCGAAGTTGAAAGCCCGGGAAAAGAAATCGAAGAACAGGAACATGATGGCGTCTCCTTCAGTGGATACGCCTTCATGCTGCGCGTCGATAGCCTGCTACTTATTGACCTCGGTCAATTTTCGACCCGCCCCACTCGCGGCAGAACGCCGCAGCCGATACAAAGACGTAGCTCGGATGGACCTGTAGGAGCCGGCTTGCCGGCGATGCTTTTATCGATGATCGCCCGCAAGCGGGCTCCTACAGTTGGTACATGTGCAGGTACAGCAGGAAGGGTTTTAGCCGCGACTTTAGTTACTCGAAAAGCGCATCCAGCGCCTGTTCCAGGCGCGTGACGGCTACTATCTGCAAACCCGGCGGTGCTTCCTTGGGGGCATTGCCCTTGGGCACGATGGCGCGCTTGAAACCATGCTTGGCCGCCTCCTTCAGACGCTCCTGACCGCTCGGCACCGGACGAATCTCGCCGGACAGACCAATCTCGCCGAACACCAGCAGGTCATGTTGCAGCGGCCGGTTGCGCAGGCTGGAGATCACCGCCGCCATCAGTGCCAGGTCGGACGCCGTTTCCAGCACCTTGACCCCACCGACCACGTTGAGGAACACATCCTGGTCATAGGTCGGGATGCCGCCATGGCGGTGCAATACGGCCAGCAGCATGGCCAGGCGGTTCTGGTCCAGGCCCAGGGTAACGCGGCGCGGATTCGCCAAGTGGCTGGTGTCGACCAGCGCCTGCACTTCCACCAGCATCGGCCGCGAGCCTTCCCAGGTGGCCATCACCACGCTACCGGGCACCGCTTCCTGGGCGCGGGTGAGGAAGATCGCCGAAGGGTTGGAGACTTCCTTGAGGCCCTTGTCGGTCATGCCGAACACGCCCAGTTCGTTGACTGCGCCGAAACGGTTCTTCACCGCCCGCAACAGGCGCAAACGGCCATCGGACTCGCCCTCGAAATACAGCACGGTGTCGACCATGTGCTCCAGCACGCGCGGGCCGGCCAGCGCGCCTTCCTTGGTGACGTGGCCGACGAGGAAGATCGCCGTACCGCTCTGCTTGGCGAAGCGCACCAGCAGCGCCGCGCTCTCGCGCACCTGGGCCACGCCCCCGGGCGCCGACTGCAGTTGTTCGGTGAAGATGGTCTGGATCGAGTCGATGACCATGACCTTGGGCTTTTCCTGGCGTGCGGTGGCGATGATCGACTCGATGCAGGTTTCGGTCATCACCTTGAGCTTGTCCTGCGGCAGGTCCAGCCGCCGCGCGCGCATGGCCACCTGCTGCTGTGATTCCTCGCCGGTGACGTACAGTGCCGGGAAACGCTGGGCGATGTTGCACAGGGTCTGCAGCAGGATGGTCGACTTGCCGATGCCGGGGTCGCCGCCGATCAGCACCACCGAGCCATCGACCAGGCCACCACCGAGCACCCGGTCCAGCTCGCCGGAAGCGGTGGAGAATCGCGGAATTTCTTCGACACTGACCTCGGCCAGGGTCTTGATATTGGCCTTGTCGCCGGCCCAGCCAGTACGGCCACTGGGCGTCGCGCCCTCGACCACGGTTTCCACCAGAGTGTTCCAGGCGCCGCACTCACCACATTGCCCGGCCCATTTGGGAAAGGTGGCGCCGCACTCGGTGCAGCCGTACATGCGTTTAGCCTTGGCCATGGGAAAATCGTCCTGCCTGTTAGCGAAGGCTGGAACGATACCGAACTACTGGATAGATTTACAGACCACACCGCGCGGAGCACATCCATGCAGATCCAACTGCTGCCCACCAGCGCCGAACAATTGCCGCTACTGGCCAACCTCTACCAGTTCTATGCCTACGAAAGCTCCGACTGGGAGCAGGAGGACGTGGAGACGGACGGCCGCTTCTACATCCATCACCCCCATCTGCAGCGCTATTGGCAGGAGCCGGGCTGGAGCGCACAGCTGATCCTGGCCGATGGCTTTATCGCCGGCTTTCTGCTGGTCGAACGCAGCGAATTGCCGGGTATCGAGGCGCCGGAATTTGCCGACCTGTTCATCCTCAAGAAGTATCGCCGCCAGGGCATTGGCCGCGCGCTGGTGCAACAGGTCATGGGCGATGGCAGCCCGTGGTTGCTGCGCTACTACCGCCAGGATGAACTGGCCTGCGCATTCTGGCAGCAGCTACTGAGCGAGTGGCCCAGGCCAGCGCGCCCCGTGTGGACGGAAGAAGAGACGGACGGGCTGCTCACCTACCTGATCAACCCGCCCGTACATTGATAACGCCTGAGTGCAGGAGCCCGCTTGCGGGCGACCAGTCTGTACCAGGACCGCCGGCACTCAGCCCTTGCAGCCATTACCGCAACCGCAGCACTGCCCGGCAGCGCGCTTGAGCTGGCGCGCCAGCTCGTCCTTCATGGCGACACGATTGAGTTTCAGCGCGCCGAGCGTGACGTCATCGAGCAGCTCGATACCGTCCTCGATGCGGCAAATACGCTTGTCCAGCGCTTCGTATTCCTCGGCCTGGCGCGCGAAATGCTCATCACTCTGGCGCAGACGCTGCAGCTCGCTGCGCAGTTCGGGAAAGTCATGAACCAGCGGATGATGGTCGACGTGCATGATGAAGCCTCTGACAGGAAAGATGGCTCCAGCCTAGCGCCACAGAACAGCCGCTCACTTGATCAGGATCAAGCACTGCCCGCCTTGCGCAGCAGATCGGCGATCTCGTCCTTGAGGCCCACACGCTGCAGTTTGAGCCCCTGCAAGGTCAGGTCGTCGGCGGCCTCGCGACCGTCCTCTATTTCGTAGATGCGCTTGTCCAGCGCTTCATATTCGCCAGCCAGGCGAGGGAAGTGCGGGTGACTTTGCATCAGCTTGCGCATGACGTCGCCTTGCTGAGGGAATTCGCGGGTCAACGGGTGATGTTCAAGCGGCATGGAGGACCTCCCCAGATAGTGTCCCTTTAGCCTAGTCGAAGCTGGGCTACGTGCAGCCAGTGAAATATCGGCAGGCAAGACGTTGGGCAGTGAACGTCAACGGCGCCAGCATGACGAAATGAAATGTTGCAGCTTTTCTGCTTTTTCCAATGCGCTTACGCTAAATTGGCCGGCCCTTGGCCACCTACCCCTCTACATGACACTCCTGATAGCGTTCGCTGTCCTCTCCATCCTGGTTTCGTTCATCTGCTCCATCCTCGAAGCCGCCCTGCTCTCCCTCACGCCCAGTTACATCGCACAGCAGAAGGCCGAAAAACCTCAGTTGTACGAAAGGCTGAAAGAGCTCAAAGACAAGATCGACCAGCCGCTGGCGGCCATCCTGACCCTCAACACCGTGGCGCATACCGTTGGTGCGACCGGCGTTGGTGCGCAGGTGGCGATAGTCTTCGGTGACGGTTACCTGGGTATCGCCTCGGCGGTCATGACCCTGCTGATCCTGGTGCTTTCGGAGATTCTGCCGAAGACCATCGGTGCCCGTTACTGGCGCGCCCTGGCGCCCTTCCTGCCGGCCCTGCTGCGCTTCATGATCCTGCTGCTCAAGCCGTTCATCGTCATGTCGGACCTGATCATGCGCCTGTTCGGCGGCAAGGAGCCGGAGCACGACATTCGCCAGGAGATCAAGGCGCTGACCCTGCTTGGCCGCGAAGTGGGCAAGCTCGACGAAGACGAGCAGCGTGTGATCAGCAATATCCTCGACCTGCACGAGATTCGCCTGCGCGACATCATGACGCCACGCATCGTCTGCGAATCCGCCGCACCGGATGAATCGATCGCCGCGTTCAAGGCACGTGCCCGCGAGAGCCAGTTCTCCCGTTACCCGGTGATCGGCGAGGACGAGTCGCCGCTGGGCGTGGTGTTCCGTTATGACGCTCTGGCGGCCGAGAATGATGGCGAACCGATCACCCAGATCATGAAGCCGATCAAGGTCGTGCCGGACAGCATGAACGTGGAAAACCTGATGACCCTGCTCATGCAGGAGCGCCAGCACATGTGCCTGGTGTACGACGAGTTCGGTAGCTGGCACGGCCTGGTGACACTGGAAGACATCATGGAAACCATCATCGGCAAGCCGATTCTCGACGAGACCGACGATATCCCCAACATGCGCCGCTTCGCCAAGCGCCGCTGGGAACATCGACTCAAAGCGATCCGCGAAGACTGATCACCAGTAGTTTTCCACCGCCACCTGACCCGGCCGCCGGGTCAGGCTCAGATTCAGGCCGCGCACCTTCAGACGCTGACGAATGTCGTCGATCATCTGCGGGTTGCCGCAGATCATCACTCGCGAATATTCGGGCGTCAGCTCAAGCCCGGCGGCGCGCTCCAGCTCACCATTGTCGAGCAGCTCGGTGATGCGCGCATTCAGGCAGCCCGGCGCTTGCTCGCGAGTGACCACCGGCAGGTAGGTGAGCTTGTCAGCGAATTCGGCCAAGTGCTCCAGCTCGGCGAAACTCCAGATCAGCGGTTGATAGGCCAGTTCGGCAAAGCTGCGTGCGCTGTAAACCAGCACGATACGCTCGAAGCGCTGCCACACCTCGAAGTCCTGCAGGATCGACAAAAACGGCGCGATGCCAGTGCCACTACCCAGCAGCCAGAGGTCACGGCCGTCGACGAAGCGGTCCAGGGTCAGGTAGCCGGTCGCCATCTTCTCCACCAGCAAGCTGTCGCCAACGCGCAGTCGACTCAGCTCACTGGTGAATTCGCCACCCGGCACCACGATGGAGAAGAACTCGAGAAACTCGTCATGTGGCGCGGACACCAGCGAGTATGCGCGCCATACCACGCTGCCATCGGCTTTCTCGACGCCCAGGCGCACGAACTGCCCGGCGCGGAAACGAAAGCCCGGGTCACGGGTGGTGCGCAGGGTGAACAGGCTCGGCGTCAGGCTGTGTACCTCGAGCAGCGTCTGACGGGTGAACTTGTCTTCGCTGACAGTCATAATCGCCCCTTCAGGCACCTCCAAACACTATCTGCGTTGTCATCACTGCGTTAAAAACAAGCTCGTGCGCGAGTCCGATCAAAATGCTCATTTACAGCTCGTAAAGTCGAGCGCGACTCCGACCGTTTTTCGCTTGTTTTTGCCTTGTGCTGACTGCCTCGCCTACGTGTTTAGAGGCACCTCTTCATTGAATACCTGTCCAGTCTGGCGCAATCGGCCAGCGACAAACACCGAAGGTTTGCATGCCTACTCTCGAAACTCCCTTCGCCAGCCTCGAACTGCAGCGTCAGCCGCACCAGGCGAACGAGCCGCTCCAAGCCTTCGACGCCGCCGACGAATACCTGCTCCATCATCTTCATGAGCATGGCATCGCACCAAGCAGCCGGGTGCTGCTGCTCAACGACAGCTTCGGCGCCCTCGCCTGCTCGCTGGCCGGACACTGCCAAGTGACCAGCAGCGGTGACTCGCACCTGGGCTTTCTCGCCTTGCAGAAGAACCTCGCCAGCAACGGACTTAATGGCGATACGGTGACCTTTCTGCCGAGCTGCGAAACGCCGCAAGGGCCGTTCGACTGGATACTGATCCGTGTGCCGAAGACCCTGGCGCTGCTGGAGGAGCAACTGATTCGCCTGCACGGCCAGTTGGCGCCAAATCCCCGCGTGGTAGCCGGGGCGATGATCAAGCACCTGCCGCGCGCCGCCGGTGATCTGCTGGAGCAATACATCGGCCCGGTGCAGGCCTCGCTGGCAGTGAAGAAAGCCCGCCTGCTCAGTGCCATACCCGAGGCCAAGGCAGCGCCAAGCTCACCCTACCCGACCCGCTATCGCCTGGACAAACCAGCGCTGGAGCTGGTCAACCACGCCAATGTGTTCTGCCGCGACGGCCTGGATATCGGCACCCGCGCCTTTCTTCCGCATCTGCCACGCCACCTCGGCCGCGTGCGCGTCGCCGATCTCGGTTGTGGTAACGGCGTGCTCGGTATCGCCTACGCCCTGGGCAGCCCGCAAGCAGAGCTGACGCTGGTGGACGAGTCGTATATGGCGGTGCAATCGGCGCAGGAAAACTGGCGGGCGGCCCTCGGCGATCGACCTGTAACGATCCGTGCTGGCGACGGCCTGGCCGAGCAGTCGGCTGACTCGCTGGATATGGTGCTGTGCAACCCGCCCTTCCACCAGCAGCAGGTGGTCGGCGACTTCCTCGCCTGGCGCATGTTCCAGCAGGCCCGTGCGGCATTGGTGACCGGTGGCGAACTGTGGATCGTCGGCAACCGCCACCTGGGCTACCACGCCAAACTGGGGCGCCTGTTCCGTGGCGTCGAGCAGGTGGCGGCCAACCCGAAGTTCGTGGTGCTCAAGGCGAGAAAGTGACCCGTTGATTGTAACGGCCGAAAAGTATCACTAAAGTGGCACTTTCATCTGCGCAGCGGGCACCGTCCATGAAAGTCGAGTTGGTCACCAACCTGAAGCGACAGGCCACCAAGATTCTGGCCGACCTTCACGAGTCCAAAGAACCTGTACTGATCACCGAGCATGGAATGCCTTCGGCTTATCTGGTGGATGTCGATGATTACCAGTTCATGCAGAAGCGTCTTGCCCTTCTAGATGCCCTGGCTCGCGGTGAACGTGCCGTAATCGAGGGCAATACCGCGAACCATGAGCAGGCCAAGGAACGGCTGAGCAAATGGCTGAAATAGTCTGGACGAACACCGCCATCGAGCAGCTCGACGATCTAGCGCACTACATCGCCCTCGACAAACCGGACGCCGCGCGAGCGCTGGTCAGGAGGGCCGTTGAAACGGTTTCACGGTTAGCAGACTTTCCCCTGTCGGGCCGCGTTCCTGATGAGCTTCCACACTCCGTGTACCGCGAAATCATCGTCCCGCCCTGCCGAATTTTCTACCGCTATACAGACGCAACGGTTTTCATCATCCACATCATGCGAGAGGAGCGCGTGCTGCGCGCCCACATGCTCGAATGAGCATCATAACGTCAGGGTAAACCGCGACAGCAACGCGCCCGGCAAGGCCATCGAGCCCGTCTGCCTGGCGCCATAAGTGCCGCTGGGCAACAGCAGCTCGGGCTCGCGGGTCAAGGCCTCCAGTTGCGGGCCGAGGAAGTCGAACAGCGAATCATCGAAACGCATGGTGCTGACCGGCGCCTGGATCTGCCCATCCTCGACCCAGAAGGTGGCGAAGCGGGTCATGCCGGTCAGGCGTGCCGCGGGCAGGTCGGAGAAATTGCCGTACCACAGGTTGCCGATATACAGCCCGGTACCGAGCTGTTGCAGCACGTGCTGCTCATTCAGTTCACCGCCATGCATCTGCAAAGACATCGGGTATTCGCCACTGCCCGAGCCATTGGCGATCAGCCCATATTCCGCGGCACTGCGTGAGCTGACCAGACGTTCGCCAGGTCGCCCCTGGCCAATCAGGCGCAACGGCTGCCGTGGCCCTTCGGAGGTGAAAGCCGGCGCCAAGCCACCCTCGATGCGTTCGTCCATCGTCACCAACGGGCTGAGTTCGGCCTTGCCATTGAACAGACGCTGCAAGGGACTACCACCCGAAGCCAGTGCCTGGGCGCCGAAGCCCCAGCAGCACAGGCTGACCAGTTCCTCCAGCGCAGCTGGTGCCAGATAGGCGCGATAGGCCCCTGGCTGCAGCAGCTTGGCCGGTCGACCGAGAAATTCCAGCTGTTGCCGTGCACGCTCCAGCTTGCGAGCGAACGCCTGGGCGTCCCACTGCTCGCCGGCATAGCCGCTTTTCACGGCCTGGCCGTTGCCGTGAAAGAGGCTGAATTCGAAGTTGAAACTGCTCGCGGCGTACCAGCCGAACGCGCCCCAGGAACTGGCGAAGCCCTGATACTGCGGCCCCACGGCCAGAAAGCCGACCAGATCCAGGCTCGTGGCCGCCGCAACGATCTGCTGTGCCATGGCCGCGCTATCCAGCCGCGCCGCTTCGCCCGCCAGCTCGCTGCGCCAGGCCTCACGGTTCACGCGCAGATAAGGGTCGTCACTCAAGGTTGGCAGCACGCCACGCAGGCGCTGCACTATCTGCTGCAGGCGCGGCAAATCCTCGTCGAGCACGCCACTGAGCGCCAGTTTACTTTCGGCATGGCGCTGGCCCTGGTACAGCGACAGGGTGACGTAGACCTGCTGCACATCGCCGGCCTGGCGCACCTGGCCATGGTTGAAACGGATAAAGCTGGACACCTCGGCGCCGTAGGCCAGGGTGAAACCCTCCTCGCCCACGACTTGCGCCTGCAGGTGCTCCAGCAACGCACTGAAATGCTGACGGGCGTCCATCAGGCAGCCCCTCCAAAAACGTCGATATCGGCGAAGACGCAGGCCGGTGAAGCGTGCCCCACGCGAATCACCTGGTTGGGCTCGCCCTTGCCGCAATAGGGTGTACCCATCACCTCGAAAGTGCTGACATCGCCCACCGCGCGCAGGTTGCGCCAGAACCGCGAGCTGATGCCGCGGTAGTTGGGGTTCTTCACCACGCCCTTCAGTTCGCCGTTCTCGATCAACTGGCCCCATTCACAGCCGAACTGGAATTTGTTGCGCGCATCGTCGATCGACCAGGAGCGGTTGTTGCTCATCAGGATGCCGCGGTCGATGCCGCCGATCAGCTCGGCCTGGGTCTTGTCACCCGGCTCCAGATTGAGATTGGCCATGCGGTCGATGGGCGGCCGGTTCCAGCTGCAGGCGCGGCTATTGGCCACGCCCGGCAGGCCGCTGCGCCATTGCGACAGCGCGCCGCCGAGCGGACGCTGGAGGATGCCATCGCGGATCAGGTATTCGCGCTGCGCCGGGCTGCCGTCGTCGTCATGGCTATAGCTGGCCAGCTCGCCTGGCATGCCCGGATCGAAGGTCACGTTGAGCAGCGATGAGCCGTATGGGTAATGGCCGAAATCTTCCTGGCGAATGAAACTGGTGCCAGCGAAGTTGCGCTCGTCACCGAGGATGCGGTCCAGCTCCAGCGGATGACCGATAGACTCGTGGATCTGCAGGATCATCTGGTCCGGCATCAGCAAAAGGTCACGCGAACCGTTCGGGGTATTGGGTGCCAGCAGCAGCTGCAACGCCTCGTCGGCGATGCGCGCGGCGCTGCCGATCACGCCCAACTGCTGCAGTACTTCGGCACCGCCCTGGCGCGCCAGATGTGTGCCGCCGAAACTGCGGCTCTGGCTGTCATGCTCGTCGCTGGCGGTGACGCCTACCTGCGGAAACACACAGCGCTGGGCACGGCGTAGGCAGGCGCCAACGCTGTTGAGGTAGATCTGCTCATGGCAGGTGAAGGTCAGCCCGACATGACTGTCGACCAGACGCGCATCCTGGGGAATCAGCGCCGCCTCCGCCATCAGCAGCTCGAACCAGTGAGCGGCGCTCGCCAGCGGCTGCTCGTAACCCGGCATCACATCGTCGTTTTGCTCGGTGGGGTACGACAGGCTGGCGAGGTCCAGCAGGTTACGCCCGGCCAATGTACGGGCCATCTGCTCAGCGCGTTCCAGCGCAGCCTGCAAGCCGGCCTGACTGAGATCGCTGGTGGCCGCATAGGCTTCGACACCGGCGATACGCACGGTGAGCATGGCGCCGGCATCGTCGACGAAGGACGGCGCCTGCGCCACACGCCGGCGCACCCAGTAGGACTCCCGGCTTTCCTGCACATGGCGCAGCGACCAGAAATCAGCGTTGGATTTCAGCGCGGCGAAGCGGCGCTGCAGGGTATCGCTGAGGGCGAACATCGGGCCTCCTTGGCTGGCGACGAAAGGAGGCAGTATGGGAACAAGCACGCGCCGGGATCAACCGCCGACCGGCAAGCAAAAGCTAGACGCCGTCCCGCTCCCGATCAGAAATCGACCGTGGCCGAGACCTTGAGGGTACGCGGCGCACCCTGGGTCAGGTAGCCGCCATTGGCCGAGGCCCAGTAGTTCTCGTCGGCGACGTTCTCCACTACCGCGTTGAAGGTCACGGCGCGCTGGTCCAGGCGAGTCTTGTAGCGCGCCCCCAGGTCGACGCGGGTCCAGGCGGGAATGCTGTAGTCGTTGCCCGTATCGACGAACTGGCCACCTGTGCGCAACAGCAGGCCATTGAGGCTCAGCCCCGGCACGCCCGGCACATCCCAGTCGGCACCGAGGTTGAACTGGAACTCGGGTACTCCGACGGCCTGGTTGCCATCGTTGGCCCCACCGGCCGTGCCACGCAGCTCGGCTTCGGTCCAGGTCGCCCCGCCCAACAGGCGCAACCCGCTGAGTGGCTAGCCAAACAGGCTCAACTCGATACCGCGGTTACGCTGCTCGGCATCCACCCCGTAGTTGCCATTGCCATCGAGCACACCTTGCGGCTGCTCGATGCGGAAAACGCTCAGGTTGCCCCCGAAGCGACCCCAGTCGAGCTTAACCCCCACCTCGGTCTGCTTGGACCGGTAAGGCGCGAACATCGTCCCACGATTGTTCGCGGCATTTGGGGCAGTCGGTCCCTGCTGCAGCGACTCCACGCGGTTGGCATAGAGCGAGAGGTACTCGGTGGGTTTGATCACCAGACCATAGGCGGGCGTGGTGATGCTGTCCTGATAGTTGGAGGTACGGGCGCCACTGGCCGCGCTCCAGGCGTCGGCGCCAATGGTCTGCCGGCGCAAACCAAGCGTCAGCAGCACACTATCATCGACAAAACCCAGGGTATCGGAGACAGCCAGGCTCCTGTTCTGCACCTTGGCGGTGGTATCCGGGTCATGCAGATCGCCGGAAGGCTGGCTGGCGGTCGGCACGGGCACGGGCAGTCCCTCGTACAGGTTGCCATGCCCACGGTTGCCGGCGGTGGTGGACTCGAAGGCGTTGCGCTTTTCCTGCCAGATACCGTTGGCCGCCAGATTGACCTTGTGGCTGACCGGGCCGGTCTGCAGTTCGCCACGCAGGCCGGTGGCCAGGCTCAGGGTTTCCTGATCGAGCGGCGAATACAGGCGGCCGATGCGGGCCGCGCCATCGGCACCATAGACGTAGTTGGAGGCGTACACGCCGTTCTCCCGCGTGTACTTGCCGCCGCCAATCAGGTAGGCGGTCCAGGACGGCGACAGATCGTACTCGGCGCTGAACATGCCATAGCTGTCTTCCAGCTGCGACCAGCTCCAGGGCTGCGCGTAGTTATGCGTGGAGTCAGGTGCCCGAGGCACCTTGCCATTCAGGGTTGAGGTCACACCAGTAGTGGTCAGGTAGACAACTGAACGCCCCTCGTTGACGCGCTGCTTCTGGTAGCCAAGATCTGCAGCCAGGCGCAGGCGCTCGCCGCGATAATCCAGAGCAACGGTGGCCAGGCTGAAACGCGAATGCTCGTCGTCGACGGCCGTCTCGCCTTCACGCTGCGCCAGGTTGACCCGTACACCGAAGCGGTTGTCCTCACCGAACCGGCGCCCCAGATCGAGATGCCCGCCCACGCGGCTGTCATTGGCGTAGTCCAGGGTGAAGCTGCGAGTCGGGGTGTCTTCGGCGCGCTTGGAGACCACGTTGATCGCCCCGCCGACGCCACTGCCGCCAGGCGCCACACCGTTGATGAAGGCGTTGGCGCCCTTGAACACCTCGACGCGCTCCACCGACTCGGTGGAAATGATCTGCCGCGGCAATATCCCGTACAGACCGTTGAAGGCGATGTCATCGCTGTACAACTGGAAGCCGCGAACGACGAAGACCTGCGAAAAGTTACCGAAGCCGTAGGACTGGCGCACACCCGGATCGCTGGCCAGCACGTCGGCCAGGGTCTGCGCCTGGCGCGTTTCGATCAGCTCGGAAGTGTAGCTGGAAAAAGCGAAGGGCACGTCCTGCATGTCCTGGTTGCCCAGCAGGCCGATGTTCGCGCCATGCGCCACCTGGCCACCGGCATAGCTGGCCGGCAGGTCGCGGCGACCATCGAGCTGACCGCTGACGGTGGTAGCGCCCAGCTCCAGCACATCGCTGTTATCAGGACGCGGGATCAGCGTGACGGTGCCGTCGGCGCCGATACTGAAAGTCAGGCCGCTGCCCTGCAGCAACTGCTGCAGCCCTTCGCCGACCGAATAATCCCCCTTGAGTGCCTGGCGACCACTGACCCCGCGAGTCAGGCTGGCGTCGTAGAGCAGGCGGATGCCAGCCTGCTCGGCAAAATCGGTGAGCGCCGAATCCAGAGGCTGGGCCGGGATGTCGAGCTCGACGGCCTGCACCTGCGCGGCAGCGAGGCCGAGGGAAAGCGCGATCAATGTCGGAAGGAAGGGAATCGAACGCATGCGGATGTCCTGTGCTCTGCTGGCTATTCATGCGAAAAAGTCGCATTTGCAGAAACAGAAGACGAAGGTAATTCGCATTCCTGAACCGGAGCAGCAAATATTTCAAAAAAAGGTTCGCGGCATCACCCAGTCGTAGCCCGGATGCAATCCGGGGCTTTGTCCGCCTCTCCCGGATTGCATCCGGGCTACAGCGTTTGTACGACCAAGGCTTGTCCACTATCGGACTGGTAACGGAGTCGGCCAAAGACGGTGGACAAAAAGAGCGTTGTCCAGCCTACGTGGATGCAGTCCGGCAACTGTCAGATAGGACGATCAGCCGTCGGACGACACCAGCAGCACGCCCGGCAAGCGGGTCAGCTTGACCGGCAGCGCGGTCTCTATGGCGCGCAATACCGCCTGCGGATCATCCATCGCGAATACCCCCGTCACCTTCAAGGCACGTGCCCGCGCATCAAGAAACAGCACCTGCTGCGCCTGCTGGCGCTGCAGCTCCTCGAACACTTCAGGCAACGGGAGATTGCGGAATACCAGCCGCCCTCGCTGCCAGGCCAAGGCCCGCGCGGCATCCAATGGCTGCAGTGATTGCAGACGACCACCACGCCAGGCGATCTGCTCGCCAGCCTGCACGGCTCGCTCGGTACCCTCGCTGTCACTGACCTGCACATGCCCTTCGCTGACCGCCAGCAACACCTGATCCCCCAGCAGGTTGACGTCGAACCGAGTCCCGGTGACGCGAATGCGCGCCTCACCGGCCTCGATCACGAAGGGGTGGACAGCATCGGCCGCTACCTGGAAATCGACCTGGCCGCGATACAGACGCACTCGGCGCTGACCGTCTGCATCGGCGTTCCAGTCAAGAGCGGTGGCGCCATTGAGCTGCAGCCGCGAGCCATCCTCGAGCGTTATCTCGCGGATTTCTCCGGCCTGAGTACGTACATCGGCATGCCAGCCCGGCGGGGTCAACCACAGCGCCAGCAGCAGGCTGGCCGCACTAGCCAGTGGCAGCGGCCAGCGCCGCTTGCGTCTGTGCATGGCCTGCACGATGGCAGCGGGCCGCTCGACTTGGCCGAGCAGCGCCCACAGGTTTTCCGCTTCCGCCAGCGCCTTGGCATGCTCAGCACTGGTCCGGCGCCAGCGCTCCATCGCCGCGTGATCAGCGGCACTGGCCCGCCCGGAATTCAGCAGCACCAGCCACTCCCGGGCCTGGCTACCCAGATCAGCCTCAGTGGTCATCCATGCGTTCCTGGCAATATTCGAGGGCCTTGAGGATATAGCGTCCGGCCATGCTTTCCGAGACGCCCAGGCGCTCGCCGATCTCACGCTGGGTCAGGCCGTCCAGGCGATTCCACAACAGCGCCTGGCGCAGGTGTTCGGGCAATTCATGCATCAGGAGCTGCAGACGAGCCAGACGGCGACTGTCCTCGATGGCGCGTTCGGGGTCGGGGAGTTCGCTTTCCAGCGCTTCGTCGAGCGGTGCCGACTGCGGACGAGTCTGCTGTTGGCGATGGTGGTCGATGAGCAGGTTGCGAGCGATGCGGTAGAGAAAGGCGCGCACGTTACCGATCTCCTCGGTACGACGCCCCTGCAAGCGCAGCCAGGTTTCCTGGCGCAGATCGGCGGCGAGTTCACTGCAGCGTGTCTGCCGGGTGAAGAAGCGCAGCAGCTCCGGGGAATGGCGCCGGAACAGTTCTTCAGGAGGCAGTGGATCGACAGGCAGGGACACGAAGGGCTCTCGGTGCCGGGAAAACCCGAGAAAATATTACAAGCGCAAATGATTTTCAAATATATCCACTCGACCCTATTGGCCGAATGGACGTTGGCTGGATCGCCGGGCTCAGCCCGGCGTCCCCAACCCCGCCGCGCTCATGAACTGGCGCAACAGCCAGGCCACGATGCCCAGCGCGGTGACGCTGCAGGCCCAGATCAGCACCAGCCAACCCAGACGCTGCCACAGCGGTTTCTTCTCTTCGGTTTCGGTCATGGCCGTCTCCTAAGAACCTGATTCAAAGCCTCGCGAGCTAGAGCCATGCAAGGCGCAACGTGAGTAACAGCCTCCGGCTGGTCAAAGCAGGCTAGGACCGGTCGGAGTCGCGTTCGACTGTACAAGTGGTACATGAGCAGGCCGAGCCTGCTTTTAACGCCGCAGGGCCGACGCGCAGCAGGCTTTGGACAGGTTCTCAGTGGTAGCCATCATCCACCGTCACCTTGCCGCGAAACACGTAATAGCTCCAGGCGGTGTACATGAGGATGAAGGGGATGATGAACAACGCGCCCACCAGCATGAAGCCCTGGCTCTGCGGCGGTGCGGAGGCCTCCCAGATACTGATCGACGGCGGAATCACGTTCGGCCACAGGCTGATGCCCAGGCCGCTGTAGCCGAGGAAGATCAGCGCCAGGGTGAGCAAGAATGGCGAGTAGTTGGCGTTGCTGGCCACGGCCCGCAGCAGCGCCCAGGTGCACAGCAGCACCAGCACTGGCACCGGCATGAACCAGAACAGGTTGGGCAGGCTGAACCAGCGCTCGGCAATCGCCGGATGCTCGAACGGCGTCCACAGACTGACGATACCGGTCACCGCCAACACCACGAACACAAGTGGCCGCGCCATGTCATGCATCTGCTGTTGCAGGCGCCCCTCGGTTTTCATGATCAGCCAGGTGCAGCCGAGCAACGCATAGGCAGCGATCAGCGCCAGGCCGCAGAATACCGAGAATGGCGTCAGCCAGTCGAACGCACCGCCGGCGAAGCTGCGATTGACCACCTCGAAACCATCGATATAGGCACCCAGTGCCACGCCCTGGAAGAAGGTGGCAGTCAGCGAGCCGCCGATGAAGGCCTTGTCCCACAGATGGCGCTTGGCGGCCTTGGCCTTGAAGCGAAACTCGAAGGCCACACCACGGAAGATCAGCCCCAGCAACATCAGGATCAGCGGCAAATAAAGCGCGTCGAGTACCACCGCATAGGCCAGCGGGAAGGCGCCGAACAGCCCCGCCCCGCCAAGTACCAGCCAGGTCTCGTTGCCGTCCCAGACCGGCGCGACGGTGTTCATCATCACGTCGCGCTCGCCGTCGTCACGGACGAAGGGAAAGAGGATGCCGATGCCCAGATCGAAGCCATCCATCACCACATACATCATCACACCGAAGGCGATGATCACCGCCCAGATCAGCGGAAGGTCGATGCCCATGTTCAGCTCCTCTCCGGCAAGGTGTCGGTTTCGCCATCTTCCAGGCCTTCTTCGGCAGCCGACAGCGGACGCGCTGGCGTACGCGGTTGGCCAGGACCACCCTCTGAGGTTTCCTTACCCTCGTCGATCTTCGGCCCCTTGCGCACCAGGCGCAGCATGTAGCCGATACCCGCACCGAACAGCACGAAATAGACCACCACGAACAGCGCCAGAGTGAAGCCCAGCTGCGCCGCACTATGCCCTGACGAAGCATCGGCGGTACGCATCAGGCCATGAACGATCCAGGGCTGGCGGCCGATCTCGGTGGTGTACCAGCCCGCGAGGATGGCGATGATGCCGCTGGGGCCCATCCACACCGCCAGGTGCAGGAACGGCCGGCAGGTATACAACCGCTCGCCGCGACGTAGCCAGGTGCCCCACAGGCCGGTGAGGATCATCATCAGGCCCATGGCGACCATGACGCGGAAGGTCCAGAAGACGATGGTGGAATTGGCCCGGTCTTCCGGCGGGAAGTCCTTGAGCGCCGGCACCTGCTTGTCCAGGCTGTGGGTCAGGATCAGGCTGCCGAGCGCGGGGATCTCCACCTTGAAGCGGGTTTCCTCGCGCTCCATGTCCGGCCAGCCGAAGAGGATCAGCGGGGTCGGCTCGTCACCGACGTTTTCCCAGTGACCCTCGATGGCGGCGATCTTCGCTGGCTGATACTTGAGCGTGTTGAGGCCGTGCAGGTCACCGATGAAGGCCTGCACCGGCGCCACCAGCAGGGCCATCCATAGTGCCATCGAGAGCATCTTGCGGATCGCCGGGTTGTCACGCCCGCGCAGCAGGTGCCAGGCCGCCGAGGCGCCAACGAAGAAGGCAGTGGCGAGGAACGCCGCGGTGGCCATGTGCGCCAGGCGATAGGGGAACGAGGGGTTGAAGACCACGGCGAACCAGTCCACCGGGATCACCCGACCATCGATGATCTCGTAGCCCTGTGGCGTGTGCATCCAGCTGTTGGAGGCGAGAATCCAGAAGGTCGAGATCAGCGTGCCGATGGCCACCATCACCGTGGAGAAGAAGTGCAGACCCGGCCCGACGCGATTCCAGCCGAACAGCATGACGCCGAGGAAGCCCGCTTCGAGGAAGAACGCGGTGAGCACCTCGTAAGTCAGCAGTGGCCCGGTGACCGCCCCGGCAAAGTCGGAGAACGCACTCCAGTTGGTGCCGAACTGATAGGCCATGACCAGACCGGAGACCACGCCCATGCCGAAGTTGACCGCGAAGATCTTCGACCAGAAGTGGTAAAGATCGCGGTACAGCGTATTGCTGGTCTTCAACCACAGACCTTCGAGCACCGCCAAGTAGCTGGCCAGACCGATGGTGATGGCCGGAAAGACGATGTGGAAGGAAATGGTGAAGGCAAACTGGATTCGGGCGAGATCAAGCGCCTCTAGGCCGAACATGTCACATCCTCATTCAGGGTTATTTCGGCCCCAGCACGCAAAGCCGATCCATAGACTCCTGGTGTTGGAGTCAAACGAGCTGAAATTGTTCTTATGGAAGTGGTGTGCAGCCGAGAAGCTGCTGGGTAAAGCGCGAAAAGGCGCATTGATCTGGATCAATGCGCACTAAAAGACTAGCCGCTAAAGGCATAACTGGCGCTGTGGTGATTTGCCGCGCGACAGGCCACCGCAGCGCTTACCAAAAAAGCTTCGCCCCGGGGCGGGGCTCCTACGAAAAGCTGTGGCACCTACCTGTAGGAGCGGCGCCCCGCCGCGAACCTACGCGCAAAAAAAGAGCGGCCACGCGCTACGCGGGCCGCTCGAATCACGGAGTTGCTCAGAGCCTGATCAGGGCCTTGCGAGCTAGAGCCATACAAGGCAAAAACAGGCGAGGAAGCGCAGTTTACGAGCTGTAAATGAGCATTCCGAGCCTGTTTTTAACGCAGTAGGGCCGACGCACAGCAGGTCGTGAGCAGGTTCTTACATCGAGTGATCGCGATGACTTGCAACCACCCGTATTGGATTACCGCTCGAGGATTGCGGTCACACCCTGACCGCCTGCCGCGCAGATGGAGATCAGGCCGCGCCCCTCACCGGCCACCGACAGCAGCTTGGCCAGGTTGGCGACGATGCGCCCGCCGGTGGCGGCGAACGGGTGCCCGGCAGCCAGCGAGCTGCCCTTGACGTTCATCTTGCTGCGGTCGATGGCACCCAGCGGCGCGTCCAGGCCCAGGCGCTCCTTGCAGTAGTCGGCGTCTTCCCAGGCCTTGAGCGTGCACAGCACCTGCGCGGCGAAGGCCTCGTGGATCTCGTAGTAATCGAAGTCCTGCAGGGTCAGGCCATTGCGCGCCAGCAGACGCGGTACCGCGTACACCGGCGCCATCAGCAGGCCCTCCTTGCCCTGGACGAAATCCACCGCCGCCGCCTCGCCATCGCGCAGATAGGCCAGCACCGGCAGGCCGCGGGCCTTGGCCCATTCCTCACTGGCCAGCAGCACCAGCGAGGCGCCATCGGTCAGCGGCGTGGAGTTGGCCGGGGTCAGCGTGCCACGTGGTCCGCGCTCGAAACAGGGCTTGAGGGTCGCAAGCTTCTCCGCGCTGATGTCCGGGCGCAGATTCTGGTCGCGGGTCAGGCCGAGAAACGGCGTCATCAGGTCATCGTGCCAACCTTCGGCGTAGGACGCCGCCAGCTTCTGGTGACTGGCCAGTGCCAACTGATCCTGCTCGTCACGCGGGATGGCCCAGCGCTGCGCCATCAGCTCGCAATGCTCGCCCATCGACAAGCCGGTGCGCGGCTCGCCGTTGCGCGGAATGTGCGGCGCCAGGTGGCGCGGGCGAATCTTCAGCAGGCTCTTGATCTTGTCGCCGGTGCTCTTGCTGCGATTGGCCTCCAGCAGAATCTGGCGCAACCCCTCATTGACGCCGATGGGCGCGTCGGAGGTGGTGTCGACACCGCCGGCGATGCCGCAGTCGATCTGCCCGAGGGCGATCTTGTTGGCCACCAATATCGCTGCCTCCAGGCCAGTGCCGCAGGCCTGCTGCAGGTCGTAGGCCGGCGTCTCCGGCGCCAAGCGCGAGCCCAGCACGCACTCGCGGGTCAGGTTGAAGTCTCGCGAGTGCTTGAGCACCGCACCGGCCACCACCTCGCCGAGGCGCTCGCCATGCAGATTGAAACGCTCCACCAGCCCTTCGAGGGCGCTGGTCAGCATCTCCTGATTGCTCGCCCTGGCGTAGACGGTGTTGGAACGGGCGAACGGGATACGGTTGCCGCCTACGATGGCGACCCGGCGCAACTGGGTCATGAGGACTCCTTGCTGGTCGAGAAATCGAAGAAACCTGTGGCGAACTATTGCCCGTCAGCCGGTTCCCAGAAACATGAGACGTAGAATCTGTTCACGATCTCGCGAGCTAGAGCCATACAAGGCAAAAACAGGCGAGGACGCGCAGTTTACGAGCTGTAGATGAGCAGTCCGAGGCTGTTTTTAACGCAGTAGGGCCGACGCGCAGCAGATCGTGAACAGGTTCTGACACTGTAGCCTTGTGTCTGCACAGGCTAAACCTCAAACAGGTACGAACATTGGCCGCCTTGCCGGCATGTGAGGCGACAGAGTCAATTGCGCTTTGCCAACTGCCGCGTACAGTGACACGACTTTCGATTCGCCCGCAGGAGCCCTTCATGTCCGATCGTTACCTCGCTTTCGCCAACTCCTCCACCGGCCGCCGCCTGGTTGGCGCCCTCGGCCTGCCGGCGCCTGTGCGCCTGGAACGCTGGATGGCCGGCCGCGTGCGACCGGTGGACGGCGCCCTGCTGCTCGGTGGTGAAGGCGAACTGCTCCAGGCCGTGATGCCCTTCGCCAACAAGCTCACCGATCAATTGTTCTCAGCTCGCGACGGCCAGCTCGACCTGCCACGCTGGACCGCCGAGCACGGCCCCAAACTCAAGGCGCTGGTCTTCGACGCCAGCCACCTGACCCGTTTCGAACAGCTGATCGAGCTGCGCGATTTCTTCCAGCCCACCTTCAAGGGGTTGGCCAATAGCCCTCGCGTGGTGGTGCTGGGGCGCGCGCCCGAGTCGATCAAAGATCCTGTCGCCGCCAGCGTGCAGCGTTCACTGGAAGGTTTCACCCGCTCGCTGGGCAAGGAAATCCGTCGCGGTGGCAGCGTACAGTTGCTGTATGTCGGCAAGGGTGGCGAGCAGCAACTGGAAGGCGCGCTGCGCTTCTTCCTCTCGCCCAAGAGTGCCTATGTTTCTGGCCAGGTGCTGCGCCTGGGCGCCTGCGGCGAACAGGTCAAGGACTGGACGCGCCCATTGGCCGGCAAGAAGGCCCTGGTCACCGGCGCCTCGCGCGGCATCGGTGCCGCCATCGCCGAAGTGCTCGCCCGTGACGGCGCCGAGGTGGTGCTGCTCGATGTGCCACAGGCAGCCGATGCGCTGCAGGCGCTGGCGGCGCGCCTGGGTGGACGCGCCGTGACCCTGGATATCTGCGCCGACGATGCGCCGCAGCTCCTGGTCGAAGCCTTGCCCGACGGCCTCGACATCGTCGTGCACAACGCCGGCATCACCCGCGACAAGACCCTGGCGAAGATGAGCGACGCGTTCTGGAACTCGGTGATCGACGTCAACCTCAAGGCGCCGCAGGTTCTGACCCAGGCGCTGCTGGACGCCGACAAACTGCACGACAACGGCCGCGTGGTGCTGATCGCCTCGATCAGCGGCATCGCCGGCAACATGGGCCAGACCAACTACGCGGTGAGCAAGGCTGGCGTTATCGGCCTGGCTCAGGCCTGGGCACCGGCCCTGGCGAAGAAAGGCATCAGCATCAACGCGGTAGCCCCCGGCTTCATCGAAACCCAGATGACCGCCGCCATTCCGCTTGGCATCCGCGAAGCCGGGCGACGGATGAATTCGATGAGTCAGGGTGGCCTGCCGCAGGACGTCGCCGAAGCCGTGGCCTGGTTCGCCCAACCGGGCTCGGGCGCGGTGACCGCGCAGGTGCTGCGCGTGTGCGGGCAGAGCCTGCTGGGCGCCTGAGACATCTGCGCTGGTAGGCTGAAGCGGATCGCCGCCCGGCCCACCCTAGGGTCACGAGTGACTATGTGTGGGAGGCGCTTCAGCGGCGACGGTCGCGGCTAAAGCCCCTCCCACAGGTTGGCATCACCCCTTGCCGCGCTTGCGAAACTCCACCGGCGTTTCCCCGACCCAGCGCTTGAACGCGCGGTAGAAGGTGCTCGGCTCGGAGAAACCGGTGCGCTCGACTATCACTTCGATGCGCTCATCGGTCTTGAGCAGCAGCTCTTTGGCCAGGCGACAGCGGTAGTCGGTGATCAGGTCGTTGAAGCGCACCCCAGCCATGGCCAGGCGCTCACGCAGGCGCCGTGCCGGCATGTTCAAGCGCGCTGCTACCTGTTCCAGGGTGGCGCCGCCATTGACCAATAACTCGGCGATCAGCTCGCGCACCTGGCGCACCAGGTCCAGCCTCTCCACTTCCGCCAATTGCCGCCGCGCCAACGACTCGTGCATGCGCAGCAATTCAGGTGCGGCGTGGCGCGAAGCCTTGTCCAGAACCGCAGCGTCGAACAGTAGCGCGCAGTCCTCGGCGCCGAGGCGCACCGGGCAGCCGTAAACCGCCTGATAGCGTTCCGCGGATGCGCCCTCGGCATGTATGAAACGCACTTCACGGGGGCGAAAATCGTTTTCGGTCAAGGCCGCGAACAGGCGGATCACTGCCCCTGCCAACATCTCCGGAAAATGGCGCGGCGTGTCGGCCTCCACGCCCAACGTCAGCACGGCCATATCGCCGTCCACGTCCAGACGCGCACTGAGGGTGTCGGAGAGCAGGCGCACGTAGCGCAGCGCGTGGCGCAGGCCAACGCCAAAGGTTTCGCTGGAGAGAAACAGGTACTCCAGAAGCAGGCCATGGAAAGCGGGCAGGTGCTGGGCCAGGTACAGGCCGACGTGCTCCTCGCCGCACTCTTCGCTGGCGGCCTTCCAGAACGCGGCCTGGGCCGCATGGGGAAAGCGGCCAGCCGGCAGCCCGCCAGGAGGCAGGCCAACGCGCACCAGCACGCGGTCAGGATCAGTTCCGCTGGCACGCAGGGCATCGATTACCGGGCGCATCAGCGCCACATCGTCGGTCAGGTCACGCATGATTCCTGCTGTTCTTCTTATTAGTGAGCATTATTCGTGAACGGCGCCATCTTAGGAGCAGCGAGCCGCCGCGCGCAAACCACGTCGCAGACCGATTGGCTAGCCTGCGCACACGCAGGGCAGAACAGCCAATGCCAGCGTGGGTCTGAGGGTTAAGCTGCTGTCATTCATTCGCCAAGGAGTTCGCCAATGGCCATCGACTGGCTCGATCTCGATACACCACCGGCCCTGCCCGGCCTGTTCCTGCGCGCAGCCCTGCGCCGCAAGGTGACTGGCCGCCAGCTGCCCAATATCGGTCTGCGCTGCCGTGTGGAGGTGGAGCCGCAGCACCTGGCGCGCTATCGCCAGGTCTGCGCTATCGCAGACAGCCCCTACCTGCCACCGGTCTATCCGCATGTGCTGGCCTTCGGTCTGCAGATGAAGTTGCTCACCGACCGCCGCTTTCCGTTCCCACTGCTGGGCCTGGTGCATCTGGAGAATCGTGTCCGCGTATTGCGTCCGCTGGGCGGGCTGGGGCCGTTCCAGATCAGCGTGCAGGTCACTGACCTGCAACCGCACGACAAGGGCGCCACTTTCAGCCTGATCACCCGTTTGGAAGATCAGCTCGGCCTGCTCTGGGAAGGTGACAGCCGCATTCTCTGCCGCGCCCTGCGTCTCGAAGGGCAGGTGCCACTGCGCGCCGAACAGCCGCCGCTGGAGCTGACGCCACTGGCCGACTGGGGCGCGCCCGCCGATACCGGACGGCGCTACGCGCGCGTGGCTGGAGACTACAACCCGATCCACCTGTACGCCGCAACGGCACGTCTGTTCGGCTTCCCGCGTGCGATCGCCCATGGTCTGTGGAACAAGGCGCGCAGCCTGGCGGCCCTGCAGGCACACCTGCCGCAGGCCGGCTACGTGGTCGAGGTGCGGTTCCAGAAGCCGGTGCTGCTGCCCACCCACGTGGCCCTGCAAGCCAGCGAGCCGGGCGCCAACGGCCAGTTCCGCCTCGTCGGCGAAAGCGACACCCCGCATATGGCCGGTAGCTGGCAGCCGTTGACTGTCTGACGTGGCCCGATGTTATCCGGGAGCTGATATCGAGAACATCCGCCCCGGATTGCATCCGGGCTACGGCTATGCGTGTGCGTAGGAGCGAGCTCTGCTCGCGAATCTGGCCAGCAGAAAAGCTTCGCGAGCCCAGCTCGCTCCCACAAAAGTCGCTGCTCTGCCGACGCCTTCCCGCCAACGACTTGCGGTCGCCTCCGTTCGGGCCGAAGCTATGCGGCTCGAACGGAGCCGTATCATGAACCTCGCTGAACTTACCGCCCGCATGCACGCCATTCGCGATCACAACGACTGGCGCCGTTACCAAAGCCCGAAGAACCTGGTCATGGCCGCCAGCGTGGAAATGGCCGAGCTGGTGGAAATCTTCCAGTGGCTGAACGAGGAGCAGTCGCGCCAACTGCCCCCAGAGCAGCTCGCCCATGCCGGGCAGGAAGTGGCCGATGTGGTGCTCTACCTGCTGCAACTGTGCAGCGAGCTGGGCCTCGACATGAACCAGGCGGTGCTCGACAAGCTCGCCGACAACGAACGGCGCTTCCTCAAATGAGTGATCGCCACTTCGATGAGCTCGCCACCCGTTTCGCCGAGAAGATCTACGGCGGCGCCAAGGGTGCGATCCGCCTCGCCGTGCTGCAGGCCGACCTGGCCGAGGCGCTGCCGGATCGCCCGCTGCGCGTGCTGGATGTCGGCGCCGGCCTGGGCCACATGAGCCTGTGGCTGGCCCAGCGCGGTCACCAGGTCACCCTGGCCGAGCCGGCCGAACCCATGCTCGAAGGTGCGCGCCAGCGCTTCGCCGAAGCCGGCCAGAGCGCTACGCTCATCCAGGCGCCCTGGCAGGAACTGCTCGGCCAACTGCAGGAGCCCTTCGACCTGGTGCTGTGCCACGCCGTGCTGGAGTGGCTGGCCGAGCCGGCAGCCATCCTGCCAGTGCTGCACCAACTGACGGCCAAAGATGGCTGGCTGTCGCTGGCCTTCTACAACAAGGACGCGCTGATCTACCGCAACCTGCTCAAGGGCCATTTTCGCAAGCTGCGCAAGGAACACTTCGCCGGCGAGAAACAGAGCCTGACGCCACAGCAACCGGTCGACCCACGGGAGCTGGCCACGCAACTCGCGGCCTACTGGCAGGTCGAAAGCCGTAGCGGCGTACGCGTATTCCACGATTACATGCCGCAGCAATTCCAGGCCAAGGCCGAACTGATCGACCTGCTGGAAATGGAACTGGCGCACCGCCGCCACCCCAGCTTCGAGGGGCTCGGCCGCTACCTGCACTGGATCTGCCGACCACGCTGAGCGCGTTGGACGAAGCCGACAGTCCGGCGTAGCCTGAAGCCATCGGGGATGTCGCGCGCGACCACGGAGACGACCATGCGCACCGCCATAGCCATACTCATCCTGCCGCTGCTGGCCGCTTGCCAGAGCCAGAACCCTTACCAGGCCGAATCACTGCCGATGCCGCCGGCACCGCCTGGCGCGGCGACGACCTTCGACCGCAGCGCCTATCCAGCGGCACCGCGTAACTACGGCCGCTACCGCAGCTGGAGCTGGCTGGATGGCCGTGCGCCTGGCGGCGATCAGTTGGCCGACAGCGTCAGCGCCGGCCTCGACCAGTACGGTCTGCGCCCGGCACTCAATGGTCCCGGCGACGTGCTGGTCAACGCCCGTATCAGCCAGGAAACCCGCCTGCGCCAATATCAGGACAACGTCGGTGGCTACTACGGCACCGGCAGCCACTGGGACCGCCGCTACGGCGCCTACGGTAGTGTCCCTATCGTGCGCACCTACGAACAGAAAGTGGCGGTAGTGCGCATCGAACTGATCGACCCACGCGACCGCCAGGTGGTCTGGTCAGGCAGCGGCGAAGCCGTGGCCGGCAAGGACCAGGCGGCGCAGGCCGACGCCATGCGCGCGGCCATCCGCAGCGCGCTGGACGGCTATCCCCCCTATTGATCGACTGCCCCGGAGAGCATCATGCGTAACCTGTCCTACCTGATCCTGGCCCTGCTGTTGAGTGGCTGCGCCAGCGTCAGCCTGGAGCGCGACTTCGACCCCAGCCGCGACTTCGGCGCCTACCGCAGCTGGAGCTGGATGGACGACAAGCTCGCCTACCAACCCAATGATGCACGCCTGAAGAGCGATATCACCGAGGCGCGCATCAGCCAGGCCGTCGCCGAACAACTCGAGCAACGCGGCCTGCGCCAGACAGCCGATGGCCAGGGTGACCTGAAAGTCCAGAGCGTGCTGATCGTCGACGAGCGCCAGGATCAGATCACCACCCAGTACGGCGGTGGCTGGGGCGGCTATTGGGGGGGCTACTGGGGCGGCCCGGCTTTCACCGAAACGCGCCGCGTGGACTACAAGGTCGCGACCCTGCAGATCGACCTGTACGACGCCAAAGATGGCAAGCTGGTCTGGCGCGGCAGCGGTGAGCAGGTGATGCGCAGCCAGCCGCCGACACCGGCCGAACGCGAACGAGCGATCCGCGAAACCGTCACCCAGGTGCTCTCGCAATATCCTCCGCGCTGAACAAGGACCACCCGGCTTGAACGCACACCTGCAACACCGCCCGGCCACGGCCACCGACCTGGACGACGTGGTCGGCTTCCCGCAGAACATCGATGAACTGTTCTTCTGCTACCCCAAGGCCATCTGGCCGCTCAACGTCGGCCAGCTCGCCGCCGCCATCGCCGAGCGGCGCGAAAGCACCGTGGTGGAACTGGATGGGAAAGTCGCTGGCTTCGCCAACTTCTACCAATGGCAACACAGCGAGTTCTGTGCCCTTGGCAACCTGATGGTGGCGCCCTGGGCGCGCAGCCAGGGCGTGGCTCAACACCTGGTGGAAGTGATGGAACAGATCGCCCGCGAGCGCTATGAGGCGCCGCTGATGAAGGTGTCCTGTTTCAACGCCAACGCTGGCGGCCTGCTGCTCTACACCCGTCTCGGCTACCAGACCGTTGGCATCGTCGAACGCCGTGCCCCGGACGGCAGCCGCGTGGCACTGGTGCAACTGGAAAAAGCCCTGCCGTAACGCCTCGCCCCATCCTCCCTTCCTCGCTGGAGTTACCCATGAACCACATTAGTGGCTGGCTACTGGCCCTGCCCTTTCTCGCCGGCGCTGTGCTGCCACTGCAGGCCGGCATCAACGGCCAACTCGCCCGCCAGCTTTCCAGCGTCTTCGCCGCCGCGCTGATCTCCTTTGCCGTCGGCAGCCTGGCGTTGCTGCTGATGACCCTGAGCCAGCGCGAGATGCCCGGGCTTGGTGCACTCAAGCAACTGACCTGGTGGCACTGGAGCGGCGGCCTGCTCGGCGCATTCTTCATCGCCACCGCCGCCTTCGCCGGGCCACGCGTGGGCGCGCTGCTGTTCATGGTGCTGGTGATCGCCGGGCAGCTGGCCATGGCCATCACCCTCGATCATTTCGGCTGGGCAGGCTTTCGTGAATCGCCGATCACCTTCGGCAAGGTGGCAGGCCTGCTGTTGATCGTCGCCGGTATCTGGATGATTCGGCGCGGCTGACGGGTGGCGGCAAGTACTGGCAAATCGACATCCTCGCGTTCACGAAAAGGCGCTATGCTCTGGCAAGCAGTTTCTGTGATCACAAACCTCCTGGAGAAGGTTCTGACGTCGCCTGCGACGGCCCGGAGGTGGCCGCCAGCGGTGGCAGGCCGAAAGAAATGACCGACGCCGAAGTACCGCGCCAACCCAATACCTTCGCCCTGTGGCGTGAAGTGGATGACACCCGCATCCGCACGCGCCTGGGAGGTTTCTTCTACGCCCTCGCCTGGCTGCTGACCTGGGTATTCAGTGCGGCACCGGGCAGCCTGATGGTCAGCGGCGTGCTGGGCTGTACGGTATTCGTCGTACTCCTGGCTGCGCGCCTGCTGCACCGCCCCGATGGCCTCGACAGCCCTGAACAGTTGCAATGCTGGCTGGATCGTCACTGGGGTCTGATCCTCCTGACTTCGTTGTGCTGGGGCCAGGCCCATGCGCTGGCGGTATACAGCGACGCCTACAATGACTCGGAAATGATCGCCACCCTGGCCACGGTGGCCTTCGCCACGGCAATGACCTTCAACTTCGCCATGCGCCGTGGCCGCGCCCTGCTGGCACTGGCCCTGCTCTACCTGCCGGGCCTGGCGGTAATGGCGCTGAATTGGCAGCAGAAGCACGCGATGCTGATCACCCTGACCTTCTACCTCGGCTATCTGATTCTGGTGCTGGGGCGCAATCACCGTGAATACCGCGCCACTCTCGATCTGGAGCTGAAGCTGCTGGAGCAGCAGAGTCAGCTCGATCTGCTCAGCCGCACCGACAGCCTGACCCAACTGGGCAACCGCTATCAGTTCAACAACCTGTTCCCCAGCCTGGTGGCCAATGCGGTACGCCAGGGCGAGCCGCTGTCACTGGTGCTGATGGATATCGACTTCTTCAAGAAGGTCAACGACGAACACGGCCATGCCGGTGGCGACGCCTGCCTGAGCGCCTTCGCCGAACGCATGCGCAAGGTGTTCCGCCGCGATGGCGACGCACTGCTGCGCCTGGGTGGCGAAGAATTCGGCGTACTGCTGCCGGGCACCACCCTGGCCCAGGCGTGGGATCTGGCCGAGCACTTTCGCCAGGAACTTGAAACAGAAGGCCTGCTGCTGGCCGGCCAGCGCCTGGAGCTGACCACCAGCCTGGGCGTCGGCTGTTTCAGCAGCAGTCATGATGGCGACGCCGATGCCTTCTTCAAGCGCGTCGACGGTGCGCTCTACCGTGCCAAACGCGAGGGCCGCAACCGCCTGGTTGCGGCCGATCACTGAGAACGGACCTCAGGATTACAGCCTGAACTTGCCCATCTGCCCGGCCAGATCATCGGCCAGGCGGCTCAGGGTCTGGCAATCCTCACGGCAGACGCGCACCTCGCCGGCCGTGGCGTGAGCCAGGTCGGCGATGCCCTGCACGTTGCGGTTGATCTCCTCGGTCACCGAGCTCTGTTCTTCGGTCGCCGCTGCCACCTGAGTGTTCATGTCGCTGATGCGCTCGACCTGCTCGGTGATGGCACCCAGCGACTGCCCGGTACGCTGACTGGATTCGACGCCGGTACCGGTGGCCGATTGCCCCGCGTGCATGGAGCTGACCGCCGTCTCCGCGCCCTGCTTGAGGCGCTGAATCATCTGCTGAATCTCGTCGGTGGAGGCCTGGGTGCGGCTGGCCAGGGTGCGCACCTCGTCTGCCACGACGGCGAAGCCGCGCCCCATCTCCCCGGCGCGCGCGGCTTCGATGGCCGCGTTGAGCGCCAGCAGATTGGTCTGCTCGGAAATACCGCGGATCACTGCCAGCACCTGATCGATCGACGCGACCTGCTCGGCCAACTCGGTCACCGCTCCGGCAGCGCTACCAATATCGGCGGACATGCGCTCGATATGGGCGATGGACTGGCCCACCACCTGACGCGCACTCTGCGCCTCGTCGCGCGCGCTGTGCGAGGACTGCGCGGCGTTGCTGGCGTTGCGCGCGATCTCCTGCACGGTCAGGCCCATCTCGTGCACGGCGGTGGCCACCATGTCGGTCATTTCCTGCTGTTGCACAGCACGCCCTGCGGTGTTCTCCACCACCCGCGCCACCTGGCCGACTGCGGTACGCAGGCGCTCGCTGGTGGCCAGCACATCGCCGATCAGATCGCGCTGACTGGCGAGAAAGCGGTTGAAGCCCCGCGCCAGGTCACCCAGCTCGTCGGCCCGCGATTCATCCAGGCGTCGCGTCAGGTCGCCACCGCCGCCACCGATTTCCACCAGTGCCTGGGTCACCTGACGGATCGGCCGCACCAGGCCGCGAGCCAGCAGCACCACCAGCCCCAGGAACAACAGCGCCACGGCCACGCCGACCAGGCTGGTCATCAGTAGCGCCTGCCGGGCCTCTGCGTAGACTTCGGCCTCGGGCACTTCGCTGACCAGTAGCCAGTCGATACTGGCGAACTTCTGCGCCACGGCGAGAAAGGTCTCGCCATCGCGTTCGAAGCGTACCGCCCGGCTGTCGCCTGCCAGCACCTGGCGGCTGGCGTCGGCGCCGAAGAGCTCGGCGAGCTTGCCATTGCCGCTCAGCTCCGAACGCGGATGCACCTTGACGTTGCCCTGGCTGTCGATAAGAAACACCTGGCCGCGCTCGCCGAAACGAAACTCGCTGATCATCTTCGACATGTCCGCCAGGTTGTAGCCCAGGCCGGAGACACCAAGGGTCTTGCCGCCGCGCTTGATGCGCTGGTTGATGAACAACGTGGGCAGCCGCGTGGTCTTGTCGATATCGATTTCCAGCACCCGGTCCCGGTCGCTGTCGACCAGGCGATAGAACCACTGATTCTCCGCCTGACTGCGGTCGAGGGTGCGCATCAGCCCTTCGCCGGTGGTGTAGTTGCCACTGGCCAGGGCGACGATGGAGGTGGTCATGGCGTTCTGCTGGGCGCGCACGCCCTCCAGATAGCGCGCGAACTCGTCACGCCGGGAAGCATCCTCGCCAGCTGCCAACCAGTCCTGCACCAGGCTGTTCTCGGCAATCGAGGCGTTGGCGGTAATGGGCGCAGTCAGCACCCGCTCCAGGTCGTTGCGGATCGCCAGCACCCGCGCCGGCAGCGCTTCTTCGATCAGGTAGCGCTCGGTCAGGCGATTGACCACCGCCGAGTAGATGCCGACGACGATTAGAATACTGGCCAACAGGGCAGCGCCCATGCTGAGGATCAACTGCCACTGAATACTGCGTTGCCAGAGGCGCATGGAGGCTTCTCCCGGTTATTATTTTGAACTCGCCGAGCAATTGGATACAAAAATGTACACAAATTGCAAATCGGTTACCGTCAGATTTCATATCGGCGGCTCACGACCAAGCTTTATTCGCTACAGGCGGCATTATTTGCAGGGATGATCAGGGCTCAAGCCAGAGCGGTCGGCGCCCGCACACCGCCAGCGAGTCGCGTCACGGCCCGACGCTGAATTCCAGACGAGCGGTCTGACCACCCTCGTCGAGTACGCTCAGTTGATGCCTGCCGCTGTCGAAGGCATGGTTGAAGGGTGCATCCAGCGCGGTGTCACCCAGCGGTCGGCCATCGAGGAACCACCAACGCCGCCCACTTCCTCCCAGCGCCGAAAGGCTGAGCCGCAGTGGCTCATGATTGCCTTGCGGGCGACGCAAACGATCACCATCGCGCACGCCGACGATGGACAGCGGCGCCACCTGGCTGCTGCGCGGTGGCGGGCAACTCGGATCGACGCTCGGCAAACGTGCCGTGCGCTGCTCACGGCGTGGCAGCCAGGGTTCCAATGGCGCCGGCCACAAGGCCAGTTCACGCGCCTCGGCCCCGGCACAACCTGGACCAACGCGACGCCCTTCGGCATTGAGCCAATAGCGCTCGCGCAGGCCACTGCCCACCGGCTGATCGGCTGCCAGCAACGTGGGTGGCGTGGTGCCTTCCAGCGTCCAGGCAAAGCGCAGGCGACGGCAGTTGGGATCGTCCTTGCTCATCGGCTGCCCCAACGGCCAGCAGATGGCGGCCACGCCGACCTCGGCCGGCTGCCGGTCGGCCGGTGCAGCGATGCCGCGCTGGCTGTCGCGATTGACCAGCAGATCATGCACCTGCAGCAGCAGCGGCGCAGCAGAAGCCAGGCCGAACTGGCCCGGCACCGGGGTGCCGTCCGGGCGGCCGATCCAGATACCGATCAGATGACGCGGGCCAACGCCGATAGCCCAGGCATCGCGAAAGCCGTAGCTGGTGCCGGTCTTCCAGGCCAGGGTCGGGCGCTGCGCCAGGTAGGCGCGCGGGTCACGATCAGGCCGTGCCTGACCGCTGAGAATGCGCCGGATGATCCAGGCCGAACCTGGCGACAGCAAGCGCCGTTCGCGCAGCTCATCACCCGGCTGCAGGCGAGGCTTGGCCGCCATGCCACCGCGCGCGAAGGCGCTGTAGCCAGCCACCAGCGATTCCAGGCGCGAGCCGCCGCCCCCCAGGATCAGCGCCAGGTTCGGTTCGGCCAGCGCCGGCAGGCGAATCGGCACGCCGGCACTGCGCAGCTCGCCGGCGAAGCGCTTCGGCCCATAGGCTTCGAGCAGTTGCACGGCGGGCAGGTTGAGCGAGGTGGCCAGCGCCTCGCTGGCCGATACCGGGCCGATGAAGCCGGCGGCGAAGTTGCCGGGACGGTAGTCGCCATAGTGCCGCGGCACGTCCTGCAGCAGCGATTCGGAGTGAATCAGCCCGGCATCCAGGGCCATGCCGTAGAGAAAGGGCTTGAGCGTCGAACCGGGCGAACGCAGGGCGCGGACCATATCGACATGGCCGAAGCGCGCGGTATCAGCGATATCCACCGACCCAAGATAGGCACGCACCGCCATGCTCTCGTGCTCGACCACCAGAATCGCCGCCGAGGTGCGCTCGGGCAGGCGCGCGCGCCAGCCCAGCAGCAGGTCTTCCAGGCGCAGCTGCAAGCCGGCATCGAGAGTGGTGCGAATCAGCGGTGGGCTGCCGGTACGGTTCAGCCGCCGCGCCAGCAAGGGCGCCAGGCTTGGCTCACGGCGTGGCGCGAGAAACACCGGCTCTTCCAGCGCTTCATCCACCTGCGCCTGCGGCCATACCTGAAATTCGCCCAGGCGCCGCAGCACCTTGTCACGTGCGGCCTGGGCGCGCTCGGGATGACGGTCCGGGCGCAGCCGGCTGGGCGCCTGCGGCAGCACCGCGAGCAGCGCGGCGTCGGCACGGGTCAGTTGGCTCGGCGGCTTGCCCAGGTAACTCCAGCTCGCCGCCGCGACACCCTCCAGGGTGCCGCCGAAGGGCGCGCGATTCAGATACAGGGTGAGGATTTCATCCTTGGACAGGTGCCACTCCAGCTGCGCGGTCCGCCACAGCTGCTTGAGCTTGCCCGGCAGATTGCGCCCGTGCGGATCGAGCAGCCGCGCCACCTGCATCGACAGCGTACTGCCGCCGGACACCACGCGCCCGCCGGTGAGGTTCTGCCAGGCCGCACGGCCGAGCGCCAGCGGGTTGATGCCGGGGTGCTGGCGGAACCAGCGATCCTCGTAGGTCAGCAGGGCTTCCAGGTAATAAGGTGAGACCTCTTCGGGCGTCACCGGGTAACGCCATACACCGTCGTGGTCGGCGAAACGCCACAGCGGCGTACCGTCCTCGGCCAGCACCACGCGCGCCAGATCATCCTCGGGCAGGGGCAGCGGCAACAGGCGGTCGGCCAGCCAGAGCAGGGCTAAGGGTACGCAAGCGACGATAAGCCAGCGACGTAGGCGGTTGAGTCGCATGGTCAGCACAAGCTCCCGGATTGCATCCGGGCTACAGATATCGCGTAGCCCGGATGCAATCCGGGGAATACCTCATTCACCAGCATCTTCGATCTCGACACCTGCTCCGCCGGCCCAGTCGATGGGTAGCAAGCCTTGACGCACATAATGATGAAAGCTGGAAAATGGCCAATCCCGTACGCGAGCAACCAGACCATGCTTGAGCGGATTGATATGGATGTAGTCCACATGATGGCGGTAATCCTGCTCGTCACGAATCAGATGCTCCCAAAAACGTCGCTGCCAGATGTTGGCCTCACCTTTGGCGTTGGTGCGCACTTCGCTGCCAACCTGCTGGCGTAGTGCTCCCACGAAAGAGGCCTTGAGCATACGGATTCGCGCAGAGAAATCGGCGTCATCAGGTGGTAGCACCATCAGCATGTGAACGTGATCTGGCAGCACCGCCAACGCAGGTACGCGAAAAGGCAGTCGAGCCTGCGTATCCTGCAAACATCGACGTAAAAGCGCCGCGTTTTTGAACAGCAGATCACTACGTCTGTCTTGCAGAGCCAGCGTCAAGAAATAACAGCCGCCGGCTACCTTGGCTCTTCGGTATTTCACCATTCGGCACCTCCTTGTGCTCGAAAATCCCCGGATGCAATCCGGGACAGCTTTTAGCGCCCCCTGACGACCAGACTCTCCGGCGCAGTGCCCAGCGCCTGCCAGCTCGGCCGATACATCGACTCGACCTGCGGTGGCGGTACACGGTAGCTGCCCGGCGTCACCGCACGGGCCAGGTAGAGCAGGTGGGTGGTGCCGTACTCCTCCACATCCACCGCTGCCACATAGCGATCACCAAGGTATTCCTGGTGTTTGATCCGCGCGTTCTGCATGGAGCGGCGCCATTCCTTGACGTTGCTGCCGGCGTCATCGAGGCTCGCGGCGCTCTGCGCCAGGTTCTGGTTTTCCAGCTCCAGGCCAGCCGGCAACAGGTCGACGACCAGCGCATCCGGTACGCGCTGCTTGGCCCGCACAGCCAGGTGCACCAGCACCAGCTCGCCGCTGTCCAGGCGCTGCAGATCGAGCGGGCGGCCATCCATGCCGAGGTACTCGCGCTCGATGCTGAGGTTCTCGCCACCGGCGCGTGGCGCCTGGCTCGGATAACCGGACAGGGTCAGCTGCTGATACAGCTTGGTGCTGCCGGCATTGTTCACGCTCAGCGGTTCGGCCAGCTCGCCACGCTCCAGCTTGATACCGGGCTGCTGGTTGCTCAGCTCGAACTGGAAAGTGCCGCTGGTAAGCGCAGCGCTCCAGGTCTGCTCCGGCTTGCCGAGAATGCCGCGACCGGCGAGGAACAGCGCGTTGCGCTCCTGGGTCGACAGCCAGCGCTGGCCAGCCAGCTCATCGGCCAGGTTGAACAGGCGCTGCTCGCGCTGACCGGCCGCCAGGCCGTGCTCTTCCAGCAAGGCGAGAATCAGCGCCTGGTCGCGCAGTGGGCTGCCGTAGTCGGCCATCCAGCGCTCGCCATCGCGCTGCTGGATCAAGCCCTGATTCAACACCTGCTCGGCACGCGGCGCATCGCCCATCAGCTTCAGCGCCGCTGCCAGTTGCACCAGCGGCAGGCCGGAACGCGCCTCGCTGCGGCGGTCGAACAGGCTGCGCAGCGCGCCCAGCGGCGCCTGTTGGCTGCGCGCCAGCACGTAGCCGGCGTAGGCCTGCACGGCGAAGCGGGTATGGGCGAAGTCCTGGCTGTAGCTGGCCTCGATCAGGCTGCTCTGCTGCAGGTAGCGCAGCAGGCGATCACTGGCCTTCTTCAGTGCTTCCGGCGGTACGCCGAAGCCCTGCTCGCGAGCACGCAGAAGGAAATCGGTGACATAGGCGGTGAGCCAGTATTCCTCTTCGCTCTCGGCACTCCACAGGCCGAAGCCGCCGCTATGCCGCTGCATACCAAGCAGACGCTCGATACCCAGCTCGATGCTCTTGCGCCGCTGCTCGTCAGGTTCACCCTCAAGGCCAAGGCGCTTGAGACTCGCGGTGTCGGCGTAGAGCGACGGATAGAGGCCGCTGGTGGTCTGTTCCAGACAGCCGTAGGGGTAGGCCTTGAGCGCACGAATCTGCTCGCCGAGGTTAAGCGGCGGTCGGCTCGACAGGGCCAGCACGGCCTCCAGCCCGGCAGGTTCGAACTGATTGAGGGTGCCCGCCGGCATGCTCCACGGCTCGCCCTCCCCCAGTACCGCGCGGAAGTGCTGCAGCTGCGCCGGATACGCCGGGCGAATACCCAGCGTCCACTCGCGGCTGAAGTCGCCCAGCGTCTCGTTCGGCAGCGCCAGGCCCTGCACCTCGACATGGATGCGGCCCTGGCCCAGACCGCCCTCGGCGCGCACCGGAATGCGCAAGGTGGTGCGCTCGCCATCTTTCAGGCTGATCGGTGATTCACCCTTGCCGAGCAGACGCAGTTGGCCTTCAACGCCCAGTTGCACATCGAGCTGCTGCTCGGCGCCGGAGAGGTTGGTCAGGTCCAGCGCCAGGGTGGTTTCATCACCACCGGCAAGGAAGCGCGGCATCGACAGTTCGGCGATCAGTGGCGCGGCCACCACCGTCTTGGCCTCGGCCATGCCGAAACGCTCGTCGGTCCAGGCCTGCGCCATCAGTCGCAGCTCACCGTTGAAGTCGGGGATATCCAGGCTGACTTCGCCTTCGCCCTTGTCGTTCAGCTGCAGCGCATCGCTCTGCAGGGCTACGATCAGCACACTGGTATCCGGGCGCTTGCCACCAGCGGCGAGGCCAGCGTCACCACCGAAGGCCAGGCTGGCGACACGCCCCTGCGCTTCGATCAGCTGTCCATATATATCCAGCTGGTCAGCGCCATAGGCCTTGCGCCCGAAGAAATTGGCGAAAGGATCGGGGGTGGCGTAACTGGTGATATTGAGGATGCCCACGTCGACCGCAGCAACCAGCACATGCACTTTGTCAGGAATACTGCCGTCGGCGTTGCGCGCGCTGACCTTGACCTTCAGCGGTTGCTTGGGCCGCATCTTCTCGGGCGCTTCCAGGCTCACCGCCAGCTTGCGCGGGGCGCGTTCCAGTGGCAGGTGCAGTAGGCCGACGGCGCGCTTGGGCGTGACCTGCGCCTTGCGCTCGCCGGGGCGAACCACCAGAGCACTGAGATAGAGGTCATGACGCGCCCATTTCTTGTCGATGGGCAGCTCGAAGGTCTGACCCTCGGCCGGCACGCTGATTTCCTGCCACCACAGCGGCCCCTCGCTGGACTCGACCAGCAGGTAGCCGTTGCCGGCAGCCGGCGGGGTGACGGTGATCTTGGCCACGTCGCCCGCCGCATAGGCCGGTTTGTCCAAGGCCAGTTTGACCTGGTCCGGGCGCACCGCGCCGCCGTCGGCGTTGTCCTGCCAGCGGTAGCCGGCCCAAAAGCGCAGGCTGCTGACCAGACCGGTCTGGTTGTCCACCACCTCGACCCGGTACGGGCCCCACTCCACCGGGAAGCTGACCTTGGTGGTGCCGCCCGCGGCAACCTTCAGCGGCTCGTCGCTCAAGGTGAGGAATTTCTCGTTGTAGTTGTGACGCCAGCCTTCACCGTCAGAGAAGCTCCAGAAGTAGTCGCGACGCTCACGCACCAGGCGCACGTTGAGGCTGTCGGCCGCCAGCTTGTTGCCGGCGGCGTCGGCCACCAGTATCTCGAATTCGGCCAGGCTGTCGGCATCGACCTCCTCGCCGTCGAACAGCCCGCGCACACCCGGCAGACGCTCGGCGGGCCATACCGGCTGAATGATGCGGCGGGTAATCGGACGGCCGCCGGACTCCTGCAGGCTGGCCTGGAGGATCAAACGCAGCGGCGACTTGGCGTCGCCCCAGCGGTTTTCCGGGCGCAGCACGGCACGACCCTGGTCGTCGAGATTGATTTCGTCGAGCTCCTGGTCCTGACTCAGATCGGCCTCGGTGATGTCGCCGAACTGATAGCCCGGCAGGCTCGCCACCGCCTCACGCAACGGGCGCACGTAGAGCTGCCCGGTCAGACGATTGCCAGCGGCCGGCGCACCATAGAGGTAGCGTCCGGTCACCGCGAACTCGGCGCTGTCGCCCGGCGCGTAGGGCTGGTCCTGGCCCTTGAGCTCCAGGGCCATGCGCTCGGGCAGGAAATCCTCGACGAGAAATTCGTACAGCTGCGGGTTGCCGTCGCCCAGGTCGAGCAACAGCTGCCAGCGGCCGGTCGGGGCCTCTTCGGCGAGCGGCAGCTGGTATTGATAGAGGCCGTCATCGCCAGCATTCCAGACGAACTTGCGGCTGATCTGCTCATCCGGGCGGCGCACCTCGACGCTGACCGGCTGGGCCTTGACCGGGCTGCCGTCGGCATCACGCAACAGGCCGTTTAGCAGCACCGTCTCGCCGGGGCGATACAGATCGCGCGGGCCGAACACAAAGAACTGCAGGGCGTGCGCTTTCGGGCCGGTGATATCGAACTCGGCCAGGTCCAGCGCCGGCGTGTTCAGGCGCAGCAGGCTGGTCTGCTCGTCCTGTTTGGCCAGCAGCACCTGGGCCTTGGCAGGCAACGGCAGCTGTGCATGGCCAGCCGAATCGGTCTTGCCTTCAGCCAGCAGCGCGCCTTCACCATCGAGCAGCTCAAGCTGCACGCCGGACTGCGCCTTGCCACCTTCCAGCGCCTGGGTGAACACGTCGAGACGGTCGCGATAACGATGCGCGGACAGGCCGATATCACTTAGGGAGAACAGCGTCGCCGGCTGCGAGTAGCTGTAGCTGCCGGCCTCACGCATCACCGCCAGGTACACGCCCGGCTGCTTGAACGGTTCCAGGCCGGCGATGGGCAGCAGCAGGGTTTCACGGGTATTGCGCGCAGGGTTCAGGTCGAAGCGCCCGCCATAGACCAGATCGGCCATCGGCAGCAGTTCGCGCGCCTCCCAGGTATCCAGGTTGCTGGCCCGGCCCCAGCGGGACAGGAAACGCGGCAGCGCCTCGGGCTTGATACGGAAGAACTCGACGTTGACCTTGTCGACGTTCAGCGCGATGACCGGCAGGCCTTCGGCCAGGCGGGTCGGCAGCAGCGAACCGCGGCTGGCGAAACCGACGCTGGCCTGCAGGTCGCGGGTTTCGAAACGGCTGACATGCTCTTTGGCGAGCTTGCCGCCATTGATCGACGTCAGGCCAGCATCGATGGTCAGCACCAGTTTGCGCTGCGGCTCCAGGTGGCGCAGGCGCAACTCGCTGAGGTTGTCGGTCAGTTCCCAGGCGCCGTCGACCTTGCCGGCAGTACTGTCGACCAGGTGCAGGCGCTCGGCGAAGGGCTGGTCGGGGTCCAGCGGGATGGAGAAGGTCACCGACAGCGCACTGGCGCCGTCGAGCTGCACCTCGGAGACGTCGACCACCTCCAGCTCGCGCCCGGCGTAGCGCTTGGCCAGCGCGTCGCGGTCGACCGCTGGCTTGGGCGCCTGTGGCTGTTGCGCAGCAGGGGCAGCGGGGGTCACCGTGGCTGGGGGTTCAGAAGAATCACAGGCGCTGAGCAGGGTCAGCACCAAGGCCAGAAGCAGTCCTTTGTTCGGCATTGCGGGCTCCGGAATCAGGGGGCGCAGAGACCATCAACTATAGCCGAGGCGCCCTGCCAACGACGAGCCGTGCAGACGAATTCGCCAAGCCACTCACAGTCCTGAGGCGATGTGCGACCACCCCGGTGCTGTGCCTATAATCGGCGCTTTGCCGGAGCCGCCCATGTCCGCCCTGCTCGATGCCTGGCGCCACACCCCGACCCAGCGCAAGGTCTGGGCACTGGCGGCGCCGATGATTCTCTCCAACCTCTCGGTGCCGCTGGTGGCGCTGGTCGACACCGCCGTGGTCGGCCACTTGCCGCATGCCCACCAGTTGGCTGCCGTGGCGGTGGGCGGCAGCCTCTACACCCTGCTGACCTGGGCCATGGGCTTTCTGCGCATGGGCAGCACCGGTTTCGCCGCCCAGGCTGCAGGCCGCGGGGATGGCAGCGCCTTGCGTCAGGTACTCGTGCAGGGGCTCGGCCTGGGTGTACTCCTGGCCTTGCTCCTGGGCCTGCTGGCTTTGCCCTTCAGTAATGCCGCACTGAGTCTGATGCAACCCTCGGCCGAACTGGATCAACTGGCGCGCCAGTATTTCCAGATCCGTCTGCTCGGCCTGCCCGCCAGCCTGGCGACCTATGCCCTGATCGGCTGGCTGCTGGGCACGCAGAGCGCCCGTGGTCCGCTGGCCATCCTACTGACGGCCAACCTGATCAACGTGGCGCTCGACCTGCTGTTCGTGCTCGGTCTCGAATGGGGTGTAGCCGGCGCGGCCTGGGCCTCGGTGATCGCCGAATGGAGTGGCGCCCTGCTCGGCCTGTGGCTGGCCCGCGGTGCACTCGCACACTATCCTGGCCGCCTCGACAGTAGCGCGCTGAGACGCTGGAGCAACTGGCGTCCGTTGCTGGCGGTCAACCGCGATATCTTCATCCGCACCCTGGCGCTACAGTTGGTGTTCTTCCTGATCACCGTGAAAGGCACGCGCCTCGGCGATGCCACGGTGGCGGCCAACGCGCTGCTGCTCAATGGCCTGACGCTGACCGCCTACGCCCTCGACGGACTGGCACATGCCGTCGAGGCCCTTTGCGGCCACGCGCTGGGCGCGCGTGATCGCGCTGCGCTGCGCCGTTCGCTGCTGGTGGCCGGTGCCTGGTCGCTGCTGGCCAGCGCCGGCTTCGCCCTGTTCTTCCTTTTCGGCGGGCACTGGTTCGTCGGCATGCTCACCAATATCTCCGAAGTGCGCGAACTAGCGCTAAACTTCCTACCCTACCTCGCGCTGTTGCCGCTGCTAGCGGTGTGGAGCTACCTGCTCGACGGTCTGTTCATCGGTGCCACCCGAGCCCGAGAAATGCGCGACGCCATGCTGATTGCCCTGGCGCTGGCCCTGCCGCTGGGCTGGGCTCTGCAGGCGCTGGGCAACCACGGCTTGTGGCTGGCCTTTCTCGCCTTCATGGGGCTACGGAGCCTAGTGCTGGCTGGCTATGCTTGGCACTTGAGTCGTCGCGACCAATGGTTCCCCCCACTGCCAGCAGGAGAGACCGCCCATGCTCAGCGCTGAGCTGCCGCACAACGAAGTACAACGTCAACAGGCCCTGGAGCGCCAGGACCTGCTCGACACCCCGGCCGATCCCTACCTGGACACACTGACCCGTATCGCCCGTGAACTGTTCGCGGTGAAGACGGTGCTGATCAGCCTGATCGACAACGACCGGCAGTGGTTCATGAGCCGCCAGGGCCTGGAACTCGCCGAGACCCCAAGGTGCATCTCCTTCTGCGCCCACGCCATCCTGCAAGACGACGCCCTGGTGATCGAGGACACCCACCTGGACTTTCGCTTCGCCGACAACCCGGTGGTGCTGCAATCGCCTTTTATCCGCTTCTACGCCGGCCAGCCGCTGCATGACGAAGACGGCCAGACCCTCGGCACCCTGTGCCTGATCGACCCGCAGCCGCGCGGCTTAGATGTCTGCGAGCGGCGTCAGCTGCGCGACATGGCACAACTGGTGGAGGGCTATCTGCGCCTGCGCCACAGCTCGCGCCAGGCCGAACAGCTGCGCGCAGCACTGAGTCGCGCGCAGCGCAAGGCCATGCTCGACGCGCTGACCCAGCTGTGGAATCGCGCCGGCCTGCTGCACTTTCTGCCCCAGCAGCAGGCCGCGGCCGAACGCACCGGCCTGCGCCTGGGCCTGCTGTTCTGCGACCTCGACCACTTCAAGCAGGTCAATGACCGCCATGGCCACGCCGCTGGTGATCAGGTGCTGTGGCAGAGCGCACGACGCCTGAGCGCGGCGGTGCGCCCGCAGGATGTGGTCGCCCGCAACGGCGGCGAAGAATTCGTGATTCTCGCCCTGGTACACGACAGCACCGAACTGCTGCAGATCGCCGAACGCATGCGCCTGGCCATCGCCGAGCCGGCCATGGAGCTGGACGGCGCCCAGTTGAGCCAGACCGCCAGCGTCGGCTGCGCCCTGCTGGCGCCCGGCGAAACCGCCGCCGACGCCCTGGAACGGGCCGACCAGGCGCTGTACCGGGCCAAGCGCGGCGGTCGCAATCGCTGCGAATTCGCCGCAACCGATAAATAACCCGCAAGGAGCACTCGATGGCCGCCGCACTCGTCGCCTATCTGCATTTTCTGGCGATCTTCGCCCTGTTCGCCCTGCTCAGCATCGAACACGTGCTGTTCAAGGCGCCGCTGGATCTGTCCCGTGCGCGCAGCCTGATGATCACCGACCTGGTCTACGGCATCTGTGCCGGTCTAGTGCTGGCCACCGGTGTCGCCCGCGTGCTGTGGTTCGGCAAGGGCGCCACCTATTACATGGGCAACAGCCTGTTCCATGCGAAGTTAGGGCTGTTCATCCTGGTTGGCCTGCTGTCGATCCTGCCCACGGTGGTGTTCATCAAATGGCGCAAAACCGTGAAGGCAGGTCAGGTGCCCGCGCCCAGCGCTCGGCAGGTACGCCTGGTGACCTGGAGCATCCGCATCGAACTGCTGCTGTTGCTGGTGATACCGCTGCTGGCGACGCTGATGGCGCGCGGTTATGGCGTCATTGGCTGAACCGAGAGACGCAAAGCATCGCCGCTGAAGCGCCTCCCACAGAGCAGCACCGTAGCCCGGATGCAATCCGGGAACGATGTCCGACGTTGCACCATCCCCGGATTGCATCCGGGCTACCGGAGTTGCCGCAGGCGGTTTACGACGCCAGGTAGGACGAGCGGGTCAGTCCCAGACGCAAGGCATCGAGGAACTGCGTACGTTCACGGGCACTGATCTTGGCGCTGGCCACCTTGTCGCGGTAGTGGGTCATCAGCTCTTCCGGCGACAGGTGCACGTAGCGCAGCATGTCCTCGATGGTGTCGTGGGTCTCGATGCCGGCATGCACCACGCTGCCATCGGCGCCCTGGTAGATGTTCACCGAGTCGGTATCGCCGAACAGGTTGTGCATATCGCCAAGGATTTCCTGATAGGCGCCGACCAGGAAGATGCCCAGCACATAGTCCTCACCCTCGCGGATCTCGTGCACTGGCAGGCTGGTCTCGATCGACTGCTCGTCGACGTACTGACGGATCTTGCCGTCGGAGTCGCAGGTCAGGTCCTGCAGCACGGCGCGGCGCAGCGGCTCTTCGTCCAGGCGTGACAGCGGCAGGATCGGCAGAATCTGGCCGATAGCCCAGGTGTCCGGCAGGCTCTGGAATACCGAGAAGTTGCAGATGTACTTGTCGGCCAGCTTGTCGTTGAGCTCGTCGAGCACCGCACGGTGCGAGCGCTGACGCGCCTTGAGCTGGTTGTGCAGGCGACGGCAGATGGCGAAGTAACACTGCTCGGCCAGCGCCTTCTGCGCCAGGCTGAGCTTGCCAGCCGAATACTGCGCAGCCACTTCCTCGATGTAGTGGGTGGCGCGCCAGTAGGTCTCGGCGACCATTTCCGGGTCGCTGTCTTCCAGTAGTTCGATCAGCACCTGCAACACTTCCGGCTGCTCGACGCTGGCGTCGATCTCCGGCACCTTGTCGTTGTGCCGCTCGACGTCGGTGACCTGCACCAGCAGCACGGCATGGTGCGCGGTCATCGCCCGGCCGCTCTCGGAGAAGATGTGCGGATGGGGGATTTCCTGGCGGTCGCAGAACTCCTTGAGCATGTCGACCACAGCATCGGCGTAGTCCTGCATGTCGTAGTTGATCGAGCTGGCATTGCGCGAATGGGTACCGTCGTAGTCCACACCGAGACCGCCGCCGACGTCGATATGATCGACCGGCAGGCCCATGGCGCGAAGCTCGCCGTAGTAGCGGATGGCCTCGCGGAAGCCCTTGCGGTAGTCGGCGATGTTGGCGATCTGCGAACCCATGTGAAAGTGCAGCAGGCGGATGCCCTGATCCAGCCCGGCAGCGCGGAAGCGCTCCACCACCTGCAGGATCTGCGCGGCAGACAGACCGAACTTGGACTTCTCGCCACCAGTGTCGGCCCACTTGGAAGATGCCAGCGAGGACAGGCGCACGCGCAGGCCGATCTGCGGCGCGACCTTGAGGTCAGCGGCCTCCTCGATCACCAGGGCGACTTCCGACTCTTTCTCGATGACGATGAACACGTTGTGGCCGAGCTTTTGCCCCATCAGCGCCAGGCGGATGAACTCGCGGTCCTTGTAACCGTTGCAGACGATGGTGCCGCCCTTCGGCGCCAGCGCCAGCACGGCCAGCAGCTCGGGCTTGGAGCCGGCTTCGAGGCCGATGGAGACGTTCTGCGTGGCGATGATGTTCTCGATCACCGCTTCCTGCTGGTTGACCTTGATCGGGTACAGCGCGGTGTAACGGCTCTGGTACTCCAGGCGCTCGATACTGGCGTCGAAGGCACCGGTCAGGCGGCGCACGCGATCTTGCAGAATGTCCGGGAAACGCACCAGCAGCGGCAGCGACAGGCCGCTCTGACGCAGCTCGTCGACCTGCTGATAAAGATCGATGGGCTGGCTGTCCGGCCCATTGGGACGCACTTCGATACGTCCGGCATCGTTGATCGAAAAGTAACCGGCGCCCCAATGGCGAATGCCATAGACACTACGGCTATCGGCTACGGTCCATTGGCTGCCGTCGTCTTTGCGGGTGCGTCGTGCGGACATCGGGTTCTCCCATGAGAAAAGCCTGACCTTGCTGGCGGCCAGTTTAGAAATTATGAAAGCAAGATGACGTTTGCTCGGCGGTTGACCGTACTAACGTCATCGAAGTTTAGAAAAGGGCTTATCAGCCGCCGGACTTCTTCGCGGTAAACCCGCGTTTGCTCAGCTCGGCCAACAGCAGATCGACGTGATCACCCTGAATCTCGATCACCCCGTCCTTGAGTGCGCCGCCGGTGCCGCAGCGTTTCTTCAAGGCGCTGGCCAGCTCCTTGAGCGGCTCCTCGGCCAGCGGCACGCCGCTGACGGTGGTGACGGTCTTGCCGCCACGGCCCTTGGTCTCACGGCGCACACGGGCAATACCGTCGCCATCGGGAATGCGTGTCTGTTTGCAGATGCAGGCATCCACCGCCTGGTTGCAATCCGGGCAATGGCGACCGCCATCGGTGGAATAGACGAGACCGCTCAGGGCGGAGAATGAAGAGGCTTTCTTGACCACCGGCTTGTCCTCGTAGGGGTCAGGATAGCGACTGGCTGAACGGGTTCAGCCGCGAAGCCCCACTCAGGCAGGGGCAGCGCAAGCGGACAGACGTCCGCCGAAAAGGCCGCGCAGTGTAACGGCAAAGGCCGGGCTTGCTAAGACCAAATTTGCGTCATTGTGCGGCACTTTGGCGACGCCGTTCGCCATCGCGCACGGCACGCTCGAAATCCGCGACGCCGCTGGGTGCGCCGTGCGCACCAAGGCCCCCTGTTCGAGGTGAAGGCGCACCCTACGAGCCAAGCTCGACGAAATACAAGTGCCGACACAAACACCCTCTCCCGCCCTTCGGGCACCCTCGGCTTGGGCATCCTGCGTCGCCCTACCTCCTGCATCCATGCAGTCGTCTCCCATAAATGAGAGAGGGACATCAGCTAGCCGCAAGCGGCCTGTTTATGTAGCGCTCCAGCGCCGCCAGCGAATCGGGGCAATAGGACAGACGATGGGTTTCTTCCAGCGCCTGCTCGACGCTGATAAAGCGCGCTTCCAGTACTTCTTCCGGCTGCAACACCAGCGGCGCATCGGATACCGCCGAATAGGCCATGCACCACAGGCGACTTTCCGGAGCGTCATAGAGAAAGTGCGCATGCTCGACCAGGTCGGCATCGACGATGCCCAGTTCCTCGGCCAATTCACGCTCAGCGGAGAGGCGGTAGTCCTCGCCTTCGAGCACCATGCCGCCGGCCGCCACGTCCCAGTAACCGGGATATAGCGCCTTGCTCAGGGTGCGCCGATGCACACACAGCAGACCGGCCGTGTTGAACAGGAGAATGTAGGTGCCACGCCCGATCAGCCGGCGCTCGCGCATTTCGGCCCGGGAAACACCACCCAGTGGCCGATCGTGTTCGTCAACCCAGGCCACCCGCTCGCGGTCGGAGGCAGCACGATGCGCCGCCTCCGCTGCCGAAATGGCGACCATCAACCCTGGCTCAGCAACTGACGCAGATCGATCATGCCGGCATTGGCGCGGGAGATGTAGTTGGCCATCACCAACGAGTGGTTGGCCAGAACACCGTAACCGCTGCCGTTGAGGATCATCGGGCTCCACAGGGTGGCCTGCGCGGCCTCCAGCTCACGAATAATCTGGCGCACACTGACGGTGGCGTTCTTTTTCGCCAGCACGTCGGCGAAGTCCACCTCGATGGCGCGTAGCAGATGAGCCAGCGCCCAGGCCTGGCCGCGAGCCTCGTAGAACACGTTATCGATCTGCAGCCAGGGCGTCTCGTAAACGCCGCCTTCACCAATCAGCCCGGACTCTTCGGCATCGCTGCCCACCTGCAGTTTCTCGTTCAGGCGCACCTGACCCACGCTGGCGGACAGGCGCTGGGACAGCGAGCCAAGACGTGTGCCGGCATCACCCAGCCAGTTGTTGAGGTTGTCGGCACGCGCATAGAACTGCGCGTTTCTCTGCGCCGGGTCGGCCAGACGAGCGAGGTAGCGGTCCAGCGACTTGATGCCATCGCGATACTCGGACTCGGACGCCGGCAACGCCCAGCTCTTGTTGTCGAAGTGAAAACGCGGCTCGGCCTTGGCCAGGTCCGGGTCCTCGGTGGACTGCGACTGCGAACGGGCGAAGTCCTTGCGCAGCGCACGCGAGAAATCGCGTACCTGCACCAGCACGCCGTATTCCCAGCTCGGCATGTTGTCCAGCCACAGACCGGGTGGCGCAAGATCGTTGGACAGATAGCCGCCCGGCTTGTCGAGCAGCGTGCTGGCGACCTGCTTGAGGGTTTCCACCGAGGTGTAACCGGTGACCATCTGCCGTTGCGCCTGCTGCGCCGAATTCTGCGCATGCTGCTGGACCTGGAAGGCAGACGGTTCCTGACTCCAGTACCAACCGACCACCAAGGCGATCAGCAGATAGACACCGATCAGGCCGCCCAGAGCTCGGGCAATCAGGCTGCCGCCACTGCGACCGCCCCCTGAGGTCTTGGCGGCGCCGTCTTGCGAGTTCGTCGCGCGATTCTTCCAGTCCAGCATGGCAGTGTCCTTTTCAAGCGAATTCGAGTGTTCGACCACAACCCGACCAACGGGTTGCGACCTGCTACGCACTATAAGGCAAGCCCACAGCAAAACGCAGGGCAGAGGGGCAAACTTACCGCTGGTAAGGGAAAACTACATTTCTGTCGCTTATTCGACAGAAATACCGACGCCAATTGATCGACGGCAATGTCAGCGCCTCCAGCAAGTGATAGCATCAAGCCACCACTGACTTAACCACCTATAGAAGTCGGCCCATGACCGAGCACCCGGATCCCAGTCGAGATCGCCTCAAGCACCATTTCGCCCAGCGCGTGATTCACCAGGCACGCCAGGTGCTGGAAGTCTGGCAGCGCCTGCAACGCAGCGAATGGAACGATGCCGGCATGGCTGAGCTGACCGAGGCCAACCTGCGCCTGCTGCGTTACGCCGAGCGATTCGAGCAGATCGAGCACGCGCAGCTGGCGCAAAGCATTGGCGTCAGCCTCGATGAAGTGGTGGAAAATCGCGGTCGCCTCAACAGCACGTTGATCGCCCGACTCAATCAGGCCATGCAGCGCTTGTCGAGAACCGGTCTGCGTCATAGCGATGCCTTCGAACAGACCTTCCTGCCACCACTGCGCAAACCGGTGTACCTGGCCCTGCAGGATGCCCAGCGCGCCGAGCGTCTTGCCCAGCAACTGGATTTCTTCGGCCTGGCGGCGCAGGCCCTGAGTGATGAGCTCGCCTTCCGCGCCGCCATCAGCGAGCGCCACCCGGCTGCCATCGTCATGGACGTCGATTTCGCCGGCGCCGGTCTGGAACTTGCCAACTCGGTGCAAGAGGGTCTGGAGCAGAAGATTCCGCTGCTGTTCTTCAGCCACTGCGATACCGACACCCCAACGCGCCTGGCCGCAGTGCGCGCCGGCGGGCAGGAGTTCTTCACCGGTTCGCTGGACGCCTCCAGCCTGCTCGAACGTATCGAGGTACTGACCCACGTCTCGCAGTACGACCCGTACAAGGTGCTGATCGTCGACGACTCAAAGGCCCAGGCGACCCATACCGAGCGCGTGCTCAACAGCGCCGGCATTCTCACCCACACCCTGACCGAGCCGATTCAGGCGATGGACGCGCTGGCCGAATTCCAGCCAGACCTGATCATCCTCGACATGTACATGCCCGACTGCAACGGCACCGAACTGGCCAAGGTGATCCGCCACAACGACCGTTACGTCAGCGTTCCGATCATCTATCTGTCGGCCGAGGACGACCTGGACAAGCAGCTCGACGCCATGAGCGAGGGCGGCGACGACTTCCTCACCAAACCGATCAAGCCACGCCATCTGATCGCCACCGTGCGCAACCGCGCGGCCCGTGCACGCAACCTCAAGGCGCGCATGGTGCGTGACAGCCTGACCGGCCTGTACAACCACACCCATACCCTGCAGCTGCTCGAAGACGCCTGCTTTCGCGCCCGTCGCGACGAGCAGCCGCTGGCCTTCGCCATGCTCGACATCGACCACTTCAAGAAGGTCAACGACACCTATGGCCACCCCATGGGCGACCGCGTGATCAAGAGCCTGGCGCTGTTCCTCAAGCAGCGCCTGCGCAAGACCGACCACATCGGTCGTTACGGCGGCGAGGAATTTGCCGTGGTGCTGCCCGATACCGATGAGCAATCAGCGCTCAAGGTGCTGGAAGAGATTCGCCAGCGCTTCGCCGAAATCCACTACCCGGCCCAGCCGCAGGACCTGTCCTGCACTTTCAGCTGCGGCATCGCCATGCTGCAACCGGGCCTGGATGGCAACGCACTGTCCAAGCGCGCCGACGAGGCACTGTACAAGGCCAAGCACGGTGGTCGTAACCGGGTGGAGCTGTACGGGGATCGCACAATGCGCTAACCCACCTTTTCACACCATAAGCAGAATTATAAAATCCGGCGCATCACAACTAGCCGTACCCGGCTTCGGTCTTCTGCGCAGTCCTACATTCGGCGGCCATGCAGCCATAGCGAAGCGTTACGCCACTGGATTCGTGATGCATCGAAAACAGCGGACTGTTTGCCAGGTACTGAGGCTCGCCCTGCTTGTCTAGCGCCAACATCTGACGCAGGCATGCCCGAAGGTAGGGCCCACGTCGGAGCCCTTCATGCCGACATATTTAATTCAAGGAAGAATGTTCTCAGATGGCAATAATCAAGACCAACGACAATTTCGCACTGCTTACCAACATCATCGATGCCCTGAACTACAGCTTCAATGGCAACGCCAATAACGGCTATGTAGACGGCATCACGGGCGCCCTTGCCCTCCAAGCCTATCAGTTAGAGACCCGCAAGGTTTCCTGGGCCAGATTTGACGACTACAACCCATTCGTGGGAACGCCTGCAAACCTCTCGGCGAAAGTGCTCTATCGCTACGACACTACGAAACTGCTGGACGAGAATAAAAAACATATCGGCTGGGTCAACGGCTCCCGTGAGATCAAGCTGACCGACAGTAATCACTCATCCAGCTACAACAAGCTTTCCCTGAACGACAACTACGCGACGAAGAATATCGCCGGGCAGCCATTGTCCCAGACCACCATCAAGAACAACGCCAACGCAGACATTGCCCTTGCCCGGGGCTATGGCAGCGACAAGAGCCTGTCCATCACGAAAGCCAAAGCGAGCTATTCCAACAGCGAAACCTCGATAAACGGCAGTCAGACTTTTTCGGACACGATTAATTTCGTGGGGCAGGCCAACTACCAATCCACTGGTGCCCTGCAGACGCTCACCATCAACACCTACAACAAAACCCATAACGAGAAACTGACCGAAAAGAGCGGAGCGACCCAGACCACTTCTTCTTACTCCTACAGCCTCTCCTTGAGCAGCCAGCTAGGGCTGACCTACGACGCCCTGACTGGCACGTTCAAGCCCGGCAGCAAGCTGGACAGCCTCAAGTTCAATGGCCAGAGCCTCTATGCCGACGGCATGAGCAACTCCGGTTCCTATCAGGCTAGCGCCATGGCCCAAACCACCTTGGACGAGCTAGCTGATTACCTCTCATACCGGACTATTTCTCAGGTTGACCTGCTAATGGCCCTGCTGAGCGGCGACGACGTCATTACCGGCACCGACAAGCGTCATAACTGGCTCTTCGGTGGCGCTGGCAATGACAAGATCACCGGCAATGCGGGCTCAGACGAACTTTATGGTGGCGACGGCGATGACCAACTATTCGGCCTGGCTGGCGACGATCAACTATATGGTGGTGCCGGAAACGATCTGCTTGACGGCGGCAAGGGTCTCGACATCATGGTCGGTGGGGACGGCGACGACCTCTATGTCCTTGATGACATCCGCGAATTGGAGTGGATCAACCGGGATCACGAGAACACCTACTATGACGCTGGCAACGACACCCTGCGTATCACCTTCAAAGGTAGCAGCAACTCCGCTCCGGCAGTGATCGACCTGAGCGCGGTTAACCTGCTTGAAGTGGAAAACGTACAGATCGCCAGCAGCGGCCTGTTCGAGATAATCGGCAACGATGCCAATAACGTTCTCGATGCCGGCAAGACCGCCAGCATCCTTCGCGGCGGCAAGGGTAACGACACCTACCATGTGACTCACAGGGATGCTCAGGTGCACGAAAACGCCGGCGAAGGCTGGGACACGGTCATCTCCTCCGTTCACTTCACTCTCGGTGCAAATCTTGAAGAGCTTATCCTGACTGGCAGGGCTGCCCTAAACGGCACGGGCAACGCACTCAATAACATCCTGCGGGGCAACGACGGCAACAATATCCTCGACGGCGGCGCTGGTATCGATACCCTGATTGGAGGCAAGGGCAACGACACCTATATCGTCAGAAACATCGGTGACATCGTGGAGGAAAACGACAAGGAAGGCACCGATACGGCCAAGGCCCATGTCAGCTACGAACTCACCGACCACGTCGAGAACCTGATTCTCGAGGGCAGCGACCATCTCGACGGCACCGGAAACGGGCTGAAAAACGTCATCACCGGCAATTCCGGCAACAACGTCCTCGACGGCAAAGGCGGTGTCGACAGAATGATCGGCGGCAAGGGCGACGATACCTATATCGTCGACCTGATCGTCAAGGGCACAGGTACCAAGGCCACGGTCGCCCTCGAAGACAGCATCGTCGAGAAGAAAGGTGAAGGCGAGGACACCCTGCAACTACGGGTCAGCCAGGATGTCCTGGACAAAATGGCGGACGCCAGCAAAGCCACCACCCTGATCCTCGGCGCTAACCTGGAAAACCTTGACGCCAGTGACACTCAAGACCTCTGGCTCAACCTGACCGGCAACGCGCTGAACAACGTGATCCGGGGCAACGCTGGCGACAACATCCTCAGCGGCGGTGCCGGTGACGACACTCTCTATGCTGGTGAGGGCGGAAAAAACGTGCTGATCGGAGGCGCCGGAGCGGACATCATGCATGGCGGCGCAGGCGACGACACCTTCCGCTTCACCTCACTCAAGGATCTCGGCATCGGCGAAGGCAAGCAGGATGTGATTCATGGTTTCAATGAGGCAGGAGTGGACAAGCTCGACTTCAGCGCGCTCAAGGGCTGGAGCTTCAAGGAAGATGGCGTTATCACTGGCACCAAGCAGCTCTGGGCCGCGCATGACGGCAGTGACCTGATCCTCTACGGCAACAGCAGCGGCAACCTCGACGCTGACTTTTCCATCAAACTGGTCGGTGTAAGCGCACTAAGCGTGGATGACTTCATCGTCTAGAACCTAACCAACCGCCGGCTCCATCCCCGATGGAGCCGGCGCGACAAAGGTGGCAAACTGCCCGGCCGCCGACCAACCCGCCACCAAGTTCTTCGCCGCCCCCTCGACGCTCCGGACTCCCACCATGCTGCGGTTATCGCAAACCGACCTTGAACGCACCCTGCTCGCCTGTCGTACGAGCTTTTTCGCGGTGGCGCTGTTCAGCCTCTTCATCAACCTGTTGATGCTGGTGCCCTCCTTCTACATGCTGCAGGTCTACGACCGCGCAGTGGGTAGTGGTAGCGAAGCCACGCTGCTGATGCTGACCCTGATCATGCTGTTTCTGATGATCAGCCTGGGCGCCTTGGAGTGGGTGCGCTCACGTATCATGGTGCGCGTGAGTACCCGCCTGGAAAACGATCTGGGCGCCCGCCTCCACGACGCAGGCTTCAAGCTGGCACTGGACTCGGGCGGCGTGAAGGCCACCACCCAGCCGCTCAGCGACCTCAATGGCCTGCGCCAGTTTCTCACCGGCAATGGTCTTTTCGCCTTCTTCGACGCACCCTGGCTGCCAATCTATCTCGCCGTGATGTTTATCTTCCATCCCTGGTTCGGCTGGCTGGGGCTGGTCAGCTCACTGCTGCTGATTGCCCTGGCCATGCTCAACGAACGCCTGACCCAGGCTCCCCTGCAGCAGGCAAATCGCGAACAGTTGCTCGCCACCGACCTTACCGGCAAGAGCCTTAACAATGCAGAGGTCATCGCGGCCATGGGCATGCTGCCCAACCTCCGCCAGCGCTGGCTACAGCAGGTGCACAAGGTTCTGCTTCTACAGAGCAGCGCCAGCGATCGTGCCGGCGCGATCAGCTCTCTGTCGAAAACCTTCCGCCAATTGGTGCAATCGCTGATCCTAGGCCTTGGCGCATACCTGGCGATCAACCATGAGATCAGCGCGGGCCTGATGATCGCCGGCTCAATCCTTCTAGGTCGGGCCCTAGCCCCCATCGATCAGATGATTGGCGCCTGGAAGGGCTTTATCGGCGCCCGCTCGCAGTACGCGCGCCTGCATGAGCTGCTGGCCAAGGTAGCGCAGGAGCCCGAGCCCATGCCGCTTCCCAGTCCACTGGGCAGCATTGCCGTAGAAAACCTTCACGCTGGTGCCCCGGGCAGCTCCCGGCCGGTCATCAGGAATATCAACTTTCAGGTCACACCGGGCACCGCGGTCGGCATCATAGGTCCGAGCGGCTCGGGCAAGTCGACCCTGGCGCGCGCACTACTCGGTATCTGGCCAGCACTGGAAGGGCATGTTCGCCTGGATGGCGCAGACGTTAGCCAATGGCGCCGCGAGGAACTGGGCCGTCACCTTGGCTATCTACCGCAGGACATCGAGCTGTTCGAGGGCAGCATTGGTGACAACATCGCCCGGCTGGGCGAGCTGGATGCCGAGGCCGTCGTGGAGGCGGCACGACTGGCAGGAGTGCACGAGCTCATCCTGCAACTACCGCAAGGCTATGACACCCGCATCGGCGCAAATGGCGGCGGTCTTTCTGGCGGACAGCGCCAGCGTATCGGGCTGGCCCGGGCACTATATGGAAATCCCAGGGTGCTGATCCTCGACGAGCCGAACTCGAACCTCGACGAGGCAGGGGAAAAGATGCTTGCTCAGGCGCTGCAAAGCATGAAGCAGCGCGGTAGCACCCTCTTCGTCATCACCCACCACCCCAATGTGCTGGCGCAGCTCGACAGCCTGATCGTGATGAACGCCGGCGAAATGCCCCTATGCGGCCCCCGCGACAAAGTGCTCAAACAGCTGCAGAGTAAGCCAGAGCCCAGCATCAGCGGCCCTCGGCTCGCCGACCCTCAGCAGCCGACATGAATAGTCCCATGACCCCTAGCCACACCCTCCCCCCTTTGCCCATCGACGATAAGCCGATCCGGCGCCTGGGCTATGGCATTCTCTTCGTAACTTTTGGCCTGTTCGGCGGCTGGGCCACTCTGGCACCACTGGATGGCGCCGCGCTCGCCCCCGGGGTGGTTACGGTCAAGAGTTATCGCAAGACCGTGCAGCATTTGGAGGGAGGCATCGTCCATGCCTTGCATGTGCGTGATGGCGACCCGGTCCAGGTCGGCGACGTTCTTCTGGAGCTCGATGACAGCCAGCTCCGTGCAGAGTTCGAGATGGTGCGCAGCCAGTTGATCGCGCTATTAGCCCAGGAATCCCGACTGCAGGCCGAGCAGAAGACTCACGACGGCACCTTGCCAGTGCCCGATTTCGCCCCCGGCGATCCCCGCATCCGGGAAGCGATGGCCAACGAGGAGCAGATTTTCCAGACCAGACGCAGCAGTTTGTCCGGGGAAGTAAGCATTTTTGAAAAAAACATAGTGCAGCTTGAGGCGCAGATCGAAGGCCTCCAAGCCATGGTCTCCAGCAAGCAAGAACTGGCCAGTTCCTATGCCGAGGAGATTGCCGATCTGCGCGCACTGCTCGCAGAAGGCTTCATCGACATCCAGCGCCTGCGGGATCAAGAACGCAGCTTGACACGCCTTCGTAGCGAAATTGCCGAGCATCGATCGGCAATGGCCCAAGCACGTTTGCGCATAAGCGAGACGAGGCTGCAGATCCTGCAACTGAACAAAGCCTTTGCCAGCGAAGTGGCCAGCCAACTCGGCGACACCCATACCCGCGTACGGGATCTGCGCGAGCGCCTCGCAGCCATCCAGAGCCGGCTTGAAAGGACGCGGATCGTGGCGCCAGAGTCCGGCATGGTAATCGGCCTGAGCGTGCACACGGTTGGCGGGGTAATAGGCGCCGGCACGCCATTACTGGACATAGTTCCCACAGACGCGGAGCTGGTCGTCGAAGCACGCATAGCGCCTACGGACATCGACCGGGTAGCCATCGGTCGCCATGCCGATATCCGTTTCAGTGCTTTCAAGAGCAGCACCACCCCGGTGATCGAAGGAATGCTGACGCATATCTCTGCTGATCGTTTGATCGATACGGACACGGGTATGCCGTACTACCTCGGTCGTCTCGAGCTGACCGAAGAGGGCAGGGCCACTCTCGGGGGGCTGACCCTGCTGCCAGGTATGCCAGCGGAAGTACTGATCAACACGGGCGAACGCACACTACTCAACTATCTGATGCAGCCTGCCGGTGATGCACTGGCCCGCTCACTGATTGAGGACTGAAGCGTGCGCATCTCAATACTCAAGCTATCAGCCCTAGGGCTCTGTGCTCTGACGCATGCGAGTATCGCCATGGCCTCCGGCACGCCCGTCGACCTATGGGATCTGTATATCGAAACCCGCAACGCGGACCCCAGAATACTCAGAGCGGGGGCGCTGGAAAAAAGCAGTGAAGGGCGCCAACGCGAAGCTCTGGGCCGTCTGTTGCCGCAGCTCGGCGGCAACGCCAGCGTCAATAGTAGCCAGCGCGAGGACGACCTCGCCCGCAGCCGCTACAACGGCCAGGCCTATTCGCTCGGACTGAGCCAGCTGCTATACGCACCTCAGGCGTGGCGCAGCTATCAGAAGTTCTCGGCTCTCACCAGACAGAGTACATTCGAATACGAGGAGGCTCGCGTACAGGCGAGCATTGACCTCGCCGAGCGCTACTTTGCGGCACTGGCGGCCGAGGACGAGTTACGCCTGGTTCAAGCGGAACTGGACGCAACGACGCGCAACCATGTAAGGGTTGAGTCACTGTTTGCGAAGAAGATGGCCAGAGTCACGGATGTGCTCGAGCTTCAGGCCCGCGTAGATCTACTGAAAGCACAGGCCATCGAAGCGGCCAATCAGATTGAAATAGACCGGGAAGCCATTGCCGAACTGATCGGGCGCTCGCTGGAACAACCCCTGAAACGGCTCGCCACGCAACCGAACTTCCTCCCACCGCAACAGAGCCAGGAGTTCTGGGTAGAGACCGCCTTGCGCAGCAACCCGGCCCTGCTGGCCAGGGGCCAGGCACTGGATGCGGCACAAGCCGCTCTCGGGGAAGCGAAGGCCGAACACCTGCCAACCCTGGCATTAGACCTAAACGCTCAGCGCAGCGATATCGGCTACGAAGGAACTGCAACTCCCCGCTCGGATACCTACGTTGCCTCTTTGGGCGTGCAGATTCCCCTTTACAGTGGTGGCTCGACCCAAGCCAGGGTTGCTTCACTACATGCGGAGCTCGATGCGACTCAGTACGAACACGAAGCCCTGCGCCGGCAGGTAGTGCGGGAGACACGCACAGCCTACCTCAACCTCGAGGCCAGCCTGAATCGCGTGACAGCCTTGCAACTCGCCCTCGCCTCTGCCGAGCGCTCACGGACTGCGACCGAGCAGGCCTTCAGCTACGGAGTAATGAACGCCGTAGATGTTCTGAATAGCATCGAGATGGAGTTCCGCGCCAAACGAGATCTACTGCAATCGCAATACAACTACATCACCAGTTTGTTAGTTCTATATCGCTGGAGTGGGCGGCTCAGCGATACAGACATACGCCAGGTAAACAGTTGGCTGACAGCCTCTCTGTCAAACTGAGACTTACTGGCGGCTCCCGCAGAACGTGACGCAACTCACGCCGTCATCAGGATGTAACCAAACCGCAATAAGCTCGCGGGCATCGTTCAGTCGTCGATCGAGCCCGTCATGCGCCTCAAGCTGCTCACCAACCTAAACACCCTGCTGCTGGTCACCGTCTGCGTTGCGCTGGCGGCGACGCTCTGGTGGTCGCAGCGCGCGTTGCAGCAACCGGTGCAACTGATGGAGCGCTACCTGACGCTGTCCCAGCAGTTCCAGCGCGAGGTGGCCGACAATATTCAGGCCTACCTGGCCGGTGGCAACGCGGTGCAACACAGCAGCGCGACCCAGGCCATCGACGCCTTCGACGAAGCCCTCGAACAACTGCCGCAACAATTGACCACCGAGCTGCGCCCAAGCCTTGAGCAACTGCGCGACTTCAGCGCCAATCAGCTGCTGGCGGCCGGCAAACTGGCCGGTGATCCGCAAGGGCTGCTGTTGCAAGCCGAACGCGAGATGCTCGCCGCGCTGGAACAACTGACCCAGTACGTCGCAGATGCCAGCAGCCCCGCCGCCGGTGACTACCGCAAACCACTGCAGGAAGCCGGTTCGCGCCTGCTGAAGCTGGCCCACGCCCGCGAACGCTTCACCAGCCAGGGTCGTAGTGAGCTACTCGGCGACGTCGAACGCGAACTCAAGGCTCTTGCTCAACAGGCAGAGGCGCTGGATAAGTTACCGCTACTCGGCGTGCAGCAGGCCGACAGCTCTGCCAGCGTCGGTTTCGCCGCGCTGCTAGGCCTGGATGAAACACAGCAGGAGCAACAGGCGCAGGATCGTGGCATCGAGCTGAAACGCGAACTGAGCACCCTGGTACGCCGCTACCCCAGCGAACTGCAGCGTACCCGCGAGCTGGTCGAGCAACGCCAGCAATTGGCCGTGACCACCACCGAACGCGTGACCCAGGTGCAACAGGCACTGGCGGCGCTGGAGCCTCTGGTAAAAGGCGAATATGCGCGCATTCAGGGCGAGGTGCGGCTGATTCAAGGCCTGATGATCGGTCTGATCCTGCTGATCGCCCTGCTCATCGACCGCATCCAGCGGCGCCTGTCGCAAGTACTCGAGCGCCTGGTACCGGCGCTGTCGCAGTGGGCCAAAGGTGATTTCGCGACGCCGATCAGCATCAATTCCCGCACCCGCGAGCTGCGCGATATCGAAGATTCGCTCAATCACCTGCGCCGCTATCTGGTGGAGCTGGTCGCCAGCATTCGCGGCCACGCCGAGCATGTCGCCGGCTCCAGTCGTACCCTGGCCGACCTCAGCGGCGGCCTGCACGGCGGAGCCGAACGCCAGGCCGGCGATACCGCCCTGATCCGCGACGCATTGAGCGAGCTGGAAGCGACCATCGGCCAGGTCGCCCAGGATGCCAGCCAGACCGCCGACGCCAGCCGCGACGCCGACCGCGCTCTGGTCCAGGGCCAGCAGGTCATCGGCCAGAGCCTGGAAGGGCTGCACGCCCTGGTCACCGAGGTGCAGGGCAACGCCCAGGCCATCGAACGTCTGGCCGACGAGACCGCCACCATCGGCAGCGTGCTTACGGTGATTCGCGGCATTGCCGAACAGACCAACCTGCTCGCCCTCAACGCCGCCATCGAGGCCGCGCGCGCCGGCGAGGCCGGCCGCGGTTTCGCCGTGGTCGCCGACGAGGTGCGCTCACTGTCGCAGCGCACCGGCAGCGCCACCGCGGAAATCCAGGATGTCATCGGCCGCTTGCAACAAGCCGCGCATCAGTCGGTACAGGCCATGCGTGCCCAGGTCGAACACGCCGAAGCTACCGCGGGCAAGGCCGAAGCGGCCGATGGTGCGCTGGACGAGATCGTCAGCGCCATCCGCACCATCGCCAGCATGGCCGGGCGTATCGCCGAGGCCACCGCGCAGCAGAGCAATGCGGTCAGCGAGATTCGCGAACACGGCGAACGCATCCACCAACTGGGCGACGACAACCTCGGCCTGATCGCCAACGGACGCAGCGAGAGTGAACGCCTGCTGCACCTGGGTGGCCAGTTGCACAGCGCCGTACAGGCGTTTCGCGTCTAAGCGCCTGCGACACGGCAGCGCAGGCTTGATCTGCACGGGAACTCGACAAGGCCGGCCTTCTCCAAGGTTCCGCTCATCTCCGGCAATCGACGCCCCGGCGCGGCGACGACGATACGGGTGAGCGCTTTCCGGTATCATGCCGCCACCTTTCGCCGAGATATTCGCCCGATGTCACTGCGTCGACTGCTGCTTCCCCTGCTTCTGCTCTGCCTGAGCCTGCCCGCCAGCGCCAACCTGTTCGACCAGCGCCCTGCCGCCTCGCCGATTGGCGCACCGCTGAACAACAGCAGCGATTTCCTGCCGGTGCGTGAAGCCTTCAAGCTGAGCCTGGTGAGCAGCGATGCACAGGCAGTGACGCTGCGCTTCGTCGCGGCCGAGGGCTACTACCTCTATCGCCATCGATTCAATTTCAGCGTCGAACCGGCGGACCTGGTGCTCGGCGACGCCGAATTGCCAGCAGGCGAGGCCAAGCACGATGAATTCTTCGGCGATGTCGAGGTGTACTACGGCGTGCTGGATATCCGTGTGCCGCTGGACAACCCGGATAACCGCCCGCTGCGCCTGCAGGTCGGCTATCAGGGTTGCGCCGACAAGGGCCTGTGCTATCCGCCGGAAACCGAATATATCGAGATCGGTGATATGCCTGCCGCCACCAGCGGTGATGTGGCGCCGGTCGCGACAGGCTGGAACTGGAAAGAGCTGGCGCTGTTCTTCCTCGGCGGTCTGGCGCTGACCTTCACCCCCTGCGTGCTGCCGATGCTGCCGATCCTCTCCGGCGTGGTGCTGCGCGGCCAGTTGGGCGGCCTGCGCAGCCTGACTCTGTCGCTGGCTTATGTCCTGCCGATGGCCGCCTGCTTCGCCATTCTCGGCACGCTGATGGGGCTGTTCGGCGCGGGCCTCAATCTGCAGGCTCGCCTGCAATCGGCTTGGGTATTGGTGCCTTTCGCCGCCTTCTTCGCCTTCTTCGCGCTGGCCATGTTCGGCCTGTTCGAGCTGCGCCTGCCACGTTTCATCAGTGAACCGCTGGATCGCCTGGCCGGCAAGACCCATGGCGGCTCGCATCTGAATGCAGCCCTGCTCGGCGTGCTGTCCAGTCTGCTGGTCAGCCCCTGCGTCTCGGCGCCGCTGGCCGGTGCCCTGCTATATATCAGTGCCAGTGGTGATGCCCTGGGCGGCGGCCTGAAGCTGCTCGCCCTCGGCCTCGGCATGGGTACGCCGCTGGTGCTGTTCGCCGTGGGCGGTGGTGCGCTGCTGCCGAAAACCGGTACCTGGATGGTCACGGTGCGCAATGCCTTCGGCGTGCTGCTGCTGGCCGTTTCGGTCTGGCTGCTCGAGCGCGTACTGCCGGGCAGTCTCAGCCTGGCCCTGTGGGGCCTGCTGGCGGGTGGCGTGGCGGTATTCCTCGGTGCGCTGGAGTTCGGTCCCAAAACGCATCGACAGAAGCTCGGTCAGATCGCCGGTCTGGCGTTGCTGGTCTATGCCCTGGCCGCCTGGGTCGGTGCCCTGCAGGGTGCGAGCGATCCGCTCAAGCCGCTCGGCCAGTTGCAGGCCGGTGCCAGCCAGAGCAGCGCCAAGAGCGGTGCCTGGCAAACCCTGAGCAGCCCCGCCGAACTGGACGCCGCACTGGCCGAGGCCAAAGCCAGCGGCCAGCCGCTGCTGCTGGACTGGTATGCCGACTGGTGCATCAGCTGCAAGGTCATCGAGCGCGAGGTGTTCGGCAATGCCGAAGTAGGCAGCAAACTGGCCGGCTGGCGCCTGATCCGCTTCGATATCACCGAAAGCAACGCCGCCCAGCGCGCCCTGCTGGACCGTTACAAGTTGTTCGGCCCACCTGCCATCCAGTTGTTCGCCGGCAATGGTGACGAATTGCTCGATCTGCGTGTCGTAGGTGAGGTCAATGCCGCCACCTTCGTAGGGCGCCTGGATCAGGCCAGCAACCGCCAGGCAGGTCGTTGAACGCGATCATCGCCCGTTCTTAGCAAATGCCCTGGCAACGACCGAAACCAACGCTATAGTCATATTTCTGCCGCAAACGGCAGGCATCGTGTCGACTATTGCTGACATCGCGCAGCTGCGGCATAGTCCTGCGCAGCCTGAACAACAAGGAACGCGACCATGGCCACCCTACTGGTGCTGCACGGCCCCAATCTGAATCTGCTGGGCACCCGCGAGCCCGACAAATATGGCGCCACCACCCTCGCCGAGATCAATCAGGATCTGGAGCAGCGCGCCCGCGAGGCTGGCCATCATCTGCTGTACCTGCAGAGCAATGCCGAGTACGAACTGATCGACCGTATTCACGCCGCAAAGGGTGAAGGTGTCGACTTTATCCTGATCAATCCTGCCGCTTTTACCCATACAAGCGTCGCATTACGTGACGCATTGCTGGCGGTGAGCATCCCATTCATCGAAGTGCACCTGTCCAACGTGCACAAGCGTGAACCTTTCCGCCATCACTCCTATTTTTCCGACGTTGCAGTAGGGGTGATCTGCGGCCTTGGCGCCAGCGGTTATCGGCTGGCCCTGGAAGCGGCACTCGAACAACTGGCCGGGCGCGCCTGACGCGTAGCCTGGTAGACAAGTCCTACCTCACCTCTGGGAGTTGACCATTCATGGATATCCGTAAAGTCAAGAAACTGATCGAGCTGCTGGAAGAGTCCGGTATCGACGAGCTGGAGATCAAAGAGGGCGAAGAGTCCGTACGCATCAGCCGTCACAGCAAGCAACCGGCCTATGCCCCGCAGCCGATGTACGCGCCCGCACCGGCTCCGGTCGCTGCTCCTGTCGCTGCAGCTGCTCCGGGCGCTGAAGCCGCCCCGGCCGCCGCCGCGAAACTGAACGGCACCGTTGCTCGCTCGCCGATGGTCGGTACCTTCTACCGCGCTGCTTCGCCGACCTCGGGCAACTTCGTCGAAGTCGGTCAGACCGTGAAGAAGGGTGACATCCTGTGCATCGTCGAAGCGATGAAGATGATGAACCACATCGAAGCCGAAGCCAGCGGCGTGATCGAGTCCATCCTGGTGGAAAACGGCCAGCCGGTTGAGTACGACCAGCCCCTGTTCACCATCGTTTGATGCCCGGGGAGCCTGCAATGCAGAAGCTGGAAAAAGTCCTTATCGCCAACCGTGGCGAGATCGCCCTGCGTATCCTGCGTGCCTGCAAGGAGCTGGGTATCAAGACGGTGGCCGTGCACTCCACCGCCGACCGCGAACTGATGCACCTGGGCCTGGCCGACGAGTCCGTCTGCATTGGTCCGGCAGCCGGCGCGCAGTCCTACCTGAACATCCCGGCGATCATCAGCGCAGCTGAACTGACCGGCGCCACGGGCATCCACCCGGGCTACGGCTTTCTCGCCGAGAACGCCGACTTCGCCGAACAGGTGGAAAACTCCGGTTTTGCCTTCATTGGCCCGACCGCGAGCGTGATCCGCCTGATGGGCGACAAGGTGTCGGCCAAGGAAGCCATGATCAAAACCGGCGTACCGGTGGTTCCCGGCTCCGACGGCCCGCTGCCGGAAGACGAGGAAGAAGCCCTGCGCATCGCCCGTGAAGTGGGCTACCCGGTGATCATCAAGGCCGCAGGTGGCGGCGGTGGTCGCGGCATGCGCGTGGTGCACAAGGAAGAAGATCTGATCAAGTCGGCCAAGCTGACCCGCACCGAAGCCGGTGCTGCGTTCGGTAACCCGATGGTCTATCTGGAAAAATTCCTCGGCAACCCGCGTCACGTCGAAGTTCAGGTGCTGTCCGACGGCCAGGGCAACGCCATTCACCTGTATGACCGCGACTGCTCGCTGCAGCGTCGCCACCAGAAGGTGATCGAGGAGGCTCCGGCCCCGCTGATCGACGAGAAGGCCCGCGCCGAAGTGCTCAAGCGCTGCGTCGATGCCTGCATCGAGATCGGCTACCGTGGCGCCGGCACCTTCGAGTTTCTTTACGAAGATGGTCGCTTCTACTTCATCGAGATGAACACCCGTGTTCAGGTGGAGCACCCGGTCACCGAGATGGTCACCGGCATCGACATCGTCAAGGAAATGCTCAGCATCGCCGCAGGCAACAAGCTGTCCATCAAGCAGGAAGACGTGAAGATCCTCGGCCACTCCGTGGAGTGCCGGATCAACGCCGAAGACCCGGACAACTTCATGCCCAGCCCCGGCAAGGTCAAGCATTTCCATGCCCCGGGCGGCAATGGCGTGCGCGTCGACTCGCACCTGTACAGCGGTTACAGCGTACCGCCGCACTACGACTCGCTGATCGGCAAGCTGATCACCTTCGGCAAGGACCGCGACGAAGCCATGGCCCGTATGCGCAATGCCCTGGACGAGATCGTGGTCGACGGCATCAAGACCAACGTGCCACTGCACCGCGACCTGGTGCGCGACAAGGGTTTCGTCAAAGGTGGCGTGAACATCCACTACCTGGAAAAGAAACTGGGTATGGACAAGCACTAAGCTTCAGGCTTCAGGCTTCAGGCTTCAGGCTTCAGGCTTCAGGCTTGCCAGATTATGATGTACCACCTCGGAGCGGCCTCGGCCGCTCCTTTCTTTTTCCTGCGGCCTGCAGCCTGACGCCTGCAGCCGCTCCCGAAGGGAGCCCGCCATGCCCTGGTTACAAGTCCGTCTCGCCATCACTCCCGAACAGGCGGAAACCTACGAGGACGCCCTGCTGGAAGTAGGCGCCGTATCGGTGACCTTCATGGACGCCGAGGATCAGCCGATCTTCGAGCCGGACCTGGGCACCACCCCACTGTGGTCGCACACCCATCTGCTGGCCCTGTTCGAAGCCGACACCGACGAGACCGCACTGATCGCCCATCTGCAACTGCTGTGTGGCGGCTCGCTGCCGGAGCATCATGTCGAGCGCATCGAGGATCAGGACTGGGAGCGCAGCTGGATGGACAACTTCCAGCCGATGCGCTTCGGCCGGCGCCTGTGGATCGTGCCGAGCTGGCATGCCGCACCGGAGCCGGACGCCGTGAACCTGCTGCTCGATCCGGGCCTGGCCTTCGGCACCGGCACCCACCCGACCACCGCGCTGTGCCTGGAATGGCTCGACGACCAGGAGCTGCAGGGCTGCAACGTGCTCGACTTCGGCTGCGGCTCGGGCATCCTCGCCATCGCCGCCCTGCTGCTCGGCGCGCCGCAGGCGGTGGGCACCGATATCGACCCACAAGCCCTGGAAGCCTCGCGCGACAATGCTTCGCGCAATGGCATCGACCCGGCACGCTTCCCGGTCTACCTGCCAGCCGATCTGCCGCAGCAGCCGGCGGACGTGGTCGTCGCCAACATCCTCGCCGGCCCGCTGGTTTCCCTGGCACCTCAGATCACTGCGCTGGTCAAAGGCGGTGGACGCCTGGCGCTGTCGGGCATCCTCGCCGAACAGGCTGAGGAAGTCCGCGCTGCCTATGCCGGCGCCTTCGACCTCGACCCGACCGCCACCAAGGACGGCTGGGTGCGCATCAGCGGCATCAAGCGCTAGGCACGCGGTAAGACTGAAGGCCGCAACCTGCAAGCGAACCCGGATGAAGGCCGGGCTGCTTTGCCCTTACTTGCAGCTTGTGGCTTGCAGCCTGAAGCCGCTCCTTTAGACTAGCTGCTTGGATTTTCCGGACCCGCGCATGAGCGAAAGCCACATCACCCAGTGCCCCCATTGCCGTACCAGCTTCCGTGTCAGCCAGGCACAGCTGGCTGCTGCCCATGGCGCAGTACGCTGCGGTGCCTGCCTGCACGTGTTCAATGCTGCCGAGCAACTCTTCGGCACACGCGCGGCAGCAGCTGCGCCAGCCAAAGCGCCAAGCACCCAGGTCAGCAAGGCTCAAGCCGAGGTCGGCAGCAAGCCTCCGGCAAAGAGGCCGATTGACGATACGCTGTGGATCCACGACGACCTCGATCTGGACAGCCTCGACCTTGACGAGGAGCTGGCCAAGCTGGAAGAGCAGGAGCAGCAGCTGTCGCAGCAGTTCCTCGCCCTGGAACAGGCGCCCCACTACACCGGGAACTTCGCCAGCAGCGCCGCGGATGAACCCGAAGAAGCCCATGACGAAGCCTGGGCCGAAGCCCTGCAGCGTGATGAGCCGCTGAAGCGTGAGCGCGACAGCCTCAGACTGCAACCGGCTGAAGAACAGCCCGAACCGATTGCCGCACCCGAGCCTAGGGTCTCTGCCGAGCTCGCCCCATCCGTCACGACTCGCAAACAGCCAGTCGCCGATGATCTCGACGAAGCAGACGAGCCGCGCCTGGGTAATCTCGACGACGAGCCGGACGAAGAGCAGCAACAGGACGAGGACCCGCGCGACGAGCGTGAACAGCCAAGAGTGACGCGCAACGAGCCTGGCCTGCGCGAGGAACGACTGTTCGAACTGGACGACGAACCTCTGCAACTCGAATGGCGTCAGCCACAGGGCATCGCCTGGGGGCGCGTGTTCGGCTGGGGCCTGCTCAACCTGTTGGCTGCAGGCGGCCTGCTGGCGCAGTACGTCGCGTACAACTTCGATGAACTGGCGCGTCAGGAGCGTTATCGCCCCTGGTTCGAACAGCTGTGTCCGAACATCGGCTGCACATTGCCATCGAAAGTCGATATCGGCCAGATTCGCAGCAGCAACCTGGTGGTGCGCAGCCACCCGGAGTTCTCCGGCGCGCTGATCGTCGACGCCATCCTCTACAACCGCGCACCCTTCGCCCAGCCCTTCCCGCTGCTGGAAATGCGCTTCGCCGATCTGGGCGGCCAGCTGGTCGCCAGCCGCCGCTTCAAACCCAGCGAATACCTCGCTGGCGAGCTGGCCGGGCAGAGCGAAATGCCGCCGCAAACGCCCATCCATATCTCGCTGGACATCCTCGACCCGGGCACCCGCGCGGTGAACTACAGCCTGAGCTTCCACTCACCCGAGTAGTCTGAAGACGGCGCGACCCGTGGTCGCAGGCCTTCCTTACTAACTCCTGGCGATAAGCCCATAGCTGTTCAGAATTTGTTCAAAACGACCTTTATCCGGTCATCCAGAGCGGGTATCATGCCCACCCTTTCGCGAGCACCGACCCACCGCAGTTTCCCCTGAGGACACAGTGGAGGGCAGGTGTTGATCGCCCTTTGTCTCAACTGCGCACCAACAAGCAGGGACGCCCCATGTCGGCCCCACGTATTGGCCCTTACACATTGCCCAATCGGTTGATCCTGGCTCCCATGGCCGGCGTCACCGATCGCCCGTTCCGCCAGCTGTGCCGCCGTCTCGGTGCCGGCCTGGTGGTGTCGGAGATGGTCACCAGCGATGTGCGCTTGTGGAATAGCCGCAAGTCCAGCCTGCGTTTGCTGCACGCCGGTGATCCCGAGCCGCGCTCGGTGCAGATCGCCGGTGGCGACCCGCAGATGATGGCCGACGCAGCACGCAAGAACGTCGAGTTAGGCGCGCAGATCATCGACATCAACATGGGCTGCCCAGCCAAGAAGGTCTGCAACAAGGCCGCCGGCTCCGCCCTGCTGCGTGACGAGCCGCTGGTACGGGAAATCCTCGCTGCCGTGGTCGGTGCGGTGGACGTGCCGGTGACCCTGAAGATTCGTACCGGCTGGGACCGCCAGAACAAGAACGGCATTACCGTGGCGAAAATCGCCGAAGATGCCGGCATTGCCGCACTGTCCGTACACGGCCGCACCCGCGCCGACCTTTATACCGGCGAAGCCGAGTACGACACCATCGCTGCCATCAAGCAGGCGATATCGATTCCGGTGTTCGCCAATGGCGACATCGACTCTCCACAGAAGGCCAAGGCCGTGCTCGACGCCACTGGCGCCGACGCCCTGCTCATTGGTCGTGCCGCCCAAGGACGGCCGTGGATCTTCCGTGAAATCGAGCACTACCTGCGTACCGGCGAAACCCTGCCGGCACCGAGCCTGCTCGAAGTGGAACGCATTCTGCTAGAGCACCTGGCTGCAGTGCACGTCTTCTATGGCGAATTGATGGGCACGCGTATCGCCCGCAAGCATGTCGGCTGGTATCTGGCAACCCTGCCGGGCGCCAGGGAGTTTCGCGCCCAATTCAACCGTCTGGACAGTACGGACGCACAGTGCGCCCACGTTCGCGCGTTCTTCCGCGAACGGCACAACGATGGAAACGAGGTGGCCGCATGACGTTGATGACAGAGACCCTAGTGAGTGGAATTGCACCCGTGAGTGACAACACCAGCCTTAAACAGCACCTGAACACGCCGAGCGAAGAGGGCCAGACCCTGCGCGGCGCCGTGGAGAAGGCGCTGCACAATTACTTCGCCCATCTCGAGGGCGCGGACGTCACCGACGTGTACAACCTGGTGCTCACCGAAGTCGAAGCGCCGCTGCTGGAAACCGTCATGAATTACGTGAAAGGTAACCAGACCAAGGCCTCCGAACTGCTCGGTCTGAACCGCGGTACGCTGCGCAAGAAGCTCAAGCAGTACGACCTGCTGTAACCCTGAACTCCCGAAAAGGGCGGCCCGCATGAGCCGCCTTTTTTGCTGATATCCCCGCTCTGATGGATAGTGAAATGACCGACCAGACCACCCTTCTGCCCGTCCGCCGCGCGCTGATCAGCGTTTCCGACAAGACCGGTGTCCTCGAATTCGCTCGCGAACTGGCCGCCCTCGGTGTCGAGATTCTCTCCACCGGCGGTACCTACAAGCTGCTCAAGGACAACGGCGTAGCCGCGGTGGAAGTGGCTGACTACACCGGCTTCCCGGAAATGATGGACGGCCGCGTGAAGACCCTGCACCCGAAGATCCACGGCGGCATTCTCGGCCGTCGCGCCCTGGACGGCGCAGTGATGGACGAGCACGGCATCAAGCCGATCGACCTGGTCGCGGTCAACCTCTATCCCTTCGAAGCCACCGTGGCCAAGCCTGATTGCGACCTGGCCGACGCCATCGAGAACATCGACATCGGCGGCCCGACCATGGTCCGCAGCGCGGCGAAGAACCACAAGGACGTCGCCATCGTGGTCAACACCGGCGATTACGCCGGCATCGTCGCCTCGCTCAAGGCCGGCGGCCTGAGCTACGCCCAGCGCTTCGACCTGGCACTCAAGGCCTTCGAGCACACCGCGGCCTACGACGGCATGATCGCCAACTACCTGGGCACCATCGACCAGGCGGCGGACACCCTGTCCACCGAAGGTCGCGGCGCCTTCCCGCGCACCTTCAACAGCCAGTTCGTCAAGGCACAGGAAATGCGCTACGGCGAGAACCCGCACCAGAGTGCGGCGTTCTATGTCGAAGCGAAGAAGGGCGAAGCCAGCGTTTCCACCGCAATCCAATTGCAGGGCAAGGAACTGTCGTTCAACAACGTGGCCGACACCGACGCCGCGCTGGAATGCGTGAAGAGCTTCGTCAAACCGGCCTGCGTCATCGTCAAGCACGCCAACCCCTGCGGCGTGGCCGTGGTACCGGAAGACGAAGGCGGCATCCGCAAGGCCTACGACCTGGCCTACGCCACCGATACCGAATCGGCGTTCGGCGGCATCATCGCCTTCAACCGCGAGCTGGATGGCGAAACCGCCAAGGCCATCGTCGAGCGTCAGTTCGTCGAAGTGATCATCGCCCCGAAAATCAGCGCCGCCGCCCGTGAAGTGGTCGCTGCCAAGGCCAACGTGCGCCTGCTCGAATGCGGCGAATGGCCGGCCGAGCGCGCTGCGGGTTGGGACTTCAAACGCGTCAATGGTGGTCTGCTGGTGCAGAGCCGCGACATCGGCATGATCGCAGCGTCCGACCTGAAGATCGTTACCCAGCGCGCACCGAACGAGCAGGAAATCCACGACCTGATCTTCGCCTGGAAAGTGGCCAAGTTCGTCAAATCCAACGCCATCGTCTACGCCAAGAACCGCCAGACCGTCGGCGTCGGCGCCGGCCAGATGAGCCGCGTCAACTCCGCGCGCATCGCCGGCATCAAGGCCGAGCACGCTGGCCTGCCGGTGCCCGGCGCGGTCATGGCCTCCGACGCCTTCTTCCCCTTCCGCGACGGTATCGACAACGCCGCCAAGGCCGGCATCACCGCGGTGATCCAGCCCGGTGGCTCGATGCGCGACAACGAAGTGATCGCGGCTGCCGACGAAGCCGGCATTGCCATGGTGTTTACCGGCATGCGCCACTTTAGGCACTAAAATCGGCCGCACTGAAACCGGCATCTGCGTTGTTGCCCCAGGTTCCGCCAATGCTCATTGCCAGTCGGCAACTGCGCTTGTCGAAACCTGGGGCGCCTAGCATCTACCGGCTTCATCGCGACCTCGAATTTTGTAGAACGTAGCCCGGATGAAATCCGGGAACGCTCAGGAGAACCCCATGAACGTACTGATCATCGGCAGCGGCGGTCGTGAACACGCCCTGGCCTGGAAAGTGGCGCAGGACAAACGCGTCGAGAAGGTCTTCGTCGCCCCGGGCAACGCCGGCACTGCGGTGGAAGCCAAGTGTGAGAACGTCGCCATCGACGTGCTGGCCATCGAAGAGCTGGCCGATTTCGCCGAGAAGAACGTGCAACTGACCATCGTCGGCCCGGAAGCGCCGCTGGTCAAAGGCGTGGTCGATCTGTTCCGCAGCCGCAAACTGGACATCTTCGGCCCCACCGCTGCCGCAGCCCAGCTGGAAGGCTCCAAGGCCTTCACCAAGGATTTCCTGGCCCGTCACAAGATCCCGACTGCCGACTACCAGAACTTCACCGAGATCGAGCCGGCGCTGGCTTACCTGCGTGAGAAAGGTGCACCGATCGTGATCAAGGCCGACGGCCTGGCCGCAGGCAAGGGCGTGATCGTCGCCATGACCCTGGCCGAAGCCGAAGACGCGGTGCGCGACATGCTCGCCGGCAACGCCTTCGGTGAAGCCGGTTCGCGCGTGGTGATCGAGGAATTCCTCGACGGCGAAGAAGCCAGCTTCATCGTCATGGTCGACGGCGAGAACGTGCTGCCGATGGCCACCAGCCAGGACCACAAGCGCGTCGGCGACGGCGACAGCGGCCCGAATACCGGCGGCATGGGCGCCTACTCGCCAGCCCCGGTAGTCACCGCCGAAGTACACAAGCGCGTGATGGACGAGGTGATCTACCCCACCGTGCGCGGCATGGCCAGCGAAGGCAACGTCTACACCGGCTTCCTCTATGCCGGCCTGATGATCGACAAGGCGGGCAAGCCCAAGGTCATCGAATTCAACTGCCGCTTCGGCGACCCGGAAACCCAGCCGATCATGTGCCGTCTGGAAAGCTCCCTGGTGCTGCTGGTCGAGGCTGCCCTGGCCAAGGCGCTGGACAAGGTCGAAGCGACCTGGGACCCGCGTCCGACCGTGGGCGTGGTGCTGGCCGCCGGTGGCTACCCGGGCGACTATGCCAAGGGCGATGTAATCGACGGTCTGGATGAAGCCGCCAAGCTCGACGGCAAGGTGTTCCACGCCGGTACCGCACTGAAGGACGGCCAGATCGTCACCGCTGGCGGTCGCGTACTCTGCGCCACCGCCATCGGCGCCAGCGTTGCCGATGCCCAGCAGCAGGCCTACCGCCTGGCCGAGAAGATTCGCTGGAACGGCATGTTCCACCGTAACGACATCGGCTATCGGGCGATCGCCCGCGAGCGCGGCGAGGACTGATAAACAGGGTGCAGCCCGGTAAAAGGCGGTTTTTACCAGCAAAAAGCCTTAAAAATGCCTGGCTGCACCATGTTCCCGCGAGCAGATGCTTGGCTATAATCCGGCCACTCATTTAGAAGGATTTTGCCCGTGCGCCGGCTCAGGATTGCCATCGGACTACTCGCCAGCATGCTGTTTCTCAGCCTTGCGCTGACAGCCAGTGCGAACTCGGTCCCAACAAGCGCGCACAGCTGGTCCTATCTGGTCGACGCCAGTGCCCGCCTGGGCCTCGAAGAAGTCCGCGCCCAGCGCCAGCAGTTCAAGCCCCTCAGCAAGCAATCCTTTACCTTCCCGCCCAGTGACCACGCCGTCTGGCTTCGTGCCGAATTCGCACCGCAACAGCAGCCCGCCTGGCTGTGGATATTCTCGCCGCGGGTGCAGTACCTCGATTACTACCTGCTGAGAGATGGCCAGCTGGAGCAGAACCTGCACACCGGCGAGGCCATGCCGCTGGATTCGCGACCGCTGCCGTCGCGCTTCTATCTGATGCCGTTGCCCAATGACGGCCATGCCCGCGTCGCCTATGTCCGCCTGACCTCCAACCACCCGCTGATGACTTGGTTCAAGGTGATGGATCAGGCCGAACTGGTCAGCCTGGAAAAACCCGCCTACCTCTACGGCATGCTGTTCGGTGCTCTGCTGCTGCTGACCCTGTACAACCTCATCCGCTTCATCTACAGCCGCAGCGCCAGCGGCCTGTGGCTGGCCGGGGTGAACATCGGCCTGGCCGTGTGCTCCTCGGCCAACCTCGGCATTTTCGCCCAGTGGCTACCCAGCCTGGGCTACAACCAGTCATTGATCGCCGACCTCTCCGCGCTGTTCGCCGCCTTCAGCGCCTTGGCCTTTGGCCTGAGCTTCATGCACGGCACCCCCGTGCAGCGCAGCCCGCTCAATCGCCTGCTGCAGGGCAATGCCCTGCTGATACTGGTCTACGCCCTGTGTATCGCCGTCACCGGATTGTTCTGGTTCAGCTCGCTGGTCTACCTGCTGGTGGCCCTGAGTGCAATCAATCTGCTGCTGGTGAGCAGCCGGCACTGGCGCGCCGGTTATCAGCCGGCACGCCTGATCACCATCGGCATGCTGGTTTTCAACCTGGGCTTCGGCTTCTTCGTGCCGGTGCTGCTGGGTTTCGATCAGCTCAATCCGGGCTGGCTGGTACTGGGCGTGTTCAGCGTTGCCACCCTGGCCGGCCTGATTCTCAGCGTGTCGCTGACCGAACGGCAGCGGCAGATCCAGCGCGACACCCTGCAGGAAAGCACCGCCCTGGCCGCCAGCAGCGCCGAGCTGAAGGCCAAGGCCGAGTTCCTGGCCAAGATCAGCCACGAGATCCGCACACCGATGAACGGTGTACTGGGCATGACCGAGTTGCTGCTGGGCACGCCGCTGTCGGCCAAGCAGCGTGACTACGTGCAGACCATCCACAGTTCGGGCAACGAGCTGCTCACCCTGATCAACGAAATCCTCGACATTTCCAAGCTCGAATCCGGGCAGATCGAGTTGGACGACGTGCAGTTCGACCTCGGCGCACTGATCGAAGACTGCCTCGATATCTTCCGCGCCAAGGCCGAACAACAGCGCGTGGAGCTGATCAGCTTCATCCAGCCGCAGGTACCACGGGTGATCAGCGGCGACCCGACGCGCCTGCGCCAGGCCCTGCTCAGCCTGCTGGACAATGCCTTCAAGCAGACCGACGAGGGCGAGATCCTGCTGGTCGCCGCACTCGACAGCAGCGACGGCCAGCACCGCCTGCGCATCGCCGTGCAGGACAGCGGCCGACCGCTGCTGGCGGAAGAGCGCGACGCCCTGCTCAACGCCGAACTGCAGAGCCGCGACTTCCTTTCTGCCACCCGCCTGGGCGGGCGTCTCGGCCTGATCATCGCGCGCCAACTGGTACGCCTGATGGGCGGCGAGTTCGGCATCCAGGGCAGCGGCAACCAGGGCACGACCCTGTGGCTGACCCTGCCGCTGGACGCCGCCCGCCTGGAACAGCCGGAAACCGACCTGGACAGCCCGCTGCAGGGTGCACGCCTGCTGGTGGTGGACGACAACGACACCTGCCGCAAGGTGCTGATGCAGCAGTGCAATGCCTGGGGCATGCAGGTCAGCGCCGTGCCCTCCGGCAAGGAGGCCCTGGCCCTGCTGCGCACCAAGGCACACATGCGTGAATACTTCGACGCGGTGCTGCTCGACCAGGACATGCCCGGCATGACCGGCATGCAGCTGGCCGCCAAGATCAAGGAAGACCCGAGCCTCAATCACGACATTCTGATCATCATGCTCACCGGCATCAGCAACGCGCCGAGCAAGGTGATCGCACGTAACGCCGGGATCAAGCGCATCCTGGCCAAGCCGGTGGCCGGCTACACACTCAAGACCACCCTGGCCGACGAGCTGGCACAGCGCCCCAACGACACCCCCGCCCAAGCCGCACCGACGCCGGTGAGCACACCACTGAACGTGCCGGCCGACTTCCGCATCCTGGTGGCCGAAGACAACAGCATCTCCACCAAGGTGATCCGCGGCATGCTCGGCAAGCTCAACCTCAAGCCGGACACTGCCAGCAACGGCGAAGAAGCCCTCAGCGCGATGAAGGCACAGCCCTACGACCTGGTGCTGATGGACTGCGAGATGCCGGTGCTAGACGGTTTCTCTGCGACCGAACAGCTGCGCGCCTGGGAAAAGAGCGAGAAGCGCCCGCGCACGCCGGTGGTGGCGCTGACCGCGCATATCCTCAGTGAACACAAGGAACGCGCGCGTGCCGTCGGCATGGACGGGCACATGTCCAAGCCGGTGGAGCTGTCGCAACTGCGCGAGCTGATCGAGCACTGGATCGCCGAACGCGAACTGCGTCGCCAGCGCGAGGTATCGTAGGGCGTACTCGCGAAGCAGTACGCCGCTGGATTTGCGCTGTGACGAAGTGCGGCGGACTGTTCGCTTCGCTACGAGCGGTCGGCGTTCCGATCCGCCCTACCTCAGTCCACCCATCTCAAGCGAGTCCCCATGGCCGATATGTTCAGCCTGTACCTGAAGATGCTGGTGCTCTACAGCCCCTTCTTCGTCCTCTCCTGCTTTATCGGCCTCAGTCGCGGCTACACCCTCAAGGAACGCAAGCGCCTGGCCTGGAAGGTGGCGCTGGCCACGCTGATCGCCAGCGTGCTGCTGTACCTGTTCGGCAAGCACATCTTCACCCTGTTCGGCATCACCATCGACGCCTTCCGTATCGGCGCAGGGTCGGTGCTGTTCATCTCCGCCCTCGGCATGGCCCAGGGCAAATCGGCGGTGCAGAGCGATAACGTGCAGCAGGACGTGACCATCGTACCGCTGACCATCCCCATCACCGTCGGCCCCGGCACCATCGGCGCCCTGCTGCTGATGGGCGCCAGCCAGCCGCACTGGGACGACAAGCTGGTAGCGGTGGCAGCGATCTTTCTCGCCAGCCTCACCGTGGGCGTAGTGCTGTACCTGTCCAACCAGTTCGAGCGCCTGCTCGGCGACCAGGGGCTGCAGATCGTCAGCCGTTTGATGGGCTTGTTCGTCTGCGCCCTGGCCGCGCAGATCATCTTCACCGGGGTGAAGAATTACCTGGTGCCGTAACGCCGCGATAAGCGTATGACCTGCCCCGGATTTCATCCGGGCTACGCCGCTGGCCCCACGATCCCGTAGGGTGCGCTGCGCGCACCGCCAGCCCTTTAAAACCCTGCACCATTCGCTTGCAAGCCAGCCCCACCTCGGTGCAACGCCTCTCGCCCAAACCCCTGCAGTTGCCCTGAAATCCCCGAAAATAAAGGCCTGCGCAAAACTGGCATCCTCATTGCTCTAGCGATTCCAACTTGGATACAAGATGGAATCTCTAAGCATGTCCAACGCACCTATCGCTTTCACCCTCGCGCAGTGGCAACAGGCCTACCGTGACGGCCAATCCCCTGCCGAACTGCTGCATGCCCTGCGCCTCGAACTGCGCACTGATGACAACGCCTGGATCGCCCTGGCCAGCGAAGCTCAGCTAGAGGTTCAACTCGATGCCCTGACCAGCGTGCTGGAAAACGCCGCTGGCGATCTGAACAAGCTGCCGCTGTACGGCGTGCCCTTTGCCATCAAGGACAATATCGACGCCGCCGGCTGGCCGACCACCGCCGCCTGCCCCGAGTTTGCCTACAGCGCCGAAGCCGACGCCACCGCTGTCGCTCGTCTGCGCGCCGCCGGCGCCATCCTTATCGGCAAGACCAACCTCGACCAGTTCGCCACCGGCCTGGTCGGCACCCGCTCGCCTCACGGCGCGGTGCCTAACAGTTTCAACCCGGCTTACGTCAGCGGTGGTTCCAGCTCCGGCTCGGCCAGTGTGGTCGCCCGTGGTCTGGTGCCCTTCTCGCTGGGCACCGACACCGCCGGTTCGGGCCGCGTGCCGGCGGGTTTCAACAATATCGTCGGGCTCAAGCCGACCAAGGGCTGGCTGCCCAACACCGGCCTGGTGCCGGCCTGCCGCACGGTCGACTGCATCTCGGTGTTCGCCCTGACCGTCAGCGATGCCCTGGCCGTGGCCAACATCGCTGGCGGCTATGACGCCGCCGATGCCTACAGCCGCAAAAACCCGAATAGCGCCAAGGTCGGCATGCCGACCAATCCGCGCCTGGCCGTACCGGCCAACCCCGAGTTCTTCGGCGACAGCCAGAACCAGGCCGTCTACGAGGCCGCACTGGGCAGACTGCGCGAACTGGGCGCCGAGCTGGTGGAGATCGATTTCGCCCCCTTCCAGCAACTGGCCGAGCAGCTCTACTACGGCCCCTGGGTCGCCGAACGCACCGTCGCGGTGGAGGGCGTGAACCCCGAACACATCAACCCGGTGGTGCGCGGCATCGTCGACAACGGCCACAAGTACAGCGCCTGCGACGCCTACAAGGCCGAGTACATTCGCGCCGAACTGAGCCGCGTGATCAACGACGCCCTGGCCGGCTTCGACGCCCTGGTGGTGCCGACCTCACCAACCATCCGCACCCTGGCCGAGATGGACGTCGAACCGGTGCTGTTCAACAGCCAGTTCGGCACCTACACCAACTTCACCAACCTCGCCGACCTGGCCGCCCTCGCCGTGCCGGCAGGGCTGCGCGCCGACGGCCTACCGGCCGGCATCACCCTGCTCGCCCCAGCCTGGCATGACCAGGCACTGGCCGCCTTCGGCCAGCGCTGGCAGCAGGCCGTCAATCTGCCGCTGGGCGCTACCGGCAAGCCGCTGCCAGCACAAACCCTCAGCGACAAGCCAGCGCCCGGTTGCATCCGTGTTGCCGTGGTCGGCGCGCACCTGACCGGCATGCCGCTGAACTTCCAGCTCACCACACGCGATGCCGTGCTGGTGGAGCAGACCACCAGCGCCGCGCATTACCGCCTCTATGCCCTGCCCGGCACCGTGCCACCCAAACCGGGCCTGGCACGGGTCGCCGAGGACGGCGCCGAGATCATCGTCGAGCTGTGGGACGTGCCGCAGGCGCGCTTCGGCGAGTTCGTCGCCGAGATCCCGCCCCCCTTGGGCATCGGCAACCTGGAGCTGGCCGATGGCCGTTGGGTCAAGGGCTTTATCTGCGAGCCCTACGCGCTGAATGGCGCCCGTGACATCACCAGCTTTGGTGGCTGGCGCGCCTTTATCGCCGAAACCAGAAAGTGAATAGCAGGGGAGAAGGTGGCCTGCATGCCCCCTCTCCCTAGCCCTCTCCCCGAGGGGAGAGGGGACTAATCAGTGCCTGCCGCACATGCGCGCAGCAAGCCAGGAGGCCGCAACAGATGTTCCATACCGTACTGATCGCCAACCGTGGCGAGATCGCCGTCAGAGCCATTCGCACGCTCAAACGCCTGGGCGTCAAAAGCGTCGCCGTCTACTCCGACGCCGACCGCAATGCCCAGCACGTACGCGACGCCGATATTGCCATCGCCCTGGGCGGCGACAAGCCGGCTGACAGCTACCTGCGTATCGACAAGATACTCGCCGCCGCGCAAGAAACTGGCGCCCAGGCCATCTACCCTGGCTACGGATTTCTCTCGGAAAGCGCCGAGTTCGCCGATGCCTGCGAAGCAGCCGGCATCGCCTTCGTCGGCCCGACTGGCGAGCAGATTCGCGAGTTCGGCCTAAAGCACAGAGCACGCGAACTGGCCGCCCAGGCCCAGGTGCCAATGGCGCCGGGCACCGGCCTGCTGCAGAGCCTGGAAGAAGCACTGAGCGCCGCCGACAGCATCGGCTACCCGGTAATGCTCAAGACCACCGCAGGCGGTGGCGGCATCGGCCTGACCCGCTGCAGCGACGCCGCCGCGCTGGCCAGCGCCTATGAAAGCGTCAAGCGCATGGGCGAGCAGTTCTTCAGCGATGCTGGGGTGTTCCTAGAGCGTTTCGTCGATCAGGCGCGCCACGTAGAAGTACAGATTTTCGGCGACGGTGCCGGCCGCGTTGCCGCCCTCGGCGAGCGCGACTGCTCGCTGCAGCGGCGCAACCAGAAGGTGGTCGAGGAGACCCCGGCGCCGAACCTGCCGCAGGCCACCCGCGAGCGTTTGCATGCCGCTGCCGTACAGCTTGGCGAGTCGGTTAAATACCGCAGCGCCGGCACCGTGGAATTCATCTACGACGCCGCCCGCGACGATTTCTACTTCCTCGAAGTGAACACCCGCCTGCAGGTCGAGCACCCGGTCACCGAGATGGTCACCGGCCTGGATCTGATCGAATGCATGCTGCGCGTGGCCGCAGGCGATGCGCTGGACTGGGCCGCGCTGAACCGCGCCCCGCAAGGCGCTGCCATAGAAGTACGGATCTACGCCGAAGACCCGCTGAAGAACTTCCAGCCCAGCCCGGGCGTGCTCACCGATGTGCACTTCCCGGACGACGTGCGCGTCGACGGCTGGGTCAGCACCGGCAGCGAAGTCTCGGCCTTCTACGACCCGATGATCGCCAAGCTGATCGTTCATGCCGACACGCGCGCTGAGGCCATCGGCAAGCTGCAGAAAGCCTTGGGCGAAACCCGCCTGCACGGCATCGCCAGCAACCTCGACTACCTGCGCCAGGTGGTGGCCGAAGAACGCTTCGCCCAAGGTGAAGTGTGGACGCGTCTGCTCGACAGTTTTTCCTTCAAGGCCAGCGTCATCGAAGTGCTGGAGCCGGGCACCTACTCCAGCGTGCAGGACTATCCCGGTCGTCTCGGTTACTGGGATATCGGCGTACCGCCGTCCGGGCCGATGGATGATTTCGCCTTCCGCCTGGCCAACCGTATCGTCGGCAACGCTGCCGAGGCCGCCGGCCTGGAATTTACCCTGCAAGGCCCGACGCTGCGCTTTCACAGCGACGCACTGATCGCCCTGACCGGCGCCGACTGCCCGGCCACCCTGGACGATGCGACGGTGGCCTACTGGCAGCCAATCGAGGTCAAGGCCGGCCAGGTGCTCAAGCTGGGCCGCGCCGTCAGCGGCTGCCGCACCTATCTCGCCGTGCGCAATGGCCTGGACGTGCCGCTGTATCTGGGCAGCCGCTCCACCTTCGCCCTCGGCCAGTTCGGCGGGCATGCTGGGCGCACCCTGCGTACCGCCGACATGCTGGCCATCTCCCAGCCCGAGCTACCAGCCTGCACCACGCCCGCTCCGGTCGCGCCGCCGCAGGCGGCTCACCCGAGCCTGATCCCCAGCTACGGCACCACCTGGAACATCAGCGTGCTCTATGGCCCGCACGGTGCGCCGGACTTCTTCACCGCTGAAGCCATCGAGGAATTCTTCGCCGCCGAGTGGGAGGTACATTACAACTCCAACCGCCTCGGTGTGCGTCTGAGCGGCCCGAAACCGAGCTGGGCGCGAGCCGATGGCGGCGAGGCCGGCCTGCATCCGTCCAACGTGCATGACTGCGAATACGCCATCGGTTCGATCAACTTCACCGGTGACTTCCCGGTGATCCTGACCAAGGACGGCCCCAGCCTCGGCGGTTTCGTCTGCCCGGTGACCATCGCCAAGGCCGAGCTGTGGAAGGTCGGCCAGGTCAAGCCCGGCGACAAGCTGCGCTTTCACCCCATCGGTTTCCAGCAGGCGCAGAGCCTGGAGCAGGCGCAACTGGGCAGCATCGAGGCCCTGGCGGCGATCAGCGCGGTGACCCTGCCAGCGCCGTCGCTGCAACCGGACACCACCGTTTCCGCCACCGTGCTGGCCGAGCTGCCGGCCGAGGGCAGCCGCCCTCGTGCGGTGTATCGCCAGGCTGGTGATGCCTACATCCTGCTGGAATACGGCGACAACGTGCTGGATCTGGCCCTGCGCCTGCGCGTACATCTGCTGATGGAAGCGCTCAAGGCCGAGCCGCTGCGTGGCCTGGAAGAGCTAGCCCCCGGCGTACGTTCGCTGCAACTGCGCTACGACAGCCGCGTGCTGCACCAGCGCACCCTGCTCGACCACCTGCTGCGCCTGGAGCGCCAGCTTGGTGATGTCGCCGAGCTCAAGGTGCCGACCCGTATCGTCCACCTGCCCATGGCCTTCGAGGACAGCGCCACCCTCGCTGCCGTCGAACGCTACCGCGAAACCGTGCGCAGCGAGGCGCCCTGGCTGCCGAACAACGTCGACTTCATCCAGCGCGCCAATGGCCTGGCCAGCCGCGAGCAGGTACGCGACATCCTGTTCGACGCCAGCTACCTGATCCTCGGCCTCGGCGATGTCTATCTCGACGCGCCCTGCGCCGTGCCGCTGGACCCGCGTCATCGCCTGCTCAGCTCCAAGTACAACCCGGCGCGCACCTTCACCGCCGAAGGCACCGTGGGCATCGGCGGCATGTACATGTGCATCTACGGCATGGACTCGCCCGGCGGCTATCAACTGGTCGGTCGCACCCTGCCGATCTGGAACAAGTACGTGAAGAACGCGCAGTTCGAGAATGGCCAGCCCTGGCTGCTGCGCTTCTTCGACCAGGTGCGCTTCTACCCGGTCAGCGAGGCCGAGCTGGATCAATTCCGCGAAGCATTCCGCGAGGGCCGCGCGCAGATCCGCATCGAGGAAAGCGAATTCGACTTCGCCGCCTACAACCGCTTCATCGCCGACAACGCCGCCGATATCGAAGCCTTCCAGCGCCAGCAGAAAGCCGCGTTCAATGCCGAAGTCGAGCTGTGGAAGGACGACGATCCGAGCGCCGCACAAGCGTTGACCAGCACGAGCCATGACGACGCCGATCTGGACGGCCATCTGGTCGCCGCCGAGATGAGCGGCAGCGTGTGGAAGGTGCTGGTCGAGCCTGGCCAGCATGTGGAGGCCGGGACCCCGCTGCTGGTGGTCGAGGCGATGAAGATGGAACTGGCGGTGACCGCGCCAGTGGCCGGTACGGTCAAGTCGCTGCGTTGCGCCCCCGGCAAGACGGTGACGCCGGGCGATGCCCTGCTCCTGCTGACCCCGAACGAGGCGGCCTGAGATGCAACTGGTCAGCCCGGCCAAGCGTGGCAAGGAGCGCCCGGAAAATCTCGCCGAGCGCATCTACCTGCAGCTCAAGGACGACATCTTCGAGTTCCGCCTGCTGCCGGGTGATCGTTTTTCCGAAGGCGAGATCGCCGAGCGCATGGCCGCCAGCCGCACGCCGGTGCGCCAGGCGTTGTATCGCCTGGAGCGCGAGGGCTATCTGGAGGTGTATTTCCGCAGCGGTTGGCAGGTCAAGCCGTTCGATTTCGCTCACTTCGAGGAGCTGTACGAGGTGCGCATCGTCCTAGAACTCGAGGCGGTCAAGCGCCTGTGCGAACGCCCCAATGGCGAGCTGCCGGATGCACTGGAACAGCTGCGTTGCACCTGGATGGTGCAACCCGAGCAGCGCCTGCAGGACGGCCGCGAAGTCTCGCGTCTGGACGAACGTTTTCACTGCCAACTGCTGGAAGCCGCCGGCAATCGCGAGATGGCCCGCCTGCATGCCGAAGTCAGCGAAAAGATCCGAATTATCAGGCGCCTGGACTTCACCCAGGGGCCGCGCGTGGAAATCACATACGAGGAACACGCACGCATCCTCGGCGCGATCCTGTCGCGTCGCTGCGAAGAGGCACAGCTATTGCTCAAGACCCACATAGAGGTCAGCAAAGCGGAAGTGCGCAAGATCACCCTGCACATGCTGCACAGCGCCCGGCAACGGGCACTGCCGGCACAAGGGTGACGTAATGACCTTTGAATCACTGCCACCAATAAAAACGCTGTCCACTTAATCACACTTGTGAATGGAGATCGCACCATGCAACGTCGCAGCCTGATCAAGGCCTTTACCCTTTCCGCTTCCATCGCCGCCATGGGCCTGAGCTGGTCCATCCAGGCCGCCGAGACCATCAAGGTCGGCGTCCTGCACTCGCTGTCCGGCACCATGGCCATTTCCGAAACCTCGCTCAAAGACATGGCGCTGATGACCATCGACGAGATCAACGCCAAGGGCGGTGTACTCGGCAAGCAGCTCGAAGCGGTAGTGGTCGACCCGGCGTCGAACTGGCCGCTGTTTGCCGAGCGTGGCCGCCAGTTGCTGACCCAGGACAAGGTCGCGGTGACCTTCGGCTGCTGGACCTCGGTATCGCGCAAATCCGTGCTGCCGGTCTATGAAGAGCTCAACGGCCTGCTGTTCTACCCGGTGCAGTACGAAGGCGAAGAGATGTCGCCGAACGTCTTCTACACCGGTGCAGCGCCAAACCAGCAGGCCATCCCGGCGGTGGAATACCTGCTCAGCGAAGACGGCGGCGCCGCCAAGCGCTTCTTCCTGCTCGGCACCGACTACGTCTACCCGCGTACCACCAACAAGATCCTGCGCGCCTTCCTCAACAGCAAGGGCATCGCCGACAAGGACATCGAAGAGGTCTACACCCCCTTCGGTCATAGCGACTATCAAACCATCGTCGCCAACATCAAGAAGTTCTCCGCTGGCGGCAAGACGGCCGTGGTTTCCACCGTGAACGGCGACTCCAACGTGCCGTTCTACAAGGAACTGGCCAACCAGGGTCTGGAAGCCACCGAGGTGCCGGTTGTGGCCTTCTCCGTGGGTGAAGAAGAACTGCGCGGCATCGACACCAAGCCGCTGGTCGGCCACCTGGCGGCCTGGAACTACTTCCAGTCCGTGGAAAACCCGGTCAACGAGAAGTTCGTCGCCGACTGGAAAGCCTACGCCAAGGCCAAGAAGCTGCCGAACGCCGACACCGTGGTGACCAACGACCCGATGGAAGCCACCTACGTGGGCATCCACATGTGGGCGCAGGCCGTCGAGAAAGCCGGCACCACCGACGTCGACAAGGTGCGTGAAGCCATGGCTGGCCAGGAGTTCGCGGCACCGAGCGGCTTCACCCTGAAGATGGACGAGAAGAACCACCACCTGCACAAGCCGGTGATGATCGGCGAAATCCAGGAAGACGGTCAGTTCTCCGTGGTCTGGGAAACCGACGGCCCGGTTCGCGCCCAGCCGTGGAGCCCCTTCATCGAAGGCAACGACAAGAAAGCCGATACCCCGGTGAAGTCGAACTAAGGCAAAAGCCCCCTCTCCCGCAAGCGGCAACCACAGCTCGTCAATGGCTTGCAGTGCCGCTTGTCTCCCCTCTCCCGCTTGCGGGAGAGGGGCCGGGGGAGAGGGTCGCCGTAGCCCGGATGCAATCCGGGAAGCTCGCCCCGGACGTCATCCGGGCTACGCCAAGGACACCCTTATGCCCACTGCCCTTACCCGAATTCTCCTGAGCCTGTTGCTGTTGCTGCCACTGGCGGCACAGGCTGGCGAGGCCGACGATTTCGTCGCTGCCAACGCCAGCAAACAGGCCAAACTGCTGCAGGACTGGGCCGCCACGCCCAACACCGAACGCATGCCACTGCTGCAAGCCCTGCAGCAGGGCCGCGTCGGCAGCGATGCCGACAAACGTGCCTTCATCGAACAGGACGGCACCTGGCAAGCCGCTGATGGCAATGCCGAAGCCAACGGCACGCCACGCAAACTGCGCCTGAACAACCGCCTGCGCGGCCTGATCGCCTTCACCGTGGCCAGCCATCAGTTGCTCGATGACGCCGCCGCCGTGCGCCTCGCTGCTGCCAAGCAACTGCAACGCAATACACCGCCGGCATTGCTGCCCTTGCTGGAAAACCGCCTGAGCATGGAAGCCGACGAGAATGTACGCGACGCTATCACCCTGGCCCTGGCCAACCTGCAGCTGGAGGCCAGCGACCCAGCTGTGCGCCTGGCTGCCGTGGAGCGTCTGGGCAAGACCGGCGACCCGCTAGCCCGTACGCGCCTGCAAAGCCTGCTCGATGGTGAAGAAAGCGATGCCACCGTGCGCGCCGCTGCCGAGCAGAGCCTGGCCCAGGTGAAGAACAAACTGCTGATCGGCGAACTGCTCGGCCAGGCCTTCAGCGGCCTGTCGTTGGGTTCGATCCTGCTGCTGGCCGCACTCGGTCTGGCCATCACCTTCGGCCTGCTCGGGGTGATCAACATGGCCCACGGCGAGATGCTGATGCTCGGTGCCTACACCACCTACGTGGTGCAGCTGAGCTTCCAGCGCCTGGCCCCCGAATACCTCACGCTCTACCCGCTGGCCGCGTTGCCCATCGCCTTTCTGGTCACCGCCTGCATCGGCATGGCCCTGGAACGCACGGTGATCCGCCATCTCTACGGCCGCCCGCTGGAAACCCTGCTGGCCACCTGGGGCATCAGCCTGATTCTGATCCAGCTGGTGCGCGTCACCTTCGGCGCGCAGAACGTCGAAGTGGCCAACCCGGCCTGGCTGTCCGGCGGCGTGCAGGTACTGCCGAACCTGGTGCTGCCGTACAACCGCATCGTCATCATCGGCTTCGCCTTGTTCGTCGTGGTCCTGACCTGGCTGCTGCTGAACAAGACGCGCCTGGGCCTGAACGTGCGCGCGGTGACGCAGAACCGCAACATGGCCGCCTGCTGCGGCGTGCCCACCGGGCGCGTGGACATGCTGGCCTTCGGTCTCGGCTCGGGCATCGCCGGCCTCGGCGGCGTGGCCTTGAGCCAGATCGGCAACGTCGGCCCCGACCTCGGTCAGAGCTACATCATCGACTCGTTCCTGGTGGTGGTGCTTGGCGGCGTCGGGCAACTGGCCGGTAGCGTGCTGGCCGCCTTCGGCCTGGGCGTGGTGAACAAATTCCTCGAGCCGCAGATCGGTGCCGTGCTCGGCAAGATCCTCATCCTCGCGCTGATCATCCTGTTCATCCAGAAACGCCCGCAAGGCCTCTTCGCTCTCAAAGGACGGGTGATCGACTGATGACCAGCGACCGTTATTGCGCCAACGGGCGTAGGGCGGGTGAAACCCGCCAGACAGACCGAACGCCATCACTGCAGCGGCGGGTTGCACCCACCCTACGGGCTTAAAGGACGAGTGATCGACTGATGAATGCAATAAATCAAACGCTGCTGGCCCGCGCCAGCGCCAAGCTCGGCCCGCAGGTCTCCATCGCCATCGGCCTGCTGGTGCTGGCCGTGCTGCTCGCCATGCCGCTGCTGCACCTGCTGCCGGCCGACCATGCCCTGCACGTCTCGGCATACAGCCTGACCCTGGTGGGCAAGATCCTCTGCTACGCCATCGTCGCACTGGCGCTGGATCTGGTCTGGGGCTACGCCGGCATGCTGTCGCTGGGCCACGGCCTGTTCTTCGCCCTCGGCGGCTACGCCATGGGCATGTACCTGATGCGCCAAAGCGCCGGGGACGGCCTGCCGGCCTTCATGAGCTTTCTCGCCTGGAACGAGTTGCCCTGGTACTGGTACGGCACCTCCAGCTTCCTCTGGGCCATGTGTCTGGTGGTGCTGGCGCCCGGCCTGCTGGCGCTGGTGTTCGGCTTCTTCGCCTTCCGCTCGCGGATCAAGGGCGTGTACTTCTCGATCATGACCCAGGCGCTGACCTTCGCCGGCATGCTCCTGTTCTTCCGCAACGAGACCGGCTTCGGCGGCAACAATGGCTTCACCGGCTTCACCCGCATCCTCGGCTTCGACATCACCGCGCAGGGCACCCGCGCCGTGCTGTTCCTGGCCACCGTGGCGCTGCTGGTGGGCAGCCTGTACCTGGGCTTTCGCCTGGCACGCAGCAAGTTCGGCCGGGTGCTCACCGCCCTGCGTGACGCCGAGAATCGGGTGATGTTCTGCGGCTACGATCCGCGCGGTTACAAGCTGTTCATCTGGGTCTTGAGCGCGGTGCTGTGCGGTCTGGCCGGTGCGCTGTACGTGCCACTGGTGGGCATCATCAACCCCAGCGAAATGGCGCCGACGCAGTCCATCGAAGCCGCCGTGTGGGTCGCTCTGGGCGGCCGCGGCACACTGATCGGCCCGCTGCTTGGCGCTGGTCTGGTCAACGGCATGAAGAGCTGGTTCACCGTGGCCTTCCCGGAATACTGGCTGTTCGCGCTCGGTGCGCTGTTTATCGTCGTTACCCTGTTCCTGCCGCGCGGCGTCGTCGGCCTATTGCGCAAGGAGAAGGATCAATGAAAGCCACTCCGGTCCCTGAAACCATGCTCGAAGCCGCCTTCGACCCCACCGGCCTGGCGCTGGACACCGGCAAGAACGTCGGTAAGGGCGTAAACGTCCGCCATGGCACCATCCTCACCCTGGAAGACATCAACGTCAGCTTCGATGGCTTCAAGGCGCTGACCAACCTGACGCTGTATATCGGCGTCGGTGAGCTGCGTTGCATCATCGGCCCCAACGGCGCCGGCAAGACCACCATGATGGACGTGATCACCGGCAAGACCCGGCCGGACAACGGCGTGGCCTACTTCGGCGAACAGTACGACCTCACCAGCATGAGCGAGGTGGAGATCGCCCAGGCCGGCATCGGCCGCAAGTTCCAGAAGCCCACGGTGTTCGAAGCGCTGACGGTGTTCGAGAACCTGGAACTGGCGCAGAAGACCAACAAATCGGTATGGGCCAGCCTGCGCGCCAGGCTCAACGGCGAGCAGAAGGATCGTATCGAGGAAGTGCTGACCACCATCCGCCTGGAAGCCTCGCGCAACCGTCCGGCTGGCCTGCTCTCCCACGGCCAGAAACAGTTTCTCGAGATCGGCATGCTGCTGATGCAGGAGCCGCACCTGCTGCTGCTCGACGAGCCGGTGGCCGGCATGACCGATGCCGAGACCGAGTTCACCGCCGAGCTGTTCAAGTCGCTGGCACGCAAGCACTCGCTGATGGTGGTCGAGCACGACATGGGCTTCGTCGGCAGCATCGCCGACCACGTCACCGTGCTGCACCAGGGCAGCGTGCTGGCCGAAGGCTCGCTGGAGCAGGTACAGAACGACGAGCGGGTGATCGAGGTTTATCTCGGTCGCTGACAGTCGGTGCGCACGGCGCACCCTACCCGGCGCGGCTTATCCCGTAGGGTGCGCCGCGCGCACCGCATGCTTAAGGACATCGATATGCTGCAAGTCCAACAACTCCACCAGTATTACGGCGGCAGCCACATCCTTCGTGGCTTGTCGTTCGACGTGAAGGTCGGCGAGGTCACCTGCCTGCTCGGCCGCAACGGCGTGGGCAAGACCACCCTGCTCAAGTGCCTGATGGGCCTGATCCCGGCCAAGGACGGCAGCGTGCAATGGGAAGGCAAGCCAATCACCGGCTTCAAACCGCACCAGCGCGTACACGCCGGTATCGCCTACGTGCCCCAGGGCCGCGAGATCTTCGGCCGCCTGACAGTGGAAGAGAACCTGTTGATGGGCCTGTCGCGTTTTCCCGGCAGCCAGGCCAAGGCCGTGCCGGAATTCATCTACGAGCTGTTCCCGGTACTGCGCGAGATGAAGCATCGCCGTGGCGGCGACCTGTCCGGTGGTCAGCAGCAACAGCTGGCCATCGGTCGAGCCCTGGCCAGCCAGCCGCGCCTGCTGATCCTCGACGAGCCCACCGAAGGCATCCAGCCCTCGGTGATCAAGGAGATCGGCGCGGTGATCAAGAAGCTCGCCGCCCGAGGCGACATGGCCATCCTGCTGGTCGAACAGTTCTACGACTTCGCCGCCGAACTGGCCGACCAGTATCTGGTGATGAGCCGTGGCGAGATCGTCCAGCAGGGTCGTGGCGCGAACATGGAAGCCGAAGGCGTGCGCGGGCTGGTAGCGATCTGATGCGCAACGTAGGGCGGGTGCAACCCGCCAGAAATATCCGGGGGTGTCCATTGGTGGGCTGAAGCCCACCCTACGGCAAGCGAGCGATTTGTAGGGTGGGCGACGCCTCACCCGCCCACCAACCAGTTACTCGGCGAAATCCGCCCCCTCGCGCAGCAACTGGCGTTTCACGCTCTCAAGATGCAGGTGCGCGCTTTCGGCGTTGCCCTGCAGCATCTGCCGGCACGCCGCACTGGCAATCGCCGGTATCACCGCCTTCAACGGCCGACCGCTGGCCATGGCCTTGAGCTGCACCTCGGCAGCGCGCTCCAGGTAGTAGAGATCGTCCCAGGCTTCGGCAATGCTCGGCCCCAGTACCAACGGGCCGTGATTCTTCAGCATCAGCACATCGGCATCGCCTGCCGCGCGGGCGATACGCTCGCCTTCGGCGTAGTCGAGCGCCAGGCCCTGGTAATCCTCGTCCACGGCCAGTCGCTCGTAAAATTTCAGCGCGGTCTGCCCGGCCCAGACGAAGGGCTCGCCCTCCAGCATGCACAGCGCCGTGGCGTTGGGCATATGGGTGTGGAAGGCTGCCGTGGCGCGGGGGTTGAGGCGGTGCAACTGGGCATGGATAAAGAACGCCGTGGCCTCCGGACGGCCCTCACCCAGCACTACGCGCCCCTCGAAATCGCAGATCAACAGCGACGAGGCCGTGATCTCGGCGAAGGCCAGGCCATAAGGGTTGACCAGAAACAGCTCCGGCCGCCCCGGCACCACCACGGAAAAATGATTGCAGATGCCTTCGCCCATGCCGAGCCGTGCCGCCATGCGAAAGCAGGCGGCCAGGTCGATACGCGCCTGGGCGATCGCGGGGCTGTTCAGGCCTTCAGTGGACGCCACCGGGGCAGTGTTGATTTCGAATGCGTGGGCCATGGTTTCACTCCTGAAAACGTATGCCTCCAGCCTAGCCTGTGCACACAGGTCGCCTAGGGACAGTTGCCCGACGTCGGTGAGCCAGACGCGCTGACCCGGCCACTTCCGGTATCTGGCCCTACGGCCAACGACCGCTTTGTTCCTAAGGTGCAGCCATCCGCAACGGCCAGCCCGAGGTCATCATGAGCACACCGATCAGCAACCAGTACGTCCACGATCTGGATCGCCAGCACGTCTTCCATTCCTGGTCGACCCAGGGCGCCCTCAACCCGCTGGTGATCGCCGGTGGCGAGGGCTGCACGCTGTGGGACTACGACGGCAAACGCTACCTCGATTTCAGCAGCCAACTGGTCAACACCAATATCGGCCACCAGCACCCGAAGGTCATCGCCGCCATCCAGGAACAGGCCGGCAGCCTGGTGACCATCGCCCCAGCCACCGCCAACCTGATGCGTGGCGAAGCGGCCAAGCGCATTCTCGCCCGCGCGCCGGCCGGTTTCTCCAAGGTGTTCTTCACCAACGCCGGGGCCGATGCCAACGAGAACGCCATGCGCATGGCACGCCTGTACACCGGCCGCGACAAGATCCTCTCCGCCTACCGCTCCTACCATGGCAGCACCGGCGCGGCCATCGTCGCCACCGGTGATCCACGCCGCGTGCCCAACGAATACGCCCGTGGCCATGTGCACTTCTTCAACCCCTACCTGTACCGCACCGAGTTCAATGCGGCGAACGAAGAAGAAGAATGCGCGCGAGCCCTGCAGCACCTGCGCCGGGTCATCGAATGCGAGGGGCCGGGTGCCATCGCCGCCATCCTGCTGGAGAGCATTCCCGGCACCGCCGGCATTCTGGTGCCGCCGAAAGGCTATATGCAGGGCGTGCGCAAACTGGCCGACGAGTTCGGCATCCTATTGATCTGCGACGAAGTGATGGCCGGCTTCGGCCGCACCGGCGCCTGGCTGGCACTGGAACACTTCGGCGTGGTGCCAGACCTGATCGTCTTCGCCAAGGGCGTCAACTCCGGCTATGTGCCGGCCGGTGGAGTGATGATCTCCCAGCCGATCTGCGAGCACTTCGACAACCACTTCTTCCCCGGCGGCCTGACCTACTCCGGCCACCCGCTGGCCATGGCCGCCATCGTCGCCACGCTGGATGCGATGAGCGAGGAAGGCATGGTGGAGAATGCCCGTGATATAGGTGCCCAGGTGCTCGGCCCGGGCCTGAAGAAACTGGCCGAGCGCTACCCGATGATCGGCGAGGCGCGTGGTGCCGGCCTGTTCTGGGCACTGGAATTCGTCAGCGACGTACAGAAGAAGACGCCGATGCCGGCAGCGGTGATGCAGGAAATGAAGGCTGCGCTGACCGCGCGCGGGCTGCTCAGCTTCGTGGTGGAGAACCGCATCCATGTGGTGCCGCCGTGCATCGTCAGCGCCGCGCAGGTAAACGAGGCGCTGGCGATTTTCGATGAAGTGTTCGCCCTGTTCGCACCGCGCTTTGCCTGATAACCGTCGCGGCTAAAGCCCCTCCCACAGAGTCACGGAGCATTTGTGGGAGGGGCTTTAGCCGCGACCGCTCTTCACAACCCCGCCAACACCTCCCCCAGCTTCTGCACGCCAGGCCGAATGCGTTCGGCATCGATAGCATGGAAACCCAGACGCATGAAGTTGGTCGGCGCGGCACCCTCGCCAAGGAAGAACTGCGCCCCGGATTCGATCAACACGCTCTGCTGCGCCGCCGCCCAGGCCAGGCGCTGGGTATCGACACCGCGCGGCGCGGCCAGCCAGCAGGCGCTGGCACCCGGGCTACCCATCGGCTGGCAGTCGCTCAGGTCGCTGCGCAGCGCCTGGTAGAGCAGCTCGCGACGGCGGCAATGTTCCTCGCGAAAACGCCGCAGGTGCGCGTCGTAATGCCCCTGGGCGAGGAAGTCGGCGAGCATGCGCTGGTTGTTCAGCGGCGGATGGCGGTACATCAGCCGGCGCAGAGCGCGGAGCTCATCGATCAGCTCGGCGTCGGCGACCATGTAGCCGATCCGCAGCCCCGGCGAGAAGGCCTTGGACAGGCTGCTCAGGTAGATCACCCGGCCGCTGCTGTCGCTGGCCTTGAGCGCCGGCAGTGGGTGGTTGTCGAGGTTGAATTCGGCGTCGTAGTCGTCCTCGATCAGCACCTGGTCGTGCTCACGAATCTGCCGCAGCAACTGCTCGCGCCGTGCCGCACTCATCGCCACGCCGGTGGGCACCTGGTGCCCCGGCGTTACGTAGAGGTACTGGCAGTCATCCAGGCGCCGGTCCACCACCAGGCCCTGATCGTCGACATCCTGCAGGTGCACCTTGGCGCCGTGGATGTCGAATATGCTCGCCGCATCGCGAAAGCCAGGGTTCTCCACGCCAACGCGCACACCGCGCGCCATCAGCAGGCTGGCCAGCAGATAGAGCGCGTTCTGCGAACCGAGGGTCACCAGAATTTCGTCGGCACGCGCCCAGATACCGCGCTTGGGCAGCACGCGGGTGCGCAGTTGCTCGATCAGTTGCTCATCGTCACGGTCGAAACGGTCGCCCAGCCAGAGCTGGTCGCGCTCACCGCTGAGGTTCTTGCGTGATACCTCACGCCAGCGCTCCAGCGGGAACAGCTCGCTGATCGGCTGGCCGTAGATGAACGGGTAGGTGAAGCGGCTCCAGTTGCTCGGGCGCAACACGCCGTGCTTCAAACTGGGCTGCATACGAAAGCGCGCGGCCCAATCCGGGGCAGTGGCGGCGCTGCTGTCATCGGATGGTTCCGGCTTGCGCAGCGGCGTCATACGCAGCACGGCATCGGTCTGCCCGCAGTAATCGGGGTGCAGGTAATAGCCACTGCGCGGGCGGCTGACCAGGTAGCCGTTGTCGAGCAGGCTCTCGTATACCAACGCCACGGTATTGCGCGACACAGACAACTGCTGTGACAGCTTGCGGCACGATGGCAGCGGCTCGTCGGCCGGGAAACCGCCGCCAAGAATGGCCGACACCAGCGACTCGCGAAGCTGCTCCTGAAGGCCGCGCTGACGGTCGAAATCAAGATGGTAAAAGTGATCGATCATGGCGCCCTCCAACAGCCAAACAACCCTGTGATGTAGCAAGTAGCGCGCCACTGTCGCTGGCCAGAACAAAGGCCGGAACTGCCCCTATCGCCGGCTCGTCAGGCGTCTCTAAGGTGAAAACGAAACCGCCGCCGAGCGGCCTGGACAACCCTTGTCGACACCTCTGGAGCACGCCCATGAAGCCATCGAAAACCGATTCCAAACCCTTCGGCCTGCTGCGCAAGCTGGCCCTGGCCAGTTGCCTGGTCGGCGCCTCGCTGAGCGCCCACGCCGACCTCGACGACATCAAGTCCAAGGGCGTGATGACTGTGGCCACCGAGGATGACTACGCGCCGTTCAACTTCATCGTCGACGGCAAGCCGGAGGGTTTCCACAAGGAACTACTTGAAGACCTGAAGACCTATGCCAAGGCCCAGGGCTTCGATGTGAAGCAGGAAATCCTGCCCTGGACCGGCCTGCTCGCCTCGGTTTCGTCCGGCCAGTACGACATGGCCTTCACCGGCGCCCTGGTCACCGACGACCGCCTGCGCGTGTTCAACTTCGCCCCGCCCTTCGCCTCGGCGCAGCACTTCTACGTCAAGCGCGCAGGCGATGACAGCCTCAGCGATATCGCCAGCCTGTGCGGTAAGACCGTCGGCCTGCAGGCCGGCAGCGCTCTGCTCGCGCGCCTGCCGGAGCTGAAGAAGATGATGGCTGACAAGGGCTGCGAAATCGGCACCGTGACCGAATACCCGTCCTACCCCGAGGCCTACGCCGACCTGGCCAACGGCCGTCTGGACTACGTGATCAACGCGCTGATTTCGGTCAACGACCTGGTCAAGACCCGTGGTGACACCTTCGCCAAGGGCATTGCCGTGTCCGGTGATGGTTTCGCCGCCTGGCCGGTACCGAAGAACAGCCCCGAGCTGCTGGAGTTCCTCACCGGCTTCATGACCGAAGTTCGCGACAGCGGCCGCCTGGCCGAGCTGCAGACCAAGTGGTTCGGCGAAGCCTTCCCGGCCATGCCCAAGGAGCCGATCACCAAGGTCGAGCAGTTCCACGAACTGGCCGGCATGTGACAGCGGGCCGAGGCCACCTCTCTGACATGGCCGCGTAGGGTGCGCCGCGCACCAGCGTCAACGTTGCCAGCGCTTCGGTGCGCACGGCGCACCCTACATGCTCATCGTCAACCCACTGCCGTCTATCAGGGCCAGCCCTGGCCCTGACCTTGCTTGGCACACCCCACCATTTTTCTAGGAGCCCGACATGAACGGACAAGCCTGGTTATTGCTGCTCGAAGGCGCCTGGACGACTCTGTGGATCTCCTCGATCGCCATCGCCCTGGGCGTCGTCATCGGCCTGGGCATCGCCCTGCTGCGCATGGCGCGCATCCCCTTCGTGGAACAGGCGCTGGTGCTCTACGTCAGCCTGGCGCGTGCCACGCCGCTGGTCACCCTGGTGCTGTTCATCTTCCTCTCGGCGCCGACTTTCGGCCTGGCCATGGACCGCAACACGGCGGCAATCCTCGCCCTCACCCTGAATACCGCGGCCTTCAATGCCGAGGTCTGGCGCACGGCGTTCATCAGTTTCTCCCGCGAGCAGAAGGAAGCGGCGCTGGCCTGCGGCATGACCAACGGCGTGTTCTTCCGCCGCATCATGCTGCCGCAGATGATCACCAGCAGCCTGCCTGGCCTGGTCAACGAGATGTCCTTCCTGATCAAGAGCAGCCCGGCCATCGCGGTGATCGGCATCGTCGACCTGACCCGCGTGACCAATCGCATCAGCGCCGTGACCTACGAGCCGCTGCCACCGATTCTCGCCGCCGCCCTGCTGTACATGCTGATCATCGGCGTGCTGCTCAAGGTGCAAGCAATCGCCGAGAAGAAAGCCAACCGCCTGGCCATGTGAGGACGCGACCATGACCGAATGGAGCATCATCTGGGAGGCGCGCGGCGCCTTCCTCAATGGCGCACTCAACACCCTGATCCTGTTCGCCCTGTCGGTGCTGGCGGCCTTCGTCATCGGCTGCTTCAGCGTTTACCTGCTGGAGGGCCGCAACTGGTTGTCGACGCTGCTGCGCGGGGCGATCAACCTGATGCGCATGCTGCCCTTCCTGGTGCTGGCCTACCTGCTCTACTACGGCCTGCCGGCCCTGGGCATCAAGCCCAGCGCCTGGGGTGCGGGCCTGGTGGCGCTGGCCATCTATCACGCGGCGTACTTCGCCGAGATCCTGCGCGGCGCGCGCCTGGTATTGCCACTCGGTCAGGTCGAGGCGGCCAAGGCCCATGGCTTTCGTCCAGGCCGGCTGTACTGGCGGATCATCCTGCCGCAGTTGGTGATCCGCACACGCCCGCTGCTCGGCAACCAATTGATCTACGCGCTGAAGGACACCGCCTTTCTCACCATCATCACCGTGCAGGAACTGACCGCTGCGGCCAATTCGGTGCAGGCCACCTACTTCATTCCCAGCGAGGCGTTCATCGTGGTCATCGCCCTTTACTGGATCATCAGCATCTGCCTGGAACTGGCGCTCAAATGGGCGAGCCGGTTCGGCGCCAAACGAGGTTTCGAACATGCCTGAGGCACCTGCGGTACAGATCGACAATCTTTCCAAGAGCTTCGACGGTATCGAGGTGCTGCGCGACATCTCGTTGACCGTGAACAAGGGCGAAGTGGTCAGCGTGCTGGGCTCCTCCGGTTCGGGCAAATCCACCCTGCTGCGTTGTATCAACTGGCTCGAAGAGCCGGATCGCGGCAGTATTCACATTGCCGGCCAGCGCATCGGCGTCGACGCCCAGGGCAAGCGCATGAACAACCGCGAACTGGCGGCGATTCGCGCCAAGACCGGCATGGTGTTCCAGAGCTTCAACCTGTGGCCGCACTTGAACGTGCTGCAGAACGTCATGGAAGCACCGATGCAGGTGAAAAAGATGCGCAAGGACGAGGCCCGCGCCATCGCCCAGACGCTGCTGGAAAAGGTCGGCATGGAACAGAAGGCCGAGGCCTTTCCCTACACCCTCTCCGGTGGGCAGAAGCAGCGCGTGGCAATTGCCCGCGCCCTGGCCATGAGTCCGGAGGTGATCCTGTTCGACGAGCCAACCTCGGCACTCGACCCGGAACGGGTCGGTGAAGTGCTGACGGTGATGAAGAATCTTTCCAGCGAGGGCTACACCATGATCGTGGTCACCCACGAAATGGAATTCGCTCGCGCGGTGTCGGATCAGGTGGTGTTCCTGGAAAAGGGCCTGCTGATCGAGAAATCCGCGCCGGAGAAGTTCTTCACCAACCCGGAAACCGAACGCGTGCGCAAGTTCCTCGAACTGTCCGCATGAATCCGCGGCCAGCTGTGGAGCGCGGCCTTTAGCCGGACTCCTTACACTGGCGCCCCACCCTAGTAGGACTGCTCTAGCTGCGCCCGAAAGCGGATGCAGGAGCAGGCCATGAACCCTGATAGCAAAACGAGGTTATCCATGAGCAAGGTGGCATTCATCACAGGCGCGACATCCGGTTTCGGCCGCGCCACGGCACGACGTTTCGCTGAGGCCGGCTGGGCGCTGGTGCTCAGCGGACGACGCCTGGAGCGCCTGGAAGAGTTGAAGGCCGAATTGCAGGACCAGGTGCCGGTGCACATCGCTGCGCTCGACGTACGCGATGCCGCCGCGGTGAAGGCGCTGGTCGACGGCCTGCAAGCGCCCTTCGACCGTATCGATGTGCTGGTCAACAACGCCGGTCTGGCCCTGGCCCCGGAGGCGGCGCAGAAGGTCGCCCTGGAAGACTGGCACACCATGATCGACACCAACGTCACCGGCCTGGTCAACGTCACCCACGCGGTGCTGCCGAAGCTGCTGGAAATCGGCAAAGGCACCAGCATCATCAACATCGGCTCGGTGGCCGGCGAATGGCCCTACCCGGGCGGCCACGTGTACGGCGCCACCAAGGCATTCGTCAAACAGTTCAGCTTCAACTTGCGCTGTGACCTCATCGCCACCGGCGTGCGTGTCACCGACATCGCGCCGGGCATGGCCGAAACCGAATTCACCCTGGTGCGTACCAAGGGCAACCAGGCCGCCTCCGACGCGCTGTACGGCAGCACCACGCCGCTGACCGCCGAGGACATCGCCGAGCAGATTTTCTACGTCGCTACCCTGCCGGATCACATCAACATCAACCGCCTGGAAATCATGCCGAGCCGCCAGGCCTGGTCGCCCTTCGCCATCGACCGCGATTGAAGGACGCGCCTCGCAGGGCGGGATCGACACCGACCCCGCCCGTAGGGTGCGCCATGCGCACCGCCGTGATCCCGCAGCAACGGATACCTTTCGGTGCGCACGGCGCACCCTACAAGATCGCCTTCAGTAGGCTGCCCAGCGACAACAGCACCAGCAGCCCACCGACCAGCACCCGCAGCGATATCGGCTGCCAGCGCGGGTGCAGCCACTGGCCAAGCAGGTTACCGGCCAGCGCCGGCAATGCCAGTTCCAGCGCCAGCCGCCACAGCGCGCCGCTCAGCACACCCGCGACACCCAGTCCGATCAGCGCAGCGCCACTGCTGGCCAGGAAGAACAGCACTGCCGTACCGCGCGACTGGCGCGCATCGAGGCCACTGCGCAGCAGGTAGATCATCAAGGGCGGGCCGCCGGCCGAGGCCAGGGTGGTCGCCAGGCCGGATGCCAGCCCGGCCAACCAGGCCATACCCTGGCTCACCGGCGTGGCAACGGACGGACGCCACAACACCAGCATGCCCCCGCATAAACAGAGCACAGCCACCAGCGGCGCCATGATGTGCGCCGGCAGCCATAGCAGCAGCCAGGCGCCCAGCGGCACCGCCAACAGCATGCCGCCCAATAGACGCACCAGCACGCGCCCATGCACGGCGCGCAACGCCGCCGGCCACAGCGTCACGCTGCATGCCACATCGAGAATCAGCGCCACCGGCACGGCTTCGGCCGGCGGCAGTCGCAGCATCAGTCCGAGCGCCATCAGCATGGCGAAACCGAAGCCGCTGTAGCCGCGCACCAGGCCTGCGGCGAAGGCGATAAAGGTGAACATGGGCGCTCCACACGAATCGTACGCCCGACTCTAGAGCTGGCCAGGCGAGATAGGCAGAGCCAGATGCAGCACCGCGACTGGCCACAGGTGCAGGTAGGTGCGAAGTCGCACCGAATTGGTTCAGGGCACGCCTCTTGCTTGCCCACTCGGTCAACTATCCTGCGGAACCCCTGCCTTAACATGAATCTGCCTGCCGCCCTGTTCACGCCAAGCTGGCCTGCCGAGCTGGAGCTGGCCTATGCGCGCCACGGCGAACGCACCACGCCAGTGCAGAGGCGCCACCTCGGCCCTCTTAGAGTGCAGAAGCACCTGTATGCCGAAGGCCCGGAGGTGTGCCAGCACATCATCGTCCACCCGCCTGGAGGCATTGCCGGCGGCGACGTTCTGGATATCTCGGCCCACGCTGGCGAAAACACCTGGGTGCAGCTCACCAGCCCCGGAGCGGCCAAGTGGTACCGCGCCGCCGGTGTCGCCCGGCAGGATCTGCGCCTGTGCGTCGACGCTGGCGCCACCCTGGAATGGCTGCCGCAGGAAACCATCATCTATGCCGGCGCTCAGGCCGAACTGCACACGCAGATCGACCTGCACGGCGACGCTCGCCTGTTCTACTGGGATATCGTCGCCCTCGGCCGCCCCGCCGCCGCCGAGCGCTTTGCCAGCGGCCACTTTCAGGCCGCGCTGGATGTTCGCCGTGACGGCCAGCTGCTCTGGCACGAACGCCAGCGTGTTGCTGGTGGCGACGGTCTGCTCGACTCGCCTATCGGCCTCAACGGCCAGCCGGTGTTTGCCACCCTGCTGATCAGCGCCGATGTAGACAGTGATTTACTCGAACGCTGCCGGGAACTGAAGATCGATGGCGTGCGCGGTGACCTCAGCCAGCTCTCGGGCCTGCTGGTCGCACGCTGCCTGGCCAGCGAAGCACTCAAGGCTCGCGCCTGGCTGATCGAGCTCTGGCGCCTGCTGCGCCCGGCGATGCTGGGGCGCGAAGCTGTGCCACCCCGAATCTGGAGCACATGAGCACAACGGACATGTAGGAGCCGGCTTGCCGGCGATCAACAGAGGCCTAATCGCCGGCAAGCCGGCTCCTACAAATTGCAGTACAGCCACGCCAGAGTGGAACAGCGCACGCCGCGTTCCACCAAGCGACCGAAGCACTATTGCGGACAAGGCACAGCCTTGCCGCTCCAAGACTGGAGCCGTCATGGATTTGTCACCAAGAGAAAAAGACAAGCTGCTGATCTTCACCGCCGGCCTGGTGGCCGAGCGCCGACTGGCGCGTGGGGTGAAGCTGAATTACCCGGAAGCCATGGCCTACATCTCCGCCGCTCTGCTCGAAGGCGCGCGCGACGGCCAGACAGTCGCCGAGCTGATGCATTTCGGCACCACCCTGCTGGCCCGCGATCAGGTGATGGAGGGTGTGCCGGAGATGATCCCGGAGATCCAGATCGAAGCCACCTTCCCCGACGGCACCAAGCTGGTGACCGTCCACCAACCGATCGCCTGAACCATGAGTTTCGACATAGTGAATGCCAGCGAAGCCGACCTGCCCGGCATCCTGGCCATCTACAACGACGCGGTGCAGCACACCACAGCAATCTGGAACGAGACGCTGGTAGACCTGGCCAACCGCCGTGCCTGGCTGGTCGAACGCACGGCGGCCGGCTTCCCGGTGCTGGTCGCGCATGACGCTGCCGGCGAGGTAGTCGGTTATGCAAGCTACGGCACCTGGCGCACCATAGAAGGCTTCCGTCAGACCGTCGAACACTCGGTCTACGTACGCGCCGACCAGCGCGGCCAGGGCCTGGGCCCCGCGCTGATGCAGGTGCTGATCGAGCGCGCTCGCGCCGCCAACCTGCATGTCATGGTCGCCGCCATCGAGTCGGAGAACGCAGCCTCGATTCGTCTGCACCAGCGCCTCGGCTTCATCACCACCGGGCAGATGCCCCAGGTCGGCCGCAAGTTCGGGCGCTGGCTGGATCTGACCTTTATGCAACTGATCCTCGGAACCAAGGAGTGACCCTGTGAGCGTGACACTGCAGCGACTCGATAGCACCAACTTCGCCAACTACCGCGAAGGCTTGAGCGTCCTGCTGCTCGATGCGATCAACGATGGTGCATCTATAGGTTTTCTCGCCGATCCAGACGAACGAGAAGCCGCTGAATATTTCGCCCAGGTGCATGCGGCCATGACGGACGGCTCTCTGCTGCTCTGGGTGGCCCATGAGCAGAGCCGCGTTCTGGGCAGCGTGCAACTGAGCCTGTGCCAGAAACCCAACGGACTGAACCGCGCAGAGATCCAGAAACTGCTGGTGCTGAGCGACGCACGTCGTCGCGGCATCGCCCGTCTGTTGATGCAAACCGTCGAGCAGGAAGCCGTGACCCGCAAACGCGGCCTGTTGTACCTCGACACCGAGGCCGGCAGTGACGCAGAACGGCTTTATCGTCACCTCGGCTACCAGTGCATTGGTGGTCTACCCGATTACGCCTGCGGCCCGGACGGCACCTACCGGGCCAATGCCATCTACTACAAGACGCTTGCGAGGCCTTCACCATGATTCCCGGCGAATACCAGATTGCCGACGGCGAGATCGAGCTCAATGCCGGTCGCCGCACCCTGACCATTTCCGTAGCCAACAGCGGCGACCGACCGATCCAGGTCGGCTCGCACTACCACTTCTTCGAGACCAACGACGCCCTGCTGTTCGACCGTGCTGCCGCACGTGGCATGCGCCTGAACATCCCCGCCGGCACCGCAGTGCGCTTCGAGCCAGGGCAGAGCCGTGAAGTGGAGCTGGTCGACCTGGCCGGCCAGCGCCGGGTGTTCGGCTTCGCCGGCCGGATCATGGGCGATCTATAGCCCGTAGGGTGCGCCGTGCGCACCAGCAACGACACAGATAGCAACGGTGCGCACAGCGCACCCTACGAGGACTTCCAATGAAGATTTCCCGCCAAGCCTACGCCGACATGTTCGGTCCCACCGTCGGCGATAAGGTGCGCCTGGCCGATACCGACCTGTGGATCGAAGTGGAAAAGGACTTCACCACTTACGGCGAAGAAGTGAAATTCGGTGGCGGCAAGGTGATCCGCGACGGCATGGGCCAGGGTCAACTGTGTGCCGCCGATGTGGTCGACACGCTGATCACCAACGCGCTGATCATCGACCACTGGGGCATCGTCAAGGCCGACGTCGGTCTCAAGGACGGGCGCATCGCTGCTATCGGCAAGGCCGGCAACCCTGATATCCAACCCGATGTGACCATCGCCATCGGTGCCGGCACCGAGGTGATCGCTGGCGAAGGCATGATCCTCACCGCCGGCGGCATCGACACCCATATCCACTTCATCTGCCCACAGCAGATTGAAGAGGCGCTGATGAGCGGGGTGACCACCATGATCGGCGGCGGCACCGGGCCGGCCACCGGCACCAACGCTACCACCTGCACTTCCGGCCCCTGGCACATGGCGCGCATGCTGCAGGCCGCCGACGCCTTTCCGATGAACCTGGGCTTTACCGGCAAGGGCAACGCCTCGCTGCCCGAACCCTTGATCGAGCAGGTCAAGGCCGGCGCCATCGGCCTGAAGCTGCACGAAGACTGGGGCACCACCCCGGCGGCCATCGACAACTGCCTGTCGGTCGCCGATCAATACGACGTGCAGGTGGCCATCCATACCGACACGCTGAACGAGTCCGGCTTTGTCGAAACCACTCTCGGCGCCTTCAAGGGCCGCACCATCCACACCTACCACACCGAGGGTGCCGGTGGCGGCCACGCGCCGGACATCATCAAGGCCTGCGGCTTCCCCAACGTGCTGCCGTCCTCGACCAACCCGACCCGACCGTTCACCCGCAACACCATCGACGAGCATCTGGACATGCTGATGGTCTGCCACCACCTCGACCCGAGCATCGCCGAGGATGTGGCCTTCGCCGAGAGCCGTATTCGCCGGGAAACCATCGCCGCCGAAGACATCCTGCATGACCTCGGCGCGTTCTCCATGATCAGTTCCGACAGCCAGGCCATGGGCCGCGTCGGCGAGGTGATCACCCGCACCTGGCAAACTGCCGACAAGATGAAGCAGCAGCGCGGCCCGCTGCCCGAAGACGAGCCCGGTAACGACAACTTCCGCGCCAAGCGCTACATCGCCAAATACACCATCAACCCGGCGATCACCCACGGCATCAGCCATGAAGTGGGCTCGATCGAAGTGGGCAAGTGGGCCGATCTGGTGTTGTGGCGCCCGGCCTTCTTCGGCGTCAAGCCGACGCTGATCCTCAAGGGTGGCGCCATCGCCGCCAGCCTGATGGGCGACGCCAACGCCTCGATCCCGACGCCGCAGCCGGTGCACTACCGGCCCATGTTCGCCAGCTATGGTGGCAGCCGCCATGCCACCAGCATCACCTTCATCAGCCAGGCCGCGTTCGACGCCGGCGTGCCCGAGCAGCTAGGCCTGAAGAAGAAAATCGGCGTGGTCAAAGGCTGCCGCGAGGTGCAGAAGACCGACCTGATCCACAACGGCTACCTGCCCAATATCGAGGTCGATCCGCAGAACTACCAAGTCAAGGCCGACGGCCAGTTGCTCTGGTGCGAGCCGGCCGAGGTGCTGCCGATGGCGCAGCGTTATTTCCTGTTCTGATGCAAGAGCCGGGTGTTGCGCCCGGCTCTTATCGGTCTGTCAGGACGCCTGCTTCATCTCGTCGTAGGCGCTGAGATAGTCACCCGCCAGTTGCCGCTTCTCCTTGTCGCGAAGCAGCTTGCCGGCCATCTGGAAGAAGGTGTGTTCTTCTTCCTTGAGGTGGTGTTCGACCTTTTCCGCCAGGGCCTTGGCTTGCGCCAGCCAGCTCGGGCTGCTGGGGTCGGTTTCCTCCAGGTCCTCGATCATTTCGTCCATCTGGTGATGCTCGGCGATCGCGTGGCGTGACAGATCCACGCCAGCGTCCTGCTGCATCAGGGGAATATAGAAATGGCGTTCCTCGGCCACCGAGTGCACGGCCAGTTCCTGCTTGAGCTGAGAAAACAAAGCGTGGCGTTCGGCGCTGTCGCCCTGGGTGGCGATCAGTTTCTGCGCCAGTTCGCGCTGGATATCGTGGCTGATGCGTAAGGCTTCGAAAATCGTCATGCAGGCACCTCTTCCTGAGTCACGGTCGTAGTAGCACTAGACCAGCAGCAGGTGAATAGGTGCCACACTGGCTCATCAACCCGACCTCAATACGCTCGATGGGGCAGAAATACATCGACTCCGGAAGCCTGTGACGCGGCCTGGTGAACGGCAATTGTAAAAACTCGCCAAGCCGTGAACCTCGCCATGTCATACCTCGCCACGAAACCTTATGATCCGGCTTCGTCACATGCGTAAATAAGCAGGCTGGCATTAACGAAAACACCCTCTATTCAGGCTGTGCAATGACAGGGAATTTCGCAGAGTGCTGCTTGTCCTAACGTCCGGCCCAGAATTCTCTGGCAATGTTCATGGAAGATCAGGAATACCACAGGATGCCCACTACTCCATCTCGCCTGCTCAAGGGCGGCCTCTTCAACTTGGCAGGTCTTGTACTGCTCACAGCAACGGTCGTGCAGACCTCTTCTCGCGTGGATTTCCTGAAATCCGCCCTTCAGGCCGAAGGTAATGTCGCCTCCCTCAATGCAGGCGGCTCCCACCCGGAGATAGCCTTCACCGACGAAAGCGGTACCCGTATTTCCTACCCCCAAGGCGGTTGGATTTACGGCTATCAGGTTGGCATGCCGGTAAAGGTCTACTACCGGGCCGAGGCACCGGCCACCTCTGCCGTGATCGATGACTTCGGCGCACTTTGGGGAACCTCGGTCCTTCTTGGGCTGCTGGGCTCCGTCTTCATGGTCAGCGGGCTGCTGACCCTCTTCAGACGCGCGCCTCACGAAAGCGTCTGAGCAAACTTCACAAGGAAGCGAAAATGTCGATGATGACCATCCCCCTGCCCGTCAACCCCAGCCGCTGGGACTACGTCACGGCCAGTGGCGGCGGCCTGACCGTGGCCTTTGTTGCCGGTAGCGGCGGTTCGATAACCCTGCGTTCGCCAACCGGCGAGAACGTCAAACTACACTACAGCGGCATCGGTGCTGGCATTGGCATAGGGGCCAAACTGCCGCGCTTCGGCAAAGTGGATATCAAGATCAAGGGCAAGAGTGTCGGTGGAGTCGGGGCAGCAGAAGCCTTCCCCAGCGACGGCGCGGTGTTCGTCGCCGACGACCTCACGGCTGACGACCTCACCCGCGACGATATCGTCGGCCCCTGCATGTACGTGGAAGCAGGCGGGGGTGTTGCGCTAGGCGTATCCGCAACGGCCATGCTGTTCGGTCTGGACCCGAAGCTACTGGCGGCAGCGATGCTGGCGAATACAACTCCAGCAGCCAACCTCACCATCTCGCCGATACTGACCCGCAAGCTGATGCAGTCCGCGAGTGGAGCCCTGGTGATGGCAGGAGCCAATCTTGGCATCCAGGCGGGGATTGGCGGCGCAGTCTATATCGGCGCGCTGTTCTGAGGTTTCAACGCAACTGGCTGTCCTTGCTACCGCGACGGTTATAGCCGCTGTAGGCGGCGTTCTCCCGGTCGTGCTCGGCTTGGCAATTGACGCACAGGCGCACGCCGGGAATTGCCTGACGCCGGGCCTCGGGAATGACAGCATCGCATTCCTCGCAATGACGCAGGCTCTCACCCTTCGGCAGCTGGCTGCGAGCACGCGCAACGGCGTCTTCGATGCTGCTGTCGATCTGTTCCTGCACTGCGTCGTCGCTTGCCCAACCACCTGCCATGTTCGACCTCCTCGCACTCTCCGAACAGATATGCGCCCGGAGAATGCGAAGTGCAAGTGCAGCCGGTCGCGACAGGCTACTCGCGGACTTCCATGAACTCCTTGGCCCACAGAATGTAATCCTCGGGCATGGTGTACTTGTGGGTCAGCTCGGTGGCGTTGAGGTCGCACGGCTGCGCACCGCGCTGCTCACGCAGACAGTCGTAGGTGGCCTTGATCGCGGCGAAGTAGGCAGCATGTCCGTTGACCACGATGCGCACGCCCAAACGCGCCAGGCGTTGGTTGTCGCGCAGCTCGGGGTTGCCGTAGGTGACCAGCATCAGCGGCACCTTGAGGCCTGCGGCGATCTGCTCCAGATGGGCAAAATCCTTGATCCCGACCAGGCAGATGCCGTCGGCGCCTGCAGCCTCATAGGCGCGAGTGCGGCGGATCACTTCGTCCACCTCCAGTACGCCGGCATGGGTACGGGCGATGATCGAGAGCTCCGGATCGACACGCGCCTCCAGCGCAGCGAGGATCTTGCCGACGCCTTCCTCGATGGAGATCAGGTCGGTGGACTTGCGGCCGAACTGGGCCGGCAGCAGGGTGTCTTCGATGGTCAGCGCGGCGACGCCGGCGCGTTCCAGCTCGACCACGGTGCGCATCACATTGAGCGCATTACCGTAGCCGTGGTCGGCATCGGCGATCACCGGCAAACGCGCGACGCGGCCGATGCGCGCGGCCTGCTCGACGAATTCGCTGAGAGTGATCAGGGCGAAGTCCGGCGCACCGAGTACCTGCAGGGAGGCGACGGAGCCGCCGAGAATACCGACCTCGAAGTCGAGATCGGCGGCGATGCGGGCGGACATGGGATCGAAGACCGAAGCCGTGTGGTAACAGCGGTCGGAAGCCAGCAGGGCACGAAAGGCACTGCGTAGCTCATGGTGGGATGCACGTTGCAGGATGGGCATGGGGCGTATTCCAAAGTCGGTTGAATCGCTTTTTTCTCTTTTTAGTAATGGCGTAGACGTGACGAATGCTAGCGCAAGGCACTTGCTGCCAGCTTTCAAACGGACCGCCGTGGTCGATAACCAGCAAATTATCGGCCAGCCAGCTCCGCGGGCAGGGCCGGGAAGAAACCGCCACCGGTCAGCAGGCCGTATGCCATCCAGCCGGCGACCGCCAAATAGAACAGCCGTGGCGCCCAGCTCGCCAGCATCTGTTGGCTCGCAGCCAGCTGCTGCGCCTGCAGGCGGGCGAAACGCAGCAGCGCCTCGCCTGGCCGGCCGGTCGCTTCGCCGGTATTGAGCACGCCGATGAGCATGGCTTTGCCATGAAAACTCAGCCCGTCGAACGCCCGCACCAACGACTGCCCAGCCGCAACCCGTGGTGCCAGGTTGGCGAAATCCCGCCGCAGCCGTGCATTGGTCACGGCATTGCAGGCACGCGGCAAGGCATCGAGCACCGGCATGCCCGCCTCCAGCAACAGCCCGAGGCTGTCGCAGAAGTTACGAATATCCGCTCGCAACTGCAGGCTGCCCAATATCGGCAGGGCCAGCAGAAGATCGTCGAGCGGACCTGGCTGATCGCTTCGCCACTGCTGCCAGCGTCGCCACATAGCGCGCGCACCGAACAACAGCGCAGCCAGCCACAACACCGGCAGCAGAACGGCCGCCAGGTAACCTGCACCACTCAGGCTGCCAGCGACCAGAGAAGGCAAGGGCTTGACCGCCAGCGCCAGCAGCAAAACCCCGGCGGGCAGCAGAAGACGTGACTTCAACTCTGCGGCATGACGCGCCTGCTCATCGTAGCGCTGCGCCAGCTGCTCGTAGACATGCGCCAGTGCACCGGCTTCTTGCGCGGCGCGTATCAGGCCACTTTCCAGTGGCGTGAACACGCCACTCAACTGGCCGGAACTCGCCAGGTCGCGTCCAGCGCCGACCATCTGCCGCAAGCGCTTCACGGCGGCCTCGTGGCGCGTGCCGATATCCACACTGGCCAGTGCCCGATCAATGGGCACACCGGCCCGTTCCATCGCACCAAGGTGAGCGAACAAGTCGGCGCGACTGCGCAGATCGAGAGTGAGATGACGACGCGACATGATCGAACTCGGTAGATTTCAGCGCTCAGGTTAACCAGTCGTCACGCGGGGCGCTACGGAGCGATGGGCGGCATCGGCGCATGCGGCAGCCAACGCCCGAGGATCGCCGCGAGGCTGCCGTCCTCATGCATCTGCTGCAAGGCGCGCTGCCAGCGCACCACACGCACCACCGAAGTCTGCGGGGAGAAAGCGATGTAATAGGCCGAGCGCATGAACGGCACGTGCGCGGTGACGTCCTGCGGTTTGAGATCGACAGCAGCCAGCTCGCCAGCCAGGGTCAGGTCTTCGGTAGCAATCAGGTTGACTCGGCCATGCTTGAGCATGGTCACCATCTGTTTCGAACTGGGCACGCCGTAGAGGTTGGTAAAGCCCCTCGCGCTGAGGGTCTCGAAGGTGTACCACTGCTTGGGTAGCGCCAGTGGCCCGCTGGCCGCGGCCTGCTCCAAGGTGTCGATGACCAGGTCGCGCGACTTGAGCGAATAGAAGCTGGTGGTGCCGACCACGATGGGCCCGACCCACTGAAATCTGTTCTCGCGCTCGGCAGTACGCACGGTGGAAAACAGCGCGACATCTTCCTCCTGTTGAGCCAGATGCAATGCTCGCGTCCAGGGCATCAGTTCGATCTGACCGTTGTCGCCGGTGCGCGCCAGCAACGCTCTGACCACCTCGACGGAGAAACCGCTGGGCTCGCCCTCGCGCAAGAAGCTCATCGGCGGCGCATCCTCGGTGAGCAGACGCAGCTGTGCCGCCGCTGGAGCGCACAGCACCAGCAGCAGGATACACAGCCATCGATTAATACACTTGGCCATCACCGCCCCTCCCGCTTGCAGCCTAGCAAGACGTGGAGCGCCATGCAGCCGCTTCACTCGAGGCGCAGCAAATCGACCAACGTCCGCTCATCGGCCGTCGGAAACCAGTGTCGATAGATCCGCTCCAGGCTACCGTCATGACGCATCTGCTGCAGCGCCTGCTGCCATCGCGCGACACGAGCGGCATCCGTCTGCAGGGAAAAGGCGATATAGGAGTCATTGGGCATCAGGTCGAACTGCGCCTGCAGCTGCCCGGCATGCATGCCCTGTTCGGCAAGCATGCCGTCGAGGGTCAGGTTGTTGGCCAGCAGCAGCTTGACCCGGCCATGGCGAAACATGCGCAGCATGTCCTGAGGCGTCGGCACGCCATACAGGTTATCCAGCTCCTGCTCACGCAGCAGTTCGTAGCTGTACCACTGCTTGGGCACCGCAAGGGTGCCGAGCTGGCGCACGTCGTCCAGGCTGGTGACTCGCAGCCCGGCATCCTTGTGCGTGTAGAAGCGCGTATAGCCTCGCGCGATCGGCCCGACCCACTGAAACTCGGCTTCGCGCTGCGCCGTGCGCACGGTAGAAAACAACGCGGTGTCGGCCTGATGACGAACCTGGTGGTAGCCGCGTGTCCAGGGCACCAGTTCAATGCGCGCCTGCTCACCGGTACGGCGGATCAACTCTTCGACCACCGCCACAGCCATGCCACTCGGCTTGCCATTCTCGAGATAGCTGAACGGTCGATAGTCTTCGGTATACAGCCGCAACTCGGCAGCCGTCACGTGGACGCAAAAACTGCAGAACAACAGAGCTGCGAGCAGGTACTTCAGGTTCATTGCACGCCACCGTCTAGAGCGCGCCCTACAGCGAATTCAGGGCGGCCAGGACAAGGATCATAAACCCGCGCTCTGCCCATCACCAAGGCTGTTGCGGCGCGGTCATATCGGCCAATTCCCTGGCGGTCAGTACCCGTGGCTCGAGCAACAGTTGCAGGCGTGAAATGGCGCGTTCGCCACTCAGGGCCCGATGCACCAGGCGCACCGCATGATCACCCATGGCCTGCGGCTGCTGAAGCAACAGGGCGTGAATCTGTCCTTGTCTCACGGCATCGAACAGCAGTTCGCCTCCGTCGAAGCCGACGAAGCCCACCGTACCGGCCTTGCCCAACTGGCGCAGAGCCGCCAGTGTCGCCCGGCTGCTGGTGCCATTGGGGCTGAACAGGCCGTCGAGCCTGGGCAACTGCTCGCTCAGGGCCTCGGCGATGCGCTGGCGGTCATCACCCAGGTAGGTATCGAATACCACCTGCAACCCTGACGCCTGTGCCGCCAGCAGAAAGCCGCGCTCACGCTCCTCGGTCGATTGCAGCCCGGGACGCAAACGCAACACCCCGACCCTGCCACCCTGCCCGAGACGCTCGGCCAGTTGTTGCCCGGCCAACTGACCTGCGAGGAAGTTGTCGGTCGCCACCAGCGCATAAGCGCCATCTCCCGCAACGCCGCGGTCGACATAGACGGTGGGAATACCTTCGTCACGCAAGGCCGCTATCCGGGTATCGATGGCATCGCCAGCCGGGGCGATGATCAGCGCCTTGCAGCCCTGTGCAAGCACACGATCTATCAGCTGCAATTGCACCTCGACGCTGCCCTCCTGGGTCGGGCCGCGCGTATAGAGTTCCAATTGCAGATCGTCAGCGGTGCGTCTCGCGCCGGCTTCCAGCTCGCTCCAGAACGCCGATGTGCCGGCCGGCACCATACCGATGCAGTCCCGCGCCCAGGCCGGCACAGGCGTCAGGAAAACAGCAGCCAGCAACAGGCAAATGAAAGGGATGATTCTTGGCATGTTCGACTCCCAGGCCTTGCCATCACTTTAGCATCGCCAGCCAGCTCTTCTCTCCTGTCGGATGGCTGTCGACTCATACTTTTTCACATTCAAAACCGACGGTCGGGCTAGCCCTGGCGCGCCGGGCAGGCGATCATCGGCCTTCCTACGCAGACTCCAGCTACCATGACCGCCACTACTGACAGCCGTACCCCGACGCACAAGCCCCGCCCGCTGATCGACCTGGCCATCAGCATCCTGATTCCCTCGTTCATCCTGATGAAGCTCAGCGGCGAGCACCGCCTCGGCGCCGATGGCGCACTGATCCTGGCCCTGGCGTTCCCGCTGGGCTGGGGCGCGTTCGAGCTGATCAAATATCGCAAATTCAACTTCATCGCCCTGCTCGGCCTGATCAGCGTAGCGCTGACCGGCGGTATCGGCCTGCTCAAGCTCGACACTCAGTGGCTGGCAGTCAAGGAAGCACTGATTCCCGGCCTGATCGGCATTGCCGTGCTGGTCTCCACCCGCACCCGCTACCCGCTGATCCGCACCCTGCTGTTCAACAAGACGGTGCTCAATATCGACAAGATCCATGATCGCCTGGAGCAAGGCGGCCACGTCGAGCACTTCGAGACGCGCCTGATGCGCGCGACCTACTGGCTCAGCGGCACCTTCTTCTTCTCCTCGTTCATGAACTACGTGCTGGCCAAGTGGATCGTGGTCAGCCCGGCCGGCACCGAGGCCTTCAATGATGAACTGGGGCGCATGACCCTGCTCAGCTACCCGATGATCGCCATTCCCTCGATGATCATGCTGATGGCCATCTTCTACTACCTATGGAAGACCATTCACGGCCTGACCGGCCTGAGCCTGGAAGAGATCATGGCCAACAGCGGCCAGGAATCGCAGTCCTGACCCCCGCCGGCCCTGCGGCCGGCGCGCTCCTGTCATGCTGAGTCTGTCCGCCTATCCGGCACTGTTTCTTTCTGCCTTCGGCGCGGCGACGCTGCTGCCGCTGCAGTCCGAAGCCGTGCTGGTCGCCCTCCTGCTGGCCGGCCAGCATCCGCTCTGGGCCTTGCTGCTGGTAGCTACCCTGGGCAATGTGCTGGGCTCCTGGGTCAACTGGCTGCTGGGCCGCTCCATCGAGCACCATCGCGAGCGCCGCTGGTTCCCGGTCAACCCGGCCCGCTTGCAGCAGGCGCAGGCCTGGTACGCCCGTTACGGGCGCTGGTCATTGCTACTGAGCTGGATGCCGGTGATCGGCGACCCATTGACGCTGGTCGCTGGTGTGATGCGCGAACGCCTGTGGATATTCCTGCTCATCGTCACCCTGGCCAAAGCCGGCCGCTACGCGGTGCTGGCAGCGCTGACCCTGGCCTGGATATGAACATATCGGAACAATCGCTGACACAACTATTGAGGGGCGTCTGCATGCTTGCCAGTTGAGTACTGGCGGCGGCTCCCTGATACTGCGCAGCGCGCCGCGCGGGCACGATCCGCCAACGGCCGTTGCGAGCGGCCGGCAAGCCGGTGAACAGCCGCCTCGTCAGAGGCATACGGCCCCACTACCCCGGGCCTGGTGAGCGAGGAATAGCGGTGTCTGTCGTAGAAGCCAAACCCAAACTGAAGCGCAGCGACCTGATCTGGACGCTGATCGGGCTCAGTGCCGTGGTGCTGTCTGGCTTCCTGCTCTACCGCGAGTTGGGCAACATTTCCCTCGACCAGATCAAGGGCAGCCTCGAGGCGATCTCCCACATGAACTGGCTGCTCGCCGCCGCCGCCACCCTCGGTGCCTACTGGGCACTGGCCTGGTACGACCGCATCGCCGTCGCCCACCTCGGCAAGCAGATTCCCTGGCGTTTCATCACCCTGTGCTCCTTCACCACCTATGCCCTGGCCCACAATATCGGTGCCTCGGTGTTCTCCGGTGCCGTGGTGCGCTATCGCGCCTATCGCAGCAAGGGCCTGACGCCTCAGGAAATCGGCATCCTCATCGTCTTCTGCTCCTTCACCTTCGCCCTTGGCACCCTGCTGGCCAGCGGCTGCGTATTGATCGCCCAACCCGACCTGATCCACCGGGTCGCCAACATCACGCCGCTGGTCTCGGTGGTCATCGGCAGTGTGCTGCTGAGCCTGGTCGGCCTCTACGTGCTGGGCTCCTGGCGCCAGTTCAAGCCTTGGACCCTGGGCAAGCTGCACGTGGAATATCCGCGCCTGCCCATCGTCGGTCGGCAGTTGCTAGCTGGCCCGCTGGAATTGCTCTGTGCGGCGGCGATCATCTATTTCGCCCTGCCAGCCGACAATCACCCCGGCTATCTGATCGTGCTCGGCGTATTCCTCGCCTCCTTTTCGCTGGCGCTGCTGTCCCACGCACCAGGTGGCCTGGGTGTGCTGGAAGTGACCTTCCTGGCGGCCCTGCCAGAAATTCCCGCCGCCGACGTGCTGGCCGCGCTGATCGTGTTTCGCGTGTTCTACCTGCTGCTGCCCTTCGCCCTGTCGCTACTGGTAGTGCTGGGCTTCGAGTGGAGCCAGTGGAAGAGCAAGCAGCAGAGCGGCAACCTGCCGTCCTGACGACTCGCCGTCGCCGCGCTACTGACATAGAATGCGCGGCCATTTTTGCGGCTCTGCGTTCCATGTCCTTTTCCACTCCTGCCCGCGCCTGCGGCATCGACTTCGGCACCTCCAATTCCACCGTCGGCTGGCTGCGCCCCGGCCAGGACAGTTTGCTGACACTGGAGGACGGCAAGATCACCCTGCCATCGGTGATTTTCTTCAACACCGAGGAACGCCGCCCGGTCTACGGCCGCCTGGCCCTGCACGAGTATCTGGAGGGCTACGAGGGGCGCCTGATGCGCTCACTCAAGAGCCTGCTGGGCTCTAAGCTGCTCAAAAGCGAAACCACGGTGCTGGGCAGCGCCCTGCCATTCAAGGACCTGCTTGGCTTCTTCATCGGCGAGCTGAAGAAGCGCGCCGAGGCCCAGGCCGGGCGTGCCTTCGAGGAAGTGGTGCTGGGCCGCCCGGTGTTCTTCGTCGACGACGACCCGGTCGCCGACCTGGAGGCGCAGAACACCCTGGTGGCCGTGGCGCACAAGCTCGGGTTCAAGGAGGTGTCGTTCCAGTACGAGCCCATCGCCGCGGCCTTCGACTACGAGTCGAACCTGGAGCGCGAGGAGCTGGTGCTGATCGTCGATATCGGCGGCGGCACCTCAGACTTCTCTCTGGTGCGTCTGGCCCCTGAGCGCCACCATTTGGCCGAGCGCCAGGACGACATCCTCGCCACGGGCGGCGTGCATATCGGCGGGACCGACTTCGACAAGCAGCTGTCGCTGGCCGGCGTGATGCCGCTGTTCGGCTACGGCAGCCGGATGAAGAGCGACGCCTTCATGCCCACCAGCTATCACCTCAACCTGGCGACCTGGCACACCATCAACGCGCTGTATGCGCAGAAAACCCAGCTGGCCCTGCAGAACATGCGCTACGACATTGTCGACGCCACCGGCATCGACCGCCTGTTCGGCCTGATCGAACAGCGCGCCGGGCATTGGCTGGCGATGCAGGTGGAAGAGAGCAAGATCGCCCTGAGCGAACAGGACGCGCGGCCCATCGATCTGTCGCGCGTCGAGCCGGGCCTGGTCGCCGAGCTGACCCGGCCGCTGTTCGAGAACGCCATCGAGCCGCTGCTCGAGCGCATCCGCGCCAGCCTCACACAATTGCTCGCCGATGCCGGAGTCAGCGCCGATCAGGTCGACACACTGTTCTTCACCGGCGGCTCCAGTGGCGTGCCGGCGCTGCGTCAGAGCGTGGCCGCCATGCTGCCCAACGCGCGCAGTGTAGAAGGCAATACCTTTGGCAGCATCGGCAGTGGTCTGGCCATCGAAGCAAAGAAGCGCTACGGCTGAGCCGATTCTGTTTCCAAATGCTGCCCGTACGTCGCAGCATCGGTTACAGGGTCTAGGTTTACCCGGTGTTCCATCAGTCCACCGGGTGATCGCCATGCTGAAGAAACTGCTGCTCCTCACCACCACACTTGGCCTGCTGCTGACCGCTGCCCTCGCCCAGGCTCACCATGGCTGGAGCTCCTACGACGCCGATCAGCTCCTGACCCTGGAAGTGCCGCTACAGACCGTCAACTACCGCAACCCGCACGCTGACGTGAGCATCGAGCACGACGGGCGCACCTGGCAGGTGATCCTCGCCCCGATCAGCCGCCTGCAGGCGCGTGGCCTGCCGGAATCCGACCTGACGGCGGGCAAGACCGTGACCATAGTCGGCTACCCGCGCAAGGACGGCACCGCGGAGATCCGCGCCGAACGCATCATCGTCGACGGGCGCACCATCGAACTGCGCTAGATGGACAGTCTGATCGCCTGGGCCGCCTGGCTCGAAGCCACGGCACTGGGCGAGCAGATGCGCAGCTCGGCACTGCTCTACCCGGCGCTCAACCTGCTGCATCTGCTTGGCCTGGTGTTGCTGCTTGGGCCCATGCTGCTACTCGATGCGCGTTTGCTAGGCGCCGGCCGTACTTTCTCCCTGCCTGCCGTGTCGCGGGCGCTGACGCCACTGGCAGTGTTCGGTCTTGTGTTGCTGCTTGGCAGCGGTTTCTGCCTGTTCGCCGCCGACGCGGGACCTCTGAGCGCCGATGGACTGCTACAACTCAAGCTGCTGCTGATTGCCATGGGTATTGGCAACGCCCTGCTGTTTCGCCAGCTATGGAGTGCTCGGCTGGGCGACTGGGATACGCACGCACCACTGTTAGGTCGGCTGCAGGCGGCGCTGTCGCTTCTGATCTGGCTGCTGGTGATGAGCCTGGGCCGCCTGCTGGCCTACTTCTAGCGCAGCGCGCTTTGACTTATCCTGCGCGCCTTTGCCCCCCGAACAGGAATGCCTCGATGAAAGCCCAGCTGGAAGAACTGATCGCCAAGATAAGCTCCGGCTGCCTGCCCGAGGACGAGATCGCCCGTATCGCCGACGAGGCCACCCAGGCTTACGCCGACCCGACCGCCTTCCTCGCCGCCAACCCGGACGTCAACTACGACGACGAATTCCCCATTCCGCTGGGCGAATGGGTGGTGGTCGGCAGCCTGCCGGATACCGTGCTGTTCCAGGCCGACAGCTATGAAGAGCTGTTCCAGCGCATCACCGAGTCCTTCGGCCCGCAGGTGCAGTTCGTGCTCAAGGCCAAGCAACTGGCCAAGACCGAGCCGCTCAAGGCGCTCAACCGCATTCAGGTGCAGCTTTCGGCCCTGTCGCCAGAAACCGGCGGCTACGTACTGGTGGATTTCAGCGAACCATTGGACGACGAACTGCAGGCGGTGCTGGTGTACGCCAGCGACCTGCCGCGGGTGATGGAACTGGCGGTGGAAGTGGGCATCTATGCCGCGCCGGCGCTGAAAGCCTTGCAGGCAGAACAGGTTGGGGAATAAGCCCGCATAACCTGTAGGAGCCCGCTTGCGGGCGATTCGCAATGATCGCCGGCAAGCCGGCTCCTACAAGATCTACGGCAAAGCAGACCAACCACTCCCGGATTGCATCCGGGCTACAAGGCCCCGCGCAGCGCTTTCTCGAACAACGCGCTGTACTGCGCGGCGCTGAAGGCGATGGGGTTGGTGCCCGCCGAGGGATCGACTTCGGCCATGCGGCCGACCTGCTCGATGCGTGCATCGTCGATGCCGATTTCGCCCAGGCTGTGGGCGATGCCCACCTCGCTGCGTAGCGCCAGCACCCACTCCAGCACCGCATCGAAGCCGCCGCCCGGCAGCGCCAGGTAGCGCGCCATCTTCTCCATCTGCGGCTCAATGGCAGCGCGATTGGCCACCAACACGTAAGGCATCAGCACCGCGTTGAGCAGGCCGTGATGGGCGTCGTACAGCGCCCCCAGCGGATGGGCCAGCGCGTGCATCGCACCGAGGCCACGCTGGAAGGCGGTAGCGCCCATGCTAGAGGCCACCAGCATCTGCAGGCGTGCCTCGACATCCGTGCCCTGACTGACCGCACGCGGCAGGTACTGCTGCACCAGGCGCATGCCTTCCAGGGCGATACCCTCGGCCATGGGATGAAACAGCGGCGAGCAGAACGCCTCCAGGCTGTGCGACAGGGCGTCCATGCCGGTGGCGGCGGTGATCTTGGCCGGCAGTCCGACGGTCAGCTCGGGGTCGAGGATCACCAGAGCAGGCAGCATACGCGCATGGAAGATAATGCGTTTGATATGCGCCGTATCGTCGGTGATCACCGAGGCGCGGCCAACTTCCGAGCCGGTGCCGGCGGTGGTCGGCACCGCCACCACCGGCGCCATGCCGGCGACGTTGACGCGACTGGCGTTGTCGCCGATGTCCTCGAAATCCCACAGCGGCCGATCCTGGCCTACCATCAGGGCGATGGCCTTGCCGGCATCCAGCGCCGAGCCGCCGCCGAAGGCGATCACCCCATCGTGACCGCCGGCCTTGAACGCGGCCACACCGTCCATCACGTTGGCGCCGGTAGGGTTGCCCTTGATCGCCGAGAACAGCCCTGCCTTCAGCCCGGCGTCGCGGCACTGGCGCAGCGCCGCGTCGATCATCGGCAACGCCGCCAGGCCTGGGTCGGTACACAACAGTGGCGCGTGCATGCCGAGCAGGCGGCAGGCCTCGGCCAGCTCGGCAATGCGGCCAACGCCCACACGCATCGAGGTCGGGTAGTTCCAGTTCATGCGGTACTGATTCAGGTCCATGGCGTGCGCCTCACAGCTGAGTCTTGAAGTGGAAGGATTTTGGCCGGGTCAGTTGCTCGTAGCCGACCCGCGACAGGGTGCAGCCGCGCCCGGAGTGCTTAACCCCGGTCCAGGCCAGACCAGGGTCGAGGTAGTCGCAGCGGTTGAGAAACACCGTGCCGGCCTCGACCCGATCAGCCAAAGCCATGGCAGCGTCGGCGTCGCGACTGAAGATGGCTGCGGTCAGGCCGAACTCGCTGTCGTTCATCAGCGCCAGCGCTTCCTCGTCGCTGGCGACCTTCTGAATGCCCACCACCGGGCCGAAGGATTCCTCGGTCATCACGCGCATTTCATGGGTGACGTTGGTCAGCACCTGTGGTGCCAGGTAGGGGGTGCCTGGCGCATCCAATGGAAACTCGCCCGGATCGATATGCGCCTTGGCGCCCTGCTCGATCGCTTCGGCAATTTGCGCGCGGACGAAATCGGCAGCCTCGGCACGCACCAGCGGGCCCAGGGTGGTCTCAGGATCGTCCGAACGCCCCAGCTTGTACTGGCGCACCAGCGCCACGGCACGCTCTACGAATTCCTCGTACAGCGACTCATGCACGTAGATGCGCTCGATCCCGCAGCAGGACTGCCCGGAGTTGAAAAAGGCGCCGTCGATGGCAGTTTCCACCGCGTGCTGCAGATCGGCGTCGGCGCGGACGTAGGCCGGGTCCTTGCCACCCAGTTCCAACCCTACACTGATGAAGCGCCCGGCAGCAGCACGCTCGACCATGGCTCCGCCGGGCACCGAACCGGTGAAGGCAACGTGGTCGATACTGGGTGAGCGAATCAAGGCTTCGGTCTCGCCGTGGCTCAGGTGCAGGTACTGGAATACGCCTTCGGGCAGGCCAGCTTCGGCGAAGGCTTCGACCATGCGTTCGGCGCACAGCGGCGTCTGCGCCGAGTGCTTGAGCAACACCACATTGCCCGCCAACAGCGCAGGCATCACCGCGTTGACGGCGGTCAGGTAGGGGTAGTTCCAGGGCGCGATGATCAACGCCAGGCCCAATGGCTCACGGCGAATGAAACGGGTGAAGCCGGCCTTTTCCGGCAGGCGGATGTCGGCCAGCGAGCCCTCGGCGATATCCGCCATATGGCTGGCACGCTCGACGAAGCCACGTATCTCGCCAGCGGCGTAACGGATTGGCCGGCCCATCATCCAGCACAGCTCTTCGGCCAGTTGCGCCTCACGCGCAGCGAAGGCTTCGATGGCGCGCCGGCCGATAGCGATACGCTCGCGCAGCGGCGTCTGCTTCCAGGCCTGTTGCGCCAGCTCGGCCTTGGCCAGCGCTACCAGCACCTCGGGATTGGACGCCAGATGACGCTCGACGTAGACCGAGCCGTCGATGGGGGAAATGCATTGCAGCTTGCTCATAAGGTGCTCCAGAAACCTTGCCCATGTAGCCCGGATGCAATCCGGGACACTCGACGAAACCGCCCCGGATTACATCCGGGCTACGGACGGTGGAATCAGATGATTTCGAAGTAGCGATCCAGCTCCCAATCGCTGACATGGCGACGGTACTCACGCTCTTCCCATTCGCGGCTGGCGGCGAAGTGCTCGACGAAGGCATCGCCGAACAGCTCGCGGGCGGCCTGCGAGCCCTTCAGGCGCTGCGCAGCGTCCCACAGCGTGCGCGGCAACGCCAGCTCCTCGGGGTGCTTGACCGCATAGGCGTTGCCGCTGACCGGCGCGGTCGGCTCCCACTGCTGCATGATTCCGTACAGGCCCGAGCCGATGGCCACCGACAAGGCCAGAAAGGGATTGCCGTCGGCAGCGCCGAGGCGGTACTCCTGGCGCTGCGACTTGTCGCTGCCGGGGATCACCCGCAGCGCCGCGGTGCGGTTCTCCACACCCCAGGTGGCGTCGGTGGGTGCCCAGAAACCGGGGATCAGGCGCCGATAGCTGTTCAGGGTCGGCGCCACCATGCACAGGAATTCCGGCATCAGACGCTGCTGCCCCGCGAGAAAATGCCGCTGCAGCTTGCTCATGTTGTGCGCCTGATCGGGGTCGTAGAAGGCCGACTTGTCGCTTGCACGGTCGCGCAGCGAAACATGGATGTGCCCGCTCTGCCCCGGGTACTTGCCCGACCACTTGGCCATGAACGTAGCCATCAGCCCGTTGCGCTGGGCCAGTACCTTCATGAAGGTCTTGAACAGCGCGCCCTTGTCCGCCGCCGCCTCGGCGCGGTCATAGGCGATGGCCGCCTCGAGCACGCCCGGCCCGGTCTCGGTGTGCAGACCCTCGATGGGGAAGTCCATCGCCTCACCCATTTCGAGAATCTGGTGATAGAGCTCGGCATGCACCGAGTTGCGGATCATCGAGTAGCCGAACCAGTCCGGCGTGAATGGCTTTAGATCGCGAAAACCCTTGGCCCGTGCCGAGTCCGGGGTTTCATCGAACATGAAGAATTCGTACTCCAGCGCGGCATAGGGCTCGAACCCCATGTCCTGGCAGCGCTGGATCACCCGCCGCAACGTACCGCGCGGGCACACCGCCTCGGCCTGCTGATCGAACTCGGCGAGAAACAGCAGCATGCCGTTCTCGAAGGGAATCTCGCGGCAGGTATGCGGCAGGATGCGCACCGGTGCGTCCGGGTAGCCACTGTGCCAGCCGGTGTACTGGGCGTTGTCGTAGAGCTGATCCTTGACGTCCCAGCCGAGCACCACATCGCAGAAGGCGAAGCCGTGCTCAAGGGCGGAGAAGAACTTGCTGCGGCTCATGTACTTGCCGCGCATCACCCCATCGTTGTCGAACAGACCGACCTTGACGTGGCTCAGGCCACGCTCCTCGACGATGCGCCGGGCATCGCCCAGGGTCTTTACATCCCGTGGTTTGAACATGCTAACCCCTGTGTCTTGTTGTTATCGCGGGCGGGTTCAGCGAAGAGCTGGGCATCCATGACCGGCCAGGCAAGGCCGACGACGCACGAGCGCAGCACGACGCGTGTGACAGCGTCCGTTTCAGGCTCATAGAGTGTGGTACAGGATTGCCGGGATGGCAGGGAAGCGGCGGGAAAAATCTGGCTGGCGCGATGCTGTGCGGGATAGAACCGCGCCCGTACCGCTCGGTACGGGCGCTCTGGCTCACTCAAATGACATCAACGATAAGGCGCCCCGGCCTTGGCCATCAGTGCGTTGTACTTCTTGAAGATATCCACCACCTTGGCGCAGCGCGGGCTGGTCTTGGCGATTTCGTCCCAGAACTTCAGCGCCTCGGCTTCCACCGTGGCCCATTCCTCTGCAGGGATGGAAGTCAGCTCAAGCTTGCCGCCCTCGACCCGCAGCTGCGCCTCGCCGCCCCAGTACCAGTGCTGGCGGTAGTAGTTGGAGCTATCCATGCACAGCTTGAACAGGGTCTTGAGGTGCTCCGGCACTTCCGCCCACTTGTCCGAGTTGGCGAAGTAGGAACCGCACCAGGCACCGGAGATGTTGTTGGTGAGGAAGTACTTGGTGACGTTGGCCCAGCCGACGGTGTAGTCCTCGGTGATGCCGGACCAGGCGATGCCGTCCAGCTCTCCAGTCTGGATCGCCACCTCGACGTCTTCCCAGGGCAGGGTCACCGGAATCACGCCGAAGCGGGCGAGGAACTTGCCGGCTGTGGGGAAGGTGAAGATGCGCTTGCCCTTGAGGTGTTCGAGCTTGGTGATCGGCTGCACCGTAGCGAAGTGGCAGGGGTCCCAGGCGCCGGCGCCGAGCCAGGTGACGCCCTTGACCTCGCCGTAGGCCTCGGCCCAGATCTCGTTGAGGCCGTACTGCTCGAACAGCACCGGCACGTCGAGGCTGTAGCGGGTGGCGAAGGGGAAGTAGCCACCGAACACCGAGACGTCCACAGGCGCGGCGATGGAGTCGTCGTCGCTCTGCACTGCGTCGATGGTGCCGCGCTGCATGGCGCGGAACAGCTCGCCGGTGGGCACCAACTGGTCGGCGAAGTACAGCTGGATCTCCATCTGGCCGTTGGCGGCCTTGTTGAAGGCGTCGATCGACGGTTTGATCACGTGCTCGGCCAGCGCCGGGCCGGCGTAGGTCTGCAGGCGCCAGGTGATCTTCTTCGGCTCGGCGGCATAGATGTGCGACGAACCGAGGCTAGCGGTGCCAACGGCACCGGTGGTGACCGCGGCGGTCTTGAGGAAATCGCGTCTCGTACTCATGCTGGTCTCTCCAATAGTGTCGATGCAGATGCAATACAACCGCTTATTGCCGCCGCGTGCACCGCGGCGGCCTCACCAGTGACCGGCAGGCGCCGGCTCGACTGCTGGCGCGCGGGGCGCGCCGATTTCCGAAAATCAGCCACCGTAGTGCAGCTGCGGTAGCCACAGCGCCAGCTGCGGGAAGATCATCACCAGGATCAGGGTCAGGATCATCACCAGCACGAAGGGGGTGACCGAGACATAGATGTCGCGCAGGCTCACCTCGGGCGGGGCCATGGCGCGCATGAGGAACAGGTTGTAGCCGAACGGCGGGGTCATGTAGGCGATCTGGCAGGTGATGGTGTAGAGCACGCCGTACCACACCAGGTCGAAGCCCAGCGCGCCGACCAGCGGGATGTAGAGCGGCGCGACGATGACCAGCATGGCGGTGTCGTCGAGGAACATGCCCATGATGATGAACGACAGCTGCATCATGATGAGGATCTGCCAGGGCCCCAGGTGCAGGCTGTCGACGAAGAAGCCCTCGATCGCACGCACCGCGCCGAGTCCGTCGAACACCGCGCCGAAGCACAGCGCGGCGAGGATGATCCACATGAACATGCAACTGATGGCCAGGGTCTTGCGCAGCGTCTCCTCCATCACCTGGCGGTTCAACCGGCGCTTGACCAGCGCCATCAGCATGGCGGCGGCGGCGCCGACCGCGGAGCTTTCCACCAGGCTGGTGTAGCCCAGCAGGAACAACCCGGTCATGGCGAAGAAGATGAACAGGGGCGCCAGCCCGGCGCGCAGCAGCAACAGCTTTTCCCGGCGGCTGACCTGCAACCGCTCGGCCTCGGCCAGGGGCGGGCCGAGCTGCGGCTGCAGGCGGCAGCGCACGACGATGTAGAGGGCGAACAGGCTCGCCATCAGCAGCCCGGGAATGGCCCCGGCCAGCCACAGCTGGCCGACCGGCTGACGGGCGATCATGCCGTACAGCACCAGCACCACGCTGGGCGGGATGAGGATGCCCAGCGAGCTGCCGGCCTGAATCACCCCGGTGACCATGATCTTGTCGTAGCCGCGGCGTAGCAGCTCGGGCAGGGCGATGCTGGCGCCGATGGCCATGCCGGCCACGCTCAGCCCGTTCATCGCCGAGATCACCACCATCAGGCCGATGGTGCCGATGGCCAGCCCGCCCGGCAGCGGCCCCATCCACACGTGGAACATCTTGTACAGGTCTTCGGCCAGGCCGGACTCGGAGAGCATGTAGCCCATGAACACGAACATCGGCAGGGTCAGCAGCGGGTACCACTTCATCAGTTTCATCGCCGCGCTGAAGGCCATCTCCGAGCCGCCGTCGCCCCACAGCAGCAGCGCCGCGGCGGCGGCGACGAAGCCGATGGCGCCGAACACGCGCTTGCCGGTGAGCAGCAGCAGCATCATCGAGGAGAACATCAACAGTGCGATCAGCTCGTAGCTCATCAGAGCGTCTCCCCACGGGCTGCGTACAAATCCTTGAAGAAGGTGGCGATGGCCTGCAGCAACATCAGCAAGATGCCGAAGCACATCACCAGTTTGATCGGCGCCATATAGGGCGACCAGGCCGAGTAGCTGGTTTCCTGGTATTCCAGGGCGTATTCGGTGGAGGAGACGCCGCCGATCAGCAGCATCACCAGGTAGAAGATCAGCATCACCACGGTGATCGCGTCGACCACAGCGCGGGTGCGCGGCGACCAGTGGCTGTAGGCCAGGTCCATGCGCACGTGGGCATCGAGCTGCATCGAGTAGGCGCCGCCGAGCAGGAAGTAAGCGACCATGAGGAACTGCGCGCTTTCCAGGGTCCAGATCGATGGCGTGAAGAAGGTCTTGCTGATGGAGGAGTACAGGAGCACCGCCAGCATGGCGAAGATCAGGTACATGGCGAAACGCCCGACCCTCCGGTTGAATGCGTCCACGACCCGGACGAAAGCTCTAATGCCCTTGCGCATGCAGTTTCCTGCTTTTTTGTTCGTTATCTCGTCAGCCTAGACGAAGATTCGCCAAAGCCAACCGCCCCGCCTGGCCATAGCAGGAAACGCGCCAGCCATTAACCGCCAGCGCTTCCACGAACAAAATCAAAGGCTTGGAAAGTACCGCGCTAGAGCCTCAGCGCTGCAGAAAGGCAACGAGCACCGCAACGGTGCGCTGCGGCTCCTCTTCCTGGGGCACATGGCCGAGGTCGTCGAACAGCACCAACTGGCTGTCGGCGATGTCAGCGGCGAAACGTTCGGCATTGCCCGGCGGAATCAGGCGATCACGCCTGCCCCAGATGATCAGCGTCGGCAATTGCAGTTCGCCGATGCGCTCGTGCAGCTCGCCACCGGGGGCCTGGGCGAAGCGCTGACGCAAGGCCTGACGATTGCCGGCACGCAGAGTCAGCTGGTAGTAACGCTCGACCAGTTCGTCATCGACTTTGTCTGGATCGCCATAAACATTGCGCACGCTCGACTCGATCATGCTGCGTGGCAACAGCCGGCTCATCACTGGCGCCAAGGCCGGAATGCCGACCAGACGAAAGCCTATCGGCACCGACTCGGCGTTGCGCGGATAGCCGGCGGCGTCCACCAGCACCAGACGCGCGCTGCGTTCAGGATGGGCCAGGGCAAAGCGCCAGGCCAACTGGCCGCCGAAACTGTTGCCGACCAGCACTACACGGCTCACCTGCAGATGATCGAGCAGACTGCGGAGAAAGCCTGTGTAGTGCTCGACGCGGTAATCGCCATCGGGAAATGGCCCAGTCAGGCCGAAACCGGGTAAGTCCAGGCTGATCACGCGACGCTGCTTGGCCAGCTCCTTTACCCAACCTTCCCAGGTGTGCAGGCTGGCGGAGGTGCCGTGCAACAGCAGGATGGGCTCGGGATCATCGCGCCGTCCCTGGTCACGCAGGTGCACCGACATTCCATTGATGTCGACGAACTGCGAAGGCGGTGGCGCCCAGCGCGTCTTGAGTTCGTCCAGCGAGCGATCCGGAGCCCAGTTGAGCGCGATGAAGGCGGCAAGGGTCAACCCGAACACCAACAGCAGGCCGAGCAGCACATGGGCGAGGCGTTTCATCTGGGCAGTCCTGAATGGATCGGAAGCGCGATGCTAGCCGGCCACCGCGAACACGCCTATCGCCCGGAAGAGGGAATCGCCTGGCGCAGCACTCAGAACCCCACCAGCAGCATCCACGCCGGCAGGGAAACCGCCGCCAGCAGCGTGGACAGCGAGATCGCCGCGCTGACGCTGCGGCTGTCTTCGGCGCTACGAGCAAAGGCCATCACGTTGACCCCGCTGGGACAGGCTGCGAGCAGCACCAGCACGCTGCGCGCCGTGTCGTTCAGGCCCGGCAGCTGGCCGCTGAGCCACCAGACCAGCGCCGGGAACAGCAGCAGCTTGGCCAACGCCACGCCCCAGGCCTCGCCGGTCGGGCGCAGGCGGTAACGCGACAGGCTGGCGCCGAGGACGATCAGCGCGCAAGGTAGTGCGGCCTGGCCGAGCCAGGTAATCGCCCGCCACAGGCTTTCCGGCACCTGCAGCCCGGACAGATTGAGCAACGCGCCCAATCCCAGGCCGATGATCATCGGGTTGGCCAGGTTCTTCAGCAACGCGCGCGTATCGACCCGCTCCTGGCTGCCAAAGGCGGCGTAGAAGCTGTGCAGGGAAAACAGCGTGAGGCTGTGGAACACCAGGATGGCGAAGACATAGAGCAGGCCGTCGTTGCCCATCAGGCTGGCGATCAGCGGGATGCCCACCAGCACGTTGTTGGAGAACGCCGCCACCAATCCCAGCGGCGTTGCCGTACCACGACGCCAGTGCGCCAACGCGTTGACCGTGACGAACACCAGCAGTACCGGCAGGTAATAGGCCAACAGCAACATTGGCGACAGACCTTCGGCCAGCGATGCCTTGGCGATGCCGGCGAACAGCAGCGTCGGCATGAACAACTTGAAGGTGATGTTGGCCAGACCGGCCGCCGACTCGTTGGTGAGCCACTGGCGCCAGCCGAGCAGATAGCCGAGAACGATCAGAGCGAAGATCGGCAAAATTGCCTGAGCCGCGAGCATTGCTGAGCCTGCCTCCAGGGAACTGCAAAAGAGGACGGATCGAGCACGACCCGCAAGGGTCGCCAAGCATACGCGCGCGCGGCATTCAGCGCGATGCTTGGCTAAACATTCGTCGCGACGCGTGACGACCGCCCACAAGCCCCGAAATAGAGCCTTCCGATCGAGTATTGAGGAGGTCGATGTTCACTATCAGGCCAGTCAAGTTCTTATCTGCGCTCATGTCCTCAAGAATTCACTCCGACGCCACTTATTACTCCCCAAGGAGACATCGACATGAAAGCTCAACTGACCCTCGCCACTCTGGCCCTTAGTCTGATCACTACCCACGTATTCGCCGCATCGAGCAGCGCGCCCTTCCCTCTGGTGGGCGAAGCCAAGGACAGCCAGGTACAACAGCAACCCATCGCACCGCTCGCCGAAGACGGCTCCGACCGCACGCCGGGCGCTCAACGCATCCAACTGACCGAGGGTGGCTATGAGCGCACCCCTGGTGCCCAACGCATCCAACTGGTAGAGGGCGGCTATGAGCGTACTCCGGGTGCTCAGCGCGTTCAGCTGGCCGAAGGCGGTTATGATCGCACTCCCGGCGCGCAACGCCTGCAGCTGGCTGAAGACGGCTCCGACCGTACCCCGGGCGCCCAGCGCATCCAGTTGGCAGAAGGTGGCTACGAGCGCACCCCTGGTGCCCAGCGCATTCAACTGGCCGAGGGCGGTTCCGATCGCCTGATCAAGCAGCGTGGCCACACTGCCTGAGCCTTGGCGTCACCCCCCAAAGCCCGGCGCATGCCGGGCTTTTTTATGCCTTTCACGCGAGTCACGCCGTTCCTGTCGCGGGCAAGCGGTAGATCCAGATGCGCTGCAGCACGGTCGCGAACTGCCCCCACAAGGTGCCGCAGTTGTAATGCTGGCCATAGCGCTGGGCAATCAGGCGCACCTCACGCGCCAGCTCGGCATAGCGCCGCGCCGGCAGATCGGGGAACAGATGATGCTCGATCTGATGGCTGAGGTTGCCGGTCAGAATATGCAGCAGCGGCCCACCGGACAGGTTGCTCGAGCCGCGCAGTTGGCGCAGGTACCAGTGCCCACGCGTCTCCCCTTCCAATACTTCGGGTGCAAACACCGCCGCCTTCTCGGTGAAGTGACCGCAGAAGATCACCAGAAAGGTCCACAGATTGCGCAGCAGATTGGCCACCAGGTTGCCGGTCAGTACGGCCAGTACATTGGCGCCGAGCAGCAGGGCCAGCAGCGGAAACGCCAGATAGTCCTTGCCCCACTGCCGCGCCAGCTTGGCGCCGAACTGACGCGCTAGCGGCCTTACTTCCTCCTTGCTGATGCGGCCTTTCACCAGCTTGTCCAGGCGCAGGTGCTGGATAGCCACGGCGTACTGGAAAAGCAGCGCCTGGATCGTCACCCACAAGGGTTGCCAGCGGTAGAACGGCTTCCAGCGTTGCTCGGGGAACAGGCGCACCACGCCATAGCCGACGTCATCGTCCATGCCCAGCACGTTGGTGTAGGTGTGATGCACGTGGTTATGCGTATGCCGCCAGAAATCGGCGGGCCCGACGATGTCCCATTCGTATTGACGACCGGCGAATTCTGGATCGTTCATCCAGTCATACTGGCCGTGCATCACGTTGTGGCCCAGCTCCATGTTCTCGAGAATCTTGCCCAGCCCCAGCAAGAAGGTACCGAGCAGCCAGGTCGGCGGGAACCAGCCGAACATCAGCAGCCCACGGCCACTCCAGCAGCACAGGCGCACCACACCACGCACACGGCGGATATAGCACGCATCGGCCTCGCCCAGATCAGCCAGGGTGCGCTGGCGCAGAGCGTCCAGCTCCTGACCGAAGGCTTCGAGTTCGGCAGGGGTCAACTCACGATCAGGACGATTGCTCACAGGTCGATCTCCACATCCCCATGCGGGGCGCTGACGCACAGGCGAATGGGTTGGTTGGGCTCGGCGAACAGCTCACCACTGCGCAGATCGCGCACCGTGCCGGCCAGCAGCAGGCAAGTGCAGCTGGTGCAGATGCCCTGGCGACAGCCATGAGCCGGGCGCAGCCCGCTGGCCTCGGCCTGCTCCAGCAGGCTGGCGTTGCCGTTGCCCGAAACCTGCTGGCCGCTGCGCGCAAAGCGCAGACGAACCTCGCCGGTATCGGCCTCAGCCAGCACCGGCAGTGGGCTGAAGCTTTCCGCCTGCAGGCTGCACCCGCGCCCGGCGTCGCGCCACCAGCCGCACGCCTGATCGACGAAACCACGCGGGCCGCATATCAACAGGTGCGCGCCCGGCAGCGCCGCCAGCTGTTCGGCCGTCAGGCGGCCACCATCCTCACCACTGAAGGCCCAGCGCACCTGGAAGTTGGTGTAACGCGCAGCCAGCGCCTGCAGCTCTTCGGCAAAGGCCTGCTGCCCCCGGCGACGTACCTGATGCAGCAGCGTCACCGGCGCAGAAAAGCCACGCGCCAGTGCATCACGCAACAAACCGAGCAACGGCGTGATGCCACTGCCAGCCGCCAGCAGCAACACCGCATTCTGCTCCTGCGGCCAGGCGAAATCGCCAAATGCCTGACCCAACTCGACCACCTCACCCACCTCCAGATGATCGAGCAGCAAATTGGACAGGCGCCCGCCCGGCTGGCGTTTGATCGCAAGCTCGATGCGCCCGTCGGCAGCCACTGACGTGAGACTGTAACTGCGCCCGTGACGCACGCCGTCCTGCTCCAGATACAGCTGAACGTGTTGCCCGGTTCGCCAGTCCTGCGCATTGCCGTTGCAGCGCAGCTCAAGTACCAGCATGTCGTCGGCCACCCAACGGCGCGCCTCGACCTGGGCGAACACGCGATTGAGGCGCAGTGCCGGGTGTAGCAGGCGCAAGCACAGATCGACATCTGCCTCACGCAACCAACCGACCGCACAGAGCCGGCGCAGCGGTTGCAGACCGCGAGCGACATGCCGCGCCAGTGACAGGGAAAGCAGAGCCATGAATGGATTCCAGTGAACACTTGTGCACAAGGCTGACAGATAGCCTGCATTTCAGTCAACAGTCGTTCACCGAACTACATCCGCGCGGTTCGACGCTGGCGCCGTGCATTTGCTAGAGTGCGGCATCGCTCAATGACCCGATTTCGCATGACGCCACGCGCCGAACAGAAGCAGCAGACTCGCCAGTCCCTGATGGACGCCGCCCTTACCTTGATGGAGAGCGGGCGTGGCTTTGGCAGCCTGAGCCTGCGCGAGGTGACGCGCGTTGCCGGTATCGTGCCCACCGGTTTCTATCGTCACTTCGCCGATATGGACGAACTGGGCCTGGCGCTGGTGGCAGAGGTGGGCGAAACCTTCCGTGCGGCGATCCGCCAGGTGCGCCGCCATGAGTTCGAGATGCGCGGCATGATCGACGCCTCGGTGCGTATCTTCCTTGCCGAAGTGGCTGCCAATCGCGCTCAGTTCCTCTTTCTCGCCCGCGAGCAGTACGGCGGTTCGCAACCGGTGCGCCAGGCCGTTGCGGCCCTGCGCGAACGCATCACCAGCGACCTGGCCGCCGACCTCAAGCTGATGAATCGCATGCCGCACCTCGATGATGCAGCGCTCGACGTGGTGTCGGATCTGGTGGTGAAGACGGTATTCGCCACCCTGCCCGAACTGATCGACCCGCCCGCTGAAACTCTGCCGGCGCACCTCACGGCAGAAGCCAAGGTCATTCAGCAGCTGCGCTTCATCATGGTCGGTGGCAAGCACTGGCTGGGCCTGGGCAAGCCTTCCGAGTAGCGCGCACCACAATTGTGCGCTAACAGCGAAAACGCACCAAATAAATCCTGACCGCCTTGCCAAGTTATCCACAGCGCGCAGAAATGCGCTGCCTTGCGCCACTCTCCGGCCTTGGCAAGCCACTTGCACTATTTCCGGGCACATTGACCCGGAATAAACACAGATGCTGGTGATCCACGCCCGAATCGCGCCGCAAAATACCTGCGACGCTGAACTGGAACTGACCTTCGAAGCGCGCAGCAAAAGCCGCCTGCGCTGTTTCACCACCAGCGGTGAAGAAGTCGGCCTGTTTCTCGAGCGCGGCCAGCCGGCACTGGCCGACGGCGAATGCCTGCAAGCCAAGGACGGACGCATCGTGCGCGTGCGTGCCAAAGCCGAGCCGCTGCTGCATGTCACCTGCGCCAGCCCCTTCGAGCTGATGCGCGCCGCCTACCACCTGGGTAACCGCCATGTCGCCCTGCAACTGGGTGACGGCTGGCTGCGCCTGCCCGACGACTACGTACTCAAGGCGATGTTGGAGCAGCTCGGCGCCACGGTCGAAGCCGTCCAAGCGCCCTACCAGCCCGAGCAAGGCGCCTATGGCGGCGGTCACCATCACTCCCATCATGGCGACGAGGAGTTCAACTACGGCCCGCGCCTGCACCAGTTCGGTGTGCGCAAGTGAGCCAAGCGCCGTCGCCCGCGCGTATCGGGGCCAGTTCATGAAACCCGCCTGGGCTCTGCTGCGTCTGGCCAGCCCGCAGTTACCGATTGGCGGCTACAGCTACTCGCAAGGCCTGGAGTGGGCGATAGACAGCGGCCTGATCCAGGATGCCGACGCCGCCGAGCGCTGGCTGGCCGATCAGTTGACGCTCAACCTCGCCCGCTTCGAAGCGCCGCTACTGCTGGCTCACTGCCGCGCTGCACACGAGGGTGACTGGCCGCACCTGCAGGCGCTGGCCGAACAGCACCGCGCCAGTCGTGAAACCCGCGAGCTGGCTCTGGAAAGCCGGCAGATGGGTTATTCGCTGCGGCAACTGCTCGAAGGCCTGCCCGAGCTGGACAAGGCGGCGCGTAAACTGCTCGCAACCCAGGACGAACCGGGCCTGGCCCTGACCTGGGCTCTGGCCGCGCGCGCCTGGCAGATCACCCCGGAGGATGCCCTGGCCGCCTGGTTCTGGGGCTGGCTGGAAAACCAGCTGGCCGTCCTGATGAAGGTGCTGCCGCTGGGCCAGCAGGCCGCCCAGCGCCTGACCAGCCGCCTGCTGCCAACGCTCGAGGCCGCCCAGCAGCAGGCCGCCAGTCTTTCTCCCGAACACTGGGGCAGTGCCGCCTTCGGCCTGGCCTTGGCGAGCATGGCGCACGAACGCCAGTACTCGCGTCTCTTCCGCTCCTGACGAGGAACATCAGCACATGAACAGCCAACCTCTGCGTGTCGGTATCGGCGGCCCGGTCGGTTCCGGCAAGACCGCCCTGACCCTGGCCCTGTGCCGCGCCCTGCGCGAGCGCTACAACATCGCCGTGGTCACCAACGATATCTATACCCAGGAAGACGCCCAGTTCCTGGTGCGCAACGAGGCCCTGGAGCCCGAGCGCATCATCGGCGTGGAAACCGGCGGCTGTCCGCACACCGCTATCCGCGAGGACGCCTCGATCAACCTGGAAGCCGTGGAGCAGCTCAACCGCCGCTTCCCTGGCCTGGACCTGATCATCGTCGAGTCCGGCGGCGACAACCTGTCGGCCACCTTCAGCCCCGAGCTGTCCGACCTGACCCTCTACGTGATCGACGTATCCGCCGGCGACAAGCTGCCACGCAAGGGCGGCCCAGGCATCTGCAAGTCCGACCTGCTGGTGATCAACAAGGTCGACCTGGCCCCCATGGTCGGCGCCTCGCTGGAGGTGATGGAGCGCGACACCCTGAAGATGCGCGGCGACAAGCCCTTCGTCTTCAGCAATCAAAAAATCGGCCAGGGTCTCGACGAGATCATCGCCTTCATAGAACGCCAGGGCATGCTCACGGCGGCCTGATTCCACCTCAAGGAGATCCACATGAATCTGCGCAAAACCCTCTACGCCATCGCCCTGTTCTGCACCCCGGCGCTGGCCTTCGCCCACCCAGGGCATGGTGACTCCGGGATCATGGCCGGCCTGGCCCACCCGGTGTTTGGCCTGGATCACCTACTGGCGATGTTCGCCGTTGGCCTGTGGGCCGCGCAGCAGAGTGGCGCAGCACGCTGGGCGCTGCCGGCGACCTTCGTCGGCAGCATGCTGATCGGCGGCCTGCTGGGTTTCGCCGGGGTGGAAATTCCGCTGATGGAAACCGGCATCGCCGGTTCGGTGCTGGCCTTCGGTCTGCTGGTGGCCGTGGCGGCGCGCCTGCCAATGGCCGCATCCATGACCCTGACCGCAGTATTTGCCCTGACCCACGGCGTCGCCCACGGCCTGGAGCTGCCGGACCTGGCCAGCCCCTTCGGCTACGCCATCGGCTTTATCGTCGCCACCGCAGCACTGCACGCTGTCGGCTTCGCCCTGGTGCGATTTCTGCCGCGAGCGGCCGCACCGCTGGTGCGCATCGCTGGCGCTGCGTCAGCCGCCACTGGCGTCTGGCTGCTGGCCAGCTAAGCGCCGGCAATCGGTAGGGTGCCCGATGTCGACTCGTCCATCGCGAACACTGCGGTGCGCGACGTACCTTACCGACCGCCACCACAGCACTTGCCAACGCCCCCTGCGCTGGGGCACAAAGTCCCGAACCGCTTTCGAGACCCGGCCCATGCTGCGCTTCACCCGATTTCTGCTCGTCCCGCTGCTGCTGATCGGCATCATCGTGCTGGTACTGACGCTGACCAGCCGTCAGGCGAGCATGCCTGCGGTGCTCGAAGACCTCGGCGAACGCCCTCTGGTGATCGCCCATCGCGGTGGCAAGGGGCTATGGCCGGAGAACACCCTGTTCGCCTTCGAACGCGCCGCTGCTCTCGGCGTCGACATGCTGGAGATGGATCTGCACCTGAGTCAGGACGCCAAGCTGGTGGTGATCCATGATGAAACCCTGGAACGCACCACCAATGGCCAGGGCCCGGTCGCGCACTTCAGCCTCGCCGAACTGCAAGCGCTCGATGCCGGCTACAAATGGACGGCCGATGGCGGCCAGAGCTATCCCTACCGTGGCCAGGGTACGCGCATCGCCGCGCTGGAAGAGGTGTTCGAGCGCTTCCCATTGATCCCCAAGGCGCTCGAAATCAAGGTGCCCGATGTCGGCATGGAAGCTGTGCTCTGCGAAATGCTGGCGGCTTATGACCAACTCGATCGGGTCATCGTCGGCAGCTTTCATGAGCGCAGCCTCAAGCGCTTTCGTGAGCTCTGTCCGGAGGTCGCCACCTCGGCCGGACCGGTTTCGGTGCGCCTGTTGCTGGCGCTGAACTGGTTGGGTCTGAGCGACCTGCTATCACCCTCCTACCCGGTACTGCAGATTCCGCCCCAGCACAGCGGCCTGACCCTGGCCACCCCGCGCCTCATCGGCAATGCACAGACGCGTGGCTTGCACGTACAGCTGTGGACAATCAACGAACAGCCGGAAATGCGGCGATTACTGGAAATGGGCGCCAACGGTCTGATCACCGACTACCCGGATCGCGCCTTGCAGCTGCTCGGCCGCTCCACACAGCTCGGCGCGCTGCAGCCACAATGATGGCGAGCAACTCGCCACTTGGTCTTCGAGCCCGCCCGACAGGCGCTTGGTGGCCTTGCCACCAGCTTATCCACAGACCTGCCAACAGAATCCGGGGATAACCTGCTGTGCCCACAGAGCAGCCGGCGAAAACGCTGGACAAACCGACCCGCCTTCGCTCTCGCTCGAGTCTTCAAAGGCGCTGATCAAAAAACCAGCAAAGCGCTGAAAGACCCGCCAAATCGAGCCCTCAGCAATGCTTACAGCGCTTACCAACAAAACTATCCACAGACATCGTGGACAACCAACAACAGCCCGAAAAATTCCCTTCCAATTGTCAACCCACTGTGTACAAAGGAAAAATTCCGTTGCTCAAATATTCGTCAGCATGGCCGGAGCAACGCACGACGAGGCCAGCAGAGGAGCACTACCAGCTTAACCACAGAGATATCCACAGACCCCGTGGAAAACTTTATTATCGGCGTCTGGCACGCCACCTGCTATGAACCTCACGCTTCCCTGCCCTGCCTCTTCTCGTAAGGACACTTCATGTTCAGTTTCTTCCTCGCCGCCATGCTCCTCGGCTTCGTCTTCAACGCCGCGCCAGGTGCCGTTTTCAGCGAAACCCTGCGCCGTGGGCTGCGTGACGGCTACAAACCGGCATTGTTGGTACAGATCGGCTCGCTGGTGGGCGATGCTACCTGGGCCGCCCTGGGCCTGACCGGCCTGGCGCTGCTGCTCGACAGCGCACAGATTCGTTACCCGCTGACCCTGGCCAGCGCACTGTATCTGGCCTGGCTCGGCTACCAGTCGCTGCGCGACGCCCATCGCCCGCCGCAACCCAGCGACGATGGTCAGGTCGCGGCCGGAGGCGCATTCGCCGCTGGCGCTGCGCTGTCGCTGACCAACCCGCAGAACATCGTCTACTGGGCCGCCATGGGCGGGGCGATGGCGGCCATTGGCGTTGCCCAGCCAACGCCGACGCACCTGGCGGTGTTCTTCGCCGGCTTCATGGTGTCCTCGCTGCTCTGGTGCTTCATCTGCGCCGGCCTGGTGGACTGGTTTCGCCGCGCCGCGTCGCTGCTCTGGCACCGCCTGACTTACGCAGCCTGCGGCGTGGTGCTGCTGGGTCTGGCCGGGATGAGTGCGATGGAACTGGTCTGAGCGAGCCGCGACTATTGCCATCATCGAAACAATCTAACGGCGCGGCGCCAGCAACGGGACTAGCCTGAACCACATGTCCCCGCGTCAGGAAGCCGCGCCATGTACCTCAACGATCTGCTCAAGCAATTGCTCGCCAGTTACGCCTGCGCCACCTGCGGCATTGATACGCGGCACTGATACTTGGTGCGAACGCAGCGGCTGGTTACCCTTGGCTTATTTGCCCAAGGAGTCGTTGCATGTCCCTGCATAGTGTCTGTGTCTTCTGTGGTGCCAGCCCTGGCGCCAGTCCCGTTTACCGCGAGGCTGCCGAAGCGCTCGGCCAGCACCTGGCCGAGCGCGGCATTCGCCTGATCTATGGTGGCGGCGCCGTCGGCCTGATGGGTGTGGTCGCCGATGCGGCGTTGAACGCCGGTGGCGAAGTGATCGGTATCATCCCGCAAAGCCTGGAGCGCGCCGAGATCGGCCATCGCAACCTGACCTGCCTGGAAGTGGTGGACGGCATGCATGCACGCAAGGCGCGCATGGCCGAACTGTCAGACGCCTTCATCGCCCTGCCCGGCGGCCTCGGCACCCTGGAAGAGCTGTTCGAGGTATGGACATGGGGCCAGTTGGGTTACCACGCCAAACCGCTGGGCCTGCTGGAGGTGAACGGTTTTTACAGCAAACTCGGCGACTTCCTCGATCATCTGGTCGCCGAGCGCTTCGTTCGCCCACAGCACCGCGAGATGCTACAGATCGCAGGCGACCCGCAGAACCTGCTCGATGCCCTGAGCGAATGGCGCCCCAGCGCGGCGCCGAAGTGGGTGGATCGCGCGCCCGTCTGAACCTGTACGCAGACATGTAACACAATGCTACGCTCTGCGGCTTCTCTCTCATGGAAGCCGCAAAATGGCCGGAAGCAGCCTGCTCGCCCTGATCGACGACATCAGCACGGTACTCGACGACGTCGCCACCATGACCAAGATCGCCGCACGCAAGACCGCCGGCGTGCTGGGCGACGACCTCGCGCTCAATGCCCAGCAGGTCACCGGGGTCAAGGCGGATCGCGAACTGCCGGTGGTCTGGGCCGTGGCCAAGGGCTCGCTGGTGAACAAGGCGATCCTGGTGCCGGCGGCGCTGCTGATCAGCGCCGTGGCGCCCTGGCTGGTGGTGCCCTTGTTGATGCTCGGCGGTTTGTTCCTCTGCTACGAAGGCGCCGAGAAGCTGCTGCACAAACTGCTGCACAAGCATGAGGATGACGAACAACAGGCACACCTGGAAGCCATCGCCGACCCTGCCGTCGACCTGGTGGCATTCGAACGCGACAAGATTCGCGGCGCCGTGCGTACCGACTTCATTCTCTCCGCGGAGATCATCGCCATCACTCTGGGCACCGTCGCCACTGCCAGTTTCCTCAATCAGGTGCTGGTGCTCAGCGGCATCGCCCTGCTGATGACCGTCGGCGTCTATGGCCTGGTGGCTGGCATCGTCAAGCTCGACGACGCTGGGCTCTACCTCAGCCAGCGCACCAGCGCCTTCGCCCAGGCCTGCGGCCGCGGCATCCTGCGCCTGGCCCCCTGGCTGATGAAGGCGTTGTCGGTGATCGGCACAGCGGCCATGTTCATGGTCGGCGGCGGCATCCTCAGTCATGGCCTGCCGCCGGTGGAAAGCGCCGTACATCTCGCCGCCGAATGGGTCGCGCGTGATGCCGGCCACCTGCTCTCGGCGGTGGTGCCGACGCTGCTCAATGCCCTGCTGGGTGTCGTCGCCGGCTTGCTCAGCGTACCGCTGGTCAATCTGGCCACCCGTCTGTGGCAGGCCCTGCGCAAACCGCAGTCCGCTTAAGAAAACGCTCACTTTCTCATCAATCGTCTGCGCCCCTTGCCGGGCGCAGTCGAGGCCGGCTTTCCCCAAGCTTATCCACAGCTTGATCCACGGCTTTCGTGGATAACCGGCCAGTGGCTGTCCAGACATGCTCAGAAGCCTTGACTTCTCGCTCAAGCAATTCATTTCAAAGCATTTTTCAGTGGCGAGCAGGTGTCCTGGGCAAAAGCTGACCAGATACCCAGAAAGCCCGCGGAAACAGGCCTCGAGCTGGCATCACAGAGCTTCCCCACAGAATTATCCACAGCTTTTCTGGATAACCAGGCGTGGCGTTCGGTCGCATCCATAAGCGCAGGCAGCTGTGCGAGTCTCTTCAGACCTGACCGGGTTATCAGAAACTGGAGGAATCAAGATGTTGCGTAACGTTGCCCTGCTGGCGCTGCTCGGACTTGCCAGCACACCGCTTCTGGCTGCCGAATGCGCGGTAGATGTCGAGTCGACCGATCAGATGACCTTCAACACCCAGGCCATCTCCGTCAGCAAGAGCTGCAAGACCTTCACCGTCAACCTCAAGCACACCGGCTCGCTGCCCAAGACCGCGATGGGCCATAACTGGGTGCTGAGCAAGACCGCCGACATGCCCGGCGTGGCCACCGACGGCATCTCTGCCGGCCCTGATGCCAGCTACCTCAAGGCCGGCGACGAGCGTGTGATCGCCCATACCGATCTGATCGGCGGTGGCGAAAGCACTTCGGTAACCTTCGATGTCAGCAAGCTGGCGGCAGGCGAAGACTACAGCTTCTTCTGCTCCTTCCCTGGCCACTACTCGCTGATGAAAGGCAGTCTGGCCCTGGTCGACTGAGGCCACCACAAACCGTGGGAGATGCGCCTGTCGCGCCCTCCCACGAACCTCATCCCAGCGGCAGCACCGTCACCTGCACGTCCGGGTCGTGGCTGCCGCCCCCCAGAATCACCCCTCGCAACGGCGACACGTCGGAGAAATCCCGGCCCCAGGCCAGGGTGATGTGCTCCAGTGCCGGACGCACGTTGTTGGTCGGATCGAAATCCACCCAACCCTGCCGCGGGCAATACAGCGACACCCAGGCGTGCGAGGCATCCGCGCCGATCAGGCGTGGCTGGCCGGGTGGTGGCTGGGTCAGCAGGTAGCCGCTGACGTAGCGCGCCGCCAGGCCACGCGAGCGCAGGCAGGCGAGCATCAGGTGGGCGAAGTCCTGGCAGACCCCGCGCTTTTCCTCCAGCACCTGCAGCAGCGGCGTCGCCACCTGAGTGGCTTCGGCATCGAAACTGAACTCGTCGAAAATCTTCTGCATCAGCGCCTGACATGCCTGCAGCAGCGGGCGCCCCGGCGTGAAGCAATCGTCGGCGTAGTCGGCGAATACCTGCTTGAGACGCACGTAGGGCGACTCGAAACGGTAGCGTGCTGCCTCCAGCAATGCAGGCTCCATCCGTTTGCCGCTGTAGCTGAGCGCGGCGCACGCAGCCTCCCAGTTCGGCGAGTCGTCCAGCTCCAACGGCACACGCGTGAGCACCTCGACGCGCAACCGTGCGCTGACGCTGAGCTGCTCATGCGGGCGCTCGAACACCAGCCGAGTCAGTGGGTTGCCGAACACGTCCAGGCCGTCGCGGCGCTGGCAGGGCTGCGGGTCGATGCGCAGCTCCTGCTCGTGGCAGCGCTGCCAGGGGCAGTCACGCGGCCACAGGTGCGCCAGCTGCTGGGCCAGGGAAACCGGCGCCGAGTATCGGTAATGGGTGTCGTGAAGCACCTGATACAACGCGCTGCTCATGAGGATTGCGTCCGCTGGCTGACATCGACATGGGCGAAGAAACGCAGCCCGAGATGATCGGAGACCGCGCCGGCGGCCTCACTGATGGCCACCAGCAAATCGGCCAGGCCTTCAAGCACCGCCCGAGTGCTACCGGGGCCGAACAATGGGTTTTCCAGGCTGGCTAGGCTGAAGGCGGTGAGCTGCTGCTCCAGATAGACCAGGTAGCGCTCGGCTGGCAGCTCGAAACGTTCGTTGAGCCCTTCCAGCGAACGCAGCAGGGTGCGCATCTGGAAGATCACGGCGTGCGGGTTCTGCTCATCGAGCAGCAACAGGTCGAGTACCGGAATCAACTGCGCCGAAGCCAGGTAACGGGTGCGGTAGGTGATGCTGCTATTGCCCAGCTCCAGCAGCCATTCCAGCGCCGACTGGTCAGTGGCCGAACCGCTACGCAGGAAGCCGGCGAAGCTGTCGCAGAGAAACTGCAAACGCTCGATATAGCGGCCGAGCATGAGAAAGCGCCAGCCGTCGTCGCGGGTCATGTCGTCGAGGGCGAAGCCCGACAGCGCCGCCAGCGACATCAACAGTCGGTTGAGAAAATCCAGCAGCTCGCCAAAGTCGGCCGGTTGGCCCTCGAGCAGCTGCGCCTCGCGCTGCAATTCCACCAGCGCCTGCCAGTTGGCCTGGGACAGCTTGCCACGCACACTGCCAGCGGCCCACTGCAAGCGCTGCAGATTGGAGCGCAGGCTGGCCGGCCAGTCACTGCCCAGCAGCGCCTGTAGCAGACGCTCAGCCAGCTCGCCCTCCTCGGGATCTGCCAGCAGTCCCAAATCCTGCGCCAATGCCAACGCGCTCTGCAGCGCCTGCGGGTCGTCATCGTCATCGACGTAGCGCGCCAGCATGATACGCAGCAGGCGCGCATTGCCCTCGCAGCGCTCGGCGTAACGACCGAACCAGTACAGGTTCTCCACCACGCGTGAAGGCAGGAAGGGGTCGCTGCGCACCAGGTCGGCAGTGCCCAGGGTGCGTTGCGTCTGCCAGGGCTCGCCGCCGCTCTGCCGCGTGCCCAGCACCCAGGTGTCCTTGCTCGCCCCACCGCGCTGCATCGACACCACCTCCGCATCGGCCTCGGCGGCCGCGCGGGTCAGGCCACCGGGCATCACCCGATAGCCATCGGCACTGGCCACGGCGAACACGCGCATGCCGATGGCCCGCGGCTGCAAACCGCTACCATCCCACACCGGCGCCTGCGACAACTTGGCCCGCGCTTGCGCGACATAGGCGTAGGGGCGTGCCTGCAGTCGTTCGGCCAGCTTGGCGCGCTGCGCCTCGTCCAGGTCACGACCGAACACCGGCGTAAAGCTCTGCGAGGGGAACGCCGGGCGCACCAGCAACTGGTCGAGCTTCTCCAGCGCCTCGTCCAGCACCGGCGGCTCGCCGCACCACCAACTGGCGATGGACGGCAATAGCAGTTCCTCACCCAACAGATGCTCGCTGATCGCCGGCAGGAAACCGGGCAAGCCGGGCGACTCCAGCACGCCGCTGCCCAGGGCATTGGCCACCAGCACGCGACCACGGCGTACGGCTTCAAGGAGGCCGGGCACGCCGAGGGCGGAATCGGTGCGCAGCTCCAGCGGGTCGCAGTAGTCGTCGTCGAGGCGGCGCAGCACCGCGTGCACGCGGCGCAGGCCGGCCAGGGTCTTGAGGTAGAGAGTGGCATCGCGCACGGTCAGGTCGCTGCCTTCGACCAGCGGGTAGCCGAGCTGACGCGCCAGGTACAGGTGCTCGAAGTAGCTTTCGTTGAAACGCCCTGGCGTGAGGAGTACCACCAATGGCGTCTCACCGCCGCTCGGCGCCTGGCGTGCCAGGGTGTCCTGCAGGGTACGGAAGAAACCGGCCAGGTACTGCACGCGCAGATCGCGGTACAGCTCGGGGAAGGCGCGGGAGACGATTTGCCGGTTCTCCAGCGCATAACCGGCACCGGAGGGCGCCTGGGTGCGGTCGGCGGTGACCCACCAACGACCATCCGGCGCCCGGGCCAGATCCACCGCGTACAGGTGCAGCCAGGTGCCTCCAGGCGCCTGCATGCCCTGGCACGGCCAGAGGAAGTTGTTGTGGCCGAACACCAGCTCGGTCGGCAGCAGGCCTTCGGCGATCAGTTTCTGCGGACCGTAGAGATCGGCCAGCACGCGGTTGAGCAGGGTCGCGCGCTGCGCAACGCCGGCGGCGATCTGCTGCCACTCGTCAGCCGGTATCAGGTTGGGCAGCAGGTCCAGTTCCCAGGGTCGGTCGGCGCCGTCGGGGTCGGCATAGACGTTGTAGGTAACGCCGTTTTCCTGGATCTGCCGCGCCAGCATGGCCTCGCGCTGCGCCAGATGCTCCGGGCGGCTGCGTACCAGTTGTTCATAAAGGCGGCGCCAGTGCGGGCGCACGTTGCCCTTGGCGTCGAGCAGTTCGTGGTAGGCGCCGTTAGGCGGCGGGTAATCGGCTAGCAGGTCGTGCATGGCAGGCTCGGCAGTGGCAAGGCGGTGCGGCTTTAAACTCCCCTCTCCCATTTATGGGAGAGGGGCCGGGGAGAGGGCTGAAAAAAGCGCGAAGTCGCCCACTCTCCCCTCTCCCTGCCCCTCTCCCCAGAGGGGCGAGGGGACTGATCGCGGTAGCCGACACTCAGGTGAGCAACATGTCGTCAAAAGCGACGCAGATCCAGGGTCATCGGCAGTTCATTATTGTCTATCGGCTGCATGACAGGGCGCTTGCCCGGGCTGTGGCCCAGGCGGAAGAAGCGTGCCAGGCGCCGGCTCTCGGCCTCGTACGCGTTGACCGGCAGGCTGTCGTAGTTGCGCCCACCCGGATGTGCCACATGGTACTGGCAACCGCCCAGCGAGCGCTGCATCCAGGTGTCGACAAGGTCGAACACCAGCGGCGCGTGCACGCCGATGGTCGGTTGCAGGCAACTGGCCGGCTGCCAGGCGCGGAAACGCACACCACCGACGAACTCGCCAACCTTGCCGGTCGGGCGCAACGGCACCGGCACGCCGTTGCAGGTCAGCACGTAGCGATCCGGCGCCATGCCGTTCACCTTCACCTGCATACGTTCCAGCGACGAGTCGACGTAACGCACGGTGCCGCCGACTGCGCCCTCCTCGCCCAGCACATGCCAGGGCTCCAGCGCCTGGCGCAGCTCCAGATCGATGCCCTTGACCACGAAATCGCCGGCCTTGGGGAAACGGAACTCCATATGCGGGGCGAACCATTCACTGCGTAGGCGATAACCGAAGCTGCCCAACTCCTGCAGCACGTCGGCGAAATCCTGCTCGACGAAATGCGGCAGCAGGTAGCGGTCATGCAGTTCGGTGCCCCAGCGCACCAGCTTCGCCGGGTGGTAGGGCTCCTGCCAGAAACGCGCGATCAGCGCACGCAGCAGCAGTTGCTGGGCCAGGCTCATCTGCGCGTGCGGCGGCATTTCGAAGGCGCGTAGCTCGAGCAGGCCGAGGCGGCCGCTGGCCGAGTCCGGCGAGTACAGCTTGTCGATGCAGAACTCAGCGCGATGGGTGTTGCCGGTGACGTCCACCAGCAGGTTGCGCAGCAGGCGGTCGACCAGCCAGGGCGGGCAGTCGCGACCCGGCTCGGGCATCTGCGCGAAGGCGATCTCCAGCTCATACAGAGCATCGTTGCGCGCCTCGTCCACGCGCGGCGCCTGCGAAGTCGGGCCGATAAACAGACCGCTGAACAGGTAGGACAGCGACGGATGGTTGTGCCAGTAGCTGATCAGGCTGCGCAGCAGGTCGGGGCGGCGCAGGAAGGGCGAATCCCCCGGCGTGGCGCCGCCGAGGACGAAGTGGTTGCCGCCGCCGGTGCCGGTGTGGCGCCCGTCGATCATGAACTTCTCGCTGGACAGGCGCGACTGCCGCGCTGCCTCGTAGAGAAATTCGCAGCGCTCGACCAGCTCATCCCAGCTTGCGGCTGGGTGGATGTTGACCTCGATCACACCCGGATCGGGGGTGACGCGGAAGTACTGCAGGCGCGGGTCCAGCGGCGGCTCGTAGCCTTCCAGCAAGACCGGGCAATTGAGCTCGGCCGCCACGGCCTCGATGGCCGCGACCAGCTCCAGGTAGTCTTCGAGATGGCTCAGCGGCGGCATGAACAGGTACAGGCGCCCCTCGCGCGGCTCGGCACAGAGCGCGGTGCGCACGATGCCGGCGGCCGATTGCCCACTGGCCGGACGCGCGCTCTGCGGGCCAGCACTCGCGCCGCGCCAGACACCGCGCAGCTGACGCTGGATCTGCGCCGGGCTGGGCAACGGCGGCAGCGCCTGACTGGGGTCGACCGGATTGACGTAGGGGTAGTCGGCCTGACTGACCCAGGGCAGCGAATCCAGCGGCAGGCGATAGCCCAGCGCCGAGTCACCGGGCAGCAGGCGGCAATGTTCGTCACGCAGGAACCAGCGCCCGCTCTGCCAGCCCTCGCCCACCACCTGACGCGCCAGCGGCAGCACGTGACCAACCACGGCATCGAGGCCCTGATCGAACACCTTGCGCAGGCGCTCGCGCTCCAGTGGGTCGCTCAGGTGTGGATCATCCGGGGTAACGTTGTCCGGCAGCTTGCGCTCGCGCCACAGGTAGTAGAACCAGTCCTCATAGGCCGGGAAAACGTTGCTGCCATCTACGCCCAGATGCGCCGCCAGGGTGGCGAGAAAGCGCGAGGCCGTTTCTGCCGTAGCGCCATAACCGCGCTTCTCATCGGCCAACAGCTTGGGGTCGTGCCACAGCGGCTCACCATCACGACGCCAGAAGCAGTTCAGCGACCAGCGCGGCAACTGCTCGCCGGGGTACCACTTGCCCTGGCCGAAGTGCACCAGCGCCTTGGGCGCATAGTGACTGCGCAGACGGTAGAACAGATCGGCGGCCAAGCGGCGCTTGTTCGGCCCCAGTGCGGCGGTGTTCCACTCGTCGTCATCAGGGTAATCGAGGGCGACGAAGGTCGGCTCGCCACCCATGGTCAGGCGCACGTCGTGCTTGTGCAGGTCATCGTCGATCTGCCGGCCCAGCGCCTGGATCGCCTGCCACTGCGCCTCGCTGTAGGGCTTGGTGACGCGCGGCGCCTCCCACACACGCTCGACGCTCATCAGGTGCTCGAACTCCACCTCGCACTCGTCCAGTCCGCCGGTGATCGGCGCCGCCGAGGATGGCTCCGGGCTGCAGGCTAGCGGAATATGGCCTTCACCGGCGAACAGGCCGCTGGTCGGGTCGAGACCGACCCAGCCGGCACCAGGCAGGTACACCTCGCACCAGGCATGCAGGTCGGTGAAGTCCTTGTCGGTGCCGCTGGGGCCGTCGAGAGCTTTGACGTCGGCGGTGAGCTGGATCAGGTAGCCAGAGACGAAGCGCGCCGCCAGGCCCAGGTGACGCAACAGTTGCACCAGCAGCCAGGCCGAGTCGCGGCACGAACCAGCGGCCAGCTCGAGCGACTGTTCCGGCGTCTGCACGCCCGGCTCCATGCGGATCAGGTAGCGGATGTCAGCCGACAGGCGCTGGTTCAGCTCGACCAGAAAATCGATGCTGGGCACCGGTTCGCGGGAAATGCCGGCCAGGTACTTGGCGAACAGCGGCGTGGCCGGCAGCTTAACCAGGTACGGCGCCAGCTCGCGCTGCTCGCCCTCGGTGTAGGCGAAGGGAATGCGCTCGGCGTAGGGTTCGAGGAAGAAGTCGAAGGGGTTGAACACCGCCATCTCGGCGACCAGGTCCACCTCGACCTTGAACTCGCGGGTCTTCTCGGGAAACACCAGGCGCGCCAGGTAGTTGCCCTGCGGGTCCTGCTGCCAGTTGATGAAGTGCTGGCCCGGTTCGACCTTCAGCGCATAGGAAAGGATGCGTGTGCGACTGTGCGGCGCCGGCCGCAAACGTACGACTTGTGGCCCAAGGTTCACCGCACGGTCGTAGCGGTAGTGGGTGACGTGGTGCAGCGCGACATGAATCGACACGGCGGCCTCCTGCTAGCCTGGACGATACTCAGTGCAGCGCAAGACTTATGCCAGAGGCAACCCGCTTGTTTCCCAGCGTGCCGCACCCCACAAGCACCTTATCAGGGCATTGTCCGCACCAAGCTCGGATGGATGCACAACTATAGAGCAGGCGTCGGCAGCACTGATGATAATTAAGCGCGACTTCAGCACTCGCCGTCGAGACTGGCGATCCAGCGGTCGATCACCTCCAGCCCTTCGCGGTGGGAGGTGGAGCGGCCCAGCTCGGGCATCATGATGCTGGGATCGGTGCTGTGCAGGCGGAAGCTCAGCACCGATTTTTCCGGCGTACCGGGATGAATGTCCACCAGGCGATCACCGGAGCCCTTGCCCGCGGCCACGGGTTGCTTGCACAGACCATAGGCGATGCTCAGCGGTGTAGCCGGATCGAGATACAAACCTGAGGTACGCCCCGGCCCTTCAGGGTTATGGCAGTGCGAGCAGTTGGCATCCAGATAACTACGCGCCTGATGCTCCAGACTCTCCCCTTCACGCGGCGCGCCCCACAGGGCGTTGCGTGGAACGCCGGCCATGTCAGCCGGAACGCCTTGCAGAAAACCGATACCCTGCCAGTGCAACAACTGGTTGGCCGCTCCATCGGCATAGGCGAAATCCTTGTTCAGATGACGCGCCTTCGGCCCCAGAGGTTGTACGCCCTTGCCCGCCTGCTCCTCGTGACAGCCCGCACACTGGTTGGCATCGGGCACCTGATAGTCGACCGCCAGCACCTCGCCAGTTTCATCATGCAGTTGCAGATCGAAGCTGGCGCCTGCCCAGTCCAGCGTGGCCTCGCGTTGCGCCTCGTCCCAGATGTAAGGAAGGGCAACCCAGCCCTGTTCCTGACGTAGCAGGATGCGCGTCTCGATCAGCCGTACCCGCTTCAGTTCCACCGCCTCGACATCGTGCTGCTCGCTGCGCTGCAACCGGCCCTGGGTATCGATCGGGTAGTAGAAGGTTTTGCTCAGCACGGTGCCAACGGGGTAATCGAAACGCGCTTCGGCATAGCGAGCATGGCTCCCTTCGGGCAGCCAGATCGTACGCAGCTTGTGCGCATAATCGGTGAACAGCGGCGTATTCAGATCGTAGGGCTGTACACCTTCGACTGGCTGCAACTGGCCGTCACGCTGTTGCAGCACACCCCAGGCGCTGAGCTTGTGCGGGTAGTTTTCACTGCCGGGCAGATACAGGGGCGTACGCGCTTGCTCACAGGCGCCGAGCAGCGAGGCGGCGATCAACAGCCAGGCGCACTTCATACTTACTTACCTGCCTCGGCCAGGGCTGCGCGCAGCTCGACGGCAGGAAGACGAGGCAGCTCGCAGCGGTGCGGCTCGATGTCCGTGCTGATGTTCTTGTAGCCGCCGGGGCCGTCGACGTTGACGATGCCGGCATCGCCATTGTCGATGCAGATGGCCAACTCAGCCGGCAGCTTGCCATCGACCAGTTTTTCAGGGTTCACGTAACCATCCCAGAGGATGTCCGGCAGGCGGCCATTGAGACCGAACTTGGCCAGCCTCAGCGCTTTCAGCTCGAGGTTGTCGGGGCTGTCGCCGCCCGGTCCGAAGCGGTTGCCATGAATATGAATGGCCTCCGGGTAGGGATCGAAGTCCGCCTCGGTGGAGAGGTCGGTGTAGCCGGTGCTGAAGTAGCTGCTGACGATCACGTTGGCCGTGCGGTGGTCGCCAATATCGTTATCGAAAATCTCCACCTTGTCGTTGGAGTTGACCAGCACGCCAGAGCCCGCCGGCACACTGGCGACTGGCGTGCCCTTGTGGCCGAAGTTCTTGTGGTTGTTGCTCTCGACCTTGTTGCGGTAGACGCGTGTGGTGTGTCCTGGCTGCGGCAGGTTGGGCATGTTGAATACCAGAATGCCGCCGGTGTTGCCGGTGGCGACGTTGTCGTAAACGTCGGCACCGATGGTGTTCTCGATCTCGATACCGGCGACGTTGCGCTCGGCACGGCTGTTGCGCACCACCACGTTGCGCGACTGGCCGACGTAGATGCCGGCGTCCGAGGCAGCGATGGCCACCACGCCGTCGATCAGCACATTCTCGGTCTGTACCGGATAGATGCCATAGGCACCATTCTCGGTAGCCGGGCCATTGGTCCACTCGGTGCGCACGCGACGGATGATGATGTTCTGGCCGCCAACCACCTTGAGCGCATCGCCCTTGGTGTCCTCCAGCGCCAGGTCCTCGATGGTGAAGTCGGAAGCGTTCACCAACAGCCCTTCGGCGCCGGACTTCTGGCCCTTGAAGTTGAGGATGCTCTGATCCATGCCGGCACCGCGCAACGTCACGCCACTGACCTTGAGACTAAGACTGCGGTCGAGCTGCCAGGTGCCGGCGGGAATCTCGATTACCTCACCCGGTTTGGCCTTGATCAGCTGCGTCTGCAGTTGCTTCTGAAAGTCGAGACTGGCCACGGGCGGCGCTTCGCTCTCCCCGCATGCTGTCAGCAGCAAGGACAGAGCAATAAACGAGGGGGCGGCAAGGCGCATGATGGGAGCTCCACTGTTGTTTTTATATTCTGGAACTATAGTACCAGAAAATAGACAAGCCAACCCTCACAAGCTGCGCCATGAAACCAAGGGAGATGCTTGCAGCCCCTATCGGCAAGCAACAGACTACGAACACTTCCGCAGCCCAAGGACAGGCCGCCATGCACACCCTTGAACGCATCTATCCCTTGAAGATGGATGATCGCCTGGCCGCCGACCTGGCCACTCTCGAGTTGCACATGCAGCGCTACGAATTCGCCAGCGACGCGCTGACAGGCTCGCGCGTGCTCGATATGGCGTGCGGCTGTGGATATGGCAGTGCATTGCTGGCCGAACGGCATCCGGACAAGCAGATCACCGGTATCGACATCGATCCCGAAGCCATTGCCTACGCGCAGGCGAATTATCAGCGACCCAACCTGCGCTATCAGTGCGCCAATGCCGAAACCTTCGCCGACAGTTCAGGCTTCGACAGCATCGTCAGCCTGGAAACCATCGAGCATCTGCCAGACCCGCTGCGCCTGGCAGAAAACCTCGTACGACTGCTGGCCCAGGGCGGCCGTATCATTGCCTCGGTGCCGACCACACCGACACTCGACGGCAACCCGCACCACCTGCATGACTTCAGCCCGGCCAGCTTCGCGCGCCTGTTCAGCCGCCATGGGCTGCACCCGCATGAGCGTTTCGAGCAGATCCAGCGCTGGGAGTTTTCCGGGCTGTTCAAGAAGTCAGCGAAAAAGGAGGTACGCCAACACCGCTCGGAAGGTGTCGGCAATGCAGTGCTGGCGTATTACCGCAGCCACCCGTTTTACCTGTTCAGGCGCTTGTGGTCGATCCTGCGCTATGGCCCGAGCAATCGCTACCTGACCTGCCGTTTCAGCACGGATTGAGACAAGCCGCACGTCACGGCGACGGTGGTGGGCTGAAGCCCACCCTACGAGGCGCTGGCTAGGGCTTCTGCAACGAAAAAGCCAGCACTGTGCTGGCTTTTTCGTGAGTGCTGCTGATGATTCAGCGCGGTACTGCGGGCTTCTTCCCAGGCTTCTTGCCCTTGCCTTTGCCAGCGCCAGCACGTTCACGCGCGGCTTGCTGGTTACGCGCCTCAGCCGCCGCCTTGGCCTGCTCACGCTTGTCCCAGGGCTTGCTGCCATCACTGGCACGAGGCGGTAGCCCCGTGTGCTGAGTGAGCATCTTGCCTGCATTACCCGCCTTCTTGCTGCCGACCGGCGTGGAGTTCTTGCGTCGGGCGCTCTGGTACTCGTCGCTCTGCGGCTGGTAGGTGGGGATCAGTTGATGCTTGCCATTGCCGATCAGATCGCTACGGCCCATGCGCTCCAGCGCTTCACGCAGCAGCGGCCACCCTTTCGGATCGTGATAGCGCAGGAAGGCCTTGTGCAGGCGACGCTGCTGCTCGCTCTTGACGATCTCCACGCCATCGCTCTTGTAGGTGACCTTGCGTAGCGGGTTCTTGCCCGAGTGGTACATGGCCGTGGCCGTGGCCATCGGCGACGGGTAGAAGGCCTGTACCTGGTCGGCGCGGAAGCCGTTGCGCTTGAGCCACAGGGCGAGGTTCATCATGTCCTCGTCGGTGGTGCCCGGATGAGCGGCGATGAAGTACGGGATCAGGTACTGCTCCTTGCCCGCCTCTTTCGAGTACTTCTCGAACATCTGCTTGAAGCGGTCGTAGCTGCCGATACCCGGCTTCATCATCTTGTCCAGCGGGCCGCGCTCAGTGTGCTCCGGGGCGATCTTGAGGTAACCGCCGACGTGGTGGGTCACCAGCTCCTTGACGTACTCCGGTGACTCGACGGCCAGGTCGTAGCGCAGGCCAGAAGCAATCAGAATCTTCTTCACGCCCGGCAGCGCACGCGCCTTGCGGTACAGCTCGATCAGGGAGGAGTGATCGGTATTGAGGTTCTCGCAGATACCGGGGAACACGCACGACGGCTTGCGGCAGTGCTTCTCGATCTCCGGGTCCTTGCAGGCGATGCGGTACATGTTGGCGGTCGGCCCGCCGAGGTCGGAGACCACGCCGGTGAAGCCCGGCACCTTGTCGCGCATTTCCTCGATCTCACGGATGATCGACTCGTGCGAACGGTTCTGGATGATGCGGCCCTCGTGCTCGGTGATCGAGCAGAAGGTGCAGCCGCCGAAGCAGCCGCGCATGATGTTCACCGAGAAACGGATCATCTCGTAGGCCGGGATCTTCTCCTTGCCATACGCTGGGTGCGGCACACGCGCATAGGGCATGCCGAACACGTAGTCCATTTCCTCGGTGGTCATGGGGATGGGTGGCGGGTTGAACCAGACGTCCACCTCGCCATGCTTCTGCACTAGCGCGCGAGCGTTGCCCGGGTTGGTTTCCAGGTGCAGCACGCGGTTGGCATGGGCGTAGAGCACAGGGTCGTTGCGCACCTTCTCGAACGACGGCAGGCGGATCACCGTCTTGTCGCGGGTCATGCGCGGGCTTTCGAGAATCTGCACGACCTTGGCTTCATTCGGGTCTTCGACCGGCCCTTTGGCCTGCTCGATGGCGCAGGCCTCGGTGTCCTGCGTATTGACGTAGGGGTTGATGATCTTGTCGACGCGGCCGGGGCGATCGATACGGGTCGAGTCGACCTCAAACCAGCCCTCGGGCGTATCGCGGCGGATGAATGCAGTACCGCGCACATCGGTGATGGCCTCGACCTTCTCGCCTCGCGACAGGCGCTGGGCGATTTCCACCACGGCACGCTCGGCGTTGCCGTAGAGCAGGATGTCGGCGGTGGCGTCCATCAGGATCGAGCGGCGCACCTTGTCCTGCCAGTAGTCGTAATGGGCGATACGGCGCAAGGACGCCTCGATGCCACCGAGCACCACCGGCACATGGGTATAGGCCTCCTTGCAGCGCTGGCTGTAAACCAGGCTGGCGCGGTCGGGGCGCTTGCCGGCGAGACCGCCGGGTGTGTAGGCGTCGTCGGAGCGGATCTTCTTGTCTGCGGTGTAGCGGTTGATCATCGAGTCCATGTTGCCCGCCGCCACGCCGAAGAACAGGTTCGGCTCGCCGAGCTTCATGAAGTCGTCTTTGCTGCGCCAATCCGGCTGGGCAATGATGCCGACCCGAAAGCCCTGAGCCTCGAGCAGGCGACCGATGATGGCCATGCCGAACGAAGGATGATCGACATAGGCATCACCGGTAACGATGATGATGTCGCAGCTGTCCCAGCCAAGCTGATCCATCTCTTCCCGGCTCATCGGCAGGAAGGGCGCAGGCCCGAAACACTCGGCCCAGTACTTGGGATAGTCGAACAACGGCTTGGCGGCTTGCATAATTTTTGATCAGCGGGCTATCACGAGGGGCGCGGATGATAGCACAAAAATTGACCAAACCAGACTATCGCACTGGGTTTAATGATGCCGCGCAAGCCACGAAAAAATGGGCGCCGCTCCCTTCCATGCAGGGCTAGCCAAGATGCCATCCGGATAACAAGAAGGATGAAAGTAGCCGCCATGGCTGAGCAGTAGCCTAATGCCATATTTGTTTACGTCGGATAACAATCCTGAGCATATGCTCAGAAAATCGGCCAGCTGTTTTCGGGAAACCCATGCTGCAGCGCCATATCCTCCTGCTCGTTGTTTTGCTGGGCTTGTCCGCTTGCGGCCTGGCACACGCATCCATGGTGCTCACCGACGCCAGTAGCGGCATGCCGCTCAATGCCCATATCGAGCTACTGGAGGATACTCAGGGCACACTGAGCATCGACAACATTTCCGCCCCCGAACAGCAGGCACGCTTTCAGCCCGCCAATGGCCGCGCCAGCGTTGGCCAAAGTCTGAACCCCTGGTGGGTCAAACTCACCCTGCAGCGTGATGAGCAGGCACCCGAGCGCTGGGTGCTGGAAGTCGGCTCGGTGACCCAGCTCGACCTGCAGCTCTACCAGGCCGATGCACAGGGCGGCTGGCAACTACGACAGGCTGGCGAACGCGTGCCATTCACCGAGAGCCGCGACCATCCCTACCGCCGCATGGTGTTCGACCTGCCCGCGATTGGCGAGCAGCCCATGACCCTCTATCTGCGCGCCTTCGATCCGGCGGGTAACTCCTTCCCCCTGCGCATCTGGCAACTCGAAGACCTCACGCAACTGGCAGCCCGCGAGAACCTGGCGCTCGGCGCGATCTATGGCGTGGTCTTCGCGCTGCTGCTGTACAACCTGTTCATCCTTATCTCGCTGCGCGACAAGGCTTATTTCTGGTACGTACTGACTACCGCCTTCGCCTTGCTGTTCATCATGAGCATGACCGGCCACGGCGCGCAGTACCTGTGGCCGAATCATGCGGTACCGCCATGGCTCGACCGCATTACCCTGCCATCGCTGTGGGGGCTGTTCGCCAGCCGCTTCACCCAGGCCCTGCTGCAAACGCGTATCTACGTGCGCTGGGCGCATCACCTGCTGAATATGGCCTGCGTGATCTATCTCATCGCCATCGTCCTGAACCTGTTCGAGCAGCGTTACCTGGCCGCATGGGCCATCGCCCTGCTCTCACTGACCAGCATCCCCGCTGCGTTGGGCAGCGCCCTGATCCGCTGGCGCCAGGGCTTCTTCCCGGCGCTGCTGTATCTCTACGGCTACGGTCTGGTCCTGGGCAGCGTCAGCATCCTCCTGCTGCGCACCACCGGCGTGCTGCAACCAGCCGAGTGGAACGCTCACATCTTCCCGCTGGCCGTGGCCGCCGAATCCATCCTGTTCTCCTTTGCCCTGGCTTATCGCATCCAGATACTCAAGCAGGAACGCGCTGTCGCGCTGCAGCAGGCGGACCGCGAGAAGACCGCACGCCTGGCCCAACTGCAGGCCAGCGCCGACGAACTTCAGGCGGCAGTGACCATGCGTACCGCTGAACTGGCTGCAACCAACGAGCAGTTGCGCGACCGCGAGCGCGAACTGCAGTACGCCGCCTTCCACGACTCGCTCACCGAACTGCCCAACCGTCGCTACCTGGTCGAGCGCTGCGAATCAGCCCTGGCGCACGCCGAGCGGCACAAGGAAAGCATCGCGTTGCTGCTGATCGATCTGGATCACTTCAAGCCGATCAATGACCGTTTTGGCCACGCGGCTGGTGATCTGATGCTGCAGGTAATTGCCAGGCGCCTGCGTGAACATGTGCGCGCCGGTGATGCGGTGGCCCGCCTGGGCGGCGATGAGTTCGCCGCGCTGATCTGTGGCAGCGATGCCGAAAGCCAGGCCCGGGAAATTGCCGAGCGCCTGCTGGCTGAGCTGGCGACCCCCGTGCACTACGGCGCCGAACGTCTGCAGGTGACCATCAGCATCGGCGTGGCGCTCTATCCGCGCCATGCGAAGAACTTCACTGGCATTTACAAAGCAGCCGATACAGCTCTTTACCGGGTCAAGGAGCAAGGGCGTTCGGGCCTATGCGTGCATGGCGACGATGGCGAGCTCAGCGAGCAGGCCTGCCTGGAGCTGGACGTACTGAAAGTCCCGAGCGGGCTGGCCTGATCAGCCGATATAGCGCCGAGGCACCCGCGCGGTGACCTTGGTCAGCAACTCGTAGCCGATGGTGCCGCACGCTGTGGCCACCTCATCCACCGGCAATTGGCTGCCCCACAGCTCCACCGGCGAGTCGATATCGGCCTCGGGCAGGTCCGTGATATCTACCGCCAGCATGTCCATCGACACCCGGCCCGCCAGCACAGCACGCTGCCCCTCGACCAGCACCGGCGTGCCGCTGGGCGCATGGCGCGGATAACCATCGGCATAACCGCAGCTGACCGTGGCAATACGCGAAGGCCGCTCGGCCACCCAGGTCGCGCCATAACCAACGCTCTCACCGACCGCCACCTCACGCACGGCGATCACACGCGCAGCCAGGGTCATGGCCGGTTTCAGGCCGAGCTCACGCGCACTCAGTTCGGCGAACGGTGTGGCGCCATAGAGCATGATGCCGGGGCGCAGCCAGTCCATATGCGCGGCAGGAATGGTCAGCACGGCCGCCGAGTTGGCCAGTGAGCGATGGTTGAAATCCAGATCCAGCACCTCGAGAAAACGCTCGACCTGCAACTCGGTGAGCGGGTGATTGCGCTCGTCGGCGCATGCGAAGTGGCTAAGCAGGTTGAGCTCTGCCACTTGCCCCGCATCTTCCAGCCTGGCGTGCCACTGACGCAGACTGGCAGCCTCAAACCCCAGACGATGCATACCCGAGTCCAGCTTTAGCCAGACATTGAGCGGGCGCACCAGTTCACTGGTAAGCAGCGCCTCGGCCTGCGCTGCACTCCGCAGCACCACATCCAGGCCCAGCTGCGCAGCAATGGCGTATTCACTGGCCTCGAAGCAACCTTCGAGCAGCAGAATGCGCGCTTGACCATGCATCGCCCGTACCTCTGCGGCCTCCTCTAGGCAAGCCACGGCAAAACCATCGGCGACATCGTGCAGCGCCGTCACCACCTCGCGCACGCCATGCCCGTAGGCATTGGCCTTGACCACCGCGAAGGCCTGACGCCCGGGCGCGCAGCGCTTGGCGGCGGCGTAGTTATGAGCGATGGCGGAAAGGTCGACGATGGCGGCAAGCGGACGCATGACAGAAGGCCTGAACGAAAAACGGGCGCCCATCTTAACCGCTGGGCGCCCGTTTTCATTGATCTGGAGCGTATCCGGGAGCTTCTGCGCCGAGAGCCCCGGATTGCATCCGGGCTACAGAACTCGCCCCTACTACGCCCGGGCTGAGAATCTCATTCGTCTTCGAACTGGTAGCTACCCGGCGCCAGGTTCTCGAAACGAGAATACTTGCCGAGGAAGGCCAGACGCACGGTGCCGATGGGGCCGTTACGCTGCTTGCCGATGATGATCTCGGCCACGCCCTTGTACTCGGTCTCCGGGTGATAGACCTCGTCTCGGTAGACGAACATGATGATGTCGGCGTCCTGCTCGATCGCTCCGGATTCACGCAGGTCCGAGTTCACCGGGCGCTTGTTGGGGCGCTGCTCCAGCGAGCGGTTGAGCTGCGACAGGGCGATGACCGGGCAGTTGAATTCCTTGGCCAGGGCCTTGAGCGAGCGCGAGATCTCGGAAATCTCGTTGACCCGGCTGTCGCCGCTGGAGCCGGGAATCTGCATCAGCTGCAGGTAGTCGACCATGATCAGGCCGATCTCGCCATGCTCGCGCGCCAGGCGCCGCGTACGCGCGCGCATCTCGCTGGGGGAAATGCCCGCCGTATCGTCGATAAACAGCTTGCGGTCGTTGAGCAGGTTGACCGCGCTGGTCAGGCGCGGCCAGTCGTCGTCGTCGAGCTGACCGGCACGCACCTTGGTCTGGTCGATGCGCCCCAGGGACGCCAGCATACGAATCACGATGGATTCCGAGGGCATTTCCAGCGAGTAGACGAGGATCGCCTTGTCGCTGCGCATCAGGGCGTTTTCCACCAGGTTCATGGCGAAAGTGGTCTTACCCATCGACGGACGACCGGCGACGATCACCAGATCGGCCGGCTGCAGGCCGCTGGTCTTGCCATCCAGATCATCGAAGCCGGTGGACAGACCGGTGATCGCGTCACCGTTGTTGAACAGCGTGTCGATGCGGTCAATGGCCTTGACCAGAATGTCGTTGATACCCACCGGCCCACCGGTCTTGGGGCGGTCTTCGGCGATCTGGAAGATCAGGCGCTCCGCTTCGTCGAGAATTTCCTCGCCGGTGCGGCCTTCCGGGGCGTAGGCACTGTCGGCAATCTCGTTGCTGATGCTGATAAGTTTGCGCAGCGTGGCGCGCTCACGAATGATCTGCGCATAGGCCTTGATGTTGGCCACCGACGGCGTGTTCTTCGCCAGCTCGGCGAGATAAGCCAGGCCACCAACCTGCGATAGCTGCCCTTCCTTGTCCAACTGCTCGGACAGGGTCACCACGTCGAAGGGTTCGTTACGCTCGGCCAGCTTGAAGATGGCGCGGAAGATCAGGCGATGGTCATGGCGATAGAAATCGACATCCGACACCCCATCGAGCACGCGCTCCCAGGCATTGTTGTCGAGCATCAGGCCGCCGAGCACTGCCTGTTCCGCCTCGATGGAGTGCGGCGGCACTTTCAGGGCGGCAGTCTGCAGGTCGTATTGCTCGGGAATGCTGATGTCGTTCATAGGCTCGGGGAGAAAATGCTGCGATAGAAAAACAAAGGGCACGGATCGCAGAGCGATACCGTGCCCGATTGTCAGCAGACCTACGCTACAGCGCAAGCCCGCTTGGCGGCTACTTGATTAAGCAGCGACCACAACCACCTTGACGGTGGCTTCGACGTCGGTGTGCAGGTGCACAGCTACGTCGTATTCGCCAACCTGGCGAATGGTGCCGTTCGGCAGACGAACTTCAGCCTTGGCCACTTCAACGCCGGAGGCGGTCAGGGCGTCAGCGATGTCGTGGGTGCCGATGGAACCGAACAGCTTGCCTTCATCGCCAGCGGTGGCGGTGATGGTGACTTCCAGTTCAGCCAGCTGAGCAGCGCGAGATTCAGCGGAAGCTTTCTTCTCGGCAGCAGCTTTTTCCAGCTCGGCGCGACGTGCTTCGAAAGCAGCAACGTTGGCTTCGGTGGCAGCGGTGGCTTTGCCTTGCGGCAGCAGGAAGTTACGGCCGTAACCGGCTTTAACGTTCACTTTGTCGCCCAGGTTGCCCAGATTGGCGATTTTTTCCAGCAGGATGACTTCCATTTGGGTCTTACCTCTTAACTTTTAACCTTCACCGTTCGCAGAGCCCGGGCCGTTCTTGCGCGCCAGGCGACCGCGAAAATCAAACAGACTGTCGACGATGGCCAAGACCACCAGTAACGGATAGATCAGCTGCATGAACAGCAGGAGCGTGATGTACATGCCCACCAGCCAGAAGCGAGCGAGCCCACCCTTCTCCACCAGGCCGTGCACCAGGGCGATCCCGGCGAACAGCAGCGGCACACTGCACAGCGGCGTGAGCATGGCCAACTGCGGCCCCAGATTGGGACCTAGCATCATGCCCGCCAGCAGCAACAGCGCCTGCGGCAGCGACAGTCTCAGCGCGCGAAACTCGCGACCAAAACCGCCAGGGTTGTACAACACGGCCTGCCAGTAACGCCCAAGGATCAGGCTCAGCAAGCTCAGAATCTGCAGCAAGGCTGCCAGCAGTCCGGTCAGCACCGGTGCGATCAGTGCCTCGAGACGCTCGCGTTCACCCACCGACAATTGCTGGTGAGCCCCATCGAACATGGTTGGCAGCAGCTTCTGCAGCTCACCAGCCATGGCCGCGATGGGTTCGCGGAACACTGCCCCAAGGACAAATCCATACACCAGGCCCAGTGCCACACTGCTCAGCAGTATGCGGTTCCAGGTCCAGTTGGCGCGCAACAACAACGCCAACCCCAGCGCGCCGACCAGCACCAGCAAGGTGCGCGGTTCGCCGAAATACCACCAGGCAATCGCCGGTAGCATGGCCCAGGCCAGGATGCCGATGGCATCACTGGCTCCACGCCGCAACAGCACCAGGCTGCCAGCGGCGGCACTCAACCAGAACAACAGCGGCATCGCTGCCGATCCCACCACCACGAGGGTGGCCTGCATACGGCCGCGCATGATGTATTCAGCCAGGGCGCGCATGCGATCTATTCCTTAACTCTTGTCGACTGTCCGGTCTCAGCGGCCGTGGCTGTCGGTGTAGGGCAGCAGGGCCAGGAAGCGGGCGCGCTTGATAGCGGTGGCCAGCTGACGCTGATAACGAGCCTTGGTACCGGTGATACGGCTAGGAACGATCTTGCCGGTTTCCGAGATGTAGGCTTTCAGGGTGTTGAGATCTTTGAAATCGATCTCTTTCACGTCTTCAGCGGTGAAGCGGCAGAATTTACGACGACGGAAGAAACGTGCCATGTGATTGGCTCCTCAATAGATCCGTGGATTACTCGTCAGCGTTGTCGCTGTCGTTGCTGTCGCTGTCATCGCCGTCGTTGGATTCGGCGTTTTCAGGACGTTCACGACGCTCGCGGCGCTCACTGCGGTTTTCTTCGGCCTTCAGCATCTCGGACTGGCCAGTGACGGCCTCGTCGCGACGGATGACCAGGTTACGGATCACGGCGTCGTTGTAGCGGAAGTTGTCTTCCAGCTCGGCCAGGGCCTTACCGGTGCACTCTACGTTGAGCATCACGTAGTGGGCTTTGTGGACGTTGTTGATGGCGTAAGCCAGCTGACGACGGCCCCAGTCTTCCAGGCGGTGAATCTTGCCACCGTCTTCTTCGATCAGCTTGGTGTAACGCTCGACCATGCCGCCGACTTGCTCGCTCTGGTCCGGGTGAACCAGAAAGATGATTTCGTAATGACGCATAAATGCTCCTTACGGGTTGTAGCCTGCCAACTAAGGTGGTCAGGCAAGGAGTGGGTTTTCTCGTGATGAGCTTGCCAGGCGGTAGGCACGAAAAGGCCTGCCGTCACGGCAAGGGGCGCCATTCTAGAGAAGCCCCCTGCCGCACGCAAGACGAATTGGCGATTATTTGAGCAGTCAGCCCTTGCGCTGGGCCTGACGCTGACGCACCGCTTCGAACAGGCAGACCCCAGTAGCAACCGAGACATTGAGGCTGCTGACACTGCCGCCCATGGGCAGCTTGACCAGGTAATCGCAATGCTCGCGGGTCAACCGGCGCATGCCCTTGCCCTCGGCCCCCATGACCAGCACCGTTGGCCCGGTCATGTCCTGCTGATAGACCTCCAGCTCGGCCTCACCGGCCGTACCAACCACCCACAGGCCACGCTGCTGCAACTTCTCCAGACTGCGCGCCAGGTTGGTCACCGCCACCAGCGGAATCACCTCGGCAGCACCGCAGGCCACCTTGCGTACCGTGGCGTTGAGGGTGGCCGATTTGTCCTTGGGCACGATCACCGCCAACGCGCCGGCGGCATCTGCCGTGCGCAGACAAGCCCCCAGGTTGTGCGGGTCGGTCACGCCATCGAGCACCAGCAGCAAAGGCGGGCCTTCGCAGCGATCGAGCAACTCTTCGAGCATCGCCTCGCCCCAGACCTGACTGGGGCTGACATCGGCAACCACACCCTGATGCACACCCTCGACCCAGGCATCCATCTCACGGCGCTCGCACTGCCCCACTTTTACGCGAGACTGCGCAGCCAGCTCCAGCAAGGGCTGCACCCGAGGATCACTGCGACCATCGGCCAGCCAGACCTGCTTCACCCGTTTGGGGTGATGACGCAGCATGGCCTCTACGGCATGTACGCCGTAGATCTTTTCCAGATCACTCATGACTTGGCCTTACGCTTGCGCGGTTTACCGGCAGCTGGCGGGGCACTTTCACCACGCCCGGAACCTTTGCGCGCACCGCCGGCCGGCTTGCTCGCCGACTTGCCGGCAGCACCTTTGCCACTCGCACCCTTGCCAGCCTTGGCGCCAGCCAACAGCGCCTTCTTCACGTCCCGGCTTTTCTGCACGTCGGTATTGCCCATGCCGCTCGGTTTGCCGCCGCGACGCGCATCATCACCCTTGCCGGCCTTGTCCTGGCTCAGCTCGAAGTCGATCTTGCGCTCATCCAGATCGACGCGCATCACCTTGACCTCGACGCTGTCGCCAAGACGGAAGCTGCGGCCGCTGCGCTCGCCGGAGAGGCGATGGTGAACCGGGTCGAAGTGGTAGTAGTCGGCCGGCAGCGCGGTCACATGCACCAGACCCTCGACGTAGATATCGCGCAGCTCGACGAAAATGCCAAAACCGGTCACGGCAGTGATCACACCGGCAAAGGTCTCACCGACACGATCCTGCATGAACTCGCACTTGAGCCAGTTGACCACGTCGCGGGTCGCTTCGTCGGCACGGCGCTCGGTCATCGAGCACTGCTCGCCGAGCTTTTCCAGGGTCGCTTCGTCGTACGGATAGATACGCGCCTTGGGCATGACTGCCGCACCGGCACGCTCCACGTGCTTGGTGTCGCGCTTGGAACGGACCACGCTGCGAATGGCACGGTGCACCAGCAGGTCGGGATAGCGACGGATCGGCGAGGTGAAGTGGGTATACGCCTCGTAATTGAGGCCGAAGTGCCCTTCGTTCTGCGCGCTGTACACCGCCTGACTCAGCGAACGCAGCATCACGGTCTGGATCAGGTGATAGTCCGGGCGCTCGCGGATGCTTTCCAGCAGGCGCTGATAGTCCTTGGGTGACGGACCATCCTTGGATTTGCCACGCTGCAGCGACAACCCCAGCTCACCGAGGAAGGCCTTGAGCTTCTCCAGGCGCTCCGGCGGCGGGCCATCGTGCACGCGATACAGCGACGGGATCTCGTGATCCTGCATGAAGCGCGCGGTGGCCACGTTGGCGGCCAGCATGCACTCCTCGATCAACTTGTGCGCATCGTTGCGCTGGGTCGGGCGGATCTCCGCGATCTTGCGCCCTTCGCCGAAGATGATGCGGGTTTCCTGGGTCTCGAAGTCGATGGCGCCGCGCTCGTGACGAGCGGCGACCAGTACCTGATACAACGCGTAGAGCTGATTGAGGTGCGGCAGGACTTCCTTGTACTCGCTGCGCAGGGACTTACCCTCGCTGCTCTTGGGATCTTCCAGCATCAGGCTGACCTTGTTGTAGGTCAGGCGCGCATGGGAGTGGATCACTGCCTCGTAGAACTTGTAGTCGACCATCTGGCCGCTCTTGGACATGGTCATTTCGCAGACCATGGCCAGGCGATCGACATGCGGGTTGAGCGAGCACAGGCCGTTGGACAGCTCCTCCGGCAGCATCGGTACGACGCGCTCGGGGAAATACACCGAGTTGCCGCGCTCGACCGCCTCGGCATCCAGCGCCGAGCCGACCTTGACGTAGTGCGAGACGTCGGCGATGGCCACGTAGAGTTTCCAGCCACCGGAGAACAACTTCCAGCGGCTGCTGTTCTTCTCGCAGTACACGGCATCGTCGAAGTCGCGGGCGTCTTCACCATCGATGGTGACGAAAGGCAGATGGCGCAGGTCGATGCGCTTCTCCTTGTCCTTCTCCTCCACCTCAGGCTTGAGCTTGCGCGCTTCCTTGACTACCGCCTCGGGCCAAACGTGCGGGATGTCGTAGCTGCGCAGCGCCACGTCGATCTCCATGCCCGGCGCCATGTAGTTGCCGATCACCTCGACAATGTCGCCCTGCGGCTGGAAACGCTGCGTAGGCCAGTGAGTGATCTTGATCTCGACGAACTGGCCGATGCGCGCACCGGCAGTGCGCCCTGGGGTGACCAGCACTTCCTGCTGGATCTTGGGATTGTCGGCGACGACGAAGCCGATGCCGTTCTCTTCGTAGTACCGGCCGACGATGCTCTCGTGCGCGCGCTCGATCACCTCGACGATGCCGCCTTCACGACGGCCACGGCGATCGAAACCTGCCACCCGCACCAACGCCCGATCACGATCGAACACCAGGCGCATCTGCGCCGGGCTGAGGAACAGGTCGTCACTGCCGTCATCCGGCACGAGGAAGCCGAAGCCATCACGATGGCCACTGATGCGACCGCAGATCAGGTCGAGCTTGTCCACCGGGGCATAGGTGCCACGACGGGTATAGATGAGCTGACCGTCGCGCTCCATGGCGCGCAGTCGGCGTCGCAGTGCCTCGAGCTGATCGTCGGTATGCAAACCGAACTCTTCGACCAGTTGTTCACGACTGGCAGGCGCGCCGCGCTCGGCCAGATGCGAAAGGATCAGCTCACGGCTGGGGATGGGGTTGTCGTATTTTTCCGCCTCGCGGGCGGCCTCGGGATCGAGGGATTGCCAATCGGCCATGTAAGGAGGATTACCTGTGCTTATCTATAGAGGTGTATGCCATCTGCCTATTGAAGCGCGAAAACGTCATTCAAGGCAGCTTTTCCGGCGACAATAATTTTTTTGGGGTCAGGGGTTTACAAGGTAAATGCCCGCCCGTATAGTTCGCGCCCACAGCGTCGAGCAGACGTTGTAACACGAAGCAGATGATGATTCATCGGTTTCTGTGCCCAGGTGGCGGAATTGGTAGACGCGCTGGTTTCAGGTATCAGTGACTTAACGGTCGTGGAAGTTCGAGTCTTCTCCTGGGCACCAAATTTCGTGAAGTGGCTTGATAACCCACTTTACAAATAAACGGATGCAACGCTCCGTGTCGGCAACGACGAACATTGCTGCAGTGCCCAGGTGGCGGAATTGGTAGACGCGCTGGTTTCAGGTATCAGTGACTTAACGGTCGTGGAAGTTCGAGTCTTCTCCTGGGCACCAAATTTCAAAAAACCGAGCCAATGGCTCGGTTTTTTATTGCCCACGAAAAAGCGCGCCACCTCGCAAGGTGCGCCGCTGCGCGCACCCGCCAAGACCTTAGAGCAGCGAGGTGCGCACAGCCCCCCTACACTTTGAACTGCCCCAGACTGGCCTTGAGCTGCGCTGCCAACTCATCCAGCGCTCGCGCGTTACCCGCAATCGCCGCCACCGCCTCGGCCGCACGCTGCGCTTCGGCATGGATGGTCTCGACACGCCCGCGTACCGCTCCAGCTCCTTGCGCCTGGTGTGCCGCTGCCTGAGTCGCTGCATTGATGGCGCCATGCACTTCATCCACCGACTGCTGCACCGACTGCTGCAGACGCGCACTGTCACGCAGCACCTGCAGACCTTCACTACCTTGCGCGCCCGCCTGGGCGATGGCGGTGACCGCCTCCTGCGCGCCCCGCTGCAGGGCAGCGATATGGGTCTGGATATCGCCGGTTGACTGCTGAGTCTTGCTCGCCAGCGCCCGCACCTCGTCAGCCACCACAGCAAACCCACGACCACTCTCGCCAGCGCGTGCCGCCTCGATGGCGGCATTGAGCGCCAGCAGGTTGGTCTGCTCGGCGATGGACTGAATCACCGTCAGCACCACCTCGATCTGCTCGCTCTGCTTGGCCAGGCGCTCGATCACCGCCGAACCATCGGCCACCCGCGCCACCAAGCCCTCGATCAGCGTGGACAGACGCTGAGCGATAGCCGCGTTCTCGTGCGCCGCCTGGCGGATGGTGTCGACGCGCTGCAACGCGTCCTGCATGGCCTGGCTTTCCGCCTGCGCCTCGTCGGCCATTTGCTCCAACGCCTGCAGGCTGCCCGCCACCTCATCGCGCTGCCGCCCGGCAGCCGCCTCGGCCGCCACGCCGCGCTGAGTCAAGCTGCGAATCTGCTCACCGGTACGTAACGCCACCTCACCCGACTCACGCACGATGGGCTGCAGCTTGGCGATGAAGCGATTGACCGCATCGGCCATCTCGCCGACCTCGTCCTGACTGTCGATGCTCACGCGCCGCGTCAGATCGCCCTCGCCCGCCGCCAGGTCATTGAGCGCTGCACTAAGCAAGCGCAAGCGACTCAGCACTCGCCAACCCAATACAAGGGCGACCACTAGCATTGCCAGCGCCCCCACGATCAACAGGCCGAGGGCGATGTTCCAGCGCAGCGAATCCGCCGCCACGCGCACCGACTCACCACCGTTGCGCGCCATTTCCTGGGCGTAGCGCTCGGCCGACTGCAGACGCTCGCGCAGCGCACCGGTCGCCTCTTCGGAAGCGCCAGCCAGACTGCTGTCGACCAACTCACCCGCACCACTGACCAGCGCCGCGAAACGACCGTCCAGCGCCGTCAGCTCCTTTTCCACCAGATCCAGCGACAGGCCCATCTGCACCTTGCCGATCGACGCCCCCATCGGACTGATTTGCGCCTCGACCACGTATACACGCGGATCACGCGAGGCCGCCTCCACCAACTTATCCAGCGGCGAGTCACCCTGCCCGGCAGCGACCAGCTCGCGCACCTGCGCATTACTGCGATTGAAGTTGCGCGTCAGGCGCTTGCCTTCGGCGTCATAGATGATGGCGAACAGCACCGCTGGGTCCTGCTGGGCGATGCGCGTCAGTGCCGTGAGCGCTGGAATATCCAGATCCCAGATGGACTTCGGCGCCACCCCAGCCAGCAATTGCGCCAGCGCCTGGCCGGACTGCTTGAGATTGCCCTCGAGCACCGCACGCAGTTGCGCCTGCTCACTCTTCAACTGGCCAGAAAGCCCTTCGCCCAGGCGAGTGCGGGTACTGCTCGCCAACGCCGCAAGACCCTGGCTCATCTCGCGTTCAGCCATGTTCAGCTCTTCGCCAAGGCGGCGGCTCTCACCACCCAGGCGCTGCGCCAGATCCTCGACCATACCGTCGACCGAGGCGCGCATCAGCCAAACAGCCAAACCGACCTGCACCAACATGGCCAGGCCAAGCGCAACGAACACCGGGCGCAACAAACGGCTACGCAACATGGAAACGATGGCGAACACTGGGGACACTCCTCAACAACCGTAATAGCTATAACGGCGACTTCCGGGATTTATTGAATATAAGCAAAGCGCATGCCCAGCTCCCATGCAGGAGCGCCGGTACGGACGGGCACAAAAAAGCCGCCCGAAGGCGGCTCCTGTGCGACTCGAGAGCATCTCGATCAGGCAAACGGATGACGCAGTACGATGGTCTCGTTGCGATCCGGGCCGGTAGAGATGATGTCGATTGGCGCACCAACCAGCTCTTCCACACGCTTGATGTAGGCACGAGCAGCGGCCGGCAGGTCTTCCAGGGTCTTGGCGCCCAGCGTGGATTCGCTCCAGCCGGGCATTTCCTCGTAGACCGGCTGCAGGCCGATGTAGCTGTCGGCGTCGGTCGGCGCATCGACCAGCACCTGGCCGTTGGCATCTTTGTAGCCGGTGCAGATACGGATGCTTTCCAGACCATCGAGCACGTCCAGCTTGGTCAGGCACAGGCCGGAGATGCTGTTGATCTCGATGGCGCGACGCAGGATCACCGCATCGAACCAGCCGCAGCGACGGGCACGACCGGTGGTGGCGCCGAACTCGTGACCACGCTTGGCCAGGAAAGCACCGACATCATCGAACAGCTCGGTCGGGAACGGGCCGGAACCGACACGGGTGGTGTAGGCCTTGGTGATACCGAGGATGTAATCCAGGTACAGCGGACCGAAACCGGAGCCGGTGGCGATACCGCCAGCAGTGGTGTTGGAGCTGGTCACGTAGGGGTAGGTGCCATGGTCGATGTCCAGCAGCGAACCCTGGGCACCTTCGAACATGATGTCCTTGCCCTCACGACGCAGGTCATGCAGCACGGCAGTCACATCAGCCATCATCGGCTTGAGCAGCTCGGCGTATTCCATGCACTCATCCAGGGTTTTCTGGAAGTCGATGGCCGGCTCTTTGTAGAAATTGACCAGCTGGAAGTTGTGGTAATCCAGCAGCTCGCCCAGCTTGGCGGCGAAACGCTCGCGGTGGAACAGGTCACCGACGCGCAGGCCGCGACGCGCGACCTTGTCTTCGTAGGCCGGGCCGATACCGCGACCGGTGGTACCGATCTTGGCGTCACCGCGGGCCTTTTCGCGCGCCTGGTCCAGCGCCACGTGATAGGACAGGATCAGCGGGCAGGCCGGGCTGATACGCAGGCGCTCACGCACCGGTACACCCTTCTCTTCCAGCTTGGTGATTTCGCGCATCAGAGCATCGGGAGCGACGACCACACCGTTGCCGATCAGGCATTCGACGCCAGCACGCAGGATGCCGGACGGAATCAGGTGCAGGACGGTCTTCTCACCGTTGATCACCAGGGTGTGACCTGCGTTGTGACCGCCCTGATAACGCACGACTGCAGCGGCCTGCTCGGTGAGCAGGTCGACGATCTTGCCCTTGCCCTCATCACCCCATTGGGTGCCCAGGACGACGACATTCTTACCCATAAACTTGTCCTCTTCGCGCAAGCTTCGATGCCGGCTGCGAGCCGGCGAAAATGAATTCAGGACGCCAGGGGCGCCACCTGCCAACGTCCATCGCGCAGCGTCAACAGGCGATCACAGCCTGCTTCACGCGCATCCGCCTCGCTCTGCCCGGGCAACGCCTGTACCACGCGCTCGCCTTCACCACGCAGACGACGAACGGCCTGCCACAGATAGAGATCATGATTGTCCGGCGCCCAGACACCGCTGACCGCCTCATCCACATGCATGTCACCCAGGGTTACCAGGGTCTTCAGGTCCGTGGAGAAGCCAGTTGCCGGGCGCGCACGACCAAATACCGCGCCGGTATCGTCATAACGACCGCCTTGAGCGATGGCACCGCCCTCACCCGGCACGAAGGCCGCGAACACCACGCCGGTGTGATAGTTGTAGCCGCGCAACTCGCCCAGGTCGAAGTACAGCGGCAGCTCCGGATAGCGCAGCTCCAGCGCATCGGCGATGGCCACCAGCTCATCGAGCGCAGCGTGCACCGCATCCGGCGCCTCAACCAGAACGGCCCGGGCCAGATCCAGCACTTCCCGGCCGCCACACAGCTCGGCGAGCGAACGCAGCATGCTGCCCAGGCCCGCCGGCAACGCGGCGGTCAGGCTCTCGATCTCATCCATGGCTTTGCGCTGCAGCGCATCGAACAGTTGCTGCTCGGCCTCACCGGACAGACCGGCGGCACGCGCCAGACCACGGTAGATACCGACATGACCGAGATCCATGTGCACGTTCGGCACCGCAGCCAGCTCGAGGGTCTCGACCAGCAGGCTGATCACCTCGATATCGCTGGCCGGACTGGCGTCGCCATAGAGCTCGGCACCCAGCTGGATCGGGCTACGCGAGGTAGTCAGTGCACGCGGCTGCGCATGCAACACGCTGCCGGCATAGCACAGACGGCTCGGCCCCTCACGGCGCATGGTGTGCGCATCGATGCGCGCCACCTGCGGGGTGATGTCGGCACGAAAGCCCATCTGCCGACCGGACAGCGGATCGGTGACCTTGAAGGTACGCAGGTCGAGATCCTGGCCAGCGCCAGTCAGCAGGGATTCCAGGTACTCGATATGGGGGGTGACGACGAACTCGTAACCCCAACGTTGGAACAGATCCAGCACCTGACGGCGTGCCGCCTCGATGCGTGCCGCTTCCGGCGGCAGTACTTCTTCGATGCCATCTGGCAGCAGCCAGCGGTCTACCGTTGCCATTTCGCCATTCCCCTCTCGATCCGGGCGGCACAAGCCTTCAGTGAAGCAGATATAGAAGGGCCGAACCCAGCAGCATGCTGGCCAGCCCCATAAGGCGCAGTCGGCGGTCGGGCAGACGAGCTGCCTGCATGACCGCTCCGCGCCAATGGCGCGGATAGAGGAAGGGCAGGATGCCTTCCAGCACCAATACCAGACACAGTGCGATGCCGAGTTCCTGCCACATGATTCCCACAGACGCAAAAAAGCCGGGATTTTCCCGGCTGCCGCATGATACCACGTTTTACCTTGCGGTCACCCTGGCGACGCATCGCGCCGCCAGGGTTGCCGATCAAGGCCTGGATTTTTCCAGGTAGCGGAAGAAATCGCTGCCCGGGTCCAGCACCAGCACATCACGCTTGTCAGCGAAGCTTTCGCGGTAAGCCTGCAGACTACGGTAGAAGGAGTAGAACTCCTGATCCTGACCGAAGGCGTTGGCGTAGATGGACGCAGCCTGGGCATCACCGTCACCGCGCAGCTCTTCAGCTTCACGATAGGCTTCAGCCAGCAGTACGCGGCGCTGACGATCGGCATCGGCGCGAATACCTTCGGCCAGCTCACGACCCTTGGCGCGATGCTCGCGCGCTTCACGCTCACGCTCGGTGCTCATCCGCTCGAACACGCTGCGGTTCACTTCGCGCGGCAGGTCGATGGCCTTGACCCGAACATCGACCACTTCGATACCCAACTCACGCTCGGCGGCGCGGTTGAGGGTCGCGGTCACGTCAGCCATCAGCGCATCACGCTCGCCGGATACCGATTCGTGCAGGGTGCGCTTACCGAACTGGTCACGCAGCGATGCTTCCAGACGACGCGCCAGACGCTCATCAGCGACCTGCTTCATGCCCGAGGTGGACTGATAGAAGCGCTCGGCATCCTTCACCCGCCACTTGGCATAGGCATCGACCATCAGCGCTTTCTTCTCCAGGGTCAGGAAGCGCGAGGACGTCGAGTCCAGCGTCAGCAGACGACCGTCGAAGATACGCACCTGGTTGACGTAGGGGATCTTCACATGCAGGCCGGGCTGCACATCAGGCTGAACCACTCGCCCGAACTGCAACAGCACCGCACGCTCGGTCTGCGCCACGATATAGAAGCTGTTCCACGCCACCAGGGCCACAACCACGGCCACGATCAGGCCGATCAGGGACTTGTTGTTCATCAACGGCCCTCCCGGGTACGCAGGTTACGCTGCGACATATCGCTGCTCAGCGGCACGGCCGGATCACGCGCTGTCGAATTGCTGCTGTTGGCAGAACTGGAGGAAGAAGCACCACCACGGCTGTCGATCATCTTGTCCAGCGGCAGATAGAGCAGGTTGTTCTGCCCCTTGTCACCGGTGACCAGAACCTTGCTGGTGTTGCTCATCACTTCCTGCATGGTGTCGATGTACAGACGCTCGCGAGTGATCTCGGGCGCCTTGCGGTACTCGGCGACCAGCTTGGTGAAGCGATCAGCCTCACCCTGGGCACGAGCGATGACTTCATCACGGTAACCGTTGGCCTCTTCCAGCAGACGCTGGGCCTGACCACGCGCTTCCGGAATCACGCCGTTGGCGTAGGACTCGGCCTGGTTCTTCTCGCGTTGCTCGTCTTCACGGGCACGGATCACGTCATCGAAGGCTTCCTGAACCTCACGCGGCGCCGCAGCGCTCTGGATGTTCACCTGAGTGATGGTGATACCGGTGCGGTAGTTGTCGAGGAAACGCTGCAGGCGCTCACGCACCTCGCTGGCTATCAGCTCACGACCTTCGGTCAGCACCTGATCCATCTCGGTGGAACCCACCACATGGCGCACGGCACTGTCGGTAGCGTGCTGCAGACTGACTTCCGGCTGCTCGACGTTGAGCACGAAGTCCTGCAGGTTGCTCACCCGATACTGCACGGTCAGCGGCACTTCGATGATGTTCTCGTCTTCGGTCAGCATGGCGCCCTGCTTACTGTAGGCGCGCTCACGCGTGACGTTTTCCTGGAACTTGCGATCGATTGGCGGGAAATAGATATTCAGGCCCGGACCAACGGTCTCGTGGTACTTACCGAAGCGCAGCACCACGGCCTGCTCCTGTTCGTCCACCACGTAGATCGCGCTGTACAGCCATACCACCGCCAACAGGCCGAGACCGACGAACAGCAGGCCGAAGCCACCGCCGCCACTGCGACCAGAGTCGTCGTCACCACGTTTCTTGCCACCGCCAAACAGCCCGTTGAGGCTTTCTTGCAGCTTGCGGAACGCTTCGTCGAGATCCGGCGGCCCCTGCCGGCCACCGCCTTTGCGGCCGCCCCAAGGGTCTTGATTGTTCGAGTTGCCACCCGGCTCATTCCAAGCCATAGCGTTCTCCGTACTAATAAAGCGAAGGCGCGCCCACGGCGCGCCGGCCAATGCTACCCAAAGCCCTATGGTGACAGCAAAGCCACCGTCCCAGGCTTTATTGCAAAGTATGTTGCTCGATGAAGGTTTGAGGCTCCAAACCTTCGCGACTCACCAGGCGATTGAGCTCGACTCGCGGCAAACGTACCGCCAGCAAGCTGCGCCCCAACTCGTCATGTTCTTCGCTCTGCACCGCCCCCAACGCGAAGAACTGCGCACGCAGTCGCCCCAAACGTTGCGGCAGCTGCAGCGTGGCGACGAACAAATCTTCGCCCAACAGCTCCGCCACTGCTTGACGCAACAGCTCAAGACCACGCCCCTCGCGGGCCGACAACCAGACACGCAGCGGCTTGCCATCAGCATCGCGCTGGATCTGCGGCTCGACACCATCCAACAAATCCAGCTTGTTGTATACCTCGAGCATCGGCAACTCGTGTGCGCCGATCTCCTTGAGCACGTTCTGCACCTGCTCGATCTGCGCCATGCGCTCAGGCTCATGGGCGTCGATCACATGCAACAGCAGGTCGGAATTGCTCGATTCTTCAAGCGTAGCGCGGAAAGCCTCGACCAGCTTGTGCGGCAGATGGCGAATGAAACCCACGGTATCGGCCAGTACCACGGGACCCAGGTCGTCGAGCTGCAGACGGCGCAGGGTCGGATCGAGTGTGGCGAACAGTTGATCGGCCGCATACACCTCGGAGGTGGTCAGGGCATTGAACAAGGTGGACTTGCCGGCGTTGGTGTACCCCACCAGGGAGACCGATGGAATATCCGCGCGCCTGCGCCCACGGCGCGCCTGCTCGCGCTGACTGCGCACCTTCTCGAGCTTCTGCTTGATCTGGCGAATACGCACGCGCAACAAGCGGCGGTCGGTTTCCAGCTGGGTTTCACCCGGACCACGCAGGCCGATACCACCCTTCTGCCGCTCGAGGTGGGTCCAGCCACGCACCAGGCGCGTACTCATGTGATCAAGCTGAGCCAACTCGACCTGCAGCTTGCCTTCGTGAGTGCGCGCACGCTGGGCGAAGATATCGAGGATCAACCCGGTACGATCGAGCACACGACACTCGAAGGCGCGCTCGAGGTTGCGCTCCTGGCTCGGTGTCAGGGTGTGATTGAAGATGACCAGATCGGCCTCGACGGCCTTGACCTGGTCGCGCAGCTCCTCGACCTTGCCGCTGCCGATAAGGAACTTGGCAGTCAGACGACTGCTGGGCACGCTAAAGAAAGCGACCATGTCGGCGCCTGCCGACATGGCCAATTCCTGGAACTCCTGGGGGTCTTCGCTCGCCTCGGAGTCTTGGCCTTCCAGATGAACCAGGATGGCCCGCTCACCGCCCTCATGACGCTCGAAGAACAATGCAGCCCCCTATCAGGCGTTACCTGGCTCGCCATCGGCCTGCTCGGCATCGCCAGCACTCGGCAGGCGCACCGGACGGCTGGGTACGACGGTGGAAATGGCGTGTTTGTAGACCATCTGGCTGACAGTGTTCTTCAGCAGGATGACGAACTGGTCGAAGGATTCGATCTGGCCCTGCAGCTTGATGCCGTTGACCAGATAGATGGAAACAGGGACGCGTTCCTTACGCAGGGTATTCAGGTAAGGGTCTTGTAGCGAATGCCCTTTTGACATGTGCCGCACTCCTTTCGAGGATCAATTTCAATAATTTTAGTAGGTAAACAATGGCTTCAGGCCGTCCCACCCCCAAGGATAGACGACCAGCGGCAAGGTCTCATTTCAATATGGAGACGCTTTCCAGGTATTTCAAGGCGCGAGACAGATTGTCGCAGGCCAGGCTATCGAGCCAATGCAAGTTCTCCCAACCGCGTAGCCAGGTGAACTGACGCTTGGCCAATTGCCGAGTGGCGATGATGCCCCGCTCGACCATATCGTCCCGGGATAGCTCGCCATCGAGGTATTCCCATACCTGGCGATAACCCACCGCCCGTATAGACGGCAATCCCGCGTGCAAGTCACTTCGTCTACGCAGGGCTTCGACCTCTTCCACGAAACCCTGTTCCAACATCACCCGAAATCGTTGAGCGATGCGGTCATGCAAAACCTGACGCTGCGCCGGTGCGATAGCAAGCTGAGCAACAGTATAGGGCAATTGCCCGGCGCCCGATGTGCCCGTGTCGGGATTTCCTGCCGCCTGGCGCCGACGATGCTCGGTCATGCTCAGACCACTCAGCCGATAGACTTCCAGCGCCCGGGTCAGACGTTGCGGGTCGTTGGGGTGGATGCGCGCCGCCGACTCCGGGTCGACTGCGGCCAATTCGCGATGCAGCACCTCCCAGCCTTCGGCCAGCGCACGAGCCTCCAGCTCGGCGCGGATCACCGGATCGGCGCTGGGCATGTCGGCCAGGCCTTCCAGCAGCGCCTTGTAATAGAGCATGGTGCCGCCCACCAGCAGCGGAATACGGCCACGCGCCGTGCTCTCGGCCATGGCGGCCAGGGCATCGGCGCGAAACTCCGCCGCCGAATAGCTCTCGGCCGGATCACGGATATCGATCAGGGCGTGAGGAAACGCGTCGAGAATGGCACGCTCAGGCTTGGCCGTGCCGATGTCCATGCCACGATAGATTAGCGCCGAATCAACGCTGATCAGGTCACACGGCAAGACGCGCGCCAGCTCCAGGGCCAGGTCGGTCTTGCCGGCGGCAGTCGGGCCCATCAGAAAAATTGCAGGAGGAAGCGCAGGCATCGATATGACTCGGCAACAAAGACGGGAGCCCTCGGCGGGGCATTGCTCACTTACTGACCACGCATGAACAACTTATCGAGCTGATCCATGCTCAATTGCGTCCAGGTCGGTCGCCCGTGGTTGCACTGGCCGCTGCGCTCGGTCTGTTCCATGTCACGCAGCAGGGCGTTCATCTCGGGAAGGGTCAGGCGCCGGTTGGCGCGCACCGCACCATGGCAGGCCATGGTCGCCAGCAGCTCGTTGAGGTGCGCCTGGATACGGTCGCTGGTGCCATATTCGAGCAGATCGGCCAGTACGTCGCGCACCAACTGGGTCGCTTCGGCCTGCTTGAGCAGCGCCGGAATCTGGCGGATCGCCAGCGTCTCCTCTCCCAGCCGCTGCAATTCGAAGCCCAGACGCTGGAACCACTCGCCATGCTCCTCGGCGCAGTCGGCTTCGCGCTGACTGAGAGCGATGGATTCCGGTACCAGCAACGGCTGGCCGCGCAGCCCCTCACTGGCCATCGCATGCTTCAGGCGCTCGTAGGTGATGCGCTCATGCGCGGCGTGCATATCCACCACAACCATGCCCTGGGCATTCTCGGCGAGGATGTAGACCCCCTTGAGCTGCGCCACGGCGTAGCCGAGCGGCGGAATGTCGCCCTGCTCCTGCGGCAGCGCTGCGGACGACGCAGCGGGCAGCGGGGCGAAATACTCGCGATAGGTGGCTTGCGCTTCGGCAGCCGGTACGCCGGGGTTGCTAGCTTGTTGCTGATAACCAGCACCTGCACCACGCCAGGCCGGCTGCGCATTGGCCACCGGGGTTTCCAGCACACTGGCAGCCAGACCCATTTCGCCCTGCGGGCCAAATTCTCCGGCGGCCAGGCCGCTTGCACGCGACATGGGGGAGATGGCCGCCGGAGCGGCCACCTGATCTTCCGGGCGTACATCGGCCAGCGCACGGTGCAACGTACCGTAAAGGAAGTCATGTACCATGCGGCTGTCACGGAAGCGCACTTCGTGCTTGGTCGGGTGAACGTTGACGTCCACCGTGCTCGGGTCGATTTCCAGAAACAGCACAAAGGTCGGGTGACGGCCGTTGAACAGCACGTCGCGATAGGCCTGGCGCACCGCATGAGCGACCAGCTTGTCGCGCACCATGCGGCCGTTGACATAGAAATACTGCAGATCCGCCTGACTGCGCGAGAAGGTGGGCAAGCCGACCCAGCCCCACAGGCGCAGACCGCCGCGCTCGATCTCGATGGGCAGCGCCTGCTCGAGGAACGCCGGGCCGCAAACCGAGGCCACACGACGCGCCCGGCTGATCTCGTCACCCGCCTCGTGCAGGCTGAGCACCGTCTTGCCGTTATGGCGCAGGTGAAAGCCGACATCGAAACGGGCCAGCGCCAGGCGCTTGATCACTTCCTGCAGGTGATCGAATTCGGTTTTCTCGGCGCGCAGGAACTTGCGCCGTGCCGGGGTATTGAAGAACAGATCTCGTACTTCCACCGAGGTGCCCACCGGGTGCGCAGCTGGCTGCACCCGTGGCTCCATGTCACGCCCCTCGGTTTCCACCTGCCAGGCCTGGTCGGCGTCGGCGGTACGCGAAGTCAGGGTCAGGCGCGATACTGAGCTGATCGAAGCCAGCGCCTCGCCACGAAAGCCCATGCTGAGCACCGCCTCGAGATCTTCCAACTCACGAATCTTGCTGGTGGCATGGCGCGCCAATGCCAGCGGCAGGTCGTCCGGGGCGATACCACCACCGTCATCACGCACCTTGAGCAGTTTGACACCGCCCTGCTCGACGTCGACATCGATACGCCGCGCACCGGAGTCCAGGCTGTTTTCCAGCAGTTCCTTGGCGACCGAAGCCGGACGCTCGACCACCTCGCCCGCAGCGATCTGGTTGGCCAGGCGCGGGCTGAGCAAATGAATACGGGACATGACACTCACTACTGGGCTGCCAGCGCTGTGGCGGGTATCTGCAATGTCTGGCCGACCTTGATCACGTCACCATTGAGCTTGTTGGCACTACGCAGGGACGCCAGGCTGATCTGGTAGCGCTGGGCGATCAGCGCCAGGCTCTCGCCGCGTGCCACCACATGCTCACGCGGGCCCGCGGCGATCTTGCCTTCATCACGCAGCCAGGCAACGTAGGTGCCAGGCGGCGGGTTCTCATGGAAGAACTGCTTGACCCCGGTGGTGATCGAACGCGCCAGCGCCTGCTGATGGCTGGCGGTATGCAGTTTCTTGGCTTCGTTGGGGTTGGAGATGAAACCGGTCTCAACCAGAATCGAAGGAATATCCGGCGATTTCAGCACCATGAAGCCTGCCTGCTCGACGCGCCGTTTGTGCAGCGGGGTGATGCCGCCCATGTTCGACAGCACCTTCTGCCCGACATTGAGACTGGAGGACAGCGAAGCGGTCATCGACAGATCCAGCAACACGCCGGCGAGCATCTTGTCCTTGTCGTCGAGACTGACATTGCCGGCGCCACCGATCAGGTCGGACTGGTTCTCGGCATCGGCCAGCCAGCGCGCCGTCTCGGACGTAGCACCCCGTTCGGACAGGGCATAGACCGAAGCGCCGAACGCCGAAGCCCGCGGCGCCGCGTCGGCATGAATGGACACGAACAGGTCTGCGCCTTTCTTGCGCGCGATCTCGGTGCGTTTACGCAGCGGAATGAAATAGTCACCGGTGCGCACCAGTTCGGCACGGAAGCCCTTTTCGGCATTGATCTGCCGCTGCAACTCTCTGGAGATGGCCAGGGTCACGTTCTTTTCGTACTGCCCCTTGACCGGCGACAGCGCACCCGGGTCCTCGCCACCATGGCCGGCATCAATGGCGACGACGATATCGCGCTTGCCATTAGGCACAGGCGTCAACTTCGGTGGTGGCTGGGTCGGCGTGACCGGCAAAGGAGGTGCGCTGGCGGCAATGCTGGGCGTCTGCGTGGCGGGGGGCGCACTGCCCTGATCGAACAAATCGACCACCAGGCGATGGCCATATTGCTGATTAGGCGCGAGGGTAAAGCTCTTCGGCGACACCGGCGCCGACAAATCGATGACCACGCGCAGGTCATCAGCGCTGCGCTGGGCCGAGCGCACACCGGTGATCGGGGTGTTGGCCAGCGAAAGTTGCTCGAGACTGGTAGCCAACTTGGCGCCACTGACGTCGATAACGATGCGATCAGGTGCGGCAAGGGTGAACACGCTGTGCTGTACCGGGCCAGACAGATCGAAGACCAGACGGGTATTGTCCGGGGCACGCCACAGACGCACGCTCCGTATATCGGAGGCAGCCAGGGCCTCGGCAGCCAGGGCCGCCAACAACACCCCCACAGCTGTAACCAGCGCGCCTATGCGCATAACCAACCCCATCGCTTCTTATTCATTCCTTGCTGCTCAGGGCCTTGCACCAGGCCTCCCCTCGAGCCCCATGCCCCTGCAGCAACAGCGAACGGCCGCTCGCTTGAGGGCTAATGGTAATGTCCAGGTCGGGCTTTGGCAAAACGCCCGCGCCACGCTGCGGCCATTCGATCAGGCACAAGGCATCCCCCTCGAAGTAATCGCGGATGCCGAGAAACTCCAATTCCTCAGGATCGACCAGACGATAAAGATCGAAATGAAAGGCACGCATGTCGCCAATTTCGTAGGGTTCGACCAGGGTAAAGGTCGGACTCTTGACCGCACCAGCATGGCCCAGGCCGCGCAGAATGCCGCGTGAAAGGGTGGTTTTGCCGGCGCCCAGATCACCATGCAGATAGATGATGCCCTGCCCCCCACTGATCTCGGCGATCCGCGCCCCCAGAGCCAGCATTGCGGCTTCGTCGGCCGCTTCGAGTTTCACTTCACACAAGGACACAACTCCTCCAATAACTGACGAATGGTGCAGGGCAGATCACCGGCAGCCAGCCCGCGCCCCTGCGCAGCCAGCACCTCACCGGCACGTGCATGCAGCCATACCGCCAGGCAGGCCGCATCATACGCTGCCATGCCCTGCGCCAGCAGCGCACCGATCAATCCAGCCAGAACATCACCCAAGCCGGCTCCCGCCATCGCCGGATGACCGCGATCACACAGCGCCAGACGCCCATCCGGTGCTGCGACCAGGCTGCCTGCGCCCTTAAGCACCACCACCAGGCCAAAACGTTGCGCCAGGGCCCGCACGGCAGCCGGCCGATCAGCCTGCACGCTTGCGGTATCGATACCCAGCAAACGCGCCGCTTCGCCCGGATGCGGCGTGAGCACACCCTGATCAGGCGCGGCGGCCCGCCCGGCAGCCAGCAGATTGAGCGCATCGGCATCCCAGACCTGAGGCATATCGAGACCACAGACGCCAGACAGCAAACTGCGCGACCAGGCCCCCTGACCCAGGCCAGGCCCTACCACGCAGACATCGGCGCGCTCGGTGAGTGCCAACAGCTGATTGGCCGAAGCCACCGCCGCACACATGATTTCAGGCCGTCGCACCAAAGCGGCCGCGACATGCTCGCCTCGTGTCGCCAGTGACACCAGGCCAGCGCCAGCACGCAGTGCACTGTCGGCACAGAGCAGCGCAGCGCCGCCCATGCCCAGATCGCCACCGATCACCAGCAGGTGACCGAACTGGCCCTTGTGCGCCACCGGCGACCGCGCCGCAAGGCGCGGCAGATTGGCCGGATCGAGACGCTGCGCCACGCTGGGCGCCTGGGCCAATAGCCGGGCATCGCCTTGCAGATCGTCGAACTGCAGCTCGCCGCACAGCTCCGGGCCAACGCCCGTGAGCAGGCCGAGCTTGAGGGCGATGAAGGTCACGGTCAGATCGGCGCGCACGGCCACACCAAGACACGCGCCTCTATCGGCGTGCAAACCAGAAGGAATATCCACCGCCAGCACCGGCAAGCCACTCTGGTTGAGCATGCGCATCGCCTGGGCATAAGGCTCACGCACCGCACCAGCCAGACCCGTGCCGAGCAGCGCATCGACCACGATGCCAGCCAGTGGTGCGCATTCGCTCCAGGGCAGCACATCCACGCCCGCCCTTCGCGCCTCGGCGCAGGCCTGCTCAGCATCGCCACTCAGAGCAGCGGGATCACCCACCGCCAGCACGCGCACACGCCAACCGGCACGCTGAGCCAGAGCGGCAATCAGGTAGCCGTCACCGGCATTGTTACCACGCCCGGCCAGCACGGTGATTTCGCCAGCATCCGGCCAGCGTCTGCGCAAGGCGCGCCAGGCCGCGTGGGCAGCGCGTTGCATCAACTCGAAACCGGGCGTGCCAGCGGCGATCAACTGCGCATCCAGCGCACGCACCTGTTCGGCACTGTGCAGGCTCAACGGTAAAGAGGCTGGTAGTAGATGCATGGCTCGCTCACCACGGATGTCTGGCAGAATTATACCTACGTCCATCGCCTGCGCCCGCCCATGTCCGATCAAACCCTCGACCTCAATGCTCTGGCCCTGTCCATCAAGGACTGGGGGCGTGAGCTGGGCTTTCAGCAGGTCGGCATCACCGATGTTGAGCTGGGCGAACACGAGGCGCACCTGCAACGCTGGCTGGCAGCCGGCTATCAGGGCGAGATGGAGTACATGGCCGCCCACGGCAGCAAGCGCTCACACCCGGACGAACTGGTACCTGGCACCCTGCGCGTGGTATCGCTGCGCATGGACTATCTGCCCGGCGACACGCAGATGGCCCAGCGCCTCAAAGAGTCGGAGCAGGCCTACGTGTCGCGCTACGCCCTGGGCCGCGACTACCACAAACTGATCCGCAAGCGCCTGCAACAGCTGGCCGAACGCATCCAGCAGCAGATCGGTCCGTTCGGCTACCGTGCCTTCGTCGACAGCGCCCCGGTGCTGGAAAAGGCCATCGCCGAAAAAGCCGGCCTCGGCTGGATCGGCAAGAACACTCTGGTGCTCAACCGCAAGGCCGGCAGCTATTTCTTTCTCGGCGAACTGTTCGTCGACCTGCCACTGCCGGTGGATGCCCCACACGCCAGCGAGCATTGCGGACGCTGCACCGCGTGCATGGATATCTGCCCCACTGCGGCCTTCGTCGGGCCCTACGTGCTGGATGCCCGGCGCTGCATCTCCTACCTGACCATCGAGCTGAAAGGCTCGATCCCCGAAGAGCTGCGTGCGCCCATCGGCAACCGGGTGTTCGGCTGCGACGACTGTCAGATTGTCTGCCCCTGGAATCGCTTCGCTCGCCCCACCGAGCAGGGCGACTTCCAGCCGCGCCACGGCCTGGACAACAGCGGCCTGGCCGAGCTGTTCATGTGGACGGAAGAGGAGTTTCTCAGCCGCACCGAAGGCTCGCCGCTACGCCGCGCCGGCTACGAGCGCTGGCTGCGTAACCTGGCGGTCGGCCTGGGTAATGCGCCATCCACCATCCCGGTACTACAGGCTCTGCAGGCACGCCGCGAACATCCGTCGGAGCTAGTGCGCGAGCATGTGGCGTGGGCCCTGGAGCGGCACGGCGCCTTGTAGCCCGGATGAAATCCGGGAATGGCGCCGCCCGTTTCCCCGGATTGCATCCGGGCTACGCACGCGGGCCGCGCCGGAGTGGCTCATTTACACCTTGAGGAAATGCTCACGGTAGTGGCGCAGCTCGGCAATGGACTCACGAATGTCATCCAGCGCCTGATGAGTTGCAGTTTTCTGAAAGCTGTCCTTGACCGCTGGCGCCCACATGCCAGCGAGGATCTTCAGCGTCGACACGTCCAGGTAGCGGTAGTGGAAGTAGGCTTCCAGGGCCGGCATGTACTTGTAGAGAAAGCGGCGATCCTGGCCGATGCTGTTGCCGCAGATGGGTGACTTGCCCTTGGGCACCCACTGTTCGAGGAAGGCGATGGTCTGTGCTTCGGCCGCCGCCGTGTCGATTTTGCTTTCACGTACGCGCTGAGTCAGGCCGCTCTGGCCATGGGTGCGGGTGTTCCATTCGTCCATGCCGGCCAGAGCCTCGTCGCTCTGGTGGACGGCGATCACCGGGCCCTCGGCCAACACGTTCAGCTCACTGTCGGTGACGATGGTGGCCATCTCGATGATCACATCGCGCTCCGGCTCCAGCCCGGTCATTTCCAGGTCGATCCAGATCAGGTTGTTGGGGTTTTGCATGGTTAGGCTCCTTGGCTCAGGCGCCAAGTCTAGCGGATCTCGGCACCCTTCATGCGCCAGAGAAACAGGGACGTTTGCCGTCCTTCGTTGATCTCGAGCTCACGATCAGCCGGCACGCCCGGAATCTCGAAGGTGTTGCTGATCAGCCAGCTATTGGCGTGCATCTCGACTTGCGCCTTGGCCCACAGACGCGCCATCGGCACGGGCGAGAGAAAGCAGTAGACGACATCGAAGTCGCCGAGCTCGACCTGCCACAAACTCCGATAACGAATGCTGCAGTTCTCCTGCAGCAGGCAGCGTAGCCAGGCAAAAACAAAGAGCAGCGGCGCCGTCTCGACACCAACGAACTGCCCGCGCGGAAACCGTCTGGCCATCTGCAGCACCGTACCAGCAGTACCACAGCCCAGGTCGACGAAGCGCAGCGGCGGCTCACGCTCGCTCAAGCACTGCTGCAGACGTTGCTGCGCCTTGCGCCCACTCAGGTAGAGCGGCACCTGTTCACGCAGACTGTTCCAGTTGACCAGTAGCAGCAGAACGAAGCCCAGCAGGAACAACCAGGCCGGTAAATCGGCGCGCTGCATTACCAGCAGCGCGGGCAGAAACGCCAGATTGATCCACAACCACCAGCGTGACAGCCCCAGGCGCCAGCCGATCCCGGCGGCCACAACACCTTGCAGCAGCGCCACCGAAAACAACGACATGCGCCAGGGCAGCAACGCCAGCAGATAGACCAGCACCACCACCAGCGCCAAGGCCAGACCCTGCGCTAAAAGAGCGCGCAATAACGGTAGCCGCAGCACCGTTCGTTCCTCGCCTGCCGTCATTCCCGACCTCTGTTCCTGACAGCCGAATGGCCGCCAAGCGCTCATGCTAAACTCGCCGCGATCAACACTCCACTACCCGGATGCTCCATGGCCAAACGCCAACTCAACCGCCGCCAGAACTGGCGGATCGAAAAGATTCAAGGCGAGCGCGCCGCCCGCGCCGCCAAGCGTGAATCACGAGCAATGGAAGCACTGGAAGGCGGTGACCTCGGCCCGGAACAGACCGGACTGGTAATCGCCCATTTCGGCGTACAGGTGGAAATCGAAGGTTTGCAGGGCGAGATGGCCGGCCAGGTGTTTCGCTGCCACCTGCGCGCCAACCTGCCGGCACTGGTCACTGGTGACCAGGTAGTCTGGCGCCCCGGCAATCAGGGTGACGGCGTCATCGTCGCGCAACTGCCGAGAAACAGCGAACTGTGCCGCCCCGACATGCGCGGCCAACTCAAGCCGGTGGCGGCCAACGTCGACCAGATCGTCATCGTCTTCGCGCCGCTGCCCGAGCCGCACGCCAACCTGATCGACCGTTATCTGGTTGCCGCCGAGCACGCGGGCATTCGTCCGCTGCTGCTGCTTAACAAGGCCGATCTGATCGATGAGCAGAACCAGGTAGCGCTGGACGCGCTGCTCAAGGTCTATCGTGAGCTCGAGTACCCGCTGCTGGAAGTCTCGGCCCATCAGGGCGATGGCATGGAGCAGCTGAAACATCGCCTGAACGGAAACGTCAGCGTATTCGTCGGCCAATCTGGCGTAGGCAAGTCATCCTTGGTCAACAGCCTGCTGCCCGGTGTAGATACGCGTGTCGGCGCGCTGTCGGAGTTGACCGGCAAGGGGACGCACACCACCACCACCGCACGGCTTTTCCACTTTCCCGGTGGCGGTCAACTGATCGACTCCCCAGGCATTCGCGAATTCGGCCTCGTCCATGTCAGCCGCGATGACGTGGAAGCAGGCTTCATCGAATTCCACGACCTGCTCGGGCGCTGCCGCTTCCGTGACTGCAAGCATGATCGCGAACCCGGGTGTGCGCTTTTGCAGGCCCTGGAAGACGGCCGCGTGCAGCCGCAGCGCATGGCCAGCTACCGGCACATCATCGCCAGCCTGCCGGAAGACGATTACTGATTATTCAGTTGATCGAACTGCAAGGCGCCTTCTTCGAAGATATTCAGGCGCTGCTGTAGCTGCTCTGGCGCTAGCGGTTCACTCGCCGCGTCCGCCGGAGCCTCGCCCGACGCGGGCGTAGTGCCTTCCTCGACGCCTTGTTCGCCCTCGATGGCGCGCTGCGCCTTCTTGGTCAGCACAACGATATCGATGCGCCGATTGACCGGATTGAATGGGTCCTCGCGGTCGAACAGCGCCGACGAGGCATAGCCGACCACCCGCGCCACCTGCTCGTCCGGATAGCCGCCCGCCACCAGCGTGCGCCTCGCGGCGTTGGCACGGTTGGATGACAGCTCCCAGTTGCCAAAATCGCCGCGCCCTACGAACGGCTTGGCATCGGTGTGACCGCTGATGCTGATCTTGTTCGGCACCGCGCGAATGGTGTCGGCCATGGCCAGCAGGATGTCTTCGAAATAGGGCTGAAGGTTGGCACTGCCGAGGGCGAACATCGGTCGATTCTCGGCGTCCATGATCTGGATGCGCAGGCCATCCTGGGTGATTTCGAACAGTATCTGGTCCTTGAAACGCTGCAGCTCGGGATTCTCTTCGACCTTGTTCTGCAGCTCCTGCAACAGCAGTTCCAGACGCTCCTGCTCCATCTTTTCAGCCAGGGTTTCGATCTGATCGGTGCTGACGCCGGACTCATCCGGTTGACTCTCCGGCGTCTCGGAGATGTCAGGATTAAGGGTGCGCTCGGGCGCTGGCGTAGGCGTGCCGCCCAGGTCGATGGCGTATGGACTGGCACTCTCGGTGAAACCGATCGGGTCCTGGAAATAGCCGGAAATGGCTTTCTTCTGTTCCGGAGTGGCCGATGTCATCAGCCACATGACCAGGAAGAACGCCATCATGGCGGTTGCGAAGTCGGCAAAAGCGATCTTCCAGGCACCGCCATGGTGTCCGCCAGCGGTCTTCTTGACCCGCTTGACGATGATGGGTTGGTTATTTTCCATGGCTTAGCTGCCGCGCATGGCCTGTTCGAGCTCGCTGAAGCTCGGACGATGCGCCGGATACAGCACCTTGCGCCCGAACTCTACGGCCAGGGTCGGCGGCATGCCCGATGCTGAAGCGACCAGGGTCGCCTTGATCGCTTCGTAAAGGTTCAGCTCTTCCTTGGCGTCATGTTCCAGCGCGTTCGACAGTGGGCCGAAGAAACCGTAGGAAGCGAGAATGCCGAGGAAGGTACCGACCAGAGCAGTACCCACCTTCTCACCGATCTGCGCGTTGTCCGCTTCTGCCAGGATCGACATGGTGATCACGATGCCCAGCACGGCCGCGACGATACCCATGGCCGGCATGCCGTCGGCGACCTTGGCCACGGCGTGCGCCGGGTGCTCCACTTCCTCCTTGAGGCTGGCCAGTTCCATGTCGAACAGGCCTTCGAGTTCGTGCGGCGCCATGTTGCCGGAAGACATGATGCGCAGGTAATCGCAGATGAACGCAGTCATCCGCGCATCCTTGAGCACACCGGGATACTTGCTGAAGATCGGACTGGCGTTGGGATCTTCGACGTCTGCCTCGATGGCCATCATGCCCTCGCGGCGACTCTTGTTGAGGATCTCGTACAGCAGTTTGAGCACTTCGAGGTAATAAGCGTGGGTAAAGCGACTGCCAAACATGCTCAGCGATTTCTTGAAAACCTGCATGAACATGCTGCCGGGGTTGGCCTGGAGGAATGCTCCCAGCGCCGCGCCGCCAATAATCAGAACCTCGAAGGGGTGGACCAATGCCATGAACTTCCCGCCCGAGAGTATGAACCCGCCGAGCACACAGCCAAAGACGACAATGATGCCTAAGATTTTTACCATGGAGTAAACGCTTGTAGTGCCTAGTGGACGGGTTATTAAAAACAACCCTTCTAATTATCGGAGCTTATACGCCAGACTATAGCCAGTTATGGTCAAAAGCCAGTTCGACTCGAGCCAATATGCCGACGTCAAAGTCTCTGCCACGCACTCTGGACGCCTGGGTACAACATCTGGGCAAGTTGCCACTGCCTATCGAGCAGCAGCAGCATTTGCGCCTGCGTCGCATCCTGGGAGACAGTCGCCGGACCTGGCGCGAAATTGCCGAGGCGATAGAGTCCAGCCCCTCTTTCGCCCTGCAGGTACTGCGCGAGGCAAACCAATCGAGCAACAGCCTCAGCGATCCAGCCGAGAGCGTCGAAACTGCGCTGTCGCGCCTGGGCCTGAGCCGCTGCGAAGCCCTGCTCAGCCAGGCGCCTGCCCTGCCAGAAAGTGACATCCCTCTAGCATTCAAGCAGATTTTGCTGATCAGTCAGCATGCCAGCCAACAGGCTCGTGGCCTGTTCGGTGCTCGCCTGGCGCGCTTGTGGAATGAACTGCACGGCTGCAGCCTGCTGTTTCTCTCACCCATCTGGCCATTGCTGTGCGCCCATCCGCAGCTGTTCGAGGCCTGGGAGCAACGCGTGCTGCTCAAGGGCGAACGGCCCGCTGCTGTCGAGAAAGAGCTGCTCGGCGTCACCTTGATCCAGCTGTGCGTCAAACTGGCCGAGCGCTGGCGACTGCCAGAATGGATCGTGCGCGGCTACCGCCTGCTCGAGCGTGATCGTCGCCAACTGGTCCGGGCGCTGCACATCGCTCGCGACAACGAGCATCCCCTGCATCAACAGCAGATGCTCGACGCCGACATCCCCCTGCGCCACTGGCTCACCCATCCGAGCAACTGCGTGCTGCTGGCCAACGGTTTGGCAGTATCCGCCCACCACGCCTGGGATACCGCGCACAGCCTGCGCTGGCAACGTCTTACCGGACTTTACCTGCAGATCCCCCTGAGTGAGCTGCAACAGGAAGTGCACCAGCACGCCGTGAGCAGCGCACGTCTGATTCACGATCACACACTCTGGCACCCGGCCCAGGCACTGATCTGGCCGTGGGACGCCCATCGCCTGAAGCCAGCCGTCAGCGCCGCAGCGCCCCCCAAGCGCGATGACCTTGCCATCTGGCGCCAGCACTGTGCACGCCTGCTCGTCGAACCCAGCACCTTTGCCAACGTGCCGCAACTGACTGCCTGCGCCCGCGACGCCTTGCAGGCCTGCGGCCTGAAGCGCGTGCTGCTGCTTCTTGCTGATCGCCAGCACACCCGCCTGCTAACCCAGCAACAGGCGGGGCTCAATGCCAGCGCGGCCACCCTCAGCCTCGACCCGGCACAAAGTCAGGTATTGAAACGCCTGCTCAGCGCGCCAGGACAACTGCGCCTGACGCCCAGCAACGTGGCGCAGTTTTCGGCACTGCTGCCAGGCAACCTCAAGGCCCTGTTCCCCAGCGAGCATCTGCTGCTGCGCTCTGTGGCCAATAACGGTCGGGTGGTGATGCTGGTCGTGGCCGACCAGGGCGGCCAACCACTCAATGACGTCTGCCTGCAGGCGTTCGGCAAGACCGTGCAGTGCATCGAGCGCGCGCTGGGCAGCTTTTCCAGGCGCGAGCGCTGAAGCGCTCTGTTTCCGCTACAATCGACCTCTTTTCATTCAAGGAGGCCGTCATGTCCGCCTTCGACAACTTGCCACTGGTGATCGAGCCAGCCCAACTGGCCGAACGCCTGGATGCAGCCGACCTGATCCTGCTCGATCTGAGCAGCGCAGCGCGCTATGCCGCCGGCCACATCCCAGGCGCGCGCTGGGTAGATGCCAAGCGCACGCAACTGGGCCTGCCGCCCGCCCCCGGGCTGCTGCCCGAGCGAGCGCAGCTCGAAGCGCTGTTCGCCGATATCGGTCATCACGCGGATGCCGTTTATGTGGTCTACGACGATGAGGGCGGCCCCTGGGCCGGTCGCTTCATCTGGCTGCTCGACGTGATCGGCCATCAGCGCTACCACTTCCTCAATGGCGGCCTGCAGGCCTGGGTCAGCGATGGCCTCGAACTGAGCCAGGAAGCGCCAGCAGTGACCCGCACCGAGGTGACACTGACGCTGAGCGATGCCCCCACCGCTACCCGCGAGTACCTGCAATCGCGCCTGAATGCTGTCGACCTGGCCATCTGGGACGTGCGCGGCGCGGACGAATACCGCGGCGAAAAACTGAGTTCAGCGCGTGGCGGGCATATCCCCGGCGCCACCCATTTCGAGTGGACCGCCGGCATGGACCCGCAACGCGGTATGCGCATTCGCACGGATATCGCAGAAATCCTGCAAGGCCTGGGCATCACACCCGACAAGGAAATGATCACCCACTGCCAGACTCACCGCCGCTCCGGCTTCAGCTATGTGGTAGCCAAGGCACTCGGCTATCCACGCGTGAAGGCCTATGCCGGCTCCTGGTCCGAGTGGGGCAACCTGCCCGACACGCCCATCGAACGTTGAGTCCGTCGACCATTCAGTTGCACCCGGCCTGGCCACGCCAATGCCGGTTCAGAACCTTCAAGGAAACACGATGAAACAACGTCTTTTTATCCTCAGCCAGTACCTGCTGCCTCATCACCTGCTCTCGCGCCTGATCGGCTGCGTTGCCGAATGCCGTATCGGCTGGCTGAAGAATCCGCTGATCTCGTGGTTCGCCAAGCAGTACCAGGTCAACATGAGCGAAGCGCAAGTCGAGGACCTGCGTGCTTACGAACATTTCAACGCGTTCTTCACCCGCGCCCTGAAAGACGGCGCGCGCCCGCTGGATGAAACTCCCGGGGCCATTCTCAGCCCGGCCGACGGAGCAGTCAGCCAACTCGGCGCCATCGAGCACGGCCGCATCTTCCAGGCCAAGGGTCACAGTTTCAGCGCGGTCGAACTCCTTGGCGGCGACGCCGAACGTGCAGCACCGTTCATGGGCGGCCAGTTCGCCACCGTGTACCTCTCGCCGAAGGATTACCACCGCGTCCATATGCCGCTGGGCGGCACGCTGAAAGAGATGATCTACGTGCCGGGCCGCCTGTTCTCGGTCAACCAGACCACCGCGGAAAACGTGCCGGAACTATTCGCCCGCAACGAGCGCGTGGTTTGCCTGTTCGACACCGAGCGCGGGCCGATGGCCGTGGTACTGGTGGGCGCGATGATCGTTGCCAGCGTGGAAACCGTATGGGCCGGCCTGGTCACGCCACCCAAGCGCGAGCTGAAGAGCACCCGCTATGACGCGCAAGCACGCGGGCCGATCGAACTGGCCAAGGGCGCAGAAATGGGCCGCTTCAAACTGGGCTCTACTGCCATCGTCCTGTTCGGCCCGAATCAGGTGCAATGGGCCCAGGAGCTGGGCGCAGGCAGCGCAGTGCGCATGGGCCAGCTGATGGGCACGGTTCATAACTGAGCCGCTGAGAAAAGGAACCCGCATCTCGACCGTTCGGTCATAGATCCGTACTCTGGCGAGGCAGGCCGTCCGCGCGGATGGGCTGCCAGCACAGGCAGATACTGCTAGAGTTCGAAAGACTATTACTAGAGCCGCTTGGTATTGCGTGGCCGGAGTATCCGAGTTTGATGGATAGACAGAGTACCCACCTTCAACTGTTGCGCGTTCCCACGCCGAGCAAGCAGAGCCTCAGTTTCTGCGACGGCAGCCCCCGCGATCTGAAACGCTGGATCGCAGGCCTGCCCAAGGCGAACATCGGTGAAACCGCACGTCAGTTGTATCAGAGCCTGGTGGAACTCAATCAATTCCTCACCCCTTCGGAAAATCGCCTGCAGTTACTCGAACTGCTGCGCCCGGAAGTCAGCTTCGTCTGCCAACACCTGGAGCGTCACTTTCTCAACCAGGCCATCGTTCTCGACGAGCGCCCGCGCAAAGTGGCCAATCTGTGCCAGGCGCTGCAGAACCACCTGGCCGTCGGCTACAAGCTGATCATTTCCCGCGTGATCGCCCGCAGCGGCAAAGATCGCGACCAGTTGCTCGCCGTCTCCCTGCAGCGCGCCAGCCACAGCCTGTGCAGTCCGCTGATTCGTGCCAGTCAGCTTTACTGCCCGGTTCCGGAAGGGCTCTGGCTGGAGCTGCATCAGCTCTATCAGATTGCCTGCGAGCAGCGCCTGCAACGTCAGGTCATTCGCGACCCACTGGCACGCCATACTCAGGGCCTGAGCACCGAGCAGACCTACGTGACCGCACTGCTACTCGGCTGCGCGCGCACCAACCAGATGCGCCAGAACGGCATCGCCCGCCTGGCGCAAGCGCTGGAGCCCTGGAGCGCGCTGGTCAAGCTGCAGCCAGGCGACCATGCCGACAGCCTGTTCGTGCTGGCGCCGCAGGTCGACGGCCCGCCGCGCTACAAGTCGTTGTATCAGAGCAGCGAATTGCACAACCTGCTGGGCATCGATACGCAGCCGCTGGTCGATGCCATCAAGGAATACCTGGAACTTCCCGAAGAAGAGCGCAGCAAATCGCGCCTGATGATTCCGGAGGGCATTACCCTCGATCTGCTGCAGCACGTTGCCGCAGCCTGGGGCGACATCGCCGAGCGCACCTTCCAGCGCACGCCGGGGCAAGGCAGCCTGACCCTGTGCATCGGTATGACCGCGCTGCATTTCTTCCTCTCCGGACGCTGCTCGTTCGCTGAAGTGCTGAAACGCCCGGTAGAGTTGGGCGCTGCGGTATTCAAGCCTTCCACGGGCGAGCCTGATGTCTGGTCGAACGCCTTCGATGCCCAGCGCAATGCGGCTGACGAAATCCACTTCGAAGAGATTCAGTACACCAAGGTAACCCCCGGTGAGCAGGCGCAGCCTGAGAGCAATGGCGAAAGTTACCCGACCTTCCCCCTGCCCATCGTCAATCACAGCCCAGGTGGCTATTGCCTGTCCTGGCCCAAGGACGTCCCCAGCCAACTGCAGGCCGGTGAACTGCTAGGCGTACAAGACAACCCCAGCCAGGGCTGGAGCGTGGCCATCGTGCGCTGGATTCGCCAAGTGCGCGGCGGCGGCACGCAGATGGGTATCGAGCTGATCGCACCGCACGCCCGCCCCTGCGGCCTGCAACTGTTGCGCAAAGCCGAGCAGAACAGCCAGTTTCTGCGCGCCCTGCTGCTACCGGAAATCAGCGCCATTTCTCGCCCCGCCAGCCTGATCACCCCACGCCTGCCATTTCAGGAGGGCAGCAAGGTCCTGATCAACGACCACGGCGAAGAACACCGCGCGCTACTGACCCGCAGACAGGTCAGCACCGGCAGCTTCAGCCAGTTCGAGTATCGCCGCGTAGGCGAAGAAGAAGGTGCGCCCGGGACACCGGTCACAGCCTCGCAAAGCCAGAAGCCTGCGGGGGAGGAAGATTTTGACTCGCTCTGGAAGTCGCTGTAGGCTCCGGCGAACTCACCATTTGTCGCCTTTTCGCGTCCGTTCGGCGCGGTAATGACCCCTCTATGGCCATCGAAAAAAAAACCATCCGCCTGCTGATTCTCGAAGACTCGCAGAACGAAGCAGAGCGCCTAGTCAGTCTGTTCCGCAACGCCGGGCATGCCACTCGTGTGCATCGTCTGACCTCCAGCGATGACCTGGCAGAGACACTGCAACAGACCTGGGACCTGCTGATCTGCGCAGCGAGCAGCGAGCATCTCGATCCTGGCGAGGCGATCAGTGCCATCCGCCGCCAGGCCAAGGACATCCCCGTCATCCAGCTGGTCGAGGAAAATGATTCCGAGATCATCACCGAAGCCCTCTTGTTCGGCGCGCAAGACGCCCTGCCGCAAGGTGAGGACGAGCGTCTGGTGCTGGTGGCCAAGCGCGAGCTGGCCAACCTCGAGGAACGTCGCGCCCGCCGTGCCGCCGAAGTGGCCTTGCGTGAAGCGGAGAAGCGCTGCCAGCTGCTGCTGGAAAGCTCGGTAGACGCCATCACCTACGTCCACGACGGCATGCACATCTATGCCAACCGTGCCTATCTCGAGCTGTTCAGCTACGAAGATGGTGAAGAGCTGGAAGGCATGCCGATGATCGACCTGATCGCCAGTGCCGATCACGCTGCGTTCAAGGATTTCCTGAAGAACTACCAGAGCGCCGAAGGCAATGCCGAGCTCAATTGCCAGGGCGTACGCGCCGATGGCAGCAGCTTCGCCGCGCAGATGACCTTCTCCCCCGCCACCTATGACGGCGAACCGTGCATTCAGGTGGTGATCCGCGCGGAAACCTCCAATGCCGAACTGGAAGAGAAACTGCGCGAGATCAGCAGCCAGGATCTGGTCACCGGCCTGTTCAACCGCAATCACTTCCTCGAGCTGATGGACAGCGCCGCAGAGCGCGCCGTCAACACCGGTCAGCCCTCGACCCTGGCGTACATCCGTGTCGACCGCTATGCCAGCATGCAGGGCGAGATCGGCCTGGCCGGTATCGACCTGCTGCTGACCGACCTGGCCGGCCTGCTGCGCGCACATTTCCCGGCGGACACTCAATTGGCCCGCTTCGGTGACGACGTGTTCGCCGCCCTGCTCCCGGGCCAGACGCCCGAGCAGTGCCAAGCCAGCCTGGCGCCCCTGCTGACGAAGGTCGAAGCCCACCTGTTCGATGTCAGCGGCCGCACCGCGCAGACCACCCTGTCGATTGGCGTCGCCGGCCTTAGCGAGAAAACCGCCAAGGCGCAGGAAGTCCTCGATCGCGCGCACCGCTGCGCCGACGAGCTCAGTGACGGCAATGCCATCAAAGTGTTCAACCCGGCCGATGAACTCGCCGCAGCAGCCAACCGCGGCAGCCTGCTGGCGATGGTGCAGCAGGCACTGGAGAACAACAGCTTCCGACTGCTGTTCCAGCCGATCATCAGCCTGCGTGGCGATGCTCACGAACACTATGAAGTGCTGCTGCGCCTGCTCAATCCGCAGGGTGCAGAGGTGCCGCCAATGGAATTCCTCGCCGCCGCCAAGGATGCCGGCCTCGGCGAGAAGATCGACCGCTGGGTAATCCTCAACTCGATCAAGCTACTGGCCGATCACCGCTCCAGAGGCCATAACACCCGTCTATTCGTACACCTGTCCAGCGCCAGCCTGCAGGACCAGACGCTGCTGCCCTGGCTCAGCGTGGCACTCAAAGCCGCGCGCCTGCCGTCGGACTCGCTGGTGTTCCAGTTCAGCGAACCGGACGCCATCGCCTACCTGAAACAGGCCAAGACGCTGACCCAAGGCCTGGCGGAACTGCATTGCAAGGTGGCCTTGAGCCAGTTCGGCTGCGCGCTGAACCCGTTCAACACGCTCAAACACCTGCAAGTGGACTTCGTCAAAGTCGATGGCTCGTTCTCCCAGGACCTGAGCAATGCAGAGAACCAGGAAGCGCTGAAAACCCTGCTCAGCAGCTTGCATGCCCAGGCCAAGCTGACCATCGTGCCCTTCGTCGAAAGTGCCAGCGTACTCGCCACGCTGTGGCAGGCCGGGGTCAACTTCATTCAGGGCTACTACCTGCAGGGCCCGAGCCAGTCGATGGACTACGACTTCTCGGCCGGCGACGAATAAATCCCACTGACGAAAAAGCCGCCTGAACAGGCGGCTTTTTTATATCCGACAGAACGGCGGTGCTTATTCCTGCCCCTCACGGTCACGGAAGCCGAGCAGATAGAGAATGCCGTCCAGACCCAGGGTGGAGATCGCCTGCTTGGCCGATTGCTTGACCAGCGGCTTGGCGCGGAAGGCCACACCGAGACCGGCCAGCCCGAGCATCGGCAGGTCGTTGGCGCCATCGCCGACGGCGATGGTCTGCTCCAGCTGCAAACCTTCCTTCTGCGCCAGCTCACGCAACAGATCCGCTTTGCGCTGCGCGTCGACGATGGGCTCGACGGCCACGCCGGTGACCTTGCCGTTGTCGATCTGCAGTTCGTTGGCGAACACGTAGTCGATGCCCAGCTTGGCCTGCAGCTGCTTGGCAAAATAGGTGAAGCCGCCAGAGAGAATCGCGGTCTTGTAGCCCAGGCGCTTGAGTTCGGCGAACAGCACCTCGGCGCCTTCGGTCAAACGCAGGGACGCGCCGATCTCTTCCAGCACGTCTTCCGACAGGCCCTGCAGCAAGCCCAGCCGTTCCTTGAAGCTGGCGCGGAAATCCAGCTCGCCACGCATGGCGCGCTCGGTGATCTCGGCCACCTGCTCGCCAACACCAGCTGCCTTGGCCAGCTCGTCGATCACCTCGGCCTCGATCAGCGTCGAGTCCATGTCGAACACCGCCAGACGGCGATTACGGCGGAACACCGAGTCGCGCTGGAAGGCGATGTCGACGTTGAGTTCCTGCGCCACGCTAAGGAACTCGGCGCGCAGGGCCACGGGATCAGCCGGCTCGCCACGCACGGAAAATTCGATGCAGCCCTTGCCCTGCTCGGCCGGCATGTCCAGCGGCATGCGCCCGGAAAGGCGGTCGATATGGTCGATGTTCAGGCCGTACTTGGCGGTGATCGCGCTGACGCGCTGCAACTGCTCGGCGCTGACCTTGCGCGTCAACAGCGTCACGATATGGCGGGCCTTGCCCTGGCCACCGACCCACTGACGGTAGTCGTCTTCGGAAACCGGGGTGAAACGTACCTGCTGATCGAGCTCATAAGCGGTGAACAGCAGGTCCTTGAGCACCGACTGGGAGCGGCCGTTGTCAGGAATCTCGATGAGGATGCCGAACGACAGGGTGTCGTGGATTACCGCCTGGCCGATATCGAGGATGTTCACCCCGCCCTGAGCCAGCACGCCGGTGATGGCTGCGGTAAGTCCGGGGCGATCCTCGCCGGTGATATTGATCAGGACGATTTCGCGCAAGACGCACCCTCCAAGGCAAACGATTGAGGCAGGCAAGCGGCGAATTGGCCACTGACCGACGAAAAGGCGCACATTCTACCCAGTTTCCCGCCAATCCGGGCAGCCATGCGCTTTGCCCGCCCCAGGGCGCTCGCTATACTGCGCGGCAACTTCAGTCGACAAGAGCCGTGCTCTGTGAACCGGCCCGCGCCCGTCAAACCCGATAACTTCTTCATCCTGATCTTCCACGCGCTGCGTCAGCGGCGGGTGCCTCTGGTGCTGCGCATCGCCAGCCACAGCCTGCTACTGGTGGCCTTGGCGATGGTCATCTATGCCTGGGTCATGGGCATGCAGTTCAAGCAGGCCATGCAGCAGCAGGCCGATGCACTGGGTCAGGCGCTGATCACCCAGACGGCGGCCTCGGCCACCGAACTGCTGGTGTCCAACGACATCCTCAGCCTCAACGTACTGCTGAACAACCTGGCGAAGAACCCGCTGGTGGCCCATGCGGCCATCTACAGCGTGGACAGTCGCATCCTCGCCGAAGCCGGCGCGCGCCCGACACGCAGCGTGCTGGGTGAAACCGAAGGTTTGTACTCCACCTCCATCACCTTCCAGGAAGTGATGGCCGGGCAGTTGCGCATCAGCCTGGACATGAGCCAGTTCCAGCAACCGATGACCATCAGCCTGCAGAGCATGGGCATTCTCAGCCTGATTCTGCTGGCACTGACCCTGTCACTGAGCATGCGCCTCGGCCGGCATATTTCCACCCCACTGCTGCAGATGCGCCTGTGGCTGCGCGACCCGGACGACCCTGCACCGGGCGCCGGACGCAACGACGAGATCGGTGATCTGGCGCGCCAGCTACAGGCGCGCCTGGTACCGGAAAAGCCGGAGCCCGAGCCGGAACTGGATGACGAACAGCTGCTCGATGACAGCGAGGACTACCTGCACGAAGAAGACGACGAGCGCTTCGACGAGCAGGAGGAGATCGCGGCCGAGCATGCTGCCTTCGATGAAGCGGACATCAGCGATGAGTATGGCGATGACGAGCCGCTCAAGCCCTGGCCTGACACGATAGAGCCGGATGACCCCTTTGCCGACCTGCGTGACGAGTCCGAGGTGCCTGCGCCGATCGCCAAGGCTCCGCGCCCATCGCAGGCCAGCGCCGTACTGGCCATTCAACTCGGGGCCCAGGAGCAGCTGCGTCGCCTGCCGCGCACGCGCCTGCTGGACCTGCTGGATCGTTATCGGGGTTGCCTGGAACAGGCTGCTGCGCTCTATCAGGGCCAACTTCATACCCTCAAGGACGGCAGCAGCCTGATGCTGTTCCACGAGCGCGAATGCGGCGAGGATTACCTGACCCACGCGATCTGCTGTGGCGAGCTGATGCGCGCCTTGGGCCATGCCCTGCAAATCGAGGTCGCCGACAGCGGTATCACCCTGCAACTGCAACTGGGCCTGACCCTGGGCAGTGATCTGGAAGAGCTGGGCCAAGCCGACCTGCTGCTCAGCGACAGCGCCCTGGACGCCCTGGCCTTGTCGCAACACAGCCGCAATCTGCTGCTGGTCGAGCAACGCGTCGCACAGGATGCCCTGGCTCGCCAGCGCGCCCGCATCCGCCCGATTGCCAGCCCGGAAGGAGCCAGCTGCGTGGAGCGCCTGCTCGACCCTTATCCGGCACTACTGGAGCGGCAACTGACGCGCATGCACGACAGCCGAGTGTGAAAGCGGCGCAGCCCATGTAGGGCGGGTGCAACCCGCCAGACGGCCAACGACGGGTTACACCCGCCCTACGCGCTGGCCAATGCTCGCCGCTGCGGCGGTTTCACACCGTAGCGCTGCAGCCAGTCCTTCCAGCGAATCCGCTCGTCACGTACCAGCCAGCCATCCTGTTCGGCAAAACTCTCCGACAACCATACCCCTCGGGTGCTGGCAGGCAGCAGCTCGCCCTTGCGCAGGGTGAACAGCCCACCGCTGGGTACACCACGCTGCAATGCCAACAAGTAGATATCCGGCCGGCGACGCTCCAGCCGCGCCACCAGGCGGCCGTCTTCCAAACACTCATCGACGTGAAACAGACTCAGCTGACGGGCATCACGTGGCAGCTCCAGGCTCAGGTCATACACCAGCTGCAAGGATGCGGTAGGCAGATGCACGTAGGCGCGCGGGCGCTCGAGCAAGGTCAGGTTGCCGCACTGCACTGGCCGCGCGGCGCCGGACAGCGGGCTGAGGCGAAAGTGACTCGACTCGCGATAACGCAGCGCGCCCTGATAGGGCGTGGGCAACCAGGTATCGGCGAAACGCCCGCTCAGCCAGCCATCGGCGCTCTCCAGCAGGCACTCCTCGGCGACTTCCTGAATGGCGGTGAGCAGCGGCAGGTTGAGCTCATGCGCCGGCACATAGCCGGAAATCAGCTTGAGCACGGTGTCGCCGCGATCCGGCCGCCGCTGGCGCACCAGCAACCAGTAATCACGGCCATGCAGGCGCAGGGTCAGACGCACCGAGACGCCGAGGTTGGCCAGCTCGACGGAAAACCGCGAGCTGTCCGCCACTTCGATCGGGCGGCGACGTTCGAGCATCTGCTGGAAATTCAGTGGCTGTCCCAGGCTCTGGTAGCTCAGCCCATCCGGGCTGGCTTCGACGAATAGCGGCAGGGTCTTGAAGTTACTCGGGTCCTTGCGGATCAGCGTACGCGGCATCTCGACTCCTTGTTCCAACTGGGCGTGAGACGGCTCGGCAGCCAGCGCTCACGCGAGGATCAGGTTGAAGCGAAAACCGCTCAAGGCTGCCCCAAGCCGACCACCCAGCACAACCCAAGGCTGTAAGAGGACGTGACCGGGGGGCCTCAGCGGATGCCCTGTAAAACCGCCGCCACAGTCGCGACATTGGCCGCCAGGTGCGCGGGCGTGATGGTGCCGACGATGGCGCTGCTGACACCCGGATGCGCGAAGATCAGCTCGAAGCTGGCGCGCACCGGGTCGACACCTTCGGCCAGGCAGGCATGCCCGCTGGCCAGCGCCTTCTTGATCAGGATGCCCTTGGCGTGACTGGCAGCGTAGTCCAATACCGGCTTCTCGCCCTGCTCACTCAGGTTATAAGTGACCATGGCGCAGTCGCCTTGTTCCAGCGCCAGCAGCCCACCCTCGACGGTCTTGCCGGAAATGCCATAGCCGAGGATCTTGCCCTCACGCTTGAGCTCGGCCAGCGTCTCGTACACACCTGTCTCGCGCAGCACTGCAAGATCGTTGCCGTCGGAATGCACCAGCAGCAGATCGATACGGTCGGTCTCCAGGCGCTTGAGGCTGCGCTCGACCGAGAGGCGAGTATGTGCGGGGGAGAAATCGAAGTGCGATCGCCCCTGCTCGAACTCCTCACCGGTCTTGCTGACGATCACCCACTCATCACGCTGGCCACGCAGCAGCGGGCCGAGGCGCTGCTCGCTGACACCGTAGGCCGGCGCGGTATCGATCAGATTGATGCCCAGCTCTCGCGCCTGTCGCAACAAGGCCAGTGCCTGTGCATCGTCGGGAATGGTGAAGCCGTTGGGGTACTTGACGCCCTGATCACGACCGAGCTTGACCGTGCCCAGGCCCAGCGGCGAAACCTGAAAACCAGTGGAGCCCAGCGGACGATGCAGATTGTGCAGCGAGGTCATGGCAGCAACGTCTCCCATACCGGCTGGCCCAGCGGCGGGCGCGGCAGTGCGGGCAGCGGCGCATGACTTGCCGGTTGCAGATTATCGCGCTGCAGCGTGGCCAGTACGCGATCAGCGAAATCCGGCGCCAGCGCCAGCTTGGTCGGCCAGCCCACCAACAGGCGCTGCTGTTCTGCGAGAAAGGCGTTGTCCGGGCGCACCAGGCCCGACTGCGCGGGTTCGGCGCGATCCACTCGCAATGTCGCCCAACGCGTCTGACTCTGGTCGACCCAGGGCAGCAACGCTGCCATTTCCTTCTGTGCTGCCTGAATCTGCGCCGCCTCGTCGCGGGCGACGCCATCGGCTTCGGCTAGGTCGCCGCCGAGGTACCAGACCCATTGGCCATCGGCCGCCGGATGGGTGGTCACGGTGACCCGAGGCTTCGGCCCGCCACCAAGGCAATGGGCGTACAAGGGTTTCAGCGCCGGCCCCTTGGCCAGCACCATATGCAGCGGGCGCAACTGCTGCGCGGGCTGCTCGACGCCCAGTGCGGCGAGCAGGTCGGCAGTGCCGGCACCGGCACTGAGCACCACACGCTGCGCACGAATCTCGTGTCCGTCGACGATCAACCCGCACAGCTCCGCGTTTTCCTGCAGCGGCTCGATCCGCTCGGCGGCCAGCAGGCTGTCGCCCGCCAGCTCGGCCAGGCGCGCGATCAGGCTCGGCACATCGAGCACCAGCTCGGCGAGACGATAGACCTTGCCCTTGAACTTAGGATGCTGCAGCGCCGGCGGCAATTGCTCGCCCTTGACCTGATCGACCCGCCCCCGCACCGCCTTGCTGGCGAAGAAGCTGGTGAGGTTGCCGGCCAGGGTACCGGGCGACCACAGGTAATGTGCGTCGGAAAGAATGCGTACGCCGGACAGATCCAGCTCGCCATTACCGGCCAGCGCCTCGCGCCAGCGGCGCGGCATATCGGCGATGGCCTCGGAGGCACCGGTCAGCGCGCCATGCAGGGCGTATTTGGCGCCGCCATGGATGATGCCCTGCGACTTCAGGCTCTGCCCGCCGCCCAGGCTGCCGCGCTCCACCAGAACGGTGGAGAAACCCTGCTGACGCAGGCGCGCGTTGAGCCAGAGGCCGGCGATACCGCCGCCGACGATCAGGACATCGGTGCTGAGAGACTGGGACATGAACGGGCCTCGGCGAAAAACAGGCGCGCAGTATAACCCGTCAGCTACCCCACCCGCGGCCCATCAGTGCCCGGTCGATTGCGAGAACAGCTGAATCACCACCACGCCACTGACGATCAGCCCCATGCCGAGCACGGCCGGCAGATCGAGCTTTTGCTGGTAGATGAACATCGCCGCGATGCTGACGAGGACGATGCCCAACCCCGCCCAGATGGCGTAGGCGATGCCCACCGGGATGGTGCGCACCACCAGAATCAGCATCCAGAAGGCGATCGCGTAACCGCCGATCACCAGCAATAGCGGCAGGGGTTTGTTGAAGCCGTCGATAGCCTTCATCGAGGTGGTGGCAACCACTTCGGCCGCGATGGCAATGGCGAGATAGAGGTATCCGGGCATGATGGCGACTCCTGAAAGATGAGCGCAATTCTAAGTTCTTCCATGATGGGATAAAGTCATTACCTATCTGTATTTGAGATAGGTCAGCCATGAACTGGAATCTCGATCAACTGCAACTGTTCGTCCGTACCGCCGAGAGCCGCTCCTTTTCTGCTGCAGCTCGGCAAACCGGACGCGCACAATCGGCGGTCAGCACCGCCATCGCCCTGCTCGAAAGCGATCTTGGCGTCACCCTCTTCGAACGTAGCAGCGGTCGCCAGCCACAGCTGACCGAGGCAGGCGCGTCGCTGCTGGAGCAGGCGCGCAGCGTGTTGCAGCAGTGCGAGCGCCTCGATGGCCGCGCGCTGGGTCTGGCACGAGGCGAGGAGGCGCGCCTGCGTCTGGCGCAGGACGAGGCCATGCCCTACCAGCCGGTACTGGCCAGCCTGGAGGCACTAGCCGACGCCTTCCCCCTGCTCGAAGTGCAGCTTTCCAGCGGCGCCCAGGGCGACGTGGCGCGCAAGCTGCTGCAGCACCAGGCCGATCTTGGCCTGCTGTTTCATCACGAACAGATGCCACGCGCATTGGAAAGCCAGCGCCTGGGCACCATCGAGATGGTCACGGTATGCAGCCCGCAACACCCGCTGGCCGAACTCGGCAGCGTGGAACGTCGCGACCTGGCCGAACATCGTCAACTGCTGATGACGCCGCAGGACAGCCACTACCCCGGCGGCGAGCAGATCAGTCCACTGGTGTGGCGCGCCGACAGCTTCTACGTCATGGCCGAGCTGGTGATACGTGGCGTGGGCTGGGCCTGGCTGCCACGCCACGTAGCGCAGTACCCAACCTACCAGGGCCACCTGCAGGAACTGCGCAGCGACTGGGCACCGCTGCCGCTGGTGGTGGAACTGGTCTGCCGTCGCGACGGTGCACTCGGTCCTGCTGCCAACTGGCTGGCCGACTGCCTGGCGCGCGAACTGCTACGTCCGCAGGCATGATCGCGCTTCCAGAGGATGACCGGCGACGCTAGCAGGCCGTTGAAAAACGTAGGCGAGGCAGCCAATGCAAGGCAAAAACAGGCGAAAAAGCGGAGTTTACGAGCTGTAAATGAGCATTTTGAGCCTGTTTTTAACGCAGCAGTGGCAACGCAGATAGTTTTTCAACAGCCTGCTAAGCTGCGCCCCCATGAACAGACTTCTCTATACCCTGCTGCTGCACCTGGCCCTGCCCCTGATTGCCCTGCGTCTGGCCCTGCGCGCGCGCAAGGCGCCGGCTTACGCTCGGCGTATCAATGAACGTTTCTCCTTCGGCCTGCCAGCGATGAAACCGGGCGGCATCTGGGTGCACGCGGTATCGGTCGGGGAAAGCATTGCCGCCGCGCCGATGATCCGCGCGCTGCAGGCGCATTATCCGGACCTGCCGATCACCGTGACCTGCATGACGCCGACCGGCTCCGAGCGCATTCAGGCGCTGTTCGGTGCAAGCGTGCAGCACTGCTACCTGCCCTATGACCTTCCCTGGGCCGCCGCGCGTTTTATTGATTGCGTACAACCACGTCTAGCCGTGGTGATGGAAACCGAGCTATGGCCGAACCACATCCATCAGTGCGCCAAGCGCGGTATCCCGGTGGCCCTGGCCAATGCGCGCCTTTCCGAGCGCTCGGCACGCGGCTATGCGCGCTTTGGCCAACTCACCGCACCGATGCTCGGCGAACTGTCGCTGATCGCCGTGCAGACCCAGACCGAGGCGCAGCGTTTTCTCGATCTCGGCGCTCGCCCTGGCTGCGTGGAAGTCACCGGTTCGATCAAGTTCGACCTGAAGATCGACGCCGAACTACTGCAACGCGCAGATGCGTTGCGCCAGCAATGGCAGGCAACGACTCGACCTGTCTGGATCGCTGCCAGCACCCATGCCGGTGAAGACGAGATCGTCCTCGCCGCCCATCGCCAGTTGCTGCAGACGCGACCGGATGCACTGCTGATTCTGGTGCCACGTCACCCCGAACGCTTCAACTCGGTCCATGAGCTGTGCATCAGCGAAGGGCTAACTACTCGCCGCCGCTCCACGGCTGAAGCCGTGCAAGCCAGCGACCAGGTGCTGCTGGGCGACACCATGGGTGAGCTGCTGTTTCTCTACGCGCTGGCGGATATCGCCTTCGTCGGCGGCAGCCTGGTGGCCAATGGCGGCCATAACCTGCTGGAGCCAGCCGCACTGGGCAAGCCGGTGCTGAGCGGCCCGCACCTGTTCAACTTCCTGGAAATCGCCGCGCAATTGCGTGAGGCCGGCGCCCTGGGCGAGGTGGAAAACGCCGCGCAACTGGCGGACAGGGTTGCCGCACTGCTGGGCGAGCCGAGCGAGATGCAGCGCATGAGCCAGGCAGGCCTGAGCGTGCTCAAGGCCAACCAGGGCGCGCTGGAGCGCTTGCTGGAGGGCTTGCAGCGTCTTCTGTAGCCCGGATGCAATCCGGGACAAGCATCACGCCGGCAATTCCCCGGATTACATCCGGGCTACGACTGATTTAGCTCGGTTCAAACACGGGTAGCGCACCGCCAACCTGATCGGTGCCCGCAGCGCACCCTACGCGCCATATCGCCGAAACGAAAAGCCCGACGCGAGTCGGGCTTTTCGTTTGCTGCGAAGGAATCAGAAATCCGGATTACCTTGCAGGCGCGACTCGGCGGCCGAAGCCAGATCTGGCGGCAGGAAGTCCTTGTCCGGGTTGTAGTCCGGCTTGAGGAAGCTGCCCAGCGCTTCCAGGTCGGCCGGACTGAGAGTGCCGGCGGCCTGCTTCAAACGCAGGTTGTTGAGGATGTAGTCGTAGCGCGCGTCGTTGTAGTTGCGCACGGCGCTGTATAGCTGACGCTGGGCATCGAGCACGTCGACGATGTTGCGGGTACCGACCTGATAGCCGATCTCGGTGGCCTCCAGCGCACTCTGGTTGGAAATGATCGACTGACGCCGCGCCTGCACGGTTTCCACATCGGTGTTCACCGCACGGAACAGGTTGCGGGTGTTTTGCACCACCTGGCGACGCAGGCTTTCGCGCAGCTGCTCAGTCTGCCCGAGACGCTGGTAGGCCTCGCGCACCTGCGAGCTGGTCAGGCCGCCGCTGTAGATCGGGATGTTCAGTTGCAGGCCGATGGAACGCTGCGAAACGTCGCCGCTATAACGCGGAGACAGAGGAGAACCGGAGTTGGTGAAGCCCAGGCTGTCGTTATCGCCCTTCTGGTAGCTGGCCACGGCGTCGAGGGTCGGCGCATGGCCAGCCTTGCGCTGACGCAAGCTCTCTTCGGCGGCCGTCACGGCGTACAGGCTGGCCTGCAGATTGAGGTTCTGCGCCGCGGCGGTGTCGACCCAGGCCTTGGCATCATTCGGCGTCGGCGCCAGCACCGGCAGGGTGTGGACGATCCCCTCGACGGCCAGATAATCGCGGTTGGTCAGAGTCACCAGGGCTTCGAAGGCATCATCCACCGCGCGCTCGGCGAGCAGGCGGTTGGCGCGCGCAGTATCGAAACCGGCCTGCGCTTCGAGCACGTCGGTCTTGTCGGACAGACCGACGTCGAAACGTTCATTGGCCTGATCCAGCTGACGCTTGAAGGCAGCCTCTTCGGCCCGGGTCGAGGCCAGATTGTCCTGCGCACGCAGCACGGCGAAGTAGGTTTCGGCGCTCTGCAGGATCAGGTTCTGCTCAGTCGCCGACAACTCCAGTGCGGCCTGCTCACTGGTCGCTTCGGCCGCCTGCAGCTGGAACCAGCGGTCGGCGCGAAACAGTGGCTGGCTGAGGTTGGCCTGATACACCAGACCACTGCGCGAGACAGTGGCGCTGGGCGAATCTATTTCGGTGCGCGTATCGCCGTAGTTGGCGCCTGCGGACAGGTTGGGCAGCAACCCTGCACGCGCCTGCGGTACGACTTCGCGGCGCGCCTGATAATCGGCGCGCGCGGCGGCGATATCGGCATTGTTCTTCGCCGCTTCCTGATACACGGTGACCAGGTCGGTCTTGGAGGGCAGCGGGGCCTCTTCGGCCTGAACCAGAGCCACCGAAGCGGCGGCCACGGCAATTGCCAGGGATAGTCTGCGCAACATGATGGATGTCGATCCTTGAATAGGCGGTAATCGGCAAGGCTACGGGTCGCCACAGTCGGGGGTCAAGCGCGCCATGGACGGCATCAGTCTAGCTGGCGGCAAGCTATGTTGCTCGTCGGGAACAATCCGCCACCAGCAGCGCGAGCAGTCGCTTTCCGACGCACGGGTCGATATTTATTGACCGCCGAGTTGGTTTTCTCCCACCAGCTTGTTTAGACTGCCCGAGTTCTTGTCGGGGTGCCCCAAATGCGGGGCTGAGATTGGCAGCTGCCGGATCCCGTTGAACCTGATCAGGTTAAGGCCTGCGTAGGGAACAAGATGTCCTCGCCAGCGTACCGGCGAGTCCTCTCGGCACCGCCCACGGTGTATCTCGCGCCCTTCGTCCGCTCAGGTTCCAACTCCGACATCTATCCCGGAGAGAGCCTTGATGAGCACACAACAACAAAAGAACCTGAGCGAAAGCGCCCAGGTCGACCAGCAGTCGGTACAACCCTTCCCCCGTTCGCAGAAAGTCTACGTACAAGGCTCGCGCCCGGACATCCGCGTGCCGATGCGCGAGATCAGCCTGGACGTGACGCCGACCGACTTCGGTGGCGAGATCAACGCCCCGGTCACCGTCTACGACACCTCCGGCCCCTACACCGACCCGAACGTCACCATCGACGTGCGCAAGGGCCTGGCCGACGTGCGCAGCGCCTGGATCGAAGACCGCGGTGACACCGAGAAACTGCCGGGCCTGTCCTCCGAGTTCGGCCAGCGCCGCCTGAACGATGCCGAGCTGACCAAGATGCGCTTCGCCCACGTGCGCAACCCGCGCCGGGCCAAGGCTGGGCACAACGTCAGCCAGATGCATTACGCCAAGAAGGGCATCATCACGCCCGAGATGGAATACATCGCCATCCGCGAAAACATGAAGCTGGCCGAGGCGCGTGAAGCCGGTCTGCTCAACGAACAGCACGCCGGGCACAGCTTCGGCGCTGCCATCCCGAAAGAGATCACCCCCGAGTTCGTGCGCAGCGAAGTGGCTCGTGGCCGCGCCATCATCCCGGCCAACATCAACCACGTGGAGCTGGAGCCGATGATCATCGGCCGCAACTTCCTGGTGAAGATCAACGGCAATATCGGCAACTCGGCGCTCGGCTCGTCCATCGAAGAAGAAGTGGCCAAGCTGACCTGGGGCATCCGCTGGGGTTCGGACACCGTGATGGACCTGTCCACCGGCAAGCACATCCACGAAACCCGCGAGTGGATCATCCGCAACTCGCCGGTACCGATCGGCACCGTGCCGATCTATCAGGCGCTGGAAAAGGTCGGCGGCATTGCCGAAGACCTGACCTGGGAGCTGTTCCGCGACACCCTGATCGAGCAGGCCGAGCAGGGCGTGGACTACTTCACCATCCACGCCGGCGTACTGCTGCGCTATGTGCCAATGACTGCCAAGCGCGTTACCGGCATCGTTTCGCGCGGCGGCTCGATCATGGCCAAGTGGTGCCTGGCGCACCATAAAGAGAACTTCCTCTACACCCATTTCGAAGACATCTGCGAAATCATGAAGGCCTACGACGTCAGCTTCTCGCTGGGCGATGGCCTGCGTCCGGGCTCGATTGCCGACGCCAACGACGAAGCGCAGTTCGGTGAACTGGAAACCCTCGGCGAACTGACCAAGATCGCCTGGAAGCACGACGTGCAGTGCATGATCGAAGGCCCCGGCCACGTGCCGATGCAACTGATCAAGGAGAACATGGACAAGCAGCTCGAATGCTGCGACGAGGCGCCGTTCTATACCCTCGGCCCGCTGACCACCGACATCGCGCCGGGCTACGACCACATCACCAGCGGCATCGGCGCAGCGATGATCGGCTGGTTCGGCTGCGCCATGCTCTGCTACGTCACGCCCAAGGAGCACCTGGGCCTGCCGAACAAGGATGACGTGAAGACCGGCATCATCACTTACAAGATCGCCGCCCACGCGGCCGACCTGGCCAAAGGGCACCCGGGCGCGCAGATCCGCGACAACGCCCTGTCCAAGGCGCGCTTCGAGTTCCGCTGGGAAGACCAGTTCAACCTCGGCCTCGACCCGGACACCGCCCGCGCCTTCCACGACGAGACGCTGCCGAAGGATTCGGCCAAGGTGGCACACTTCTGCTCCATGTGCGGGCCGAAGTTCTGCTCGATGAAGATCACCCAGGAAGTGCGCGAGTACGCCAAGGAGCAGCGCATCGACGCCGTCGATCTGGATGCCGAGCAAGGCATGCAGGCCAAGGCCGAGGAATTCAAGGCGCAAGGCAGCCAACTCTACCAACGCGTGTAGCAGGCAGTCATGGAAGCTTGATCTGGCAGCGCTATGCTCGCTAGTGTGACAGGTAACGGGCCGCATCAGACCGTGTGAAAACGTAGCGAGCGAAGCTCAGGCAAGGCATAGAACGGCGAAAAGCGCAGCTTACGAGTTGTAAATGAGCATTTTGAGCCGTTTTTTAACGCAGCATGAGCGAGCGCAGTAGTTTTCACACAGTCTGAGCTTGGCCCGTTACGACTATCTGGGGAGTTGCCATGGGCAAAGACGACATCGACATCATCGAGCGCGAGAACTGCTTTCGCGGCTTCTACCGCCTCGACCGGATCAAGCTGCGCCATCGCCAGTTCGCCGGCAACATGGGCCCGCAGCTGACCCGCGAGCTGTTCGTGCGTCACGACGCCGTGTGCGTGCTGCCTTACGATCCGCAGCGCGACGAAGTGGTGCTGATCGAGCAGTTTCGCGTCGGTGCCATGGACAAGAGCGCCAACCCCTGGCTGCTGGAGCTGGTCGCAGGCCTGATCGACAAGGACGAGGAGCCCGAGGAGGTCGCGCGTCGCGAAGCCATCGAGGAAGCCGACCTGCCCCTGACGTCGCTGTGGCCGATCACCCAGTACTACCCTTCGCCTGGTGGCTCGGACGAGCGCGTGCATCTGTTCGTCGGTCGCTGCAGCAGTGAAGGTGCCGGCGGTGTGCATGGTCTGCCCGAAGAAGGCGAGGACATCCGGGTACAGGTGATGCCGCTGGAGGATGCCCTGGCCGCCGTGCGCGACGGGCGTATCGACAACGCCGCCAGCATCATCGCCCTGCAATGGCTGGCGCTGAACCGCGACGAAGTGCGGGGGATGTGGTCGTGAATCTGCTACGCGAGCGCTATCGGGTCGACCTGGTCGAGCTGCAAGCGGCTTGCGAGGCCAACTACGCGCGCCTGATGCGCCTGCTGCCGAACATGCGTGAGCACACGGAAAGCCGACGCGTGGCGCTGAGCCAGGGTGAGCATCTGCTCGGCGTGCTGGCGCTGGACGTGTTGGAAAGTTGCCCCTACACCACCACCCTGTGCGTGCGCCAGGAACACAGCCTGCCCTGGCTACCGGTGCCGCAGCTGGAAGTGCGGGTCTATCACGACGCGCGCATGGCCGAGGTCGTCAGCGCAGAGAACGCACGTCGCCTGCATATTCGCTACCCCTACCCCAACGCGGCGATGCATCAACCGGACGAAAAGAGTCAGCTCAACCTGTTCCTCGGCGAATGGCTGAGCCATTGCCTGGCCTGCGGGCATGAACCGCAGCCGGTGATGTAAGGCGGCGATCAAGCTTTTCGATGCCTGGCCGATAGCGCGGCGTCGTATTGTTTGGGCGGCCCGCCCTGCCTGACGACTGTCGCGAACGATGGCAAAAAGCGCTTCTGGCGTTTTTTCTGTGACCTGCGTCCGCTTCCCGGGTTTTCCCTTTGCTGCGGCAACCACCATAATTCACCCGATTGCGCCCTAGGAGATGGTCTTGCCGAGCCTGCCCACCCAATCCACTGATTCCTCGGTACTGCTGGTGCAGTTGTCCGACAGTCACCTGTTCGCCGAAGCGGACGGCAAGCTGCTGGGCATGGATACTTGCGACAGCCTGCAGCGGGTGATCGAACGGGTCCTGCAGGAACAGCCGCAGATCGACCTGATTCTGGCTACAGGTGATCTTTCGCAGGACGGCAGCGAAGCGTCGTATCAGCGCTTTCGCCAACTCACCTCAGCCATCGACGCACCAACCCGCTGGCTGGCCGGCAATCATGACGAAATCCCTCCCATGCAGGCCGCCTGCCAGGGCAGCGAGCTGCTGGAGCCGGTGATCGACCTTGGTGCCTGGCGCATCGTCATGCTCGATTCATCGATCCCCGGCGCGGTGCCCGGTTTTCTTGCCGACAGTCAACTCGAACTGCTCGAACGCGCCCTCAGCGAAGCGCCGCAGCGCCATCACCTGATCTGCCTGCACCACCATCCGGTCTCCATCGGCTGCAAGTGGATGGAACCCATCGGCCTGCGCAACCCCGACGCCCTGTTCGCCGTGCTCGACCGCTACCCGCAGGCACGCACCGTGCTCTGGGGGCATATCCATCAGGAGTTCGACCAGCAGCGCGGTAATCTGCGCCTGCTCGCCTCGCCTTCGACCTGCGTGCAGTTCGCGCCGGGCAGCGAGGAGTTTCAGGTGGACAGCGAAGCCCCCGGCTATCGCTGGCTGCGCCTGCATGCCGACGGCAGGCTGGACACCGGTGTATCGCGCGTCACCGGCATCCACTTCGAAGTGGACTACAGCGTCAAGGGTTACTGACATACCCCCAATCAGCTTGAAGCTTGCAGCTTGAGGCCCCGGACGAGTAGCCTCCCGCTCCATGACCGCATCCATCCTCTATATACACGGCCTGAACAGCTCGCCAGCCTCGCACAAGGCCAGCCAGTTGAGCCGCGCCATGGCCCACCTGGGCCTGGAAAACCAGTTGCGCGTACCGGCCCTGCATCATCATCCGCGCCAGGCCATCGCCCAGTTGCAGGCGCTGATCAGCGAACTCGGGGCGCCGGTGCTGGTGGGCAGCTCCCTGGGTGGCTACTACGCCACTTACCTGGCCGAACAGCATGGACTCAAGGCGCTGCTGATCAACCCGGCCGTGCAGCCGCACCTGCGTTTCGACGGCTACCTGGGCCCACAGAAGAATTACTACAGCGACGAGACCTGGGACCTCACCGAGGATCACGTCCACGCGCTGGCCGAACTCGACGTTGCAGCGCCGAACGACCCGGCGCGTTACCAGATCTGGCTACAGACCGGCGACGAAACCCTCGACTACCGTGACGCCGAGCGTTACTACCGCGCCTGCGCCCTGCGCATCCAGGCCGGGGGCGACCACGGCTTCCAGGGCTTCGCCGAACGCCTGCCGACACTCTTCGCTTTTGCCGGCATTAACGCCACACTTTGGCGCGATACCGACTTTTCCGCATTCAATTGACGACCAAGAGACCCTATGGCCCAGCAGAACGCCTATAACGCAGACGCCATCGAAGTCCTTTCCGGCCTCGACCCGGTGCGCAAGCGCCCGGGCATGTACACCGACACCACACGCCCCAACCACCTGGCCCAAGAAGTCATCGACAACAGCGTCGACGAAGCCCTGGCCGGGCACGCCAAGTCGATCCAGGTGATCCTCCACGAGGATAATTCGCTGGAAGTGCTCGACGATGGCCGTGGCATGCCGGTGGATATCCACCCGGAAGAAGGCGTACCGGGCGTCGAGCTGATCCTTACCAAGCTGCATGCCGGCGGCAAGTTCAGCAACAAGAACTACCAGTTCTCCGGTGGTCTGCATGGCGTCGGCATCAGCGTCGTCAATGCCCTGTCGACCCGCGTGGTGGTCACCGTCAAGCGTGACGGCAACGAATACCAGATGAGCTTTGCCGACGGCCTCAAGGCCAGCGAGCTGGAAGTCATCGGCAGCGTCGGCAAGCGCAACACCGGCACCAGCGTGCATTTCTGGCCGGACGCCAAGTACTTCGACTCCTTCAAGTTCTCCATCAGCCGCCTCAAGCATGTGCTCAAGGCCAAGGCCGTACTCTGCCCGGGCCTGAACGTCAGCTTCGAAGACAAAGCCTCGGGCGAGAAGGTCGAGTGGCATTACGAGGACGGCCTGCGCTCCTATCTGGTCGATGCCGTCAGCGAATTCGAGCGGCTGCCGGCCGAGCCCTTCGTCGGCAGCCTGGCTGGCAACAAGGAAGCCGTGGACTGGGCCCTGCTGTGGCTGCCTGAAGGCGGCGACGCGGTGCAGGAAAGCTACGTCAACCTGATCCCCACCGCGCAGGGCGGCACCCACGTCAACGGCCTGCGCCAGGGCCTGCTCGATGCCATGCGCGAGTTCTGCGAGTTCCGCAACCTGCTGCCGCGTGGCGTGAAACTGGCCCCGGAAGATGTCTGGGAACGCATTGCCTTCGTTCTCTCGATGAAGATGCAGGACGCGCAATTCTCCGGCCAGACCAAGGAGCGCCTGTCCTCGCGCGAAGCCGCCGCCTTCGTCTCCGGTGTGGTCAAGGATGCCTTCAGCCTGTGGCTCAATGCCCATCCGGAAACCGGCCTGGCGCTGGCCGAACTGGCCATCAGCAACGCCGGCCGCCGCCTCAAGGCCGGCAAGAAGGTCGAGCGCAAGAAGATCACTCAAGGCCCGGCGCTGCCCGGCAAGCTGGCCGACTGCGCGGGGCAGAACCCGCTGCGTTGCGAGCTGTTCCTGGTCGAGGGTGACTCCGCCGGCGGCAGCGCCAAGCAGGCACGCGACAAGGAGTTCCAGGCCATCATGCCGCTGCGCGGCAAGATCCTGAACACCTGGGAAGTGGACGGCAGCGAAGTCCTGGCCTCACAGGAAGTGCACGATATCGCCGTGGCCGTCGGTATCGATCCCGGCTCCAGCGACCTGAGCGGGCTGCGCTACGGCAAGATCTGCATCCTTGCCGACGCCGACTCCGACGGCCTGCACATCGCCACCCTGCTCTGCGCCCTGTTCGTGCGTCACTTCCGCCCGCTGGTGGATGCCGGTCACGTCTACGTGGCCATGCCGCCGCTGTACCGCATCGATCTGGGCAAGGAGATCTTCTACGCCCTCGACGACGCCGAGCGCGACGGCATCCTCGACCGCCTGGTGGCCGAGAAACGTCGCGGCAAGCCACAGGTCACCCGCTTCAAGGGCCTCGGCGAGATGAACCCGCCGCAGCTGCGCGAAACCACCATGGACCCCAACACCCGACGTCTGGTGCAACTGACCCTGGATGATTTCGAAGGCACCCGCGAAGTGATGGACATGCTGCTGGCGAAAAAACGCGCCGGTGATCGCAAGAGCTGGCTGGAAACCAAGGGCAACCTGGCCGAGGTACTGGCCTGATGCGTAATCACCTCCTTGCACTCGGTCTGTTGGCCGGCGTCGCGAACGCCGAGCCAGTGGTGCTGGAAGAGCTCAAGCTGGAGGCCGAATACCCGGTGACGGAAATGCCGGGCGGCAACCTGTCCGGCCTGGCCCTGTGCGGCGAAACGCTGTGGGCAGTTTCCGACCGTGACGACGACCGCCTCTATCAACTGCATAGAGAGGAAGGGCTGCTGCGCGCCGAAGCAGAAACCTTCGTTGCTCCCGAACCGCCCGAGAGCGCCCTGCCCTGGGGCCTGCGCATGCGCAACTGGGTGGCCGGCCTGGTACGCGGTGGCGCACTGGATTTCGAGGGAATGTCCTGCGACGCACAAGGCAACCGTTACCTGGTCAGCGAAACCCGCGCCGCCGTACTGCAGGTCAGCAGCAACGGCAACGCGCAGTGGCTCAACCTGCCCAGCGGACTGGTGCGCCAGGCCCGCGCCAGCGGCATGCTGCTGCACTTCAACCAGGGCTTCGAAGGCATCGCCATCGATCCGGCCGGTGATCGCCTGTGGCTGGCTGCCGAACAGCGCCGCCGCGGCCTCACAGTACTGCATCGTCGCGGCAGCGGCTGGCGTTGTACCGGCGGCTGCGTGCTGACCAGCGAAAGCGGTGACGAGGCGTCGCCCGAAGCGCTCGGCGGCCATATGGCACCACGCGACTTCTCCGGCCTGGCCTATTTCGGTGAAAAGCTCTTTACCCTTGAGCGTCAGGCCCACCGTATCTGCCGGCGCACACTGAGCGACGGTGTCGCGGAGATCTGCTGGTCGTTCGCCAGCGAAGCCCTGAGCGAACCACGCCGCTACGCACCGGACTACGGCATGGCCGAAGCGCTGTGGATCGACAAGGATGGCGCCTGGATCGGCGTCGACAACGGCAGCCAGACCCGCGCCGATGGCGAAGAGCGTCCCATCGTCTGGCGTTTTGCCGCGCCCAAGGGCGGCTGGAGCCGGCGCCCGTGAGCGAACAGACGCCGGGCCGTCGTGCCGGACGAGTGATGTTGGTGCTCGCCTGGGGCGCCGGCCTGCTGCTGGCCACGCACTTCTTCGGTAACTGGGAAGATCGCCAGCGCAACCCCAACCAGACACCGCAGTCGGTGCATGGCGATGGTTTCGTCGAGGTGAGCCTGGCCAGCAGTCGTCAGGGTCACTACCTGGTCAATGGCCAGATCGATGGGAATGACGTGACCTTCCTGCTCGACACCGGCGCCACCCAGGTGGCAATACCCAGCGCGGTGGCCGAGCGTCTTGGCCTGCAACGCGGCGCGCCGATCATCATCAGCACGGCCAACGGCCGTGCTACCGGGCATCGCACACGCCTGGCCAGCCTGCGCCTGGGCGATATCGAACTACGTGACGTCGCCGCACTGATCGCCCCAGGCATGGACGGCGACGAAGTGCTGCTGGGCATGAGCGCCCTGAAACAACTCGAATTCAGTCAGAAGGGCGGCACCCTGGTGCTGCGCCAATCAACCTTGCAATGAGGCCCGCATGAGCGAATCCCTCGATTTGAGCCTGGAAGGCGTTGAACGCCGGTCACTCGCCGATTTCACCGAGCAGGCTTATCTCAACTACTCCATGTACGTGATCATGGACCGCGCCCTGCCGCACATCGGCGACGGCCTGAAACCCGTACAACGACGCATCATCTACGCCATGAGCGAATTGGGCCTGGACGCCGACTCCAAGCACAAGAAATCCGCGCGTACCGTCGGTGACGTGCTCGGCAAGTTCCACCCGCACGGCGACAGTGCCTGCTATGAAGCCATGGTGCTGATGGCGCAGCCGTTCAGCTACCGCTACACCCTGGTCGACGGTCAGGGCAACTGGGGGGCACCGGACGATCCCAAGTCCTTCGCCGCCATGCGTTATACCGAGGCGCGCCTGTCGCGCTACTCCGAGGTGCTGCTGTCCGAGCTGGGCCAGGGCACCGTCGACTGGGTACCCAACTTCGACGGCACCATGAACGAGCCGGCGACCCTGCCGGCGCGCCTGCCCAACCTGCTGCTCAACGGCACCACCGGCATCGCCGTCGGCATGGCCACCGACGTGCCGCCGCACAACCTGCGCGAGGTGGCGGCCGCCTGCGTACGCCTGCTGGACGAGCCTGGCGCCACTGTCGAGCAGCTTTGTGAACACATTCAGGGGCCGGACTTCCCCACCGAAGCCGAAGTCATCACGCCCAAGGCCGATCTGCTGAAGATCTACGAGACTGGCCGCGGCTCGGTGCGCATGCGCGCCGTCTATCGCATCGAGGACGGCGATATCGTCGTCACCGCCCTGCCGCACCAGGTGTCCGGGGCCAAGGTGCTGGAGCAGATCGCCGCGCAGATGCAGGCCAAGAAGCTGCCGATGGTCGCCGACCTGCGTGACGAGTCGGATCATGAGAACCCGACCCGCATCGTCATCATCCCGCGCTCCAACCGCGTCGATGCCGACGAACTGATGACCCACCTGTTCGCCACCACCGATCTGGAGTCCAGCTACCGAGTCAACACCAACGTCATCGGTCTCGACGGCAAGCCGCAAGTCAAGGATCTGCGCAACCTGCTCAGCGAGTGGCTGGTGTACCGCGTCGGCACCGTGCGCCGTCGCCTGCAGTTCCGCCTGGACAAGGTGGAAAAGCGCCTGCACCTGTTGGAAGGCTTGCTGATCGCCTTCCTCAACCTCGACGAGGTGATCCGCATCATCCGCACCGAGGATTCGCCCAAGCCGGTGCTGATGGAAACCTTCGGCCTTACCGATGTGCAGGCCGACTACATCCTCGACACCCGCCTGCGTCAACTGGCGCGCCTGGAAGAGATGAAGATCCGCGGCGAGCAGGACGAGCTGGCCAAGGAGCGCGAGAAACTCCTGGCCCTGCTCGGCAGCGAAGCCAAGCTGAAGAAGCTGGTACGCAAGGAAATCATCGAGGACGCCGAGAAGTACGGCGATGACCGCCGCTCGCCGATCGTCGCCCGCGCCGAGGCCAAGGCCCTCTCGGAAACCGAGCTGATGCCGACCGAACCGGTCACCGTGGTGCTCTCGGAAAAAGGCTGGGTGCGCTGCGCCAAGGGCCATGACATCGACGCCACCGGCCTGTCCTACAAGGCTGGCGACGGCTTCAAGGCCGCAGCGCCGGGGCGCTCGAACCAGTACGCAGTCTTTATCGACTCGACAGGTCGCAGTTATTCGCTCGCCGCCCACAGCCTGCCGTCGGCACGCGGCCAGGGCGAACCGCTGACCGGTCGTCTGACGCCACCACCAGGGGCGACCTTCGAATGCGTGATGCTGCCGGAAGACAGCGCCCTGTACGTCATCGCCTCCGACGCTGGCTACGGTTTCGTGGTCAAGGGTGAGGATCTGCAGGCCAAGAACAAGGCGGGCAAGGCACTGCTGACGCTACCCAACGGCGCCAAGGTGGTCGCACCCAAGCCAGTCAGTAACCTGGAAGACGACTGGTTGGCCGCGGTGACTACCGAAGGTCGCCTGCTGCTGTTCAAGGTCACCGATCTGCCGCAACTGGGTAAAGGCAAGGGCAACAAGATCATCGGCATTCCCGGCGAGCGCGTAGCCTCGCGTGAGGAATATCTGACCGATCTGGCCGTACTGCCCAGCGGCGCCAGTTTGGTTTTGCAGGCCGGGAAGCGTACCCTGACACTCAAAGCCGACGACCTCGAGCATTACAAGGGCGAGCGCGGCCGCCGCGGTAACAAGCTGCCGCGAGGCTTCCAGCGCGTCGACCAGTTGCTGGTGGAATAGCGTCGGCAACACGCCCCGTTCGTCCGGGATATCCGCGCTACCAGCCAGCAGGCAAGGCTGGAGTCGTAGCGCGGTTTGACGGATGATACGCACCCCGGGTCATGCGCAAATGACCCCACAGCATGATATGGGATCGATATGCAGCTGCCCCAGAAGCGGCTGCCTGGAATTAATGATGACTGTAGTACGCCCTATGGCGCTGCTTCTGACCATGCTGCTCGCATTGAGTGGTTGCAGTCTGCTGCAGCAGAAGCCGGTTCCCCTTTACCAACTTGACAGCGGCCAGGCCGTGACGCCGACCAAGGACAATGGCGTGACCGTGCTGGTCGGCCCGATCAGCGTGGCCGACTACCTGCGCCAGCAGAATCTGCTGCAGCGTCAGGCCGACGGCAGCCTGGTCGCAGCTCAGGACGCTCGCTGGGCCAGCGGCCTGGCCAATGACATCGACCAGCAGATGCTGCGCCAGCTGGCCTGGCGCCTGGATAGCCAGCGCCTGGTTCTAGCCCCGGCGGCACCAGGCTTCAGTGCCGATGCACAGGTCATGCTGACCATCACCCGCCTGGACTCCGGGCCAACCCAGCCGGCCGTACTGGAGGCGCAATGGCGCCTGCTCGACCGCCGCGGGCAGCTACGCGACAGCCGTCTGATCCGCCTGGAAGAGCCGCACAACGGCCCTCTGGCCGAACAGGTCAAGGCGCAGAGCACCCTGCTGCAGCGCCTGGCCGCTGAACTGGCTGTGGCCATTCAACCCATCGCTGCAGCCGAGCCTACCCCCGAGCCGCCGCGCAAGAAGCCTCCAGTGGCCAAAGCCAAACCGCAGGACCCAGCCGCTGCCGGGCCGAAGATTCCGGTGGCGGAACCGATCAAGATCGATACGGAAGTCTTCCGTTTCTAAGAGAAAGCCCGCAGATGCGGGCTTTTTCTTGTAGGGTGCACCACGTGCACCAAGCTCGCGGCGGATTGGATTACCTTGATTACTTGAGCTCGCTGGAACTCTTGCCCAGCAGGCGCCGGGCGACGATCAGCAACTGAATCTGCTGGGTGCCTTCGAAGATATCGAGAATCTTCGAATCGCGTGCCCACTTCTCCAGCAACTCATCCTCACCGTAGCCCAGCGCACCGGCCAGCTCCACGCACTTGAGCGTCACCTCGCTGGCCACACGTCCGGCCTTGGCCTTGGCAATCGAGGCCTCTTTCGAGTTGGGCAACTTGTTGTCAGCCATCCAGGCAGCCTTCAAGGTCAACAGACGCGCCGCCTCCCATTCCGCCTCCAGGCGATACAACGTGGCCTCGGCATGGGTAACGCTCAGCAGTGGCTTGGCGTAATCAAAGCGGCAACCGGCCTTGCTCAGCAATTCACGGGTACGCTCCAGCGCCGCGCGCGCCACGCCGACCGCCATGCCAGCAACCAGCGGCCGAGTGTTGTCGAAGGTTTCCATGACCCCGGCAAAGCCCTTTTGCACGTCGATCTCGGCGTTGCCCAGCAGGTTGGCCGCCGGCACCCGACAATCGCTGAGGCTGATCGAAGCCGTATCGGATGCCTTTATCCCCAGCTTCTTCTCCAGACGTGTAATCGTCATCCCCGGCGTGCCCTTCTCCACTACAAAGGACTTGATCGCCGCACGCCCCAGACTTCTGTCCAGCGTGGCCCAAACCACCACGGCATCGGCGCGCCCGCCGGAGGTGACGAAGATCTTCTCGCCGTTGAGGATGTAGTGGTCGCCATCCTTTACCGCCGTGGTGCGAATCGCCGCCGAATCCGAACCACAGCCCGGCTCGGTAATGGCCATGGCCGCCCAGGTCTTGCCGAACCGCGCCAGTTGCTCGTCATTGGCCACCGCAGCAATGGCCGCGTTGCCCAGCCCCTGACGCGGCATGGCCAGCAGCAGGCCGACATCGCCCCAGCACAGCTCAATCACGCCGAGCAGCGCAGCCATGTTGCCACCATTCTTGATGCCTGCCTGCTGCTCACGTGCTGCCCCACGCTTGCTGGCCGAGCCGGCACCGACGGCGTCGGGTGAGCCCTCGTTCATGCCGTCGAGCAGCGCGGCGAGCAGGTCCAGCTCCTTGGGATAGGCGTGCTCGGCCTGGTCGTACTTGCGCGAGATCGGCCGGAAATAGTGCTTGGCCACCTGCTGCGCCTGCTGCTGCAGGCCGCGGAATTTCTTCGGGGTTTCCAGGTTCATGGTTGCCTGCCTGTTCAGAGATGAAGGCCGCCAGCGAGCACCGCCAAGCTGCGCAGGTCGCGATACCAGCGCTCGACCGGGTGCTCCTGGGTAAAACCATGGCCACCGAGCAGCTGCACCGCGTCGGAGCCGATCTTCATCGCCTTATCCACGCAGAGCAGACGTGCCAGGTACGCCTCACGGCGAAACGGCAGACCAGACTCTGCACGGGCGCAGGCACGCCAGAGCAGCAGGCGCATGGCGTCCAGCTCGATGGCGATGTCGGCCACCATGAAGGCCACCCCCTGGCGATGACTGATCGGCTCGCCGAACGCCTGGCGCTCGTTGCAGTAGGTCGTCACGTAGTCCAGTGCCGCCTGCGCCGTACCGACTGCAAGGGCACAGAATGCCAAGGCCGAATAATCGAGAAAGGCCGGAAAGTCGAAGCCATCAGCTGCCAGACGGCAATCGCTAGAAACCTTGACGCCTTTCAGCTCAATACGTGTCAACCCACAAGCCTTGAGCCCCATGCCCGGCTCGGCACGGCGACAGACACCTTTGCTCGCCGCATCGACGATAAACAGCGCCGGGCCATCAACTGCCTGAGCGCTTACGATCAATCGACTGGCAGCCAGACCGGCGATGACCAGCGCCTTCTCCCCATCGAGCAGATAGTGCTTGCCGCGCTTGCGCGCCCGCGTCGCGGGCTGACCAGCATCGGTCAATACGCCAGGCTCTGTTACCGCCAACGCGAAGCCTGGCACGCCCTGTTCACTGACAAATGCCGGCAACCAGGCAGCCTGCTGCGCAGAGCTTCCCCAGCGCCGAATGCAATTGGCGGCAGACAGCGGAACCAGCAAGGCCGCGGCCAGAGAAAAGTCGCCCTGCGCCAGGCTCTCGGCGATCAGCGCGTTGCTCAGCACGGTGCGCTCCCCAGCAAGACCACCTTGTGCCTCGGCAACACCATAGTGTGCCAGGCCCAGTTCATGCGCCTGATTGAGCAGTGCGGCAGGCACGTGAGCCTCGGCGTCGGCCCCGGGCGCAGCCGGGCGCAGAACCTCCAGCGCAAAGCCCTGGAGCATGTCTACCAGCATCTGCTGCTCTTCGGTCAGTGACAGATCAAACAGGTCATCGGCTGCCGCGCGCGACTTGTTGCTGGTGCCGCCGGCGGCCAAGCGAAAACTGGCGCGGCTACCGCTATAGACGAGCTTCTCGAAGGATTTGCGTACCTTGAGGCGGTCTGGCCAGTCGGCCTGGGCCAGTTTGCTCAGAACGCTCAGGGCCTGGCCCTGGGTATCGACGATCATGGCATCTCGCTCCACGTGAGAGATGCCATCGATGATGCGCTGCCGACTGGCACACGCCTATGACCCTCAAGACGCGGCGCGGCGGCAATCGGGTCAAGCCGTCGCCAGGGAAACGTACTGGCTGAGCAAGACCTGCGCCTTGCTCAGCCAGCCGTCATTTGCTGCGAATCTTCTCGACGATCGCGGTGGTCGAGCTGTTTTCCACCAAGCCGAGCACACGCACTTCGCCGCCATAGGCTTGGACGATATCGGCACCTACCACCTGATCGATACCGTAATCGCCGCCCTTGACCAGCACATCCGGCTGCACCTGCTTGAGCAGGCGCTCGGGCGTGTCTTCACCGAAGCTCACCACCCAATCCACCGCCCCCAGGCCGGCGAGCACTGCCATGCGCCGGTCGACGGCATTGATCGGACGCCCCGGACCTTTCAGGCGGCTGACCGAGGCGTCATCGTTGATCGCCACGATCAGACGGTCGCCCTGCGCGCGCGCTTGCTCCAGATAGGTCACGTGGCCGGCGTGAAGGATGTCGAAGCAGCCGTTGGTGAAAACGATCTTCTCGCCATGGGCGCGGGCGTCGTCAATGGCGATCAGCAACTGATCCAGGCTCAGCACGCCACGCTCGGAACCTTCTTCACGCTGTACCGCGCGACGCAGCTCGGGTGCACTGATGGCAGCAGTGCCCAGCTTACCGACAACGATGCCGGCAGCCAGGTTGGCCAGGGCCACCGCCAGCGGCAACTCTTCGCCGGCAGCAATGGAAGCTGCAAGGGTGGAAATAACCGTATCGCCTGCGCCGGTGACATCGAACACCTCGCGGGCGCGAGCCGGCAGGTGCAGCGGGGCGTGATCCGGACGCAGCAGGGTCATGCCGTGCTCGCCACGGGTCACCAGCAGGGCCCCCAGCTCCAGTTCGCGCATCAGCGTGGCACCCTTGCTGACCAGCTCGGCTTCATCGGCGCAACCGCCAACGATAAGCTCGAACTCGTGCAGATTGGGGGTGATCAGGCTGGCGCCACGGTAGATGGAAAAGTCCTTGCCCTTGGGATCGGCCAGCACCGCAATGCCCTTGTTGCGCGCGGCCTGGATCAGCACCTGATGATTCTGCAGCGCACCCTTGCCATAGTCCGATAGCACAAGCACCTTGATCCCATCGAGCAACGTATCGACCTCACGCGCCAGGGCGACGGTGTCGGTGTTGAACGGTTCCTCGAAGTCCATACGCAGCAGTTGCTGGTGACGGCTCATCACCCGCAACTTGACGATGGTCGGCTGGTCGTCGAGGCGCTGGAAATGAGTTTCCACGCCGGCGCCATTCAGGCTGTCGCTGAGGCTTTCGGCGGCCTCATCATTACCGGTCACGCCAACCAGCAAGGCCCGCGCACCGAGTGCGGCGATATTCAGGGCCACGTTGGCAGCACCACCGGGACGATCCTCGATCTGGTCGACACGCACCACCGGAACCGGCGCCTCCGGAGAAATCCGCGAGGTGCCGCCATGCCAATAGCGATCAAGCATCACGTCGCCCACCACCAGAACGGCGGCTTGATCGTAGCGAGGCATGGTTAACTTCATATGAACTCCGGAGGCCTTAGTCTTGGCGGGCTCGTAGTTTATCAGGCGATATCCAGCGGCGCGCCTTCATCGAGCCCCATAGAGTGCAAACGTGCGTAGAAACCGTTTTGGGCCAGCAACTGGTCATGAGTACCGCGCTCGACGATGTGCCCCTGATCCATCACCAGGATCATATCGGCCTTCTCGATGGTCGACAGACGATGTGCAATCACCAACGTGGTTCGGCCCTCCATGACCCGATCCAGCGCGGCCTGGATATGCCGCTCGGACTCAGTGTCAAGGGCCGAAGTCGCTTCGTCCAGAACAAGGATCGATGCGTCCTTGAGCAAAGCCCGTGCAATTGCCAAGCGCTGGCGCTGGCCACCTGACAGCAGCACGCCGTTCTCGCCAACCTCGGTATCCAGCCCCTGCGGCAGCTTGTCGATGAACTCCTTGGCATAGGCCGCTTCGACCGCCTGCTCAATCGCTTCACGCGGAGCACCGGCCAGGTCGCCATAGGCAATATTGCTGGCCACACTGTCATTGAACAGAGTGACCTGCTGCGTAACCAGAGCAATATGACGCCGCAGATTACGCAATTTGTATTGCTCGACGTCTACCCCATCCAGCAGGATCTGACCCGTTTCGTGATGGTAGAAACGGGGAATCAGATTGGCCAGGGTCGATTTCCCGCTACCGGAACGCCCAACCAATGCCACCATCTGCCCGGGCTCAGCGGTAAAGCTGATATCGCTGAGCACAGGTTTTTCCGCGCCCGGGTACTGGAAGCTGAGATTACGGACTTCCAGTCGGCCACTGATGCGCTCGCGCTCTATCGTGCCCTGATCGACCTCCGGCACCTCATCGAGCTGCTCGAAGATGCTCTCGGCGCCCGCCACACCTTTCTGGATGGTCGAACTGACCTCTGAAAGCTGGCGAATCGGCTTCGGCAGCAGGCCGGCTGCAGTGATGTAGGCAACCATGTCGCCCGCCGTGGCGTCGCCACGCAGCAGCAGCACCAGGAACATCAACACCGCCATCGCGCTGTAGATCACCAGCTGCAGCATCGGCGTGTACACCGCGCCGGTCTTAGTCATGCGCAGCTGCTTCTCGGTGTTGTCCTGGCTGGCAGCAGTAAAACGCTGGGACTCGTAGGTCTCCCCGCCAAAGCTGCGTACCACGCGATACCCCTGGATCGTCTCGGAAGCGACATGGGTGACATCGCCCATCGCCACCTGGATCTTCTTACTCTGCTTGCGGAATTTCTTGCTGGCACTGCTCACCATCACCGCGATCAGCGGCAGGATTGCCAGCATCACCAGAGTCAGTTGCCAGTTCATCCACAGCAAGTAGGCGAACAGGAAGATGATGGTCAGCCCTTCACGGATAACCACCTTGATGGCATCCGTCGCTGCTCCTGTGACCATCGTGACGTTGAAGGTTATGCGCGAGATCAGGTGACCGGAGTTGTGGCTGTCGAAATAGCGGTTCGGCAACACCATGAGGCTGTTGAACAGTGCGATACGCAAGTCGTGAACCAGGCCCAGCGAGACCCTGGCCAGGAAATAGTTACCCAGAAAGGAGCCAACCCCCTGCCAGGCGGCGATCAGGACGATGAGCAGGGGCACCGTCTGCAGTAGTTGCAGATCGCGCAGGTAGGGCACCGTGGGAAACAGCACGACCTCGGGGTTGGACAGGCCATCCACAAAGTACTTGAGGATGCCTGCCAGCATCGGCTGGGTCGACGCAAAAATGATGTAGCCCAGGATACTGATCAGGAACATGCCGATGTAGGGGCGAACGTAACCCAGCAGGCGGAGATAGATTTTTAGGCTGCTAGATGGGCTTGCAGTGGTGTGCTTGTCGGTCATGCGCTCACACTTCGACTTGGCCGAAAAAGCGCGAATTCTAGCACAGATGCAGCCTACCCCCCCGAGGATGCATTAAGATGCCGCCCATTCAAAAATCAGCCACCGGTTTCAAACGTGCAGACATCACTCCCTCCCACACGCTCCATGCGCCTGCGTATCAGCGACTTCATTTCCAGCTACTGGCTGGTGGCGGGCTACCTGGTGTTGTTGAGCGGCCTATTCTGGTCCGCGAACGGCAGCCAGTACACGAAGTTTTTCTACGCGCTGCTCGCCGCCCCCGCCCTGATCGCACTGCTGCTCTCTCCAAAAGTATTCATGCAGTTGCTCAAGGAGCCGATCACGCTGGCCTACTTGGCATTCGCGGCCTGGTTGCTGCTGAGCCTTTCATGGACCCAAGCAGACACCAGCCTGAGCGGCCTGGCCAAGCGGCCACTGTATGTATTCATGATGTTTGCGGCCTGCACCCTGATTGCCTGCAAGGATCAACGCCTGCTGCTCTCCGCACTCAGGGTCGGGGCGTTCCTTGCCGTGGGCGCGGCCGTGATCAATCTGTGCATCTACGCCAACGCCTATCCATCCGAACAACGGCTGATTGGAACCGGAGCGCTCAGCAATCCGCTGCTGACGTCCCATGTGCTGGGCTTTTTCTGCACCTACTGGCTGGCTGGCTGGCTCGCGCAGAGCGAGCGCCGTGACTGGCTACCGATTATCTGTGCCACTCCATTGCTGCTTGCACTTCTTGCCACCGGCTCCCGTACCCCGCTCCTGGCGCTGACCCTGACCAGCCTGTGGATGCTGGTGATGACACCTCGCCGTGGGGCCTACCTGATAGGTGCGCTGATCGCCCTGGCCATCACGACCTTTGCAGCGATGCCGGAGATATTCCTGGAACGCGGACTTTCCTTCCGGCCTCAACTCTGGGCCGACGCCGTTTCCCAGGCGGCCGCGAAGCCGTGGTTCGGATATGGCTACGACAGTAAGTTCATCTTCGACATCCCGGCAATAGGTCACCTTCTGAGTGACCCACATAACGTGGAGCTGGCCGTGCTACTGGAACTCGGCGCCGTCGGACTCATCCTATGGCTGGTGATGTACGGAGCCGCTCTATTCCGCTGCCTGCAACAGAGAAGACACGCCGGTTTTCAGATCGCATCGGCACTGCTCGTCTACGGTATCGCTGCCGGCCTTACCGAGGGCAGCTCCTACCTCTCCAGGCCCAACGAAAGCTGGTTCCTGATCTGGATTCCGCTGTCACTGGTAGCAGCACTTTCCATCCAGCAGCGCCAACTGGACAAACGATGAGAACAATCAGCACCTTGCAGCTCGATGCGCTCCTGCAGAACTCCACCCCGATAGAAAGCGATGGCTTCGGGTTGAAGGTCGCACGCTTGTCGGACGGCAATTTCCTGAAGTTCTACCGGCGCAAGCGGCTGCTGTCGTCGGCGCTCTGGATCCTGCCGAGCAAGCGCTTCGCCAGCAACGTGCAGCGCCTGAAAGAGCTGGGCGTCGCCTGCCCAGATGTCGTGGAGCTGCTGCTCATTCCTGACAGGCAATTGAATGCCGTGCTGTACCGGCCGCTGCCAGGGGACACGCTGCGCAACCACTGGCGCCGGATCGATGCTGAACAGCGCTCAATCGAAGTTCGTCAATTCGGAGCCTTTCTCGCCCATCTGCACCAGTCAGGTGTCTACTTCCGCTCCCTGCACCTGGGCAATGTCCTGCGCTTGCCAGACGGCACACTAGGGCTGATCGACCTGTCGGACATGAAGGTTGGAAGCCACCCGCTCAATGCCGGCAAGCGCAAGCGCAATATTCAGCACATTCTGCGCTACCCGGAAGACACCGCGTGGCTCACACAGCAGCATCGGCAGGACTGGGTAGCGGGCTATGCCCAAAATTGCAGCAGCAGGCACGCGATGAGCTTCGAACGCGCTTTGAACAAGGCCTACCCCCCCCTCCCCTGATCCGCCCGACCTCAGGGCATCATCAGGCGAAAAATCGCGCGAGCCGTCTTCAGATTGCGGTACTTCATCGGCAATTGCGCCAACAGCTCACGAGCCAGCGGCTTGTCATCGCGTGCACACTTGAGCAGCATCGAATTGATGAAGGCCGCGCACACCTTCGGATAATCCGGGTGATCGGCAAAATGCCCATAGGTGCTCAGCACCGCGTCCACCATCATGCGCCGGTTCTTGTAGGTATTGGTTTCATGCACCCTATACTGCGCCAGCACATCGGGGAGCACGTCGATGAAGTATCCGGCCCGGGTAATCTTCAACTCGACCAACAGATCCTCCAGACGGATCTCTGGATCGAAGCCACCGACGGCTTCCAGCACCTCACGTCGAAACAGCAGGGTCGGTGCGGGAGCGCCGGCCTTTTTGTCGTTGAACAGATCCTCAAAATTCAGGCGACGAAACCCAAGCTTGCGCTTACGCCGACACTGCGGCTTTCCCTCTGCATCGATGTACTGGATTTCCCCGGCACAGATACCGACCTCAGGCTTGTCCTGCATATAGGCGACCTGAATAGCGATACGCTCGGGGCACATAATGTCGTCGGAACCAAAAGGCGCGACCAGACTCCCCTGTGAACGAGCTATGCAACCATTCAGGGTACGAGCCAGCCCCTGATTTTCCTGGGCGACGAAATCGAATGCGTGGCGCGCCTGCAATGCCCGGATCCGCACGACACTGTCATCGCTGGAACCGTCATCGACGACCAGCAACTCGATATTCGGATAGGTTTGCGCCAATACGCTTTCGATACAGCGTTCGATGTAGGGCGCATGGTTGTAGGACGAAATGACAACACTGACAAGCGGCTGCCGGTTCGATTCACTCATGAAAAACGCCTTTCATTGCCAACCCCTTCTTCTACCAGCTTGAGGTAGTGTCGGCGAAAATCCTCGATGTCATGAGCCCGACGCAGATAAGCATACGACCGAGCCCCTTCCTCGTCCCGCTCTTGCTTCGTCATTGCCAGCAGATTCATCATGATCGCGGCCAGCAAATCAGGCCGTCCACTCGGAAACAGGCGCCCCCCACAATCCTCAAGGATGGGCTTCAGACTCGGAATATCCGAGCCGATGACAGGAAGATGCCCACTCATACCCTCCAGCAGGGCCAGCGGCAGCCCTTCGCTCAGAGACGGCATGACGAAAGCGTCGAATGCCCTGACATACTGCAGGGCATCCTCACGCGCGCCCAACAGGAACACCGCATCGGCCAGACCAAGGCGCGCGACCAGCGCCTCAAGCTCCTGACGCATGCGACCTTCGCCAATGATGGCCAACTGAGCTTGAGGGTAACGGGCACGCACCTGAGCAAACGCCTCGATCAAGTGGACATGCCCCTTGACCGGTACCAGCCGACCGATAGCCCCGAAGACAAAAGGCTCCTGCGAAAGGCCAAGCAACTCGCGGGCGTATGCTTTGGGATGCTGCAATGTTTCGGCACGATCAATATCGATCGCGTTGTTGATCTGCACCGTATTGGTCGCGTCGAAACCAGCGTCACAACCGATCAGGTAGTCGCGCACAGCCCGGGAGACGCCTACGATACGCCAGTTATCCTTCAGCAACTGACGTGACTCCCAGCGGCGGTATGGGCGATCAAAATCGCCAATCCCATGCTGCACGCCGATGCAAAGCGGAATACGCAACGCACGGTTGAGCAGCATCAGCATGTTCATCGGTTTGAAGCGATGGGCGATCACCACATCGAAACGCTCAGCCCGGATCAGACGATAAAGGCGCCACAAGGCTCGTAGCCGTACCCCTTTAAGGTCCGACTGACTGAAGCCCAGATATAGGGAGCGTGTAGCACGACTTTCCGGCTCGCCCTCACCAGGCCGCCCACGCAGAAACAGTGTGGTAACTTCGAAGTTGTCTGTGGGCAAACCCTGAATAATCTGCTCGGCCAGATCAGACGCATTGACGTTGTAACGGTTCTGCATCTGCAGAACCTTGATCTTGCGGCTCATACGCCCATCCCGAGCCACAGGCGAACAGCCTTGCGCATATACGATCCCTTGAGCACCACCCGCCAATCGCAGCGAAAGGCAGCACTGAAATAGTGTTTGGCAGCATCCACATCGCTCGCCAGGTAGGCGCTGCGAAACAGCGACAAGCTGCGCTGCACGTAAAACTCGGGCTTCAGCCCTTGAAAACGCTGATCCAGCCGACGGGGAGAAAACACCTCATCGACCAGCGCCAATCCACCGGCCTTAGCGTGGCTGAACTGGTGCCGCAGGCTGTCGTCGTGCTTGTGAACCAATGCCAATGGCTGCGCTATCAACGAGCAGGGGTAGTTGGCCACGGCCTGGGCGAACACGGGGATGTCCTCCGCACTGCGAAACTGCTCGGGGTAGTCGCCCCGCTTGAAGACCTCGCGGTGCATGACGCAAGCGCCATTGGACAGCGCCAGGCGCTTGTCCAGCAGATAGGCACGCAGACGCTGCACCGGGTCCTCCGGAAGCGATTCGGGCAGGTGCTCCCGACGCTTGCCGTCGGGCGAAACACCAATGTGCCCACCGATTACCAGGCGCGTATGCGGGTGGGCGGCCAGATGTTCGGTCAAAGCCTGCAGCGCACCGGGTGCCAACTCGTCGTCGGCATCCAGGAACAGCAGATAATGTCCTGCGGCTTCCCGAATTCCCAGATTTCGAGCGGAGGACGCGCCCCCGTTGTTTTTTCGCAGCGCACGGAAGCGCCCCGGATAACGCGTCTGCAGCTGCTCCAGCACTGCAGCGGTGTCATCGGTCGAGCCGTCATCGACGACAAGCAGCTCGACCGAATCAGCGGATTCGGTCTGGGCCAGCACGGACTCAACTGCGCGTGGCAACACGGCCGCATAGTTGTAGGCTGGAATTACCACTGAAAGCGTGATGCCCGAGCTGTTGCCAGGGATGCCCATCAAACACGTACCTCACTCTTGGCAACCAGCCGTTCGAACGCTCTTTCTACCCGTCCTACACTGAGGAAATACATCCAGGCATTTTTCACTGCCCCCAGAGAAATACGGGGGCGCACCACTGAGTTCTGTCCCCAGCCCGGCCGCCAGCAGAAACCGTCACGACGCTTGCGGTACACCGTCAACACCGGCACACCGAGGGCGGCCGCCAGGTGCCCGACGCCCGAATCATTACCAATTATATAGCCCGACTCATAGAGGTAAGCCGCCAGCTCACGCACATTGGCGAACTGAGGAATCAGAAAGGCCTCGCCCAGGTGTTGGCTCCATTCAGCCCGCTCCTTCGGAGAAAGGACGAACTGTGGGTCGTAACCCTGCTGTTTGAGGCGATGGGCAAGGCGCAGATACTTCTGGACCGGCCAATTCTTCTTCCGGTTATAGGAGGTCGGGTGCAGCATGACCCGCTGCGGATAACGACGCGCGACAAAGTCCACAGGAATGCTGAAACCCGGGTCGCAAGACGCCTGCTCGATGGCCAACTTGCTCCGACAGAACGCTACCGCCTGTTCAACCATGGTGACACAAGGGTCATCGACCACGCGCATCGGTCCTGCGCAGCGGGACAGCGCGCTCATCAGTGCGGCCTTTTCAGGCCCACAGCGTTGCTCGACGCGAGCGCTATGATCCTGAATGTAGGCGGAGTCGACGCGAAGCGTGCCCACGAAGACGTACTGCTTCGCCAATTGCAGCGGATCCTGGTCAATGCCGACCACAATACCGCCGCAGTCGGACAGGACGAGGTCGTAGTCCCCGGCGAGGCTCTGCGTTTCTTCGGGCTTGGGAAACGGCAGCACGGCGAAGTTCGGCAACCAGTCGGCCAAATGCGCCAGGTGGTTGCTGAGCATCGTCACGCGGTAGCCGGCCCGCGCCAGGTTATTGGCCACGACCAGGTAAATCAGGCTATCGCCCAACCCCAGAGAAGGCACTAATGCGATATGACAGTCGGAGCGACTGATCCGCGTTCCTTCGCGTTCCTGCAAAATCCCTTTATGCGTCTCGACAGTCATCGACTACTACTCTTTTACGACAAGAATGTCTTCCATGATCAGGTACTGCAGGTCAGAGCCGTAGAACATGTCCAACGCATCTTTCGGTGAACAGATCATCGGCTCGCCGCGGCGATTCAGCGAGGTATTCAGCGAGACGCCGTTACCTGTCAGTTTTTCCAGTTCCAGCATCATGTCGTAGTAGCGCGGGTTGTACTCGCGTTTGAGGACCTGGGCGCGCGAGGTGCCGTCTTCGTGCACCACTTCGCTCACGCGGGTCTTCCACTCCTCGTTCACTTCGAAGGTGAAGGTCATGAATGGCGACGGGTGATCGACCTTGAGCATCTGCGGGCCGACGGTATCGAGCATGGACGGGCAGAAAGGTCTCCAGCGCTCGCGGAACTTGATCTGTTCGTTGATGCGGTCGGCCACGCCAGGAATGCTCGGGCAGCCAATGATGGAACGACCACCGAGTGCGCGCGGGCCGAACTCCATACGCCCCTGAAACCAGGCCACCGGGTTGCCATCGACCATGATCTTGGCGATGCGCTGCGGCATGTCGTCGATCTTCTGCCACTTCGGTGCGTTCGGGTGGCGAGCGCAGGCGGCAATGATGTCTTCGTTGCTGTACGCCGGGCCGAGATAGACGTGCTCCATCTTCTCCACCGGCACGCCACGCTGGTGCGAGACATAGGCAGCAGCGCCGACCGAAGTACCAGCGTCGCCAGAAGCCGGTTGCACGAACAGTTCCTTCACCTCGGGACGGGCGATGATCTTCTGGTTGAGCTTGACGTTCAGCGCACAGCCACCAGCGAAGGCGATCTTGCCGGTCTCACGGATAATGTCGCCCAGGTAGTAATCCATCATTTCCAGCGCCAGCTTCTCAAACAGCGCCTGCATGCTGGCGGCGTAGTGGATGTAGGGGTCGTCGGCGATATCGCCTTCGCGCTTCGGGCCCAGCCACTCGATCAGCTTGGGCGAAAAGTAGAACCCCTTGCCCTTTTCCTTGTAGCGACGCAGTCCGATGACGTTGGCGTAGTCGGTGTTGATCACCAACTCACCATTCTCGAACTTGGCCAGGCGCGAAAAGTCGTATTTGCTGGCGTCACCATAGGGCGCCATGCCCATGACCTTGAACTCGCCGTCGAGCATCTCGAAACCGAGGAATTCGGTGATAGCACCGTACAGGCCACCCAGTGAATCTGGATCGAAGAACTCCTTGATCTTGTGGATGCGGCCATTCTCGCCGTAGCCGAAGAAGGTGGTGGCGTACTCACCTTTGCCGTCGATGCCGAGGATCGCGGTCTTCTCCTTGAAACCCGAGCAGTGATAAGCGCTGGCGGCGTGGGCCAGGTGGTGTTCGACCGGTTCGATCTTGACCTTCTTGGCATCGAAACCCAGTTGTTCCAGGCACCAGACGATCTTCTTGCGATAACGCTTGTAGCGGCGGTTACCCATGAGAATCGCGTCTAGCGCACGATCCGGCGCATACCAGTAGCGCTTGGCGTAATGCCAACGCGCCTTGCCGAACAGACTGATGGGCGCAAAAGGAATAGCGACCACATCGACGTCGGACGGCTTGATGCCGGCCTGCTCCAGGCAGAACTTGGCGGACTCGTAAGGCATGCGGTTCTTCGCATGCTTATCACGCACGAAGCGCTCTTCTTCGGCGGCAGCGATAAGCTTGCCGTCGATGTATAGCGCGGCGGATGGATCATGGCTCAGGGCGCCGGAAAGGCCGAGGATCGTCAATGCCAAGGATAAAGCCTCTTAAAAAAGCGGCTGCAGGCTTCAAGCGGCAAGCTTCAAGCAACAGCGTTCGTTATTCAGTCGCCCCGGTCGGGCATATTTACTGCCTTAACTGTTCGGTTTTGCCACCACCGATGGAAGGCGCTCGTCCAGAACCTGGTATAGCGTACTGTCCTGCGGCCAGTTACGCAGGAAACGCGCCCGATCCTTCGCATAGGCGGGCGCGAAACTACCGGCGCGACGGTGCTGCTGCATGGCGTCCAGGTCGATCAACATCCAGCGCCCATCCTGCCACAGGATATTGGTGCCTTTGAGATCTCCATGACTGATGCGCTCGCGCAGCAGCGCTGCAAACAGGTCATCCAGCGCCCGCAGTTCCGCTTCGGCTGGTAACTCGCCAGGCGCACAGGACGCGAAACGAGTAATTATATCCACACCCGATGCGTGTTCGGTAACAAGATAGGACCGGCGCCTTAGCCACAGGGTACGACACTCGAGCACAGCGAGCGGTTTGGGCGTAGCGATGCCGAGAAAACTCAGGCGGTTGCCCTCGCACCAGCTATGCCAGGCGCGGCTCGGTCGCCAGAAGCGTTTGAGCCAATGCAGCATGCCCTTGATGTTGTAGCGCTTGATGACCAGTTGCCTGGCACCCTGATCGACTCGCGCGACGGTGGACGAACCACCCAGCTTGAGGGACTGCCCAGCCGCGATAGCGGCGTCAGGGTCAGCCAGCAACAGCGCCAGCAAGGCCTCTTCCTCGCGCCGGACCACCTGCAAGCGTGACGCGCCGCGCCATACGCAAAACGCCGAACAATCGCGCCCGAGCTTGCCCATGAACTGATGCAGACGCGAACCACGGGCCTTGGCTACCGCCTTGAGTAGAGCCTCGAGCGGCAGCGCGTGCTCGCCATTGACCAGCAGGTAATGCACCAGCAGCTCCTCGATGAATGGATCGAGAGCACTCGGGAATTGAGCGAAGAACACCCCCAGATTGGCCAGCACCCTGTCTCGCGACAGGGGTTGACCCGGAGTCTCGGCACGCACGCCGCCACCGTCGATCAGATACAGACCGCCCTGGTGACGCAGCAGGTTGTCCAGGTGCAGATCCTCTTGCCACAGACCTTGCCGGTGTAGCCCGGCAACAGCTGCCAGCGCCTCACCCAATATCTGCTGCCGAGCGTCGTCCAGCCACGCCAGATGGGCCACCGACTGCCAGGCATCTCCCAGGCTGCAAGCATCGGCGAGGAACTCGAAGAGCAACCAACCGCCCTCTCCAGGCATCGAACCGTGGACAAGCAATTCGGGCGTCTTCAGCCCCTGCTCAGCCAGTAGCTGAACGCCGCGCAGCTCGCGGGCGAAATGCCGTTCGGCCTTATCGCCGACCAGCAGCTTGGCCAGCACCTCACGCCCCTGCCACTGCGCCCGACCAACATAGCGCTGACCTGGCAGCACCCGCAAAAGGCTGAGCAACTGGATAGATCCCGCCCCCTTCAGCTCGATCAGCAGCGGTAGCGCAGGGGTACGTCCGGCATCGACCAGGGAAGCAAGTCTCATGAGCGCCCCGCCTTGTCCTTGAACCGTGCCGTGAGACGTTGCAACCAGTACCCCAACTGGCGAGCGTCACCGAGATAGGCAGTCAGGAAACAGGCCACATCGTCATCGCCCCAGGTACTGGCGCGACGCAGCAGGGGTTCCAGATCCTTGACCCGATCACGCTCGCCGAACAACAGCGGCCGGGTCTTTTCCAGGTCGATCAGCTGCGCGACGAAAGCATCGCCGCTGGGTTGAAGGAAAATATGTTTGGGATAGAAACAACCATGCACCTGGCCCTGACCATGTACGCACCGGGCCAGCACCCCACAGGCGCTGGCGATGGCATGGCGTTGCACGGCGGCCAGTTTCGACCAGTTCAGCAGGTAGCTGTCCAGATCCCGCCAACCATCCAGGGCTCGGGTCAGCAGGACGGCGCGGCGCTCGCCGCAAATGCGTCGTTCGGCATAGAACGCCGAACGCATCGCCGGAATGCCCAGGCGCTGATAGCGGCAGGTATTGCGAAACTCCCGCGCCAGGGTCGGTTCACCCAGCGGACGATGCAAGCTACGGGTCAGGTAATTGCTCTGGCGCTTGAGGTAGTAGCCGGTGCCATCGAGGTCGAGCCGGTACACCGTACTCCAACCACCGCGAGAAGCGGTGTTGGGCTCGTCCACGGCAAACAGTTGCAGTGCCCACAGCGCCTCGAAGCTGTCCAGGCCGTGACGCTCGAGCAGCGTTCTATCCTCGCCTTCGATGAAGTCCTTCATTCTCTTCCCTCGAAGTAGCGCAATATCTGCACGATCCGTCGTTTGTCACTGTCATTGAGACGATCGCGACACCGATACTGCAGATAGAAACGCAGGCGCTGGGTGCGCGACAGGTGGTACTTGGCGACCTTGTCCAGGCAAGCGAGATCCTTGACGATCCGGTAGCGCAGGAACGGCCCCCACCAGAAGGTCCCGGCGGGGCAGTCGATGAGAAACAGCCGACGCTGCTCGTCCACCAGGAGGTTGCGCCACTTGAGGTCATTGTGGACGAAGTGATGGTCATGCAGCGTGCGCGTGGCCCTGGCCAACTGGCGGCTGACATCGTCGACCCAGGCCCGGTCATGCAGGCGTGCATCGTCCGTGGCCGCCAGGCGTGACATGTCCAACGTATCGACGACCTCTTGGGTGATCAGCGCGCCTCGGGCGAAAGCGCCGGCCTTGCGCTCCAGACCGTAGGCGGCGATGGGCGCAGTGGGAATACCCCAGGCGGCGAAGTGCTTGAGATTCTGCCATTCGGCCTTGACCCGTGGCCGGCCGATGAAACGGCGCACTCCCTTGCCAGCGCCGTGATAGCGCTTGACGTAATAGCGCAGCCCATCGAATTCGACGCGGATCACGTCCGACAGTGGATCATGGGTGATCGCCTCGCCCTGCAGGGAAAACACCGCGTCCAGACTGGCGAAGGCTTTTGCCGCCTGCGGCGTGGCCAGGGAGGTGACGCGCCATTCACTCATGGTTTGCTCCCGGCGCGTACTTGCGGGCGTAACGAACCAGCAGGCGATCGGCTTTGCGTTGCAGCCAGAGCAGCAGCGCCAACTCCTCCCGCAGGATCTGCCGCAACGGTCGCTCGTTCCCTGCCGCCGCGAAATAACTTTTGAGAAAGCGCAACTTGTCGCGGCGAGTCAGGCCGATATCCAGCACCGAGAAATACAGAGCGGCCAGGTCCTTGTCACGCCAGCGGCGGGGCACTGTGTCTCGCACCTGGGCGCGGTGCAGGTCGATGACCGACAAGTGCAGATCACTGGCCTGAATCGGCCGATCGGTGTGCAGCAGGAAATGGCAGATATAGCAGTCGCGGTGGTTGACCCCAGCGCGGTGCATGTTGCCGGTCATCTGCGCCACTTCGCGGATCAGCGCCCACTTGAGCGCGGCCTTTGGCGGTTGCTGCGCCCAGTTGAGGCTGAGCTGCTCCAGGTCGACGGTCGGCGCCAGCTCTTCGGTGATAATGAACGAGTGCTGGCGTGCGGGATTGGCGCCGTGCTCACCGTAGGCCACGGCGGTCATGGTCGGCACACCGACCTCGGTCAGACGCTGAATCGCCCTCCACTCTTGCGCAGCGCCGAGCACAGGGGCCTTGGCAGTGAGCAGGTTCTTGGCGATTTCTCCCCAGCCGATGCCACGGTGGATCTTGACGAAGTAACCGCGCCCGTCGACCTCGGTGCGCAGGGTGCGACGCCCTTCCAACTCGCGATAGACCTGGCCCTGCAGCGCCTCGACAGCCTCGAAGGCATCGCGGCCCGCCCACAGGCTCTTGAAGGGTTCGGCAAGCATCAGTTTCACGCGCGTCTCTCCGCGAGGATCACGTCGGCGGCCTTCTTCGGCATCGAATACAGGTCGGCGCTATCGGCATAGAGCAGGCCGTTGCGGCGCCAGAAAGCGCGGCGCTCAGGGTCGGCCAGCATATCGGCCAACGTGCGGTTGAGATGGTTCTGCTCGAAGGGGCTGGGCAGCACGCGGCCGCAATCGGCATCGGCGATGTAGTGGGCGTAGCCGCAGACATCGGTGACCAGCACCGGCAAGCCGGATACCAGAGCCTCCAACAGCACGGTGCCGGTGTTCTCGTTATAAGCCGGATGGATCAGCAGATCGGCACCGAGCAGGAAGCGCGGAATGTCGCTGCGGCCCTTGAGTATCTGCACCTGATCGGACAGACCCAGCGCCTTGATCTGCAGCAGGAAGGGCTTGGGATCGTCCTGGCCGATGGCGATCAGACGGGTGCGCTTGCGCAGCTCGCGCGGCAGCGAGGCCAGCGCCTTGAGACTGCGATCCAGCCCCTTGGTCTTGAAGCCGGAGCCAATCTGTACCAGCAGCAGGTCGTCGTCACTCAGCTTGAACTCATGGCGGAATTCGGCGCGAATCTCGGCGGCATTGGCAGGCGCGCGGCGGTCAAAGGCAATGCCGGGCGGCAGCAGGTGGAAACGCTGTAGCGGGGTCTTGTAGTGTTTGACGAACAGCGGCTGCTGCACCTCGGAGATCATCAGAATCTCGGTCTTCGACTCCGGCGCGAATACCGCGCGCTCGTAATCGGCGAAGTGCTTGTAGCGGCCCCAGCGGCGGTAGATCGGGTTGCGCAGGGTCTGCGCCTTGTCCTCGAAGCAGCCGTCGGCGGCGTAGTAGACGTCAAGGCCCGGCATCTTGTTGAAGCCGATCACCCGGTCGACCGGGTCGCGCTTCAAATCGGCCTGCAACCAGGCGCTGAATTTCTCGTTGCGACGATGATTGAACAGCGCCCGCACCGGCGCCACGCGCACATCGAAGCCACCGGGGTTCTCCCCCTCCCAAATCGGCGTGTAAACACGAATGGCATGGCCACGTGCCTGGCATTCGAGGGCGATGCGCATGAAGTCGCGCTGCAGCCCGCCGAAGGGGAAATATTTGTAGAGAACGAAGGCCAGTTGCATAGCCGCTCCTTAAAAGGTGCCGGGAGGCGCGAGCAGCAGCGCCTCCAGTTCCAGCCCGACGCGTTCGGCGCCGAGACCATCGAAGCAGGGCTTGTCACGGTCACCGCTGCCGGCGTTCGGGCCGCTGGCACACAGGTGTATCTGACTACGGCCATAGGCGCCCACCTTGCCAGGCAGCGTCGGGCCATACAGAGAAATATTGGGGACATCCAGCGCAGCAGCCAGGTGGCCGAGGCCGGTGTCGACGGAGACGCACGCACTGGCACCGGCGATCACCTTGGCCACGCCTGCAAGATTCAGCTTCGGCAGCACGGCGGCATGCGTCAGGCCGGCAGCGATGCGCTCGGCACGCGCCTTCTCGGCATCGTTACCCCAGGGCAGGCGCACGGCCCAACCCAGCTCATCCATGCGTTCGGCCAAGGCACGCCAATCGGCTTCGGGCCAGTGCTTGCTGGCCCAGGTGGTGCCATGCAGGAAGACCAGATAGGGCTGTGCCACGGCATCCATCATCGCCGCACGGTTGAGGCCGTAGTCGCCGCTGCCGGACGGCAGCGTATAACCGAGCGCCTTGGCGAACAGCTGGCGCACACGCTCCAGGGCGTGCTGATCCTTGGCCACCGCGTAGCGGCGGTCGTAGAAACGACTGGCCAGCGGCTCACGCGCCGAATCGCGATCCAGCCCCGCTACCGGTGCCGACACGTAACGCGTCAGCCAGGCACTCTTGAGCAGGCCCTGGGCGTCGATCACCAGGTCGTAACGGGTCTCGCGCAGGCGCTGCTTGAAGCGCGCCCACTCACCGCTGCGCCAGGTGCGCAGCGGGTGCTTGCGCCAGCGGCGGATGGCCACCGGGATCACCTGGGAAACAGCCGGATGCCAGGCGGGAATCTCGGCGAAGCCTTCTTCCACCACCCAATCGAAGCGGATACCAGGAATGGCGCGGGCGGCATCGGTCAACGCCGGCAGGGTATGCACCACGTCGCCCAGCGACGAGGTCTTGATGATCAGTACCCGCAAATCAGTCGCCCTCGACCAGGGTCAGGGGCTCACCGACCAGCCGATCCAGCGCCTCGATCACCGGGCGCGGCTTGAGTTCGCGCAGGCAGTTGTAGTGACCGTAACGGCAGGTTCGATCGAAGCAGGGGCTGCACTCCAACCCCATGCGAACGATCTCGACGCGATCGGCCAACGGCGGGGTGAAACCTGGCGAGGTGGAGCCGTAGACCGCCACCAGCGGACGGTTCAGCGCCGCTGCCACATGCATCAGCCCGGAGTCGTTGGACACCACCGCAGTGGCCGCCGACATCAGGTCGATGGCCTCGGCCAGGCTGGTCTGCCCGCACAGGTTGCTGACTTCCTCACGCAGCCCCGGAATCAGGCGCATGCGAATGTCTTCGCCGCCGGCATGGTCGTTCTTCGAGCCGAACAGCCAGACCTGCCAACCCTCGCGAATCTTGATCTCGGCCACCTTGGCATAGTGCTCGGCCGGCCAGCGCTTGGCCTCGCCGAACTCTGCGCCGGGACACAGCGCCAGCACCGGACGATCCAGCTGCAGTTCGAACTTGACCAGCGCGGCATCACGACTGGCTTCATCGATCACCAGACGTGGCTGTGGATAGGGCTGCGACAAGGCAGCGCCGGGCTCATAGGCCAGCGCCATGAAGCGCTCGATCATCAGCGGATAGCGGTCTTTGTCCAGCGTACGAATATCGTTGAGCAAGCCATAGCGCATCTCGCCCTTCCAGCCGGTGCGTTTGGGGATGCCTGCGAACCAGGGCACCAAGGCGGACTTGAGCGAGTTGGGCAGCAGGATCGCCTGATCGTACTGGCCGGCCAGCGACTTGCCGATGCGCCGGCGCGTGGCCAGGTCGAGCACGCCATGACCGAGCGGCAGGCTCAGCGCGGCGCGCACCTCGGGCATACGCTCGAGGATCGGCCGGCTCCAGTCCGGCGCCAGCACATCGATCTCGCACTCGGGGTGGCGCTGCTTCAGGCACTGGAACAGCGTCTGCGCCATCACCATGTCGCCTACCCAGCTTGGCCCAACGATAAGTATCTTCATATTCTTTCCAGAAACGACCGGGGAGGCTTTCGCCTCCCCGTCGAGCCTTCGAGCAATCGCTTATTTGACCAGCGTACGCCATTCGGCGTGGCCACTGGTCTTGCCGGTGACCAGGTCGAAGTAGGCTTTCTGCAGCTTCTCGGTGACCGGACCACGGCGGCCGGCGCCAATCTTGCGACCATCCACTTCACGAATCGGCGTGACTTCAGCGGCGGTGCCGGTGAAGAAGGCCTCGTCGGCGATGTACACCTCATCACGGGTGATGCGTTTCTCGACCACCTTGATGCCGTGTTCTTCAGCCAGGGTCAGGATGGTGCTGCGCGTGATGCCGTTGAGGCAGGAGGTCACCTCCGGGGTGTACACCACACCGTCCTTGACCAGGAAGATGTTCTCGCCCGAGCCCTCGGCCACGTAGCCTTCCGGATCCAGCAGCATGGCCTCGTCGGCACCGCCAGAGATGGCTTCCTGCAGGGCCAGCATCGAGTTGATGTAGTTGCCGTTGGCCTTGGCACGGGTCATGGCGATGTTGACGTGGTGGCGGGTGTAGGAGCTGGTACGCACCTTGATGCCGGCTTCCAGCGCCTCTTCGCCCATGTAGGCGCCCCAGTGCCAGGCAGCGACGATCACGTGCACCTTCAGGCCGGAAGCACGCAGGCCCATGCCTTCGCTGCCGAAGAACACCATCGGGCGCAGGTAAGCGCTTTCCAGGCCATTTTCACGCACGGCGGCGCGCTGCGCTTCGTTGATCTCTTCCTTGCTGAAAGGGATCTGCATATTGAAGATGTGCGCCGAATCGAACAGGCGGTCGGTGTGCGCCTGCAGGCGGAAGATCGCGGTGCCGTCCGGGGTGTTGTAGGCACGCACGCCCTCGAACACGCCCATGCCGTAGTGCAGGGTATGGGTCAGCACATGGGTGTTGGCTTCGCGCCACGGCACCAGTTTGCCGTCGTACCAGATCACGCCATCACGGTCGGACATCGACATCTTGCCTGCTCCTCAAATTCGCTTCACGGTTCGATCAGTAGGTGGGGCCTCAGGCCCCATTGTTCAACTCAAGCCCCAGCTCACGCCACAGGCGCATCACGGCGCGGCGCTCATCCTGGAACTGATCACCCGGCACCACCCCAGGCTGCTTCTGCAGCGCCTGGCGATGGGCAGCCGAGCGATAGATCTTGTAGACCTCGCGCAGCAAGGCGGCATCCTCGGCGCTCATCAGACCGACCCGCTCCAGACCTTCCAGAATGCGGATGTTATCGGTGAACTCGAGTAGCTGCGGGTGTTGCCACGACCAGGCCAGAGCCGCGTATTGCACCATAAATTCGATATCGACGATACCACCGGCGTCCTGCTTCAGATCGAAGGAGGACGTGGCCTCGAAGGCATTCGGCGCCGTTCCGGCTGCGGTATTTTTGTTGCCAAGGTTGTCGCGCATCTTCGCGCGCATCTCGCTGACCTCGACGCGCAGTGCCGCGATATCGCGCTGACGACCGAGCACTTCGGCGCGCACGCGAGCGAATTCGCCGGCCAGGCGCGAACATCCCACCAGCACCCGTGCTCGCACCAGCGCCTGGTGCTCCCAGGTCCAGGCCTCGTTTTCCTGATAGCGCTGGAAGGCGCCGAGCGAGCTGACCAGAAGCCCGGCTGCGCCCGATGGTCGCAGGCGCATGTCCACCTCGTAGAGCGCGCCGGAGGTGGTCTGGGTGGTCAGCAGGTGAATGATGCGCTGGCCCAGACGGGTGAAGAACTGCGCGCCATCGATGGGCTTGGCGCCGTCGGTCTCGGCCTGCGGATCGCCGTCATGGATGAACACCAGGTCCAGATCCGAGCCATGGCCGAATTCCAGGCCGCCGACCTTGCCGTAACCGACGATGATGAAGTCCGGGTCGCACGGTGTGCCGTCTGCACGGAACGGCCGACCATGACGCTGCACCGTGTGCTGCCAGGCCAGCGCCAGCACCTGGTCGAGGATCGCCTCGGCCAGCCAGGTGAGGTAATCCGACACTTTCATCAAGGGCAGCGTACCGGCGATCTCCGAGGCGGCCACGCGCAAGCTGTGCGCCAGCTTGAAATGACGCAGCGCCTCCATCTGCTGCTCCAGATCCTCCTCGGGAATGCGCACCAGCCGCTCGCGCAACTCGGCCGCCAACTCCGGCGCCAGCGGCGGCGAATACAACCGGCCTTCATTGAGCAACTCATCGAGCAGCAGCGGGTAGCGGGCTATCTGCTCGGCAATCCAGGGGCTGGCGGCGCAGAGCGTGATCAGTCGCTCCAGCGCCCCTGGGTTTTCAGTCAGAAGCACCAGGTAGGCCGAGCGCCGGGCGACCTTCTCGACCAACGGCAGCACCCGCTCCAGCACCAGATCAGGCTTGTCGTGCTCGACGGTCTGCGCCAGCAAGCGCGGAATAAAGGCATCCAGACGCTCACGCCCGAGCCGCTGCATGGCACGCACCTGCGGCCCATTGCGCAGATCGACGAGGCGCCGATTGGCCGTGGCAGCCTCGACAAAACCGGCCTCCTGCAGCTGCTGCTGGGCAGCTTCATCATCCAGTGCGCCTTGCCATAAAGGCAGCCACTCGGCGCCGACGGCGGTTTCGCCGGCCTGCGCCTCATCATCGTCGGGATCGGCGATCACTTGCTGGAAGTGCCATTCGATGCGGCCACGCCAGTGCATCAGGCGCTCATGAAAACTCGCCCAGTCGGCGAACCCCATGATCGCGGCGACTCGCGCCTGGTCCTGCGCATCGGCCGGCAGCATCTGCGTCTGCCGATCACCGATACCCTGCAACGCATGCTCGGCATAACGCAGGAACTCGTAGCCTTCCTTCATCTCCGCAACCACGGCAGGCGGCAGATAACCCTGCCCCTCCAGCGTGGTCAGCACCTTGAGCAGCGGCCGCTGCTGCAGGCTGAGGTCGCGCCCGCCGTGAATCAGTTGGAAGGCCTGGGCGATGAACTCGATCTCGCGAATGCCGCCGGCGCCGAGCTTGATGTTCTCGCTCATGCCCTTGCGCCGCACTTCCTGCTGAATCAGCAGCTTCATCGCGCGCAGCGCCTCGATGGCGGAGAAATCCAGGTAGCGGCGATAGACAAAGGGGCGCAGCATTTCCAGCAGTTCGGCACCCGCGGCCTGATCGCCCCCCACCACGCGCGCCTTGATCATGGCGTAGCGCTCCCAGTCACGCCCCTGATCCTGGTAGTACTGCTCCAGCGCATTGAAGCTGAACACCAGCGCACCGCTGGAACCATAGGGGCGCAGGCGCATGTCGGTGCGGAACACGAAGCCGTCGACGGTGATCGCATCCAGTGCCTTGATCAGCTTCTGCCCCAGACGGATGAAGAACTCCTGATTATCCAGCGGGCGCTTAACACCCTCGGTCTCGCCACCTTCGGGATAGCCGAAGATCAGGTCGATGTCCGAAGACAGGTTGAGCTCGTGCGCACCGAGCTTGCCCATGCCGAGGATCACCATGTGCTGCGGCTGGCCACTGCGCCGCCCCACTGGCGTACCGAACTGCGCGCAATGGCGTGGGTACAGCCAGTGATAGGCCAGATCGATGCAGGCATCGGCGAGATCGGACAGATCGCGACAGGTTTCGCCGAGCGCCGCCTGGCGGCTGAAGTCGCGCCAGATGATGCGCAGTTGCTGTCGATTACGAAAACGCCGCAGGCAACGCCCCAGCGCATCCTCATCGGCACACTCGGCCAACTGCAGCGTCAGTTGCTGACGCAGCTCACCGGGCGCCAGGCTGCGTTCCAGCTCGCCGGAATCGGCCAGCGCGACGAACATCTGCGGATCACGCCGGGCCTGCTCGGCGACGAAATCACTCAGCGCCGACACCTGCTGCCAGGCCATGCGCCGCGCTTGCGGCCAGGCCGCAACCCGCTCGACCAGCCCGTCATGCTCGGCCAGCGCCGCCTGCAATGACTGTTCGGCGCGCTCGGCAAGGGCACTCAGGGAAGGGGGCAACTCGACCAGCAACGGCAGGCTCATGGTCTATCCTTTTGGCGGGCTGCCAGACATACGGCGCAGTCACCCAAACCCCTGAGGTAGTGGGCGCGCGCGGCCGGCAACACCGCGAACTGTAGTTTTACTACGGAAGAAATGTATCCAGAGGGCTGAATCCGCCGTCGAAATGTAGTAAAACTACACGCGGCCGGTCCTACCCCCGGTAAATCCAAGAACTTCAACTCGCCCGCCCAAAAAGCTGACGAGACCCAACTGGCCTCCGATTCTGGAAGCCTTTCCGCCCTGGAGCAAGCCATGCAAGACCTCGATCCGATCGAAACCCAGGAATGGCTGGACGCCCTTGAATCCGTCCTCGACCGTGAGGGTGAAGACCGTGCCCATTACCTGATGACCCGTCTGGGCGAGCTGGCCACCCGTAGCGGTGCGCAACTGCCCTACGCGATCACCACGCCCTACCGCAACACCATCCCGGTTACCCACGAAGCGCGCATGCCCGGCGACCTGTTCATGGAGCGTCGCATCCGCTCGCTGGTGCGCTGGAACGCCCTGGCCATGGTGATGCGCACCAACCTGGACGACCCGGATCTGGGCGGCCACATCTCCAGCTTCGCCTCTTCCGCGACGCTGTATGACATCGGTTTCAACTACTTCTTCCAGGCCCCGACCGACGAACACGGCGGCGACCTGGTGTTCTATCAGGGCCATGCCAGCCCTGGCGTCTACGCCCGCGCCTTCATGGAAGGCCGCATCGACGAAGAACAGATGAAGAACTTCCGTCGCGAAGTCGACGGCAAAGGCCTGTCGTCCTACCCGCACCCCTGGCTGATGCCGGACTTCTGGCAGTTCCCCACCGTGTCCATGGGTCTGGGCCCGATCCAGGCGATCTACCAGGCCCGCTTCATGAAGTACCTGGAAGCGCGCGGCTTCATCCCGGCCGGCAAGCAGAAGGTCTGGTGCTTCATGGGCGACGGCGAGTGCGACGAGCCGGAATCCCTCGGCGCCATCTCCCTGGCTGGCCGCGAGAAGCTGGACAACCTGATCTTCGTCATCAACTGCAACCTGCAGCGCCTCGACGGCCCGGTACGCGGCAACGGCAAGATCATCCAGGAACTCGAAGGCGTGTTCCGTGGCGCCCAGTGGAACGTCAACAAGGTGGTCTGGGGTCGCTTCTGGGATCCGCTGTTCGCCAAGGACAAGGACGGTGCCCTGCAGCGTCGCATGGACGAAGTGGTCGACGGTGAATACCAGAACTACAAGGCCAAAGACGGCGCCTATGTGCGCGAAAACTTCTTCAACACCCCAGAGCTCAAGGAGATGGTCAAGGACCTCTCCGACGACGAGATCTGGAAGCTCAACCGTGGCGGCCACGACCCGTACAAGGTCTACGCCGCCTACCACCAGGCCGTGAACCACAGCGGCCAGCCGACCGTGATCCTGGCCAAGACCATCAAGGGCTACGGTACCGGCGCCGGTGAAGCGAAGAACACCGCGCACAACACCAAGAAGGTCGATGTCGACAGCCTGCGTCAGTTCCGCGACCGTTTCGACATCCCGGTCAAGGACGAAGAGCTGGAAAACCTGCCCTTCGTGCGCCCGGAGCCGGGCAGCGCCGAATACAAGTACCTGCACGAGCGTCGCAACGCGCTGGGTGGCTTCGTCCCGCAGCGCCGGCAGAAGAGCTTCAGCATCCCGACCCCGCCGCTGGATACCCTCAAGGCCATCCTCGACGGCTCCGGTGACCGCGAAATCTCCACCACCATGGCTTTCGTGCGTATCCTCGCGCAACTGGTCAAGGACAAGGAACTCGGCCAGCGCATCGTCCCGATCATCCCGGACGAAGCCCGTACCTTCGGTATGGAAGGCATGTTCCGTCAGCTCGGCATCTACTCTTCGGTCGGCCAGCTGTACGAGCCGGTCGATAAAGACCAGGTGATGTTCTACAAAGAGGACAAGAAAGGTCAGATCCTCGAGGAAGGCATCAACGAAGCCGGCGCCATGAGTTCCTTCATCGCCGCCGGCACCTCGTACTCCTGCCACAACCAGCCGATGCTGCCGTTCTACATCTTCTACTCGATGTTCGGCTTCCAGCGTATCGGCGACCTGGCCTGGGCCGCTGGCGACAGCCGCACCCGTGGTTTCCTGATCGGCGGCACCGCCGGCCGTACCACCCTCAACGGTGAAGGCCTGCAGCACGAAGACGGTCACAGCCACATGCTGGCAGCGACCATCCCCAACTGCCGCACCTACGATCCGACCTACGGCTACGAGCTCGCCGTGATCATCCGCGAAGGCATTCGCCAGATGACCGAAGAGCAGCAGGACATCTTCTACTACATCACCGTGATGAACGAGTCGTACCAGCAGCCGGCCATGCCGGAGGGTATCGAGGACGGCATCATCAAGGGCATGTACCTGCTCGAGGAAGACAAGAAGGAAGCCGCGCACCACGTGCAGCTTCTGGGTTCCGGCACCATCCTGCGCGAAGTCCGCGAGGCGGCGAAGATCCTGCGTGACGAGTACAACATCGGCGCCGATGTGTGGAGCGTCACCAGCTTCAACGAACTGCGTCGTGACGGTCTGGCCGTGGAGCGCCGCAACCGCCTGCACCCAGGTCAGAAGCCGCAGCAGACCTATATCGAGCAGTGCCTGAGCGGTCGCAAGGGTCCGGTCATCGCGTCGACCGACTACATGAAGCTGTTCGCCGAACAGGTTCGTCAGTGGGTACCGAGCAAGGAATACAAGGTCCTGGGCACCGACGGCTTCGGCCGCAGCGACAGCCGCAAGCAGCTGCGTCACTTCTTCGAAGTGGATCGTAACTGGGTCGTGCTCGCCGCCCTGGAAGCTCTGGTCGACCGTGGCGAGATCGAAGCCAAGGTGCTGGCTGACGCCATCGCCAAGTTCGGTATCGACGCCGACAAAGCCAACCCCCTGGACTGCTAAGGAGCGTAGCGATGAGTGAATTGATTCGCGTACCCGACCTCGGCGGTGAAGGCGAGGTGATTGAACTGCTGGTGAAGGTCGGCGACCGTATCGAAGCCGACCAGAGCGTACTGACCCTGGAGTCCGACAAGGCCTCCATGGAGGTGCCCTCGCCCAAGGCCGGCGTGATCAAGGAAATCAAGGTCAAGATCGGCGACCGCCTGAAGGAAGGCGATGAGCTGCTGGTGCTGGAAGTCGAAGGTGCCGCCGAAGCGGCGCCTGCGCCGAAAGCCGAAGCAGCGCCCGCTGCTGCACCGCAAGTGGCCGCCCCGGCTGCCGCGCCAGCTGCTGCAACCAGCAGCAGCGTGCAGGATGTGCACGTGCCGGATATCGGCACCGACGGCAAGGTCAAGGTCATCGAAGTCATGGTCAAGGCCGGCGACACAATCGAAGCCGACCAGTCGCTGATCACCCTGGAATCCGACAAGGCTTCCATGGAAATCCCCTCACCGGCTGCCGGCGTGGTGGAAGAAGTGCTGGTCAAGCTGGATGCCGAAGTCGGCACCGGTGACCTGATCCTCAAGCTGCGCACCGCTGGTGGCGCAACCGCCAGTGCTGCGCCGGCTCAAGCCGCTGCACCCGCTGCTGCGCCAGCCGCCGCACCTGCTCCCGCTGCCGCCGCTCCGGCCGCTGCTTCGGTGCAGGACGTGCACGTCCCGGACATTGGCACCGACGGCAAGGTCAAGGTCATCGAAGTCATGGTCAAGGCCGGTGACAGCATCGAGGCCGACCAGTCGCTGATCACCCTGGAGTCCGACAAGGCCTCCATGGAAATCCCCTCGCCGGCTGCCGGCGTGGTGGAAGAAGTGCTGGTCAAGCTGGACGCCGAAGTCGGCACCGGCGACCTGATCCTCAAGCTCAAGGTGGCGGGCGCTGCTCCGGCCACTGCGCCGGCGCAAGCCAGTCAGCAAGTGCACCGCGTACCGGAAGGCGCCGCCCCGGAAGTGGCCGCAGAAGTACGCGCCATCGCCTCGCTGTCGGCTGCTGCCGCCGAAGTCGCCAACGCGCCCAAGCGCGATGGTGCCAAGGTGCATGCCGGCCCCGCCGTGCGTCAGCTGGCTCGTGATTTCGGCGTGGAACTGGCGGATATCGCCGGTACCGGCCCGAAAGGTCGCATCCTCAAGGAAGACGTGCAGGTGTACGTCAAGGCGATGATGCACAAGGCCAAGGCCGCACCGCAGGCGACTGCCGCTGCTGCCACCGGTGGCGCCGGCATCCCGCCGATCCCGGCCGTGGACTTCAGCAAGTTCGGCGAAATCGAAGAAGTGGCGATGACCCGCCTGATGCAGGTCGGCGCCGCCAACCTGCACCGCAGCTGGCTCAACGTGCCGCACGTGACCCAGTTCGATTCGGCCGATATCACCGACCTGGAAGCCTTCCGCGTCGCGCAGAAGGCCGTGGCGGAGAAGGCTGGCGTCAAGCTGACCGTGCTACCGCTGCTGCTCAAGGCCTGCGCCCACCTGCTCAAGGAACTGCCGGACTTCAACAGTTCGCTGGCCCCGAGCGGCAAGGCGATCATCCGCAAGAAGTACGTGCATATCGGCTTCGCCGTCGATACGCCGGACGGCCTGCTGGTGCCGGTGATCAAGAACGTCGATCAGAAGAGCCTGCTGCAGCTCGCGGCTGAGGCCGCCGCCCTGGCGGAAAAAGCGCGCACCAAGAAGCTTTCGGCTGATGACATGCAGGGCGCCTGCTTCACCATCTCCAGCCTCGGCCACATTGGCGGCACCGGCTTCACGCCGATCGTCAACGCGCCGGAAGTGGCGATCCTGGGTGTCAGCAAGGCGACCATGCAGCCGGTGTGGGATGGCAAGGCCTTCCAGCCCAAGCTGATGCTGCCGCTGTCGCTGTCCTACGACCACCGAGTGATCAACGGCGCTGCCGCCGCACGCTTCACTCAGCGTCTGTCGCAGCTGCTGGCCGATATCCGCACCATCCTGCTGTAAATCGTTTCGAGCACGCCACGCTCGCATCCTCAACCCCGCCCATTCAGGCGGGGTTTTTTTTGCATTCCTTCAGCGCGGTGTGAGGCCTATCAGCCCTTCTGCACATTGCGAATCAGAAAGCTCAGCGCCTTGGCCAACTCGCCTGCACCCTGGTGATCACGCACGATGCTCAACAACGGGCTGCCATCAGCCGGATTGAACAGCACACAGCGGATACCGCCGGTCGGACACTCGTAGCGGATGAACGGATCGATACCGAACACCGCAACACGCTGATTGCGCACCGAGATGGCGGTGCCCTGCGCGCCACGACTCTCCTCACGCAGGATAAGCTCCCCGGCATTGCCGACATTGAAGCGATACAGCAAGTCCTGCCGCTGCGCCTGGCCAACCTGGTAACCCGCGCGCAGGGCGTAGGTTTCCAGCAATGCGTTGCTGTGCGCGAGCAACGCATTGCGCTCGTTGTCGGTCAGATAAAGACGCTTGAGCCCGTCCAGATAAGCAGCCTGCTCGGCGCCCTGCAGTGTCGCCGCATCATCGGCGCCGGCAACCGCGGGTATGGCCGTAAAAAGTGCTCCGCCAAGCACCATGGCCATGAGTTTTCTTGTCAGTCTCGCTTGCATGATGCACCCTTGCCGAACGCTATAGTGAAGTAGGCCTGAGCCCTAGCCTCCGTCCGTGCCGCTGCGCCCTCTGGCAGCAGCGGCCCTGTACTGAGAACGGATGCCTCGCCTGGTCAGCATACTGGAAGCCCGCCGCCCAATGAAAAGCCATCCCGATGCCAGCGCACGCTCGGCAGCCGAGGTTGTGACGCAGTTGCCAGTGCCCTCGCGGCTCGGCATGTTGCGTTTCGAGCGCTTGAACGAGCCAAGCTGGGCGCTGCTGTTTCTCGACCCGGCCTGCGAACGCCAGTTGGGTATCAGCGCCAGCGATCTCTGCGCGCTGGTGGATGCCCCCTACGCCAGCCTGATGGAACCCGAAGCGCGCTATCGCCTGCACGACGCCATCCAGCAGCAACTGCTGCAAGGCCCGCATTACCTGGTGCGCTACACCCTGCATACCCCGCAAGGTGCTCTGACCCTGCTGGAGATGGGCGAACCCTTCAAACAGCGCAACCGCCAGTTGCTGCGCGGCTATCTGCTGGTAGCGGACGAGAGCCTCGATCAGTTCTCCCCTGCCGAACAGGAGCTGTACACGCAGAATCAGCAACTGCGCAGCTCGCTGCAGCAATATCAGCGTACCCAGAATGACCACCTGCAACACCTCGCCCGTTCACGTACCCAGCAGCAGTTGATCGTGCGTCTGGCGCGCCAGCGCTACACCTCCAGCGACCCTCAGCAGGAAGCGGCCGAACTGATCACCCAGGCCGCCTGCGAGGTCTACGGTGTCGCTCGCGCCGGCATCTGGAAGCTGGGCAGTCATCACCTGGATTCCGTGTCGCTGTACCGCCGCGACCTGGACCGCCACGAACAACTACCGTCGATAAACGCACGTAATTTCCCGCAGTACCTGCAAGCACTGCACAGCGGCCGCGCCATCGACGCGCACGACGCCCAGCACGATCCGCGCACCTGTGAACTGGCCGCCAGCTACCTGCAGCCGCTGGATATCTGCTCGATGCTCGACGCCAGCATACGCATCGAAGGCGAAGTGGTCGGCGTGCTCTGCCTGGAGCACATCGGCGGCCTACGCACCTGGCACGCCGACGAGATCGCCTTCGCCGGCGAGTTGGCCGATCAGTTCGCCCAGGTGCTGATCAACCAGCAGAAACGCAGCGCCACCAGCGCCCTGCATCTGTTCCAACGCGCCGTCGAACAGAGCGCCAGCGCCTTTCTGCTGGTCGACCGCGACGGCCGGGTGGAGTACGTCAACCCCAGCTTCACGGCCATCACCCTGTACAGCAGCGACGAGGTCTGCGGCCACCGCCTGTCCGAGCTGCCGGCGCTGAACAACCTCAGCGACCTGCTGTTCGATGCCGGCTCGAGCCTGGCCGAGCACAGCAGTTGGCAGGGCGAGTTCCGCAGCCGACGCAAGAACCTGGACCCCTACTGGGGCCATCTGTCGATATCCAAGGTGTATGGCGACGATGGCGAGCTGACCCACTACATCGGCATCTACGAAGACGTCACCGAAGCCAAGCTGGCGCAGCAGCGCATCGAACGCCTGGCCTATACCGACAACCTGACCAACCTGGGCAACCGCCCCTCGTTCATCCGCAGCCTCGAACAGCGCTTCGCTCAGAATACGCAGCAGCCGCTGGTCCTGCTGCTGGTGGACATCGACAACTTCAAGCGGATCAACGACAGCCTCGGCCACCAGACCGGCGACAAGCTGCTCTCGGCCCTGGCCCGACGCCTGCGCAACAGCCTCGGAGCCCAGGGCACACTGGCACGCTTCGCCAGCAACGAATTCGCCATCCTGCTCGATGGCTGCGATCAGGACAGCGGCCTGCGCATCGCTCATCAGGTGCTGCAGACTCTGGACAAGCCACTGTTCGTCGATAACCAGTTGATCAGCATCACCGGCTCGCTCGGCCTGGCCCTGGCGCCGGAGCACGGCGACGACCCGCAGACGCTGATGAAGCACGCCGGCCTGGCCCTGCACAAGGCCAAGGCCAATGGCAAGCATCAGGTGCAGCTGTTCACCGAGGAACTCAATGCCGAGGCCAACTACAAGCTGTTCGTCGAGAACAACCTGCGCCGAGCCTTGACCCAGAGTGAACTGGAGGTGTTCTACCAGCCCAAGCTGTGCCTGAAAAACGGCCAGTTGCTGGGTCTGGAGGCGCTGCTGCGCTGGCACCATCCGGAGAAGGGCATGATCCGCCCTGACCAGTTCATCAGCGTCGCCGAGGAAACCGGCCTGATCATTCCCATCGGCAAGTGGGTAGTGCGTCAGGCCTGCCGCATGAGCAAGCAGATCGCCGCCATCGGCATGGGCGAACTGCAGGTGGCGATCAACCTGTCACCCAAGCAGTTCTCCGATCCCGACCTGGTCGGCTCCATCGCCGCCATCCTGCACGAAGAACAGCTCGACCCGCGCCTGCTGGAACTGGAACTGACCGAAAGCCTGCTGCTGGAAGCCACCGAGGACACCCGCCACCAGCTCGGCCGCCTCAAGAGCCTGGGCCTGACCCTGGCCATGGACGATTTCGGCACCGGTTATTCCTCGCTCAGCTACCTGAAGAAATTCCCCATCGACGTGATCAAGATCGATCGCAGCTTCATCAAGGACATTCCCGACAACCAGGACGACATGGAGATCACCTCAGCCGTGATTGCCATGGCCCACAACCTCAAGCTCAAGGTGGTCGCAGAAGGCATCGAGACTGGCGCCCAGCTCGGTTTCCTGCGCCGCCAGCAATGCGACGTAGGCCAAGGCTACCTGTTCGACAAACCGATTCCTGGCCGCGAACTGATCGACAGCCTGCGCCGCTATCCCTGCCGGCCACAGCCCGACCAACGGACGTAATACGCCGTACTGCGCGTAGTCCACTACCCACCCACTTCCAGGAGACCACCATGGTTTTGCGTTCCCAGATTCTCGTTAACAAGGATGTCCTGCCGACTGCCGAGCAGGCCCTGCCCGGCCGCACAGAGGCGATGCCGGTGGCGGATACTCACTATGTCAATGGCAACCCGATCAAAGCGCCGTTCCCCGCCGGCCTGCAACAGGCGGTGTTCGGCCTCGGCTGCTTCTGGGGCGCCGAACGGCGCTTCTGGCAACAGCCTGGCGTATTCAGCACGGCGGCCGGCTATGCCGGTGGCCTGACGCCCAACCCCACCTACGAGGAAGTCTGCTCGGGCCTGACCGGGCACACCGAAGTGGTACTGGTCGTGTTCGATCCGCAGCAGACCAGCTTCGAAGCGCTGCTCAAGGTGTTCTGGGAAGTGCACAACCCAACCCAGGGCATGCGCCAGGGCAACGACCAGGGCACCCAGTACCGCTCGGCCATCTACTGCCAGAACGACGCTCAACTGAGCGCCGCCAAAGCCAGCCAGGCACGCTTCCAGGCTGAGCTGGACAAGGCCGGGGTAGGCAGCATCACCACTGAAATCGCCGAGGCGCCGACCTTCTACTACGCCGAGACCTATCACCAGCAATACCTGGCGAAGAATCCGGGCGGCTATTGCGGCCTGGGCGGAACAGGCGTATGTCTACCCCCTGAATATTGAGCATGGATAACGGGTCATGGAGCTGAGCAGCATTTCCAGCCAGGTATCGAGTCAGGCATCTGCGCAGATCTCCGCGCAGATGTCGCTTGTGCTGCTGCGCAAGACGCTGGAGCTGCAGGCCGCCAACATCACCGGGCTGGTGCAGGCAGCTGCACCGGCCAGCGCCCCCAGCAATCCGCCCAACCTGGGCAACAGCATCGACGTGATGGCCTGAACAACTGATGCCTTCAGGCCATTAGCCAGACTAAACTGCGGGCAATTAGCCATCGATCGACGAGCCCGGCATGCCCGCCACTCTCCCTACCATCACCCCCGATCAGCTTTGCGTCGGTCTCTACGTCCATCTGGACCTGAGCTGGTGGGAGCATGATTTCGCCTTCAGCAATTTCAAGATCAAGGACGAAGCGCAGATTCGCGCCTTGCGCGCGCTCAACCTGAAGCAGCTGCGCTATGACCCGGCGCGCAGCGACTGCCTGCCCGCGCCTCTCGTCGACAGCGTCACCACCCCTCCTGTAGAAGAACCGCCGGTCGATCCGGAAAGTCAGGCACGCCAGGAACGCGTGGAGAAACTGCGCCACCTGCGCAGCCGCCTGGCCGAGGTGGATCGCCGCTTCATCGAGGCCAGCCAACGCATCAAGACGCTCAACCAGACCCTGCGCAGCCGCCCGGAAGACGCCATGCGCCAGGCCGGCGCCATCGTCAGCGAGATGGTCGAGACGCTGCTCGGGGCGCCTGGCGTGGTGCTGCATGGCATCACCGGCAAGGCGGCCGAGGACAGTTACTTCCATGCCCTCAACGTCACCGTGTTGTCCCTGCTGCTCGGGCGCCAGCTCGGCCTCGACAGCGAGGCCTGTCATAGCCTCGGCCTCGGCGCCCTGTTGCACGATATCGGCAAGCTGGAAGTACCGAGCAAGGTGCTACTCAAGCCCGAGCCGCTGACCCGCCCGGAGCAGCAATTGCTGCAAATGCACACCGATTTCGGCCTGCGCATGGGGCAGAAGCTGATGCTCGATGACGAGGTGCTGCGCATCATCCATGAACATCACGAGCACTGCGACGGAAGTGGTTATCCGCGTGGGCTGCGCGAGGCCGCTATCGGCCGCCTGAGTCGTCTGGTGGCCATCACCAACCATTTCGACGGGCTGTGCAACCCGCTCGACCCGCGCCAGGCGCTGAGCCCACACGAAGCCCTAGCGCTGATGTTCAAGCAGCAGCGCGAACAATTCGACGAGGTGGCGCTGAAGGCCTTCGTTCGCGTGATGGGCATCTACCCGCCGGGCAGCCTGGTGCAGCTGGAAGATGAGCGCTATGCGCTGGTGCTGGGCATGAACCCAACTCAGGCGTTGAAACCGACGCTGATTCTCTACGACGCCGACATTCCCAAGCAGGAAGCCCTGATCGTCGATCTCGCCCAGGAGCCAAAGCTCGCCATCGCCCGCAGCCTGCGCCCCTCACAGCTACCGCTGGAGGTGCTGGAGTACCTCAGCCCGCGGCGCAATCTCAGCTACCACATCGAGCCCAACCACAAGCCCGCTTGAGCCCCTTGTAGCCCGGATGCAATCCGGGGATCGGGGGCCACGGCTCCCGGATTTCATCCGGGCTACGCGCTTATGACTTGCCGCTTGGCGCTTCCTCTATCAGCCAATCCAGACGCCAGCCGCCCTGGCTCTGGCCAAGCACATCGGCCAGCCAGGGCAGCAGCTGCTTGAGTTCGTCCTCCAGGCCCCATGGCGGATTGCTGATCACCAGACCCGAGCCGCTCAGGCGCGTGGCGTCGTCCGGCGCGTGCACGTAAAGCTCTGCGCGTAGCAGCTTGGGCGCGGCGCTCTTTTGCAGATCGCGGTAGAAGCGCGCCAGCTGTCGCTCATCCTTGATCGGGTACCAGATCGCGACGATGGCCTGACGCATGCGCCCGTGCGCTTCGTTCAAGGCCTCGACACAGCGCTGCAGCTCGTCGGTCTTTTCAAATGGCGGGTCGATCAGCAGCAGCACGCGCTTCTCGCGGGTCGGCATCAGCGCCCGCGGCACCAGCCAGCCCTCGCCCAGATGCACGGCTACGCGACGGTCGCCACGCATGTTGTCCTTGAGCAGGCGGCCATCCTCGGGGTGCTTCTCATTGAGCTGCAGACGATCCTGCTCACGGCTGAGCAGCCGCGCCAGTTCGGGCGAGCCGGGGTAATAGCGCAGCTCGCCATCCGGATTCATCGCCCGCACCACCTCCAGATAGGCCTCCACGGCATCCGGCAGGTGCTCGGCCTGCCACAGGCGTGCGATGCCCTCCAGGTACTCGCCGGTACGGCTGGCCGCATCGCCATGCAGGTCGTACAAACCGAGTCCGGCATGACTGTCGAGGTAGGCGAAAGGTGCCTCCTTTTTCGACAACAGGCTGATCAGGCGAGTCAGCACCAAATGCTTGAGTACGTCGGCGTGGTTGCCGGCATGGAAGGCGTGGCGGTAGTTCATGGAGGTCTCCGAAGCGGTCGCCAAGTTTACCCGTTGGAAGGGCTTTACGCGCGCATCAGCTCCAGCAACAAGGCCAGCGGCGGGTGCTCACCGGCGTCGCGACGACGTACCAACAATGTAGTCGTTGCGCCAAGCTCAGGGGCGATGGCCTGGTATTGCACCAGATGCACACGCGGGTGACTGTCGAGCAGGCTGCGTGGCAACAGGCCGATCCCCATGCCGGCAGCAATGCCGGCAAAGATCGCATCGATAGAGCCATAGCTCTGCCGCGCCGCCACCTGCAAACCACGACTGACGGCCCAGCGCTCAAGGCGCTCGCGGTAATGGCACCCATCGGGGAAACCCAGCAGAGTCTGCGGTCGACTCTCCAGTTGGGTGCCATCCTGCTCGGGCGGCAGCACCAGCATCAGTTCCTCCTGCCAGATGGGCAGGCAGTCGAGCTGAGGATGCTCGAACGGCCCGCCGATCAATCCGCCGTCCAGTTCTCCTGACAACACCCCCTCGACCAGTCGCCGGCTCGGCCCGGTGCTGAGTTGCAGGTTCACTCGCGGAGCCCGCTGGTGGAAAGCCGCCAGCAGCTCAGGCAAACGCACCGCGGCGGTGGTTTCCATCGAGCCCAGACGCAGATCGCCGCTCCAGATATCTTCCTGCACGCTGCGCCAGGCCATCTGGCAAAGCTGCTCCAGATGCTCGGCATGGGGCAACAAGCGTTCGCCGGCCGCAGTCACTCGCAGACGCTGCCCCTGACGCTGAAAAAGCCGGATGTCCAGTTGCTGCTCCAATTGACGAAGGCGCGCCGAGACGTTCGACGGCACGCAGTGCAGGCGCACGCCGGCGGCGCTCAGCGAGCCCTCCCGAGCCACGGCGAGAAAATAACGCAGCAGCTGCGGATTGAGTCGTTGCCAGGCATCCATGACATTCACCAAAAGTGAAAATAGAACGCAATATTTTTCACTAACCATCAAGCAACGACAATGACTAAGGTGGGCAGCACGAACGGAGACCCTATGCCCAGACTCGACCGCGCCCACCTCACGGCCCTGCTCGCCGCCGCACTGGCGCTGGTGGTCGTCCACGCGCTGGGCCGTTTCGCCTTCACCCCCTTGCTGCCACTGCTGCTCGACGACGGCCTGTTCGATCTGGCCCAAGGCGCCCAGTTGGCGACCTGGAATTATCTCGGCTATCTGCTTGGCGCCCTGCTTGCGCTGTTCATGGCCAACCCGCGCGGCCTACGCCAGGGCTTGCCGGCTGCCTTGCTGGTCAATGCCGGCCTGACCCTGGCCCAGGTGTTCACCCACGACGTCGACCTGCTGGCCGCCCTGCGCCTGGCCAACGGCGTCAGCAACGGCGTGGTCTTCGTGCTGGCCCCGGCCCTGGTGCTGGAGTGGCTTGCCCTGCGCCAGGCCACGGCGCTGAGCGGTCTGGTCTATCTGGGCTTGGGTGGCGGCATGTTGCTGTGCGGCCTGCTGGTGGCCATCACCCCATGGCAGGGACCGATGCGCTGGCTGCCGATCGCGCTGTGCGCCCTGCCTCTGGCGCTGTTTTGCGCTCCGATGCTGAGGCGCCTGGCGCGTGATCTGCCCGACAAGCCACCCGCGACCGCCCGTAGCGCATTGTTCGGCAGCCACAACCTGGCGTTGCTGATGGCCTATCTGGGAGCAGGCCTGGGTTACATCCTGCCATTGACCTTTCTGCCGGCCCTGGCTCGCGAACAGCTGCCCGCCGGCCATCCGCTACTGGTCGGCAACTGGTGGTGGACGGCGCTCGCCTGCCTGCTCTCGGCGACGCTGTGGAATCATGCCGGCGCCTGGCTGGGCGATCGTCGTGCCCTGCTGGCCAACTACCTGCTGCAACTGCTCGGCGTGACGATGCCGATCCTGCTGCCCGGTCCCTTTGGCGTCATGACCTGCGCTCTGCTGGTCGGCGGGACCTTCCTCGGCACCGTATTGCTGACCCAGCGCCTGGCCCGCGCCCTCAACCCGGACCAGGGCTTGCGCCTGGCCGCCCTGCTGATCAGTCTGTACAGCGGCAGCCAGTTGCTCGGCCCCTGGCTGGTGCAACACTGGACTGCCGCCGGCCATAGCCTCACGAGCAGCTTCCTTATCGGTACCGCGGCATTGCTCTGGGCCGTCCTGTGGGCCTGGCAGGTGTCCGAACCACGATCCCATGCTGAAATGGAGCCATCCCATGTCTCTCACCGCCCTGCTCGACACTGACCTGCCCCTGATCCAGGCGCCAATGGCCGGTTCGCAGGATCACCGCCTGGCTGCCGCCGTATGCCAGGCCGGCGGCCTCGGCTCGATTCCCTGCGCCATGCTCACGCCTGCCTCCCTGCGCCAGGAGCTACAGGCGATGCGCAGCCTGACCGAGCGCCCGTTCAATCTGAACTTCTTCAGCCATGTGCCGCCCGAGCCAGACGCGGCCCGCGAGACTGGCTGGCGCCAAGCGCTGGCGCCCTACTACGACGAGCTGGGCGTGGACCCGGCGAGCATTGCCAGCGGGCCTGGGCGCCTGCCGTTCAACGACGAAACGGCCGCACTGGTGGAGGAGTTCCGCCCTGCGGTGGTCAGCTTCCACTTCGGCCTGCCGCAGCCTGACCTGCTGGAGCGAGTACGACGCAGCGGGGCAAAGATCCTCTCCAGCGCCACCACCCTGGACGAAGCGCTGTGGCTACAGGAACGTGGCGTCGATGCGGTGATCGCCCAAGGCCTGGAAGCCGGCGGCCATCGCGGGCACTTTCTCGATTTCGACCTGAGCCGCCAACTCGGCACTTTCGCTCTGCTGCCGCAGCTGGTGGATGCACTGTCGGTGCCGGTGATCGCCGCCGGCGGCATCAGCGATGCCCGTGGCGTGGCCGCTGCCATGGCCCTAGGCGCAGCAGGTGTGCAGGTTGGTAGCGCTTATTTACTGTGCCCGGAAGCCACGACCAGCGTCCTGCACCGCGCGGCGCTGCAGAGCCCGGCGGCGCGCCACACGGCGCTGACCAACCTGTTCAGTGGGCGCCCGGCGCGCGGCATCGTCAATCGCCTGATGCGCGAGCTGGGGCCGCTGAGCACGCAGGCGCCCGCCTTCCCCCTGGCCACTGCGGCCATCGCGCCATTGCGCGCGGCGGCAGAAGCACAAGTTAGCGGGGACTTTTCGCCGTTATGGGCGGGACAGAATGTCGCCAATTGTAGAGTGATGCCGGCTGCAGAGCTGACCCATGAGCTGGGACGGGGCTTCGAAGCACATCGCGGCTGAAGCCGCTCCTACGATCCCGGGCTGGCAGGGTGGTGTGGTGCTTTATCACCGCGACTGATGATGCTGGGCAGCTGGGCGACTGACTGCCTAGACTCGGTCGATCATCTGGAGGCCCGTTCCATGTCCGAGACCCTGCTCAGCTCCCGCAACCTGGCGTTCGAACTCTATGAGGTGCTCGACGCCGAAGCCCTGACTCAGCGTCCGCGCTTCGCCGATCACAACCGCGAAACCTTCGATGCGGCGATCAGCACCGCGCGCGGTATCGCCGAGGAGCTGTTCGCCCCGCACAACCGCAAGAGCGACGAGCACGAGCCGCAGTACGTCGATGGCGCCGCGGTGCTGATCCCGGAAGTCGAACCGGCCCTGCGTGCCTTCCACGAAGCCGGCTTTCTCAACGCCACCCGCGATTTCGAGCACGGCGGCATGCAACTGCCCAACCTGCTGTCGCAGGCCTGCTTCGCCCACTTCCAGTCGGCCAACATCGCCACCAGCTCCTATTCGATGCTGACCATGGGCGTGGCCAACCTGATCGAGGCCTTCGGCAACCAGGAGCAAAAAGACCGCTACCTGCAGCCGATCATTGACGGTCGCTTCTTCGGCACCATGGCGTTGACCGAGCCGCACGCCGGCTCTTCGCTCTCGGACATTCGCACCAAGGCCGAACCACACGCCGATGGCAGCTACCGCATCAAGGGCAACAAGATCTTCATCTCCGGCGGCGACCAGCCGATTTCCGAGAACATCGTGCACATGGTGCTGGCCAAGCTGCCGGACGCACCGCCCGGGGTGAAGGGCATCAGCCTGCTCCTGGTGCCCAAGTTCCACGTCAACGACGACGGCTCGCTAGGCGCGCGCAACGACGTGACCCTGGCCGGCCTGTTCCACAAGATGGGCTGGCGCGGCACCACCTCCACTGCGCTCAACTTCGGCGACAACGGCGAGTGCGTCGGCTACCTGGTGGGCAAGCCGCATGCCGGCCTGTCCTACATGTTCCAGATGATGAACGAGGCGCGCATCGGCGTCGGCATGGGCGCGATCATGCTCGGCTACGCCGGCTACCTCTACTCGCTGGACTATGCGCGCAACCGCCCGCAGGGCCGCCAGCCGGACGGCAAGGACCCGAGCAGCCCGCAGATTTCCATCGTCGAGCACGCCGACGTGCGGCGCATGCTGCTGACGCAGAAAGCCTATGTCGAGGGCGCCTTCGACCTCGGCCTGTATGCCGCACGCCTGTTCGACGATACCCACACCCTGGAAACCGCGGAGCAGCGCCAGCAGGCGCTGGAGCTACTCGACCTGCTCACGCCCATCGTCAAATCCTGGCCCTCGGAGTTCTGCCTCAAGGCCAACGAGCTGGCCATCCAGATCCTCGGCGGCCACGGCTATACCCGCGAATACCCGGTGGAGCAGTACTACCGCGACAACCGCCTCAACCCGATCCACGAAGGTACCCACGGTATCCAGTCGCTCGATCTGCTCGGGCGCAAGGTTTCGCAAAACGGCGGCGCCGCGCTCAAGCAGCTGCTCAAGCTGATCAACGACTGCTGCCAGCGCGCCAGCGAGCACGAATCGCTCACTGCCCTGCGCCAGCCGCTGGAGCAATTGCTGGCTCGCCTGCAAGCGGTGACCCTGGCGCTACTGGGCGATCTGATGAGCGGCAAGATCAACCAGGCGCTGGCCAACTCGGCGCTGTATCTGAAGGTGTTCGGTCACATGGTGATCGGCTGGCGCTGGCTGGAGCAGGCGATTCGCGCCGAGCAGGGCCTGGCCCGCACGGACAATGCTGAGGAGCAGGCCTTCTACCGCGGCAAGCTGCAAGCCGCGCGCTACTTTCTGACCTGGGAAGTGCCAAGCTGCCATCACGACCTGGCCATTCTCGAAGCCCGCGACGATACCTGCCTGGGCATGCAGGACACCTGGTTCTGAAGCTGAGCCAAAGGCCCCGGGCGACCCAGTACGGGGCGCTTCGGGGCCATTTAGAAAAATGTAATAACCTTTTTGACAGCGGTAGGAAGGCTACGGTTAGAATCCCTGGCACGCGCCATGCATAGCGGCGCCCCACGTTTCCCAGCCAGGAGTACGCGCAGTTGGATGCCAGCGCCATCAATAATCTGTTCTTGATCGGCGCATTGCTGGTAGCGGTCAGTATTCTGGTCAGCGCGTTCGGGACGCGTTTTGGCATCCCCATTCTGGTGATCTTCCTCGGTGTCGGCATGTTGGCTGGCACTGATGGCCCCGGCGGCATCGTCTTCGACAACTATCCCCTGGCCTACCTGGTCGGCAACCTGGCGCTGGCGGTGATCCTGCTCGACGGCGGTATGCGCACCCGGGTTTCCAGCTTCCGCGTGGCCTTGTGGCCCTCGCTCTCATTGGCGACGTTGGGGGTGGTGATAACCGCGGGCCTGACCGGTCTGGCCGCCGCTTGGCTGTTCAACCTGACCCTGCTGGAAGGCCTGCTGATCGGCGCCATCGTCGGCTCCACCGATGCTGCTGCGGTGTTCTCCCTGCTCGGCGGACGCGGCCTCAACGAGCGGGTCAGCTCCACGCTGGAAATCGAGTCGGGTAGCAACGACCCGATGGCGGTGTTCCTCACCGTTTCCCTGATCGCCATGCTCGCGAGCGGCCAGACCGGCTTCAGCTGGGATCTGCCGATTCAACTGGTGCAGCAATTCGGCCTGGGTGCCCTGCTGGGCCTGGGCGGGGGCTGGCTGCTGCTCAAGCTGGTCAATCGCATGGAACTGGCCGCGGGTCTCTACTCGCTACTGGTGGTCAGCGGCGGCCTGATCATCTTCGCCATCACCACCGCCGTGGGCGGCAGCGGCATCCTGGCTATCTACCTGTGCGGGCTGTTGCTGGGCAACCGGCCGATACGCTCGCGCCACGGCATTCTGCACATGCTCGATGGCCTCACCTGGCTGGCGCAAATCGGCATGTTCCTGGTCCTCGGCCTGCTGATCACGCCGCACGAGCTGCTGCCCATCGCCCTGCCGGCCCTGGCCCTAGCGCTGTGGATGATCCTCTTCGCGCGACCGCTGTCGATCTTCCTCGGCCTGCTGCCGTTCCGTGCCTTCCATGACCGCGAGCGAATTTTCATCGCCTGGGTTGGCTTGCGCGGCGCCGTGCCGATCATCCTCGCGGTGTTCCCGCTGATGGCCGGCCTGCCCAATGCGCAGCTGTTCTTCAACGTGGCGTTCTTCATCGTGATCATCTCCCTGCTGCTGCAGGGCACCAGCCTGCCGCTGGCCGCCAAGCTGATGCGCGTCACCGTACCGCCAGAGCCAGTCCCCGTGTCACGCGCCGGCCTGGAAGTACACCCGACCAGCCAGTGGGAGCTGTTCGTCTATCGACTCGGCGCGGAAAAATGGTGCATCGGCGCGGCCCTGCGTGAGCTGAAAATGCCCGAGGGCACCCGCATCGCCGCGCTGTTCCGTGGCCGTGACCTGCTTCACCCCTCCGGCAGTACCCGCCTGGAAGCAGGGGATCTGCTCTGCGTGATCGGCCACGAGCACGACCTGCCGGCCCTTGGCAAGCTGTTCAGCCAGGCACCCAAGCGGGGTCAGGACCTGCGCTTCTTCGGTGATTTCGTGCTGGAAGGCGACGCCGAACTGAGCGCGGTTGCCTCGCTCTACGGCCTCAAGCTGGATGAGGTGGAGGGCAATCAGCCGCTGGGCCGCTTCATCGCTCACGAAATCGGTGGCGAACCGGTAGTGGGTGACCAAGTGGAATGGCAGGGCCTGACCTGGACGGTCGCGGCCATGGAGGGGAACAAGGTGCGTAAAGTCGGCGTCAGATTCCCAGAAGGCACACGCCCTGGCCCCGGGCTGCACTTCTAGCAAGCAGTTGAAAACTACCTGCCAGGACTCTGCTAGCATCAGCATCACGCGCGGGCCACAAGGGCCCGCGTCTTCGTTGTGCCGCAGGTATTCTCCATCGTTGCCGTTCACTCAGTAGATCAATCGACCATGCATCTGTCGCGCCTTTCCCTAGCAGCCGTTCTGTTTGCCCTGTTCATCGGCATCCCACCCGTGTTCGCCGAAGAACCACCGACGGCAGAGAGCGTGCAGCAGAGCCTGGACAGCCTGGCTGATCGCAAGCTGCCGGAAGCCGAGCAACTGGCGCTCAAGCAGACCCTCGAACAAACGCTGCGCATGCTGCGGGACCGGCAAACCGCCGACCAGCGCCTCAACGACTTGCGCAAACAACTGGACGAGGCGCCACGCCTGATCAGCGAAGCACAGCGTGAACTGGACAAGCTCAAGGCCAGCCCAGAACAGCAGATCGCCGAGCGCCACGCACGAACCTCGCTCGCTCAGCTCGAGCAACTACTGAGCGAGCGCTCCACTCAGCTCAGCGAATGGAACAAGGCAATCATCGAGGCCAACAGCCTGGTGATCACCGCACAGACCCGGCCGGAGCGCGCCCAGGCGGAGATCAGCCAGAACCAGACACGCAGCCAGCTGATCAACGACGGCCTCAAGAGCGGTCGCTTCGATGGCAAGGCGTTGACTCAGGAACGCCGCAATCAACTCAATGCAGAGCTCTCGTTGCTTGCGGCGCAAACCCAGCTGCGCCGCCAGGAACTGGCCGGCAACAGCCTGCTGCAGGACCTCGGCAGCGCACAGCGGGCCCTGTTCGAGGAGCGCATCAATCGTGCGGAGCAGGAACGCCAGGCACTGCAAAGCCTGATCAACGAACGCCGCCGCGCAGAATCGGAACAGACCGTCGCCGAGCAATCGCGTGAGGCCGAGCGCGCCAGTTCGGACAAACTGCTGGCCCGGGAAAGTACGCTCAACCTCAAGCTCTCCGATTACCTGCTGCGCGCGACAGATCGCCTCAATGGACTGACCGAGCAGAACCTGCAAACCCGCCAGCAGCTGGACAACCTCAACCAGGCCAACCAGGCGCTCGATGAGCAGATCCGGGTGCTGCAAGGCAGCCTGCTGCTGTCGAGGGTGCTCTACCAGCAGAAGCAAGCGCTACCGAAGCTGAAACTCGAAGAGGGCTCACTCGCCAACGAGATCGCCGATATTCGCCTCTACCAGTTCGAGCTGAACAAGCAGCGTGAGGAGATCAGCGACCCCGCCCGCTATGTGGACAATCTGCTCAGCGGCCAACCGAGCGAGGAGGTCACCCCGGCACTGCGCAGCGCGCTGCGCGACCAGCTCAATACCCGGCGTGAATTGCTCGATCGCCTCAACCGCTCGCTGAATGCGCTGCTCAACGAGTCGATCACCCTGCAGCTCAATCAGAAGGAGCTGGAAAACACGGCCAGCAGCCTGCGCGCCACCATCGACGAGCAGATGTTCTGGATTCCCAGCAACAAGCCACTCGATCTGGACTGGCTGAAATCGGCACCGCGTCGTCTCGAGCAGCAACTGGCCAACATGCCCTGGGGCCTGGCCATCAGCGAGCTCGGCGCCGGCCTGTTCGAGCGCCCGCTGGTGTTCCTGCCGCTGATTCTGCTTTGCGCCCTGATCCTCTGGCGGCGCCAGTACCTGTTCAGCAAGCTCGGCGCGCTGCATGGCGACATTGGTCATTACAAGCACGACAGCCAGCTGCACACGCCCATGGCGCTGGGGCTCAACATCATCCTGGCGTTGCCGGTAACGCTGTTCCTGGCACTGTGCGGCTACGCCCTGCTGCATGATGCACGCGGGCAGAACCTCTACCTGGGCGCCGCGCTCTACGAGATGGCCGAGGCCTGGCTGGTGTTCTACACCCTGCACCGGATTCTCTCCCCGGATGGCGTGGCCATCCTGCACTTCCACTGGCCACCGGCCAACGTCGCCTTCTTCCGTCAGCACCTGCGTCGCCTGGGGCTGGTGGTGATGGCCCTGGTGGCCGTGGTGAGCATTGCCGAGCACCAGCCGGCGAGCCTGGCCGGCGACGTGATCGGCATCATCGTGGTGCTGAGCTGCTATGCCCTGATGGCCTGGCTGCTGTTCCACCTGCTGTTCAGCGCACCACTGCGCGAGAACACCTCGGGGCTGCGCACCGGCGTCGGCGTGCTGTTCAACCTGCTGCCGCTGGCGCTGATCGGCGCAGTCGCCTTCGGCTATTACTACACCGCACTCAAGCTCACCGACCGGCTGATCGACACCCTGTACCTGCTGATCATCCTGCTGATCGTCGAAGCCACGCTGGTACGCGGTCTGAGTGTGGCGGCACGGCGCCTGGCCTATCAGCGCGCCCTGGCCAAACGCCAGGCGCAGAGCAAGGAAAGCCTGGATGGCGAAGCACCGGTGGAAGAGCCCACTCTGGACATCGAGCAGGTCAACCAGCAGTCCCTGCGCCTGATCCGCCTGGCCCTGCTCGGCGGTTTCCTGGTCTGCCTGTACGCGGTCTGGGCCGATCTGATCGGCGTATTCACCTACCTCGACACGGTCACTCTCTACGAATACAGCAGCGGCTCCGGGGACAGCGCGACGTTGGTGCCCATCAGCCTGATGGACGTGATCGGTGCACTGATCATCGTCGCCATCACCGTGGCCCTGGCCCGCAACCTGCCCGGCCTGCTTGAGGTACTGGTGCTGTCACGCATGCGCCTGGCGCAGGGCAGCGCCTATGCCACCACCACCCTGCTGTCCTATGCGCTGGTGGCCATCGGCATCGTCACCACGCTGTCGACGCTGGGGGTGAGCTGGGACAAGTTGCAGTGGCTGGTGGCGGCGCTATCGGTCGGCCTGGGCTTCGGCCTGCAGGAAATCTTCGCCAACTTCATCTCCGGCCTGATCATCCTGTTCGAGCGCCCGGTGCGTATTGGTGACGTGGTGACCATCGGTAACCTCTCCGGCACGGTGAGCAAGATCCGCATCCGCGCCACCACCATCACCGATTTCGACCACAAGGAAATCATCGTTCCGAACAAGACCTTCATCACCGGCCAATTGATCAACTGGTCGCTGAGCGACACGGTTACCCGCGTCACCCTCAAGGTCGGCGTCGGTTATGGTTCGGACCTCGACCTGGTGCGCAAGCTGCTGCTGCAGGCCGCGCAGGAAAACCCGCGAGTGCTCAAGGAGCCGGCGCCCATCGTCTACTTCCTTAATTTTGGCGAGAGTACCCTCGACCACGAGCTGCGTATCCACGTGCGCGACCTCGGCGACCGCAACCCGGCCACCGACGAAATCAACCGCTTCATCGACCGCGAGTTCCCGAAGAACGGCATCAACATCGCCTTCCGCCAGGTCGAGGTGTACGTGAAGAATCTCGAGCATGGCGAGCAGAAGCTCGACCAGAAGAGTCTGGCCAAGGCCGCCGCCGCAGGAGCCGCCGGGGTGCAGCAAACACCCCAGCCGCCCACAACGCCCTAAGCAGTCAGGAGCCCAGGTGAAAAATCTCGACACGCTGACCTTCGACAACCGCTTCGCCCGCCTTGGTGATGCCTTCTCCACCGAGGTGCTGCCCGAACCCATCGAGCAGCCACGCCTGGTGGTGGCGAGCGAGGCGGCCATGGCCCTGCTCGATCTCAACCCTGCAGAGGCACAGCGCTCCGAGTTCGCCGAACTGTTCGCCGGGCACAAGCTGTGGGAAGAGGCCGAACCTCGCGCCATGGTCTATTCCGGCCACCAGTTCGGTGGCTACACCCCGCGCCTGGGCGATGGTCGCGGCCTGCTGCTCGGCGAAGTGGTCAACCAGAACGGCGAGCATTGGGATCTGCACCTCAAAGGCGCCGGTATGACGCCTTACTCGCGCATGGGCGATGGCCGCGCGGTGCTGCGCAGCTCGATCCGCGAGTTTCTCGCCAGCGAACACCTGCACGCCCTCGGTATCCCCAGCTCGCGCGCGCTATGCGTGACAGGATCGAGCACGCCGGTGTGGCGCGAGAAGCAGGAAAGCGCGGCCATGGTGCTGCGCCTGGCGCAGAGCCACGTGCGTTTCGGCCACTTCGAATACTTCTACTACACGCGCCAGCACGAGCACCTGAAAACGCTCGGCGAACACGTCATGGCCTGCCACTTCCCGCAGTGCCTGGAACAGGACGAACCCTGGCTGGCGCTGTTGCGCGAAGTGATCGAACGCACCGCCGCGATGATCGCCTACTGGCAGGCCTATGGCTTCTGCCATGGCGTGATGAACACCGACAACATGTCGATCCTCGGCATCACCTTCGACTACGGCCCTTACGCCTTCCTCGACGATTTCGACGCCAACCACATCTGCAACCATTCCGACGACACCGGCCGCTACAGCTTCAGCAATCAGGTGCCCATCGCTCACTGGAACCTCGCCGCACTGGCCCAGGCGCTGACGCCCTTCGCCGCGGTCGAACACTTGCGCGAGGCCTTGGAGTTGTTCCTGCCGCTGTACCAAGCGCACTACCTCGACCTAATGCGCAAGCGCCTGGGTTTCACCAGCGCCGAGGATGAGGACGAAGCGCTGATCCAGCGGCTGCTGCAATTGATGCAGCAGGGCAGGGCCACCGACTACACCCTGTTCTTCCGTCGCCTGGGCGAGCAGGCGCCTGCCGAGGCGCTGAACATCGTGCGCGAGGATTTCGTCGACCTCGCCGGCTTCGACGCCTGGAGCCGCGACTACCTGGCCCGTTGCGAACGCGAAGGCGGCGAACAGGCCGAACGCCAGGTGCGCATGCATTCGGTCAATCCCAAGTACATCCTGCGCAACTACCTGGCGCAGCAGGCCATCGAAGCCGCCGAACAGGGCGACTATGGCCCGGTACGTGAGCTGCACGCGGTGCTGTCACGACCGTTCGACGAACAACCGGACATGCAGCGCTATGCCGAACGCCCGCCGGAGTGGGGCAAGCACCTGGAGATCAGCTGTTCGTCGTAAGTGGTAGCGCTTTGGCCCTGTTCGTGGCGGCCCACAGACTCTGGCCAGACCTCTCGACAGCGCTTATCTGTTAAATCGAAAAGGCATATCAATCTGCCCAAACATTCTTAGACTATCTAAAAGAACCCCTCTATCTTGGCGCCCTGCCAGGCCGCCCAGTGCGTGCCCGATACCTCACACGAGATTCGACGCAAAGAATCTGTCCCCGATCCCGCTGGCCAAGACCTGCTGCCAAACAGCCAGGCCACCCAGCGGATCAGCGGCCGGTTCTAAGGATTTTCATGCTCTGGGACTCCCTGCCTCTGCTGTTTGTCGGCGCCCTGCTGATCTGGGTGCTCTATGCCTTCGTCCGCGAAAAGTGGAGCCCGGACATCGTCGCCGCCATCGCCGTGGCCGCCTTGCTGGTCAGCCAGCTGCTGACGCCAGGCGAAGTGCTAAGCGTGCTGTCCAACTCAGCCCCCGTGACCATCGCCTGCATGTTCGTGCTCTCCGCTGCGCTGGAGCGTACCGGCTGCATCGACGCCCTCGGCAATTGGCTGGGCAATCTGGTCGGCACCAGCCCGATTCGCGTGCTCACCGGCCTCACCGTCACCGCGCTGGTGGTATCGGCCTGCCTGAACAACACGCCAGTGGTGGCCATCCTCACCCCGGTGGCCATCGCCTTGGCGCGCCGCGCCGGCACTCTGCCGTCGAAACTGCTGATCCCACTGTCCTACGCCACCATTCTCGGCGGCACCCTGACCATGATCGGCACCTCGACCAACATCCTGGTCGACGGTGTCGCACGCAAGGCGGGCATGGCGCCCTTTGGCATCTTCGAGATCACCGGCGTCGGCCTGATCATGGCCGCCTTTGGCATGCTCTACCTGCTGACCGTAGGCCGCCACCTGCTGCCAGAACGCGAGACCCTGTCGCGCCAGCTGCGCCCGGATCTGTCGCGCACCTTCATGACCGAACTGCTGGTACCGCACGACTCACCGATGATCGGCAAGACCCTGCACGAAGCCAACCTCAATGGCGGCAGCGGCCTGCAGGTGCTCAAGCTGTTCCGTGAAGAGCAGGAACTGACCGAACCCGGCGCCGAAACCCTGCTCTCCAGTGGCGACCGCCTGGTGCTGCACGGCCAGGTCAAGGATGTGGTGGAGCTGCGTGAGAGCGGCCACCTGAGCTTCAACCGCGGTGACGCCTTCGAGACCATCAGCAGCCACGACGTAATCCTCGCCGAGGCCATCGTCGGGCGTAACTCGCGCTACAGCCACCGCCCGATGCGCGACCTGGACCTCACCGCGCGCTACGGTATCGCCGTGCTCGCCGTGCACCGCCAGGACGAGAACGTGCAGGGCAACCTCGATGATTTCGAGCTGCAATTCGGCGACGTGATGCTGGTCGAAGGCACACCGGCGCAGATCAAACGCTTCGCCGACAACGGCGAGCTGATCAGCCTCAACGCCGTGCAGGAGCGCGCCTTCCGCCGCGACAAGGCGCCCATCGCGATTCTCTCCACCCTGGCCGTGATGTTGCTGGCCGCCTTTGGCGTGATGCCCATCGAAGGCCTGGCGATCATCGGCGCAGTCACCGTGCTGGCGACCCGTTGCCTGGATGTGGAAGACGCCTACAAGGCGGTGGACTGGAAAATTCTCAGCCTGATCTTCGGCATGCTGGCGATCAGCATCGCCATGGACAAGGTTGGCCTGGTCAAGCTGCTGGTGGAAAACGTCATGGGCTGGCTGCCCTGGGCCGGGCCGTTGCTGATGCTGAGCTTTATCTACCTGTTCACGTCCATCCTTACCGAAATGCTGTCGAACAACGCCGTGGCCGTGCTGATCACCCCCATCGCCATCGGCATGGCCCAACATCTGGGCGTGGACCCACGCGCCTTCGTGGTCGCAGTGATGTTCGCCGCCAGTGCCAGCTTCGCCACGCCCATCGGCTACCAGACCAACACCTTCGTCTACAACGCCGGTGGCTACCGCTTTACCGACTTCATGAAGATCGGTATTCCCCTGAACCTGCTGCTGTGGGGCGTAGCCACCCTGGTCATCCCCTGGTTCTTCCCGCTGACCCCGCTCTGACTTGATATCCGCAGGCGCTGGCTCCATTTAAGGCACATGACTCACGGAGCCTCGCCTCATGTCCGATCCGCTGCTGATTCCCTGCCCGCACTGCAACGGGCTCAACCGCATTCCCGCCGAGCGTCTGCACGACGCCCCACGCTGCGGCCGCTGCAAGAGTGAAGTGCTGCCCGCTGCGCCCATCACGCTCACCCAAGCCAACTTCGCCAGTCAGTTGAAGGGCGACCTGCCATTGCTGGTGGATGTCTGGGCCAGTTGGTGCGGTCCCTGCCAGGCCTTCGCCCCGACCTTCCAGCAGGCAGCCGCACAGCTGCAGGGACGCTGCCGCCTGGGCAAGCTCGACAGCGAGGCCAACCAGAACCTGGCCGGGCAACTGGGCATCCGTTCCATTCCCAGCCTGATCCTGTTCAAGGGCGGCGTCGAAGTCGCCCGCCAGAGCGGCGCCATGCCGCTGCCGCAACTGCAGGCCTGGCTGCGCCAGCAGGGCATTTAGGATGCACTGTAGCCCGGATGCGATCCGGGGATAGCCGTTACGCGATTTCCCGGATTGCATCCGGGCTACGTGCCTGGGGCGCTTGAGTGCTTCGGTCAGTCGCCACGGGCGCTGCGGTCAATTGCAGCGCGCCAACCGCCCCTTAGTCTGGCAAAACGTCCGCTCAAGGAGTTTCGCCATGCCGCTGCCCGTGGAAATCGCTCGTCAGCTCACCGAAGAACAGATCGCCTTCGTCAAACGCAGCGGCCTCAAAGCCGAAGTGCTGGAGCCAGGATTCGTACGCCTGCGCATGCCCCTGCAAGGCAACCAGAACCATATCGGCAGCATGTACGCCGGCGCCTTGTTCACCCTGGCCGAAATTCCCGGCGGCGCGCTGTTTCTGACCAGCTTCGACGCCCAGCGCTTCTATCCCATCATCAAGGAAATGAACCTGAGCTTTCGCCGCCCGGCCACGGGCGACATTCAGGTCGAGGCGCGCCTCTCGGCCGAGGAAATCGCCCATCTGGAAGAACAGGCCAACCAGCAGGGCAAGGCCGACTATCTGCTGGAGCTGCAACTGACCGACGGCAGCGGCGAAGTGGTCGCAGAAAGTCGCGGGTACTACCAATTGCGTTTACGCTGAACGGTGCCGCTGCCTGCATTCGCAATCGGTAACAGTCCCCGACCTTGCCATAGGTCAAAAGAGCGGCTATCTGAACAGGCACAATAAAATTGCCGAGGGGTATCGGCAGGAGAGCCGTCACCATGTTCAAGCACATTCTTATCGCCCATGACCTGCGCGACACCGCTGACATGGCGTTATGCCGCGCCACGCAGTTGGCCCAGCAGCACAACGCCCGACTGAGCATCCTGCACGTGCTCGACCCTAGCCAGAGCAGCGAACAGCACGAAAAGGCGCGCCAAGCGCTGGATCGCAGCCTGACCCGATACGCCCCTCCCGGCACTGAACTGCGCATGCTCAGCGGCAAACCTTCGGAAGTGGTGCTGCAACAGGTTCAGGACAGCGGCTGCGACCTGCTGGTGCTGGGCGGGCACCACCAGCGTCATGACTTTTTCTCCGGCACCAGCCTCGATCGCATCGCCCGCCGCTGCACCGTGCCGCTGCTGCTGGTAGCGCGCAACGACGCCCAGCCTTATAAGAGGGCGCTGGCCGCCATCGACTTCTCCCTGTGCGCCTGCAGTGCCCTCGGCCAGGCCTATCGCCTGCTGCCCGGCGATGCCGAGCTGCACGCCCTGCACGTATTCGAACCGGACAAGGGCACGCCGCAGCAGGTGGAACTGCAACTGCAGACCCAGCGCGGCCTGATCGATCAGCTATTGCAGGACGAAGCGCAAAGCCTGCCGCCTGGCGGCCCGAAGCTCAGCCACGACGTGCTGCAGGGCGGCATCCTGCGCAGCCTGCAAGAGCAGATCAAGACGCGTCGAGCAGAACTGCTGGTGCTCGGCAGCCACGGCCGCAGCGCCTTTTCTCAAGCCTTGCTGGGCAGCCTGGCGCAGCATTTCCTGCACAAGGCGCCTTGCGACGTGTTCGTGGTGCGCTAACGAACAAGGCGCCCGCGGGCGCCTTGTTTTATCGTTGACAGTCCCTCAAGCCTGATTGAGCAGATCGTGCAATTCGACGAACTGCAGCGTCAGCTTGTGCCGTGCATCCAGATGGATCAGCGGAGTGCACACCTGGTGCGATTCGCGCATCTTTACCGAGCTCATCAGGTTCACCGGCAACACCGGCAAGCCCTCGGCGATCAGCTCATCCAGCAATTGCTGCGGCAAGGTCGCGCGCGGCTGGAACTGGTTGACCACGATGCCCTCCACCTCCAGAGCATCGTTATGGTCTTCCTTCAACTCGTCGATCTCGGCCAGCAGGCCATACAGGGCGTTGCGCGAGAAGCTGTCGCAGTCGAAGGGGATCAGCACGCGGTCAGCCGCAATCAGCGCGGAAACCGTATAGAAATTCAGTGCCGGCGGTGTGTCCAGGTAGATATGGTCGTAATCTTCGGCCAGTTCGTCGAGCAGTTTGCGCAGCTTGTTGATCTTGTGTTTCTGCTCCAGCTTCGGCTGCAGCTCGGCCAGCTCGGCCGTGGCGGTGACCACGTGCAGGTTGTCGAACGGCGTCTCGTAGATATCCACCTTGCCCTTCTTGGCGAAGGGCCCGGAAGACAGGGTCTGCTTGAAGAAGTCGGCAATGCCCATGGGAATTTCCTCGCCAGTGAGCCCGGTGAGGTAGTGAGTCGAGTTGGCCTGGGCATCCAGGTCAATCAGCAGCGTACGGTAGCCCTGCGCCGCACTGACCGCCGCGAGATTACAGGCGATGCTGGACTTGCCCACCCCCCCTTTCTGGTTGAACACCACACGTCGCATCGCCGCTCTCCCTGATCTGGAATGTTCCGAATTCTATGCAAAGCCCATGACAAGCACGAGACGTAGGCCACATCGCCATCATCCGCCCATCAGAAGAAGCTGCGCAACATTTGCACAGCGCCGCGTGCATCTAGATAATGCCCGCCCGAACAAGTACCGGCACTATGCCATGGCACTGACTGACGCGGTCTCTTTCAGGCGTATCGTCGTGCCGACCAGTATGCCCGGAGTGGCGAAAAGCCTCGTGCTATGAATTTCCAGATCGAAGGATTGCGCGCCTGGGCCCCCGGCCTGGAGTCAGAGGATGATTGGCGTGCCTGGTGCAACGCCCCCGTGGTCGTGCCCGACGACCAGCAACAGCCGGACGTGAGTTTCCTACCCGCCATGCAACGGCGCCGCCTCAGCCGGCTGGCGCGCATGCTGTTCCATGTCGCCTGGCCACTGGCCGAGGGGCGAGGCCCTTTACCCCTGGTGTTCGCCTCGCGCCATGGCGAAACCCCGCGCACGCTGGCGATCCTCAACGAGCTGGCGAAGGGCGAGCCGCTGTCGCCCACCCAATTCAGCCTGTCAGTGCACAACGCCATCATCGGTCTGTGGTCGATCCTGCGCGAAGACAATAGCGAAATGACCGCCATGGCCGCTGCCGGGGACGGCCTGGAACAGGCCATGCTCGAAGCCAGCGGGCTACTTGCCGAGGGCGCCCCCGCTGTTCTGCTGGTCATTGCCGAAGAGTTGCCGCCCGACCTCTATACAGCCTATATAGATGACGTACCCTTCTCGTACGCGCTGGCTCTGCTGCTGAAACCGGGCAAAACCTGGACCTTGAGCCTCGCACCTGCCGAATCCGGCTTACCCGCCGCCTGGCCACACCCCCTGAACCTGCTGCGCGCCTTGCATGGCGGGCAGCGAACGCTGACTCATTACTGGAAAGACCGCCAATGGACCTGGTCACGCAACGAGGCCTGAGCCCTTATAGCCCGCCTTATGCATGGAGGCTTGTCGCCACTGCACTGAGCTTCGCCCTGTTCGGCGTCGGCGGTGTACTGCTGCGCGTGCTGGTATTCCCGCTGCTCGGCCTGCTGCCAGGCGACGCCCTGCGTCGGCGTACCCGTGCACGCGCGGTGGTCAGCCGCACCTTTCGCCTATTCGTCGAATTCATGTTCCGCACCGGCGTACTCACCTATGAGGTCGAGGGTGCAGAGCGCCTGGGCCGCCCGGGACAGATGGTGATCGCCAATCACCCCTCGCTGATCGACGTGGTGGTGCTGATCGCCTTCATCCGCGATGCCAACTGCGTGGTCAAGCAGAGCCTGTGGGAAAACCCCTGCATGCGCGGGCCGATTCGCGCCGCCCAGTACATCAGCAACAGCGGCAGCATGGACATGCTTGACGAAGCTGCCGGCGCCCTGCAAAACGGCGAAACCCTGATCATTTTCCCCGAGGGCACTCGTACCGTACCTGGCAGCAGCCCGGAATTTCATCGTGGCGCCGCCGCGATTGCCGTACGCGGCGCCAGCGTGGTGACCCCGGTGGTCATCAGCGTGACGCCCACGACGCTGACCAAGGCCGAGCCCTGGTACAGCATTCCGTCGCGCCGTTTTCACTTTCGGCTGCGGGTCGGGGAGGATATCGATCCGCGCCAATTCACCGAGCAGGCGCCATTGCCGATAGCCTCGCGCAAGCTCAACGACCATCTGCACCAACACTTTATGAAGGAGCTCGCCTCAGATGAGCGATCTGCAACTTGAAATCAAGAACCTGATCATCGATGCCCTCGGCCTCGAGGACATGAGTGCCGATGACATTGGCGCGGAGCAGACTCTGTTTGGCGAAGGGCTCGGCCTGGACTCGGTGGACGCACTCGAGTTGGGGCTGGCAATCCAGAAGCGTTTCGGCATCAAGATCGACGCTGAGGCCAAGGACACGCGCAAGCACTTCGCCAACGTCGCGAGCCTGGCTGCATTCGTTTCCGCCCAGAAAGCTGCCTGAGGATTTCACCGATGCAAAGCCGTGAAGAAATCTTCGTCACCCTGCGTAGCGCCCTGGTGGAGCTGTTCGAGCTGGAGGCCGAGCGTGTGACCCTGGACGCCAGCCTGTATGAAGACCTGGAGATCGACAGCATCGATGCGGTCGACCTGATCGACCATATCAAGCGCCAGACCGGGCGCAAGCTCGCCGCCGAGGAGTTCAAGAGCGTGCGCAGCGTGGGCGATGTGGTCGAGGCCGTGTATCGCCTGATCAATGACACGCCTCAGACCCAAGACTGACCCCATGGCTCGCCTGTTTGGCCTGCTGTTGCTGATAGCCGGCGTGCTCTACCCGTTCGCCGTCTATTACGGCCTGGAGCATTGGTCGCCGCGTGTGTTCGCCGCGTTACTGGGCGGCCTCTGGCTGGCCCGCGCCCTGACGGCGCGTCGCCGGCCGGGCGGCCTGTGGCTGGCCGTGGCGGCGTTGGTGTTCTGCCTACTGCTCGGCGTCGCCAACGAACCGGTGCTGCTGCGCTGGTACCCGGTTCTGCTCAACCTGATGCTGCTGGCGCTGTTCGGCCTCAGCCTGAAGTTCGGCCCGCCGCTGGTGGAACGCATGGCGCGCCTACGCGAGCCGGAGCTGCCGGACGTCGCCGTGCGCTACACGCGCACCGTCACCAAGGTCTGGGCGCTGTTCTTCCTCGGCAATACCGTCCTGCTGATGGCACTGGCGATGTGGGCACCGCTGTCCTGGTGGACGCTCTACACCGGATTGATCTCTTACGGCCTGATCGGCCTGTTGTTCGCTGGCGAATGGTTAGTCCGCCAGCAGGTAAGGAAATACGAATGATCTGGCTGCCCCTCACTGATCTGTTGCTGGAGGCTCAGCCCGAGCGTCAGGTTGCCCTCCAACCCGCCCTGCATCATGCGGCGTTGCGTGAGCGCGCCCTGCGCCTGGCCGCCGCCCTGCAGGCGCGCGGTGTACAACGCGTGGCACTGTATCTGGAAGATGCTGCCGAGCTGGCCATCGCCCTGCTCGGTGCCTGGCGCGCTGGCGTCGAGGTGCTGCTGCCTGCCGACGCCCAGGTGCAGACACGTCAGCGCCTGACGTCCCAGGTCGACCTGTGGCTGGACGACATCGCCGAACTGGATGCCGAACCACTGCCAGGCGCACCGCTGCAGCCCGAATATTGCCGCCTGACCCTGTGCACCTCGGGCTCCAGTGGTGAACCCAAGCTGATCGACAAAAGCCTTGCGCAGCTGGCCAACGAGGTCGAGGCATTGGAGCGGTTGTGGGGCCAGAACCTCGGCCAGGCCACCGTCCTCGGCAGCGTCGCCTGCCAGCATATCTACGGCCTGCTTTTTCGTTTGCTCTGGCCGTTGTGCGCCGGTCGCCCCTTCTGTCGCCGCGCCCTGCCATTCCCTGAAGATCTGCAGCAGGCCAGCCTGAGCCAGACCGACTTTGTCTGGGTCGCCAGCCCGGCCCTGCTCAAGCGCATGGGCGACAATCTCGACTGGTCGGCACTGAGCTGCGTGAAACAGGTATTTTCCTCCGGTGGCGCGCTGCCCAGCGAAGCGGCCGAATCCCTGCACGAACGCCTGGGCCAGTGGCCGACGGAAATCTACGGCAGCTCGGAAACCGGCGGCATCGGCTGGCGCCAGGGCGACACAGCCTGGCAGCCGTTCCCAGCCGTCGAGCTGAGCCTCGATGAAACCGGCGCCCTGCGCATCGCTTCACCTTACTTGCCAGCCGGGCATATCGAACAGAGCGCGGATGCCGCCGAGATCGGCGCTGACGGCCGTTTCGTTCTGCGCGGGCGCCTCGACCGCATCATCAAGCTCGAGGAGAAACGCATCTCCCTGCCCATGCTCGAGCAGGCGTTGATCAGTCATGACTGGGTAACCGATGCCCGCCTTGGCGTGATTCAGGAAGGCCGAGCCTTCCTCGGCGCCGTGCTGGCCCTGAGCCCGAACGGCCTGCATGTCCTGCGTAATCAGGGCCGTCGCAGCGTGACCGAAACCCTGCGTCGACACCTGGCCGAACACTGCGAAACCATCGCCCTGCCACGCCGCTGGCGTCTGCTGCTGGAACTGCCCTACAGCAGCCAGGGCAAGCTGGCGCAGAGCCAGATCGACGCCCTGCTGGCCGCGCCGCGGCCAACGCGGGTGGAGCCTGTCAGCGCCGAACAGCGCGACGACGAATGGCTGCTGCAATTGCAGGTGCCACTGGATCTCGCCCATTTCACCGGCCACTTCCCGAAGACGCCGGTGCTGCCAGGCGTGGTGCAGGTGGACTGGGCCCAGCAGCTGGCACGCCAATTGATCATCGACCTGCCACCGCGCTTCGCCGGCATGGAAGTGCTGAAATTCCAGCAACTGGTGCGCCCCGGCGACACCCTGCAGTTGTCCCTGCGTTTCGATGCCGAACGCGGCAAGCTGTATTTCGCCTATCGCAATGGCGAGGCAGCCTGTTCTTCCGGGCGCATTCTGCTGGAGCAGGCCCATGGCTGAGCCAGGCTTCAATCCCTGCGCGGTGATCCCGGTGTACGACCACGAGCGGCCATTGCCCGGTGTGGTCGGGCAACTGCGCCGCGCCGGCTTGCCATGCCTGCTGGTGGATGACGGTTCCAACGCGACCTGCGCGGCGGTAATCGACGAACTGGCGCAGCAGACGAACATTCACCTGCTACGCCTGCCGAGCAACCAGGGCAAGGGCGGCGCAGTGATGGCCGGCCTGCGTGAGGCGGCGCGCCTCGGCTACAGCCATGCCCTGCAGGTAGACGCTGATGGCCAGCACGACCTGAGCACTCTTGACCAGTTCATCGCCGCCGCTCGCGCTCATCCGCAAACCCTGGTCTGTGGTTATCCGCAATACGATGCGAGCGTGCCCAAGTCGCGCCTCTACGCACGCTACCTGACCCACGTCTGGGTCTGGATCAACTGTCTGTCATTGCAGATTCGCGACTCCATGTGTGGCTTTCGCATCTACCCGCTGCCGGCCACCCTGGCCCTGCTCGATACGGTGAAACTCGGCCGGCGCATGGACTTCGACACCGAGATACTGGTGCGCATGGCCTGGCGCGAGCAGCCCATGCACTGGCTGCCGACCCGTGTGCATTACCCGGCCGATGGCCTCTCGCACTTTCGCCTGTGGCACGACAACCTGCTGATCTCCGGCATGCACGCCCGGCTGTTCTTCGGCATGCTGCTGCGCGCGCCGAGGATTCTATGGCGCAGGCTGGTCGCATGAGCGCTGCCGAGCACACCGATCACTGGGCTCGGCAGAAGGAGCGCGGCAGCTTTCTGCTGATGCGCTTCACCGTCGCCGCCGCGCGCCTGCTCGGCCGTCGCCCCCTGGTGCCGCTGCTGTATCTGATCGTCCTGTATTTCTACATCTTTGGCCGCAGCGCGCGGACCAGCATCCATCAATACCAGTACAACCTGGCGAACTGGGGCGCACGCCCCGATCTGCGCCCCAGCCGCCGTTCGGTACTGCGTCAGTTCCTGGCGTTCGCCGATAGCCTGCTGGACAAGCTCGACGTGTGGAACGGCCGCCTGCCGTTGCAGGAACTGCAACTGGTAGACCCCGGCAACCTGCGCCACACCTTGCATGACGGTAGCCGTGGAAGACTGCTGGTAGGCGCTCACCTGGGCAACCTGGAGGTCTGTCGGGCGCTGGCCGAGCTTGGCGAGCGGGTGCGCATGAACGTGCTGGTACACACCAAGCACGCCGAGCGCTTCAACCGTCTGCTGGGCGAATCCGGCGCCAGCCATCTGCGCCTGATTCAGGTCAGCGAGCTGGACCCGGCAATCATGCTGCAGCTGGCCGAGCGCCTGGAGCGTGGCGAGTGGCTGGCGATCGCCGGCGACCGCGTGCCGCTGCATGGCGGACGCAGTGTCACGGTCGATTTTCTTGGCCAGCCCGCCGCCTTCCCTCAAGGTCCCTGGTTGCTGGCCGGCCTGTTGCAATGCCCGGTCGGGCTGATGCACTGCCTGAAGATCGACGGGCGCTACCAGGTGCGCCTGGAACATTTCGCCGATGCGGTGAGCTGGAAGCGCAGCGAGCGCGACCAGGTGGTTCACGGCTGGGCACAACGTTACGCGCAGCGCCTGGGCGAACACTGCCTGGACGCCCCGCAGCAATGGTTCAACTTCTACCCTTTCTGGAAGCGAGATGACGACATACCAGCCTGAGCCGGTGATCTTCGGCGAGCGCGCCCTGACCATCGAGAACATCGTAGCCCTGTCGCAGCGCCAGGCCCGCGCCCAGTTGCAGGATGATGCCGCCTACCGGGAAAAGATCGCCAAGGGCGCGCGCTTCCTCGACACCCTGCTGGACAAGGAAGGCGTGATCTACGGCGTCACCACCGGCTACGGCGATTCCTGCGTGGTCGCGGTGCCGCTGCATCAGGTCGAGGCGCTGCCCAAGCACTTGTTCACCTTCCACGGCTGTGGCCTGGGCAAACTGCTCGACGCGCCGAGCAGCCGCGCCGTGCTAGCCGCCCGTTTACAGTCGCTGTGCCACGGCGTTTCTGGCGTGCGCGTAGAACTGCTGGAACGCCTCCAGGCGTTCATCGAGCACGACGTGCTGCCCCTGATTCCTGAAGAAGGCTCGGTCGGCGCCAGCGGCGATCTCACCCCGCTGTCCTACGTCGCCGCCACCCTCAGCGGTGAGCGCGACGTGCTGTACAAGGGCGAGCGGCGCAGCGCCGCCGAGGTGCATGAAGAACTCGGCTGGACGCCGCTGACCCTGCGCCCGAAAGAAGCCCTGGCGCTGATGAACGGCACCGCCGTGATGACCGCCCTGGCCTGTCTGGCCTATGCCCGCGCCGACTACCTGCTGAAGCTGGCGACACGCATCACCGCGCTCAATGTGATCGCCCTGGAGGGCAATCCGGAGCACTTCGACGAGCGCCTGTTCGCCGCCAAGCCGCATCCGGGCCAAACCCAGGTCGCCGCCTGGATTCGCCAGGATCTGGCCGTCGAGGCGCCGCTGCCGCCACTGCACCGCCTGCAGGATCGCTACTCGATCCGCTGCGCGCCGCACGTGCTTGGCGTGCTGGCCGACAGCCTGGGCCTGCTGCGCCAGTTCATCGAGATCGAACTCAACAGCGCCAACGACAACCCGCTGTTCGACGCCGAGACCGAGCGCACCCTGCACGGCGGGCATTTCTATGGCGGGCACATCGCCTTCGCCATGGACAGCCTGAAGAACCTGGTGGGCAACGTCGCCGACCTGCTCGACCGTCAGCTCGCCCTGCTGGTCGATACCCGCTACAACCATGGCCTGCCGAGCAACCTGTCCGGCGCGCCGGCTGCAACGGCGATGATCAACCACGGCTTCAAGGCCGTGCAGATCGGCGCCAGCGCCTGGACTGCCGAAGCGCTGAAAAACACCATGCCGGCCAGCGTGTTCTCGCGCTCCACCGAGTGCCACAACCAGGACAAGGTGAGCATGGGCACCATCGCTGCACGCGATGCCCTGCGCAGCCTGGAGCTGACCGAGCAGGTCGCCGCCGCCACGCTGCTGGCCGCCAACCAGGGCGTCTGGCTGCGTGAGCGCGCCGGCAAGCAGGACATCCCCGAGCCACTGGCCGCCATGCGCGAGCAACTGGCCAGCGATTTCCCGCCGGTGATCGAAGACCGCGCCCTGGAAGGCGAGCTGCGCCTGTGCCTGGAGCGCATCCGCAGCCAGCACTGGAGGCTGTATGCCTGAGCTCGCTCTGGTGCGCATGGCGCACCCTACGATCCTCTACCGCGTAGGGTGCGCCGTGCGCGCCTTTGGTAAAGGATCTCAACATGCGTAAGTCAGGCGTATTGCAGGCGGAAATCGAACTGCAAGTGCAGTTCTATGACGTCGACATGATGGAGATCGTCTGGCATGGCCATTACGTCAAATACTTCGAGCAGGCGCGCTGCGCCCTGCTCGACAAGCTCGATCACAATTACCGGCAGATGCGCGACTCCGGCTACGCCTGGCCGGTGATCGACCTGCAGGTTCGCTACGTGCGCGGCGCCCAGTTCGGCCAGCGCATCATCGTGCGCGCCGACCTGGTGGAATGGGAAAGCCGCTTGAAGATCAACTACCTGATCAGCGACGCCGAAACGGGTGAGCGCATGACTCGCGGCAGCACCGTGCAAGTGGCCGTGGAAATCGCCACGCGGGAAATGCAGTTCGCCTCGCCACAGGTCTTCATCAATGCCGTACAGAGGGCCATCGCGTGAAACGCCTTCTCGGTGCAGCTCTGGGCTTTATCCTGCTCGGCACAGCCCATCTGGCGCTGGCCTTCGACCTCGACCAGCTCAGCGAGCAACTCGGCGAGCCCGAGGTGGTGCGCGGCACTTTCATCCAGGAAAAACACCTGCGCGCCCTGCCGCAGCCGCTGACCAGCCGTGGCACCTTCGTCCTGGCCAAGGATCATGGCCTGCTCTGGCTGCTCGAACGCCCGCTGCAGCAGGACTACCGCATCGACACGCAGGGCATCGCCCGGCGCGGCGAGCAAGGCTGGCAATTCGTCGCCCAGCAAAGCGCCACCGCTCAGCAGAACCGCCTGTTCCTCGCCGTGCTCAAGGGCGACAGCAGCGGTCTGCGTCAGGATTTCGAGCTCAGCCTGAGCGGCACAGCCGAGTCCTGGCAGCTCGACCTGACGCCTCGCAGCGTGCTGCTCAAGCAGGTATTCAAGGCCATCGTCATCAATGGTGGTGAGCTGGTGCAGCGCATCGAACTGCAGGAAACCCAGGGCGATAGCACCGTGCTGCGCCTTGAGGACAATCAGGCCGACCAGTCCCTGAGCGATGCGGAGCGACATGACTTCCAGAGTTGAATACTGGGGCTCACGGCTGTTCCCGCTCGCCCTGCTGCTGCTCGTTGTCGTTGCTGCCTGGCAGTGGCGCGGCGGCGCGCCGATCTCGGCCAACCTGCTGGAACTGGTCCCCAGCGGCACGCCGGACGCGCCCGAACAGCAGGCCGTGCAACGCATGCAGGAGCCGCTCAACCGCGAGCTGCTGGTGCTGATCAGCCACCCGCAGCGCGAACAGGCACTGGCGCTGACAGCCGAACTGGGCACACGCTGGCAGCAGCAGGCGCTGTTCGAGAGGGTGCAGTGGGATCCGCAAGCCGACCTGTCCGGCATACGCCAGCAATTGCAGGATCAACGCCTTGCGCTGTTGCCGGCTGCCGACCGTCAATTGCTGATCGACAACCCGGCCGCCTTCGTCGAGCGGCGTGTGCAGGATCTGTTCGACCCCTTTCGCAGCCAGGGCGTAGTCGCCACCAACGATGACCTGCTCGGCCTCAGCACCTTGGTGGAGAAAGGGCTTCCCCACCACCACAATGTCCAGGTCGATCTCAGCGGCGCGCTGATCGCCGAAAGCGAGGGGACCACCTGGGCCCTGCTGCGCGCCCGCACCAATGCAGACGCCTTCGACGGCAACCTGGCGCTGGCCGTGGACGATCTGGTCACCCAGGCTCGCAACGAGGTGCAGGCAGGCGGCGGCCAATTGCTCGCCAGCAGCGGACTGCTGTATTCCGCCCACGGCCAGCGTGAGGCCACTCGCGAAATCAGCCTGATGGGCAGCATCGCCAGTGCCGGCGCCCTGCTGATGATGCTGCTGGTGTTTCGCCGGGTACGCGTACTGCTCGCCTTCATTCCCGCAGCCATTGGCGTGCTCGCTGGGCTCACGGCCTGCGTCGCGGTGTTCGGCCATGTTCATGTGATGACTCTGGTGCTGGGCGCCAGCCTGATCGGCGTGGCCATCGACTACCCTCTGCACCTGCTGTCGAAAAGCTGGACGCTGCAACCCTGGGATAGCTGGCGTGCCCTGCGCGCCACCTTTCTTGGCCTGACCCTCGGTCTGCTGACCAATGTCATCGGCTATCTGGCCCTGGCCTTCACCCCATTCCCGGCACTCAAGCAGGTGGCGATCTTTTCCGCCGCCGGCCTGCTCGGCGCCTATCTGAGTACTCTATTTCTGCTGCCAACGCTGCTCGGCAAGGCCGCGCTCCGTCCCTGGCAAGCGCCGCATGCTCTGGCACAGCGTCTGCTCGACCGGCGCGAAGCCCTGCTAAGCAAACTGCCCACACCCTGGCTGCTGTTGATCTTCGCCCTGTTCTGCGCCGGTGGCCTGTTGCAGCTCTCGCACAAGGACGACCTGCGTCAGTGGGCCAGCGTGCCGCCACAATTGCTGGAGCAATCGAAAGCCATCAGCCAGATCGTCGGTATGCAACCGACCAGTCAGTTCTTTCTGGTGCGCGCCGACGATGAGGAGCAATTGCTGCAACGCCAGCAGTCTTTGAGCCAGCGCCTGGACAGGCTGGTGGAACAAGGCCAGTTGAAGAGCTATCTGGCGTTGAGCCAGCTGATGGCGCCGGCCACGCAGCAGGAGGCACTGCGTCAGGCCGTGGCACAGCTGCCGAGCCACAGCGCCGCACTCAGCGAGCTGGGCATCCCCGCCGACGCCATCGCGCGGGAGGCTCAACAGCTGCAAGCCCTGCCGACGCTGAACATCGACCAGGTGCTCGCCGCGCCGCTCAGTGAGCCCTGGCGACCACTCTGGCTGGGCAACACCGATAACGGCCAGGTCGCCGGCTTGATCAGCCTGCAAGGCTTGACCGACAGCGACCTGCTCGCCGCCCGGGCCGAAGGCCTGGACGGGGTGAAGCTGGTCGACCGCCTCGGCGAACTCAATCGCCTGTTCGCCGCCACGCAAGTCAGCGCCGCCGAACTCAAGCTGGCCTCCTGCCTGCTGATCTTCGCCGTACTGTGCATCTTCTTCGGCGCACACGGCGCCGCTCGCGTACTGGCGGTCTCTCTATTGGCCGCACTGGCCAGCCTGGCCAGTCTCGGTTGGCTTGGCCAGCCGCTGACCCTGTTCAGCCTGTTCGGCCTGTTGCTGGTCACCGCCATCGGCGTGGACTACGCCATTCTGATTCGCGAACGGGTCGGCGGTGCGGCCACCAGCCTGCTCGGCACGCTGCTGTCGGCACTGACCACCTGGTTGTCGTTCGGCCTGCTGGCCGTTTCCAGTACGCCTGCAGTAAGCAACTTCGGCCTGGCCATCAGCATCGGCCTGGCCTTCAGCTTCCTCCTCGCCCCCTGGGCGGGTGACGCGCTGGCCAAGGATAAGCAGACATGACGGTCGCCCTGTTCTGGCTGCTGGCCCTGGCCATCTATGCGCTGGTCGCGGTCGTCGCTGGGCGCCGCCTGGTTCCCATCGTCGGCCAACTGCTGGTGGCAGCACTCGCCATTCCGGCGCTGCTGTTGCTGTGGGCCGAGCCGCACTGGCAACTGAGCGCGGCCGAGCTGCTGGCGCCCGATTGGCTGAACCTCGCCTACGGCCTGTGCTTCGCGCTGCTGCTCGGCTATATCCTCAGCGACGTGATCGACCTCGATCTCAGCCAGGCCTGCGTGAAGATCGCCCTGCCGAGCTTTCTCGTGCCGATGCTGGCTGGCCTGGCCTGCTCGCTCTGGCTACTGCCCGGCGAGCGCGGCTGGCTGAGCGCGGTGGGCATTGGCCTGCTGTTCTCCATCACCGCCATCCCGGTGCTCTATCTGTTCCTGCAGAGCATCGGTTACCCGGCCGCCGCCAGCAAACGCCTGCTGCATGCGGCAATCCTGATGGATTTCATGTGCTGGAGCCTGTTCGGCCTGGCCCAGGGCAGCAGTCAACCGGCGACATTGCTCTGGCCGCTGCTGACGGCGCTGCTGCCCGTGCTGCTGCGCCTGCTTAAGCTGCGTCATCCGTCGTGCTACAGCCTGCCGTTCTTCGCCCTGATGCTGCTGTTCCAACAACTGGGGCTGAACGCTCTGGTGTTCGGCATCGCCTACATGCTGTGTCTGGGCTACCTGAAGCAGCCGTTCGTGCTGCCATTGGCGCAGCGTCACTGGCAGCTGCTGATGAATGGCGTGGCTGTCCCGCTGATTCTCACTTACGGCGTGCTGCGCGTGGATTTCCATGGCCTGGGTCAACACATGTCCTGGCTGGTGATAGGTACCCTGCTGGCGCTGCCGGTCATCAGCAAGGTGCTTGGCAGCTGGCTGGGCCTGCATTGGGCGGACCCGGCCGCGTCGGCGCGGATCAAATGGCGTGAAAGCCTGCTGCTGAACATCCGTGGCCTGACCGAAATCGTGTTCCTCAACCTGCTCCTGCAGCTCCAGCTGATTGATTCAACGGTGTACTTCGGCCTGCTGCTGATGAGTCTGTTCTCTACTCTGTTGCCTGCCCTGCTGGGCCGGCACACCGTCAATCATGAAGCGAAAGCCCGCTATGAAATCTCCTGAATTCGAACAACGTCAGATCGTCGTCATCGGTGCCGGCCCGTCCGGCGCCATCGCCGCCGCCATCCTCAAGCGCCAGGGCCACGACGTACTGCTGCTGGAGCGCCAGCGCTTCCCGCGCTTTTCCATCGGCGAAAGCCTGCTGTCGCACTGCCTGGACTTCGTCGAAGAAGCCGGCATGCTCGAAGCCGTCCAGGCCGCCGGCTTTCAGACCAAGCATGGCGCCGCGTTCGCCTGGGGCGATCGTTACACCAGCTTCGATTTCCGCGACAAGTTCACCGAGGGCAAGGGCTCGACCTATCAGGTGATCCGCGCCGACTTCGACAAGCTGCTGGCCGACGAGGCCGAGCGTCAGGGCGTGGAGATTCGCTACGAGGAGGAAGTTTTCGCCGCTGATTTCTCCGGCGATTGCCCACGGCTGTCGGTACGCCGCCTGAGCGACGGCTTTGAATACCAGGTCGAGTGCGCCTTCGTCCTTGATGGCAGCGGCTATGGTCGCGTGCTGCCACGCCTGCTCGACCTCGACACGCCATCGGCCTTCCCGGTACGCCGCGCGGTGTTCACCCATATCGAGGACAACATCGACCCCGCCTCGGGCTTCAACCGCGAGATGATCCTCATCACCACCCATCCAACCCTGCGTGACGTGTGGTTCTGGACCATCCCGTTCAGCAACGGCCGCTGCTCGCTGGGCGTGGTCGCCGCGGCCGAGCACTACGAGAACTACCCGAAGGATCTCGATGCCTGCCTCAAGCAGTTCGTCGCCGAAACCCCTTCGCTGAGCAAGGTGCTGGGCAATGCCGTGTGGGATACTCCGGCGCGCGAGATCAACGGTTACTCGGCCAACGTCAAGAGCCTGCATGGGCCAGGCTTCGCCCTGCTGGGCAATGCCGCCGAGTTCCTCGACCCGGTGTTCAGCTCCGGTGTGACCATTGCCATGCGTTCGGCAAGCATGGCCGCCGGGCTGTTGCATCGTCAGCTGGGTGGCGAGACGGTGGACTGGGAGAACGAGTTCGCCATCCCGCTCAAACGCGGTGTCGACACCTTCCGCGTCTATGTCGAGGGCTGGTACGAGGGCTCCTTCCAGGACGTGATCTACTACGAAAAAGCCTCCCCGGAGATTCGCCGCATGATCAGCTCGATCCTTGCCGGCTACGCCTGGGACAGCAAGAATCCCTATGTTTCCGAACCACGCCGACGCCTGCGTGTGCTCGCAGAGCTTTGCTCCCAAAACTGAGAACCTACTTACGATCAGCTGCGCGTCGGCCCTACGGCGTTAGAAACAGGCTCGGAATGCTCATTTACAACTCGTAAACTCCGCTTCCTCGCCTGTTTCTGCCTTGTATGGCGCTAGCTCGCTAGCTCGTAAATAGGTCCTAAACAAGGATCGTCGATGACCACTCTCCGTCCCGTCTCGCCCACCTACGTCGAAGAAACCCGCTTCGGCTTCTGGTTCCTGCAGAGCCACGTGTGGCAACACCATGTGCTGCGGGTAGCGATCAACGACCTGGTGCGCCTTACCGGCAGCCCGTTGCCACAAGCGCCCGTGCTGCTCGATGCCGGCTGCGGTCAGGGCCGCTCCTTCGGTCTGCTCAACGCCGCCTTCGCACCGGCGCGGATGATCGGTCTCGACGCCGATCCGCACAGCCTCGAGTGCTCGCACCGCGAGGCCGAGCGCCTGGGCCTGAAGGTCGAACTGATCGCCAGTGACTGCGCCTCCATCGACCTGCCCGACGCCAGCGTCGACCTGCTGTTCTGCCATCAGACGCTGCATCATCTGGTGGAGCAGGAGAAAGCCCTGGCCGAGTTCTGGCGCGTGCTCAAACCCGGTGGCCGTCTGCTACTGGCCGAATCGACCAAGTTCTACATCGACACCTGGGTGATCCGCTGGCTGTTCCGCCATCCGATGCACGTACAACGCAGTGCCGAACAGTACCTGGACATGCTGCGCGACCAGGGCTTCCAGTTCGACGATGCCAGCGTTTCCTACCCCTATCTGTGGTGGAGCCGGGCCAAGGACTTCGGCCTGCTGGAGCGCTGGGGGCTGATGCGGCCAAAACCCGTCGGCCAACGCGACGAAACGCTGCTCAACGTAGTGGCGTGCAAACCGTGATGCCACGCATACTCCTGCTCGTCGCCAGCCTGCTGCTGGGCGCCTGCGCTGCACGCACCCCTGTGCCGTCAGTGGCCCCGGCATTGGTCGCAACGCTGCCGCTCACCCTGCAGATCCAGCGTGAACAGGCAGACGTGCGTCAGGACTGGCTACTGGTGATCCAGCAGGAGGGTCCTGCCCTGCGCTGGTCGCTGATGGACCCGCTCGGTATCCCGCAGGCGCGCCAGCTACTGGATGCCGGACAATGGCGCAACGACGGCCTGTTGCCACCCAACACCGAGGCCCGCGAGCTGTTCGCCGCACTGCTGTTCGCCCTGACCCGCGCCGACGCGCTGCCGGCTTACCCGGCTGGCAGTTGGCAACAGGAGAACGATGAGCGGCGCCGACTCGCGCCAGACTGGACCATCGATTACCACGGCCCTGTGGATTTCACCCTTGGCAAAACCGGCCTGAACTACCGGATACGCGCACTGAACCTGGAAGAAAGCGACTGATGCCCCGCTCCCCAACCCCCGGCTACCTCAATGCACTCGGCCTGCTCTGTGCACTCGGCGAAGGCAAGCAAGCCGTGGCCGATGCGCTGTTCGCCGGTGACACCTCGGGCATGCGCGCCGAAGAGGGCTGGGTCAACGATCGCAGCCTGACGGTAGGCGCCGTGCACGTCGATCTTCCCGCCATGCCTGCAGATTTCGAGGCCTCCCACAGCCGCAACAACCAGTTGCTGCTGGCCGCTGCGCAACAGATCGAGCCCGAGCTGCGCGCAGCCATCACCCGTTTCGGCGCGCAGCGCGTCGGCCTGGTGCTGGGCACCAGCACCTCAGGCATCCGCGAAGCGGGCGAGCATATCGCGCACCATCTCAACGAAGGCACGCTGCCCGCCGAATACAACTACGCCCAACAGGAAATGGCCGCACCGGCTAACTTCCTCGCCGACTGGCTGGGCCTGACTGGCCCGGTGTACTGCCAGTCCACAGCCTGCACCTCCAGCGCCCGTGCCATGCTCAGCGCTCATCGCCTGCTCAGTCAGGGTCTCTGCGATGCAGTGATCTGCGGTGGCGTCGACAGCCTGTGTCGCCTCACCCTGAATGGCTTCTCGTCGCTGGAGGCGGTTTCGGCCGAACCCTGCAATCCGTTCTCGGTGAACCGCCACGGCATCAATATCGGTGAGGCGGCGGCGTTGTTTCTGATGACCCGCGAGCACGGCCCCATCGCCTTCTTCGGCGGTGGCGCCACCTCCGACGCCCACCATATCTCCGCACCGCACCCGGAAGGCCTCGGTGCCCGTGCAGCCATGGAGAAGGCGCTGGCCAACGCCGGCATCGCCGCCAGTGAAATCGACTATCTCAACCTGCATGGCACCGCTACGCGGCATAACGACGTGATGGAGAGCAAGGCCGTGCACGCCCTGTTCCCCACGGGTCTGCCTTGCTCCTCGAGCAAACCTATGACCGGCCACACCCTGGGCGCCGCCGGCGCGCTGGAAGCTGCCTTCTGCTGGCTGACCCTGAGCCAATACAACCGCGACGGCCTGCTGCCACCGCACCTCTGGGATGGCCAGCACGACCCCGAACTGGCGCCCCTCCAACTCGTCCGGCCTGGCGACCGCCTGGCACGTGACCAGGGCCGCTACCTGATGAGCAACTCCTTCGCCTTCGGCGGCAACAACGTCGCACTGATCCTGGGAGATGCCCCATGAGCCTGTGGCCCGTCGCCGAACTGGTGCCCCACGCGGGCAACATGGTGCTGCTCGATGAAGTATTGAGCTGCGATAGCGAAGCGATCGAGGTACGCCTCGTCGTACGCCCGGACGGCCTGCTCAGCGATGCCGACGGCAACCTGCCAGCCTGGACCGGCATCGAGCTGATGGCGCAGGCCATCGCCGCTTTCGCCGGCGTCCAGGCCAAGCGCGCCGGTTTGCCGGTGGAACTGGGTTTTCTGCTAGGCACGCGCAAGTACGCCTGCAACGTCGAGTGTTTCCCCGCTGGCAGCGAGCTGCGCATCCGCGCCCTGTGCTCGCTGCAGGACGACAACGGCATGGGCGTGTTCGAATGCCATCTGCAAGGCCCTGACATCCATGCCGAAGCCCGTCTCAATGTGTTCCGCCCGCCGCAGCCGGCGGTCTATCTACAAGAGCAGCAAGAACAATCCCATGACTGAAAGCACTTCCGCCCCCACCGTTCTGGTCACCGGCTCCAGCCGCGGCATCGGCCGCGCCATCGCCCTGCGCCTGGCGCGCTCGGGCCATGACATCGTCCTGCACTGCCGTTCGCGCCGCGATGAGGCCGAAACCGTGCAGGCGCAGATCGCCGAGCTGGGTCGCCAGGCGCGCATCCTGCAGTTCGACGTATCCGATCGCGCCGCTTGCCGCGAGGCGCTGGAGGCCGATGTCGAGCAACACAGCGCCTACTACGGCGTGGTGTGCAACGCCGGCCTGACCCGCGACGGCGCCTTCCCGGCGCTGTCCGAGGAGGACTGGGATCAGGTGCTGCGCACCAACCTGGACGGTTTCTACAATGTGCTGCACCCGCTGACCATGCCGATGATTCGTCGCCGCGCACCAGGTCGTATCGTCTGCATCACCTCGGTGTCGGGTCTGGTCGGCAACCGCGGTCAGGTCAACTACAGTGCGTCCAAGGCCGGCGTGATCGGCGCTGCCAAAGCCCTGGCAATCGAACTGGCCAAGCGCAAGATCACCGTCAACTGCGTAGCACCTGGCCTGATCGATACCGAGATCCTCGACGAGCTGGTCCCGGTGGACGAGATTCTCAAGATGATCCCGGCCGCCCGCACGGGCACCCCCGAAGAGGTAGCCGGTGCGGTGAACTTTCTGATGTCCGACGAGGCGGCGTACATTACGCGCCAGGTTCTCGCGGTGAATGGTGGTTTGTGTTGATGAAACGTGTAGTCGTCACCGGCATGGCCGGTATCACCTCGCTGGGCAGCGACTGGCCAACCATCTCGGCCGCGTTCAAGGCCGGCAAGAGTGGTATCCGGCGCATGGACGAATGGGACCGCTTCACCGAGCTGAACACCCGTCTGGGTGGGCCGGTGGACGATTTCGTCCAGCCCAAGCACTGGAACCGCAAGCAGACCCGTAGCATGGGCCGGGTGTCCAAGCTGGCCGTGTATGCCGCCGAACGCGCCATGGAGCACGCCGGCCTGCTCGGCGATCCGTGCATCGCTGACGGGCGCATGGGTGTAGCCTGCGGCTCGTCCACCGGCAGCACCGAGGAGGTCAAGGCCTTCGGTAACATGCTGCTGAACTCGGTGGCGGACGGCCTCAATGCCAACTCCTATATCCGCATGATGCCGCACACCACGGCGGCCAATATCAGCATCTTCTTCGGCCTCAAGGGCCGCCTGATCCCGACCTCCAGCGCCTGCACCAGTGGCAGCCAGGGCATCGGCTACGCCTACGAGGCGATCAAGTTCGGTCGCCTGAAGATGATGCTCGCCGGTGGTGCCGAGGAGCTGTGCCCGACCGAAGCCATGGTCTTCGACGCGCTGTACGCCACCAGCCTGAAGAACGACGCGCCACACACCAGCCCGCGCCCCTACGACAGCGGCCGTGACGGCCTGGTAATCGGCGAAGGCGCCGGCATCCTGGTGCTCGAAGAGCTGGAGCACGCCCTCGCCCGCGGTGCCACCATCCATGCCGAGATCGTCGGTTTCGGCTGCAACTCCGACGGTCAGCACGCCACCAAGCCGGTGCAGGAAACCATGCGCGGCGCCATGCAGCTGGCACTCGATGACGCCGGCCTGGAACCCTCGGCAATCGGTTACGTCAACGGCCATGGCACCGCTACCGAACAGGGCGACGTCGCCGAGACCCTGGCCACCAGCAGCCTGTTCGGCGCACAGATGCCGATCAGCTCGCAGAAGAGCTACCTCGGCCATACCCTGGGCGCCTGCGGGGCGCTGGAGTCCTGGTTCAGCATCGAGATGATGAATTCGGACAGTTATGTCTACACCCTGAACCTGGACGAAATCGACCCGGCCTGCGGTGAGCTGGACTATCTGCGCGGCGAGTTCCGCCAGATGAGCCATGAATACGTGATGAACAACAACTTCGCCTTTGGTGGCGTGAACACCTCGCTGATCTTCAAGCGCTGGCAATGACCTTCAACTGACAAGGAACATGGATGATGTCTCGTTTCACTCGATTTGCTCTGATCGTTGCGTTGCTGCTGGGCGTCGCAGCCTGTACGTCAAAGCCGGTGATGAACATTGAGAACCGCACACCCACTTCGGCGGCCAGGAATGAGGATGATATGCGCAGGGCTATTCTCGCCGCGCTGCAAAGCCGCCAGTGGACGGTCGAGCGTGCCGACCGGGGCAACATCATGGCGTTGATTCAGCGACGCAGTCACCAGGCCGAGATCACCATTCCCTACAGCGCGTCGAGCTATTCGATCCGCTACCGCGACAGCCAGAACCTTGGCTACAAAGACGGCAAGATCCATCGCAACTACAACAAGTGGATCCATAATCTGGATCGCAGCATCCAGCAGGAACTGAACAGGGCGTCCTTCTAGCAGGTGCCTGGTTGGTAACGGCCTGTTCATCAGTGCTACAGGCCCAAGCGCAGCAGACGTTGAACGAGCTTTTACATACAGTGATATTCAAGGAGATAACCATGCAAGCAAAAATCTGGAGCACTGCCGCACTTCTCTCCGTCGCCCTGATGCCCGGCCTCAGCCAGGCGCGCGACACCGCTCACTTCCTCGACTTCCAGTCGGTGGTCAACGAAGCCACCCAGGCTGGTCGTCTCGACGGTTCAGTGAAGTTCTACCTGAACAAGACCCCGGCTGGTGCTCAGATCATCAACGCCAACGTCACCACCAGCCAGAAGACCAACGCCTTCAACAAGAGCGATGAGGAAGCCTGCAGCTGGGTTCTGCAATCGGCCCTGATCAAGTTGCAGAACGCTGCCAAGGCCGCCGGAGCCAACGCAGTGGTCGACCTGGCCAGCAACTACAAGAACAAGGAATACCGTGACGACAGCAAATACGAATGCCATGCCGGCGCCATCATGGCCGGTGTCGCGCTGAAGGCCAAATACGCCAAGGTGAAGTGACACCAGCGGCACTCACGCAAAGGCCACCGTCGAGGTGGCCTTCTCACGCAAGGAAGCCCTCTCCCATGTCGAAACTACGCATTGCACTGCTCTTGCTCGCAACGGTAACCCTACTAGGCGGTTGCACTGCTACCCGGGTCACGCCACTAAAGGCGGCGGCCGACCAGATGTGTATCGAAGAGAACCCAAAAGTTCAGGTCAACGACTTCGTGCCCGTACTGCAGGAAGGCTTCGCACGGCATGGAATCCAGACGCAGATCTACTCGCAGATTCCCAGAGCAGACTGCCCTTACGTGGTGACTTACACCGCCCGCCGCTCCTGGGACATGGCGCCGTACCTATCCACCGCCGAAATCACCATCCTCGGCCCGCGGCGCCAGACACTGGCCAAAGCCAACTATCACCTGCGCGGCAAGGGCGGCCTGTCGCTGATGAAATGGCAAGGCACCAAAAGCAAGATAGACCCGGTCATCGACGAGCTGCTGGCCAGCGCACAGTTGAGCAGCGCAGCCCCACCTCCCGCACAGACCCACTCGACAGCCGAGCCACGCAAGAGCCTGGATGAACGCGTGCGTGAGCTGCAGCAGCAAAAGCTCGGCTATGAGGATTATCAACGCGCCTATCGGCAGCTTCTGCTGGAGCACCAGAGCGGACAATAGAGCAGCTGAGCGCTGAGATCTCAGAGCACGAGTGGCAAGAACATCCAGCTACGCCCCATATACTCGCGGTAGGCCTCGCCGAAATAGGCCAGGCACTCGCGCTCCTCACAACGCGCGGCACACCACAGCAGCACGCTGGAGAGCACTGCCAGCAACACGATCAGCATATCGATACGCTTGAAAGCGATGCCCCAGGCCAGCAGCAGCAACGAGCAGTACATGGGGTGCCGGATGTAGCGGAAGATGCCGCCCGTCACCAGCTGCGACGTGCGTTCGAAAGCAAATAGCTCATCATCCTGGCGCTGCTCACCGGCCTGACCAAAACGGCGCATCTGGTACACGCCAGCGAACAGCACTGCCAGCGAAAGACTCAGCAGCACCCAGGATATGCGCTGATGCAGTTCACCCCGGTCGCCGAACCAGAACGGCGCATTGAGTACCAGCATCAGCGCCATCACCTCCCACGCAAGAAAACGATAGAACCCGTGACTGCGTGGATTGCCCAGGGTGCGCCATGAAATTCCCACCAGCAATGCGCTGAGCGCCACAAAAGCCACCAACTGCCAGATCGTCACTGCATCCTCCCTCTATCCCTGCTCTGATACACTGCGTCGCCCGTATGCACCGACCGACCGCCATGGATCGTACCCAACTGCACACACTGCTGCCGCACCAGGGCGACGCTCTCTGGCTGGATGCATTGGTCGATCATGACAGCCTCAATATCCGCGGACTCAGCGCCTGGCATCATCTCGACAAGCTTGGCGAAAATGCCTCGCCTTGCCTGCTGTTCGAGGCCGCAGCCCAACTTTGCGCCGCACATGGTGCCCTATACGGCGAAGCGGATGCCATTGAAATGGCCCTGGTCGGCAAACTTTCCCAGCTCAATCTGCACCCGGTCACACGCTGTGCAGAGCCGCTGCTGGTCAGCGCCCAACAGGAGGCGTTGAGCCCCGCCGGCGCACTCTACGCCTTTGCCATACAGGCTGGCAGCCAAATGCTGCTGGACGGCAAACTGCTGCTGGTACTCGTCCGTGCTTGAGTTACGTGACGTCAGTTTTCGCTACCCAGGTGCAGACGCTTCGGCTCTGCAAGGCATCGATCTGCAGCTAGAAGAAGGCCAGTGCCTGGGCCTGCTCGGCAGCAATGGCGCAGGCAAGACCACACTGCTCGCGCTGCTTAGCGATACCCTCACCCTGCAGCAGGGCGCTATTCGTTGGGATGGCCCGCGTAGTCTGGGCCTGGTGCCGCAGCAACTGGCGTTCTACGCCGAGCTCACGGTCGCCGAAAACCTCGCGCTGTTCGCCGATCTGTACCGCCTGCACGGCGCCCAGCGCCGCCAACGCCTGGAGCTGTGCATCGCCAGCTGCGCCCTCGAAGACAAGCTGTCGCGCCGCGCCGCACGCCTGTCCGGTGGCGAGCAACGTCGTCTGAATTTCGCCATCGGCCTTTTGCAGCCGGCGCGCCTGTATCTGTTCGATGAAGCCACAGTCGGCGTCGATGCCGGCAGCCGGCAACTGCTGCTCGATGCCGTAGAGCGACTCGCTGCGCAAGGCCATGGGGTGATCTACACCAGCCACTATCTGGACGAGGTCGAGCGCGTGGCTGGGCGCATCCTGCTGCTGCATGAAGGCAAGGTACGTCTCGATGTCGACAAGCAGCAGTTGCTCGATGGCGGCCACGGCCTGTTGCTGGAATGGCCGGAGCAGGTTCCCGCCGGTTTTCAGCAACTGCTCGACCAGCTGCAGCTGAGCGCCGAGACGCTGCCCGACGGCCTGCGCATCGGCAATCTGGACAGCCAGCAATTGCTGGCGATCACCCAGTTCCTTGCCACACAGCCGAGCCCACCGAGCCTGCTGCGCTTTGGCCGGCCCTCGTTGGAGCAGCTCTATCTGAGCCTCAACGGAGGCCGCCTGTGACCCCGTTGCTGGCGCTGGTGCGCAAGGAATGCCTGCTGCTGCTACGCGACCCGCATGCGCTGGCGGTGCTGTTCATCATGCCGATCCTGTTTCTCGTGCTGATGGCCGCCGCGCTGTCCAACTACCTGAGCGACCAGCCGCCGCCCCTCGACCTTGTGCTCGCGGCTCCGCAGCACAGCGAGGCCAGTGCGTTCTTCCAACAGGCCTTGCAGGAGCAACTGCCAGGCAGCCGGGTGCTCGTCAGCAGCGACGAAGCTCTACCGCACATCATCCTTGCCGATGACTTTAGCGAGACGCTGCTGGACACGCCGCACACAGGCCCCGCACTGACCTATCCCGCGCGCGTCGACAGTCAGACCCGTCAGCGCCTGCGCGCCGCGGTCAACATCGCCCTGGCCCAGACCCGCCTGCTCGCCTACCTGGAAGACAGCGACGCACTGCCGCAGGACATGGACGCAGAGCAGCGCCTGCAACTCATCCGCCAGCGTACCCAAAGCCAGCTCAGCGAGCTGCAGGTGCTGGCCAGCGGCGAGCTCAGCGGCAAGGCCAACGCCAGCCAGTTGAGCGTGCCAGCCTGGCTGATCTTCGGCATGTTCTTCGTCGCCCTGCCGATGGCCGGCGGCTTCCAGCGCGAACAGCAGAGCGGCGCGCTGCTGCGCTTCCGCGCGCTGGGCCTGAGCCCTGCCACCCTGGTGCTGAGCAAACTGCTGCCCTACCTGGTGATCAACCTGTTGCAGTTCGCCCTGCTGCTGGCCATCGGCGTATACGTGCTACCGCTGCTCGGGCTGAGCGGCCTGAGCCTTCCCGGTTCGCCACTGCCATACGTGCTACTGGCCCTGAGCCTGAGTCTGGCCGCCTGCAGCCTGGGCCTGTTGCTGGCCGCCCTGGCGCGTAGCAGCGAACAGGCGTTGCTGCTTGGTGGTGGCCTCAATATCATCCTCGCCGCAATCGGCGGCATCATGGTGCCCAAGAGCGTGATGCCCGAGGCCATGAGCCAACTGGCAGAAATCTCGCCGATGAGCTGGGCGCTGGACGCCTTCCTGACCCTGCTGGTGGGCCAGGGAACGCTCGCCGACATCGCCCCTGACTGTGCCCGTCTTCTGCTGTTCGCCATCCTGCTGGGCGGCGCCGGGCTTTACCTGTTCCGCAAACGAGTGCAGCAAACGCAATGGACCACACACTACTAGAACAAGAACTCAAGCAATTGCTGATCCGTGAGTGCGACAAGGAAGACGACATCGACTGGCAGAGCATCGCCGATGACGAGCCGCTGTTCGGTCAGCAGAGCCGCATCGCCATGGACAGCCTCGATGCTCTGCAGGTGTCCCTGGCCCTGCAGCAGCACTATGGCGTTCGCATCGAGGGCGCCAAGGATGGACGGCGTATTCTCAACAGCATCGCCAGCATTGCGGCCTTTATCAGGCAGCAGCCGTGACACCCATCTACCTCCAGCGCGGCGCCCTGCACAGTGCGCTGGGTGTCGAGCTGCGCAGTGCTGGCAATGCGCTGCGGCAAGGCTCACGTGCGCTTCCCAGCTCGTTCCTGTTGCACGAATTGCAGCAACCGCGCGCCTATCTGAGCGTCGCCGACAGCGGCGAAAGCCGCGACCAGCGTTTTGATCGCCTGATCGGCGAGACACTGGGTGAACAGCCGCAAGACCTGAGCGACTGCCTACTGATCGTCGCCAGCACCAGCCTCGACATCAATGACCTGGAAACGCTGGTGGCAAGCGAAGGCGGCTTTCGTTCGGAGCATTCGACGACACTCGACCTGCTGGCCCGCACGCTACAGCAACGCTGGGGCTTCGCTGACGCCTTCACCCTCAACACTGCCTGCACCAGCGCCGCCAACGGCCTGCTGTATGGCGCACGGATGCTCGCCGCCGGCCTCTACGAACGTGTACTGGTACTGGCCTTCGAGACACCCAGTGCCATCGCCCAGCAAGGATTCGGCGCACTCGACCTGACCAGCCCGAGCGGCGCCTACCGGCCCTTCCACCCTGAGCGCGACGGTCTGATTCTTGGCGAAGCCTATGCCGCCACGCTGCTGGCACGGGAGCCCGGCGAGGCGCCGCTGGCGAAGCTGCTCGGCGGCTTCAGCGCCTGCGACACCAGCAACCTGACCACCACCTGCGAGGACGGCAGCCATATCGACTGGGTGATGCGTGAGGCCCTGCGCAGTGCCGGTGTCGACTCCGGGCAGATCGGCCTGGTGAAGCTGCACGGCACGGCCACAGGTGCCAATGACCGTGCAGAGAGTAATGGCGTGCGCCTGCTGTTCGGCGACGCGCTGCCGCCGCTGTGCGTACTCAAACCCTGGCTCGGCCATACCCTGGGCGCCTGCGGCCTCAGCGAAACTTTGCTGCTCGTGGAAAACCTCGCCAGCCTGCCAGGTGTGGACTACGCCGCCGAAGCCCTGCTGCCACTGAATGGCGCACCACTGACCATCGAGCCAGACAGCCTGCTGCTGGCCAACTTTTTCGGCTTCGGCGGCAACAATGCCAGCCTGGTACTGCAGCGCTGCACGGGAGAACAGGTATGAAACCGGTCATCGCCGCTTGCAGCGTTCGCGGAGATGCAAGCTGCTCCGACAAGGATCTCAAGACCGCTCTGGGCCAGTGGCTGGCTGCCCCGCCACGGCGCATCGACCGCCTGATCCTGCAGGCCCTGCTCTGCACGGCGCCATTGAAAGCCCAGGTACATAGCCGCTGCGGCCTGTACCTGGCGTCGCAGCATCCGGCCCGCGCCACCATGGGCGCCTTGCTCGATGCTGTTTGTGTGCATCAGCGCCAACCCAAGCCCTTCGAGTTCGTCAACAGCGTGAGTAACGCTGCCGGCTTCCACGTCGCCTCACAACTCGGGTTGGAAGGTCCAAATCTTTTCATCGGCGCAGGTCCAAACGTCTGGAAGCAACTCCAGGCGCTGGCCGCCCTGGATCTCGGCGACGGCCTGGTCGATCAGGCGCTGCTGGTGGTGATCGAGGAGAACGGGGACTTTCAGGCACAGGCGGTGTTGGTCGAAGCGCCCACGAAAGCACAGGACTTTGCCGGGCTGACGGCAGGCATCGAAGTCCTGCATCTGCAGCTCTAGCCTGACTTATCGATGGCATTGGTGGGCTGAAGCCCACCCTACGGGGGCTGCAGATGCGGTTCGGTAACTGTAGGGTGGGCTTCAGCCCACCGCGGCCAGCCTCAACCCTTGCGCTTGGCCCAAGCGCCCAACTCTCTCATCAATGCCCGCTCCTGATCGGCAATCGTGCGCAGGCTGTCGGCAATCGGCCTGAAGTCCGGTGCCTCGCCCTTGCTGCGGCTGGCACGCACGCAGGCCGAGGCGAACTGGCGCCAGTCGTCGCCCACCGAGGTGAGCCGCACCGAAGCCTCCTGCAGGCTGGCGTCACCGATCTTCTCGCCGGCCTCCTGCAAAAAGCTGGCGTACATGAAGCGAAAGCCCGCACCGCCGGTGCCGATCTCTTCCTGCATGCGCACGATATGGGTCAGGTACAGGCGGTTGTACTTGGCCTGAGCAGGGTCGAGCGCCTCAACGCATTTGGCCAGGTGCTGGATGCCACGAATACCGATCCATGGCAGCGGCATACCGTCGAGGATGCGCGAGGTGGACAGCACGCTCTGGCGGATCAGGCGCTCCCAATCCTGCTCCGACGACACATCGTCGAGGTAGTACATCAGGCCCTTGGCCGCCAGCGCGCCCTTGGCGAAGCGTGCTTTCTGCAGGTCGGCGCTGGCGCAACGCACCGGCGCCTCGAACACCGGGTCGCTGAGCAGGTACTCGTCGCCGTCGCGCCCATACGCCAGCAGGTTGTGCGCATTGAAGTGAAAACGCATCTCCGGCGGGAAATACGGCAGCCAGAATACCGAACTTTGCAGACCGGCCAGACGACCGCTGTCGAGCGCCGCATCCAGCGCCACGCGGCCCTGCTCGGGATTGGAGAAGGTGCGACTGGTCAAACGCACGCCGAGGCGCTTGCTCAGGGTCTTGATCAAGTGCCGTGGCGGCATGCGGTAGGCAATCAGCGGCATGCCACCGATCTTGACGATCGGCAGGTAGGCGAAGGCCAGACCCGACGCCAGGCCGAAAGCCATCGGCTCGCTCATCGGCAAACCGGCGTGGGTCAACAGGCTGGCCATGACGCCACTTTCGCAGTGGGCGCTCTGACGGTGCTGGAACGCAGTCATGGCAACTCTCTCTGGTAGCGACGCAACTCGTCGATGGTCAGGCCAAAGGCCTCGGCGTAGCGCGCCAGCACGGAGGTACTCAGGCGGCGATAGATATCTGGACGGAAATGCCGACGCACGCGCCATTGCCACAGACCAGTGATCTGCGCCAGCGCCGGCTCATCCATACGGTAGCGGTACATCAGGCATTTCAGAGGTGATAGCTCGCCGCGCTGCCAGAGCGCCAGGGCCTCGGCCTCCTGCGCCTCCAGCTCGGCGACGGCCAGTTGCGTGGCATAGGATTCAGGCTCCCAGCCAACGCTCTGTGCGCCCTGGTAATGACCGCCCTCATCGACGGCATAAAGCAATTTGCTGTGCCCGCCATAGGCGGAGCCGGGATCCTGCGGAACTTCGTCAAGCTTCATCGCCGACCACCGTCAGGTGCATGAACGCACTGGAAAAGCGCCCGCTTTCGGGCACGTAGCAGAGCAACCTCTGGCCGCTGCGCAGGTGCCCGCCATTGAACAGCTCTTCAAGGATGATGAAAATCGACGCCGCACCGGTGTTGCCCTTGCTGGTCAGGTTGGTGAACCAGCGCTCCATCGGGATCGGCAGGTCGACATTGGCCAGACCCACGGCCAGCGGCTCGCGGAAGAACTCCGAGGAGTAGTGCGGGAGGAACCAGTCGATGTCAGCCACGCGCAGCTCGCGGCGCGGCATGATGCGCCGCAGCGCCTCTTCCACGGTGTACTTGACGATGTTCTCGTTGAGCAGCTTGACGTTCTGCTTGATCGCCATCACCGACTGCTTCGCACGCTGATCGGCGTCGTAGCGGCTCCAGCCGCGCAGGGTGTCGTCCTGCATGTCGGCACCGGCATACATGCAGGGTGGCATCTGGTCGGCGAACGAGAGGATGTCCAGCCAGTCGATGCGCAGGCTAAGACCGCTCTGATTAGGATGATCCTGCAACAGCACGGCGCCAGCGCCATCGGACAGCATCCAGCGCAGGAAGTCCTTCTCGAAGGCGATCTCCGGGTGGCTCTCCAGCTCGTCGACGCGGCTCTCGTACTCGGCGTTGAAGTTGCGCGCCTGCATCAGCGTCGAGGCGACCTCAGAACCACAGGCCACGGCAGTACGGCTCTCGCCACTGGCCACGCTCATCCAGGCGTATTTCAGCGCCGTCATCCCGCACAGGCAGATGCCGGCAGTGGTCGCCACTTCGCAGGAGGGGTTACCCAGTTCACCGTGCACCATCACCGCGTGGCCCGGCATCACCTGATCCGGCGAAGAGGTGCTGGCTACCAGGCAGTCGAGCTGGTTCAGCTCGAAACCCTCGCCCTGCAAGCCGCGTATCGCTTCGGCACTGAGCTGCGCATTGCTCATGCTTGGCTCGCCGGTCGCCGGGTCGATGACGTAGTGACGCTGCACAATGCCGTTGCGACGCAGCACCAGCTTGCGCGCGCGTGACGGCTTGCCGCCGACCATGCCCAGGCGCGCTTCCATCTGCTCGTTGTCCACGGGCTCGTGCGGCAGGCAGGCGCTGATGCGGTTGATGAATACAGGGGTTACCACGGTCTTACCTCAGGTCACATCACTCGCCGGACGGGCCGGCAAAGTAGGCCTTCTCTCGCTGGATACGCGCCTTGAACAGCGGCGCCAGCAATTTTTTCAACAGCGCGGTGATCGGCACCACGGTCAGAATCAGGCAAATCAGAAATACGATATACAACACCAGCCCAGCGCCGCGTCGGCGACTCTGCTGCGGGCCGAGCGCCGACAGCAGGCGGCTCCACAGGGTGAAACTACGGTTGCCGACTTTTTCGCTGGCGATCAATTTCTCATCTACTTTCACAGCCCCCAAGCCGGCGAGCATCGGTGCTTCGATAGGCAGCTCGTCAGCGAGCAGCCGACGCGCCATAGCGTCGCCGAAGCGGCTGGCCGCCGCCAATTCCCGTTCGTCGATACCGGCACGCGGCACCCAGCTATAGGGCTTCTGCCGGCCGGTGAACATCCACAGCGGCGTAGCCAGGAAGCTGGCAGCCGTACCGCAGGCATCGGTCAGCACCACGTTGTCTACCAGCTTCGCGCCAAGCGCCTGTAGGCGCGCCTTGACCTTCTCCTGCGCCATTAGCCACATGTTGCGGCAACCGATCAACGTGACCACCGGCGTATCCTTCAGCAGGCGAGCCGCCTCAGGCGAGGCGAGAAAGCTGGTGCACGGCAGCGAGGGCGAGAGGAACCAGACCTGATAGGCCAGGATCACCAGGTCATAGCGCTTGTCGGCATCCACGGCGAGCGGCAGCAACGGCTGCGGCTTCATCAGCACGGTTTCCGGGAAGATGCGAAAGAACCCGAGAAAGGGCCAGGGAAAGGGGAAAGGTTCGGCCGGCTGCAGCGTCAGGAAATCCACCTGGATGTCGTCGCACTCGCGCAGCGGCGCACAGACCGATTGTGCCAAGCGGTCTAATTGGCCAGTCTGAGAAAAATGGACGACTAAAACATGACGCATTCGCGGCGCATTCCCTGCAAAATGCGCAAATTATGCCACAGAGAATTCTTCAAACCGTAACCCGCCTGTGCCAACTTTGCCTATTGGTTCCGCTACTCGTTTGCCAATCGCTCCGGGCAGGCGATCTGCTGATCGAGGTGGACGGCAAGCAGGATCAGGCAAATCTCTATCTGGCGCTGGTGCCAGCCGACCAACAGGACTGGCAACCCAGCCTGCGCGAACTGCAGGGAACGGAAACGCCACTGCTTATTACCGACCTGCCGCCCGGTCGCTACGCCGTGCAGGTGTTTCAGGACAGCAACGGTAACGGCCAGCTGGATCTCAGCCCGCGTGGCATCCCGTTGGAGCCAGTGGGTTTCTCCGGCAATCCATCGCTATTCGGCGGCAAACCAAAACCCAGTGAAAGCCTGTTCGAGCACAGTGATACGGACAGCGTGATCAGTGTGCGACTGATTCCACCGCGCAAAAAGAAGGAGCGCGTGGCACCCGTGGCACCACGCGCTGGGGATCGCTAGCGGCCAGGCAAACTGGCCTGGCCGCCCGGCCGCGGCTTGGCTTATTGGTGATACTGCGCCGACAACTCATGTACAGCCTCGAAGAAGGCGCCAGCATGAGCCGGGTCGACTTCCGGGGTAATGCCGTGACCAAGGTTGAACACGTGGCCGCTACCGTCGCCATAGGCGGCCAGGATGCGCGCCACCTCGGCACGGATCGCCGCCGGCTTGGCGTAGAGCACTGCCGGGTCCATGTTGCCTTGCAGGGCGACCTTGGCACCGACACGGGCACGCGCACTGCCGATGTCGCAGGTCCAGTCCAGGCCCAGCGCCTCTGCGCCGGTGTCCGCCAGGGATTCGAGCCACAGGCCGCCGCCCTTGGTGAACAGGATCACCGGCACACGACGCCCGTCGTGCTCGCGGATCAGGCCATCGACGATCTTCTTCATGTAGGCCAGGGAGAATTCCTGATAGGCCGCTGCCGACAGCGCGCCGCCCCAGGAATCGAAGATCTGTACCGCCTGCGCACCGGCCAGGACCTGCCCGTTCAGATAAGCGGTGACCGACTGCGCCAGCTTGTCGAGCAGCGCGTGCAAGGCTTGCGGGTTGTCGTAGAGCATGGCCTTGGTCTTGCGGAAGTCCTTCGACGAACCGCCTTCGACCATGTAGGTGGCCAGCGTCCACGGGCTGCCGGAGAAGCCGATCAGCGGCACGCGGCCATTGAGCTCGCGGCGAATGGTGCGCACGGCGTCCATCACATAGCCCAGATCTTTCTCCGGGTCGGGCACCGACAGCGCCTCGATGTCGGCCAGGTTGCTGACCACTTTCTTGAAACGCGGGCCTTCGCCGGTCTCGAAGTACAGGCCCTGGCCCATGGCATCGGGAATGGTGAGGATGTCGGAGAACAGAATCGCCGCATCCAGTTGCGGGTAGCGATCCAGCGGCTGGATGGTGACCTCGCAAGCCAGCTCCGGGTTCTTCATCAGGCTCACGAAGTCGCCGGCCTTGGCCCGGGTCGCGCGGTACTCCGGCAGATAGCGGCCGGCCTGGCGCATCATCCAGATCGGCGTGACATCCACGGGTTGCTTGAGCAGGGCACGAAGGAAACGGTCGTTCTTCAGGGCGGTCATGGCAGAGTCCTAGAAAAAAGTGCGGGCATTTTCGCAGAGCGCAAAACAAAAGGCACGGCGGGTGCCGTGCCTTTTGTCCATCGCGACGATATGCCGCGACGATTCACCAGCTGCGATAGGGCAGGAACTTGCCGTTGAGCACGATCTGCACGCGGTCACCCTTGGGGTCGGCGACGCGGGAAATGTCCATGCTGAAGTCGATGGCGCTCATGATGCCGTCGCCGAATTCCTCGTGGATCAGTTCCTTGATGGTCTCGCCGTAGACGTTGATCATCTCGTAGAAGCGGTAGATCAACGGGTCGGTGGGCACGGCCTTGTCCCAGTGCTTGTGCGGGAACGCCTGCAGTGCGGTGGAGACCTCCACCGGCAATTCGAGCATCTCGCACAGGGCATCTGCCTGCGCCTTGGGCATGCTGTTCATGCCCAGGCAGGCGGAGGTCGTCCACACCGGCGACATGCCGATGCCCTGGCCAAGTGCGGCCCAGTCCAGGCCAAGGCGCTCTTTGGCGGCGGTGATGGTGATGCGCATCTGTTGCTTATCCATGGTGAAACTCCTTCACAGGGGTCAGAGGTACGACCCTGGCGGCCGCTGCCGGCTCGTCCAGGGCAGGGTTGATTTCGGGCGGGAAGCCTTGCTCGTCGGCCACGGTGCGGCCGCGCAGCTCGTGCGAGCGGTTCACCAGGAAATCCACGAGGTGATTGCGGATGCGGTAGTACGCCGGGTGGTGAATCACCTGGTCGCGCTGCCGTGGCCGTGGCAGGTCGATGCGCACCGATTCGGCGATGCGCGCCTGCGGGCCGTTGGTCATCAGCAGGATGCGGTCGGAGAGCAGGATCGCCTCGTCGACGTCATGAGTGATCATGAACACCGTCTGCTGGGTGGCGCTCCAGATCTTGATCAGCTCGTCCTGGATCACCCCTCGGGTCAGGGCGTCCAGCGCACCGAAGGGTTCATCGAGCAGCAGCAACTGCGGCTGGGTGGCGAAAGCGCGGGCGATGCTCACGCGCTGGCGCATGCCGCCGGACAGCTGCGCCGGCTTGCGCGCCTCGGAGCCGCCCAGGCCGACCATTTCCAGATACTTGCGGCTGTGCGCACGGCGCTGTTCCTTCGACCACTGCGGGAAACGCGCGCGTACACCGAACTCGACGTTCTCCAGCGCGCTGAGCCAGGGCAGCAGGCTGTAATTCTGGAACACCACGCCGCGCTCGAGGCTGGGCCCGGCGACCTCCTTGCCGGCCATCTCCAGCGTGCCCTCGCTGAAGCTGTCGAGCCCGGCCAGGGCGTTGAGGATGGTCGACTTGCCACAGCCGGAGTGACCGATGATGCAGACGAACTCGCCCTGGTCGAGACCGAAGCTGACGTCTTCGAAGACCGTCAGCGGCTCGTTGCCGGGTTGCGGGAAGCGCTTGGCCAGACGGCGGGCATCGAGAAAATAGCGGGACATGACATCACTCCTGATAGCTGACGAGACGGGCGACGCTGCCCAGCAGAAGGTCGAGCAGCATGCCGACCACGCCGATCATCAGAATCGAGAAGATCACGCTGGCCAGGTTGAGGTTGTTCCACTCGTTCCACACGTAGTAACCAATACCGGTGCCACCGACGAGCATCTCGGCGGCCACGATCACCAGCCAGGCGATGCCCACCGAGATGCGCATACCGGTGAGGATGGTCGGCATGGCCGCAGGCAGGATCACGCTGAACGCCGTGCGCAGCGGGCTCAGTTCATGGGTGCGGGCAACGTTGATCCAGTCGCGGCGCACGCCAGCGACGCCGAAGGCGGTGTTGAGCAGCATCGGCCATACCGAGCAGATGAAGATCACGAAGATCGCCGAGGTCTGCGAATCCTTGATCACGAACAGCGCCAACGGCATCCAGGCCAGCGGCGAGATCGGCCGCAGGATCTGGATAAAGGGGTTGAGCGCGCGGTACATCAGCGGCGACATGCCGATGACGAAACCAACGGGAATCGCCACCAACGCCGCCAGCAGGTAGCCGGTCAGTACCCGGTACAACGAATGCGCGAGCTGGATGCCGATGCCCTTGTCGTTCGGCCCGTTGTCATAGAACGGCTGGCTCAGCTCGGCATAGGCATGCGCCAGCACTACCGAAGGTGGCGGTACCCGTGCTTCCTGCTCGGCCTCGCCCATGAGCATGGCGTATTCGTCATCGGCACTGACTGCGGCGCTGGCGGGCACGCGGCAGAGCACCTCCCAGACCACCAGCAGCAGAACCAGCAGCACAACGGAAAGAATCGCCGCGCGCAGGGAAATGGACGCTTTCATCACGACCTCCGCATGGCGAAGCTGGCCAGGTAACCGTCCGGATCGGCCGGGTCGAAGGGTTTGCCCATCACGCTGAACGATTTGTAGGCGTCGGCTGGCACCGGCAGGCCGAGCTCTTTCATCACCTTGCCGGCGTCAGCCGCGAGGAAGACCCGCTCGGCGATGTTGCGGTAGTCGACATCCCCTTGCAGATAGCCCCAGCGCTTCATCTGGGTGAGGATCCACACGGCCATCGACTGCCAGGGGAACGGATCGAAGTCGATGCGCTGCGGCTCGTCATGAATGTTGCCCAGGCCATCGGCATAGCGCCCACTGAGCACCTGCTGCACCACCGGCACCGGCTGGTTGAGGTAGTTGCGGGTGGAGATAGCCTCGGCCACCGCCTTGCGGTTCTCGGCCTTGGAGGAATACTGCGTGGCATCGATCAGCGCATGCAGCAGCGCGCCATAGGTATTGGGGTTTTCACTGGCGAAGCGCTGGCTGCAGGCGAAGGCGCAGCACGGATGGCCCGGCCACAGTTCCTTGGTCAGCAGGTGGATGAAGCCGACCTTCTCCCACACCGCGCGCTGGTTGAACGGGTCCGGCGAGAGGAAACCATCGAGGTTGCCGGCGCGCAGGTTGGCGACCATCTCCGGTGGTGGCACCACACGGATCTGGATATCGCGATCCGGATCCAGGCCATGCTCGGCAACGTAGTAGCGCAGCAGGAAGTTGTGCATCGAGTATTCGAACGGCACACCGAAGCGCATGCCCTTCCACAGTTTCGGATCGCGTTTATCCTGATGCTGCATGCCAAGCACGATGGCCTGGCCGTTGACGTTTTCCAGCGCCGGCATGACGAAGGGCGTCTGCGTCGACCCCAGCCCCAGGCTGATGGCCAGCGGCATCGGCGAGAGCATGTGCGAGGCGTCGTATTCGCCGGCCAGCGACTTGTCGCGCGCCACCGCCCAGCCGGCGGTCTTCACCGTTTCCACGTCCAGCCCGTATTTGGCGTAGAAGCCCATCGGCTCGGCCATGATGATCGGCGTGGCGCAGGTGATGGGCACGAAGCCGATCTTCAGCTTGGTCTTCTCCAACGGGCCAAGGCTGTCCTTGACCGCCGCCTTGACCGCATCCAACGGGATCAGGCTGCCCAGAATCGCCGCCGCGACACCGCCCCCGATCATCCCCATGAAACTGCGCCGGGAGAAATCGTTATGGCCGAACACGCCGCGCACGATGGCGTTCTCCACGGCGCGATCAAGCATGGCTTCGCTGCTATCGGGCAGCGCAGCGGCACTCGGCGTGCAACGCTGGCAAGCACACCCGGCGGCATGGGAAAGCTCGCTGTCGGGGCTGAATGGATCGTCCAGGCTGTTGACGCTCATCGTGATCACTCCTGCGATGGCCTGCCCCAGATTGGTGAGGCGGGCGCTGACTGGGCTGGGCCATTACTGACCGGTTCATATCAGCTATTGCAGGAGCTGTACCAGCTCAAAAAACAAATTAAGTAATTGAAAAATAAAGACTTTAAAGCAATAAAATAAATACGAAATATCGTTATTCGCGAGAATTCGTCAGATTAAAAAACGATATCTCGTCAACTGGCACGCACTTTGGATAACGACCTGACAGGTCAATCCAGCGAGGCTCGAAATGCCCGATCCAACTGCCGCCAGCCAATTGCTGATGCAACACATGCAGAGCGCCAGCCTGGTCATCGATGCCACCCACGACCGCATCCTGCATGCCAATCCAGCCTGCTGCGCTCTACTCGGCTGGCCGCTGGATGAACTGCTCGCACTGCGCGCCAGCCGTCTCTGGGCGCATGACCTTGGGGCACTGGTCACCTTCACCGAAGAGGTGCAGGTGCGCGGCAATGCCTGGCGTGACGGCCTCGGATTGCTGCATCACGATGGCGAACGCCTGGAGGTGGAAATCGAGGGCAGCCGGCTGACGCGTGACGGCACTACCCTGCTCGGCCTGCTGATCCAACAGCGTCGCCGCCTCGACGCCCTGCGCGGGCTCGCTGAAGCCGAGCGCTATCAACGTCAGGGACTGCTCGAATGGCAGGGCGTGGAACGCATCTTCCGCCAGTTCGAGCGGCAGAATCAGCTGATCCTCGGCGCCGCTGGCGAGGGCATCTACGGGGTCAACCGTAATGGCGAGACCACCTTCGTCAACCCGGCGGCCGAGCGCATTCTCGGCTGGCGCGCCGACGACCTGATCGGCCACAACATTCACGACCTGATTCACCACCACCATCCCGACGGCAGCACCTACGACGGCCATACCTGCCCGATCTACGCCGCCTTCAACGACGGCGAGGTGCATCAGGTGGCCGACGAGGTGTTCTGGAACAAGGACGGCAAACCGATCCCGGTGGATTACACCAGCACGCCGCTGCGTGACGACGGCGAACTGGTCGGCGCCGTGGTGGTGTTTCGTGACATCAGCGAGCGCCTGGAGACCGAGCGCCGGCTGCGCCAGGCACTGAGCGAAGTGCAGCAGCTCAAGCAACGCCTGGAGCTGGAGAATGCCTACCTGCAGGAGGAAATTCGTGGCGAGTACGCCCAGCACGACCTGGTCGGACGCAGCGCTGCCATGCAGCAGGTGATCCGCCAGATCGAACTGGTCGCCCCCACCGGTGCCAACGTGCTGATCACCGGCGAGTCAGGCACCGGCAAGGAACTAATCGCCCGCGCCATTCACGACAACAGCGGACGCAGCCGCCGCCCACTGATCCGGGTGAATTGCGCAGCGGTACCCCGTGAACTGTTCGAGAGCGAGTTCTTCGGCCATATCCGCGGCGCCTTCACCGGCGCGCTGAATGACCGCGTCGGGCGCTTCGAATTGGCCGATGGCGGCACGCTGTTTCTCGACGAGGTAGGGGAAATCCCTCTGGAGCTACAGAGCAAGCTGCTGCGCGTGCTGCAGGAACAGCAACTGGAGCGGGTCGGCGACAACCGTACCCGCCAGGTCGACGTGCGCGTGATCGCCGCCACCAACCGCGACCTGCGCCAGGAAGTGCGTGCCGGCCGCTTCCGTGAAGACCTGTACTTTCGCCTCAACGTCTTCCCCATCGAGTCGGCGCCACTGCGCCAGCGCCCGGAAGACATTCCGCCGCTGGCCCAGCACTTTCTCAGCCGCGCCTGTCGCCAGCTCAACCGCCCTGAGCCCAGCCTGCGCCTGGCCGACATCCAACGCCTGCAGGCCTATTCCTGGCCGGGCAACATTCGTGAGCTGGAGAATCTGATCGAGCGCGCGGTGATCATTTCGCCCGGCACCCGGCTGCGTTTGGACTTGCCCAACGACAACGGCAACGACACGCCGTCACAGCCACAGGTGGAACAGGAAATGAGGATTTTCACTCAGGGCGAGCAACGCCGGCAGATGCGCGAAAACCTGATCGCAGCACTGAAGGCCTGTGCGGGCAGGATATCGGGGAAGGACGGCGCGGCGCGGTTGCTGGAGCTGAAGCCAACGACCCTGCGCTCACGCCTGGAGAGTTTCGCCATCGACCCGCGCGACTACAGACCACGTAGGTCGCAGCCGCCCAGGTACGAGACGAGTCAAACGCCGAGGTAGTCGAGGATGCCTTCGGCGGCGTTGCGGCCTTCGAAGATCGCCGTCACCACCAGGTCGGAACCACGCACCATGTCGCCACCGGCGAAGATCTTCGGGTTGCTGGTCTGGTGCTTGAACTGCGACTGCTCGGGCGCCACGACGCGGCCTTGGCTGTCGGTCTGGATTTCGAACTGCTCGAACCAGGGCGCCGGGCTCGGGCGGAAGCCGAAGGCGATCAGCACGGCTTCGGCCGGGATAATCTCCTCGGAACCCGGGATCGGCTCGGGGCTGCGACGGCCACGGGCATCGGGCTCACCGAGACGGGTCTCGACCACCTTGATGCCTTCCACCTTGTCTTCACCGACGATGGCTATGGGCTGGCGGTTGAAGAGGAACTTCACGCCCTCTTCCTTGGCGTTCTTCACTTCCTTGCGCGAGCCCGGCATGTTCTCTTCGTCACGGCGGTAAGCGCAGGTCACGGCCTTGGCGCCCTGACGGATCGAGGTGCGGTTGCAGTCCATCGCGGTGTCGCCACCGCCCAGTACCACGACGCGCTTGCCCTTCATGTCGATGAAGTCTTCCGGCGCCTTCTCGAAACCGAGGTTGCGATTGACGTTGGCGATGAGGAAGTCCAGCGCGTCATAGACGCCCGGCAGGTCTTCACCCGGGAAGCCGCCCTTCATGTAGGTGTAGGTGCCCATGCCCATAAATACGGCATCGAATTCGGCGAGCAATTCATCCATGCCGATGTCCTTGCCGATCTCGGTATTCAGGCGGAATTCGATGCCCATGCCGGTGAACACTTCACGGCGGCGGCTGAGCACGGTCTTTTCCAGCTTGAACTCGGGAATGCCGAAGGTCAGCAGACCGCCGATTTCCGGGTTCTTGTCGAACACCACCGGGGTCACGCCGTTGCGCACCAGCACATCGGCACAGCCCAGGCCGGCCGGGCCTGCGCCGATCACCGCGACACGCTTGCCGGTCGGTTTGACCTTGGACATGTCAGGGCGCCAGCCCATGGCGAAGGCGGTGTCGGTGATGTACTTCTCCACCGAGCCGATGGTCACCGCGCCGAAGCCGTCATTGAGGGTGCAGGCACCTTCGCAGAGACGATCCTGCGGGCACACGCGGCCGCAGACTTCCGGCAGGGTGTTGGTCTGGTGCGAGAGCTCGGCGGCGGCCAGGATGTTGCCTTCCGAGACCAGCTTGAGCCAGTTCGGAATGAAGTTGTGCACCGGGCACTTCCACTCGCAATACGGGTTGCCGCAGCCCAGGCAGCGATGCGCCTGGTCTGCAGCTTGCGCCGGCTTGAAGTTGTCGTAGATCTCGACGAACTCCTTCTTGCGCTGACGCAGCAGTTTCTTCTTCGGGTCTTTGCGCCCGACTTCGATGAACTGGAAGTCGTTATTCAGACGTTCAGTCATTGCATTACCTCATCAAACCACTTCAGGCGCATTCTTATTGCGGGTTGGCACGGGTGCTGGACAGCAGCGACTTCAGACTGGCCGCTTTCGGTTTCACCAGCCAGAACTTGCGCAGGTAATCGTCCAGGTTTTCCAGCAGGTTCTGCCCCCACTCGCTACCGGTCTCCTCGACGTACTCGGCGAGCACGCTTTCCAGGTGGCTGCGGTAGGCCTCCATCGCTTCGTTGTTGATGCGCTGGATTTCCACCAACTCATGGTTGACGCGGTCGTAGAAGCCGTTGTCCAGATCAAGCACGTAGGCGAAGCCGCCGGTCATGCCCGAGCCGAAGTTGTAGCCGGTCTTGCCCAGCACGCAGACGAAACCGCCGGTCATGTACTCGCAGCAGTGGTCGCCAGTGCCTTCCACCACGGCGTGGGCGCCGGAGTTGCGCACGGCGAAACGCTCACCTGCAGTGCCGGTGGCGAACAGCTTGCCGCCCGTGGCGCCGTACAGGCAGGTGTTGCCGATGATGGCGCTGTCCTCGGTGGCGAACGGGCTGCCAGCGGGCGGGGTGATGACGATCTTGCCCGCAGTCATGCCCTTGCCGACGTAGTCGTTGGCGTCGCCTTCAAGGCGCAGGTGCAGACCACCGGCGTTCCATACGCCAAAGCTCTGCCCGGCAGTGCCCTTGAAGCGGAAGGTGATCGGCGCGTCATTCATGCCCTGGTTGCCATGCACGCGGGCGATCTCACCGGAAATGCGCGCACCGATGGAACGGTCGCAGTTGCCGATGTTCAGCTCGTACTCACCACCGGTCTTGCCGGCGATGGCGTCCTTGGCCATTTCCACCATCTTCTCGGCCAGCAGGCCTTCGTCGAACGGCGGGTTCTTCGGCACCTGGCAGAACTGCGGTTTGTCCGCTGGGATGTGTGCGCTGGCCAGCAACGGCGACAGATCCAGGTTGCCCTGCTTGGCGGTTTCGCCCGGCAGCACTTCGAGCAGGTCGGTACGCCCGATCAGCTCTTCCAGGCTACGCACGCCCAGCTTGGCCAGCCACTCGCGGGTTTCCTCGGCGACGTAGGTGAAGAAGTTCATCACCATCTCGACGGTGCCGATGAAGTGATCCTTGCGCAGCTTGTCGTTCTGCGTGGCCACGCCGGTGGCGCAGTTGTTCAGGTGGCAGATGCGCAGGTATTTGCAGCCCAGGGCCACCATCGGTGCGGTGCCGAAGCCGAAGCTCTCGGCGCCGAGGATGGCGGCCTTGATCACGTCCAGGCCGGTTTTCAGACCGCCGTCGGTCTGCACCCGCACCTTGCCGCGCAGGTCGTTGCCGCGCAGGGTCTGGTGGGTTTCGGCCAGGCCAAGCTCCCACGGCGCGCCGGCGTAACGAATGGAGGTCAGCGGCGATGCGCCGGTACCGCCGTCGTAACCGGAAATGGTGATCAGGTCGGCATAGGCCTTGGCCACACCGGCAGCGATGGTACCTACACCGGCTTCTGCCACCAGCTTGACCGACACCAGCGCCTTCGGGTTGACCTGTTTGAGGTCATAGATCAGCTGCGCCAGGTCTTCGATCGAGTAGATGTCGTGGTGCGGCGGCGGCGAGATCAGGGTCACGCCCGGCACTGCATAGCGCAGCTTGGCGATCAGGCCGTTGACCTTGCCGCCCGGCAGCTGGCCGCCCTCGCCGGGCTTGGCGCCCTGGGCCACCTTGATCTGCAGCACTTCGGCGTTGACCAGGTATTCCGGGGTCACGCCAAAGCGGCCGGTGGCCACCTGCTTGATCTTCGAGCTCTTGATGGTGCCGTAGCGAGCCGGGTCTTCGCCGCCCTCGCCGGAGTTGGAACGGCCACCCAGGCGGTTCATCGCCTCGGCCAACGCCTCGTGCGCCTCCGGCGACAGCGCGCCGAGGGAGATACCGGCGGCGTCGAAACGCTTGAAGATCGACTGCAGCGGCTCGACTTCGGCCAGGGAAATCGGCGTGGCGGACTCCTTGACCTTGAGCAGGTCGCGGATCATCGACACCGGACGGGTGTCGACCAGCGTCGAGTATTCCTTGTACTTGGCGTAGTTGCCCTGCTGCACGGCTTCCTGCAGCGTGCGCACCACGTCCGGGTTGTAGGCGTGGTATTCGCCGCCGTAGACGAACTTGAGCAGGCCGCCCTGCTGGATTGACTTGCGGTTGTTCCAGGCCTCCTGGGACAGCAGCTTCTGCTCGCTTTCGATGTCGACGAAACGCGCACCCTGGATGCGGCTGGCCACGCCACGGAAGCACAGCTCGGTGACCTCGTCGGCCAGGCCGACCGCCTCGAACAGTTGCGCACCGCGATAGGACGCGACCGTGGAGATACCCATCTTCGACAGGATCTTCAGCAGGCCCTTGGAGATGCCCTTGCGGTAGTACTTGAATACTTCGTACAGATCGCCCAGCACTTCGCCGGTGCGGATCAGGTCGCCCAGCACCTCGTAGGCCAGGAACGGATACACGGCCGAGGCACCGAAGCCCAGCAGCACGGCATAGTGGTGCGGGTCACGCGCAGTGGCGGTTTCCACCAGGATGTTGCAGTCGCAGCGCAGACCTTTCTCGGTCAGGCGGTGATGCACGGCACCAGTGACCAGCGCAGCATGCGCCGGCAGCTTGCCAGGAGCGATGTGACGGTCGGTCAGTACCAGCAGCACCTTGCCGGCACGCACGGCTTCCTCGGCCTGGTCGGCCATGTTGCGCACGGCAGCTTCCAGACCCAGCGACTCGTCATAGTTCATGTCGATGACATGACGGTCGAAGCCCGGACGATCCAGGTTCATCAGCGCGCGCCATTTGGCCGGCGAGATCACTGGGCTGCTGAGGATCACGCGAGTAGCGTGCTCCGGCGACTCGCTGAAGATGTTGCGCTCGGCGCCCAGGCAGATCTCCAGGGACATGACGATCGCTTCGCGCAGCGGGTCGATCGGCGGGTTGGTGACCTGCGCGAACTGCTGACGGAAGTAATCGTAGGGCGAACGCACGCGCTGGCTGAGCACGGCCATCGGTGTGTCGTCACCCATGGAGCCGACGGCTTCCTGGCCCTGCTCACCGAGCGGACGCAGTACCTGGTCACGCTCTTCGAAGGTGACCTGGAACATCTTCATGTACTGCTTGAGCTGATCCGGGTCGTAGAAGGCCGAACCGTGGTCGCGGTCTTCCAGCGTCGCCTTGATGCGCTGAGCATGCTTGCGCAGCCAGAGCTTGTAGGGATGACGCGACTTCAGGCGGCTGTCGATGGACTCGGTATCCAGCACCTGGCCGGTCTCGGTGTCGACGGCGAGGATCTGCCCCGGGCCGACACGGCCCTTGGCGATGACGTCCTCGGGCTGGTAATCCCACACGCCGATTTCCGAAGCGAGGGTGATGTAGCCGTTCTTGGTGGTGACCCAGCGCGCCGGGCGCAGACCGTTACGGTCGAGCAGGCACACGGCATGGCGACCATCGGTCAGTACCACGCCGGCCGGGCCATCCCAGGGTTCCATGTGCATGGAGTTGTATTCGTAGAACGCACGCAGGTCGGCGTCCATGGTCTCGACGTTCTGCCAGGCCGGCGGAATGATCATGCGCAGGCCACGGAACAGGTCGATGCCACCGGTGACCATCAGCTCGAGCATGTTGTCCATGCTCGAGGAGTCGGAGCCGACGCGGTTGACCAGCGGGCCCAGCTCGTCGAGATCGGGGATCAGCTCGTTAGCGAACTTGGTGCGACGGGCCTGCGCCCAGTTGCGGTTGCCGGTGATGGTGTTGATCTCGCCGTTGTGCGCGAGATAGCGGAAAGGCTGCGCCAATGGCCACTTCGGCAGGGTGTTGGTGGAGAAACGCTGGTGGAAAACCGCGATGGCGGTCTGCAGGCGCTCGTCACCCAGATCCGGGTAGAACTGCTGCAGGTCCGCCGGCATCATCAGGCCTTTGTAGATGATGGTCTTGTGCGAGAAGCTGCAGATGTAATGATCGCTGTCGTCGGCATTGGCCACCGAGGAACGACGACGGGCGCTGAACAGCTTGATGGCGAACTCCTGGTCGGAGAGGCCATCACCACCGATGAACACCTGCTCGATCTGCGGCAGTCGCTCCAGCGCCAGCCTGCCCAGCACGCTGGTGTCGATCGGCACCTTGCGCCAGCCTACCAGTTGCAGGCCAGCCGCGAGGATTTCGCGGTTCATGTTCTCGCGCGCAGCTTCGGCCTTGGCCGAATCCTGATTGAAGAACACCATGCCCACGGCATATTGCCCGGGCAATTCGACGCCGAACTGCTCCTGGGCCACCGCACGCAGGAATTGGTCGGGCTTCTGGATCAGCAGGCCACAGCCATCACCGGTCTTGCCGTCGGCGTTGATACCGCCGCGGTGAGTCATGCAGGTGAGGGCCTCAATAGCGGTCTTGAGCAGGTGATGGCTAGCCTCACCTTGCATATGGGCGATCAAGCCGAAGCCGCAGTTATCCTTGAACTCATCAGGACGGTACAAACCTGCTTTCATAGGGGAAACTCTCACCAGGCTGCCTTTGTGTCAGGCAATTTACTTTCTAATTCAATCACTTGGCCCCTGAGCAGCGGACACGGGCCAGCCTTTCGCGGGCAAAAGGGGGAGGGCATTGTACATAGCCACCCTGAGCCTCACAATTTTTATGTCGCTTTCTTGAAAGCTAATGCCGCCAAAACGAAGGATAAGATTGCAACCAAGTGCTATTGGCGCACCATTTTTGAGCATTATGCATTTTAAGGCGCACCTGGCGCACCAAAACAGGGCGCGCCATCGCATCCCTATGCACAGGAATGTCGCCTGAATATAAGGAACCGAATCATTGCGAATGCCATGCCGAATCGCCCGACATGACACTCGACAAAGCGCTAAACCTCAAGGCAGTCGAGGGAAGCGCCAGGGAGGCGACTAGCGGCTCATTTCCTGCTGGATACTACCCAGCGTTCGCGGCCAAGGCTTGCCCGCCTGAAGCTTGGCAGGCAGGGACTTCACCGCAGCCTGCGCTGCATCGCGACTGGCGAAACTACCATAGGTCAGCACGTACAACGGCTGGCCCTGGTGGATCTTCTTGAAGTAGCGATATTCACTACCACCTTCACGAACCAGCGCCTGGATATTGGCCTCAGAGCGCGACCCTGCGACCTGCAGAGCGAACCGCGAGGCAGGCTGTTGCGCATACCAGTTGCCACTTGCCGCGCTCGATACCGCTGGCTTGGCAGGGGCTGGGGACGGAGCCGGCGCCGGCGCCGAGACCGGTGGTTTTACCGCAACTGACTCGGGCGTCTTCGGTGCAGGTGCAGGTGCAGGTGCAGGTGCAGGTGCAGGTGCAGGTGCAGGTGCAGGTGCAGGTGCAGGTGCAGCAGTGATTGGAGTCGAAGGCGGAGTAACTGTCGAGGGCTCAGGCGACGCTGGCGGCTCAAAGTTATCCAGTTCTTCACCCGCCGCCTCAGCCAACGGCTGGCGAATAACGGCTTGCGACTCTCCCACAAGCGGCAATGGCAGCGGCTGACTGGCGCCTGCAAATTCAATGGCTGGCGCGCGACTTTCCGCAGCAGGCGCTTGCGCTGGCTCTTCAGCTTCTACAGGCAGCGTGGAGGACTGCAAAGGTAGCGACGTGTTGCTAGCCACCGGCGCCAGCGGAGCAGACTCGCGCCCCTGCATGAACCAGGCAGCGGCAACACCCACCAACACTACGGCCAGCGCCAACAGATGCTTCTTCGGCAGAGCAAAACCACCGCCCACACCACGCCCGGCCGAGCGCTGCGCGAGCATCTGCTCAACCAGCAGTTCACGCGCCTCGTGATTGATTGCCCCAGGCCAACCCTGAGAACGGAGATGGATGTCCTCGATCTGCTCTTCGCTCAACAGATCGATACTCTGACCGGCCCCATCGAGCCGCTGCGCCAGATAGTCTCGCGTCTCTTCTTCGGCGTACGGCTGAAGCTCGATCGCGTGATAACACTCCGCGCCGCCTGCCAGCACCTCCAAGCGCGCCAACAGTTCCTGCTCGGCAAACAGAAAGATGTGCGGGCGTCCCTCGGCATTGCCAGCAGCAAGCTCCAGAACGCATTTCAAGGCAGCGTCATCCAACTGATCGGCATCATCGACGAGTAGATAAACCTCCTGCCCGGTCAGCGCCAGTTGTGCAACCTGCGCCAATACCGAGCGCACGTCGGCCTGAGCGATTGCCAACCCCTGAGCCACTTGACGCAGCAGCGCGTCAGCCGTGGTCGCCCCCTGTGCAACGACAATGCTCTGCACGGCCTGCTTGTTGGTACTGGCAACCAGCGCCTGACGCAGCAAGGTCTTGCCACTTCCCTCAGGGCCGACCACAGCCAGCAACAGCTGACTGTAACGCGCAAGATGATGCAATTGCCCAAGCACCGGCTTGCGCTGCGCCGGGAAGAACTTGAAACCAGGTACTCGTGGCGCAAAGGGGTCGTGACTGAACTGGTAATGCGCCAGGAAAGCTTCGTCAGCATGCAAACTGGTCATGGATCACTCTTCAAGAGTTGGACGACTGAGCCAGCGCTGCGTAATCGCTACGCAGCGTGGCGTCTAGAATTTCACGCGGGTAGTCGGCGGTCACTACAGCCTCACCCAATCGCCTGAGCAACACGAGACGCAGCTGACCATCGAGCACCTTCTTGTCCACTGCCATATGCTCGAGGAACTGCGCAGGCGTCATATCCTGCGGCGGCACCACCGGCAGCCCGGCAGCCTGCAACAGGCGTATGCCTCGGTCTCGATCCGCCGCCGACAGCCAGCCCAGGCGATAGGACATTTCCAGCGCCATCACCGTGCCTGCGGCGACCGCTTCGCCATGCAACCACACGCCGTAGCCCTGCTCGGTCTCGATAGCATGCCCAAAGGTGTGACCGAGATTGAGAGTGGCGCGCACTCCCGACTCACGCTCGTCCGCAGCGACGACACGCGCCTTGGCCGCACAGGATTGCTCGATAGCGTAGGTAAGCGCCTGCTGATCAAGCGCACGCAAGGCCGGTATATTCTGCTCCAGCCATACCAGGAAGGGCTCATCGCAGATCAGGCCATACTTGATGACCTCGGCCAACCCAGCGGAAAGCTCGCGCTCCGGCAGGGTGCGCAGGCTGGCCGTATCAATCAACACCGCCTTAGGCTGATAGAACGCGCCGACCATGTTCTTGCCCAGCGGATGATTGATCCCCGTCTTGCCTCCCACCGAGGAATCCACCTGAGACAACAACGTCGTCGGCACCTGGATGAAATCCACACCTCGCTGGTAACAGGCAGCAGCAAAGCCCGCCATGTCGCCGATGACGCCGCCACCCAGAGCGATAATTGTCGTGCGCCGATCATGCCTGGCCGTCAGCAGGCCATCGAAAATCAGCTGTAGCGTTTCCCAGTTCTTGAACACCTCGCCATCCGGCAGCACGATCGAGGCGACTTTGAAACCCTCAAGAGATCGCATCAGCGTTTCGAGATACAAAGGCGCTACGGTCTCATTGGTGACCACCGCCACCTGCCGTCCGCCGATATGGCACGTGAGCAACTCAGGATCTGCCAGGAGACCCGCGCCGATATAGATGGGATAACTGCGCTCGCCAAGTTCAACGTGAAGAGTCTGCATGAGGCCCCCAGAATAAAAAGGCCACTAGGATAGCGCAGTTCGCCCCGCGCTTTAACGGGGCGACAAGGCTTCCAGACGCGAGAGAATTTCCTGCACCACCATGCGCGGCGGACGCTCGTCGGTCTCGATGATGATATCGGCAACCTCGCGGTAGAGAGGATCACGCGCGGCCATCAGATCCCTGAGCACTTGCGCCGGATTGGCCGTGCGCAACAACGGCCGATTGCGATCACGCGAGGTGCGATCAATCTGCTGCTCCACGGAGGTGTGCAAATACACGACTCGCCCTCCCGCATGCAGAGCCTGACGATTCTCTGGACGCATCACCGCCCCACCGCCAGTAGCCAGCACCAGGCCATCTTGCTGCGACAGTTCGGCAATTACTGCCTGCTCCCGCTCACGAAAGCCCTGCTCACCCTCGACATCGAAGATCCAGGGAATATCAGCACCGGTACGCTGCTCGATCTCCTTGTCGGAGTCTTTGAAAGGCACGCGCAGTTCTTTAGCAAGCAAACGCCCGATGGTGCTTTTTCCAGCTCCCATCGGGCCAACGAGGATTACATTCCGCACTTAGGTCATCGATTCACAGCAATGGCTTGGTTGTTCATGATGCGCGGAGTGATGAAAACCAGCAACTCGGCCTTGTTGTCGCTGACGATGTCACGACGGAACACTCGGCCCAAGAATGGCAGGTCACCAAGGAATGGGACTTTCTCTACACCCTTGGTCTGGGTGTTGGAGAACACCCCACCGATCACAATGGTCTCGCCATCATTGACCAGTACCTTGGCATTGACTTCGTTCTTGTTGATCGGCGGCACCCCGTTCAGGGCCCGGGCGAAGTCTGGCGCATCCTTGGTTACTTTCACTTCCATGATGATGCGATTATCCGGAGTAATCTGAGGAGTAACCTCTAGGGAGAGAGCCGCCTCCTTGAAGGATGTACTGGTCGCGCCACTAGAGCTGGCTTCCTGATAGGGCACTTCCTGCCCCTTCAAGATTTTCGCTGTCTCCTTGTCCGAAGTAACAACCTTGGGCTGGGAGACAATCTCGCCATTACCGGTCTTCTCCATGGCCGACAGCTGTAGATCCAGTGTCACATTGTCGGTAAGGAAGCCGATGCCTATACCTGAAGTACTGCCCAAAACCCCCATGTCGACGAATGGCACAGGAGCCACACCATCCTGCAGCGAAACGTTGCCTACCGTATCGGTGCCCGGCAAATAGACCTGCCCGCTTTCATTATCGAAGGAAGTTGCACCGTCCTTGCCGTAAACGCTCCAGTTTCCGCGACGAGTTGCCCCTCCCCAACGCACACCCAAGGCCTTGTCGTAGTCCACGTTGGCCTCGACGATACGCGCCTCGATCATTACCTGACGCACAGGAATGTCGAGCTGGGCAATGATACGCCGCAACTCATCCAGGCGATCCTGCGTCTGGTAAGCAATAATGCTGTTAGTGCGATCATCAACCGTTACAGAACCACGGGCATCGGATGATGCACCATCAGCACTGGTGACCGACTGAAACAGCTTCGCCATATCAGCAGCCTTGGCGTAGTTCACCTGAATCAGCTCACGACGCAGCGGAGCCAGCTCAGCAATTTGCTTTTGCGACTCCAACTCCTGACGCTCACGAGCGGCGATCTCATCTGCCGGAGCAACGAGCAATACATTACCAACCTGGCGCTTATCCAGCCCCTTGGTCTTCAGCACCAGGTCCAACGCCTGATCCCATGGCACGTTCTGCAAACGCAGAGTGATATTGCCGGCGACAGTATCGCTTGCAACCAGGTTCAGATCGGTGAAGTCCGCAATCAGCTGCAGCACCGAACGCACGTCGATATCCTGAAAGTTGAGCGACAATTTCTCCCCGGTATAAGCAAAGCGCTCAGCCTTGCGGCGTTCTACGTCATCCTGAGTGAGAGGTTTGACACTCAACGTCAGCCTGTTCTCGGTCTGGTAAGCCAGGTAATCGTATAACCCGACCGGTTCAATCACGATACTGGTTCTGTCTGCGCTACCCGTGGCACTAACGAACTGCACGGGCGTCGCGAAATCTTTCACGTCCAGACGTACACGCAGGGATTCAGGCAGCTCAGTCTTGGCGAAGTCCAGACGAATCTTCCCACCCTGCTCTTGGATATCAGGACTGATCGATGCATCGGAAAGGGTAATGACGACATTACCCTCACCCTGCTCCCCACGCTGAAAGTCGATATTACTGATTGTTTTCGGTTGAGGACCGTAAGTTTTCTTGGGCGGAACCGCCGCTACCGAAGCAGGCACCGAGGCTGAGGGCCGCGATGCGACGGCAGAAGAATCTCCAACCAAGACATACAGATCATTACCCTCAACTCGAGTGCTGTATGGCGCCAGACTGGTGAGATTGACAATCAGACGGGTACGGTCCTTGGCCTCGACAATGGTAACGCTACGCGCATTACCGACACCCAGTTCACGATTCTTGGAACCGAGCTTGTTCGACACTCCCGGCAGGTCCAGAGCGATTCGCGCGGGTTGCTCGATGGTATAGCCGCGAGGAGCCGTTACCGGCTCATCGAAGGAGAGCTTCAGCTCAACTCGATCACCAGGCAAACTGGCGACATTCAAATCCTGAAGATTGGCCGCCAATACCGCGGGCGACAGCAGCGCCGCCAGCAGAGCGACGCTAAGACGCGAAAGAGAGCTGTTCATTTTCGTATCCCGTGTGGCAGACAGATTATTTATATTCATTTCTCACCCCGCCCCGTCAGGAGCGCTCCTTCAAGGAAAGGCTGCGTGGTCGCTCAAGCCAGCCACCTTCGCCATCTGGAACAATTTCCATAACATCGATCTTGGAGTCATCGATCACGAGAATCTTGCCGTGGTTACGCCCAAGAAAGTCGCCTACTTTTACACGATGAACACCACCCGCACCGCTAACCAGAGCGAACAACTGGCGATCATTTCTCAGCGTGCCAACCATCTCGAACGTTTCGATGTTGAACCCTTCGAGGAATTGCTTGACACGGCTTTCATCCGGCTTGATCTCTGGCGCCCCTTTTTGCCGAGTGACGACATCGATTTTGACCGGGGGCTGAAAAGGACTGCGCAAAGACGCAGCACGATAGGTGAAACTTTCATACGGCTGAAAAGTCGGCAGCGGCTCGATAGCGCCTTTAGGCTTTGCGCGCACTTCATCCATATAGATACGCAAATCGGAAAAATCACCACCGACGCCGCACCCGGTCAGAAGAGAAAACCCCGCCACCAGAACCAAACGAGAGAAACTCATTATTGAGCCCCCTTATCATTGTAGCGATAGGTCTTGGCCATAATTTGCATATTCAGGCGACTGGAGCTTTCAGCACTGGCTGGCGCCAACTGGAAATCATGCAGTGTGACGATACGCGGCAGACTGGCAACGCCGCTTACGAAAGTCGCAAGGTCGTGATAACCACCGGTGACTTTGATCTGAATCGGCAATTCGATATAGAACTGCTGAGCCACTTCCGGCAACAGCTTGATCTCTTCGAACTCCAAGCCACTACCCAAGCCGGTACGGGTAATATCCTCCAGCAACCCGGGAACCTCGGTATCGCTTGGCAACTGACGCAGAAGAGCGCCAAAGGACACCTCCATCTCCTGCATCTGTTCTTTGTAGGCCTCAAGGTTCGCCGCCTGAAAAGCTTTGCTGGAGAACTGCTCCTTTAGCGTCACCTCTTCTCGCTGACGCTGCTCGAGCATACTTTGCAGATCCTTGAGGTGAAAGTTGTAGCCCAACGCCAGAACGATAATAAGCAGCAGCAGGCCGGCAATGAATTTAACCGCACCAGGCCACGACCCAACATTGTTCAAATCAAGGTCATTGATATCAATGCTGCGCAGGCTGTCCAAGGAATCTTTAATACTCATTGCACCGCCTCCGCTTTTTCTTGATCAGGCTGTGTCTGCTGTACAGTCAGCTGAAACACATTCGCCTGATCCAAAGCCCCCGCTGTAACAGCTTTGACTTCGGTCAGATTGGGAGCGGTTAACCACTCAGAAGCATCCAAGTTACGCATCAGATTCGAGACGCGATTATTCGATTCAGCCGCACCAATAATGGCAATGCTCTTACCCGTCATTTTCACATTGGTGAAATACACACCGTCCGGCAGCGTTCTCACCAACTGGTCGAACACACGACCAATAATTGGCCGGTTACCCTGCAAGTCTTGAATAATCTTCATGCGTTCCAACAATTGCTGGCGACGCGTTCTCAACTCACTGATTTCCTTGATACGCGCATCGAGAACTGCGATCTCCTTCTTGATGAAGTCATTTCGCGCATTCTGGTTACTGATTGCCGCACTGAGAAATTGATCACCCAGAAACACCAAACCAGCAGCTACAACGAGGACACCGACAAGGCTTACCAGAAACCGCTGCTTGCGCTCCTCGCGCAGCTGTTCACGCCAGGGAAGTAGGTTAATCCGCGCCATCAGTCGAAACTCCTCATCGCCAGACCACAGGCAATCATCAGTGCCGGCGCATCGCTGGCCAGCGCACCGGCGTTGACCTTGCTGCTCAGCGCCATATCGGCAAAGGGATTGGCCACTAGCGTCTGCGTACCGATCTTCTGCTGGATCAACCGATCGAGATCAGGAATGGACGCGGTGCCGCCGGCCAGGAGGATGTAGTCGACATCATTGAATTGCCCGGCGGCGAAGAAGAACTGCAGCGAGCGCGAAACCTGCTGAACGACAGCTTCTTTGAACGGTTGCAAAACCTCACTGTCGTAGTCATCTGGAAGACCACCTTGCTTCTTGGCAAGCCCAGCTTCCTCGACCGACAGGCCGTAGCGGCGCTGGATTTCCTCGGTCAGTTGCTTGCCGCCGAAAAGCTGCTCGCGGGTGTAGATGGTGCGGCCATTGTGCAGAACACTGAGCGTGGTCATCGTCGCGCCAATATCCACCACCGCGACGGTCAACTCATCGTGACCACCACCCAGCTGCGCCTCCAGCAGGCCGTAAGCGCGTTCGAGGGCATACGCCTCGACATCGACCACTTTCGCGGTAAGCCCAGCGAGCGCAAGGGCTGCCTCGCGGACCTCGACGTTCTCCTTGCGGCATGCAGCCAGCAGCACCTCTACCCGTTCGGGGTTACGCGGCGCCGGCCCCTGCACTTCGAAATCGATGGCGACTTCTTCCAGCGGGTAAGGAATGTATTGATCGGCCTCGATCTTCAGCTGGTTTTCCAAGTCGTCCTCGGAAAGACCCGCTTCCATTTCGATGGTCTTGGTGATGACAGCCGAACCCGCCACAGCAACCGCGGCCGTCTTGACGCCGGTCTTGGCCTTGGCCAACACGCGAGAAAGCGCCTGACCGACCCCCTCCAGCTCGGCGATGTTCTTCTCTACCACTGCGTTAGGTGGAAGCGGCTCGACTGAATAAGCCTCTACCTTGTAGCGGCTTCCCGAGCGACTCAGTTCGAGGAGCTTGACCGAAGTCGAGCTGATATCGATCCCCAGCAGCGTATTCGCTTTCTTAGTGAAGAGCCCTAGCACGACCGTTTTCCTATTGGCATCCGCGACTTACGGACTATTTATGTTTTTCCACATTAAATATCAGTCTTGACAGAAGCGCAAATGGCTCCCCGGGAAAAAAAACGCTTATAATGTGATCAGCTTTTCCCTTTTAGCCTCGGCTCCTGCTTAACTCATTCTTTTACTTGGAATTCCGAACATTTTGATACGCCTGCTGAAGTTCATCTGGTGGTCTTGCGTTGCCGTTTTTTGTGGGCTGCTGCTCAGTTTCAGCGGCGCGTTTCTTTACCTTAGCCCGACCCTTCCTTCCGTCGAGTCGCTGCGCCAGGTACAGCTGCAGATTCCTCTGCGCGTCTACAGCAGCGATGCCAAGCTGATCGCCGAGTTCGGCGAGATGCGCCGTTCGCCCATTCGCTTCGATGAAATTCCCAAGGAATTCATCAGCGCTCTGCTGGCTGCCGAAGACGATAATTTCGCCAATCATTATGGCGTCGATGTGACCAGCCTGATGCGCGCTGCCACGCAATTATTGAAAAGCGGCCAGATTCAGAGCGGTGGCAGCACCATCACCATGCAGGTGGCGAAGAACTTCTTCCTCACCAACGAACGCAGTTTTTCGCGCAAGGCCACCGAAATTCTTCTGGCCTTGCAGATCGAGCGCGAGCTGAGCAAGGACGAGATCCTCGAGCTCTACGTCAACAAGATCTACCTCGGCCACCGCGCCTACGGCATCGAAGCTGCCGCACAGGTGTACTACGGCAAATCGATCCGTGACCTGAACCTGGCGCAGATGGCGATGATCGCCGGCCTGCCGAAAGCACCGTCGCGCTACAACCCGCTGGTCAATCCGACCCGCGCCAAGGAGCGCCGCGACTGGATTCTCGGCCGCCTGTATCGCCTGGGCCGTATCGATCAGGCCAGCTACGAGGAAGCGCTTGCCGAGGTAGTCGATGCGCGTTACCACGTTCCCACACCAGAATTGAGCGCTCCTTATATAGCCGAGATGGCACGCGCGGAAATGGTTGGCCGCTATGGCAGCGAGGCTTATACGGAAGGCTTCAATGTCACCACCACCGTGCCTAGTCATTTGCAGGAGGCAGCCAACACCGCCCTGCGTGACGGACTGATCGCCTATGACCAGCGTCACGGCTATCGCGGCCCTGAGAGTCGCCTGCCGGGCATGACCCGCGAAACCTGGCTGACCGAGCTGGCCAAGTTCCGCAGTATCGGCGGCCTGGAGCCAGCGGTGGTTACCCAGGTCGAGAAAAGCGGCATTCTGGTACTGACCCGTAACGGCGAAGAACAAGCGGTGTCGTGGGACAGCATGAAATGGGCTCGCCCCTACCTGAACACCAACAGCATGGGCCCGCGCCCGCAGCAACCTGGCGATGTCACCCAGGTCGGCGATATCGTTCGCGTGCAGCGCCAGGCCGATGGCAGCCTGCGTTTCACCCAAGTCCCCGCAGCACAGGGCGCGTTGGTTTCCCTCGACCCATACAGCGGCGCCATTCAGTCACTGGTCGGCGGGTTCTCATTCGATCAGAGCAACTACAACCGCGCCGTGCAGGCCAAGCGCCAGCCGGGCTCGAGCTTCAAGCCCTTCATCTATAGCGCGGCTCTCGATAGCGGCTACACCGCAGCGACGCTGGTCAACGATGCGCCGATCATCCTCTCCGACGACTACCTGTCGCAGAAGTGGCGCCCGAAGAACGACAACAACACCTTTCTCGGCCCGATTCGCATGCGTGAAGCGTTGTACAAGTCGCGCAACCTGGTTTCCATCCGCCTGCTGCAGGACATGGGCATCGACCGTAGCTTGCGCTATATCGAGCGCTTCGGCTTCGCCCCGCAGGATCTGCCGCGCAACCTGTCACTGGCACTCGGCACTGCCAGCCTGACCCCCATGGAAATCGCTGAGGGCTGGGCCGCCTTCGCCAATGGCGGTTACAAGATCGAGCCGTACCTGATCGAACGCATTGATGACCGTAACGGCAAGCCGCTGTTCCGCGCCAATCCGGCCCGCGTGCCAGGCAGCGCACCGGCCGAGGAGAACGCCAACCTCACCGTCAACGCAACTGATGAGTTGCCGTTGGAGGAGCCTAAGGTCGCCGAACAGATCATCGACGAGCGCACCGCCTACATCATGACCAGCATGCTGCAGGACGTGATCAAGCGCGGTACCGGCCGGCGTGCTCTCGCCCTTGGCCGCAATGACCTGGCAGGCAAGACCGGCACCACCAACGAGTCCAAGGACAGCTGGTTCTCCGGCTACAACGCCGATTACGTAACCACCGTCTGGGCCGGCTTCGACCAGCCGGAGAGCCTGGGCCGCCATGAGTACGGCGGCACTGTCGCGCTGCCGATCTGGATGAACTACATGGGCGCAGTACTCAAGGATCGACCCAACCATCTGCCCAAAGAACCCAAGGGGCTGCTGACGCTGCGCGTCGACCCGATCAGTGGCCGCGCTGCTGCACCCGGCACACTGGACGCCTATTTCGAACTGTTCAAGAGTGAAGACTCGCCCCCTCCGATGAGTGAGTTCGAACCTGGCATGGGTGTTCCTGGCAGCCCGCTACCGGCCGACGAGATGGCGCCGATCGACTTGTTCTAGGATAAGGCTCAGGCGGCTGCAATCGTTGCCTTAAGCCGTATCACAGACAATAAAAAACCCGCCGAAGCGGGTTTTTTATTGTCGGCTGATCAGCCGTTGAACACTTCATCCACCGATTTCAGCGGATAGTGCTTCGGATAGGGCAGAGTCGCCACGCCGGATTCGATGGCAGCCTTGGCCACTGCATCGCAAACCACGGTGATCAGACGCTGATCCATTGGCTTCGGAATGATGTACTCGCGACCGAACGACAGCTCGATACCGCCGTAGGCGTCGCAGACTTCCTGCGGTACCGGCAGCTTGGCCAGGTCACGCAGCGCCAGCGCTGCGGCGATCTTCATCTCTTCGTTGATGCGGGTGGCACGCACGTCCAGAGCACCGCGGAAGATGAAGGGGAAACCCAGCACATTGTTGACCTGGTTCGGGTAGTCGGAACGACCGGTGGCCATGATCACGTCGTTGCGCGTCTCGTGCGCCAGCTCCGGCTTGATTTCCGGATCCGGGTTGGAGCAGGCGAAGACGATCGGGTTGGCCGCCATGCGCTGGAGATCTTCCGGGCTCAGCAGGTTGGCGCCGGACAGGCCGACGAACACGTCAGCGCCTTCGAGCGCGTCGGACAGCGTGCGCTTGTCGGTCTCGGTGGCGAACACGGCCTTGTACTGGTTCAGATCATCGCGACCGGCATGAATCACGCCCTTGCGATCGACCATGAAGATGTTCTCGACCTTGGCACCCATGCTCACCAGCAACTTCATGCAGGAGATGGCAGCTGCACCGGCGCCCAGGCAGACGATCTTCGCCTCTTCCAGAGTCTTGCCGGCGATTTCCAGGGCATTGAGCATGCCGGCCGCGGTGACAATGGCGGTGCCATGCTGGTCATCGTGGAATACCGGGATGTCGCACTGTTCGATCAGCGCGCGCTCGATCTCGAAGCACTCAGGCGCCTTGATATCTTCCAGGTTGATGCCGCCGAAGGTGATGGAGATGCGCTTGACGGTGTCGATGAACGCCTGCGGGCTTTCAGCGTCGACTTCAATGTCGAACACGTCGATGCCAGCGAAGCGCTTGAACAGTACACCTTTACCTTCCATTACCGGCTTGGAAGCCAGCGGGCCGAGGTTACCCAGGCCGAGGATGGCGGTACCGTCGGAAATTACGGCGACCAGGTTGCCCTTACCGGTATAGCGGTAGGCCAGTTCGGCATCGCGAGCGATCTCGCGTACCGGTTCGGCTACGCCTGGGCTGTATGCGAGGGACAGGTCGCGGGCAGTGGCAGTGGCCTTGGTCAGCTCGACACTCAGCTTACCGGGACGGGGCTGAGCGTGATATTCGAGAGCGGCTGTTTTTAGATCGGACATAGTGGCATTTCCGCTTTTATGAGGCTTGTTGAACGGGCGCGGCCGAGGATACGCAAGTTGTATACACCTGCCAAGACCGTTCGGTCGCGATGAAAGCGCCGCGCTAGCGCAGCGTTTTCAACCACTGTCCCGGACGCGGCTCGCCACGCGGATACAGCCCGTTGAGCAGCCTCAACTGTGCCTCGCCATCGGCCGCCAGCGGCGCGCCACTGGCCAGACCAGTCATACTCTGCCCGGCCTTGACCCGCACCAGATGCAGACGCACCGGCTCGGCCAACTTGCGCTCGGCCGCCTTCAGTGGCCGGTAACTGCGGATAACCTCGAGAAAACGCTGATCCTCGGCTTCCAGCGAAGCGCGCCCTTTCACTGCCGCCACGAACAGGTAAGCGTTGTCGCCGCGATAGATCACCGCCACGCGACGCGCCGATTGGCCCTGCAACACCGCCGTATAGCCCTGCAGCACGCCAAGACGCAACTCCTCGCCCGCCACTAGACGCTGATTGCCGACGCGCTGACGCAGGAATTCGGCAGGCGACAGGCGTTTGTCCACTGCCTCCAGAGTCATGGCGATAAAGGCTTGCTCATCCGGGGTGTGACCGATCAGCACATCGGGGCGATTGACCAGCTGCCAGCCCTGCGGGTAGGTCAGCGTGAAGTCCAGCTCGCCGTGATAGAAATGGCGTCCGCGGCGTATACCGCTGGCCGCCGAATCGCCGAACACCAGACCATCGAGCATCTGCAGAAAACGGTCGCGCCCCACTTCCTGATTGCCGCCGGCCAGCGCACGCGCCGGGCCGATCACTTCCTGCAGGCGTCGATCATTGTCCGGGTGGGTATCGAACAAGCCGTGGTAGCCGCCCGCCGCGGGTGCTTCGCCGCGCTTGGCTGCCTGCTCGCGGGCGAAATCCTCCTGCGCCTTGAGCACCTTGACCACCTCGATCATCGCTTGCGGATCGTAGCCACCACGCGCCAGGTATTGCGCGCCCAGGCCATCGGCCTCCAACTCCATGTCGCGCCCATAGCCGCGCACGAACGCATTACCCATGGCGCTGGTCAGATCCCCCACTGCGCCGACACCAGTACCGATAGCCGCAGCCTGCCCGAGCAAGCCCCAGGCCGTGGACTGACTTTGCTGGCGCACACTATGGCGGGCCGTGACGTGACCGACCTCGTGCCCCAGTACGGCCGCCAGTTCCGCCTCGGAATTCAGATAAGCGAGCAGGCCACGGTGGATATAGATGTAGCCACCCGGCAGGGCGAAGGCGTTGATATCCGGGCTGTCCACCAGGGTAAAAACGTAGTTGAGCTGATTGCGATGGCTGCTGCGCGCTACCCGCTCGCCGACGCGCTGAATATAAGCCTGCAGTTTGGCGTCCTCATAGCGCGGGTATTGCTTGAGGATTTCCTGGTTGTAGCGCGCCCCGAGCTCCAGCTCCTGGCGCTCACTCATCATCACGAAGTCGTTGCGACCCGTGGCAGGATTGACCGCGCAACCTGCCAGCCAGCTGCAGATCAGGCACAACATCAATGCACGCATCATGGCAACACCTCCAGCATCGCCGAATGAGTAAGCGGCAGCATCCAGCGCGCCTGCCCGGACTTCCAGCCACCGCGACTCTGGCGATCGATGACCCAGCCCCGCGCCTCCACCCGTTGCCCTTCGAGCCGCTGCAACGCGCGCACGTCGAACTCGCCGAGCAGCTCAGGCGCCACGCGCAATACCCGACCACCATCGAGATCGATCCAGAGGCCACCGCGATTGCGTTGCACGCCTGCAACCCGCCCGCTGAGCAAGGCGAAGCCGCCACTCTTTAGTTGGCCAGCCGTCTTCACTTGCTCGGTGCGCCACACACCCAGACGCTGACGCCGAGCCTGGCGCTCGGCCTGTGCCTGACAACTCACGAGTACGCTATTGGGCGCCACGGCGACCATGAACCCAAGGCCTTCGCCCAGCAACTGCGCTTCCAGATTACGCCCCTGACGGTCGTACAGATGGGCCAGGGTACGGCCGTAACGATCCTTGCGCTGCTCGCCGTAGAGCAGGCCGACACGCCCATCGCTGGCATCGACCAGTGCCTGCAGGCGACGCTTGGCCTGCACGGCGAAGGGCTCATCGCTACGGCCCTTGCGCCCCAGCTCAGGTGCGTTGATGCCGATCAGGCGAATGCTGCGCCCATCGGTCAGGCGCACGGTGTCGCCATCGACCACCTGGCGCACGGCAACCTGAGCCAGATCTGCGCGGTGTGGACAAAAGGCCTGAGCCAGATCGACGCAAAGCAGAGAAACGAAAAAGGCGCCCACCAGGGACGCCTTTTTCAGATTCACGGAAAGGTGCATGACACGTTCCGTAATCGTTCGGTCGCTTACTTCGCGCCGAATACGCCGAAGCGCTGCTTGAAGCGATCGATACGGCCGCCGGTGTCCAGCACTTTCTGCTTACCGGTGTAGAACGGGTGGCACTCGGAGCAAACGTCGAGGCTCAGGTTCTTGCCCAGGGTGGAGCGGGTCTTGATCACGTTACCGCAGGAGCAGGTAGCGTCGATTTCGACGTAGTTCGGATGGATATCGGCTTTCATCGTGCTTTCCTCGGGGTAGTCGTGCCGCCACCCGACCAATGTCAGGCACCGCACAGAAATAGGCCGCGCATCTTACCAGAGACGTAGACCGATGCAAGCCACGCAAGGCGCCGGTCGTCGCGTGTTAAGATCGCTGGCCTGTCAATGGAGCTTCTGGCTTGCCCAACCTGATCCTGCGCCTCGCCCTGCCCTCGCCACTGCGCCGCCTGTTCGACTACCTCGCCCCTGCCGGCGTGTCGCGCAGCGTCTTGCAGCCAGGCGCACGCCTGCGCGTGCCCTTCGGCCGGCGCGAGATGATCGGCGTGCTGGTGGAAGTCGACAGCCAGAGCGACGTCCCGACGGACAAGCTCAAGCCCGCCCTGGAACTGCTCGACGCCCGCCCACCGCTGCCGGCGTCGCTGTTCAAGCTGTGCCTGTGGACGGCGCAGTACTACCAGCACAGCCTCGGCGACACTCTGAGCTGGGCCTTGCCCGTGTTGCTACGCCAGGGCGAGCCGGCCGAAACCCGCCAGGAGCGCTACTGGCTGGCCAACAAAGGCGCCAGCGTCGACGACCCACGCCTGGCCCGCGCGCCACGCCAGCGCGACGCGCTCAAGGCACTGGCGCAACATCCGCACGGTGTCGCCCACAGCCTGCTCAGCCAGTTGCAACTCAACCGCGACAGCCTGCAATTACTGCATGAGAAGGGACTGGTACGGGTCGAGGTGCGCCGCACCCAGCCGCATGCCAAGCCGGCGCACTGGCTGGCACAACCGGAACTGCCGCTGAACGCCGAGCAGCGCGCTGCGGTGAATGCCGTGGCGTCAGGCTGGGGCCAGTTCAATGCCTTTCTACTGGCTGGCGTCACCGGCAGCGGAAAAACCGAGGTGTACCTGCAACTGATCCACCAATGCCTCGAGGCCGGCAAGCAGGCGCTGGTGCTGATCCCCGAGATCAACCTCGGCCCACAGACCTTCGACCGTTTCGCCCGCCGCTTCAATGCACGTATCGCCCTGCTGCATTCGGCGGTGAACGACCGCGAGCGCCTCGACGCCTGGCTGGCGGCACGCGATGGCGAGGCCGACATCATCATCGGCACCCGCTCAGCTCTGTTCACGCCGATGAAGAACCCGGGGCTGATCATCGTCGACGAAGAACACGACGCCTCCTATAAACAGCAGGAAGGTCTGCGCTACCACGCCCGCGACCTGGCGCTGGTGCGCGCCCGCCAGGAAGACGTGCCCATCGTCCTCGGCTCGGCCACACCTTCGCTGGAAAGCCTGCACAACGCCTACACCGGCCGCTATGCCCTGCTCAAGCTGACACAGCGCGCCGGCGGCGCCAGCCAGCCGCGCTTCCTGCGTCTGGACGTGAAGAGCCGGCCACTGGACTCGGGCATCTCCGGGCCGATGCAGCAGGCCATCGCCCAGACCCTCGCCGCCGGCCAGCAGGTGCTGGTGTTTCTCAACCGCCGCGGCTTCGCCCCGACCCTGCTCTGCCACGACTGCGGCTGGCTGTCCGAATGCCCACGCTGCGACGCACGCATGACCGTGCACCAGCGCTATCAGGAACTGCGCTGCCATCACTGCGGCCACGTCGAGAAACAGCCGAGCAACTGTCCAAAATGCCAACACGTCGACCTGCGCCCGGTCGGCGCCGGCACCGAGCGCGCCGAAGAGCGCCTGGCGGTGCTGTTTCCCGACTACCCGGTGCTGCGCGTCGACCGCGACAGCACCTCGCGCAAGGGCGCCATGGATCGCCTGTTCGCCACCATCAACAAGGGCGAGCCGTGCATCCTGGTGGGCACCCAGATGCTCGCCAAGGGGCATCACTTTCCACGGGTGACCCTGGTGTCGATCCTCGACGCCGACGGCGGCCTGTTTTCCGCCGATTTTCGCGCCAGCGAGCGCATGGCGCAGTTGATCGTGCAGGTTGCCGGTCGCGCTGGCCGCGCCGAGGAACCGGGCAAGGTGATCATCCAGAGCCACCTGGCCGACCATCCGTTGCTGGTGCAACTGACCGAGCAAGGCTACTTCGCCTTCGCTGAACAGGCGCTGAGCGAACGCCGCAGTGCCGGTCTGCCACCGTTCTGCCACTTGGCGTTGCTGCGCGCCGAAGCGCACAAGCCTGGCCAGGCCGAGAGTTTTCTCGATGAGGCCTGCAGCGAGGCCGAACATTTGCTGGGCGAACTGGGTCTGACCGGCATCGAACTGCTCGGACCGGTGCCGGCACCGATGGAACGCCGCGCCGGGCGCTTCCGCGCGCAACTGCTGCTGCAGGGCAATGCCCGTGCGCCATTGCATCGCCTGCTCAACCACTGGCTGCATGCGCTGGAACAAATGCCCAGCGGCCGTGCGGTACGCTGGTCGCTGGATGTCGACCCGATCGACCTTTTCTGAACCGCATGCCGGCTTTTGTAGAAACGAGCGGCGCGAGCGAACTCCGGCAGTCCGTAGGGTGGGCCGGGCGGCGTCCCGCTTCAGCCCACCAACAGCGGTTAGCGTTGGTGGGCTGAAGCCCACCCTACCCACTACCCACGGAAACGCGGCACGCTTTTCCTTGCCGCTTGTGGCTTGCAGCTTGCCGCTGCTCTTATAATGCGCAGTTTTCGACCAAAGCCCCAAGGCAACCCGAGCCGAACATGAAAGACAGCATTCGCCACCTGATCCAGCAAGCCCTCGACCGTCTGACCGCCGAAGGCGTGCTGCCTGCGGGCCTGACGCCGGCCATCCAGGTGGAGAACACCAAGGACAAGAGCCACGGCGACTTCGCCAGCAACATCGCCATGATGCTAGCCAAACCGGCCGGCATGAAGCCGCGCGACCTGGCCGAGAAGCTGATCGCTGCCCTGCCGGCCGACGAACAAGTCACCAAGGTGGAAATCGCCGGCCCGGGCTTTCTCAACTTCTTCCAGAACAGCGATGCTCTGGCCCAGCGCCTGGAAGCAGCACTGGCCGATGCCAAGCTCGGCGTACGCAAGAACGGCGCAGCGCAGCGCGTGGTAGTCGACCTGTCGGCACCCAACCTGGCCAAGGAAATGCACGTTGGTCACCTGCGCTCGACCATCATCGGCGACGGCGTGGCGCGGGTGCTGGAATTCCTTGGCGACACCGTGATCCGCCAGAACCATGTCGGCGACTGGGGCACCCAGTTCGGCATGCTGCTGGCCTACATGCAGGAAAACCCGGCGGCCGCCGAAAGCGAGCTGGCCGACCTGGAAGGCTTCTACCGCGCCGCCAAAAAGCGCTTCGACGAATCCAGCGAGTTCGCCGACCGCGCCCGCGAGCTGGTGGTCCAGTTGCAGGCCGGCGACGCCGAGTGCCTGCGTTTGTGGCATCGTTTCAACGACATTTCCCTGTCGCACTGCCAGGCGCTGTACGACCGCCTCGGCGTCAAGCTGAGCATGGCCGACGTCAAAGGAGAGAGCGCCTACAACGACGACCTGCCGAAAGTGGTTGCCGAGTTGGCCGCCAAGGGTCTACTGACCGAAGACAACGGCGCGCAGTGCGTATTCATGGACGAGTTCAAGAATGCCGAAGGCAACCCGCTACCGCTGATCGTACAGAAGGCCGGCGGCGGCTACCTGTATGCCACCACCGACCTGGCCGCCACCCGCTACCGCGCCGGCACGCTCAAGGCCGACCGCGTGCTGTACTTCGTCGACCAGCGCCAGGCCCTGCACTTCCAGATGGTCTTCGCCTGCGCGCGCCTGGCCGGCTTCGTACCCGCCAGCATGGACCTGGAACACATGGGCTTCGGCACCATGAACGGCCCGGACGGTCGCCCGTTCAAGACCCGCGACGGCGGTACCGTGAAGCTGGTGCAACTGCTCGACGAGGCCGAGCAGCGCGCCTACAGCCTGGTCAAGGACAAGAACCCGGACCTGGCCGAAGACGAACTGCGTCAGATCGCACGCGTGGTTGGCATCGCCTCGGTGAAATACGCCGACCTGTCCAAGCATCGCACCAGCGACTACAGCTTCAACTTCGACCTGATGCTGAGCTTCGAGGGCAACACCGCGCCCTACCTGCTGTATGCCTACACCCGCGTGGCCGGCGTGTTCCGCAAGCTTGGCAAGGGCGTGGACGAGATCGGCGGGCAGATCACCCTGGTCGCCGAGCAGGAGCAAGCCCTGGCCGCCAAGCTGGCACAATTCAACGAGCTGCTCGGCAACGTCGCCAACAAGGGCACGCCGCACATCCTTTGTGCCTACCTGTATGACCTCGCCGGCCTGTTCTCCAGCTTCTATGAGAACTGCCCGATCCTCAGCGCCGAGGACGAGGCCACCCGTGACAGCCGTCTGCGCCTGGCGGCCCTTACCGGCCGCACCCTCAAGCAGGGCCTGGAGCTGCTCGGCCTGGAAACTCTGGAGCGGATGTAAATGGCAGCGCGCAAGAAGCCGGCGCCGAAACGCGGCGCCAGTCGCTATCAAGCCCCGGCGAAGAAGCCCGTACCGGGCTGGATCTGGCTGGCCTGCGGCCTGGTGGTCGGCGGTTTCTTCATGTTCCTGTTCAGCCTCGAACCGGGCCGTGACGAGATCAAGCGCGACAAGGGCGAACAGGTGCGCAGCACCAAGCCCGAGCCGAAGCCGACGCAACCCGAGCCGGCCAGGCCCAAGTACGACTTCTACACCCTGCTGCCGGAGTCGGAAGTGATCCTGCCGCAGGCCCTGGAAGAAACGCCACCACCCGTACCCGAGCAGAAACCGGTCACCCCGGAAGAAGCCGCCAAGATCGACACCGCTCGTGCCGAAGCCGCGCTCAACGGTCAGGTGCCGCCGCCCCCACCACCCGTCCTGGCCAGCGCGCCGGTCACCACACAGTTCTTCCTCCAGGCCGGCTCGTTCCGCAAACGCGATGACGCCGACGGCCTGCGCGCGCAGATCATCCTGCTCGGGCAGAACGTACGGGTGGAAACCGGCAAGGTGCGTGAGGAAACCTGGCACCGCGTACTGGTCGGCCCCTTCGCCAGCCGCGAGCAACTGGCCAGCGCGCAGAAGACCCTGGCAGCCGGCGGCTTCAGCAACCTGCTGTTACAGCAACGCCAGGTCCGCTGATCGCCTGACAGGCCGTTGAAAAACGTAGGCGAGGCAGGCTGGCCGAGGCAAAAATAGCCGAAAAAGCGCAGTTTACGCGTTGTAAATGAGCATTTTGAGGCTGTTTTTAACGACGGCCAGACAACGCAGGTAGTTTTTCAACAGCCTGTTAAGCCCGTCGCCGGTTGAAAAGCCGCGACGAGCACCCCATTTGAGTTTCCATCCGGGCAAGTTCGCCCCGCAGCGTGGAGATTCACCCTTGACCACCATCGTTTCAGTGCGCCGCCACGGCAAGGTCGTGATGGCAGGCGACGGCCAGGTTTCCCTCGGCAACACCGTCATGAAGGGCAACGCCAAGAAGGTGCGCCGCCTGTACCACGGCCAGGTGCTGGCCGGTTTCGCCGGTGCCACCGCCGACGCCTTCACCCTGTTCGAACGCTTCGAAGGGCAACTGGAAAAACACCAGGGTCATCTGGTGCGAGCCGCCGTCGAGCTGGCCAAGGACTGGCGCACCGACCGCAGCCTGAGCCGCCTGGAAGCCATGCTGGCAGTGGCCAACAAGGACGCATCGCTGATCATCACCGGCAACGGCGACGTCGTCGAACCCGAGGAAGGCCTGATCGCCATGGGCTCCGGCGGCAACTTCGCCCAGGCCGCAGCCCGCGCCCTGCTGATGAAGACTGACCTGTCCGCCCTCGAGATAGCGCAGACTGCACTCGGCATCGCCGGCGACATCTGCGTGTTCACCAATCATCACCAGACCATCGAGGAACTGGACGCCCCCGAGTGAGGCCTATCTAAAAACTACCTGCGTTGTCATCGCCGCGTTGAAAACAGGCTCAGAATGCTCATTTACAACAGTAAACTCCGCTTCCTCGCCTGTTTCCGCCTTGCGCTGGCTGCCTCGCCTACGTTTTTAGAGAGCCCCAAGCGTCCATTTTTTTCATAGATTCGATAGCGAGCCAAATTCCATGTCCATGACGCCCCGCGAGATCGTCCACGAACTCAACCGCCATATCATCGGCCAGGACGACGCCAAACGCGCCGTGGCCATCGCCCTGCGCAACCGCTGGCGGCGCATGCAACTGCCGGCCGAACTGCGCCAGGAAGTCACGCCGAAGAATATCCTGATGATCGGCCCCACCGGCGTCGGCAAGACCGAGATCGCCCGTCGTCTGGCCAAGCTGGCCAATGCGCCGTTCCTGAAAGTGGAAGCCACCAAGTTCACCGAGGTCGGTTATGTCGGCCGTGACGTCGAATCGATCATCCGCGACCTGGCCGATGCAGCGGTGAAGATGCTCCGTGAGCAGGAAATCACCAAGGTCCGCCACCGCGCCGAAGATGCCGCCGAGGAGCGCATCCTCGATGCCCTGCTGCCACCCGCGCGCCAGGGTTTCGGCGACGAGCCGGTGCGCAGCGAGGATTCCAATACCCGTCAGCTGTTCCGCAAGCGCCTGCGCGAAGGTCAATTGAACGACAAGGAAATCGACATCGAAGTGGCCGACTCGCCCATGGGCGTAGAGATCATGACCCCACCGGGCATGGAAGAAATGACCAACCAGCTGCAGAACCTGTTCTCCAGCATGGGCAAGGGCAAGAAGAAGAGCCGCAAGCTCAAGGTCGCCGACGCACTGAAACTGGTGCGCGACGAGGAGGCCGCGCGCCTGGTCAACGAGGAAGAACTCAAGGCCCGCGCCCTGGAAGCCGTCGAGCAGCACGGCATCGTTTTCATCGACGAGATCGACAAGGTCGCCAAGCGCGGCAACACCGGCGGCGCCGATGTGTCGCGTGAAGGTGTACAGCGCGATTTGCTGCCGCTGATCGAGGGTTGCACGGTCAACACCAAGCTGGGCATGGTCAAGACCGACCATATCCTGTTCATCGCCAGCGGCGCCTTCCACCTGAGCAAACCCAGCGATCTGGTGCCCGAACTGCAGGGTCGCCTGCCGATCCGCGTCGAGCTCAAGGCGCTGAGCCCGCAGGACTTCGAGCGCATTCTCAGCGAGCCGCATGCCTCGCTCACCGAGCAGTACAGTGCACTGCTGCAGACCGAGGGTTTGAACATCGAGTTCGCCGAAGATGGCATCAAGCGTCTGGCCGAGATCGCCTGGCAGGTCAACGAGAAGACCGAGAACATCGGCGCCCGTCGCCTGCACACCTTGCTCGAGCGCCTGCTGGAGGAGGTGTCCTTCAGTGCCGGCGACCTGGCAGGCCAGCAGAACGGCGAACCGATCCGTATCGACGCGGCTTACGTCAACGGTCACCTTGGCGAGCTGGCACAGGACGAAGACCTGTCGCGCTATATCCTGTAAGCCCAGGAGCACGATCCTGTCGCCGCTGGCCGGCGTCATTCTGTAGGAGCGGCTGGGCGGCATTCCGCTTCAGCCGCGAAATTCGCGGATAAATCCGCTCCTACAGGACGGTGCAATCACTCAACTGGGCGTTGTGCCTAAAAAGATCACGGAAATCAGCCATGTCCATCCCCAGCGCGATCAAACTGCACAAGGCCTCGAAAACCCTGGAACTGCGCTACGGCGAGCAGAGCTATTCGCTTAGCGCCGAGTTCCTCCGGGTGCACTCGCCCTCGGCCGAGGTGCAGGGGCATGGTAAGCCGATTCTGCAGACCGGCAAGCTCAACGTCGGCCTGGAGCGCATCGAACCGGCCGGCAACTATGCACTGAAACTGTGCTTCGACGACGGCCATGACAGCGGTCTGTACACTTGGGAATACCTCTACGAACTGGCCACCCGGCAGGATCAACTCTGGGCCGAATACCTGACGCAGCTCAGTGCTGCAGGCCAATCCCGCGACCCCAACGAAAGTGTCGTGCGCCTGATACTCTGAACCGCACGCACACCTCGTCGCAGAGCGCTCGCCTTCCTATCCCGACTCATTACCCGGTAGTTAGAACGATTTTTCTAAACTATCGCGGCATACTCTCGCCCCATCGATCAGCTTGCCTAACGGCAAAAACTCGGGTAACCAAGGAACTGGCAGGTTCCCTGCATTTGGCCCAGCCAGATGCAATGCATGACGCGGACCCGATCCGCACCCGGCAACCCGAGCAGTACCTGGCCCCTGTTTCGCCGCGAGCGCAGCCGGTACGTGACTCAGGACAATGGAGCGTCGCAGATGAGTGATAAGAATAACGAAGACTTGAAACGCCAGGCCTCGGAAAACACCCTGGGACTCAACCCGGTGATTGGCATCCGCGGCAAGGATCTCCTGACCTCTGCCCGCATGGTGCTCTCCCAGGCACTCAAGCAACCCTTCCACAGCGCCAAGCACGTCGCCCATTTCGGCCTCGAACTGAAGAACGTCATGCTCGGCCAATCCGCGCTCAAGCCTGAAGACGGCGACCGCCGCTTCGCCGACCCGGCCTGGAGCCAGAACCCGCTGTATCGCCGCTACCTGCAGACCTACCTGGCCTGGCGCAAGGAGCTGCACGACTGGATCGAGCACAGCTCGCTGTCCGAGCAGGACGCCAGTCGCGGCCACTTCGTGATCAACCTGATGACCGAGGCCATGGCGCCGTCCAACAGCATGGCCAACCCGGCCGCGGTCAAACGCTTCTTCGAGACCGGCGGCAAGAGCCTGCTCGACGGTCTGTCGCACCTGGCCAAGGACATGGTGCACAACGGAGGCATGCCCAGTCAGGTGAACATGGAGGCCTTCGAGGTCGGCAAGAACCTGGCGACCACCGAAGGCGCCGTGGTGTTTCGCAACGACGTGCTGGAGCTGATCCAGTACAAGCCGATCACCGAGAGCGTGCACGAGCGCCCACTGCTGGTGGTGCCACCGCAGATCAACAAGTTCTATGTATTCGACCTGTCACCGGAAAAAAGCCTGGCGCGCTTTCTGTTGCGCAGCCAGGTGCAGACCTTCGTGGTCAGCTGGCGCAACCCGACCAAGGCGCAGCGTGAGTGGGGCCTGTCCACCTACATCGAGGCGCTCAAGGAAGCCATCGACGTGATCTGCGCCATCACCGGCAGCAAGGACGTCAACATGCTCGGCGCCTGCTCCGGCGGCCTGACCACGGCCTCGCTGCTCGGTCACTATGCAGCGCTTGGCCAGCAGAAGGTCAACGCCCTGACCCTGCTGGTCAGCGTGCTCGACACTCAGCTAGACACCCAGGTTGCCCTGTTCGCCGACGAGAAGACCCTGGAAGCCGCCAAACGCCGCTCCTACCAGGCCGGCGTACTGGAGGGTAGTGACATGGCCAAGGTGTTCGCCTGGATGCGCCCCAACGACCTGATCTGGAACTACTGGGTCAACAACTACCTGCTCGGCAACGAGCCACCGGTGTTCGACATCCTCTACTGGAACAACGACACCACGCGCCTGCCGGCCGCGCTGCATGGCGAGTTCATCGAGATGTTCCGGACCAACCCACTGACCCGCCCGGGCGCGCTGGAAGTCTGCGGCACACCGATCGACCTGAAGCAGGTCACCTGTGATTTCTTCGTCGTCGCTGGCACCACCGACCACATCACCCCCTGGGATTCCTGCTACAAGTCGGCGCACCTGTTCGGCGGCAAATGCGAGTTCGTGCTGTCCAACAGCGGCCATATCCAAAGCATTCTCAACCCGCCGGGCAACCCCAAGGCGCGCTACATGACCAATAGCGCGATGCCGCTGGACCCGAAAGCCTGGCAGGAAAGCTCGACCAAGCACGCCGACTCCTGGTGGCTACATTGGCAGACGTGGCTGAGCGAACGCTCGGGCGAAACCAAGAATGCTCCACGGGCGCTGGGCAACAAGAAATTCCCGGCTGGCGAAGCCGCACCAGGCACCTATGTGCACGAACGCTGATTTTCAGTCTCAACCGCAGTGGCACCGGGAAGTGCCGCACGCCACGACGGTCTGACCGGCGTGGAACCAGGTAACCCCTGGTAACCCTGGAGGCGGCCCGGACGGCCCTCTCCAGCGCTCAACTCCACAGGGGCTGCGCCTATGCCGCAACCATTCGTATTCCGCACCATAGATCTCGATGGGCAGACCATCCGCACCGCGGTGCGGCCGGGCAACAGCCAGTTGGTGCCACTGCTGATCTTCAACGGCATCGGCGCCAACCTGGAACTGGTGATGCCCTTCGTCGCCGCCCTGGACCCGGAGCTGGAAATCATCGCCTTCGACGTCCCCGGTGTCGGCGGTTCCTCCACGCCGGCCACGCCCTACCGCTTCCCTGGTCTGGCCAAGCTGGCAGCGCGCATGCTCGATTACCTCGACTACGGTCAGGTCAATGCCATCGGCGTGTCCTGGGGCGGCGCCTTGGCGCAGCAGTTCGCCCATGACTACCCCGAGCGCTGCAAGAAGCTGATCCTCGCCGCCACCTCGGCCGGCGCGGTGATGGTGCCGGGCAAGCCCAAGGTGCTCTGGCGCATGGCCAGCCCGCGGCGTTATGTGCAACCGTCCTACGGTGTACGCATCGCCCCGGACATCTATGGCGGCGCCTTCCGTCGCGACCCCAAGCTGGCCATGGCGCATGCCAGCAAGGTGCGCTCGGGCGGCAAGATGGGCTACTACTGGCAACTGTTCGCCGGCCTCGGCTGGACCAGCATCCACTGGCTGCACAAGATCCGCCAACCGACCCTGGTGATGGCCGGCGACGACGACCCGCTGATTCCGCTGATCAACATGCGCCTGCTGGCCTGGCGCATTCCCAACGCCGAACTGCACGTGATCGACGACGGCCACCTGTTCCTGGTGACCCGCGCCGAAGCGGTGGCGCCGATCATCATGAAGTTTCTCGAAGAGGAGCGGCACCGTGCGGTGATGCACCCGCAGCCCACACCCGTACGCCAGCACTGATCGCACCAGCTTGGTGCGCATTGTTCTGCGTGCTCGACAAAGGGGCCGCTCAAGGCCTCTTGTTTTTCGACGCGGCGCTCTGGAATGCACTTCCCGCGCGCCTGGTACAGGGCTTGCTGCACACCCTGCACAAGTACAAGGTGCGCGCCGAGGCAGTCCGCGCCATGAAAGTCTCTAGACGGTTTGACGACGGAGTGCTGCCCCATGCGAGACAAGTCGAACCCGGCTTCACTGCCGGCACCCGCCAGTTTCATGAACGCCCAGAGCGCGGTGGTGGGCGTGCGCGGTCGCGATCTGCTGTCCACCATGCGCCTGCTGGCTGCCCAGGGCCTGAAGAATCCGGTGCGCAGTGGACGTCATCTGCTGGCCTTCGGCGGCCAGCTTGGCCGGGTGCTGCTCGGCGATACCCTGCACAAGGTCAATCCGCAGGATGCGCGCTTCGCTGATCCGACCTGGCACCTCAATCCCTTCTACCGACGCAGCCTGCAGGCCTATCTGGCGTGGCAGAAACAACTGGCTGCGTGGATCGACGACAGCGACCTGTCGGCCGATGACCGCGCCCGCGCGCGCTTTCTCGCATCGCTGATGAGCGACGCCCTGTCACCCTCCAACAGCCCGCTCAACCCGCAGGCGCTCAAGGAGCTGTTCAACACCGGAGGCAGCAGTGCCTTCAAGGGCTTGCGCCATCTGCTCGACGACCTGCTGCACAACGACGGCCTGCCCAGCCAGGTCAGCAAACACGCCTTCGAAGTCGGCCGCAATCTGGCCTGCACCCCCGGTGCCGTGGTGTTTCGCAACGAGCTGCTGGAACTGATCCAGTACAAACCGATGAGCGAAAAGCAGTACCTGCGCCCGCTGCTGATCGTGCCGCCACAGATCAACAAGTACTACATATTCGACCTGTCCAACGACAAGAGCTTCGTCCAGTACGCGCTGAAGAACGGCCTGCAGACCTTCATGATCAGCTGGCGCAACCCCGACCCACGGCATCGCGAATGGGGCCTGTCGAGCTATGTGCAGGCCGTCGAGGAAGCCGTCGATGCCTGCCGTGCCATCACCGGCAGCAAGGACGTCAACCTGCTCGGCGCCTGCGCCGGCGGCCTGACCATCGCCGCCCTGCAAGGCCACCTGCAGGCACGCCGCCAACTGCGCAAGGTTGCCAGTGCCACTTACATGGTCAGCCTGCTCGATAGTCAGATCGACAGCCCGGCGATGCTCTTTGCCGACGAGGAATCCCTCGAGTCGGCCAAGCGCCGCTCCTACCAGCAAGGCGTGCTGGACGGGCGCGACATGGCCAGGGTATTCGCCTGGATGCGCCCCAACGACCTGATCTGGAACTACTGGGTTAACAACTACCTGCTCGGCAAGCAGCCGCCAGCCTTCGACATCCTCTACTGGAACAACGACAACACGCGCCTGCCCGCTGCACTGCATGGCGATCTGATCGATTTCTTCAAGCACAACCCGCTCAGCCGCGCGGGTGCGTTGGAGGTCTGCGGTACGCCGGTGGATCTGGCCAAGGTCAACGTCGACAGTTTCAGCGTGGCCGGCATCAACGACCACATCACGCCCTGGGATGCGGTCTATCGCTCGACCCTGCTGCTGGGTGGCAACCGCCGCTTCATCCTGTCCAACAGCGGGCATATCCAGAGCATTCTCAACCCGCCGGGCAACCCCAAGGCCAACTACTACGAGAACACCAAGCTCACCTCCGACCCACGCGCCTGGTATCACGACGCCACGCACCAGCAAGGCAGTTGGTGGCCACAGTGGCTGGAATGGATGCAGGCGCGTTCCGGCGCGCAACGCGAAACCCTGATGGCGCTGGGCAACCAGAACCATCCACCGATGGAGGCAGCGCCCGGCACCTACGTGCATATCCGCTGAAGCGGTATGCCTCGCCAACAAGGCCTGCGCGGCATGCCCGCATCCCTCATCCGGCGCTTCGCGCCACCTTCTCCCGAAGGGAGAAGGACATGAGAGATGTCGCTACGCGACTTTTACTAAAGGGATGGCCGGCTGCACGCCGGCCGGTTATCGTCAGCCCTTCGCGCCCAATCGAACAAGAAGCCAAGGATGAAAACCCGCGAGCGCATTCTGCAAACCGCCCTGCTGCTGTTCAACGAGCAGGGTGAGCCCAACGTTTCCACACTGGAAATCGCCAACGAGCTGGACATCAGCCCGGGCAATCTCTACTACCACTTCCATGGCAAGGAGCCGCTGGTACTGGAACTGTTCGAACGCTTCCAGAGCGAGATGGCGCCTTTGCTCGACCCGCCAGCCGAAGCCCAGCTGGACGTCGAGGACTACTGGCTGTTCCTGCACCTGATCGTCGAGCGCCTGTCGCAGTACCGCTTTCTCTTCCAGGATCTGTCCAACCTGGCCGGGCGCCTGCCAAAACTGGCGCGCGGCATTCGTCACTGGCTGAACGCGCTGAAACGCACGCTGGCCTCCCTGCTCGCCCGCCTGATGGCCGACGGCCAACTGAACAGCGGCACCCAGGCGCTCGGCCAACTGGTCGAGCAGATCACCCTGACCCTGCTGTTCTCCCTCGACTATCAGCGCATCCTCAACCAGGAAGGTGAAGTGCGCCTGGTGGTGTACCAGATCATGATGCTGGTCGCGCCGCACCTGAACCAGCCCTCACGCAGCACCGTCGAGCACTTGGCGCAGCGCTATCTGGAAGCCTGATGCGCAGCCGTGCGCACGCCAATGACACGCTGGGAATGTAGGGCGGGTGCAACCCGCCAGAGCGCAAATGGCGGGTTACACCCGCCCTACAAAGCCGAGACGCATCCACGGTTGCTGCGCATGGCGCACCCTGCGACCTGAATCGGGTAGGAGGCGGGGTCACCCCCGCCGTCCTCCCACACCACCGTACGTACGGTTCCGTATACGGCGGTTCCTGCCTACTGACAAACAGCATCAGCGAGCTTGGTTCCGTTGATGTGTCGCCTGCGGTAGCTAAGCGCCCAGACCGGCCCTCGGAGTTTCCGACTCCTACCTCCTGATGGTCTCGACCACCGCTGTTCACGGCGTTTCTGCTTTACGCTCCAACAGAGAGCACACCTGACTATCCACTCATGGCAGGTTCAGCCCTTCATCGCTCCGGTTTCGAGCAACTACTACGGCCTCTGCTGACTTCTGTTCGCCCATCCCGTCACCTCTCGGGGCCGGTAGCACATGGCAGGCCAAACAGATCTCCCAGGGTAATTCGCGCGACCTTTCTGCTTATGCCTGTCGGATTTACGTCGTAGCGTTCCGTGCAAGTATCGGGCTTTGGCAATCGTTGCTACCTCACCCCGCTACGCCGCCTCTATCCGCTTCCTGTTCGTCAGGCCAGCATTTTGCCTCGGGCTTCCTTCAGATTCGCAGTCGCCCGCGACACCCTTGCCTCTGGCTAACACTTCCCCTTGCCGGGTGTGTAGAGGACTTTCACCTCCAAGTCGTCCAGTCCACCACCACAGTGAACCGAACAGCGCCAGTCACGGCGCTACGCGCCATGCCTGGCGCACAACGAAAACGCCCGGCACTAGGCCGGGCGTTTTCAGTCCTGAGAAACTCAGGACGGGGTGGCTGGAGTTGCCGGGGTGGCAGCCGGAGCCGGTGCTGCGGCCGGCGTTGCAGCGGCGGCCGGTGCCGGTGCCGGTGCAGCCGGTTTCGGCGCAGCTGCCTTGGGTGCTGCCGGTTTCTTCGCAGCCGGCTTCTTCGCTGCAGCAGGCTTGGCTGCTGGCTTAGCTGCAGGCTTGGCGGCGACCGCTGGCTTGGCAGCGGGTTTCGCTGCGGCCTTGGCTGCCGGTTTCGCCGCAGGTTTAGCTGCCGGCTTGGCGGCTGCAGGTTTCACGGCAGCCGGTTTGGCAGCGGGCTTGGCTGCAGCTTTGGCAGCAGGCTTGGCGGCCGGCTTCGCAGCAGGTTTGGCAGCTGCTTTCGCAGCCGGCTTGGCGGCAGCCTTCGCGGCAGGTTTGGGCGCAGCTTTGGCAGCAGGCTTGGCGACCGACTTGGCCGATACGCCAGTGATTTTCTCCAGCTGCTTGGTCAGGCTGTCGACCTTGTCATTCAATGCCTTGACCTCGTTGCGGCTGGGCACGCCCAGACGCGAAATGGCATTGTTCAGACGCTTGTCGAAGGCCTCTTCCAGCTCACCCCATTTGCCGATTGCCCTGTCCTTGACCTCATCGACCTTGGACTTGGCGGAACCGACCTTGGAACCGACGCCGGCTTTCACCGCGCCAACCTGTTTGTCGACTTCGCTCTTGGCCTGCTTTTCGGCCTTCTCGCCGTCCTTGACCAGCGTGTCGAACAGCTTGGTGCCGTCCTTGCTGACCTTGGAATAAGCGCCCAAGCCTGCCAACCAGATCTGACGCGAGTATTTCTCGACCTCGCCGATCCAGGAGCTGGTCTGTTTCTCGGTTTTCTTCTTAACAGCCATCCTGATCTCCTTATTTGGTACGCGCGACATGCTCGAGCAACGCGCTCAGCTCATCCAGCTTAGCAGAGAGTGCTTCAACATCCTGCTTGGACGGAATGCCGATACGGTTCAGAGCGGAAGCCACACGAGTATCGAAAGCCTTCTCGATCTTGTCGAGCTGAACTTCGACCTTGCCTTTAACACTGGTGACATTGCTATTGACCGACTGCTTGACCGATTCGATCTGGCTGTTGGCGGCTTCTACCTGCTCGTCGACCAGCTTCTTGCCTTTGCTTTCGACGCCTTCACCGGCCTTGACCAGCTCCTTGAAGTATTCGGTCCCCTCAACACCCGCCTTGGCGTAAGCGCCCAGGCCAGCGAGGTAGATCTTGCGGGCATAGCCCTTCACGTCGTCGAACAGACCGGCTTTGTCTTCGACCACGGCTTCTACTTTTTTCTTCACGGCAACTTTCGACATGGTGCACCTCACGCGCTTTGACAGTTAGCGGAAACGCCCACGGAATGCAGGCTTGGGTACACCCTAAGGAGAAAAATTAGAAATCGCATACTAGGAACAGGCGACAGCATGCATGTTCAATGCGACCCAATGGCGGCGGGCACAGCGCACCCTACTGGCTTGCCGCTGCTCTCAGGCCAGCGATTTGTCCAGCACCTGCTCGATCTCGCGCTGGATCATGCCGCCCATGGGCGACAGCAACAGCCCGAGCTTGAGCTCCACCCGCACAGTGTCGTCACCCACCGCGATGCTGCCGTCGGCACCGCTGCGCTTGAACTCCAGGGTGTCGCCGTTCCAGCGATAGCGCACGTCGTACTCGCTGGCCAGGCGCTCGGCCAGGCGTTCGGCCTTCTCGCGGGCGGCCTCGCGACCGAGGGAATGGGATCGTTCGACACGAATACGGGACATGGCAACTCCTTGAACTGGCGGCGTGCCGCACGGCTGCGGCATGAGGTCACATCACTCTACCAGCCCATCGGGCGAGCGGGCACCCAGGCAAGACAAAGGCGCCAGGCGCCTTTAGAATGGTGCGGTTTTCTACCCGGTGAGAGCGACATGAGCGATCCACGCAAGGCCCAGGAGCAGGAACCCACCACCCACTTCGGTTTCCAGGATGTGCCGGAAAGCCAGAAGGCGGAGAAAGTGGCCGAAGTCTTTCACTCGGTGGCGGCCAAGTACGACCTGATGAACGACGTGCTGTCCGGTGGCCTGCATCGCCTGTGGAAGCGCTTCACCATCGAACTGTCCGGCGTGCGCACCGGCAACCGCGTGCTGGACATCGCTGGCGGCACCGGTGACCTGACCCGCAAGTTTTCCAGCATCGTCGGTCCGACCGGGCAAGTGGTGCTGGCCGACATCAACGACTCGATGCTCAAGGTCGGTCGTGACCGCCTGCTGGACAAGGGCGTGGCCGGCAACGTGCAGTTCGTCCAGGCCGATGCCGAGAAGCTGCCGTTCCCCGACAACCACTTCGACGTGGTCACCATCGCCTTCGGCCTGCGCAACGTCACCCACAAGGAAGACGCCCTGCGCTCGATGCTGCGCGTGCTCAAACCCGGCGGTCGCTTGCTGGTGCTGGAGTTCTCCAAGCCTGGCAACCCGCTGCTGGCCAAGGTCTACGACACCTACTCGTTCAGCTTCATGCCGCTGGCCGGCAAGTTGATCACCAATGACTCGGAAAGCTACCGCTACCTGGCCGAGTCGATCCGCATGCATCCGGATCAGGAAACCCTCAAGGCGATGATGGTCGACGCCGGCTTCGAGCGCGTCACCTACCACAACATGACTGGCGGCATCGTCGCCCTGCATCGCGGCATCAAGCCTTAATGCTCATCACGGGCTTGCTGGCGGGCGTCGAGGCGGGTCTCAACCGCGCCCTGCGCCTCGATGGCACGGCCTTGCCGCGTCTGCAGGCACTGAGTGGCAAGGTCATCGCCGTGCAGTGCCAGAGCCCGGCACTGGAGCTGTTCATCCTGCCCAGTGGTGATGGTCTGCAACTCGCCGCACAGTGGCATGCACCCGCCGACTGCACGCTCACCGCACCTGCCGCCAGCCTGCTGCGCCTGGCCCTGAGCCGTGAGAAAACCGCCGTGCTGCATCGCCCGGAAGTGTCGCTCGATGGCGACAGCGCGGTGCTGCTGCAACTGGCCGGCATCCTGCAGGATCTGGAGCTGGACTGGGAATACGAAATCTCGCGCTGGCTCGGCCCGGTGGCCACTACCCTGCTCGCCGGTCACCTGCGCAGCCGGGTCAATCTCGCCAGCCACGGCGCCGCCAGCCTCAAGCAGAATCTGGCCGACTACCTGGCCGAAGAATCACGCACCCTGGTGGGCCAGCGCGAAGCCGATGCGCGTTTCGCCGAGCTGGATCAACTCAAACTCGCCCTCGACCGCCTGGAAGCACGCATCGAGCGCCTCACTTCTGCCAATAAGTCCGACGCATGAAACTGCTTGCCGTTCGCCGCCTGTTGCGCATCCAGCGCGTAGTCATCCGCTATCAACTGGACGAGATGCTCTTCGAGCTACCGCTGCCATTCTGGCTGCGCGCGCTGTCCTGCCTGCTGCCCTGGCGCTGGCTGCCGCGCAAGCCGCTGGAGCTGTCGCGCGGCGCACGCCTGCGTCTGGCGCTGGAAGACCTGGGGCCGATCTTCATCAAGTTCGGCCAACTGCTGTCCACCCGCCGCGACCTGCTGCCGCCGGATATTGCCGATGAACTGGCGCGCCTGCAGGATCAGGTACCGCCCTTCCCGGAAGATCAGGCCATCGCCCTGATCGAAGCCCAGCTCGGCGCCCCGGTGAGCGAGCTGTTCGCCCGCTTCGACAGCCAGCCACTGGCCTCGGCCTCGGTGGCTCAGGTGCATGCCGCGCAGCTGAAGAGCGGCGAGCAGGTGGTGGTCAAGGTAGTGCGCCCTGGCCTCAAGCCGGTGATTCGCCAGGATCTGGCCTGGCTGTTCCTGATCGCCCGTATCGCCGAGAAAGCCTCGGCCGATGCCCGCCGCCTGCGCCCGGTGGAAGTAGTCAGCGACTACGAAAAAACCATCTTTGACGAACTCGATCTGCTGCGCGAAGCAGCCAACGCCAGCCAGCTGCGGCGGAACTTCGACGGCTCGCCTCTGCTCTACGTACCGCAGGTGTACTGGGACCTGTGCCGCCACCAGGTGCTGGTAATGGAGCGCATCTACGGCATCCCGGTGACCGACCTGGCGACCCTGGCCGACCAGCGCACCGACATGAAACTTTTGGCCGAGCGCGGCGTGGAGATTTTCTTTACCCAGGTGTTCCGCGACAGCTTCTTCCACGCCGACATGCACCCCGGCAACATCTTCGTCAGCACCCGCACGCCGTGGAGCCCGCAGTACATCGCCATCGACTGCGGCATCATCGGCAGCCTCACCGACGAGGACCAGGACTACCTGGCACGCAACCTGATCGCCTTCTTCAAGCGCGACTACCGCAAGGTCGCGCAGTTGCACATCGACTCGGGCTGGGTACCGGCCGATACCAAGGTCAACGAGTTCGAAGCGGCGATTCGCACCGTGTGCGAGCCGATCTTCGAGAAGCCGCTGAAGGACATCTCCTTCGGCCAGTTGCTGCTGCGCCTGTTCCAGACCGCCCGGCGCTTCAATATGGAAGTGCAGCCGCAGCTGGTGCTGCTGCAGAAGACCCTGCTCAACATCGAAGGCCTCGGCCGTCAGCTCTATCCGGATCTGGATCTGTGGAGCACCGCGCAGCCCTTCCTCGAACGCTGGATGCGCGAACGCATCAGCCCGCTGCATCTGCTGCGCAACCTGCAGCAACAAGCCGAGCAGGTGCCGCACCTGTCACAGATCGCCCGCGACACCCTGGAGCGTCTGCAGCAGCCGGTACAGGTCCAGAGCAGTGCACCACGCGACCACTGGACACTGCGCCTGCTTGGTGCGGCACTGATCGGCGCCGGCACCATGCAAGGCCTGGCACCACTGCTGGCCACCTGGCCAGCCTGGCTGATGGTCGGCGGCGGGCTCTATCTGGTGCTGCGCCGATAGCCAGTTGGCTGCGGCGCTGGCACACTTGGGGAATTCACGGGCCGAGGCCCGGCGCAACAGATACGGAATACCGATGAACGATTGGCTCGACGAAATCCACTGGAACGAAGACGGCCTGGTGCCGGCCATCGCCCAGGACTACCAGAGTGGCCGCATCCTGATGATGGCCTGGATGAACCGCGAATCCCTTGCCCTCACTGCCAGCGAACAACGCGCCATCTACTGGTCGCGCTCACGTGGCAAGTTGTGGCGCAAGGGCGAGGAATCCGGCCATGTGCAGAAACTGCACGAGCTGCGCCTGGACTGCGACGCCGATGTCATCGTGCTGATGGTCGAACAACTGGGCGGCATCGCTTGCCACACCGGTCGCGAAAGCTGCTTCTATCGGGTATACGAGAATGGCGGCTGGAAAACCGTCGACGCGGTGCTGAAAGATCCGCACGCCATCTATGCAGGACACAGCCATGAGTGACACCCTGAGCCGCCTGGCCGAGGTGCTGGAGTCGCGCAAGGGCGCAGCGGCCGACAGCTCCTACGTCGCCAGCCTGTATCACAAGGGTCTGAACAAGATTCTGGAAAAGGTCGGCGAGGAATCGGTGGAAACCATCCTCGCCGCCAAGGACGCCGCCGCCAGCGGTGACTGCAAGGACCTGATCTACGAAACCGCCGATCTGTGGTTCCATAGCCTGGTCATGCTCGCCGCCCTCGGCCAGCATCCCCAGGCTGTGCTGGATGAACTGGATCGCCGTTTCGGCCTCTCCGGCCACGCGGAAAAAGCCGCGCGACCGCAATCCGAATAAACCTTCATTACGGAGTACATATCATGGGCTTTGGCGGTATAAGCATCTGGCAACTCCTGATCATCCTGCTCATCGTGGTCATGCTGTTCGGCACCAAGCGCCTGAAAGGCCTTGGCTCGGATCTGGGCGACGCGATCAAGGGTTTCCGCAAATCGATGGATAGCGGCGAAGCTGAAAAGCCAGCCGTGGAAGAGCCCAAGGGCCAGACCATCGACGCCCAGGCACGCAAGGTCGAAGAGCCAGCGAAGAAAGACTAAGCCATGTTCGACATCGGTTTTACCGAGCTGCTGCTGGTCGGTCTGGTGGCCCTGGTGGTGCTCGGCCCTGAGCGCCTGCCAGGCGCCGTGCGTACGGCCAGCCTGTGGATCGGCCGGATCAAGCGCAGCTTCAACTCGATCAAGGCCGAGGTGGAGCGCGAGATCGGCGCCGACGAGATTCGCCGTCAGTTGCATAACGAGCGGATTCTCGAGCTCGAGCGGGAAATGCAGGCGATGAAGCAGGACATTCTCGGCACCGGCAAAAGCGACAATCCGCCAGCGGAGAACAGCGCCAAACCGACTGCCGACACGGCCCCGAGCGTTCAGGACAAGAATCCCCAGCCATGAGCAATAATCCACAAGCCGACCAGGAAATGCCTCTGGTCTCGCACCTGGCCGAGCTGCGTACTCGCCTGTTGCGCTGTGTAGTGATCATCCTGCTGATCTTCGCCGGCCTGTTCTACTTCGCTCAGGATATCTACGCCCTGGTCGCTGCGCCGTTACGCGCCTATCTGCCAGAAGGCGCGACGATGATCGCCACAGGGGTCGCCTCACCGTTCCTGACGCCATTCAAGCTGACCCTGATGTGTGCGTTGTTTCTCGGCATGCCGGTGATCCTGCACCAGATCTGGGGCTTCATCGCGCCGGGTCTGTACACCCATGAGCGACGCATCGCGGTGCCGCTGCTGATTTCCAGTATCTTCCTGTTCTACGCCGGCATGGCCTTCGCCTACTTCGTGGTGTTCCCGATCATGTTCGGCTTCTTCGCCAGCGTGACCCCGGAAGGCGTGGCGATGATGACCGACATCGGCCAGTACCTTGATTTCGTCCTGACGCTGTTCTTCGCCTTTGGCGTGGCCTTCGAAATCCCTATCGCTACCTTCCTGGTTATCTGGGTCGGCATTGTCGATGTCGCCACCCTGCGCAAGAGCCGACCCTATGTGATAGTCGGTTGCTTCGTGGTCGGTATGGTGCTGACGCCGCCGGACGTGTTCTCGCAGACCCTGTTGGCCGTGCCGATGTGGCTACTGTTCGAGGCCGGTGTACTGGCTGGCGCGCTGGTCAAGCGCAAGCGCGACCAGGAACAGGCCGAAGAAGAAGCCAAGCCCGAAGACCAGCCACCCGCACCGCTGCCGTGAACCTGCTGCTGCTGGAGGACGCCGACTTCGTCGACGGCGATCAGGTACGCCTCAGTGGCAGGCGCCTGAAACATCTACATGAAGTGCATCGCGCCGAGACCGGTGATCGCCTGCGCGTCGGTCATCTTGGCGGCCTGATGGGCGAAGGCCGACTGATCGCCCTGGATGCCGAGCATGCCGAACTGCATGTCAGTCTCGACCAGCAGCCACCGGCCAAGCTACCGCTGACCCTGATCCTCGCCCTGCCCCGCCCGAAGATGCTCAAGCGCGTGCTGCAGACGGTCAGCGCCATGGGCGTGGCGCGCCTGGTATTGGTCAACAGCTACCGGGTGGAGAAGAGTTTCTGGCAGACACCGTTTCTCGAGGCCGAGGCCATTCGCGAACAGCTGATCCTCGGTCTGGAACAGGCGCGCGACACGGTGCTGCCCGAAGTGAGCATCGAGAAACGCTTCAAGCCCTTCGTCGAGGATCGCCTACCAGCCCTGGCAGCCGGCACACTTGGCCTGACCGGCCACCCCGGTGATTACCCGACCTGCCCGCGTGCAGTGCAGGAGGCCGTGACCCTGGCCATCGGCCCGGAAGGCGGCTGGATTCCCTACGAAGTCGAGCTGCTGCGCGAAGCAGCAGGCTTGCAACCGGTGCAGCTTGGCGAGCGCATTCTGCGGGTGGAGACGGCAGTGCCGGCATTGCTGGCCAGATTGTTCTGAACGCCCCAGCAGACGTAGTGCGGACCGGAGCGCCGGCCGCTGTAGGGCGGTCCGGAGCGCCGGCCGCTGTAGGGCGGTCCGGAGCGCCGGCCGCTCGTAGCGTCAGCGAACAGTCCGCCATAGGGTACGACTCGGCGTACTGCCTGCGGCGAGTACGCCCTACTCATACCCGCAGGCCACGCCTCAAACCTCAAGCAGAAAGGTCACCGGCCCATCGTTGATCAGGTGCACCTGCATATTGGCGCCGAAGCGTCCGGTGGCGACCTGCGGGTGCTGGGCTCTGGCCATTTCCACCAGAGCATCGAACAGCGCAGCGCCCTGCGCGGGTGGCGCTGCGCTAGAGAAGCTGGGGCGCATGCCGCTCTTGGTGTCGGCTGCCAGGGTGAACTGCGAGACCAACAATAGCCCGCCTTGCACGTCCGTCAGCGAGCGATTCATCTTGCCCGCTTCATCGCTGAACACGCGGTAGTTCAGCAGTTTGTGCAACGCGCGGGACAGGCTGGCCTGATCGTCTTGCGGCTCGATGCCGACCAGCGCCAGCAGGCCCTGATCGATGCCGCCCACCAGCTCACCTTCCACCTCCACCCGTGCACCGCTGACGCGCTGGATCAGCAGCTTCATGCATCCTCCGGCGGCAGGTTGAGCAGGCGCCGGGCCATCTGTTCGGCTGCGCGGATCAGCGCGTCGGTAATACCGGGTTCCGCCGCCGAGTGGCCGGCGTCACGGATGATCTGCAGCTCGCTGTTGGGCCAGGCCTGATGCAGCGCCCAGGCGTTATCCAGCGGGCAGATGGCATCGTAGCGCCCATGTACGATGATACCCGGCAAGTGAGCGATCTTCGGTATGTCACGGAGCAGCTGGTTGGGTTCGAGGAAAGCGTCATTGACGAAGTAGTGGCACTCGATACGGGCAATGGACAGTGCCCGATGTGCCTCGCTGAAACGATCGACTACCTGAGTATTCGGACGCAGGGTGGCGGTGCGGCCTTCCCAGGTCGACCAGGCCTTGGCTGCATGCATCTGGGCAATCTGGTCGGCACCCGTCAGGCGTTTGTAGAAGGCCCGCATCAGATCGCCACGCTCCTCGACCGGGATGGGCGCCACGTAATCCTCCCAGTAATCGGGGAACAGACGACTGGCACCCTCCTGATAGAACCAGCTGAACTCCTGCGGCCGACACAGGAAGATGCCGCGCAGAATCAGCCCATGCACGCGCTGCGGATGCGCCTGTGCATAAGCCAACGCCAGGGTCGAGCCCCAGGAGCCACCGAACAGCACGAACTTGTCGATACCCAGGTGCTCACGAATACGCTCGATATCGGCGATCAACGCCTGGGTGGTGTTGTTTTCCAGGCTCGCGTGCGGAGTCGAACGGCCACAGCCACGCTGGTCGAAGGTGACGATGCGATACAGGGCAGGATCGAAGTAACGGCGGCTGGCTGAATCGCAGCCTGCACCAGGGCCGCCATGGATGAACAGTACCGGCAACCCGTCCGCAGAGCCGCTCTCGTCGATGTACAGCACGTGCGGTTGCTCGACCGCCAGTTCATGGCGAGCGTAGGGTTTGATCTCCGGGTACAAAGTCTGCATGGTTGGCTCCTGTTGGCTGGGCTACAACTGCCGTGTTCCACTCTGCCCGGCATCATAACCATGAAAAGGAAGTTCAGCATGTCGATGCGTCATCTGGCTTGGTCGCTGTTTATGTCTCTCACCCTCCTGCTCACCGGCTGCGGCGGCCGTGACGACCCGCAGGCCGCTCTGGAGGCGGCCGTTCAGCAGTTGCAGGACAACATCGAGGCCAAGAGCAGCGGTGCAGTGCTGGAGCAGTTGCATGGCGACTTCTTGGCCCGCCAGGAGCTGGACCGTGAATGGGCCAAGCGCACCATGACCCTGCTGTTCCTGCGCCACAAGAACATCAAGGTCATCGCACTGGGCAAGAACAGCTGGATCGACTCGGCGATCAGCAGCAAGGGCTATACCGAAGCTCAGGTAGGTCTGAGTGGCGCCGAGGGGTTGATCCCCGATAGCGCGCGGCACTATTCGGTGAAACTGGAGTGGTGGCTCGACGGCAGCGAATGGAAGCTGGCGCGCCTGGACTGGGAGTGAAAGCGTAGCCCGGCCCCCGCCTGCGTAGGAGCCGGCTTGCCGGCGATCCCTCGATGTTCGCCAGCCGATCTGATCGCGAGCAAGCTCGCTCCTACAGGGGCAGGCCTAACGCACCCAGTTACGTAGCCGATGCAATCCGGCTATAGGTGTATCAATCGGCCTGACGCCAGATCAGGTCCGAGGTGACGTAGCCCTGCTCGCGCGCGACGCTGAGCAGCTTGTCGCGGGTTTCCTGATCCACCTCAGGGGTGCGCGAGAGCAGCCAGAGGTACTTGTGCTCCGGGTGACCGACCAGTGCCACGCGATAGTCCTCGTCGTGGTAGATCACCCAGTAGTCGCCCTTGATCGGCAGCAGCTTGCTGGCCCAGTTATCGAAGCGTACCCACAGCTTGTCGGTTTGCCCTTCGACCTGAGGCTCGGCGACGCCCTTGGCCTCGATCCACTCACCGTCCTTGTCGCGGCAGCGGTTGGTCACGTCGATGCGGCCATCGTCACGCAGACCGTAATGCGCTTCGGACTGCACGCAGTTGCGCTGGAAGAACATCGGCAGGCGCGCCAGCTCGTACCAGGTGCCCTGGTAGCGCTGCAGGTCGACCTGCATGGTCTGCGGTGGCGGTTTGGGGATGCTGCCGGTACCGGAATTGGCGCAGCCGGCCAGGGCGAGAATGGCGCTGGCGATTAGGATCGAACGCATGGAAGCTCCTGTTTACTTGAGTCCCTTGCCGGAGAACAGCATGACCTTGTCCCCGGCGTACTGGACACTGATATAGGCCTTGTCGTCGCCCCAGGTGCAACTGGTCATCCCCAGTGCGCCGGCACACTCACCGGGCGCGCCGAGCAGGCTTTCCACTTCCTGCTTGCTCATACCGGCCTTGAGCTTGGAGTAGTTTTCCTGATTGACCTTGCTGCAGGCAGCGAGCAGGCAGCAGGCGAGCAACGCGACGATACGCATCGACATGGATGAAGCTCCTGATGGGAAGGTGCCAGCAAGCTTGGCATAGCCGGCGACGACTTGCCCGCTTGGAGTTCAGAAACGCGAGCCGGGTTCCCGCAGGAAGGCCTGCTCTTCGTCAGTGCAGGCGCGACCGAGAATCGCATTGCGATGAGGGAAGCGACCGAAACGGGCAATCACCCGCTGATGGCGCTCGGCGAAATCGAGGAAATTAGCGAACAATGGCCGCTCATCGACAGCGGCTTCGTTCAGCAGATCAGCAAACAGCTCGACCGCACGGTCCTGCAAGGGCAGATCTTCGGCGTGCTCGAAGACCAGATAGGCAAACACCCGCTGGATCGGCGTCAGCCTACGATCCCAGCCACGCTCAAGGCCGTCCTGCAGCAATGGGCGAGCCCGGCTGTCGCCGGCAAAGGCCCGCGGCGTATCGCGAAAGATCATGCGCGGCAGCTGATCGAGCAGGATCAGCTGTGCCAGCCAACCCTGCGGGTCATCCAGCCAATCCTTGAGATCGCCAGCCAACGCCCGCTCGACCAGGGCGCCGAACCGCGCCTCTGCCTCACGATCCTGGCTGTCGCGCTTGCCGAACCACAACCCCTGGCGCGCTGCGGCGACTTCGGTAGCGCTGCCTTCGGCACCGAACCACCAGTCGAGCAGCGGCTGCCAGGCGCTCATCAGTTGCGGTGGTAGGCGGTGATACGCAGCACTTCTTCCTTGGAGCCGAGGAATACCGGCACGCGCTGGTGCAGGGAAGTGGGCTGGATATCGAGAATGCGCTGGTTACCGTCGGTCGCAGCGCCACCGGCCTGTTCGATGATCATCGACATCGGGTTGGCCTCGTACATCAGGCGCAGCTTGCCCGGCTTGTCCGGCTCGCGGGCATCACGCGGGTACATGAACACACCACCGCGGGTGAGGATACGGTGCACGTCGGCCACCATCGAGGCGATCCAGCGCATGTTGTAGTTGCGCCCCAGCGGCCCGGTTTCACCGGCCAGCAGCTCGGAGACGTAACGCTGCACCGGGGCTTCCCAGTGGCGCTGGTTGGACATGTTGATGGCGAATTCCTTGGTCGACTCCGGCACCTTGATGTTGTCGTGGGTGAGCACGAAGCTGCCGAGTTCACGATCCAGGGTGAAGCCTTTTACGCCATCGCCCAGGGTCAGCATCAGCATGGTCTGCGGGCCGTAGATGGCGTAACCGGCGGCAACCTGCTGGGTGCCCGGCTGGAGGAAGGCTTCCTCGCCCAGGTCGCCGGTTTCACCGTTGCGCTCGGGGCTGCGCAGCACCGAGAAGATAGTGCCGACCGAGACGTTGACGTCGATGTTGCTGGAGCCATCCAGCGGGTCGAAAACCAGCAGGTAGGCACCCTTGGGGTACTTGCCGGGAATCTGGTAGGCGTTGTCCATTTCCTCGGAGGCCATGCCGGCCAGGTGGCCGCCCCACTCGTTGGCTTCGAGGAGGATTTCGTTGGAGATCACGTCGAGCTTCTTCTGTACTTCGCCCTGCACGTTTTCGCTGTCCAGGCTGCCCAGCACGCCGCCGAGGGCGCCCTTGGAAACCTGGTGGCTGATCGCCTTGCAGGCCCGCGCCACGACTTCGATAAGAAAACGCAGATCGGCCGGGGTGTTGTGGCTGCGAGTCTGCTCGATCAGGTAGCGGCTCAGGGTGACGCGGGACATGGACGGCTCCGGAAAGGGGAAAAATCGCGCGCAGTTTAACCCGAGTCGCCGCGCAATGCTGCCTGCCGGGATGGATGGCTGAGATCGGCGCCTGGCAACTGCCCGCAAACGCGATTGCGCCCGTCGCGTTTGGCCTGATAAAGCGCAGCGTCGGCAGCCTGCAGCAGCTCGTCGAGTGCCTGCCCCTGCTCAGGCCAATGGGCCAGCCCGGCAGACAGGGTCACACGCTGGTCGCCGCCACGGGTGGCGACATCGCGAGTCGCCAGTTGCGCGCAGATGCTTTGCAGACGTTCGCTGGCCTCGCGCGGATCGGCGCCCGGCAGGATCAGCAGAAACTCTTCGCCACCGATACGAAACACCGCATCGGTACTGCGCAGGTTATCCAACAGGTGCTGCGCGACGGCCTTGAGTACGTCGTCGCCGACCAGGTGGCCGCATTCGTCGTTGAGGCGCTTGAAGTGATCGAGATCGATCAGGGCCAGCGCCAATGGCAGGTTCTCGCGCTGCGCCCTGGCCAGTTCGCGCTCGAAGAACTCATCCAGATAACGGCGGTTGTACAACCCGGTCAGCGGATCACACAGGGCCTGCTCGCGCAGTTGCTCGTGCAGGCTGGAGATGGTGCGCAGACGCTCCTCACTCAGCGCCAGCGCCTCGGCCAGCTTGAGTTCACTGAGGTGGCGCTGGGTCACGTCACGGATATAGAGCATATGGCCGAGCAGGGTCGGGCCATGGCGGGTGGCACGCTGGATGGCGCGCACACGCACCTCGTAGTAGCGCGCGGCGCTGGTCAGCGTCAGCGGCAGGTCCTGCTCGGGGCCGTTGTGCTCTTGCAGCAACTGCTGCAGATCGGCACCGAAAACCGGCCACTGCCCCAACTCGGTGCCTTGCCATCCCGATTGCAGGCCTGCCAGTTTCAGCGCCGCCGGGTTGGCCTCGATCACGCGCCCACGCGGGTCGATCACCAGCACCGGATCGAGCAAGGCTTCGAGCAGCAGATGACGGGCCACCGGCAACAGGTCGAACAGGCGCACCCCGACGATCAGCCAGGAAAAAGCAATCAGGGTGAACGCGAAACTGAAAGGCGTCGGGTCGAAGCCGAACAGCGTCCAGCCGAACCCCACATAACCGATATTGGCCACCCAGGGCACTGCGGTGACCAGCACGAAGGCCAGATAGTGGCGGCGATGCAGCCCCTGACTCAGCGCCGCGGCACGCGTCACCACGCCCATGCAGAAGGCCATGAACAGGTAGACATAGACGGCGGTGGCGTAGAACAGCGGGCCATGCTCGTAGCGCACCGGCGCACCCAGGCTGGCGTCGACCGGCGCACTGCCAGCCCCGTAGAACAGACCATGCCAGGGGTTGCTCAGCGCCAGCCCCCAGACCAGCAGCGGCACCAGGCTCAGCCCGAGGATGCTGCTGCGTGCCAGAGGCGCGCGCATGCTGTTGACGTATTGCCAGAGGAAGACCGCCCAGAACGTCGGCGTGGCAACGATGCCGGGCCAGGCCATGCTGGCCCAGAACATCTTGCAGTCGGCGGCGAAGAAGCTCATCTCAAGAGCCGCGGCGCCCATCCACCACAAGCTGGCCAAGTGCAGAAGGATAAAGCTGTCACGCCCCGGGAAGTCGCGCTGCCGGGTCACCCAGTGCGCCAGCAGGATCACGCCGAGGCACACCAGCAGCGTCACCAGCACAGGCGCCGAGAAACTCCAGCCGGAAGCCATGCAGGCCTGCATCAGCGACTCCTCCGCATTCCCGGCGAAGCAGTGCGTGAGTCGCATACGCAAGCGACACGAGGCGACTGGGCGATGACGCGAATCGAAATACGCAAGGGCCTTCCTGACCTTCAATGCTGGATTGGCGCGGGGTGCCTAAGATACTGCAAAAGCCCTGCCGCATCTGGGCTTTATTGGCCCATGCCTCTCAGGCGTCTGGTGGGCGACGCAGCACACTGGCGGCCATCGCCGCCAGCAACCCAATTCCCACCAGCAGTACAGCCCAGAGTCCCCAACGCTGCCAGTCCTGACCGGCGCCAGCTTGTGATTCGACCGCAGCGGCAAGCGGCTCGACCAACTCGGCACGACCAAGGCTGACAAGTCGTTCAGGCTGATAACCGGGGATCAGGGTGTGCAGCGGCAATGCTGCCGACTGCGCACTCGGGCTACCCAGCGCCAGCCGATAGGGCGGCTCGCCACGGGTGAGAAATACCAGTTGCGTGGCGCGTAGCGCTACCTGCATGCGAGGCGTATCCGCGCCCAAGCCGCTCCCTCGCGCATCCACCTGCACGCGCAGCTGGCGCACCGGCCAACCAGGCAAGGCCAACTCATCGTTCACCACTTCACGCCCAGCCTCAGGCAGACGATAAAGCACCCCGCTTGTCAGCTGGCGCCAGGCACCCTGGTCGCTGCTGCGCGCCTCGAAGCGCAGTGGCGCCAGCGTGTTGCTCTGTTGCAGTTCGACCCGCAGTCGCTCCAGAGGCAATGACAAGGGCAACTGCCACTGGTACTGCCCCTCAGCGCTGGTCTGCGCCGGCATGGGCTCGGACCACACCAGCGGCGCAGCCTGATGAGCCTGCCGCTGACTGCGCAAGGTAACGGCCTGCAGTTGCGGGGCCCGGGCTGGGTTGCTCCACAGCAGACGCAGATAACGGGCACGCTGCCCAGGCAGTTCGACCTGACGCTGATCGATACGCTCATCGGCGAAGCTCAGACGCGCCACCTGCCCGTCTCCCCAACTACGCCAGTGCTGCAGGTCGTCACTGGCCTCGATGCTGAAGCGCTGAAATCCTTCCTCTGCCCCACTCCAGTCCAGATTCAGACGCACCAGCGGCGCATCGATGACGCTGGCATCGAGCAACCAACCGCGCAGTTGCTGCTCGCTTTCGGTCGGTGCATCGCCGCGAAGTTCGATCAGCGTGCCAGTGGTGCTGCGCTCGACGCGCAGCGCAGGCATTTCCTGGGCATCGGCGCGGCCCCGCAACGGAAACCAGCGCACACCATGCTCCTGTTCCTGCTGCACGGTCTCGCTATGCCCCGGAATCAACGCGTAGGCCTGCATCTGATCATTGCTGTCGAATACGCGTAGATCGCGCAAATCACCATGTCCGGCGGCGAGGTGAGCAGCGAAGGGCAGCTCAAGGCGATACCAGGGGCCCTCACCAGCGAGTTGCAGGGCAGCGCTGTGCCGATAGTCCTGAGGTGTCTCACTGGCCTGACTAAGTGCACTCAGCGACAACCCCAGGAGCAGGCCCCAACGGATGAGTTTCATACGGCAGACTCCTGTTCCTCAGCAGCCGACTTTTCGGCCTTGCGCGGCGGCAGCGGGGCGAAATAGCCCACCACCAGCAACAGCACACCGACCCCGATGAACGAGACGATGCGCTCCAGGCCACCACGGTTGCCCAGCTCGACGAAGAACAATTTGGCTACCACCAGGGCGATCAGCGCAGCACCTAACAGCCACAGCTCGCGGCGTACGCGTAGATGCCCAAAGAGCATCAGCGCCAGGGCGATCAGGGTCCAGACGATGGACAGCCCGGCCTGCACCAGCATCGAATCGAACAACGCTGACGTCTGCCAGGGCACACCACCCCAGTGGTGCGCGGTACGCATCACCATCACCGTCAGCAGGGCAAACAGCGAAACACCTGCGACGCCCTGCACCACTTGCTGTGCACGCGCAGGTTGCAGGCCCAAGCGCGGCAGCGCATCACGTGCCCAGACAAACAGCGCGCCCAGGCACAGCAGCAAACCCAACTCCAGTGGATTGAACAGCGGCAAATAAGGCAGCGGATCGCTATCACCGGCGCTATTGGCATTGGCCAGCCAGAACCAGGCGAGCATCAATGCCGCCAGAGGCGCCGCTGCCCACAGCCGGTATTCACGCTCGAACCCAGCCACCGGCCAGGGTAGGCGACGTGCCTGCGCCATTACCCAAAGGAAAGCGGTCGGCAGCAACGCCCAACCCAGCCAGCGCCAGGCGTTGTAGTGGTCGGCCAGGCTCAGCAGCAGATAGCGCAGCTCCAGCGCCAGCACGCCGATCAGCAACCAGCAGCCGAGCACATGGGCGACGCTGGCCGCCCTGCTCGGCAGTAGATCGCCCAGGGACCACAGGATAAGCAGATGCACCGCGATCACGGCAGCCCAGCCCAGCCAGCCGAAATTCGCGGCTGGATGGTAAAAGGGATGCCAGGCGTGGATCAGGACCAAGCCCGCAACCGGTGCCAGCAGGCTGCATAGCACCGCCAACTCGCGCCAGCGGGTGCGTAATGCCAGCAGCATCCAGAGCAGCGCCGACGAGGCCGCCAGCACTAGCAACGCACTGGCTTGCAGATTCGGCGCCACGAAGCGCAGCACCTCACTGGCCAAAGCCAGTGCCCACCAGGCCGCCCCCCAGGCCAGCAACAGCTGGCCCAGGCGCTGCAGACTGACGCCATCGATGCCCGTATCACGGCCGCTACGCGCCAGCCCCTGCAGGCGCCAGGCGCCGATCTGCGCAGCCAGGCCGAGCACAGCGGGGGTCCAGAAGCCGGTGTGCGCCAGCGGCGACAAGCCCTCGCCACTGATACCCGACAGCAGCAACGGCCCAGCAGCAAGGAAGGCCAGGCCAGCGAAGACCTGCAGCGCCAAGCTGAACAGGAACGCCGCGCGCTGCTGCAGATACAGCGCCAGCCACAGAATCAGCAGGCCCGTGCCGCCCCACACAGCGGCAGCCGCCACCCAGGGCAGGACGAACAACACCGCCAGGTTGATAAATACCAGGCCTACCAGCATCACCATCGACAAAGCACCGAGCAGCCGGCGGTTCTCGCGGATCTGCGGATCGCGCGCCGCCAGTAGCATGCCGGCGATCAGCCCCAGTCCCACCATCGACGCCGCCAGCAGGCCGAACCAGCCAGCACTGAAGCCGCCACGGCCAAACAGCGAATCCAGCGCCATCTGCCCGAGGAACAGCAGACCACCGAGCAACTGGATGGCGAAGGCGCTGTAGACGAAACTTGGCGCGGCGATACGCAGGCCGACGAACAAGGTCGCAAGGCCTGCCAACGCCCAGGCGATGGCGGTGCCGGGGGCCTCGAACAGCAGCGGTGCGATCAGATAGACAAACGCCAGCCCGGCCAACCCCAACCAGGGCAGCAGGCGGTGTTCCCAGGCGTTGGCCGCCTGCGGCGCCTGGCGTAGCTGCCAATAGCTGAACAGCAACGCCGCACCGAGCATCAGCGCGCCCAGCGGCGAGCCGTCCAGCAGGCTGCCATAGCCATGCTCCAGACCACTGACGAAAGCCAGTGCCGCGCCCACCTGCAGCAGCAGGGCGAACGCACGCGCCAGCGGCCGTCCCTGACGCAGACCCAACCAGAAGATACCGGCGCCTTCCACGGCCCAGGCCGCCGCCGTCCAACGGGCATCGAGACCGAGCGGAATGGCCAGACTGGCGAATACCACACCGAGCGCCAGACAGGTTTCCACCAGCAGCAGTGCCTGCTCGCCAGCACGCGCCTTGAGCACCCGCGCCAGCAACAGATAGAACAGGCCCAGGCCGAGGGCGCTGAACGCCGCGGCGAACTCGATATGCCGCACCAATGCGACCTGCAGGCCGAAGCCGATCAACGGCGGACCGAACAGCGTGGTGGCATCGACATAGTCGCCACGCCGTAGCGACCAGCGCAGCAACTCGTCACGCGCCTCGGGCGCATTCGCCGCGTCATGCAGGGTGCGGCGGGCGAATAGCAGGCCGATGGCCACGTACATCAGGAAGAACAGGATCAGGAATGGCTGAGTGCTGCCCAGCAGTTCCGGCGTGTAGGAACGCAGCCCCCACGCGAAACCGATGCCAAAGGTGCCGACGAAGCCGATCAGGTTGAGCAGGCGCCAGGCCTTGAACCAGGCGATGGCAAAGATGCCGGCATTGAGCAGGGCGAAATAGGAGAACAGCGCGACATGGTTGCCGCTGCCGGTGGAGGTGAGGATTGGCGCGGCGAAACCACCGAGCGCCGCCGCAGCGGCCAGGCCAAGGGCGTTCTGCTGCACGGCGAGAATCGCCGAGAACAGCGTCACTGCCACCAGCAGGCCGAGGGCCATGCCCGGATCGAGCAGCGGGTGCAGGCGCATGGCGGCGAACACCGTCAGGTACAGCACGGCGATGCCGGTGCCCTGCAGCACCAGGGCGTAACCGGGATTGCGCCGGCGCAACCACCAGCCCAGGCCGAGCAAGGCCAGGGCACTGGCCGCCACGCCCATGTAGCGCAGCTCGACCGGGACCTCGACGCCTTCGGTGGCGTAGCGCAGGAGGAAGGCCAGACCGAGGAACAGCAGTACCACGCCAACCCGCAGCACGGTGTTACCGCCGAACAGCCAGGCCTTGGCAGCAGCAATACCACGCTCGACCAGATTCGGCTCGCGCGGCGTTTGCTCGCGCCAGGGGCTTTGTTGCGCTGCCGATTGCGGCTGGTAAGCAACCTGAGCAGCCAGTGACGCAGGTTCTGCGACAGGCTGCGATGTTTCGATCTCAGGCAGCGGATCAAGTGTCCAGTCCAGCTCGGGCTCTTCAGCAACGACCGGCTCGGGCTGGGCCTCGGGCGCGGAACTGGCGACAGGGTCAGCAGACGCGGGAACCGACTCAGGTTCGCTTCGCTCGCCCTGCTCGACCTTGACCAGGCGCTCGTGGATGGCACGCGTGCCGTGATCGAAGCGCTCGGCGAAGTCCTTGAGCTGCGCAGTCAGCTGCGCATTGCGCGTCTCCAGCCCTTGCAGACGCAGCGCCTGGCCCAGGCTGAGGCCGATCAGCCCGCCAAGAAGCGCACCTGTGACCGATTCGCTAGCGCCCACGCCGAGCACCAAACCGACCAGCATGAAAATCCATTGCATGCGTTATGTCCCAATCCTGAGAAAGAAGTCGCCTCACGTTCCTGCTGGCCGCCCGAGACGAGCCACAGTATAGGAGCCGCGCCGACCCACACCCAGAGAGACGACTGCCAAGCCGTTCACAGGCACAACGCAAAGCGATCAGCCGCTAGCCGGTGCTTCACAAACGCCACGCGCCCGCTATCATCGCCGCCCCGTGACCGTAGGGCGGACTCGGGAGCGAAGCGAACAGTCCGCCGCACAAGACAGGCCTACCCGAGCATCATGATAAAACCCCGCCTGATAGCCGCTGCAGAGATCGACCGCCTGGAAACCTGGGCCAAATACACGGCAGACATGTGCCATAGCTGCATGTCCACCTGCTGCACCATGCCGGTTGAGGTGCGCCTGAACGATCTGATCCGCCTGGAGCTGGTGGACGAGTTCGAGCGCAGCGAGCCACCGAAGAACATCGCCAAGCGCCTGCAGAAGGACGGCATCGTCGAGCGCTTCAACCAGAAGTCGGGCATCTTCACCCTGATCCGCATGTCCAACAACGACTGCCTGTTCCTCGATCGCAAGACGCGCCTGTGCACCGTCTACGACAAGCGTCCGGACACCTGTCGCCATCACCCCAAGGTCGGTCCGCGACCGGGGTATTGCGCGTACAAGCCAAAGTAGTCGAAAAGGTGCCGGGCGAATCTGGCGTCCAGCTCGCCTGATATACCGAGTTCGCCGCGGGGCGCGGCTCCTACGCAAGCACGAGCAGCCCCGCCGACCTGTAGGAGCCCCGCCCCGGGGCGAAGCTTGCTAGCGGCGCAGGCCTATAACCCGGCCAACGCAGACCGGCTGTGGCAATCCCTGATGCTCGCTGGTCAGCTGCGCGACCTTGTCGGCCACCTGAGCGTCAAACTGCGCCGCGCGGCCGGCGGCGCTGTCGATATTCATCAGCATCTGCTCGCTTTCCGCCAGGCTGGCGTCCTCGCCAGGTCGATACAGCGCATGGTGGATATGCAGGCGTTTGGCGTCATGCGCCAAAAGCTGCGTACGCACTTCCACCGGCTCACCCTCCTTCACCTCCGCCAGGAAGTTGAGGTGACATTCCAGGGTGTACAGGGTGTGCCCGGTACGGACGCGGCCGGCTTCGTCCAGGCCCAGCACGTCCATCAGCGCATCGGTGGCGTGGCTGAAAATCAGCAGGTAGAAGGCATCGCGCAGATGGCCGTTGTAGTCGACCCAGTCGGGGGCAACACCGGTGCGGTAGGTGGTAAGTGGTTTGTTGCACATTTCAGTGTGACTCCTGAAGCGGCCCTCTTCCCCAGCCCCCACTCTGTGCCCCAGCTCTTCGCAGAGCTCAGGTCGCAACAGCGGGCGAAGCAGTGCTTCGCTGTTCCCGCTTTTGCCCCATAAATGGGAGGGGGGAGCTAGCTCGGAGCGGCTGGATATTCTGGCGTAGGGTGCGCCATGCGCACCGGGAGTGACTCGGTTACTCGGCGAACTCGAAGCCATGCTTGGCCTTGGTCTGGCGGATCGCCTCCAACACCGCCAGCAGGCAATCGTCGCGATAGCGCTCCAGGGCATCCAGGCTGCGTTCGCCCTGCTGCTCGGCAGTGCCCTCGACCACCGCGTCGATCAGCCCCTCGGTCAGCTCCGGCGCCTCGAGGTACGTCCAGGGCAGCTTCAGCGCCGGGCCGAACTGGGCCATGAAGTGACGCATGCCGGCCGGGCCGCCGGCCAGGGTGTAGGTCAGGAAACTGCCCATAAAGGACCAGCGCAGGCCGGCGCCGAAGCGGATCGCGTCGTCGATCTCGCCGGTGGTCGCCACGCCGTCGTTGACCAGGTGCAGCGCCTCGCGCCACAGCGCCTCGAGCAAGCGGTCGGCGATAAAGCCCGGCACCTCCTTGCGCACATGCAGCGGGCGCATGCCCAGCGATTGGTAGACCTCGATGGCGGCCTGCACCGCCTCCGGGGCGGTCTTCGCACCGCCCACCACCTCCACCAGCGGCAGCAGATACACCGGGTTGAACGGATGGCCGACCACGCAGCGCTCGGGGTGTGCGGCATCGGCGTAGAACTCGCTGGGCAGCAGGCCCGAGGTGCTGGAGCCGATCAACACATCGGGACGGGCGGCGGCGCTGATCTTCGCGTGCAGCTCGCACTTGAGCTCGAGGCGCTCGGGCGCGCTCTCCTGGATGAAATCGGCATCGCGTACGCAGTCTTCGATGGTGCTGACGAAGCGCAGGCGATCCAGCGAGGCGCCGGGGGCCAGGCCCTGTTTTTCCAGCGCCGGCCAGGCATTGGCCAGACGCGTGCGCAATGCAGCCTCGGCGCCAGGCGCCGGGTCCCAGGCGATCACGTCGAGGCCATGAGCCAGGGCACGGGCGATCCAGCCGGCGCCGATGACGCCGGTGCCAAGAGCGGCGAAGGTCTTGATATCGGTAACGAAGGACATGGTGGGTTCCTTGCGGGTGTAGCCCGGATGCAATCCGGGGATGGCAGGTGAAATTTCCCCGGATTGCATCCGGGCTGTCGCGGCTAAAGCCCCTCCCACAAGCGCGGCGCGAATCGGGGGGGCCGGGCGGCGCTGCGCTCTAGCCGCGGCGTTTGAGCTTCATCTTTTCCCGCCCCTCGGCCGGGGTCAGGGCGCGGCCGCCGAGGCGTTCGATGATCTCGATGGCGCGCTCGACCAACTGGCCGTTGCTGGCGTGCACGCCGCGATCCAGCCAGATGTTGTCCTCCAGACCGACCCGCACGTGGCCGCCGAGCAGCATGGCCTGGGCGACCATGGGCATCTGCATGCGGCCGATGCCAAAGCCGGCCCAGGTGATGCCAGGCGGCAGGTTGTCGGCCATGGCCTTCATGGTCGTGGTGTCGGCCGGCGCGCCCCAGGGGATGCCCAGGCACAGCTGGATCAGCGGGTCGTCCAGCAGCCCTTCCTTGATCATCTGCTTGGCGAACCACAGGTGGCCGGTGTCGAAGATTTCCAGTTCGGCCTTCACGCCCAGCTCGGTGATGCGCTTGGCGCCGGCGCGCAGCTGCGCCGGGGTGGAGACGTAGATGAAATCGCCGTCGCCGAAATTCAGGGTGCCGCAGTCCAGGGTGCAGATTTCCGGCAGCAGTTCTTCGACATGCGCCAGGCGGGTGATTGGCCCTACCAGATCGGTGCCGGCGCCGAACTCCAATGGCTGCTCGCCCCGGCCAATCTCCAGATCACCGCCCATGCCGGCGGTGAGGTTGATGATCACGTCGGTATCGCTTTCGCGAATGCGCTCAACCAACTCGCGGTACAGCGCCACGTCACGGCTGGGCTTGCCGGTCTGCGGGTCGCGCACATGACAGTGGGCGACGGTAGCGCCGGCCTTGGCCGCCTCGATGGCGGCGGCGGCGATCTCCTTGGGCGTGACCGGGATCGCCGGGTGCTTGCCGACGGTGTCGCCAGCGCCGGTCACCGCGCAGGTGACGATAACCTCGTAATTCATTTTCGACTGTCCTTTCCAGAGGCGAACGAGTGCCGACGGCTGAGCCGCAGGCGTTGTGCAAAGAGGGAAATTGGCGCCGAATAAACCGGCGCCGTGGTATCAGTTGCCGGCGACCAGCGCGGCGTTGGCGGGCTTGCCGTCCAGCGTGGTGACGCCATCGAGCCAGGTCTCGACCACCTGCGGGTTGGCCTTGATCCAGTCGCGCGCCACCTGTGCTGGCGCCTTACGATCCATGATCGGCTGCATCAGCTCGGCCTCCTGCGCGCTGGTAAAGCGCAGACTGGTGAGCAGGCGGTTGGCGTTGGGGCAACGCTCGGCGTAGTCCGGCGCGGTGACGGTGGACACCGTGGCGGCTCCATCGTTGGGGCCGAACACGTCGTCAGTGCCGGTGAGGTAGGTGACCTGCATCGACAGGTTCATCGGGTGCGGTTTCCAGCCAAAGAACACCACCGGTTTCTCGTTGCGTACGGCGCGGCCAACGGCGGCGAGCATGCCTGCTTCACTCGACTCCACCAGTTTGAAGCCACCCAGACCGAACTGATTGGAGTCGATCATTTTCTGGATCGCCGTATTGGCGCCCGAACCGGCTTCGATGCCATAGATCTTGCCGTCTAGCTCGTCCTTGAATTTGGCGATGTCGGCCAGGGTCTTGAGGCCCTTGTCAGCGGTGTAGCTGGGTACGGCGAGCACGGCCACGGCGTCATCCAGCGACGGCTCGGCCGCGACCTTGACCGCGCCAGCGTCGAGGAAGGGTTTGATGTTGTCGTCCATGATCGGCTTCCAGTAACCGAGGAAGGCATCGATCTGCCCTTTCTGAATACCGGCGAAGATGATCTGTTGCGACGCCTGGGTCTGCTTGGTTTCGTAACCGAGGCCCTGCAACAGTTCACTGGCGACGGCGGTGGTGGCGACCACGTCGGTCCAGCCGACGGCGCCGATGCGAACGTTCTTGCAACTGGCGTCGTCGGCCAGCAGGGAGGTACTGAACAGGCTCAGGGTGCAGCACGCGGCCAGCGCGGTAAGACCTTTCATCTGGGTGCTCCTCATCGTGTCACAGCGGTTCTATTTCGTTCTTCTAGAGGCCTGCCAACGGACAGAACCCCCACCGTGTTCGGGGACTTTCGTCTCCCGATGAAAACACCTTACGCTTCGATTTCACGCCTCATTCGCACTTGAGCGACTATCTATTGACCTATACCGACTTTCTGCTTGCATGAAAGCCATGCTGGCCCATTAATCTTTCCGATATGCCCGTAGCCCGGATGCAATCCGGGAATCCGCCCCGGATTGCATCCGGGCTACCTGCCACCCTGCACCGGCGTCTTGACCTGTATGCCTCAGACCTTCTGCTTCCTGCTGCTACCCGGCTTTTCCATGATGGGTCTGATGTCGGCCATCGAACCGCTGCGCGTGGCCAATCGCTTTCGCGGCGAGCTGTATCGCTGGCGCCTGCTCAGCCAGGACGGCAATGCCGTGCAGGCAAGCAACGGTATGTCGCTCAACGTCGATGGCAGCCTGGAACTGCCCGCTGACACCCAGGCGCTGTTCGTGGTCGCCGGCTTCGAACCGCTGGCCCACTACGACCATCACCTGGCGCACTGGTTGCAACGGCGCGAACCGGAACTGGCAGTGCTCGGCGGCATCGACACCGGCAGCTTCGTGCTGGCCGAGGCCGGGCTGTTCCAGCACCAGCGTCTGACCCTGCACTGGGAAGCCATCGACGCCTTTCGCGAGCGCTACCCGGCGTTGCTGGTCACCCAGGAGCTGTTCGAGATCGACGGTAAACGCATCACCAGCGCAGGGGGCACCAGCAGCCTCGACCTGATGCTCGGCCTGATCGGCCAGGAACACGGCGAGCCGCTGGCGGTGCAGGTGTCCGAACAGTTCGTGGTCAGCCGCATCCGCACCCGTCTGGATCACCAGCGCATGCAGGTGGCCAGTCGCTACGACCTGCACAACAAGAAGTTGGTGCGGGTGGTCGGCGAAATGGAGCGCCAGTGCGAGCAACCGCTGTCCACCGAGGCGCTGGCCGAGTTGGCCGGCATCACCGTGCGCCAGCTGGAGCGGCTGTTTCGTCATCATCTGGATACCACGCCTTCGGCCTTCTACCTTGACCTGCGGCTGGACAAGGCGCGCCAATTGCTGCGCCAGAGCGATCTGAACGTGCTGGAGGTGGGCCTGGCCTGCGGCTTCGATTCGGCCTCGTACTTCTCCCGCTGTTATCGCAAGCGCTTCGCCGCCAGCCCCAGTCAGGATCGTCACGAACGACCAGGCAGCTAGGCCAACCGTAGCCCCGATGCAATCCGGGCTACGCGGTAACGGGCGAAACGCTGGCATATCCGTTCGCGACCTCGGCTTGACGCTTTCGGCAAACCCCCAGTCGTTTTTGCACCGGGTCGCCCTGCCCCCCAGGGATAAGCTCTCCCCAAAGCGCCGACAACCGACTCGGCGCATCTGTTTAGGGGACAAGCCTGATGAGCCCAGCCGAATTGCACGCCGACAGCATCGTCATCGACGGTCTGATCATCGCCAAGTGGAACCGCGAACTGTTCGAAGACATGCGCAAGGGCGGCCTGACCGCGGCCAACTGCACCGTGTCGGTGTGGGAAGGGTTCCAGGCCACGGTGAACAACATCGTCGCCAGCAATAACCTGATCCGCGAGAACAGCGACCTGGTCATCCCGGTGCGCACCACCACCGACATCCGCAAGGCCAAGGAACAAGGCAAGACCGGCATTCTCTACGGCTTCCAGAATGCCCACGCGTTCGAGGATCAGATCGGCTACGTCGAAGTGTTCAAGCAGCTCGGCGTGGGCATCGTGCAGATGTGCTACAACACCCAGAACCTGGTCGGCACCGGCTGCTACGAGCGCGACGGCGGGCTTTCCGGCTTCGGCCGCGAGATCGTCGCCGAGATGAACCGCGTTGGCATCATGTGCGACCTGTCCCACGTCGGCTCCAAGACCAGCGAGGAAGTCATCCTCGAATCGAAGAAGCCGGTGTGCTATTCCCACTGCCTGCCGTCCGGCCTGAAAGAACACCCGCGCAACAAGTCCGATGAAGAGCTGAAGTTCATCGCCGACCACGGCGGCTTCGTTGGCGTGACCATGTTCGCGCCGTTCCTGGCCAAGGGCATCGACTCGACCATCGATGACTACGCCGAGGCCATCGAATACGTGATGAACCTGGTCGGCGAAGACGCCATCGGCATCGGCACCGACTTCACCCAGGGCCACGGCCAGGACTTCTTCGAGTACCTGACCCACGACAAGGGCTACGCCCGGCGCCTGACCAACTTCGGCAAGATCGTCAACCCGCTGGGCATCCGCACCGTCGGCGAGTTCCCCAACCTCACCGAGACCCTGCTCAAGCGCGGCATGCCCGAGCGCGTGGTACGCAAGGTCATGGGCGAGAACTGGGTAAGGGTACTGAAAGACGTCTGGGGCGAGTAAGCCTTTCCAACCACGCCCTCTCCCCCGACCCCTCTCCCATAAATGGGAGAGGGGAGCAAAGCGGCCGGCATGCACTTGAAGCTGTGCATGCACGGACAGCCCCCTCTCCCGCTTGCGGGAGAGGGTTGGGGAGAGGGCAAAAACCAACGAATTCTGGAGCTGAACACACATGGCCACCCACGCCCCCGAAATGCCCATCGAAGTCGACGACGAAACCGGCGTCTGGACCACCGACGCCCTGCCGATGCTCTATGTGCCGCGCCACTTCTTCGTCAACAACCACATGGGCATCGAGGAAGTGCTCGGCGCCGAGAAGTACGCCGAGATCCTCTACAAGGCCGGCTACAAATCCGCCTGGCACTGGTGCGAGAAGGAAGCCGAGTGCCACGGCATTTCCGGCGCGGCGGTATTCGAGCACTACATGAAGCGCCTGTCGCAGCGCGGCTGGGGACTGTTCGAAACGCAGAAGCTCGACCTGGAAACCGGCCATGCCGAGGTCAAGCTCAAGCACTCGGCCTTCGTCTACGTGTACGGCAAGGTGAATCGCAAGGTGGATTACATGTTCACCGGCTGGTTCTCCGGTGCCATCGACCAGATCCTGGCCGCCAAGGGCAGCCCGATCCGCACCGTCACCGTGCAGGAATACAGCGGCGCCGAAGACGGCCATGACGACGGCCTGTTCGTCACCCGGCCACTCTGAGTCACCCATAAGAAATGCGTGGGAGCGGCCAGCGCCACCCACAACGCTAGAGCGCTTACCGTGAGGATGCCGTAATGGCCTTCGAAGCAATGTTCCAGCCGATCCAGATCGGCAAGCTGACCATCCGCAACCGTGTGCTCAGCACCGCGCACGCCGAGGTTTACGCCACCGACGGCGGCATGACCACCGAGCGCTACGTGAAGTACTACGAGGAGAAGGCCAAGGGCGGCATCGGCCTGGCGATCTGTGGCGGCTCATCGGTGGTGGCCATCGACAGCCCGCAGCAGTGGTGGAGCTCGGTCAACCTGTCCACCGACCGCATCATCCCGCACTTCCAGAATCTCGCTGACGCCATGCACAAGCACGGCGCCAAGATCATGATTCAGATTACCCACATGGGCCGCCGCTCGCGCTGGGATGGCTACCACTGGCCGACCCTGATGTCGCCGTCCGGCATCCGTGAACCGGTGCACCGCGCCACCTGCAAGACCATCGAGGTCGAGGAAATCTGGCGGGTGATCGGCAACTACGCGCAGGCTGCACGCCGCGCCAAGGAAGGCGGCCTGGATGGTGTCGAGCTGTCCGCCGTGCATCAGCACATGATCGACCAGTTCTGGTCGCCGCGCGTGAACAAGCGCACCGACGAATGGGGCGGCACCTTCGAGGGCCGCATGAAGTTCGGCCTGGAAGTGCTCAAGGCCGTGCGCAAGGAAGTCGGTGACGACTTCTGCGTCGGCATGCGCATCACCGGCGACGAATTCCATCCGGACGGCCTGTCCCACGAGGACATGAAACAGATCGCCGCCTATTACGACGCCACCGGCATGCTCGACTTCATCGGCGTCGTCGGCTCGGGCTGCGACACCCACAACACCCTGGCCAACGTCATCCCCAACATGAGCTTCCCGCCGGAGCCCTTCCTGCACCTGGCGGCCGGCATCAAGGAAGTGGTCAAGGTGCCGGTGCTGCACGCACAGAACATCAAGGACCCGAACCAGGCCACGCGCATCCTCGAAGGCGGCTACGTCGACATGGTCGGCATGACCCGCGCGCACATGGCCGACCCGCACCTGATCGCCAAGATCAAGATGGGCCAGATCGACCAGATCAAGCAGTGCGTCGGCGCCAACTACTGCATCGACCGCCAGTATCAGGGCCTGGACGTGCTGTGCATCCAGAACGCCGCCACCAGCCGTGAATACATGGGCGTACCACACATCATCGAGAAAACCACCGGTGTGAAACGCAAGGTGGTGGTCGTCGGCGGTGGCCCGGCCGGCATGGAGGCGGCACGTGTCGCGGCCGAGCGTGGCCACGACGTGACCCTGTTCGAGAAGCAGGACAGCCTCGGCGGGCAGATCAGCATCGCCGCCCGCGCTCCGCAACGCGACCAGATCGCCGGTATCACCCGCTGGTACCAGCTGGAACTGGCACGCCTGGGCATCGACCTGCGCCTGGGCACCGCGGCCGACGAGGCCACCCTCCTCGACCTGCGCCCAGACGTCGTCGTACTGGCCAACGGCGGCCATCCGTTCCTCGAACAAAACGAGCACTGGGGCGCCGACGAAGGCCTGGTGGTGAGCAGCTGGGACGTGCTCTCGGGCAAGGTCGAACCCGGCAAGAACGTACTGGTGTACGACACCATCTGCGAGTTCACCGGCATGTCCGTGGCCGACTACCTGGCCGACAAGGGCGCTCAGGTGGAGATCGTCACTGACGACATCAAGCCGGGCGTGGCCATTGGCGGGACCAGCTTCCCGACCTACTACCGCAGCCTGTATCCGAAAGAAGTGATCATGACCGGCGACCTGATGCTGGAGAAGGTCTACCGCGAAGGCGACAAGCTGGTCGCCGTGCTGGAGAACGAATACACCGGTGCCAAGGAAGAGCGCGTGGTCGACCAGGTGGTGGTGGAGAACGGCGTGCGTCCGGACGAATCGCTGTACTACGCACTCAAGCAGGGCTCGCGCAACAAGGGCCAGATCGACGTCGACGCGCTATTCGCGATCAAGCCGCAGCCGTGCCTGAGCGAGCCGGGCGATGGTTACCTGCTGTTCCGCATCGGCGACTGCGTGGCCCAGCGCAACACCCACGCGGCGATCTATGACGCCTTGCGCCTGTGCAAGGACTTTTAGCCACGACACGAACGGCCCCCTCTCCCGCTTGCGGGAGAGGGCGGGGGGAGAGGGCCCGTTGGGCGGTGACTTTCGGTCCCTGCTCCCCCTCTCCCTAACCCTCTCCCCGCAGGGGCGAGGGGACTGAACCGTGTTGTTTTCCGGTCCCGCGAAGGAGACCACGAAATGTTGAACACCATCCTCCCCCTCCTGCTCTTCGCCGCCCTGGCCCTCGCGGTCATCGGGGCGGCCAAGCGCTTCTTCATGTGGCGTCGTGGCCGACCAGCCAAGGTCGACTGGATCGGCGGCCTGCTGAAGATGCCGCGTCGCTACCTGGTGGATCTGCACCACGTGGTCGAGCGCGACAAGTACATGTCCAAGACCCACGTGGCCACTGCCGGCGGCTTCGTGCTGGCGGCAGTGCTGGCCATCGTCGTGCACGGTTTCGCCCTGCACAACCGTATCCTTGGCTTCGCCCTGCTGGCGGCCACGGTGCTGATGTTCGTCGGCGCCCTGTTCGTCGCCAAGCGCCGCCTGAATCCGCCCTCGCGCCTGTCGAAAGGCCCGTGGATGCGCCTGCCGAAAAGCCTGCTGATGTTCGCAGCGAGCTTCTTCATCGCCACGCTGCCGGTGGCCGGCATCCTGCCCGCCGACTTCGGCGGCTGGGTGCTGGCGGCGATCCTCGCCGTTGGCGTGGCCTGGGGTGTGTCCGAGCTGTTCTTCGGCATGACCTGGGGCGGGCCGATGAAGCACGCCTTCGCCGGTGCCCTGCACCTGGCCTGGCACCGCCGTGCCGAGCGTTTCGGCGGCGGTCGCTCCACCGGCCTCAAGGCACTGGATCTGGACGACCCGAAAGCCCCGCTGGGCGTGGAAAAACCCACCGACTTCACCTGGAACCAGTTGCTCGGCTTCGACGCCTGCGTGCAGTGCGGCAAGTGCGAGGCCATGTGCCCAGCCTTCGCTGCTGGCCAGCCGCTGAACCCGAAGAAGCTGATCCAGGACATGGTCATCGGCCTGGCCGGTGGCAATGACGCCAAGTTCGCTGGTTCTCCCTACCCTGGCAAACCGCTGGGCGAACACAGCGGCGGCCCACACCTGCCAATCGTTGCTCTCGAAGGCAAGGCGCTGGTCGATGCCGACACCTTGTGGTCGTGCACCACCTGCCGCGCCTGCGTCGAGGAATGCCCGATGATGATCGAGCACGTCGACGCCATCGTCGACATGCGCCGTCACCTCACGCTTGAGAAGGGTGCAACCCCCAACAAGGGCGCCGAGGTGCTGGACAACCTGATCGCCACCGACAACCCCGGCGGTTTCAACCCTGGCGGTCGCCTGAACTGGGCGGCCGACCTGAACCTGCCGCTGCTCGCCGACAAGCAAGAAACCGACGTACTGTTCTGGGTCGGCGACGGCGCCTTCGATATGCGCAATCAGAGAACGCTGAGGGCTTTTGTGAAGATCCTCAAGGCTGCCGACGTCGACTTCGCCGTGCTCGGCCTGGAAGAGCGGGACAGCGGCGACGTGGCGCGCCGCCTGGGTGACGAAGCGACTTTCCAACACCTGGCCAAGCGCAACATCGCCACCCTGGCCAAGTACCGCTTCAAGCGCATCGTCAGCTGCGACCCGCACAGCTTCCACGTGCTGAAGAACGAGTACGGCGCACTCGGCGGCAACTATCAGGTGCTGCACCACAGCACCTTCATCGAAGAGCTGGTGCGCAAGGGCTCGCTGAATCTCGGCCAGAGCAAGGCCGCCCGCGTCACCTATCACGACCCCTGCTACCTCGGTCGCTACAACGGCGAGTACGAAGCGCCCCGCGCCGTGCTCAAGGCCATCGGCATCGAGGTCAAGGAGATGGAACGTTCGGGCTTCCGCTCGCGCTGCTGCGGCGGCGGTGGCGGCGCCCCGATCACCGACATCCCCGGCAAGCAACGTATCCCCGACATGCGCATGGTTGACATCCAGTCAACCGGCGCCGAGCTGGTGGCCGTCGGCTGCCCACAATGCACGGCGATGCTCGAAGGCGTGGTCGCGCCGCGTCCGGAAATCAAGGACATCGCCGAGCTGGTGGCAGAAGTGCTGATCGAAGCCACCGAGGTGGCGGCAAAAAAGCCACTCGCCAAGCGTGAACTGGCGGAGGTGCAGTGATGAAGCAACTGCATACAGCGACGGACGTAGGGCGGGTGCAACCCGCCAGCACCTGTCCGGCGGGTTGCACCCGCCCTACGCAAGCGCCTGACCAGGAGATCGCAGCATGAGCGACATCATCCGCCGCGACCCGCGCGCCGAGTGGATCACCCGCAACCGCCTGCACCCGCTGCATGCGGCCATGCAGAGCCAGGATCAGACCAGCTGGATGGGCCCCGATGGCATCATCCGCAAGAACCCGCACGCCATCGCCGCCGGCTTCATCGGCCCGGCCGGGCTCAAGCGTATCGACCGCAGCGGCGCCCAGCAGGGCACCGCCGGCAAACGCAGCAGCGCCAGCGTCGAGGTGCAGCTGCCGCTGCATGTGGTCGAGCAACCGGCCTTCCACGTCTGCGTGGTGCCGGACATGGTCGGCGGCCGCCTGTCCAGCCATGACAAGGACCTGCTCGGCCTGGCCCGCAAGCTGGCCGGCGAGAGTGGCGCCGTGGTCGCCGTGGTGTTCGGCGAGGACAAGGAAAACGCCTTCGACACGGCTGGCGTCGACCGCCTGCTGCGCATCGCAGGCGATGCCTTCGACGGCTACGCCCCGGAAGCCCGCGTACTGGCTCTGAGCGCCGTGGAAAGCCAACTGGCACCGCGCTACTGGCTGCTGCCCGACAGCCGCACCGGTGGCGGCGAGCTGGGTCGGCGCCTGGCCGCCAAGCTTGGTGAGCGCCCGGCTACGCGCGTCTGGCAGGTCGCTGGCGAGCAGGCCATCGGCCGCGCCGGCAGTGGCCAGCAGGATATCCAGCGCGCCCTGCCCCGCCTGATCCTGGCCGCCGCCGAATGCGCCGAGCCGGTCAGCGAAACCCGCCATGAAGCTCGCCTGCTGGAGCTGGGCGAGAAGGTCGCCCACAGCCTGTCACGTATCGAAGATCTCGGCCCGGTGGCCGTGGACCCCGCGCAGATTCCCATGGCCGAAGCCGAGTTCATTCTCTCCGGCGGCAACGGCGTGAAGGATTGGGAGCTGTTCCACCAGGCTGCCATCGCCCTCGGCGCCACCGAAGGCGCCTCGCGCGTGGCGGTGGACGACGGTTTCATGCCGCGCAACCGTCAGGTTGGCGCCACCGGTACCTGGGTCACCGCCCGCGTCTACCTGGCCGTCGGTATTTCCGGCGCCATCCAGCACCTGCAGGGCATCGGTGCCTGTGACAAGGTGGTGGCGGTGAACATGGACCCCGGCTGCGACATGATCAAACGTGCCGATCTTTCGGTGATCGGCGACTCGGCAGCGATCCTTGCGGCGCTGATGGAGCGCGTCGCCGCCTGGCGCCAGGAAGGAAAACGTGATGCGGCGTAGCCCGGATGAAATCCGGGTTCACCACCAGCTTTCCCGGATTGCATCCGGGCTACGGGGACACCATGACTGATCTGAATATCGTCGCCCTGGTCTCGGTCGGCGCCCACCCGACCTCGGGTCGCCCGCGCCGCGCCGAACAGGACGCCCGCGCGGTCGAGCTGGGCCTGCGTCTGGCCGGACAGAACCTGCAACTGCTGCATGCCGGCGACCCACAGGCCGAAGCCCTGCGCGGCTACCTGGGCATGGGTCTGGAACAGCTCGATGTGCTGGAACAGCCCGAAGGTGCCGATGCCCTGCCGCTGCTGGTCGACTATCTGCAGGGCAGCCGCACGCAGCTAGTGCTCACCGGCAGCCAGGCAGAAACCGGCGAAGGCTCCGGCATGCTGCCGTTTCTGCTGGCCGAGCGGCTGGGCTGGCCGATGGTGGTCGGCCTGGCGGAGGTCGAGAAAGTGGAGAATGGCGTGGCCCAGGTGCTGCAGGCGCTGCCGCGTGGACAGCGGCGCCGGCTCAAGGTACGCCTGCCCTGCGTGGCCAGCGTCGACAACGCCGCTCCGGTCGCCCGCCAAAGTGCCTTTGGCCCGGCACGGCGCGGGCAGATCGAAGTCCACGAGGTGACGGTGGTGGACGACTCGCTGCTGGCCGAAGCCAGTCTGCAGCCGGCCAAGTCACGGCCCAAACGGCTCAAGGTGATCAAGGCTAAAACGGGCGCGGAACGGATGAAGGCGGCCACGGCCAAAGCCAGTGGTGGTGGCGGCCAGGTGCTCAAGGATGCCTCGCCACAGGAGGGCGCAGAGGCTATCTTCAAGCTATTGATCGAAGAAGGGGTTCTGCGCTAACCGAGGTTTGAAGACCAACTGCGCAGCGCCTGCCTCGCCACAAGGAGCCACGACCATGATGCATGCCGATCTGATCGACCAGGAAGACTTCCGTGAGCGCCTGATCGCGCTGGGCCTGAGCATTCCACCAGGCGTCACGCCCGAGCAGGCCTGCGAGCTGGCTGTCAGCGGCCTCAGTGCCGAGCGCGCCGTGGCCCTGCGCCACCTGGTGGAAGAACTGCTTGGAGGCAGCGCCACCCTGCTGCCCAACGTACGCGAAGCCATCAGCCGCCATCTGCTGCCGGCGCTGGTGCCGAAGCCTGCTTCGGCTTGATCGATCCCACGGCGCACCCTACGCGCGGAGATCAGCCGTAGGGTGGGCTTTAGCCCACCACTCTGTTTGCGTCCGACCTCGTGGATTTTGCGTGGTTTTGGTGGGCTAAAGCCCACCCTACATCCGGCGCAAACGGCTTTAGCCGCGACGCCAAATAAAACGGGGCGCCACTGGCGCCCCGTTTTCATTGCCGCTCGATTCAGATGCGTACGCTGGCGAAGGTCGACTCGCCCTGGGCACGGTTGAGCGCCAGCACCGCGCTGGAATTGACCTGATGCTCGGGGATCGGCAGCAACATCACCAGGTTGTTGCCCTGCTGACCGGCGCGCTCGTCGCGTGGCGGAATGCCAAAGTACTCGCGGTAGCACTTGGAGAAATGCGGGGTGGAGACGAAACCGCAAACCGACGCCACCTCGATGATCGACATGCTGGTCTGCTTGAGCAGCTGACGGGCGCGGATCAGGCGCAGCTTGAGGTAGTAGCGCGACGGCGAGCAGTGCAGGTACTTCTGGAACAGGCGCTCGAGCTGGCGACGGGAGATGTCGACGAAGCAGGCCAGCTCGTCGAGATCGATCGGCTCCTCGAGGTTGGCCTCCATCAGCGCGACGATTTCCTGCAGCTTCGGCTGGTTGCTGCCGAGCATGTGCTTGAGCGGCACACGCTGGTGATCCTGCTCGTTGCGAATGCGCTCGTAGATGAACATCTCGGAGATGCCGGCGGCCAGTTCGCGGCCATGCTGCTGGCCGATCAGGTGCAGCATCATGTCCATCGGCGCGGTACCGCCAGAGGAGGTGTGGCGATTGCGGTCGATGGAGAACAGGCGAGTGGTGATGGCCGCACGCGGGAAGGCCTCCTGCATCGAGGCCAGGCACTCCCAGTGCACGCTGCAGTCGTAGCCATCGAGCAGACCGGCCTTGGCCAGCGCCCAGCTGCCGGTGCACACCGCACCGAGCAGGCGCCCCTGGCGCGCCTGCAACTGCAGCCAACTGACATGCTCACGCTTGACGCTGTGCTGAATATCCACGCCACCACAGACGATCACCGCATCCAACGCCGGAGCACTTTGCATGGCAGCGTCTGGAGTGATCTGCAAGCCATCACTGGCGCAGACCGGCAGGCCATCATGAGTCAGGGTATGCCAGCGAAACAGCTCCTTGCCGGAAAGCTGGTTGGCCATGCGCAGGGGCTCTACCGCCGAAGCCAGGGAAATCAGGGTGAAGTTGTCCAGGAGCAGGAAGCCGATGGACTGGGCGACACGGTTCTGGGGTTGCGCCCCTTGGCTGAACTGCGACATTGATGGAACCCTCTCACGCTAAGCACGGTGTGAGCCCAATTAGAAGTGGGCCTCTGTTTTATCCTGGCCAGGTTTGAAAACCGGGCGGCTATGCATCTCTACGCAAAGGTCATGCCTAAATTGATCAAGCGTTCAATAAAAACTGAACCTTCAATACATGGCGCGCCAGACGGACTCCTTGCCCCTGCTTTCAGGGTTTGCGAAACGCTCTCAAGGCCTCTTTGCGCAAGGCTTTGAGCATTTCGGTAGCACAGACTGAGCGGCCTGCTACGGCGTCTCTGGCTGTCAGTAACGGACGAGCGGTAACAACAGCGACCGCTCGGTCACACCTGAGGAAATCGATACCCGCAAGCGTCGCACCAAAAGCTCGCGAAGCGGCGGCTTTGCCAGAATCGCTGCACCAGCAAAGGTCACCGCTCGCTGGCGTGCCAGCCGCCAGGAGCACATGGAGAAGAACATCCTGACGAATCCGCAACAGGTTCGCGATGATCCAACTTTCGCCAGCGCGCCCAGCTCTCCAACCGACTCATGCATATCCAATCGCGCCGCGGCGAACCGTCCGTGTCGAGGTCTTTTCTCGGCATGCCGGTGTCGTTTCTCGCTCAGGGGGCGGCCCACCTCTTGCTGTGAAATAGCCGACCGCCCGCTTCAGGAATCTTCCAGCGGCTCCAGCCGCCCGAACAGAGGCACACCCCATGAACAGATTTGCTCGCTGGCTGCTGGTGATCGCCCTCACCTCCTCCACCGCCCTGCACGCCACAGAAGCCGAGCGCTGCGAGCTGGTGCGCCTGAGCGATGTCGGCTGGACCGACATCACCATGACCACCGCCGTTGCCCGTCTGATACTGGGCGAGATCGGCTATCGCACGCAGATACGCCGCCTGTCGTTGCCCGACACTTACCGCGGATTGTCCGAAGGACAGTTGGACGTGTTCCTGGGCAACTGGATGCCGGCCCAGAGTGAACTGGTACAGCCTCACCTGGACAGCGGCAGGATCGAGAAGCTGCACACCAACCTGCCGACAGTGCGTTACACCCTGGCGGTACTGACGCCAGGCTACGAGGGCGGACTGAAGGATTTCGCCGACATCCATCGCTTCAAGGACGAACTCGGTGGGCAGATCTTCGGCATCGAACCGGGCAACGAAGGCAACGAGATGGTCAAGGGCATGATTCGCGACAACACCTTCGGTCTGGCAGGTTTCAGCCTGGTCGAGTCGAGTGAAAGTGGCATGCTCAACCACGTCGAGCGTGCTCAACGCCTGGGCAAATGGGCGGTATTTCTCGGTTGGGAACCGCACCCGATGAACGAACGTCTGAAGATGAACTATCTGGCCGGTGGTGATGATTATTTCGGCCCCAATTACGGAGCGGCGCAGGTCAACACAGTGGCACGCGGCGGATTGAGCGCGCAGTGTCCCAACCTGGCTCGGCTTTTCCGCAATATGACCTTCACCATCAGCGCAGAAAACCAGTTGATGAGCGCCGTACTGGAAGGCAATACCAACCGCCGCCGCGTGGCCAAGCAGTGGATCGAAGACAACCCACAGATGATTACGGCCTGGCTGGAAGGCGTGACCCGCTATCAAGGTGGCCCTGTCAGTAAAGTGTTCGACGTATCACTAGCAGGAAATGACTGATAAATTCGACGAAATAGCCGAGAAAAACCAATAAAAATGGCAGACAACAAAGATCACCTGGTAGCTCGAAAGGGTTTTCCATCGCCTTGTCGAGAATCACACCCAGGCTCGCGACATGAACCAGGCGTGACCAACTGGTCACATTGCGCCGCCTTTCGATTTTTCAGCGACTTTCGGCACTACAGCACCTTTCGCTGTAAATTTTTTTCAACATCGCCGCAGCCCCCGCACTACGCTGCCTGCGCCTCGCTTGAAGAGCTGAAAACCAGCACCGGCGCGGCTTTCAGCCTTGGCCAAGGGACGAAAAAGTCTGTTAAGGTTTTTAAAGCACGCTATCGAAAGCGCTTCTCGATGCTCACATCGAGCGCTATTCGAAACGGCATCACACAGTGCTTTCAGGAGCCCGGAAAACGGCGAGAACATGGAAAAACACGGGGTGTGACGGACCATGTCGTCGCCCAACACGTCAGGGTCGCAAACCGATAATTGCGCAGACCCCAAGACTATATCGTTGAGTCAGCCGATAACGTCGCTGCCGCTTCCCGAGGGGAACGGCAGACTGGGGCTCACCGCCCCGGACCGAAGAACATACAAGCGCTGGCCCACCATCGATAGGGCGCCAGCCCAACAAGAAATTTCGGATGTACGCATGCGCCAGGACGACGCATGAATCCCCAAGGGAATGGGCTTCGAAACACTGCCAGAGGGTTTGGAAAGCGGTTTGCAGCACGGCAAGACAGTGGTCACTCATCAACAGGTTGCAACGACGCAGCGGGCAATTTTTGCCACCAGCCGCGTGCGCTGCAGCGTGCCCGAGCGCCACACTCGACGCCTGCCGCGAAACGTTCGCCAACCTCGAAACTCAGCAAACACCCACACAGGTATCAGAGGCCTGACACAGCTGATCTACGCTTCTACGATGCGTGCCCGGCCGTGCCAGCGCGAACTGGATGCCGATTGAAGGGGAAACGTCCCATGCAGTCTGGAAAGATCGTGGTCGAACACCTGTACAAGGTTTTCGGCCCCAACCCACAAGAAGCCATCGACCTGCTCAAGGAAGGCTGGAGCAAGGAGAGGATTCTGGCCGAGAAAGGCGCCGTGATCGGCGTCAGCGATGTGTCGTTCAGTGTCGAAGAGGGCGAGATCTTCGTCCTCATGGGCCTGTCCGGCTCTGGCAAATCCACCCTGATCCGTCTGATCAACCGCCTGGTCGAACCCAGCGCCGGTGACGTCTACATCGATGGCCAGAACGTGGCCAAGCTGCCGCAATCGCAACTGATCGACCTGCGCCGGCGCGACATGAGTATGGTCTTCCAGTCCTTCGCCCTGATGCCTTCGCGCAGCGTGCTGGATAACGCGGCCTTCGGCCTGGAAGTGGCCGGCACCGGCCGCAAGGAGCGCGAGAAGCGTGCCATGGAAGTGCTCAAGCAGGTTGGCCTGGACACCTTCGCTCACAAGTACCCACACGAACTCTCCGGCGGCATGCAGCAACGTGTAGGCCTGGCCCGCGCGCTGACGGTCAACCCGTCGATGATCATCATGGACGAGGCGTTCTCCGCCCTCGACCCGCTCAAGCGCCGCGAGATGCAGGACGTGCTGCTGGAGCTGCAGAAGACCCATCGCCGCACCATCATCTTCGTCTCCCACGACATCGAAGAAGCCATGCGCATCGGTACCCGCATCGGCATCATGGAAGGCGGCAAGCTGATCCAGGTCGGCACCCCGCAGGAACTGATCGAGAAGCCGGCCAACGAGTACGTGCGCAACTTCTTCGACACCGTCGACACCAGCCGCTACCTCACCGCCGGCCAGCTCAAGGCCGACAGCGTGCCGACCTACGTGCACAACGGCAGGGCGCCGGACGCGGCGAAGATCTGCAAGGAACTGCAGGCGCTGGACAAGCACTACGCGTTCATCGTCGACGAGGACAACCATTTCCAGGGCTCCATCAGCCTGGAGAAGATCGCCCTGATGGTCGACGGCGACGAGCCCAGACCACTCGAAGCGGATGCGCTCAAGCAGGTGGTGCCGGTACCCGAGGACATGCCGCTGGAACACGTCATCACCCGCCTGGTGGACAACGAAGGTCCGATCCCGGTGGTGGACGCCGAAGGCCATTACTGCGGCGCTATCAGCAAGGGCCGTCTGCTGACCCGACTGCAGGGGGAATCCCATGAGTGACAAGAAACTCGACCTGGGTAGCTGGGTCAACGACGTCGTCCAGCACCTGCTGGACAACTACAGCGGCGCCTTCGACAGCATCGGCAAACTGGTCAGCGGTTTCTCCGAAGGCATCGAAGCCTTGCTCATGCTGCCGCCGGCCTGGCTGCTGATCGCCATCTTCGTCGCCCTCGGTCTGTGGCGCATCGGCGCACGCTTCGCGGTATTCACCGCCGTGGCGTTCATCCTGATCGTCATGACCGGGTTCTGGGAACAGACCGTGGTCACCCTCGGCCTGACCTTCTCCTCGACGTTGATCAGCCTGCTGCTGGGCATCCCGCTGGGCATCTGGGCCGCCAAGAGCGAGCGCGTGGCGACCATCATCCGGCCGATCCTCGACTTCATGCAGACCATGCCGGCGTTCGTCTACCTGATTCCGGCGGCCATGCTCTTCGGCCTTGGCCGCGTGCCCGGCATCATCGCCACGGTGATCTTCGCCATGCCGCCGGCGGTGCGCCTGACCAGCCTGGGCATTCGCCAGGTGAACAAGGAAATCGTCGAGGCCGGCCAGTCCTTCGGCTGCACCAGCCGCCAGCTGCTGTTCAAGGTACAACTGCCCAACGCCATGCCGTCGATCATGGCCGGGGTCAACCAGACCATCATGATGGCCCTGTCGATGGTGATCATCGCCTCGATGGTCGGCGCCGGTGGCCTGGGTAACGATGTACTGGCGAGTATCCAGCGCCTGGACATCGGGCTAGGCTTCGAAAGCGGCATGGCCGTGGTGCTGCTGGCGATCATTCTCGACCGCATCACTGAAAGCTTCGGCACCAAGCAGACCGCCCGCGGCGGCATCTTTGCCTGGTTCAGCGGCAAGCTGCAGCGCCAGTAAACATTTTTTCACTTCACAGGGAACCGCAGATGAAAATGATCAAGACCACTGCCGCCATCGGCCTGCTGTCCTGCGCACTGATGCAGGGCGCCATGGCCGCGGAGCCGGCGAGCTGCAAGCAGGTGCGTTTCGCCGAGATTGGCTGGGCCGACATCGCCGCCACCACGGGTGTGGCCATGACCCTGGTTGAAGGTCTGGGCTACCAGCCGCGCAAGATCATGGCCTCGGTACCCATCGCCTTCACCGGCGTGAAGAGCGGCCAGGTCGATGTGTTCCTCGGCTATTGGGCGCCGTCGATGGACGCGGTGATCGAGCCATTCCTCAAGGACGATGGCGTCAAGGTACTGCCCAAGGCCAACCTCGAGGGTGCCAAGTACACCCTGGCCGTGCCGACCTACGCGGCCGAAGCCGGCCTGAAGAGCTTCCAGGACATCGCCAAGTTCAAGGATCAGCTGGGCGGCAAGATCTACGGCATCGAGCCGGGTAACGATGGCAACCTGCTGATCGACGGCATGATCAAGAACAACCAGTTCGACCTCGGCGGCTTCCGCATGGTCGAGTCCAGCGAAGCCGGCATGCTGGTGCAGGTATCGCGGGCAATCAAGAAGAAAGAGCCGGTGGTTTTCCTCGGCTGGGCGCCGCACCCGATGAATACTCAGCACGACATCACCTACCTGTCCGGTGGTGACGACGTGTTCGGCCCTGACTACGGTGCGGCCAAGGTCTACACCGTGGTACCGCCGGATTACGAGGCGCGCTGCGCCAACGTCGGCAAGCTGCTGAACAACCTGCAGTTCACCGTCGATATCGAAAGCCAGCTGATGGAAAAGGTGCTGGAGAAGGAAAACCCGCAGAACGTCGCCAAGGAGTGGATCAAGGCCAACCCGGCGATCCTCGACCAGTGGCTGAGCGGCGTGACCACCTTTGACGGTCAGGACGGCGTTGCCGCCGTGAAGAAACACGTCGGGCTGTAACAGGCCGCGACCCGATTCGGGCTCGAACCTCAGGGTTCGAGCCCGGAAACCTCCTCGTAAACCACTAGCGGCTGCTTTCTGGCCGTGACGGGGAGGCTTTGCCCGCGAACCGGCAATCTGCTGCGCAACACGGATTCGCAAGGCCCGCAATGAGAACGAGCCAGTCAACGATCTTGCAACTGCCACTCACTGATGGAGCACAACAAATATGCGCGTTTTCAAACACCTCTGCCTCGGCGCTGCCGCCCTGGCCATCGGCATGGGCAGCGCCCTGGCCGCCGACAAACCTACCCTGAAGATCGGCTACGTCAACGGCTGGGACGACAGCGTCGCCGTCACCCATGTCGCCGGTGAAATCCTGCAAAGCAAACTCGGCTACACGGTCGAACTGAAGCCGGTCGAACCCGCCATCATGTGGCAAGGCGTGGCCCGTGGCGACCTCGATGCCACCCTCTCCGCCTGGCTGCCGGCCACTCATGGCGAGTACTTCGAGAAGCTCAAGGACAAGGTGGAAATCCTCGGTACCAACTACTCCGGCGCCAAGATCGGCCTGATCGTGCCGGACTACGTCGAAGCCAAGACCATCGAGGATCTGGAGAAATACGCCAAGGACTTCGACGGCAAGATCACCGGCATCGACGCCGGTGCCGGCGTAATGCGCCGCACCGAAGACGCCATCAAGGAATACAACCTGGCCAGCATCAAGCTGATGCCGAGCTCGGGCCCGGCCATGGCCACCGCCCTGACCCGCGCCGAGAAAGCGCAGAAGCCGATCGTGGTCACCGGCTGGATTCCGCACTGGATGTTCGCCAAGTGGAAACTGCGCTTCCTCGAAGATCCGAAGAAAGTCTTCGGCGACGACGAGCGTGTAGACACCGTGGCCAATCCTGAGCTGAAGGGCAAGGCCGCCGACGCTGCCGCCTTCCTCAGCAAGATTTCCTGGAGCGGTGAAGAAGTCGGCGCGGTGATGCTGGCCATCCGCGAAGGCGCCAAGCCGGACCAGGCCGCCAAGGACTGGATCGCTGCCAACCCGGAGCGCGTGGAAAGCTGGCTGAAGTAAGCCGCACTCGCTGCACGCCATCGAAGCGGGCCTCTGGCCCGCTTCGTCGTTTTGCGAGGCCACGTGCGCGCCACGGTTACCGAGGATAAGGCGGTGCGCATGGCCAAGGTGGCCCCGCGACGCCCTGCGGAATCGACGCCACGCCCCCCACTCTCCCACCTCGGTTGATTGATCGAACGATCAAAATCCGCCTAGACTCCGGCCCAACTTCCCCCGCTGGAGACACCCATGCCCAAGGTCGGCATGCAGCCCATTCGTCGTTCGCAGTTGATTGCCGCCACCCTGGAAGCCGTCGACCAGGTTGGTATGGCCGATGCCAGCATCGCCTATATCGCCCGCCTGGCCGGGGTCTCCAATGGCATCATCAGCCACTACTTCAACGACAAGAACGGCCTGCTCGAAGCCACCATGCGTCACCTGATGCAGGCGCTCAGCGATGCGGTGGGCGCACGCCGTCGCGCACTGCGCGAGGACAGCCCGCGTGCCCATCTGAAGGCGATGATCGACGGCAACTTCGACGACAGCCAGGTCAGCGGTCCAGCGATGAAGACCTGGCTGGCGTTCTGGGCCAGCAGCATGCACCAGCCTGCCCTGCGCCGCCTGCAGCGGGTCAACGACCACCGTCTCTATTCCAACCTGTGCGGCCAGTTCCATCGCGTGCTACCGCAAGATCAGGCACGCTTCGCCGCCCGCGGCCTGGCCTCGCTGATCGACGGCCTGTGGCTGCGCGGCGCACTGTCCGGCGAAGCCTTCGACACCGAACAGGCACGCCGCATCGCCTACGACTACCTCGACCTGCAGTTGAACAAAGCCCGCTAGCCTGTCGCGAAGGCGCATCGGGGGCGGCGGTTCATTTTTGAGTTTGGTGGGCTGAAGCCCACCCTACAGCCCACCCGGGCCAATCTACGGGCTGCGGGCAACGTCTCGTAGGGTGTCGCGGGGCCACCTTGGCCGTGCGCACCGGCCTCCCCCGCATCCCCAAACGTCCCGAACGGAAATTGCACACAGCCGAAGCGACGCCAAGGACAAGTGGCGCCCGCCATGTCGCTTTTGGTCACGCCGGGTCGTTTTTATTGATTGATCGTTCAATTTAAATAAAATAGGCTGTTCTCCAAGCAGATTGCCAAGTGCAGAGGACAGCCCATGCCCCGTTTCGCCGAACAGCAGCTCTACATCGGTGGCCAGTACGTCGCCGCCAGCAGTGGAGAAACCTTCGACAGCATCAATCCGGCCACCGGAGAGGTGCTGGCCAAGGTGCAACGCGCCAGCCAGGCCGACGTTGACCGGGCCGTGGCCAGCGCAGCCGAAGGGCAGAAGGTGTGGGCGGCGATGAGCGCCATGCAGCGCTCGCGCATCCTGCGCAAGGCGGTGGACATCCTCCGTGCGCGCAACGATGAACTGGCTGAACTGGAGACCCTCGACACCGGCAAGCCACTGTCCGAAACCCGCTACGTCGACATCGTCACCGGCGCCGACGTGCTGGAGTACTACGCCGGCCTGATCCCGGCCATCGAGGGCGAGCAGATCCCGCTGCGCGAAACCTCTTTCGTCTACACCCGCCGCGAGCCGCTGGGCGTGGTCGCCGGCATCGGCGCCTGGAATTACCCGATCCAGATCGCCCTGTGGAAATCCGCCCCGGCCCTGGCCGCCGGCAACGCGATGATCTTCAAGCCCAGCGAAGTCACCTCGCTGACCGCGCTGAAACTGGCCGAGATCTACACCGAGGCCGGCCTGCCAGCAGGCGTGTTCAACGTGCTCACTGGCAGCGGTCGCGAAGTCGGCCAGTGGCTGACCGAACACCCAGGCATCGAGAAGATTTCCTTCACCGGCGGCACCGTCACCGGCAAGAAGGTCATGGCCAGCGCCTCCAGCTCCAGCCTCAAGGAAGTGACCATGGAGCTGGGCGGCAAGTCGCCGCTGATCGTCTTCGAGGACGCCGACCTCGACCGCGCCGCCGACATCGCGGTGATGGCCAACTTCTACAGCTCCGGCCAGGTGTGCACCAACGGCACCCGCGTGTTCGTGCCGCGCATGTTGCAGGCGCGCTTCGAGGCCAAGGTGCTGGAGCGAGTCAAACGCATCCGCCTCGGCGATCCGCTGGATGACGCCACCAATTTCGGCCCGCTGGTGAGCTACGCGCACATGGACAGCGTGCTCGGCTACATCGAGAAGGGCCGCAGCGAGGGTGCACGCCTGCTGATCGGCGGCGCGCGCGTCAGCGACGGTGAGTACGCCAAGGGCGCCTACGTCGCGCCGACCGTATTCACCGACTGCCGGGACGACATGACCATCGTGCGCGAGGAAATCTTCGGCCCGGTGATGAGCATCCTCATCTATGACAGCGAAGAGGAAGTGATCCGCCGCGCCAACGACACCGACTACGGCCTGGCCGCAGGCGTGGTGACGCGCGACCTCAACCGCGCACACCGGGTGATCCACAAGCTGGAAGCCGGCATCTGCTGGATCAACACCTGGGGCGAGTCGCCAGCCGAAATGCCGGTTGGCGGCTACAAGCAGTCCGGTGTCGGCCGCGAGAACGGCCTGGTCACCCTCGGCCACTACACCCGCATCAAGTCGGTGCAGGTCGAACTCGGCGGCTACAGCTCGGTGTTCTAAGCACCGGTGTCTGTGGGAGGGGCTTCAGCCGCGACCCATTTCGCGGCTAAAGCGGTTCGCCGCCCGGCCCGCCCACGAATTGAATCACCGCCCCGTAACCCGGATGCAATCCGGGAACAGTCACCGCGTTTTCCCGGATCACAGCCGGGCAACAGGAGGAGCCATGACCCAGGAATTCGACTACATCATCATCGGCGCCGGTTCGGCCGGTAACGTCCTGGCCACCCGGCTGACCGAAGACGCAGACGTCAGCGTACTGCTGCTGGAAGCCGGCGGCCCCGACTACCGCCTCGACTTTCGTACCCAAATGCCTGCCGCCCTGGCCTTCCCGCTGCAGGGCCGGCGCTACAACTGGGCCTACGAGACCGACCCCGAGCCGTACATGAACAACCGCCGCATGGAATGCGGACGCGGCAAGGGCCTGGGCGGCTCATCCCTGATCAACGGCATGTGCTACATCCGCGGCAACGCCCTGGACTTCGACAACTGGGCCAAGGCCAAGGGCCTGGAGGACTGGACCTACCACGACTGCCTGCCCTATTTCCGCAAGGCGGAAAGCCGCGACATCGGCCCCAACGATTACCACGGCGGTGACGGCCCGGTCAGTGTGACCACGCCCAAGGCCGGTAACAACCCGTTGTTCCACGCCATGGTCGAGGCCGGCGTGCAGGCCGGCTATCCGCGCACCGATGATCTCAACGGCTATCAGCAGGAAGGCTTCGGCCCGATGGACCGCACCGTGACCCCGGAAGGCCGCCGCGCCAGCACCGCGCGTGGCTATCTGGACCAGGCACGGGCACGGCCGAACCTGACCATCATCACCCACGCCACCACCGACCGCATCCTCTTCGATGGCAAGCGCGCCAGTGGCGTCAGCTACCTGATCGGCAACGCCAACGATGCCACCGAAGCCCGTGCTCGCCGCGAAGTGCTGCTATGCGCCGGCGCCATCGCCTCGCCGCAGATCCTGCAGCGCTCCGGCGTCGGCCCCGCCGCGCTGCTGCGCGAGCTGGACATCGCGCTGGTACACGAACTGCCTGGCGTCGGCCAGAACCTGCAGGACCACCTGGAGATGTACCTGCAGTACGCCTGCACCCAGCCAGTGTCGCTGTACCCGGCACTCAAGCTGCTCAACCAGCCCGGCATCGGCGCGCAATGGCTGTTCGCCGGCAACGGTATCGGCGCCAGCAACCAGTTCGAGGCCGGCGGTTTCATCCGCACGCGCCCGGAGTTCGCCTGGCCCAATATCCAGTTCCACTTCCTGCCGGTGGCGATCAACTACAACGGCAGCAACGCGGTCAACGAGCATGGCTTCCAGGCTCACGTCGGCTCGATGCGCTCGCCCAGCCGCGGGCGTATCCAGCTCAAGTCGAAAGACCCGCGCCAGCACCCGAGCATCCTCTTCAACTACATGAGCGCCGATCAGGACTGGCAGGAATTCCGCGACGGCATACGCCTGACCCGCGAGATCATGGCGCAGCCGGCACTCGATCCTTACCGTGGGCGTGAAATCAGTCCTGGCGAGCATGTGCAGAGCGACGCCGAGCTGGATGCCTTCATTCGCGAGCATGCGGAAACGGCTTTCCACCCGTCCTGCTCGTGCAAGATGGGCGAGGACGACATGGCGGTGGTCGATGGTCAGGGCCGCGTGCACGGCCTGCAGGGCTTGCGCGTAGTGGATGCGTCGATCATGCCGGAGATCATCACCGGCAACCTCAACGCCACCACCATCATGATCGCCGAGAAGATCGCGGATCGGATTCGCGGGCGCCAGCCATTGCCGCGCAGCAATGCGCCCTATTTCGTCGCGGGCGAACGCCCGGTGCGTGGTACGCCGCTGCGCAGCCAGCAAGACAGGTTAGTCGGGTAATTCCTGGCGGATCATCCAGTGGCCCTCGGGCGGCATCAGCCGGCCGAGGTCGAAACGATCCAGTGAGTCGGCGTCGAGCATTTCGATCTGCGGGCTCACCAGTTGCGGCAGCTTTTCGCCCTGCAGGCCACGAACGGCCAGGTCCAGGGCGATGCGCGCCTGAATCACCGGTGAGTCGGTGGGTGCAGCCAGTACCTGCCCCTCGCGAATCTGCTCCAGCACCCGCTCGGTGGCATAGAACGACAACACCTGCGTCTCAGAACCGATATTGCGCACCAACTGCGCGGCGAAGGCCGCGGCTTCGGCATTGGCGATCAGATAATCGAGACGTGGATGCTGCTTGAGCAGCTCCCGCGTCAACTGCGCCTGACTACTGCGATCCACTGGGGCATAACCACCATGGGCCAGGGTCACCCTGGTGCCAGGCAAGGCATCACGCAGGCCGCGCTCGGCATCCTGCACCCAGCCAGCATCGGCCGGGCCGGGTAGCCAGCCGACCTGAATCGGCCGCCCTTCACTGACACGTACCAGATACTTGAGCGTGGCACTCGTCATGTCGGCGAAGTCGACCCGCGAATGCGCGCTGAGCCCCGGGCATTCCAGGCGATTGACCAGATCGATGACCGGCCGACCGGCCTTGATCTGCACTTCTGCTGCGCTGCACAGGTCATAGGTGTTGATACTGGCCACGACGAAGGCATCGGCGCCCTCGGCTACACAATGCCCGAACTGCTCCACTTGCACATCGGCATGCTCGTAGCCACCGGCTTCGTAGATCCCCAGGCGCACGCCAAGACGTCTGGCTTCCTGATCCAGCCCCCAGGCCACGCCCCACCAGTAGCGATCCTTGCCATGGGGCAGCAGCGCACAGATACGCCAGGGCTGGCTGGCCGCTGGCAAAGGCCGGTAATCCAGCATGCGGCCATCGGCACGTACCGGATAAGGAAACCACTCGGCCGCCAGCAGCGACTGGCAAGCCAGCGAAAGCCACAGAGTCAACCAGCGCATGACGCCGTCCTTAGCCCTTGCGGGGCGATGTGCCAGTCACCCCAGCGTAGCACCACCTCGGACACCTGCTTACACGTTGGCAACCCGCAGTTGCCCGGGCTCGATCGGCGGCCTAGAGTGGAGCGCACAGACTATGAGAACAGCATGACCAACCCCACCCTGCTCGACCCCAGAACCGCCCGCCTGCTGCCCTGGATAGTCGCCATCGCCTTCTTCATGCAGACGCTGGATGGCACCATCCTCAACACCGCATTACCGGCCATGGCCGCCGACCTCGGCGAAAATCCATTGCGCATGCAGTCGGTGGTGATCGCCTACATGCTTACCGTGGCCCTGCTGATCCCGGCATCGGGCTGGATCGCCGACCGCTTCGGCACGCGGCGCATCTTCTTCGGCGCCATCGCCCTGTTCAGCCTCGGCTCGCTGCTCTGCGCACTGTCGGAGTCGCTGAGCATGCTGATCGGCGCACGGGTCATCCAGGGCCTGGGCGGCGCGCTGATGATGCCGGTCGGGCGACTGGTGGTGCTGCGCGCCTATCCGCGCTCGGAGCTGGTACGGATCATGAGCTTCATCACCCTGCCCGGCCTGCTCGGCCCGCTGATCGGCCCGAGCCTCGGTGGCTGGTTGGTGGAAGTGGCCAGCTGGCACTGGATCTTCCTGATCAACCTGCCAGTGGGACTACTCGGCTGCTGGGCAGCATTGCGCCATATGCCCGACCTGCGCGGCCCTGAGCGCAGCCGCTTCGATACCGTCGGCTTTCTGCTGTTCGGCGCCGCCATGCTGCTGATCACCGTAGCCCTGGAAGGGCTCGGCGAACTGCACCTGCCGACCATGCGCGTGGTGCTGCTGTTGCTCGGCGGCATGGCCTGCCTGGCCGCCTACTGGCTACGCGCCGGGCGCATCGAGCAGCCATTGTTCGCACCCAAGCTGTTCCACACCCGCAGTTTCGCCGTGGGCATCATCGGTAACCTGTTCGCCCGCCTCGGCAGCGGCGCGCTACCTTTCCTCACGCCGCTGCTGCTGCAACTGGCGATGGGCTATTCGCCGGCCCAGGCCGGCATGAGCCTGATTCCGCTGGCACTGGCGGCCATGGCAGCCAAACCCCTGGCCAGGCCGCTGATCGAGCGCCTCGGCTACCGCAACATCCTCACCAGCAACACCCTGCTGCTCGGCGCCCTGATCGCCAGCCTGGCCCTGGTCGACGCACAAACCTCGACCTTGCAGCTGATCATCCAGCTGAGCCTGATCGGCGCCTGCAACTCGCTGCAGTTCACCGCGATGAACACGGTAACGCTGATCGACCTGGACAACCGCGACGCCAGCAGCGGCAACAGCCTACTGTCGGTGGTGGTACAGCTGGCGATGGGCCTTGGCGTTGCATCGGCGGCGGCGCTGCTCAGCGGTTTCAGCCGCGAGCTGGGCGACAACGGCCATGTGCTGGAGGCGTTCCAGGCGACCTACCTGTGCGTTGGCCTGCTGTCGATGCTGGCAGCGGCGATCTTCCTGCAACTGGACACGAAAGATGGCCGTAGCGGGCGTAATATCGAGGTTTCAGCGGACGAATGAGCGGGCCTGTTACACTGCCGGCCTGTTTCTTCACCCCCGAGCTCTTGCCGTGACCGCTACTGCCTTCGCCAGCCTGCCCATTTCTGCCGCCATGCAGGCCAATCTCGCCGCCATCGGCTATGCCGAGATGACGCCCATCCAGGCCGCCAGCCTGCCGCTGATTCTCAAGGGCCGCGACCTGATCGCCCAGGCCAAGACCGGCAGCGGCAAGACCGCCGCCTTCGGCATCGGCCTGCTGCATCCGCTCAACCCGCGCTATTTCGGCTGCCAGGCCATGGTGCTGTGCCCGACACGCGAACTGGCCGATCAGGTGGCCAAGGAAATCCGCCGCCTGGCCCGTGCTGCCGACAACATCAAGGTGCTTACCCTCTGCGGCGGTGTGCCTTTCGGCCCGCAGATCGGCTCGCTCGAGCATGGTGCGCACGTGATTGTCGGCACGCCGGGACGAGTGCAGGAGCATCTGCGCAAAGGCACGCTGAAAGTCGATGGGCTCAATACCCTGGTACTCGACGAAGCCGACCGCATGCTCGACATGGGCTTCATCGACAGCATCAGCGAAATCATCGAGCAGACCCCGGCACGCCGTCAGACTCTGCTGTTCTCCGCCACCTATCCGCCCGCCATCGAACAGCTTGCCGCACGTTTCTTGCGTAGCCCGGAGCGGGTCGAAGTGGAGGCGCAGCATGACGACGGGCAGATCGAGCAGCGCTTCTACGAAATAGCGCCGAGCCAACGTATGGAAGCGGTCAGCACCCTGCTGCGGCATTTCCGCAAGCAACCGACGGTGGCCTTCTGCGCCACCCGCCAACAATGCGACGAACTGGCCGCACAGCTGGAGGCCGAGAAGATTTCCGCCGCCGCGCTGCATGGCGATCTGGAACAGCGTGATCGCGATCAGATTCTCGCGCTGTTCGCCAATCGCAGCCTCAGCGTGCTGGTGGCCACCGACGTCGCAGCGCGCGGCCTGGATATCGCCGGGCTGGAAATGGTGATCAACGTCGAGCTGTCGCGTGATGCCGAGGTGCATATCCACCGCATCGGCCGTAGTGGTCGCGCTGGCGAGAAAGGCCTGGCACTGAGCCTGGTGGCCCCGGCCGAAGCTGGTCGCGCCCAGGCCATCGAAACCCTGCAAGGCAAGGAACTGGCCTGGTACCCGCTGCCTGCAGCAAAGGCGACGGGTGAGCCGCTGCTGCCGCCGATGCACACCCTGTGCATCGGCGCCGGACGCAAGGACAAACTACGCCCCGGCGATATCCTTGGTGCCCTGACCGGCGACGCCGGGCTGCCCGGTAGCCAGGTCGGCAAGATCGCCCTGTTCGACTACCAGGCCTATGTCGCCGTCGAACGCGACGTCGCCCGCCAGGCGCTCAAGCGCCTCACTGAAGGCAAGATCAAGGGTAGAACGCTGCGTGTGCGTCTATTGTAAGGCTGATATAAAGAATCAAACGGCCTGGGCCGGAGTCACCCATGCGCAATATTCTGGTCATTGAAGACAGCCCACTGGTACTGAAGATCCTCGAGCATCTGTTCCGTCAGGAAACCGATCTGGAACCGATCTTCTGTGCCTCACTGGCAGAAGCGGAAGTCATGCTGGAGACCTCTGCGGCGCTGTTCTTCGCCGCCATCGTCGACCTGCACCTGCCGGACGCACCGGACGGCGAAAGCGTCGATCTGGTGATGCGCTACCACCTGCCGTGCATCGTGCTCAGTGGCAGCTACAACGAACAGCGCCGTGACGATCTGCTGATGAAAGGCGTGGTCGACTACGTACTCAAGGAAAGCCAGCATTCCTACGAGTACGCCTTCCGCCTGCTGCACCGGCTCGATCACAACAGCCATATCAAGATTCTCATCGCCGACGATTCTGCGGCGCAGCGTCACTACATTCGCCACATCCTCGAGCCGCACCACTACCAGATCATCGAGGCCAGCGACGGCAAGGAGACCCTGCGCCAGCTCAATGAGCATCCAGATATCGACCTGCTGGTGCTCGACCATGCCATGCCCGGCGTCAGCGGTTTCGAGCTGGTCAAGCTGCTGCGCCAGAAACTGCGCCTCAATGACCTGATCATCATCGGCGTGTCCGCCGACCCCAAGGGCTCGCTCAGTGCGCAGTTCATCAAGCACGGTGCTGACGATTTCCTGCGCAAGCCCTTCTGCCCTGAAGAACTGAACTGCCGGGTAATGTCGACCCTGGAGCGACGCGACCTGTTGCGCGCACTGAAGAAGGCCGCGCAGTTCGATGCCCTGACCGGCCTGAACAACCGCCGCGCCTTCTACGAACAAGGCATGCAGATACTGCAGAAGGCGCAACGGGAAAGTCGCGAGGTCAGCGTGGCGATGCTCGATCTCGACCACTTCAAACAGATCAACGATGGCTTCGGCCATGCCAGCGGCGACAGCGCCCTGGTGGTGTTCGCCCGGGCGATGAGCAATGCCTTCCCCGACATGCTGCTGGGCCGCCTGGGCGGAGAGGAATTTGCCCTGCTTACCCTGCATGGCGCGGATCATGTGGCTCAGGCACTGGATAAACTGCGCCGACAGTGCGCCGGCCTGCATTACGCCGTCGGCGCGCCCGCGCTATCGTTCAGCGCGGGCCTCTATCAGGGTGAACCCGAGGACCTGGAAAGCCTGCTGCATGAAGCCGACATTCGCCTGTACCGGGCCAAGCAACAGGGTCGTGCCCGCACCGTACTGGCCTGATCAGGGGCTGTGGCGCTGCAGCGTCGCGGCATAGCTGCCGTCGTCGCTCATGGCCTGAATCGCCGCATCGAAACGCCTGGCAATGTCGCGATGCTGGGCCAGACTTCGCCGCACCAGGATATGCAGGCCGTTCTCGCTCAAGGGCAGCGGCAGGAACTCCAGTTCATCGCGGATGGCACTCAGCTTGTTAGCGAGCAGGTGGCGCGCGACCAGCTCATCTTCCAGCGCCAGCTGCACGCGCCCGGCATGCAGCATCCGCGCGGCGATTTCGAAACTGCCGACACCAACCTTGAGCAACTGCGGATCGCTATCGAATTCCCTGGAATAGGCATAGCCCCTAACCACCGCGATGTTGTGCGGGTAGAGATCGGCCAGGGTCTCGAACTGAATGTCGCTCCCTTTGCGCCGCATGAAGCGGATACGGTTGACCAGATAGGGCTGGGAGAAATAGCCATACTCGCTGCGATCGGCGCTGTACCAGGCGTTGATCAGTACATCGTAATCGCCACGCTTGAGCCCCAGCACCGCGCGCTCCCAGGGCGCCTCCACGTAGCTGGTGGTGTAGCCGGCACGGGCGAGCGCCTGCTCCACCAGATCACTGGCCAGACCTTTGCCGAGCAACCGTTGATCGTTGAACGGCGGCCAGGGGTCGGCCGCCAGGCGCAACAGCTCGGCCGAGGCCAGTGCCGGCGACAGCAGCAAGAGCAATAGCCAGGCACGCACTGCGGGCATTGGTGGCGGTCCATCCGAAATGATCAATTCTAGTGATAGCAGGCACAACGCCGCTCGTCACTGTCTCATATCTGAGACAGTCAGGCGGGCGTTATACGCTTGCCTGCCGCACGGCGACAGAAGCGTCGGCCCAGAGCGTTCGGGTAAACTTCAGCGGTTTTCGCGCAGCGCTCGCTGCGTCAGCGATTCACCTGAGGACATTTCGTGTTGCAAACCGACGTACTGATCATCGGCGCAGGCGCCGCCGGCCTGATGTGCGCAGCCACCGCCGCAGCCCGTGGCCGCCGCGTGCTGGTGCTCGACCATGCCAACAAGGCCGGCAAGAAGATCCTCATGTCCGGTGGTGGGCGCTGCAACTTCACCAACCTGTACTGCGAGCCGAGCAACTTCCTTTCCGGCAACCCGCACTTCTGCAAGTCCGCCCTGGCGCGCTTCACCCAGTGGGACTTCATCGGCCTGGTGGCCAAGCACGGCGTGCCCTACCACGAGAAGAAGCTTGGCCAGCTGTTCTGCGATAACAAGTCCAGCGACATCCTCGAATTGCTGCTGGCCGAATGTGCCGAGGCCGGGGCACAGATCCGCCTGGACACGGCAGTACACAGCATCGAAAAAACCGCAGGCGGCTTCCTGCTGCAAAGCGACCTCGGCGAAGTGGCCTGCCAGTCGCTGGTGATCGCCACTGGCGGGCTGTCGATCCCGACCCTCGGCGCCACCGGCTTCGGCTATCAGGTAGCCAGGCAATTCGGTCACGAATTGCTGCCGACCCGCGCCGGGCTGGTGCCTTTCACCATCACCGAGCCGCAGCTCAAGACGCTGTGCACGGAGCTTTCCGGAACCTCGGTGGAGGACTGCCGGGTGAGCTGCAATGGCCAGAGTTTCGTCGAGAACATCCTCTTCACCCACCGCGGCCTGTCCGGCCCGGCGATCCTGCAGATCTCGTCCTACTGGCAGCCGGGCGATACCGTACATATCGACCTGCTGCCACATATCGACCTGCCCGAATGGCTGGCCACCCAGCAGCGCGAACGTGGCAACAGTGAGCTGAAAACCCTGCTGGCCGAGCTGTTCACCAAGAAGATGGCGACCCTGCTGGTCGACAGCTGGTTCAGCAACAAGCCGCTCAAGCAGTACACGCCCGGCGAGCTCAAGACGATTGCCGAGCACCTGTCCGACTGGCAATTGGTGCCGGCCGGCACCGAAGGCTACCGCACGGCGGAAGTGACCCTGGGCGGGGTGAATACCGACGAGGTGTCATCCAAGACCCTGGAGTCGCTCAAGGTACCGGGGTTGTATTTCATCGGCGAAGTGCTCGACGTCACTGGCCACCTGGGCGGCTTCAACTTCCAGTGGGCCTGGGCGTCGGGCTACGCCGCCGCGCAATACGTCTGAGGCTAAAATATTGCGCCCCATTTGACGGTGCAGCGGGAACTGCCGACGCGGCGCAGACTCTGCTATGAACAGCAGATGCAACGCTGCAATCACAGGGACGACGCCGCTTCATGACTCTCGAACAAGGCCTGATTTTCGTCATTCTCGTTGCCAGCATGGGCTTGTTCATCTGGGGCCGCTGGCGCCATGACGTGGTAGCGCTGGGCGCGCTGTTGGCGTGCGTGATCGTTGGTCTGGTGCCCGAGCGCGAGGCCTTTGCAGGTTTCGGTCACCCGGCAGTGATCACCGTCGCCTGCGTACTGGTGCTCAGCCATGGTTTGCAGCGCACGGGGGCGGTCAGTCGACTGGCCCAACGACTGCTGCCCAGCGGCGCTGGCGTGCTGCTTTCCATCGCCGCATTGACCGGCCTGGGCGCGCTGCTCTCGGCATTCATGAACAACGTCGGCGCCCTCGCCCTGCTGATGCCCATCGCCCTGCAGATTTCTGCACGCCTGGAGCTGCCGCCGGGGCGCGTGCTGATGCCACTGGCCTTCGGCACCATCCTCGGCGGCATGACCACGCTGATCGGTACACCGCCGAACCTGATCGTCTCCAGTTTTCGCGCCCAGCATGGCAGCGGTCCCTTCGCCATGTTCGACTTCAGCCCGGTCGGTGTCGCCGTGGCACTGGCCGGTGTGCTGTTCATCACCCTGCTCGGCTGGCGTCTGGTTCCCAAGCGCGAAGTGGGTAACGCCGCCAGCTTCGACACCGGCCATTACCTGACCGAGGCGCGGGTCAAGGAAGGCGGCAAGGCCCAGGGCAAGACCCTGCGCGAAATCGAGCAGTTGCTCGACGAGGCCGACGCTCAGGTAGTGGCCATGGTGCGCAACAAGCTGCGCCTGACTGCACCCAACCCGCGGCGCGTCCTGCAGGCCGATGATGTGCTGGTGATCGAGGCCGACCCGCAGGAGTTGGGTGAAGTACTCGGCCAGCTGGACCTGTTGCTGGAGGCCGAGCGCGAAGCCAAGGAGGCCGAACAGAAAGAGGACAAGGAGGGTGAAACCGAGAAGAAAGCCAGCAATGACGAAGACCGCGCCATGCAGGAACTGCTGGTCAAGCCCGACTCGTCACTGATCGGTCGCTCTGCCAGCAGCACCCGTTTGCGCAGCCGCTATTCCATCAACCTGCTGGCTATCTCCAGGCAGAGCCATCGCTCGATCAAACGCCTGCGCTCGACCCTGATCCAGAGCGGTGATGTGCTGCTGATGCAGGGCAGCGCCGAGGATATCGGCGAGTTCGCCAGCGACTATGACTGCGTGCCGCTGGCCGCACGCGCCATCAACATTCCCGATCCGCGGCAGGCCAATCTCGCGCTTGGCATCATGCTGCTGGCCATCGCTGCCGCCGCCTTCGGCCTGCTCTCGGCCGCGATTGCCTTCGCCAGCGGCGTACTGGCCTACATGCTGCTGCGTCTGGTGCCGCTGCGCGCCGTCTACGAGTCCATCGACTGGCCAGTGATCGTGTTGCTCGGGGCTCTGATTCCGGTGGCCGGTGCGATGTCCGCCACGGGTGCAGCCGATCTGCTGGCACGTCTGCTGATGGAGAACCTGGCACAGGGCAACGCCATCATCACCCTGACCCTGTTGCTGGTGGTGACCATGACCCTGTCGGATTTCATGAACAACGCGGCGACAGCTGCGGTGATGTGCCCCATCGCGCTGAGCGCCGCCAGCCAGCTCGGCGTCAGCCCGGACTCGCTGCTGATGGCCGTGGCCATCGGCGCCTCCTGCTCGTTCCTCACGCCCATTGGCCACCAGAACAACACCCTGATCCTCAGCCCTGGCGGTTTCCGCTTTGGCGACTATTGGCGCCTGGGCCTGCCACTGGAAATCCTCGTGGCGCTAATCAGTGTGCCCATGCTGCTGTGGATCTGGCCATTGTAATCCGCCATTCAGGAGCTCGGGGTGATGCCGAGCACCACATCGAAGCGAGCGACCTGCTCGTCGCTCTGCCCGCTCACCGGCACGAAGGGCACGACCAGCAGTTCGCGCAAGCGTGGGTCGCGGATGGCGTTGAGCAGGCCATCGCGCTGATTGAGCGGCTCGCCGTGCACATAACACTGCGTGGCGAAACGCGGCATGCCGGGCAGGGTCACCGCCAGATGGATATGCGGTGTACGGCCGGGATAGGGCACCGGGCGGATGGTGCGAAAACGGTAGCGCCCATCGGCAGCCGTAGTGAAACGGCCATACCCCTGGAACCCGGGGTCGAGCCTCTGGCGGTCACCGCCGCGACTGTGCAGATAGATACCGTTGGCATCCACTTGCCAGATTTCCACCAGCGCCCCCGCCAGTGGCCGGCCGCCCGCATCGAGGATCGAACCGTGCAGTTGCACGCGAATTCCGCGCGCCTCTGCGGCCTGACCGTCGACTCGCACCAGGTCGTTGTCGCGGTCCAGCGGTAGTTGGTCGGGGTAGAAGGGGCCCAGCGTCTGGCGCGGCGTCAGCAACCGCTCGGCCAGCGCCAGTGCCGGGCTGACCAGCAACGCGCCGCCAGCGGCGAAGAGGAGATGACGACGGCTGGACATGGTCTTTTTCCTCCGTAGCGCGCGGCCCAGGCGGCCCCGCGACACGCTATGACAGATGTTCCAGCACCCCGGCGGCAGATTGAAAGGGCAGGCCGTGGGCCTCTGCCACGCTGCCGCAGGTGATCACCCCCCTGGCCACGTTGAGCCCGTTCAGCAGGTGCAGGTCATCCTGCAAGGCGCGGCGTGTGCCCTTCTGGGCGAGCGCCACGACGAACGGCAAGGTCGCGTTGTTCAGCGCCAGGGTCGAGGTGCGTGCCACCGCGCCGGGCATGTTGGCCACGCAATAGTGCACCACATCATCGACCACATAGGTGGGCTCGGCATGGGTAGTGGCGCGGGAAGTCTCGGCGCATCCGCCCTGGTCGATGGCGACATCCACCAACACAGCGCCGGCCTTCATCTGCCGCACCATGTCCGCAGTGATCAGCTTGGGCGCGGCAGCTCCGGGAATCAGCACCCCACCAATCACCAGATCGGCCGCCAACACCTGCTCGCGCACCGCCGCGCGAGTGGAGTAGAGCGTGGTGATGCGATTGCCGTACTGGGCATCGAGCCGGCGTAGCGCGTCGACGCTCTTGTCCAACACCGTGACATCGGCACCGAGGCCGACTGCCATGGCCAGGGCATGACTGCCGACCACGCCGCCGCCGAGAATCACCACCTTGCCCGGCGCCACACCTGGTACGCCACCCAGCAATACGCCACGCCCGCCACGGGCCTTTTCCAGGCAGCCGGCGCCGGCCTGGATCGACATGCGCCCGGCCACTTCCGACATCGGCGCCAACAAAGGCAGGCGGCCCTGCGCATCGGTCACCGTCTCGTAGGCGATGCAGGTGGCACCGCCGGCCATCAGCTCTTCGGTCTGCGCCCGATCCGGCGCCAGGTGCAGGTAGGTGAACAGCGTGTGGTGGGCTCGCAACCTGGCGCGCTCCACCGCCAGAGGCTCCTTGACCTTGACGATCAACTGCCCCTGCTGGAACACCTCGGACGAACTGCTGGCGATCTGTGCGCCCGCCTCGAGGTAATCCTCGTCGGCGAAACCGACAGCGGCACCGGCATGGGTCTCGATCCAGACCTCATGGCCGAGCGCCGTCAGCTCGGCCACCGACTGTGGCGTGAGGCCGACTCGGTACTCGTGGTTCTTGATTTCCTTGGGTACGCCGATTCGCATAACCATCTCCAACCATTGCGGGCCAACAGTCTGAAGTCTAGGAAAGCGTGAGCCAGCTCACAGGAAATTCCACGAGAAATTTCGTCCGTCCGTCACTGCCCGAATAGCAGCCGCCGCGCCTCGGCGGTGAGCAGAGCCTGCGGATCGGCGTTCACCTGTTCTACCAGCGCATAGGCACGCTGCACGGCAGGGCGTGCATCGATGCGTTCGAGCCAGGCGGCCATGTTGGGGAAATCCTCCAGTTTCTGTTGCTGCATCTTCCACAGCTTGGCCCAGGGGTAGATGGCCATGTCGGCGATGGAATAATCGCCCGCCACGTAGTCGCGCCCGACCAGCTGGCGGTCCAGCACGCCGTAGAGGCGCGCGGTTTCCTTCACGTAGCGATCGATGGCATACGGAATCGGCTCCGGCGCGTAGCGCACGAAGTGATGGTTCTGCCCTGCCATCGGGCCAACGCCGCCCATCTGCCAGTACAGCCACTGCAGCACGGTGAAACGCGCGCGTGTCTCGCGCGGCAGGAACTGCCCGCTCTTGTCGGCCAGGTACTCGAGAATCGCCCCGGACTCGAACAGGGCGATGGGCTCACCGCCATCGGCCGGCGCATGATCGACGATGGCCGGAATGCGGTTGTTCGGTGCGATCTTGAGAAACTCCGGCGCGAACTGCTCGCCCTTGCCGATATGCACCGGAACGATGCGGTAGTCCAGCCCGGCTTCCTCGAGAAAGATGCTGACCTTGTGGCCGTTGGGCGTGGTCCAGTAATACAGGTCGATCATTGGTTTTCCTCCACGTAGATCGCGGCCCGCTTGACCGGGCCGTGAGTCGCTTCATACGTCTGCAGGATGCGCGCGAACCAGGCGCCCAGCGCCGAATCCTCGGCCCAGGGTTGCGCGCCCAGGCACCAGGCCCAGAACAACATGCCAGCCAGCAGGTAGTCACAGCCGCCAGGGGCCTGGCCTTCGAGGAAGGGCTGATCACGCAGCCACATTTCCAGCGGCGCCACGCCTTCACGGAACAACCGCTCACCGCCCTGCGGATCGGCGAACGCCTCCAGAGGCATGCCCAGCGCCTTCTCCCGGCTGCTGCGGAAATACTCGCGATCAGCCGGGTCGATCACCTGCCAGACCCGCGGGATCAGCATCTTCAACAGCGGCACACGCACCATATGAAAGCTCAGGCGCTCGACCAGGCGGGCGCGCTCGGTAGCCAGCGCGCCACCGAGCAAGGGACGTTGTGGATAACGCTGATCGAGGTGGGCGAAGATCGCCAGACTGTCATGCACCGTTTCACCTTCGTCGATCAGCACCGGCACCAGCTTCTGTCCGGAAAAAGCGATCAAATCCTTGTCAGTGAAACGTGTCGGCCGGCTCTGCCAGTCCAGTCCCTTGTGCGCCAGCGCCAGACGTACGCGCCAGCAGTAAGGCGAGAACACCAGCTCAGGATCGGCACCGCATAACTCGAACAATTCCCGCATATCACCCCCCCATTAAAAACCGATCAGTCCAGAATCAAGCGAACAAAGACCAGCGCCGGATTGCTCAGATACAGTCCAGGCTGGTCATCACCACTGTAACGGTGGCGCGGATCGAATCCGCAGGCACTGCGGATTTCACCTGGGTGCGCAGCCCGCTCATCACACATTGCAGATAACTGGCGCGAGCCGCGAGGTCCCTGCCGTTGCTCAACTCCCCGCAGGCCACGGCGCGTTCGAGCGCCTGTTCGAAGACCTGGCAGATACCCGCGGTGGCCTGTCGCAGAACCGGCACCAGCGCCGGCTCCGACAAGGAGAACTCATTGGCCACGTTGACCAGCATGCAGCCACGCGGCACGCCGTCAGGGCCATCATCTTCGAGCACACTGAGCAGGCGCTCGCGGATGAAAGCGAGCGGCGAGGCGCTGGCGTCAAGCTGCTCCAGCAACAAGGCTCGGCGCTGCGCTACGTAGCGGCTGAAGGCAGCGACGAACCAGGCCTGCTTGCTCGGGTAGGTTTGATACAGGCTGCTCTTGGACAGCCCGGTGGCCGCCTGCAGGTCCTGCAGCGACGCGGCTTCATAACCGCGTTGCCAGAACAGCTGCATGGCGTTTTCCAGGGCCCGGTCCGGGCAGAAGCTCTTGGGGCGTCCACGTGTCGTCATGCGCTAAATTTAGAACCGATCAGTTCTAAATTCAAGCCTTGGGCTCCTTCAGATCGACGATGCCGCGCAACAACTCCACCGGCAGCGGAAAGACGATGGTCGAGCTCTTGTCACTGGCGATATTGCTCAGCGTCTGCATATAGCGCAGCTGCATGGCGCCGGACTGGCGGCCGAGCATCTCGGCGGCCTGCATGAGCTTTTCCGAGGCCTGCAGCTCGCCCTCGGCGTGGATCACCTTGGCCCGCCGCTCGCGCTCGGCCTCGGCCTGCTTGGCGATGGCGCGGATCATCGACTCGTCGAGGTCGACGTGCTTGATCTCGACGTTGGCCACCTTGATGCCCCAGGCGTCGGTCTGCGCGTCGAGCACCTGCTGGATGTCGAGGTTGAGCCGCTCGCGCTCGGCGAGCATCTCGTCCAGCTCGTGCTTGCCGAGCACCGCGCGCAGGGTGGTCTGCGCCAGCTGGCTGGTGGCGACGTGGTAATCCTCGACCTGGATAATCGCCTTCTGCGCGTCGAGCACGCGGAAGTAGACCACCGCGTTGACCTTGACCGAGACGTTGTCGCGGGAGATCACGTCCTGGGTCGGCACGTCCAGCACTATGGTGCGCAGGTCCACCCGCACCATCTGCTGCAAGCCGGGCACCACCAGGATCAGCCCCGGGCCCTTGACCCGCCAGAAGCGGCCGAGCTGGAACACCACGCCGCGCTCGTACTCGCGCAGGATGCGAAAGGCCGAGGCGAGCAGGGCCAGGACGATGATCGTCAGCGAGAGAAAACTCAGTTCGAAACCCATCAGTGACCTCCTTGGGGCGGCGGTTCATCCACCGCGCTGACCTGCAGTTGCACGCCCTGGCGCGCCGTCACCCGCACCCGCTGCCCGGGCCGCAGCGGCTCGCGGCCCTGCACCTGCCAGCGTTCGCCCTGCAGCGCCACCCAGCCGCTGCAAGGATCCTCGGCCTGCACCGCGGCGACCGCCACCAGGCTGCCGACCAGGCCGCTGTCGCCGGCCACCTGCTGGCGCCGCCTGGCCTTAACCGCCATGCCGAGGATGGCCAGGATCAGCCCGGTGCTGGTCAGCGCCAGGGTGACGATCAGCGCCAGTGGGATGCCGAAGCCCGGCACGTCGGTATCGATCAGGATCAGCGCGCCGAAGACGAAGGCCACCACGCCGCCGATGCCGAGCACGCCGAAGCTGGGCAGGAAGGCCTCGGCGGCGATAAAGGCGATGCCGAGCAGGATCAGCGCCACCCCGGCGTAGTTCACCGGCAGCAGCTGCAGGGCGTAGAGGGCGAGGATCAGGCTGATGCCACCGAGCACGCCGCCGACGCCGCTGCCGGGGTTGGAGAACTCGAAGAACAAGCCGTAGACGCCGATCATCATCAAAATCAGCGCCACGCTGGGGTTGGTGATCACCGCCAGCAGGCGAGTGCGCCAGTCCGGCGCATGGCTGATCAAGGGCGCGCCGGCGATGGCCAGGGTCTGGTCGACGCCTGCGGCCTGCAGGGTCTTGCCGTCGAGCTGACGCAGCAGGTCGGCCAGGTCCGTCGCCAGATAGTCGATCACCTTCTGCTCCAGCGCCTCTTCGGCGGACAGGCTGACTGCCTCGCGCACTGCCTGTTCAGCCCACTCGGCATTGCGCCCGCGCATCGTCGCCAGGCCACGGATATAGGCGGCGGCGTCGTTGACCTGCTTGGCGGTCATGGCGTCGGTGGGGCTCTGCTCGGCCGCGCCGTCCTTGCCCGCCTCGCCCTTGCCCTCGCCCGGCGGCTTACTCGGCGTACCGGGCATGCCGATGGCCACCGGTGTGGCGGCGCCGAGGTTGGTCCCCGGCGCCATGGCAGCGACATGGCTGGCGTAGAGGATGTAGGTGCCGGCGCTGGCCGCCCGCGCGCCACCTGGGGCGACGTAACTGGCCACCGGAATCGGGCTGGCGAGGATCGCCTTGATGATCGCGCGCATGGAGGTGTCCAGGCCTCCTGGCGTGTCGATCTCGATCAGCACCAGTTGCGCGCCCTCGTCCACCGCCTTGGCCATACCGCGCACCAGGTAGTCGGCACTGGCCGGTCCGATTACCCCATCCACCTGCAAGCGCACCACCGCGCCCGGCGCCGCACTCGCCCCCACCGAACCGCAGAGGATCAGAGCACACAGACACAGACGCAACCAGCCAGGCAACACGTTCGACTCCCAGGCCCCCAGTGATACCGGACAGGTGGCGGAGGGCCTTTATTGAGCATAGTCCATGCTCCAGCGGGTCCCGCGACAGGGCTGGCGGATGTGCTACAGGGGATGTACGGGTGCGCCAGCAGTTGCTCGCTGCAGGAGCGGACTTTTCCGCGAGACGGACGACGAAATCGCAAAAGGCGCCAGGCCAAACAGATTGCCGGCAGACAGATACCCAGTGACTGGCCAGTTCCGGTAGGCTGCTCAGATCTTTTTCGACCAGACTCCCTATGCCCCGACCTCGCCTTCGCCAATCACTGCGCCGCCTCTGGGCACTGGACAAGTTCAGCGCCAGCCTGCGGGTATTCATAGCCCTGGCCGGAGCCCTGGCGCTGTGCTGGTGGCAGGGCTGGATGCATGGGCTGATCCCCCTGTTTCTCGGCATCATCGCCAGCGCCCTGACCGAGACCGACGACAGCTGGCAAGGCCGCCTCGGCGCGGTGCTGGTCACCCTGACCTGCTTCAGCGCGGCGGCCTATGCAGTGGAATTCCTCTTCCCCTATCCCTGGTTGTTCGTCATCGCCCTGGCCTTTTCCGCCTTTTGTCTGACCATGCTCGGCGCGCTCGGCGAGCGCTTTGCGACCCTTGGCTCGGGTACGCTGATTCTCGCCGTGTACAGCATGATCGGCGTCGAGCAGCGCGGGGGCGTCGCCGGCCTGTGGCTGGAGCCGCTGCTGCTGGTTGCTGGTGCCGCCTGGTACGGCCTGCTATCGGTGATCTGGCACGCCCTTTTCGCCCATCAGCCGGTACAGCTCGCCCTGGCCCGGCTGTTTCGCGAACTGGGCAAGTACCTCAAGCTCAAGGCAGCGCTGTTCGAACCCGTGCGCCAGCTGGATGTGGAGCAACGCCGCCTGGAGTTGGCCAAGCAGAATGGCCGCGTCGTCTCCGCGCTCAACGCGGCCAAGGAGATCATCCTGCATCGGGTCGGGGGTGGTCGGCCGGCACCGAAGGTCAATCGCTACCTGAAGCTGTACTTCCTCGCCCAGGACATTCACGAACGCGCCAGCTCGTCGCACTACCCTTACAACGAACTGGCCGAAGCCTTCTTCCACAGCGATGTGCTGTTTCGCTGCCAGCGCCTGCTGCGCCTGCACGGCGAAGCCTGCCAGCGCCTGGGCAGCGCCATCGAGTTGCGCCAGCCGTTCGAATACCGCGAGCTGTGCAGCCAGGCCCTGGAAGACCTGCATGCCTCGCTCGACCACCTGCACCTGCAGAGCAACCCAGCCTGGCGCCGCCTGCTGCGCTCGCTCGGCGCCCTGGCCGGCAACCTCGCCAGCCTAGACCTGCTGCTCGGCAGCGCCAGCAACCCTGACGCCCTGGCCGATGAGCAGGACAGCAGCCTGCTGGATCGCGAACCGCATTCGTTGCGCGAGGTCATCGAGCGCATCGGCCAGCAACTGACTCCCACCTCGCTGCTGTTTCGCCACGCGCTGCGCCTGTCGATTGCTCTGGCCGCCGGTTACGGCCTGCTGCACCTGATTCATCCGACCCAGGGCTACTGGATTCTGCTGACCACCCTGTTCGTCTGTCAGCCGAACTACGGCGCCACGCGTCTCAAGCTGGTGCAGCGCATCGTCGGTACCCTGATCGGCTTGGGGTTGGGCTGGGCATTGATCGACCTGTTCCCCGACCCACGCATCCAGGCCCTGTTCGCCGTGGTCGCTGGTGTAGCCTTCTTCGCCACACGTAGCACGCGCTACACCCTGGCCACGGCGGCGATCACCCTGCTGGTGCTGTTCTGCTTCAACCAGATCGGCGATGGCTACGGCCTGTTCCTGCCGCGCCTGGTCGACACCCTGCTCGGCGGCATGCTGGCCGGGCTGGCGGTGTTCCTGATCCTGCCGGACTGGCAGGGTCGGCGCCTGGGGCGCATGTTGGCGAACACGCTGAGCTGCAATAGCGCCTACCTGCGGCAGATCATCGCCCAGTACGCACACGGCAAGCGTGATGACCTCGGCTACCGCCTGGCCCGACGCAACGCGCACAACGCCGACGCGGCACTGTCCACCACCCTCGGCAACATGCTGATGGAGCCTGGCCACTTCCGTAAGGACGCCGACCTCGGCTTTCGCTTTCTGGTGCTGTCGCACACCCTGCTCAGCTATCTCTCAGGGCTCGGCGCCCATCGAGGCGAGCAGTTGCCGCAGGCGGCCCAGGCACAATTGCTGGAACAGGCCGAAGCGCTGGCGAGCAGCCTCGATGAAATCGCCACCGGCCTGCGCGACGAGCAGCCGCTGGCCATCCACAGCGATGAAGAACAGGCACTGGCGCAAAGCCTGGAGCAGATTGCCGACGACGTCGACGAACGCCAACGTCTGGTGCAGACGCAACTGGCGCTGATCTGCCGCCAGCTGGCGCCACTGCGCACCTTGGCCGCGCATCTGCAGAAGGATCGCCACTAGCAGGCTCATGGGGCTTTCTGCCACTATCTGACGACGCCTAGCCCCCAGGCCTTGCCCATGCCAGCCAACCGACACACCACCCTCGCCTACCTGGCCTCGTTGCCGGGTCTGCTGCTGGTGTGTAGTCTGCTTTTGGCCAGCCAGGTCACCCTCGCCAGCACACGCCTGGGTGACAGCAGCGCAGCACAGGATCTCTACGGCCTGGTCGACTTTCTCGCCGATCCCCAGAGCGCCCTGAGCCTGGACGACGTTCGCGCTGCCGATGCCCCTTTCCAGCCCTCGTTGAACCGCCGTGACCTCAGCTTCGGCTATGTGCCGGGGGTGATCTGGCTGCGCCTGGCGCTGCAATCCGATGCCCAGCAAACACGCGTCTGGCGCCTGGAACTGAATTACGCCTCGCTGGACGAGGTGCGTCTGTACGACATCGGCGCCGATGGCGTGCGCGAGTCGCGCAGCGGCGACACCGTGCCCTACGCGCAGCGCAGCGTCGGCCATCGCAACCCGGTATTCGAGATCGTTCTGCAGCCCGGCGAGCAGCGCACGCTGTACCTGCGCGTCGACTCGCGCGGCAGCATGACCCTCAGCGGCGCGCTGATGTCTTCGCGCGATTTCGAGCAGCACAGCCAGAACGGCTACCTGGCGCATGCCATCTACTTCGGCGTGCTGATCGCCCTGGGGCTGTACAACCTGCTGCTGTTTCTCGCCCTGCGCGAGCGGCCTTTCCTCAATTACGTGCTGTTCATGTTCGCCTTCGCCCTCAGCGTGCTGTCGCTCAATGGTCTTGGCGCGCAGTATCTGTGGTCCGAAGCCGCGCCCTGGAGCAACCGCATGCTGCCGGTCAGCCTGACGACGGCGGCGCTGCTGTCGGTGGTGTTTGCGCGCAGCTTTCTCGACACCCGCCAGTGGCTGCCACGCTGGGACAAGGGCCTGCTGATGCTGTCCATCGCCATCGGTGCGGCCGTCTTGGCCAGTGTGCTGCTGCCATTGCAGCGCGCGCTGCAGCTGATGTCGCTGACCGGCCTGATCGCCACCCTGACGCTGCTGGTCACCAGCTTCGTCTGCATTGGCTACCGAGTGCCCGGTGCTCGCCTGTTCGCCCTGGCCTGGCTGATGCTGCTGACCGGCGCGGTGCTGCTGGCGCTACGCAACTTCGCCCTGATTCCGTCGAACTTCCTTACCCTGTACGCCATGCAGATCGGCTCGGGGCTGGAGATGATCCTGCTGTCCTTCGCCCTAGCAGCACGCTTCAACGAACTCAAGCGCCAACGCGAAGCCGCGCTGCAGCTCAACGAGCAGATCCTCGCCAAGCGCGTCACCGAACGCACCCAGGCCCTGGAACAGGCCAATCAGCGCCTCAGTGAGCTGGCCCTGCAGGACCCACTGACTGGCCTGGCCAACCGCACCGCCCTGCAGCAACACCTGGAGCAGGCACTGGCGCGCAGCCAACGCCGCAACGAACTGCTTGCCGTGATGCTGATCGACCTGGACGGTTTCAAGCCGATCAACGACCAGCACGGCCATGGCTACGGCGACCTGGTACTGGCCGAAGTGGCGCAGCGCCTGCGGCAATACGTGCGCGATACCGATCTGCCTGCGCGCCTCGGCGGTGACGAGTTCGTGGTGATCTGCGAGAGCGTGCAATCAGCCGAAGATGCGCACGATCTGGCCAAACGTCTGCTGGAAGGTCTGGACACGCCGATGTACCTGGAAGATCGTGCCGTTCGCGTCGGCGCCAGCATCGGCATCGCCCTTAGCCGCGGCGCCGACAATGCCACCATGCTGATTCGCCTGGCTGATGCCGCCATGTACCGGGCCAAGGCCGAAGGTCGCAACCGCGTGCAACTGGCCACCCAATACCTTTGAACAGGGGCCGCAGCCTAGTGCCAGCCAGTTAACTATCAACGCAGCGAATGCGTAGGAGCGGCGCCCCGCCGCGAATCAGGGCAACACGCACTTGCGAGCTTCGCCCCGGGGCGGGGCTCCTACACAAGGCCACCTTGCAAGCCCTGCCTGATCGGCGTCAGGCCGTCATCTCTTCATCAACTCGAACCCGATAGCACACCATGGACAAGAATCTGCTGCTGCAAGACGTACTCAGCCATCTGCAGAGCGACCTCGAACAGGCCAGCCTCGCCGCCCTCAGTGCCCACGAAGCGGCCACCCACGAAGAGAACGTCGCCGAGAACAAGTACGACACCCTGGGCCTGGAGGCCGCCTACCTGGCCAGCGGTCAGGCACGCCGCGTCGAAGAACTGCGCCAGACCCTGATCACCTGGCGCCAATTGCGCCCGCGCCCCTTCGATATCGAGCAGGGTATCGAGCTCGGCGCGCTGATTCAGCTTGCGGCCGAGGATGGCCACGAACAATGGCTGTTCCTTGGTCCTCCAGGCGCCAGCATGAAACTGCAACTGGCCGACCAGACCATCCAGGTGCTCGGCAATACCGCACCGCTCGGGAAATTGCTGCTCGGCAAGAAGCCCGGCGACGAGATAAGCCTGCCAGTAGGGAGTCGCCAGCAAATTTTCGAGGTGCTGGCAGCCACGTAAGCGGAACTATCTGAGCTAGGGTTGGTAATTAGCGATGAACACCATGCCTAGCGAGAGCCAATACCATGGAAAATCCAGTCCACAGCCTGCCAGCCCTGTTCAAGCAGCTCGGCCTGCCTGACGATGCCGCCAGCATCAACGCCTTCATCAGCACCCATTCACCACTGCCAGATGCCTGCAAACTGTCCGAGGCTCCGTTCTGGACGCCGGCGCAGGCCGCGCTGCTGCGCGAAGAAATTCTTGAAGACGCCGACTGGGCAGAAGTAGTCGATCAGCTCAACCTGCGCCTGCACGGCTGATACCGCGCCTGGCATCAAATACCGGGTCGGACGCGTAGGGTGCGCCGTGCGCACCGTTTTTCCCTATCGCCGAGGCATCGGTGCGCGCGGCGCACCCTACGAACTCATCTCGCGCCAGGTCAGATACATGCGCAGGTCGAATTCGATCTGCGCATAGCCCGGCAACATGTGGTCGCACAGCTTGTAGAAGGCCTTGTTGTGCTCGCTCTCTTTCAGGTGCGCCAGTTCGTGCACCACGATCATCTGCAAGAAGGCCGGCGCGGCGTCGCGAAACAGCGAGGCAACGCGAATTTCCTTCTTCGCCTTGAGCTTGCCGCCCTGCACCCGCGAGACCGCCGTATGCAGGCCCAGCGCGCGGTGGGTGAGGTCGAGTCGATTGTCGTAGAGCACCTTGTCGATGGCCGGCGCATTCTTCAGGTGTTCCTGCTTGAGCGCCATCACGTAGCCATACAGCGCCTTGTCGCTCTGCACTTCATGCCGGCCCGGATAGCGCTGCGCCAGGTAGTCACCAAGCCGATCATCGGCGATCAGCTGACGAACCTGCTGCTGCAAGGCGACCGGATAACCCTGTAGATACCTCAACGCTACGATCCCACATTCATCAGGACCGCCAGTGTAACGGATGCGGCATTACTCGCTGGGCACCACACGCAGCAGACGCCCCTCTGGGTTATCGGTGAGCAGATAGAGCGCACCATCCGGCCCACTGCGCACATCGCGAATCCGCTCGTCCAGCTCCTCGAAGAGGATTTCCTCCCCGGCCAGCATGCCGTCACGGATACGGACACGGCGTACGCTGCGCTCGGCCAGGGTGGCCGCGAACAGGTCACCCTGCCACTCGGGGAACAGCTCGCCGCGATACAGGGTCAGGCTCGACGGTGCCACCGAGGGCGTCCAGTGCAGCAGTGGCGCGGTCAACCCCGGCAGTTCGGTGTAGGGGCTGACGCGCGCACCGGTGTAATCGATACCGAAGGTCGCCAGCGGCCAGCCATAGTTGTTGCCGGCCTCGATCAGGTTGAGCTCGTCACCCCCGCGTGGGCCGTGCTCATGGCTGTACAGGCGATTGTGCTCGGCATCGAAGAAGATGCCCTGCACGTTGCGGTGGCCGAGGCTGTAGATCTCCGGCGCCGCGCCCTCCTGACCGAGCAACGGATTGTCCTGCGGCACGCTGCCGTCACGGTTCAGGCGCACGATCTTGCCCAGGTGGTTGGCTGGGTTCTGCGCCTGCTCACGCCAGTCGAAGCCGTCGCCCAGGGTCAGCACCAGGGTCTTGTCGGCGAGAAAGGCGATACGCCCACCGTAGTGCGCGGCGCCGGCCTTGAGCGGCTGGGCGGTGAACAACACCTCGAAGTCGTGCAGCTCGTCATCCACCAGGCGGGCACGCGCCAGACGCGTGTTGTTGGCCTCCAGCGAGCCGTGCGCGTAGGTCAGATACAGCCAGCGGTTGTCGCTGTAGTCCGGGTCCAGCGCCACTTCCATCAGCCCGGCCTGGGCAGCGATGAAGACCTCGGGCAGGCCCGCCAACGGCTCGGGATCGACACTGCCGTCGGCTTCGATGATGCGCAGTCGCCCGACACGCTCGGTGACCAGCATGCGTCCGTCTGGCAGGAAGGCCATGGCCCAGGGATTCTCCAGCCCTTCGCTGAAGGTTTCGATGCGGTAATCCAGGGCCAGCAGCGGCGTACTGACGAACAGGGCGCAGAGCATCAGCGCGCGAGTGCTTCTCAACATGGGCAACGCCTTGTCACAGAGAATCGGAAGAAGTTGGCTGCGCCCGGTAGCGCACCCGCCGACCGAGCAGACCGAACAGCAGCGCACCGACGCTGCCGCAGGCCATCAGCCCGAGCGTGCCGAACGGGCTGCGGTCGGCGGCGATCAGCGTCGGCATCGGTGCCAGCGCATTGGCCAGCGCCAGCGCCGTCCAGATCGCTGCCGCGCCCGCCAGCACGAAGATCAGCCACCGTAGCGACGGCATGCGCCGCGCCAACCAGGCAGCCAGCGGCAGGGCGAACAGAAAGCCCAGAGCACTGAGCAGGGCGAAGGTCGGCGCGAAACCGAGCAGATCGAGACAGGTGGTGCCAACGCGCACATCCAGCGGCATCGGTGCACCGAGCGCCTGCAAGGCGGCGAGGTTGGTCTGAGTCTGGAAGATCGAGGCAAGCAGCGAGGCCAGCAACACGGCGAGGAGGAAAGCGAGCAACAGACGTGGCTTGCTGGACATGGGGGGCAGTTTCCCGGAACGACAGTGCGCGAATTATGGCGCACCCCACCCACCGTTATGCCCCAGGTGTTTTACAGGGTTTTACCTGCGGCAAACCTGGGTCGATCGAAAACGGCGGGGATCGAAAGCCCAATGATAACGACTTTATATTGGCGCCAATAAAGCGACAGACGGTCATCACGCTTTCGCCCCGGTTGCCGTTATAAAGCGCGCCACGAGCGCACTCGCTGCTCGTGACAGGCAGCCCTGCCACCCTTCTAGCTCGCGTGTCACACGCCGGAACGCCAAGTAAGCCGTTACTGACTCCTGGATGAGATGTGCCCCCGACTGAAGTTTCCGTTTCTCAGGAGCTTTGAACATGATCGAACTCGCCATGTGGAATCTCAGCATTCCAGTCGGCGTCCCCGCGACCACCATCGAGACCCGCGTTCTGGCCGGTGGTTATCAGGATCACTATTTCCAGTCCAAAGATGGCGCCATCTTCTTCTGGTCACCGGTCAACGGCACCACCACCGAAAGTGCCAGCTATCCACGCAGCGAACTGCGCGAGACCTACGCCGATGGCAGCCTGCGCAACTGGACCTACCCCGGCGCCGACCATTTCCTGCGCGCCGCGCTGAGCGTCAGCCAGGTGCCGTCGACCGGCAAGATCGTCATCGGCCAGATCCATGCCTACAAGAGCTCGATGCCGCTGCTCAAGCTGGAGTACCAGTACAAGACCAAGACCGCCAGCGGCAACATCGTCGCCAAGGTACGCATGACGCCGAATGCCGAGATTCAGACGGTAACCGTGGCCAGTGGCATCGCGCTCAATCAGGCGTTCAGCTATGCGATCAACCTGAAGCCCGACGGCACCCTGGCGATCCAGCTCGACAGGACCAGCTGGAGCACCCGCCTGGACTCATCCTGGGCGGCCAAACCGCTGTATTTCAAGGCCGGCGTCTACACCCAGGACAACACCGGCTACGAGACCGAAGCCGGCGCTGCGCGCTTCGACCAGTTGAGCATCGAGCATCGCGCGTTGCTCAGCACAGCGCCCTGAGCCCCAAACGCCAGGCATTAAAAAGCCGCGACGCTTGCGCAATCGCGGCTTTCGGCTGGTCCGGGCGGGCGTTGGCCCGCGCCGGATCAGTTGACCTTGGCGTTCAGCTCGCCGCTGGCATAGCGCTGGTACATGCCTTCCAGGGAGATCGGTTTGATCTTGGAGGCGTTGCCAGCGGTGCCGAAGGCTTCGTAGCGGGCGATGCAGATGTCACGCATGGCGACGATGGTCTTGGCGAAGAACTTGCGCGGATCGAACTCGCTCGGATGCTCGGCCATCATGCGGCGAATGGCACCGGTAGAGGCCAGACGCAGGTCGGTATCGATATTGACCTTGCGCACGCCGTGCTTGATGCCTTCGACGATTTCCTCGACCGGCACACCGTAGGTTTCCTTGATGTCGCCGCCGAATTCGTTGATCACCTTCAGCCATTCCTGCGGCACGGAGGAAGAACCGTGCATCACCAGGTGGGTGTTGGGGATGCGCTTGTGGATTTCCTTGATGCGCTCGATGGAGAGCACGTCGCCGGTTGGCGGCTTGGTGAACTTGTAAGCGCCGTGGCTGGTGCCGATGGCGATGGCCAGGGCATCGACCTGGGTCTTCTTGACGAAGTCAGCGGCTTCCTCCGGGTCGGTCAGCAGTTGGCTGTGATCGAGCACGCCTTCGGCGCCGACACCGTCTTCTTCACCGGCCATGCCGGTTTCCAGGCTGCCCAGGCAACCCAGTTCGCCTTCCACGGACACGCCGCAAGCATGGGCGAACGCCACGGTCTGCTGGGTTACGCGGACGTTGTATTCATAATCGGCCGGGGTCTTGCCGTCTTCCTTCAGCGAGCCGTCCATCATCACCGAGGAAAAACCCAGCTGGATGGAGCGTTGGCACACGTCAGGGCTGGTGCCGTGATCCTGGTGCATGCACACCGGGATATGTGGAAATTCTTCGATGGCAGCCAGGATCAGGTGGCGCAGGAATGGCGCACCTGCGTACTTGCGGGCACCAGCGGAGGCCTGGACGATGACCGGCGAATCGGTCTTGTCGGCGGCTTCCATGATGGCGCGCATCTGCTCGAGGTTGTTGACGTTGAAGGCCGGCACGCCGTAGCCGAATTCGGCGGCGTGGTCGAGCATCTGGCGCATGCTGATAAGTGCCATGGTGTTTCTGTCTCCCGGTTTGGAGGTCGTTAATCGTGCAAGCCTGCCGCAGGGGCAGGCGTTGTTCAAGTTTCCTGAAGCTCGGGCATGCCCGCAGTTCTCGTCTCGGCGTCGCCGAGGATGTTACGGGGCCTTGCAGCCGCGGCCTATCAGGTCATCGGTCGCCGTCCAGTAGACCAGGCCTTCCTCACCCTTGGTGTGGAAGGACAGACGCCCGTCACTGTACAGCGCGCCAGATCCTGCCGGCTCCTGAGTCAGACGATAGACGATGTCGTCACCGCCCAGGCGCACATCCACCTGGTCGACGCTGCCGTTGGCGAAGCGCCACAGCACTTCAGTCTGGCTGTCGCATACCCAGCGATTCCACTGATCCGGCGCGGCCGGCTGGCTACTGCAGGCTGCCAGCACCAGGGCAATGGCAGCGAGCCCCGTCAATTTGATCCCGCTCAATTACCTCACCTCGTCAGCAACGCTGTTCCGGCGCCGGGCCAGTAGGCTGGCCAGTACTTTCCTCGACACGCTGATCATCCTGAGTGGTCGGGGTTTCGATCTGCGCCGGACTGAATACCTCGCAGGCCGCCTCCCTTCCTGCGCCGGCACAACCGGCCAGCAACATACCAATCACGCTCAATGCGGCTAACTTGTCCATGACATGACTCCTTGTTCGATGATCCGGTTTTCTACAGACCATCCGTTCACGTCAGGGTTTAATCCGCGGCGGGTGAAGGACTCTCCCTCACCCTAGTCGGTGTTTATTGCGCGCGTTGCTCCAGCACTTGCACGGCCGGCAGCACCTTGCCTTCGACGAACTCGAGGAAAGCGCCGCCACCGGTGGAAATGTAGGAAATCTTCTCGGCCACACCGTATTTGTCGATGGCGGCCAGGGTGTCGCCACCGCCAGCAATGGAGAACGCCGGGCTTTCAGCGATGGCCAAGGCCAGGGCCTTGGTGCCGTTGCCGAACTGGTCGAACTCGAACACACCGACCGGGCCGTTCCACAGGATGGTCTGCGAAGCCTTGAGCATCTCGGCGAACATCGCCGCAGTCTGCGGGCCGATGTCGAGGATCATGTCGTCTTCAGCCACGTCCTTGACCGCCTTGACGGTGGCGGAGGCCGATTCGGCGAATTCCTTGGCCACCACCACGTCCACCGGCAGCGGTACGCTGACCTTGGCCGCGATGGCCTTGGCGGTGTCGACCAGGTCGGCCTCGTACAGCGACTTGCCCACCGGCAGGCCGGCTGCGGCGAGGAAGGTGTTGGCGATGCCGCCGCCGACGATCAGCGAGTCGCAGATGTCGGCCAGGGAGTTGAGCACGTCGAGCTTGGTCGACACCTTGGAGCCGGCGACGATGGCCAGCATCGGCCGCGCCGGCTTGTCCAGGGCCTTGCCCAGGGCTTCCAGCTCGGCAGCCAGCAGCGGGCCGGCACAGGCGACCTTGGCGAACTTGGCCACACCGTGGGTCGAACCCTGGGCGCGGTGAGCGGTACCGAAGGCGTCCATCACGAACACGTCGCACAGGGCGGCGTACTGCTGGGCCAGCTCGTCGGTGTTCTTCTTCTCGCCCTTGTTGAAGCGCACGTTCTCCAGCAGCACCAGCTCACCGGCCTTGACCTCGACACCGCCGAGGTAGTCCTTGACCAGCGGCACGTCGCGGTCGAGCGCCTTGCTCAGGTAGGCGGCGACCGGCGCCAGGCTGTCTTCCTCGCTGTAGATGCCCTCTTCCGGACGGCCCAGGTGCGAGCAGACCAGCACGGCAGCGCCCTTCTCCAGCGCCAGCTTGATGGTCGGCAAGGAGGCGAGGATACGTGCGTCGCTCTTTACCACACCGTCCTTCACCGGGACGTTGAGGTCTTCGCGGATCAACACGCGCTTACCGGCGAGGTCGAGGTCGGTCATCTTCAGAACGGTCATAAATCAGTCCTTCACGGGGGCTGGTTACGCCAAACCACAAGCGGCTGCGCGTCGGCGATACTGCGTTAAAAACAGGCTCAGAATGCTCATTTACACCTCGTAAACTGCGCTTCTTCGCCTGTTTTTGCCTTGTCTCGCTCTAGCTCGCTCACTTGTGGATTGGCTTGATTGGCTTGTAGGAGAAAATGTTCAGCAACATCGAGCATACGGTTGGCGAACCCCCACTCGTTGTCGAACCAGGCCAGCAGGTTGACCAGGCGCGGGCCGGACACGCGGGTCTGGCTGCCGTCGACGATGGCCGAGTGCGGGTCGTGGTTGAAGTCGCAGCTGGCGTGCGGCAGCTCGGTGTAGGCCAGCAGCCCCTTGAGCGGGCCACTTTCCGCCGCCTGACGCAGCACGCGGTTGATCTCTTCTGCAGACGTATCGCGCGCCGTCTGCAGGGTGATGTCCAGGCACGAGACGTTGACCGTCGGCACCCGGATGGCCTTGGCCTGGATACGCCCGGTCAGTTCCGGCAGCAGACGCTCGATACCCCGCGCCAACCCGGTGGATACCGGGATCACCGACTGGAAGGCCGAGCGCGTACGGCGCAAGTCTTCGTGGTGGTAGGCATCGATCACTGGTTGGTCGTTCATCGCCGAATGGATGGTGGTAATGGAGACGTACTCCAGACCCACCACCTCATCGAGAAGTTTCAACAGCGGCACGCCGCAGTTGGTGGTACAGGATGCATTCGATACCAGACGCTCGGCACCTGACAGACAGGCCTGGTTGACGCCGTAGACCACGGTGGCATCGATATCCGCCTCGCTGGCCATCGGCTGCGACAGCAACACCCGCGGCGCGCCGGCAGCGAGAAAGCGCTCGGCATCGGCACGCGTGGTGTATTGCCCGGAGCACTCGAGCAGCAGATCGATGTCCAGCGCTGCCCAGTCAATGGCCTCAGGCTCGCTCTGGCGCAGCACCTTCACGCAGTCGCCGTTGATGTGCAGACAGTCGCCATCGACCTTCACCTCGCCGGGAAAGCGCCCGTGAGTGGAGTCGAAGCGGGTCAGGTATTCGATGCTGGCCTGATCGGCCAGGTCGTTCAGCGCGACGATTTCCAGGCTCGCTGAATTGCCACGCTCGTGCAGCGCGCGCAGCACGCAACGGCCGATGCGGCCATAGCCGTTGAGGGCGACACGATAGGGGCGATTGGACATAAGAGGTCTCGGATGAACATAGAGTGGGTCGCGCTTCATCGATCCACCGGGCGCTGTAATGGTGGATGAACAGGGCGCCAGTTAAGCGCCCCGATCCACCGCTACAGCGTCGTTCTCAACTCAGGCGTCCAGCAGTTCTTCGGCAGTGGCGACGATGTTGTCGACGGTGAAGCCGAAGTGCTCGAACAGGGCCGGAGCCGGGGCCGACTCGCCGAAGCTGGTCATGCCGATGATGCGACCTTCCAGGCCCACGTACTTGTACCAGTAGTCGGCGTGCGAGGCCTCGATGGCGATACGCGCACCGACCTGCAGCGGCAGCACGTCCTGCTTGTAGCCGGCGTCCTGAGCGTCGAACACACTGGTGGACGGCATCGACACCACGCGCACCTTGCGCCCGGCGGCGGTCAGTTTGTCGTAGGCGGCCACGGCCAGACCGACTTCCGAACCGGTGGCGATCAGGATCAGCTCCGGCTCGCCAGCGCTGTCCTTGAGCACGTAACCGCCACGTTCAATATCACTAAGCTGCTGGGGATCGCGGCTCTGGTGCGGCAGGTTCTGGCGGCTGAACACCAGGGCGCTCGGGCCGTCGGCGCGCTCGATGGCGTACTTCCAGGCCACGGCGGACTCCACGGCATCGGCCGGGCGCCAGGTGTCGAGGTTCGGCGTGCCACGCAGGCTGGCCAGTTGCTCGATCGGCTGGTGGGTCGGGCCGTCTTCGCCGAGACCGATGGAGTCGTGGGTGAACACGTACAGCACACGTTTCTTCATCAGCGCGGACATGCGTACGGCGTTGCGCGCGTACTCCATGAAGATCAGGAAGGTCGCGCCGTACGGCACGAAACCGCCGTGCAGGGCGATACCGTTCATGATCGCGCTCATGCCGAACTCGCGCACGCCGTAGAACATGTAGTTGCCGGACGCGTCTTCAGCAGAGACGCCCTTGCAGCCCTTCCACAGGGTCAGGTTGGAGCCGGCCAGGTCGGCCGAACCGCCAAGGAATTCCGGCAGCAGCGGACCGAAGGCATTCAGCGCGTTCTGGCTGGCCTTGCGGCTGGCGATGGTCTCGCCCTTCTCGGCCACGTCCTTGATATAGGCAGCAGCCTTCTCGGCGAAATCGGCCGGCAGCTCACCGGCAATACGGCGCTTGAACTCGGCAGCCAGCTCGGGATGGGCAGCGGCGTAGGCGGAGAACTTGTCGTTCCAGGCGGCTTCGGCGGCAGCGCCGGCGGCCTTGGCGTCCCACTCGGCGTAGATCTCGGCCGGGATTTCGAACGGGCCATGATTCCAGCCCAGCGCGGCGCGGGTCAGGGCGATTTCGTCGTTGCCCAGCGGCGCACCGTGGCACTCTTCCTTGCCCTGCTTGTTCGGCGAACCGAAGCCGATGGTGGTCTTGCAGCAGATCAGGGTCGGTTGGTCCACGCTCTTGCGCGCGGTCTCGATGGCCATCTTGATCTCTTCGGCGTCGTGGCCGTCGACATTGCGAATCACCTGCCAGCCGTAGGCTTCGAAGCGCTTCGGCGTGTCGTCGGTGAACCAGCCCTCGACTTCACCGTCGATGGAGATGCCGTTGTCGTCGTAGAAGGCGATCAGTTTGCCCAGGCCCAGGGTGCCGGCCAGCGAGCAGACTTCATGGGAAATGCCTTCCATCATGCAGCCGTCGCCGAGAAACACGTAGGTGTTGTGGTCGACGATGTTGTGGCCTTCACGGTTGAACTGCGCGCCCAGCACCTTCTCGGCGATGGCGAAGCCGACGGCGTTGGCGATGCCCTGGCCGAGCGGGCCGGTGGTGGTCTCGACACCCGGGGTGTAACCGTATTCCGGGTGGCCCGGGGTACGGCTGTGCAGCTGGCGGAACTGCTTGAGGTCTTCGATGCCGAGGTCGTAACCAGTCAGGTGCAGCAGCGAATAGATCAGCATCGAGCCATGACCGTTGGACAGCACGAAGCGGTCACGATCGGCGAAGTTCGGGTTGCTCGGGTTGTGCTTGAGGTAGTCGCGCCACAGCACTTCGGCGATGTCCGCCATACCCATGGGGGCACCGGGGTGGCCGCTGTTGGCTTTCTGCACGGCATCCATGCTCAGGGCACGAATGGCATTGGCTCGCTCACGACGGCTGGGCATCGCTGAATCTCCTACGGGGGCTGCTTCTGAATGAAGGGGGCGAAAAAAGACGCCTATTTTCGCCCAGCCGGCCCCCATGGGGCAATGACAGATGGTCGTAGAGACCAAATCAGCCCGCCTGCTCGCTCAGAACGCTCACCGCCGGGCTGCCCGGTCCGCCCAGACAAGGTGCCTGAAACAACTCGCCATGCCAGACGCCGGCGAGCGTGCGACTGAACACCAGCGTCCAGACCGCCGCCAGTTGCACCGCCAGCAGCAGACCGATGAAGGCGAACAGGCTCAAACCGGTCACGGCCTGCAGTTCAAAGGTGGCCAGGGCGAATACCCCCAGCGGAAAGGTAAAACCCCACCAGCCGAGGTTGAACGGCATGTTGTCGCGGATGTAGTGACGGGTGAACAGCGTGGCGATCACCAGCCACCACAGCCCAGCGCCCCATAAGGCCAGGCCGCCGATCAGACCGAGATCCCGCGCCAGCTCGGCGGCGCTGACCAGCGGCGTACCGGCAAAAGCCAGCGGTGCCGCCTGGCCCATGCTGAGCAAGCCCAGACAGCCGGTAGCCAGCGGCCCCAGCGGCAGCCAGCTGGTGGCAGCAAAATCGGTATCCGGCAATTTGTGCAGGGCCAGGCGCAGCAACACCAGAGTGATCAGCGAGAACGCCAGCGACAGCGACAATCCCCAGAGCACGAAACCGGCGACCAGCAACTGTTGCGCCGCCTCGGCCGCCAGATGCGGCGCCAGCGCCCCTGCCGTGCTGGCGGCGACCTCCGGTGCGACGATAGGTAGCAGCCAGACCGCGGTGAGTTTCTCCAGCGCATGATGCTGGCGGGTGAACATCAGATAAGGCACAAACAAGGCGCCGAGTAGCGCCAGCGCCGCATCCAGCCACCACAGCGCATGGGCCAGCGCGTAAATCCCTTCGCCCCAGCGCGGCACACCGAATAACAGCAAGCCCTTGATCAGAACCGCCAGGCCCATGGGAATGGCACCAAGGAACATCGACTGCACCGGATGCAGCAACATCGGCCAGATGGTTTCGCGAAACAGCGCCAGGCGCAGCAGAAACAGCAGGCTGAACAGCGCGAACAGACCGACTGCGACAAACCACAGCCCCTCGGCAAGCATCGGCAATCCCGGCAAAGGCCAGGGTAGATGAGCGATCACCAACGCCAGCACACCGGTGCCCATGGTCACGGCGAACCAGCTGGGAGTGAAATGGCGAATGAAAGCCAGGGGCTCGGGTAAACGGCTGAAGGGGCGCGGCATGAGTCGGGTGGTCCCGTGACATGAGTGATGGCGCAAGGGTAAGAATTGGCTTGCCATATGAAAAATACATATTCAGCATTCGATACATACCTTTCATTTATGTATTAGCCATGAATCTGCACCATCTCAAGGTCTTTCTGGCCGTGGCAGAAGCCGGCAGCATCAGCGCCGGAGCCGAGCGCCTGCACATCAGCCAACCCGCCGTAACGCGGGAAATTCGCGACCTCGAAGCCAGCCTCGACCTGCGCCTGTTCGATCGCCAGCCACGCGGCGTGCAACTGACCGAAGGAGGCCTGCGTCTGCACGACTATGCGCGGCGCATCTTCGCCCTGGAGCGCGCCGCCGAACGCGACCTGCGTGACTTCGCCCAACTGGAGCAGGGCGAGCTGCATCTGGGCGCCAGCGCCACGCTCGGCGCCTACCTGCTGCCGCCCCTGCTCACCCGTTTTCGCGCCCTGCATCCGCAGATATTCGTCAGCCTGGAAGTCAGCAACACCGACGTCGTGACCCGGCAACTGGACGAAGGCCGCATCAGCCTGGGCTTCGTCGAAGGCCCGTTCGCCCAGGCCGACTACGCGCATCGCCTGCTGGCGCGCGATGCCCTGCTTCCGGTGGCATCGCCGCTGCACCCGCTGGCCAGGGCCGAGCGCCTTGAGGCCCGCGACCTGCAGGCGTACCCGCTGTACATGCGCGAACCTGGCTCTGGCGCTCGCGCCAGTATCGAGCAGGCCTATCGCGACCACGGACTGGAGCCACAGGCCGGCATGGCCATCGGTAGCACCGAAGCGCTCAAGCGCCTGCTCGCCGACGGCCAAGGCATCGCCTGGCTGTCGCAGCGGGTGGTCGAACGTGAACTGGCCAGCGGCGAACTGCAGCGCTTGGCGGTGCAGGACCTGCAGATCGAGCGTGAACTGCATGTGCTGTGGCGGCTTGGTACCAGCCTGAGCCCGGCTCCCGCCGCTTTTCTGCAACTGAGCCAGGCGCCAGGCTAGCCCCAATACCAATATCAAAACTTTTTGATATTGGTATTGCTGTATGAAAAATGACCGACTAGACTGCGCCCCCATGACCCTGCGCGCACCCCAGTTGGATTTCGACCCCTGCGACGAGCTCGCCGCCCTGTGCAAGGCCGGCGGCGATCCGCTGCGCCTGAATGTGCTTCGCGCGCTGAGCAACGATTCGTTCGGCGTGCTGGAACTGGCGCAGATCTTCGCTATTGGCCAGTCGGGCATGAGCCACCACCTCAAGGTGCTGGCCCAGGCCGGCCTGGTGGCCACGCGCCGCGAGGGCAACGCGATCTTCTACCGCCGCGCGTTGCCCAATGGCCGCCTGCACGCCGCCCTGCTGGACGATATCGACGAACTGCCATTGCCTGGCGATGTGCAAACGCGCATTGCCGCCGTTCATCTGCAACGCGCCACCGTCAGCCGCGATTTCTTCGCGCGCATGGCCACCAGCTTCCAGGCCCAGCAGGATCTGATCGCCGGTTTACCGCAGTACCGCGACAGCCTGCTGGCCCTGCTCGATGCCCTGCATTTCGCGCCGGGCGCCACGGCATTGGAGATCGGTCCTGGTGATGGCGCCTTCCTGCCCGAACTGGCGCGGCGCTTCGCCCGGGTCACGGCACTGGACAACAGCCCGGCTATGCTCGAACTGGCCAGCCAACGCTGCGCCGCCGAGGGCCTGGATAACGTCGAGCTGAAACTGGCCGATGCGCTAGAGGACGCGCCAGTCACGGCCGATTGCGTGGTGCTGAACATGGTGCTGCACCACTTCGCCACGCCGGCCGAAGCCTTTCGCAAGCTGGCCGCCTTGGTCGCCCCCGGCGGCAGCCTGCTGCTCAGCGAGCTGTGCAGCCACGACCAGAGCTGGGCGCGCGAAGCCTGCGGCGACCTGTGGCTCGGTTTTGAGCAAGAAGACCTAGCGCGCTGGGCGACGGCCGCCGGCCTGACGCCCGGCGAAAGCCTCTACATAGGCCTGAAAAACGGCTTTCAGATTCAATTACGGCACTTTGCCAAACCCGATGCGCACAGCGCCTTCAGCCTCCGGCAAGAAAGGAACCGATAGATGAGCGAATATTCCCTGTTTACCTCCGAGTCCGTGTCCGAAGGGCATCCGGACAAGATCGCCGACCAGATCTCCGATGCGGTGCTCGACGCCATCATTGCCCAGGACAAGCACGCCCGCGTGGCTGTGGAAACCCTGGTCAAGACCGGTGTGGCCATCGTTGCCGGCGAAGTCACCACCAGCGCCTGGGTCGACCTGGAGCAGATCGTCCGCGACGTGATCTGCGATATCGGCTACACCAGTTCCGACGTCGGTTTCGACGGCGCCACCTGCGGCGTGCTCAACATCATTGGCAAGCAGTCCCCGGACATCAACCAGGGCGTCGACCGCGCCAAGCCGGAAGATCAGGGCGCTGGCGACCAGGGCCTGATGTTCGGCTACGCCAGCAACGAAACCGACGTGCTGATGCCGGCGCCGATCTGCTTCTCGCACCGCTTGGTCGAGCGTCAGGCCGAAGCGCGCAAGTCCGGCCTGCTGCCGTGGCTGCGCCCGGATGCCAAATCCCAGGTCACCTGCCGCTACGAGAACGGCAAGGTCGCGGCCATCGACGCGGTCGTGCTGTCCACCCAGCACAACCCGGAAGTGAAATACGACGACCTGCGCGAAGGCGTGATGGAGCTGATCGTCAAGCACGTGCTGCCGGCCGAACTGCTGCACAAGGATACCCAGTTCCACATCAACCCGACCGGCCAGTTCATCATCGGTGGCCCAGTGGGCGACTGCGGCCTGACCGGACGCAAGATCATCGTCGACAGCTACGGCGGCATGGCCCGTCACGGCGGCGGCGCCTTCTCCGGCAAGGACCCGTCCAAGGTCGACCGCAGCGCCGCCTACGCCGGCCGCTACGTGGCCAAGAACATCGTCGCCGCCGGCCTGGCCGATCGCTGCGAGATCCAGGTGTCCTACGCCATCGGCGTGGCCCAGCCGACCTCTATCTCGATCAACACCTTCGGCACCCACAAGATCGCCGAAGACAAGATCATCAAACTGGTGCGTGACGTGTTCGACCTGCGCCCCTACGCCATCACCAAGATGCTCGACCTGCTGCACCCGATGTACCAGGACACCGCTGCCTACGGCCACTTCGGCCGCACGCCGCAGTCCAAGACCGTCGGCGACGACAGTTTCACCACCTTCACCTGGGAACGCACCGACAAGGCCGACGACCTGCGCGCCGCTGCCGGCCTGTAAGCCCGTCGCCCTACGCGAAAACAAAAAACCGATGCCGGCAACGGCATCGGTTTTTTCATGCCCGCAGATCGCTATGGCTTACCAGCTCACCTCGATACTGCTGGCCTGCGTGGTGCCCTGGGCGTTGCTCATGCGCAAGGGCAGACCAGCGAACTTGCCCGAAGCGATGATCCATTGTTGCCAGGTGGTTTTCGGCACCATGGCGCCCTCGGTCGAGAATTCGATCTTGCAGGTATCGAAGGCACCGAACTCCGTCTCGATGCGCTCACGCCCTCGGTACGTCACCGTGTTGGTCAGCTTCATGACGAAAGGCTCCGCCCCCGGCTGCACGGTGATCGAGTCGAAACTGACCGAGTGGGTCTGATCCTGAGGTAAATCCACAGGCACGGAAAAGCTCGGCTGATTGTAGCTTTCGTTGACTGCCGGCTGGGTCATCACACTTCCATACCAATGGACGAGGCCATCCACGACGTTGCCGTAGGCGTCCGCCACCGTTCCCACGCTATTCTCGGTATGAGTGCGATAAGCACTCTGTCCACGATAGTCGGCCAGCTCTGCAACCGTATTGACGTCGCGCTGGCCGTCGGTGGTGATCGTCCAGGTATTGCCGATCGTACGTAGAGTGGGCGCATCGAGACAGGCCGCACTGCCACCACTGGCTGCTGCCTCAACCTGGGTTACCTCGGCAGGCGCGGCAACCGCTTCCTCACTGACAGCGCCGGTCTTGGCGACTTGCTTGTCAGCGTTTTCACCACAACCGACCAGCATGGCAATGGTCAGCAGCGGAGTGATTCGCTTGGTAAAACGCATGTCCTGCATATGAAAATCCCTCTGAATGAACGAGTTCCTTACCAACCCTGACCGGGCCGCCGCCGAACAGGTTAGTAGACATGGCCCGCACCTTACCGTGCCCTGATCATGTTTCCGCATCTACACCAGCCTGGTGAGCAGCCCACACTGGTCTAGACTACCCAGTACCGCGACTTGGTATTGCAATCACAGGCCCAGGCCACTCGTCCAATCGGAGCAAGGATGCTCAATATGAAGCGCTGGATCGCTCTGCTGCTCTTTCCACTCACCGCCCAGGCCAGCCCCTGCCCCGACTGGCCCACTGATCGCGCCAAGTCCGAGCTCGCCGCGCTCAATCAGCAGATCGCCGAGTGGGACGACGCCTATCACAATCAGGGCCGCTCGCTGGTGGCTGATGAAATCTATGACCAGGCCCGCGAGCGCCTGCAATCCTGGCATCGGTGCTTTCCGACCGCCCGCACGGCATTGGCAGACCCTCTGGCTGGCAGCAGCGGAACGATCGCGCACCCGGTGCCGCAGACCGGGCTGCGCAAACTGAACGATGCAGCAGTCGCCGAATGGATCAACACCCGCGACGACCTGTGGATTCAGCCCAAGGTCGACGGTGTCGCGGTCACCCTGGTCTACCGAGACGGCGTGCTGCGACAAGCCATCAGCCGTGGCGATGGACGTCTGGGCCAGGACTGGACAGCCCGCGCACGGCAGCTGCCAGCCATTCCCGCACAGCTGCAGGAACCACTCGATGCCGTGTTGCAGGGCGAGCTCTACTGGCGCCTGGACGGTCACGTGCAAGGCCGCGACGGTGGGGTTGGCGCCCGTGGCAAGGTGGCAGGCCTGATGGCGCGACAAACGCTCGACCAGCAACAGGTCGATGCCATCGGCTTGTTCGTCTGGGATTGGCCGGATGGCCCGGCGAACATGCCAGAGCGCCTGCAAGCCCTGCAGAGACTGGGCTTCGGCGACAGCCTGCACTATACCCAGCACCTGCGGGACGCAAAGGAAGCCCGCAGTTGGCGCCAACGCTGGTTCGATCAGCCGCAACCGTTTGCCAGCGATGGTGTGGTCCTGCGTCAGGGCACGCGGCCATCCGGAGCGCGCTGGCAGGCAGAAGCACCGCACTGGGCGATTGCCTGGAAATACCCGGCCAGCCAGGCGCTGGCCGTGGTGCAGGCGGTGGATTTCAGCATCGGCCGTACTGGACGCATCACGCCGATCCTGCGTTTGCAGCCGGTCGACCTCGACGAGCGGCGCATCAGTCGGGTCGCTCTCGGCTCGCTGCAAACCTGGGAGAAGCTGGACATACGCCCCGGCGATCAGGTGGCGATACGCCTGGCCGGCCTGACCATTCCACGCCTCGACCAGGTGATCTGGCGCAGCCCGGAGCGCGCAATAGTGCACGCTCCCGATCCCAATCGATACCACGCCATGAGTTGCTGGCGGCTCAGTGGCGAGTGCCAGCAACAGTTCCAGGCACGCCTGAACTGGCTCGCCGGCAAACAGGGGCTGAACCTGCCCGGCGTGGGACCAGGCACCTGGAGCACGCTATTGGCGGGGCAGAAACTGGAGGGTCTGCTCGATTGGCTGGCACTCGATAGCGAGCACCTGCAACAGCTGCCGGGTATCGGCCCAAGGCGCGCCTCGCAGCTGCAGCAGGCCTTCGCCCAGGCCCAGCAGCGCTCACTGCAGCAATGGCTGCAGGCTCTCGGTGCACCAGCTGGTTTCCAGCTCGGCGCGAAGGATGACTGGGCCACGCTAGTGGCTCGCGGCCACGCCGAATGGATGCAGCAACCCGGCGTGAGCCAGAACAGCGCCGAGCGCCTGTTGGCGTTCTTCAGCCACCCGGAGGTTCAGCGCCTGGGCGTGCAACTGCAGGAGGCCGGCACCGTCGGTTTCCTGCCGCAGGAAAATTCACCGCGCGGTTGACCCAGGTCAGCAGATGGCTCAATCGGGTCGAACCTCGCGCAGCAACCAGGGTCACTTCGAAGTAGACCTTCACGAGGAGAGACCATGATCCGTCAAACCGCTTTGCTCGGCCTGCTGCTGGCCGCCAACCTGAACGCCACACCGATTCTGGCCGCCGAGGGCGATAGCGGCTGCGCCGTCAAACGCCAGGTGCTCCAGGAGAAGATCGACGCAGCGCACAAGAGCGGCAACTCGCGAGAACTGGATGGACTGCAAAGAGCACTGGGCAATGTCGATGCCCATTGCGATGACGCGTCACTGCACAAGGAGCGCCTGGCCAGCGTCAAGGAAGCCCGCGAGGAAGTGCAGGAGCGCGAGATGGATCTGCGTGAAGCCATGGGCAAGGGCGATCAGGAGAAGATCGCCAAGCGTCAGGCCAAACTGGCCGAGGCACGCGCCGAACTGGAGCAGGCCGAGGCCGAAGCTCGCGCTGATCAGTAAGCGCGAAACGCCTTGTGGCACGCCTCGCAACTGTCCTCGACGGCCTGCACCGCCGGCTCCAGTTCGGAGCGACGTAGCGGCGGCGCGGTCGTGGCCTGTACCAGTGCGGCGGTGGCCTGCTCCAGATCACGCGCCATCGCCTGGAACTGCTCCTGGCGCTGCCAGACCTCGGCATTGGCCTTGCTGCGCTCGTCGTCCGCCACCTCGGGAAAATGCTGCCAGGGCTCGTGCGACAGGCGGTCGAGCTTGGCGGCGCCGCTGATGAATGCGGCTTCGTCGTAGGGAATACGATTGCGCAGCATCCCACCGAGGTCTTCGCTAACCTTGAGCATCTCCTTGAACGCTGCCTGACGCTTGCCCAACGGCGAATTGGGGTCGACCCCACCACAGGCGGCCAGGGTCAGGCAGGCGCAGGTGAGCAGCAGGAGTTTCTTCAGGGTCATCGACACGACTTCCGGGCGACAAGGGGCCGCCAGTATCGCGGCTCACCCCGGTCGGGCCAAGCGACCTCTTGTCACAACAGCTGTCGTTTGTATGCGTTGGTCAGCCAGGGTTCAGGTACGGAAGCGCCCCAGTTGGCTGTTGAGTTGCTGCACCTCGCCCTGTATCTGTGCACTGACCTGCACCACGCTCTCGGTCTCGCCCTGGCTGCGCTCGGCCAGACTGGAGATGTGCGTTACCCGCTGATCGATCTCCTGCGCCACCTGGCTCTGCTGTTCTGCGGCCGTGGCGATCTGCGCGTTCAGGGCATTGATGCCATCCACCGCCCCGACGATGGTCTCCAGCGCCTCACTGGCCTGACGAATGTGCTGGAGGTTGCCGTCGGCCAGGGCCGCGCTGCGCTGCATCGCCAGCACCGCATCACGCGCCCCGCCCTGTAAACGCTGGATGATCGCCTGGATTTCGCCAGTCGATTGCTGGGTGCGACTGGCCAGAGTACGCACCTCGTCGGCGACCACGGCGAAGCCACGCCCTGCCTCGCCGGCGCGTGCGGCCTCGATGGCCGCGTTGAGCGCCAGCAGATTGGTCTGTTCGGCGATACCGGTGATCACTTCGAGCACCTTGCCGACACCACCGGTTTCGGCCTCCAGACGCTGTACCTGCTCGCCACTGCGCTGCAGCTGTTCCACCAGTTCGGCGATCTGCGCCGCACTACGCTGCACCACCTGCTTGCCGCTCTGCGCACAATCATCGGCACTGCGTGCCGACTCGGCTGCATGGGCAGCGTGACGCGCCACCTCGGCGACGGTGGCGCTCATTTCATTCATCGCGGTGGCGACCTGATCGAGATCCTCGTACTGACGACGCACACCATCGCCCGCCGACTGCGCAGCACCGACCACGCTGCCGACGTGCTCGCCAGTACGCTCACCACTGCGCTTGACCTCCGCCAGCAAGCCACGCACCTGCTCCTGCATGCGGTTGTAACCCGCGAAGATGCGGCCGATCTCGTTGTCACCCTGACGACCGTCCAGGCTACGCGTGAAGTCGCCAGAGCCAACCCGGGTCAGCGCCCCCTCCACCGCATTGAGGTTGTGCATCAGCGGGCGCAGGCCGAACTGACGGCCCAGCACCACCAGCGCCAGAATGCCCAGCACGCAACCGAACGCCAGCCACATCTGGCGGCGCTGGCTGCCTTCAGCGTGCGCGGCCATCAAGCCGACGGCCTGGTTCATCTCGCGCAGCAACTCGACCGACTGCTTCTCCAGGGCCTTGAGGTCGACTGCCGCATCGCCCGCAACAACGCGCTGCAGCTGCGTACGAAAGCCCTGCCAGAGACCACCGACCTTGTTCATCTGCGCCTGGACGCTGGGCTCGGCGATGGCACTGATATTGCGCGCCGCGTTGCCACTCAGCAGGTCGCGATGGGCAGCGTCGAACTGCGCCATGGTGGCTTCCAGCGTCGCAGCGGGCAGGACGCCTTCACGCAGCAACAGCGCCTCCTTGGTCATCTTCTGGCTGAGCATGCGCTGCGCGCCGGCGACATTGATGGTCTCCGGCGATACCGACATGCTCAGATACAGCGCCACCGAGGCGACCACCGCGAGCAGAAACATCAGCGCATAGGAAAACAGAAATTGCTGATTCAGCGTGCGCAGGCCGATGGCACAGAGCAAGCGGTCGAAAAAGGCAGTGGCGGACATGAACGGCTCCCTGGCAGACGGCGGGAACCCCCGCCAAATAACCGAGAGCAAGCAAGAACGTGGCCAGCGGCCAGCCGCCCTACAGGCTGATTGACCTCATAAAACGCACCAGAAAGGCGCAATGACTGATCAGTCACACGCTTTTCTAGCTCATCGTCAGAGTCAGCTGCAGATATCGACTAGGCGGACACCACGAACAGCGCCGCGATCAGCCCCATCCCGGCGAACCACACCAGCGAGCGCACAGGCCCCCAGCCAGCCAGATAGCAGATGAAATACAGCACGCGGCTGACGATGAATGCCACGGCCAGTTGGTCGAGCAACCCCTGCTCGGCACCGCCGGCCTGGTGGGCGATGATCACCGCGGCAGCGAACGCCGGGGTTACCTCGAAGCCGTTGAGCTGGGCGTTGTTGGCGCGCTTGCGCCAGCCCTCCAGGGTACTCAGGAACGCGCGCGGATCCTGATTGGCGCGCGGTCCGTAGCCGGGGCCAAGGAACTTGGCTGTGGCAGTACCCAGGTAGGGCAGAAAGATGGCGATCAGCACGCACCAGTAGGCGAGGGTCATGGAAGCTCCGCAGCTTGGTAATGGAATGCGCAGCCTGAGCCAGGTCCCGACCAGCGTCCATGACCCAAGCAGGAGTATGTGAGTGGCGATCCGGCCAATCCCTCGGTGGCAAATGCCAGCAGCGCAGCGCATGGAGCGACGGAAAGCCTTGGGCTGCAAGCCGCACGCAGCTATAATCCGCCAGCTTCAAACGACCGGCACAGCTCCGGTCGCTCCCGCCACCTGTCCGAGGGGCGCTGCAGCAGGCCGGTCGACACCGGTTTGTCAGGCTCGGATGGGGCGTTAACCATACGCATCAACGGCGCCCATTCGCAGACAACGAATGGAGAGCTTTCATGAGCGCTTTCAACGACTACAAGGTCGCCGACATTTCCCTGGCCGATTGGGGCCGCAAAGAGCTGATCATCGCCGAATCCGAGATGCCGGCACTGATGGGCCTGCGCCGCAAGTACGCCGCCAGCCAACCGCTGAAAGGCGCGAAGATCCTCGGCTGCATTCACATGACCATCCAGACTGGCGTGCTGATCGAGACGCTTACCGCCCTGGGCGCCGAAGTCCGCTGGTCCTCCTGCAACATCTTCTCCACCCAGGACCAGGCCGCTGCCGCCATCGCCGCTGCCGGTATCCCGGTGTTCGCCTGGAAAGGTGAAACCGAAGAAGAGTACGAGTGGTGCATCGAGCAGACCATCCTCAAGGACGGCCAGCCGTGGGACGCCAACATGGTGCTGGACGACGGCGGTGACCTGACCGAGATCCTGCACAAGAAATACCCGCAGATGCTCGAGCGCATCCACGGCGTCACCGAAGAGACCACCACCGGCGTGCACCGTCTGCTCGACATGCTCAAGGCCGGCACCCTGAAAGTCCCGGCGATCAACGTCAACGACGCCGTAACCAAGAGCAAGAACGACAACAAGTACGGCTGCCGCCACAGCCTCAACGATGCCATCAAGCGCGGCACCGACCACCTGCTGTCGGGCAAGCAGGCGCTGGTCATCGGCTACGGTGACGTCGGCAAGGGCTCGGCGCAGTCGCTGCGTCAGGAAGGCATGATCGTCAAGGTTTCCGAGATCGACCCGATCTGCGCCATGCAGGCCTGCATGGATGGCTTCGAGCTGGTTTCGCCGTACAAGAACGGCATCAACGACGGCACCGAGGCCAGCGTCGACGCTGCGCTGCTGGGCAAGATCGACCTGATCGTCACCACCACCGGCAACGTCAATGTGTGCGACGCCGGCATGCTCAAGGCCCTGAAGAAGCGTGCCGTGGTGTGCAACATCGGCCACTTCGACAACGAGATCGACACCGCCTTCATGCGCAAGAACTGGGCGTGGGAAGAGGTCAAGCCGCAGGTGCACAAGATCCACCGCACCGGTGCCGGTACCTTCGATCCGACCAACGACGACTACCTGATCCTGCTGGCCGAAGGCCGTCTGGTGAACCTGGGCAACGCCACTGGCCACCCGAGCCGAATCATGGACGGCTCGTTCGCCAACCAGGTACTGGCGCAGATATTCCTGTTCGAGCAGAAGTTCGCCGACCTCTCCGCCGAGAAGAAGGCCGAGCGCCTGACCGTCGAAGTACTGCCGAAGAAGCTCGACGAAGAAGTGGCGCTGGAAATGGTCAAGGGCTTCGGCGGTGTGGTCACCCAGCTGACCAAGCAGCAGGCCGAGTACATCGGCGTGACCGTGGAAGGCCCGTTCAAGCCGGACGCTTACCGCTACTAATGCGTAGGGTGGGTAAGCCCATGGCTTATCCACCGCCGACTTCCCGCAAGGTGGATGGAAAAACGCCATCCACCCTACGTCTCCAAGGCTAGAAACCCTATGAGCCAAGAACGCCGCTACAGCTTCGAGTTCTTCCCCACCAAGACCGAAGCCGGGCACGAAAAACTGATGGACGTGGCGCGCCAGCTGGCGACCTACAACCCCGATTTCTTCTCCTGCACTTACGGCGCCGGCGGTTCGACCCGCGACCGCACCCTCAACACCGTGCTGCAGCTCGATGGCGAGATCAAGGTGCCCACCGCCCCGCACCTGTCCTGCGTGGGTGACAGCAAGGCCGAACTGCGCGAGCTGCTGAACCTGTACAAGAATGCCGGCATCAAACGCATCGTTGCCCTGCGTGGTGACCTGCCATCCGGCATGGGCATGGCCAGCGGCGAGCTGCGCTACGCCAATGAACTGGTCGAGTTCATTCGCACTGAAACCGGTGATCACTTCCATATCGAAATCGCCGCCTACCCTGAGATGCACCCGCAAGCGCGCAACTTCGAGGACGACATCGCCAACTTCGTGCGCAAGGCCAAGGCCGGCGCAGACAGCGCCATCACCCAGTACTTCTTCAACGCCGACAGCTACTTCTACTTCGTCGAGCGCGTGCAGAAACTGGGCGTGGACATTCCGGTGGTGCCGGGCATCATGCCGATCACCAACTACAGCAAGCTGGCACGCTTCTCCGACGCCTGCGGCGCTGAAATTCCACGCTGGGTACGCAAGCAGCTGGAAGCCTACGGCGACGACGCCGACAGCATTCGCGTCTTCGGCGAACAGGTCATCACCGAGATGTGCGAACGCCTGTTGCAAGGCGGCGCGCCCGGTCTGCACTTCTACAGCATGAACCTGGCCGGCCCCAGCCTGGCCATCTGGAACAATCTCAAGCTGCCGCGTTAACAGGCCGCTTACTCACAGGCTGCCCGCCTTGGGCAGCCTGCTCGCTTCGCCCTCCCGCCTTGCCGCCGAAGGATCGCCCCTCATGCTCAAACGCACCAAGATCAACGCCTCAGTCAGCCCCAAGGGCAGCCTGGAAACCCTCTCGCAGCGCGAAGTTCAGCAACTGCGCGAAACCGGCTCCGGTAGCGTTTATCGCCTGTTTCGCCAGTGCGCACTGGCGATCCTCAACACCGGCTCGCACAGCGACAACGCCAAGACCATCCTCGAGGCCTACCCGGACTTCGAAGTGAAGATTCACCAGCAGGATCGCGGCATCCGTCTGGAGCTGATCAACGCGCCGGCCGACGCCTTCGTCGATGGCGAGATGATCGCCAGCACCCGCGAGATGCTGTTCAGCGCCCTGCGTGACATCGTCTACACGCAGAGCGAGCTGGAGAACAAACGCATCGATCTGGACAGCTCCGAAGGCATCACCGATTACGTTTTCCACCTGCTGCGCAACGCCCAGACCCTGCGCAGCGGCGTGGAGCCGAAGATGGTGGTGTGCTGGGGTGGCCACTCGATCAGCACCGAGGAATACAAGTACACCAAGAAGGTCGGTCACGAGCTTGGTCTGCGCGGCCTGGACATCTGCACCGGTTGCGGCCCGGGCGTGATGAAGGGGCCGATGAAGGGTGCCACCATCAGCCATGCCAAGCAACGCAACCTCAAGGGCCGTTACCTGGGCCTGACCGAACCCGGCATCATCGCTGCCGAAGCGCCGAACCCGATCGTCAACGAACTGGTGATCCTGCCGGACATCGAGAAGCGCCTGGAAGCCTTCGTCCGCGTCGGCCACGGCATCATCATCTTCCCCGGCGGTGCCGGCACTGCCGAAGAGTTCCTCTACCTGCTGGGTATCCTCACCCACCCGGACAACCAGGACCTGCCCTTCCCGGTCATCCTTACCGGCCCGAAGAGCGCCGGGCCGTATCTGCAGCAGTTGCATGATTTCATCGGCGCCACCCTCGGCGAGGCCGCACAGCAGCGCTATCGCATGATCGTCAACGACCCGGCCGAAGTCGCCCGCGAGATGGCCGTCGGCATCAAGACCGTGCGCCAGTTCCGCCGCGAGCGCAACGACGCCTTCCACTTCAACTGGCTGCTGAAGATCGACGAAAGCTTCCAGCACCCGTTCGAGCCGACCCACGAAGCCATGGCCAGCCTCAACCTCACCCGCGAGCAGCCGCTGCATCACCTGGCCGCCAACCTGCGTCGTGCGTTCTCCGGCATCGTCGCCGGTAACGTCAAGGAGAACGGCATCCGCTTGATCGAGGAGCACGGTCCCTACGAGATTCGTGGTGAGACCACCATCATGCACCCGCTGGATCGCCTACTGCAGTCCTTCGTTGAGCAGCACCGCATGAAGCTGCCTGGCGGCAGTGCCTATGAGCCCTGCTATCGGGTAGTCGACTGAGGCTGCGCAAGACGCACTTTCACGGCACCCGCAAAATCGCTAATCTGGCGCGATGCCATTATTCCAGCGCCAGATTATCGCCACTCTTTTACTATGCTGTTGCGCCTTCGCCGCCCGCGGCGAAACGCTGCGCCTGGTCACGGATGCCTGGGCGCCCTACGTCTACGAAGAAGACGGCCAGGCCGCTGGCCTCGACTACGAGATCACCCGCGAGGTGCTGCAGCGCCTGGGGGTAAAGCTGGACCTGCAATTCCTGCCCTGGAAGCGCTGCCTGCTGGAGCTGGAGCAGGGTCATGCAGACGGCATTCTGGATATTTTCCATCTGCCCGAGCGCGAAACGAGCATGCTCTTCGTCGAAGAGCCGCTGAGTGACGTCGAACTGGTGCTGTTCTACGCACGTAACCGCCCCTATCCCTATGAGAGCCTGGAAGACCTGCGCGACCTGGTGATCGGCATCTCGCCAGGCTACTGGTACAACGACGAAACCTTCCGCAACTCGCCCCTGTTCAGTCGCGAAGAGGCTCCGACTCACGAGGCCAATTTGGGCAAGCTGATCCGCCACCGCGTCGATCTGGTCATCAATGACCGTCGCGCCGGCCTCTATCTGACCACCCAGATGGGCTTGCAACAGCAGGTCGACTACAACCGCAAGGCGGTCGGCCACGACCGTCTATACCTCGCGCTGCGTCACGACCCTGCCCTGGCTAGCCTGGCCAAGGACTTCGCTGACGAACTGCGCCGCTTCAAGCGCGAACCTGCCTATGCCCAACTGCAGCAGCGCTACGCCAACCCTGATCGGCTCAAGCCGTGAACCAACCGACAGGCTGGTAGCTGCGCAAGGCTTCAGCTCTGTTATACTCGGGGCTTCCCGCCAGGCTTGCGCCCGGATGCTAGCTCCCAGAAGCCAGCAGTACCGGACGGGATCACGCCCCCCACGTGTGATTCAAGCCAGGCTCTACACCCCCAGGGCCACGCCCTCACTTAGTACAGGATTGCTCATGTCCTTTGCCTCCCTCGGTCTCTCCGAGGCTCTAGTCCGTGCGGTCGAGTCCGCCGGCTACACCCAACCCACTCCGGTGCAACAGCGGGCCATTCCCGCCGTGTTGCAAGGTCGCGATCTCATGGTGGCGGCCCAGACGGGTACAGGTAAGACGGGCGGTTTCGCCCTGCCGATCCTCGAACGCCTGTTTCCGGGCGGTCATCCGGATCGCGAACAACGTCACGGCCCGAAACAACCGCGCGTGCTGGTACTGACACCCACCCGCGAACTGGCCGCTCAGGTGCATGACAGCTTCAAGGTCTATGCCCGAGATTTGAAATTCGTCAGCGCCTGCATCTTCGGCGGCGTCGGCATGAACCCGCAGGTCCAGGCCCTGGCCAAGGGCGTCGACGTGCTCGTGGCCTGCCCCGGGCGCCTGCTCGACCTGGCCAATCAGAAAGCCATCGACCTGTCTCATGTCGAAATCCTCGTGCTTGATGAAGCCGACCGCATGCTCGACATGGGCTTCATCCACGACGTCAAGAAGGTCCTGGCCAAGCTGCCAGCCAAACGCCAGAACCTGCTGTTCTCGGCCACCTTCTCCAAGGACATCACCGACCTCGCCGGCAAGTTGCTGCACAACCCCGAACGCATCGAGGTGACGCCGCCGAACACCACGGTCGAGCGCATCGAACAGCGCGTGTTCCACCTGGCCTCCAGCCACAAGCGCGCCCTGCTCGCCCACCTGATCACCCAGGGCGCCTGGGAACAGGTGCTGGTCTTCACCCGCACCAAGCACGGTGCCAACCGCCTCGCCGAATACCTCGACAAGCACGGCCTGCCGGCTGCCGCGATTCACGGTAACAAAAGCCAGAACGCGCGCACCAAGGCCCTGGCCGATTTCAAGGCGAACCAGGTGCGCATCCTCGTCGCCACCGATATCGCCGCCCGCGGCCTGGACATCGACCAGTTGCCACACGTGGTCAACTTCGAGCTACCCAACGTCGAGGAAGACTACGTTCACCGTATCGGCCGCACCGGTCGTGCCGGCCGTAGCGGCGAAGCCATCTCGCTGGTGGCGCCGGACGAAGAGAAGCTGCTCAAGAGCATCGAGCGCATGACCAAGCAGAAGATCCCCGATGGCGATCTGCTGGGCTTCGACGCCAGCACCGTCGAGGCCGAGCGCCCGGAAACCCGCGAACCGCGCCAGCCACGCGGGCAGAAACAAGCCAAGGCGCCGAATGCCCAGGGCGGTGACAAGCCCAAGGGCGAACGCAACAACGGTGGTCGCAGAGACAAGGGCAAGGACAACGGCAAGGAGCAGAAAGCCAAGCCGCAACAACAGGGTCAGGGCCAGAACCGCCGTGGTCAGCAGCCGCGCAACCAGAGTCGTGGCGCTGCGCCGGCTGTTCCACCCTTGCCTCCGGACCGCGACCCGGAAGAGTTCCTCGACGACGAAATCGATAATTTTGGCAACCGTGCCGATTACGTACCGGTGCAGAACAAGCCGCAAGGTCGCGGCCGTCGCTCAGGCGGTGGGTCGGCTGGCAATGGCGCTGCTCAGGGCCAAGGCCAGAGAGCCAACAGCAACAACAGGCAGCCCCGCAGCAACGCTGGCGGCAACCCAGGCACCCCCGCTAAGAATCGTGGCCAGGGTGGTCAGGGCCGTAACGGCGGTGGCCGCGGCCGACCGGCGGACGGTCGCATTACCTCGCTGGACCGCGACGAGCTGCCCCGCACCGAAGCAGCCGTGCGCAACCCGCGCGAAAAGCAGCCGATCATCATGCACAAGGGCTCGCGCCTGGATCGCTTCCCCAGCGCCGAGCAACTTGACGAGCTGAGCAACAGCACCCGCCCACGCGGCGAGAAGCCGGCACTGCTGACGCGTAACCGCGAAGAGTAAGCTGCCGCACCAACAAAAACGCCACCCCATGGGGTGGCGTTTTTGTTATTGCCGCAGGCTGAACATGCGGCCACATCCGGTGGCCGCTTGAGCGGCCGTTTTCCTTACTTGCGGATGCCTTCGATCGAGATGATCAGCTCGACGGTTTCCGAAGCCGGGCCGAGATCCATGGAAATGTCGAAGTCCTTAAGCGTCAGGGTAGTGGTGCCTTCGAAGCCGGCGCGGTAGCCGCCCCACGGATCCTTGCCTTCGCCAATGAACTTGGCAGCGATCACCACCGGCTTGGTCACGCCGTTCAGGGTCAGGTTGCCGGTCACGTCGGCAGTGCCTTCGCCAGTGGACTTGACCGAAGTGGATTCGAAGGTGGCAGTAGCGTGCTTGCTCGCATTGAGGAAGTCGGCACTGCGGATGTGCTTGTCACGTTCAGCATGGTTGGTGTCGACGCTGGCGGTCTTCAGGGTCACGTTGACTTTGCTGGCCTCGGGGTTGGCAGCATCGAAGCTGAACGTGCCGTCGAAGTCCTTGAAGGTGCCGTACAGCCAGCTGTAGCCCAGGTGGCTGATCTTGAAATTGACGAAGGCGTGCTGGCCTTGCTTGTCGATGGCGTAATCGGCCGCCATGGCCTGGCCGCCGATCAGAGCGGAGCCCAGAACCAGTGCAGCGAGGGCGTTCTTCAACATGGGGTGTTCTCCTTGCGAGGTTGTCGATCTAGATGGGCATGAGCCCGGTTATGAATTGCTTCAGCGCCCGAACATCCGCAGCAGGGTACTGTCGCGGTCGATGAAATGGTGTTTGAGAGCGGCCAGGCAATGCAGGACGGCGAAAATCACCAGACCCCAGGCCAGGTATTCGTGAATCGCCCCGGCAATGTCTTCCTGTTGCGGAATACCGGTCAGGGTCGCCGGCACACTGAACAGGCCAAACACCTCGATACCACGGCCATCGGCGGTGGAAATCAGGTAACCGGAAATCATCACACCGAAAAGGCCGAGATAGAGGACGCCATGACCCAGCTTGGAAGCCAGGCGCGTGAGCCGGCCATGGCTGGCCAGGGCTGCCGGCGCTGGGCTGCACAGGCGCCACAACAGACGCAGCAACATCACGGCGAACAGCAGGATGCCGATGCTCTTGTGCAGATCAGGTGCACTCTGGCGCCACGGGTCGTAGTAGCTGAGCCCCACCATCCAGAAGCCGAGGGCGAACAGACCGAACACGACCAACGCCACCAGCCAATGCAGCACGACGCTGACCAGACCATAACGAACAGAGGTATTGCGCCATTGCATGGGAGGCTTCCCTAATTCAGTTCCGAGCAAGACTAACGACAAATATATCGATTTAAAGCGGAAAATTTCGCTATGAAACATCGAGAAATGCGATGTTTCATTTCAACTTCCTTTCGCCGACCAGTTTAGTTCAACGCGCTCGTTGCAGAGTTCATCGGCAGCAGAACGGACGGTGCATTGCACCAGACCAGCGGCAGCGACCACGTCTCACTGGCGGCTTCTGGTAGGCTGTGCCGCCGAACCCTGGGAGATTTCGCATGAGCCTGAACGACCACTGGATGCAACGCGACCTCGACGTGTTGTGGCACCCCTGCACCCAGATGAAGGATCACGAGCGCCTGCCACTGGTGGCGATTCGCAAGGCCTCAGGCGTATGGCTGGAGGACTTCGACGGCAAGCGCTACCTGGACGCGGTCAGCTCCTGGTGGGTCAATGTGTTCGGCCACGCCAACCCGCGCATCAACGCGCGCATTCGCGATCAGTTGGATAGTCTCGAGCACGTGATGCTCGCCGGCTTTACCCACCAACCGGTCATCGAGCTGTCCGAGCGCCTGGTGCAGATCACCCCGGTTGGCCTGAACAAGGTGTTCTACGCCGACAACGGTTCCTCAGGCATCGAAGTGGCGTTGAAGATGAGCTTCCACTACTGGCTCAACAGCGGCCAGGCGAGCAAGAAGCGCTTCGTCACCCTGAGCAACAGCTATCACGGCGAAACGGTCGCAGCGATGTCGGTGGGCGACGTGTCGCTGTTCACCGACACCTACAAGCCCCTGCTGCTCGACACTATCAAGGTGCCCAGCCCGGACTGCTACCTGCGCCCCGAAGGTGTGAGCTGGGAGGAACACTCGCGCCTCATGTTCGCCCATATGGAACAGACCCTGGCCGAGCATCATCATGAGGTCGCAGCAGTGATCGTCGAGCCGCTGATCCAGGGCGCCGGCGGCATGCGCATGTACCACCCGATCTACCTCAAGCTTTTGCGCGAGGCCTGCGACCGCTATGGCGTGCACCTGATCCATGACGAGATTGCCGTCGGCTTCGGCCGCACCGGCACGATGTTCGCCTGCGAGCAGGCCGGCATCACCCCGGATTTCCTGGTGTTGTCCAAGGCACTGACCGGTGGCTACCTGCCAATGGCTGCAGTGCTGACCACCGATGAGGTCTACAGCGCGTTCTACGACGACTACGCCACCCTGCGCGCCTTCCTTCACTCGCATACCTACACCGGTAACCCGCTGGCCTGCGCCGCTGCGCTGGCGACCCTGGACATCTTCCGTGATGACGATGTGATCGAGCGCAACAAGGCCCTGGCGGCGCGCATGGCCAGTGCCACCGCGCACCTGGCCGAGCACCCGCATGTGGCCGAAGTGCGCCAGACCGGCATGGCCCTGGCCATCGAGATGGTGCAGGACAAGGCCAGCAAGACCGCCTACCCCTGGCAGGAGCGACGTGGCCTGCGCGTCTACCAGCACGCATTGGAACGTGGCGCGTTGCTGCGCCCACTGGGCAGCGTGGTGTATTTCCTGCCGCCCTACGTCATCACGCCCGAGGAGATCGATTTCCTCGCCGAGGTGGCCAGCGAGGGCATCGATATCGCCACACGCGAATCAGTCAGCGTGGCCGTGGATAACCGCTTTCCCGATCATCGCGATCCGGGTTGAGCGAGCCATAAGCGAAGCCCGGTGGGCACGGCGCACCCTGCGAAAACGCGGCGCCCTTGCCGTAGGGTGCGCCGTGCCCACCAGCGCTTTAAACTTGCCGCTTCGAACTTACCGCCTGCAGCTACCCTTATGCGCCTATCCCGCTTCTTCATCGATGCCCCGCTCTCCCTCGGCCAACACGACCTGCCCGAGGCGCAGGCCCATTACATCGGTCGCGTGCTGCGCCACGCAGTGGGTGACGCCGTGCAGTTGTTCGACGGCAGCGGCCAGGAATACCTCGGCGAGCTGATCGAAGTGGGCAAGAAGAGCGTGCGCGTCGAACTGCGCGAAGCCATCGCCGGGATGAGTGAATCCCCGCTGCGCATCCACCTCGGCCAGGGCCTGTCGCGCGGCGAGCGCATGGACTGGGCCATCCAGAAAGCCACCGAGCTTGGCGCCAGCGAAATCACCCCGATCGTCTCGGCGCGCTGCGAAGTACGCCTGAAAGACGAACGCGCCGACAAGCGCATGGCCCACTGGCGCCAGGTGGCGATCAGCGCCTGCGAGCAATGTGGCCGCTCAGTGCTGCCGCTGATCAACCCACCGCTGGAACTGGCCGCCTGGCTGCAGCAGATCGAAGCCGACCTTAAGCTGGTGCTGCACCCGATCGCAGCTCCCCTGCAAAGCCACGACAAACCGAATAGCCTGGCCTTTCTGGTCGGCCCGGAAGGCGGTTTGAGCGAAGCAGAAGTGGACCAGGCCAAAGCCGTCGGCTTCCATGCCGCCCGCCTGGGGCCACGCGTTCTGCGCACGGAAACGGCCCCTGTGGTGGCCCTGAGCGTCGCCCAACAGCTCTGGGGCGACCTCCAGGCGTAAAATGTCGCCTTGGCGTAACAAAATGTGACCTCAAGAGATTGCAAGACCGGCAGTCTTTGTCATGCTCTGCGCGCCGCTCGCGCGACCCGCTCACCAGCAACCTGCGCGCGGCCGAGGCCGGCGCCCCGCAGCGTCGTTCCTCTTCCAATAACAAATCAACGGGCTTCGGCCCCGCCCAAAAGGCGGCCGCATGCCCAGGAGCATTGCATGAACGAACTGGTCTCGACCCTGAACGGTCTGGTCTGGAGCCCGGCGCTGATCTATCTATGTCTTGGCGTTGGTCTCTACTTCTCCCTGCGCGGCCGCTTTCTACAGGTTCGCCACTTCAAAGAAATGATTCGCCTGATGTTCACCGGCAAGACCGATGAACATGGCATCACCTCCTTCCAGGCACTGACCATGACCCTCGCTGGTCGTGTCGGTACCGGCAACATCGCCGGTGTAGCCACTGCGATCACCTTCGGTGGTCCAGGTGCCGTGTTCTGGATGTGGATGGTGGCGTTCCTCGGCGCCAGCTCGGCATTCGTCGAGTCCACCCTCGGTCAGGTCTACAAGGAAAAGCTCAACGGTGAATACCGTGGCGGCCCGGCCTTCTACATCGAGCGTGGCCTGGGTCTGAAGTGGTACGCCTGGCTGTTCGCCGTAGTTACCGTGTTCGCCTGCGGCCTGCTGCTGCCGGGTGTACAGGCCAACTCCATCGCTTCCAGCGCGCAAACAGCCTTCGGTATCGACCCGAACGTCACAGCGGCGGCACTGGCCGTACTGATCGGCCTGATCATCTTCGGCGGCGTCAAGCGTATCGCCCACTTCACCCAGGTGGTCGTACCGTTCATGGCGCTGGGCTACATCCTGGTAGCGATGGTCATCATTCTGCTGAACATCAGCCAACTGCCGGACGTCATCGCACTCATCTTCAAGAGCGCCTTCGGCCTCGAAGCCGGTTTCGGCGCCATCGTCGGCATGGCCATCCAGTGGGGCGTCAAGCGCGGTGTCTACTCCAACGAAGCAGGCCAGGGTACCGGTCCGCACGCTTCGTCGGCCGCCGCGGTCAGCCATCCGGCCAAGCAGGGCCTGGTTCAGGGCTTCTCGGTCTACATCGACACCCTGTTCGTCTGCTCCGCCACCGCCTTCATGCTGCTGATCACTGGTCAGTACAACGTGCAGGCTCCGGATGGCAGCGCGATATTCACCGGTATCGCTGGCGTAGCCGCAGGCCCGGGCTACGTGCAGACCGCGATGGAGAACATGATGCCCGGCTTCGGTAACGCCTTCGTCGCCATCGCCCTGTTCTTCTTCGCCTTCACCACCATCCTGGCGTACTACTACATCGCCGAAACCAACATTGCCTACATCAACCGCAAGGTGAAGCGTCCCATCCTCACCCTGCTGCTGAAGTTCGGCATCATCGCGGCTACCGTGTACGGCACCGTACACACTGCCACCTTCGCCTGGGACCTGGGTGATCTCGGCGTCGGCCTGATGGCCTGGCTGAACATCATCGCCATCCTGCTCATGCACAAGGTCGCCTACAAGTGCCTGAAGGACTACGAGCAGCAGTTGGACGAGGGCAAGGACCCGGTCTTCCACCCGGAGAAGCTCGGTATCAAGAATGCCGACTACTGGGGCACCAGCACCTCGGAAGAGAACCTGACTATCGAGAAGGGCGAAGTGCAGCAACCGCAGCGCTGATAGCTGCACCGCAGTAACGAAAAAGCCCCGGCCAATGCCGGGGCTTTTTCATGGGCGAGGTGATCGCGCCGGGTCTCGGTTCAGATCAGGCCAGCATCGGCGAGCAGTTGCTCCAGTGCAACCAGATCAGGAATACGCACCACCTCCTCACCAACGCGCGCTGCGCCCAGCTCCAGAGGCGCCAGCTCGGCATCGGCGCCTTGCAGCTCACTGCCGACCTTCAGCGAGCGCGGAATACCCTGCACCAGCAGCGCGATGAACTTGACCTTGGGGCGACCGCCCAGGGCATTGATCACCGCAACGCGGGCACCACTGGCGACATGCGCCTGGCCGCCGCTGGCGGCCTCGAAGGAGAGCAGCGGCAAGCGCAGATCACGCCAGGCGATCTGGCCGAGAAACCAGTCGGGAGTGCCTTCAGTGACCTGCGGCGCGCGATAGGGGATCAGCTCCGCCACCGCCACGTTGGGCAGCAGCAGAGTGCGGTCGGCCAGAGGCACCAGCAAACCGGTGAGACTGGCGGCGCTGTTCTGGGTGGCGACTGCTTGGCTCATTGAAACGTCCTCAACTGCAATGTTCGGCGAGGTGATTGACCAGCGCCACGGCCAGCTCACGCGGGTCGGCACTGAAGCTGCTGTAACCGCCTTCGCGCAGGCTGTCGGGCATGCTCGGGCTGGCGCAGCTGTCGGCGCGCTGGGTCCAGATCAGGCCACCCTGGCGTTTGACGTAGGCGGCGGCGGCGCTGCCATCGCTGCCCATGCCGCTGAACGCGATCACCCCACACTGGGCACCGAACTGCTGCGCCAGGTTGAGCATCATCTGATCGATGGAGGGGCTGTACGGCTCAGGCCAGCCGCGCTCGGCAAGCTGCATCGCGCCGTCTTCGGCGAAACCCAGCTCGCGGGTGATCGGCACCACCACCACCTCACCACAACGCACCGGGTCGCCATGACGTGCCGAGTTGACGTGCCACTGACTGTGCCGACCGACCGCCTGCGGCAATGTCGCCTCGAAACTGGCGTCGATGTGTTGGGCATAGATGAAGCCGATGGGCAGGCCGCCAGGCAGGGCATCGAGAAATGCCTTGACCGCCGCCGGGCCACCCAGCGAGGCAGCCAGCAGCCATATCTGACGGGCCGGCTCGCCAGCTTTCAGCGGCGTATTGGCCAGTGCTTGCGGCAGCTCCAGACGTGCCGGACGCTGCGCTTCGTCGAGCAGTGCCTGCAGGCTCGGCCCGACCGCCTGGGTCGGATCGCCGACCAGGCGCTTGAGCTTGCCGAACAGGCTGCGCTCCCAGCGCGGGTAGTTCTCCGAATGGCGCTCGGGGGCATGGCCCTCGCCGAACAGCACCGGGGCGCTGACACGCTCGAGCAGGCTGTCGACCAGCGGCGAATCTTCCGACTGGGCCAGGTCCACCAACCACAGGTCGGTCTCGCAGGCTGCCAGTTGCTCCTCATCGAGCCGCGCCGGGTCGCTGTTGAGCACTACCTGATAACCGCCACCGGCCAATGCCTGCTGCAACACATGGCGCTGCAACGAGGTGTCGGCGATTACTGCAATGCGCGCGGAGGTTTTGTCTGTCATGTCCGTTTGACCCGATGGCTATCCACCAACTGAGCGATGGTGTCGAGCAGCAAGGACTCCTGATAGGGCTTGCCGAGGTATTGGTTGACGCCGATGGCCATGGCCCGCTCGCGGTGCTTCTCGCCGGTACGCGAAGTGATCATGATGATCGGCAGGTCCTTCAGGCGCTCGTCGTGGCGCACCAGCGTGGCCACCTCGAAGCCATCCATGCGCGGCATTTCGATGTCCAGCAGCATGATGTCAGGCTTGTGTTCCTGGAGCTGGGCAATAGCGTCGACCCCGTCCTTGGCGGTGACCACGTTCATGCCATTACGCTCGAGTAAACGGCTGGTGACCTTGCGCACGGTGACCGAGTCGTCCACCACCATGACCAGCGGCGGCCGGTCGGCCTCGACCTCTTCATTGGCCGCCTGACGCGAAGCCAGGCGCGGCGTCAACTGGTTCTGCAGATGTGCATGCCGCACACGAATGGTTGCCAGCAGGTCGAGAATCACCACCACGCGACCGTCACCGAGGATGGTCGCACCGGAGATCCCGTGCACCCCGGCAAACTGCGGGCCCAGGCTCTTCACCACGATCTCGCGCGAACCGGCCAGGCTGTCCACCTGCACCGCCACGGCATGCTCGCTGGAGCGCACCAGGATCACCGGCAGCGGCAGGCTCTGGCCTACCAGCTTGGGCTGCTGACCGTTGTTCAGCAGGTCGCCCAGGTACTTCAGCTCGTAAGTCTGGCCGGCGTACTCGAAGCGCGGTGCATCGGGCGCGTAATAAGCCTCCAGCTCGAACGGCGAAACCCGCACGATACCTTCGATGGTGTTCAACGGAATGGCATACAGGTCTTCGCCGGAGTACACCATCAGCGCACGGTTGACCGACACGGTGAACGGCAGGCGGATGGTGAAGCGCGTGCCCTGGCCGAGGCTCGACTCGATGCTCATCGAGCCGCCCAGTTGCTTGACCTCCGAGTGCACCACGTCCATGCCGACGCCACGCCCGGAAATCTGCGTGACCTTCTCGGCCGTGGAGAAACCGGCTTCGAGGATGAACTGCAGCACCTCATGATCACTGAGGTCACTGTCGGCATCCATCAGGCCACGTTCGATGGCTTTACGGCGTACGGCATCCAGGCGAATACCTGCACCGTCATCGTCCAGAGTCAGGACGATATCGGCCCCCTCACGCCCCAGGTTGAGGCGAATGGTGCCGGTATCCGGCTTGCCGGCTGCGCGGCGTACCTCGGCCTGCTCGATGCCATGGTCGACGGCGTTGCGCAGCATGTGTTCCAGCGGCGCGACGATGCGCTCGAGCACGGTGCGGTCCATTTCCCCTTCGGCGTTGCCGACGACGAACTCGACCTGCTTGCCCAGCTCGCCGGCGACCTGACGCACGATGCGACGCAGGCGCGGCACCAGACGGTCGAACGGCACCATGCGCGTACGCATCAGGCCTTCCTGCAACTCGGTATTGACCCGCGCCTGCTGCAGCAGCAGGGTCTCGGCGTCACGGTTCTTCGCCGCCAGGGTTTCCTTGAGGTCGAGCAAGTCGGAGGCGGACTCGAACAGCGCACGGGACAGCTGCTGCAGTTGCGAGTGGCGGTCCATCTCCAGCGGATCGAAGTCCTCGTAGCCGGCACGCTCGGCCTCGGCCTGGTAGCGGCTGAGAATCTGCGCCTGGGTCTCGGTATCGAGCCGGCGCAGCTGGTCGCGTACGCGGTCGATGGTCGCTTCCATCTCGCTCAGGGTGAAGCCGACATCGCTCACCTGTTGCTCGACACGGCCACGGAAAATCGAGGTCTCACCGGCCAGGTTGACCAGACCCTCTAGCAACTCGGCAGGTACCTTGACCAACTCCTGTGGCGCGCGGCGGGATGCCGCCTCCAACGCTGCCTCCTTCGCACGCTGCACGAACGGCAGCACCTTCGGCGCCTGCAACTGACCCGGCACGTCACTGGCAGCAATGATCGGGTTGAGCAGATTGTTCGCCGGCGCCGCGGCTGGTTCGGTAACCACTGGCTCATCGCCGAGGCTGGCGCTGAGGCGCTGGCGCAGCACATCGAGCTCATTCTGCAGTCCTTCGAAACCGGACTGCACATTGAGCAGCAGACTTTCCGGCCAGGGTGCCCCCTGCTGCAGCGCCTCGCTGAGATGCTGCTCCAGGTCGTGGCTGAGATCGCCAAGGCGCTTCTGTCCGGCCAGGCGTGCGCAGCCCTTGAGGGTGTGCAGCGTGCGCAGCATCTCGTCGATGGCGCTGACATCATCACGTTGTTCTTCCCAACGCCCGATCGCCGCCTCCATCGTTTCGAGCAGGTCATCGCCTTCTTCCAGGAAGATATCAAGGATATCGCTGTCAGCCTCTTCGGCTTCATCGCTCTCGACCACCGCCCTGAGGTGGACTGCCGACGGCATGCTCAACTGCTCGTCAGGGTTGGCACGAAAGCGCTTGATCGTCTCGATCAGGGCATGGCCCTGCGGCACCGCGCGCTGACCACGCACGGCTTCGAGCATCTCGGCCAAACGGTCGTGGCAGGCCTGCAGCAGGGTAAACAACTCCTGACTGGCTCGCAGGCGACCGCCACCGAGCCCCTCGTAAAGGAATTCCAGCTCATGCGCCAGGTCGCCGATTTCACGAATCTCGGCCATGCGCGCACCACCCTTGAGGGTGTGCAGGTCACGCTGCAGGGCTTCCAGCTCCAGACTGTTGTCGACGTCGCCCATCCAGCGCTGCAGAGCGGCACCGGCACTGTCGATGATGTCGAAACCTTCCTCGAGGAAGATTTCCACCAACTCGGGATCGCGCTCTTCATGCCAGTTGGCCAGCGTCGTGCCTTGTGGCTTTGACTCTGGCTCGACGATAGCCTCGGCCAGCGGCGGCAGTTCGTCTTCGGGCAACACCAGCTCGACTTCGTCGATCAGCGGCAACCCTGCCTCAGGCTCTGCCTGTGGCGCTTCGTCGAGCACGATTTCGTCTTCGACCAGTGCCAGAGGCGGCAGCTCGAAGCTATCGGGCTCCACCGTTTCGATCGACTCGACGAACTCGTCGTCCAGCGCCGGTTCAACCTGAGCCACTGCGGCCGACAGACTCTGCGGCGTGCCACCCTGGCGGAACTGACGAATTGCCTGAATCAGGTCGTCACCAGAGACCAGCGGCTGGCGGGCCTGCAACTGATCGAGCATCTGCGCCAGGCGATCATGGCTTTGCTGCAACAGGCTGCCCAGCGCTGGCGAATAGTTGTAACGGCGGTCGACCAAGCCCTCGTAGAGCGACTCCAGTTCGTGGCCAAGATCGCCAATCGGGCGAATCGCGGCCATCCGCGCACCACCCTTGAGGGTGTGCAGGTCGCGCTGCAGCGAGGACAACGGCATGGTGTTGTCCGGCTCACTGAGCCAGCGCTCCAGCGCCTGACCGGCGCTGTCGAGAATATCCACAGCCTCCTCGAGGAAGATCTCGACCATTTCCTCATCGAGGTCGGCGTCGACAGGGCTGAAACCCAGTTCGGCCTCGGCCTGCAACTCCAGGCCAGCGTCCTCGAAGATTGCCGGTTCGGCGAGCGTCTCTTGCCACTGCGCTGGCTCAGCCTCAGCTTGCTCCAGCTCGGCAGTGGCCTGGTCTAGCTCGATGATTTCCAGCCCCTCGACGCCAGGCGCCAGCAAGGCCAGGGTATGCGGATCGATGGCTTCGCTGAGCAGCTCACGCAGCGCCTGTACGCGCTCGGGTTGCGGGCTGACCTGCAAGGCCGCAGCGACCTGATCCATCATGCCGATCAGCGCTTCGTGAGCCTTTTCCGCTTCGTCGAAAAAGCGTTCGCTGACGGCCAGGCTGCCTTCCTCGACGGCACCATAGAGATCCAGCAGGGCCTCGCAGAGCTCGTCGATCTGCGGCAGCTCGGCCATTTCGGCGCCACGACCGAGCGTGGTCAGCTCTTCCAGCAGCGCAGACAGCTCCTGGCGCTCGGACGGATGCTCGCGCCATTTACGCAGCAGGTCCTCGGCATCCAGCAAGATGTCCATGCCTTCGGCGAGGAAGATGCTGATCATCTGCGGATCGCGGCTTTCACCGCTCTGTGCCATGCGCTCGTCTTCGGCGTTGGCGAGACGTTCCTGATGCAGCGCCTGGACGCGGGCAAGGAATGCATCGGCGCCGGGAATAGGTGCCAGAGGCTGAGTCTCGAGATTGTCGAGACCGATACGGAACACGCCCTCGGCGCTGCTCAACAACTCGGCGGCCGCCAGATCCACCTGAATCAGGTTGGTCTTGAACTCCTTGACCAGCTTCTCCAGCGGCGCAGCGATTTCTGCCACCGGCAGGATGCCGGCCATATAGGCACTGCCCTTGAGGGTGTGCAGTGCACGCTGCAGGTCGTCGGTGACTGGCTGCGGCAGCTCCTGGGCGCAATCAGCGAGAAAGCCCACCAGGGTATCCAGATGGGTTTCCGCCTCGTTGCGGAAGATTTCCAGCAACTGTGGGTCAAGGGGCTCACCATTGAGGGACTCGCTATCGAGCGGTTGGTCGGTGACCGACTCGACCTGCTCGACGACCTCGGTAGCGTCGTCAACGCCCACGGGCTCGGCTACCTGCTGGGCGGCCGGGGCGTTAGATTTTGGGGGCGTCAGGCCTTTGGCCAGGGCATGAGCCGTGGCGGCCAGCAGGTCGACATCATCACGCTGGCGCTGCGCCTTGGCGGCAAACTCTTCGACCAGCGCCGGCATCAGTGCGACCACATCCAGCACCACCTGTTGCACCGGGGCGCTCGGTTCGATGCTGCGATCCATCACACGGTTGAGCAGGTTCTCGATGGACCAGGCCAATTCGCCGAGCACCAGCGCCCGCACCATACGTCCACTGCCTTTTAGGGTATGGAAGGCGCGGCGCACTTCGACCAGCGCCTCCTTGTTGGCGGTATCGGCCTGCCACTGCGGCAGATACTCGGCGATGGTTTCCAGCACTTCGCCGGCTTCTTCGATGAAGACCTCCAGCAGCTCTTCGTCCACCGGCTCCTCATCCGCAGGCGGCGGCAGCAGGCTCGGCGGCACGTCGGCAGCAGGTGGGTTGATCGCCTGTACCGGAGCGGCCATGACATCGGCCATCGACAGCGGCTTCTCCGCCGCCGGTTCATCCGGCAGTTCCTGCACCTGCGGTGCGCTGGGTAGCTCGACTTCCGGTAGTTCCAGATCGGCCAGTTCCAGCTCATCCCACTGCGCCGGCTCGGCCAGTTGATCCAGGCTCAGCTCTTCGAGCTCAAGCTCCGGCTCGGCGTCAAGCAGCGGTGCGGCAACGGTTTCTTCGTCCTGCAGGGCGGGTAGCTCTTCAAGCTCGTCCAGCTCGAAGGTAAAGCTGTCGGCAGTCTCACGGGCGTCCGACTGCTCAGGCTCAGCGTCCAGCAGTTGCAGATCCGCAACCTCATCGCTGGACGGCTCGACTACATCGAAGATCAGCGCCTCGGTCTCGGCCAGGGGCTCTTCGAGCTGTTCGTCCTCGGCGCCCAGCAGTTCGATTTCCTGCAGCGGGTCAGCCAGCGGCGCCAGGCTTTCCTCCTGCGGTTCGACGTGGTCGAGAATCGACGGTTTTTCCTTGAGCGGATAACCCAGTGCTTCCAGGCTCTCCTCGGCGACATCGAGAATCAGGTCACCCTGGGTGCCGTGATCCTCGGCCAGACGCTCGAGGTAGTACTCGACGCTGGTGATGGCGTCGGCCAGGGTATCCAGGCTCTGCCAGTTGGGCACGGCCTTGCGCGCCAGCAACTGTTCCTGGATGTAGCGGTTACAGGCATTGAGCAGGTCGGCGGCACGCTGCAGCGGGATCATCGCCAAACCGCCACGAACCTGAGTCAGCAGGCCGGGCACACGCGCCAGGTGTTCGTGATTCCACTGCGAGGCGATGAACTCGATGATCGCGTCCTTGGCCTGCTCCAGGCCATTGCGCGCTTCCTTGATCACCAGCTGATGGATCTGCGCCACGTCGGTGGTGGGCAGGTGGCTCTGTTCGTTCTGGCTGTTGTCACTCGGGCCGACCATACCGGCCAGCGTCGCCTCGACATACAGCAGGGCGCCGGCGACGTCCATCAACACCGCATCGTTGGGTTCACGCTGCCCCAGGGACAGGCTGTGAATCACGTCGATCTGGTCGAGAATCACCTTGCGCGGCTGGCCGAAACCGAGCACCGCCAGGGTATCGGCGATCTGCTTGAGCGGTGCCAGCAGGGCATCCAGTTCGCTGACCTGGCTGCGATCACTGCGCACGAACAGATCGAGGCTGTCCTTGACCCGTACCAGCTCTTCACAGAGCGCGGCGACCACCGAACGCATGGCGTCGCGGTCAGGGCCCGCCAGACGGGCACGCTCTTCGTCCACCACTTCGTTGTCAGGCAGCGCCTCGTCGAGGCGGTACTGCTCTTTCAGCGCACGGATGCGCGGCGACTGCGCCGGTGCCTTGGCCACGTAGAACAGCAGATTCTTGGTCAGTTCATCCGGGGCGGGCTGGTTGATGCCATCGGCGCCCTGTTCGACCAGGCGCTTGAGTTCCTTGTCGACCTGGCGCAGCAGGGTGCGCACCGAGGTACCGTTGACCACGCTGCCATTGGCCAGGCCTTCGGCCATACCGGATGCGATCTGCCACAGACCGCCCAGCGGAGCGTCCTGGCACAGGGTTTCCAGGCGCGCGAAGACCCGCGCCATGTAGCCGAGGTTGGTGGGCAGGTCCTGATTGCGGATCACGCCGACCAGGGCCATCTGCAGCATCTGCCGCAGCTTGCGCAGCAGTACCGGCAATTCGGCAGTACGCAGGCGCGCCATGCTGCCTTCCGGCAGCGCGGGCAGGCGCGCGGACATGTCTGGCGAGAACAGGCTGGTTTCCGACAGTAGCTTTTCGCCACGGGCGGCGCGCAGGTCGTTGAGCAGCGGCAGCACGACCATGGGCAGGTCGCGGCGAGCGGTCTGGATGCGGTCGAGGTACACCGGCAATTGCAGAATGGCCTGCATCAGCACTTCCAGGGCTTCGCCCTGATTGGCCACGCGACCTTCCATCAGCGCCTTGGCCAGCTGCTCCATTTCCTCAGCGAGCAACGCCGCGCCGTAGAACTCGACCATCTGCAAGGTGCCGTGAACCTGGTGCACATAGGTCAGGCAGAAGCGCATGCGCGTAGGGTCCTGCGGGTTCTCGACGAACGCCTCCAGGGCTTGCCGCGCCTGCTTCAGGGTTTCCCCGATCTCGCCTTTGACCCACTCCAGGGCGACATAATCATGCCGATCACCCATAGCCACTCCACTCATAAACTTGGCCTTATCCCTTGCGGGTAAACGCCAGAACTCGCTCGTCGGCCACCGGCACCAGTTGCGGGTGCTGCCAACCGGCTACTTCGCCCACGCCCACGACCAGCAGGCCACCCGGCGCCAGGCTTTCGGCCAGGCGATTGAGGATGTCGCGGCGACGCCAGCGGCGGAAATAGATCAGCAAGTTCTGACAGAAAATCACATCCATGCCGGACATTGGCGCATTGGCCAGTTCCAGCACATTGAGCCGGGCACAGCACACACGCGCGGCCAGACTCGGTACTACCTTGAAACGCCCATCGGCCTGCGCGAGAAAGTAGCGCTCGCGCAGCTCGTCACTCACTTGCTCCAGGCGCCGCGCCGAGTAACAGGCCTCACGCGCCTTGCTCAGCACGCCCTGGCTGATATCGGTGCCGGTTACCGCAAAATGCTCGGGCAACTCGCTGCCCTGTAGCGCCTCAGCCGCCATAATCGCCAGCGAATAGGGCTCTTCACCACTGGAGCAACCGACGCTCCAGAACTCCCAGGGCTTGCCCAGGCCTGCCGCCAGGCGCTCCTGCAGGTACTGCGCGAGCACCTCGAAGGAAGGCCCATGCCGGAAGAAACGAGTTTCCTGTACGGTCAAACGATCCAGCAGGGTCGACCATTCCACTGCGCCGCGTGGGCCATCGGTGACCTGTTGGTAGTAGCTGGCGTAATCCGTGACGCCCAGTTCGCGCATGCGCGCACTCAGGTTGGTCTGCAGAAAGGCGCGCCGCTGCTCGCTGATCACCACACCGATACGCGCCTCGAGCAGCGTCTGCCAGTCGTGAAAATCGGCTTGCGACATATCGGCCACCGGGCGCAATGCCCACACGCCCGCTGACTGCATACCTTCGCCCTGGGTCATGGCTGTGTAGCGGAGGCTGCAGCCAGCCTCCGCACTCCTTTATCAGGCGTCTGGCAGGGTGAAACCGGATACCGACTTGCGCATCTCACTGGCCATCTTGGCCAGGTTACCAATGCTCTTGGCGGTGGCGGTGGTACCCGAGGACGTCTGCGAGGTGATCTCCTGGATCACGTTCATGGTGTTGGAAATGTGGCCCGCAGACGAAGCCTGCTGGCGGGCGGCGTTGGAAATGTTCTGGATGAGGGCCGCGAGGGTTTTCGATACCTTCTCGATCTCTTCCAGGGCCACCCCGGCGTCCTGCGCCAGGCGGGCACCGCGCACCACTTCGGAAGTCGTCTGCTCCATGGAGATAACGGCTTCGTTGGTGTCGGTCTGAATGGTTTTTACCAGCGCCTCGATCTGCTTGGTCGCCGCCGAGGAACGTTCTGCGAGGCGTTGTACCTCGTCCGCTACCACGGCGAAGCCGCGACCGGCATCACCGGCCATCGACGCCTGGATCGCGGCGTTCAGTGCAAGGATGTTGGTCTGGTCGGCAATGTCGTTAATCAGGCTAACGATGTCACCGATCTCCTGGGACGATTCACCGAGGCGTTTGATTCGCTTCGAGGTGTCCTGGATCTGCTCACGGATGTTATCCATGCCGGTGATGGTGTTGTGTACGACTTCGTTGCCCTTGTTGGCGATGGCTACGGAACGTTCCGCTACCGCGGAGGATTCCGAGGCGTTCGCCGATACCTGGTCAATCGACACGGCCATTTCGTTGATCGCCGCGGAGGCACCGGCAATTTCCTGCGCCTGGTGCTCGGACGCTTCCGCCAGGTGCATCGCCGTGGCCTGGGTTTCCTGGGCCGCACCGGCTACCTGAACGGCGGTCAGGTTGATGGTGGCTACCAGGTCGCGCAGCTGGTCGATGGAGTAGTTGATGGAGTCGGCGATGGCACCGGTGAAGTCTTCGGTTACCGTCGCGGCCACGGTCAGGTCACCGTCGGCGAGGTCGGCGATTTCATCGAGCAGACGCAGAATCGCCGCCTGGTTACGTTCGTTCTTCTCGGCGGTCTCGGCCAGACGACGGTTGGTCTCACGCACCATCACCAGACCGATGAGGATGATCGAACCCAGCGCCAGACCACCCAGCACGTAGCCGAACAGGGTGTTGATGGCACGGCCGTCAGCCAGGTCTTCGAAGCCGGCAGCCAGCTCGGAGGCTTTATCCAGCAAGGTCTGCGACACGGTGAAGATGGAGTTGGCCGACTCACGAACCTGGAACAGTTCCGGCGAGGTCTCGAGAATCTCGTCCACCGAACCGGATACGAATTCGAACAGCTCGGAAATCTCGGCCAGACGCTCGAGGGCCTCCTCGTCGGTCACCTGGCTGATTTCCATCGCCGCGTTGCCTTCGAGCATGGCGGCCAGTACGCGACCGAACAGGCTGGCATCACGACCGAACATGTCGGCGGCCTGTACCGAATCTTCGTCACCGGCCAGCACCTTGTTCACCGAGCCGAGAATACGCTCGGCCAGCAGCGACTGACGCTGGGCCACAGAGACCTGGGCAGCCGGCGCACCGCTTTCCAGCAGGATGTCGACCACTTCCTCGTACTCGACCTGCAATTGCGGAATGGTTTCCGCCAGGGTGGCGGCTACCTGGTGCAGCGACAGTACGGTCTGCTCACTGGCAATAATGGCGTCGGTGTTCTGCCGCAGGCTGTCCCAGTCCTGCTGCACCGCAGCCATCTGCGCTTGCACCGAAGAAGGTGCCGGAGGCAGGCCGGTATTGGCATCACCGTCGGTCAGGTAACTCCAGCGCCGCTGGAAGTCGTTACGCGCAGCACGCAGCAGGCCGAATGCCTCTGCCTTGCCCGCCGCAGCCTCAGTGGCGTTGTTGGCGATCCGCTGGGACAGTACGCGCAGCTCACCGGAGTGGCTGATGTACTCGGTATCGTAGTTGGACTGGGTGTTGATGTAGGCGAAGTTCGCGAACAACAGCACGATGGAAACGATAAGCACGACGAACAGCGCTGCGATCAGCGTACTGCTGCGTGCCCCCGCCAACAAATTGCCTGTATTTAGTTTTTTCATTATCTGGCCCCCGCCTGGACCGACCGCACTACGGTTCCCATGTAACGCCAAAAGGCCGGCAGAACCGACCCAACCGATAAATTTTTAATAAGCCACATCGAGAAAACCCGGATCGGCAGCCAGCGCGTAGGGGCTGAATACCAACCAGGGCTGTTCTCGCTGGAAGACACCGTGGATGAACGGCGCAATGCTCGCCTCGAGAGGCGGCAGTTGTTCTGAGTAGGCATCCACGGGGAAATGCTGCATACCGAAGACTTCGTCGACGGTAAGGCCAGCGAAGATTTCCTGGTGGTCCACCACCAGCACTCGCCGCTGCTTGCGCAGCGGCGACAGTTCATTACCGAAGAACCCGCACAGATCCATGATCGGCAGCAGGCGGCCACGCACATTGGCCACCCCTTTGACCCAGCCCTTCACACCCGGCAGCAGGGTGTAGCGCGGCTCGTGCAGCACTTCTCCCACTTCCCCCATCGGCGCGACGAAGAATCGCTCGCCCATGCGAAAGCCGATGCCGCTCCAGCTCTGCACCGCCGCCTGCTGCGACGGCAGGCCAGCCGCCAAGACCCGGCAGCGCTGGTCAATCTCAAGGAGAATCTGGAAAGGAGTCTGCGCGGACATGCCAGCCTTGGCCTTCTTTTTATTTAGTACACGGACAGCACGGCATCAGCCGGCCAGTACCGCATTGAGGGTCTTCAGCAAGGTATCTTCGTCGATCGGCTTGGTCAGGTAGTCCTTGGCGCCTTGGCGCTTGCCCCAGACCTTGTCGGTTTCCTGATCCTTAGTGGTGACGATGATCACCGGGATGTGGCTGGTCTCGGCGTCCTTGGTCAGCTGACGGGTCGCCTGAAAGCCGTTGAGGCCGGGCATGACGATGTCCATCAGCACCGCGTCGGGCTTTTCCTGGCGAGCCAGAGCCACGCCGTCAGCGCCGTTTTCCGCCTTGAGTACCTGGTGCCCATGTTTTTCCAGCATGGCGGTCAGCTTGTACATCTCGGTCGGGGAGTCATCAACAATTAGAATTCGAGCCATGGTGTTTCCCAATACAGAAGTGGCGTACGGCGGTCAGGCCGGAACGTCAGGAGGCTTGTTCCACCGGGGTGAAGTCCGGCACATGAGCCTTGATCGCACCGAGCAGCTCTTCCTTGCTGAAGGGCTTGGTCAGGTATTGATCGGAGCCGACGATGCGCCCCTTGGCCTTGTCGAACAGGCCGTCCTTGGAGGACAGCATGATCACCGGGGTGGATTTGAAGGCACTGTTGTTCTTGATCAGGGCACAGGTCTGATACCCATCGAGACGCGGCATCATGATGTCGACAAAGATGATGCTGGGGTGAGTGTCGGCAATCTTGGCCAGGGCATCGAAGCCATCGACCGCAGTGATGACATCACAGCCCACTTTTTTCAGCAGAGTTTCAGCGGTGCGACGAATCGTTTTCGAATCGTCGATCACCATCACTTTCAAACCCTCGGAATGCTGTTCCATGTTCGCCCTACCATCGCCTCGGTGAGTCGTTATATTCACGTTATCAGTATGCCTGAGGCCCTGTTGCCGATGGGCCTTGACCCAGTCGTCGGGCCTTTGTAGCACACTCTCCAGATGCAATCTATAAGCCTGCCGGGGCTGCGCCAGCCCTTGACCAAGGCCATCGCCAACGCCACCCTGACAGCCTCACAAGGCATAGCCAACCAGACCTCAACCCTCTTAATCTCGCGGAGATTTCCCCCATGAGCCTTCGTCTCGGGATCGTCATGGATCCGATTGCCAGCATTTCCTTCAAGAAGGACAGCTCGCTGGCCATGTTGCTGGCCGCTCAAGCACGCGGCTGGTCGCTGTTCTACATGGAGCAGCAGGATCTCTATCAGGTTCGCGGCCAGGCCCGTGCCCGCCTGCGTTCTCTGGAAGTGTTCAATGATCCGCAGCGCTGGTTCACCCTTGGTACGGAACAGGACACACCGCTGGCCGAACTGGACGTGATCCTGATGCGCAAGGATCCACCTTTCGATAACGAATTCGTCTACTCCACCTACCTGCTTGAGCAGGCCGAGAACGACGGCGTACTGGTGGTCAATCGGCCGCAGAGTCTGCGCGACTGCAATGAAAAGTTCTTCGCTACCCAGTTCCCTCGGTACACCCCCCCCGCTCTGGTCACTCGGCGCCCCGACATTGTGCGCCAGTTTGCCGATGAGCACCGTGACATCATTCTCAAACCCCTTGATGGCATGGGTGGTTCGCAAATCTTTCGTCACCGCGAAGGCGACCCGAATCTCTCGGTGATTCTGGAAACCCTGACCCTGCATGGTCGCCAGCAGATCATGGTTCAGGCCTACCTGCCGGCAATCAAGGACGGTGACAAGCGCATCCTGATGATAGATGGGGAACCGGTACCCTATTGCCTGGCACGCATTCCGGCTGCCGGGGAGACCCGCGGCAACCTGGCCGCCGGCGGCCGCGGCGAGGCGCGCCCGCTGACCGAGCGCGATCGCGAAATTGCCGTAGCAGTCGGGCCTACCCTGCGCGAAAAGGGCCTGATCTTCGTCGGACTCGATGTGATTGGTGATCATCTGACAGAAATCAATGTCACCAGCCCGACCTGCATCCGCGAGATCGACGCCGCCTTCGATACCCGTATCGGCGAACGCCTGATGGACTGCATTGCCAACAAGCGCGGGCTAAAAGCTTGACGCAAGTGGCAGCCTGGCGCCTGCAACTTGCAGGCGCCCACTGCTACCCGGCAGACTGCGCCTCATTCGAAAGCCGACCCGATACGCGATGAACGCAGCAGCCACCCCAACCACTGTGCCCTCCGCCACCGTCCGTCCGGCGGATCGCCTGGGGTTCACCCTGTTTCTCGCCGCAGCGCTGCATGTGGCGCTGATTCTTGGCGTCGGCTTCACCCTGGAGTCGCCGCCAGAGATAAGCAAGACGCTGGAAATCACCCTGTCCACCTTCAAGAGCGAAGAGAAGCCCAAGGAGGCGGACTTCCTGGCACAGGACAACCAGCAAGGCAGCGGTACGCTGGAACATGCCGCAGCCCCCAAAACCACCGAGCAGGCGCCCTTCCAGGACAGCGAGGTGCGCAAGGTCACCCCGCCCGCCACCCCGCAGCAGCCTGCCACCAGACAGGAAGTCCCCAAGGCTGCAGTCGCCACACGCGCACCGCAGCAGCAGAAAACCCCGGTCAAACGCGAAGAAACCAAGCAGGTGCCTCAAACCCAGCCTGCGCCAGTGTTCGACTCTGCTCAGTTGTCCGCCGAGATCGCCAGCCTGGAAGCGGAACTGGCGCAGGAGGTGCAGGCCTATGCCAAACGCCCGAAGATCCACCGCCTCAATGCTGCCTCGACCATGCGCGACAAGGGCGCCTGGTACAAGGACGAATGGCGCAAGAAGGTCGAGCGCATCGGCAACCTGAATTATCCCGACGATGCTCGTCGTCAGCGCATCTATGGCAGCCTGCGCCTGCTGGTGTCGATCAACCGTGACGGCTCGCTGTACGAGGTCCAGGTGCTGGAATCGTCCGGCCAGGCCATGCTCGACCAGGCCGCGCAGCGCATCGTGCGCCTGGCCGCGCCCTATGCGCCCTTCACCGGCGACCTGGCTGATATCGACCGCCTGGAGATCATCCGCACCTGGCGCTTCGAGCGCGGTGATCGCCTGTCGAGCAACTAGAGCGTCGATCGAAACGGCCAGCATACGAAGCCGCGGGCGCCCTGCGTTGCCCTATGGCTTGAAGCCCGGCGGCTTAAAGCCGAAACTAGCCGCCATGAAGAACTCAGCCCCTACCTCGCTCAAGCACCACTTCCTGATCGCCATGCCGCACATGGACGATCCGAATTTCGCGCAAACCGTCACCTACCTGGTCGAACACAACGAGCAGGGCGCGATGGGCCTGGTGATCAACAAGCCCAATGGCCTCAACCTGGCCGATGTGCTGGAGCAACTACGCCCTGATGAGGAGCCCGCGGCACTGTGCCACAGCCTGCCGATCTTCGCCGGTGGCCCGGTACAGACCGACCGCGGCTTCGTCCTGCATCCCGCTGGTCCGCAGTTCCAGGCGACCCTGGAGCTGGGCGAGCTGGGCCTGTCCACCTCGCAGGATGTGCTGTTCGCCATCGCCGACGGCAGCGGCCCGGACCGCTACCTGATCAGCCTCGGCTATGCCGGCTGGGATGCCGGACAACTGGAGGCCGAACTGGCCGACAACGCCTGGCTGACCTGCCCCGCCGACAGCAGCATTCTCTTCGACCTGCCGTTCGACCAGCGCCTCGATGCCGCAGCCGCGCGCCTGGGCGTCAACCTCAGCCTGCTGACCTCGCAGGTCGGGCACGCCTGATGAGCGACAAGCCACTGCGCCTGCTGCTGGGTTTCGACTATGGCACCAAGCAGATCGGCGTCGCCGTCGGCCAGGTGATCACCGGCCAGGCCCGGGAGCTGTGCGTGCTCAAGGCGCAGAACGGCGTGCCGGACTGGAACCGCGTCGAAGCGCTGATCAAGGAGTGGCAACCGGACGCCGTGGTGGTCGGCCTGCCGCTGAACATGGACGGCACGCCCAGCGAAATGAGCGCCCGCGCCGAGAAATTCGCCCGCCGCCTCAACGGCCGCTTCAACCTGCCGGCCTACACCCACGACGAACGTCTGACCACCTTCGAGGCCAAGGGCCAGCGCCTGCGCGAAGGCCAGAGTGGCGGCTATCGCGAGCGCCCGGTCGACTCCATTGCCGCCGCCCTGCTGCTGCAGGGATGGCTAGAGGAAAACTGCACGGTCTGAGAGCTACCTGCGTTGCCGATGCTGCGTTAAAAACAGGCTCGGAATGCTCATTTACAACTCGTAAACTGCGCTTCCTCGCCTGTTTTTGCCTTGCCTCGGCGGCCTCGCTTACGCTCTCAGAAGCTGTTCATATTTGGAGTTTCGCCATGCTACCCAATCCCAACGACCTGCTGCCGGCCATGGCCAGCGCCCTGACCCAGCACCTGAACCAACGCCAGATCAGCGAGCCGCGCTTCATCGGCATCCGTACCGGCGGCGTCTGGGTCGCCCAGGCCCTGCTTGCCGCCCTGGGGCGCGATGACGCACTGGGCGTGCTCGACGTGTCCTTCTACCGCGATGATTTCACCCAGAACGGCCTGCACCCGCAGGTGCAACCGTCCGAACTGCCCTTCGAGATCGAAGGCCAGCACCTGGTGCTGATCGACGACGTGCTGATGAGCGGGCGCACCATCCGCGCCGCACTGAACGAACTGTTCGATTACGGCCGCCCCGCCAGCGTGACCCTGGTCAGCCTGCTCGACCTGAATGCCCGCGAGCTGCCGATCCGTCCCGATGTGGTCGGTGCCACCCTGTCGCTAGCAACCAACGAGCGGGTAAAATTGTCCGGACCCACGCCGCTGACCCTCGAACTCCAGACGCTCGCCAACTGAGAACCCTGCGATGACGCCACTCGCCGCCAAGCGCCCGCTGCAGCTCAATGACCAAGGCCAACTGCGCCATTTCCTCTCACTCGACGGCCTGCCGCGCGAGCTGCTGACGGAGATTCTCGACACCGCCGACTCCTTCCTCGAAGTCGGCGCGCGTGCCGTGAAGAAGGTGCCGCTGCTGCGCGGCAAGACTGTGTGCAACGTGTTCTTCGAGAACTCCACACGCACCCGCACCACCTTCGAGCTGGCCGCCCAGCGCCTGTCCGCCGACGTCATCAGCCTCAACGTGTCGACCAGTTCCACCAGCAAGGGCGAGACGCTGTTCGACACCCTGCGCAACCTCGAAGCCATGGCCGCCGACATCTTCGTCGTGCGCCATGCCGACTCCGGCGCCGCGCACTTCATCGCCGAACACGTGTGTCCGAACCTGGCGATCATCAACGGCGGTGACGGCCGTCACGCGCACCCGACCCAGGGCATGCTCGACATGCTCACCATCCGCCGTCACAAGGGCGACTTCGAGAACCTGTCGGTGGCCATCGTCGGCGACATCCTGCACTCGCGGGTGGCACGCTCGAACATGTTGGCGCTGAAGACCCTGGGCTGCCCGGATATCCGCGTCATTGCGCCGAAGACCCTGCTGCCCGTCGGCCTGGAGGAAAGCTACGGTGTGCGCGTATTCAGTGATGCCAATGAAGGCCTCAAGGACGTCGACGTGGTGATCATGCTGCGCCTGCAGCGCGAGCGCATGCAGGGCGGCCTGCTGCCCAGCGAGGGCGAGTTCTATCGCCTGTTCGGCCTCACCGAGCAGCGCCTGAAACTGGCCAAGCCGGATGCCCTGGTGATGCACCCAGGCCCGATCAACCGCGGCGTGGAGATCGAGTCGGCAGTGGCTGACGGCCCGCAGTCGGTGATCCTCAACCAGGTCACCTACGGCATCGCCATCCGCATGGCCGTGCTGTCGATGGCCATGAGCGGGCAGAACGCCCAACGTCAACTCAACGCCGAGGAGGCCAACTGATGCGTACCGCAATCCTCGGCGCTCGCGTGATCGACCCGGCCAGCGGCCTGGATCAGGTCACTGACCTCTATATCGACGGCACCAAGCTGGCCGCCATCGGCCAGGCGCCTGCTGGCTTCGTCGCCGACAAGACGCTCGACGCCCAAGGACTGATCGCTGCCCCCGGCCTTGTCGACCTGTCCGTGGCCCTGCGCGAGCCAGGCTATAGCCGCAAGGGCAGCATCGCCACGGAAACCCTGGCGGCTGCGGCCGGCGGCGTCACCAGCCTGTGCTGCCCTCCGATCACCAAGCCGGTGCTGGATACCTCGGCGGTGGCCGAGCTGATTCTCGACCGCGCCCGCGAAGCCGGACACACCAAGGTCTTCCCCATTGGCGCGCTGAGCAAGGGGCTGGCTGGCGAACAACTGGCCGAGCTGGTTGCCCTGCGCGATGCCGGTTGCGTCGCCTTCGGTAACGGCCTGGACAACTTCCGCAGCAGCCGCACCCTGCGCCGCGCGCTGGAATATGCGGCCACCTTCGACTTGCAGGTGATCTTCCATTCGCAGGATGCCGACCTGGCCGAAGGCGGGCTGGCGCATGAGGGCCCGACCGCCAGCTTCCTCGGCCTGGCCGGCATCCCGGAAACCGCCGAGACCGTGGCCCTGGCCCGCGACCTGCTGCTGGTGGAACAGAGCGGCGTGCGCGCGCACTTCAGCCAGATCACCAGCGCCCGCGGCGCCGAGCTGATCGCCTCCGCCCAGGCACGTGGTCTGCCGGTGACCGCCGACGTGGCGCTGTACCAACTGATCCTCACCGATGAGGCGCTGATCGATTTTTCCAGTCTCTATCACGTACAGCCACCACTGCGCTCGCGGGCCGACCGCGACGGTCTGCGCGAAGCGGTAAAGGCCGGAGTGATCTCGGCCATCGCCAGCCACCACCAACCGCACGAACGCGACGCCAAGCTGGCGCCCTTCGCCGCCACCGAGCCGGGCATCAGCAGCGTGCAACTGCAGCTGCCGCTGGCCATGAGCCTGGTGCAGGACGGCCTGCTGGATCTGCCGACGCTGCTGGCACGTTTGACCAGTGGCCCAGCCGCCGCATTGCGCCTGCCGGCCGGCACGCTGAGCGTTGGTGGCGCTGCCGATATCGTGCTGTTCGATGCGCAGGCCTCCACCGTCGCTGGCGAGCAGTGGTACTCCAAGGGCAGCAACTGCCCGTTCATCGGCCATTGCCTGCCCGGCGCGGTGCGCTACACGCTGGTGGATGGACATATCAGCTACCAGAGCTGAGCCCTTCGAGCCCACCGCCTGGCGGGCTCGCTGTTCGAGGGTGCGCCAGGCGCACCCTCGGCCCTTGCAAAGTCCCATCCCATCCGCGACACGCGCCGCACTTGCCACGACATTGGACGAATGAGTGACTCGACGGTCATGATCCACGTCAGGTTAGGCAGCCGAAATTTTCCAAATGCCACCGCCCTATGACCCCGCCCGCGCCCAAGGCGCCGGCCTGGCGTCGCGCTGGCCTTGTTCAGGAGCTTTTGAGTTATGTCGCGCTTACCTGTGATCGTGGGTTTTGGGGGTTACAACGCAGCCGGGCGCAGCTCCTTCCACCATGGTTTTCGCCGTACCGTGCAGGAGTCGCTGGAACCCCAGGCGCGCCAGGAAACCCTGGCCGGGCTGGCGCAGATGATGAAGCTGGTGCGCGTGGTCGACGGCCAGTACCGCGATCAGGACGGTCAAGCACTCAGTCTGGCGGAGATCGAAAGCCGCTACGCCAAGGAGATTCTGGCCGGCACCCTCGTGCGCCGCCTAGAAAAGCAGCACCTGGACCCGGACGCGGCCCATTGGCAGAAGAGCATCAGCGTCGCCCCCGCCAATGGCGCCAGCCTGAGTTTCATCACCCAGCGCAAGCAATTGCCCGAGCCACTGCCGGCCAACTGGTCGGTCGAAGAGCTCGAAGGCAACGAAGTACGCGTCACCCTGCATGACAGTTGCGAATTCAAGGTCGACAGCTATCGCCCGCTGGCAGTGAAATCCGCCGGCCAGTTGCCCACCGGCTTCGAGCCGAGCGAGCTGTACAATTCGCGCTTCCACCCGCGCGGCCTGGCCATGACCGTGGTCGGCGTCACAGACGCCCTGCGTTCGGTCGGCATCGATTGGCAGCGCATCGTTCAACATGTCGCACCAGACGAAATCGCCGTGTTCGCCAGCTGCATCATGAGCCAGCTCGACGAGAACGGCTTCGGCGGCATGATGCAGTCGCGCCTCAAGGGTGGCCGCGTCACGGCCAAACAGCTGGCCCTGGGCCTCAATACCATGCCGGCGGACTTCATCAACGCCTACGTGCTCGGCAGCGTCGGCACCACCGGCAGCATCACCGGCGCCTGCGCCACCTTCCTCTACAACCTGCAGAAGGGCATCGAGCAGATCGCCAGCGGCAAGGCACGCGTGGTGATCGTCGGCAGCAGCGAGGCACCGATCAACCAGGAATGCATCGAGGGTTACGGCGCTATGGGTGCGTTGGCCACCGAAGAAGGCCTGCGTCAGATCGAGGGCAAGAGCGACGTGGACTTCCGCCGCGCCAGCCGCCCGTTCGGCGACAACTGCGGCTTCACCCTGGCCGAAGCCTGCCAGTTCGTGGTGCTGATGGACGACGAACTGGCCCTGGAGCTGGGCGCCGACATCCACGGCGCGGTGCCGGACGTGTTCATCAACGCCGATGGCTTCAAGAAATCCATTTCCGCCCCCGGCCCGGGCAACTACCTGACCGTGGCCAAGGCCGTGGCCAGCGCCGTGCAACTGCTCGGTCTGGACGCCGTGCGCAACCGCAGCTTCGTCCACGCCCATGGCTCCAGCACACCGGCCAACCGCGTCACCGAGTCGGAAATCCTCGACCGCGTCGCGGCGGCCTTCGGCATCGAGCAATGGCCGGTCACCGCAGTGAAGGCCTTCGTCGGCCACTCCCTGGCCACCGCCAGCGGCGACCAGGTTATCGGCGCCCTCGGCGCCTTCAAGTACGGCATCGTGCCGGGCTTGAAGACCATCGACGCAGTCGCTGGCGACGTGCACCAGGATCATCTAAGCCTGTCCACCGAAGACCGCAAGGTGGGTGAGCAGGCGCTGGACGTGGCCTTCATCAACTCCAAGGGCTTCGGCGGCAACAACGCCAGCGCCCTGGTGCTGGCCCCACACGTGACCGAGCGCATGCTGCGTAAGCGTCATGGCCAGGCTGCATTCGATGCCTACCTGGCACGCCGCGAGGGCACCCGTGCCGCCGCAGCCGCGTACGACCAACTTGCTCTGCAGGGCAAACTGGACATCATCTACAACTTCGGCAACGACATGATCGACGACCAGGCGATCTCCATCACCACCGAAGAAGTGAAGGTGCCTGGCTTCGACCAGCCGCTGGTATTCAGGAAGGACGCGCGCTACAGCGATATGCTCGATTGAGCTTGGCTCGTTCCCGTAGGGCGGGTGCAACCCGCCACTGTCACGGCGGGTTGCACCCGCCCTACGATTAAAGCGCCCGCGCTAGCTCGATCAGCTCGCCACGCCACTCGGCGGCGGCCGGCAAGGCCAGAAACGAGGGGTTGAGAAAGGATTCGCGCGCCTCGTAGGTCAGCACTTCGCCGGCCAGATTCAGCACTTCGCCACCCGCCCCTTCCAGCACGCCCTGTGCCGCGGCGGTGTCCCACTGCGAGGTAGGCGCCAGACGCGGGTAGCAGTCGGCATTGCCTTCGGCCAGCAGACAGAACTTCAGCGAACTGCCGATATTGGCCAGCGCCGGCTCGCCGAAACGCGCGGAAAGCCCCACCAGCAGAGTTTCCTGCGCGGCGCTGGAGTGACGTTTGCTGGCTACCAGGGTGAAACCCTGCGCAGGCGCCAGGCGCACGCTGATCGAATACTCCTTGCCCGGCACGTCGCTACACCAGGCGCCCAGACCAGCGCCGCCGTAATAGCAGCGGCCATTGGCGGGAATACCCACCACACCGAAGACCACTCGTCCCTGTTCGATCAACGCGACATTGACCGTGAACTCTTCGGAGCCGGCGATGAATTCCTTGGTGCCATCGAGCGGATCGACCAGCCACCAACGCGTCCAGGCGGCGCGCTCAGCCAGCGGAATGTCGGCGGCCTCCTCCGACAGCACCGGCACCTCCGGCGCCAGCGCCTGCAGGCCATCGAGCAGGATATGGTGCGCGGCCAGGTCGGCGGCGGTCACCGGCGAGGCATCGGCCTTCTCCGTCACCGCCACATCGCTGCGCCAGTACGGCAGGGTCGCCGCGCCGGCGGCACGAACCAGGTCGATTACCTTGGGGATGTAGGGATGGCTCATGGACGGTACTCCCCGCGCTGAGTCAGCAGGTCGCGCACCAGGTACAGCGCCGCCAGTGCGCGGCCTTCACTGAACTGTTCGTGCTTGGCCAGGCTGGACAGCTCGCGCAGGCTGATGCGGTCGACCCGCATCGGCTCGGGCTCGTCACCCGGCAGGCGCTCTTCATACAGATTGCGCGCCAGCACCACCTGAATCTTCTGGCTCATGTAACCAGGCGACAGGCTCAGTTCGGTGATGTACTCCAGTTCGTGCGCGCCGAAACCGGCCTCTTCCTTGAGCTCGCGGTTGGCTGCCACCAACACGTCTTCACCCGGCTCGATCAGGCCTTTGGGCAGCGACAGCTGGTAATCATCGGTGCCGCCGCAATACTCCTCGATCAGCACCGCGTGCTCGGCGTCGAGCATCGCCACCACCATCACCGCGCCGTAGCCCGAGCCCTTGCCGACCAGTCGCTCATAGGTGCGCTCCGTGCCGTTGGAGAAGCGCAACTGCACTTCCTCGACACGAAACAGACGGCTGCTGGCGACAATTTCGCGAGCGAGAACCGTGGGCTTTTGGCGCATGAGGCGACTCCTTGGCGGGACCGAGCGGGTTATCATACAGCGGCTTTCGCCATTATCCGTGGCCGAGATTGCATCAAGGCGAAACAGGCCACGGAACAATTGTTCCCGATCAGAGAGATGCGCATGCCCGTACTACCCTGGCAGCAGATCGACACCGTCCTGCTGGACATGGACGGCACGTTGCTCGACCTGCACTTCGACAACCACTTCTGGCTCACCCACCTGCCGCAGCGCTACGCCGAGCACCATGGCGTCAGCCTGGCGCTGGCCGAGGCCGAGCTGCTACCGCTGTTTCGCGAGCATGCCGGTACGCTGAACTGGTACTGCACCGACTTCTGGAGCCGCGAGCTGCGGCTGTCGATCCGCGAGCTCAAGCGCGAGGTCGCGCACCTGATCGCCCTGCGCACCGATGCAGAACTGTTTCTGCGCGCCCTGCGCGAAGCGGGCAAGCGCGTGGTGCTGATCACCAACGCGCACCGCGACTCACTGTCACTGAAACTGGAACGCGTCGAGCTGGCGCCCTGGTTCGAACGCCTGATCAGCTCCCACGACTACGGTTTCCCCAAGGAGGATCAGCAGTTCTGGTTCGCCCTGCGCCAGGATGTCGACTTCGACCCTGCGAGGGCCCTGTTCATCGACGACAGCCTGCCGATCCTGCGTAGCGCCGGACGCTTTGGCGTCGCCAATCTGCTCGCCGTGCGCCAACCAGACAGCCAGGCCGGGCCTAAAGATACCGAGGAGTTCGCCGCAGTGGAGGACTACCGGGAGTTGGTGCTGGGGCTGCCTGCGACGCCCTCACTGTAGGAGCCGGCTTGCCGGCGATCGTGAATGATGCCGATCGCCGCCAAGGCCAAGCCCCCGCCGCACCTGAGCGCGGGTTTATTCGGGAATGCGCAAAACCTGCCCCGGATAGATCTTGTCCGGGTGACTGAGCATCGGCTTGTTGGCCTCGAATATCTTCATGTAGGCATTGGCATTGCCGTACTCGGCCTTGGCAATCGCACTCAGCGTGTCGCCCTTCTTGACCGTGACGAAGCGCGCTTCGGGCGCGGGCATGGTCACGCTGATCTGATCATCGACCTCACCGACACCGGCCACGTTGCCCAGCGCCAGGAGAATCTTTTCCTTCTCTTCCTGGCTGGCCACTTCGCCGCGAGCGATGACCTTGTCGCCCTCGACGCTGACCTCGATGTTGGGGTTGCCCAGGCCAACCTTGGCAACATGTTCCTTGAGCGATTCGGCGGCCTGCGCCTCCTGACCCACCAGTGACTCCCAGAGTTTGACCCCGGCGTCTTTGACAAAGGCAAACAGACTCATGGCAATTCCTCTCGTTCCTTGCGAATGACCGGGCAAAGCGCCCGGAGACCAAAGTCTAGTTCAGGAAACACCCCTGATTAGCGTTCGCGCATTAGAATCCGGGCAAACCAGGAGCCCCCATGGATATAAAGCAGCTCAAATTCCTCGTCGCCCTCGACGAGACCCGCCACTTCGGTCAGGCCGCTGCGCGCTGCCACGTGACCCAGCCGACGCTGTCCATGCGCTTGCGCCAACTGGAAGACGAGCTGGGTCTGGAGCTGGTCCGTCGCGGCCAGCGTTTCGAGGGCTTCAGCGCCGAAGGTGAGCGTATCCTGGCCTGGGCACGCAGTGTGCTGGCCGCACAGGATGGCCTGCTCGCCGAAGCTGCAGCCTGTCGTGGGCACCTGGTGGGCACCCTGCGCCTGGGCGTGGTGCCGCTGGCCAGTTTCGACCCGATGCGCCTGATCAGTCTGTTCGCCGAGCGTCACCCGGGGCTGCGTTTCCAGTTGCACGCGCTGAGCAGCGATCAGATTCTCGAGGGACTGGTACGTAATCAGCTCGACCTTGGCCTGTCCTATCTTGACCGCCTCGACCGCGAGCACTTCGCCAGCCTGGAGCTGGCCGAAGCACGCATGGGCCTGCTCTACGATCAGCGGCATTTCCACTTCGTCAGCAGCAGCCTGCGCTGGGAGCAGTTGGCCAACCTGCCCCTGGGCCTGCTCTCCACCGGCATGCACTTTCGCCTGTCCATCGATCACAGCTTCCGTGCTCGCGGCCTGAGCCCGCAGGTACGCCTGGAGGCCGATGCCGTGCACCACCTGACTCAAGCGGTCAGCGCCGGGCTGTGCTGCAGCGTCATGCCATTACCGGCCGACGGTGCACCGACCGACGGTCATCTGCGCCTGCTACCCATCGAGGACGCTCATACCCTGGCACCTCAGGGCCTGATCATGCGCCGCGGCGCCCCTGCCTCACCGCTCGCGCAAGCCTGTTTCGAAGAGGCACGAGAGTGGCTGGCGAACGCTTGATAGATTTGCTCGATCAACACATCAAAGCCAACGATTAGACGCTTCCCGCCCATGGGCCTAGGCTTAGCTGTGTCAATCTGTCACAGAGCGCGCCTCGATGGCCAAGCCAGCCGCCCAGCCGCACATTGCCAGTGCCTATACCTACGCCGAACTCGGTGACGGTCGCGCGCAGCACGCTGCACTGGCCGAAGAATGTGCCCTGGCGATCAGCTACAACGACCTGAACCAGGCGGTGATGATGGTTTCGCCCCATCACCTGGAAGATTTTGCCGTCGGCTTCAGTTTTGGCAACGACCTGATCAAGTCAATCGACGACATCTATGACATCCAGTTGCGCGGCCTCGGTGACAGCCGCGAAGCCCGCTTGCAGGTCAGCAGCCGTGCCTTCTGGGCGCTCAAGCAGCAACGCCGGCAAATGGCTGGCACCAGTGGTTGTGGCCTGTGCGGTGTGGATGCACTGGAACAGGCGCTACCGGCCCTGACCGCCCTACCCGGCGCAGCATTACCGCCACTTGAACATCTCACCGGACTGCGCGAGCGCATCGGTGAGCAACAACAACTGGCACGCCACAGCGGCGCGCTGCATGCCGCCCTGTTCATCGATGCCAGCGGTGAGATTCGTCTGTGCCGCGAAGACATCGGTCGCCATAACGCCCTGGACAAGCTGATCGGCGCCATCGCCCGCGAACGTATCGACACTCACGGTGGCTTCGCCCTGGTCACCAGTCGCTGCAGCCTGGAACTGCTGCACAAGGCAGTACGTGCCGGCATCGGCACCCTGGTGAGCCTGTCCGCCCCTACCGCCCTGACCGTGGAGTGGGCGCGGCGCCACCGCCTCAACCTGATCCACCTGCCCCATCACAGCACGCCGCGGGTCTACAGCCCCGCGCCTGACGAAGAAGAACGACCATGAGCCTGCAACCCGTCAATCCTCGCTATAAGCCCTACAAAGGCCCAGCCGCTGGCTGGGGTGCACTGAACGCCGTGACCCGCTTCTGGCTGGACAGCAAGCAGCCGTTCAAGAACCTGCGCGCGCTGCTCAAGACCAACCAGAACGGCGGCTTCGACTGCCCCGGCTGCGCCTGGGGCGATTCGCCCGAGGACGGTCACATCAAGTTCTGCGAGAACGGCGCCAAGGCGGTCAACTGGGAAGCCACCAAACGCCGCGTGGACCCGGCCTTTTTTGCCCGCTACACGGTCAGCCAACTGCGCGAGCAGAGCGACTACTGGCTCGAATACCAGGGCCGCCTGACCCACCCAATGCGCTATGACGCCAGCACCGATCGCTACACGAAGACCACCTGGGCCGAAGCCTTCGCCCTGATTGCCAGGCATCTGAAGGCGCTGCCGAGTCCGGATCACGCCGAGTTCTACACCTCCGGCCGGGCCAGCAACGAGGCGGCATACCTCTACCAGTTGTTCGTGCGCGCCTATGGCACCAACAACTTCCCCGACTGCTCGAATATGTGCCACGAGGCCAGCGGCGTCGCCCTCGGCCAAAGCGTGGGCATCGGCAAGGGCAGCGTGACTTTCAACGATTTCGAGCATGCCGACGCCATTTTCGTCCTCGGCCAGAACCCCGGCACCAACCACCCGCGCATGCTCGAACCGCTGCGCGAGGCGGTCAAACGCGGCGCCCAGGTGGTCTGCTTCAACCCACTGAAGGAGCGTGGCCTGGAGCGCTTCCAGCATCCGCAACACGCGCTGGAGATGCTCACCAACGGCTCCGAGCCGCTGAACACCGCGTTCTTCCGTCCGGCCCTGGGCGGCGACATGGCCGCCATGCGCGGCATCGCCAAGTTCCTCCTGCAGTGGGAGCGCGAGGCGCAGGCCAAGGGTGAAGCAGCGGTGTTCGACCATGCCTTCATCGCCGAGCACACCGATGGTGTCGAGGCCTACCTGAAGCTGCTCGACGACTGCAGCTGGGAGGCGCTGCAGGCTCAGTCCGGCCTCAGCCTGCAGGAGATCGAACAGGCGGCGCGCATGTACCGCCGCGCCGAGCGGGTCATCATCTGCTGGGCCATGGGCATCACCCAGCACCACCATTCGGTGGCCACCATCCAGGAAATCGTCAACCTGCAACTGCTGCGCGGCAACCTCGGCCGCCCCGGCGCCGGCCTGTGCCCGGTACGTGGACACAGCAACGTGCAGGGCGACCGCACCATGGGCATCAACGACCGCCCGCCGGTCACGCTGCTAGACGCCCTGGAAAAGCGCTTTCAGTTCAAGGTACCGCGCGAGAATGGCCACAACACCGTCGAGGCGATCAACGCCATGATCGACGGCCAGGCCAAGGTATTCATCGGCCTCGGCGGCAACTTCGCCCAGGCCACGCCGGACAGCCCGCGTACGCACAAGGCGCTGCAGAGCTGCGAGCTCACCGTGCAGATCAGCACCAAGCTCAATCGCAGTCACCTCACCGTCGGCCGCGACGCGCTGATCCTGCCGTGCCTCGGCCGTACCGATATCGACCTGCAGGCCAGCGGCCCGCAGGCGGTGACGGTGGAAGATTCGTTTAGCATGATCCACGCCTCCTACGGTCAGCTCGAACCGCTCTCCGGCAGCGAGATGCGTTCGGAGCCGGCCATCGTCGCCGGGATCGCCAAGGCCACTCTGGGCAACCACCCGGTGGACTGGGGCGCGCTGATCGCCGATTACGACCGCATCCGCGAGCTGATCGCCGACACCATCCCCGGCTTCCAGGATTTCAACCAGCGTGTCGCTCACCCCGGCGGCTTCTACCTCGGCAACTCGGCCGGCGCGCGCCAGTGGAAAACGGCATCCGGCAAGGCCAATTTCAAGGCCAATGCGCTGCTCGACGACCTGCTGCCCCCGCAGGTGCGCGAAAGCGGTGAGACGCCGGATCTGATCCTGCAGACCCTGCGCTCGCACGATCAGTACAACACCACGGTGTACGGCCTCGACGACCGTTATCGCGGCGTGCGCGGGCAGCGCGATGTGCTCTTCGCCAACGAGGCGGACATCCTGCGCCTGGGCTTCAAGCCCGGTCAGAAGGTGGACATCCGCTCGTTGTGGAACGATGGCATCGAACGCCGGGTGAGCAGTTTCACCCTGCTCGCTTTCGATATCCCGGCCGGCCAGGCCGCTGCTTACTTCCCCGAAGCCAATCCGCTGGTGCCGCTGGAAAGCGCCGGCGTCGGCAGCAGCACACCGACCAGCAAGTTCGTCGCCATCCGCCTGCAGGCTGCCAGCGGCGGCAATCTGCTGGGCAGCAGCGCAACCAGCTGACCGGCGGCCAGGAACCTCGTACAGAAATCGCTGGTCAATGGCATAACGCTCGCCATCTGGCGGTTTCTGTTATCGAGGTGTCCATGAAGTCTCTGCAACTCTTCTTTCCCTTGGCCTGACTAGCGGCGGTTTTGCCTTTGCCGGCAATACCGAGGCCGGCCTGGGCGGCGCACTAGGTGGCGCAGTGGGTGCGATGGTTGGTCAGCAGGTCGGTGGCAACACTGGCGCTGCGGTCGGTGCCGGTCTCGGTGGCGCTGCCGGCAGCATGGTCGGCGCGGATCGCCGCAGCCGTACTGAAGCCGCCATTGGCGGCGCGCTGGGCGCAGCCGGTGGCAACGTCGTCGGGCAGCAGGTTGGTGGCAACACCGGCGGCGTGGTCGGTGCGGCAGTCGGTGGCGGCGCCGGTGGCGCACTGGGCAACTACATGGGCAATGCCAGCTATGACGATGACCGTCGCGGCAAGCATCACCGCCACTACCATGGCAAGAAACACAAGAAGCACCACAAGCACTGGCGCCGTCACTGACGGATGCCTGGGGTCTGTTGGCATTTCGACGCAAGCCGTGCGCGAAACGGCAACAGACCCTAGCCCATGCGCTCGTCATCCGAACGTTGGGGTGACCTAGCAGCTTATGCGCCGTGCCGCCGACACAGTCTGAACAGCGCGACTGGCCTGGCAGCCCCTGGCTGCGCTAAGCTGTCGCCATGACCACGCCATACCTGATCCCGCTCCAGACCAGCAGCACGGACGCCGCCAGCGGCCTGCGCATCGGTGGCGACTGGACGCTGGCCCATTACAGCCGACTCGAACCTCAGGTCCTGGCCCTGCGCGAACGCCTGCACGGCCGGGAAAACATCGACCTCGACGAACTGGCCGCACTGGATACCGCCGGCGCTGCGCTGCTGGTGGAACTGCTGGGTTGTGAGCGCCTGCGCCAACTGGCGCAACAGGACAGCCTGAGCGCCGAGCGCCGCGCCTTGCTGCTGGCAGTGGCAGACACCATGGCGGGCACTCAGCAGGTACAGGAACACGCCACACCTTCGGCACTGCGCGAAGTGCTCGGACATATCGGCGAGGCGGTGGAAGGCACCTGGTGCCAAGGCCGGGAACTGCTCGGCTTCATGGGCCTGACCCTGAGCGGCATGCTGACGATCCTGCTGCGCCCGGCGCGCTGGCGCCTGACCTCGCTGACCGCTCATCTGGAACAGTGCGGCCTCAACGCCGTGCCCATCATCGCCCTGTTGACCTTTCTGGTGGGTGCCGTGGTCGCCTTTCTCGGCGCCACCATCCTCGCCGACTTCGGTGCCACCATCTACACGGTGAACCTGGTGGCGTTCTCCTTCCTGCGCGAGTTCGGCGTGCTGCTCACCGCGATTCTCATGGCTGGGCGCACCGCCAGCGCCTTCACCGCACAGATCGGCTCGATGAAGGCCAACGAGGAGATCGACGCCATCCGCACCCTCGGTCTGAGCCCCGTCGAGCTGCTGGTGCTGCCGCGGGTGTTCGCGATGCTCATCGCCCTGCCGATCCTGACCTTCATCGCCATGCTCAGCGGCATGCTCGGCGGCGCGCTGGTCTGTGCACTGAGCCTGGACATCTCGCCGACCATGTATCTGTCGATCCTGCAGGACAGCGACCTGCTGCAGCACTTCCTCGTTGGCCTGCTCAAGGCACCGATCTTCGCTTTCCTGATCGCCCTGATCGGCTGTCTGGAAGGCTTCAAGGTCAGCGGCAGCGCACAATCGGTGGGCGAGCACACCACCTCGGCGGTGGTGCAGTCGATCTTCGTGGTCATCCTACTCGACGCCCTGGCGGCGTTGTTCCTGATGGAGATGGGCTGGTGAGCCAGGAGACCATCATCGAGGTACGCGACCTGTGCAACCAGTTCGGCACACAGGTGGTGCATCAGCATCTGGACTTCGACCTATATCGCGGCGAAATACTTGGCGTGGTAGGCGGCTCGGGGACCGGCAAGTCCGTGCTGCTGCGCAGCATCGTCGGCCTGCGCCAGCCCAATGCCGGCACCGTACGGGTGTTCGGCGAGGAACTGCTGAGCCTGCCGGCCGAGCGGCGCTCGCAACTGGAACGGCGCTTCGGCGTGCTGTACCAGCGCGGCGCGCTGTTCTCCTCGCTGACCGTCAGCGAGAACATCGCCCTGCCGCTGATCGAACACGCCGGCCTGTCGCGCGCGGCAGCCGAACGCCTGGCCAGGGTCAAGATCGCCCTGGCCGGCCTGCCGCAGGATGCCGCCGACAAATACCCCAGTTCGCTGTCCGGCGGTATGGTCAAGCGCGCCGCCCTGGCCCGCGCCCTGGCACTGGACCCGGACATCCTGTTTCTCGACGAACCCACCGCCGGCCTCGACCCGATTGGCGCGGCGGCCTTCGACCAGTTGATCCGTACCCTCAGCGACAGCCTGGGCCTGAGTGTATTTCTGGTCACTCACGACCTGGACACGCTCTACAGCATCTGCGACCGGGTCGCGGTGCTGGCACAGAAAAAGGTGCTGGTGGCCGACCGCCTGGACGTGGTGGCTGCCACCGACGATGCCTGGATTCAGCAATATTTTCACGGCCCGCGCGGACGCGCGGCTGCGCAGGCCGCCACCGCGGCAAGGAGTCAATGAATGGAACCCAGAGCCCATCACGTGCTGATCGGCCTGTTCACCGTGCTCACGGTGGGCGCCGCGCTGCTGTTCGCCCTGTGGCTGAACAAGGCCGGTGCCGATCGCGCCTTCACCGATTACGAGGTGATCTTCAACGAAGCGGTCACTGGCCTGTCACAGGGCAGCGCGGTGCAATACAGCGGGATCAAGGTCGGCGACGTGATCAGCCTGGGGCTCGATCCCAACGATCCGCGCACCGTGCGCGCGCGTATCCGCATCGTCGGCCATACCCCGATCAAGCAGGACACCCGCGCGCGCCTGGCGATCACCGGCGTCACCGGCCTGGCGGTAATCCAGCTGCACGGCGGCAGCCCGGAAAGCCCGCCGCTGGAGGGCAAGGATGGCCAGCCAGGCATCATCATCGCCGACCGTTCGCCACTGTCCCGGCTGATGGCCAATGGCGAGGACCTGGTGGTCAACATCACCCGCCTGCTCAATCGCGCCAACCGCATGCTGTCACGCGAGAACGCCGAGCGCGTGTCGCGCACGCTGGAAAATCTGGAACAGGCCACTGCCGGCATCGCCGAGCAACGTGATGAGCTGGGCGAAACCCTACGTCAGACCAGTGCCGCCACCCGCGAGGCGGCCGAACTGATGCGCACCGCCAACCGTCTGCTCGACGGCCAGGGCAGTCAGGCGCTGGACAATGCCGAGCGTCTGATGGCCTCGCTGGAACGCAGCAGCCGCAGCATCGAGCAGTTGCTGGAAAGCAATCGCAGTGCGCTGGACAGTGGCATGCAGGGTCTGGGCGAGCTGGGCCCGGCGATTGGCGAACTGCGCGATACCCTCGGCGCCCTGCGCAGCTTCTCCCGCCGCCTGGAGCAGGACCCCACCGGCTACCTGCTGCGCAACGACAGCATCAAGGAGTTCCAACCATGAAGCGTCTGTCCCTGCTGTTGGCCGTCGGCCTGCTCGGCGCCTGCTCGATCCTGCCGCAGAGCGAACCATTGGATATCTACCTGCTGCCAGGCGCCGCGCTGCCGGCGCAAACTCAGCGCGTCGACTGGTCGTTGCGGGTCAACAGCCCGGTCAGCAGCCAGTTGCTCGACGGCACGCGCATCGTCGTGCTGCCCGAGCCGGGGCTGGTCAACACCTACCAGGGCGTGCGCTGGAGCGAGCGCACGCCACAGTTGCTGCGCGGCCGTCTGCTCGACGCGTTTCAGGATGACGGCCGCGTTCAGGCATTGAGCAACGAAGAGCAACGTCTGCAGGCCGACCTGGAGCTGGTCAGCGACCTGCGCAGTTTCCATAGCCAGTATCGTGACGGCCGCCCCGAGGCGCTGATCCAGCTCGACGTACGCCTGGTCGATGCCCGTGATCAGCACATCCTAGCCAGCCGCCGCTTCAGCGTCAGTCAGCCGGCGAGTGATACGTCGATTGCTGCAGTAGTGAAAGCCTTCGGTCAGGCTGGCGATCGATTGTCCCGCGAGCTGGTGGACTGGACGCTGGCCGAAGGGCAACGCGCTAACCCGTAGGGTGCGCCGCGCGCACCGAATCCCAAGCACCGATGGTGCACACAAGCTGGCCAGGTAGCCAGGATGCAATCCGGGGCATAGCGACCCGTATTCCCCGGATTGCATCCGGCTATGGGACTGGCTATGGGACTTACCTTTGTAGGAGCGAGCTCTGCTCGCGAAGCCCTTTGCCGCAGCAATATTCGCGAGCAGAGCTCGCTCCTACAGGCCCGTCAACCACTCACGCACCTCGGCGTAGGGGTAATCCTCCAGCGTAGCGAAGCCAGCTAACTGACGCGCCTTGAGCTTGGTCAACAAGGGCGTGGTCACGCCACAGAGAAAGCGCGTCAGGCACTCGTGGCTCGGCGCGTGTCCAGCGTATTGCAGGTGTTTCTCGACGAAGGCTGCGCACAGCGCCTGGGCATCGCGACCATTCAATGACGGCAGCTCGGGCGGTTGCGGCAAAGTGGCTACGCGGCCCTGACACACAGAACAATGCCCGCAGCGCTCGGGCGCCTGTTCGTCACCAAAGTACAAGGCAAGGCGCCGGCTCAGGCATTCGCGGCTCTCGAACAAACCGAGCATGGCCTGAATGCGGGCGATCTCGCTGGCCTCATGGGCGCGGAAGTGTGCGTACAGGTCATCCGCCAGGGCTTCGACGTCAAACCCGCCATCGAGCACGGCGTAGACCTCGGTCATCTGCTTGCTTTCCAGCTCCAGCCAGCCCTTTTCCTGGAAGTAGTCCAGTGCCTTGACCACCCGCGCGCGCTCGGCGCCATGGTCGCGATACAGCAGGTCAAAATCCAGGGTGCTCCAGGTTCGCGCGCGCCGTGAGCTGGCAAGAATCGCCTCGACGAACTGGCGGCGCTCGCCCTCGAACTTGGCCAGCAGCACGTCATCCTCCAGCAGCAGCTTGAAGCGGTACTCGGCGAAGTAGGCATAACGCGGGGCGATGATGCCGCGCAGTTCCAGCTGCACCAGCAGGGTCTTGAGTGGCAACGCGCGAATATTGCTCAGCTCCGACAGCTGGCCCAGCATCAGCTCCCACTGCCCGCCCGTGCCGACTGCGCGCAGGTCGTCGAGCACCGCACGAATGCCAGAGCGCTCTGGCGTATCGCCATAAACGAAGTTCTCCAGCACGCTGAGACCGTCGCGGCTGGCCAGCACCAGGCAGTCCGAAGCCTGGCCATCGCGTCCGGCGCGGCCGATTTCCTGGCTGTAGTTCTCCACCGACTTGGGCAGGTCGAAGTGCACCACGTTACGGATGTCGCGCTTGTCGATGCCCATGCCGAAGGCGATGGTGGCGACAATGCACTCCAACTCGCCGGCCATGAAGCGGCGCTGGATCGACTCGCGCACCTCATGGGCCATGCCGGCGTGGTAGGCGCTGACTGCCAGACCGTCCCGCGCCAGGCGCTCGGCCACCTGCTCGGCAGTCTTCTGCTGAGTCACGTAGACGATGCTCGCCTGGCCGCGTCGCGGCGCCAGCCATTGCTGCAGACGCTGCTGCTTGGCACCTCCGGGCACGGGCTCCACCAGCAGATTGAGGCTGGGCCGGTAGAAACCGGTGGTGACCACGTCCGCCTCGGCAATGGCGAACTTCTCGCGCATATCGGCAATCACCTTGGGCGTCGCCGTGGCGGTCAGCAGCAGCACCTGCTTGATGCCGAACTGGCGCTGATAGTCGGGCAGCTTGAGGTAGTCGGGGCGGAAGTTGTGGCCCCACTCGGAAATGCAGTGCGCCTCGTCGACCACCAGCAGGGAGATCGGCACCTGAGCGATGAAATTGCGGAAGCGTTCGTTCTTCAGGCGCTCCACCGAGATCATCAGGATCTTCAGCTCGCCGCTGCGCGCGCGGTTCATCACCTCCATCATTTGCTCGCGGCTCTGCGCCGAATCGATGCTGGCCGCGGCGATGCCATGGGCATGCAGGAACGCCAGCTGATCCTGCATCAGCGCCAGCAGCGGCGAGATCACCAGGGTCAGGTGCGGCAGGTGCAGGGCCGGCAGCTGGTAGCACAGCGATTTGCCCGAGCCGGTGGGAAAGATCGCCGCCGCCGAACGCCCGGCGAGCACGGCGCTGATCACCGCCTCCTGACCGGGACGCAGCTGATCGAAACCGAAAACACGTTTGAGGGTGGACATGCGCTGTCACTCCGTTGACCGCTGAATGGCCCCTGACCATAACGCGGTTCGCCAGGGTACGCCATGGAACGTAGCCCGGATAAAGTCCGGGAAGGGTCACCAGCCATCCCGGATTTCATCCGGGCTCCGCGACCACCACGCCATAAATGACAAAGCCGCCCGAAGGCGGCTTGGTCAGAAGCGCGGCTCAGCTTACAGCTGCGGGCCGGCGTTCTTGATCGCCTCGCTGACATCGAACTTGGCGAAGTTGTCGATGAACAGCTTGGCCAGGCCCTTGGCGGCTTCGTCGTAGGCGTTCTTGTCAGCCCAGGTATTGCGCGGGTTGAGCAGGTTGGTCTCGACGCCCGGAACGGCCTTGGGCACATCCAGGTTGATGATCGGCAGGTGCTCGGTCTCGGCACCGATCAGCGCACCGCTCTGGATAGCGGCGATCACGCCACGGGTGGTGGGGATGTTGAAACGCTTGCCGACGCCGTAGCCACCGCCGGTCCAGCCGGTGTTGACCAGGTAGACCTTGGAGCCGAAGGCATTGATGCGCTTGATCAGCAGCTCGGCGTAGACGCCAGCCGGACGCGGGAAGAACGGCGCGCCGAAGCAGGTGGAGAAGGTCGACTTGATGCCGCCGCCCGAACCCATTTCGGTGGAGCCGACCAGCGCGGTGTAGCCGGACAGGAAGTGGTAGGCGGCCTGCTCGTTGTTGAGGATCGACACCGGCGGCAGTACGCCAGTGAGGTCGCAGGTTAGGAAGATCACCGCGTTCGGCTCACCGCCCAGGTTCTTCTCGCTACGCTTCTCGACGTACTCCAGCGGGTAGGCCGCGCGGCTGTTCTGGGTCAGGCTGTCATCGGCGTAATCGGGGGTGCGCTGCTCGTCGAGCACGACGTTTTCCAGCACGGTGCCGAACTGGATGGCTTTCCAGATCACCGGCTCGTTCTTCTCGGACAGGTCGATGCATTTGGCGTAGCAGCCGCCTTCGATGTTGAACACCACGCCTTCGCCCCAGCCGTGCTCGTCGTCACCGATCAGGTAACGCGACTCGTCGGCTGACAGGGTGGTCTTGCCGGTACCGGACAGACCGAAGAACAGAGTCACGTCGCCCTCTTCGCCGATGTTGGCGGCGCAGTGCATCGGCAGCACGTCCTTTTCCGGCAGCAGGAAGTTCTGCACGGAGAACATGGCCTTCTTCATTTCACCGGCGTAACGCATGCCGGCGATCAGCACCTTGCGGGCGGCGAAGTTGATGATCACGCAGCCATCGGAGTTGGTGCCGTCACGCTCAGGCACGCACTCGAAGTTGGCAACGTTGAGGATCTGCCACTCGGCCTTGCCAGCCTGGTTGTAGGTGGTCGGGTTGATGAACAACTGACGGCCGAACAGGTTCTGCCAGGCGGTCGCGGTGGTCATCTTCACCGGCAGGTAGTGCTCTTCGGCAGAACCTACGTGAACGTGGGAGACGAAGTGCTCCTGGGCGTTATTGAACGCCGCGACGCGATCCCACAGGGCGTCGAACTTGTCGGCCGGGAACGGACGGTTGATGGCGCCCCAGGCGATCTGCGCCTCGGTGCTCGGCTCCTGAACGATGAAGCGGTCGGCCGGCGAGCGGCCAGTGCGATGACCGGTACGTACGACCAGCGCGCCGTTGGCGGCCAGTTCCCCTTCACCACGGCGAATGGCTTCTTCGACCAGTTGCGCGGCGCTGATGTCGGTGTACACGGCGTTGTTGGCTTGCGTCATGAGGGTCCCCGTCGGCCGCTGGCCGAGTCTTCCGAACGTTGTGTAGTACAGGGGCAACTGCACTACACGGTAAAAAAGTCGCGGGAGTATGCCAGAAAAGCGAACTGCTTGGCAGCCTCCGATCTGATAGAGAACGGCTATCGTTTAGAAAAGCTCATCAATGCCGCGTCTGCGACGGTGCCTCGCTACCGGCACCGGCGAACAGCTGGGCAATGTCGGCGGCGTCGAAGGCGTAGCGCTCGTTGCAGAACTGACAATCGATCACCGCGCTGCCACCCTGCTCGGCCAGCAGCAGTTCGGCATCGGCCTGGCCGAGGCTGACCAGGGCACTGGCCGAGCGCTCACGCGAGCAGCTGCAGCGGAATTGCAGCGGCTGCTCGTCGAACAGGCGCACGTTCTCTTCATGGTAGAGGCGATGCAGCAGGGTCGGGTTGTCCAGGCCGAGCAGCTCTTCGGCAGTCAGTGTGTCGGCCAGGGTCAGTACGTGGTTCCAGCTCTCGGCGCGTTCTTCCGCTTCGGTCTGATGGTGCGGCGGCAGTTGCTGCAGCAGCAGGCCGCGCGCGCGCTGGCCGTCGGCCTTGAGCCAGAAGCGGGTCGGCAGCTGTTCGGAGCTGGCGAAGTAGTTGGACAGGCACTCGGCCAGGTCGACGCCATCCAAATCGACGATGCCCTGGTAACGCTGGCCCCGGGTCGGGTCGATGGTAATGGCCAACACGCCATTGGGCATCAGACTCTGCAGGTCGGCATCGGCGCCGATCTGCTCGGCGTCATAGCGGGCAATGCCGCGCAGCTCACGAGCGCTGGAGCATTCGACCATCAGCAGCGACAGCGGGCCGTCGGAACGCGCCTGCAGTACCAGCAGGCCGTCGAACTTGAGGGTGCCGACCAGCAAGGCGGCGGCGGCCATCATCTCGCCGAGCAGTTGCGCCACTGGCTGCGGGTAGGCGTGCTTGGCCAGCACATGAGCGTAACTTTCGCGCAACGCGACCATTTCGCCTCGCACGTCGGTGTCGTCGAAGAGAAAGCGTTGACTGAAGTCGTTCATGGCGGCTGGCCCAGGGTCTATAAAAGGCTGGCGATTTTATGCACAAACGCCAGCACAACCAAGGCCCGAACATCATGTGAGCGTGTTCACACAGCAGGAATCAGCCGCTGAACCTTGGCTGAACGACTGTGCTGCCGCCCTTGTTTAGGCGCCAGCACTGCCTATCATCCGCGCGCCTGAGGTCAGGCCTGTCATAAAACTGCAAAGGGATTTCCCATGTCGAGCACGTTCATCAATCGTCACTGGCAACCACGCGCCATGCTGGTCTGCCATGTCGTGGCCGTCGTGCTGCTCGTCAGTTGGCTGTGGCAGCCCACTCGCGAGTTGTGGGACGCCTTCGACCTGTGGCTGTTCAAGCTGCTCAACGATCCAGTACATGCTGGCGGCCTGTGGGCACACGTCTGGGCCATCGGCAGCATGCGCCCAGTGGATGCGGGTGTCGGCGTGGTGATGCTGGCGGTCATGCTCAAGGCCGATCTGGTATTCACCGGGCCGCAGGTACGCCGGGCGCTGTTCGCTTTTCTGGTCGCCCTGATCGTGATGCTGCTGATGCGCGTGCTGTTCGCCGACCTGGTCGAATACATGGGCTGGCAGCACGCCAGCCCTTCTCTGGTAGTAGAAGGCAGCGCGCGCCTGACCGAGATGTTCCCGGCCTGGGAAGAACGCTGGGACCTGAAGGACAGCGCCAGCCGCAGCTTCCCCGGCGACCACGCCTCGGTGCTGCTGATCTGGGCTTATTTCATGAGCTTCTTTGCCCGCGGCTGGCGTCTGCTGCTGGTCTGGGCCATTACCGTGACCGGCATCCTGCCGCGCCTGGTGGCCGGTGCTCACTGGGGGGGCGGATGCCTTTGTCGGCGGCGTATTCCTCAGCCTGCTGGCGCTGGCCTGGAGCTGCTACACCCCACTGGGTTATCGCGCCAGCGAATGGCTGGAGAAGATTACCCTGCCAATTACCTCGCGCCTGGCCAAGCTGCCGCTGCTGGGCCGCATGAGCATCATCAGCGGGCGCTGAAGCGGGTAGCCCGGATGCAATCCGGGAGGGTCGATATGATTCCCCCGGATTTCATCCGGGCTACAAACAACGCGACTCGCTCCTACAGGCTTGCGCCTAATCCTCATCCGCCCAGGGGTGGCGCAGGCCACCTTCCTGCTGTTCGTTGAACTGATGGATCTGCCGGCGCTGCTTCTTGCTCGGCCGACCATCGGTCTGCATACCCACGGCGCCAGCTTTGCGCATGGCCGCGGCCTGCTCGCGGCGGGCGATACTTTCTTCCGTCTCGCGATACAGCAGTTGCGCCTCGGGCGCACCACGGCGGACGCTGGATAATGCCAGCACGACCACGGTGCGTTCATCGAAACCGGTGCGCAGCACGTATTCGTCGCCGATCTTCGGTTCCTTGCCCGGCTTGCAGCGCTCGCCACGATGATGCACCTTGCCACCTTCTATGGCCGCCTTGGCCAGGGCGCGGGTCTTGTAGAAACGCGCGGCCCAGAGCCATTTGTCCAGGCGCACCTTGTCGTCGTCTTTTTCGCTCATCTCGCTCTCTGATGGATTTCGCATCCGGCACGCAGGCCAGATGCAGTTGTCACAAGGCACAACTAGAATGCGCGCAATCATAGGCCGTGTAGGCCGCAGGGGGCACTCTCACCTTGAAGACTTTTGACCCACTCAGCGTGATCGGCCTGCGTGAATGGATCAATCTGCCCGAACTCGGCATCATCGGCCTGCGCGCCAAGATCGACACCGGCGCCAGCACCTCGAGCCTGCACGCCAGCGATATTCAGCCGTTCCAGCGTGACGGCGAGGACTGGGTACGTTTCACCGCCTACCTCGGCACTCAGGTGCAGCGCCGTCATCGCTGCGAGGCGCCGCTGGTTTCGGTCAAACGCATCAAAAGCTCCAATGGCCAGACGCAGAGTCGCTACGTGATCCGCACGCACCTGGCCCTCGGTGATCTGCTGTGGCCGGTGGAATTCACCCTGGCCTGCCGCAAGACCATGCGTTATCGCGTACTACTTGGCTCCAAGGCGCTGATCACCGGCCAACTACTAGTCAATCCGGCACTCAGCTATGTGCAGGACAAACCCTCACTTTCCTCTGCCCTTCCAGGTGCCCAATGAAGATCGCCGTGCTGTCGCGCAACCCGCGCCTGTATTCCACCCGCCGTCTGGTGGAGGCCGGCCAGCAGCGGGGCCATGAGATGCAGGTGATCGACACCCTGCGCGCCTACATGAACATCGCCAGCCACAAACCGCAGATCCACTATCGTGGCCAGGCGCTGGAAGGTTTCGAGGCGGTCATCCCGCGCATCGGCGCATCGGTGACCTTCTATGGCTGTGCGGTATTGCGCCAGTTCGAGATGATGGGCGTCTATCCGCTCAACGAATCGGTGGCCATCAGCCGCTCGCGCGACAAGCTGCGCGCCCTGCAACTGCTGTCGCGCAAAGGCATCGGCCTGCCGGTGACCGGCTTCGCCCACTCGCCGGACGACATTCCCGACCTGATCCAGATGGTCGGCGGCGCACCGCTGGTGATCAAGGTCCTGGAAGGCACCCAGGGCATGGGTGTGGTGCTGGCCGAAACGCACAAAGCCGCCGAGTCGGTGATCGAGGCCTTCCTCGGCCTCAAGCAGGACATCATGGTGCAGGAATACATTCAGGAAGCCGGCGGCGCCGACATTCGCTGCTTCGTGGTCGGCGACAAGGTGATCGCATCGATGAAGCGCCAGGCCAAGGCCGGCGAGTTCCGCTCCAACCTGCATCGCGGCGGCAGCGCCAGCCTGATTAAGATCACCCCGGAAGAGCGCATGACCGCTGTCCGTGCTGCCCGCGTGATGGGCCTGAACGTCGCCGGGGTGGACATCTTGCGCTCCAACCATGGCCCGCTGGTGATGGAAGTGAACTCCTCGCCCGGCCTGGAAGGCATCGAGACCACCACCGGCAAGGACGTCGCCGGGATGATCATCCAGTACCTGGAAAAGAACGCCGAACCCGGCCAGACCCGCACCAAGGGACGCGGATGAGCGCGCCCTGCTGCTGAAAACACTCAGCGCTGCCGCGCCTGCAGCCAGGTGAGAAACGCCCTCTCGCTCATCGACTGGCCAAACAGGTAACCCTGGCCGAGGGTGCAGTGCTGCTCGCGCAGGAACGCCAACTGGCTGTCGTGCTCGATGCCTTCGGCCACGCACTCCAGCTCCAGGTTGCGCGCGATCATCAGGATGGTCTGCACCAGCATGCGCCCGCTCGCAGCGCCATCCAGATCGGCGACGAAGCTGCGGTCGATCTTCAGACGATCCAGCGGCAGGCGCTTGAGGTAGGTCAGCGACGAGTAGCCGGCACCAAAATCGTCGATGGCGAAGCGCACGCCCTGTGCCTTGAGCTGTTGCATGTTGCCGATGGCATGCCCGCTGCGTCCGTCACGCTGGGCATTACGCAGCGCCTGCAACGCCGGCTGGGTACGCTCATCTCCGAGCAGGAAACGACAATTGCGCCCCAGCGCCTCCTCGGCGCTGTACCCGGTGATCTGGCTGAAGGCGGCGTTGCAGTAGACCAGCGGCAGATCGGCCTGGCGCGCGCCGGCAATGGTCATGCCCAGGGGGCTGGCCTCCATCGCCAGGTTGGCCCGGGCCAGTTGCTGCTGCATCTGCGCGCTGCGCGCCAGCGCCTGACGCAGATCGCCCAGCGCACGCCCGACCAGCAGAGTCGCCAGCATCAGCAGCACGACCGTGAAGTCCAACTGGTTGCGCTGCACATCCAGCTCGCCAAAGCCCGGACTGTCGCGCCACAGCGCCAGCGGCAGCGTGACGGCGCACACCAGCAGCACGCCGTACAACGCCCCGGCAAAGGCGTGGTGCAGCGCCAGAACCAACATGCTCAGGCCCAGCAGGAGCAGGACGAGCTGCGTCGGCAGACGGGCACTGAGCAGCATCAGCAGGACAAATGCGTCCGTCGCTAACAGCCAGCCGCCTGGCGAGCGACTGATGCTCAGGCTCGCGGAGCCAGCCACGCGCATGCAGCAACGGCGTACAGAGCGCCAGCCAGGGTGCCGTCAGGGCAGCATATTGGTGGTGTTGCTCAACCAGATCGCCAGACCGCCCTGCGTCCACTGCCCTGAAACCCCGTCAGGCAAAGAGTGCCCTGCAAGCCGAACGCTACCAAGGCACTCGGCAGCAACACCGCGAAGGCCAAGAACCGCAGCAGTTCAGGCCAGGATCGAAAGGCTGGCGCCGTAACAGCCACCAGCCCAGGGCAACGGCTGCGGTTTCCGGCAGGGCATAGAGCGGCGCCCGAATGCCTGACAGCATATCGCCAGCACTCGAGCGCGGTAATTGAACGTTCGGCTATACCGCGTCGCGCGGCAAGAGCAGGCCAAGCGGCAAACGCACCCGCGCCTCCAGGCCGCCACCACTGCGATTGCGCAACTCGACGCTGCCGCCATGCAGCGCCGCGATACGCTTGACGATGGCCAAACCGAGGCCGGTGCCGCGCCCACCACGCGCCCTGTCGCCGCGAATGAAGGGGTTGAAGATGCTGTCCAGCTCGGCCGGATCGATACCATTGCCGCGGTCCAGCACGCTCAACACCACATAGGGCGCGCTGTGATCACCTGCCAGGCTGGCTACCACCTCGACGGCATCGCCACCACCGTGATTGAGGGCGTTCTCCACCAGATTGGTGAGCAGCCGCTTGATCGATACCCGACGCAGCGGAAACGGTGGAATCGCTTCCAGACACAGGCGCACACGCTCGTTGCCCTGGTTATAGGGTGCCAGGGTTTCACGCACCAGCTCGGGGAAGTCGGCTTCCTCCACCGGCTCGCCGCGACCATCACGGATGAAGGCGAGGAACTGATCGAGAATGGCGTCCATGTCCTCGATATCGCGCACCATGTCATCGGTCAGTTCGGTGTCGTTTTCCATGAACTCCAGGGCCAGACGCAGGCGCGTCAGCGGCGTGCGCAGGTCATGCGAGACGCCAGCCAGCATCAGCTCACGCTCGCGGGCAGCCTGCTCGACATCCTCGGCCATCTGGTTGAAGGCACGATAGACCTCGGTCATCTCGCTCGGCGTATCACTCACCGGCAGCCTGACGCTGCGTCCCTGGCCAAGCTGGCGGGCAGCGAATACCAGACGCTTGAGCGGCGCATTGAGCTGACGCACGAAGATCCAGGCCGCCGCCGTGGACAGCAGGCCAATGGCGAGGAACCAGCCAAGCACGCTCCAGATGCGCTGGCCACGCAGCGGGTGCGGATACATCGGCACGCGCACCCAGCCATCCCCCAGGCTCGGCGCATGCACCCAGAGCGCCGGCGGCGTCGTGGCGCGCACGCGGGTTTCGGTGTCGGGGCCGAGCTCGGTCTGCATCTGCCGCTGGAAGATTTCGCTGTAGGGCCAGTGCTGTTCGCTGGCCGGCACCTTGTCGCGCGGAATGCGCTTGAGCCCGGCGGCCTGGGCGATGTGGTCGCGGTCATCGGGGTTGGCTGCCCAGTAGGCGCGCAAGGTCAGCGCCGCGCCGTGGCTGTACTGGCGGTCGACCAGCACATCCTCGTTCATCATCAGGTACACCAGGGTCAATGCCTTGGAGAACAGCACGACGACCAGCACCAGCCAGAGGGTGCGGGCAAAGAAGCTTTGCGGAAACCAGGCGGGAGCCTTCACGAGCGGCAAACCCCGGAGGTGCAGCGGCAAGCCTCAGGCTTCAGGCTATAAGTGGCTGTACCGTGCGCATTGGCCTGCAACTTGTGGCTTGCAGCTTGCAGCTTCATTTCTTTCCGTCCGGCACGAACACGTAACCCACACCCCAGACGGTCTGGATATAGCGCGGCTTCGACGGGTCCGGCTCGATCAGGCGGCGCAGGCGGCTGATCTGCACATCGATGGAGCGTTCCAGCGCATCCCACTCGCGGCCACGGGCCAGGTTCATCAGCTTGTCGCGGGTCAGCGGTTCGCGCGCATGCTGCACCAGCGCCTTGAGCACGGCGAACTCACCGGTGGTGAGCATGTGCACCTCATCGCCCTTCTTCAGCTCGCGGGTGGCCAGCGACAGCTCGTACTCACCGAAGGTCACACTTTCGTCTTCGGTGCCCGGCGCGCCCGGTACCACCGGTGCCTGACGGCGCAGTACGGCCTTGATCCGCGCCAGCAGTTCGCGCGGGTTGAAGGGCTTGGCCAGGTAATCGTCGGCGCCCAGCTCCAGCCCCTGGATGCGGCTGCCTTCGTCACCCTTGGCGGTGAGCATGATGATCGGCATTTGATTGCCGGCCTCACGCAGGCGGCGGCAGGCGGACAGGCCGTCTTCACCCGGCAGCATCAGGTCGAGCACCACCAGATTGAACAGCTCGCGGGCCAGCAGACGATCCATCTGCTCGACGTTTTCCACCGCGCGCACGCGATAGCCCTGCTCATCGAAGAAGCGCTCGAGCAAGCGGCGCAAACGGGCGTCGTCATCGACAATGAGGATCTTCTCGCCTTCGGCGACAGGGGCAGCGGACTGGGTCATGGCGTCTCCTTGGACAGCCGTACTGAGGACGGCAGGTGGCGGCATTATCGCTCAGGCGCATGGGTGGGCGCTCTAGCCATTGTTAGCAGATTTTTCCCCAACGGTTCGCAGCGCTCGCGAATGCGGTGTTTATAATGCGCCGCTTTCGTCTCTGGCCAGCATCTTTGCGGCCGCCCTGTCGCTTCAGTGGGTAGCTTTATTTATGGACAGTATCAACAACCGCATCGCCGATGAACTGGGCGTGCGCCCGCAACAGGTTGCCGCCGCCGTGGCCCTGCTCGACGAAGGCTCCACCGTGCCCTTCATCGCCCGTTACCGTAAAGAGGTGACCGGCAGCCTCGACGACACCCAGTTGCGCCACCTGGAAGAGCGTCTGCGCTACCTGCGCGAGCTGGACGAACGCCGCGTGGCGATCCTCGCCAGCATCGAGGAGCAGGGTAAGCTCACCCCCGAACTCAAGCGCGAGATCGACCTGGCCGACACCAAGACGCGCCTCGAAGACCTCTACCTGCCGTACAAGCAAAAGCGCCGTACCAAGGGCCAGATCGCCCTGGAAGCCGGCCTTGGCGAGCTGGCCGACGCACTGTTCAACGATCCGAGCCTGACGCCCGAACAGGAAGCCGAGCGCTTCATCGACACCGAGAAGGGCTTCGCCGACGTCAAAGCCGTGCTCGAAGGCGCCAAGTACATCCTCATGGAGCGCTTCGCCGAAGACGCCGCGCTGCTGGACAAGCTGCGCAGCTTCCTCAAGGACAACGCCACCCTCAGCGCCCGCCTGGTGCCGGGCAAGGAAAACGAAGGCGCCAAGTTCAGCGACTACTTCGAGCATGACGAAGCGCTCAAGGGCGTGCCGTCGCACCGCGCGCTGGCGATCTTCCGTGGTCGCAACGAAGGCATTCTCAGCGCCAGCCTCAAGGTCGGCGAAGAGCTGCCCGGCAGCATGCACCCCTGCGAAGTGATGATCGGCGAGCGCTTCGGCATCAGCGCGCAAGGCCGTGCCGCCGACAAATGGCTGGCCGAGGTGGTGCGCTGGACCTGGAAGGTCAAGCTGTACAACCACCTGGAAACCGACCTGCTCGGCGAGCTGCGCGAGAAGGCCGAGGACGAGGCGATCAGCGTATTCGCCCGCAACCTGCACGACCTGCTGCTGGCCGCCCCGGCCGGCCCGCGCGCCACCCTGGCGCTCGACCCGGGCCTGCGCACCGGCTGCAAGGTGGCCGTGGTTGATGCCACCGGCAAGGTGCTGGAAACCGCCACCGTCTACCCGCACGCGCCGCGCAACGACTGGGACGGCACCCTGGCGATCCTCGCCAAGCTCTGCGCCAAGCACGGTGTCGACCTGATCTCCATCGGCAACGGCACCGCCAGCCGCGAGACCGACAAGCTGGCCGCCGAACTGATCAAGAAGGTACCGGGCCTCAAGCTGACCAAGGTGATGGTCTCCGAGGCCGGCGCCTCGGTGTACTCGGCCTCGGAGCTGGCCGCCCGCGAATTCCCCGATCTCGACGTGTCGCTGCGCGGTGCGGTGTCCATCGCCCGCCGCCTGCAAGACCCGCTGGCCGAACTGGTGAAAATCGACCCGAAATCCATCGGCGTCGGCCAGTACCAGCACGATGTGTCGCAGCTCAAGCTGGCGCGCAGCCTGGACGCCGTGGTCGAGGACTGCGTGAACGCCGTCGGCGTGGACGTCAACACCGCCTCCGCCGCCCTGCTGGCGCGCATCTCCGGCCTCAATGCGACCCTGGCGCAAAACATTGTGCAGTACCGCGACGCCAACGGCGCCTTCGCCTCGCGCGCCGAACTGAAGAAGGTGCCGCGTCTGGGCGAGAAGACTTTCGAGCAGGCCGCTGGCTTCCTCCGCGTGATGAACGGTGACAACCCGCTGGACGCCTCGGCGGTGCACCCGGAAACCTACCCACTGGTCGAGCGCATCGCCCAGGACACCGGCCGCGATATCCGCTCGCTGATCGGCGACTCGAGCTTCCTCAAGCGCCTCGATCCGGCCAAGTTCACCGACGAGCGCTTCGGCCTGGTCACCGTCGGCGACATCCTCAAGGAACTGGACAAACCCGGCCGCGACCCGCGCCCGGAGTTCAAGACCGCCGAGTTCCAGGAAGGCGTGGAAACGCTGAACGACCTCAAGCTGGGCATGGTGCTCGAAGGCGTGGTGACCAACGTCACCAACTTCGGCGCTTTCGTCGACATCGGCGTGCATCAGGACGGCCTGGTGCACATCAGCGCGCTGTCGGAGAAATTCATCAAGGATCCGCACGAGGCGGTCAAGGCCGGCGACGTGGTCAAGGTCAAGGTGATGGAGGTGGACATACCGCGTAGCCGTATCGCCCTGTCCATGCGCATGGGCGACACCCCCGGCGAGAAAGTCGAGGGCGCGCGCGGCGGTCAGCGTGGCAACGGCAACCGTGGCGGCAACACACCGCGCAGCGAGCGCCATTCCAGCCAGGACAAACCGGCACCCGCCACCGGCGGCATGGCCGCCCTGTTCGCCAACGCCAAGCAGTTGAAGAAATGAACATGACCGACAACACCGACAACGTAGGCGCCAGCAGCGCCTTTTCCCGCCTGCTCGGCCTGGAGATCCTCCAGGTCGGCGGCGGTGAGGCGCGCGTGCGCCTGACCCTCACCGACGAGCTGCGCAACCTGCACGGCAAGCTGCACGGCGGCGCGCTGTTCTCGCTGATCGACACCGCCATGGGTCAGGCCAGCCACAGCCTGGGCGATGGCGGCCCCAGCAGCGTGACCCTGGAGTGCAAGATCAACTACATCCGCCCGGTCTCCGAGGGCAGCGTGCTGTGCCACGCCAAGGTACTGCACGCAGGTCGCCGCACCCAGGTGGTGGAAGCCGAAGTGCTGCAGGGCGACAAGCTGATCGCCAAGGCACAAGGCACCTTCGCCTGCGTGTAATCGGCACCCCGCTCGCTGATCTAATCTGGGTAAGCGTTCGCCCCCTTGCAGAGTGCGGGGGCGATCCCCATATTATGGCGACTGCCCAGTTAGGAATTGCATCTTGAGCGACCTTCTCTCCCGCCGCCTGGCCCAGCTCGGCGAGCCGGCCAACCTGTCCCTGCTGGGCGAGTGTCTGCATGGCATCGAGCGCGAATGCCTGCGCGTCACTCGCGACGGCCAGCTGGCCCTGACTCCGCACCCGCAGGCACTAGGCTCGGCGCTGACCCATGCGCAGATCACCACCGACTATTCCGAGTCGCTGCTGGAGTTCATCACCGGCACCGCCAATGATCCGGCCGCCACCCTCGCCGAACTGGACAGCATCCACCGCTTCGCCTACGACAAGCTCAATGGCGAACTGCTGTGGAGCACGTCGATGCCCTGCCAGTTGCCGGACGAAGAGACCATTCCCATCGCCCGCTACGGCAGCTCCAATATCGGTCGCCTCAAGTACGTGTACCGCAAGGGTCTGGCGCTGCGCTACGGCAAGACCATGCAGTGCATCGCCGGCATCCACTACAACTTCTCCCTGCCGGAAAAACTCTGGCAACTGCAGCAACAGAGCGAAGGCAGCGAGCAGAGCGCGCGCGACTACCAGTCGGCACGCTACATCGCGCTGATCCGCAATTTCCGCCGCTACAGCTGGCTGCTGATGTACCTGTTCGGCGCCTCGCCGGCGCTGGACAAGGGCTTCATGCGCGGCCGCCCGCACCAGTTGCAGGAGCTGGATGCCAGCACCCTGTACCTGCCGTACGCCACCAGCCTGCGCATGAGCGACCTGGGCTACCAGAGCAGCGCGCAGTCAGGCCTGACCCCCTGCTACAACGACCTGGCCAGCTACACCGACAGCCTGCGCCTGGCCGTCGGCACGCCCTACCCGGCCTATGTCGCAGCTGGCATCAAGCGTGGCGACGAGTGGCTGCAACTGAACACCAACATCCTGCAGATCGAGAACGAGTACTACTCAAGCATCCGCCCGAAACGCGTCACCTACAGCGGCGAGCGGCCGATCCAGGCACTGATGAGCCGTGGCGTGCAGTACGTGGAAGTACGCTGCCTGGACATCAACCCGTTCCTGCCGCTGGGCATCGACCTGGCGCAGGCGCGCTTCATCGACGCCTTCCTGCTGTTCTGCGCACTGGAAGACAGCCCGCTACTGGAAAACGGCGAGTGCAGCAGTTGCACCAGCAACTTCCTCAAGGTGGTCAAGGAGGGGCGGCGTCCCGGCCTGCACCTGCAGAAAGGTAGCCAGCAGGTAGAACTCAAAGTCTGGGCCAGCGAACTGCTCGAACGCATCCTGCCATTGGCCGAACTGCTTGATCGCAGCCAAGGCAGCAGCGCGCATATCGAGGCGTTGGCGCAGCAGCAAGCCAAGGTCGCGGATGTGGAAATGACGCCATCGGCCCAGGTGCTGGCGATTCTGCGTCAGGGCAAGAGCTTCACCGAGTTCGCTCTGCAGCAGAGCCAGCGCCACGCCGAATACTTCCGCGGACAACCGCTCAGCGCGCAGCAGCAACAAGCCTTCGAACAGGCCGCCCACGACTCGCTGGCCGCGCAGGCAGAGCTTGAAGCGCAGCCCGAGGGTGATTTCGATGCTTTCGTCGCGGCCTACCAGGCGAGCATTCTGGCTTTGGCCGTGTAGGGCGAAGAACCGTCGACTGCGTCACAAAGCCAACCAGCGGAGCAAAAGCCAGGATGGGCGGCCACTCCCCTGGCCGCCCGGCCAGCTAGCATTGCCGGGTAAAGGACGATAGACGAGCAGCGCCCATGGCCGATGACGCCACGCCGCAATGGAGCCTGGAAAGCCTGACCAAGGCCTACCAGCAAGGTTATATGGCCGGCCTTACTGACCAACCCAGGACCCGCCAGCCCTACCCTGACGAAATCCCCGCTGCGGCCTGGGAGGCCGGCTGGGACGACGGCTTCGAGCAGATGCGCCTGCAGCAGCACAGCGCCTGACACTCTGAACGCATTGTGGGAGGGGCTTTAGCCGCGAGCGGTGAACCCGTCGCGGCTACATGCTCGGCCTCGGCCTCCTGCATCGCTCCAGCGTTGGAGCGGCTTCAGCCGCGAAGCTCGCGGATAAATCCGCGCCTACAGCTCCGGCCTGCTCTCGCTCCGCCTACAACGCCTTTTCGAACACCTTCGAGTTGCGCTGGTAGTTGTACAGCGACGCCCGCGCGGTGGGCATGCGCTCGACACTGCTCGGCTCGAAACCGCGCTCGCGGAACCAGTGCGCGGTACGCGTGGTGAGCACGAACAGGGTCTTGATCCCCTGCGCCCGCGCCCTGGCCTCGATCCGCTCGAGCAATTTGTCGCCGCGACCGCCGTGACGGTATTCGGGATTGACCGCCAGGCAGGCCAGTTCGCCGCAGTCGGAATCGGCGATGGGATACAGCGCCGCGCAGGCGATGATCAGCCCCTCGCGCTCGACGATGCTGAACTGCTCGATCTCGCGCTCCAGTACCTCGCGCGAACGACGCACCAGAATGCCCTGCTCTTCCAGCGGGCTGATCAGCTCGATCAGACCACCGACATCCTCGATGGTCGCCTCGCGCAGGGACTCGAACTGCTCCTGCGCCACCAGGGTGCCGTTGCCGGTACGGGTGAACAGTTCGCTGAGCAGCGCACCATCGGTGGCATAACTGACGATATGGCTGCGTTTGACGCCGCCGCGACAGGCTTCGGCGGCGGCATCGAGTAGCTCGCCCTGATAGTTGCTGCCCAGGCGCGCCAGATGCGCTGGCACCTGCTGCGGGCGCAGCTCACGCACCAACCTGCCCTGCTCGTCGAGCAGACCGTCTTCGGCGCCGAACAGCAATAGCTTGTCCGCACCCAGGTCGATGGCCGCGCGGGTAGCGACGTCCTCACAGGCCAGGTTGAAGATCTCCCCGGTGGGCGAATAGCCGAGCGGCGACAGCAGCACGATGCTGCGCTCGTCGAGCTGGCGGTTGATGCCCTTGCGATCGATGCGCCGTACTTCGCCGGTGTGGTGGTAGTCGACGCCATCGACCACACCGATCGGCCGCGCGGTGACGAAGTTGCCGCTGGTCAGGCGCAGGCGCGAGCCCTGCATCGGCGAGGCAGCCATATCCATCGACAGACGCGCTTCGATGGCGATACGCAACTGGCCGACGGCGTCGATCACGCATTCCAGGGTCGGTGCGTCGGTGATGCGCAGGTCGCGATGGTAATGCGGGGTCAGGCCACGGGCAGCAAGGCGCGCCTCGATCTGCGGACGCGAGCCGTGCACCAGCACCAGGCGCACGCCGAGGCTGTGCAACAGCACCAGATCGTGAACGATGTTGGCGAAGTTCGGGTGGGCAACACCCTCGCCCGGCAGCATGACCACGAAGGTGCAGTCGCGATGGGCGTTGATGTAGGGCGAGGCGTGGCGTAGCCAGTTGACGTAGTCGTGCATGAGCAATCCATTAACGTAGAGACTAAGACGGCATGGCCGTCATGTTCGGTTAGAGAGTCGCTCTCATCGTCGCTGCACGTCTTCGCTCCGGGTCAGGCAATAGTGTTGGATCATTTGGCGCAGTATGGCCACGGTCGGTTCGATGCGCGCCAGCTCCAGGTGCTCCCCGGGCTGGTGGGCGCAGTCGATATCGCCGGGGCCGAGCACCAGGGTTTCGCAACCAAGCTGCTGAAGATAAGGCGCTTCGGTGCCGAACGCCACCGCTTGCGCGCTATGCCCGGTCAGACGCTCGGCCAGGCGCACCAGTTCCGCATCGGCCTTCTGCTCGAAGGGCGGCACAGCGGGGAACAGCGGGCCATAGTCGATGCGTACCTGATGCTTGAGCGCCAGTGGCAGCAGCTTGCCGCGAATGGCCTCGCGCAGTTGCTCAGGATCCATGCCCGGCAGCGGACGCAGGTCGAACTCCAGCGCGCACTGGCCGCAGATGCGGTTGGGGTTGTCGCCCCCGTGGATGCAGCCGAGGTTCAGTGTCGGTTCTGGCACGCTGAATTGCGGGTTGTTGAACTCACGCTGCCATTGCGCACGCAGGCCGCGCAGCTCACCCATGACATCCTGCATGGCCTCCAGCGCACTGCGGCCAAGAGCTGGATTGGAGGAATGGCCACTTTGCCCAAGAATATCGATGCGCTCCATCATCACGCCCTTGTGCAGGCGTATGGGCTTGAGGCCTGTCGGCTCGCCAATCACTGCAGCCCGGCCAAGCGGTCGGCCGGCAGCGGCCAAGGCACGGGCGCCGGCCATCGAGCTTTCTTCGTCACAGGTGGCGAGAATCAGCAGCGGCTGCTGGAAGGGCTGATCGAGCAGCGGTCGCACGGCCTCGATGGCCAGGACGAAGAAGCCCTTCATGTCGCAACTGCCGAGGCCCACCCAGCGGTCGCCCACTTCGCTCAACTTGAGAGGGTCGGTCTGCCACAAGGCAGCATCGAAGGGCACGGTATCGCTGTGCCCGGCCAGCACCAGACCACCAGGGCCAGAGCCATAACTGGCGAGCAGGTTGAACTTGCCCGGGGCGATCTGCTGGGTTTCGCAGGTGAAGCCCAGATCACCGAGCCAGGCAGCGAGCAGCTCGATGACCGGCGCGTTGCTCTGGTCCCAATTGGGCTGGGTGCAGCTTACCGATGGCGCGGCGATCAGCGCAGCGAACTGCTCTCGTAGGGAAGGCAAGGGCATCGGCGCTCTCCTGGGTCGGAGCTCCATAATAGGAGCATCCAACCTCAGGGGAAACCGCCAGGGCGGAATCAGACTCCGCCGAACAGTGCGCGCAGGATGAAGAAGAAGATGATCGACAGGATCGCACCTGCCGGTAGGGTAATGATCCAGGACAGGAAGATCTTGCCGATCATGCCCAGGTTCAGTGCACCGATACCGCGCGCCAGGCCAACGCCGAGAATGGCGCCGACCAGGGTATGGGTGGTAGAAATCGGCAGCCCCAGGCCCGAGGCACTGACTACGGTGGTGGCAGCCGCCAGCTCGGCAGCGAAGCCACGGCTGGGCGTCAGCTCGGTGATTTCCTTGCCGATGGTGGCGATCACCTTGTAGCCATAGGTGGCCAGGCCGACCACGATACCCAGCGCACCCAGCAACAGGATCCAGCCCGGCACAATCGACTTCTCACCTGCCGCCAACTCACCGCCGCTCTGAATGACGCCAACGATAGCCGCCAGCGGGCCAACGGCGTTGGCCACATCGTTGGAGCCGTGAGCAAAGGCCATGGCACAGGCGGTGAAGATCATCAGCACCGCGAACACTTTCTCCACACTGGAGAAGTGGAAAGTCTTGTCTGCCTCGACATCGACGTGGATGCGACTGAGCAGGGCGATACCGATCAGCATCACCAACACACCGATACCGATGGACAGCATGAAGCCTTCGGTACTGGAGAGGTTCAAACCAACGTGTTTGAGCCCCTTGGTCATGGTCATCAGCGAGATGACGAACCCGGTAATGAACATGTACAGCGGCACGAAACGCTTGGCATTCAGGAAGGGGTTATCAGTGTCGATGATCAGCTTCTGCACACTGACGAACAGGCAGAAGGAGATGATCCCGGCCAGCATCGGCGTGACCACCCAACTGGCGACGATGGGGCCGACGCCGCTCCAGTGCACGGCATCCATTGATACGCCCACAGCGGCAAAGCCGATGACTGCGCCAACGATGGTGTGCGTGGTCGAAACCGGCCAGCCGCGCGTCGAAGCCACCAGCAGCCAGGTGCCTGCCGCCAGCAAAGCCGACATCATGCCCAGCACCATCAGGTTGGGGCTGATCATGTTGGCATCGACGATGCCGTTCTTGATGGTTTCGGTCACCTCGCCGCCAGCCAGGTAGGCACCGGCAAACTCGAAGACCATGGCGATGATGATCGCCTGCTTGATAGTAAGTGCACGCGAGCCAACGGATGTACCCATAGCATTGGCTACATCGTTGGCCCCAACACCCCAGGCCATGAAAAAACCGAAAAGGCAGGCAAGCACGAGCAGAATCAGCCCGTAGTCCGCAATTAGAGACATAAAGTTAGTTTCCGTAGATCCCAGAAAGGACACTGGCGCTTAGCGCGCCAGCAGTTGTTCCAGTCGGTTGCCCACTCGTTGGGCTCGGTCGGCGACGTCGCCGATCCAGTCGATGATCTGATAGAGGAACATCACATCGACCGGGGGAAGGTCCTGCTCCAGCTTGAACAGGTTGCGGCGCACCTCGATCTGCAGGCGGTCGGTATCGTTTTCGATCGAACCGAGCTCCTCGATCAGGGTTTCCACAAGTACAGCTTCACGGCCGGCGAAACCGGTCTCGAGCAGCTCGTCCAATTCGTTCATTGCCTTCAGCGCCTGAGCGCTGGCATCCACGCTGCGCTGCACATAGGTGCGCATCAGCGGCTGCAACGGCTGTGGAATAGCCATCTGCCGGCCGAGCATCAGGCCAGCGATGTCCTTGGCGCGGTTGGCGACTTTGTCCTGTACACTGAGCAGCTCGAGCAGGTCCGAACGCGGCACCGGCAAAAACAGGCTCTTGGGCAAGTGCAGGCGCACGCTTTTCTTCAGCTTGTCGGCCTCGTGCTCCAGGCGGGACATCTCCTGTTGTACCTGTTCTACCTTGGCCCAGTCTTCGACCATTACGGCCTCGAAGAAAGGCACCAGGTTCGCCGCGCACTCATGGGCCTTGGCGATATGCTGTTGCATGGGGCCGATGGGTGAACGGCCGAACAGGCTGACAAAGGGATTGATAGGCATAGGGTAAGCCCCCGTTTTGAGAAGGTCGCAAGTATAGGGATCGGCTTCGTCATTCGCCAGCGCGCGTCATCGGTCTGTCACATTTTCATAAAAGGCTACATAGCTCCCCATCATGGTCAAAGAAACCGAAATCAAACTGCGTGCCAGTCGCGCCACCCTGGCCGCCCTGCGCGAGCACCCGCTGCTGAAGAAACGCAACAAGAGCGGCTGGCAACGCGGCGAGCTGTTCAATCAGTACTACGACACCCCGAACCGCGACCTGGCCCATGCCAAGGTCGCGCTGCGCCTGCGCCGCGACGGCGAGCAGTTCATTCAGACGCTGAAAAGTCGCGGCCAGAGCATTGCCGGCCTGTCCGAGCGCAACGAGTGGGACTGGTACCTGAGCAAGGCCAAGCTCGACCTGAAAAAGCTCGACGACAGTTGCTGGCCGGCCAGCCTGGCCGAGCTGGACAAGAAAACCCTGCAACCGCTGTTCACCACTGATTTCGTCCGCGAGAAGGCCGAGATCGCCTGGGGTCGCGGCAAGGCCAAGGTGGTCATCGAAGCCGCGCTGGACCTGGGCAAGGTAATCGCCGGCGAAGGTGAAGAAGAGATCTGCGAACTGGAGCTGGAACTGCGCCAGGGCGAACCCGCCGCGCTGCTGGAGCTGGCCTGCGAACTGGCTGCCGAACTGCCGCTGATGCCCTGCGACATCAGCAAGGCCGAACGCGGCTATCGTCTGTTCGATGCTGGCAGCTACAACCTCAGCCTGCCAGCACCCGAGCTGCAGGGCGAGATGAGCCTGGACGACGCTTTCGCCGCACTCGCCTGGCACCTGCTCGGCGCCAGCCAGCGCCTGGCCGAGCAGTATCGCTGGAATGGTCATTGGAGCCTGTTGCAGCAATGGCTGGAGCAATTGATCGACCTGCGCGCCCTGCTCGCCAGCCTCGGTCAGGCAGCGCCGCGAGCCAGCTCGCGGGAGCTGCGCGAAGCACTTGACGCCCTGCTCGACGATTGGCGTCCGCGCCTGGCGGCCGGGCAGCACGACGACAGCATGCGCCGTAACGCTCCCGCGCTGTTCGCCGCCGAACTGGATGGCTGCCGCTGGGGCCTGCTGTCGCTGAAGATGTCGTATTGGCTGCTGCAACGCAGCTGGACGGCAGAGCGCAACAATCGCGGCAATCGCCAGGGTAACGCAGCCCTGGGCAACTGGCTGCCGACCCTGCTGAACGAAGAAGGCACGGCCCTGCAACTGCGCCGCTACCAGCAGCAACCGGAAGACCTGGCCGAGCAGATGCCACGCCTGGAGCGCCTGCTGGTCTGGCTGCGCCTGGCCCGTGGGGTGCTGGAAGTGCCCGAGGTCGACCGCCTGTATGGCGAGCTGAACAAGCTGTACGAACTGGCTCAGCAGGAGCTGGACGACGAGCAGCGCCAACTGCGTGCGACTCAGACGCAGATCGTGAGCAGCCTCAAGGCCTGGAAGGCGTTGGTGAAATAGCGGCTGGGCAGGCACAACAATCGCGGCTGAAGCCGCTCCTACAGATCGCTGCACAACGCCCCGATCAGTGACACCATGAAAAACGGGCCCCGCAGGGCTAATGCCAGTCAGTTAAGCCGTTGCACTCGATCTTTGCAGGAGCCGGCTTGCCGGCGATCCGCCATAAAAAGCATCGCCAGCAAGCTGGCTCCTACAAAAAGCGCCCCCTCTACTGCAAGTAGGAGGGGGTGGTGACGAACTTATCTGATCAGCATTACTTGCGGGGCCCGTTTTTGCTTTCAGCCAGAAGCTCAGTTGCTGCTGGTGCTGCGACGGCTGTCGACGACCTGCTGCCAGGACGGACTGGTGGTCTCGTCCATGGCCTGCTGCAAGGCCTTCTTGCGTTTTTCCTCAGCGCGATGGGCGAAGAACCAGGCCAGGAAGGTGGCGAACGACACCGCCAGCAGGATCAGGCTGGCCACCGCGTTGATCTCCGGCTTAACCCCCAGGCGCACGGCGGAGAAGATCTCCATCGGCAGGGTGGTCGAACCCGGACCGGAGACGAAGCTGGCCAGCACCAGGTCGTCCAGCGACAGGGCGAAGGACATCATCGCGCCCGCTGCCAGCGACGGTGCGATCATCGGCACGGTGATCAGGAAGAACACCTTCCACGGCCGCGCTCCCAGATCCATGGCCGCCTCTTCGATGGACATGTCCAGCTCACGCAGACGCGATGACACCACCACCGCCACATAGGCCGAGCAGAAGGTGGTGTGGGCGATCCAGATGGTGGTCATGCCGCGCTGCATCGGCCAACCGATCAGTTGTGCCATCAGCACGAACAGCAGCAGCAGCGACAGACCGGTGATCACTTCCGGCATCACCAGCGGCGCGGTAACCAGACCACCGAACAGCGTGCGTCCCTTGAAGTGGGTGATGCGGGTCAGCACGAAGGCCGCCAGGGTGCCCAGCGCCACCGCCGCGATGGCGGTGTAGCAGGCAATTTCCAGCGAGCGCATCACCGAGTTCATCAGCTGGGTGTTGTCGAGCAAACCGACGTACCACTTCACCGACCAGCCGCCCCACACCGTTACCAGCCGCGAGGCGTTGAACGAGTAGATGACCAGGATGACCATGGGCAGGTAGATGAAGATCAGGCCAGCCCAGAGCATGATGCTGGAGAAACTGAAACGCTTCATGGGCGGCCCTCCAGTTCTTTAGCCACGCGTCTGGTTAAAAAGCCGGTTGAACAGGATGACGGGCTCATTGCGATTAGATCAGTCATGGCCGGCCCTCCAGCTCTTTAGCCACGCGTCTGGTTAAAAAGCCGGTTGAACAGGATGACGGGCTCATTGCGATTAGATCAGTCATGGCCGGCCCTCCAGCTCTTTAGCTTGGTTACGGTTGAACAGGATGATGGGCACGATCAGGATCGCCAGCATCACCACCGCCAGGGCGGAAGCCACCGGCCAGTCGCGGTTGTTGAAGAACTCCTGCCACAGCACCTTGCCGATCATCAGGGTCTCCGGGCCGCCGAGCAGTTCGGGGATGACGAATTCACCAACCACCGGAATGAACACCAGCATCGAGCCGGCGATGATGCCGTTCTTCGACAGCGGCACGGTGATCTTCCAGAAGTTGTTGAAGTTGCTCGAACCCAGGTCAGAGGCGGCCTCCAGCAGGCTGAGGTCGTGCTTCACCAGGTTGGCGTAGAGCGGCAGGATCATGAACGGCAGGTACGAATAGACGATGCCAATATAGACCGCGGTGTTGGTGTTGAGGATCTGCAGCGGCGTATCGATCAGACCAATACCCATCAGCAGGCTGTTGAGCAGGCCGTTGTTGCCGAGAATGCCCATCCAGGCATAGACGCGGATCAGGATCGCAGTCCAGGTCGGCATCATGATCAGCAGCAGCAGTACCGTCTGGTGCTCTTTCGGCGCCCGCGCGATGGCATAGGCCATCGGGTAGCCGATCACCAGGCAGAGCAAGGTGCTGAAGAAGGCGATCTGCAGCGAACCCAGGTAGGCCGACAGGTACAGGGCATCTTCGCTGAGGAAGATGTAGTTACCGAAATTCAGCAGCAGGGTCAGCTTGTTGTCCGCCCACTGGTAGATTTCCGTATAGGGCGGAATCGCCACGTCGGCTTCGGCGAAGCTGATCTTCAGCACGATGATGAAGGGCAGCAGGAAGAACATGAACAGCCAGAGGAAGGGTATGCCGATAACGGCATGCCGCCCAGTGGGCAGATAGCGCGCCAGTTTGCTCGGTTTCATGATTGCAGTACCACGCCGCTGTCGTCTTCCCAGTACACCACCACCGGATCGTCCCAGGTCGGGCGCTTGCCGCGGCGCTCGGCGTTGGCGATGAAGCACTGCACGATCTGCCCGGAAGTGAGCTTGACGTGGTACACCGAGTGACCACCGAGGTAGGCGATGTCGTGCACGTGGCCACGGCTCCAGTTGTACTCGGGGTGCTCGTGGTCGGCCGGCAAGGCGGTGGCCATCAGCAGTTTTTCTGGGCGCAGGGCGTAGCTGACGGACTTGTTCTCGGCACGGGTGCTGACGCCGTGGCCAATGTAGATCGGCTTGTCCAGGTGCGGACAATCGATGATCGCGTGGTCGGCCTCGTCGCTGACGATCTGCCCGTCGAACAGGTTGACGCTGCCAATGAATTCGCACACCAGGCGGCTGGTCGGCGTCTCGTAGATATCGATCGGGCTACCGGTCTGGGCGATCCAGCCCAGGTGCATGATGGCGATGCGCTGGGCCATGGTCATGGCCTCTTCCTGGTCGTGGGTCACCATTACGCAGGTCACGCCGACGCGCTCGATGATTTCCACCAGCTCCAGCTGCATCTGCGAACGCAGTTTCTTGTCCAGCGCGCCCATCGGCTCGTCGAGCAGCAGCAGTTTCGGACGCTTGGCCAGTGAGCGTGCCAGAGCCACGCGCTGACGCTGGCCGCCGGAGAGCTGGTGCGGCTTGCGCTTGGCATACTGGGTCATATGCACCAGCTTGAGCATTTCGGCCACGCGCTCGTCGATCTCGGCCTTGGGCAGCTTGTCCTGCTGCAGGCCGAAGGCGATGTTCTGCGCCACGGTCATGTGCGGGAACAGCGCATAGGACTGGAACATCATGTTGATCGGTCGCTGGTACGGCGGCATGTCGGTGATGTCGACACCATCGAGAATGATGCGCCCTTCGGTCGGCCGCTCGAAGCCGGCGAGCATGCGCAGCAGCGTGGATTTACCGGAGCCGGAGCCACCGAGCAGGGCGAAGATCTCGCCCTTGTTGATGGTCAGCGAGACGTCGTCGACCGCCACGGTCTCGTCGAACTTCTTGGTCACCCGATCGATCTTGACCAGCACCTCTTTGGGTGTCTGATCTCCCTCGAGGGCTTTTTTGTAGGCGCTGGAGGCAACAGCCATTTAGGAAAACTCCCGGAAGATTGTGCCCGACCCCAGCGGCCGGGCAGGAACGATTACTGACCCGACTTGACCTTGGTCCAGGTGCGAGTCATCAGGCGCTGCACGCGAACCGGCAGCTCGGCGGAGATGTACAGTTTGTCCAGCACCGCTTGTGACGGGTAAACGGAGGGGTCGTTGCGCACCTCCTCATCCATGAATTCATCCGCCTTGGTATTGGGGTTGGCATAACCGACGTAGTCACTGACTTCAGCGATCACCTCAGGCTCGAGGAGGAAGTTGATGAAGGCATGCGTTTGTTCGACGTTCGCCGCATCAGCGGGAATGGCCATCATGTCGAACCAGAGGTTGGCGCCTTCCTTGGGAATGCTGTAGGCGATTTCGATGCCTTTGCCGGCCTCGTCGGCACGGTCGGCAGCCTGCAGCACGTCGCCGGAGAAACCGGCAGCCACGCAGATGTTGCCGTTGGCCAGATCACCGATGTACTTGGAGCTGTGGAAGTAGGTGACGTAGGGACGCACTTCCAGCAGCTTGGCCTCGGCCTTGGCGTAGTCGTCGGGGTTGCTGCTGTTGGGGTCCAGGCCAAGGTAATTGAGCATGGCCGGAATCATTTCATCACCGGAGTCGAGGAAGGCGACGCCGCACTGGCTGAGTTTCTTGATGTTCTCGGCTTCGAACAGCACGGCCCAGGAATCGATCTCCTCGACACCGAGCGCGGCCTTGACCTTCTCGACGTTGTAGCCGATGCCGTTGGTGCCCCACAGGTAGGGCACCGCATACTGGTTACCGGGGTCGTTGGTTTCCAGTTGCTTGAGCAGCGCCGGATCGAGGTTGTCCCAGTTGCTCAGCTTGCTGCGGTCGAGCGGCTGGAAGGCGCCGGCGCGAATCTGCTTGCCGAGGAAATGGTTGGACGGCACCACCAGATCGTAGCCACTGCGGCCAGCGAGCAGTTTACCTTCGAGGGTTTCGTTGGAGTCGAAGACGTCGTAGATCGGCTTGATGCCGGTTTTCGCCTCGAACTTGGCCAGCGTCTCTTCGCCGATGTAATCGCTCCAGTTGTAGATGTGCACCTTGGGCTGGGCCAGGGCCACGCCACAGACAGCGGAGGCCGCCAGGGCGATCAGAGACTTGGGCAGGGTAACTCGCACAGTATCATCCTCGTTATTGTGTGCCGCCCGAAAAAGGCGCGGCACTTTATAGGAAAATCTTCCGCCGATCAGCGTCCGCTCTTGATTCTTGTCCAGTCGCGGGTCAGCCAGCGTTGCACCTCGGGCGTACGCTCCTCAGCAACGTAGAGTTTGGCCATGACCTCCTCACTGGGATAAACGCCCGGGTTCTCGCGCACGCTCTCGTCGACCAGCTCGGTGGCCTTGAGGTTGGGGTTGGCGTAGGCCACGTAATTGCTGATCTTGGCGATCACATCGGGGCGCAGCAGGTAGTTGATGAATTCGTGGGCTTCGGCGACGTTCTTCGAGTCCTTGGGAATCGCCAGCAGGTCCGCCCACATGGCGGTGCCTTCCTTGGGAATGATGTAGATGATCTCGTCGCTGCGGCCGGCCTCTTCGGCGCGGTCGGCGGCCTGCAGCACATCGCCGGAATAACCGAAGGCAGCACAGATCTCGCCGTTGGCCAGGTCAGAGATGAATTTGGAGCTATGGAAATAGGTGATGTAAGGGCGCACCTTCATCAGCTGCTCATAGGCCTTCTCGTAGTCTTCGCGCTTGGTGGTATGCGGCGACAGGCCCAGGTAGTTGACCGTTTGCGGCAGCACTTCGTCGCCCGAGTCGAGCAATGCGATACCGCAGGAAGCGAGTTTCTCGGCGTATTGCGGGTCGAACAGCAGCGCCCAGGAATCCAACGGGACGTCATCACCGAGCACGGCACGGGCCTTGGTGGCATTCAGGCCGATACCGTTGGTGCCCCATAGGTAGGGCACCGAATATTCGTTGCCGGGGTCGCCCGCGGCCAGGTTTTCCATGATGGTCGGGTCGAGATTGACCAGATTGGGCAGCTTGGATTTATCCAGCTTCAGGTAGGTGCCGGCGCGCACCTGCTTGGCCAGATAGTGGTTGGTAGGCACCACCACGTCATAGCCGCTCTGGCCGGTGGCCAGCTTGCCATCGAGGGTTTCGTTGGAATCGAAAACGTCATACACCACCTTGATGCCGGTTTCCTTCTCGAACTCGGCGATGGTGTCCGGCGCAATATAGTCGGACCAGTTGTAGACCTTGACCACACGGTCGGCGGCCTGGGCAACAGACACACCAATGGCAACGGCGATCAGGCCGGCCAGCAGGGTAGAACGACGCATAACGTTTCCTCTTCTCGCGATTTGGGTGCCTGGCGGGCGAACCCGCCAGGCGGCGTTGCTTCGTTGCTTAGCGACCGGACTTGATCTTGGTCCAGCTGCGGGTCATGTTGCGCTGCACCGCCGGCGCCAGGTCCGGGAAGGTGTAGATCTTCTGCAGCACTTCCGGAGTCGGATAAACGCCCGGATCGGTGCGCAGCGCCTCATCGACCAGCGGCGTGGCTGCGGCGTTGCCGTTGGGGAACTGCACGTAGTTGGTGATGTTGGCCATCACCGCCGGCTCCATCAGATAATTGAGGAACACGTGTGCAGCTTCGACGTTCTTGGCGTCGGCCGGCACCGCCAGCATGTCGAAGAAGGAGCCCGCGCCTTCCTTCGGAATGTTGTAGCCGACTTCCACGCCGTTCTTCGCTTCTTCGGCGCGTGCCTTGCTCTGGTAGATATCGCCCGAGTAGCCGATGGCGACGCAGATGTTGCCGTTGGCCAGGTCGGAGATGTACTTGGAGCTGTGGAAGTAAGCCACCGAAGGACGGATGGAGAGGAACAGTTCCTCGGCCTTCTTCAGCTCGTCAGCCTTGCTGCTGTCCGGGGCGTAGCCCAGGTAGTGCAGAGCGGCCGGGAGAATTTCGGTTGGGGAATCGAGGAAGGAAACGCCGCAGGCCTTCAGCTTTTCCATGTTCTCGGGCTTGAACACCAGATCCCAGGAGTCGACCGGCGCGTCTTCGCCGAGCACGGCCTTGACCTTCTCGACGTTGTAGCCGATGCCAATGGTGCCCCACATGTAGGGGATCGAGTACTGGTTGCCCGGATCGCTCGGTTCCAGGGCCTTGAGCAGGTCCTTGTCCAGGTTCGACCAGTTCGGCAGCTTGGACTTGTCCAGTTTCTGGAACACGCCAGCCTTGATCTGCTTGGCCAGGAAGGGGTTGGACGGCACGACTACGTCGTAACCGGAGCTGCCGGCCAGCAGCTTGGCTTCCAGTACTTCGTTGCTGTCGAAGACGTCGTAGACGACCTTGATGCCGGTTTCCTTCTCGAAATTGGCCAGGGTGTCTTCGGCGATGTAATCGCTCCAGTTGTAGACATGCAGCACCTTGCTGTCAGCCTGAGCAGCGCCTGCCACGGCTGCGGTCAGGGACAACGCGAGAAGGGTCTTGCCGAATGTTTTCATGCGTACAGCTCCTGTTGTTGTGTCGGTAGTCCAGAGGTCGCACGAGCCATTGTCATCACAGCGGCTCACGCTCTCTGGCGCAGTCTGGCAAGGTCATGGCATCGCTGACAACTTTCTGTGACTGCGGTTGTTCAGACCGACAGGTCACGCAAGGTCAGATCCAGGCACTTGCGTGCTTTTTCCAGTAGTTCGTCTATCTCTGCCGGGCTGATCACCAGCGGCGGCGCAATGATCATGGTGTCGCCCACGGCGCGCATGATCAGACCGTTATTAAAGCAGTGTCCGCGACAGACCATGCCGGCAGCCACGTCACTCGGGTAACGCTTGCGGCTGGCCTTGTCCTGCACAAGTTCGATGGCGCCGAGCATGCCGATACCGCGTACCTCGCCCACCAGCGGGTGATCCGCCAGCTCACGTAGACGACGATGCAAATATGGTGCCGTTTCTGCTTTCACCCGCTCGACGATGCCTTCTTCCTTTAGAATGCGCAGGTTCTCCAGGCCCACCGCTGCCGCCACCGGATGCCCGGAATAGGTGAAGCCGTGGTTGAAATCGCCATGTGCCTCGATCACTTCGAACACCTTGTCACTGACGATCAGTCCGCCCATCGGCACGTAGCCCGAGGTCAGGCCCTTGGCGATGGTCATCAAGTCAGGCTTGAGGTCGTAATACTGGCTGCCGAACCACTCGCCGGTACGACCAAAACCGCAGATCACTTCGTCGGCGACGAAGAGAATGTCGTACTTGGCGAGGATTTCCTTGATGCGCGGCCAGTAGCTGTCCGGCGGAATGATCACACCACCAGCGCCCTGGATCGGCTCGGCAATGAACGCCGCGACATTCTCTTCGCCCAGTTCGAGAATCTTCTTCTCCAACTGGTCGGCGGCCCAGATGCCGAAGGCTTCCTGGCTCATGTCACCGCCCTCACCGAACCAGTAGGGCTGCGGGATATGCGCGATACCCGGAATCGGCAGGTCGCCCTGCTCGTGCATGAACTTCATGCCACCGAGGCTGGCGCCGGCCACGGTGGAGCCGTGATAGCCGTTGTCGCGACCGATGATGATTTTCTTGTTCGGCTGGCCCTTACACGCCCAATAGTGGCGTACCAGACGCAGCATGGTGTCATTGCCTTCCGAGCCGGAGCCGGTGAAGAACACATGGTTCATGCCGGCCGGCGCCAGTTGGGAGATGGCATGCGCCAGCTCCAGCACCGGTGGGTGCGCGGTCTGGAAGAAGGTGTTGTAGAACGGCAACTGGCGCATCTGCGTAGCGGCAGCTTCGACCAGCTCCTCGCGGCCATAGCCAACGGCCACGCACCACAGACCGGCCATGCCATCGAGGATCTTGTTGCCCTCGCTGTCCCACAGGTGCACACCCTTGGCTTCAGTGATGATACGCGGGCCTTTTTCGGCCAGCTGCCTGTAATCACTGAACGGCGCCAGGTGATGGGCCTGGCTCAGCGCCTGCCAGTGCGCAGTCTTGGGGTTGTTCGCTTGCTTGTTCATTACCACACCTTCTTCTGTGAACGCGGCCGGCTCACGGACTCTTGTAGAGTGGGCCGGGCGGCGATCCGCTTCAGCGCGCTCAAGTAGGGTGGGCCGGGCGGCGATCCGCTTCAGCCCACCGAGTCGGCCTGCAATGGTGGGCTAAAGCCCACCCTACAGCTGCGCCGGACTAAACCGACAGCAGCAGGAACTCGCGCTCCCAGGAACTGATCACCCGCTTGAAGTTCTCGTGCTCGGCACGCTTGACCGCGACATAGCCACGGATGAACTTCTCGCCGAGGAACTTCTCGGCGTCCTTGCAGGCTTCCATGCGCTCAAGGGCGCTCTCGATGGTCACCGGCAGGCGCAGATTGCGGCGCTCATAACCACGCCCCTTGACCGGCGCACCGGGTTTGACCCCGCCGACCATGCCCATGTAGCCGCACAGCAAAGTGGCTGCCAGCACCAGGTAGGGGTTGGCATCCGCGCCAGCCAGGCGGTTTTCCACGCGACGGTTCTGCGGAGTCGCCTCAGGCACGCGCAGGCCCACGGTGCGGTTCTCCTCGCCCCACTCCACGTTCACTGGCGCCGAGGTATCAGGCAGGAAGCGGCGGAACGAGTTGACGTTCGGCGCGAACAGCGGCAGCAGCTCGGGGATGTACTTCTGCAGGCCGCCGATGTGATGCATGAACAGCTCGCTCATGGTGCCGTCGTCGTTGGAGAAGATGTTCTTGCCAGTCTTCAGATCCACCACGCTCTGGTGAATGTGCATGGCGCTGCCAGGCTCGTCGGTGATCGGCTTGGCCATGAAGGTGGCCGCCACGTCATGCTTGAGCGCGGCCTCACGCATGGTGCGCTTGAACACCAGAATCTGGTCGGCCAGGTGCAAGGCGTCGCCATGACGGAAGTTGATTTCCATCTGCGCCGGGCCTTCCTCGTGGATCAGGGTGTCCAGATCCAGGCCTTGCAGTTCGCACCAGTCGTACATGTCTTCGAACAGCGGGTCGAACTCGTTGGCTGCGTCGATGGAGAAGCTCTGGCGACCGGTTTCCGGCCGACCGGAGCGCCCTACTGGCGCCACCAGGGGGAAGTCCGGGTCACTGTTGCGCTTGGTCAGGTAGAACTCCATCTCCGGTGCGACGATGGGCTTCCAGCCTTTGTCGGCGTACATCTGCAGCACTTTCTTGAGGATGTTGCGCGGCGACAGCTCGATGGGGTTGCCCTGCTTGTCGAAGGTGTCGTGGATCACCATCGCGGTCGGCTCGATGGCCCAGGGCACGACGAAGACCGCGTTGGGGTCGGGGCGGCAGAACATGTCGATGTCCGCCTCGTCCAGCAAGTCGTAATAGATGTCGTCCTCGACGTAATCGCCGGTCACGGTCTGCAGCAGCACGCTCTCGGGGAGGCGCATGCCCTTCTCGTCGAGGAACTTGTTGGTCGGCGAGATCTTGCCGCGGGCAATGCCGGTCAGGTCGCTGATCAGGCATTCGACTTCGGTGATTTTGCGTTCTTTCAGCCAGCTCGTGAGCTGGTCTAACTTGGTACTCATAGAGACCTCAGGGTTGTAGAACCAGCTTGAGTTATAGCGGGTTCAGCGTTGCCCCGCCTTCTCCCTGCAAGCCTCACCAAAGGCCTGAAAGAAGGCGAGATATTCGGGTGGATGCTACTAGGAGCAGAGCACCTCCGACACCCGAGTTTGCATACCAGGCAAAGAAAACTGCGTCCTCTTCGGCAGTTGCAGCAATGCCTCTGGCACGTGCAATGGCGGGCATTCGACAGCTTCGGCAGATGCAGCAGGCCTCTCACTGGCCCGCACAAGCGGCCGACAGGGGCGCGCCATGGCGTCGTGTGCGCTATCGTGCAGGTTATCGAACGAAGGGAAAGCCCGATCGGGCAGGCCGAGCGGCGCTGCAAGGGCGAAAAGGCAAGACTGCGACGTCACACCCTGGCGAGGCGCACTGGTATGGCTAGCTCGCCGCTTACGCACACTCATTTCGAGGCAGCGCAAGGCATTGGCAAAACCCGTGACACTGGTACAAACGCTGACGCCGGTAGTCGGCAGGCAAAACATGAGACACCCGTATTATTGCTGTTATGGGTTTGAACCGAGCTTAGCCTTGTTCATTTTTTTACACAATAGCTCTGTAAAAAATTGAACACACCCCACTGAGCAACCTGAAAGATCAACGCTTGGAGCCCGCTGAAAGGCCTTGGAATGCCCCAAAAATGGCCGCCACGCCCCACTACAGGGCATCATTGGGCCAGCTTGACAGTAAAGTGCGTTTCGGATTGACTCACACCCATGCAGTCGCATGATTGATATATTTAACAAAAAGGTGTTGCATCATGTCGGTACCCCCGCGTGCCGTTCAGCTTAACGAAGCGAACGCGTTCCTCAAGGAACATCCCGAGGTCCAGTTCGTCGACCTTCTTATTGCAGATATGAATGGCGTGGTGCGCGGCAAGCGCATCGATCGAAACGCTCTGCACAAGGTGTACGAGAAAGGCATCAACCTGCCGGCCTCGCTCTTCGCCCTCGACATCAATGGCTCCACCGTCGAGAGCACCGGCCTTGGCCTGGATATCGGTGACGCCGACCGTATCTGCTTCCCCATCCCCAATACCCTGTGCAACGAACCCTGGCAGAAGCGCCCCACCGCGCAGTTGCTGATGACCATGCACGAGCTGGACGGCACGCCTTTTTTCGCCGACCCGCGCGAGGTATTGCGCCAGGTGGTGCAGAAGTTCGACGAACTGGGCCTGCGTATTTGCGCAGCCTTCGAACTGGAGTTCTACCTGATCGACCAGGAGAACGTGAACGGCCGGCCGCAGCCGCCGCGCTCGCCGATCTCCGGCAAGCGCCCGCATTCGACCCAGGTGTACCTGATCGACGACCTCGACGAGTACGTCGATTGCCTGCAGGACATGCTCGAAGCGGCCAAGGAGCAGGACATCCCGGCCGACGCCATCGTCAAGGAAAGCGCCCCGGCGCAGTTCGAGGTCAACCTGCATCACGTCGAAGACGCCATCAAGGCCTGCGACTATGCGCTGCTGCTCAAGCGCCTGATCAAGAACATCGCCTACGACCATGAAATGGATTCCACCTTCATGGCCAAGCCCTACCCGGGCCAGGCGGGCAATGGTCTGCACGTGCACATCTCGCTGCTGGACAAGAAGACCGGCAAGAACATCTTCGCCGCCGACAACCCGCTGGAGAACCAGCCGCTGCGCCACGCCATCGGCGGCATCCTCGACACCATGGCCGCGAGCATGGCCTTCCTCTGCCCTAACGTGAACTCCTACCGCCGCTTCGGCGCGCAGTTCTACGTGCCCAACGCGCCGAGCTGGGCGCTGGACAACCGCACCGTGGCCGTGCGCGTGCCCACCGGCAGCGCCGACGCCGTGCGCATCGAACACCGGGTGGCCGGCGCCGACGCCAATCCCTACCTGATGCTGGCGTCGATCCTCGCCGGCATCCACCACGGTCTGACCAACCAGATCGACCCGGGCGAGCCGATCGAAGGCAACTCCTACGAGCAACTCGAGCAGAGCCTGCCGAACAACCTGCGCGACGCGCTGCGCGAGCTGGACGACAGCGAAGTGCTGAACAAGTACATCGATCCGAAGTACATCGACATCTTCGTCGCGTGCAAGGAAGCCGAGCTGCAGGAGTTCGAGACCACCATCTCCGACCTCGAATACAACTGGTACCTGCACACCGTGTAACACCGAGAAAGCCGGCCGCAGAAGGCCGTGTAAAAACGTAGCGAGCGAAGGTCAGGCAAGACAAAAACAGGCGAAGAAGCGCAGTTTACAAGTGGTAAATGAGCATTCTGAGCCTGTTTTTAGCGCAGCATGGCCGAGCGCAGTAGTTTTCACACGGCCTGACAGAGCCGGCTTCTTTTTGCCTGCTAACTACTGCCTGCTCTGGCGCTCCGCACCAGGGCCAGCGGTTCGCCGTACGGCGACTGCGCTGACATGCATCAAACCCCGGCGAACAAGACCGCCGGATACTGTTGCTTTGATCAATCGGGGAGTTACTCATGCAACGCGCTCTTGCCGCCATCCTGCTAGGCCTGAGCTGCGGCCTGGCTCAGGCCGCCGACAGCATCCGTGTCTACAACTGGAACGATTACATCGCGCCGCAGGTGCTGGAGAACTTCACCCGCGACACCGGCATCGAAGTCGAGTACCACACCTTCGCCAGCGCCGAAGAGTTGGCGCAAGTGCTGGAAAGCGGTCAGCCCATCGACATCGCCGTACCCTCGCACAACGACCTGCCAGGGCTGATCGCCAGCGGCCGCATTCGCCCGCTGGATTTCAACCTGCTGCCCAACCGCACGCACCTGGACAAGCAACTGCTGAGCAAGCTGGCTGCGGTCGACCCGCAGAACCAGCACGCCGTCCCCTACTTGTGGGGCGCGGTTGGCCTGGCAATCAATACCCCCCGAGCCGAGGCCGCCTATGGTGGCCCCCTGCCGGACAGCTGGAGCTTGCTGTTCGACGCCGAACAGAGCAAGCGCCTGGCCAGTTGCGGCATCAGCGTGCTGGATGCGCCGGATGAAACCCTGTCGCTGCTGCTCAACTACCAGGGCCGCAGCCTGGCACGCAGCGCCCCGAGCCGCGTCGAGCGCGCCGGAGAGATACTCGACGCCCTGCGCCCGAACCTGCGCTACGTCGACAGCGAACGCTATATCGAAGATCTCAACAGCGGCGACCTGTGCCTGGCCATGGCCTGGATCGGCGATGCCCTGGCCGCAGCCCAGGCCGGCCAGCCAGTGCGCTTCGTGGTACCGGACGAGGGCTCGGTACTGTTCGTCGACAACCTGGTGATTCCCGCCAACGCCAGCCGCCCCGATCTCTCTCACCGCTTCATCGACTACCTGATGCAGCCGCAGGTGATCGCCCAGATCACCGCCGAGACGCTCTACCCCAACGGCAATGCCAGCTCTGCACAGTTCATCGACAGCGCCCTGCTGCAGCAGCCCGGCCTGTATCCGGATCAGGACACCAAGCGCCGCCTGTATCCACTGGAGGTTCTCTCGGAGAAACATGCCCAGGTACGCAACAACGTCTGGCAGCGCTTCCGCGACGGCAGCTGAGCAGATGGCGAGGCTTGCCTCGCCAATACCGCCTGACGTCCAATAGCACCTCGCCCACCGAGGAGCTCACCATGTCGCGCCCCGCCAGCACCCGCAAACCGCGCGCCAGCAGCCAGGCACGTATTGCCGTGATTCTCGCTGCAGCACGCGAACTGCTGGCCGAGCAAGGCGTGGCCAATCTGTCGATCTACACCGTGGCCGAGCACGCGAAGATTCCACCCTCCTCGGTCTACCACTTCTTCGCCAGCGTACCGGCCCTGCTCGAAGGGCTGACCGCGGACGTGCACGCAGCCTTTCGCGCCTGCCTGCAGGAACCCGTCGAGCATGCCAGCCTGAACACCTGGCATGACCTGTCGCGTATCGTCGAACAACGCATGCTGGGCATCTACGCGCGCGACGCCGCGGCGCGCCAGTTGATCCTCGCCCAGCACGGCCTGGCCGAAGTCACTCAAGCGGACCACCAGCACGACATCGAACTGAGCCGCCTGATGCAAGCATTGTTCGAGCGCCACTTCCCCCTGCCGCAATTACCGACGGATATCGATGTATTCGCCCTGGCCATGGAGCTGGGTGATCGCGTCTACGCACGCTCCGTGCAACTGCATGGCGAAATCACACCACGCCTGGCCGAGGAAGGCATGCGCGTTTTCGATGCCTACCTGGGCCTGTATCTGCCGTCCGCGCTGCCAAAGAGACCTGCGCCGCTGGCGTAATCCCCGTGTAGAGATCGCCAGGCCACCGAAGCCAAGCCCCCAATTCCTCGCCCCATAGTTGATTGGCGCACACGGAGCCGCTGCGTCGCATATGGATTTAATTCGATAAAAATCGCATTAATTTCGCCAAATCGACCAAAGCACCTTCTAATGCCGATATTTATCGGATATAAATCGAACATCCCGCCCTGGTCGATGTTCAGCCACGGCACTCTGAATGGGCCGCCGGAGCGGCCTGCGAACGAGCCAAGAGGTGCTTCATGTCCCGTATCGTTACCGTCGCCGCGACCCAGATGGCCTGCTCCTGGGATACCCCCGCGAACATCGCCAACGCCGAGAGGCTGGTGCGCCAGGCGGCAGCCCAGGGCGCCCAGATCATCCTGATCCAGGAGCTGTTCGAGGCGCCCTACTTCTGCCAGAAACCGAACGCCGACTACACCCAGCTGGCCACCACGGTGGCAGAAAATCCGGCCATCCAGCACTTCCAGAAGGTCGCTGCCGAGCTGCAGGTGGTGCTGCCGATCAGCTTCTTCGAGCGCGCCGGCCGCGCGCGCTTCAACAGCATCGCCATCATCGATGCCGACGGCAGCAATCTCGGTATTTATCGGAAAAGCCATATCCCGGACGGCCCCGGCTACCACGAGAAGTACTACTTCAATCCGGGCGATACCGGCTTCAAGGTCTGGGACACCGCTTATGCCCGCATCGGTGTCGGCATCTGCTGGGATCAGTGGTTCCCGGAATGCGCGCGCAGCATGGCGCTGATGGGCGCGGAAATCCTCTTCTACCCGACCGCCATCGGCAGCGAGCCGCATGATGCCAACATCAGCTCGCGCGATCACTGGCAGCGTGTGCAGCAGGGCCATGCCGGCGCCAACCTGATGCCGCTGGTGGCCAGCAACCGCATCGGCCGCGAAGAACAGGACGGCTATGACATCACCTTCTACGGCAGCTCGTTCATCGCCAACCAGTTCGGCGAGAAGGTCGAGGAGCTGAACCAGACCGAGGAAGGCGTGCTGGTGCACAGCTTCGATCTGACCGAGCTGGAGAAGGTGCGCACCGCCTGGGGTGTGTTCCGCGACCGCCGGCCGAACCTATACTGGCCGCTTTCCACGCTCGATGGTGAAACCCCATCCGAATGAACGTAGCCCGGATGCAATCCGGGGCTTTTTCTCACGACTCCCCGGATTGCATCCGGGCTACAGGTGAAACATGACCACGCTGAACACCACGCCACGCGCCGATGGTTTCCACATGCCCGCCGAGTGGGCACCGCACAGCCAGACCTGGATGGTCTGGCCCGAGCGCCCGGACAACTGGCGCAACGGCGGCAAGCCGGCACAGGCCGCCTTCGCCGCGGTGGCCAAGGCCATCGCCCAGTTCGAACCGGTGACCATCTGCGTGTCCGCAGCGCAGTACGAAAATGCCCGCGCGCGCCTGGACGACGCCAACATCCGTCTGGTGGAAATCACCACCGACGACGCCTGGGTGCGCGACACCGGCCCGACCTTCGTCACCAACGCCAGCGGCGAAGTGCGCGGAGTGGACTGGGCCTTCAACGCCTGGGGCGGCTTCGACGGCGGCCTGTACTGGCCCTGGCTGCGTGACGACCAGGTGGCGCGCAAGATTCTCGAGATCGAAGGCTGCAAGCGCTATCGCACCGAAGGTTTCGTGCTCGAGGGTGGCTCAATCCACGTCGATGGCGAAGGCACCCTGATCACCACCGAAGAGTGCCTGCTGAACAAGAACCGCAACCCGCACCTGTCGCGCGAAGAGATCGAGGCCGTGCTGCGCGAGCACCTGGCCATCGACACGGTGATCTGGCTGCCCGACGGCCTGTACAACGACGAGACCGATGGCCACGTCGACAACTTCTGCTGCTATGTGCGCCCAGGCGAGGTGCTGCTGGCCTGGACCGACGATCAGAACGATCCCAACTACCCGCGCTGCCAGGCCGCCATGCGTGTGCTGGAAAGCGCACGCGACGCCAAGGGCCGTCAGCTGACCGTGCACAAGATGCCGATCCCTGGCCCGATCCACGCCACCGCAGAAGAATGCGCGGGCGTCGACATCGTCGACGGCAGCCAGGAGCGTAGCCCGGAGGTTCGCCTGGCCGGCTCCTACGTCAACTTCCTTATCGTCAACGGCGGCATCGTCGCGCCGAGCTTCGATGACCCGAAGGACGAGGAAGCCCGCGCGATTCTGCAGCGCATCTTCCCCGAGCATCGCGTGGTGATGGTGCCGGGCCGCGAGATTCTGCTCGGTGGTGGCAATATCCACTGCATCACCCAGCAGCAGCCGGCGCCGCAAGGGCGCTGAACCATGTAGGGCGGGCGTAACCCGCACCGCTGCTGGCGGGTTTCACCCGCCCTACATCTATGAACGCCCGGCACATGCTGGGCGTTTTCGTTAGCGCCAACTCACTCGAACGGCTGCGGCCGCGGCGTATCGTTGTTCGACGGCGGCAGGATCGGCAGGGCGAAGCTCGGCTGCTCGCCGGTCAGGGTCTTGAGAAAGGCGGTGATCTTGCCGATCTCCTCCTCGCTCAGCTTACGACCCAGCTGCAAGCGCGCCATGATGTCTACCGACTCCTCCAGCTTCCAGTAGGCGCCGTCGTGGAAGTAGGGATAGGTCAGTTCGACGTTGCGCAGGGTCGGCACCTTGAACTTGAAGCGGTCGGCGTCCTTGCCGGTCAGGCCAGCCACCCCCTCGGCCGGATTGCTGGTTTCATAGGGTTCGACCAGCCCCATCTTCTGGAACGAGTTGCCGCCCAGCGCCGGGCCGTTGTGACAGGCGACGCAGCCGATGGACTTGAACAGCTCGTAGCCCTCCAGTTCGGTCTGGGTAATGGCCTGCTGGTCGCCCTTGAGCCATAGGTCGAAGCGCGAATTGGGTGTGACCAGGGTCTTTTCGAACTCGGCGATGGCGTCGGTCACTTCATCCAGGGTGATCTCGTCGGTCTTGTACACGACCTTGAACGACTCGCGGTACTGCGGGATCGAGCGCAGCACGTCGATGGCGAGAATGTGAGTGAAGGCCATCTCCATCGGGTTGGCGATGGGGCCGGCAGCCTGTTCCTTGAGGTCGGCAGCGCGGCCGTCCCAGAACTGCGCGAGGTTGAGGCTGGAATTGAGCACCGTGGGCGAATTGATCGGCCCTTGCTGCCAGTTATGACCGATGGAGCTCGGCAGGTTGTCACTGCCGCCCATCGACAGGTTGTGGCAGGAATTGCAGGAAATGAACCCCGAGCGCGACAGGCGCGGGTCAAAGAACAGCTGCTTGCCCAGTTCGACCTTGGCCGGATCGGTGATCTCGGCCGCTGCGATAGGCTCGACGGGTTCGTTGCCCGGTACATTGGCCCAGGCGCTGGCGCCCAGGCACAACCCGGCCATCAGGCTCAGAGTGCGCATGTGTGTATCTCCTCAGGTATTGGCTGTTCTGGTTATGTCCTGACCATGCCCAGCGCAAACCCGGGGCGACTTGATCTACATCAAGCCGCACATGCATGCCACCTCAGTGGATATGTTTCATTTCATTTTGCAGGTGTTGATACCCAGCAGTGGATACGCCGGGCAGAAGCGCAAGATGCCGGTCGCCAGTGGTAACACACCGATCCAGCCCCACAGACCGATGACACCGGCCAGGCTCAGTGCGATAAGAATCAGGCCTGCGGCGATGCGCAGACTGCGCTCGAGCGTTCCAACATTGGCTTTGATCGAGGCTCTCCAGGTCAACGTCCGCGCCGGCCTTCCAGCGCAGTAAAGATCAGCATCCCGGCGAGCATCGCCGCGACGAACAGCAGGGCCTGCCAGTGCCCGGTCAGCAGGATGGCAACGGCCGGCCCCGGACAGATGCCAGCGATACCCCAACCGACGCCGAACAGCAGGCTGCCACCAATCAGGCGAGCATCGAGGTCACGACGCGTCGGCAACTGCATGGCGCCGCCGAGCAGTGCCCAGGCGCGCCGTTGCGCCAGGTGCAACGGCAACGCCGCCACGCAGATGGCACCCACCATCACCAGGGCGAGAGACGGGTCCCAGTTACCGGCCAGATCGAGAAAGGCCAGCACCTTGGCCGGGTTGGCCATACCGGCCAGCAGCAGGCCGAGGCCGAACAGTAGACCGGCTAAGAATGCGCTCAGTCTGGCCATGTTCAGCCCCCCAGAAGATGACGTAGAACAAAGACCGTGGCGAAACCCGTGGCCATGAAGCACAGGGTGGCCAGCATGGAGCGCGGAGATAGACGCGAGATGCCACATACGCCATGGCCGCTGGTGCAGCCAGAGCCGTAGCGCGTGCCGATGCCCACCAGCAAACCGGCGCCAATCAGCGACAGCGCGCCGCCATCGAAGCTGATCGCTGGCAAGGCGCCGAACAGCCCCCACAGCAGCGGCGCCAACAGCAGGCCGAGGAGGAAAAATGCCTTCTCGCCGCGCCCTTCTGCGCCTGGCTGCAGAAGGCTGCCGAGCAGACCGCTGATACCGGCCACGCGGCCATTGGCCAGGGCAAAGATGGCGGCGGCCAGACCGATCAGCGCGCCACCGGCCAAGGCCGTCCAGGGGGTGAAGCTGGCCCAGTCGATGCTCATTGCTGGCCCCCGCAGAACAGCCGATACAGGGTTTCGATCACGGCCAGCGCCGCCGGGCTGCTGATGCGATAGAAGATCTGCTTGCCGTCGCGACGGGTTGCCACCAGCCCTTCACGACGCAGCACGGCCAGTTGCTGGGACAGCGTGGGCTGCTGGATACCAAGCAGCGCCTCCAGCTCACTGACGTTGCGCTCACCCTGCGACAGCTGGCAGAGCAGCAGGAGGCGATCAGGGTTAGCCAATGCCTTGAGCAACTGCCCGGCAGCGTCGGCATTGGCACGCAGCTGCTGGATATCGATGGGTTCATCCATGGGACACCTTCACTCCAAACAATGTGTATTTTTATATATTGTATTTTGAATAAGTGTCAGCCCAACTGACCAGCGGTTAAGGAGGGGATTGAACAGGCCTTACAGGAGCGCGCCTATCTGCATCAATCGATGCATGCACAATCGTGGGAGGGGCTTTAGCCGCGACAAGAGCTCGCCGCTGAAGCGCCTCCCACAAGGGGTATCGTCACTCCCCGGATTACATTCGGGCTACCACTGACGCCCTACAAGCGAATTCATTAGCGGAGCCCAGAAACGCAGAAACCCGCCGTAGCGGGTTTCCGGGTCGAGGCCAGATGAATCAGGCGTCGGCGTCAGCAGCAGCCTGATAGGCTGCCGCGTCCAGCAGCTTGTCCAGCTCGCTGGCATCGCTTGGCTTGAGCTTGAAGAACCAGCTGCCGTACGGATCGCTGTTGACGCTTTCCGGACTGTCGGCCAGTGCTTCGTTGATGGCGATCACTTCGCCGCCAACTGGCGCATAGATGTCGGAAGCAGCCTTGACCGACTCCACCACGCCAGCTTCCTGGCCGGCGTTCAGCTGCTTGCCAACTTCCGGCAGCTCGATGAACACCACGTCACCAAGGGCTTCCTGGGCGTGGTCGGAAATGCCCACGGTCACACTGCCGTCAGCCTCCAGGCGCGCCCACTCGTGGCTGGCGGCATAACGCAGATCGGCGGGGATATTGCTCATGTGTCTTTCCTCGTAAGCGATGACGGCAAGTGGGCCGTCAGGACAATTTAGCAGGCCGCGGCGCCAGGGGAAGCCAGCACCACGACCTGATGATTCAGATAAGAGTTTTGCCGTTGCGCACGAAACCTGGCCTGACCACCCGCACCGGGTACCACTTGCCGCGGATCTCCACCTCGGCACGATCCCCAGTGGCTGCCGGCACCCGTGCCAGCGCGATGGATTTGTTCAGCGTAGGCGAGAAGCTGCCGCTGGTGATCTCACCGTCACCGATACCTTCGACGCGCACCACCTGGTGTGCGCGCAGCACGCCACGCTCCTCCAGCACCAGGCCAACGAGCTTGCTCGGGCAACCGGCGGCGCGCTGCGCCTGCAGCGCCGGGCGCCCGATGAAGTCGCGCTCGGCTGGCTCCCAGGCGATGGTCCAGGCCATATTGGCGGCCAGCGGGCTGACCTGTTCATCCATGTCCTGGCCGTAGAGGTTCATACCCGCCTCGAGGCGCAGGGTGTCACGGGCGCCAAGGCCGATAGGCGAAATACCAGCACCGACCAGGTCGTTGAGGAAGGACGCCACCTCGGTCACCGGCAGCACGATTTCCAGGCCATCTTCGCCGGTATAACCGGTACGCGCGATGAACCAGTCCCCCTCGGGCAGGCCCTGGAATGGCTTGAGCTCGTGGATCAGTGCGGCACGTGCCTGGCTCAACAGTTCGGAAACGCGTGCGCGCGCCTTCGGCCCCTGAATGGCGAGCATGGCCAGATCGCGACGCTCGCGCAGTTGCACATCGAAATCGCTCGCCTGGGCATGCATCCACGCCAGGTCCTTGTCACGGGTACCAGCGTTGACCACCAGGCGGTAACCCTGCTCGGTGAGGTAAACGATCAGGTCGTCGATGACCCCGCCCAGCTCATTGAGCATGGCGCTATACAGCGCCTTGCCGGGGCTCTCCAGGCGGGCCACGTCGTTGGCCAGCAGGCGCTGCAGGAAGGCCTTCGCCTGACTGCCGCTCACGTCCACCACGCACATGTGCGAGACATCGAACACGCCGCACTCGCGGCGCACCTGATGATGCTCCTCCACTTGCGAACCGTAGTGCAGCGGCATGTCCCAGCCGCCGAAATCCACCATCTTGGCCCCCAGTGCCAGGTGCAGGTCATAGAGGGGGGTGCGCTGTCCCATGGGTTATCTCCTTCCGGGCTTGGCGAAGCGATTCAGACCCCCGAGAAGCTAGCTGCGTTGCCATTGCTGCTTTGAAAGTGGGCTCGAAATGCTCATGTACAAAAATACATTCCGCTTTCTCTCCCACTTTCGCCTTGCACTGGCGGCCTCGGCTACGCTTCTAGATGAGTCCTGTCGGGCTGCCCCGACTCGCGAATGGCGCGCATTGTAGCCGCATGCGTCCGGGGGGTCATCCTGGCTTCAGGTCGTAGAGCGGGTGCAACCCGCCATGCCCCGAAACTGGCGGGTTGCACCCGCCCTACATCGCTGTCTTGATCAACCGAAACCGCGGGCCGAACGGCGGATCAGCAGAATCACCGGCAGCAGGCCGACCAGCACCAGGGTCAGCGCCGGCAGCGAGGCGCGCGCCCATTCGCCTTCGCTGGTCATTTCAAATACCCGTACCGACAGCGTGTCCCAGCCGAACGGACGCATCAGCAGGGTCGCCGGCATTTCCTTGAGCACGTCGACGAATACCAGCAGCGCGGCCGACAAGGTGCCCGGCAGCAGCAGCGGCAGATAGACCCTGAAGAACAGCCCAAAGCTGCCAACGCCAAGGCTGCGCGAAGCCTCGGGCAGGGACGGACGAATACGCGCCAGGCTGGTCTCCAGCGGCCCGAAGGCCACCGCCATGAAGCGGATCAGATAAGCCACCAGCAACGCTGCCAGACTGCCCAGCAGCAAGGGCTTACCAGCACCACCCAGTGCAGTGGACAACGGAATCACCAGTTCACGATCCAAAAAACTGAACGCCAGCATGATTGCCACCGCCAGCACCGAACCCGGCAAGGCATAGCCGAGATTGCCCAGCGCGACGCCGAAGCGCACGCCACGATTCGGCGCCTGGCGGCGGGCGAAGGCCAGCAGCATGGCCACACTGACGGTGATCAGCGCCGCCATGCCGCCCAGGTAAAGGGTATGCAGAATCAGCCCGGCGTAGCGCTCATCGAGATCGAAGCGGCCGCGTTGCCAGAACCAGGCCAGCAGTTGCAGCAGCGGGATGACGAAGGCACAGGCGAACACCAGGCCGCACCAGGCGCTGGCGGCGAAGGCCTTCCAGCCATGCAGGTGGTACAGCGCCTTGCCCCGCGGCCGCTCGTTGGCTGGCCGCGCGGCGCCACGCGCACGGCGCTCGCCATAGAGCACCAGCGCCACCGCCAGCAGCAGCAGGCTGGCCAGCTGGGTGGCACTGGTCAGGCTGTAGAAGCTGTACCAGGTCTTGTAGATCGCCGTGGTGAAGGTGTCGAAGTTGAAGACCGACACCGCACCGAAATCGGCCAGGGTTTCCATGATAGCCAGGGCCAGACCGGCGCCAATGGCCGGTCGCGCCATCGGCAGCGCCACCCGCCAGAACGCCTGCCAGGGGCTCTGCCCGAGCACCCGCGCTGCCTCCATCAGGCCCTTGCCCTGGGCCAGAAACGCGCCACGGGCGAGCAGGTAGACGTAGGGGTAGAAAACCAGCACCAGCACGATGATCACACCACCGGTGGAGCGCACGCGCGGCAAGCGCAAGCCGCTGCCGAACCATTCGCGCAGCAGCGTCTGCACCGGGCCGGCGAAATCCAGCAGGCCGACGAAGACGAAGGCCAGGACATAGGCGGGAATGGCGAAGGGCAGCATCAGCGCCCAGTCCAGCCAGCGCCGACCCGGGAACTCGCAAAGGCTGGTGAGCCAGGCCAGGCTGACGCCCAGCAGTGTCACGCCCACACCGACGCCAATCACCAGCGTCAGCGTGTTGCCAATCAGCCGCGCCATCTGTGTCTGCCACAAGTGCGACCAGATCTGCTGATCCACCTCATGCCAGCTCAGCAGCAATACCGACAACGGCATCAGCACCAGAACGGCGACGGCAAGGACGATGGGGTACCAGCGACGCTGGACGGGATGCGGCACGCGGATTCCTCGACTACGCAAATGACGACGCCCCGGCTAGGCGGGGCGTCGCAGTATAACGGCAGCGCTGTGCTCGTCGATGATCGTTCCCGCGCTCCGCGTGGAAATGCAGCTCTCGACGCTCCAGCGTCAGAAGCCAATAGGCCGGGGCGTCACTGACGACGTACCCACGCCGAAGCGTGGGCGCGATCCCCTTTACTGCCAGCCGGCGCGATCCATCAGCATGGTCGCTTCAGCCTGACGCTTGCCCGCCACTTCGGTAGCGATCGAGTCAGCCTTGAAGCTGCCCCAGGCAGCCACTTCATCGGACGGTGCGACCGCCGGGTTGGCCGGGAACTCCTGGTTGACGCCAGCGAAGATGCTCTGTGCCTCCGGGGTGGTCATCCACTCCAGCAGCTTCTTGGCCTGCTCGGCATGCGGTGCATGCTTGGTCACACCGGCACCGGCCAGGTTGACGTGCACGCCACGGTCGTCCTGGTTCGGCCAGAAAGGTTTGACCTTCAGATCCGGCTGCTGCTTGTGCAGACGGCCGTAGTAGTAGGTGTTGGTGATGCCCACGTCGCACTGGCCGGCGTCGATGGCCTGCAGCAGCGCGGTGTCATCCGGGAATACGTCGGTGGCCAGGTTGTTGACCCAACCCTTGACGATCTCCTCGGTCTTCTCGGCGCCATGGGTTTCGATCAGGGTGGCGGTCAGCGACTGGTTGTAGACCTTCTTGCTGGTGCGCAGGCACAGGCGGCCTTCCCAGTTCTTGTCAGCCAGGGCTTCGTAGGTGGACAACTCTTCCGGCTTGACGCGCTCGGTGGAGTAGAAAATGGTCCGCGCGCGCAGCGACAGGCCAGTCCAGCTGTCGGTGCTGGAGCGGTACTGGGCGGGGATGTTGGCGTCGATCACGTCGGACTTGGTCGGCTGCAGCACGCCTTCCTGTTCGGCCTGCCAGAGGTTGCCGGCGTCGACGGTAATCAGCAGGTCAGCCGGGGTGTTGGCACCCTCGGCCTTGAGACGGGCGATCAGCGGGGCTTCCTTGTCGGTGATGAACTTCACCTTGACCCCAGTCTTCTCGGTGTAGAGATCGAATACCGGCTTGATCAGCTCGTCGATACGGGCGGAGTAGACCACCACTTCATCAGCAGCCTGAACGGCGGTTGCCAGGGTGCTGAGGGTGAATGCAGCGAGAAGCGCGTTGCGAGCCTTCATGGGACCAGCCTCTTGTGGGTGAGCAAAGTGGCTGAATAGTAGTGAATGTTATTTGCCTTCTCAACGTAAACAGCGAGACGACACGCAGCAGTTATTACAAGTTGCGTCAGCTCAGGCTCGCGCCAGTTCCGGCAGGTCGCCGGCCAGCCCAAGCGCCTGACGCACGAACAGCGCCTTGGCCTCGGCCTGGCCGTCGACCAGGTCGAGACCGACGTTGCGCAGCAGGCGCAGCGGCAACGGGTCGGCCTGGAACAAGCGCTGAAAACCTTCCATCGCCGCCATCATCGCCAGGTTGTGCGGCATGCGCCGACGCTCGAAACGGCTCAGCACGCGCTCATCGCTGAGGTGCTCACCGCGTTCAGCGGCATGCAGCAGCACCTCGGCCAGCACGGCGGCATCGAGGAAACCCAGGTTGACGCCCTGCCCCGCCAGCGGATGGATGGTGTGCGCAGCATCGCCAATCAGCGCCAGCCCAGGCTCGACATAACGCTTGGCATGACGCTGGCGCAGCGGGATACACAGACGACGGTCGGCGTGCAGCACCATGCCCAGGCGCGATTCGAAAGCCTTGCCCAGTTCGACGCAGAAAGCCTCGTCGTCCAACGCCATCAAGCGCTCGGCTTCGACCGGCACAGTCGACCAGACGATCGAGCACCAATGCTCGCCGGCAGGCCCTGCCAGCGGCAGGAAGGCCAGTGGACCATCGTCGGTGAAGCGTTGCCAGGCAGTGGCCTGGTGCGGTCGCTCGCAACGCACGCTGGTGACGATGGCATGGTGCAGATAATCCCATTCGCGCGTGGCACAGCCGGCCAGGCGACGCACCGCGGAGTTGGCGCCGTCGGCCGCGACCAGCAGCGGTGCGCGCAGTTGGCGACCATCGGTAAGCGTCAGCAGCCAGTCATCGCCGGAGCGGCGCAGCTGCTCCAGGCGCGCGCCAGGCAACAGACCGATCTGGCTGTCGTGCAGCCTTTCGAGCAGGGCATCCTGCACCACACGATTCTCGACGATATGGCCAAGCGTCTCGGCATGCACGCTGGCCGCAGCGAAGTGGATGCTGCCGGTGCCAGAGCCATCCCAGACGCGCATCTCGCCGTAGGGGCTGGCACGCCGAGTGGCGATGCCCTGCCAGGCGCCCAGGCGTTCGAGAATGCGTTGGCTGGCCATCGACAGCGCGCTGACACGCGGCTCGAACGGCGCCCGGGCATCGAACGGCGCCACGCTCAGCGGGCTGCCGTCGACAATCAGGATATCCAGACCGCAGTGCTCCAACGCCAAGGCCAGGGTACTGCCAACCATACCGGCGCCGACGATGATCAGATCCGCTCGCATATCACTCCTTAAACCCCAGGTTGCGCTGTGCGCATCATGACTCCCTATAGGTGCGCACAGCGCACTCTGCGGAGCTGATCATAGATTGCGGGTTCCCATGCCCATGGCCTGACGGGCGAACCAGCGTTTGGCCGGCGGCAGCAGGTCGAGGCCGAGCAAACCCAGGTTGCGCCCGGCAGTCAGCAGCGGCTGCGCGTTGCTGAACAGGCGCGTCACCTGGTCGGAGAAGCCGACGGTCATTTGCTGATCGAGCTGTTGCCTTTGTTGGTAACGCTGCAGGGTGGCGAAATCGCCCAGTGTTGCCTCGCTATCGATAAGCACCTCGGCCAGCGCCAGAGTATCGCGCAGCGACAGGTTGTAGCCCTGGCCGGCGATGGGGTGCAGGCTGTGCGCGGCGTTGCCCAGCACCACCAGATGCGGACGCACCTGCTCCTGCGCCTCGACCAGGCTCAGCGGATAGAGATGCCGCGCACCCACCTGGCGCAAGGCGCCCAGGCGATAACCGAAGGCCTGCTGCAACTCGCTGAGAAAACTGGCCTCACTGGCGCGCAACAGACGTTCGGCGTCAGCCGCGGCGCGCGTCCAGACCAGTGCGCAGCGGTTATCGCTCAAGGGCAGCAGCGCCATCGGGCCGTCATCGGTGAAGCGCTCGAAGGCCTGCCCGCGGTGCGCCTCCAGCGGGCTGACGTTGGCAATCAGCGCACTCTGCCCATAAGGCTTGCTGCTGACGCCGATACCAAGCTGCTCACGCAGGCCGGAACGCCCACCATCAGCGAGAATCGCCAGGTCGCAGTCGAGGCAGGTTTCGTCGTTCAGGGTCAGGCGATAGCCGTCGTCGAGACGCTGCATGCCGACCACTTCGGCCGGGCAACGCCACTCGATCACATCCGCATCCAGCGCCTGCCACAGACAATGGCCGAGCCAGGCGTTCTCAGCTACGTAACCGAGCGCCGGTACGCCTTCCTCGATGGCCTGCAGGCGCGTGGCGCCGAAGCGGCCGCGGTCGGAAACATGAATCTGCTGAATCGGCTCGGCCCGCTGGGCAATGCTCTGCCACAGGCCCAGGCGCTCGTAGATCAACCGGCTGCCATAGGAGAGCGCGGTAGAGCGCGCGTCATAGCTGGGCTGGTATTCGCTGCCCGGGGCGAAGGGTTCGATCAGGGCGATGCGCCAACCACGCTGACGCGCCGTGTCCTGCAGGGCCAGTGCCAGGCTGGCACCCACCAGGCCGCCGCCGATAATGGCCAACTGTACGCGTGACATGGGCTCAGGCCGCCTCGGTGCGCGCGGCCGCCATCAATGCCTCGATCTCGGCAACGGTCTTGGGCACACCGTTGGTGAGAATCTCGCAGCCCGTCTTGGTCACCACCACGTCGTCCTCGATGCGCACGCCGATGCCGCGCCATTTCTTGGCGACCTTGTCGTTGTCAGGGGCGATATAGATGCCTGGCTCGACGGTCATCGCCATGCCGACCTCCAGCACGCGCCACTGCCCGCCGACCTTGTAGTCGCCGACGTCATGCACATCCATGCCCAGCCAGTGGCCGGCGCGATGCATATAGAAAGGCTTGTAGGCTTCGCTGGCGATCAGCTCGTCAACATCACCCTCGAGCAAGCCCAGCTCCACCAGGCCGGCAGTGATCACCCGCACGGTGGCCTCATGGGCCTCGTTCCAGTGCCGGCCTGGAGCAATGAACTTGAATGCCTCCTCGTTGGCCTTGAGCACCAGCTCGTAGATGGCCTTCTGCTCGGGCGAGAACTTACCGCTGACCGGGAAGGTGCGGGTGATGTCGCTGGCGTAGCAGTCGATCTCGCAGCCGGCGTCGATCAGCACCAGATCGCCGTCCTTGAGCGCCGCGTCATTCTCGCGGTAGTGCAGGATGCAGGCATTGCGGCCGGCGGCGACGATGCTGCCATAGGCCGGCATCTTCGCCCCACCCTTGCGGAATTCGTAGTCCAGTTCGGCTTCCAGGTGATATTCGAACAGGCCGGCGCGACTCGCCTGCATGGCACGGATATGAGCGCGCGCACTGATCTCGGCAGCCTCCTTCATCACCTTCACTTCGGCGGCCGATTTGTACAGGCGCATGTCGTGCAGCAGGTGGTTGAGGGCGACGAATTCGTTTGGCGGCATGGCGCCCTGGCGCGCCTTGGCGCGGATGTGGTTGACCCACTCCATCAGCCGATGATCGAACTCCTGATTGCTGCCGATGGCGTAATAGACACGTTCGCGGCCTTCGATCAGCCCCGGCAGGATGTCGTCGATATCGCCAATGGGGAAAGCATCGTCGGCGCCAAACTGGCTGATCGCACCGTCCTGGCCGGCACGCAGGCCATCCCACAACTCGCGCTCGGGATCACGCTCGCGACAGAACAGCACATATTCACCGTGCTCGCGCCCAGGGATCAGCGCCATCACCGCTTCCGGCTCGGGAAAACCGGTGAGGTACTGGAAATCGCTGTCCTGACGGTAGACATGCTCGACGTCACGGTTGCGGATATACACCGGCGCCGCCGGCAGAATGGCGATGCTGTTGGGTTCCATCTGCGCCATCAGCGCCTTGCGCCGACGGGCATATTCGGACTTGGGGATGCTGATCAAGGCAGGCTCCGACGAAAAATCAGTGCAGGGAGGGTTTGGCAGCAGGCGCCGCAGGTTTGGCGCACTCGGTGAACAGCAGCAGCGGCGCGACACGCAAGTACTCCATCACCTCCATGTAGTCGCTCTCGCCATCCTCCGATTCTTCCAGTGCACTCTGCACCTGGGCGATGGCGGAGAGATCCTGCAACACTTCCATGGCCTCGGCACTCAGTGCTCCGTCGCGAGCGGTCAGGCCGAAGCCACCGAGGAAGCCCTGACACCACTGACCCAGAGCGACCGCGCGCTGCGCCAGCGGGGTTTCGTCATCCGGCAACAGCAGCACCACGGTGACGTCTTCGCTGCACAGCTCACCCTTGACCATTTCCTGCAGGCCGATCAGCGCCTGACGCACGTTGTCCTGCGGCTCGCCACCGAGCAGGTCGGCCGCGTCGAGCAGCCAGGCATCGGCGTCGAAGCCAGCGCCCGCACAGCTGCGACCAAGCAGCAGGCCGTGCAGTTCGGCAGGGGAAACGGAATGCCCGGCGCTGTTGAGCAAAGCGGCGAAGGCGGCGTAGGGAGAGCTTGGAATCGACATAGATAGCTAGGCGCCAGGCGGCGCAATCTCTAGAATGGAGGCCTCGTATCCTAGCACCGGCAGACGCGCCAAGACCATCCGAGGCCGCCGGAGTGATGCCGTCATCTGCATCACACCACTGCTATCCGTGGTTTGACCCGTAGCCGGGACAGGCCTATATAGTCCAGCCATTCCCTCCCATAGCGAGAGCCCATGGAAGACGCCGATCTGCACGCATTGACCGCCAAGCTGGAACTCTTGATCCAGCGTGTCGAGCAGCTAAAGGCTCACAACCGACTCCTGCTGGCGAATGAACAGGCCTGGCGTGAGGAACGCGCCCATCTGATCGAAAAGAACGAAATGGCCCGGCACAAGGTCGAATCGATGATTTCGCGCCTTAAAGCCCTGGAGCAGGACTCATGACCCAGTCGAATACCGTGACCGTCCACATTCTGGACAAAGAATATTGCATCGCCTGCCCGCAGGACGAACGCGCCAATCTGGAAAGTGCGGCTCGCTACCTGGACGGCAAGATGCGCGAGATCCGTACCAGCGGCAAAGTGATCGGTGCCGACCGTGTCGCCGTGATGGCAGCCTTGAACATCACCCACGACCTGCTGCACAAGCAGCAGCGCCTGGATCAGGACGCCAATTCCACCCGCCAGCAGGTGCGCGATCTACTCGATCGTGTCGACCATGCACTGGCCGACGATCCGAGTTCCTGAGTACCGCCATGCCTGCCAGTTCGTCGCAGGCCGCCCCGCAGACCCTCTGTTCGGGTATACTGGGCGCAACTTCCTGGGGTGTGCGCCAGTCGGTGATGTCCCTGAGCCGATACGCACAACCACGGGGGTTGCACGTTGGGGCCGGTGTGCATGTCCGCCTGACGGAAAGCCTTAACGCCTCCTGCAACCTCCACCTTGAACTTTCGGGTTCAAGGGCTAAACCGACAGCGGCACGCCGGGAAGTCATCATTTCCAGCAGTGACCTTCAGCGCTGCTACCCGCCTCGTTCGAACCTCCTTTCATGACTACGCCCGCCACTCTCAGTCGCCCGCAACTGCGCCGCGTGCTGCGCCAGCGTCGACGTGCACTCAGCCGCAGCCAGCAACGTCTTGCCGCGCGTAACCTCTATCGTCAGTTGGCACAAAGCCCGCAGTTTCGCCGCGCCAGGCACATCGCCCTGTACCTGCCCAACGATGGCGAAATCGACCCAAGGCCTTTGCTGGCCGCCGCACACAAGCGCGGCAAACACACCTACCTGCCGGTGCTCAGCGCCTGGCCGCGCACCAAGATGGTGTTTCAGCGCGTCAGCCAGCACGAGAAACTGGCGGGCAATCGCTTCCGCATCCTCGAACCACGCACGCAGCCCAAGCGCCAACGCAAGGTCTGGGCACTGGATCTGGTGCTGCTACCGCTGGTGGGCTTCGATGATCGCGGCGGGCGCCTGGGTATGGGCGGCGGCTTCTACGACCGCAGCCTGGCTTATCTGCGCATGCGCAAAAATTGGCACATGCCGACACTACTGGGCCTGGCGCATGAATGTCAGCGCGTGGAAGAACTGGCGATGGCCAGCTGGGACGTGCCCTTGCAGGCAACGGTGACGGACAAGGCGTGGTATTGAATCGAAAGATGCGGCACCGCGTTCCCTGCGGCGCTTACGCTGGCAGTCCGCGAATCAGGGCTGCTGCGTTACATTGATCGGAGCTTCGCTCTGGCGCTCCCAAAGGCTCTGGGTGTAACCCGTGGTAACCACGCCCAGACTGAACAGTACGACGAGAACCCACAAAAGATCTGGCTTGCGTTTCATCTATTGCCTCCCCCTTCAAGGCAATGCGCGCGTTGGTCGCGCGTTATTGTTGTGTGCAATACGACGGCGCCAAGCGTTAAGCCGGGCATTTTCCGTCAGCGCCAAGCACTGTGCAATTTCCGGCGCCAACCGGCCGTCGGAGATATCCCTCAAACGAGCGTCCGCTTACGGACAGACCTGCAGGAGCAAAGTTCATGCCTTATTGGCTGATGAAGTCCGAACCCGATGAATTGTCCATCCACGACCTGCAACGACTGGGCAAAACGCGCTGGGATGGCGTACGCAATTACCAGGCGCGCAACTTCATGCGCGCAATGAAACCGGGCGATCTGTTCTTCTTCTATCACTCCAGCTGCCCGCAACCCGGCATCGCCGGCATTGCACGTATTGCCGGCGAGATCTACCCGGACCCCACCGCGCTCGATCCGCAAAGCCATTATCACGACCCCAAGGCCAGTACCGAGAAGAACCCCTGGAGCGCTCTGGACGTCGAGTTCGTCGAAGCCTTCGACGAGGTGCTGGCGCTGCAGCACCTGAAGAACAATCCGCTACTGGCCGAACTGGCGTTGGTACAACGTGGCAGTCGCCTGTCGGTGATGCCGGTGAGCGATGCCGAATGGACAGCAATTCTCGCCATGCGTTGAGTCGCATGCGGCACTGTGCTATCACCACACAGAGCTTAGGAGTTTTTCCATGCCGGCATCCTCCCCCTGGCCGGCGCGACTTGCGCTGGCATTCCTGTTACTGGTGCTGAGCGGCGCCAGCGTTCTGCTTTGGCGTCAGATCGAGGCCGTACAGCAACAGCGTGTCGATGAGCGTATCGGCTACCAGGCACGCAGCCTGGCGCGTCAGCTGGAGAGCACGCTGCACCTGGAGGTGGCCAGCCTCGAACGCATCGCCCGCTTGTGGAACAGCCTGGGCCGCCTGCCGCATGCCAGTTGGGGGGAGGAGGTGGAGCGCGTACTGCAAGGCTTTCCCGCCTATCAATCCATCCAGTGGGTCGGCGACGATCTACGCATGCGCTGGCTGCTACCGGTGGCCGGCAACGAAGCGGCGCTGAATTTTCGCCTGTACCCGGAGCACCCCAATTACCCACTGGCGATGGAGGCTCGCGAGAGCGGCGAACAACGTTTCTCCAACAGCTTCGATCTGGTCCAGGGCGGACGCGGCTTCGTCCTCTACACACCGCTGTACCGCGAACATGACGGCACCAAGGTGTTCGACGGTTTCCTCCAGGGCGTATTTCGCGTCGAACCGCTGATGCTGCAGTTGCTCACCCAGATCGATCGCGAAGCCTTTAACCTCGAACTGCTGGAGAACAGCCACAGCCTGTTCCGTCATGGCGCAGCGGACACCGATATGCGACACAGCCTGCAACTGGGCCTGAGTCTGCTCAACAACCAGGACTTCAGTCTGCGCCTGAGCCCCACCGAGCAACTGCTCGACCAGCTCGAGTCGCCCTTGCCCGGCGTGGTGCTCGGCGCCAGCCTGGCGATCAGCCTGCTACTGGTCGCCGCCCTGGCCCTGGCCCTGGAGAACAGCCGTCGTGCCCATGCCCTGCAACTGGCCAACCGCCGCTTCAAGCTGGAGGCCGAACGCCGCGAAGAGACCGAGCAGCGCCTGCGCGAGAACCGCGAGCGCCTACAACTGGTGCTGGACCTGACCGACTCCAGCCATGACGGGCTGTTCATCTTCGACAGCGGCACCCGCGAGCTGCTGCACATGAATCAGGCCACCTACGCCACGCTCGGCTATCGCCCTGAACAGTTCGCCGAGCTGCTGCGCGATGATCCGGAGAAACTCCTGCCAGGCTTCCACCGCTGGCTGGAGCAGGCGCGCCAGGCGCAGCGCGACAACCTCTCGCGGATATTCCAGCGCGAGCTGATCCGCCGCGATGGCAGTCGCCAACCTGCCGAAATCAACACCCAACTGGTGCAGTTGCATGACCGCGAATACCTGATCGCCGTTTCCCGCGACAACAGCGAGCGCCTGCAACTGGAAGCGCAACTGCAGCGCCTGTCACAGCTCGACGGCCTGACCGGGCTGTACAACCGCCGTTACTTCGATCAGCAACTGCTCGCCGAATGGCGCCGCCTGCGCCGCCTCGACGCGCCCCTGGCGCTGCTGATGCTGGATATAGACCACTTCAAGGCCTACAACGATGCACTCGGCCACCTCGCCGGTGACGATGCCCTGCGCAGAGTCAGTGCAGCCCTGCGCGACAGCCTGCAACGCGAAGGCGATACGGCCTGCCGCTACGGTGGCGAGGAGTTCGCGATCATTCTCGCCAACACCAATCAGGAGGGTGCCGAGCAGGTCGCCGCGCGCGTCCATGCAGCCATCGCCAGCCTGGATATCCATCACCCGGCCAGCCCGTTCGGCCAACTGACCCTGAGCATCGGTATCACGGTGGTCGACCCAGTGAGCGACGAACAGCCAGGCGAACTGCTCGCCCAGGGTGATCAGGCGCTGTATCGTGCCAAGCATGAGGGTCGCAACCGAACCTGCCTGTGGCAGCCCCCCGCGCTTGACCTGCATCAAGGCCCCTGAGGCGCATCAGGCAGACAATGGAAATGTCGTGAAAGCCTCCAGCCATGGGGCGCTACAGGGAAGCCGAGATGACCAACGCAAAACGCCGCCTGCCCTATCTGTTCGCCGCCAGCCTGGCCTTGCTGGCGGCCGCAGCCTGGTGGCAACTGCGCCCGGCGGGGCTGGGCGAGGGTTTCGCCAGCGGTAACGGGCGCATCGAAGCCACCGAAGTGGATGTGGCGACCAAACTCGCCGGGCGCGTCGCCAGCATCGAGGTCGACGAAGGTGACTTCGTCGAGCCCGGCCAGATTCTCGCGCGCATGGACACCCAGGTGCTCGAAGCCCAGCTGGCCCAGGCCCGTGCCCAGTTGCGCCAGGCAGAGAATGGCCAGATCACCGCCGCCAGCCAGATCAGCCTGCGTCAAAGCGAAAAACTTGCCGCCGAGGCCGTGGTGCACCAACGCCAGGCTGAGCTGGATGCCGCGCGCAAACGTCACGCGCGCAGCGCCACGCTGGTCAAGCGCAACGCCCTGCCTCAGCAGACTCTGGATGACGATCTGGCCCGCCTGCAGAGTGCCGAGGCCGCGCTGGCCGCCGCCCGCGCTCAGGTCAGCTCGGCCGAGGCCGGCATAGCTGCAGCCCAGTCGCAGGCCATCGAAGCGCAATCGGCGACCGAAGCGGCCCGCGCCAGCGTCGAGAGGCTGCAGGTGGACATCGACGACAGCCAGCTCAAGGCTCCACGCGCCGGCCGCGTGCAATACCGCGTCACTCAACCCGGCGAAGTGCTCGGTGCCGGCGGCAAGCTGCTCAACCTGGTGGATCTGACCGACGTCTACATGACCTTCTTCCTGCCCGAGCGCCAGGCCGGCCGCGTCGCGTTGGGCAGCGAGGTGCGCCTGGTGATCGACGCCGCGCCGCAATACGTGATCCCGGCCAAGGTCAGTTATGTCGCCAGCGTCGCCCAGTTCACGCCGAAAACCGTGGAAACCGCCAGCGAGCGCGAGAAACTGATGTTCCGGGTCAAGGCGCGCATCGACCCCGAGCTGCTGAGCAAGCACCTGCAGCAGGTGAAGACCGGTGTGCCCGGCATGGCCTACCTGCGCCTCGACCCTGAGGCTGAATGGCCTGCACATCTGGCGATCAAGGTTCCGCAATGAACGCGCCGGTCGCACGCCTGGCTGGCGTCGGCCTGCGCTATGGCCAGACCCACGCCCTGCAACAGGTCGACCTGGCCCTGCCAGCCCGCTGCATGGTCGGCCTGATCGGCCCGGACGGCGTCGGCAAGTCCAGCCTGCTGGCGCTGATCGCCGGGGCGCGCAAGCTTCAGGAAGGCAACATCGAAGTGCTTGGCGGCGATATGGCCGATGCCCGCCATCGTCGCCGCGTCTGCCCGCATATCGCCTATATGCCGCAGGGCCTGGGCAAGAACCTGTATCCGACGTTGTCGGTGTTCGAGAACCTGGATTTCTTCGGTCGCCTGTTCGGCCAGGACGCCGCCGAACGCGAACGGTGCATCGACGACCTGCTGCGCAGCACCGGCATGGCGGCCTTCCGCGAGCGCCCAGCGGGCAAGTTGTCCGGCGGCATGAAGCAGAAGCTCGGGCTGTGCTGCGCGCTGATTCATGACCCGGATCTACTGATCCTCGACGAGCCGACCACTGGCGTCGACCCGCTGTCGCGCAACCAGTTCTGGGAGCTGATCGCGCGCATCCGCACGCAGCGCCCGCAGATGAGCGTGCTGGTGGCCACCGCCTACATGGAGGAGGCCGAGCGCTTCGACCATCTGGTGGCGATGGATGCCGGCCGCGTGCTGGCCGAAGGCAGCCCGGCGGAACTGCGCGCACGCACCAACAGCGTCAGCCTGGAGCAGGCCTTTATCGCCCTGCTGCCCGAGGAACGCCGCCGCGGCCATCAGCAGGTGGTCATTCCACCCCTGCAAGACAGCAACGAGATCGCCATCGAAGCCAAGGGCCTGACCATGCGCTTCGGCGATTTCATCGCGGTGGACTCGGTATCGTTCCGCATCCGCCGTGGCGAGATCTTCGGTTTTCTCGGCTCCAACGGCTGCGGCAAGAGCACCACCATGAAGATGCTCACCGGCCTGCTACCGGCCAGCGAGGGCGAGGCGCTGCTGTTCGGCCAGGCAGTCGACCCGCGCGACATGGCCACGCGCAAGCGCGTCGGCTACATGTCCCAGGCGTTCTCCCTGTATGGCGAGCTGACGGTTCGGCAGAACCTGGTACTGCATGCCCAGCTGTTCCATGTCCCGGCCGAGGAGATCGAGCCGCGTGTGACGCAGATGGCCGCACGCTTCGACCTCGGCGAGGTCATGGACATGCTCCCCGAACGCCTGCCCCTGGGCATCCGCCAGCGCCTGTCGCTGGCCGTGGCGGTGATCCACAAGCCGGAGATCCTGATCCTCGACGAACCCACCTCGGGGGTCGACCCGGTCGCCCGTGACGGCTTCTGGCAACTGATGCTCGACCTGTCGCGCCAGGACGGCGTGACCATCTTCATCTCTACCCACTTCATGAACGAGGCGCTGCGCTGCGATCGCATCTCGCTGATGCACGCCGGCAAGGTACTCGACAGCGACACGCCGCAAGGCCTGATGGAAAAACGCGGGCTGGACAGCCTGGAAGCCACCTTCATCGCCTACCTGCAGGAGGCCGTCGGCGTGCAACCGGTCAGCGAGGTGCCGCCACTGGAACAGGCGCCACCCGCGCAGCGTCAGCGCTTCAGCCTGCGCCGCCTGCTCAGCTACGCCCGCCGCGAGGCGCTGGAGCTACGCCGCGACCCGATTCGCGGTGGCATGGCGCTGCTCGGCACGGTATTGCTGCTGTTCATCATCGGCTACGGCATCAGCCTCGATGTGGAAGACCTGACCTTCGCCGTGCTGGATCGCGACCAGACCACCACCAGCCAGGAATACCACCTGAACCTGTCCGGATCGCGCTACTTCCTGGAGAAAACGCCGCTCTCCGATTACGACGAGCTGGAACGACGCCTGCGCAACGGAGACATCAGCCTGGCGGTGGAGATTCCGCCGAACTTCGGCCGCGACCTCAAGCGCGGCGCCAGCCCGCAGATCGGCATGTGGATCGACGGCGCCATGCCGACCCGCGCAGAAACCATCAAGGGCTACGTGAACGGCCTGCACCAGCACTACCTTAGCGAGCTGGCGCGGCGTTCGCCGCAGCCGCAAGCAGCCAACGCCGCCGAGTTGGAAGTGCGCTATCGCTACAACCCGGACGTGGAGAGCCTCAAGGCCATGGTGCCGGCAGTAATTCCGCTGCTGCTGATGCTGATTCCGGCGATGCTCACGGCCCTCGGCGTGGTGCGCGAGAAGGAACTGGGCTCGATCATCAACCTCTACGTCACCCCGGTCACCCGCCTGGAATTCCTGCTCGGCAAGCAACTGCCCTACATCGCCCTGGGCCTGTTCAACTTCATCCTCCTGGCGCTGCTGGCAGTCACCGTGTTCGACGTGCCGCTCAAGGGCAACCCGCTGACCCTGCTGGCCGGCGCCCTGCTCTACCTGGCGTGCGCCACAGGCCTCGGCCTGCTGATGTCGACCTTCACCAAGAGCCAGATCGCCGCGGTCTTCGGCACCGCCATCGTCACCCTGCTGCCGGCCATCCAGTTCTCCGGACTGATCTACCCGGTCGCCTCGCTGGAAGGCGCAGGCGCGGTGATCGGCCAGCTCTACCCGACCTCGCAATTTCTGGTGATCAGCCGCGGCATCTTCTCCAAGGCACTGGAGCTGCAGGACCTGGCCGGCTACTTCGCCGCCCTGGCACTGACCATCCCGCTGCTGACGCTGCTCAGCGCCAGCCTGCTGCGCAAACAGGAGGTCTGATGGAACGCCTGGCCAATATCCTGCACCTCGGCATCAAGGAGTTGCGCAGCCTGCAGCATGACCTGGCGCTGGTACTGCTGATCCTCTGGGCCTTCAGCATGGGCGTTTACTCGGCCGCCACCAGCATGCCGGAGAGCCTGCACAACGCCGCCATCGCCGTGGTCGACGAAGACCAGTCGCAACTCTCAGAGCGCCTGATCCAGGCCTTTCAGGAGCCCTATTTCCGTACCCCGGAACGCATCGACCTGAGCGAGATGGATCGCGGCATGGATGCCGGGCGCTACACCTTTACCCTGAACATTCCGCCGAACTTTCAGCGCGACGTGCTCGCCGGTCGCAGCCCGGCAATCCAGCTCAATGTCGATGCGACGCAGGTAAGCATGGCCTTCACCGGTGCCGGCTACATCCAGAACATCGGCGCCAGCGAAGTGGCCGAGTTCGTCCGCCGCTACCGTGGCGAGCTGCAGCAGCCGGCCGAACTGGCGCTGCGCATACAGTTCAACCCCAACCTGACGCGCGCCTGGTTCGGCTCGGTGATGGAGGTGATCAACCAGATCACCATGCTGTCGATCATCCTCACTGGTGCGGCGCTGATCCGCGAACGCGAGCATGGCACCGTGGAACACCTGCTGGTGATGCCGGTGACGCCACTGGAAATCATGCTGGCCAAGGTCTGGTCGATGGGGTTGGTGGTGCTGGCGGCTGCAGCCCTGTCACTGCTGCTGGTGGTGCAGGGATGGCTGCAGGTGCCGATCGAAGGCTCCATTGCTCTGTTCCTGGCCGGGGCGGCGCTGCACCTTTTCGCCACCACCTCGATGGGCATCTTCTTCGGCACGCTAGCGCGCTCGATGCCGCAACTGGGCCTGCTGATCATCCTGGTGCTGCTGCCGCTGCAGATCCTCTCCGGCGGCACCACGCCACGCGAGAGCATGCCCGAGCTGGTGCAGCAGATCATGCTGGCGGCGCCGACCACTCACTTCGTCGCGCTAGCCCAGGCCATTCTCTATCGCGGTGCGGGGCTGCCCATCGTCTGGCCCTATATGCTGGCCATCGCCGGCATCGGCGCTCTGTTCTTCGTCGCGGCGCTGAGCCGCTTTCGCAAGACCCTGGCGCAGATGGCCTGAACAACATGTAGGAGCGGCTTCAGCCGCGAAAATCACGCTGCTGAAGCCGCACCCTTTCACTGAATAATCAGATTGTTGAACAGCAGGTCTTCGACGATGGGCTTGCCCTCTTCGCCATTGATCGCGTCCTGCACCTGCTTCAAGGCCTCCAGGCGCAGGTTCTCACGGCCATCGGGCGCGTTGATGATCTCGCTGGTCTGCGCCGAGAACAGCATCACCATCTGATGGCGGATCAGCGGTTCATGCTGCTTGAGCTTCTCCTCGGCCTCGGTGCCGGTCACCCGCAGGGACACATCGGCCTTGAAGAACTTCAGACGATTGCCTTGATCCGCCAGGTTGCCGATCAAGGCTGGCGTCAGGTTGTGATAAATCGTCGCAGGAGCCTCCTCCTTCTTTTCCGAAGAGGCCAGGGCAGGCAGGCAGATCGACAGGCTCAGTAGCAGGGCGGTCAACAGTTTCACGTTCGGCACTCCATCGGGGATGTGCCTAGCATAGCCATCCACAGGCCTGCACCCAAGTCCGGCGCTTATGCCGACCTATCAGGCATCGGCATGCTCGTTGACCCCCGGCGGGCGCTTTCTACACTGCATGGCACCCTGCAAGAGGAATGACCTTGATGAAAGCCCTGCTGTGCAAAGCCTTCGGCCCCGCCGACACCCTGGTACTGGAAGACCTGCCAAGCCCCGAACCGAAAAAAAACGAGGTGCTGATCGAGGTGCAGGCCGCCGGGGTCAACTTCCCCGACACGCTGATCATCGAAGGCAAATACCAGTTCAAGCCGCCCTTCCCCTTCGCCCCGGGTGGCGAGGTAGCCGGTGTGGTCAAGGCCGTCGGCGAGAAAGTCAGCCATCTGCGCGCGGGTGATCGGGTCATGGCGTTGACCGGTTGGGGAGGCTTCGCCGAAGAGGTCGCCGTGCCGGCCTACAACGTGCTACCGGTGCCAAAGAGCATGGACCTGACCACCGCGGCGGCCTTCGGCATGACCTACGGCACCTCGATGCACGCCCTCAAGCAGCGCGCCAACCTGCAACCGGGTGAAACCCTGCTGGTCCTCGGCGCCTCCGGCGGCGTCGGCCTGGCGGCGGTGGAAATCGGCAAGGCCATGGGCGCCAAGGTCATCGCCGCGGCGAGCAGCGCCGAGAAACTGGAAGTGGCGCGCAAAGCCGGCGCCGATGAGCTGATCAACTACAGCGAGCAGAGCCTGAAGGACGAGGTGAAGAAGCTCACCGGCGGCCAGGGCGTGGACGTGATATACGACCCGGTGGGCGGCACGCTGTTCGAAGAAGCCTTCCGCAGCATCGGCTGGAACGGCCGCTTCCTGGTGGTGGGCTTCGCCGCCGGCGGTGGCATCCCGGCACTGCCGGCCAACCTGCCGCTGCTCAAGGGCGCATCCCTGGTCGGCGTATTCTGGGGCTCATTCGCCCAGCGCCAGCCGCAGGACAACGCCGCGAATTTCCAGCAACTGTTCGCCTGGCATGCCGAAGGCAAGCTCAAGCCGCTGGTGTCGCAAACCTTCCCGCTGGAGCGTGGTGGCGAGGCCATCGATGCCCTCGGCCAGCGCAAGGCGGTGGGCAAGGTGGTGGTGACTGTGCGTTAGCAGTGCGTAGGGCGGGTGCAACCCGCCGAATCAATCAGTGGCGGGTCGCACCCGCCCTACCACTTTTTCGTTCAACCTCGCGGCGCGTAGGCGAACACGTCGGCGCGCATCTGGTGCGCGTCCATCCCCGCTTCGACCAGTGCATCGAGCGTGGCGTAGACCATCGCTGGCGAGCCGCTGGCATAGACGTGCAATGCCTTGAGATCCGGGAAATCCTCGCGCACTGCTTCGTGCAACAGGCCGCAACGACCCTGCCAGCCACACTGGTCGCTGACTACCTGATGCAGGTGCAGATTATCCAGCTGTTGCCACTCGGCCCAATGTGGCAGCTCGTAGAAATCCTCGGGCCGACGCGCGCCCCAGTACAGATGCACTGGGTGAGCGAAACCCGCCGCGCGGCAGTGCTCGATCAGGCTGTGCATCTGGCCCATGCCAGTGCCGGCAGCGATCAGCACCAGCGGCCCATCGGGCAGGTCGGCGAGGTGGGTGTCACCGTAGGGCATCTGCACGCGAGCCATGCCGTTGCTGCGCAGATGCTCCAGCAGGGCAATGCTGCTGTCCTCGCGGGCGAGGATGTGCAGCTCCAACTCACGCCCGGCGTGCGGCGCCGAAGCCAGGGAGAAGGCCGCCATCTCGTCATCCGGGCGCTGCAGCAGCAGGTACTGCCCGGCGTGATAGCGCGGCGCCTTGCCGGCCGGGGTGCGCAGACACACGCGGAACACATCGCCACCCACGGCCTGGCATTCGGTTACCTGGCAGTTCAGCTCGCGCACCGGCAACTCACCCGGCGCCAGCACGCCATCCCAATGCAGCACGCAGTCTTCCAGCGGCTCGGCCAGGCAGGTGAACAGCTCGCCGTGATCCAGCTCGGCGCCGTTCTGCCGCACGCGCCCTTCCACCAGCAAGGCGGCGCAGATATGGCAGTTGCCGTTGCGGCAGCTCTGCGGACAGTCGTAGCCCAGGCGCCGGGCGCCATCGAGAATGCGTTCGCCCGGATGCAGCGCGAGGGTGACGCCGGAAGGTTGCAGGGTGACGTTCATCAATCGATTCCCAGCTCGCTCCACAGCGCGTCGATACGTGCCACCACGGCTGGATCCTTCTCGATGGCGCGGCCCCATTCGCGGGTGGTCTCGCCCGGCCACTTGTGGGTGGCGTCCAGGCCCATCTTCGAACCCAGGCCGGAGATCGGCGAGGCGAAGTCGAGGTAGTCGATCGGTGTGTTGTCGATCATCACCGTGTCGCGCTTGGGGTCCATGCGCGTGGTAATCGCCCAGATCACGTCATTCCAGTCCCGTGCGTTGATATCGTCGTCGGTGACGATAACGAACTTGGTGTACATGAACTGTCGCAGGAACGACCACACACCGAGCATTACGCGCTTGGCGTGGCCCGGGTACTGCTTCTTCATGGTCACCACCGCCATGCGGTAGGAACAGCCTTCCGGCGGCAGATAGAAGTCGGTGATTTCGGGGAACTGCTTCTGCAGGATCGGCACGAACACTTCGTTCAGCGCCACGCCAAGAATCGCCGGCTCATCCGGCGGCCGGCCGGTGTAGGTGCTGTGGTAGATCGGATCGCGGCGACGGGTGATGCGCTCGACGGTGAACACCGGGAAGGTGTCGACCTCGTTGTAGTAGCCGGTGTGGTCACCGTAGGGGCCTTCCGGCGCGGTTTCGCCCGGATGGATCACGCCTTCGAGCACGATCTCGGCACTGGCCGGCACCTGCAGGTCGCTGCCACGCGCCTTGATCAGCTCGGTGCGATGACCGCGCAAGAGGCCGGCGAAAGCGTATTCGGAGAGGGTATCGGGCACCGGCGTCACGGCGCCGAGAATGGTCGCCGGATCCGCGCCAAGCGCGACACAGACCGGGTAAGGCTTGTCCGGGTGCTTCTGGCACCACTCACGGTAATCCAGCGCGCCGCCACGGTGGCTGAGCCAGCGCATGATCACCTTGTTGCAGCCGATCACCTGCTGGCGGTAGATACCGAGGTTCTGTCGTTCCTTGTTCGGGCCCTTGGTGATGGTCAGACCCCAGGTGATCAGCGGTGCCACGTCGCCCGGCCAGCAATGCTGGATCGGCAGTTTGCCCAGGTCGACATCGTCGCCCTCCTCGATCACCTCATGGCAAGGCGCGTCCTTGACCACCTTGGGCGCCATGGAAATGACCTTCTTGAAGATCGGCAGCTTGCTCCAGGCATCCTTGAGGCCCTTGGGCGGCTCAGGCTCCTTGAGAAAGGCCAGCAGCTTGCCGATCTCGCGCAACTCGGACACCTCTTCGGCGCCCATGCCCAGGGCCACTCGTTTGGGCGTGCCGAACAGGTTGCCGAGCACTGGCACATCGAAGCCTGTGGGCTTTTCGAACAGCAGCGCCGGGCCGCCCTTGCGCAGGGTGCGGTCGCAGATTTCGGTCATTTCCAGAACGGGCGATACCGGGGTCTGGATGCGCTTGAGTTCGCCGCGCTTTTCCAGTTCACGGATGAAGTCGCGCAGGTCGCGATACTGCATGCAGGAGCCTCGTGTCGGACAGGCAAGAGTCGGCCGCAAAGTTTAGCGCCGAAGTCGGGCTTTCAGAAGGCTTGAACGCCTCCAGATACGACAAGGCCGGGTTTCCCCGGCCTTTTGGCAAGACGTGATGTCTTACTTGCGCTTCATCGACAGGAAGAACTCATCGTTCGTCTTGGTCGCTTTCAGCTTGTCGATGAGGAACTCGATCGCTGCAATCTCATCCATCGGGTGCAGCAGCTTGCGCAGAATCCACATGCGCGACAGCTCTTCTTCACCGGTCAGCAGTTCTTCGCGGCGGGTGCCCGACTTGTTGATGTTGATCGCCGGGAACACGCGCTTCTCGGAAACACGGCGATCAAGGATCAGCTCCATGTTGCCGGTGCCCTTGAATTCCTCGTAGATCACTTCGTCCATCTTCGAGCCGGTTTCCACCAGCGCGGTGGCGATGATGGTCAGCGAACCGCCTTCTTCGATATTACGCGCGGCACCGAAGAAGCGCTTGGGCTTCTCCAGGGCGTGGGCGTCGACACCACCGGTGAGGACCTTGCCGGAGCTCGGGATCACGGTGTTGTAGGCACGCGCCAGACGGGTGATGGAGTCGAGCAGGATGACCACGTCCTTCTTGTGCTCGACCAGGCGCTTGGCCTTCTCGATCACCATTTCGGCGACCTGCACGTGGCGGGTCGGCGGCTCGTCGAAGGTCGAGGCAACCACTTCGCCGCGCACGGTGCGCTGCATTTCGGTCACTTCTTCCGGGCGCTCGTCGATCAGCAGAACGATCAGGTGGCACTCGGGGTTGTTGCGGGTGATGTTCGAGGCGATGTTCTGCAGCATGATGGTCTTGCCCGCTTTCGGCGGGGCGACGATCAGGCCGCGCTGGCCCTTGCCAATCGGCGCGCAGAGGTCGATCACACGGCCGGTGATGTCCTCGGTGGAGCCGTTACCGGCTTCCATGGTCAGGCGCTTGTTGGGGAACAGCGGCGTCAGGTTTTCGAACAGGATCTTGTTCTTGGCGTTTTCCGGACGGTCGAAGTTGATGCTGTCGACCTTGAGCAGGGCGAAGTAACGCTCGCCTTCCTTCGGCGGGCGGATCTTGCCGACGATGGTGTCACCGGTACGCAGGTTGAAACGGCGGATCTGGCTGGGCGAGACGTAGATGTCGTCAGGGCCGGCCAGGTAGGAAGAGTCGGCGCTGCGCAGGAAGCCGAAACCGTCCTGGAGGATCTCCAGCACGCCGTCACCGGAAATTTCCTCGCCGCTTTTGGCATGCTTTTTCAGCAGGGCGAAGATGATGTCCTGCTTGCGCGAACGAGCCATGTTTTCCAGGCCCATTTGTTCGGCCATGTCCAGCAGTTCGGCAATCGGCTTTTGCTTGAGTTCGGTCAGATTCATAGGAATGACGTGATCATCGAGAGGAGAAGAAAGCTGTTAGCTTGAGAGGCCGCGCCGCAGAGAAGGCGACAGGATCGCGAACGAGTTCGTATAGGAATGAATCGGCGACGGCGTGCAGAGAGCTGCATGGAGGATGCAGCGGGGTCGAATTTAACACCGTGAAAAAACAGCGTCTAGCCCCGAAAACGAAAAAACCCCGCGAATTACGGGGCCTCTTCCAGAGCGACTTGCCTCAGAGCGGTAGGGTGGGCTTCAGCCCACCAGCACGCCAACTGCAACCAGCTCGGTGGGCTAAAGCCCACCCTACTTCTTCAGCCCCCTCAGATGTTGCTGTCGAGGAAAGCAGCCAGCTGCGACTTGGACAGCGCGCCAACCTTGGTCGCTTCGACGTTGCCGTTCTTGAACAGCATCAGGGTCGGGATACCACGCACGCCGTACTTCGGCGGGGTTTCCTGGTTCTCGTCGATGTTCAGTTTGCAGATCTTCAGCTTGCCTTGGTATTCCTTGGCGATCTCGTCGAGCACCGGCGCAATCATCTTGCACGGGCCGCACCACTCAGCCCAATAGTCGACCAGAACCGGACCTTCAGCCTGGATGACGTCCTGGTCGAAGCTGGCGTCGCTGACGTTGGTGATGAATTCGCTCATGAGGAGTCTCCGTATATTCGGAAGCAAAAAATTGCCGGGAGGAATTTTTGACGTCGCTTGCGACGGCCCGATGGGCTGCTGCCAAGGATGACTGGCAACCAAAAAGTGGCGACATCATAGCCCGGCTTGCCTGACACCGAAAGGCACTGGCGATTGAGCCACTCAATAGTTTCAATCACCAAGCGTGATGAAGGCTATTCCAGTGCGCAGCGCCGCCGCGCGGATGTGCTGCTGCATGGCTTTCTGTGCCGGGCCGGCGGCATGCCGGGCCAGGGCCTTGAGGATCTTGCGATGCTCCTGCCAGGTTTCCTGCGCACGCTCCGGGCGGATGAACGGCAGCTTCTGACTTTCCAGGAAGATCTCGGCGCTGGAGGTAACCAGGGCGAACATCGCCTGGTTGCCGCTGGCGGCGAGAATACGCTGGTGAAACTCGAAATCCAGCCGGTTGGCCTGCTCGAAATCACCTGCACGCAGCTCGCGGCGCATCTGCTCGACGTTGTCTTCGAGAATGTCCAGCACCTCGGCGGTCATCACCCCGGCCGCCAAACCACAGGCGAAGCCCTCCAGAGCAAAGCGCAACTGGAAGGTATCGGCCGCCGACACCTGTGCGGCGAAGGGCCAGGCGAAAGCGCCGGCCGCCTCGGCCTTACTCGCCTCCTGCACGAACACACCCTTGCCGGCCTGTACGCTGACCAGGCCCAACGCGCTGAGCGACGACAGCGCCTCACGCAGTGACGCACGGCTGACACCAAGGCGCTCGGCCAGATCGCGCTGCGACGGCAGCGCGTCGCCGGGGCGATAGCCCTCGTCCTCGATCAGGCGGCGGATCGCCTGCAAGGCGTATTCGGGTACCGCGCGGGGAGCAGAAGCATTCATGACTGTTCGGGCCGGTCAGTCCAGTGAAGTCGCCTTTGTACGGCCATAAGGCCGCCCCAGGCAAGCGACGCCCTCTTGTGGAACAGCCTGTCACGCGGATGCACCGAGATAGCTCAGAAACGCTTCTGACCAACTGGTCAGCTACGCCAACTGTTCAGACCAGTAAGACCTTGTTTCCACTCACCCGAAACGATGAAAGCCCTTATTTCATTGAACTTGGCACAGGCGATGCACTGCATGAGCCAGGCAAAACGCTTCAGTTTTCGTTCATTCATCGGGAGTTCGACATGCGTAAACTTCACCGCACCCTGCTGGGTACCCTGTTCGCTGCACTGGCCTTTGGCGCTGCCACCGCGCATGCCGATGCCCTTGAAGACATCAGCAAGGCCGGTGTGCTGAAGGTCGCCGTGCCGCAGGATTTCCCGCCGTTCGGCTCGGTCGGCCCGGACATGAAACCGCGCGGCCTGGATATCGACACCGCGCAACTGCTGGCCGACAAGCTGGCGGTAAAGCTGGAGCTGACCCCGGTCAACAGCACCAACCGCATTCCCTTCCTCACCACCGGCAAGGTCGATCTGGTGATCTCCAGCCTCGGCAAGAACCCCGAGCGTGAAGCGGTGATCGACTTCTCCGCCGCCTACGCGCCCTTCTACCTCGGCGTGTTCGGCCCGGAGGACGCCGCCATCGCCAGCCTCGACGACCTGAGCGGCAAGACCATCAGCGTCACCCGTGGCTCCATCGAGGACATCGAGCTGAGCAACGTCGCTCCGAAAGGCGCCACCATCAAGCGCTTCGAGGACAACAACTCGACCATCGCCGCCTACCTCTCCGGCCAGGTCGAGCTGATCGCCAGCGGCAACGTGGTGATGGTGGCCATCTCCGAGCGCAACCCCAAGCGCGTACCGAGCATGAAGCTCAAGCTCAAGGATTCGCCGGTGTACGTCGGCGTGAACAAGAACCAGAGCGCGCTGCTGGACAAGGTCAACACCATCATCGCCGACGCCAAGGCCGACGGCAGCCTCGAGTCGCTCAGCCAGAAGTGGCTGAAGCAGCCGCTGCCGGCCGGCCTCTGAGCCACGCGGAGAGCTGAACCATGGCGTACCAGTTCGACTTCGCCGCCGTCCTGCAGCACAGCGATCTGCTGCTGCAGGGCGCGGCCTTCACCCTCGGCCTGACGGCGATCGGCACCCTGCTGGGCGTCGGTCTCGGCATCGTCGGGGCGATACTGCGCGCCTGGCGCATCCGCCCGTTCGACCGGATATTCGGCATCTACGTGGAGCTGATCCGCAATACGCCTTTCATCGTTCAGCTGTTCTTCATCTTCTTCGGCCTGCCCTCGCTCGGCGTGCGCCTGAGCGAGTGGGAAGCCGCGGTGCTGGCCATGGTGATCAACCTCGGCGCCTACTCCACGGAAATCATCCGTGCCGGCATCCAGGCCATCCCACATGGCCAGCTCGAGGCCGCCAGCGCACTGGCCATGAGCCGCTTCGAAACCTTCCGCCATGTGGTGCTGCGCCCGGCACTGGGCAAGGTGTGGCCGGCGCTGTCGAGCCAGATAATCATCGTCATGCTCGGTTCAGCGGTGTGCTCGCAGATTTCCACCGAGGAGTTGTCATTCGCCGCCAACTTCATCCAGTCGCGTAACTTCCGTGCCTTCGAGACCTACCTGCTGACCACTGCGCTGTACCTGGTCATGGCCATCGGAATTCGCCAACTGCTGGCCTGGTTCGGCCGCCGTTTCATCATGGGAGCCCGCTGATGGACTTCACCCTCTGGGACATCCTGCGCAACCTGCTCACCGGCTTGCAGTGGACGCTGCTGCTGTCACTGGTGGCCTTCGTCTGCGGCGGTATCGCCGGCCTGCTGGTGTTGCTGGCGCGGCTGTCGCCACTGTCGGCGCCGCGCATCCTGGCCCGTGGCTATATCGAACTGTTCCAGGGCACGCCGCTGTTGATGCAGCTGTTTCTGGTGTTCTTCGGTATCGCCCTGCTCGGCATCGACGTGTCGCCCTGGCTGGCTGCGGCCACTGCACTGACGCTGTTCACCAGCGCCTTTCTCGCCGAGATCTGGCGCGGCTGCGTCGAGGCCATCACCCGCGGCCAGTGGGAGGCCGCTGAAAGCCTGGCCATGAGCCGCCTGGAAACCCTGCGCCATGTTGTCCTGCCGCAGGCCCTGCGCATCGCCGTGGCGCCTACCGTCGGTTTCTCGGTACAGGTGGTCAAGGGCACCGCGGTGACCTCGATCATCGGTTTCACCGAACTGACCAAGACCGGCAGCATGCTGGCCAACGCCACCTTCGAGCCCTTCATGGTCTACGGCTTCGTCGCCCTCGGTTACTTCCTGCTTTGCTACCCGCTCTCGCTCGCTGCATACCGCCTGGAAAGGAGGCTGAATGTCACTGCTTAACGTCACCGCCCTGCACAAGTATTACGGCGACAACCACGTGCTCAAGGGCATCGACCTCAAGGTCGAGGAAGGCGAAGTGGTCGCCATCATCGGCCGCAGCGGCTCGGGCAAGAGCACTTTCCTGCGCACGCTGAACGGTCTGGAGTCGATCAACGACGGCGTGATCGAAGTCGACGGCGAGTACATCGACGCCGCCCGCGCCGACCTGCGCAGCCTGCGGCAAAAGGTCGGCATGGTGTTCCAGCAGTTCAACCTGTTCCCGCACCTGACCGTCGGCGAGAACGTCATGCTCGCTCCGCAAGTGGTGAAGAAGACCCCGCGCGCCGAAGCCGAGAAGATCGCCCGGCAGATGCTTGAACGCGTCGGCCTGGCGGAGAAGTTCGACGCCTATCCCGAGCGCCTGTCCGGCGGCCAGCAGCAGCGCGTGGCCATCGCCCGCGCCCTGGCCATGTCGCCCAAGGTGCTGCTGTGCGACGAAATCACCTCGGCGCTCGATCCGGAGTTGGTCAACGAGGTACTGGCAGTGGTCAAGCAACTGGCCAGCGAGGGCATGACCCTGATCATGGTCACCCACGAGATGCGCTTCGCCCGCGAGGTGGGTAACAAGCTGGTGTTCATGCACCATGGCAAGGTGCATGAGATCGGCGATCCGAGAGCGCTGTTCGCCGCCCCGCAGACCGAAGAGCTGCGTAATTTCATCGGTTCGGTGAACCTGTGAACGCGCCGGCGCCCCTGCCGCTGCGCATCGAGCCACTGACCCGCGCAGCCTTCGCCCCCTTCGGCGAGGTGATCGAGACGGCTGGTGCCACGGCCTTCCCGATCAACGTCGGCACCACCACGCGCTACCACGACCTGGCGCAGGTGGAGCTGGCCGGCGAATCACCAAGAACCCTGGTGAATATCTTCGAGGGCAAGGCTTGGCACGCGCCCATCGCCATCCGCATGCTCGAACGCCACCCGCTGGGCAGCCAGGCCTTTTATCCGGTGGACGGCGGGCGCATGCTGATCGTCGTCGCCCCACCCGGCGAGCTGGACGAGTCGCAGATTCGCGCCTTCATCAGCGCGCCAGACCAGGGCGTGAACTACGCCCGCGGCACCTGGCATCACCCACTGCTGTGCCTGCAGCACCCCGGCCGCTTCATCGTGGTGGACCGTGGCGGCGAGGGTCACAACTGCGACGAGCAGGTGTTGAAACAACCACTGAGTGTGCTGAACCTGCAGTAATCACAGGTCTAGACCAGTTTCATGCGACATCCGTATGCGTTGGCTCATGCGCTCAGTCGTGGCAGGATGCGCGGAAATCGAACGAGATGCCGTAATCATGCCCAAAGCCCCTGCCGAGAGTTTTCCCCTGATCGCTGCCATCGACCTGGGTTCGAACAGCTTTCACATGGTGCTGGCCAAGGCCGACAGTCACGAAATTCGCATCCTCGAGCGCCTCGGCGACAAAGTGCAACTGGCCGCAGGCCTGGACGACGAGCGTCAGCTCAGCGAAGAAGCAATGCAGCGCGGGCTCGACTGCCTGCGCCGCTTCGCCCAGTTCACCAACACGCTGCCGGAAGGCGCCGTACGCATCGTCGGCACCAACGCCCTGCGTGAGGCGCGCAACCGCGCGGTGTTCATCCGCCGCGCCGAGGAGATCCTCGGTCATCAGGTCGAGGTAATTTCCGGCCGTGAGGAAGCCCGCCTGATCTATCTGGGTGTGTCCCACAGCATTGCCGACACGCCCGGCAAGCGCCTGGTCGCCGACATCGGCGGCGGCAGCACCGAGTTCATCATCGGCCAGCGCTTCGAGCCGCTGCTGCGCGAAAGCCTGCAGATGGGCTGCGTAAGCTTCACCCAGCGCTACTTTCGCGACGGCAAGATCACCCCGGCGCGTTATGCCCAGGCCTACACCGCGGCCCGTCTGGAACTCATGAGCATCGAACAGGGCCTGCGCCGCCTCGGCTGGGAAGACGCCGTTGGCGCTTCCGGTACCATCAAGGCGGTCGGTCTGACCATCAAGGCAGCGGGTTTGGGCAGCGGCGAGGTGACGGCCGAAGGCCTGGCCTGGCTCAAGCGCAAGCTGTTCAAGCTCGGCGAGGTGGAGAAGCTCGACCTCGACGGCATCAAGCCGGACCGTCGCGGCATCTTCCCCGCCGGCCTGGCGATTCTCGAAGCGATCTTCGATGCCTGCGACATCCAGCGCATGAGCCATTCCGAGGGCGCATTGCGTGAGGGCGTGCTGTACGACCTGCTCGGCCGCCATCAGCATGAAGACGTACGCGAACGCACCCTGGCGGCGTTCATGGAGCGCTACCACGTCGATGTCGACCAGGCCGCACGGGTCGAGGCCAAGGCACTGTCGGCGCTGGACAAGGTGTCCGCCGATTGGGGCCTGACCGATGACTGGCATCGCGAACTGCTGAGCTGGGGCGCCAAGGTGCACGAGGTGGGTCTGGATATCGCCCACTACCAGTACCACAAGCACGGCGCCTATCTGATCGAGCACTCCGACCTGGCCGGCTTCTCGCGCCAGGACCAGCAGATGCTCGCGCTGCTGGTGCGCGGCCACCGCCGCAACATTCCCAAGGACAAGTTCGCCGACTTCGGCGAGGAAGGCGTGAAGCTGATGCGCCTGTGCGTGCTGCTGCGCTTCGCCATTCTGTTCCACCACATCCGTGGTACGCAGGACATGCCACAGGTGCAGTTCAAGGCCGGCGACAACAGCCTGGAGATCGTCTTCCCTGAAGGCTGGCTGGCCGCCAACCCGCTGACCCTGGCGGACTTTGAAGCCGAAGCCGAATGGCTCAAGCGTATTGATCTGACGTTGAGCGTGCGCTGATACCCCGGTGCGCATGGCGCACCCTGCGGGCGCGGCTCGGCCTGTAGGGCGGGTGAAACCCGCCAGGACCACAAAGCCCCCTCTCCCGCACTTCGGGCACCCCGCTCCGCGCCCCGACCTGATCGCCAGCGATCAGGCGCTCAGGCGCTCATCGGCGCAGGAAGCAGTGCTTCCAAAAGCGCGCCTCTTCGCCCCACAAGTGGGAGAGGGTCATCAGATGGCCGCAAGCGGCCTTTTTAACGCGTCACGATCACTGGTGCGGTGAGTTTCTCCAGCAAGCCGGACTGTGCGCTGCGCGGGTTCTGGTTGCCGGTGGGCTGTTGGCGCAGGTAACGACCATCGGACTGCAGCACCCAGGCCTGGGTGTTGTCGGTCAGGTAGCTTTCCAGCTCCTTCTTGACGCGCGTGATGAGCTTCTTGCCCTCCACCGGGAAGCAGGTCTCCACGCGCTTGTCGAGGTTGCGCTCCATCCAGTCGGCGCTGGACAGATAGATTTTCTCGTCGCCGCCGTTGAGGAAGTAGAACACCCGCGTGTGCTCGAGGAAGCGGCCGATGATCGAACGCACCTGGATGTTATGCGAGACCCCGGCAATACCCGGCCGCAGGCAGCACATGCCACGCACCACCAGGTCGATCTTCACCCCGGTCTGGCTGGCCTTGTATAGCGCGCGGATGACCTTGGGGTCGGTCAGCGAGTTGAACTTGGCGATGATATGCGCCGGCTTGCCTTCGGCCGCCGCTGTGGTTTCCTTGGCGATCAGGTCGAGCAGGGTCTTCTTCAAGGTGAAGGGTGCATGCAGCAGCTTCTTCATGCGCAGGGTCTTGCCCATGCCAATCAGCTGACTGAACAGCTTGGACACGTCCTCGCCCAGGGCCACATCGGCGGTGAGCAGGCTGTAGTCGGTATACAGCTTGGCGTTGCCAGCGTGGTAGTTGCCGGTGCCTAGGTGAGCGTAGCGGACGATCTCGCCGTTCTCGCGGCGCAGGATCAGCATCATCTTGGCGTGGGTCTTGAAGCCGACCACACCGTAGATCACTACTGCACCAGCGGCCTGCAGACGGCTGGCCAGGGCCAGGTTGGACTCTTCGTCGAAGCGCGCACGCAGCTCGATCACCGCGGTGACTTCCTTGCCGTTACGCGCTGCCTCCACCAGGGCGTCGACGATCTCCGAGTTGGCGCCAGAACGATACAGGGTCTGCTTGATCGCCAGCACGTGCGGGTCTTTCGCCGCCTGGCGCAGCAGGTCCACTACCGGGGTGAAGGACTCGAAGGGATGCAGCAGGAGGATGTCCTGCTTGCTGACCACGCTGAAGATGTTCTCGGCGTTCTGCAGCAGCTTGGGGATCACCGGGGTGAACGGCGCGTACTGCAGATCCGAGTGGTTATCCAGGCCAGTGATGCTGAACAGGCGGGTCAGGTTGACCGGGCCGTTGACCTGGTACAGCTCGCCCTCGGTCAGGCCGAATTGCTTGAGCAGATAATCGCGCAGGTGTTTCGGGCAGGTGTCGACCACTTCCAGGCGCACCGCATCGCCATAACGACGGCTGAACAGCTCGCCACGCAGGGCACGCGCCAGGTCCTCGACGTCCTCGGTGTCCACCGACAGGTCGGCGTTGCGGGTCAGGCGGAACTGGTAGCAGCCCTTGACCTTCATGCCCTGGAACAGGTCATCGGCGTGGGCGTGGATCATCGACGACAGGAACACGTAGTTGTCGCCGGGGCCGCCGACGTCTTCCGGGACCTTGATGATACGCGGCAGCAGGCGTGGCGCCGGGATGATGGCCAGACCGGAATCGCGACCGAAGGCATCGACGCCTTCCAGCTCGACGATGAAGTTCAGGCTCTTGTTCACCAGCAGCGGGAAGGGGTGCGTCGGGTCGAGGCCGATGGGGGTGATGATCGGCGCGATCTCGTCGCGGAAATAACGGCGCACCCAGGCCTTGAGCTTGGTGGTCCAGAACCGCCGGCGGATGAAGTTGATGTTGTGCTTGGCCAGCGCCGGGAACAGCGTGTCGTTGAGAATGGCGTACTGTCGCTCGACCTGCTCGTGCACCAGTTCGCTGATGCGCGCCAACGCCTGGTGCGGCTGCAGGCCGTCGGCACCGGCCTGTTCACGGGCGAAATTGATCTGTTTCTTCAGGCCGGCGACGCGGATCTCGAAGAATTCGTCGAGGTTGCTGGAGAAGATCAGCAGGAACTTCAGACGTTCGAGCAGCGGATAGGACTCATCCAGCGCCTGTTCCAGGACGCGGATATTGAATTGCAGCTGCGACAGCTCACGGTGGATATACAGGCTGCTGTCATCCAGGTTATGGATCACCACAGGCGCAGGTACGACCGGCGCAGGGGCCTCGATGACAGGGGTTTCCACGGCTACAACCTCATCGACGACCGGTTGGGCATCTTGCAATTCAGGGGTACTGAGTCCTTCGGTGTTCATCTGGAGTTCCTGTGGGGCCTACTGCCCCTGCTTCAGCAGTTCTGCCGCGCGCACGGCGAAATACGTCAGGATGCCATCGGCACCCGCACGTTTGAAGGCAGTCAGTGATTCGAGAATCACCGCCTCGCCCAACCAACCATTCTGGATCGCCGCCATATGCATGGCGTACTCACCACTGACCTGATAGACAAAGGTCGGTACCTTGAATTCCGTTTTGACCCGCCAGAGGATGTCCAGATAGGGCATGCCTGGTTTGACCATGACCATATCGGCGCCTTCGGCCAGATCGGCGGCCACCTCATGCAGCGCTTCGTCGCCATTGGCCGGGTCCATCTGGTAGCTGGCCTTGTTGGCCTTGCCCAGGTTGGCCGCTGAACCCACCGCATCGCGGAACGGGCCGTAGTAGGCGCTGGCGTACTTGGCCGAGTAGGCCATGATGCGCACATTGTTGTAATCGGCCAGCTCCAGCGCCTCACGGATCGCCTGCACGCGGCCGTCCATCATGTCCGAAGGTGCGACCACCTGAGCACCGGCTTCGGCATGCGACAGCGCTTGCTTGACCAGGGCATCGACGGTGATGTCGTTCTGCACGTAGCCGCTTTCATCGAGGATGCCATCCTGGCCGTGAGTGGTGAACGGGTCCAGCGCCACGTCACTGATCACCCCCAGCTCAGGGAATTTCGCACGCAGGGCACGAATCGCGCGCTGGGCGATGCCGTCCGGGTTCCAGGCTTCTTCAGCCAGCAGGGATTTCTTCTCCAGCGGCGTCACCGGGAACAGCGCCAGCGCGGGAATGCCCAGGGCGACCCAGTGCTCGGCTTCCTTGAGCAACAGGTCGATGGACAGACGCTCGACGCCTGGCATCGAGGCAATTGCTTCGCGGCGGTTTTCGCCGTCGAGGACGAACACCGGCAGGATCAGGTCATCGACACTCAGGCGGTTTTCTCGCACCAAGCGCCGGGAAAAATCATCACGGCGGTTGCGACGCAGGCGAGTGGCGGGAAACAAGCGATTAGCGGGGGTAAAGCTCACGGCAGGCTCCGAAGCCCGTAGCAACGGGCGAGTGTGACAGTTATAAGCGGTCATTATGACCAAAGTATGACAACGCACGACAGCGCTGCGACCGCTTGCCGCAAGCCCAGCAAGCATAGCGCCGCAACTGTGGCGAAGATATGTATCACGCGTCTACACCACAGCCGTTTCCCCGCCCCGGAAAGCACAAAGGTGGACGGGCCTGCGCCTGTCCACCGTTGTAAGGGCCAGCCATGAATTAGCTTTAGGCAGGCACAGCATCCTGCCCACGCGGGGTCCAGAACAGCGCGCCCAGGCTCAGCAGGCTGTAGCCCAGCAGCAGCGCCCAGAGCAGTGGCTGGGCGGTCAACAGACCAAGCTGCAGGGCCAGCCAGACCGCTGGCAGGTTGAGCAGCAGACGCAGTACTTCCAGACGCTTGGCCGTCGGCCGGTTTTCCAGCCAGCTGCCGATGATCGTCAGCCCCACGGCCATCCACACAATGCCCAGCAGCGCCTGCGCCAGGCTCAATGTGTCGCCCATGCCCAGCAGCACGGTGCCGGCCACCACATACAGGCTGAACTGCACACCGGCATAGAGCTTCTGCGCCAGGCTCAGCGGCACGTCGAATTTGACAAACTGCCTGAGGTCCGGCTTGGTTTGCGGGTATTTCGCTGCGACATCGGCCGGACGCCAGCCGGTGCGCATAAACCAGATACGCAGCTTGTCCCACCAGGACTCGGCCCGCACCGCATCACGCCACAGCGCCACATAAAACTGCGCATTGGCCCACAGCGGGTTCCAGCTGGCCAGCGGCGTGGTCACGCCAAAGATCACCGGTTCTTCGTCCAGCTCCTCCTGAAAGGTGCCGAACAGGCGATCCCAGAGAATGAACACGCCGCCGTAATTGCGATCCATATACACAGCATTCTGCGCATGGTGCACGCGGTGGTTGGACGGCGTGATAAAGAACCACTCGAACCAGCCCAGTTTGGGAATGTGCCGGGTATGCACCCAGAACTGATAGAGCAGGTTGAGTGCCGCCACGGTGAGAAATACCAGCGGCGGAACACCGATCAGGGCCATCGGCAGGTAGAAGATCCAGCCGAAGATGAAACCGGTGCTGGTCTGCCGCAACGCCGTGGAGAGGTTGTAGTCCTCACTCTGGTGATGCACCGAATGCGCCGCCCAGAGTACGTTGCGCTCGTGGCCCAGGCGGTGGTTCCAGTAGTAGCAGAAGTCATAGAAGACAAAGGCGAACAGCCAGACCCACAGGCTGCTGGCCGATAACTCGAACACACCAAAGTGCTGCCAGGCCAGGGTGTAGGTAAGCAACCTAACGGCCTTGGTCAGCAGGCCCACGGAGGTTGACAGGAAGCCGGCACTGAGGCTGTTGAGCGCATCGGAGAAGCGGTAGGTGCTGACCCCGCGCCAACGATCGAGCAACAGCTCAAGGGCGATCAGGGCAAAGAAGAACGGCACGGCGTAGAGGATGTAATTCATGGTTTCACCTGTGGCATAGGCCATATCGCAGCACGCGGCTAACGGTTAGGATTGCTGAATAAATCCTAGCCCAGCACTGCAAGCGTCTCGCGGCGCGCCATGCCAACCTAAGTGGCATATGGCGACATCAGAGCTCAGGCTCAAAGGACATGACTCAACCCGGTACAGCTGGCAATTCAGGAGAACTTGATGAACAAGAAAGTCGCGGTGATTCTTTCCGGCTGTGGCGTCTACGACGGCGCGGAAATCCATGAGAGTGTGCTGACCCTGCTGCGCCTCGATCAGCGTGGTGCTCAGGTGCAGTGCTTTGCCCCCAACGTGCCGCAGCTGCATGTGGTCGATCACTACAGCGGCGACGAGATGGACGATACGCGCAACGTACTGGTCGAGTCGGCGCGCATCGCCCGCGGCAAGATCAAGGACGTCAAGGAGCTGCACGTCGGCGACTTCGATGCACTGATCCTGCCCGGCGGTTTCGGTGTGGCGAAAAACCTTTCCGACTTCGCCACCAACGGTGCCGGCTGCACCGTGCAGCCGGACGTACTGGCCGCATGCAAGGCCTTCGTCGATGCCGGCAAGCCGGTCGGCCTGATGTGCATCGCCCCGGTACTTGCGGCGAAGATCTTCGGTGCCGGCGTGGTCTGCACCATCGGCAGCGATCATGACACCGCCGCCGCCCTGACCCAGATGGGCGCCGAGCACCATGAGTGCGAGGTCAGCGACATCATCGAAGACAGCCAGCGCAAGCTGGTGACCACGCCGGCCTACATGCTCGCCCAGTCCATCGCCGAGGCAGCGTCGGGCATCAACAAACTGGTCGACCGTGTGCTGGAGCTGGCGCACCACTGACTTACGCTATGTAGGGGCTTTGTAGGGTGGGCGGGAAGCGTTCCGCTTAAGCTTCAGCATCGATCTGTAGGGTGGGCTTTAGCCCACCAATGGCGATCAATGTGGGATAAAGCGCAACGCCGCCCGCCCCACCCTACAAAGTTCAGGGTTCCTGTCTGTAGGGTGGGCTTTAGCCCACCAATGGCGATCAATGTGGGATAAAGCGCAACGCCGCCCGCCCCACCCTACCAACCAGCACCACTACAGGGCGCTTCGGTCATTGGCCAGGGCAGTCTGGCCGCGCCGCTGGTCAAACCGCTTGGGCTGCGGCAGCGTGGCGACAGGATTTCCCGGAGCCCCTGCCATGTCCCAGCCCTTCGTCCTCAGCCCCGACCTGCAACAGGCGGTGGCCAGTTTCTTCCAGCGCATTCCCTTCAATCAGGTGCTCGGCATCGAGCTCGATGAGCTGAGCTCCGAGCGGGTGACCATGCACCTGCCGATGAAGCCCGAACTGATCGGCAACTTCGTCCACGGCATCCTGCATGGTGGGGTGATTTCCTCGCTGCTCGACGTCTGCGGCGGCGCCATGGCGCTGATCGGCGCCTTCGCCAACCACCAGCACCTGCCGCCAGCCGAACGCATGAGCAAACTGTCCAAGCTCGGCACCATCGATCTGCGCATCGACTACCTGCGCCCCGGTCGCGGTCAGCGTTTCACTGCCACGGCCACGCCACTGCGCGCCGGCAACAAGGTGGCGGTGATTCGTATGGAGCTGCATAACGACGAGGGCGTGCTGGTGGCGGTTGGCACCGGCACCTATCTGTGTGGCTGACGGAGTCCGCCCAGGCTACAACTGTGCGTATGAACGGATGCCTTTGTAGGAGCGAGCTCTGCTCGCGAAGCGCCCTGCCCCAGGAAATTCGCGAGCAGAGCTCGCTCCTACGGTCATTGCCTCGGTAGCCGAGGCAGCTAGCGACTCAGCCGTGTGAGAATTCGATCCAGCGCATTGGCGAAGGCCTGCCGGTCCTTTTCCGAATACGGCGCCTGGCCACCACCCACCTGCCCCTGCTCGCGCAGGTCGGTGAACAGATTACGCACCGCCAGGCGCTCGCCCATGTTGCGCTCGTCGAACTCGCGACCACGCGGGTCGAGTGCGGCGACGCCCTTCTTCACCAGGCGGTCGGCCAGCGGCACATCGCTGCAGATCACCAGCTCGCCGGGCACCGCATGTTCCACCAGATGATCATCGGCCGCATCCGGCCCGCTGGGCACCACAATCAGTTTCACGCAGGCGAAGTTCGGCCGCGCCACGGCCTGCCCGGCCACCAGCACCACTTCGAAGCCCCGCTTGAGGGCGAACTTGACCACCTGATCCCGCGCCGCCCGAGGGCAGGCGTCGGCGTCGATCCATACACGCATGCAGCTACTTCCGCAGAGAAACCAGCGCCCAGTATGCCAGCAGGCGCGAGGCTCAGGCCTGGTAGAACGGTTCGCAGCGCTCACGCACGGCGCGCGACAGGTTGTCCTCGGCCAGTTCGATCAGATCCAGCTCCACCTCGTCCGGCAGCAGCTCCGCTACCAGCGCAGCCAGGCGACGCTGGCCACTCATGTCGGCGCCGGAAATTGCCAACAGCAGCCGCGGCTGCAGACCGATGGCTGGATCACGCAACGCAGCGAGAAAGGCCTCACGTATGGCAAGTTGGGCACAGGCCGCTGAGAGTGCCTGCTCCAGGGTGGGGTGACGCAATACAGCCAACGCCAGATCGGGGCTGTCGGCGTAGTGAGTGGAATGGATCGAGGAAGACATGCGCGCACTCGGCAGAGGAATTGGAAGCAGCCTAGGTGCACTGAGACCAGGTGTCGTAGCGGCGGTTCACGCTATGACACAACGAGGGCGGGCAAAGCTCGCCCTCGTTCCAACCTGAGTAGACTGTCTAGGCCTGCTCGACCATGCGTCGACGCTCCCCTAGCAGGCTGCGCCCGTACAGCAGCGCGATACCGACCAGCGCCAGGCCCTGCGCCGACAGGCTCCAGGCATCGGCATGAATGCCCAGCCAGTCGAACTCGAAGAAGGTCACCGGACGCGTGCCGAGCACGCCGGCCTCCTGCAACGCGGCCACGCCATGGCCAGCGAAGACCACGGAGAGCGCGCACAGCAGCACCGCGTTGACGCCAAAGAAGGTCGCCAGCGGCAGTTTGCGCGAGCCGCGCAGGATCACCCAGGCCAGGCCGATCAGCAGCACCAGCGCGGCAGCGGCGCCGACCAGTACCGCACCGTGCCCGGCAGGGCCGGCCTGCAGCCAGAGGGTTTCGTAGAACAGAATCACTTCGAACAGCTCGCGATACACCGAGAAGAACGCCAGCATGGCGAAGCCGAAACGGCCACCACCGCCGACCAGGCTGCTCTTGATGTAATCCTGCCAGGCCGCAGCGTGGCGGCGATCATGCATCCACACGCCGACCCACAGCAGCACCACGCTGGCGAACAGCGCCGTGGCGCCTTCCAGCAGCTCACGCTGAGCGCCGCTTATGTCGATCAGGTAGGCCGCCACCGCCCAGGTCGCGACACCGGCCAGTAATGCCAGACCCCAGCCGATGTGCACGCTGCGTACCGCCTGCTGCTGCCCGGTATTGCGCAGAAAAGCGAGGATCGCCGCCAGCACCAGAATCGCCTCGAGCCCCTCGCGCAGCAGAATCAACAGGCTGGCGAAGAAGCTCAGGCTGTCATCCATTGCGCCATCGGCCAGCAGCGCCGCAGACTTGTCCAGCTCGACCTTGGCCTGCTCCAGTGCCTGAGCAGCCTGCGCGACGCTGGCACCATCCTGCAGCGCCTGCCGATAGGCCATCAGGGCGCGCTCGGTAGTCTTGCGCTGTGCGGCATCGAGGTTGTCGAGAGCGCTTTCGACCAGTTCGAAGCCTTCCAGATAGGCGCCTACGGAGAGGTCATAAGCCTGCTCGCGATCACCTTCGCGGTAGGCCTGCAGGCTGCGCTCCAGGGTCGAGCGGGTGTAACCGATGAGCTGCTGCGGACCACGCTGCTCCACTACCGGATGAGCGCGCTGGGCGCGGAACGCGGCGACATCGCCGCCGGTGGCGGCGATCTCGGCAGGCGTGCGCCCTGCCAGCTCGTTCATGGCGAAGCGTGTCTGGCTCTGCGCTGGCGCTGTTGTGAAACCGGCGATGTAGGCAGCCAGATCCCAGCGTTGACGCTCGTCGAGCTGATCGGCGAAGGCCGGCATATCGGTGCCTTCGATGCCCAGACCGAGGGTGTTGTAGAGATCGTAAAGGCTCAGCCGATCCAGACGCGCGGCATCACGCAGATTGGCCGGTGCTGGCTCCAGGCCGATACCGGCAGGTCCATCGCCCAGGCCGGTGTCGCCGTGACACACCGAGCAGTGCTGAGCGTAGAGCGGCGCGCCGCGTTCCGGGTCCGGCGTCAGCACTGGGCTCTGCAACACCTGATAGAGCTCGGCCAGACGTGCGCCCAGTTTGCGGGCGGCGCCAGCCACCTCCTCGCCCGGCTGGCGCTGAGCAATTGCCTGACGCAGATTGCTGACGCCCTGCTCCAGCTCGGCGCGGCCGGCCTGAGCGGGCAAGGCGACGATCAGGCCCTGCAGTACATCGAGAAACTCCAGTTGCTCCTGATATTCACCGGCATCGATAACCTGACCGCCCGCAACGGTGGCCGGGTAATCAGCGCCGATGTAACCGATCAGGTGCAACGCCTGTGCGGCACCGTCGAGGGGCTCGCCAATGGCGAGAAAGCTCAGGCTGGCCAGCAAAGGCAGCATCAGCCAGGAAAGAGAGAAGCGAAAGCGGGTCATTAATGCATCCCAAACGAGAATGGGTGGCATTAAATTGTTGCTGGCCTAACGATTGAGCACAAGAAGAATATGAAATACTCAGTAACAAACTGCCGAGCGGAACCTGAAAGACCGTCTTGCCCGCACAGGCGGGCATGCAGAACCTGCGAATCACCTGGGCTCCCGCCTTCGCGGGAGTGACGATGAATGGCTTTTTCAGAACATCCCTGGCAAACGCTATCGGCCAGCGTTGAACGATAGCGACCGAGACTCAGACTGCCGCGCGCTTGACTGTCGCCAACAGGCCGGCCGCAGCTGCGAACAGGGCGGCGAAACTGCGATTCATCACCCGCTGCTGGCGGGGTGTGCGCAGCAGGCGCAGCACTCGCGAGGCAAGGCCGGTGTAACCGGCCATGACGATCAGATCGACGATGATCATGGTCACGCCCATGACCAGATACTGCGCCACCAGCGGCGCATGCGGATTGATGAACTGCGGCAGCACCGCGAGCATGAAGACGATGGCCTTGGGGTTGCTGAAGTTGACCAGAAAGCCACGCAACACCAGGGTCAGCGGCCGGCCGATAGGACGCTCGGCCGCGCCGGCATCCAGATCGCTGGGCAGGGCGACCCACTGTTTGTAAGCGAGGAACACCAGATAGGCCACGCCGAACCACTTGATCAGGCTGAAGGCCAGGGCCGAGGCCGCCAGGACGGCGCCTACACCCGCGGCGACGATGGCGATCTGCAGCGCCAGACCGAGCTGCAAGCCGAGCGCGTTCCAGTAGCCGCGCCAGAAGCCGTACTGCATACCGGCCGACATCGAGGCTACGGCACCAGCACCCGGCGACAGGCTGATCACCCAGCAGGCGACGAAAAAAGCGAGCCAGGTTTCGAGAGCCATGGCGTGATACCTCAGGAAAGAAAAACGGGAGCAGGCGTTAAAGCCTACTCCCGTCCGATCAATCCGGCGAGCCCTTGCGCAGTTGCACCGGCTCACTCGGTTCCTGCTTGCGCATCCGCCCGCGCAGGCGGATGTTGATGGCCTCGACGGCGAGAGAGAAGGCCATGGCGAAGTAAACGTAGCCTTTCGGCACATGCACATCGAAGCTCTCGGCGATCAGCACGGTACCGACGACGATCAGGAACGACAGCGCCAGCATCTTCAGGCTCGGATGCTTGTCGATGAACGAAGCGATGGTGCTGGCCGACAGCATCATCACCAGCACCGAGATGACGATGGCGGCGACCATCACCGGTACGTGCTGCACCAGGCCGACGGCGGTAATCACCGAGTCGAGGCTGAACACGATGTCGATGATGGCAATCTGGATGATGATGCCCATGAAGCCGTAACTCTTCTTCGGTGCATCCTGGCCGCCCTCTTTCGCACCTTCGAGGCTGTGGTAGATCTCCGCCGTACTCTTGAACAGCAGGAACAGGCCCCCGAAGAACAGGATCAGGTCGCGCCCGGAAATCCCCTCACCGAAGACATGGAACAGGTCAGTGGTCAGGCGCATCACCCAGGTGATCGACAGCAGCAGCAGGATGCGCGTCCCCATGGCCAGCGCCAGGCCGAAGAAGCGCGCCCTGGGCTGCTGCTCGACCGGAAGTCGGCTGACCAGAATGGAAATGAAGATGATGTTGTCGATACCCAGAACAATTTCCAGGGCGGTCAGAGTCAGGAACGCGACCCAAATTTCCGGGTTGCTAAGCCATTCCATTCGGAGTTACTCCAGCGAGGGGTTAGGTTGTGTAGGAAAAGTGACTGGCGACGACGGCCACGCATGGCCGCGGCGTACAGGCACCTTTCGTACAGACCCTAGGTTGCGCGATGCTTCTCGAAGTACGCGAGCTCAGCGCCAGCGCCGTACCGACTTCTGGAAGAACAGACTGTTGGGCACCTGGAGCAACGCGCCGGCCGCGTCTTCGCTGAGATCCTGCAGAGTGGTATAGAACAGATTGATGGCAATGACCCGGCCTTTGACGCCCGGTTTGTCGGCACTGTCGATCACCTCGACCGTATCGCCGATACGGAACGGCCCCATGGTGAAGATCAGCAGCGCGCAGAACATGTTCGACAGCACGCTCCAGATGGCGAAGAACGCCACCGCGGCGACCGCGGTGAAACCGGTCAGCGCCGTCCACAGCACGGTCGCGGAAACACCCAGGCGCTCCAGCACCATGAGCAGAGCGCTGCCCATGATCAGCCAACGCACCAGCCCGCGCAGCGGCTGCAGCACCTCTGCCGGCAGCAGGCTGTAACGCGCTCCGAGGCGGCTGATGGCGCGGGTGAGAATGCGCTGGGCGATCCACGCCAGCAGGATGATCAGCAGTACCTGGCCGGTGCGAATCAGTGGGTCGCGCCAGGCCGCCAGCAGTTCAAGCTGTTCCATTACTCGGCTTCCTCCAGTTGCTGCTGCAACGCCTCCAGGGTTTCCAGCGCCAGCAGCCAGGCTTCCTCCAGCTCGGCCTCGCGGGCCTTGAGCTGCGCCTGTTCGGCCAGACGCTGGCGCAGCTCATCCTTGCGCGCGGACTCGTACAGACCGCTGTCGCCCAGCTGGGTTTCCACGGTGGCGAGCTTTTCCTGCACCTTGCCCAGCTCCTGCTCGAGCTTGTCGGCCTGCTTCTTGTGCGGCGCCAGTTGCTGACGCAGCGCGGCGGCGGCCTGGCGCTGGGCGCGCTTGTCGGTCTTGTCCGCCGCCCCTTCAGCCGGTGCGCTCGGTGGCGCCTGGCGCTGCCGGTAATCGACCAGCCAGCGCGCGTAATCGTCCAGATCGCCGTCGAACGGCACCACCCGTCCTTCGGCAACCAGCAGGAATTCATCGGTGGTGCTCTTGAGCAGATGACGATCGTGCGAGACCACCACCACAGCACCGGCGAACTCCTGCAGGGCCATGGTCAGGGCCAGGCGCATTTCCAGGTCGAGGTGGTTGGTCGGTTCGTCGAGCAGCAGCAGGTTGGGCTTGCCCCAAGCGATCAACGCCAGGGCCAGGCGCGCCTTCTCGCCACCGGAGAAATTCACCACCGGCTCGTCGCAGCGCGGGCCACGGAAATCGAAGCCACCGAGAAAATCACGCAGGGTCTGCTCGCGCTCGGCCGGTGCCAGGCGCTGCAGGTGCAGCAGCGGGCTGGCCTTGTCATCCAGGGCGTCGAGCTGATGCTGGGCGAAATAGCCGATCACCAGGTTCTCGCCACGGGTCAGGCTGCCACCGAGCGGCTGAAATTCGGCCGACAGGTTCTTGATCAGCGTCGACTTGCCCGCGCCGTTGGGGCCGAGCAGGCCAATACGTGCGCCCGGCACCAGGCTCAGCTTGACCTGCTGCAGCACGGTCTTGTCGCCATAACCCAGGCGACCTTCGCTGAGGCTGAGCAGTGGCGTGGAGATCTTCTCGGCCTCGCGGAAGACGAAGTCGAAGGGCGAGTCGACATGCGCCGCGCTCAGCTCTTCCATGCGCTCCAGAGCCTTGATCCGGCTCTGCGCCTGACGGGCTTTGGTGGCCTGGGCCTTGAAGCGGGCGATGTACTTTTCCATGTGCGCGCGCTGCGCCTGCTGCTTCTCGTACGCCTGTTGCTGCTGGGCCAGACGTTCGGCACGGGTACGCTCGAAGGCCGTGTAGCCACCACGATAAAGCGTGAGCTTGCGCTGCTCGACATGGGCGACATGGTCGACCACGGCATCGAGAAAATCGCGGTCGTGGGAAATCAGCAGCAAGGTGCCGGGGTAGCTTTGCAGCCAGCCTTCCAGCCAGAGAATGGCGTCCAGATCCAGGTGGTTGGTCGGCTCGTCGAGCAGCAACAGGTCGGACGGGCACATCAGTGCCTGGGCCAGGTTCAGGCGCATGCGCCAGCCACCGGAGAAGTCGCCGACACGGCGATCCATCTGCGCGTTCTCGAAGCCCAGGCCGGCCAGCAGCTTGCGCGCGCGGGCGTCAGCGCTATAGCCGTCGGCGCTGTCCAGCTCGCTGTGCAGGCGAGCGATGGCCGCACCATCATGCGCCTGCTCGGCGGCCGCCAGTTCGGCCTGTACGCGGCGCAGGTTGTGATCGCCGTCGAGCACATAGTCCACCGCCAGCCGATCGAGGGTATCGACCTCCTGGCGCATATGGGCGATGCGCCAGTCACCGGGCAGCAGGCAATCGCCGGCATCAGGCGTCAGCTCGCCACGCAACAGGGCGAACAGGCTGGATTTACCGGCGCCATTGGCACCGATCAGGCCGGCCTTGTGACCGGCGTGCAGGGTCAGCTCGGCGCCTTCGAGAAGACGCTGCGGGCCACGCTGTAGAGTGAGGTTCTGGAGTCGGATCATAATGGCGGCGGAGTCTACCAAATCGCCCCGGAGGCCGCGTGCAGGATCTGTGGAATTTCGCCCTCAAACTCTACGCCAGAGCAGGCGTGGAACAGGCCTGCCTGGAGTTGCAGGAAACAGGCAGTGACGTATGCCTGCTGCTGACCGGTGCCTGGTTGCAGCGGCGCGGTGTGCGCTGCCTGGATGAGCGCCTGCAAGCACTGCAGCAAGCGGCTGCCCTTTGGCAACGCGAGGTGATCGCGCCCTTGCGTCAGGTACGCCAGGACTGGCGCGCGAACGCTAGCCAGGATGCGGAACTCGCAGCCTTACGTGAGCAGGTCAAGAAGCTGGAACTGCAGGCCGAGCGGGTATTGCTCGATCGTTTGCAGGCGCTGGCCGAGAACTGGCCAAACGAGGCAGGCGGAGACGATTGGCTGATTCGCCTGGCCGGAGGGGACAGCGCCGCGCTGCAGGTGCTACGCGGCGCCGTTGATCACCCTTAGGAAGCGCTCGGAGTACCCGGGGCGGTGGCCCCATTGGTGGCCGCAGGAGCAGCAGGGGCTGCCGCAGCAACTGGTGCGGCAACTGCCTTGGCAACTGCTGGCTTGGCCGGAGCCTTCTTCGCCGGCGCCTTGGCAGCGGCTGGTTTCTTCACCGCAGCCGGCTTGCTGACCGGTTTGCTCGCGGGTTTTGCAGGCGTGGCCTTGGCAGCCGGCTTAGCAGCGGGTTTGGCGACCGGTTTACTGGCTGCTGCGGGCTTGGCCGGTGCTTTTGCTGCAGCAGGCTTGGCTGCCGGTTTGGCGGCTGGCTTGGCTGCAGCGGGCTTGGCGGCAGCTTTCGGCGCAGCGGGTTTTGCCGCAACAGCCTTGCTGGCAGCTGGCTTAGCCGCAGGTTTGCTGGCTGCCGCCGGTTTCGCTACTGGCTTGGCGACGGGTTTGCTCGCCGGTTTGGCAGCAGCCGGTTTGGCCGGGGCCTTCTTCACGGGCGTCTTCGCAGCAGCAGGCTTCTTCGCCGCGACCGGCTTGCTGGTCGGCTTGGCGGCCGGAGCAGCGGCTTTGGCCTCACGTACATCCAGCGCCTTACCAGCGGCTTCCTTCACGTTGCCTACGCCCTGTGCCAGCTTCAGGCTTTCCTGGGCATCACGCTTGAGCTGGGCGATGTAGGTGCGGGTTTCGCTCTGGCTGGCCTTGAGCGAGTCGAGCAGCTCCTCCAGCTCGGCGACTGCGTCCTTGGCTTTGGCTTGCGCCTTGGCCTTGCCGGCAACAGCAGCGTCTTGCAGCTTGCTGCGAGCCTTGTGCAGTTTTTCCTGCGCCTTGCCGCGCTGCTTCTCCAGCTTCGCGAGCAGTTTCTCGGCGTCGATCAGCGCTTGCGAGCAGGCATTTTCCAGGTGTTCGAGCAGGCTGGCAGACAGTTGGTGCAGCAGGTGCAACGGGGTAGTGATGGACTTCTTCTTGGCCGACATGGCGCGCCTCCAGGCGGATGTGAACGCGCCCATACTAGACGCAGCCGCAAGGCCTCGCCATAGGCCTTTTGGCGAGCCGAGCAGATGCCGAACCGCGCTGGCATAATCGCCGAAGCCTTTTGCCGTTTCAGCGCACGCCACGGCGCCGCGTAATCTCAACAGCCCCTAAGCATCTTGATCGGGAGACACCGTAATGAGCCGCGCCGTACTAGCCGCCCTCGCTATCTGCTGCAGCCTGGGCGTACAGGCTGACCAGCACCAGCAGGATCTGGCCTACAGCCTCGGCGTGCGTCTTGGCGAGCGCCTGCACGACGAGGTGCCAGACCTGCCGCTGAGCGAGTTGCTCGAAGGCTTGCGCCAGGCCTACGAGGGCAAGCCCCTGCGCCTCGACGCCAGCCGGATCGAGCAACTGCTCGATGAGCACGAAGCGCGTATCGAAGCCTCGCCACAGCGCCAGAGCAAAGCTATCGAGGCCGAGCAGCGTTTTCTCGCCGAGCAACGTCGCCGCCCTGACGTACGGGCGCTGGCCAACGGCGTACTGGTGACCGAGCTCAGCCCTGGCAGCGGTCCCATGCCCACCGCTCGCAGCCGAGTACAGGTGAGCTACCGCGGCGAACTGGCGGACGGCAGCGTCTTCGACGAGAGCAGCACACCGCAGTGGTTTCGCCTGGACAGCCTGATCGGCGGCTGGCGCAGCGCACTGCTGCAAATGCCGAAAGGCGCTCACTGGCGCCTGGTGATTCCATCGGATCAGGCTTACGGGGAGGAAGGTGCGGGCGACTTGATACCGCCCTATGCGCCACTGGTGTTCGATCTACGCCTGCTCGACGTAGCCGACTGAAGGCTAGCCTGCCGGCCTGATGCCGATCCGATCAGAGCGGCCTTGCGTAGGAGCCCCACCCCGGGGCGAAGCTTTTCAAGTGCGTTCAAGTGCGCACCGTCCTGATTCGCGGCGAGGCGCCGCTCCTACAAACTTGATGCGCCGACGCTTAACTGACTGGCGTCAGCCTCACGGCCCGGAGTACTCCGGACCATTGCCAGCACGGGCTCAGAGCGCTTCGGCGGCCAGTTCCTGATGAGCGTTGTGCAGTACTTCGATCAGGCAGTCTTCCAGCTCGAAACGCTCGTGCAGCAACTGCCCCAGATGATTGAGCTCTGCCACCAGCGACGTGCTGTCGCGACAATCGCCATTGTCGCAGTGGTCATTGAACGCCAGCGCGACCGCCGTAATGGCTTCGATACGCGGGTAGATCTGCTTGGCCAGCTCCAGACCACGCTGGTCGTTGAAGGCCTTGGCCTCGTTGGTCAGCTGCTCGTAGACCTCGAAGTGACCAGCAGACACGTAGTCCACCAGCAACTCGCAGAAACCCTGCAGAGACTCACAGTTGATGGCTGGCGCCTGCGGCGCCTTGGTGAGGGCGGTGTAAGCCAGCACAAGTTCGCGGCGTTCACCCAGCCAGCGATCGATCAGCTGGTGAACCCCACCCCAACGTTCCTGTGCATTCTGACAACTCTCAAGCATGATGAACCTCGCTTCCCTTATCGATAATGCCTGTTATACGTCCGCTCCCGAGACGTTTTTCTGTCAATCGGTGCTTGGCCTTGGGAAGGCAACCGCAAAATGGCATTTTTCCGGCGGTGCGTGCGAGCCAGATTATGCTCGTGGGCACCCACCATCAAGGCATCGCCGTGAGAAAGTTTCATACGAGCGTTTAATCTCGAAGCCACGACCCGCGTGGCTTCGTGCAATTCGCATTCTCAATTGCGACGCAGCAGCTGGAACAGGCAGAAACCGAGCATGCCGATGAAACCGAGCAGGCTCCACTCGGGGATGCTCATGCCAAACAGCGTCCACTTCACCTCGGCACAGTCAGCGCTCCCCTGGAACACCAGGCGCACGATGTCCTGCATCGGCAGGGCTTCCATCATGAACTCGAGGCTGGGCAGACAGGCTTCGAGCTGATCGGCCGGTACGCTCTGCAGCCAGATCTGCCGGCCAGCGGTAGCGGCGCCAGCGCCGGCGAACAGCAGTGCCAGCACCGCGTAGATGCGACGACCGAGACTCCCCGGCCCATGGATCGCAGCGATCAGGCAGACCACGCCGAACAGAATCACGCAGATTCGCTGCAGCACGCACATCGGACAGGGTTCCAGGCCGACGACATGTTCCAGGTACAACGCAGCCGCCATCAGCAGTACGCAGCCGATGAATGCCAGGAAAAACAGAGGACGCGGGCTGGCCAAGTGCATGGTGGCTCCGGGAGGGAAATCGAGGGCAGTACGGTAGAGGAAAGCGAGGGCGCCTTTCAAGGCGCCCCATGACTCAGAGCAGGCTGTTCATCATGCCCGAATGCCCCTCCGTCCGTACGGCGAGTGCGCTGCGGCAATCAGCCGCATCCATTCAGGCTGTCACGCCCTGCGGTTGCGGCAGCGGTGGCAAGCCCTGATGCAACAGGCCGAGGCTCTCCAGCAACAGCTGATTGCTGCGTTCCAACTCGCCCAATTGCGCCAGCAGACGCGCCAGCTCGGCGCAGGTTTCCGGGTGGCGCTCGAGCTTCAGACTGGTCTCGAAATAGTCTCGCGCCTTGCCCCACAACTGGTTCTGCAGGCTCAGACGGCCCAGGGTCAACAACAGGGCAGGATCCTGCGGATGCTGCTTGAGCCAGAGTTCGGCCGTTTGCAGCTGACGCGCCGGGTCGGCGCCACGCAGCACACCGTAGAAGCGCGCCAGACGGCTGTCGTAACCACGTTTGAGCGCGCTGCGCAGCACTTCCTCGGCTTCTTCCTGCGCGCCCAGTCGACGCAGTTGCTCGACATAGGTGGCGATCAGCTCAGGCTCCTGACGCAGTGGCGCGGAAAGCTGCTGCCAGGCTTGCGTCAGCGGCTGAAGTGCAGTTTCGCCATGGCCCTGGCCAGCCAGTCCGGCATCGGCCAGGCGACCACGCCAGGTTTCGCGCTCCAGCTCGTCGAGTTCTGCGGCGGGCAGCGCCTTTTCCTTGCGCAACTCGGGCAGCAAGCCAAGCAGTGCCGACCAGTCCTGGCGCTGCAGATACAGACGCTGCAATTGTCGCAGCACCAGGTGATGGCCTGGGTGGCGTTCACGCATGGCCTGCAGGGTTTCCAGTGCCGCGTCGCTGTCGCCGCGGTTACGCTGCAGCTCGGCGTGAGTCAGGGCAATCGCCAGTTCGGCCTGGGGTTGCTTGTTCAGTGCGCGTTCGAGCAATGCGTCGCTCTGCTCGTGATCGCCAAGCTTGCTAGCGGCACGAGCAGCGCCGAGGTAATACATCAATGGCTGACTGTCGGCTTCGGCGGCACGGGTCAGTTGACGCTGGGCACGCGCCCAGCGACCTTCGGCCAGGTCGAGCATGCCCTGCTCGGAAGCCAGGCGCACACGGCGGTTGCGATGCAGACGCGACCAGGGGTTGGCCAGCCGTGTCGAGCTGAGCAACAAACGCAGTGTCCACTTGACCAGGTAGTACAGCACCACCACGACCACCAGCAGGCCAAGGAATGCCCACAGGCCGGACTGATAGCGAAAGCCCTGGTAGGCGAACAGCACATAACCGCGATCAGCCTCGATGGCCAGACTGAGCAGATACAGCCCGGCGGCGATGGCCAGCAATAACAGGAGCCAGATCAGGCGTCTCATTGCGCCTCCTCGGCCGCCGCGGCCCCCTGCCGACGTTGCGCCTGTTTACGTTGCAGGTAGGCCTGCAGCGCATCGAGCGAGTCGCTCAGGTCCGGCACCTTGACCTCGATGCTGGCATCGGCCAGCTCGCCGAAGCGCTGGCGCAGGGCACGACTGTCCGGGTTGTCCAGGTTGAAGTGGGCATCGAGGATTTCCTCGGCCTGTTTCAGCGACTGCTTGTACACACCGGTCTGACCATGCAGCGCGGCCCATTGCGCCTGTTCCAGCGCCAGCGAAAGGCTCAGGCGCACCTGCGACAGGCTTTGCCCGGACAGCAGCGGACGCACGTTGCGATCGGCGTCGAACTCGATACGGAAGTACTCCGAAAGCTTCTTCGCCCACTCGCTCCACCAGGCACTGCCGTCGCCTTCGGCTGCCAGGTCGGAGAGCACGTCACCCTGCCCTTCGAAGGTCGGCGCCAGTGGATTGAGGGTAGCGGCCTGCTCACGCAAGGCGCCCAGCTGCAGGAACAGGCCGACGCGATCCGGGCGCTCGGTGGTGCGCAGGGCTTCGAGACTACGGCTGAGCTGCTCGCGGGCAGCAAAGGCGGCAGGGTCGTCCTGTTCGCGAAGAATGTCATCGGCAGCCGCCACCAGTGCCTCGGCACTGGCGACGTCCTGCAGCGCAGACAATCTCAAGGTGGCCAAGCGCAGCAGGTGTTCGGCCTCGTCCAGGCGCCAATCCTGGCGGCTACCATCGAGCACGCTTTCCAGGCGCTGACTCAGGCGCTGCTGATCGCTCTGCAGATTGGCCAGCAGGCGACGGCGCTCGTCCAGCTCGCTGGCACTGGGTAACTCGGAGAGACGCTTATCCAGTTGCCGGGACAAGTCAGACACTTGCTTGGCACTGTCGTCGCGGGTGCTTTGCAGGTCTTCGGCCTGCTGCTGGTCCCTGCCCTGCATTTCATGCAGTTGCCAGAGGCTCCAACCGCCAGCACCGGCGCCAGCCAGGCCAATCAGCAAGGCGAATGCGGCAAGGCCGCTGCCAGCGCCACTGCGTGGTGCCTTCACCGGTGGCGGTGCAGGTGTGGATTTCACGGCTTCGCTGGCCGGTTTTTCTTCTGGCGTGTTCGGGGTGGATGCTTCGCTCACGTATCCGTCCTTTTAGAGGGCGGCAGCCGGAAACTGCTCCAAAGCTGCCTGCAAGGCCGCGGCACTGGCGCCGCGACAGTCCACAACGATCTGGGCACCCGCAGCGCGGGCCTGTTCGGCGACGCGCGGGCTGGGTACGAACAAGGGTAGCCGAGCCAACGCCGGCCAGTCATCGCCGGCTAGCTGCAGCAGATGTTCGAAACCCTGCCCACTGCTGACAACCAAGCCATTCAGGCGTTCCGCTTGCACTTGTCGGCTCAGCTCGCCCGGCGCGTACTGCGGCAGCACACGGCGATACAGTGGCAGATAGTCGACGCTCACACCTTGGCTGCGCAAGCGCTCGGCGAGGAATTCTCGGCCACCTTCGCCACGCAGGATCAGCACGCGCGGTGCAGGTGCCGCGATGGCCTGCTGCAGTGCAGGCAGAGCGAGCAACGCCTCGCTGTCATCGCCCAAGTCGGGAAAATGTACGCCCAAGCCTTGCTCGGCGAGTACCGCAGCGGTAGCCGCGCCGACACTGAACCAGGGCAGATCAGGCGTCGGCGCCCCATGCTGCGCCAAGAGCTGCAGGCCAATTCGGGCTGCCGGCTTGCTGACCACGATCACCGCGCAGTAACGCTGCAAATCGGCAAAGGCGCTGCGCTGCTCGGGTGTCTCGTCCAGTGCCTCGATGGCCAGCAGCGGCATGCAGTGGCTGACGACACCCTGCGCAGCCAGGGTCTGCGCCAGCGCCGCACAATCCTCGGCAGGACGCGTCAGCAACAGGCGCCAAACGCTCAAGGGTGACCGGCCTCACCATAGACGGCCTGGAGAATGGCATCGGCCCCCTGCGCCAGCAGCGCCTCGGCGACACGCACCCCCAGAGCCTCGGCATCGCTACTGGCGGCGCGATCTTCGGCGCGCAGCAACAGGCCGCCGTCAGGTTGGCCGACCAGGCCGCGCAGCCACAGCTGATCATCTTCGAGCAGGGCATAGCAGGCGATAGGGACCTGGCAGCCGCCATTGAGGTGCTTGTTCAGCGCGCGCTCGGCGGTGACACGTAGCGCGGTGTCACGGTGATGCAGCGGCGCCAGCAAGGCATGCACGTCGCTGTCGGCACTGCGGCACTCGATGCCCACGGCGCCCTGGCCGCCGGCCGGCAGGCTGTCCTCGGCGCTGATCGAACTGCGGATACGATCCTCGAACCCCAGGCGGATCAGGCCGGCTGCGGCGAGGATGATGGCGTCGTACTCGCCGGCATCGAGCTTGGCCAGGCGGGTATTGACGTTGCCGCGCAGGAACTGGATTTTCAGGTCAGGCCGGCGCGCCAACAATTGAGCCTGACGGCGCAGACTGGAAGTACCGACCACGCTGCCGGCGGGCAATGCATCAAGGCTGGAGTAGGTGTTGGAGACGAAGGCGTCGCGCGGGTCTTCACGCTCGCAAATGCAGTACAGGCCCAGCCCTTCGGGAAAGTCCATCGGCACGTCCTTCATCGAGTGCACGGCAATGTCGGCCTCGTTTTCCAGCAGTGCGGTTTCCAGCTCCTTGACGAACAGGCCCTTGCCACCGATCTTCGCCAGCGGCGCGTCGAGCAGCTTGTCGCCGCGGCTGACCATGGGCACCAGGCTGACCTTCAGACCGGGATGAGCCTGTTCCAGGCGGGCTTTGACATGTTCGGCCTGCCACAGGGCCAAGGCGCTCTTACGGGTGGCGATGCGAATTTCGCGGGACATGAGGCAATTCCAGAAAACCGATTGCCGCGAATCATAACAGGCTCGCCCGACGCCGGCGGAAGGAGGCGGCCATAGGCCGCAGCCGGCGCCCCCTTATAGAGACTGCATCAGTTTGCGTACACCGGCCACATGACGGCGGCTGACCACCAGCGAGTCGCCGTCCAGACCTTTGAGGAACAGTTGAAAGTGGCCGAGCGGGGTGCGCTGCAGGCGCTCGATACGCTCGCGCGCCACCAGCGCATTGCGATGGATGCGCACGAAGCGATCACCGAACTCGTCTTCCAGCGCCTTCAACGGCTCATCCAGCAGGACTTCACCACCCTCGTGACGCAGGGTGACGTATTTGTGGTCAGCGATGAAGTAGACCACGTGATCCAGCGGAATCAGCTCGATGCCCTTGCGGGTACGGGCACTGATATGGGTACGCGGGCCACCGCCAGTCTCAGCTGCGGGACGAGTCAGGGCGGCCAACTGCACACGATTGGGCCGCTCGGCCTTTTTCAGCGCTTCGCTCAGGCTCTCAGGGCGCACCGGTTTGACCAGATAGCCCACTGCACTGACCTGGAAGGCTTCCAGAGCGAACTCATCATGCGCCGTGCAAAAGATCACCGCTGGCGGCGCTTCGCGCTCGCACAATTTGGCAGCCACCTGCAGGCCGTCGAGGCCGGGCATGCGGATATCCAGCAGGACCACATCCGGCTTGAGGCTATCAATCAGGGTCAGGGCTTCCTCGCCATTGCTGGCGGCGGGCTCCAGGACCCGGTAACCCTCGAGCTCACCGACCATGCGGCTCAGGCGCTCGCGGGCAAGGGGTTCGTCATCGACGATCAGGACATTCATATTGCTCTGGCTTCCTGCGTGAGTCTCGCACAAGGATAGCGTAGACAGCTGTAATGACGGCCGTCACGGCGCTCCACGCTGAGACTCGCGCGCGGCCCAAAAAGTGCCGCCAGGCGCGCATCGATATTACTCAGCGCTTGCTGCGTTCCCCGTGACGGATGCTGCTCGCCCCGCTCTTCATACGGATTGCTGACACACAAGCTGAACACACCATCCTGGTAATCCGCCTCGACCCGCACCAGGCCGCCTTCGATACGCGGCGCGATGCCATAGATCAGCGCATTCTCCAACAGAGGCTGCAGGGTCAGCTGGGGAATCGGCAGATCCTCCGGCACACCTTCGACCTCCCACTGCAACTGTAGTCGCTCGCCGAGCCGATAGTGCTCGATCGATAGATATCGTTTCGCCAGTTCCAGTTCCTCCTTCCACGGCACCAGCGTGCCAGGTTTGGCCAGGCTGGCGCGAAACAGATCGGACAGATCCAGCACCGCCTGCTCGGCCTTGTAAGGATCGAGCGTGACCAGGCTGGCGATGCTGTTGAGGCTGTTGAACAGAAAGTGCGGGCGAATCCGCGCTTGTAACGATTCGATCCGCGCACGCAGCTCGGCCTGCTCCTGCCGACGCCATTGGCTCTGCAGATAGAAATAGCGTAGCAGCAGTGCGGACATGATCAGGCTGATCAACGCATGACGCAGATAAAGATTCACTTCACCACTGCGCGGCAGCGGCCCACCCAGCTCGTAATAGTCGGCCACCGCCGTACAACCCAGGGTCAGCAGCACCACCAGCGCGCAGCACAGCCCCCCAGCCAACGCGGGACGCAGACGTGCCAGCAGCGGCCGCAAGCGGCAGAGCACAGCAGCCGACAGCAGCACGATCCACTGCACGAACAGTGAAGTCAGGGCCAGGCGTACCCAGTCGAACCCCGGCGTCATCGGTTCGGCGAGCACCAATACCAATACCAGCAACTCGGCCAACAGCACCATGCTCAGCAGCGCTTCGGGCTGACACAGTTCCGGGACGAAGAAGTCGTCGATAGCGGCGTTGTATTTGTTCTTGGTAGAGGATTGTCTGTGCATCGACGCAGTTTCCTTGTCGCCCTGCGAGCCGGCAAGCCAGACGGCCCCAGCCGGACAAAATAAAGCACCGAAATGCCGCCTTCAGGGCAAAATTGTGAAGCAGCCGACAACGCCATCGAACGCCCAACGGCGAACGCGCCCCGGCGAAACGCCTGCCGACCCTGTTATTATCGACGCACTTTGTCCGCCATGCCGGCCGCCGACGCGGCCGCCCGATCCAGAGCCCGAACCAGAGCAAGTGCCATGAGCAGCGAAAAAACCAACCAATCCTGGGGCGGCCGCTTCAGCGAACCTGTCGACGCCTTCGTCGCCCGCTTCACCGCCTCGGTCGAATTCGACAAGCGCCTGTACCGCCACGACATCATGGGCTCCATCGCCCACGCCAGCATGCTGGCCAAGGTCGGCGTCCTCAGCGATGCCGAGCGTGACGCCATCATTGATGGGCTCAAGCAGATCCAGGGTGAGATCGAAGCCGGCCAGTTCGACTGGCGCGTCGATCTGGAAGACGTGCACATGAACATCGAAGCGCGTCTGACCGACCGCATCGGCGTTACTGGCAAGAAGCTGCACACCGGTCGTTCGCGCAACGATCAAGTGGCCACCGATATCCGCCTGTGGCTGCGCGACGAAATCGACATCATCCTCGCCGAGATCACTCGCCTGCAGCAGGGCCTGCTGGGATTGGCCGAAGCCGAAGCGGACACCATCATGCCGGGGTTCACCCACCTGCAGACCGCCCAGCCGGTGACCTTCGGTCATCATCTGCTGGCCTGGTTCGAGATGCTGTCGCGCGATTACGAACGCCTGGTCGACTGCCGCAAGCGCACCAACCGCATGCCGCTGGGCTCGGCGGCGCTGGCCGGCACCACCTACCCGATCCAGCGCGAAATCACTGCACAACTGCTGGGTTTCGACGCCGTTGGCGGCAACTCGCTGGACGGTGTATCGGACCGCGACTTCGCCATCGAATTCTGCGCTGCCGCCTCGCTGGCGATGATGCACCTGTCGCGCTTCTCCGAAGAGCTGGTGCTGTGGACATCCGCCCAGTTCCAGTTCATCGACCTGCCGGATCGCTTCTGCACTGGCTCCTCGATCATGCCGCAGAAGAAGAACCCGGACGTGCCGGAGCTGGTGCGTGGCAAGACCGGCCGCGTGTTCGGTGCCCTGACCGGCCTGTTGACCCTGATGAAAGGCCAGCCGCTGGCCTACAACAAGGACAATCAGGAAGACAAGGAACCGCTGTTCGACGCCGCCGACACCCTGCGCGACAGCCTGCGCGCCTTCGCTGACATGGTCCCGGCGATCAAGCCCAAGCGCGAGATCATGCGCGAAGCCGCGCTGCGCGGTTTCTCCACCGCCACCGACCTGGCCGATTACCTGGTACGCAAGGGCCTGCCCTTCCGCGACTGCCACGAGATCGTCGGCCACGCCGTGAAGTACGGCGTCGACAGCGGCAAGGACCTGGCCGAGATGAGCCTGGACGAGCTGCGCCAGTTCAGCGACCAGATCGATGATGACGTGTTCGCCGTGCTGACCCTGGAAGGCTCGGTGAACGCCCGCAACCATATCGGTGGCACGGCGCCGAACCAGGTGCGTGCCGCCGTGGTGCGTGGCCGCAAACTTCTCGCTACTCGCTGAGGTCGCAAAGGGGCGGCGCACGCCGCCCCTGCCAAGGCAGGCCATTCGACCAGGAGGTCGCCATGCGTTACACACTCCCAACGACCTTGCTACTCAGCCTGCTGGCAACATCAGCAGTCGCGACCGAACACGACTACTGGCAAGTACAGACGAGCGTCTACACGCGGCACTACCACCCCGAGCCCGATCACAACAATCACCAGCGCCTGATTGGCCTGGAACGTGGTTATGCGTCCGGCAACCTCTGGGGCGGCGCAGTCTTTCGCAACTCGTTCGACCAGAGTTCGCAGTACGCCTATGTAGGCCGCCGCTTCGACAGTAACCGCCACCCGTTCTACGCCAAGCTGACCGGCGGCCTGTTACATGGTTATCGCGGTGAGTATCGCGACAAGATCCCTCTCAATCATCTGGGTGTAGCACCCGCGATCATTCCTTCGTTGGGCGTGCAGAGCCACGGCATGGCAGCGGAGCTGGTACTGCTGGGCAACGCCGCGCTTATGGTCAACCTCGGCCTGCGCCTTTGACCGCGCCATAACGACAGATAGCGCACCGCTGAGCGCCAGGAGACATCAATGCCTTTGCACATCCGCCCCGCCACCCCTGACGACGCCGAGCTGATCCTGCGTTTCATCACCGACCTGGCCATCTACGAAAAGGCCGAGCATGAGGTGAAGACCGATGCTGCCGGTATCCGCGATAGCCTGTTCGCCGAAGGCAGCACTGCCCACGGTCTGATCTGCGAGAACGACGGCCAGCCCATTGGCTATGCCGTGTACTTCTTCAACTACTCCACCTGGCTGGGCAAGCACGGCCTTTACCTGGAGGACCTCTACGTCAGCCCCGAGGCTCGCGGACTGGGCGCCGGCAAGGCGCTGCTGCGCCACCTGGCACAACTGGCCGTGGCGAGAGGCTGCGGTCGCTTCGAGTGGTCGGTGCTGGACTGGAACACCCCGGCGATCGACTTCTACGAATCCTTCGGCGCCCGTCCGCAGAGCGAATGGACGACCTATCGCCTCACCGGCCAGGCCTTGCTGGACTTCGCCGCAGGCTGAGCAAGCCAGCGTCTGGCCGGGGCAACATCTCTGGCCTAAGGTAATTACACCTCCACCTGCCCCGGACCATCATGCGCACACTCCTTGCACTGCTCAGCGTTATCGCCCCGGCACTGACAGCGGCGACACCGGTCACCATTCCCGTCAATGCATCCTGGCATATGCAGCTCGATGGCAAACTGCAAACACCCAATCGCCTGGTCTATGACATCGACCTGTACGACACATCCAAGCAAACCATCACCAATCTCAAGGCGGGTGGCCGTATCGTCATCTGCTATTTCAGCGCGGGCACCTGGGAAGACTGGCGCAGCGACGCTCAGGCCTACCCCACGGCGGCGCTGGGCAAAGCATTGCCTGATTGGCCTGGCGAGCGTTGGCTCGACTATCGCCGTGACGATGTACGCCAACTGCTCGCCAAACGCCTGGACCTGGCCGTCGACAAGGGCTGCGACGCTGTCGATCCGGACAACGTGGACGGCTACAGCAATGACAATGGCCTGAGCCTGACGGAAGCCGAGCAAATAGACTTCAACCGCTGGCTGGCCAGCGAGGCGCATAGCCGCGACCTGAGCATCGGTCTGAAGAATGCCGTGGAACTGCTGCCTGAGCTTGGCGACTACTTCGACTTTGCCATCAACGAGAGCTGCTATCGCTACAACGAATGCGACGGTTACAGTCACATGCGCAGCCAGGGCAAACCGATCTTCATCGCCGAATACCGCACCCTCAATACGAGTCTTTGCAGTCGAGCCGCGAACTCGGGCTTTCGTCTGCAATTCTTCAAAGTCAGCCTGAAGGGCGTTGGCGTCCCCTGCGACTGAGCCAAGGCCGGAACACGAGAGGAACCATGAGTCAAAACAACGAGCAAGAAGACGAAGACTTCGCCGAAGCCACCCTGATTCAGGCCATCGAAAACCAGTTGGAAAGCGGTGAGCCCGCTGCAGCCAAGGCGGTTTACAACAAGCTGACGCTGGTCGGTTACGAGCGCGAGGAGATCCTCGAGCTGATGGCGCTGGTCCTGGCCCATGAAGTCGACGCCATGCTGCGCGAGGATCGCCCCTTCGATGGCGCCTGGTATGAGCAGGCCCTGCGCGCCCTGCCGGAGCTGCCGGAAGAAAACTGAGCAAGGATTGATCCAGGCCACTGGCCGGACTGGCAAGCAGATTGCTACTGTCACTGCCAACTCCGACCAGGAAGGCACCGTCTTCGATGGCCTGTCAGTCGACTCGAACTCTCGCTCTGCTTGTCTTCACGCTCTGCTTGAGCGGAGCGTGCATTGCTCGAGCCGAAACGCCGCGTATTGGTGCCGAGGATGACTGGTACCCCTACACCGCTCTGCGCAATGACAGGATCGAGGGCATGTCGGCAGACATAGTCCGCGCCGCTTTCAGTGCCAGCGACACGTCCGTCGAGCTGACGCCCTACCCCTATTCGCGCTGCATGGAGCTGGCACGTTCAGGCAGCCTGGCAGGCTGCTTCAACACCACGCCTGACGCGCACATCCGCGCGGAGTTCCTGTTACCGCAAGAGGTGCTGTTCAGCGACGATATTCTGCTCTGGGGCCATGCAGGGGACGCGGCAATAGATGACCTGGACGCGATCCGTGGCAAACGCGTGGCAGTCACCATCGGCTATACCTACGGCGAGTACTTCGACAGCTATGCAGATATCCAGCGCATTGCGGTACGGCGAGATATCAATGGCTTTCGCATGCTGCAGCGTGGGCGCGTGGACTACGTCATCGCCTTTCGCGGCACCACCGACGCACTGCTGCGCGACAACCCCGAACTGGTCGGCCAATTCAAGGCGCTAACGAGGGTACATCGCCCGCGACTCTACTTGACCTTCTCCCGCCACCATCCACGGGCTGCTGCCTTGCTGCGCGACTTCGACGCAGGCATGCGACAGATCAGGCAGGATGGTACCTATCAACGAATTCTCGGCAACTGGCAGCTCAGCGATGGGCAGAGCGCGGCACATGGCTCTACACTGCAAGAGCGCCATAACAACAAGACGGAGTCACCATGAAGTCATTCACCGCTGACCTGATCGACGAGCTGGAAATCCTCGCCCTGTACAACCTGGACAACCATCAGGAGGGGCTAAAGGTGCACAACAACGCCTCATTCAAGGCGCAAGGCGCCATCACCCGTCTTCACGAAAAAGGCCTGGTGAGCCAAGCCGACGGCGGCTATCTGACCAGCCTGGGCATCGATGCCGCCGAGCATGCGCAAGCCCTGTTGACCATTCTCTCGACCCGTCAGACCACCTCCGCTTAATCTCGGTTGCCCGCCGGCCGCCCTTAAGGGAAAGGCGCGGCGGGCGATATAGCGTCAAAGGCACTGCACTGGCGAGCCTGCCGCTGATAGGCTTGCCGGATCTGCAGTAGAGTTCGAGCATGACGCGCACGCAGGAAATACGCCCCGATATCGATGACGGCATCGACCGCAAGGTGCTGGCGCAATTGCGCGCGCGCTTTCTGCAGATCAATCAGGGCCGCCTGCAGCGGGCCATGGAGGCGCTGTCCACACGCCAGCAACTGGTCCTCAAGCTGTTGCCATTGCTGCTGCACGTCAATCATCCACTGCTGCCTGGCTATGTCTCGGCCAGCACGCCGGCCGGCCTCAGCGGCTTCGAGCCGGATGATGCCAGCCTCGCCGAAGTCCAGCGCCTGACCCGCTCGTTCGTCTACAAACCGCGTCGCGGCCAGGGCGCAGCGCCGCTGCATGGCCTGTTCCTGATGGGTAGCCTGGGCACCGTGGCGCAGGCCGAACAGAGCGATATGGACCTGTGGTTGTGCCACTCGCCCAACCTCACGGCGCAGGAACTGCAGGACCTGCGCAAGAAGTGCGATCAACTGGAAAGCTGGGCTGCCACTCAGGGCGCCGAGGTGCATGTCTTTCTGGTCGACCCGCAGCGCTTCACCCAGGGCGCGCGTGAGGCGCAACTGACCTCCGACGACTGCGGCACCACCCAGCATTATCTGCTGCTCGACGAGTTCTACCGCACCGCCATCTGGCTAGGCGGTCGTACGCCGCTCTGGTGGCTGGTGCCGGTCTACGAGGAAACGCGCTACCACGACTACTGCCGCACCCTACTGAGCAAACGCTTTGTACGTGCAGAGGACGTACTCGACCTCGGCAACCTGGCACATATCCCACCGGAAGAGTTTATCGGCGCCGGCATGTGGCAGCTGTACAAGGGCATCGAGTCGCCCTACAAGTCGGTACTCAAACTGCTGCTGACCGAGGTCTATGCCAGCGAGCATCCCAAGGTCGAGTGCCTGGCGCTGCGTTTCAAGCGGGCGGTGTTCGAAGGCCGCCTGGACCTCGACGAACTGGACCCCTACATCGTCGTCTACCGTCGCTTGGAAGAGTATCTGAGCGCGCGCGGCGATCAGGAAAGGCTGGAGCTGATTCGCCGCTGCCTGTACCTGAAGGTGAACAAGAAGGTCAGCCGCCCACCGACGCGCGGCCGCGCCAAAAGCTGGCAGCGCCTGCTGCTCGAGCGCCTGACTGCTGAATGGGGCTGGCACAGCCGCCAGCTCAACGTGCTCGACAGTCGCAGCCAGTGGAAAGTGCGCCAGGTCGCCGCCGAGCGCCGCGTGCTGGTCAACGAGCTGACCTACAGCTACCGCTTTCTCTCGCAGTTCGCCCGCAGTGCCGAGACCGGCAGTTCGCTGAACAACCGTGATCTCAACGTGCTGGGCCGGCGCCTGTATGCAGCCTTCGAGCGCAAGGCCGGCAAGGTGGAGTACATCAACCCCGGCATCGCCCCGGACCTGGCCGAAGACACCCTGACCCTGGTCCAGCACCCCAGTCCCGAGGCGCCCAACGAATACCAGTGGGCGCTGTTCAACGGCAGCCTGGGCGCCCAGGAGTGGAGCGACTTTGCCCCGCTAAAGCGGTCGCGCGAACTGATCGAACTGCTCGCCTGGTGCCATCGCAACGGCGTGATCGACAGCAGCACGCGTCTGTCGCTGCACCCAGGCAGCAGCGACCTGACCGATTTCGAACTGTCCAACCTGATCACCAGTCTGCAGCAAAGCTTCCCCTTGCCGCAGCCCAGCGTCGAAGAAACCGCCCTGTTGCGCGCCAGCATTCCCAGCCAGGTGCTGTTGCTGGTCAATGTCGGGGTAGACCCGCTCAGGCAGCACAGCCAGATGAACGTGCACATGACCACCGGGCGCACCGATGCGCTGGGCTATTCGGGGGTGCGCGAGAACCTGGTACTGACCCTCGATCAGGTGGTGCTCAACAGCTGGAACGAACTGCAGGTCAGCCGCCATGACGGCACCGACGCCCTGCTCGACTGCCTGCGCGACCTGCTCAACAGCCTGCCGATCGGCGGCCCGCAACCCCAGGTACAGGTGCGCTGCTACTGTCGTAATCGCGCCCAGCCGATTGCCGAACGCGTCGACGAGTTGCTGCGCGACCTGCTCAACACCTATGCCGAAGGTCGCCAGTCACGCTATCTGGTGCAGGTACGTCAGCATTACCACGTGTTGCAGCTGACACCCGGCCAGGTCAGTCACGCTGCTCTGGGCGACCTGCCGGCGCTGCTGGAGCACCTCGGCGCCGAGCAGGAGCTCTACAGCCCCCTGCACCTGGACCGTCATGCCCTCGATGGCGACGACCTCGCGCTGATCCTGCCCATGGGCCGCCCACAGTGCATCCAGGTGTTCTATCGCCTGCACGAAACCAGCGGCGAAGCGGAACTGACCCTGCTCGATGAACGCAATGCACTCTGGCGCCGGCGCCTGCCATTTCGCGATGAGCAGAGCCTGCTGACGCCGATCCATCGCTTCCTGCAGTCACTGCTGTATCGGCGCAATGCCATGCTGCCGCTCGATGGCGCCGACAACCAGCCGCCGCTGGAAATTCTCTACTACCAACTGCTGCCGGCGGCGCCATTACGGGCTCAGCGCCTCGAGCGCAGGCCGGCGCCCGAGGCGCAGGTCAGCCACCCGTTCTACGATGTGCAGGCCATCGTCGAGCCTGGCGACGGTCGCCAGCGCCACGTCACCCTATACTGCAACCATCGCGAGTTTTCCGAGCTGGAGTACGGCCGCGAGCTGTATCGCGCCGTGGCGCAGCACATCCTTGCCCAGCGTGCCGGCGGCGAGCGCTACCCCTGCTACATCACCGACCTCGACCTGTCCGCCGTGCTGGCCGGGCAACAGGCGCAAACGGTGCATTACCTGCACTCCAAGAGCGGGCTGGAAGATGCCCTCAATACGGCGCTGCAGCAGGTCTAGCCCTTCATCGGCGCATCCGGATTGCTCAGTGCATAGAGGTAGCAGCCGCCCATGCTGTGGTTGGCGGCGACACCTCCGTAACTGGCGGTGAAGGTCACCGGCAAGCCCAGGTGCTGATAGAACCAGCGATCACTGTCCGCCGGTGGCACCTCGGGCACCAGGTCGCTGTCGTTGACCAACCGATAAGTCGGCACGACCAGCCCGTTGTAATAGCTGGCGAACGCCGGGGACGCCAGACGCGGGCTGGCAAAGTTGTAATGCTGCAGCGGCAATGCAGGCCAGCGCTGCAGCAGATCCGGCACCACCAGCGTACTCAGTGCGCTGCCCAGGCTGTGACCACAGGCCCAGAGCCGCGCCTGCGGCTGCAAGCCGTCCAGTGCCAGCAGAGCCTGGTCACGCAACGAGGTGTAGAGTTTCAGAAAGCCGTCGTGCACCAGACCCGCCCCAGCCTGCCAGGGGTAGTCGCGCTGATCCAGGTCGAGGTCATCGAGCCAGTCCTGCACCGACTCGGTGCCGCGAAATACGAGGTAGCAATCACCCTGCGGATCCCGCGCGGCGAAGCCGAAGGGCTCGGACTCATTGAACACATGCCACTCGCTGAGCACGCTCCAGATTGGCGCGGAAAGCTGCCAGCCTTCCAGATCAGGCTGTTGCCAATGAAAGTGCTCGGGCGTGCGCGGGCACTGCTGCGCCAGCCATTGCTCGTACTGGTCGTAGGCGGCCATCAGCAGCTCGGCGCAAAGCAAGGCGCGCGACAACTGGTAGGACGGCGGGAAATACAGCGGCAGACTCGGCATGGCGAGGCCTCCTTGCCATTAGCGGAAACCTCACTCTAGCCCAGCCTGGAGAAAGGCGTCAGCGGTCGTATTCGCCTGCTGCTTCCGGTTGGTATTCGACTTCCAGGAGGGTCAATTTGAGCTGCTTGCCGCCCGGCGCCGGCCAGTCGATATGCTGGCCGACGGACAGACCGAGCAAGGCGCTGCCGACTGGCGCGAGGATGCTGACCTTGCCTTCGCCACCGGCATCCTGCGGGTAGACCAGGGTCAGGTGATAGTCCTTGCCGCTGCTCTCCTCGCGGCAGTGTACGCGCGAATTCATGGTCACCACACCAGCCGGCACCTCGTCGTGCCCCACCACTTCGGCACGATCCAGCTCAGCCTGCAGCGCCTGGGCGCCAGGACCGAACTCGTCCAGGCTGTCGAGCAGGCGCTCCAGACGCTGCAGATCGAGGCGAGTAATGGTGATGGTCGGTGAGCTGTTCATGATGCCGGGCGGACTCCTTGCGTAAACCGTAAAAAAGCAAAACCCCGCCCGAAGGCGGGGTTCAGCTGAATGTTCTGTCGACCCTAACACAGCCGGACAAATAAACAAGACCGCCGGATCAGTGCGCCCGTTTGCGCTCGCGCAACCGCTGCTCGGCGGCCTGGCAGATCAAGCGGCGCCGCGCGTTATCGGCCGCGCCCCAGTCGAGAATCTCCTGCAGGGTGCGACCGCAACCGAGGCACTGCTCGTGCTCGTCGAGGCAACACTGGCGCCGGCACGGCGAAGCCAGCGGCGCCACGTTCGGCTCAGAGCTCATCGAACTCCAGCTCGGCGCCCGACTGCTCGAGCGTGATGCGTACCAGCATTTCACCCAGCTGTTCGTCGCTGGTATCGCAGATCCAGCGGCCGTCGGCCTCGTCGTAGTCGAAGTGGAAGCCACCGGAGCGCGCGGCCAGCCACAGCTGACGAATCGGCTCCTGACGGCTGAAGATCAGCTGGCTGCCATTGTCGAAACGCACCGTCAGCACACCGGCGCTGTTTTCCAGATCGACGTCCAGACCGCTGTCGTCGAAGATGTCCTCCACCGCCTGCTGGGTGGCATCGACCAGGTCGTGAAAGCGGGCTTCGCTCAGGCTCATCGGGGTGTCCTCACTAGATGCAGCGACTGCAGAAAAATTAGGCGAAAACGCAAGACCAGGCTAGCGGCCTAGGCGCAAAGGTGGCGACGGTACTCGCCCGGACTCGTTCCCGTCCAGCGACGAAATGCGCGCGCCAGCGAACCCGGCTCGCTGAAACCGACCAGAAAGGCGATTTCCGCCAGCTCCAGTGCGGGATCTCGCAGGTAGTGCAGCACCAGCTGCTGGCGGGTTTCGTCGACCAATTGGCTGAACGACAGCCCGCCCTTACGCAGACGCCGCTGCAAGGTCCTTGGGCTCAGCGCCAGGGCAGCGGCGATGGCCTCCAGATCAGGCCCCTGCTCCGGCAACTGGCGCGCCAGCTCCAGGCGCGCGCGATCGAGCACACTGTTGCCCTGATTGAGCTCGGCCAGCAGGCGATCGGCGTAGGCATCGAGCATGCCACGCACCTGAGCATCGGCCTGGTTCAGCGGCGCCGCGAGCAAACGTTTGGGAAAGATCAGGGCATTGTCGGGTTGATCGAACAGCACCGGGCAGCGAAAGATGCGCGCGTGCTCAGAGGTATCCGCCGGCGCCGGATGCTGGAAGCGCACCTCGGTCGGCGCAATATCCAGGCCGCTGATCCAGCGTCCAAAACTGACCCAGCCGGCCAGGGTTTCTTCACTCAGCTGGCGCTGCTGCTGCGCCAGCAACGGCTGCCAGCTGTGGGCGACCAGCGGCTCGCTGTCGGGCCGAGCGGGCTCGTCGTCGAGCACCACCAGCCCCAGGTTGCCAACCAGCGAGGCATAGCGCGCCTGGCGATGCAGCGCGTCAGCCAGGGTCGCGCAGCTCATGATCAGGTAACCGAGCACGCCGTAATAACCCGGCCGCACCGATTCCCCCAGATGCAGGCCCAGATTCGGGTCGCCGGTCAGGCGCACGCCTTCGCCAAGCAGCGTCAGGTAAGCACTGGCCGCGATGCGCTGATCGCGCTGGCTCAGGGCTTCAGGGCTGAGCTGGGCATGGGCGAGCAGCGCGTCGGCCGCCACCCCCTGGCGCTGCAGGTGTTCGATAAGGCCTTGCAGGTAGGCTACCGAGACCGAGCCGGCCAGAATCGCGGGATTGTCCATCGAGGCTCCTCGTAACTCGCCGCATGCTAACCCAAGCCGGCACGAATGCCTTCGGCACACACGCCAGATGCAGACGCAAATCGAGCCAGCGCCCCGCCAGGCGGGCGCCGGGCGCATAGGCAAGGTGGCAGGGGGTCGGTATACTCCGGCGCAATTCACGCTTATTTTCAAGGACTGCCCCATGAAGCGACTGACCCTCGCGCTCCTCGCCGCCGTTTGCCTGCTGGCTGGCTGCGGTCAGAAAGGCCCGCTGTATCTGCCGGGCGACGACAACGCCGGCAACAGCCGAGACCGTTTCGAACTCTGACAGGAGCTGCCCCATGGAAGCCTTCAACTACCGCGACGGCGAGCTGTTCGCGGAAGGCGTTGCCTTGTCCGCGCTGGCCCAGCGCTTCGGCACGCCCACCTACGTCTATTCCCGCGCCCATATCGAAGGGCAGTACCGCGCCTATGCCGATGCCCTGGCCGGCATGCCGCACCTGGTCTGCTTCGCGGTCAAGGCCAACTCCAACATCGGCGTACTGAACGTCCTGGCGCGCCTCGGCGCCGGCTTCGACATCGTTTCCAGCGGTGAGCTGGAGCGCGTCCTGGCCGCTGGTGGCGAGCCGAGCCGCATCGTTTTCTCCGGCGTTGGCAAGAGTCGCGACGACATGCGCCGCGCGCTGGAAGTCGGCGTGCACTGTTTCAACGTCGAATCCAGCGTCGAGCTGGAGCGCCTGCAGAAGGTCGCTGCCGAGCTGGGCGTCAAGGCGCCCGTCTCGCTGCGGGTCAATCCGGACGTGGACGCCGGCACCCACCCGTACATCTCCACCGGCCTCAAGGAAAACAAGTTCGGCATCGACATCGAGCAGGCCGAGGCGGTCTACGCCCGCGCTGCCGAGCTGCCGAACTTGGAAGTGATCGGCGTCGACTGCCACATCGGTTCGCAGTTGACCACCCTCGAACCCTTCCTCGACGCCCTGGATCGCCTGTTGTTGCTGGTCGACAAACTGGCCGCGCGCGGTATCACCATCAAGCATCTGGATCTCGGTGGTGGCCTTGGCGTGCAGTACCGCGACGAGCAGCCGCCGCTGGCCGGCGACTACATCACCGCCGTGCGCAAACGCCTGCAAGGTCGCGACCTGGGCCTGGTGTTCGAACCGGGCCGCTTCATCGTCGCCAACGCCGGCGTGCTGCTGACTCAGGTGGAATACCTCAAGCACACCGAGCACAAGGACTTCGCCATCGTCGATGCGGCGATGAACGACCTGATCCGTCCCGCCCTGTATCAGGCGTGGATGGACGTGTCGCCGGTGCAGCCACGTGAAGGCGAGTCGCGTAACTACGACCTGGTCGGACCGATCTGCGAGACCGGCGACTTCCTGGCCAAGGATCGTCAGTTGGTGCTGGCCGAGGGTGACCTGCTGGCCGTGCGTTCGGCAGGCGCCTATGGCTTCGTCATGAGCTCCAACTACAACACCCGCGGCCGCGCCGCCGAGGTGCTGGTGGATGGCGAACAGGCTTATGAAGTGCGTCGTCGCGAGACAGTCCAAGAGCTCTATGCCGGCGAAAGCCTGCTGCCGGCCTGAGGGCGACGTCATGCTATTGCGCTTTACCAAGATGCACGGCCTGGGCAATGACTTCATGGTCCTCGACCTGATCAGCCAGCACGCCCACGTGCAACCCAAGCATGCCAAACAATGGGGCGACCGCCACGTCGGTGTCGGTTTCGACCAACTGCTGATCGTCGAGCCGCCGAGTCACCCGGATGTCGACTTCCGTTACCGCATCTTCAACTCCGACGGCTCGGAAGTTGAGCAATGCGGCAACGGTGCGCGCTGCTTCGCCCGCTTCGTGCTGGACAAGCGCCTGACCACCAAGAAGGTCATTCGCGTCGAGACCAAGAGCGGCATCATCGAGCTGCGCGTGCAGAACGATGGCCAGGTCTGCGTCAACATGGGCGCACCGCGCCTGCAGCCGGAACAGGTGCCGTTCCAGGCCGACCAGGCCGCGCTGACCTATCACGTCGACGTCGAGGGTCAGAGCGTAGAGCTGGCCGCGCTGTCGATGGGCAACCCGCATGCGGTGCTGCGCGTCGATAGCATCGATGACGCACCGGTGCATACGCTCGGGCCGAAGCTGGAACACCATCCGCGCTTCCCGCAGCGGGTCAACGTCGGCTTCCTGCAGATACAGGATCGTCAGCGTGCGCGCCTGCGCGTGTGGGAGCGTGGTGCCGGCGAAACCCTGGCCTGCGGCACCGGCGCCTGCGCCGCGGCCGTCGCGGCCATTCGCCAGGGCTGGATGGATTCGCCCGTGCAACTGGAACTGCCAGGCGGCAAACTGTCCATCGAATGGGCAGGCGAGGGTCAGCCGGTTATGATGACCGGGCCCGCTGCCCGCGTATACGAAGGACAGGTTCGCCTATGACCGACCAGCAGGATTCGCCCAAACCGCTCGATTCGGAAACGGTCGCGGCCTATCTGCGCCTGCACCCGGAGTTCTTCATCGACCATGAAGAACTGATCCCCGAGTTGCGTATTCCGCACCAGCCCGGCAACGCCGTGTCGCTGGTAGAACGCCAGGTCAAGCTGCTGCGCGAGCGCAACATCGAGATGCGCCACCGCCTTGGCCAGTTGATGGACGTCGCACGCGACAACGACCGCCTGTTCGACAAGACCCGCCGCCTGGTGCTGGATCTGCTCGATGCCGGCAGTCTCGAGGAAGTGGTCGGTGTGGTCGAAGACAGCCTGCGCCATGAATTCCAGGTGCCCTTCGTCGGCTTGATCCTGTTCAGCGACAACAAGCTGCCGGTCGGCCGCTCGGTCAGCTCGGCCGAAGCGCATCAACAGGTTGGCGGCCTGCTCAGCGGTGGCAAGACCATCTGCGGCGTATTGCGCCCGCACGAGCTGGAGTTTCTCTTCGGCAAGGAAGACGCGGCGCAAGTCGGCTCCGCCGCCGTGGTCAGCCTCAACCATCAGGGCCTGCATGGCATTCTCGCCATCGGCAGCGCCGACCCTCAGCACTACAAGAGTTCGCTCGGTACCTTGTTCCTCGGCTACATCGCCGAAGTACTGGCACGTGTCGTGCCCGGTTTCTCCACGCCGCTACGTTCGGTACGCTAGGTCGTGTAGGGTGGATGACGCGAAGCTCATCCACCATTGGCCCGTTCGGAACCCGGCACGTGACACTTGAAGCCCACCTCGACGCGTACATCGAACACCTGCGCCGCGAGCGCCAGGTGTCGACGCATACCCTCGACGGCTATCGGCGCGACCTCAGCAAGGTACGGGCATTCTGCGAAGCCGAAGGCCTGAGCGACTGGGCCGGGCTGGACACACGCAACCTGCGCCGCCTGGTCGCCCGCCTGCATCAGCAGGGCCTGGCAAGCCGCAGCCTGGCGCGCCTGCTCTCGGCCACCCGCGGCCTCTATCAATATCTGTTGCGTGAAGGCCTGTGCCGTCACGATCCGGCGACCGGCCTGAGCCCGCCAAAACGCGAGCGCCGCCTTCCCCGCACCCTGGACGCCGACCGCAGCGCGCAACTGCTCGACGGCGCGGTGGAGGACGACTTCATCGCCCGCCGCGATCAGGCCATGCTCGAACTGTTCTATTCCTCAGGCCTGCGCCTGTCCGAGCTGGTCGGACTCGATCTAGACGGCCTGGACCTGCCTGCCGGTCTGGTACGTGTGCGCGGCAAGGGCAACAAGGTGCGCGAACTGCCGGTCGGCAGCATGGCGCGACAGGCACTGGAACACTGGCTGCCACTGCGCAAGCTGGCCAACCCTGGCGACGGTGCCGTGTTCATCAGCCAGCAGGGCCGTCGCCTGGGGCCACGCGCGGTGCAACTGCGCGTGCGCCAGGCCGGCGTGCGCGAACTGGGCCAGCACCTGCATCCACACATGCTGCGCCACAGCTTCGCCAGTCATATGCTGGAATCCTCACAGGATCTGCGCGCGGTACAGGAGCTGCTCGGTCATGCCGATATCGCCACCACGCAGATCTACACCCACCTGGACTTCCAGCACCTGGCCAGTGTCTACGACCAGGCCCATCCACGTGCCAAGCGCAAAGGCGGTTCCGAATGAGCATTGAACTGATCACCTTCGACCTCGACGACACCCTGTGGGACGTCACTCCGGTGATGCAGGATGCCGAAGCCGCCCTGCGCAATTGGCTGGCCCTGCATGCGCCGCGCTTGGGGGCAGTGCCGGTCGAGCATCTGTGGGCGGTCCGCAGCCGTCTGCTCGACGCCGAGCCGATGCTCAAGCATCGCCTCAGCGAGCTGCGCCGGCGCATTCTGTTTCACGCCCTGGAGGACGCCGGCTACCCGCACAGCGAAGCGCAGACGCTGGCCGAAGCAGGATTCCAGGTCTTTCTCAGCGCCCGCCATCAGGTCGAACTGTTCACCGAGGTACATCCGACGCTGGAGGCCTTGGCCGAGCGCTTCATGCTCGGGGTGATCACCAACGGCAATGCCGACGTGCGTCGCCTGGGCCTGTCGGACTACTTCCAGTTCGCCCTGTGCGCCGAAGAGCTGGGCATCGGCAAACCCGACCCGAAACCTTTCCGTGAAGCGCTCAGCCGCGCAGGCGGCGTGGCGGCCGAGCGTGCCGTGCACATCGGCGATCACCCCAGTGACGACATTGCCGGTGCCCAGGCAGCCGGGATGCGTGCGATCTGGTTCAACCCGCAAGGGCGAACCTGGGAGGGTGAAACGACCCCGGATGCGCAGATCGCCAGCCTGGCCGAGCTACCGGCACTGCTGGGCAGCTGGATGCGTTAATGCCGCCCCCCCTTGATCTGCGCCGCCCCGGATTGCCGCCAGGGATGGCGGACACAAAAAACCCGCCACAGGGGCGGGCTTTTTGTAGCTAGCCGTCCTCAGATGGGGCGGCTGCCGTATTTGCTGTCGGGCTTCTTGGGTGGATCGGCGACCACATTGGGCTCCACCTCCTGCACCTTGCCACCACGGGAGAGAAACTCTTCCATGGCACGCGCCAGGGCATCGCGCTCCTTCTGCTTGGCTTCGATGCTGGGCAGCTCATCGACTTCAACGGCTTTGGCCTTGCTCTTCTTGCCGCTGGCTACGACCGCACCATCGCCTTCATCGTCGCCGCTGTCACCGTCATCGGCAGCAGCCAGCTCCTCACCATCGTCCTCGTCAGCCCCGTCCAGATCGTCTTGTTCCAGGTCTTCGTCGCTCATGTTCAACCTCATGACTTGCGAAAAGCAGGTTAGTTATAGCCCAGTCGCGCGATGTACACCGCTCGACCGGAAAAAATTCAAATAGCCTCACCATGCAAGGTCGCCACCACTCGCCGAGCACCGCCATGATCGCGATGCTCACCAAGGTAGATCCCCTGCCAGGTACCAAGCGCCAGCCGTCCCTGCTGTATCGGCAGCTGTAGCTGAAAGCCCAGCAGACTGCCCTTGAAGTGCGCCGGCAAATCATCCGGCCCTTCGTAATCGTGCTCGTAGCCCGCCTCCCCCTGCGGCACCAGACGGTTGAAGAAGCGCTCGAAATCGCGGCGTACCGCGGGGTCGGCGTTCTCGTTGACCGTCAGCGATGCCGAGGTGTGCTGCAGCCACAGATGCAACAGACCAACACGTACCTGCGCCAGTTCCGGCAATGCTGCCAGCACTTCTTCGGTCACCAGATGAAAACCGCGCTCACGCGGGCGCAGACTGATGATGCGTTGCTGCCACATGCCGCTCTCACTCTCGATGGCTCCAGCGCGCGCATTCTAGCGTGCTGCCAGAAAAAACAAAGGGCGCCCGAAGGCGCCCTTTGCGATTTACCGGAGGATCACTTATTGGTGAATTCCGGGTAGGCCTCCATACCGCACTCGGCGATATCCACACCTTCGTATTCTTCTTCTTCGCTGACGCGCAGACCGATCACCGCCTTGATGATGCTCCAGACGATCAGGCTGGCGATGAATACCCAGGCGAAGATGCTGCCGATACCCAGCAACTGAGCACCCAGCGAGGCATCGCTGTTGGTCAGGCAGACAGCCAGCAGACCCCAGATGCCGACCACACCGTGTACGGAGATGGCGCCAACCGGATCGTCGATCTTGACCTTGTCCAGACCGAGGATGGCGAACACCACCAGCACACCACCCACGCCGCCAATCAGAGTCGCCTGCAGGCCGCTCGGGGTCAGCGGTTCGGCGGTGATGGCCACCAGGCCAGCCAGGGCACCGTTGAGCGCCATGGTCAGGTCAGCCTTGCCGAACAGGATGCGGGCAACGATCAGCGCGGCAATCAGGCCGCCGGCGGCTGCCATGTTGGTGTTGACGAACACCTGGGCAACGGCGTTCGCGTCTTCGATGGTGCTCATCTTCAGCTGCGAGCCGCCGTTGAAGCCGAACCAGCCCATCCACAGGATGAAGGTGCCGAGCGTCGCCAGCGGCAGGTTGGCACCCGGGATGGCGTTGACCTGGCCGTTGGCGCCGTACTTGCCTTTACGTGCACCGAGCAGCAGCACACCAGCCAGAGCAGCGGTAGCACCCGCCATGTGAACCACACCGGAGCCTGCGAAGTCGAGGAAGCCTGCTTCGTTGAGGAAGCCCGAGCCCCATTTCCAGAAACCCTGAACCGGGTAGATGAAGCCGGTCATGACCACGGCGAAAGCCAGGAAGGCCCACAGCTTCATGCGCTCGGCAACGGCACCGGACACGATCGACATGCAGGTCGCGGCGAACACCACCTGGAAGAAGAAGTCCGAACGGGCCGAGTAGTAAGGTGCATCGTCGCCACCGGCAAGTACCGAGTCGACGCTGTTTTCGTCACCGATCAGGAAGCCCAGGCTCGGCAGGATGCCGCCTTCCGGGCTGGAGTACATGATGTGGTAGCCGATCACCAGGTACATGACGCTGGCCACGGCATAGAGCGCCACGTTCTTGGTCAGGATCTCGGTGGTGTTCTTGGCACGCACCAGGCCGGATTCGAGCATGGCAAAACCCGCTGCCATCCACATCACCAGGGCACCACAGATCAGAAAGTAGAAGGTATCGAAGCCGTACTGCAATGCAGTCAATGCTGTGTTATCCATTTTTCACCTCTTGCCGCGCTTTTGTAGTGCGCTGTTCGGTTGAAACGTCCAGGTTGGCTCAGGACGCGTCCGCATGCTTACAGGTCGTTGCCACGCTCGTTCTGGATCACCGGAACCCCTGCGCCGTGAGGCGACCAGGCATTCCCATCACTAGGCCGAGCGCAGGACCAAAGAGGGTCTGGCACAGCAGAGCGGCGAAGACATCGCCGGCTCCGGCTTTGGCCCTCGAAAACAGCGTAAAGCCAGAATTCGAGGACAAAAGGGCTCCTAGCCCTGCGAAAGTTCGCAGAGTCATGGGTTTACTCCTGGGGCGTGGGGTTCGGAGGCTTGTTAGATCGCGTCGGTATCGGTTTCGCCGGTACGGATACGAATCGCCTGTTCCAGGTTGACTACGAAAATCTTGCCGTCACCGATCTTGCCGGTGTTGGCAGCCTTGGTGATGGCCTCGATCACGCGATCGAGCTGATCGTCAGCGATGGCCACGTCGATCTTCACCTTGGGCAGGAAGTCGACCACATACTCGGCACCGCGATACAGCTCGGTATGGCCTTTCTGGCGGCCGAAGCCCTTGACCTCGGTGACGGTAATGCCCTGCACGCCGATCTCCGACAGCGACTCGCGCACGTCGTCCAGCTTGAACGGCTTGATGATGGCAGTGACTAGCTTCATGAAACTTTCTCCCGTGTAAGGTGGACTTGCCCCAGGAATTGCGAACCCGGCTCAAGTCTAAGCGCAGTGTCTGGCTTTTGTAATGCACCGACCGCTCCAGCCTGGTGTGGTCGATACCCACCAACCGCTCCCGACGAAGCACTCCCCCGCTTCGCCTGCAGCACCAGAACTGCATCGGTGCATGCGTCGCTGGGGTCTAAGCAGAAAGCTTGCCAGCTCACGCAAAAGCGCTATCTATCAAGCCTTTAACAGCTTCCAGCCACAGTGACCGGTCATTCACGCCGAATGCAACGCACAAACTTGGTGCATCTACACATTGGGTAATGCTCAAAAATCGTGCAACCAGTGCTAGACCGCCCCGCCGGTGGCTGCGTGCTACACTGCCGACCGTCTGTTTACGGAACCTGATCATGCTGCCGCCGAAAGCCTTGCTCGACACTCTCAGTAGCCACGCCTCGCGTCTTTTCAGCGGCGACAGCCCGCTGCCTCGCGCCGAACTGGAAGCGCAGTTCAAAGCCCTGCTACAGAGCGGTTTCAGCAAGCTCGATCTGGTCAGCCGTGACGAATTCGACAGCCAGATGGTGGTCCTGGCCCGCACCCGCGCTCGCCTCGAGGCGCTGGAAGCCAAGGTCGCCGAACTGGAAGCCAAGCTCACCGCCGCAGACTAAGGTTATGTTGTAGGAGCGGCTTCAGCCGCGAACAGGCTTCGCGGCTGAAGCCGCTCCTACAGGCACTGCACCCCACCTGATCAAGGAGCGATCATGTCCCTGGCCATCGTTCACAGCCGTGCCCAGGTCGGCGTCGAAGCACCGGCTGTCACCGTCGAAGCGCACCTGGCCAACGGCCTACCCTCCCTGACGCTGGTGGGCCTGCCGGAGACAGCAGTCAAGGAGAGCAAGGATCGCGTGCGCAGCGCCATCCTCAATGCCGCCTTCGAATTCCCCAGCAAACGCATCACCTTGAACCTCGCGCCCGCCGATTTACCGAAAGACGGCGGCCGTTTCGATCTCGCCATCGCCCTGGGGATTCTCGCGGCCAGCGGCCAGGTGCCGGCTCAATCCCTGGACGAATGCGAATGCCTGGGCGAACTGGCGCTGTCCGGCGCGGTGCGTCCCGTGCAGGGCGTATTGCCGGCAGCCCTGGCCGCGCGCGCAGCCGGGCGCACCCTATTGGTGCCGCAGGCCAATGCCGAAGAGGCCAGCCTGGCCTCAGGGCTGAAGGTAATCGCCGTCGAGCACCTGCTGCAGATCGCCGCGCACCTCAACGGCAGTGCTCCTCTCGAACCCTACGCCGCCCAAGGTCTGCTCAGGCAGAGCCTGCCCTATCCGGATCTGGCTGAAGTGCAGGGCCAGTTGGCCGCCAAACGTGCGTTGCTGGTGGCCGCCGCTGGATCGCATAACTTGCTGCTCAGCGGCCCACCCGGTACCGGCAAGACGCTGCTGGCCAGCCGCCTGCCCGGCTTGCTGCCGCCGCTGGACGAGAGCGAGGCCCTGCAGGTCGCCGCCATCCATTCGGTAGCCAGCCATCTACCGCTGCAGCACTGGCCGCAGCGCCCCTTTCGCACGCCGCACCACAGCGCCTCAGGGCCGGCATTGGTAGGGGGTGGCAGTCGCCCGCAGCCTGGCGAAATAACCTTGGCCCATATGGGCATCCTGTTCCTCGATGAGCTGCCGGAGTTCGATAGGAAAGTGCTGGAGGTGCTGCGAGAACCGCTGGAAAGCGGCCACATCGTCATTGCCCGGGCACGCGACAAGGTACGCTTTCCCGCGCGTTTTCAGCTCGTTGCCGCTATGAACCCCTGCCCTTGCGGCTATCTGGGCGACCCGAGCAACCGCTGTCGTTGCACACCGGAGCAGATCCAGCGTTACCGCGCCAAGCTGTCCGGGCCACTGCTCGATCGCATCGACCTGCACCTGACGGTCGCCCGCGAAACGACGATATTGAACGCCCCACCGCAAGATGGCGAAAGCACTGCGCAGGCGGCAACCAAAGTGGCGCGGGCACGTGAGCGACAACTGCAACGTCAAGGGACGGCCAATGCCTTTCTCGACTTGCCCGGCCTGCGTCGGCACTGCGCCCTGAGCGGCAAGGATCGTCAGTGGCTGGAAAGCGCCTGCGAACGTCTCGGCCTGTCGCTACGCGCCGCGCACCGAGTGCTCAAGGTGGCGCGCACGCTGGCAGACCTGGCGGAGCAGCAGCAGATCAGCCGGGAACATCTGGCCGAAGCGCTGCAGTATCGCCCCGCCGCGGGATGAATCAGCGGAAGCGCTCGACCTCCTGACGCAGCTGAGCGGCCAGGCGATCCAGCTCGCGCGCGGTATCGGCCAGGTTGGCCACCACTTCACGCTGCTCGCCATTGGCCTGGGCGATGCTCTGCAGGTTGGCGCTTAGCACGGTCGCAGTGCTGCTCTGCTCGCTGGTAGCGGTGGTGATGGCGGCGAATTGCTCGCCCGCCTCGGCGCTCTGCTCACTGATCTGAGCCAGCGCCGCAGCCACCTTGGCATTACGCTCCAGGCCATCCTGCATCAACTGTCGGCCGTGCTCCATGGTGGCGATGGCGCTGCTGGTCTCGCTCTGGATGCTGCCGATCATGGTGGAAATCTCGTTGGTCGCCTCACGGGTGCGTCCAGCCAGGTTGCGCACCTCGTCGGCGACCACGGCAAAACCGCGGCCCTGCTCGCCGGCACGTGCGGCTTCGATGGCAGCGTTGAGCGCCAGCAGGTTGGTCTGGTCGGCAATCGCGGTAATCACGCTGACGATACCGCCGATCTCCTGGGAGCGCTGGCCGAGGCCGTTGATGGCCGTGGAGGTTTGCTCAAGTGCTTCGGCGATCTGCACCAGCGCTTCGGAAGCCTGATCCATCGAGGTACGCCCGATGCGGGTTTGCTGGGCATTGTCGCTGGCCAGGCGTTCGGTGCTGCGCATGTTGTCGGCGATGTTCTGCGAGGTGGCACTGAACTCCTCCACCGCGCCGGCCATGCTGCTGATCTCGCCGGATTGCTGGTCGATGCCCTGATAGGCATCGCGCGACAGCGTGGACATCCCCTGCGAACGCGCGCTGACATCCTGAGCGGCGCTGCGAATACCCGCCACCATGCTTGCCAGCGCCTCGCCCATGCGGTTGAAGCTGCGCGCCAGCTCACCGATCTCATCGTCGCTGGACTGCGCCATGCGCGCACCAAGATCACCGGCACCGAGCGCCTGCGCCTGCTGTACCAGATCGCCCAGCGGGCGCAGTTTGCGTCGCAGCAGCCAGACCACGGCGATCACCGCCAGCAGCAGGGTCAGTGCGCTACCGATAGCCAGCTGGGTACCGACACGCCAGGTAACGGCCTGAATTTCCTCGCGCGGCATGCTCGCCAGCACCATCCAGGGTCCGCCGGTAAAGGGCATGGCGACGCTGTAGAATTCATTCTGGCCATCGTTCCAGAAACCGCCGTCCCCCGAGTGAGCGATCAGCTCGCCGAGGGCTGCCGGCAGTGTATCCAGAGCGCCAGTGCCAGCGGGCTTGACCAGCCACTTACCCTGCTCGTCGAGCAGGGCAAGTGAGCCCGTTTCGCCAATCCGAAATTCGCTCAGTTTTTTGAATTGCAGCTTCTGCGCATCGGTGTAGTCGAAGCCGACGAACAGCACGGCAATGACCTGCCCACTGCCATCACGCACGGGGGTGTACTGGGTCATGTAGTTGCGGTCGAAGAGCAAAGCCCGGCCCACGTAATTCTGCCCGGCCAGCAGGCGCTGATAGGCCGGGTGCTGGTGATCAAGCGCCGTTCCCAGCGCACGAGTGCCGTCCTGCTTGGTCAGCGAGGTGGTGATGCGAATGAATTCGCTACCGTCACGCACGAATACCGTGGCCACACCCGCAGTCATGCGCGTGAAGTCATCGACCTCGGTGAACTCGTTGTTCAAGCGCGTAGCCCCCAGGTAAAGCGCAGGTGTCTGCAGGCTGCCGACGCTCACACGCTCTTCACTGCGCACCTGCAGCCCTGTGCTGAAGCGCTGTTCGAACAATCCAGCCAGACGCTGCGTGCTCTCACGCAGGCTGCCGTGGAAGGTTTCGAGCTGGTCGGCCAGCAGCCCCGCCTCGCTGCCCAGGTGCTTTTCGCGAGTGACCAGATTGGCCTCGTTGAGTGAGCGCAGGGCAAACAGGGTGCTGACGCCGATCAGCAGCACCAGCACCAAAGCCAGCATGGCAGCCAGTTGCAGGGCTATACGAGAGCGAGGAGGATTCATTAGGACTCCAGGTGTGCGCCCATGGGCATATGGGCATATGGGCAGATAACTCAGGCAATTTCGATACCACCCAGCCGTCATATGACTCGGCGAAAGGGCGCGAGGATACTTGAGCATTCAGCTCGGTCAATATCCAAGCGCCATAAGGCCGTCATTTATTATCAAAACAGTGTTACAGAGTGATGATTGATAGGTTTTATCGATCACTAAATAGATGCTGGCACTCATACCCACAGAGAGCAGCCTGGCCACACTACAGTCGGCCTGCCCGGTCTTGGATGGCCGTCAGCGCCCTGAGCGCTGGCCATGACCGTTCAGCGCAAACGCTCGACCCCGGGCAGTGCCAGCGCGGCGACCTCCGCCAGCAAGTAGTCACGCAAACGCTGCAGACGTGTCTGCGCACGATGTCCACGCGGCCACACCATATAGTAGCTGTCGCCACTGAATACCGCCGTCGGCCAGGGCACGCCGAGCCGGCCGGCATTCACGTCCTCGGCCACCATCAGCAGATCACCAATGGACACGCCATAGCCGCGTGCCGCCGCAACGATGCCCAATTCGAGCATGTCGAACAGCTGCCCGGTCTTCAGCGGCACCTGTTCGATCAGGCCTGTAGCCTGCAGCCAGCGCCGCCAGTCGCGGCGATCCGGCGTCGGGTGCAGTTGCTCCGCCGCGCGCAGCCGCGCCAGCGACCAGGGGCCGGCCTCAGAATCGCCGGCAGCGCACACCGGAATCAGCCACTCCTCGAACAGCAGCACGCTCTCCCACTCATCTGGGAACTGACCGTCGGACAGCAGCACCGCGCAGTCGAAGGGTTCATGGCGGAAGTCGACCTTGTCCACGTCCATCCAGGCACTGGTGAGCTGCACTTCGCTGTCCGGGTTGGCCAGACGAAAGTGCGACAGGCGCGCCAACAGCCAACGCATGGTCAGGGTCGACGGTGCCTTCAGACGCAGCACCTCATCGTCGGCGTGCAAGACAGCGCTGGCACGCTCCAGTGCATCGAAACCCTCACTCAGCCCCGGTAGCAGGGCGCGGGCCGGATCGGTCAGGTGCAGGCTGCGACCACGGCGCTCGAACAGACGGCAGGCGAAGTACTCCTCCAGCGTGCGGATATGCCGACTCACCGCGCTCTGGGTGATGGCCAGCTCTTCGGCGGCGCGCGTGAAGGAGGCATGCCGGGCTGCAGCCTCGAAGGCGCGCAGGGCGTAAAGCGGTGGCAAACGACGACTCACCGCATCGAACCATGAGTTTTAATCATGCCTGGCATGGCTATTTTCCTTTTGTGAGCAATCGACGAGAACCACAGAATAGCGGTCATTGCTCATTCCCCGACAGCCTGGGGATGCTTACCCTGCCGAAGTTTTACTCATCATGAAGAACTCCCTTGGCCACGAGCTGGGTGCGCTGCTGCGCCTGGCCGGCCCGCTGATCTCCGCACAGCTGGCCCACGCGCTGATGATTTTCACCGACACGCTGATGATGGCCATGCTCGGCCCGCAGCAGTTGGCCGGCGGCGCGCTGGGCGCCACTTGCTATTTCATCTTCTCGATCTTCTGCACCGGGGTGATCGCCGCGGTGGGCAGCCTGATCGCCATCCGCCATGGCGCGGGCGATCCGGCAGGTATCACGCGCCTGATCCAGAACGGCCTGTGGCTGGCCATGCTGCTGGGCGTAGCCAGTGCGCTGTGCCTCAACAGTCTGGGCCCGCTGCTGCCGCATCTGGGTCAGGACCCAGGCGCGGCCGGCCAGGCCATGGAGTTCCTGCGCCCACTGTCGCTGGCCCTGCCTGGCTACCTGTGCTTCATGGCGCTGCGCGGCTTCACCAGTGCCATCGGTCATCCCGGCCCGGTGATGGCCATCAGCATCGCCGGTACCATCGCCAACTTTGTCATCAACTATGCGCTGATCAAGGGCTGGTTCGGCCTGCCCAGCCTGGGCCTGAGCGGCATCGGCATGACCACTGCGCTGGTCAGCAGCGCCATGGCACTGGCATTGGCGCTGTACATCCTGCTCTCGCCGACCTATCACCGCTACAAACTGCGGGGCGGTGTGGGCCGCCCACAAGGGACGGAAATGCGCGCCCTGCTGCGCCTGGGCTTGCCCATTGGCGGTACCTACGCCGCCGAGCAAGGGCTGTTCACCTTCGCCACCCTGTGCATGGGCGCGTTGGGCAGTGTGCAACTGGCGGCACATCAGATCGCCATGCAGACGGTGGCGCTGGCGTTCATCGTGCCGCAAGGGCTGTCCTATGCGGTGACGTTCCGCGTCGGCCTGCATTACGGCGCCGGGCACCTGCACCTGTCGCGCCTCAGCGGCCATCTGGGCATGGCCCTGGGAGCAGCGTTGATGCTGCTGTTTGCCCTGCTGTTCTGGTTGCTGCCGGAGTGGATCATCGGTCTGTTCCTCGACCGTCACGACCCGGCGTTCGCCGATATCGTCACCCTCGCGGTCAGCCTGCTGGCGATCGCCGCCTGGTTCGAGCTGTTCGATGGTTTGCAGAGCATCGCCATGGGCGCGATCCGCGGGCTGAACGACGGCCGCACCACCCTGCTGATCGGTCTGACCGGCTACTGGTGCGTGGGCGCACCGCTAGTCTGGCTGTTCGCCTTCGCCCTTGGCTGGGGCGCACAGGGTGTCTGGTGGGGCCTGGCTGCCGGCCTGGCGGTAACGGCGAGCGGTCTGGTGCTGGGCTTCCAATGGAAGACCGCACGGCTGCAGCGGCCGAACAGGATAGAGGGCGAGGTCTATCTGTCGTAGCCCGGATGCAATCCGGGAAATGCCCGGCACACGGCCCCGGATTGCATCCGGGCTACGGGTTACGATCCGGCGAGTAGCGGCTGGCGCAGGCCGAACACCAGAAAGCGTGCCAGCTCCGCCAGAGGTATGGCCTTGCTGATCAGGTAACCCTGTACCTGATCGCAACCATACTGGCGCAGCATGTCGAGCTGCTCGATGTTCTCCACCCCTTCGGCCACCACCTCGAGATTGAGGTTGTGCGCCAGATTGATCATCGCCCGCACCAATTGGCGATTCTCGGCACGCTCGCCCATACCGCCGACAAAGCTCTTGTCGATCTTCAGCAGAGTGATCGGCAAGTTGTTGAGATGAACGAAAGACGAGAAACCGGTGCCGAAGTCGTCCAGCGAGAAACGCACGCCGAGCCGCCCAAGCGCCAGCATGGTCTGCTGCACCTGATCGCTGCGGCGCATCACCGCGGTTTCGGTCAACTCGAACTCCAGCCACTGCGCATCGACCCCGCGTTCTTCGATCAGGCGGCTGAGGGTCGGCAGCAACTGGCTGTCCTGAAACTGGCGGAACGACAGGTTGACCGCCATATGCAGTGCCGGCAGGCCGCGCCCACGCAGCCACTGCATATCGCGCAGGGCACGGGAGATGACCCAGTAACCGAGCGGTACGATCAGCCCGGTTTCTTCAGCCAGCGGTACGAATTCATTGGGCGAAAGCAGCCCACGCTCGCTGTGCTGCCAGCGCACCAGTGCCTCCAGGCCGACGATGCGCCCGCTCTTCAGACACAGGCGGGGCTGATAATGCAGCTCCAGTTCGTCACGGCGTAACGCACGCCGCAGCTCGCCTTCCAGATCGGCCTGGCTGCGTGCGCTGCGGTTCAGGCGTTCGTCATAGACATGAAACACGCAGCCTTGCTGATTCTTGGCCTGTTGCATGGCGATATGCGCGTGCCACAGCAGCGGATCGGCGCCCTCGCCCGCACGGGCGTGGGCCAGGCCAAGGCTGCAACCGATCAGCAGACTCTCGCCATCCACCCAGTATGGCTCTCCCAATACCTCGGTGACGCGCTCGGCCAGGCGCTCCACGCGCTGCGGATCGCGGCGTGCATCGAGCAACAGAGCGAATTCGTCGCTGCCCAGGCGGGCGATCTGATCGCAGGGCTGCAGCAACCCCTTGAGCCGCGCCACCACCTGCAGGATCAGGCGATCTCCGGCCTGGTAGCCAAGGGCATCGTTGGCGTGACGGAAGTTGTCCAGATCGAGGTGACCCAGCACCAGGCCACGGCCGCCACACTCGGCCAGGCGCGCCGCGAGCAGGGTCTGGAAACCCTGGCGATTGGCGATGCCGGTCAAGGGGTCCTGTTCGGCCAGGCGCTGCAGGGTGTGCTTGAGGTTGCCCTGCTCGCGCACGTAGCGCAGGCAACGGCGCAGCACGTCGAGGTTGAGGCTGCCGCGCACCAGCCAGTCGCTGACGCCGGCGGGCTCTTCGATTGGCTCCTCGTCAAGCAGCAGGACGATGGGCAGGGGGCACTGATGGGGCTCGGGAAGACGATCCGGGGTACTCAGCAACAGACCACTGGCGTGATCATCGAACAGGTTGCTGGCCGCTTCCCACGACGGCGCGGTAATCAGCGGGGATGGGCTGCCCAGGGCGCTCAACTGCTCGCGCAACAATTCGGCCCAGTCCGGCGTTTCCGCCAACAGGACCAACCGCAAGGGTTCGACGAGCGTGGACAAGCAACCTCCCCAATGACCACAAGAATGATGGCGAATCGCGTCGCCTGAACGCGCCGTAATCGGCGTCTAATCAATCACATCCGTGCGAAAGGTAGTGCAGATCCTGAGGTATAGCCAGTAAACCGACAAGTGGCACCAGAGTACTGGAATAAAGTGATTAACCAAGTGCATGGCTATGCAATTTCGTGCGCTAGGCCACAGTTCCGGACGGTCGCGGCAGAAGTCGCCAGGCCTGTTAAAATGCGCGGCCCTTTTTCTGCGAACGATCCCATGTCCCGACTGAACCCCCGGCAACAAGAGGCCGTGAACTACGTCGGCGGCCCGCTTCTGGTGCTCGCCGGTGCCGGTTCCGGCAAGACCAGCGTGATCACGCGCAAGATCGCCCACCTGGTGCAGAACTGCGGCATCCGCGCCCAGCACATCGTCGCCATGACCTTCACCAACAAGGCCGCGCGTGAGATGAAAGAGCGCGTCGGCACCCTGCTCAAGGGCAGTGAGGCGCGCGGCCTGACCGTGTCCACCTTTCACAACCTGGGCATGAACATCATCCGCAAGGAATACGCGCGCCTGGGCTACAAACCCGGCTTCTCGATCTTCGACGACGGCGACATCAAGGCGCTGCTCAGCGACATCATGCAGAAGGAGTATTCCGGCGACGACGGCGCCGATGAGGTGAAGAACCTCATCGACAGCTGGAAGAACGACCTGATCCTGCCCGACGAAGCCCTGGCCAAGGCGCGCAATCCCAAGGAACAGACTGCCGCCATCGTCTACCTGCACTACCAGCGCACGCTCAAAGCCTACAACGCGGTGGACTTCAACGACCTGATCCTACTGCCGGTGAAGCTTTTTCAGGAGCACGCCGACATCCTGGAGAAATGGCAGAACCGCATCCGCTACCTGCTGGTGGACGAATACCAGGACACCAACGCCAGCCAGTACCTGCTGGTGAAGATGCTGGTGGGCATGCGCAACCAGTTCACCGTGGTCGGCGACGATGACCAGTCGATCTACGCCTGGCGTGGCGCGCGCCCGGAAAACCTGATGCTGCTGAAAGAGGATTATCCGTCGCTGAAAGTGGTGATGCTGGAGCAGAACTACCGCTCCACCAGCCGTATCCTCAAATGCGCCAACGTGCTGATCGCCAACAACCCGCACGTGTTCGAGAAGCAGTTGTGGAGCGAGATGGGCATGGGCGACGAGATTCGCGTGATCCGCACCCGTAACGAAGACGCCGAGTGCGAGCGGGTGGCCCTGGAAATTCTCACCGAGCATCTGCGTACCCAGCGTCCCTACAGCGAATTCGCCATCCTCTATCGCGGCAACTACCAGGCCAAGCTGATGGAGCTGAAGCTGCAGCACCACCAGATTCCCTATCGCCTCTCAGGCGGCACCAGTTTCTTCGCCCGCCAGGAGGTGAAGGACCTGATGAGTTACTTCCGCCTGCTGGTCAACCCGGACGACGACAACGCCTTCCTGCGCGTGATCAACGTGCCACGTCGGGAGATCGGCTCCGCCACTCTGGAAAAACTCGGCAACTACGCCAGCGAACGCAAGATCAGCATGTACGCCGCCGCTGGCGAGATGGGCCTCGGCGAGCATCTCGATGCGCGCTTCACCGAGCGCCTGCAGCGCTTCACCCGCTGGATGGATCGGGTGCGCCAGGAGTGCGCGCAGAACGATCCTATCGCTGCGATTCGCAGCATGGTCATGGACATCGACTACGAGAACTGGCTACGGCAGAACGCCTCCAGCGACAAGGTGGCCGACGCGCGCATGGGTAACGTCTGGTTCCTCGTCGACGCGCTGAAGAGCACCCTGGAGCGCGACGAAGACGGCGACATGACCATCGAAGACGCCATCGGCAAGCTGGTGCTGCGCGACATGCTCGAGCGCCAGCAGGAAGAGGAAGAAGGCGCCGAAGGCGTGCAGATGATGACCATGCACGCCTCCAAGGGTCTGGAGTTTCCGTCGGTGTACATCATCGGTTTCGAGGAAGAGATCCTCCCCCACCGCTCCAGCATCGAAGCCGACACCATCGAGGAGGAGCGGCGCCTGGCCTACGTCGGCATCACCCGCGCCAAGCGCAACCTGGCGCTGACCTTCGCCGCCAAGCGCAAGCAATACGGCGAGGTGATCGACTGCTCGCCGAGCCGCTTCCTCGACGAACTGCCGCCGGAAGACCTGGTGTGGGAAGGTCTGGAAGAGGCGCCGGTGGAGGTCAAGGCCGCACGCGGCAACGACGCCCTGGCCAATATGCGGGCGATGCTCAAGCGCTGAAAACCGGACCTTGCTGCCTGGTGGGCCGAAGCCCACCCTACCGCGCTGAAAACCGGACCTTGCTGCCTGGTGGGCTGAAGCCCACCCTACCGCGCTGGATCGCCGCCCGGCCCACCCTACGCCTGAGCGGAGTAGGGTGGGCTTCAGCCCACCACTTCAATGCCACTGGCACCCTCGTCACATTTGCCAGTCAGAAAGAAGATACCGCTCAGACACAGAGGGCTGGAACCATGCGCACATTCACGCTCGACCTCGATGCCCTGAGTCAGCTGATCAACGGCCGTGAGCAGCAGGAGAACTGGCTGGATCTGGAAAGTGGCAGCGTTCTGACCCTGCCTGCGGGAGATCACTACAGCGACGAGCGCCAGCAGATCGAGCTCGATCCCGAGCGCTACAGCCAGGTGCCCAACCTCGACGCCCCCCAGCGCGTGGCCATGCGCGAATCCTTCCTGTTCACCCTTGACGATGTGCATGCCCACCCGCTGCTCAGCGCCGCGCTGACCGGCCGCAGGCCGCTGCGCGCGTTCGACTACGAGATCGAGGCCTTTCCAGCGATTCGCGAACAGTGGCAGGCCTACGAGATCAAGCAACTGCGCGAGTACGTCCTAAACTGGCTCTACGAACTGGGCATCGAGCCCGCGCCGGACAAGCTGCCGCTGGATACGCGCGGCATTCCCAGGGACATTCTGCGGCGGCTGAGCAAGAGCGCCTGAGCGCAGTGCGCCCCCGGATTGCATCCGGGCTACCAACCTGTCCAGGCGGTCAATGGGTCACGACTGTCGGGCAGGCTGCGGTTTCACTACACAATGCGGGGCATTTTGAGCGAAAATCCGCAGCTTTTCTGCTCAACCAGAGGATCGACCGTGGAGTCGTTGAAACAGAAGATTCGCAGCGAAGGCATCGTGCTGTCCGAGCATGTACTCAAGGTAGACGCCTTTCTCAACCACCAGATCGATCCGCGCCTGATGCAGGAGATCGGCCACGAGTTCGCCCAGCGTTTCGCCGGCCAGGGTATCACCAAGATCGTCACCATCGAGGCCTCGGGTATCGCCCCGGCGGTGATGGCCGGCCTGGAACTGGGCATCCCGGTGATCTTCGCACGAAAATTCCAGTCGCTGACGCTCAAGGACGACCTGCTGATCTCCAAGGTGTTCTCCTTCACCAAGCAGACCGAAAGCACCATCGCCATCTCCGCCCGTCACCTGACGGCAGCGGACCGCGTACTGGTGATCGACGACTTCCTCGCCAACGGTCACGCCGCCAAGGCGCTGATCGACCTGATCCAGCAGGCCGGCGCACAGATTGCCGGTATCGGCATCGTCATCGAGAAATCCTTCCAGGACGGCCGCAACCTGCTGGAGAGCGAAGGCTACCGCGTCGAATCGCTGGCCCGTGTTGCCGCGCTGGAGAACGGCCAGGTGCGCTTCCTTGACTAAAGACTGTGCACGGCCTCGCGCGCTTTAGGGCGCGGCGGTAGCCTGCAGGCCCGCCAGTAGCAAACGCTGGTAGAGGGCTTCACGCACACCGTCCGGCGCCTCCAGACTCATGCGTCGCAAATGCTCGGCATAGGCTGCCGGCGCCGGCGCATCGAGCGTGGCCTTGCCCAGGTCCAGCACCTCGCTCAGGCGCAGCTTGCTCTTGAGCCAGCTCAGCGCCCGCACCAGATCCTGCTCCACCGCGCTGAAGTCACTGCCCAGTGGATATTCGGCGAACAACTGTGAATGCTCTGCGCGCAGCGCCTGCAGGCGCTCGGGCAGGTTGTTGCAAAAGCGCTCATCGAGGCGGAAATCCGTCGGCAGCTTGCCGGCCTGCTGCGCCTGCTCGATCAGCCCGTTCTGGAAACGCGAATCGCTGATCTTGAGCAGCGCCTCGATCACCTGCGCGTCGGTCTTGCCGCGCAGATCGGCGATGCCATATTCGGTCACCACGATATCGCGCAAGTGCCGAGGGATGGTGGCGTGACCATATTCCCAGACGATGTTCGAACTCACCTCGCCGCCGGACTCGCGCCAGCTGCGCAGCAGCAGGATCGAGCGGGCATCCTCCAGCGCATGGGCCTGGGCAACGAAGTTGTATTGCCCGCCGACCCCGCTGAGCACGCGACCATCTTCCAGTTGGTCGGCTACCCCCGCGCCGAGCAGGGTCATGGTGAATACCGTATTGATGAAGCGCGCATCACGGCGCTGCAGACGCTTGAGTTCCTCCTGACCGTAAAGCTCGTTGATGTAGCGGATGCCGGTCATGGCGAAGCGCTGCCGTTCGCTGTCATCCAGCTCGCGCAGACGCCGGTAGAAGCTTTCCGGGCCGAGAAAAAAACCACCGTGCAACACCACGCCGCCGTGCGCGCTGCCGAGGCAGGCTTGCAGGCGAGCCTGCGTCTGTGGATCACCGAGGTCCGCGGCGACGCGGCTACCATCAGGCCACTGCAGTTCGCCCTCCTCCAGGCGCATATCGCCCCGCAGCAGGCCGCTATCGCGCAGCCAGGCCAGATCGCTCGGCTGCAACTTCGTCGGCAGCCCCGCGTCAACCAACGCCTGAACGCTGTGTGGCTGCCCCTGTTCATCCAGTGCACCACTACAGGCCAGACGCTGCAGGCGTAGATCTGGATAGACCCGGCGCCGTAGCAAGCCGGCCTCGGCCAATTCCAGCAAGCCGTTGATGAACATTTCGCTGCAGCCATAGAGCCCATGCTCGAGCGGCTTGAGGCCGCCATTGGCGGTAATCTCGCACGCCCAATCATCAGCACGCAGCGCCTGTAACAGCGCGCGGTATCGGGCATTGTCGTCCTGCCTAGCGATAAGTGCCGACGCCAAGGTATCGCCCATCGAGCCGATACCGATCTGCAGGGTGCCGCCGTCACGCACCAGGGTGCTGGCGAACAGGCCGATGCAATGATCCTGCAGGGTCACCGGCATGTTCGGTGTGGAAAACAGCCTGGTGCGCTCGTCCTCGCCGATATGGATATCGAAAGTATCGCGCGGCACCTGGGCATCGCCGGCCATGTAGGGCAGATCACTGTGGATCTGGGCGACGCTGAGCACGGTCTCGCCAGCCTCGCGGCGCTTGTCCAGCAGTGGCAGCAGATCGAGGGTGACGTCCGGGTTGCAGCTCAGGCTGAAATGCTCGGGCTGCGCGGCGTCGACGGCGACCAGTTGGGCGACCAGATTCAGGCCCTTGGCATTGAGGTCGCGGGCGACATGGCTGTAGTTGCTGCTGATGTAGTCCTGCTGCGCCGGCTCGCATTCGAGCAGGCTGCCGGGCTGGAAGAAGAACTGCTCGACGCGCACGTTGCTCGGCAGCTTGCCGCTGTGCAGATCGGCGAGAAAATCCAGCTCGGGATAATCGCCGTAGACCCGGTCGACGAAAGGTTCGAGAAAGCGTCGCTGCAAGTCCTGGGCGGCACGCGGACGCGCCAGGCACAGCGCGGTGTAGATGGTCAGTTGCCGCTCGGGCATCTCCCGCACCCGTGCATACAGCGCGTTGACCCAGCGATTGGGCTTGCCCAGACCGAGCGGTAAACCCAGATGAATCGGCCCGGCGATCTCGCTCAGTACGCGGTCGACGGCTTGTTCGAGGGTACAGGTGTGCGGCATCTGACGCTCCTCGCGACATCCATGACGAATGCAGCTTGGACTGTGTAGCCACCGGCATGGTTGCATGCCGCCGCCCTAAGAACCTGCTTACGATCTGCTGCGCGTCGGCCCTACTGCGTTAAAAACAGGCTGGAGCGCCAGCCCGGTCGGAAGCCGCTTGCGGCTAACGCACTTTAGTGCGGCCCCGAAGGGGCGAGCGAAGCGAGTACTGCTCATTTACAGCTCGTAAAGTCGAGCGCGACTCCGACCGCTCCTCGCCTATTTTTGCCTTGTATGGCTCTAGCTCGCGAGCTCGTGAGCAGGCTCTAAACGAAAAAACCGCCCGGAGGGCGGTTTTTCAGGGAAGAGACGGGTCTTACAGACCGGACATCTTCTTGATCGCTTCGCGCAGTTCGTCGTCCGAGCAATCAGCGCAGGTGCCTTTCGGTGGCATGGCGTTGATACCGGAGATGGCAGCAGCGAGGATGCCGTCGAGACCGCCCTGGTGGTCAGCACGCTCTTTCCAGGCAGCGGTGTCGCCGATCTTCGGCGCGTCCAGCACACCGGTGGCGTGGCAGGCACTGCAATGCTTGGCGATGATGTCGTCAGCGGTGCGTGCACCACCACCGGCGGATGCGGCGACGGTTTCGACGCCCTTGCACTCTTCGCCCATGATGCACACCTCGCCTACAGGCTTGAGGCGCTCGGCGATAGCTTCATCGGTCGTGGCCTGAGCAGTCACTGCCCACAGGGCCAATACGGCAGCCGGTACTGCCAGCATTTTCTTCATCAGATTCACGGTACACCCTCTTCGTGGCTAGTCACGCCCGCGGCCACGGTTTCGCGAGCGGGCGACAGTATAACGGCAAGCAGGCCAGGCCGAAACAACCCATATTGTCGCAGGGTTATTGATCAGAAGTTCGCTGGCGTCGTGGCACTGATCAACCGCGCCGGTACATCGAACGGATTGCGGAAGCGATGCGGCTTGCTGCTTTCGAAATAATAGCTGTCGCCTGGCTCGAGGATGAACACCTCGTTGCCAACGGTCAGCTCCAGCTTGCCCTCGACCAGCATGCCAGCCTCTTCGCCTTCGTGGGCGTACATTTCGTCACCCGTATCGGTGCCGGCCGGATAGGTCTCGTCGAGAAAGGAAATGGCGCGACTCGGGTGGGCCTTGCCAATCAGCTTCATGGTGATGGCGCCACTGCAGATATCGGTCAGTTCGGCGGCACGATAGACCACCTGGGTCTGGTTCTCCTGCTCCATGTCGAGCGAGAAGAATTCCACCAGCGACATGGGAATGCCGCCGAGCACCTTTTTCAGCGAACTGATCGAGGGGCTGACGCTGTTCTTCTCGATCATGGAAATGGTGCTGTTGGTGACGCCCGCCCGCTTGGCGAGTTCACGCTGGGATAGGCCTTTGAGCTTACGAATCGATTGCAGTCGAACGCCGACGTCCAATGCTGGAATCCCCCTTGGGATAAGAGACGAAAAAGTGTCCGTATCATGGCATAGCGTTCGGAATTTACAACACTTGCGTTCACCCTTCGCCTACACACCTCCCAGGAAACCCGTTAAAAGGCCGCGAGCCAGAGCCATGCAACGCAAAAATAGGGGAGGATGCAGAGTGTACGAGCTGTACATGAGCAATACGACCGGGCTGGCGAACCAGCCTGTTTTTAACGCAGCATGGCCGACGCGCAGCCGTCTTTTAACGGGTTTCAGCCCCCGAGATAGAGCAGCGGTACCCGCCGCAGGTTGCAAAAAATCTGATAGGGAATGCTACCTGCCGCCATGGCCACGTCGCTGGCCAGCACCTGTTTGCCCCATAGTTCGACATGGCTGCCAAGGCCGGCCTGTGGCAAATCGGTCAGGTCGACAGTGAGCATGTCCATCGACACCCGACCGATCAGCCGGGTCAGCTGACCGTCCACCACCACTGGCGTGCCGCTCGGCGCATGGCGCGGATAGCCGTCGGCATAGCCCATGGCGACCACACCGACGCGGGTCGGCCTTTCGGCGACGAAGCGCGCGCCATAACCCACCGGCTCGCCGGCCGGCAGTTCACGCACGCTGATCACCTTCGATTCGAGCGTCATCACCGGCTGCAGGCGAGCGGCCTGCTCCTGAGCCTGCTCGAACGGCGTGGCGCCGTACAGCATGATGCCGGGGCGCACCCAGTCGCTCGGCACCTGCGGCCAGCCAAGCACGGCCGGCGAATTGCGCAAGCTGACCTCGGCGCTGAGGCCTTCGCGCGCCTGCTGGAACACCGCCAGTTGCTCACTCGTGCGCTCGCACTCGGGCTCATCGGCGCGAGCGAAGTGGCTCATCAGCACGATCTTGCCAACCTTGCCGCTGGCCAGCAGGCGCCGATAGGCGGCCTGGTACTCGGCCGGATGCAGGCCGACGCGATGCATGCCGCTGTCCAGCTTGAGCCAGACGGTCAGCGGCTTGCTCAGTTGGGCCTGCTCGATAGCCTCGATCTGCCACTGCGCATGGGCGACACACCACAGGTCATGCTGGTCGATCAGCGCCAGTTCGTCGGCCTCGAAGAAGCCTTCGAGCAGCAGGATCGGCGCCCTGATGCCGGCCTCGCGTAACGCCAGCGCTTCTTCGATGCAGGCCACGGCAAAACCATCGGCCTCGGCTTCGAGTGCCTGCGCACAGCGCACAGCGCCATGTCCGTAAGCATCGGCCTTGACCACGGCCAGGGCGCGGGCGCCGCTCAGTTCGCGGGCCAGTTGGTAGTTGTGACGAAGCGCTTGCAGATCGATCAGGGCACGAGCAGGACGCATGGCAAGGTGTTCCCTCGGTTGTAATCAGTCACACGGTGGCCGCTAGCGGCACTGTTCAAAAAAAACCCGGCAGGGAGCCGGGCGAAAAGCCAACACAAAAAAAATCCGGGAGAATTTTTTGACGTCGCTTGCGACGGCCCGGAGGGTTGCCGCCATGGATGGCAGGCAACAAAAAGCTGTGGCCGCCTCAGACGGCAGCCACCACACACATTTCCACCAGCACTTCGGGCTTGTACATCTTCGCCTCGACGCAGGCGCGGGCCGGTGCATGGCCGTCAGCGACCCAGGCGTCGTACTCGGCGTTGAGGCCGTCGTAGTCGGCCATGTCCTTGAGGAAGATGGTCAGCGAGAGAATCTTGCTCTTGTCGCTGCCACCCTCGGCCAGCATCTTGTCGATGTTGGCCAGTGTCTGGCGGGTCTGCTCGCGGATGTCACCGCCGAAGTCATCAGCCAACTGGCCGGCGAGGTAAATCGTGCCGTTGTGGATCACCACTTCGCTGTAGCGTTTGGCCACATGCAGGCGCTGAATCGACATAAAGCTAAAGCTCCTTGGATTGCGAAAGCGCGAAGGCTATCAGGTGCGCAGCGGCTGCGGTGCTGCTTGCACTTCACGCGCCTTGCGCGAGTAACGCGAGATATCCAGGCCGTCGGCGCTGATCTGCGGACGCTTGTTGGCCATCAGATCGGCGAGCAGGCGACCGGAGCCGCAGGCCATGGTCCAGCCCAGGGTGCCGTGGCCGGTGTTGAGGAACAGATTGCGGTAGGCGGTGGCGCCGACGATCGGGGTGCCATCGGGCGTGGCCGGACGCAAACCGGTCCAGAAGTCGGCGCGCTGCAGATCGCCGCCTTGCGGATAGAGGTCGGCAGTTATCATTTCCAGGGTTTCGCGACGACGCGGGTTGAGCGACAGGTCGAAACCGGCGATCTCGGCCATGCCACCGACACGGATGCGACTGTCGAAGCGGGTGATGGCGACCTTGTAGGTCTCATCGAGAATGGTCGAGGTAGGTGCCATGTCCGGGTTGGTGATCGGCACGGTCAACGAGTAGCCCTTGAGCGGATACACCGGCGCACGGATGCCCAGCGGCTTGAGCAGTTGCGGGCTGTAGCTGCCGAGGGCAAGCACGTAGCGGTCGGCGGTTTCCAGCTTGCCGTCGATCCACACGCCGTTGATACGGTCGCCCACGGCGTCCAGGCGCTGGATGATCTGGCCGAAACGGAACTCGACGCCGAGCGCCTTGGCCATGTCCGCCAGCTTGGTGGTGAACATCTGGCAGTCGCCGGTCTGGTCGTTGGGCAGACGCAAGGCACCGGCCAGCTTGTGCTTGACGCCAGCCAGGGCCGGCTCGACGCGGGCGATGCCGTCGCGGTCGAGCAGCTCGAACGGTACGCCAGAGGCTTCCAGCACGGCGATGTCCTTGGCAGCGGCATCGACCTGGGCCTGGGTGCGGAACAGCTGGGTGGTGCCGAGCTGGCGACCTTCGTAGGCGATGCCGGTCTCGGCACGCAGCTCGTCGAGGCAATCGCGGCTGTACTCGGACAGACGCACCATGCGCTCCTTGTTGATCGCATAACGGCTGGCGGTGCAGTTGCGCAGCATTTGCGCCATCCACAGGTACTGGTCAACGTCACCGGTGGCCTTGATCGCCAGCGGAGCGTGTTTCTGCAGCAGCCACTTGATGGCCTTCAGCGGCACGCCTGGGGCAGCCCAGGGCGATGCATAACCGGGAGAAACCTGGCCGGCGTTGGCGAAGCTGGTTTCCAGCGCCGGGCCGTTCTGACGGTCGACCACCACCACCTCGAAGCCCTGACGGGCGAGGTAGTAAGCACTGGCGGTACCAATCACACCGCTGCCGAGAACCAGAACACGCATGTTTTTCTCCCCGCCGCGCCCAGGGCGCGTGCGTTACAGGCCATTGTTGTAGATGGGCGCAGTATAGGAAGAGCCGCGCAGTGCTTTTCACCATATACACAGCTATATTTGGCGAGAATTCTTGGCAATAAGCCGTTTTGCAGAGGCGGATTCCCCATGAGAACCCAGCACCAAAGTCGTCGTGAACTGGACAAGATCGACCGCAACATCCTGCGCATCCTGCAGGAGGATGGGCGCATCAGCTTCACCGAACTGGGCGAGCGCGTGGGGCTGTCGACCACGCCCTGCACCGAGCGCGTACGGCGCCTGGAGCGCGAAGGCATCGTCATGGGCTACCACGCCCGCCTCAATCCGCAGCACCTCAAGGCCAACCTGCTGGTGTTCGTCGAGATCAGCCTGGACTACAAGTCCGGTGACACCTTCGAGGAGTTTCGCCGCGCCGTACTCAAGCTGCCGCATGTGCTGGAATGCCACCTGGTGTCCGGCGACTTCGATTACCTGGTGAAGGCGCGCATCAACGAGATGGCCAGCTACCGCAAGCTGCTCGGCGACATCCTGCTCAAGCTGCCGCACGTGCGCGAATCGAAGAGCTACATCGTCATGGAGGAGGTGAAGGAGAGCCTGGCGCTGCCGGTGCCGGAGTGAATCTGTAGGAGCGAGCTCTGCTCGCGAACCAGACCAGCAAAAGCTTCGCGAGCAGAGCTCGCTCCTACACAATGGTCGATCGTTCCCACGCTCTGTGTGGGCATGCAGCCCCGGACGTTCTGCGTCAGCCTGCTGCACGCGGCAAGTCGTGGCGCGGAGCGCCACTGCAGGGGGCTACCACGCAGAGTATGGGAGCCATCAGCCTAGACGAGTCGCTGGCGAGTGGTGGCGATCAGACGGTGCACCTGGCGCTCCACCGCCGGCTCGATCGGCAGTTCCGGCCCACGCCCATGCGGGCAAGGCAGACGCGGTGTGGTGCCGAACAGGCGACAGATCAGCGGGCGCTGGTCGTACACCTCGCAACCATTTGGCCCCAGGTGCACGCAGTTGTACTCGGCCAGTGCCGCGTCGTGTTCGGCATCGCTTTTCACCGGCAGGCGCGCCAGCTCTTCGGATGAGGCGGTCACCGGCCCGCAACAATCTTGGCAGCCGGGTATGCAGTCGAAGCGCGGGATCTGCCGGCGCAGGTGATCGATCTTGCGGTCGGTGCAACTCATACTCGGGCGCCTTGAAACAAAGGTGGCAGTTTACAGCGCCGCAGCAGACCTGGCGTAGCCGGATGCAATCCACGAACTGCTGCGCGAGCGTGATGCGCACGACCTTGGCGATCCCGCGCCCACGGGCAGGAAATTCCGCTTTTTTCCGTAGGCCTCTTGGCGCCGGACAGATCACCCGCTTATGCTGCGTTGAATTTTCCACACAACAAAATCAGGATTTCGCACATGAACGCCCGCGTTCACCAGCCCGTCCACAGCCCGCAGCATGCCGCTTCCTATTACGCCGCCAGCGTCAATCGCCAGCAGGCCTACCCGCCCCTGGGCGGTGAGCTGCAGGTGGACGCGTGCATCGTCGGTGGCGGTTTCAGCGGCCTGAACACCGCCATCGAGCTGGCTCAGAAAGGCCTGTCGGTGGCGCTGCTGGAGGCGCGCAAGATCGGCTGGGGCGCCAGCGGGCGCAACGGCGGGCAGCTGATTCGCGGCGTTGGCCATGATGTCGAACAGTTCGAATCGGTGGTCGGCAAGGACGGCGTGCGTCAGTTCAAGCTGATGGGCCTGGAGGCGGTGGAGATCGTGCGCGCACGCGTCGCCCAGTACCAGATCGATTGCGATCTGACCTGGGGCTACTGCGACCTGGCCAACAAGCCGGCGCACATGGAAGGCTTCGCCGAAGACAAGGCCGAGCTGGAAAGCCTCGGCTATCGTCACGAACTGCGCATGGTGCCGAAGGAGCGCATCCACGAAGTGGTCGGCTCCGACAACTATCACGGTGCCATGATCGACATGGGCTCGGGCCACCTGCACCCGCTCAACCTGGCGCTCGGCGAAGCCGCTGCCGCCCAATCGCTCGGCGTGCAGCTGTTCGAAGACTCACCGGTGACACGCATCGACTACGGCAATGAGGTGCGCGTGCACACCGCAGGTGGCCAGGTGCGCGCCCAATATCTGGTACTGGCCTGCAATGCCTACATCAACGGCCTCAATCCGACCCTGAGCGGCAAGGTGCTACCGGCCGGCAGCTATATCATCGCCACCGAACAACTCTCCGAAGAGCAGGCGAGGCAACTGATTCCACAGAATATGGCGCTGTGCGACCAGCGCGTGACAGTCGACTATTACCGACTCTCCGCCGACCGCCGCCTGCTGTTCGGTGGTGCCTGCCACTATTCCGGGCGTGACCCGGCCGATATCGCTGGCTACATGAAGCCGAAGATGCTCAAGGTGTTCCCGCAACTGGCCGATGTGCGCATCGACTATCAATGGGGCGGGATGATCGGCATCGGCGCCAACCGCCTGCCGCAGATCGGCCGACTCAAGGATCAGCCCAACGTGTTCCACGCCCAGGCTTATGCCGGCCACGGCGTCAACGCCACGCACCTGGCCGGCAAGCTGCTCGCCGAGGCCATCGCCGGTCAGGCAAGCCGTGGCTTCGATCTGTTCGCCCAGGTACCGCACATGACCTTCCCCGGCGGCAAGCACCTGCGCTCACCGCTGCTGGCCCTGGGCATGCTCTGGCACCGGCTGAAGGAAGTGCTCTAGCTGGCCAGGGGCATCAGGAGCGTGCCGCGCCCACTGCCTGCATCTCGCTGAAGGCACCGCGCTGACTGGCCAGGATGATGAATACCAGGGCACCGGTAGCCATCATCAGCGGCAACGCATGGCCGCTCAGCCACTGGCTGACGGCGCCCGTGGCCAGCGGCCCGACCAGGCAACCCAGGCCCCACAGCTGAGCGACGTGGGCGTTGGCACGCACCAGTTCATCATCGCGGTAACGCTCGCCGATCATGATCAGCGACAGGGTGAACAGACCACCGGCGCTGGCACCGAAGGCAACGAACACCGGCCAGATCAGCGGCGTGTGCAGGAGCAACGGTATCGCCAGGCTGGACAGCAGCAACACCACGCCACAACAGCGGAACAAGGTCTGCCGCGACATGCGGTCGGCCAGCCAGCCGATGGGCAGTTGCAGCGCGGCATCGCCGATCACCACCACGCTGACCATGACCAGCGCCACCTCCTGGGTGAAGCCCTGGCGCAGGCTGTAGATCGGCAGCAGGGTCAGCATCATCGCCTCGAAGGCGGCGAACAGCATTACCGCCCAGGCAATCGCCGGCAACTTGCGGCAGAACACCAATAGCCCGCGCCCAGAAGCGCTATGCGCATCCACCTGGGGTGCACCGGTGCGCCCGAGCAGAATCAGCGAACCGCCGATCAGCAGACACACGCCCGTCCAGAAACCCCGGTCAGTCGCCGTGCCGAGCGCTGTCAGCAGCAACGGCCCGCTGAGCTGGCTCAGCGCATAGCCGGTGCCATAGAGCGCCACCAGACGGCCGCGCCACTTTTCCACGGCGAGCTGGTTAATCCAGCTTTCGCCGAGCACGAACACCACGGTCAGCGCCACGCCGAGGAACAGCCGCAGCCCCACCCACACCGCATAATTCTGCACCAGCGCCAGGCCAGCCACCGACAGCGCACCGAGCAACAGACACAGCTGCATCAGCACGGTGGTACCGAAACGTGCCGCCAGGCGCCCGGCCAGCGAAGCTCCGAGCAACACACCAACCGCAGGAGTGGCCGCCATCACACCAATGGCAAAAGAATCATAGCCCCAGCTTTCCAGGCGCAACGACACCAGCGGCATGGTCACGCCCAGCGCCAACCCGATGCTGATGACCGCCGAGCAGACGGCGAAGTAGGTGCCCCAACGCATTGGTGAATTCCTTGGCAGACGAGCCACTGCAAAGACAACGGCCGGGCTCCTCGGGAACCCGGCCGTAGGTTTCGGGAGCGAGATAGCCGGCAGTTTCGCTGCGTTCTCGGCCCTCTCCCCCAGCCCCTCTCCCATAAATGGGAGAGGGGAGCCGATCACCTGGCCGACGACCAGGAGATCGCCCCGGTGCCGCTACAGCTTGATCCAGGTGGCCTTGATCTCGGTGTACTTGTCGAAGGCATGCAGCGACTTGTCGCGACCGTTGCCGGACTGCTTGAAACCACCGAACGGCGCGGTCATGTCACCGCCATCGTACTGGTTGATCCACACGCTGCCGGCACGCACGGCGCGGCCAACGCGATGGGCGCGGGACAGGTTGCTGGTCCAGATACCTGCCGCCAGGCCATAGATGGTGTCGTTGGCGATGGCCACGGCATCGGCCTCGTCATCGAAACCGATCACCGACAGCACCGGGCCGAAGATCTCTTCCTTGGCGATGCGCATGGCGTTGTTCACCCCGTCGAAGATGGTCGGCTCGACATAGGTGCCGCCGGTCTCCTCCATCACCCGCTTGCCGCCGGCCACCAGCTTGGCGCCGTCGTCATGGCCGGCCTGGATGTAGTTCAGCACCTGGTTCATCTGGGTGGTGTCGACCAGCGCACCGACATTGGTTGCCGGGTCCAGCGGGTTGCCCGGTTTCCAGGCCTTGATCGCCTCGACCACCATGGGCACGAACTTGTCCTTGATCGAGTTCTCCACCAGCAGGCGCGAACCGGCGGTGCAGACCTCGCCCTGGTTGAAGGCAATGGCGCTGGCAGCCGCTTCGGCAGCGGCCTGCAGGTCCGGCGCGTCAGCGAAGACGATGTTCGGGCTCTTGCCGCCTGCTTCCAGCCAGACGCGCTTCATGTTCGACTCGCCAGCGTAGATCATCAGCTGCTTGGCGATCTTGGTCGAGCCGGTGAACACCAGGGTGTCGACATCCATGTGCAGGGCCAGGGCCTTGCCGACGGCGTGACCGAAGCCCGGCAGCACGTTGAATACGCCAGCCGGGATGCCGGCCTCGATGGCCAGCTGGGCGATGCGAATGCCGGTCAGCGGCGACTTCTCGGACGGTTTGAGAATGACCGAGTTACCGGTGGCCAACGCCGGACCGAGCTTCCAGCAGGACATCAGCAGCGGGAAGTTCCACGGTACGATGGCGGCGACCACACCCACCGGCTCGCGGGTGACCAGGCCGAGCTGGTCGTGAGGCGTGGCAGCGACCTCGTCATAGACCTTGTCGATGGCCTCGCCGCTCCAGCGGATGGCGTTGGCGGCGCTGCCGACGTCGATGCTCAGCGAGTCGCTGATCGGCTTGCCCATGTCGAGGGTTTCCAACAGGGCCAACTCCTGACCGTGCTCTTCGATCAGCTCGGCGAAGCGGATCATCACCTTCTTGCGCTTGGCCGGGGCCATGCGTGACCACACACCGGATTCGAAGGTGGCGCGGGCATCCTTGACCGCCACGTCAGCGTCAGCCTGGTCACAGCTGGCCACCATGCCAAGCAGGCGGCCGTCGACCGGGCTGATGCATTCGAAGGTAGCGCCAGACTCGGCGGAGCGGTACTCGCCGTGTACGAACGCACGGGTTTCGATGGTCAGGGTCTTGGCACGCTGTTCCCAGTCGGCACGAGTCAGGCTAGTCATTCCGGCATCCTCTCAATGGGTGGAAGCGGCGCCTGCGAGGGCGCGCACTGTCAATAATTCTGCAAGGCCAGATCGCTGGCCAGATCCTGGCTGACACACTAAACCAGGGGGCTGTGGCTTTTCAATATTTTTGACACGGACCGGCAAAAGCCCTTGTCATGTGCGTTTTTTTAAACATAGACTGCTGCCACGACTTTCCCGCGAAGGCCCTGCTGGTCGCGCGGTTGCCGCCACCGAAACCATGGAACAGCCAGATGAACATCGAACAGATCGTCGACTTCGCCCAGGCTGGCACGGCCGCCGAACACTATCGCCCAGCGCCGGAAAAAGTGCTCAAGGGCGATCCGGAGCAAAGCGTGCGCAACCACTACAGCAGCCCGTGCGGTCAGTTCAGCACGGGCATCTGGGAAGGCGCCGTGGGTCAATGGACGGTGAGCTACACCGAGTACGAGTACTGCGAGATTCTCCAGGGCGTGTCCGTGCTGCGTGACGCCGACGGCAACGCCAAGACCGTACGCGCCGGCGACCGTTTCGTGATTCCTGCTGGCTTTTCCGGCACCTGGGAAGTGCTCGAAGCCTGCCGCAAGGTGTATGTGATCTTCGAGCCCAAGTAGGTTCCCGAACTCCTGTTGCTTGTCACCCTTTGGCCCGCCTTGCGCGGGCCTTTTTCTGCGCGCCCCATGCCCAGCGGCAGTGGAGCGCGCGTCGTGTAGGGCGGGTGCAACCCGCCTTGAAGGAACTGGCGGGTTTCACCCGCCCTACCCCAGCCGGCAGGCAAAAAAAGACCCGCACGCGGCGGGTCTCAGGTGCGCCCGGCCTGGTGAGCCACGGGCGCAGGTACAGCAGGAACGACTCAGGCCAGCTCGTCGAAGCACTCGGCGACGATGGCGATGCCTTTTTCCAGTTGCGCGTCAGGGATGGTGACAGGCATCAGGAAACGGATGACGTTGTAGTAGGTGCCGCACGACAGCAGGATCAGGCCCTTCTCGCGAGCACGGGCGACGATCTTGCCCACCAGCTCGGCAGCCGGCTTGCTGTGGTCACCGCCCTCGAACAGCTCGATGGCGACCATCGAACCCAGGCCACGTACGTCACCGATCACCTTGTGCTTCTCGGCGATCTTGTTCAGGCCGGCTTTGAGCTTCTCGCCGACGGCGTTAGAGCGCGCCAGCAGGTTCTCTTCATCGAACACCTTGAGTACGGCCAGGGCCGCGGCGCAGGCGATCGGGCTGCCGGCATAGGTGCCGCCCAGGCCACCGGGGGCGATCTTGTCCATGATCTCGGCCTTGCCGCACACGCCGGAGATCGGGAAGCCGCCGCCAACGGACTTGGCGAAGGTGGTCAGATCCGGCACCACGCCCAGTTGCTCGGTGGCGAAGAAAGTGCCGGTACGGCCAGCGCCGGTCTGCACTTCGTCAGCGATCAGCAGAATGCCGTGCTGGTCGCACAAGGCGCGCAGGCGCTGCATGAAGGCCGGGGAGTTGACGTAGAAACCGCCCTCGCCCTGCACCGGTTCGATAATGATCGCGGCGATGTCCTGCGGCTGCGCGTCGTTCTTGAAGATGCGCTCGATGCTGGCGATGGACTCATCCTCGCTCACACCATGCAGCGGGCACGGCGCCTGGGCGCGGTACACACCAGCGGGCATCAGGCCCATACCGGCGGAATACGGTACGACCTTGCCGGTCAGCGACAGGGTCATCATGGTACGACCGTGGTAGGCGCCGGTGAAGGCGATCACGCCGGCGCGGCCGGTGGTGGCACGGGCGATCTTCACCGCGTTCTCCACGGCTTCGGAGCCGGAGGTGACCAGCAGGGTCTTCTTGGCGAAGTCACCCGGCACGCGCTTGGCGATTTCTTCGCACAGCTCGATGTAGGGCTCGTAGGCCAGCACCTGGAAGCAGGTGTGGGTCAGCTTGGTCAGTTGCTCCTGAACGGCGGCGATCACCTTCGGATGCAGGTGGCCGGTGTTGAGGACGGCGATACCGCCGGCGAAGTCAATGTACTCGCGGCCTTCGACGTCCCACACGGTGGCGTTCTCGGCGCGCTCGGCGACGATCGGGTGGATCTGGCCGACACCGCGCGGTACGGCGGCCTGGCGGCGTTGCAGCAGGGATTCGTTGGTCTTGCTCATGGTGTCCTCATGGTCATCCCCGGCGGGAGGTCGGCTCAGCATGCGATGATCGACTGAACCGAGCCCGCGAGGGACTCAATAGGGTTACGACTTACAACCGGGGCGCCGCACGCTCTTTCGCACCTTGCCCCGTCTTGGAAATCAGCGGATTTCCGAATCAGATTCCACCGAGGCACATGTACTTGATCTCGAGGTAGTCCTCGATCCCGTACTTGGAGCCTTCACGGCCCAGGCCGGACGCCTTCACGCCGCCGAACGGGGCGACTTCGTTGGAGATCAGGCCGGTGTTGATACCCACCATGCCGTACTCCAGCGCTTCGGCCACGCGGAACACGCGGCCCAGGTCACGGGCATAGAAGTAGGACGCCAGGCCGAACTCGGTATCGTTGGCCATGGCAATTACCTCGGCCTCGTCCTTGAAGCGGAACAGCGGCGCCAGCGGACCGAAGGTCTCTTCCTTGGCCACAGCAGCGGTTTTCGGCACGTCGAGCAGAATGGTCGGCTCGAAGAAGGTGCCACCCAGGGCGTGCGGTTTGCCGCCCAGGGCCAGCTTGGCGCCTTTGCCCACGGCGTCCTCGATGTGCTCTTGGACCTTGGCCACGGCCTTCTCGTCGATCAGCGGACCGGTGGTGGTACCGTCTTCCAGACCGTTGCCAATCTTCAGCTTGCCCACTGCCGCGATCAGTTTCTCGGCAAAGGCATCGTAGACGCCGTCCTGCACGTAGATGCGGTTGGCGCAGACGCAGGTCTGGCCGTTGTTGCGGTACTTGGAGATCAGTGCACCTTCCACGGCAGCATCCAGGTCGGCGTCATCGAAGACGATGAACGGCGCGTTGCCGCCCAGTTCCAGCGACACCTTCTTGATGTCCTGGGCGCACTCGGCCATCAGCTGACGACCGATTTCGGTCGAGCCAGTGAAGGACAGCTTGCGCACGATGGGGTTGCTGGTCAGCTCGCCACCCACTTCGCCGGCGCTGCCGGTGACCACGCTGAGCACACCTTTGGGGATGCCGGCGCGCTCGGCCAATTCGACCAGGGCCAGGGCGGAGAACGGGGTCTGCGAAGCCGGCTTGATCACCATGGTGCAACCAGCGGCCAGTGCCGGGCCGGCCTTGCGGGTGATCATCGCGGCGGGGAAGTTCCACGGAGTGATGGCGGCAGTCACACCGATCGGTTGCTTGATCACGATCAGGCGCTTGTCCGGCTGGTGACCAGGAATCACGTCACCGTAGACGCGCTTGGCCTCTTCGGCGAACCACTCGATGAAGGAGGCGGCGTAGGCGATCTCGCCCTTGGCTTCGGCCAGCGGCTTGCCCTGCTCCAGGGTCATCAGACGGCCCAGGTCATCCTGGTTTTCCATCAGCAGCTCGAACCAGCGACGCAGCTTGTTCGCACGCTCCTTGGCGGTCAGCGCACGCCAGGCCGGCAGCGCCTTCTCGGCGGCCTCGATGGCGCGGCGGGTCTCAGCACGGCCCATCTTCGGCACATGGCCGATGATCTCGCCAGTGGCCGGATTGTTCACGGCAATGGTCTGACCGCTGTCGGCGTCCAACCACTGGCCATCGATATAAGCCTGTTGGCGCAGCAGCTGGGGGTCTTTCAGTTGCATGGCAGTCTCCTTCAGTTCCGACACCCGGGCGTCGGCGTAAGTCGTTGGAGTCACGGGCAGAGCCCGCAAGGCCGAAACGAGCCGTGCGGGGCCTGATAATGGATTCAGAACCGTTGAACGTGCGAGGGTTCAGAATGACTGAACACGCCGTTTGAAATCTCAAACGAATCCTAGGATCGGCAAGGGTAAAGGGCAATAGGCGGCCAAGGAAAATCCATAAAATAATGGCAAAAACTTCTCAGAAGGCCGTTCTGGCAGCGCAAAAGTGTAAAGTGCGTTTTAAATAATGCACAGTCATGCAGAATGGACGCTAACCGCCGAGATGCGTATGATTGCGCCCCGCAACGCACTCGTAGCTCAGCTGGATAGAGTACTGCCCTCCGAAGGCAGGGGTCGTGGGTTCGAATCCCGCCGAGTGCGCCAGATAGCGAAAGGCCCCAGATGAAAATCTGGGGCCTTTTTGTTTTTGCAGACACTCAACTCAAGGCGCCGTCTGATAGACGTCATACGGCAACGATGAGATCCGCCCGCGACGCGCCTTTTAACTCGTTGCCCATCTCCTGCTCGTTCCGGCTACCGCCATACCAAAGCAGCTCGCTCATTCTCCAGAAGCAGCAACTGGGCCGCACGCGCATTGGCCTGCCCGCATGCAGGTGCTTATCGCCCCGGCCACAGCCCGTGATCGTTTGGCACACAGACACCAGAACTTGGCACCCAGAAGCAAACTCCAGCGGGCCGATCTGGCTTAAATGGCTTGCAGAAGTCCAGCACTCGGCAGTTTGAACGCTGGACGAACGTCAATGCCTGCGGAGGTGCCCGATGAAAGTACTGCTTGCCTTGCTCGCTCTGCTGGCAACCATCGCTCAGGCGCATGCCGAACAGGTGGTGCGCGTATACGGGTGGAAGGACTACCTGGCCCCTGACGTGCTCAGAGATTTTCAGCAGCAAACCGGTATTACCGTCGATTACCAGACCTATACCAGCACCGACGAGTTGCGCCAGGCGCTCAGTGATGGCTCGCACTATGACCTGGTGATGCCGAGCCACTTCATGCTCGAACAACTGATCGAGGAGCAGCGCCTCACGCCGTTGGATACCAGGCAACTGACGCACTACGCCGAACTCGACCCCTGGCTGCTGACGATTCTCGCCGGTCTGCCACAGGCCAACCGTTACGCAGTGCCCTATCTATGGGGCTCCACCGGGCTGGTAATCGCCCCAGACCTGGCGCAAGCCAGCTACGGCGCTCCCCCGCCGAACAGCTGGAAGCTGATGTTCGAGGCCGCCGAAACAGAACGGCTCAGCACATGCGGCGTAGCGATGCTGGACGCTTCCGATGAGACCTCATCAGTGCTGCTCAACTACCGCGGGCGGCGCCTGTCGCGTATCACCAACCGCCAGTTGATCAAGCAACTGGACGGATTGAAGGCCGTCACGCCGTTCATTCGCACGATGAACAACTGGGACTTCGTCGACGACCTCATAAACGGCAAGCTGTGTCTGGCCATGGCCTGGAGCGGCCATGCCGTGCGTGCGATGCAGGACAATCCGAAGCTCGTCTACCGCATTCCGGAAGAAGGCGCGGCGATCTTCATCGATACCCTGGCGATCCCGAGCGATGCCGCCAACCCGCAACTGGCCTACCGCCTGCTCGATTTCCTGATCGACCCACCAATCGCACTGCGCAACGCGCTCAACTCTCGTTTCTATGCACCGCTGCCTAACGAGACGCCAGCCATGCAGAGCTTCGCAAAAGCGCACCCGGCACAGGTGCTGACGACCGATCAAAGACGACGCAGTTATCTGCTCGAGAGCGTGCCCACCTCACAACGCAAGATCCTCGATGAAGCCTGGCAGGACCTGAAGAGGAACCGCTATTGAAGCCCCAGGCGATTGAGGCGCTCTCGGCATGCGCGCCCTGGATAGGGCGCGGCAAGCAGCACAGCGACAAAGCAGCAAATTCCCCTACGAGGCCCCGCCAATACCAACAAGCTCGGGCCACTCAAGCCCCTCAGGAGACCCCATGAGCGAAATTCAGTTACTGCCCAAAGTACGCCAATACCTGCAACGCGATCACGGCCACTTCATCGACGGCCAGTACCGTAGCGGCAGCGGCGACAAGCGTATTCCCGTCGTCAACCCCGCCAATGGCGAGGTCATCGCACAGGTCAATGGCGCGACAGCCAGTGAGGTCGAAGAGGCCTGCCTGTCCTCCCGACGCGCCTTCAGTGGCGAGTGGGCGCAGACGTCGCCCTATCAACGCGGCCTGATTCTCAATCGTCTGGCCGACCTCATCGAGGCCAACGGCGAGGAACTGGCGCAACTGGAAACCCAGTGCTCGGGCAAGCATATTCAGCTGTCGCGCATGTTCGAGGTTGGTCAAAGCGCGATGTTCCTGCGCTACTACGCCGGCTGGGCCACCAAGATCAGCGGCGAGACCATGACCCCGTCGTTCCCGTCCATGGCCGGCGAGCAGTACACCGCTATGACGCGCCGTGAGCCAGTCGGCGTGGTCGCGGGCATCGTGCCCTGGAATTTCTCGGTAATGATCTCCATCTGGAAGCTCGGCGCAGCCCTGGCAACCGGCTGCACGCTGATCCTCAAGCCGAGCGAATTCACCCCGATCACCCTGCTGCGCCTGGCCGAACTGGCCATAGAAGCAGGCTTACCGGCAGGCGTACTGAACGTGGTCAACGGTACGGGTGAAGTCGGTGCACAGCTGATCGAACACCCCAAGGTAGCCAAGGTTTCGTTCACCGGCTCGGTTCCAACGGGCCTCAAAGTCGGTCAGAGCGCAATGGCCGCCAACCTGACCCGCGTGACCCTGGAGCTGGGCGGCAAGAACGCCGCAGCACTCTTGCCCGATGCGGATATCGATGCCGCCGTGGCCGGCCTGATCCAGACGGGCTACGTGCACCAGGGCCAGGTCTGCGCCTCGCCGGAGCGCATCTACGTGCACCGCTCGCAGCTCGATGAAACCCTGGCCAAGTTCGCCGCAGCGGTGAAGGGCATGAGCATTGGCTCGCCACTGGACGAGAGCGTGCAGTTCGGCCCGCTGGCCAACAAGCCGCAGTTCGACAAGGTGTCGCAATTTCTCGCCGCGGCCCGCCATGACAACCAGGTCATCTGTGGCGGCAACCCGCTTGCGGGCTCGGGCTTCTACGTCGAACCCACCGTGCTCCTGGCCAACGGCCCGCAGGATCGCTTCCTGTACGAGGAAACCTTCGGCCCGATTCTCTGCGTAGTGCCTTACGACGAAGTGGATGAACTGCCGGCACTGATCAATGACTCGCCCTTCGGCCTCACCGCCAGCATCTGGACCAACGACCTGTCCCGCGCGCTGCGCCTGATCCCGCAGATCGAGGCAGGCACGGTCTACGTCAACATGCACACCTTCCTCGACCCATCGGTGCCCTTCGGCGGCATCAAGGCATCCGGCATGGGGCGCGAGTTCGGCAGCGCCTTCATCGATGACTATACCGAGCTGAAGTCGGTGCTCATCCGCTACTGAGGGTAGGGCGCCCGGCCAGATTCACAAGCTGGGCGCCTTGTTGCGCGCTCGCGGGTGCAGCCGATGAGGTTGAAACGACGGGCAGCTGCGCTGCAGTGCCCGCTGCTCGAGTTACTTCTGCGTGCTCAGGAAGCACGCCACTGCATGGCGATCCTCGGCATTCGCCAGGCCCATGTAGGGCATGTAGGTACCGGCCACGAATGCCTGAGGTGAAGCGATGAACTGCTCCAGGCTTTGCATCTGCCATTCGACCGCCTTCGCCTTCATCGCCTGGGAATAGCTGAAACCAGGCAGACTCCCCGAGGTTCGACCAAACAGGCCCTTGAGATTCGGCCCCATCTTGGTGGCACCGCCCACGGTGACCGAATGGCACACCGAGCATTCGCTGGTAAACAGCGCCTCACCCTTGTGCTGCTGCGCAGTGGTGCATTGCGCCGCGAACACGGGCGCGGACAGCAGCAGGCAGCCAAGGCCGGCCAGCTTGGTTAGGGTTTTCAAAGCAGAACCTCACATCATCCAGTTTCTGAACAGGCCAGCGGCGATGTCGCCAAACTCAGCCGTTTGCCCTCTGGATTGTCCTCGCTCGACAGCGAGGGGGTTTTATTGCCTGTGCCAGGCCCCTTTGCCAACTTGCCAAAATGGGAAAAGCGCCGCGCCAGCCCCTGATAGAGGCCGGCGGCCACGCGCACGACTGATACAGGCTGCGCCTAGCGCCCGCTGTAGCGCTTGCGGTAATCGCTCGGGGATACCCCGAAGCGCGCCTTGAAGGCCGTGGAGAAGTAGCTGGAGTCGGTGAAACCCCATTCGTAGCCCAGGGCCGAGAGCTTCTGCTCGCTGCCGGCCTGACGCAGCGTCTCGGCGCAGAAGTCCAAGCGCCGGTTCTTGATGTACTGCGCCACAACCAGGCCCTTCTTGGCGAACATGCGATACAGACCCCGCATCGAAACACCCACCTCCCGGGCGATGGCCTCCGGGCAGAGCTCTTCGCTGCAGATATGTTCGTCAATGAAACGTAGCGTCTTGCGGAACAGCCGCTCGTGGGCGTCGGGAACGCTATCGCTGGCACACAACACGGGCCGCAACAGGCTGACCAGCGCCTCGAGGGTCGCCTCGCTCTCGCTGACGCTCAGCGCACCCTGCTGGGTCGACTCGAGAATCAGGCGGTTGGCCATTGCCGCCATCGGCGCGCTGGCGGGAATGCGCTGAGCGCAATGCACTTCGGTGAAGCGCCGACTCTGCTCAAGCAGGTGGCGCGGAAGGATCAGGGAGATCTGCCGCGAAGAATCCTCGTAGAGAAAATTGTTCGGCACGCTGGAGTCGATCAGGGTGATATCGCCTGGCTGCATTTCCACGCAGTTGCCCGCTTGCTCCATGCCTGCACGCCCCGCCAGCTGGGACACCAGGTAGAAATGCTTGCAGTCACTCTGCGCTATTTCCTTCGACGAGCGAAACAGGCGCGCCTGGGTAATGTCAACGAAACTCAATCTCAGCGCACCCGTCTGGTGCTCACGGATGGAGCCGGAGAATCCTTCACCCAGGCATTGGGCATCGAAATGCCCGCACACTTGATTGACGTCATGCAGCCAGCCATCGAAGCGGCCGGCTATTTCTGCTCGTAAGATCGTCATGGCTTTAGAGCCTCACACTCGGCTGGATCTTGTTATAGGTTGCCGCTGTGCCAGATTGTTACCGTCAGCAGTTACTACTTTAGCCCTCCGAAACGCTGATAGAAACTTTCACTGGCATCCGGCAGAGGGCCATCGGCCGTTTCCAGCGTGGCATTCAGCCAGGCCTCGGCACTGCAATAGATGAGACGGTAAATATTGCGACACAGCTGACGTGCAGCACGCCCTTCCCAGTCGCCCGGGAGGAGCTCATCCGGCAACTGCGGATCGCGCAGCAGCAACCGGCGATACTCATGGATCAGCAAGGTTCGCGCCAGAAAGCAGTCTGCAGGCTTCAGGCTTTCCTGCTCCCTCAGTTCCTTCCACAACGGGCGGAACAGCTGGATGAATTCACTGTAATGCCTGCCCAGCTCATCGATGTTCCAGCTCTCGCGAACCTGGGCGCGTAGCGCTCTCGAAGCCAGGACATCCTGGGTGCGGGTCTCGAAGATGATGCTGTCGTCCAGGGCATCGAGCTCCTGCAGCGTCGCGCTGACGTCGACCCGGTCGCAGCGGGGGTTGGCCAGCACCGTCGGCGCGATTGCACCAAAACCTTGCCACTCCAGCTCTTCGCGCACCTGTTTGCGCTTGTCCTGCGACAACTGCGAAAGCACCACCAGGCACCAGGCACCGTCCCACACCGGCACACTGGAGCTGTAGACCCGCTTGAAGGCCTTCTCGAAGCGGCGCCGACCGGCGCCGGTCAGGCTGTAGTAACTGCGCCGCCCGACCTTCTCGGCGCTCAACCAGCCTTCCTTGGTCAGACGAAAGATCGAGGTGCGGATCAGCCGCTCGTTGATGCCCATGGGCTCGAGCAACTGAATCAGGCTACCCAGCCACACGGTACCGCCATGGGGTTCTATGGCATCGCCGTACAGGGTGATGATCAGCGAGCTGACGCGAATCGGCGTCTGCTGCTGGAAGCGGGTGATGAGTTGGTCCAAGGGAGCAAGCGAAGTCATGGGCATTCTGGAAGCGGAAAAGATGCCGAATATACCCGCTGGTACTTCGGCATGACCATCGGCGCGGGGCGCCGTTTCGAGTTCAGCGGGCTCATGGCGACGAACTCCCCTTGGGCCGCAGTCCCCGGTCGGCGATGCGTGGCCGCTGCGCCTCGACGGCCGGCAGCGGTTCGCAGACCGCGAGGCTCTCCATGCAACGCCGAGCCAGCACCTGGTACTCATGGGTGCCTGTGCGTTTCCAGGCCACTTCCTCATCGCTGAGGCTGCGCTTGACCTGCGCCGGCGCGCCCATCACCAGTGACTGCTCGGGGCAGCTGAAACCTGCCTTGACAAAGGCAGTGGCAGAGACGAAGGAGCGCGCAGCGATCTCGGCGCCATCCATCACCACCGCATTCATGCCCACCAGTACGTCATCGCCAATTTGGCAGCCATGCAGCACGGCGCCGTGGCCGATATGGCCATTGCGCCCGACCACGGTGTCGCTGTCGGGAAAGCCATGCATGACGCAGGTGTCCTGGATGTTGGCGCCTTCTTCGAGGATGATCCGGCCGAAATCGCCACGCAGGCTGGCCAGCGGCCCGACATAGCAGCCCGGGCCGATGATCACGTCGCCGATCAACACCGCGCTGGGATGTACGTAGGCCGTGGGGTGCACCACAGGCACCAGGCCATCGAGGCTATAGCAGGTCATCGGCACGCTCCCAGGCAGCGACATGACGGCGACTCTGCACCACGACGAAACGCCGCACGACGAAGGCCATGTCGGTAATCGAGGCGTTCGCCGCCGGGTTGCCGCCGCTGGCATGAAAATCACTGAAGGCAGCCGACTGGTTGACCAGCACGCCGCCATCGAGGTTGATCGACAATGCCACCGCCACCTCCTGGGCCAGCGCTTCGGCACGCTCCAGCACCTTGTCGTCGGTGCTGTAGACGCCCAGGGTCAGGGCGCCTTTCTCGGCGATCAGCTCACCGGCAAGTTGCAGGCTGTGGGCACTGTCGTCGGTGGCGATGACGAAGGCGATGGGGCCAAAACGTTCTTCGCCATAGGCCTCCCTGGCGCTGGCATCGACCTGCAACAGCAGCGGCGTGCGCACACGCGCCCCTGGAAACTGCGGATGCTCGCGCACTTCGCTGTCGAGCAGTAGTTCACCCAGCCTCCGGCAAGCCTGGATACGCTCGGCAGTGGCGTTCGACTGGATGGCGCCGAGCACCGCGCAAGCACGCTCGTTGTCGCCGAGAAAGTCCCGAATGGCGCCAGCCAGGCCCTGGGCCACCTCAGCGAAGGACAGATGGCCGTCAGCCGTGGCGATACCGCCGCGCGGCACATAGATGGCCTGAGGGGTGGTGCACATCTGCCCGGAATAGAGACTCAGAGAGAGCGCCAGGTTGCGCGCCACGGCCTGGAAATCCCGCACGCTGTCGATGATCACGCTGTTGATGCCAGCTTTCTCGGTGAAGACCTGAGCCTGCCGCGCATTGGCCTCCAGCCAGTTGCCGAAGGCGCTGGAGCCGGTGAAATCCACCAACTTCACCCGCGCATCCAGCGCCAGGCGCTGACTCACGGGGGCCTCGGGGGTATCGACCACAAGACTGACCAGGGCCGGATCGAAGCCCAGCTCAGCCAGCACCTGTTGCGCCACCTTGACGCTCATCGCCAGCGGCAGGATGGCGCCCGGGTGCGCCTTGACCATGACCGGGTTGCCGCTGACCAGGCTGGCGAACAGCCCGGGGTAGGTGTTCCAGGTCGGGAAGGTGGAACAGCCGATCACCAACGCCAGGCCACGCGGCACGATGTGCCAGCGCTTGTTCAACAGCAGCGGCGCCTGCTTGCCCTGTGGCTTGATCCAGCTGGCAGTCTCCGGCACCGCGGCCATGGCCTGCCAGGCATAGGCCAGCACTTCCAGAGCACGATCCTGGGCATGCGGCCCGCCAGCCTGGAACGCCATCATGTAAGCCTGCCCACTGGTATGCATCACGGCATGCGCCAGCGTCGGGCTCAACGCATTGAGACGCTGCAGTATTTCCATGCAGGCCCCCAGGCGCGCGCGCGGCCCGGCATCACGCCAGGCCGGCAGAGCCGCCTGCAGGCGCGTCATCAGGGCATCGGCATCGTACTGGTCGTAGCTCACGCCCAGCTCCAGCCCATAAGGGGAGCGCTCGCGCCCTACTCGTGCCAGCGGGTCCGGCCCTTCCAGCTCGAAATGCCGCCCCAGCAGCGCCTCGAATTGCGCCTGTGCGTTCTGCACCGAGGCCTCCGGGTACTGCTTGAGGCTCTCGGGGAACGGCGACCAGTAGCCCCGCTCGCCAATGGCCTCGACGGCACGTTGCAGGGTCGGGCGGTGACGCTCGAACAACTCGATAGCGGCAACCTGGGCTTGCGTGGACATGAAGAACTCCTCGACCCATACAGGCCTTGAAATGGCGCAAATAAACACGCTTCGTTTCATTTTTTGTATCACATAAGAAAAATATAGAAAAGCGCCAGTTTCTGTATCGGATGCCGAGCACCCTTGTGCAAGCCCCATAAACACGTCAAGAACGCCGAATAAAGCCAGGCCTGAGCATGGCTCGGGGAATCCCACGACCGCATGTCCGCGCCACTCTCACCACTAAAAGACACGTAAATATTATTTTTTACTCTTGTTTTGTATCGCTTCGCGCATATACTCGAAGCCAGGTCGAGCCGTGAACTAGCGGCTCGCCTCCGCGAAGGGCACCGCCCCGAGCCACTAATCAATAAGAGCGGCTGGCACCAAGCCGCGCGTGCAGCAGAGGACGTTCGCCATGCCTCGTACCCTTGCCGTCCTGCAGCCAGAGCAGGGCGTCCGCCTGATCACCTTGCAGCGCCCCGAGGCGCTCAATGCGCTGAACACCGAATTGCTCGCCGAGCTGGCCAGCGAGCTGGATCTCGCCGAGCAGGACATCAACAACCGCGTGGTGGTCATCACCGGCAGCCGCAAGGCATTCGCCGCCGGCGCCGATATCAAGGAAATGGCCGAGCGCGATCTGGTGGGCATCCTCAATGACCCACGCCTGGCGCACTGGCAGCGCATCACCCGCTTCAGCAAACCGCTGATCGCCGCCATCAATGGCTTCTGCTTGGGCGGAGGCTGCGAGCTGGCCATGCACGCCGACATCCTCATCGCCGGCGAGGACGCGCGCTTCGGCCAGCCGGAAATCAACCTCGGCATCATGCCCGGCGCTGGCGGCACCCAGCGTCTGCTACGCGCGGTGGGCAAATCCCTGGCCATGCAGATGGTGCTCGGTGGCGAGCCCATCGACGCCCGCCACGCCCTGCGTGCCGGACTGGTCAGCGAAGTGACCCAGCCTGAGCTCACGGTCGAGCGGGCCATGGCCATCGCCCGCCTGATCGCCCAGAAGGCGCCGCTGGCCGTGCGCCTGGCGAAAGAGGCCGTGCTCAAGGCCGAGGACACCGACCTGGCCAGCGGCCTGCGCTTCGAGCGCCACGCCTTCACCCTGCTCGCCGGCACCCGCGACCGCGACGAAGGCATCCGCGCCTTCCAGGAAAAGCGTCGCCCCGACTTCACCGGCCAGTGACCACTGGCCACCCTCTCCCGCCGCACCGGAGCGCCCGAGACATGACCTTCGACCACATCCTCTTTGCCATCGAGGCGGGTGTCGCCACCCTCAGCCTCAACCGCCCAGAGCAACTGAACAGCTTCAACGCCAAGATGCACGGCGAAGTCCGCGAAGCCCTCAAGCAGGTACGCCAGAACCCGGAGGTTCGCGTCCTGTTGCTGACCGGCGAGGGCCGCGGCTTCTGCGCCGGTCAGGATCTGGCCGACCGCAACGTCGCGCCGGGCAGCGCCGCGCCGGATCTGGGCGCCTCCATCGAGCAGTTCTACAACCCGCTGATCCGCACCCTGCGCGACCTGCCCATGCCGGTGATCTGCGCGGTCAACGGGGTCGCCGCCGGCGCCGGGGCCAATATCCCCCTGGCTTGCGACCTGGTGCTGGCCGCCCGTTCCGCCAGCTTCATCCAGGCCTTCTGCAAGATCGGCCTGATCCCCGACTCCGGCGGCACCTGGACCCTGCCACGCCTGGTCGGCATGGCCCGTGCCAAGGCCCTGGCCCTGCTGGGCGAGCGCCTCAGCGCCGAGCAGGCCGAGCAGTGGGGGTTGATCTACCGCGTGGTGGACGACGCCGAGCTGCGCGACGAAGCCCTCAAGCTGGCCCGCCATCTGGCGACCCAGCCCACCTACGGCCTGGCGCTGATCAAGCGCAGCCTCAACGCCAGCCTGAACAACGGCTTCGACGAGCAACTGGAACTGGAGCGCGATCTGCAGCGCCTGGCCGGTCGCAGCGAGGACTACCGCGAGGGCGTCAGCGCCTTCATGGCCAAACGCACCCCTGCCTTCAAAGGACGCTGAGCCATGCCTGCCCTGCCCAACACCTCACTCGTCGCCGTCATCGGCGCCGGCGCCATGGGTGCCGGCATCGCCCAGGTGGCGGCCCAGGCCGGCCATCCGGTGCGCCTCTATGACAACCGCCCCGGCGCCGCCGCCCAGGCCGTGGAGGGCATCGCCCGCCAGCTCGCTCGCCTGGTCGAGAAAGGCAAGCTCGACGCCGACGCACAACGTGCCATCGTCGCTCGCCTGCAACCTGCAGACGCACTGCAAGAGCTGGCCGATGCCCACCTGGTGATCGAAGCCATAGTCGAGAACCTGGAGGTCAAACGCAGCCTGCTGCGCGAACTGGAAGCGCTGTGCGCCCCCACCTGCATCCTCGCCAGCAACACCTCGTCGCTGTCGATCACCAGCCTGGCCACCGGCCTGAAGCACCCTGGTCGGGTGATCGGCATGCACTTCTTCAACCCGGCACCGCTGATGGCTCTGGTGGAGATCGTATCGGGCCTGGACAGCGACCCTGCGCTGGCCGACAGCCTGCATGCCACCGCCAAAGCCTGGAACAAGAAGCCGGTGCACACCCGCTCCACTCCGGGCTTCATCGTCAATCGCGTGGCGCGCCCCTTCTATGCCGAAAGCCTACGCCTGCTGCAGGAAGGCGCCGCCGACTGCGCCACGCTCGATGCGCTGCTGCGTGATGCCGGTGGCTTTCGCATGGGCGCCTTCGAGCTCACCGACCTGATCGGCCATGACGTCAACTACGCCGTCACCTGCTCGGTGTTCGACGCCTACTACGGCGACTTCCGCTTCCAGCCTTCGCTGATCCAGAAGGAACTGGTCGACGCCGGCCGCCTGGGCCGCAAGAGCGGTCGCGGCTTCTACGACTACGCCGAAGGTGCCCAGCGCCCCAACGCCAGCGAGTTGAGCAGCGACCTGAGCGTCGACGGCTGCGTGGTGGAGGGCGACCTGGGTGCGGCCGAGCCGCTGCTGGCACGCCTGCAGGCCGCCGGTCTGGCGGTGACCCGGCGTGACGGCGCCGGCCTGCTGCGGGTCGGTGACGCGGTGCTGGCACTCTCCGATGGGCGCCTGGCCAGCCAGCGTGCCCGCGAGGATGGCCTGGCCAACCTGGTGCTGCTGGATCTGGCGCTGGACTACACCAAGGCCAGCCGCCTCGGCATCAGCTGGGCAGCCGACACCTCCAAACTCGCCCGCGACCAGGCCGTGGCGCTGCTGCAACGCGCCGGCATCACGGCCAGCCCGCTGGCCGACCTGCCGGGCCTCGCCGTACTGCGCACCGTCGCCATGCTCGCCAACGAGGGCGCCGATGCCGTGCTGCAAGGCGTTGGCTCGGCGGCGGACATCGACCTGGCCATGCAGGCCGGCGTCAATTACCCCCGGGGGCCGCTGGCCTGGGCCGACGCCATCGGCCTGCCCTGCGTGCTGCGCATTCTCGACAACCTGCAGGCGGCCTACGGCGAAACCCGCTACCGCCCATCACTGCTGCTGCGGCGTCATGCCGCCGAAGGGAGAGTCTTCCATGACCAACTATGAAGCACTGTCATTGGCAGTGGAGTGCGGCCGCGCGCTGTTCGAGCGCGACAGCGCCAGCCAGGCCATGGGCATGCGCCTGATCTCCGTGGCACCCGGCCAGGCACAAGTCGGCATGAGCGTGCGCGCCGACATGGTCCAGGGCCACGGCACCTGCCACGGCGGCTACCTGTTCGCCCTGGCCGACTCGGCCTTCGCCTTTGCCTGCAACAGCTATAACGAGGCCACCGTGGCCATCGGCTGCAGCATCGACTATGTGGCCCCGGCCAGCCTGGGTGACACCCTTACCGCCCAGGCCAGCGAGCAGAGCCGCAGCGGACGCACCGGCAACTACGACGTGCGTATCGAGAACCAGAACGGGCAACTGATCGCCCTGTTCCACGGCAAATCCTACAGAGTGCGCGGCACAGTGCTGGCGCAGGAGACCCCTGATGAATGACGCCCAACTGCACGATGCCCTGATCATCGACGCCGTGCGCACCCCCATCGGCCGCTATGCCGGCGCGCTCGCCAGCGTGCGTGCCGACGACCTCGGCGCCATCCCCATTCGCGCCCTGCGCGAGCGCCACCCGGAGCTGGACTGGAACGCGGTGGACGACGTGATCTATGGCTGCGCCAACCAGGCCGGCGAGGACAACCGCAACGTCGCGCGCATGGCCGCGCTGCTCGCCGGCCTGCCGCAGAGCGTACCCGGCACCACCCTCAACCGCCTGTGCGGTTCCGGCCTCGATGCCGTGGGCAGCGCGGCGCGTGCCCTGCGCTGCGGCGAGGCCGGACTGATGATCGCTGGCGGCGTCGAGTCCATGTCCCGCGCGCCACTGGTAATGGGCAAGGCGGAAACCGCCTTCTCCCGCCAGGCCGAGCTGTTCGACACCACCATCGGCTGGCGCTTCGTCAACCCGCTGATGCAGGCCGAGTTCGGCATCGACTCCATGCCGGAGACGGCCGAAAACGTCGCCGCGCAATTCGCCATCTCCCGCGCCGACCAGGACGCCTTTGCCCTGCGCAGCCAGCAGCGCGCTGCCGCCGCGCAGGCCAACGGGCGCCTGGCGAAAGAGATCGTCGCCGTGGAGATTGCCCAGCGCAAAGGGCCACCCAAGGTAGTGAGCCAGGACGAACATCCGCGTGGCGACACCACCCTGGAGCAACTGGCCAGACTGGGCACGCCGTTCCGCGCCGGCGGCTCGGTCACCGCCGGCAACGCCTCGGGCGTCAACGACGGCGCCTGCGCCCTGCTCCTGGCCAGCCCCGCCGCCGCCCGCCAGCACGGGCTGAAGGCCCGCGCCAGAGTGGTCGGCATGGCCAGCGCCGGGGTCGAGCCACGCATCATGGGCATCGGCCCGGTGCCAGCCACCCGCAAGGTGCTGGAGCTGACCGGGCTGACCCTGGCCGAGATGGACGTGATCGAACTCAACGAAGCCTTCGCCGCCCAGGGCCTGGCCGTGCTGCGCGAACTGGGCCTGGCCGACGACGACGCCAGGGTCAACCCCAACGGCGGCGCCATCGCCCTCGGCCATCCACTGGGCATGAGCGGCGCCCGCCTGGTCACCACCGCCCTGCATGAACTGGAAGAACGCGGTGGCCGCTACGCCTTGTGCACCATGTGCATCGGCGTAGGCCAGGGCATCGCCCTGATCATCGAACGAATTTGACTCACGAAGGAGCGCACGCCCTGCCATTCATCGTGAAAGCGGCGGACTGGCAGGCACAGCAAAGACTCTGACACGGAGCGCGAACTACCCCAAGAACCGGGAGCGCTATGCTCCCTCATGACACTCGCGGCCCCTGCCGGGCTGGCGTACAAGAACAACTCGAGTGAAACCATGAACATGTACCATGATGCCCAACGTGCCCTGCTTGACCCGATCGAAACCGCCAGCGTCGATGAACTGCGCCAGCACCAGCTGCAGCGCATGCGCTGGAGCCTGAAACACGCCTACGACAACGTGCCACTCTACCGCCGCCGCTTCGACGAGGCCGGCATACACCCGGACGACCTCAAGTCACTGGACGACCTGGCCAAGTTCCCCTTCACCAGCAAGGGTGACCTGCGCGACAACTACCCCTTCGGCATGTTCGCCGTGCCACAGAGCGAGGTCGTGCGCGTCCATGCCTCCAGCGGCACCACCGGCAAACCAACCGTGGTGGGCTACACGCAGAACGACATCGACACCTGGGCCAACGTGGTGGCGCGCTCGATTCGCGCAGCCGGCGGGCGCAAGGGCGACAAGGTGCATATCTCCTACGGCTACGGCCTGTTCACCGGCGGCCTCGGCGCGCATTACGGCGCCGAGCGCCTGGGCTGCACCGTGATCCCCATGTCCGGTGGCCAGACCGAGAAGCAGGTGCAACTGATCCGCGACTTCCAGCCCGACATCATCATGGTCACGCCGTCGTACATGCTGAACCTGGCGGACGAGATCGAGCGCCAGGGCATCGACCCGCACAAGCTGGCGCTGCGCCTCGGCATCTTCGGCGCCGAACCCTGGACGGCCGAGCTGCGCCGGGCCATCGAGGAGCGCCTGGGCATCACCGCCCTGGACATCTACGGCCTGTCGGAAATCATGGGGCCAGGTGTCGCCATGGAATGCGCCGAAAGCAAGGATGGCCCGACCATCTGGGAAGACCACTTCTACCCCGAGATCATCGACCCGGTGACCGGCCAGGTGCTACCGGACGGCGAGTACGGCGAGCTGGTGTTCACCTCCCTGTCCAAAGAGGCGCTGCCGATGATCCGCTACCGCACCCGCGACCTCACCCGCCTGCTGCCTGGAACCGCACGCCCGATGCGGCGCATGGACAAGATCACCGGCCGCAGCGACGACATGCTGATCATCCGTGGCGTGAACGTGTTCCCGACCCAGATCGAAGAGCAGGTGCTGAAGGTTCGCCAGCTCTCCGAGAACTACGAGATCCACCTGTTCCGCAACGGCAATCTGGACAGCATCGAGATCCATGTCGAACTCAAGCACGAGCACGATGGCCTGGGCGAAGCCCAGCAGCAGTCCCTGTGCAACGAGTTGTCGAAGCACATCAAGACCTACATCGGCATCAGCTCGCGCATCGTCCTGCGTCCCAGCTATTCGCTGAAGCGCTCCGAAGGCAAGGCCTGCCACGTGTACGACAAGCGCAACCAGTAAGCGCACCACTGTGCGAGGCGCTGCATTGCGAGCGCCTCGCACGCCTACCCCCTATCACCGACAACAACCCGAGATGCAGCCGACTGCCTCACGGCTGCATTCGCTCGCCAAATAAAACCGAAATATAAAACAAGAATATATTTTCGTATCTCTTTATAGAGCATCCCGTGCCACGGCTCTGGGCGCTATCTACGCCACGGAAAATTCTATTGCCGCGAGACGCTATCGGTCTCCAAGCGCACTCATGGCGCTTCCCCCTTCCTCGCTCATGACCAGAAAGCATGAGGACGGCCTTCAGATACGATACAAAAATCTAATTCGATACATATTTTAGTGTTTGATATTTTTTTACGTATCATTTAAAAATATCACCATGGCAACGCCACCCCACGAACCCCGCACAGCTGGAGAACGGCATGTACGCACAATTGGTTGAGACCGGCGTGAAGCGCGTGAAGACGCTGGAGGAAATGCCTCCCGAGGAACGCGCCTTCCAGGAAAAGATCGACGCTGAAATCAAGATCGAACCGAAGAACTGGATGCCCGACGGTTACCGCCAGACGCTGATCCGGCAGATGTCCCAGCACGCCCACTCGGAAATCGTCGGCATGCTGCCCGAAGGCAACTGGGTGACCCGCGCCCCGACCCTCAAGCGCAAGCTGCAATTGATGGCCAAGATCCAGGACGAAGCTGGCCACGGCCTGTACCTGTACAGCGCCATGGAAACCCTCGGCGCCTGCCGGGACGAGGAAATCGCCAAGCTGCATGCCGGCAAGGTGAAGTACTCGAGCATCTTCAACTACCCGACCCTGAACTGGGCCGACATGGGTGCCGTGGGCTGGCTGGTGGACGGTGCTGCGATCGTCAATCAGGTGGTGCTGCAACGCACCTCCTACGGCCCCTACTCGCGCGCCATGGTCCGCATCTGCAAGGAAGAGTCCTTCCACCAGCGCCAGGGCTACGAAATCCTCCTGCACATGATGCGTCACGGTAACCAGGCGCAGAAGGACATGGTGCAGGACGCCATCAACCGCCTCTGGTGGCCGGCCCTGATGATGTTCGGCCCCAGCGATGCCGACTCCCCCAACAGCGCCCAGTCCATGGCCTGGAAGATCAAGCGCCAGAGCAACGACGAGCTGCGCCAGCGCTTCATCGACCAGACCGTGCCGCAACTGCAGTTGCTCGGCTGCACGGCCCCCGACCCCGACCTGAAGTGGAACGAAGAACGCGGCCATTACGACTTCGGCGAGATCGACTGGAGCGAGTTCTACGCCGTGCTCAAAGGCAACGGCCCCTGCAACCACGAACGCATCGCCACCCGCCGCAAGGCCATCGAAGACGGTGCCTGGGTGCGTGAAGCCGCCGTGGCTTATGCGCGCAAACAACAACACAAACGCGACGCCGCCTGAACCGACAACCCCTGCCCCGCCAATGCGGGCCAGCGCGAGGAGATACGCACATGAGTGAATGGACCCTTTTCGAGGTCTTCGTCCGCAGCAAGCACGGCCTCAACCACAAGCATGTCGGCAGCGTGCATGCCGCCGATGCGCCAATGGCCATCGAGAACGCCCGCGAGCTGTACACCCGACGCAACGAGGGCGTGAGCCTGTGGGTGGTGCCCTCGGCACTGATCACCGCCTCTTCCCCGGACGAAAAAGAGCCGCTGTTCGACCCATCCCAGGACAAGGTCTACCGCCACGCCAGTTTCTACGAGTTGCCCGCCGAAGTCGGCCACATGTGAGGCACCAGCCATGACCGCCCAGCACGATCTGATCGAATACCTCCTGCGCCTCGGCGACAGTGCCCTGATCCAGGGCCAGCGCCTGTGCGAATGGTGTGGCCGCGCTCCAGCCCTGGAAGAGGAACTGGCGTTGATGAACGTCGGCCTCGACCTGGTGGGCCAGGCCCGCAACTGGCTGGAATATGCCGCCGAACTGCTCAACGATGGCCACGATGCCGATCACCTGGCCTTCCGCCGCGATGAGCGCGCCTACCGCAACCTGCTGCTGGTGGAGCAACCCAACGGCGACTTCGCCGTCACCATGACCAAGCAGTTCCTCTACGACGCCTGGCACTTCCAGGTGTTGCACGGCCTGTCCAGCTCCACGGATGCACGCATCGCCGGCATCGCCGCCAAGGCCCTCAAGGAAGTCACCTACCACCTGCGCCGCTCCAGCGAGTGGGTGCAGCGCCTGGGTGACGGCACCGAGCACAGCCACCAGCGCATGCTCACCGCCGTGCAGGAACTGTGGCGCTTCAGCGTCGAGCTGGTGAATGCCGACGACGTCGAGCAGCGCCTGTTCGAGGCCGGCATCGCGCCCGCCCAGCAGGACGTCACCGCCGGCTGGCAAGCCAAGGTGGCCGACACCTTCGCCCGCGCCACCCTGCCCGTACCGGAAGCAGCCAGCCACTTCTACCTTTCCGGGCGCCGCGGCCTGCATACCGAGCACCTGGGTCTGTTGCTGGCCGAAATGCAGTTCCTTCAGCGGGCCTACCCCGATGCCAGCTGGTGAGCTGATCGCCAGCGACCGCGCGCCCCTGGGGGCCGGTGACGTCGATCGCGCCTGGCAGGTACTGGACGCGGTGATGGACCCGGAAGTCCCGGTGGTCAGCGTGGTCGACCTCGGCATCGTGCGCGCGCTGAGCCCCGACGGCGGCACCCTGCATGTGCTGGTGACTCCCACCTACTCCGGCTGCCCGGCTACCGAGGTCATCGAACGGGACATCGAGCAGGCGCTGCTGCAGGCGGGTTTCGCCCCGCGCCTAGAGCGCTGCCTGACGCCCGCCTGGACCACGGACTGGATCAGCGCCGCAGGCCGTGAACGGCTGCGCGCCTACGGCATCGCCCCGCCACAGGGCAGCGCCAGCAAGCGCAGCCTGCTCGGCGAAGAGGTGGAGATCTGCTGCCCGCAGTGCGGCAGTGCTCATACCGAACGGCTCAGCGAATTCGGCTCCACCGCCTGCAAGGCCCTGCACCGCTGCAAGGACTGCCTGGAACCATTCGATTACTTCAAGTGCATCTAGAGGAGCGGGAGAAACGTCGCGAGCGCAATGTTTCTCCGCCGGAGAACAACAATGAGCAAGTTCCACAGCCTGACCATCAAGGACGTCCGCGCCGAAACCCGTGACGCGGTGTCCATCGCCTTCGACGTTCCCGGCGACCTGGCCGACGCCTTCCACTTCACCCAGGGCCAGTACCTGGTGCTGCGCACCGAGCTGGACGGCGAGGAAGTACGGCGCTCCTACTCCATCTGCACCGGCACCGGCGATGGCGAGCTGCGGGTGGCCATCAAGCGCGTAGCCGGTGGCCGTTTCTCCAGCTATGCCAACGACCAGCTACGGGTCGGCCAGCAGCTCGAAGTCATGCCGCCGGATGGCCGCTTCTTCGTGCCCATCGAGCCCAGCCGTCGCGGCAACTACCTAGCCGTGGCCGCCGGCAGCGGCATCACGCCGATCCTGTCGATCATCAAGACCACCCTCGAGTGCGAACCGCAAAGCCGCTTCACCCTGCTCTACGGCAACCGCTCCAGCGCCTCGGCACTGTTTCGTGAGCAGTTGGAGGATCTGAAGAACCGCTACCTGCAACGCCTCAACCTGATCTTCGTGTTCAGCCGCGAGCAACAGGACGTGGATCTGTACAACGGTCATATCGATGCCGGCAAATGCAGCCAGCTGTTCAGCCGCTGGATCCAGGTCGATGCGCTGGACGCCGCCTTTATCTGCGGCCCGCAGAGCATGACCGAAACCGTGCGGGAGCAATTGCGCGAGCACGGCATGCCCAGCGAGCGCATCCACTTCGAGCTGTTCGCCAGCGAAGGCGGCGCCGCTCGCCGCGAAGCACGCGAGGCAGCCCGCAGCGCCGACAGCGTCAGCAGCCAGATCACCGTCATCAGCGACGGCCGCGCCCTGAACTTCGAGCTGCCACGCAACACCCAGAGCGTGCTCGACGCCGGCAACGCCCAGGGCCTGGAACTGCCCTACTCGTGCAAGGCCGGGGTGTGCTCCACCTGCAAGTGCAAGGTCATCGAAGGCGAGGTGGAAATGGACAGCAACTTCGCCCTGGAGGACTACGAGGTGGCCGCCGGCTACGTGCTCTCGTGCCAGTCCTATCCGGTCAGCGAAAAGGTCGTCCTCGACTTCGACCAACTCTGACAGCGCCCTGCCAAGGCCTCACCCGAATCGTAGGAGCGAGCTCTGCTGGCGAAACGTTGGCTTGAGCATGTGTTCGCTCGCGAGCAGAGCTCGCTCCTACAAAGGACTCCACCCGCTTCACCTGCGTTGCACCGCCTCTACAACCACAACAAGAGAGAGCAAACATGAGCCCGCACGACCTCGAACGCATCAGCCAGCACCCGGACTTCATCCAGCTGGTACGGCGCAAGCAGCGTCTCACCTGGTCCCTCACCGCCGCCATGCTGGTCATCTACTACGGCTTCGTGCTGCTGGTGGCCTTCGCCCCCGGCGCGCTCGGCCAGTCCCTCAGCGGCGGCGTCACCAGCGTCGGCATGCTGGTGGGCGTCGGCGTGATCCTGCTGTCGTTCGCCCTGACCGGCATCTACGTCGCGCAGACCAACAGCGTCATCGACCCGCTCAACGACAAGGTCAAAGAGGTGCTCGCCCCATGAAAGCACTCACCTCCCTGCTGCTCGGCGCCGGCCTGCTGGCCTCGCCGCTGGCCTTTGCCGCCGACAGCGGCCGCCCACTGAACTGGACGGCCATCTACATGTTCCTGGCCTTCGTCCTGTTCACCCTCGGCATTACCCGCTGGGCCGCGCTGCGCACCCGCTCCACCGCCGACTTCTACACCGCCGGCGGCGGCCTCAGCGGCTTCCAGAACGGCCTGGCAATCGCCGGCGACATGATCAGCGCGGCGTCCTTCCTGGGCATCTCGGCGATGATGTTCATGAACGGCTACGACGGCCTGCTGTACGCCCTGGGCGTGCTCGCCGGCTGGCCGATCATCCTGTTCCTGATCGCCGAACGCCTGCGCAACCTGGGCAAGTACACCTTCGCGGACGTGGTGTCCTACCGCCTGGAGCAGAGCCCGATCCGCATCACCGCCGCCTTCGGCACCCTGACCGTGGCGCTGCTCTACCTGGTGGCGCAGATGGTCGGCGCCGGCAAGCTGATCGAGCTGCTGTTCGGCCTGTCGTACCTGCAAGCCGTGCTGCTGGTGGGCGTGCTGATGGTCTTCTACGTGACCTTCGGCGGCATGCTGGCCACCACCTGGGTACAGATCATCAAGGCCGTGCTACTGCTCTCCGGCACCAGTTTCATGGCCTTCATGGTGCTGCGCCACTTCGGTTTCAGCACCGAGGCGATGTTCGCCGCCGCCACCGAGGTGCACGCCAAGGGCAGCGCGATCATGGCCCCGGGCGGGCTGTTGTCGAACCCCATCGACGCCATCTCCCTGGCCCTGGGCATGATGTTCGGCACCGCCGGTCTGCCGCACATCCTCATGCGTTTCTTCACCGTCAGCGACGCCCGTGAAGCGCGCAAGAGCGTGTTCTACGCCACCGGCTTCATCGGTTACTTCTATCTGCTGCTGATCGTGGTCGGCTTCGGCGCCATCGTCATGGTCGGCACCAATCCCGAGTTCCGTGACGCCGCCGGCGCCATCATCGGCGGCGGCAACATGGTGGCGGTGCACCTGTCCCAGGCGGTGGGCGGCAGCCTGTTCCTCGGTTTCATCTCCGCCGTGGCCTTCGCCACCATTCTCGCCGTGGTGGCCGGGCTGGCACTCTCCGGTGCCTCGGCGGTGTCCCACGACCTGTATGCCTGCGTACTGCGCAAAGGCAAGGCCAGCGAGCGCGAGGAAATGCGCGTCTCGCGTATCGCCACCCTCGGCATCGGCGTGCTGGCGGTGATCCTCGGCCTGCTCTTCGAGTCGCAGAACATCGCCTTCCTCTCCGGCCTGGTGCTGGCCATCGCCGCCTCGGTCAACTTCCCGGTGCTGTTCCTCTCCATGTTCTGGAAGGGCCTGACCACTCGGGGCGCGGTCGCCGGCAGCCTTGCCGGGCTGCTCTCGGCCATCGTCCTGCTGGTGCTGAGCCCGGCGGTGTGGGTCAACGTGCTGCACCACGAAACGCCGCTGTTCCCTTACGCCAACCCGGCGCTGTTCTCCATGAGCCTGGCTTTCTTCAGTGCCTGGCTGCTCTCGGTGACCGACACCTCCGAGCGCGCCCGGCAGGAGCGCGGCCGCTACCTGGCGCAGTTCATCCGCTCCATGACCGGCATCGGCGCCAGCGCTGCCAGCCGCCACTGACTCCAACGGATTGACGGACACAACAACAATGAACCTCAACCGCACCACCACACTGCTCGCCACCCTGGCCCTGCCTCTGGCCACACCGGCCCTGGCCGGCTTCATCGACGACAGCAAGGCCAGCCTGGAGCTGCGCAACCACTACCTCAACCGCGACTTCCGCCAGCACGGCGCGGGCCAGTCCAAGGCCGAAGAATGGGCCCAGGGCTTCACCGCGCGGATCAGTTCCGGTTTCACCGAAGGCAGCGTCGGTATCGGCCTCGACGCCATCGGCCAGTTGGGCGTCAAGCTGGATTCCAGCCGCGACCGCCGTGGCACCGGCCTGCTGCCCTTCGATCCCGCCGACAAGCAGCCGGTGGACGACTACAGCGAACTGGGTCTGACCGCCAAGCTGCGCGCCGCCAACAGCGTGCTGCGCCTGGGCACCTTGCAGCCGCAGCTACCGGTGGTCAGCTACAACGACACCCGCCTGCTGTCCTCCACCTTCCAGGGCGGGATGCTGACCAGCCAGGAGGTCGACGGTCTGACCCTCAACGGCGGCCGCCTGACCCGCGTCAACCTGCGCGACTCCTCCGGCCGTGACGACATCGGCTACGGCGCCGCCAGCAGCGATGCCTTCGATTTCGCCGGCGGCACCTACGCCATCACCCCGCAGCTAGCGGCCAGCTACTACTACGGCAAGCTCGACGACATCTACCGTCAGCAGTTCGCCGGCCTGGTGCACAGCTTGCCGCTGCCCGGCGGCTTCAGCCTGAAGAGCGACCTGCGCTACTTCGACAGCCGTGGCGACGGCGCCGCACATGCCGGGCGCATCGACAACCGTAACCTCAACGCCATGTTCAGCCTGAGCCAGGGTGGGCACCGCATCAGCGCCGCGTTCCAGCGCATGTCCGGCAGCAGCGCCTTTCCCTTCCTCAACGGCGGCGACCCTTACGTGGTGAACCTGGTGACCTACAACACCTTCACCCGCGCCGAGGAGGACGCCTGGCAACTGCGCTACGACTATGACTTCGCCGCCGTTGGCCTGCCGGGCCTGAGCTTCATGACCCGCTACGTCGACGGCCGCAACGCCAAGACCGCCAGCGGTGATCACGGCGAAGAGTGGGAACGCGACAGCGACCTCGCCTACGTCATCCAGAGCGGCGACCTCAAGGGCCTGAGCCTGCGCTGGCGCAACGTCACCTTCCGCTCGGGCAACGGCCTGAGCACCGACCTCGACGAGAACCGCCTGATCCTCGGCTACACCCTCGCCCTCTGGTAGGCCAACCACGAACCCCGGCCGGCACCCCTGGTGCCGGCCTTTGTCACGGAGAATTCCCATGAGCAACGCCCCCACCCTGCAAAGCTTCATCGGTGGCCGCTGGATCGGCCAACACGGCGCCCAGCTACTGCGCAGCGCGGTCAACGGCCAGCCCCTGTTCCGCACCCACGAAGAGGCGCTGGACTTCGCCGAAGCCCTGGACTTCGGTCGCTCGCGCGGCATCCCGGCGCTCATGGCCCTGGACTTCCAGCAGCGCGCCGCGCGCCTCAAGGCCCTGGCGCTGTACCTCAACGAGCGCAAGGAACAGCTCTACGCCATTTCCCACCACAGCGGCGCCACCCGTGCCGACAGCTGGATCGACATCGAGGGCGGCACCGGCACCCTGTTCGCCTATGCCGGCGTCGGCGCCCGTGAGCTGCCCTCCGGCAACATCGTCCACGAAGGCCCGGCCATGCCCCTGGGCAAGCAGAACCTGTTCGCCGGCAGCCACATCCTGGTGCCGCGCGGCGGCCTGGCCGTGCACATCAACGCCTTCAACTTCCCCATCTGGGGGATGCTGGAAAAGTTCGCCCCCACCTTCCTCGCCGGCATGCCCTGCATCATCAAACCGGCCAGCGCCACCAGCTACCTGACCGAGGCCACGGTGCGCCTGATGCATGAGTCCGGCCTGCTGCCCGAAGGCAGCCTGCAACTGATCATCGGCGGCACCGGTGACCTGCTGGACCGCCTGCAAGGCCAGGACGTGGTGACCTTCACCGGCTCCGCCGACACCGCCGCCAAGCTGCGGGTCAACGCCAACCTGGTGCGCAACTCGATCCCCTTCAACGCCGAGGCCGACTCGCTGAACTGCGCCATCCTCGCCCCGGAAGTCACCCCGGACGATACGGAGTTCGACCTGTTCGTCAAGGAAGTGGCCCGCGAGATGACCGTCAAGGCCGGGCAGAAGTGCACCGCCATCCGCCGTGCCATCGTCCCGGCGAAACACATCGACGCCGTGGCCGAGCGCCTGCGTGAGCGCCTGGCCAAGGTAGTGGTGGGCGACCCCTCGGTGGAGGGCGTGAAGATGGGCGCGCTGGCCTCCCACGCGCAGCAGGCTGACGTTGGCGAGCGCCTGCAAGCCCTGTTGGCCGGTAGCGAGTTGCTGTTCGGCGCCCAGGACGGCTTCGCCCCCCGTGGCGAGGGCGTCAACGAAGGTGCCTTCTTCGCCCCCACCCTGCTGCGTGCACGCGATCCGCACGCCGAAGGCGGTGCCCACGACATCGAGGCCTTCGGCCCGGTCAGCACCCTGATGGCCTACGACGACCTGGACGAAGCCATCGCCCTGGCCGCCCGCGGCAAGGGCAGCCTGGTGGCCAGCCTGGTCACCAAGGATGCGGCCGTCGCCGCCCGTGCAGTGCCGGTGATGGCCGCCCTGCATGGCCGCGTACACATCCTCGACCGCGAAGCCGCTGCCGAATCCACCGGCCACGGCTCACCGTTGCCGGTGCTCAAGCACGGCGGCCCGGGCCGGGCCGGCGGCGGCGAGGAGCTGGGCGGCGTGCGTGCAGTGAAGCATTACCTGCAACGCACCGCCATCCAGGGCTCGCCGAGCATGCTGGCCGCGGTGACCCGCGAGCACGTGCGCGGTGCCCAGGTGATCGAGACCGAGGTGCATCCGTTCCGCCGTTACTTCGACGAACTGCAGATCGGCGAATCCCTGCTGACGCACCGCCGCACCGTCACCGAAGCGGACATCGTCAACTTCGGTTGCCTGTCGGGCGATCACTTCTATATGCACTTCGACGAGCTGGCAGCCACGGAGTCGCAGTTCGGCAAACGCATCGCCCACGGCTACTTCGTGCTCTCCGCTGCCGCCGGCCTGTTCGTCTCCCCGGCACCGGGCCCGGTACTGGCCAACTACGGCCTGGACACCCTGCGCTTCATCAACCCGGTGGGCATCGGCGACACCATCCAGGCGCGCCTGACCTGCAAACGCAAGATCGACCAGGGCAAGAAGAGCCCCAAAGGCGAGCCTCAGGGCGTGGTGGCCTGGGATGTGGAAGTCAGCAACCAGCTCGGCGAGCTGGTAGCCAGCTACGACATCCTGACCCTAGTACTGAAACGTCCACAGGCGCAGTAACGCAGGTTAAAAACGCTGAACAACCGGCCCTCGGGCCGGTTTCCTCATGAAGCGAGCCCTCTTCGACAGTTCAAAGTGAGCGCCCCAGCCCAACGCGGTGTGGTGACATACGTCTGCGCAGGTAATCGCTTGATCTAACTCCTACCTGGATGCAGTAATGGACTTGTATGCCCCCGCATCGTTGGATAGACCTATCCAATCGACCTGACTCGCAGATCACGACACGGAAATTACGAGCCCCGAAAATGCCCGCAACAGCTAATTGTTTCACCCTGATCAGGGTTGCCCACTACACCAGCATTGAATTTCGGCAGATACTCTGGCACTACCCGTATCAAGGCGGGTAGGAGCCGTCATCGTAACGACAGGAACAACCCTCCAATGAGGCATTTCCAGGAGCCTGAAACAGAGTGGATGTCAGAACTTGGCTGAGCAACCAAGGACAGGCCGAGGCCGATGTACTGTGCGACCACCTGACGGACGACTACAACTTACTGTTGATGAAGTGCTCTGTTCCTCAGCGCTCTAACAGTGAGTTACCTCAGCAGGTAGGAGAACGGAGCTCATCTGCCCCGCCCCTAATCAATCAAACTGGTACTGCACGCCTGCGCCGACATACCAGGCGCGCTCAGGGCCGGGTTCGTAATAGCGGCCGTTGCCATCGCCGACGATCACCGAGCCGATGTACTGGCGATCCAGCAGGTTGTCGATACGCAGCACCTGGTTGAAGGTCAGCGCGCCGGCCTTCTGTTCGAAGCGCGCCTGCCAGTTGAACAGCGCGTAGCTGGGCGCCGCCTTGGCGGTGTTGCTGTCCTCGACGTAGAGCTTGCTGCGATAAAGGCCTTCGACGCTGCTGCTGAACCATTCCAGCGGTTGCCAGGCCAGCTCACCATAGAGGGTGCGCGCGGGAATGCCCGGCAGGTGGTTGCCCGACTCGATCAGCCGGCCGTTGCTGGTGAAGTCCTGGCTGTAGACGGCATCGATCTGGGTGTAGGCGAGATTGGCGCGCAGGGTTTCGCTCAGCTGGCTTTCCAGAGCCAGCTCGACGCCGCGACGGCGGGTCTGGGCGGCATTCTGGAAGCGTGAGCGACCGCCACTGGCTGATTCGACCACCAGTTCGTCGTCGGTATCGATCTGAAACAGCGCCAGTTGCAGGCTGCTCGCCTCGCCCAGACGCGCCTTGAGGCCAACTTCGAACTGCTCGCTGGTGGCCGGCTTGAGGTCGAAGCCGAAGCTGTTGTCGGCGCCCGAATAGGACAACTCGTTAAGCGTCGGCGTCTCCACACCCTTGCCCCAACTGGCGTAGACATTCAGGTCTGGCGACAAGGCGTAGCTGGCGCCCAGGGTTGGCGTCAGCTCGCGGTAGGTGACCGAGCCGCTGTCATCGCCATTGCTCAGGAAGCGGTCGTCCACCTCGAATTCCACCTGGTTGTGGCGCAGGCCGGCCTGCAGGTCGAGCTTGCCCAGCTGCCAGGCAGCCTGGACATAGGGCGACAGGCTGGTGACCTCGTTACGCTCGTCGCGGCGCAGATCGCCTTTGACGCCCAGGGTGCTGCCGACGAAGTTCTCATAGCCCTGGCGATCGTCGCGTGAATGGTCGTAATCCAGGCCGGTGGTGATGGTCAGCAGGCTGCTGCCGAGGTCGAACGACTGGATCCAGCGGTTGCCAATACCGTGGAAGCGCCGTTCGAAATCGATCACTCCACCAGATTGTGTTGGGTTGTTTTCTTGGAACGATTTGCCAATCGACTGGTATTGGATCACCCGTCGTGTACCGCTGTAGACCGTGCTCTGCCAGGTGCCGGCGGCGAAGCTGCGCTCGTAGTTAAGGGCGAACTGGCGATGGTCGACGGTCTTGCGTGTGTTGAACAGCAGGGCGCTGGGGGCGGCGGCGCGGAGGTTGTTCTGTACCTGCGCCCAGGTCAGACCCTGCGGGTCTTGTGTGTCGTTCTGATCCAGTTCGCTGACGCTCAGGCTGAGCTTGCTCGCGTCATCCGGGTACAGGGTCAGCTTGGCGAAGGTCTTGTCGAGGATGGCGCCGCTGTGGTCGCGGTAGCCATCGGTCTCGAAGTGCGAGCGATTGATGATGAAGCCGGCCTTGTCGTTGCCGCCCTCGGCGGCGACCCGGGTACGACTGGTGCTGTAGGCAGCCTGCGAGGTGTCGACGGACACCTTGGGCGCACCTTCGCCATCGCGTGAAAACATCTGGATGACGCCGCCTGAGTTGCTGCCGTAGACGCTAGCGAAGGGACCGCGTAGCACCTCGATGCGCTCCAGGGTATCGAGATCGAACGTCGCCGCCTGGCCCTGACCGTCGGGGTTGGACAGTGGCACACCGTCGGCCAATAGCTTGATGCCACGGATGCCGAAGGCCGAACGCGCGCCAAAGCCGCGCGAGGAAATCTGCAGGTCCTGCGCATAGTTCTGGCGGTTCTGCGCCACCACCCCCGGCACGCTGCCTAGGGCTTCGGACAGGTTGACGCCTGGTTTGCCCAGCGTCGCCTGCTCGGCATCGATGCGGTTGACCGAGAAGGGCAGTTGCCAGCCGCTGGCTTGGTAGCGGCTGCCGGTGATCACCAGTTCGTCGAACTCGTAGGGCGTCTGCTCGGCCATTGCAAGCCCGGGCAACAGGACAATGCAGGTCAGCTTGAAACGCATGAGCAGTCCTTAGTCAATTTCAACTTATTTGTATCCCTAGTTAGATGCAGCCGATGATTTCCTCGCGGCAGAGCAGTCGCTGTCTTGGTGCACCAGGTCAACGAACGCCTATGGCTATCCATCCCGGAAGACGGTACATACCAAGCCAACTTCCCCCCTCCCAACGCCTTCAATCTGATCAATAAAAACTGCATCGCCAAAGGCCTGAGACTGGGTATGAACGTGAGGACTTGGATGACAGAGGCCCCATCACAAAAATAGCGACGCTACAGCGCAGCCGACTGAGTAAGCTCCATAGGCTCAACGAGAGTGTATGCCTATGGAGCTAGGCACTCCGCAAGCCGGTGTTGCTGGCACTGTCTTATCCCACTCGCGCTAACCGACGGCTCAAGCCCTCCGAGTCGCCTCTCAACTAGTAGATATACGCCAGACGGAACTGCAGCGAATGGTCGACCATCGGCCCAGAACGCACCTCCACATCCCGCCAGTACTGCCCCATCAGTTGCCATTGTTTGCCAAGCATCGTCGTGGCCGACAGCCCTATTGTTCCGTTGTTATGGCTAGTTTGCAGAGTCTGCCCATCCAAGGTCTCGCGCGAGCCCCAGTTGTGGCGGTATGACAGCGCCAGCGAGGTGGCCGGGGTGAAGTTGTAACGCAGATGGTTGTGCAACTGCATCAGCGGTTCGCGGCGAGCGCCGGTATCCCGCTGTTCCTGATAGAACTCGGTTTCGGCAATCACATCCCACGTCCAGCGCTCATTGAAGCCATGCACGTAGCCCACCTGGAAATCCGCTGCCCAGCGGTTGTTGCTCAGAGCAAAGCCCTGGTTCTTATCGTCGCCGGTGGGCGCAGTGATGAACAGCGACCAGCCTAGGTGGCGGTTGCGCTCCATGTCGGCCAGAGTCCATACAGTAGCGCCAAAAGTGATGTCGCCGATGCCCTTGTTTTTCTGCCCGTTGACACCGATTTCCTGATGGCCATAAGGAATCACAATCTGTGGATCCCAAATCAGGCCGGTATTGAAGAACTCTGTAAAATGCACCAGACGCAAAACCTCAACAGTCAAATCCAGATCCATATTGTCGGCAACGCGCTTGCCGCCACTGTAAAGGCGGTCGATGCGCGGGTTCTGCTGGTACAGCAAGGCTAGGTCGGTGCCGGCAGGCAATGCAGCGTAGTCGCCAGAGTCAGGCTTGACATCAGCAAGCGCAGGGGTAGCGCATAACGCAAGGATCAGCGAGCACAGCAAGGCGCCACTTTTGTGCAAAAGCGTTTTCATGGGGTTCACCTTTCTACCAGTTAATTGTTATTGGAACGGTTTGAGGCTTGCCCGCTCGCAAGGATTTGCGAGCGGGTCTAGGGGATGGGTTAGTGCGCAACGGCGGCTTCGGTGGCAGCGCGTAGATCGAGACTGCGCTTAATGATGTATTGATGAATCAATTGCATCTGCGGCATGTCCAGCACCCCTGCGAAGCTCGGCATGCCCTTGTTCATGAACGCGCCGCTGACGATACCGACGAAAGCTTGGTGCTTGTCGGCGCTCAGGTAGCGTAGATCCGGGATAACTCCCCCACTGGCCGCGTTGAGGCCGTGGCAGGCACCACACATACCGTTAAACAGGGTGCGTCCCTGAGCGATTTCATCCACCGAAGCCGTCAAGGCTGGCACGTGCGGGGGAAGTACCGGAGCCTTGCGCGGCGGCGGCAACTCACCTTTAGCGCCGAGCTTGAACACTAAAACACGTGACTCAGGTTGCACCTTACCCTTGTCGGTCAACGGACCTGCGATCAGCGGCATGATCCCGCCCCAGCCGGCCATGAACGCCACATACTGCTCACCCTTGACTTCGTAGGTGACCGGCCCGCCGAGCACCCCGGAGTTGGCGCGATGCTCCCACAGTTGCTCACCCTTATCGGCACTGAAAGCCATCACGCGACCATCGGAGGTGCCCTGAAAAACCAGGTTGCCTGCGGTACTCAGGGTGCCGCCATTGCCCGATTCGACATAGTCATGGATCCAGGCAGCCTTCTGCTTGATTGGATCCCAGGCGATCAGGTGACCACGCCAAGCGCTACGAATCTGACTGAGAATTTTCGGATCTTCCGGCAGATCGGGAACGTCCAAGCCGAAGTTCACGACCGACTTGGTCGGCAAGAAAAGCGGCTGGTCGGCGGCCTTGAGTTCGGCCATGGTTTCCTGAGCTGGGATGTACACATAGCCGGTCTGGGGATTGAACGACATTGGGTGCCAGCTATGCCCCCCGAGAAAACTCGGCTGCACTACCTTGGGGGCTTTGGAGTAGTCGGACTGCTCAGTGAGGATTGGGCGTCCTGTCTTGGGGTCAAGGCCGCTAGCCCAATTCACCTGCACAAAGTTATTGCCCGAGATGAACTCACCGTTGGTACGGTCGATCACGTAGAAAAAACCGTTCTTAGGGGCCTGCATCAGCACCTTCCGGGTTTTGCCGGCAATCTGGATGTCGGCCAAGATGATCTGCTGGGTGGCGGTGAAGTCCCAGCGGTCGCCCGGGGTCACCTGAAAGTGCCATACGTATTCGCCGGTTTCGGGGCGCAACGCGACAATCGAGGACAGGTACAGGTTGTCACCTTCACCCTGACTGCGGAACTGGTAATTCCAAGGCGAGCCGTTGCCAGTTCCAATGTAGAGCAGATCTAGCTCGGGATCATAGGACATCGAGTCCCAGACAGTGCCACCACCACCCCACTTGACCCAGCCGCTGCCCTTCCAGGTTTTCATGGCCTTGGCCATAGCTTCGTTTTCAGGGGGCAGTGCGGGGTCGCCGGGCACGGTAAAGAAGCGCCAGGCTTGTTTGCCGGTGTCGGCGTCGTAGGCGGTGACATATCCACGCACGCCAAACTCGGCGCCACCGTTGCCGATCAGCACCTTACCTTTGACGATACGAGGGGCACCGGTGATGGTGTAGCTTTTGCTGGGATCCAGGACGGTGTCAACACTCCAGACCTCCTTGCCGGTGCCGGCGTCGAGGGCGATCAGGCGGCCATCGAAGCTACCTACATAGACCTTACCCTGCCACACAGCCACGCCGCGGTTGACCACGTCGCAGCAGCCCTGGCTGAGTTTTTCCATGGGGATCTTGGGGTCGTACTTCCACAGCGGTTTGCCGGTGGCAGCGTCGAAGGCGTAGACGATGCTGAAGGCGCCGGTGGTATACATCACCCCGTCGACCACGATTGGGGTAGCCTCGGTGCCGCGGTCAATGTCGAGCTTTTGCGTCCAGGCCAAGCCTAGGCTGGCGACGTTCTGGTCGTTGATGCGAGTCAGAGGACTGAAACGCTGCTCGTCATAGGTGCGACCGTGAGCAAGCCAGTTTGCAGCGTCCTGATTGGCATTGAGCAGACGGTTGGCGTCGATGTTGCCGGGGGGGGCCGCGTGGGCGAGCGTGGCTAAGCAAAGCAAGGAAAGCGGCATCAAGAGTTTCATTTTTATATTTATCTCTTTCAGGGTTGATCTTGGGCTTGTGTATAGGTGCTCTGACAGAATTAGAGCAAAAGAAGGACGAAAGAACGTTTGCTTGCGTGCCAAGCACTGTTGATTGCCTGCCATGTTGCGGGGGCGTGATGCCTGAGGATTAAGGTCTGGCGAGATGGTGATCATCCTAGCGGTGGAGAAAACCCAGACAGTCGCCAAGTAAGACTCCAATCGCCTGAACGAAAAATGCCGCACCTTGAAGGGTGCGGCATTTTTCGTTACAGCGCTCGGATCAGTTCAACGCGTCACGGCTGTGCACGCCGTCGACCAGACGCTGGATGCCCAGCGGGTTGGCGTTCTGCAGCGCTTCGGGCAGGACCTCGTCCGGGTAGTTCTGGTAGCACACCGGACGCAGGAAACGGTGGATCGCCAGGGTGCCGACCGAAGTGCCGCGGGCGTCGGAAGTCGCCGGGTACGGGCCGCCATGCACCATGGAGTCGCAGACTTCCACGCCAGTCGGGTAACCATTGAGCAGCACGCGGCCGGCTTTGACTTCCAGCAACGGCAGCAGGTCGCGGAAGGCGCTGAGGTCTTCACGCTCGGCGATCAGGGTGGCGGTCAGTTGGCCGTGCATGCTTTGCAGCGCGCGGGTCAGCTCGGCGCTGTCGGCGACTTCGACGACGATGCTGGTCGGGCCGAAGACTTCCTCCTGCAGCAGGTGGTCGCCTTCGAGCAGCATGCTCACGTCAGCCTTGAATAGCTGCGGCTGCGCCTGGTTGCCGGCCTGCTCGTTGCCTGCCAGGTGGCTGACTTTTGCATGGCCTTTGAGCTGCGCCACACCGTTGGCGTAGCTGCGCAGGGTGCCGGCGTTGAGCATGGTCTGCGCCGGTTGCGCGCCGATGGCATCGGCCAGACCGGCGACGAACTCGCTGAACTCGGCGCTGCGAATGCCGATGATCAGGCCAGGATTGGTACAGAACTGGCCGCAGCCCAGCACTACGGAACCCGCCAGCTCCTTGGCCACGGTGACGCCACGCGCTTGCAGGGCGCCCGGCAGGACGATCACCGGGTTGACGCTGGACATCTCGGCGAATACCGGGATCGGCTGCGGACGGGCAGCGGCCATGTCGCACAGGGCGCGACCGCCTTTCAGCGAACCGGTGAAGCCGACAGCCTGGATGGCCGGGTGCTTGACCAGAATCTCGCCGACGCCACCGCCGAAGATCATGTTGAACACGCCCTTGGGCATGCCGGTTTTCTCGGCGGCGCGAATCACTGCGTCAGCCACGCACTCGGCAGTGGCCATGTGGCCGCTGTGCGCCTTGAACACCACCGGGCAACCGGCAGCCAGAGCCGAGGCGGTATCGCCACCCGCGGTGGAGAAGGCCAGCGGGAAGTTGCTGGCACCGAACACGGCGACCGGACCGACGCCGATCTGGTACTGACGCAGATCCGGGCGCGGCAGCGGCTGGCGATCCGGCAGGGCGCGGTCGATCCGTGCACCGTAGAAGTCACCACGACGCAGCACCTTGGCGAACAGACGCATCTGGCCACTTGTACGACTACGCTCGCCCTGGATACGGGCAGCCGGCAGTGCGGTTTCGCGGCAGACCAGGGCGACGAAGTCATCACCGAGGGCGTCGATTTCGTCGGCGATGGCCTCGAGGAACTCGGCACGACGCACAACCGACAGATTGCGGTAGGTCGGGTAAGCGGCGGCAGCAGCCTGGGCGGCCGCGTCGACTTCTTCCGGCGTGGCCTGGATGAAAGTGTACGGCAGCGCTTCACCGCTGCTGGCGTCGAGGCTTTTGTGCTCCACGGTGCCGGCAGCGCGGCGCTCACCGCCGATGTAATTGTGGCCAGTCAGACTCAGCATGGCGTTCTCCTGTCAGTAAATGGCGGGCAAGGCGCCATCGGGACAATGAATGAGGCCCGGCGGCAAAGCCGGGATGCACAACCACCTGCGCAGTTGTAGGACGTATGATAAGTGACAACATATCTATTTGTCCTCGGATACGCACGCTTGAAGCAAAGTAAGTTGCAATGCCTTGCAGACTGAACCAGGAAATCGGCCAAGCGACATGGTGCGGATTGGGCAAAAGCCCACGGACGCTATGGGAAAATTCCATGTGTGTTTGATGCGCGCGGTATGGTGCAAAAAACCGGTAGCCGGACGCTGGCCTGAACGATCACGACGCGGTGTGCGCCCCGGTATTGATGCAGTGGCTGTGGTTGCGCGGCCATGCGCTCTGCTGGCGCGGAGGCTCTCAGGCACATGCCCTCGGGCTATCGATCAGCAGCCGAGACGGGTCAACGATTGCTCAGGCCTGGACATCTGCGGCTTCGTCCAGACCCGGGCGAGCAGGCGCTCTGGCCACCTCCAGGCGGTCACGACCGCGTTGCTTGGCCTGGTAGAGCAGCTTGTCGACGGCGCTGAGGAAGTCCTGCGAACGGTCGTGGGCGCCCGGCACGATGGTGCCCACGCCGAGGCTGATGGTGAGCAGCGACGACACGGCGGAGCGCGCGTGCGCGATGCGCTGCTGACGCACCTGCTGGCGGCAGCGTTCGGCAATGTGCCGGGCGGCGGCCTCATCGGTCTCCGGCAGCACCAGCACGAACTCCTCGCCACCGAAGCGGCCGACGAAATCCCGCGGCCTTTTGACCGCGCGGCTCAGCGCCTGACCGACGCTCTTCAGGCAATCATCGCCCTGAACGTGGCCGTAATGGTCGTTGTACTGCTTGAAATGGTCGATATCCAGCAGGATCAGTGATAACGGCTGCTGACTACGCTGGGCGTTGGCCCATTCGGTGGCCAGCACCATGTCGAACATGCGCCGGTTGGCCACACCGGTGAGGCCGTCCTTGTAGGAGTACTCCTCCAGCTGCTTCTGCAGGGTCAGCAGCTGTTCCTCGGTCTTCTTGCGCTCGCTGATGTCGAACATGAAGCCGATCAGCGCGTCTACCTCGCCGTTATCGTCGCGCACCACATGCACCACGTCGCGAATCCACACGTAGTCGCCAGCGGCGGTCAGCGCGCGGTAGTCGGCCTCATGATCGACGCCGTTCTGCGACTGCGAGATGCAGAATTGCACCACCTTTTCGCGGTCGTCCGGGTGCATGCGCGTCGCCCAGTCCTCGGCGCTGACCCAACTGGCCTGTGACCAGCCCAGCAGGCTCTCGATCTGCGGGCCGATATAGGCGAAGGTCATGGTCTTCCAGTCGATCTTCCAGGGGATCGCCTTGGTGGACTCCAGCAAGGTCTTGTACACCGCCTGATCAGTTGCTGCGCTCATGTCCACCACCTCTGCCCGCCTTGCGCTTCGTTATAGCGCAAAGGCGGGTGGAGGGTGGTGCAATCCTTACTCGTCCGCTTGCAAACCCGCATACAGACGCGTCAGCTCGTTGAGCTGGCGAAACAGCGAATCGGCGCTCACGGTGGGCACGGAGGACTGGGTGTTGTGCAGGTCGATGCCCTTGAGGGTAAAGCCCCAGTGGGCGCGGGCGCGACGCTGGGTGTTGGCGATTTCCTCGTTCGGCGTGCCGCGGGCCTCCAGCTCCTTGAGGATGGTCTCGAAATCGCTCACGGCTTTGTCCAGCTTGGCGTCCAGGTCCGGCGCAGGCACACGCCAGGACTTGGCCATGTAGAGCATTCCGGCTTGGCTTCGACCTGCTGGCGATGAACAGCCCAGGTGGCGTCGACCTTGGCCAGCGCAGCCTTGATCTCGGCAGTGGGTGCGTAACCGGCCAGGGCCTTCTGGCTGGCATCGAAGTGCTCGACGGTTTCCTGCAACTGACGCTGAGCGGCATCGACACGCACATCCGCCCCCAGCATCAGGTAATTCTTGACCATGCGCTGGCTCAGCGAACGCTGCAGGCCGGCCATGTTCATGGCTTAGGAATCGCTCAACTGCGCCAGGCCAGGCTGGGCATGCTTACCAGCGTGCTACAGGCGAGCAGAAAAATAGACAGATACTTCTTCAAAACGTCGATACTCCAAAATTCGAGGACGAGGCAATACACCATAGACCGGCGCCTACAGTGACGGGTAAACCCTTGAATGCGGGATTTTTATTGGAATGCGGAGGGGCAGTTTCGGCAGGGATGAATACCCGGCTACTGTGCAAGGGGCGCAACAATAGCTGCTAAAAAGCCATCATTCTGTGCGGACAGTCATGCTCGTCGCATACCGTATTGCTGTGTCAGGGCGGTGCACGACCCTATCAGGCCCAACCTTCAAGGCGCATGGTGGCGCGCACCAGGCGCTGCTCTTCCTGCTCGATCTCCTGCAGATTGTCGCGAATGCTGTTGATATGGTCGCGAGCGGCGCGCTGCGCCTGTTCCGGCAGGCGTTCGATTACCGCGTGATACAGCCGTGAATGCTGGCGGTCGATCTGCCGCTTCTGCGCCGGGCGGTGGTAGAGGTTGTTCACCGAGGCGAATACGGTGCTGAGCATCAGGTCGGTCAGCGATTGCAGGGTATGCACCAGCACCGGATTGTGCGAGGCCTCGCAGATGGCCAGGTGGAAGGCATGATCGAGGCGTGCGTGTTCGCGCGGGTCGACCGGGCTGTCCTGGGCATGGGCGGCGAGCATTTCCTCGTAACGTCGGGTCAGCAGGACGAAATCCGCCTCGGTGCCACGCAGCGCCGCCAGGCGCGCCGATTCGCCTTCGAGCAGGCCGCGTACTTCCAGCAGGTCATACAGGGTGCGCGGCTGCGAGTTGAACAGATGCATCAGCGGGCTGGCGTCGCGCTCGCCACTGAGCTTGGCCACCCGTGAGTCGCGACCCTGGGCGGTGTCGATGATGCCGCGACCGCGCAACACCTTGAGGCCTTCGCGCAGCGCAGAACGGGAGATGCCCAGCTTTTCGCACAGGCGCCGTTCCGACGGCAGTGGCTGGCCCACCTTGAGTACGCCGTCGACGATCAGCCGCTCGATGCGCTCGGCCACCACGTCACTCACCTGGCGTCGTGCAGCACCCTGATTCGTATTCATTTTCAGCCCTCCAATAACTGGTCGTACCAGTTTTCGCAGGCACATTCACTTGCGTTCGAAGCCAGTGCCCAGGCCTTAAAGCATAAGTCTTTTGTCTGGATCGCGGTGAAAGACTGACGAAAGAAACTGGTCATACCAGCACAAGCAAAGATGGACGGAAAAATACAGACGGCCTAAAGATGCAGACCAAGGTCTGCAGCATGACCGCCAATAACAACATCGTCCACGATTGAGCCTGCCATGAGTATTCTGTACGACGAGCGCGTCGACGGCGCGCTACCCAAGGTCGACAAGGCCGCCTTGCTGGCCGAGCTGCGCCAGCGCCTGCCCGACCTTGACATCCTGCATACCCAGGAAGACCTCAAGCCTTACGAGTGCGATGGCCTCTCCGCCTATCGCACCACACCCATGCTGGTGGTACTGCCAGAGCACATCGAGCAGGTGCAGCAGTTGCTCAAGCTCTGCCATGCCCGTGGCGTACCGGTGGTGGCGCGCGGCGCCGGTACCGGTCTGTCCGGCGGCGCACTGCCGCTGGAGCAGGGCATCCTGCTGGTGATGGCGCGCTTCAACCAGATTCTCGAGATCAACCGCGAAGGCCGCTTCGCCCGCGTGCAGCCCGGCGTGCGCAACCTGGCGATCTCCCAGGCCGCCGCGCCCTTCGACCTGTATTACGCCCCCGACCCGTCCTCGCAGATCGCCTGCTCCATCGGCGGCAACGTCGCCGAAAATGCCGGTGGCGTGCACTGCCTGAAGTACGGCCTGACCGTGCATAACCTGCTCAAGGTCGACATCCTCACCGTCGAAGGCGAGTTCATGACCCTCGGCAGCGATGCCCTGGATGCACCGGGTTTCGACCTGCTGGCGCTGTTCACCGGCTCCGAGGGCATGCTTGGCATCGTCACCGAGGTGACGGTCAAGCTGCTGCCCAAGCCGCAGGTGGCCAAGGTGCTGCTGGCGGCCTTCGACTCGGTGGAAAAGGCCGGCCGCGCCGTGGGTGACATCATCGCGGCCGGTATCATCCCCGGCGGCCTGGAGATGATGGACAACCTGGCGATCCGTGCCGCCGAAGACTTCATCCACGCCGGCTACCCGGTGGAGGCCGAAGCCATTCTGCTCTGCGAGCTGGACGGCGTGGAGGCCGATGTGGCCGACGACTGCGAGCGCGTGCGTGAGGTGCTGGAAAAGGCCGGCGCCACCGAAGTGCGCCTGGCCCGCGACGAGGCCGAGCGGGTGAAATTCTGGGCCGGGCGCAAGAACGCCTTCCCCGCGGTCGGGCGCATCTCGCCGGACTACTACTGCATGGACGGCACCATCCCGCGTCGCGAGCTACCCGGCGTACTGCGCGGCATCGCCGAGCTGTCCGAAGAGTACGGCCTGCGCGTGGCCAACGTGTTCCACGCCGGCGACGGCAACATGCACCCGCTGATCCTCTTCGATGCCAACGTACCCGGCGAGCTGGAACGCGCCGAGGCCATCGGCGGCAAGATCCTCGAACTCTGCGTCAAGGTCGGCGGCAGCATCACCGGCGAGCACGGCGTTGGCCGCGAGAAGATCAACCAGATGTGCGCACAGTTCAACAGCGACGAGATCACCCTGTTCCACGCGGTGAAGGCGGCGTTCGACCCCAGCGGTCTGCTCAATCCGGGCAAGAACATCCCCACCCTGCACCGCTGCGCCGAGTTCGGCGCCATGCACGTGCACCACGGCCAACTGCCCTTCCCGGAACTGGAGCGCTTCTGATGTCGCATGATTTCGATGCCAGCGCCGCGTTGCTGGAACAAGTCAACTACGCGCTGAACAGTGCCACCCCGCTGCGCATCCAGGGCAGCGGCAGCAAGGCCCATCTGGGTCGTGTCACCACGGGCGAAGTGCTGGATACCCGCCTGCATCGCGGGATCGTCAGCTACGACCCCACCGAGCTGGTACTCACCGCCCGCGCCGGGACGCCGCTCAGCGAGATCGAGGCAGCGCTGGAAGCCAACAACCAGATGCTGCCCTGCGAGCCGCCGCACCTGGGCGATGGCGCCACATTGGGCGGCATGGTCGCCACCGGGCTGTCCGGCCCGCGCCGGCCCTGGGCCGGTTCGGTGCGCGACCAGGTGCTCGGCACTCGCGTGATCACCGGCCAGGGCAAGCTGCTGCGCTTCGGCGGCGAGGTGATGAAGAACGTCGCCGGCTACGACCTGTCGCGCCTGATGGCCGGCAGCTTCGGCTGCCTCGGCCTGCTCGCCGAGGTGTCGATCAAGGTGCTGCCCAAACCGCGCCAGGTACTCAGCCTGCGCCTGCAAATGGACGCCCTGCATGCCCTGAACAAGCTCGCCGAATGGGGTCAGCAGCCGCTGCCGATCAGCGCCGCCAGCCACGACGGCGCGGCGCTGCACCTGCGCCTGGAGGGTGGCGAAGGCTCGGTTCAGGCCGCGCGCCAACGCCTTGGTGGCGAAGAGATCGACAACGGCTACTGGCATGAACTGCGCGAACAGCGCCTACCGTTCTTCGCTGGCGAGGGCACCCTGTGGCGCCTGTCGCTGCCGGCCAACAGTGGTCTGCTCGACCTGCCCGGTCGCCAGATGATCGACTGGGGCGGCGCGCAACGCTGGCTGATAACCGACGCCGATGGCGAGCTGATCCAGCGCGTGACGGCCAAGCTCGGCGGCCACGCCACCTGCTTCGCTGCCGGCCAGGCGCAACCTTTCCAGCCGCTGGCCGCACCGCTGCTGCGCTACCAGCGCCAGCTGAAGAACCAGCTCGACCCCCAGGGTATTTTCAACCCTGGCCGCATGTACGCCGAGGTATAAGACGTGCAGACCAATTTGAGTGAACAGGCCAAACGCCTGCCGCGCGCCGAGGAAGCCGAACGCATCTTGCGCTCCTGCGTGCACTGTGGCTTCTGTAATGCCACCTGCCCGACCTATCAGTTGCTCGGCGACGAGCTCGACGGCCCGCGCGGGCGTATCTACCTGATCAAGCAGATGCTCGAAGGCAACGAAGTCACGGCCAAGACCCAGGAGCACCTGGATCGCTGTCTGACCTGCCGCAACTGCGAGACCACCTGCCCGTCCGGCGTGCAGTACCACAACCTGCTGGATATCGGCCGCGAAGTGGTCGAGCAGGCGGTGCCGCGGCCACTGAACGAACGCCTGCTGCGTCAGGGCCTGCGCGCCGTGGTGCCACGACCGGCGCTGTTCAAGACGCTGACCCAGACTGGCCTGGCCCTGCGCCCGCTGCTGCCGGCCGCGCTCAAGGCCAAGCTGCCACGCGAAATTCGCCCGGCCAAGCCACGCCCGACGCAGCAGCACACGCGCCGCGTGTTGATGCTCGAAGGTTGCGTGCAGCCGGGGCTGTCGCCCAACACCAACGCCGCCACCGCGCGAGTGCTCGATCGCCTAGGCATCAGTGTCACGCCAATCCGCGAGGCCGGCTGCTGCGGCGCCGTCGACTATCACCTCAACGCTCAGGAGGCCGGCCTGCAACGCGCCCGGCAGAACATCGACGCCTGGTGGCCGGCCATCGAGGCCGGCACCGAAGCCATCGTGCAGACCGCCAGCGGCTGCGGCGCCTTCGTCAAGGACTACGGCCATCTGCTCGCCAGCGACCCAGCCTATGCGAGCAAGGCGGCGCGGGTCAGTGCCCTGGCCAAGGATTTGGTCGAGGTGCTGCAAAGCGAGCCACTGGAGCAGTTGCAGGTACGCGCCGAGCAGCGCCTGGCCTTCCATTGCCCCTGCACCCTGCAGCATGCACAGAAGCTCGGCGGCGCTGTTGAAGGCGTGCTGACGCGCCTCGGTTTCGGCCTCACTGCCGTGCCGGACAGCCATCTGTGCTGCGGCTCGGCCGGCACCTATTCGCTGACCCAGCCGGTGTTGTCACGCCAGCTGCGCGACAACAAGCTCAATGCCCTGGAAAGCGGCAAACCGGACGCCATCGTCACCGCCAATATCGGTTGCCAGACCCATCTGGACGGCGCCGGACGTACGCCGGTAAGGCACTGGATCGAAATAGTCGAAGAGGCCATGCACTGATCGCCGTAGCCCAATTCGGGACAACGAACGCCGCAAATCCCGGATTGCATCCGGGCTATGAAACCACGTATATGAGGTATGCCATGCAACATAAAGCCGTACTCAGCCAGAACGAAGTCGCCCAGATCCTTCAGGCAGCCCGCAGCGAAGCGCAGCAACAGGGCTGGGCTGTAGCCATCGCCGTGGTCGACGACGGCGGTCACCCGCTGGCCCTGGAACGCCTCGACGGCTGCGCGCCGATCGGCGCCTACATCGCCACCGAGAAAGCGCGCAGCGCCGCCATCGGCCGCCGCGAGACCAAGGGTTACGAGGACATGGTTAATGGTGGTCGCAGCGCTTTCCTCAGCGCACCGCTGGTGACTTCATTGGAAGGTGGCGTACCGGTGCTGGTGGATGGCCAGGTGGTGGGTGCCGTGGGCGTGTCCGGGGTCAAGGCCGAGCAGGATGCGCAGGTGGCCAAGGCGGGGATAGCAGTGCTGTAAGCAGCGCGCATCGTTTTCTCCCCTCTCCCGCTTGCGGGAGAGGGGCTGGGGGAGAGGGCTGGAAGCGACGCGAAACGCCGCTATTCCCCTCTCCCTAACCCTCTCCCCAGAGGGGCGAGGGGACTGATCGAGGCGAGACGAAATTCATAGGCATCCCAGGCAACCGGATGCAGACAGGAGAACAGAAAAATGACCGAACGCGTGCAATGTCAGCGCCTGCAGGTAGCCGCCGAGCTCAAGCAATTCATCGAAAGCGAAGTGCTGCCCGGCAGCGGGATCGAGGCTGCGGCCTTCTGGAGCGGTTTCGACGCGCTGGTGCACGACCTGGCCCCGCGCAACCGCACCCTGCTGGCCGAGCGTGACCGTCTGCAGACCGAGCTGGATAACTGGCATCGCGCCAACCCCGGCCCGATCACCGACATGGCCGCCTACCGCGCCTTCCTCGGCTCCATCGGTTACCTGCTGCCGCAGCCGGAGCAGGTTAAGGCCAGCACCGCCAACGTCGACAGCGAAATCGCCACCCAGGCTGGCCCACAGCTGGTAGTGCCGGTGATGAACGCACGCTACGCACTGAACGCTGCCAACGCCCGCTGGGGCTCGCTGTACGACGCCCTGTATGGCACCGACGCGATCAGCGAAGAGGGTGGTGCGAGCAAGGGCCCGGGCTACAACGAAGTACGCGGCGCCAAGGTGATCGCCTTCGCCCGCGCCTTCCTCGACCAGGCGGCGCCGCTGGCCAAGGGCTCGCACGCCGACGCCAGTGCCTATGCCGTGGTCGCCGGCCAGTTGCAGGTGACCCTGAGCAGCGGCGCGCAGACCTCCCTGGCGCAACCGGAGAAGTTCGTCGGCTACCAAGGTGAGGCCGCCACGCCGAGCGCGGTGCTGCTGAAAAACAACGGTTTGCACTTCGAGATTCAGATCGACGCCAGCAGCCCCATTGGCAGCACCGACGCCGCCGGCGTGAAAGACGTGCTGATGGAAGCGGCGCTGTCGACCATCATGGACTGCGAGGACTCCGTGGCAGCCGTCGACGCCGCCGACAAGGTGGTGGTCTACCGCAACTGGCTGGGCCTGATGAAGGGCGATCTGGTCGAGGAACTGGAAAAAGGCGGCAAGCGCATCACCCGCCGCCTCAACCCGGATCGCACCTACACCGCCGCCAATGGCAGCGAACTGACCCTGCATGGCCGCTCGCTGCTGTTCGTGCGCAACGTCGGCCACCTGATGAGCAACCCGGCGATCCTCGATGGTGAAGGCCATGAGATTCCCGAGGGCATCCTCGATGCGGTGGTCACCAGCCTAATCGCCCTGCACGACCTGCAGCGTCGCGGCAACTCGCGTACCGGCAGCGTCTATATCGTCAAGCCGAAGATGCACGGCCCGTTCGAAGTGGCCTTCGCCAACGAGCTGTTCGGTCGCGTCGAACAGCTGCTGGGCATGCCGAACAATACCCTGAAGATGGGCATCATGGACGAGGAGCGGCGCACCAGCGTCAACCTCAAAGCCTGCATCGAGGCCGCCAGCGCGCGGGTGGCCTTCATCAATACCGGTTTTCTCGACCGCACCGGCGACGAGATGCACACCGCCATGGAAGCCGGCGCCATGCTGCGCAAGGGCGATATGAAATCCAGCGCCTGGATCCAGGCCTACGAGCGCAACAACGTGCTGGTCGGCCTGGCCTGCGGGCTACGCGGCAAGGCGCAGATCGGCAAAGGCATGTGGGCCATGCCGGACCTGATGGCGGCCATGCTCGAACAGAAGATCGGCCACCCGAAAGCCGGCGCCAACACCGCCTGGGTGCCGTCGCCGACCGCCGCCGTGCTGCACGCCCTGCACTACCACAAGATCGACGTGCAGGCGGTGCAGAGCGAGCTGGAGCTGATCGACCCGGCCAGTCAGCGCGACAGCCTGCTGAATGACCTGCTCAGCGTACCGGTCAGTGCCGAACGCCCCTGGAGCGCCAGCGATATTCAGCAGGAACTGGACAACAACTGCCAGGGCATCCTCGGTTACGTGGTGCGCTGGGTCGAGCAAGGCGTCGGCTGCTCCAAGGTGCCGGACATCCACAACGTCGGCCTGATGGAAGACCGCGCCACCCTGCGCATCTCCGCCCAGCACATCGCCAACTGGCTGCACCACGGCGTGGTCAGCGAGGCCCAGGTACGTGAGACGCTGCAGCGCATGGCGCAGGTGGTCGACGGACAGAATGCCGGCGATGCGGCCTACCGCCCGATGGCACCGAACTTCGAGCAATCCCACGCCTTCCGCGCCGCCAGCGACCTGGTATTCAAGGGCCGCGAGCAACCGTCCGGTTACACCGAGCCGCTGCTGCATGCCTGGCGTTTGCGCTTTAAAGAGGAGGTCTGAACATCTCACCGATCATGTAGGAGCGGCGCCCCGCCGCGAAGCTGGAGAAAAGCTTCGCCCCGGGGCGGGGCTCCTACACAAGGGGGTTAACAACCGTGGATGGCTATTGATGCCTTCACGGAGCAGTAGCAAGCCCTGACGGTTTCTGACCGTCGGGGCTTTCGAGCATGAGCGCGGCGGCTGCCGTCGCAGCTCACGGAAAGGTCGGTGCCGTGGTGCCCGGCCCTTCCAGATGCGTGGCGCCGGGTGTCCCCGGAAAACTGTGGTTCACAAGAAAAAGAAGGAACCAACCCATGAGTCAAACGCTGCTGTCCATCCTGGCCTTCGTGCCACTGGTGCTAGCGGGTGTACTGCTGATCGGCTTTCGCTGGCCGGCCAAGTACGCGATGCCGCTGGTGTTCGTCCTCACCGCCCTGATCGGCCTGCTGGCCTGGGACATGTCCCTCAACCGGGTCATCGCCTCCAGCCTGCAGGGGCTGATTCTCACGGCCTCGATCCTGTGGATCATCTTCGGCGCGATCCTGCTGCTGAACACCCTCAAGCACTCCGGAGGTATCTCGGCGATCCGCCGGGGCTTCTCCAATATCAGTCCGGATCGCCGCGTACAGGCGCTGATCGTCGCCTGGTTGTTCGGTTGTTTCATCGAGGGCGCCTCCGGTTTCGGCACCCCGGCTGCCGTGGCCGCACCGCTGCTGGTAGCCCTGGGCTTCCCGGCACTGGCCGCGGTGGTACTGGGGATGATGGTGCAGTCCACACCTGTCTCCTTCGGTGCGGTGGGTACGCCGATTCTGGTGGGTGTCGGCGCCGGTCTGGATAGAACCGGCATCACCGAACAACTGGTGGCCACCGGCAGCACCTGGGAAACCTTCTTCCACCTGATCTACTCGCGGGTGGCCATCACCCACGGCCTGATCGGCCTGCTGATGCCGCTGATCATGGTGATGATCATGACGCGCTTCTTCGGCAAGAATCAGAGCTGGAAGGAAGGCCTGGCCATCGCGCCGTTCGCCATCTTCACCGCCTTCGCCTTCTCCCTGCCGTACATGGCCGCCGGCGTGTTCCTCGGCCCGGAATTCCCCTCGATGATCGGCGCCCTGGTTGGCCTGGCCATCGTGGTGCCGGCCGCCAAGGCCGGCTTCCTGCTGCCAAAGGAAACCTGGGACTTTGCCGATCCCAAGGACTGGCCGTCCGACTGGATGGGCAAGATCGAGATGAAGCTGGATGAGGTGGCCGGCAAGGCGCCAATCTCGGTGCCCATGGCCTGGGCGCCCTACCTGCTGCTGGCGGTGTTCCTGGTCATCTCGCGTATCTTCCCCGAGGTGAAAGCGGCGCTGATGAGCCTGAGCTTCGGCTGGAAGGACATCCTCGGTGAGACCGGCGTATCCGGCACCATCGAGCCGCTGTATCTGCCAGGGGGCATCCTGTGCATGGTGGTGCTGGTGACCTTCTTCCTGCACCGCATGCGCTTCTCCGAGCTCAAGGCGGCAGTGGGCGAGTCGAGCAAGACCCTGCTCGGCGCCGGCTTCGTGTTGATCTTCACCATTCCCATGGTGCGTATCCTGATCAACTCGGGGGTCAACGGCAGCGATCTGATGTCGATGCCGGTGGCGATGGCGCAACTGGTGGCCGACAGCGTCGGCGGCGTGTATCCGTTCTTCGCCCCGGCGGTCGGCGCCCTGGGCGCCTTTATCGCCGGCTCCAACACCGTATCCAACCTGATGCTGTCGCAGTTCCAGCTCAATGCTGCCGAGCTGATCGGGGTATCCGGAGCGATGATGGTGGCCGTGCAGTCGGTCGGTGCCGCGGCGGGCAACATGATCGCCATCCACAACGTGGTAGCGGCATCGGCGACCGTTGGTCTGCTCGGGCGTGAAGGCATCACCCTGCGCAAGACCATCCTGCCGACGCTCTACTACCTCGCTGCAGCCGGCTTGATCGCGCTGGTGGCGATGTACGGCATGGCACTGACCGATCCGCTGATGACCAGTCGCTGACTCTGACGGGTCGTGCACTGTGCGACCCGACTTTGGTTGGTCCCTGGCTGGTGGCGAATGCCACCGGCCGGCTTGGCGCGTCAGTACAATTGCGGTAGCTTGCGTCGCGCAACACCGTGAGATTGGCCTGAGGTTTTTATGAAAAAGTGGCAATGCGTGGTCTGTGGACTGATTTACGACGAGAGCCAGGGCTGGCCGGATGACGGCATCGCTCCCGGCACCCGCTGGGAAGACGTGCCGGAAGACTGGCTATGCCCTGACTGCGGCGTCGGCAAGATGGATTTCGAGATGATCGAAATCGGCTGATCACGCCTGGTTTTCAAAAAACGGCGACCCTCGGGTCGCCGTTTTTATTACATCAATCGCGCCTACTGAATAATCACCAGCCTTGCATCCGGGCTACGAAGCCGAACCAACATCACAGCAGCACCCTGCCAAGCCCGCGCCAGAGCCTTCGCCGCGATTGCTGGAGAAAAATCTTCAGCGCCATTTAATCAGCGCCAGAAGCCGGTCGCCCTTCACTTACAGCAGGCAATCACAGCCAGCTTCACTCAACTGAAGGAATATCATCATGGCTCTGTCGATTCATACCAACTACTCCTCGCTGATCACCCAGACCAACCTGGGCAAGACCAACAACGCCCTGGGCACCAACCAGCAGCGTCTGGGCACTGGCTTCCGCATCAACTCCGCTGCCGACGACGCCGCCGGTCTGCAGATCGCTACCCGTCTGAACGCCCAGTCCCGCGGTATGGACGTGGCCATGCGCAACACCAGCGACGCCGTATCGCTGCTGCAGACCGCCGAAGGCGCCTTCAGCGAAATGACCGATATCGTTCAGCGCATGAAAGACCTCGCCACCCAGTCCTCCAACGGCACCAACGCCCAGGCCGACCGTGACGCCCTGCAAGCCGAATACGACGAGCTGGGTAAAGAGCTGGCCAATATCATGACCAACACCAGCTACGCTGGCGACGCCCTGTTCGGTCTTGACGGTGCTACCGGCAAGTTCGGTGCCGCCGCCGTGACGTTCCAGATCGGTGCCACCACTGCCGAAACCCTGGAGCTGGACGCTACTACCCAGTCCGCTGCCCTGGGTACTGCCCTGGACGGCCTGTCCAGCAACTACACCACCCCAGGCACTGCCGGTACTGAAATCGCCGACGCCGCTGGCGCCAACGCCATGATTGATACCATCAACACCGCTCTGGACGACATTGGTGCCATGCGCGCCGCCTTCGGTGCCAACATCAACCGCCTGAACCACACCGCCAACAACCTGGCCAACATGAAGGACAACACCGACATGGCCAAGGGTCGCATCATGGACGCCGACTTCGCCAAGGAAAGCGCCAACATGAGCAAGAACTCCATGCTGATGCAGTCGGGCATCTCCATGCTCAAACAAGCCGGCCAGATGCCGGGCATGGTCATGTCCCTGCTGGGCTGATCCCGCGTCATCCAGGCGCAAAGGATTGCGCCGATCCCTCCCAACGCCCCGCATCCGCGGGGCGTTTCTTATGGCCAGCGGCCACCTCTGCATCCCACCTCATCAGGCGCATTGATCAACTGTCATCAAGCTCAGACATGATCGATACGGCTTCGGCGAATCTCGGCGATATCGTCGACTTCGCCCACAGACTGGCTAGTATTGAGTGAGCGCCCCCAGCGAACGGCAACCTGCTTCCAGCAACAAGCAGCTGGCACAAGACTTGCCAGTGCATTTCTCTGGCGCCAGAATGCCGACCGTCTGTCGCCGGGAAATTTCCCGCATGGAATTGCCGCTCGCCTCAAGGACCGCATGAACACCAGCCCCGAAACGCCGCTAGCCGAGCCGGAAAGCAACATTGCGTGCCTGATCATCAGGACCGGCCGCAGCGATTGTTATGCGCATTTCTACCCGGCGTTGTATCAGCTGACTCTGATCAAAAGTGGTATCGAGGAGAAGATCGACCTGGGCTATTCCGGCAGCCGCCTGCTCGAACGCCTGCTGCAGGAACCTGGCGAGGTGGTGTCACGCGACGAGTTGATGAACCACGCCTGGGCTGACCGGGTGGTCGGCCAGGGCAGCCTCAACCAGCAGATCTATACCCTGCGCCAGATACTGAGCGACGAGAAGAGCCGGGAAATCATCCAGACCCTGCCGCGCCGCGGCTATCTGCTCAACCCCAACTACCTGGTCGAGCCGCCGAGCGTCGATGACGTTGGCGCAGCCAGCGAAACGCTCGACACACCGGCCGTGCAGCCTGCCTTCCTGCGCCGGCATAGTCGCCAGCGGGCATCCTGGCTGATCCTGCTGAGTGTTTTCGGCATCGCCGGAATCAGTCTGTTCGCGACGCTGTACCACATCAGCCAGCCCAAGGATCTGCACAACAGCGAAATGAATCTGGGCCCGCTGCACGTGCACTACATCGATCAGGACTCGCACCGTCTGCAGCAGCTGATACTGCAAACTCACGGTCTGACCAGCCGGCTTGCGGTGCTGGCCAGCAAGCCGGCTACCGTGGTGCTGCGCCTGCACGGCGGTTTCTATGAGCTGCTGTGTCTGCAGCCCAGCGGCGCAGCGCGATCGCTGATGCTGCATGAAAGCCAGCTGAGCCAGGTGGCCGACGCCCAACTGAGCAGGTGTCTGCCATGAGCCTCGGTAGACAGTGCGGCATCAGCGGCGCCTGGTTGCTGAGCATGTTCGCCACGGCAATGGCCATGCTGCTGGGCATGCTTGCCCTGTGGCTGAGTTTCCTTTCCAGCAGCGAACTCGACGGTCGCTACCAGTCCAGCGGGCAGGTGCAGTTGAGCAATGGCCAGGTGCTGGACATCAGTCACAGCCTGCAGGTCAACAACGGTCGCTTCTATGCCATGACCCGCCAGGGCGACAGCATTCTGGAAACCTCGGGCGTGGTGGATTATGGCTTCCTCGGCAATTATCGATTGCGTGTCGAGGACGGCCAGGTCACCGGACTGGCCAGCGAGATCGACGACGAGCTGGTGTTCAACCTGCTCTACGGCCGGCACAAGGGCTCGACCATTCGCCTGACCAGTATCGATGGCTGTCTCTATGCGCTGGAAACCCGGCAGGTGTACTGCCAGGCCCGCACTCCCTGAGGCGGAACGCGCCATCGCTCAGGACTCCGGCAGGCTGAGCTTTACGCCTTCGGCACGGACTTCGGCGCGCACCTGCGCCTCGCCGAACAACTCGCGATACAGGCCTTCGGCCTGGCTGGTCAGCAACAGCAGCTCGATACGCCGATTGGCCCCGTTCTCCGGGTCGTTCGGTAGCAGCGGCATGCCGTCTGCCTGGGCGGCCACCTGCAGCACGTTGCCGGTCGGCAGGCCGGCCTCGACCAGCACGTTGCGCGCGCGCAGCGCACGGTCGCCAGAGAGATTCCAGTTGTTGTAGCCACCGACCACGCCACGATAGGGCATGGAATCGGTATGACCGCTGATGATCAGATGGTTTTCCACCCGCCCCAGAATGCCGGCCAGACGCCGCAGCAGGGTCTCGAAATGCGGATTGAGGTGGGAGCTGCCGCGGTTGAACATGAAACGCTGCGCATCGTCCTTGATCAGGATGCGCAGGCCCTGCGGCACCACCTGGATTTCGATATTGGCCTCGGCATCCAGCTGCAGGGCCAGCTCCTTCATCAGTTTGGCCAGCTCCTGCATCTGCAGCGGCTCGGCAAAATGCGGCCGGCGCGGCTCGCCGGGCTGGCCCTCGCCCAGAGCCGCGCCGGGGTCTTCCTGAGGCGTGCGCGCGCGGTTCTCGGGGTCGCGGCGCGGGGCAACCTGCACCGGCACGCCATCGAGGTCCAGCGGCGTGGTGCTGGAGCCGTCGAAGATGCCGGCCCCACCGTCGACCAGCGGATTGTTCAGCATGTCGGCATTGGCACGACTGGCGTCCTGGGTCTGCGGCTGGATGATCCACAGCACCATGAACAGCGCCATCATGGCCATGGTGAAGTCTGCGAAGGCCACCTTCCAGGCACCGCCATGCTCGTCGTGGCCGCCCTTCTTGCCACGCCGCTTGATGATGATCTCGTGGCCGTCACCGCCGCGCGGTTTCATGCAGCGTCCCTTTCATCTTCGTAACGGTTGACCCAGATCTCCAGCTGCTTGAACGCCGGTTTGACGTCCTGCTCGATCAGCTTGCGCCCGGCATCCACCGCCAGCAGCGTGGGCTTGCCGGCGACGTGGGCGACCAGGGTGGTACGCACGCATTCGAGCGCAGACATCTCGGTCTTGATGCGCTGGCCCATGGCACTCGACAGCGGCTCCATCACGCAGTAGCACATGAAGATGCCGAGGAAGGTGCCGACCAATGCCGCCGCGACGTGGGCGCCGATCTCGGCCACCGAACCGCCGATGTTGCCCATGGTGATGACGATGCCGAGGATCGCCGCGAGGATGCCGAAGCCCGGCATGGCCTCGCCGATCTTGTGCAGCGAGCGCGAAGGCTGCATCAGCACGTGCTCCATGGCCTCCAGCTCCTGCTCGAGGAAGCCTTCCAGTTCATGCGCGCTGATCTTGCCCATGGCCATCAGGCGGAAGTTGTCGGCGATGAAGGCCATCAGGTTCTTCTCCTGACGGATCAGCGGGTACTTGGCGAACAGGTCGCTCTGCTCCGGCTCCTCGATATGCGCATCGAGCACCTTGAGACCACCGACGTCGACCATTTCCAGCAGCTCATAGAGCATCATCAGCAGTTGACGCTGGAACTCCTCGCCACGCTTCTTGTAGACGAACACCCCCTTGATCTGGTGCAGCATCTCCAGCAGCACGTCCTTGGGGTTGGCCACCACCAGCGCGCCAAAACCGGCGCCGACGATGATGATCACCTCGGCCGGTTGCCAGAGCATGGCCAGCTCGCCATGGGCCATGACGTAACCACCGAGCACGCAGGCGACGATGATCAATGCACCTAATAACTTCTGCACCCTAGCCTCTCTCGTTCAGGTAACGGCTGGCCTTGGCGATCGCCTGCTTGCTCAGCTGGCAGACGCGCGCGTCGCTCAGCTCCAGCACCAAGGCGATTTCCTTGAGGCTCAGCTCGTGTTGGTAGTAAAGGGTCAGCACCAGCCGTTCGCGCTCGCTGAGCTGGCTCAGCGCCTGGGTCAGCAGGCGTTCCTTGAGCACCCGCTCCTCGACCGCACTGCCGCCGCAGGCGAAACCCTCGTGACCGTTCTGCAGCAGCTCGTCGAGGCTTTCGATGGCTTCGCAGGCATCGGCCTGGAGAAACTCCTGGTATTCCTTGGCGCTGATCGCGGCCGCCCGGAGGATCTCCTCTTCCTGCGGCACACGGCCCAGCTGCCGCGCCAGTTGGCGAATGGCATCGCGAATCCTGTGCGTCTGCTGACGAACCTGGCGCGGTCGCCAGTCCTGACGACGCAGCTCGTCGAGAATCGCGCCGCGAATGCGCAACGCGGCGAAACGCCCGAACTGCTCATCCGGCGTGCCGTAGCGGCGCAGGCATTCGAGCAGCCCCATCAGGCCGATCTGCTCCATGTCCTCGCGGTCGAGCACCTGATTGGCCTGCAACGACAGCTGGCTGACGATGCGCTTGACCAGCGGCAGATACTGCAGCAGCCACTTCTGCTCGGCACCGGGGGCGAACAGCGCGGCTCCGCCCTGTTCGGCGGCGTAGCGGTAGTCGATGGCGCAGGTGGCATTCATGGCTAGGCTCTGCTCTTTACTGGACTATCAGCTTGCTGACCAATACGTGGGCGAAGGGCATCGCCAGTTTCTTGCTGGCGAAATCATCCAGCAGCACCCGTTCCAGAGCGCCTTGCAGCTCTGGAATGGGCATACCACGCAGCTTCTCGAAGGTCAGCGAGGACAGATGCGCCACCACCGAATTGCGCACCATGGGATCGATCTGCTCGAGCTTCTTCGGATCGGTCTCCGGGTCGGCCTGCAGCACCAGATCCAGAACGAAATAATGCTCGCGGGTCTCACCCTGCAGACTGACGATCACCTTCTCGATGGGGAAGAAGCGGTACTCGCTGTTGGCCTCCTGAGCTTCGCTGCCGCCAGCGCCAGCGGAAATGCCGAGCACGCTCTGGCCGCTCTGCATGGACTTGAGCGTGGCGTAGTTGAAGAAGGTGCCGCCGATCACCACCAGGGTGTTGAAGATAACCAGCAGCAGGAGGACGCGCGGCATTGTCATGACTAGTCTCGATTCACTCACGGGAAATTAAACGGTGACCAACACATCGCTGGTCGATTGCGCAGCGCTACGCTCGCCACTTGCCGGTAGCGTGACGGCAGCGGCCACCTCGTCTTCGGCGGGCCAGGTCTGCGCCTGTTGCTGCTGGCGTCCGCCCTGGGCATCGGCGGAGACCTGCACATTGACCTGCACGAAGTTCTGCCCGACCAGCTCCTGACGCAGGCGCTCGCTGGTCTGCTGCAACAGACGCGCCACGTCGGCATTGGCAGCGGACAGTTGCACGCTGAGACGACCGGATTCGTGGCTGAGGAAGATTTCCAGGCTGCCCAGTTCCGGCGGGTCGAGGCGGATGGTGGCGTTCTGGATGCGCTGGTTGATCTGCAAATCGACGTGTTCACGCAGGCTGGCCAGCATCTGCTCGCCCCACTGTGCCTGAGGTGCGTGCAGTTTGAGCGGACGCTCCGCGCTCAGCGGCGTAGCGGCAGTCGAGGTGGTGGCGGTGCTGCCCGGCGTCGCCTTGTCGCTGTCGACGCTGCCAGGCAGGCGCTCAAGCACCTGCACTTCGGCAGCCTCTTCGATCACCAGTGGCGAAGCGGTCCTGGGCGTGACCCCGACGACCATCAGCGGCCGGGACGCTATTGGCTCTGCAACCGCCAATGGCGGCAGGCCTGGGGCTGCCGCCTGGGTGGTGCTCGACCTGTCCGCTGGCAGTTGCGGCTCGCGAGGGAGCGCCTGGTTGAGCACCTCGGCAGGCAATACGGCTGCTTGCTCCAGCGACTCGGCTTCCTCCTCGCGCAAGCGTTCGTCCTGCTCCGGCTCCGGCGCTTCCCGCGCCTCGATGCGTACGGCCTGCTGTCCCAGCACGCTGGCCAGCCACTGTTCGGCATCCGCTTCGCTGACGTGAATGGTTTCAGGTGTGCTGCTCGCGCTTTGCAACGCCTGTGGCGCAGCGGCGGCGAAGCCCTGAATGGCCATCTGTTGATCGAAGGGCCGAGCGGTAGCGTCGGCGCTACCAGCCTGGGCAAACCCCGACGGTAGCGTTTGCTCGGCGGAGCCGCTCGGACTGGTCCGCGCAGTGGCATTGATCAGTTGCAGCACCTTTATCTCCCGGCTTGGTAAAGGTCCACGCGCATGTAAGCGCTGCGCCCTTCGGCATATTCCAGATGCGTCAGTAACAACCGACGCACCCGCTCGCATTCTTCGGCGCAGGCAATGCGTGCCTGCCCGTGCAGCTGTCGCAGCTGCTTCTTGGCCTCAAGCACTTCGTCGCTCAGCGTCGGTAGCCCGGCCAGTAACTGCAGGCAGGCGCGAATCAGCGCATCGATCTCGCCGATGCGCGTCCAGTCAGCCTGCTCCAGCGCTTGTGACAGCTGCGCGTGCAACTGCTGCAGCGCGCGCAGTTCACTTGCGCGTTGCATTCACGCCTTCCCAGCCTTCACGCAGCACGCCAAGCAGACCGACCACTTCATCCAGACCCTCCAGCGACAGGCTGACGCTGACGTCGGAGAGGCGATAGATGCAGTAGTCGTAGAGCCGCGCCAGCCCCTGCACCAGCTCGCCGCCATTCTCGTAATCGAGGGCGCCATTGAGACCACCCAGGATGTTCAGGCACTTCTCCAGGGACTGGCCCTTCTGCTGGTAACGCTTGGCTTCGATATGGCCACGGGCGCGGGCCAGCTCGTCGAGCAGGCCGTCGAACAGCACCAGCACCAGCTCGTAAGGCGAGGCTGCGGCTGCGCGCGCCTCGAGGTCCACGGTGCGGTAGCTGTCGTAACTTTCGTTGAGGTTGTAGGCACTCATCAGAACATTCCGTAGGTCTGTTCCATCGCCGCCATGGTCTGCATGAGACCGGTGTACTGGCGGAGATAGCGGGCGTAGTAGGAGTCGTACTGCTTCTGGATGGTGTCGAGTTGTTGATCGACACGGCGCAGCTGGGTGTTGAGGGTGTCCTTGCGGTTGGTCAGCAGACCACCGGCGCTGCTGGTGTAGGCAGCCAGGTTCTTGTCCAGGGTATCGAGCAGGTTGCCCTTGTCGGTGAAGAGCTTTTCGAAACCTTCGGGGTTGGCTGCCACGGCTTTTTCAAAGCGCGCGTTATCGATGGTCAGCTTGCCGTTACGGTCGGCGCTGATGCCAAACTCGGTGAGGCTCGCCCCGCCAAAGGACGTCCGCACCAACTGATTGAGCATGCCTTCGATGGCACGCACGCTGGCATCACCGGCCAGGGCTCCACGACCGCCGCTCTCGCCGCCGCTGGCGGTGAGCGAGTCGAAACTGGTCATCAGCGCGTTGAAGGCGTTGATGAAAGACTGCGCCTTCTCCTTGGTGGCCTTCTGATCCTGGCCGACTTCCATGGTCAGAGGGGCATCGCCGCTCTTGTGCGCCTTGTTGAAGGTCAGGCTGACGCCATCGATGATGTTGTCGAAGGTGTTGCTGGTACTGGTCAGCTCGATACCGGTCTCGCCACCCAGACGCACGATGGCGTCCTTGGCCACGGACAGCTCCTGCCTGCTGGCCACCGCACCTTCAACCGCGGCATTGCCACTGGCGCTCAGGCTGATGGCCTGGTCGGCGCCAGTCTTCTCGCTGGTCAGCACCAGGTTGACCTGGCCATTGCTGCGTACCAGGGTCGCCTTGACGCCATTGTTGTCGCTCGCGCCGTTGATCGCTGCGGCCAGCTCATCGAGCGTGGCGACGGCTCCGAGGTCGACATTGAACGCGTCGCCGCCCTGGCCGATGGTCAGGCTGCCACTGCCGAGGTCGCCGTCCTGCAGCCCTTGCAGGGCAACCTGGCTCTTGCTGGCCAATTGCTGAACGAAAAAGTCGTAACTGCCGGCCACGGCCTTGGAGCCCACTGTAGCGCTGGCATAACCTTCCTGGCTGAAGCTCGCACTGTTGACCAACATGCTGCTGCCGGCCAGCTTGAGACCGCTGGCGGCAGTCTTGAAAGCCTTCAGTGCGGTATCCAGGCTGGTCAGGGCACTGAGCTGCGCCTTGTATGCGGCCTGGTTGCGGTTGGCCTTGGCCAACTGGCCCTGAATTTCGTATTGGGCCAGTTGGGTCGCCATGCTTTGCACGTAATCTGAATCGATAGCCATAGTCGGACACCCGTTTTCCTGTGAGATAGCAATAGCGGTGCCAACAGCTGAAACCCTTGATTTAGAGGGCTCTAGGCGTTCCGCCAGGTGAAAGATCCTTTCCGCTTGCACACTGCTGAACGACGAGCGGAAGGCCAACTTCCGCCTGCGTCGCGCTGGTGGCGGACGTACCGATTACAAAGGCGACAGCACAGGGGGGTGACTTAAGGAAAACGCCGCAGAGAGCGGGCAAACCACAGCATCAGCGGTGACGCGGTGCGCGCAGCGCACCCTACCGATGGCACCAGCCCCGTCCGCGGTACACGCATGCCCCGTAGGGTGCGCCATGCGCACCGGCGCCACTGCGCAACAACGGAAACACCAGAAATGCGCGAGCGCGCGACAGTGTTGCGGCGGGATATCCGCAGAAGGAGCGTAGCCGGCAGGCCTTGCCGAGCTATTCGCCGCCGACGGCGAAGTTCGGCAGGCTGTTGACCGGCTGACGGAAGTTGAAGGGAATGGACTCGACGGCCAGACCGACGTTGCGCTGCACCACGAAATGCAGGTGCGGGCCGGTGCTGTTGCCGGTGTTGCCGGAGCGCGCCAACAGGCTGCCGGTTTCCACCCGCTGGCCTTCACGCACGCTGACCGAGCCCTTCATCAGGTGCAGGTAAACGCCCATGGTGCCGTCGTCATGCAGGATGCGCACGAAGTTGCCGGCCGGGTTGTTGCCGCGGCCGCTCTGCTGGTTCTCGGTCTTGACCACCACACCACCGCGCGCGGCGACGATGGGCGTGCCCTCGGGCATGGCGATGTCCACTGCATAGCGGCCCTTGGGCGTGAAATGACTGTAGGTGCCGTTGGCGCCCTGGGTCTGACGGAACGGACCGCCACGCCAGGGCAACGGATAACGATGGATGCTCGGCTGCAGGCGCGGATCACCGAGGGCGTAGCGCAACCTGGGTTTGTAGCGCAGCGGTTTGCTGGCGTCCTGCGCGGTGAGGGTAGCCAGGCGGATATTGCTGCGCGGTGGCAGCACCCAGCGAATCGGTTTGTCCGGCGCGCCGATGGCGTTCTGTACCTGTTCCAGCCGCAGTTCGATTTCCACCGGCGCATACAGGTCATTGCGAATCAACAGGGTCTCGCCGGCTTCGTGCTTCTTGGTTTCCAGCTTCACCTGGTTGTCCAGGCGCTCGACCATGCGGTCGTTGAACACGAACACCTGCGCGCCGGGCGCAGCCTGATCGCTATAGGTCACCACGCCGTTCTTGTCGACGTACTTGTAGATGGTCAGCGCAGCGGCCTGGCCGCAAAAGACCAGCAGACTGCAGAGAATAATCAGACGCCCTAGCATAACGACTCGGATCTTATGGCTTTTTGATATCCGGGTTAGCAAGACTAGCAGCGCAGCACGGAGTGCGCGAGACACCGACCGTCAGGCTGTGAACCGGCTCACCGCCATTGGTCGGCATGGCGCCCTGGATTGCACCCGGGCTACGGGTTGGCAGGCCCAGCAGCGTGTCAGCGAGGAAGATAACGGCGTAAGCCGAGGCAATGCGTAGCAGAAGATGGTGCGGGGACAGCGCCGGGCGACCCGCGCCACCCAGAGCCTCGGAGCAGATACAGATGATCGCTGTCGTGACACTACGCGCCGGGGCTGAAATGCTTCTGCGCGGTGCCACGGGCGATCAGCCGCGACAGGTAGTCGAGCTTCTGCGGATCGCGGTCGACGAAGCGAAAGGTCAGTTGCAGCCATTCGCTGTCGGGTTTGGGTTCGAATGCCGCCACCGCGTGCAGGTAGCCATTGAGCCGCGCGGTTTCCGCTGCTTCGCCCTGTTCCAGGTCGAGCACTGCACTCTCCAGCACCTGCGGCAGCTGCTTGGTGCGCTTGACCACCAGCAGTGCCTCCTTGAGGCTCAGCGCCTTGATCACGCAGGCCATACTGCCCGCTGGCAAACGCAGCTGACCCTGGCCACGACCGGCCGGCGACTTGCTTGCGGCGGCCGGGGCAGGTGCGACACTCGGTGCCGCAGGGGCGTCAGCTGCCGGCGCTGGTGCACTGGTCTTTACCACCTCGGCCTTGCCACCGGTGAGTGCAGCCAGCGAGTCGTTGGCGAATCCACCCGTGCTCAGCATCTTCGACGGCGCACTGGACATCAGCGCCTGCAGCTTGCCAGCGCGTTGCAGGGCCTTCTTCACCTTGGTCACCAGTTGCTCATTGGAGAAAGGCTTGCCGATGTAGTCGGAAACACCGGCCTGGATCGCCTGCACCACGTTCTCCTTGTCGCCACGGCTGGTGACCATGATGAAGGGCGTGGTTTTCAGGTTGTCCTGCTCGCGGCACCAGGTCAACAGTTCGAGGCCGGACATCTCCGGCATTTCCCAGTCACAGAGGATCAGGTCGACCACCTGACGGCTCAACATCTGCTGGGCCTTGCGGCCATTGATCGCTTCCTCGATCTGTACGCCGGGGAAATTATCGCGCAGCCCTTTCTTGACCAGATCACGGATAAAGGTTGCGTCATCCACCACCAGCACACTGACTTTGCTCATCGACCACTCCTGCACGAATAGCGGTAAGCATAGTCATGGCCAGTGGCCTAAGGCCAACGGAAAACGCCGGACGTGCAACAAATCGCGCAAGCGAAACGGCCCGGGCAAGCCCGGGCCGTCAGCACGAAGCAGGCGTCAGTCCCTGGACTTGCCCTCGACCTCTTCACGCATACGAGTCAGGCCGATGTGGCGCACATCGGTGCCACGCACCAGGTAGATCACCAGTTCGGCGATGTTGCGCGCATGATCGCCAATGCGTTCCAGCGAGCGCAGCGCCCAGATCACATTGAGCACGCGGGAGATCGAACGCGGATCTTCCATCATGTAGGTGACCAGTTCACGCAGCGCGGTCTTGTACTCGCGGTCGACGGTCTTGTCGTGCTGGGCCACGGCCAGGGCCAGGTCGGCGTCGAAACGGGCGAAAGCGTCGAGAGCGTCCTGCACCATCTTGCGCACCTGGTCGGCGATGTGGCGGATCTCGACGTAACCCTTGGGCGCCTCGCCTTCCTCGCTGAGGAGGATGGCGCGCTTGGCGATCTTGGTCGATTCGTCGCCGATGCGTTCCAGGTCGATCACCGACTTGGAGATGCTGATGATCAAGCGCAGGTCGGAGGCCGCCGGCTGGCGGCGGGCGAGGATGCGGATGCACTCCTCATCGATGTTGCGCTCCATCTGGTTGATCTGGTCGTCGATCTCGCGCACCTGCTGGGCCAGGCCGGAGTCGGCCTCGATCAGCGCGGTGACGGCATCGTTGACCTGCTTTTCCACCAGGCCGCCCATGGCCAGCAGGTGGCTGCGCACTTCTTCCAGCTCGGCGTTGAATTGCTGGGAGATGTGCTGGGTAAGGTTGTCTTTGTTGATCATGTTTCGCTCCGCGAAAGCTGCCGGCTTGGATGGCCATGGTGCGAACGGCGCACCCTACACGTTGAGTTTCAGCACTAAGGCCCTTGGAAAATGCTCTCTGGCGCGAAGGGCGCGCGCTGACAGTACGGCGCCCGACAAAGCCAGGGAGTATTTGCCATGGCCTTAGCCGTAACGACCGGTGATGTAGTCTTCTGTCTGCTTCTTGGCCGGGTTGGTGAACAGCGTGTCGGTGTCGCCGAACTCGATCAGCTTGCCCATGTACATGAACGCGGTGTAGTCGGAAACGCGCGCCGCCTGCTGCATGTTGTGGGTGACGATGACGATGGTGTACTTGCTCTTGAGCTCGTAGATCAGCTCTTCGACCTTCAGCGTGGAGATCGGGTCGAGGGCCGAGCAAGGCTCGTCGAGCAGCAGCACTTCCGGCTGCACGGCCACGGTACGGGCGATGACCAGGCGCTGTTGCTGACCGCCAGACAGGCCGAGGGCCGAGTCGTGCAGGCGGTCCTTGACCTCGTCCCACAACGCGGCGCTCTTCAGTGCCCACTCCACCGCCTCGTCGAGTACGCGCTTGCTGTTGATGCCCTGGATACGCAGGCCATACACCACGTTCTCGTAGATGCTCTTGGGGAACGGGTTGGGCTTCTGGAACACCATGCCGACGCGGCGACGCAGCTCGGCGACGTCCTCGCCCTTGCGGTAGATATTGCGCCCGTCGATGTTGATCTCGCCTTCCACGCGGCAACCATCGACCAGGTCGTTCATGCGGTTGAAGGTGCGCAGCAGGGTCGACTTGCCGCAGCCGGACGGGCCGATGAAGGCGGTCACGCGCTGCTTGGGGATATCCATCTTGACGTCGAACAGCGCCTGCTTCTGGCCGTAGTACAGGTTCAGACCCGGCACTTCGATGGCCGTGGTCTCGTTGGCCAGGTTGAGGCTCTGCTTGTCGCGGCCGAGGGCGGCCAGATCGATACCGTGGGTATGGGTTTCGTGTTGCATAAACTCACTCCGTTCGTAGCTACAAGCTGCAAGCTGCGCACCGGCGGTGCGCGACTCGTAGCTGCGTTAGTGATCCAGCGCCTTGTACTTCTCGCGCAGGTGGTTACGGATATAGACCGCAGTCAGGTTGAGCAGGGCGATAACGATCACCAGCAGCAGCGCAGTGGCGTAAACCAGCGGACGCGCGGCCTCGACGTTGGGGCTCTGGAAGCCGACGTCGTAGATGTGGAAGCCCAGGTGCATGATCTTCTGATCCAGGTGCAGGTAAGGGTAGTTACCGTTGAGCGGCAGGGTCGGCGCCAGCTTCACCACACCCACCAGCATCAGCGGCGCCACCTCACCGGCGGCTCGTGCCACGGCGAGAATCAGGCCGGTCATCATCGCCGGGCTGGCCATCGGGATGACCACCTTCCACAGCGTCTCGGCCTTGGTCGCGCCAAGCGCCAGCGAGCCTTCACGCACCGCACGCGGAATACGCGCCAGGCCTTCCTCGGTGGCAACGATGACCACCGGCAGGGTGAGGATCGCCAGGGTCAGCGAGGCCCACATCAGGCCCGGGGTGCCGAAGGTCGGTGCCGGGGCGGACTCGGGGAAGAACAGCTGGTCGATCGAGCCACCCAGCACGTAGACGAAGAAGCCCAGGCCGAACACGCCATAGACGATCGACGGTACGCCGGCGAGGTTGTTCACCGCAATGCGGATGACCCGGGTCAGAGCGCCCTGGTGCGCGTATTCACGCAGGTAGACCGCCGCAATCACGCCGAACGGGGTGACGATCACCGCCATCAGCATGACCATCAGCACGGTGCCGAAGATGGCCGGGAAGATCCCGCCTTCGGTGTTGGCCTCACGCGGCTCGTCGCTGACGAACTCCCACAGCTTCATGGCGTAGAAGCCGAGCTTGTCGACGGTGCTCATGGCATTCGGGCGGAAGGCGCGGACGATCTTGCCCAGCTCGATTTCGGTCTGCCGGCCATCGCTGGCGGTCAGGGTCACGCTGTCGCGATTGATCTGCTGGGTCAGCGCCACCATGCGTTCTTCGAGTACCTTGTACTCGGCATTCAGTGCATCGCGACGGGCATCCATGTCAGCCTGGGCAGCGGCGTCCAGCTTGTCCTGCAACTGCAGCTTGCGGCCTTCCAGACGAATGCGCTCCAGGCCATGGTTGATACGGCCGATGTCCTTCTTCTCCAGACGCACCAGCTGTGCGTGCAGGTCGTCGACGCGATCCAGGCGCTCCTGCAATGCAGCCCAGGCCGCATCGCCCTCAGCGACCACCTGGCCACTTTCCTTGACGTTGACCAGGTTGCCGTAGAAGTTGCCCCACTCGCGGCGCTCCAACACGGTGATGCCGGCCGGCTTGCGCGGGTTGCTCAGCCACTCGCCAACCACCCAGGTGAAGTCGGCACCGAACAGCTCGCGGTTACCCACCTTGAGCAATTCGCGGGTCATGAATTCGCCACCTTCGGCCACCGGCAGGCCGGCTGCGGCGAGACGTGCACGTGGCACTTCCTCGACCTGCACCACCTCACCCAGCATCACCCGGGCTTCCTGGCCAGGCACCTGGTAGTCAGCTTCGAGAATATCTGCCGGCCAGAAGTGGCCGAGGCCGCGAGAGGCAATCACTGCCAGCAGACCGAGGGTCATGATGATGGCGATGGCAACGGCGCCTCCGCTCATCCACACGCCTGGGGCGCCGCTCTTGTACCAGGATTTCAGGTTGTTCTGTTTCACGGACATATACCTTCCAAAACCTTAGAGCGACGAATACTTGGTGCGTAGGCGCTGACGAATCAGCTCGGCCAGGGTGTTCATCACGAAGGTGAACAGGAGCAACACCATCGCCGCCAGGAACAGCACACGGTAGTGGGTGCCGCCAACTTCCGACTCGGGCATTTCCACGGCGACGTTGGCCGCCAGGGTGCGCATGCCTTCGAAGATATTCATGTCCATGATCGGCGTGTTACCGGTAGCCATCAGCACGATCATGGTCTCGCCCACCGCGCGGCCCATGCCGATCATCAGCGCCGAGAAAATGCCCGGGCTGGCCGTGAGAATCACCACGCGGGTCAGGGTCTGCCAGGGCGTGGCACCGAGCGCCAGGGAACCGAAGGTCAGGCTCTTGGGCACGCTGAACACGGCGTCTTCGGCAATCGAGTAGATGTTCGGGATCACCGCGAAGCCCATCGCCAGGCCGACCACCAGAGCGTTGCGCTGGTCGAAGGGGATGCCCAGGTCGTTGGACAGCCACAGGCGCATGTTGCCGTCGAACAGCCAGTTTTCCAGATGCCCACTGATCGCGATGGAGAACCAGCCCACAGCGACCACCACCGGAATCAGCAGTGCCGCTTCCCAGCCTTCGGGAACACGGTGGCGGATGGACTCAGGCAGCTTGGTCCAGAGGAAACCGAACAGCAGGATGCCCACCGGTGTCAGCAACAAGAGGCTGAAGATGCCGGGTAAGTGGTTCTCCAGAAACGGCGCGAGGAACAGGCCGGCGAAGAAACCGAGAATCACCGTCGGCAACGCTTCCATCAGCTCGATCACCGGCTTGACCTTGGTGCGCATGCGCGGCGCCATGAAGTAGGCGGTGTAGATCGCTGCAGCCACGGCCAGCGGCGCAGCCAGCAGCATGGCGTAGAACGCCGCCTTGAGGGTACCGAAGGCCAGCGGCGACAGGCTCAGCTTGGCTTCGAAGTCGGTGTTGGCGGAAGTGGACTGCCAGACGTAGTCAGGCTCCGGGTAGCTTTCGTACCAGACCTTGCCCCACAGCGAGCTCCAGGAAATTTCCGGGTGCGGGTTATCCACCACGAAGCGCTGCAGCTTGCCGTCCGACTCGACCAGCACACGACTGGCACGCGGCGACAGGGCGGCGATGGCGCTGCCTTCGGCGACCTGCTCCTTGAGCAGGGTGCGGTGCGCGGTGCTGTGGAAGATGCCCAGGCGCCCGTCGGCATCCAGGGCCATGAAGCCTTTGCGGCGCTCTTCGGGAAGGATCTGGGTGATTGCGCTGTCGCCGAGCTGGAAGCTGCGGATCGACTGGAAGGTGGACTTGCCATCCTGGTCGCGCACCATGAACCACTGCTGGATGCCACCCTTGGCGTCGCCGATCATGATCGAGATGCCACCGAGCAGACTGGTGGCGCTGGTCACGCGATTGGAACCGCCCTTGAGCAGTTCGTAGCGGCCATTGAGGCCGCGCTTGCGCAGATCGAAAACGTCGGCACTGGAATCGCCGTTGAACACGTACAGCCACATCTGCCGCGGGTCGAGAATCAGCTGACTGATCGGCTCGCCGATCTGCGGCAGGTTGATGCGCTCCTCGCTGACACTCACCTCGCCGGTGAACAGGTTCTCTTCGCGAGCGAGGCTGATCAGGTGCAGCTCGTTGCCCGTGGAGCCAGCCAGCATCAGCGTGCCGCTGTTGAGATTGACGGCGATGTGCTCGAGCGGACGCCCCTGCGGATCGACCTCGATCGGTGCTTCACCGTAGGGGTATTCGATCTGCGGCGCGATGGCACGCACGTTATCCGGGTAGGTGATCTTGTAACTGTGCTGAATGATCAGCGCTTGGCCGTTGGACAGGCCCAGTACCACGCGGCGCGTACCCGGCTGATCCTGACCGACGGAGGCGACGCTGACGCCTTGCGGCAGTGGCAACTGCAGGCGCTGCAGGGCTTCGCCACTCTTGAGCTCGAAGAACTGCACGGCGCCGGAAGTATCCAGGCGCATGGCGACCTGGTTCTGCTCTTCCACGGCGAGAAGCAATGGCGCCTGGGCCTCGGCCAGCCAGGCCGGTTGCTGAGCCTTGCGCGACTCGAGCTCGGCGCCCTGGAACATGGGCAGCACGACATGGGCGAGGTAGAAGAAGATAAGGGTGATGGCACCGAGCACCGCCAGACCACCGATGGAGACGTACCAACGCGCCATGCGGTCCTTCAACGCGCGCAGACGGCGCTTGCGTTGCAGGGCGGGCGTGTTGAAGTCGATCCCTAGAGGGTTCTGCGAACGGTTCATGGATTCGTTTGCCAAGTCATTCATGCGAGAAGTCTCTGCGCGGGCTTGATTGCAGCGCATACGGCTGCCCAGGCTTGTCAATTTAGCGGGCTTGTATGACAGAAAGATTACAGTCTACTGACATGACAAAGCCCGCCACCCATGGGGTGGCGGGTTCGTCGAATGGCCTCGCTAGCTAGAGCCAGGCCATCAGGCTGGAAGCCTTACAGACCCAGGTCCTTCATCGCTTTATCGGCGACCTTGGACGGCAGCGGGATGTAACCATCCTTCATCACGACTTCCTGGCCCTGCTTGGACAGCACCAGCTTGATGAACTCGGCATCCAGCGGGCTCAGCGGCTGGTTCGGCGCCTTGTTGACGTAGACGTAGAAGAAGCGAGCCAGCGGGAACTTGCCAGCCAGAGCGTTCTCTTCCGACGCCTCGAAGGCTTCACCGCCCTTCTTCGACAGCGGCACGGCGCGGACGCTGGAGGTCTTGTAGCCGATGCCCGAGTAACCGATGGCGTTCAGGGTGCTGGAGATCGACTGGACAACCGAAGCCGAACCCGGCTGCTCGTTGACGTTGGACTTGAAGTCGCCTTTGCACAGGGCTTCTTCCTTGAAGTAGCCGTAGGTGCCGGATACCGAGTTACGACCGAACAGCTGCAGCGGCTTGCCTGCCCACTCGCCAGTCAGACCGAGGTCACCCCAGGTCTTGATGTCCTTGTCGCCACCGCACAGGCGGGTGCTGGAGAAGATCGCATCGACCTGCTCGATCGACAGCGACTTGATCGGGTTGTCCTTGTGTACGAACACGGCCAGGGCGTCGATGGCAACCGGAACGGCGGTCGGCTTGTAGCCGTACTTCTCTTCGAAGGCCTGGATTTCGCTGTCCTTCATCGGACGGCTCATCGGGCCCATGTTGGCGGTGCCTTCGGTCAGCGCGGGTGGCGCAGTGGAGGAACCAGCGGCCTGGATCTGGATGTTGACGTTGGGGTAGTTCTTCTTGAACTCTTCTGCCCACAGGGTCATCAGGTTGGCCAGCGAGTCGGAACCGACGCTGGACAGGTTGCCCGACACACCGGAAGTCTTTTCATAGGTCGGCAGAGCCGGGTCGACGGCGGCTACAGCAGATACGGCGCTTACGCCAGCGGCGGCGAAAGTCAGGGCCGCCATCAAACGCTTCAGTTTCATGCCTTGCTCCTAGCAGGATAGTGTTGGATGGAACTGGCCCAAGTATCTGCAGGCCACGTGACCACTCTATGAAACGAATGTGACAGTTAAATGAACGTCGACGAGTTTCGGTTGCGGCAGAGAGAGAAAGTACTTCGGATGGTTTGGGGGAAGTGCGGGTCATACTGAACTGGCAGGTTGTGTGCGTATCGCTTACTGGCTTAGCACTATCCGTTACCGCGTGCGCTGAGCGTTTGGGTGGCGCCCGTAAGGGGCGAAACCCAAACGTTCAGACGACGTGCTAACGGATAGTGCCAGCACCGAAAGCACACACTTATTTGCCAGTCCGGGCTACTCAGACCCAATAAAAAGCCCCCGCACGCAATGCGTGCAGGGGCTCGTAACAGCGCCGCAGTGGTTACTGCATGTTCTGCTTCAGCGCCCGCATGCGGTCGTGGCAAGCCCGCACCTTGGGCATCTCCACGGCCAGCAGCACGCGAACATCATTGTCCGCACTTTCCAGCGCATCTTCGAAGGCATGCAAAATGCGGTCTTCCGCTTCCTCCAGCTGCGCGACGTAGGTGGCGTCCTCATCCTTGGCCAGGGTCGCGCGGGTGTCGGCGTAGAACTGGCGCAGTTTGCCCAGCATGGTGCCGCCAGACGCCGGCTCACTCTGGTTGGCCGCGACCTTGACGCTCAAGGCGTCGATCACTTCGGTCTTGGCGCGCACCATGTCGCGGAACAGCGCCTGCAGGCGGATGTCCTTGACCTCTTCGTGGGCATGCTCGTAGAAGCGCTTGCCGTCACGGGTGATTTCGATCAGTTCGTTGAGTTGTGCGGTCTTGCTGCTCATGGATTCACTCCTTGGCGATGGGACTTGCGGGTTGATGGCCATTCCAGTGGCCGGGATTGCTTGAGATTCAACTGCTGATGCGCAGGGCGTCGGCATCGACGCCACGCACACCGCGAATGTTGCGGGCGGTCTCGACTGCCAATCGCTTCTCGGCACTGCTCAGCACACTGCCGCGCAGACTGACCAGGCCGTCGTCGGTGCTCACCGTAATGTTCATGGCGTCCAGATTGCGGCTGTAGAGGAAACTGGCCTTGACCTTGCTGGTGATCCAGCTGTCACTGATGTTCTCGCGCGCTTCGTCGAGTGTGGTTTGCACTGCGCTGCTACTGCTGTCGGCAGTGCTGATGCTGAGGTGGTTGAACACTTCGCGCACGCCATCGGTATTGGCTGCCAGCTGGCCTGCCAACTCCTTGGCCGCCGGCGTCTGCGCATGACCACTGAGGGTGATGTTGCCGGTTTCGCTCTTGACCTGGATGTCCAGGCCGCGGGTGTTGCTGTTCCACAGCAACTTGGACTTCACCGTGGCGGCGAGGCTGGCGTCCTCAAGGCGCTGCGCCATGCTCGGCGCATCGCCCTCGACCGCGTCACTGCTGACCTCGATGCGATTGTCCACCGAATCGATGCCATCTATGCTCAGCGCCACCTGCTCGGCCAGCTCTTTCTGAACATCGTTCTCGACCTTGCCGTTGAGGGTGGCCGCGCCATCCTCAACGTCGATATCGAGCTTGAAAGGGTTGAGATGCCGGTTGAGCGCGAAGGCTGTCCAGATCGAACCTTCCTGGCGGGCCGCATCCAGCTGTGCTGATAGCTGACCTTCGGCAGCGTGGCTGGCCACAGGCGTCAGGCCGAGCATCAGCGCGGTGCCGGCGGCCAGTAACAAAGGCTTGAACGGGGGCATGAGTTCACTCCTGTTCGTGAGACGATACAGGCAATATCGCAAGCCCCGTGCCAGTCAGAAGAAATTAAAATTCCCTTTTAAAACAAATATTTATCAACAATAAAGGCACCCTGCCTGCATGCAGGGTGCAGTATCGGCACAGTCGAGCCGTGCAACTTGCATGGTTTTTACCTGACTAAGCTGCATTGACCCGTCAGATGGAGCACATACATGGCAGTTGCAGAGCAAACCAGTGGACGCATTCTGCTGGTGGACGACGAAGCGGCAATCCTGCGTACCTTCCGTTACTGCCTTGAAGACGAAGGCTATGACGTCGCCGGTGCCAGCAGTGCGACTCAAGCCGAGGCGCTGCTGCAGCGACAGGTGTTCGACCTGTGCTTTCTCGACCTGCGCCTGGGCGAGGACAACGGCCTGGACCTGTTGGCGCAGATGCGCATCCAGGCCCCCTGGATGCGCGTGGTGATCGTCACCGCCCACTCGGCCGTGGACACCGCGGTCGATGCCATCCAGGCCGGCGCCGCCGACTATCTGGTCAAACCCTGCACCCCCGATCAATTGCGCCTGGCCGCCGCCAAGCAACTGGAAGTGCGTACGCTGGCTGCACGCCTGGAAGCTCTGGAAGGTGAGGTACGCAAGGCCAAGGACGGTCTCGACTCGCATAGCCCGGCGATGATGGCGATTCTGGAAACCGCACGGCAGGTCGCCGCTACCGACGCCAACATCCTCATTCTCGGCGAATCCGGCACCGGCAAGGGTGAGCTATCGCGTGCCATCCACGGCTGGAGCCGCCGTGCCAAGCGCACCTGCGTGACCATCAACTGCCCGTCACTGACGGCCGAGCTGATGGAAAGCGAGCTGTTCGGTCACGCCCGCGGCTCCTTCACCGGTGCCAGCGAAAGCACCCAGGGCCGCGTCAGTCAGGCCGACGGCGGCACCCTGTTCCTCGACGAGATCGGCGACTTCCCGCTGACCCTGCAGCCCAAGCTGCTGCGCTTCATTCAGGACAAGGAGTACGAGCGCGTTGGCGATCCGGTGACCCGGCGGGCCGATGTGCGCATTGTCGCCGCGACCAACCTGGACCTCGACGAAATGGTGCGCGAGGGCCGCTTCCGCGAAGACCTGCTGTACCGCCTCAACGTCATCACCCTCAAGCTGCCGCCGTTGCGCGAACGTCACGAAGACGTGATGGGCCTGGCCGAACGCTTTCTCGCCCGCTTCGTCAGCGACTACGGGCGCCCGGCGTGCGGTTTCAGCCCCGAGGCTGCCGCCGCCCTGCAGGCTTATCACTGGCCAGGCAATATCCGCGAGCTGCGTAACGTCATCGAGCGCGCCAGCATCATCTGCCAGAGCGACGTGGTGGAGGTTAGCCATCTCGGCCTGGGCGGCAACGGCGAAGCGCCGAACAACGCCGTACGTGTCGGCGCAGCGATGAGCCTCGAAGAGCTGGAAAAGGCGCATATTGCCGCCGTGCTGGCCAGCAGCAACACCCTCGACATGGCGGCCAAGACGCTGGGTATCGATACCTCGACCCTCTACCGCAAACGCAAGCAGTACAACCTCTGACCACGGGATTTCCATGAAGCTGTCGATGAAGCTTCGCACGCGACTGTTCCTTAGCATCTCCGCGCTGATCACCGTTGCACTGCTGGGCCTGCTGCTCGGCCTGTTCAGCGTCACACAGATGGCGCGCAGCCAGAGCGACCTGATCCAGCGCGGCTTCGACGCCGTGCAGATCGGCCAGAAGTTGCGCCAGCACCTGGGCGACGAACTGATCGTGCTGATCGCTCAGCAGCCCGATGCGCAGCGCCTCGAAGCCATCCGCCAGTCGTTCCGCGCCACCTTCGACGAAGGCCTTAGGGCCAACCTCGGCAAAGACTACGCCAGCGGACTGGAGCAAGCAGCAGCGCTTTACGACGAGATGGAACAGGCTGCCAGTAGCGCGATGCCGGACGGCCAGACACCCCATAACCTGGGTGCTCACAAACCCTTCACCGAGGCCTTCCAGCGTCTGCGCAACCATCTCCTGGAACAACAGGATCAGATCGTCGACTGGGTCATCTCGGCCGAGAGCAAAGCGGGCGAGCGCTCTCAACTGATCGCCGGGTTGCTGGTGCTCATCGGCCTCGCGGTACTGGCGATCGGTGTACTCACTGCCCACGGCATCGCCCGCCGCTTCGGCGCCCCCATCGACATGCTGGCACGAGCCGCCGACCAAATCGGCCAGGGCAAGTATGACGTGGTGCTGCCGGTATCGCCGGTGCTCGAACTGGCCGTGCTGAGCCGCCGCTTCGGCCTGATGACCGAGGCGCTGCGCGAATACCACTCGAGCAACCTCAACCAGTTGCTCAGCAGCGAGGGGCGTCTGAAGGCAGTGCTCGACAGCATCGATGATGGCCTGGTCATTCTCGACACCCAGGGCAGCATCGAACACGCCAATCCGGTGGCGCTGCGCCAGCTGTCCTGGTCGGCCGAAATCGTGGGCCAGCCCATCGGCCCGCTGTTGCCCGAGCATGCGGTGGACGAGGCGCTGCGCCGGGTGCTGGCAGGCGAACTGCTGCAGGAGCCACCGGCCGACCTGCAGATCGAACGCGACGGCGAGACCAGACTGCTGGCCTGGGCCCTGACCCCGGTACAGGTGCGCGAGGGCGGTAGCGCGGGGGCGGTGATGGTGCTGCGTGACGTCACCAAGCAACGTGCCTTCGACCGGGTGCGCAGCGAGTTCATCCTGCGCGCCTCCCATGAGCTGCGCACGCCGATCACCGGTATTCATATGGCTTTCAGCCTGCTGCGCGAACGTCTCTCACTGCCGTCAGGCGGACGCGAGCAGGAACTGATACGCACCGTCGACGAGGAGATGCACCGCCTGGTGCAGTTGATCGACGACCTGCTCAACTTCTCACGCTACCAGAATGGCGTGCAAACCCTGCAGCGCCGCCCCTGCGACCTAAGCGAAATGATCCAGCAGCTGTCTCAACGTTTTACCGAGAGAGCCGCGGAGCGCGAGGTGACGGTGCTTTGCGAAGTCCACGAGCCCCTGCCGCAGCTTGAGCTCGATGCCGCGCAGCTGCAGCGACTGCTCGATAACCTGACCGACAATGCCCTGCGCTACAGCAACCCGGGTGACAAGATACGACTACAGGCGCGCCGCCATGGCGAACAGGTGATCGTCAGCGTGCAGGACGAAGGCGAAGGGATCCCCTTCGAACAACAGGCGCGGATCTTCGAACCCTTCGTTCAGGTCGGCAGGCGCAAGGGTGGCGTCGGCCTCGGCCTGGCGCTGGCAAGGGAGATCGTGCAGCTGCACGGCGGCCAGCTGAGGGTTCATTCGCGCCCGGGCGAAGGCGCCAACTTCTATTTCAGCTTGCCGGTCTGAGGTAGACGACCGGGGTAACGGCCTGTTCACGCGCAATAAAAAACGCCACGATCTTCGTGGCGTTTTCTTGTTTCCTTGGCGCGAGATCAACTTCAGCGCAGCACCGGGTCGAACTTGATCCGGCGCCCGGCCATCAACGCGACCAGAAAGCCCGCACCAAAGACGACGCTGCCACCCTTGAGCAGCAGGGCGATACCCTCGTCCAGAGCGGGGCTCAGCCACAACACCGCCAGGCTCGACAGGGTCATGATCAACAACAGGACGGCACTTCTGGACATGGCAGGACTCCTTGTCGGTCAGAACACCCAGCGCGGGGTGCTATTGGCAGGGCGTGGCTCACGGTTGGCGGTATCGGTGTCGCCCTCGTTGGAGATGCGCAGCCACTGCGCATCGTCGCCGATGGCTCCGACAGCGCGGGAGGGCTGGGTACGCAGTTCGGCGGAGCCTTCCTGCTGTGCAGCAGCGCGCGATTGCCACACCGGCGAGTTGGAAAGGGTGAACTCGGCCGTTTTCGCAACGGCTCCGGCCGAACCACTGAAATCTTTGGCGTAAGCCCCGTTGACCAGCAATGCAGCGACGCAAAACAGGCTCACTCGGACGATGTTCATGACGCTTCTCCATCAGCAGGTCAGTCGGGGGCTTACATAACTGATTCTGCAGCGCTCATGCCAACATCAATTCCTCTAAAATATCCTTATAAATCAATAGCTTAAAATTAAAATCAACACCTTCTTCCATGCACTTTGCAAGATACATGAATTACGACACGTGCAATTTGCACGATCAGCTGCGTAATGGCAGCAGGATGCTGAAACAGGAACCTTCGCCGAGACGGCTGCTGAGCTCGATGCGACCGCCATGGGCCTGGACGATCTGCTCGCTGATGAACAAGCCGAGCCCAAGCCCCTGCGCGACGCTGGTTCCGGAGACGCGCTCGAACTGCTCGAATACCCGCCGCTGATCGGCCTCGGAGATGCCCAGGCCCTGGTCACGCACCTCGGCGCGGGCCATATCGTCCACCACCCGCACACGCACCGACACAGGTTTACCATCACCGTAGCGCAGGGCGTTGGTCAGCAGGTTGGCCAACACCTGCTCGATGCGGAACTCGTCCATCATCACCGGCGCCGGACCCTCGACGTGCAACTCGATATGGCTACCGGTATTGGTGAACTGCGCGGCCAGGCTCTCCACCACGTTGCCAGCCAGCACGCCGAGGTCGCCGGGTTCTGGACGCACGGAAAGCTTGCCGGTGCGAATGCGCGAAACATCCAGCATGTCGTCGATCAGGCGGCTCAGGCTGCGGATCTGCCGCTCGTCGCGGCTGACCATCTCCTGCAGCTTTTCCGGGCTGAAGGCATCCATGCGCCCCTGCTCCAGGCGCAGCCGGCGCAGTTGCACGTCGAGGATCAAACCGTTGAGTGGCGTGCGCAGCTCGTGCGAGGCGATGGACATGAACACGTCGCGCATCTGCACCGCTTTCTGCAACTCGCCCTGAGTCTCGCGCAGCTCGGCGAGCAGTGCCTCCTGCTCACGACGCGCCGCCTCGACCACCTCCAGCTGCATGCTCAACGCCTTGCGATGGCGGTACAGCTCGACGAACATCGCCACCTTGCTGCGCACCTCGAAGGGCGACAGCGGCTTGTGCAGGAAATCCACCGCGCCGCTCTCGTAGCCGCGGAAGGCGTAGTCCATGTCGCGGCCGACCGCGCTGACGAAGATGATCGGGATATGCTTGGTCTTCTCCGTGCCGCGCATCAGCTCGGCCAGTTCGAAGCCGTTCATGCCCGGCATCTTGACGTCGAGAATGGCCAGGGCGAACTCGTGCTCGAGCAGCAGCGACAGCGCCTCGTCGGCGCTGCTGGCCTGGAACACGGTGCGGTCCTCGCTCTGGATCAACGAACGCAACGCCAGCAGGTTTTCCGGCAGGTCGTCGACGATCAATACCTTGGCTTCAATCTTCCTCAGCATGGCAGGGCATCCAGTTCGGCCAGCAGCAGGCGCATGGCATTGATAGACAGGAGAAAATCCGGTTTCAGCAGGGCCAGCGCGGCATTCGGCATGGTGGGCACCTGCGCGTCGGCAGGCTCCTGCACCAGCGTCAGGCCGCCCGCCTGCTTGATCGCCAGCAGACCGGCCGCGCCATCCTCATTGGCGCCGGTGAGCAGCGCGGCAGCCAGCTGCTCGCCATAGGCATCGGCAGCGGACTCGAAAAGAATATCGATCGACGGCCGGGAGAAATGCCGCGGCTCCTCACGACTGAGGGAGAAGCTACGATCGGTTTCGATGGACAGGTGGTAACCGGCGGGCGCCACGTAGACCACGCCGCCACTCAGGTACTCCTTGTCCTCGGCTTCCTTGGCGGGCAGCTTCAGGCGGCGCTGCAGCAGATCGGCGAGCAGACTGTCGCTGCGATCCGGCTGATGCAGCAGGCAGACCACCGGCAGCCGGTAGTCCGGCGGCAGGTCTTCGAGCAGGCTCAACAGCGCCTCGACACCACCGGCCGAGGCGCCAATCAGCAGGGCCTGCAGCGGCGCCCGCACCTGGCCGCGGAGGTTGATCCGTTGGCTGCTCATCGCTTGCGGAAAATCCGCTCGGGCCGCGACACCGCTTCGAACTGCCGGGCATAGGCAGAGAAATCCAGACTTTCCTTGCTGCCCAGACCGAGAAAACCGCGGTGGCAAAGGGAGTCGTGGAACAGGCCCAGTGCACGGTCCTGCAGGTCGCGGTTGAAATAGATCAGCACGTTACGGCACGACACCAGATGGGTTTCGGCGAACACGCTGTCGGTGGCCAGGCTGTGATCGGCGAAGGTCACGTTGGCACGCAGCGACTTGTCGAACAGCACCCGATCGTAGGCCGCCGAGTAGTAGTCGGAGAACGCCCGCTTGCCGCCGGACAGCTGGTAGTTCTGGGTGTAGGTGCGCAGGTTGTCGAGGGCGAAGATGCCCTGCTCGGCCTTCTCCAGCGAGTGCGGATTGATGTCGGTGGCGTAGATCATGGTGCGTTCCAGCAGGCCTTCCTCGTGCAGCAGAATAGCCAGGGAATACACCTCCTCGCCCGTGCTGCAGCCAGCCACCCAGACCTTCAGCGAGGGATAGGTGTGCAGCAGCGGCACCACCTGCTCGCGCAGGGCGAGGAAGTATTCGGGGTCGCGGAACATCTCGCTGACCGGGATGGTGAGGTACTGCAGCAGCTGCATGAACGCCTGCGGCTCGTGCAGGATACGCGCCTGCAACGCCGAGATGGTCGGGCAATCCAGCTGAGTCTGCGCCTGGCGCACACGGCGCTTGAGCGAGGCTTTCGAGTAGTCGCGAAAGTCGTAGCTGTAGCGCAGGTAGATCGCCTCGATCAGCAGGCGCAGCTCGATTTCGTCAGGCATCACAGACGCTCCAGCTTGGGCATCCACACGCGGATCAGGGAGAACAAACGATCCAGGTCGATGGGTTTGGCCAGGTAATCGTTGGCACCGACCTCGCGGCAGCGCTCCTGGTCATCCTTCATCGCCTTGGCCGTCACCGCAATGATCGGCAGGTTCTTCCAGCGGTCTTCCAGACGAATCTGCCGGGTGGCTTCGTAGCCGTCCATCTCCGGCATCATCACGTCCATCAACACCAGGTCGATGTCTTCGCGCTCGCGCAGCTTGTCCAGTGCCTCGAAACCGTTGCGCGCGACTTCGACCGTGGCGCCCTTCTGCTCCAGCGCGCTGGACAGGGCGAAGATGTTGCGCACGTCATCGTCGACCAGCAGCAGGCGCCGGCCCTCGAGCAGCTTGTCGCGGCTGCGCGCGGTCTTGAGCATGCGCTGGTGCTCGCTGGACAGCTCGGCCTCGACCTTGTGCAGGAACAGGGTGACCTCATCCAGCAAACGCTCCGGCGAACGCGCGCCCTTGATGATGATCGAGCGCGAGTACTTGAGCAGCTCGGCTTCCTCGTCGCGGGTCAGGTTGCGCCCGGTGTAGACGATCACCGGCGGGAAGGAGCAGATGTCCTCCTCGGCCATGCGCCGCAGCAGCTCGTTGCCCTGCATGTCGGGCAGCTTGAGGTCGATGATCATGCAGTCGAACACCGTGTCGCGCAGCTTCTCCAGCGCATCGCCAGCCAGTGCGACGGCGGTGATCTCGATGTCTTCGTCGCTGATCAGGCGGGCAACGCTGTCGCGTTGCAGCGGGTCATCCTCGACCAGCAGCACGCGCTTGACCTGCTGATTGAGCTTGGCCTCGAGCCTGCCGAAGACGTCCTTGAGCTGATCGCGACTGGTGGGCTTGAGCGCATAGCCAACCGCCCCCAGGTGCAGTGCGGCCTCGCTCTGATCCTCCACCGAGACCACATGCACCGGGATGTGACGGGTCTGCGGGTCGTCCTTCAGCCGTTGCAGCACACCGAGGCCTGAGCCGTCGGGCAGGCGCATGTCGAGCAGGATGGCATCCGGGCGGTACTGCCGCGCCAGCTCCAGGCCTTCATCGGCGCAGGTAGCCACCAGGCAGGCGTAGCCCAGCTCGTGAGCCAGATCGAAGAGGATGCGGGCGAAGCGTACTTCGTCCTCGACCACCAGCACGCGGCGGCCGCCACGCTCGTCGAGGTGCTCGCGGTCATCGGCGAAAGGCGCTGGCGCTCGCGGCATCGCCGGGGCGGCAGCGGCAGCGACAGCGGCGACCGGCAGTGGCGGCTCAGCCACCACCCGAGGCGCGGCAATCGGCTGACTGGGAGCAGCGCCCTCGACCAGGCGCTCGGGCAGCAGCAGGGTGAAGGTACTGCCCTCGCCCGGCACGCTGCTGACCGTGATCGAGCCACCGAGCAAGCCGGCCAGGTCACGCGAGATGGACAGCCCCAGGCCGGTACCGCCATAACGACGATTGGTGGTGCCATCGGCCTGGCGGAAGGCCTCGAAGATCGCCTGCTGCTGATCTGCAGCGATACCAATGCCGGTATCGCGCACGGCGAAGGCCAGGTACTGGTCATCCTGCCGCGATACGCTGAGGGTCACGCCGCCGCGGTCAGTGAACTTGAAGGCGTTGGACAACAGGTTGCGCAGGATCTGCTCGGCGCGCTGGCGGTCAGTGAATAGCACCTGCGGCAGCTCGCCCTGCTGTTCGATCTCGAAACTCAGGGCGCGCTCGCCCGTCAGCGGTACGAACACATCACGCAAGCCTTCGAGCAGACTTGCCAGCGGCGTGCGCTCGGGGCGTATCTCGAGCTTGCCGGCCTCGACCTTGGCGATGTCGAGAATGTCATTGATCAGATTGAGCAGATCGTTGCCGGCCGAGTAGATCGACTCGGCGAACTTGACCTGTTCGTCGTTGAGGTTGCCGTTGCCGTTTTCCGCCAGCAGCTTGGCCAGGATCAGCGAGCTGTTGAGCGGCGTGCGCAGCTCGTGGCTCATGTTGGCAAGGAACTCGGATTTGTAGCGGCTGGCGCGCTGCAGCTCCTCGGCACGCTCTTCCAGCTGCGCCTGAATACGGCCGAGGGTGGTGTTGCGCTGGTCCAGCTCGTCGCGCTGGTCGGCCAGTGTCTGCGCCTGCTCGGAGAGCTTCTCGTTGGTCTGCTCCAGCTCGGCCTGCTGGGTTTCCAGGTGCGCCTGCGACTCCTTGAGCACGCGCGCCTGCTGCTCCAGCTCCTCGTTGGCGGCACGCAGCTCTTCCTGCTGGGTCTGCAGCTCCTCGTTGAGTTGCTGGGTCTGGCCGAGCACCTCTTGCAGACGCTGGCGATAGCGCGCCGCTTCAAGTGCCATCCCGACATTGCTGGCGATGGCCTCGAGGAACTCGCGCTCACGCGGCTCCAGTACACGCATGAAGGCCAATTCGACCACACCGTTGACGCGATCTTCGGACTGCAGCGGCAGCAGGGCAACGCTAACCGGCTGGCCTTCGCCGAGACTCGAGGCGACCTTGATGTAATCCGCCGGCAGATCATCGAGGCAGACCAGACGACGGCCGCGAGCGGCCTGTCCGATCAGGCCCTCACCGCGGTAGAAATGCGCCTTGAGTCTGACGTCCTCGCTGAAGCCATAACCCGCAACGCGCGTGAGGTCGCCAGTCTGAGCATCGCGCAGATACAGGGCGGCGACCACGCAATCGAGATATTCGGCGAGAAACTCAAGGGAGCGGTCGGCCAATTCCTGCACCTGCAGCTGGCCGAGTAGACGCTCGGCCAGCTGGGTCTGGCCGCCGCCCAGCCAGGCGCGGCGGCGCTGCTCATCGGCGTATTCGGACTGCTTGGCCATCGCCTGAGAATAGGTCTGCGAAAGGTTCATCAGCTCACGGCGACCGAACAGCGCCAACAGGGCGCTGAACAGGATGCTGACCACCAGATAGATACCGGCCCCCCAAGTCGTGCTGCTGCTGACCTCGGCATTGCGCTGCCGGCGCAGCTCGCGTTCACTGTTGATGAAGGTGTCGAGCTCACGGCGCATGCCGTCAGTGAGGTTCTTGCCGCGCCCGCGCCCAACCTCGGCCAGGTAATTGCCGCCGTCACGGCGGCTGCCTATGACCTCCTGGGCGAACAGATCCCACTGCTCCTGCAACGCCAGCAGGCGTTCGAGCCGCTGCACCTGTGGCGGGTTGTCGCCGACCATATCGATGAGCTGCTCGATCAGCGGGCGATACTTGCCGCGCGCCTGCTCGTAGGGCGCGAGGTAGTCTTCCTCGCCGCTGAGCAGGAAGCCGCGCATGCCGGTTTCCAGGTCTAGGGTCAGCTTGTACACCTCGCTGGCTCTGTTGAGCACCTGGTCGGTGTGCTCGACCCAGCGGATCACATTGAGCAGGTAGCCGATCAACAGCGCGAAGAACAGCGCGCCGACCAGCCCCAGGCCGAGCGGCAGCCCGACGTTACGGTTGAGAATCCGGCGAAACCCTTTTTCGTCCATTGCGGACTCATTCGACATTGGGACGTCCATTCGATGATTGTCTCGCTTGTTCTTGTCTGTCCGGGGAAGGCGTATGGCACACTGACCGCGCACAGACTCCGAAGTTTGCCAAACATTCGCGCATTCTGCGCGCTGAAACAGAGAGCCCCATGACCGAAATCGACTGCGCCAGTGCCAAGACCATCCTGCTGGTCGAGGATGACGATGTCGTACGCCAACTCACCGCTGAAGTCCTCGGGGAGTTCGGCTATCGCGTCCTTGCCCTGCGCGACGGGCACAGCGCCCTGGAGCGGCTGCGCAGCGAGCAGCATTTCGATCTGCTGATGAGCGACATCGGCCTGCCCGGGATGGACGGACGCGAACTGGTGGAAGCCGCGCGCCAGTTGCGACCGACCCTGCCGGTGCTGTTCGCCAGCGGCTATTACGAACGCGAACTGCTCGAAGAAGTGCGCGCCCGCGACAGCGCGGCGCCCACCGAAAGCATCGTAAAACCTTATGACTTCAAGCTTCTTGCTCAACGATTGAGCGAACTGGCGGGCTGACGAAGCGGCATCTAGGCTGATTGCAGGTCCCTGGACAGGAGAGTCCGCCGATGCGTTACGCCAACCCGCTTTGCCTGGCTCTACTCACTGCTCTGCTGCTCAGCGGCTGCGCCAGCCAGACCACCGAACCCACACAGTTCTCCGGCTACCTCGCCGACTACTCCCAGCTCCAGCCAGCCACTTCAGCCACTGGCGCACCGGTGCTGCGCTGGATTTCGCCGCAGTTCAGGAGCGAGCGCTACACGGCGGTGTATGTGGAGAAGCCGACCTTCTATCCAGAGCCAGTTCCCAGCGATCAGGTCAGCGCGCAAACGCTGGAAAGTGTCCGTGATTATCTGCATCAGGCGTTGATCCGTGAGTTACAGGGACGCATGACGGTGGTCAACGAACCGACCATGGACAGCCTGGTGCTGCGTAGCGCGATCACTGGCGTGACGGTTTCCACCGAAGGGCTCAAGGCCTATGAGGTGATTCCTGTCGCCCTGGTGCTGGCGGCAGCGACCACAGCCGCTGGCACCCGTGACCGCGACAGCGCCATCTTCATCGAGCTGGAGGGCCTCGATGCCCGCACCAGCGAACCGGTGCTGCGCGTGGTGCGCAAGGGGCACGGCCTGGCGCTGGAGAACAGCAGCACGCAACTGACCCTGGAAGATCTCAAACCGGTGCTGGATGTCTGGGCGCGTGATGCACGTGATTTCCAACCTGGCCCACGCTGATCGGCCTGCCAGTACAGCAACCGTAGCGCAGCACCATGCTGAGCAGATGATCGGCTATCAGGCGGACCGATAGCACTTGCCGCACTCGGCTTCAGGCGTGAGGCTCAGGGAAAACACCAGCCGAGGAACGTGCATGCCCAGCATCAACCCCAACCGCGAGGATTTGCTGGCGTTCGCCGAGCGCATGCCCAGTGATACACCGATCCTGATGCTCAATCTGCTGCGTTTCAACAGCCAAGCTGCGTACGGCGCAGACAGTCCCCATGCGCCCTGCAGCGGGCGCGAAGCCTATGCGCGCTACAGCCGCACCGCGCTGAGCAAGGTCCGTGGGGTGGGTGGTGAGGTGCAGGTGATGGCAGACGTCCACCTGGCGCTGATCGCACCGAAGGAAGAGCAGTGGGATCTGCTTCTGCTGGTGCGCTATCCCTCGTCAGCAGCCTTTTTGAGCATGCTCGCGGACCCCGAATACCAGGCCGCCACCGTTCATCGCAGCGCAGCGCTGGCCGACTCTCGGCTGATCGGCACCACGCCTAGCTGAGCTCTATCCTGCCGCCTGCAGATTGAGCACCAGTAACCGCGCTGCAGTTTCGGCGTCCGGCTGACCGTCGTAGTTGGCCGGGCGATACTTCATCTGGAAGGCGGCAATGACATTGCGCGTCGCCTCATCCAGCTCACCGTGCTGCGGCACCGTGTAACCGTTTTGCGCCAACTGCTCCTGGAACCACTGCACGCTGGGCAGGCTGGTGCTGAACAACGCCTGTTGGCGCGCCACGGCGTCCTCGTTCGGCCAGGGCGCCAGGCCCTCGTCGGCCAGACGCTTCCAGGGGAACAATGGGCCCGGATCGACCTTGCGCTGCGGCGCCACATCGCTGTGCGCGATGATCGAGCCCAGCGGTAGCTGGTGACGCTTGACGATGTCCTTGAGCAGCACGATCAGGGTATCGATCTGCTGCGGCGCGAAGGGTTGCCAGTAGCGCCCCGCCGGCGTCTGGTAGTAGCCCTGGTTGACCAGCTCGATGCCGATCGTGGTGCTGTTGAGCCAGGTGCGCCCCTTCCATTCGCTGACACCAACGTGCCAGGCGCGGCGGTTCTCGTCCACCAGGCGGTAGACGGTCGGCGGTGCATCACCGATCAGATAGTGGCTGCTCACCTCGGTCTGCGTCAGCAGATCGAGCGAGCGTTGCAGGTCAGCGGAGGTGTAGTGCAGCACGACGTATTGCACACGGCTGTTCTGACCGATCGCGGTGTGACTGTCATCGATACGTAGACCACCGGTGCAACCGGCAAGCAGAACAAGAACTAGGGCAAGGCAAAGAGACTTCATGCGTGACCGAATACGCTTTGCAGGTTGTCCAGCAGCATGTCGACGCTGAGCATGATCAACAGCATGCCCATCAATCGTTCTACCGCCATCAACCCGCGATTACCAAGAAAACGCTGCAGGAACGAAGCCTGCAACAGAATGAATGCCGTCGCCGCCCAGGCCAGGATGACCGCCAGGTAGAGCTCCCAGAGCGGCCCGGTGTGGGTGTTGCGCAGAGTCATCAGCACCGCAAGCGCTGAAGGTCCGGCGACCGCCGGCGTGGCCAACGGCACCAGCATCGGCTCGCCATCCGGCACGTCGCCGAGCAGGCCCTGCGGGCTGGGAAAGATCAGGCGCATGGCGATGACGAACAGGATGATACCGCCGGCAATCGCGGTTGCCTCGCGTGACAGCCCGAGGCTGGTGAGGAATTTGTCACCAAAGGTGAGGAACAGCAGCAACAGGCCAAGGGCGAACAGCAGTTCGCGCGCGGCGATCCACAACCGTCTGCGCGGCTCGACGTTCTTCAGCGCGGCAATGTAGATGGCGATATTGCCGAAAGGGTCGGTGACCAAAAAGATCAGCACGGCAATGCTGAAGATGTCCATGGGCGTCTCCGGTGGCTAGTGCGCATAGTCTAGGGCCTTAGGGGGTCGCCTCGCGAGTCGGGGCCACGGTCAGATTCGAGCATCTTCAGCGCGCGTGGAAATTTTATGACCATTAGCGCCGTAATGGTTCCAGGAAACAACACTCGAAAAAATGTATACAAAGTAGTAGCCAATGTGACAACAAAATGTCTACATTGACCGCACAAGAACAACAGCGAGTAGCTTTCCCCATGACCTCCACCACCCAGCGCCCCGAGGACGAGAACCTCGGCCTCGGCTCCAATCTGCTCTACGGCCTGCAGCACGTACTGACCATGTACGGCGGCATCGTCGCGGTACCCCTGATCGTCGGCCAGGCGGCCGGTCTGTCGCCTGCCGATATCGGTCTGCTGATCGCCGCCTCGCTTTTCGTCGGTGGCGCTGCCACTTTGCTGCAGACCATCGGCTTGCCGTTCTTCGGCTGTCAGTTACCGCTCGTGCAGGGCGTGTCGTTCGCCAGCGTCGCCACCATCGTGGCGATAGTCGGCGCCAATGGCGGTGAAGGCGGGCTGCCGGTGGTATTCGGCGCGGTGATAGGCGCAGCGGCGATCGGGCTGCTGATCACGCCGATCTTTTCCAAGATCACCAAGTTCTTCCCGCCGCTGGTGACCGGCATCGTCATCACCACCATCGGTTTGACGCTGATGCCTGTCGCCGCGCGCTGGGCCATGGGCGGCAACAGCAGTGCAGCTGACTTCGGCAGCATGGCCAACATCGGCCTGGCCGCCTTCACCCTGACCACCGTGCTGCTGCTGAGCAAGGTCGGCAGCGCCACCATCTCGCGCCTGTCGATCCTGCTGGCCATGGTGATCGGCACTCTGGTGGCGGTGGCATTCGGCATGGCCGATTTTTCCAAGGTCAGCGAAGGGCCGGTGCTGGCCTTTCCGGCACCGCTACATTTCGGCATGCCGGTGTTCGAGGTGGCAGCGATCATCTCGATGCTGATCGTGGTGATGGTGATCCTGGTGGAAACCTCGGCCGACATCCTCGCCGTCGGCGACATCATCGACACCAAGGTCGACTCCAGACGCCTCGGCAACGGTTTGCGCGCGGACATGATCGCCAGTGTCGTTGCGCCGCTATTCGGCTCCTTCACCCAGAGCGCCTTCGCCCAGAACGTCGGCCTGGTTGCCGTGACTGGCGTGAAGAGCCGCTACGTGGTCGCCACCGGCGGGCTGATTCTGGTCACCCTCGGCTTGCTGCCGATCATGGGCCGAGTGATCGCCGCAGTGCCGACCTCGGTGCTTGGTGGTGCCGGCATCGTGCTGTTCGGCACCGTTGCCGCCAGCGGCATCCGCACCCTGGCCAAGGTCGACTACCGCAACAACATGAACCTGGTGATCGTCGCTACTTCCATCGGCTTCGGCATGATCCCCATCGCCATGCCCAGCTTCTACCATCACTTCCCGGCCTGGTTCGAGACCATTTTCCACTCCGGCATCAGCTCGGCGGCGATCATGGCGATCCTGCTCAACCTGCTGTTCAACCATTTCACCGCCGGCAACTCGGATCAGCAGTCGGTATTCGTCGCAGGCACCGAGCGCAGCCTGCGCTACCGCGACATCGCCGCCCTGCACGATGGCGACCACTTCATCGGCGGCAAGCTGTACGACGCTCAGGGCAACGAGGTGCCGCTGCAGGAGGAGGACGATCACGCGCCACGGGCACGAACCGCTGGAGCAACCAGCAGGGACCCGGCCGAGGCAACATCCTAGAAGGAGTGAGTGGTTCGTACGGGAGCCGCGGCGCCTGCCGCTGCGGCTCGACGTAGACGGGATCAGGCAGCCTGTTCGACTCGGTTACGCCCCGCGCCCTTGGCGCGATATAGCGCCTGGTCGGCACGTTCGAAGGTGACCTCGGTCGCCTCGCCATTGCGAAACTCGGCGATACCGGCGGAGAAGGTGATGGTCACCGGCTCACCCTTGAAGTGGAACGGGCAGGCCTCGATTGCCGCGCGCAGGGTTTCCAGAAGCTGGACACCTCCCTCCAGCGGCGTTGCAGGAATCAGCAGAACGAACTCCTCGCCACCAAAACGGGCAATGAAGTCGGTCTTGCGCAAACGCTTGCTGAGCTCCCCGGCGATGATCTTCAGCACTCGATCACCTGCCAGGTGGCCGTAGCCGTCGTTGATCCGCTTGAAGTGATCGACGTCCAGCACCGCCAACAACAGCTGGCCGCCATAGCGTTGGCGACGAGCAACTTCCAGGTCGAGACGCTCGCTCCAGGCGGCACGGTTGGGCAACCCAGTCAGGGGGTCCAGCAAGGACTTCTGTCGCTGCTCCTCGATATGCTCGCGAAATTGCTGCGCTTCCTGCTCCATCTCGGCGACACGCTTGACCAGGCCCTGCAGCCGCTCGGCCACGTCGTCTTCACTGCTGTCGCGCTGACGCTGATGACTGCTGACACTTTGCAAGAGCCCTTCCAGGCGCTGTTCCAGAGCCTGCTTGAGCGATTCCAGATCGGCAGCTTCCTGCACGCTGTTCTGCAGATCGCTGACCTGATCCCGCAGTTGCTGGTTGAAACTGCGCGCATTCTCCACTGACGCGCTGTAGCCCTCGTGCGCCTCGCTGAGGGTTTCGATGAAGGCAGCCAGGCGCTCGTTGAGTTGCTTGAGATAGCCGGCAAACTCGCGCTGGCCGCTATCGGTGACGGCAAGCACCAGCACGGCCAGATCATCCAGCACCGGCACCAGCTCGTACCAGTTGAGATTGCCCTCGAGTCGCAGGCGCAGCGCGTCACCCTGCGGCAGATGGCGCGCCGGCAGTTCGAGTTCGTCGAGCAGATTACGCAGACTGCTGGCGATATGCGGCGCCACCGCACTGTATCCGGGTTCGCTGCTGGGCAACGAGAACGGGCTGTCGCCGGCTTGCTCCTGCCGTACCAGACCCGGTGGCAGCGGCAGGCTATCGAGCACAGGCGAGAGGTCTTGGACCTGATGCCGGGCTGGCACGCTGGCCACGTTGGAGACACTGGGAGGTGGCTCGTTCGCCACCGCTACGGCCGCTGGCGTTGGCGTTGGCGTTGGCGTTGGCGTTGGCGTCAACTCTGCTGCGGGCTCCTCGGCAACGCCAGTGGCCTCGGCGACACTGCCCTGCGCCTGCGCAGTGCTTTCGCTGGTCTCGCCGCGCGAACCGAACAAACGCTGGAGCAGGCCCGGTTGCTCCTGCACCGGAGCCTGCAGAACGGTCAGCGCCTGCCCCTGCAGGTTGCTCAGCTGGCTGAGCAGCGCCGGCAGCAGATACTGATGAGTGGTGGCGTCCTCTAGCTGTTTGCCCAGCGATTTGAGCGCCTTGCGCACCTCACGGGGCGGCCGCAGGCGCTGCAGTTGCTCAATCAAGCTCGCCAACGCAGCCGCAGCCTCGCCGGCACGTTGCTGGCGGCGCTGCTCGGAATCCAGCACGGCCTTTTCCAGGCGCGGAATGAGATTGCCCAATGCTGCGTCCATATCGTCGCGACGAAGGATTTCGCGCATTTCCTGCATGCATTGATCGACCGCCTTGTCCGCGCCCTCGGCGGCCAGGCTGCTGCGCACCAGACCACGGCGCAGCAGATCCAGGCGCGACTCCCACCGGCGGTCGAGCTTTTCCTGCTGCTCCAGGCTACTCAGGTATTTGTCTTTCCAGCGTTGCGCGTCATCGCTCATACGGCTTACTCGGGAGATGGCGTGTTCAGCATAGGCATCTGCGCAACATTCTGTGTTTCCGGCAGGCGGATTTCCACGGCCACGGGAAGGTGATCGGAAATCGGCTGACTGAGCACATCGACGCGCCCCAGTTCGAGCTCGGAACTGAGCAGGATATGATCGAGACAGCGCTGCGGTCGCCAGCTGGGGAAGGTTGCCTCGACCTGCGGCGCGATCAGGCCGAGGTCGCGTAGCGGGGAGTTCTCCAGCAGGTCGACAGCATGGGTGTTCATGTCGCCCATCAGCACCAGGTGGCGAAACTCACTGACGCGCTCACGAATGTAAGCCAGTTGCCGCGTACGGGTGCGCGCACCCAGCGCCAGATGCATCATCACCACGCCCAGCGCGTGCTCGCCCTCACCGAGACGCAGGAAAATCGCACCACGCCCGGGCGGACCGGGGAGCGGATGATCTTCCAGCAGGGTAGGCCGCAAGCGGCTGAGCACGCCATTGCTGTGCTGGGCGAAGCGCCCGAGATTGCGATTGAGCTGTTGATACCAGTAGGGAAAGGCGCCCTGCTGGGCCAGGTACTCGACCTGATTGATGTAGCCCGAGCGCAGGCTGCCACCATCGACCTCCTGCAACGCCACCAGATCGAAGTCGGCGAGCAGATCACCGATGCGCTGCAGATTGCCGGCACGCCCGGCATGAGGCAACAGGTGCTGCCAGCTGCGGGTCAGGTAGTGGTGGTAACGCTGGGTGTTGATGCCGACCTGGACGTTGAAACTGAGCAGACGCAGGAGGCCGTCGGCTGGCCAGTAGGCCTGCGGCGAACAGTGCGGGTTGACCTGTGGATCGCACAGGCCAATCGCACGTGTCTTTCGCCAGCGGCGCAGCATGCTTCGCGCCTGCGGCCGCTTAGAGCGCGGCACGCTCCTTGGCGATCAGGTGATCAGCGACCTCGAGGGTCTGCTGCGGGCCACCGGCCGAGCCCAGGTCGAAGCGATACTTGCCACCGACGACCATCACCGGCACGCCAGTGATCTGGTAAGCCATGGCCAGTTTCTTGGCCTTTTCCATCTGGCCTTTGACGGCGAAGGAATTGAAGGTCTTGAGGAAGGCATCGCGATCAACGCCCTGGGTAGCGACGAAGTCGGCGAACTCTTCAGCCGAGGCCAGCTTCTTCTTCTCCTGGTGGATGGCGTTAAACACGGCGTCATGCACCTTGTGCTCGACCTTCATGCTTTCCAGGGTGATGAACGCCTGGCCATGCACGTTCCAGATGCCACCGAACAATGCCGGCACGCGCACGAAATTGACGTCTTCCGGCAGCTTCTCGACCCAGGGGTTGAGGGTCGCTTCGAACTGATAGCAGTGCGGGCAGCCGTACCAGAAAAGCTCCACCACTTCGACCTTGCCAGGCTTGGACACCGGCACCGGGCTCTTCAGCTCGACATACTGCTGGCCGGCTACCGGTTCGGCATGGGCAGCAAGGCCGAACAGGCTGCTGATCGCCAGAGCGGCGCCAAAAATCAGGTTACGCATGGGGGTACTCCTCGACTGGATAAGCGTCGCCCTAGTGGCGATTCGAGACTATGACTCGCTACCGCTGGGCCGGTTCCGCCCATTGTAGCCATGGCGTCTATGAAAAAGGGTGGCCGTGGCCACCCTTTGTCTTGCCAAAAGCAACAAGCCCTTGGTCTTTTGAGAATTTCGCGAGCTAGAGCCCTGCAAGGAAGAAACAGGAGAGGAACGGTCGGAGTCGCGGGCGACTGTACTTTTGTACACTCGCATGACTCGCTCCGCTCGCCCCTCCGGGGCCGCCCTGAAGGGCGTTAGCCGCAAGCGGCCTCCGATCCTGTTTCTGACGCCGCAGGGCCGACGCGCAGCAAATTATCAGTGCAGACCCTGGATGAAGCTGGATACGGCTTCGATATCCTTGTTGCTCAGCTTGGCCGCAATGGCACGCATGATCATCGCGTCACCGTCGTTGGTGCGGTCACCCTCGCGGAAGTCGGTCAGCTGCTTGGCCACGTACTGAGCGTGTTGACCACCCAGGTGCGGGAAGCCAGCGGCAGCCAGGCCAGCGCCATCAGGCGAGTGGCAACCGATGCAGGCCGGCATGCCTTCTTCCAGTTTGCCGCCACGGAACAGCGCCTCACCACGCTCGACCAGCTTGGGATCGGCAGCACCAACGCTCATCTTCTGACTGGCGAAGTAAGCGGCGATGTCAGCCATGTCCTGATCGCTGAGGTTATCCAGCATGCCGGTCATCTCGATCACCGGACGGGCACCGGACTTGATGTCGTGCAGCTGCTTGAGCAAGTAACGCTCGCCCTGACCGGCCAGCTTGGGGAAGTTTGGTGCAGGGCTGTTGCCATCGGCGCCATGGCAGGCAGCACAGACAGCGACTTTGCCCTGACCGGCTTCGGCATCGCCAGCAGCCTGTGCCACGCCAGTGAGGCCCAGGGTCAACAGCAGACTCACGAGTACTTTGTTCATCAGCTAATCCAATTACGGCTAAGAGAGAAAGGGTTATCGAGCGGGCTTACTCACTCGGTCATCAGCTTGATGACCGCCTGGTAATCCTCGGCCGAGCAGTCCATGCACAGGCCGCGCGGCGGCATGGCATTCAAACCATTGGTGACGCTCTGCACCAGTGTATCCATGCCCTTGGCCAGACGCGGCTCCCATGCGGCCTTGTCGCCCTTCTGGGGCGCCGTGGGAATCTGGCCGTTGTGACATACACCACAGGAACGGTCATACACAGCTTGCGGATCCTGAGCAGCATAGCCGTTGAACGACAACATCATAACGGCAGCAGCAAGCAGCATTTTCTTCATCAGATCAACCTCATCAGGGTTGGGAGCGTCCTGCTTTCTATCGAGCAGAGATGTAATCGCTCCCGGCAATTGGGTTCCTGCGGGTGGGACAAAGCGCACACAAAATCTGCGGCATTATATACTGGCAATACTGAAACGGAAACGACGCTCCCTGCCGCTCCCTCTGGAGTGCAGCAGGTGCGCGGAAATGTCGCAAGCCCTCGAACCACTGAACAGGAATCGAGGCATCCACCGGATACCCCCATGCTCCCGAAAAATCCCATCATCGGTCTGTGCCAGCAGGCCAGCTTCCTCATCAGTGCCGCCAAGGTCGACCAGTGCCCCGAGGACAGCGGCCTGGAGGTGGCATTCGCCGGCCGCTCCAACGCTGGCAAGTCGAGCGCGCTCAACACCCTTACCCACGCCAGCCTGGCGCGCACCTCGAAAACACCGGGACGTACGCAGTTGCTCAACTTCTTCCGCCTGGACGACGAGCGTCGCCTGGTCGACCTGCCCGGTTACGGTTATGCCAAGGTACCGATCCCGCTCAAACAGCACTGGCAGAAACATCTGGAAGCGTATCTGGGCAGCCGCGAGAGTTTGAGCGGTCTGGTGTTGATGATGGATATCCGCCATCCGCTGACCGAGTTCGACTGTATGATGCTGGACTGGTCGGTAGCCAGTGGCATGCCGCTGCATATCCTGCTGACCAAGGCCGACAAACTGGCTTTCGGCGCAGCGAAGACCACTTTGCTTAAGGTGCGCCAGGAAATTCACAAGCAGTGGGGCGAGGGCATCAGCATCCAGTTGTTCTCGGCGCCTAAGCGTATGGGCGTGGAAGAAGCGCAGATGGTACTGGCCGGTTGGTTGGATCTATTGCCGGAAGAGGATGAGGAAAGCGCTGAGGAGGAATGAGGCGCAGGGTGCGCTGTGCGCACCGAGATCGCAGGGAGTATTCGGTGCGCGCAGCGCACCCTACGGAGCGGCAGCCGCCCGTTTTGACTTGAAAGCGCATCAAAGAAGCCCTCTCCCGCCCTTCGGGCACCCTCTCCCATAAATGGGAGAGGGTCATCAGAATGCCGCTAGCGGCAGCTTTTTTTGGGCAAAAAAAACCCCGAGCTTCGTATGGGGAGGGAGAAGTTCGGGGTTCAAGGTCTGAACCGCTAGGGCGGGGTTCAGATGTCTGCCAACACTTAACACAACAAAGGAGCATTGAAGGGCTTAACGGCCATTCATGAACTCTGACCGGGTGGGTTTACAGAAAGTTCATCGCCGCCTTAAAAACCATTTGCAATAAGAAAGCGCCTTTTGATTCCCTGAAACCCAAAAGCTAAAGCGGCCGCGGCTTTACGCCGCGGCGACGGGGCTTAATGCGCTTCGTCCCAGTTGGCGCCGACACCGACTTCCACCAACAGCGGTACGTCCAAGTCGGCGGCACCACTCATCAGGCTCTTGAGTTTGGCGCTGACCTCGTCGATCAGTTCCTCACGCACTTCCAGTACCAGTTCGTCGTGCACCTGCAGGATGATGCGGGCGTCGATGCCGCTGTCCTGCAGCCAACCATCCACGGCGATCATGGCGCGCTTGATGATGTCCGCCGCCGTGCCCTGCATCGGTGCGTTGATCGCCGCGCGCTCGGCGCCCTTGCGCATGGCCTGGTTCTGCGCGTGGATTTCCGGCAGGTACAGGCGCCGGCCGTAGACCGTCTCGACATAGCCCTGCTCGGCAGCCTGCGCGCGGGTGCTTTCCATGTAGGTCAGCACCCCCGGGTAACGGGCGAAGTAGCGGTCGATGTAAGCCTGCGCCTCCTTGCGTTCGACATCGATCTGCTTGGCCAGGCCGAAGGCGCTCATGCCGTAGATCAGGCCGAAGTTGATCGCCTTGGCCTTGCGCCGCTGGTCGCTGGTCACCTCTTCCAGTGCCACACCAAACACCTCGGCAGCAGTAGCCCTGTGCACGTCCAGGTCATGGTGGAAGGCATCGAGCAGACCTTTGTCCTTGGCCAGGTGGGCCATGATGCGCAGCTCGATCTGCGAGTAGTCCGCGGCCATCAGCTTGTAGCCCTTGGGCGCGACGAAGGCCTGGCGGATGCGCCTTCCTTCGGCGGTGCGGATCGGGATGTTCTGCAGGTTCGGGTCGCTCGAGGACAGGCGGCCAGTAGCGGCCACTGCCTGGTGATAACTGGTGTGGATACGCCCGGTGCGTGGGTTGATCTGCTCCGGCAGCTTGTCGGTGTAGGTGCTCTTAAGCTTGCTCAAGGAGCGGTACTGCATCAACACCTTGGGCAGCTCGTAGTCCTGCTCGGCCAGCTCGGCGAGCACCGCCTCGGCGGTGGAGGGCTGACCCTTGGCGGTCTTGCTGATCACCGGATAACCGAGTTTCTCGTAGAGGATCACGCCCAGCTGTTTGGGTGAGGCAAGGTTGAATTCCTCGCCAGCGATTTCGAAGGCCTTGCGCTCCAGCTCCACCAGTTTTTCGCCCAGCTCGACACTTTGCTCGCCGAGCAGCTTGGCGTCGACCAGCGCGCCGTTGCGCTCGATGCGCGCCAGCACCGGCACCAGCGGGATCTCGATTTCGCGCAGCACCTTGGCCAAGGAGGGCACGGCTTCGAGGCGTCCCCAAAGCTCCTGATGCAGACGCAAGGTCACGTCGGCATCTTCGGCGGCGTAGGGGCCGGCCTGCTCCAGAGCGATCTGGTCGAAGGTCAGTTGCTTGGCGCCCTTGCCGGCGATGTCCTCGAAGCGAATGGTGCTGTGGTTCAGGTACTTCAGCGCCAGGCTGTCCATGTCGTGGCGCGTCGCCGTCGAATCCAGTACGTAGGATTCGAGCATGGTGTCGAAGGCCACGCCCTGCACCGTGATCGGTGTGCTGGCGTTGGCCAGGACGTTGATGTCGTACTTGGCGTGCTGGCCGACCTTGGCCTTGGCCGGGTCTTCGAGGATCGGCTTGAGCGCCTTGAGCACCGCGTCGCGGTCGAGCTGCTGCGGCACGCCCATGTAGGAGTGAGCCAGCGGGATATAGGCCGCTTCGCCGGCCTTGACCGCGAAGGACAGGCCGACCAGTTGCGCCTGCTGAGCGTCGATGCTGGTGGTCTCGCTGTCGAAGGCGATCAGCTCGGCCTGCTCCAGCTTCTGCAGCCAGGCATCGAACTGCGCCTGTTCCAGCACAAGCTGATAATCACCGATGCTTGCCGATGCGGGTTCAGCGGCCTCTTCGGCGGCTTCACCAGCAGGTTCGGCGAACAGATCGCCAGCCGGCGCAGCAGCCTTGGCCGCCAGCGCCTTGTTCTGCCGCAGCAGGTCGTCCAGCCAGTTCTTGAACTCCAGCTGGCTATACAGCTCGACCAATGCAGCCTGATCCGGCTCGCCGGGATGCAGCGAGTCGATCTCGATATTCAGCGGCACGTCGGTCTTGATGGTCGCCAGCTGATACGACAGGTAGGCCATCTCGCGGTGTTCTTCGAGCTTGGCCGGCAGGCCCTTGGCGCCGCGGATCGGCAGCTCGGGGACCTTGTCGAGGTTGGCGTAGAGCACGTCGAGACCGCCGCCAATGCCGACCAGCAGGCCGAGGGCTGTCTTCTCGCCGACGCCGGGCACGCCGGGGATGTTGTCGACCTTGTCCCCCATCAGCGCCAGGTAGTCGATGATCAGCTCAGGGCCGACACCAAATTTCTCCTTTACGCCATCAGCATCGTAGACGCTTCCAGTCATGGTATTGACCAGCGTAACGTGCGGGCAGACCAGTTGTGCCATGTCCTTGTCGCCGGTGGAGATCACCACGTCGCGCTTTTCCCCCGCCGCCTGGCGCGCCAGGGTGCCGATCACGTCATCAGCTTCAACGCCTTCGACGCACAGCAGCGGCAGACCCAGAGCGCGCACGCTGGCATGCAGCGGCTCGACCTGGACGCGCAGCTCGTCCGGCATGGAGGGCCGATTGGCCTTGTACTCGGCGAACAGCTCGTCGCGAAAGGTGCCACCCTTGGCGTCGAAGACCACCGCGAAGGGGCTGTTCGGGTACTGCTTGCGCAGGCTCTTGAGCATGTTCAGCACGCCTTTTACCGCTCCGGTGGGCATGCCCTTGGAAGTGGTCAGAGGCGGCAGGGCGTGGAAGGCGCGGTACAGGTACGAGGAACCGTCGACCAGAACGAGGGGAGCTTGGCTCATGCGCGGGATCAACCTTTTCGGCGGGTGCAGCGGTAGAATGGCTGCATCGGTGAACAACGAAGGAGCAAGATTATCATGGGTACGCTGAATCGCCTGTTGCTGGTCGGCCTGCTGGCCTGTCTTCCGCTTGCCGCGCATGCCGAGGATCCGGTCTCGGGTGATCCGGACGTGACCATCCGCCAGGACGGCGACCGCACCATTCAGGAATACCGGGTCAATGGCTTCCTCTACGCCATCAAGGTGATTCCGAAGAACGGTAAACCCTACTTTCTCGTTCGTGCCGATGGCAGCGACGGCAACTTCGTACGTTCGGACGATCCGGACATGCTGATCCCGTCCTGGGAAATCTTTAGCTGGTAAGTCATTAAGGTCTGATATGTCGGTATTCACCCCCCTGGAGCGTCATGAGCTCGAAGTCTTCCTGGCGCCCTACGGGCTTGGTCGGTTGCGTGATTTCCAGGGCATTGCTGCGGGCAGCGAAAACAGTAATTTCTTCGTCAGCCTGGAGCAGGGTGAGTACGTTCTGACCCTGGTCGAACGCGGGCCGGTGGCCGACCTGCCGTTCTTCATCGAATTACTCGATGTGCTGCACGATGCCGGCCTGCCGGTGCCCTACGCCCTGCGCACGCAGGATGGCGAGGCGCTGCGCCGCCTGGCGGAGAAACCGGCGCTGCTGCAGCCCCGACTTTCCGGCAAGCATGTGCGCGAGGCCAACGCGCATCACTGTCAGGAAGTGGGTAGCCTGCTGGCCCGCATCCACCTGGCGACTCGCGAACAGCCGGTGGAACGTCGCAGCGACCGCGGCCTGGACTGGATGCTCGCCGAAGGTCCGAGCCAGGCGCTGAAGCTTGATGAACAGGCGTTACCGCTACTGCGTGATGCGCTGGCCGAGATCGCCGAGCTGAAGCCACGCATCCTCGCCCTGCCGCGTGCCAACCTGCATGCCGACCTGTTCCGCGACAACGTGCTGTTCGACGGCAACCACCTGGCCGGAGTGATCGACTTTTACAACGCCTGCTCTGGGCCGATGCTCTATGACCTGGCGATTACCCTGAACGACTGGTGCTCGCAGGAAGACGGCAGCCTCGATGGCGCTCGTGCCCGTGCGCTGCTCGGCGCTTATGCGGCGCTGCGGCCCTTCAGCGCTGCCGAGGCTCAGCTGTGGCCAGCCATGCTGCGCGTGGCCTGCGTGCGTTTCTGGCTGTCACGTCTGATCGCCGCCGAGTCGTTCGCCGGGCAGGAAGTGCTGATTCATGATCCGGGCGAATTCCAGCGGCGCCTGGCACAACGTCAGCAGATCAACCTGCCGCTGCCGTTCGCGCTGTAGCGGGATCGACGCGTTTCGTAGGGCGGGTTGACCACCTGTCACGCCGTTTGAGACGCCCGCTGTGCCTGCAGCGGCGTCACCCACCGTCGGCGCAATGCCATCCATCACCTGGTGGGTTACGCGGCGCACTGCCCTTATCTGCGTTTGCAATATTGGCGTTCGGCGCCGCTAACCCGCCCTACGCGTCGGCGTCCGTAGCCCGGATGAAATCCGGGAAATGCTGTGCCATGCAACCTGGGTGATGGTGGTGCGTAGGCGCCCCCCAGCGGATCAGCTACCCGAAACCAGTCCGGGAAGTTGCGCCGCCAGCTTGGTGTTGTTGATCGGCGCGCGGATGAAACCGCGCTGGGTACCATCCGGGCCGATGATCACCAGATTGCCGCTGTGGTCGACGGTGTAGTTTTCCTTGCTGGTGTCAGCCGGGATATAGGGAATGCTCACCGAGTTGGCAAATTTCTGCAGGGTTTCCTCTTCGCCGGTCAGGCCTTTGAAGCCGGCATTGAAGAAGCCCAGGTACTTGCTCAGTTGCTCCGGTGTATCGCGATGCGGGTCGACGCTGACCATCACCACGTTCAGCCGTGCGCGAGTTTCTTCAGGCAGCTGAGTCTGCAGTTGGCGCAGCTGGGCGAGGGTCGCCGGGCAAATGTCCGGGCAGAAGGTGTAGCCGAAGAACAGCAGCGTCCAGTCGCCCTTGAGCTGATCCACCGCGACCTCCTTGCCGTCCTGATCGATCAGGCTCAGCGCTGGCAGGCTGCGGTTCTGCGGCAGCAGGACGATACCGGCATCGAGCAGTGCCGCCGGGTCACCCTGGCTTTTGCTGTTGAGCACCTTGTTGACGGTCAGCCCCAGCACCAGGGCCACGATGGCGACAAGAACGAAAACCGTTGTGTGGGTACGCGTCATGAAAAACCTTAGATATTCAGCAGCAGATAGTGATCCGCCAGCAGCGCGATAAACAGCAGGAACAGATACCAGATACTGTACTTGAAGGTGTTGATCGCCGCGTGCGGTTTGCTGTCACGGTACAGCACCCAGGCCCAGTGCAGGAAGCGGCCGCCCAACAGCAGGGCGCAGACCAGGTACAGCGGCCCGCTCATGTGAATGGCGTAGGGCAGCAGGGTCACCGCGAACATCACCAGGGTGTAGAGCAGGATATGCACCTTGGTGTAGTGCTCGCCATGGGTCACCGGCAGCATGGGGATGTCGGCCTTGGCGTATTCGGCCTTGCGGTGGATGGCCAGGGCCCAGAAGTGCGGCGGCGTCCAGGCGAAGATGATCAACACCAGCAGCAGCGGCTCGGCACTCAGGTGACCGGTGACGGCGACCCAGCCCAGCAGCGGCGGCGCGGCGCCAGCCAGGCCACCGATAACGATGTTCTGCGGCGTGGCACGCTTGAGAAAGCCGGTGTAGATCACCGCATACCCAAGCAATGAGGCCAATGTCAGCCAGGCGGCCAGCTCGTTGGTGAACACCATCAGCAGGCTCATGCCGGCGATGGCCAGCAGCAGCGCGAAGGCCAGCGCCGCCACCGGCGAGACCCGCCCGGCTGTGACCGGACGCTTGTGCGTGCGCGCCATGATCGAGTCGATACGCCGATCCACCACGTGGTTGACCGCCGCCGCCGCGCCAGCGCAAAGGCCGATGCCGAGGTTGCCGAACAGCAGCACGGTCCAGGGCACACCGGCACGGGTGGCGAGGAACATGCCGACCAGCGAGGTGATCAGCATCAGCATCACCACCCGCGGTTTGGTCAGCTCCAGATAATCACGCCAGGTGGCGTGTTCGGAGTGAGCTCGCAGCATTGTCGCCATGGCATTGCTCCTTGATTCGTTATTTACCGGCCTTGAACCAGACCGTTGGAAACCAGAGTCGTGCGCCTGCCTGCCAGACCGGATGCTTCGCGAGTCGTCGCAGAAACAGTCCTCAGGCGATAGTTAATCAGCACCATAACCAGCAGCAGAGCAGCGCCACCTGCGTTGTGCGCCACCGCCACCAGCAGCGGCAGATGGAAGATCACGTTGCTGATGCCCAAGCCAACCTGCAGGGCCAGCGCCAGCAGTAGCAGACCGGCCAGGCGCGGTAGCTTGGCAATGCGCAGTTGCCAGGCCAGTGCCAACAGCGCCAGCGTTACCAGCAGCGCCCCGATGCGATGGCTCATGTGAATGGCGGTGCGCGCGTCGCTGTCGAGTTGTCCGCCCAGGTAGTTGGGGCCGATGTGCTGGGTCAGGTGAAAACCCTTGCCGAAATCCATCGTCGGCCACCACTCGCCATGACAGGTAGGCAGGTCGACGCAGGCGACGGCAGCGTAGTTGGAACTGACCCAGCCGCCCAAGGTGATCTGCCCGATCACCAGCAACAGGCACGCCGCCGCCAATGTCCGCAGGCGTCCTGGCAGCTGCAACGGGGCGAAGCGTCCAGACAGACGCAGAGTGAGCAAGGTCAACAGACTGAGCGTGGCGAAACCGCCGAGCAGATGAGCTGTGACCACCTGCGGCCACAGCTGCAGGGTGACCGTCCACATGCCGAATGCGCCCTGCAGGATCACCAGCGCCAGAATCGCCAGCGGCAGCTTGAGCGGCTGGGTGGGCTCCGCGCGACGGCGCACGGCCTGGGCAGCGATGACGAGAATCACCAGCCCCAGGGCGCCGGCGAAGTAGCGATGGATCATCTCGTACCAGCCCTTGGCGACCTCAACCGGGGCCTCGGGAAAACGTGCTTCGGCGATGGCCTGCTTGTGCTCGCTCATCGGCACGCCGAGAAAGCCGTAGCAACCCGGCCAATCCGGACAACCCAGACCGGCATGGGTCAGTCGGGTGTAGGCACCTAGCAGCACCACCACCACGGTCAGGAGGGTCGCGAACAACGCTAGACGGTAACCGGGCTTGTGCATGTCTACTCCTTGGGCACTGGGCCTGACGCTCTGTCGATATGGACAGAGCGCGGCGTCAACCGATCAGGGAAATTTTCAGCAGGTAGCGCAGATCATCGAGAATGGCCTTGCCCTTGCTGCCGGCCGGATAGCGCAGCACCAGGTTGCCGTGTGGATCGACCAGCCACAGCTGTGCACCCGGTAACGCCTCGGCGGCCTTGTCGTAGGCCTGCAGATCCAGCTGATAGCGTCCAAGCTGCGGGTACTCGCGCTTGAGCGTGGCGTCGTACTCGGCCGGCAATGGTTCGGCCAGCGCCAGGCCGTGACTGGCGCGGGCAGTCTCGCGGTTGAGACCGATCTGGATCTGCCGCGCCAGGTAAACCAGCTGCTGACAGTCGGCCTCACATGCGCCGGGCGCTGTCACCAGAATCTGCCACAGCGGCTCCACCTCACCCTGCACGCCGAGATCGGCCAGGGTGCGCCCATCGCCGATCAGCACGCCGTGGTAGCTGCGCGTCTCCGGCACCCAGAAGCGCCACTGGTACATGGCGCTGGCCAGGAACATCGGGCCGATGGCAATGGCCAGGATCAACAACAACTGCAGGCGCCCACGCCCCTTGCGCGGTGCCTCAGGCATGGCGATGGCTGGGTTCATGACGACGCTCCCGTGCATTGTGAATTCCGAGATAGATGAACAGACCAAGCAGCGCGGCAGCCAAGGAGAACCACTGCACCGCATAGCCCAGATGCTTGCTGGGACTCATGGCCACGATTGGCCAGTCGACGCGATAACTGGCCGGCCCGGACTCCAGGCGCACCTCGAAAGGCAGGCCACCACGGCCCAGCTGGCGCCAGAGGCTGTCGGCCTCGACCTGCGTGATCAGGCGCGGCCAGCCTTCGGATGCCGCGCCGGATCGCAAATTCAAACCGCCAGAAGGCGCCACGTAGACCCAGGCCGTGAGCTGCAGCATGCCGTCGGGCGTATCGAAGTGCGGCGGCGTGCGCCGGTCCGGCCAGGGTAGCCAGCCACGGTTGAGCAACACCCAGAGGCCGCTGGACTGATCGTAAAAAGGCTGCAGCAACTCGACACCGGCATGACCATCACGAATGCGGCTGTCCAGCAGCAGGCTGTGCTCGGTATCGAAGTGCCCACGCAGGTGAACGCGGCGGTAGGCGGGGTCCGGCATGGGCTCGAGTTGCTCGAGACTGATCGGCTCGGCCTGGCGCCGCGCCTCGAAGCTGGACAATAGCTGACGCTTCTCATCGCCACGCTGCAGCTGCCAGAAGCCCAGCCAGAGCAACCCCGGCAGCAGCAGGGCAACCAGCACGCTGGGCAACCAACCGGGACGGAAGGCGCTCATTGCGCCCTGCCGTTACGATCGGGGTTGCTGGCTATACTGCAATGCATCACGTCAATCCCCCGGAGTCTCACATGCTCAAGGCCGCGATCGTCCTCATGCTGCTGGCAACCATCGCCAGCCTGTTCAGCGGCCTGTTCTTCCTGGTCAAGGATGAGGGCCATGGTTCCCGCGTGGTTGGCGCGCTGACTGTCCGTGTCGGCCTGACCGCCATTACCGTTGCCTTGGTCGCCTGGGGCTTCTACTCAGGGCAACTGGTGTCCCACGTTACGTGGTAGCCCCCGCTACAGTACGTAGACGAAGACGAACAATCCCAGCCAGACCACATCGACGAAGTGCCAATACCAGGCGGCCGCCTCGAAGCCGAAGTGCTGATCGGCGTCGAAATGCCCGCGCGTGATGCGCACCAGCATCACGATCAGGATGATGGTGCCCAAGGTCACATGCGCGCCGTGGAAGCCGGTGAGCATGAAGAAGGTGGCGCCATAGATGCCCGAACCCAGGGTCAGCCCCAGCTCGGTATAGGCCTCGATGTATTCCTCGACCTGAAAGAACAGGAACGCCAGGGCGAGGACGATGGTCGCCGCCAGCCAGGCCTTGAGCGGGCCACGGTGGTTCTTCTTCAGCGCGTGGTGAGCCAGGGTAATGGTGAAGCTGGATGACACCAGCAAGATGGTGTTGACCAGCGGCAGGTGCCAGGGGTCGATCACCCCGGTTGGCGGCGGGAACAGCTTGGAGTCGGGGTTCTGCAACAGCGGCCAGCTGTATTCGAAACCTTCCCAGAGCATGTTGGCCACGCCCTTGTCACCCTCGCCGCCAAGCCAGGGGCCGGCCCAGGTACGGATATAGAACAGGGCGCCGAAGAAGGCGGCGAAGAACATCACCTCGGAGAAGATGAACCAGCTCATGCCCCAGCGGAAGGAGCGGTCCATCTGCGCGCTGTACAGACCGCTACGACTTTCCTTGATGACGTTACCGAACCAGCCGAACAGCATCCAGGCCAGAATCAGCCCGCCGACGAAGAAGATCAGCGGTCCGTTGGAACCTTCGCGGCCTGCCGACAGATCGTTGAACCAGGTACCGACACCGTAGAAGCTGACCAGCAGGCCGATAGTGGCGACGATGGGCCACTTGCTCTGCGCCGGTACGTAATAGTTCTCGTGACTTTCGTGACTCGACATTGTTGTTCTCCTTATGGAGCCTGTGCCACTGGCGGTTTGCGCGCGGTGATATCGAACAGGGTGTAGCCCAGGGTCAGGTGCTTCACGTCCTTGGGTAGATCCCTGTCGACGATGAAACGCACCGGCATCTCGATGCGCTCGCCCGGTTGCAACACCTGCTGGGTGAAGCAGAAACACTCGGTCTTGTGAAAGAAGGCCGCCGCCTTCGAGGGCGATACGCTGGGAATCGCCTGCGCGCTCATCGGCTGGTCGCTGGGGTTGTAGGCCACGAACAGCATGTCGCGCGCTTCCCCCGGATGGACCAGGATCTCGTCAGCCTGCGGGCCGAACTCCCAGACCATGCCGGCGGCGTTGGTGGCGAGAAACTGCACGCGCACCTGACGCTGCTCATCCACCATTTGCTCGCCCTGGTAGGCCCCGGCCGTCTTGCCGTTGATACCGAACACCCGGCACATGGCGTCGTAGAACGGCGGCAGGATGAAGATGCCGAAGCAGAACATCACCACCACCACGAGCAGCAGACGGGTAACCAGGCGACGAGTCGCGATGACCTCGCTCACGGCAGACCTCCTATTTCACTTCCGGTGGCGTGCTGAAGGTGTGATAGGGCGCCGGTGACGGCACCGTCCACTCCAGGCCTTCGGCACCGTCCCAGGGTTTCGCCGGGGCCGGCTTGCCACCGCGAATGCACTTGATGACGATGAACAGGAACAGCAGCTGGGTGGCCCCGAACATGAAGGCACCGATGCTGGAGACCATGTTGAAGTTGGCGAACATCATGTTGTAGTCGGGGATACGCCGCGGCATGCCGGCCAGGCCAACGAAGTGCATCGGGAAGAACGCCAGGTTCATGCCGATGAAGCTCATCCAGAAATGCAGCTTGGCCAGGGTTTCGTCATACATGTGGCCGGTCCATTTCGGCAGCCAGTAGTAGGCCGAGGCGAAGATGCCGAAGATCGCACCGGGTACCAGCACGTAGTGGAAGTGCGCCACCACGAAGTAGGTGTCGTGGTACTGGAAGTCCGCCGGGGCGATGGCCAGCATCAGCCCGGAGAAGCCGCCGATGGTGAACAGGATGACGAAGGCCACCGAGAACAGCATCGGCGCCTCGAAGGTCATCGAGCCCTGCCACATGGTGCTGGCCCAGTTGAACACCTTCACCCCGGTGGGCACGGCAATCAGCATGGTGGCGTACATGAAGAACAGCTCGCCGGTCAGCGGAATGCCGACGGTGAACATGTGGTGCGCCCAGACGATGAACGACAGGAAGGCGATCGAGGCGGTGGCGTAGACCATCGAGGTGTAGCCGAACAGCGGCTTGCGCGCGAAGGCCGGAATGATCGAGCTGACCGCGCCGAAGGCGGGCAGGATCATGATGTACACCTCGGGGTGGCCGAAGAACCAGAACACGTGCTGGAACAAGACCGGATCACCACCACCGGCAGCATTGAAGAAGCTGGTGCCGAAGTGGATGTCCATCAGCATCATGGTCACGCAGCCAGCCAATACCGGCATCACCGCGATCAACAGGAAGGCGGTGATCAGCCAGGTCCAGACGAACAGCGGCATCTTCATCAGCGTCATGCCGGGGGCGCGCAGGTTGAGGATGGTGGCGACCACGTTGATCGCCCCCATGATCGAACTGATGCCCATCAGGTGGATGGCGAAGATGAAGAAGGTGGTGCTCTCCGGCCCGTAGGTCGTCGACAGCGGCGCATAGAACGTCCAGCCGAAGTTCGGCCCTCCGCCCTCCATGAACAGCGTGCTGATCAACAGGCCAAAGGCCGCTGGCAGCAGCCAGAAGCTGAAGTTGTTCATCCGTGGCAGGGCCATGTCCGGCGCGCCGATCATCAGCGGGATCATCCAGTTGGCCAGGCCGACGAAGGCCGGCATCACCGCGCCGAAGACCATGATCAGGCCGTGCATGGTGGTCATCTGGTTGAAGAATTCCGGCTGCACGATCTGCAGGCCCGGCTGGAACAACTCGGCGCGAATCACCATCGCCATCGAGCCGCCGAGCAGGAACATGCAGAAGCTGAACCACAGGTACATCGTGCCGATGTCCTTGTGGTTGGTGGTCAGCACCCAGCGCATCAGGCCCTTGGCCGGGCCATGGTGGTGGTCAGTATGACCGTGGTCGATCACTGCACTCATGTCCTTACTCCTGCGCCTTGGAGAAATCGAGAATGTCCTTGGGCGTGACCATGTCACCGACATTGTTGCCCCAGGCGTTGCGCTCGTAGGTGATGATGGCGGCCAGATCGACCGGCGACAGCTGCTTGCCGAAGGCGGCCATGGAGGTGCCCGGCTTGCCGTTGTAGACGATGTCGATATGCCCCTCGGCTGGCCCCTTGGCGATGGCCGAGCCCTTGAGCGCTGGGAACATCGGTGGCAAACCTTCACCATTAGGCTGGTGGCAGGCTGCGCAGGCAGTAACGTAGGCGTTCTCGCCACGCGCCATCAGCTCTTCCATGGTCCATTCCTTGCTGGTCAGCTCACGCTCGGCGGCGGCTGCCTCCTTGCGCTCGGCCAGCCAGGCATCGAAGTCTTCCTTGGACTTGGCCTCGACCACCACCGGCATGAAACCGTGGTCCTTACCGCACAGCTCGGTGCACTGGCCGCGGTAGATGCCGGGCTCCTCGATACGCGTCCAGGATTCGTTGATGAATCCGGGGATGGCGTCCTTCTTCACTGCCAGTGCCGGCACCCACCAGGAGTGGATGACATCGGCGGCGGTGATCAGGAAACGCACCTTGGTGCCCACCGGCACCACCAGTGGCTCATCGACTTCCAGCAGGTAGTGTTCGCCCTTGGCTTCGCGGTTGTTGATCTGCGAACGCGGCGTGGTCAGGTTGCTGAAGAACTCGACGTCCTGACCCAGGTATTTGTAGTGCCACTTCCATTGGTAGCCAGTGACCTGAATATCCAGCTCGGACTCGGAAGTGTCGTAGATCTCGATCAGCGTCTTGGTCGCCGGGATCGCCATCACCACCAGAATGGCCAGCGGCACCACGGTCCAGAGAATCTCGACGGTGGTGCTTTCGTGAAAATGCGCGGGTTTCTGGCCGGTGGAGCGGCGGTGCATGATCATCGACCAGAACATGGCGCCGAACACGATCACACCGATCACAACGCAGATCCAGAAAATGGTCATGTGCAGATCGAACACGGAGCGGCTGACGTCGGTTACACCGGGCGCCATATTGACCGTCCACTGCGCGTGCGCCGAGCCTAATGCCAGCCACAGCAGGAGGCCCATCCAGACTCGTGGATGTCGCATCATTGCGGGTTCCCCTTGATTGTTCTTGTTATCCCGCCGGCTGAGCCTGCGGCTAAGGGATCGACTGCCATGGAGCGACAAGGCGGACTCACTGTCCGCGCACCGCGCTCAACTGCTGGCGACTACTGCCGAAACCTCTCCGTGCCTGAGCTCGTCCGGTTCCATCAGGTACTGCCTTTCGAACTCGAGTATAGACGGCGAGTTTCACCTCGCAACGTGCGTGCAAAAATGGCCGAAGGCGCGCAAGCCTTGTCCTAAACGCCCCGAATGACGCGGGGTGTAGCCGTTCTGATACAGGTAGTTATAGCTAACTCGCATAAGTATGAAAAAATTATGACAATCGCGTCTTAGCCCGACCAAACGGCCGGCTAATGTTCACGCCCATGTCCTGAAATGTAGGAGCCGTCATGAACACCGCTGCCCTTCGTCAATTGATCGCTCAGGCTCGCCAGCAGGAAAGCGGCAGCCAGGCTCTCTCGCGCTTCCTGCAGACTCAGCTGGAGCGCCTGCACCCGTCCATCCGCCTGCCGAAGGAGGATGCGCCAGGGGTTCTGAGCGCATTCGTCATCGCTTATATCGAGGAGGTGCCGGATGTGCTCGATGCCGCTGCCGAGGTCGCGCGCGAAGCGGGAATCGAGGCCGCTGTGAAACCGGTGCTGAAGATCGCCGAGCATTTCTTCCTGCAGCCACCGGCGCTGATGGAAGGCCACGAAGGACTCGAAGGCCTGCTCGACGAGGCCTATCTGGCCCATCGCCTGGTGGAGGAGGTCAATGACCGCTATATCGCCCACCTCGGCCAGCCGCTGATCCCGCTGGACACCACGCGCGCCAATCTGATCGCCCATCAGTTGATCGGCGAACCCTTCGCCAATCAGCTCGATGAGGCTGTGCATCATGCCCTGACCGGTATGCTCGACGACGCCAGTTTCGACCAACCCTCGGTGCAGGCCTACCGCGAGCGCCTGGCGGCGCCGGATACCGCATCGGCCTGGCAGCGCTGGCCCTGCCTGTCACAGCAACTGGGTGTGGAACTGCAGCTCAAGGGTTGATCGCCAGCAGGATCAGCGACAGGGTCAGCAGCGAACCGAGGGTGGAAAACAGGATCGCCCGCGACACCAGCGCCGCCTGGCGCTGGTAATACTCGGCCAGCATGAACGGCCCGGTGCCGGTTGGCAGTGCGCTGAGCAGCAACGCGGCATGCGCCCAGAAGGCTGGCAGGTCGAGCAGCACGAACGCGATGAACCAGGTCACCAGCGGTTGCAGCACCAGCTTCAGCGCCACCAGCGGCCAGGCGCCTTCGCTCGGCCCGCTCTGGCGCTGCGCCAGGAACAATCCCAGCGACACCAGTGCACAGGGTACGGTGGCCGCGCCGAGCAAGCGGAGAAACTCGTCCAGTGCCGCGGGCATCTGCACGCCACCAAAGGCCCAGGCAGCACCGAGCAGTGGCGCGACCACCAGCGGGTTCTTCAACAGGGCGGTGACCACCTGAACGATGGCACCACCCAGCCCCTTCTTGCTCTGCAGACCTACTTCGATGCACACCACCGCCAGGCCGAACAGCACGCAGACCACCAGCAGCGAGGCGATCAGCGCGGGCGCCATGCCTTCCTCACCCAGTACCAGCACGCACAGTGGAATGCCGATATAGCCAGTGTTGGCATAACCGGCGCTGAGCCCATCGATGCTGGCGTCGACCAGGCTGCCGGTGGTTTGCCAGCGGTATGCCAGGGTGACGAGAAACACCGCGAGCATGCCGCCGGTGAAGGCGAGCAGGAAACCGGGTTGCCAGATCTGCGCCCAGTCGGCCTTGGCCGTGAGGCTGAAGAGCAGGGCCGGCAGGCCGAGCCAGACCACGAAGCGGTTCATCTCCGATGCCGCGGTCGGCCCCAGGCGATTGGTTCGCCGGCAGATGTAGCCGACCAGGATCAGACCGAAGATCGGCAACAGGACGTTGAGAACGGTGGACATCAGGCTACGCCGTCGACAGGAAGAGGCCGAGACTAGGGCGCAGAACCGTGCAGAGCAAGCCGCGCGCTGTGATTCGTGTCCGTCACTGGGCGTCTAGCTCAGACCTGCCGGGCAATGCCCGACGCCCTCGCGAGCCTGAGCATGCAAGCGTTGTTGAACGAAATTCTCGATGAAGTCCGCCCACTGATCGGCCAGGGCAAGGTGGCCGACTACATTCCCGCACTGGCCAGCGTGGTGCCCGATCAACTGGGCATCGCCGTGTATGGCAACGACGGCCAGGTGCATGTCGCCGGCGATGCCCGCACGCCTTTCTCGATCCAGAGCATTTCCAAGGTGTTCAGCCTGGTCCAGGCCATCGGCCACAGCGGCGAAAGCATCTGGCAGCGCCTCGGCCACGAGCCGTCCGGGCAGCCGTTCAACTCGCTGGTGCAGTTGGAGTTCGAGCGTGGCAAGCCGCGCAATCCGTTCATCAATGCCGGCGCCCTGGTCATCTGCGACATCAACCAGTCGCGCTACGCCGCACCGGCGCTATCGATGCGCGACTTCGTCCGGCGCCTGTCGGGCAACCCCGAAGTGACGGTGGACAACCATGTCGCCGAGTCGGAGTACCAGCACCGCGCGCGCAACGCGGCCGCAGCCTACCTGATGCAGTCGTTCGGCAATTTTCACAACGAAGTCGAGGCGGTGCTGCGCAGCTACTTCAGCTGCTGCGCGCTGCGCATGAGCTGCGTCGACCTGGCGCGTGCCTTCGGCTTCCTGGCCAATGAAGGTTTCTGCCAGCACAGTGGCGAACAGGTGTTGTCGCCCCGCCAGACCAAGCAGATCAACGCCATCATGGCTACCAGCGGCCTGTACGACGAAGCCGGCAACTTCGCTTATCGCGTCGGTCTGCCGGGCAAGAGCGGCGTCGGCGGCGGCATCGTCGCGGTGGTACCAGGGCAGTTCAGTGTCTGTGTGTGGTCACCGGAGTTGAACGCCGCAGGTAACTCCCTGGCCGGGATCAAGGCGCTGGAGCTGCTCAGCGAGCGCATCGGCTGGTCGGTGTTCTGATTCGATAGGGTATGGTCGCAGCAGGCCGCGCCGTCGTGCGGCCACTGACGAAAAGACCAGGAGTGCCCATGTCGATGCCCGAATACCACATGTTCGCCGCTGCGCCCGCGCCGGTCGCACCGTTCTCCCACGCCTGCGAAGCCGATGGCTGGGTATTTATCACCGGCCAGTTGCCCATCGATCCAGGCAACGAAGCGGCGCCGCTGCCCGAAGGCATCGAGGCGCAAACCCACAAGACCTTCGACAACCTGCTGGTAGTGCTCAACGGCCTGGGCCTGGGGTTGGAAAACGTGGTCTCGGCGCGCGCGTTCCTCACTGACTTCTATAGCGATTACGAGCGCTTCAACGCGGTTTACGCCAGCTACTTCCCCGAAGGCAAACGCCCGGCGCGCACCTGCATCGGCACCACCGGGCTGGCGCGGCACGCGCTGGTGGAGATCGATTTCATCGCTCGCCGGCCATAGGGCCTGTTGAGCTTTTGTAGGAGTCGCGCCCCGCGACGAATGCGGTGTACACCCTCGATTTCACTGAGTGGCAACAATCGCTTCGCCCCTAGGCGGGGCTCCTACAGGTGTGCGCTATGGCCTGCACAGGGTTGCAACGACCCTTTTACAAACCACAGACGCTGCCGTCGCTACGCGGGTCCGCAGCGCCTTCGAGAACGCCGCTGGGGTGGCGTAGCAGCGCGCCAGCGTGGCCCATGGTGTCGCTGAAGGCTTCGTCCAGCACCTCGATCACATGGCCGGCGGCGCGCAATTGCTCGATCAGCTCGGCGGAGAAGCGATTCTCCAGCTTGAGACTGGTGCTGACGTCGCCCCAGGTGCGCCCCAGCAGCCAGCGCGGCGCGGTGATGGCGGCCTGCAGGTCGCTGCCCAGACGATAACGGCTGAACAGCGCGGCCTGGGTTTGCGGTTGGCCTTCGCCGCCCATGGTGCCGTAGCTCAGCACGCGGCCGTCGTCGAACAACGCCAGCGCCGGGTTGAGAGTGTGGAACGGCTTGCGTCCAGGCTCCAAGGCCTGCAGCGCGGCCGGGTCGAGGGAGAAGCTGATGCCGCGGTTCTGCCAGGCCACGCCGCTGGACGGCAGCACCATGCCGGAGCCGAACTCCCAGTACACACTCTGGATAAAGCTCACCGCGCGGCCTTCGCTGTCGATGCAGCCCATCCAGATGGTGTCGCCGGGGGAGGTCGGGCGCGGCCATTCCAGGGCGCTGTCAGGGTCGACCGCCGCCGCCAGAGCATCGAGGTTTTCCGGGGCGAGGAAGCCTTGCGGGTCGGCCGGCACGCGGCGCGGGTCGGTGACCACACGATCACGGATCATGAATGCCTGTTTGGTCGACTCGACCAGGCCATGCACATGGGCGAAGCCTTCGGCCTCGACGACCTTGAGGCGCTCGAACACGCCGAGGATCAGTAGCGAGGCCAGACCCTGGGTTGGCGGTGGCATGTTGTACAGGGTGGCGTCGCCCAAACGCACCTGCAGCGGGGTAACCACCTGGGCCTGGTAGGCCTGCAGATCGGCCAGGCGCAGCGGGCTGCCCAGTTGTTCCAGCTCGGCAGCCATGCGCGTAGCCAGCTCGCCTCGGTAGAAGTCATCCAGGCCTTTTTCTGCCAGGTGCGCCAGGGTGTCGCCCAAAGCCGTCTGCTTCATCAGGCTGCCTTCGGCGGGCACCTGACCATTGTTCAGATAGACATCGGCGAAACCCGGCACGTCCTTGAGTTCATCGAACTTGACCCGCGTCAGATGCGCCTGGCTGCGGCTGACAACGATACCGTTGCGCGCCTGGCCAATAGCCTCGGCGAGCAAGTCGCGCAGCGGCAGCGGCGTACCCCATGCGGATGCCACTTCCAGAGCCTTGGCCCAGCCGCCGATGGTCCCGGCGACGGTAAGCGCGGCCGTCGGACCACGGCTGGGGATCGCCTCCAGGCCAGCGTAGAACGCGCGATCAGCCAGGGCCGCGCTGCTACCGCAGGCGTCGATGGCCACCGGGGCCTTGCCCGGCTCGTGGATCAGCCAGAAGCCGTCACCGCCAATGGCGTTCATGTGCGGATAGACCACCGCGATGCTGGCAGCCGCGGCGACCATGGCTTCGACAGCGTTGCCGCCTGCCTTGAGCACGTCACGGCCGGCCTGGGCGGCCAGGTGATGGGGGGCGACGAAAATGCCGCGGGTGGCGTGGGTACTTTTCAGCATGATCGTTCCTCAGAGGGCAAAGGCGCCAAACAGCATGCGTACTGCTGTAAGGGCCAAAAACAGGGCAAACAGACGGCGCAGCAGGCGCGCGTTGATGGCATGGGCGATGCGTGCGCCCCAGGGCGCGGTGAGCATGGTCACCGGCACGATCATCGCCAGGCCGAGCAGGTTGACATAGCCCAGGGTGGCCGGTGGCAGGTTGTCCGCACCCAGGCCGTTGATCAGGTAGGCCAGGGCGCCGGGCAGGCTGATCACCACGCCCAGGGCGGCGCCGGTGCCCACGGCAATGTGCATGGGCGTGCGGCAGGCATTGAGGATCGGCACGCTGAGGGTGCCGCCGCCAATGCCCATCAGGGTCGACAGGCTGCCGATGAACACCCCGAGCACACTGGTACCGGCTGTGCCGGGCAGCCCGTCGCGCAGGCTCAGGTTGCGCTCGACCGCCATGTTCAGCGCCACCAGCAGGGCGATCACAGCGAAGATCGCCGCCAGCACCTGGCCGCTGAGATAGCCGCTTAGCAACGCACCGATCAGCACGCCGATCAGGGTGCCGGGTATCAGCGGCTTGAGCAGTTCAGGCTTGAGCCCGCCGCGCTTGTAGTGCGCCCTGGCGGAGATGATCGAGGTCGGCACGATGGCCGCCAGCGAGGTGCCGACCGCCACGTGCATACGTACTTCAGGATCAATGCCGAGCAGGGTGAACAGGTGATACAGCACCGGCACGATGACGATACCGCCACCGACGCCGAGCAAGCCGGCGAGAATGCCGGCCACCGCGCCGGTCAGCAGCAGAGCGCTGACCAGCCCGGCCAGCCACAGCGGGCTGTAGGCAGAGAAAAATTCCATAGGCGTTCTCTTATGTGAGGGTTACCAGCCGATTGCCTTAGGCAGCCAGGTCGCCAGGGTCGGGAAGGCGAACACCAGGGCCACGGCGAGCATTTGCAGCGCCACGAAGGGCAGTGCGCCGATGTAGATGTCCTTGGTGCTGATGCCTGGTGGTGCCACGCCCTTGAGGAAGAACAGCGCCCAACCGAACGGTGGCGTGAGGAACGACATCTGCAGGTTCAACGCCACTAGAATCGCCAGCCAGACCATGTCGGTGCCATAGCCCATGAATACCGGCAGGAACATCGGCAGGGCGATGTAGGAGATCTCGATCCACTCCAGAAAGAAACCGAGCACGAACAGCAGCACCATAAGGAACAGGATCGCGCCCAGTTCGCCGCCCGGCAGCAGGCTGAACAGATCATGCACCAGGGCTTCGCCGCCCAGGCCGCGGAAGGCCAGGGAGAACGGCTGCGAGCAGAGCAGGATGAGGAAGATCATCGCGCTGATGCTCAGGGTGCCGTGCAGGGTCTGCTTGAGGGTATCTCGGTTCAGACGTCTGGCGCAGCCGGCGATGACCAGCGCGCCAAGTGCACCGATGGAGGCCGCTTCGGTCGGCGCGGCCAGGCCGCCGATGATCGAGCCAAGCACACAGACCACCAGCAGCAGCGGCGGCAATACCGATTTGGCGATGTTCTGCCACAGCTGTTTGCGGCTGATCAGCGCGCGCTCCTCGGCAGGAATCGCCGGCACCCACTGCGGGCGCAGCCAGCCGAGCAGCAGAATGTAGACGATGTAGACGCCGGCCAGCATCAGGCTGGGAATAAAGGCGGCGGCGAAGATCGAACCCACCGACTCGCCGAGAATATCGGCCAGCAGAATCAGCACCAGGCTCGGCGGAATGATCTGCCCCAGGGTGCCGGAGGCGCAGATGGTGCCGCAGGCCACGCTGGGTTTGTAGCCGCGGCGCAGCAGCACCGGCAGGGTCAGCAGGCCGATGGTCACCACGGTGGCGCCAACGATACCGGTCGAGGCACCGAGCAGCACGCCGACCAGCACGATGGCCAGGCCCATGCCGCCGTTGAGGCCACCCATGGCTTGGCCAACCGTCTCCAGCATGTCCTCTGCGACCCTGGATTTCTCCAGCATCACCCCCATGAAGGTAAACAGCGGAATCGCCAGCAGCGTGTAGTTGCTGACCACGCCAAACATGCGCGCCGGTAGCAGGCTGAACAGCATCGGGCCGAAACCGATCAGGCCGGCGGCGAAACCGGACACAGCCAGGGAGATGGCCACCGGTACGCCGACCATCATCATCGAGAAAAAGGCGAGCACCATCAGGATTGCCAGCCATTCATTGGGGCTCATGGCAAGGCCTCCTCAGGTGTCGGGTTGGATGCGAGCAGGCTCTTGAGGGCACGCAGGGTGTCAGCAATGCCTTGCAGGGCAAACAGGGCAAAGCCCAGCGGCAGAAAGGCCTTGACCAGAAAGCGATGGGGCAGGCCGCCAGGGTCCGGCGAGCCTTCGCCAATGGCGTAGGACTGCATCATGTAATGCCAGCAGACCCAGGCCAGGAACGCGCCGATCAGGCAGGTCGCCAGGGCACTGAACAGATCCACCGCAGCCTGGGTGCGCGGCTGGAACTTCTCGTAGATGAAGTCCACCCGCACATCGGCACGGTGTTTCAACACGTAGGAGATGCCAAGCAGCGCGATGGGCGAAATCAGAAACCATTCAAGCTCCTGCAACGCCACCGGGCTCACGGAAAAGCCATAGCGGATCAGCACGTTGGCCGACACCAGCAGGACCAGCACCAGCACGCAGCCGCGTGCCAGACTGCCCAGGGTCTCGACCAACTGCTCGATGCGGTTGATCACGGCATGCATCGCCTCACACCCCCAGGTCCATGAAGCCTTTTTCGCCGGTGGCCGACCAGCTGCTGTACTTCTTGCGGAACGCCATGAAGTGATCGTGCACTTTGCGTGTTGCCGGGTCGGCGGCAGCCATGCTGGCGAGGGTGTCGTTGGTCACCTCGCGCAGGCGGGTGATGATGTCGCCCGGCAGCGGCTTGGCGATCACACCTTCATTGGTCACCAGGTCTTCCAGGGCATCGGCGTTGACCGCATCGGACCATGCCAGGCTCTCGGCATTGCAGGCCTGGGCGCAGATGCGCACGATGGCTTGCAGGTCGGCCGGCAGGGTTTCCCAGGCCTTCTTGTTGATGATCAGCTCGGTGACGTTGGTCGGCTCGTGCCAGCCGGTGGTGTAGTAGTTCTTCGCGGCTTTATGCAGGCCCATGCGGCGGTCCTGATAGGGTCCGACGAATTCGGCAGCATCGATCACTCCGCGCTCCAGCGCCGGGAAAATCTCGCCGCCAGGCAGCAGCCTTACCGCCACGCCCAGTTCGCTGTAGACCTTGCCGGCCAGGCCCGGCACACGCATTTTCAGGCCCTTGAGGCTATCGACGTTTTCCAGTGGCTGACGGAACCAGCCGGTCATCTGGGTGCCGGTGTTGCCCATGGGCATCGGCACCAGGCCATGGGGCGCGTAGAGTTCTTCCCAGAGTTGCAGCGCGCCGCCGTTGTACAACCAGGCGTTCATGCCCTGGGTATTCATGCCGAAGGGCACGGCGGTGAAGAACTGCGCGGCGGGGATCTTGCCGGCCCAGAAGAAGGCATTGGCGGCGTTCATTTCCACCATGCCACTGGACACCGCATCGAAGCCTTCCAGCGCCGGGATCAGCTCGCCAGCAGCGAAGTGCTGAATCTTCAGGCGGCCATTGGACATGGCCTCGACACGCTTGCAGAAATCGGTCGGGCTGCCCGGCCCCTGCACATAGAACGGCGAGCCGGGCGCGTAGGCGTTGGTCATCTTCCAGTTGAAGGTTTTCTCGTTGGCAGTGGCGATGCCCGAGGCACCCAGGGTCAGGCCTGCGCCTGCGGCAACGGCTCCAGCACCGAGGAATTTACGACGGTTAAGGCTCATGGGGCGGTCTCCAGTTACACAGTGGCTCCGATCAGCGGGATGGCCTATCGGATGTAAAGTGGTCTGGAAGCCCTAGAGCAACACGCGTGCCAGTAGAAAAATATATATAACTTATTGTTTTATAATGACTTATCTATTTTTTGAAGAATATGGCCGTTAGCCAGACTGCACAAAAAATAAGCACCTCTGGGCTGTCGCTTGCGACGAATCGTCAATACGCCACGGGTAATGAATACATTTGTCAGCAGTGCCAAACCATTTGCATACGATCGGTCCGCTGACCTTGCCTTCAACTGACGAATGTCAGTTATGCACTAGATGAGCGCACTGAGCGCTTTTTTAAGGCGCCGACGCTTCCGGAACAGTGAGAAATAGCTCGATGTATCAGGATGTTACAGGCGAGCACCGCCACGACGGTGCTTCACCCGCGTCATCAGTGCCTTGCAGTCAACCGTGAGAATCTCCGGGTGGTTGAAGATATGCTCGCGCACGAAAGCATCGAAGGTCTCGTAGCTGTCGGTCAACGTGTGGATGTGCAGGCTTTTCAGATCACTCATGATGTACAGGCTGACCACCTCCACGGTAGCCGAGAGTCGCTCGGCGACGGCTTCGATAGCATGCGGCGCGACAGTAAGATCGACGAAGGTGGAAATACCCTTGCCGAGCTTTTCCGGATTCACCACAGCGGTGAATTTCTCGATGACGCCGGTATCGACCAGGGCCTGTACCCGAGTGCGTGCGTGGGCTCTGGATATATTGAGCTGGCGAGCGATATCGGCAAAAGAGGTGCGCGAGTCCTTGATCAGGATATTCAGCAGAGCGTTGTCGAGCTTGTTCATGGCTGTCAGCTTGAAGACGAGGGGGCACTGGCGATGCGCAATGCATGCCAACCTCCCTCTCTCGCCCCCACCTACAGCAGCTTGCGGTACTGCACGAATCCCGAGCGCTCACCGATGCGCTCGTACAGCAGCTTGGCCTGGCTGTTGCTCTCGTGCGTCAGCCAGTGCACCCGTGAACAGCCGGCAGCACGCGCCTGCTCGTAGACATGCTGGATCAGCTGACGACCAACGCCGCCACTGCGCTGGCCCTTGGCGACGAACAGGTCCTGCAGGTAGCAATAGTCACCGGTGGTCCAGGTCGAGCGGTGGATGACCCAGTGCACCAGGCCAATGGCCTGGTCACCCTGCCAGGCCAGGGCGGCGCCCATGGGCTCGGCGGGGTCGAGAAAGCGCTGCCAGGTAACGGCGCTGGTCTCGGCTGGAATCTCGGTCATATAGAAGCGCTGGTAGCCCTGCCACAAGGGCAACCAGGCTTCGTGATCGGCAGCGACTACAGGGCGAATTTCGATGCTCATCGTCCTTCCTCTGTTCGGGCAGGTGGATCAGTCGCTCATCTCACCACAGAGATCGCGCGCCAGCCAGTGTTCAACCTCAGCTTGTGGCAAACCGGCGCCGAGCAGGGCGAACAGCTTGCCCAGTGCCGCCTCGCGGGTCATGCCGCCACAGGACACCAGGCCGACCTCGGCCAGACGGCTGCCGGCCGCATACACACCGAACTGCACATGGCCTTGCGGGCACTGACTGATTGCCGCCAGCACCACACCGCGCTGATGCGCCTCACGCAGCACGCTCATCAATTGCGCATCGCCGGCCGGGCCGGTGCCACTGCCGTAGCACTCCAGCAGCAGCCCCTGCACGCCGCTGGCCAGCAGAGCTTGCAGTTGCCCGGCCTGCACCGCCGGATGCAGTGGCAGCACGGCAAGATTGACCGGCTGGCGCGGCTGGCGGAAGTCGATCCGCGCATCGACCGAGGCCCGTTCGGCCTGACGCTGACGCGGCAGCACCTGGAAGGCATCGAAAGCGTCGCTGCGCAACTTCGAGCAACGTGCGCCATGCAGCAGCTGGCCGTTGAAGTAGAGGTGCACGCCAGGCGCGACGCCGCGATACAGCGCGCGCATGGCGCCGAACAGGTTGGGCCAGGCATCACCGCCATCGACACCGGCCGGCTGCATGGCGCCGGTCAGCACCACCGGCACGTCGAGGCCGAGCAGCAGGAAGCTCAGCGCGGCGGCGCTGTAGGCCAGGGTATCGGTACCATGCAGTACCAGCACGGCGTCGTGGCCATGGGTCTGCACGGCGGTGACGATCTCGTCACGCAGCGCCAGCCAGTGGCCGGTGTTCATGTTGGCGCTGTCGATCAGCGGCAGCAGCTCGCGGAAGGTCCATTGCGGCAGCTCGCTGGCGTTCTCGCTGGCTTGTTGGGTGCGCATGCGCGCCTCGAAACCCGAGGCCGGCGCCAGGCCGTCCGCGCTCATCTGCATGCCGATGGTGCCGCCTGTGTACAGCACCAGGAGTTTTTCTGGGGTCGCCATGGGCTCTCCTCACAAATCACGGGTCTGCGCGACATTCGCAACGTCGCTTACGACTGCCCGAACAATGGCTGCCAAAGCTGGCAGGCAAGAAAAAGGGGGCCTTGCCCCCTTCTTCCATCTGAGTCAGATCAACGCTGGTAGACGCGATCACCGATTTCCGCCTGGTCGGCGGTTTTACCCGGCTGCCCCCCCCAGACGGCAGGGTCGAGGTCCAGATCAGCGAACTGCTTGGCATCGAGTACCGGCGACTCAACACCTGCCTTGATCTGGCTATCGTAGTCGCGCATCAGGCGCAGGCCCACCTTGAACAGCAGCGCCAGGGCAATCAGGTTGCAGATCGCCAGCAGACCCATGGTCACGTCAGCGAAGGCGAACACGGTGCCCAGATCCTGCACCGAACCCCACAGCACCAGGCCGACCACCAGCACGCGGTAGATCATCACCGGGCCGCGCTTCTGGCTGAAGAAGCCCAGGGCGTTCTCACCCAGGTAGTAGTTGTAGATCAGGGTGGTGAAGACGAACAGCAGCAGCGCCAGGCTGACGAACACCCGGCCCCACTCGCCGACCACGGCCGCAACGGCGCTCTGGGTCAGCACCACACCGGCCTGTTCCATGCCCGGCTGATACACGCCGGACAGCAGGATGATCAGCGCGGTGCAGCTGCACAGGATCAGGGTGTCGATGAATACGCTGAGCGACTGCACGATGCCCTGCGCAGCCGGATGCTTGACCTCGGCGACCGCGGCCACGTTCGGCGCACTGCCCAGGCCGGCTTCGTTGGAGAACAGGCCGCGCTTGACGCCCATGATGATGGCCGCGCCGATGCCACCAGCGAAGGCCGGCTCGAGGCCGAAGGCGCTCTTGAAGATCAGGGCGAAGGTGGCTGGAACTTCGGTGATGTTCAGACCGATCACCAGCAGCGCCATGCCCAGGTAGGAGAACGCCATCACCGGCACCAGCACGTCGGCGAACTTGGCGATGCGCTTGATGCCACCGAAGATGATCAGACCGATCACCACGGTCAGGGCAATGCCACTGGCCAGGGTCGGGATACCGAAGGTGTCGTGCAGCGAGCTGGCGACGGTGAAGGACTGCACGGCGTTGAAGCCGAAGCCGAAGGTCACCAGCAGCAGGATCGATACGACGATACCCAGCCAGCGCTGACCGAGACCATGCTGAATGTAGAAAGCCGGGCCGCCGCGGTAGCCGCCATCAGCCTCGCGACGCTTGTACAGCTGCGCCAGCGAGCACTCGAAGTAGCTGGTGGCCATGCCAACCAGGGCCACGACCCACATCCAGAAGATGGCGCCCGGACCACCGAGCATGATCGCCACCGATACACCGGCGATATTGCCGGCGCCCACGCGGCCAGCCACCGAAAGCATCAGCGCCTGGAACGAGCTGAGCTGGCCCGGCTGACGCTGGAATGCCTCGCTGAAGATACGGAACATGCTGCCGAAGTAGCGGAACTGGACGAAGCGTGAGGCGATGGTGAAGAACAGGCCAAGGCCGATCAGCATCACGATCAGCAGCTTGCTCCAGATGAGGTCATTGAGAAGATCGAGCATGGAGGCTTTCTCTCTTGTTGTTCTGAATGGGAATGCGCCGCGCCGGGCGGGTGGCGCAATCTTTGGTGAAGGCGCCGCGCGGGACAATTTCGCAGGTCGCGGCGATCTGATGCGAGTTGATGCTAGAATCGCGTCATTCGCATCAGCTGGAGCGGCCATATGTCCGATTCCCTCGGCAGCAATCTGAAATTGCTTTGCAGCCATTACCGCTCGATTGCCGAGGTATGTCGCAAGCTGGCGATCAACCGCGCGCAGTTCAACCGCTACCTGGCCGGGCAGAGCCGACCGACCACGCACAACCTCAAGCGCATCTGCGATTTCTTCGGTGTAGAACCCTTCGAGCTGGCCATGCCGGCCGAGCAGTTCACCCGCCTGATCGGTGCCCGCAGCGGCGATGCGCAGCAGCAAAGTGGCAACGACCCGCTGCTGGACCTGTTCGCCCCACTGCGCCGTCAGGCCAGCCCGATGGAGCGCTACTGCGGCTACTACTTCGAATACTCCAACTGCATGTCGGTACCGGGACACGTACTGCTGTCACTGGTGCACCTGCGCGAGGAGCGCGGCAACTACCTGTTCGAGCGCCAGGAACGCCAGGAGCGCCAGGAACCCACACGCGGCGGCAGTGAGGACTGGGTGCGCTGTCGCTACCTGGGCACGGCGTTCTTCCTGCAGGACCGCCTGTTTCTGGTGGACTACGAGTCGCTCACCGGCAACGAAATGAGCCAGACCATCCTCATTCCCAGCTTCAAGAGCCGCATCATCCGCCTCAATGGCATCAAGACCGGCGTCTCCAGCGGCGACCGCCGCACACCAGCCTGCACCCGCGTGGTCTGGCAGTACCTGGGCAACGAGATCAACCGGGTCAACGCCTATCGCCAGTTGATGCTCTACGCCCCCGACGACCCGCGCATCGACGACGACATCCGCCAGCGCCTGGGCGGCGCGCAGCTGCGTGCTGGGTTGTTCGAGATGGAGTAGGGCGTTACCCCCGCAGCGCCTCCAGGCGCTGCCTCTGCCGCCCCGCTTCATCGAAGTTATCCACAGCCAGCCAGCGCTCGAAGGCCTCGCGGCATGCCGGCCATTCCCCGTCGATGATGGAGAACCAGGCGGTGTCACGGTTGCGGCCCTTGCGCACCATATGTTGACGGAACAGCCCTTCCTGGCTGAAGCCGAAGCGCTCGGCGGCGCGCAGCGAGCGGGCATTGGCCGCATCGCACTTCCATTCCAGGCGGCGATAACCGAGATCGTCGAAGGCGTGGCGCGCCAGCAGATAGACCGCCTCGGTCGCGCCTGGGGTACGCTGCATCGGCGCGCCGAAGGCGACGTGGCCGATCTCGATGCTGCCGTCCTGCGCGGTGATACGCAGGTAGCTGAACAGCCCCAGGGCGCGGCCGCTGGCCAGGTCGACCACCGCATAGAACAGCGGATCACGGCTCTGCGCATTGCCGGCCAGCCAGGTATCGAAGGCGCCTCGCTCGGTGAAGGGACCGTAGGGCAGATAATCCCAGAGCGCCGGGTCCGGCCCCTGCAGCGCGCGCCACAGATCATCGCCATGCCGCGTGACATCGAGTGCTTCGAGACGCACGAAACGGCCTTGCAAGGTGCGCTGGTCCGGTGTGGGACGGGGTTGCCAGTGAGCGAGATCACGCGTCATCAGAAGAGCTTCCTGTACTGGATGAAACCGGAGCGGTCGCCGATGCGGTCGTAGAGCATACGCCCCTGGTAGTTGCTTTCCTGGGTCAGCCAATGCACGCGGCTGGCACCGGCAGCGCGGGCCTCGGCGTAAACGTGCTCGATCAGCGCGCGGCCGATGCCACCACCACGAATGTGCTCGGCGACGAACAGATCCTGCAGGTAGCAGTAGTCACCACTCGTCCAGCAACTGCGGTGATAGATGAAGTGCACCAGACCGACCGCCTCGCCGTCCTGCCAGGCCAGGGCGGCGTGCATCGGCTCGGCCGGGTCGAGAAAGCGCTGCCAGGTGAGGGCGCTGGTCTCGGTTGGGATCTCGGCCTGGTAGAAACGCTGGTAAGCCTGCCAGAGCGGCAACCAGGCGGCGTGATCGGCAGCGGTGATGGGGCGAATGTCGAGCATGATGGCCTTCCTTCGGTGATCAGTCGGTGGGATTCATCTGCGCCGCCAGTTCGTGGTCGCGCGGGTTGTTGGACGTTGCCAGGCCGGTGCGCACGCCGGCCTGATCGCTGGCTGAGCGGTTCTGGCTGAGCTTCCATTTACCTTCGAGTCGGCGAATCGGCAGGGCGAAGCCGACGATGGCGCGCAGCATGGCGTCGATGTAATCGCGCGGCGCATCGCTGACAGCCCAGGGCTGCGGGCGCCCTTGTTCGTGACGGTCGCTGAGGCGGCTGACCAGTTGCAGCAGGCGCTCCGGCTCGTCGAACACCTCGGCCCGGCCCCAGGCATGCACGGCGATGTAATTCCAGGTCGGCACCACCTTGCCGTGCTCGGCCTTGGCCGGGTACCAGCCAGGGTGCACGTAGGCGTCCGGCCCACTGAACACAACCAGCGCCTCGGCGCCGCTGGCCAGGTCACGCCAGTGCGGATTGGCGCGGGCGAAGTGGCCGTACAGGGTGCCGAGCTCGCCTTCGCCAGGTTCAAGCAACAGCGGCAGATGGCTGGCTTGAAGGCCCTGTGCGCCAGCGCTGGTCACGATGGCCAGTCCACTGGCCTGTATCTGCACGTGCAGGCTGGGCAGATCGTCCTGGCGAAAGGCGGCGGGGCAGTACATGACGTTTTCTCCTGGCGTGATGGGGCCATGCTAGGCAGGATATTGGCCTGACGTAAGGTCCATTACCGACGACTTTGATAGAGCCAATCTACCCATCATGAAACGCTCGCCCGCCTTGCCATTCGACCTTTCCGGCATTCATCTGCAGCCCGGTCAGGGCCTGGCGCGCCAGCTCTACCAGGCCTTGCGCGAGCGCATCCTCGATGGCCGCCTGGCCAGTGGCACGCGCCTGCCGGCAAGCCGTGAGCTGGCCACCCTGCTCGGCATCTCGCGCAACACCGTGACCCGCGCGCTGGACCAGCTGTATGCCGAGGGCTACGTGGCCGGGCGGGTCGGCGATGGCACCTACGTCGCCGAGCTGACGCGCCATCGACCTGCCCCGGTGGCAGCCGTCGCCCCGGCAGCGGCCAGCCCGGCAATGCAGCTGTTGCACAACCATCACCTGGCGATGCCCGCCGCGGGCGCACCGCGCGCCTTTCGTATCGGCGTGCCGGCTTTCGACCTGTTCCCCTTCGAGACCTGGGCACGTCTGCAGGCGCGCTTCTGGCGCAAACCCTCGCTGGCACGACTCGGCTATGGCGACCCCGCTGGCGACCTGCAGCTGCGCGAACTCATCGCCGCCTACCTGCGCAACAGCCGCGGCCTGACCTGCGAGGCGCAGCAGATATTGATCACCTGCGGCTCGCAGCAGGCCAGCAGCCTCTGCGCGCAATTGCTGATTCAACCGGGCGACCGTGTGGCCATTGAAAACCCCGGCTACCGCGCGGCGGGCCATGCCTTCGCCGTGGCCGGCGCGCAGCTGTGCGGCGTGCCGGTGGACCATGACGGCCTGGACGTCGACGCCCTGCAGCGTCTGAACGATTGCCGGCTGGCCTATGTCACGCCCGCGCACCAGTACCCCGCCGGCGTCACCCTGTCGCTGCCCAGGCGCCTGGCCTTGCTGGAGTGGGCCAAGCGCGTGAATGGCTGGATCATCGAGGACGACTACGACGGCGAGTACCGCTACAGCGGCACGCCACTCGCGCCCTTGGCAGCGCTGGATGACCAGCAACGGGTGATCTACATCGGCACCTTCGGCAAGCTCGCCTTTCCGGCGTTGCGCCTGGGCTATCTGGTGCTGCCGCCAGCGCTGGCCGAGCCTTTCGCGAGGCGCCAGGCGCTGGAGATACGCCACTCGGAGGTCGGCACCCAGGCAGTGATGGCCGAATTCATCGCTTCTGGGCACTTCCAGCGCCATGTGCGACGTATGCGTCAGACGGCGCGCAGCCGCCGTGACGCCTTGCTCACGGCGTGGCCGCAGGCGATTCCCGGATGCTCGCCGTTACCGGCCGTGGAAGCCGGTCTGCACCTGAGTATCAAGGTCGAGAGCCTGGCCCGTGAGCGTGAGTTGATTGCCGCCGCACGCGCAGCCGGTATCGAGATGACCCCCTTGAGCGATTACTGGCTGCCCGCTAGTGAAACGGCTGATGACGCCCGCGCCGGGCTGGTGCTGGGCTTCGCTGCGGTGCCCGAGGCGCAGATCATCGAGGCGGTGCAGACGCTACGTCGGGCCTGGAGGCTGTAATGCAGGCCAACCGGCGGTGCGCGCGGCGCACCCTACGGCAGCCATCCTTGAATGACAGGAAAAAACTGCCGGGAGCAGTTTTTGACGTCGCTTGCGACGGCCCGAAGGGGGGCGCCTCTAAAAACGTTGGCGAGGCAGTCAGCGCAGTACCGATGGCGGCCCCGCAAAAACAGGCGAAAAACGGTCGGAGTCGCGCTCGACTTTACGTGTTGTAAATGAGCATTCTGAGCCTGCTTTCAACGCAGCGATGACAACGCAGGTAGTTTTTAGAGGCGCCCAAGGGTGGCCGCGAGGGACGGCAGGCCACAAAAAAAGGGATGGCCGAGGCCATCCCTGAAGGTTGAGGCTGGTGAAGGCCTCCTATGAAAGCGGTTGCTCAGGCAGCGTTGTCGCTGTTGTAGATCTCGCGATCCAGCTCCTTCTCGCTGCTGCCCACCAGGGTGGTGGTCATCAGGTCGCCGGCGACGTTCACCGTGGTGCGCGCCATGTCGAGGATGCGGTCGATACCGGCGATCAGCGCCACGCCTTCCAGCGGCAGGCCGACCGAGGTCAGCACCAGGCCGAGCATGATCAGGCCGGCACCCGGTACGCCGGCGGTGCCGATCGAGGCCAGGGTGGCGGTGAGGATGATCATCAGGTACTGGCCGGCATTCAGGTCGATGCCGAAGGCCTGGGCGATGAACAGCGCCAGCACGCCCTGGTAGATCGCGGTGCCGTCCATGTTGATGGTGGCGCCCACCGGCAACACGAAGCCGGCTACGCCCTGCGACACACCGAGGTTCTTGCGCGCGCACTCGATGGACACCGGCAGGGTGCCGGAGCTGCTCGAGGTACTGAAGGCCACTGCCAGCGCCGGGGCGATGCCGCGGAAGAAGCGCAGCGGGCTGAGACGCGCCAGGCCGCCGATCAGGCCACCGTAGATCAGCAGCATATGGGCGATGCTGGCCAGGTAGATCACCCCGATCACGCCGGCCAGCGGCAGCAGCACCTCGATACCGTGGGAGGCGACCACGCCGGCGATCAGCGCGAATACGCCGATGGGGGCGAAGCGCATCACCAGATCGGTGAGCTTGTAGAACACCTCGGCCAGGCTGTCGAAGAGACGGACCACCGGCACAGCCTTTTCGCCAACCAGATTCATGCTCACGCCCAGGGCGATGGCGAAGACGATGATCTGCAGGATGTTGCCTTCGGCGAAGGCGGTCACCGGGTTGGTCGGCACCAGGCCCACCAGGATCTGCACCAGCGAGGGCGCCTGCTTGGCCTCTTCACTGCCGCTGGCAACCATGTTCATGCCTTCACCGGGGCTGAACAGGGTGCCGAATGCCAGGCCGATGCTCACCGCGAAGGCAGTGGTGATCAGGTAGATGGCGATGGTCTTGACGCTGATGCGGCCAAGCTTGGCGCTGTCGCTCATGGCGGTGATGCCCGCCACCAGGGAGACGAACACCAGCGGCACGATGAGCATCTTGATCGCGTTGAGAAACAGCGCGCCGACCGGCGCCAGCCCCAGGGCGAGACTCTTGAACAGCATGCCGACGACCACGCCGAGCACCAGGCCGACGAGGATCTGCTGCCACAACGGCACGCGCGCAAGGAAGGAAGAGGAAGCGGTGTTGCTCTGACTCATGTGGTTGTACACCCGGATTGTCGTTGTTGTGGGGCCGTCTGCGCGGCCTTCAGCGGTGCCGCCCCATGAACAGGCTCGAGGGCGGAAATGAACACGCCGCCCAAAGGGGCGGCGCGTGTCATTCGATCAATCAGCCCTGCAGCGGAACCAGGCGCGGGGCAATCATGTTCTCGGGGCGCAGGATGTCGGCCAGGGTGGCCTCGTCCAGCAGCTGCTCTTCGCGCACCAGCTCCAGCACGCCGCGCCCGCTGTCCAGAGCGACCTTGGCGATGCGGGTGGCGTTCTCGTAGCCGATGTAGGGGTTCAGCGCGGTGATCAGACCAATGGAGTTTTCCATCAGTTCACGGCAGCGCGCCTCGTTGGCGGTGATGCCGTCGATGCACAGCTCGCGCAGCATATCCATGGCGCGGGTGAGCAGGCGGATCGAGTCGAAGATCTTGTAGGCGATCAGCGGCTCCATCACGTTCAGCTGCAGCTGGCCACCTTCGGCCGCCATGGTCAGGGCCAGATCGTTACCGATAACCTCGAAGGCCACCTGGTTGACCGCCTCAGGGATCACCGGGTTGACCTTGCCAGGCATGATCGAGCTGCCCGGCTGACGCGCCGGCAGGTTGATCTCGTTGATGCCGGTACGCGGGCCACTGGAGAGCAGACGCAGGTCGTTGCAGATCTTCGACAGTTTGACCGCGGTGCGCTTGAGCATGCCGGAGAACAGCACGAAGGCGCCCATGTCGCTGGTGGCTTCGATCAGGTCGACAGCCGGGGTCAGCGGGTGACCGCTGATGATGGCCAGACGCTTGACCGCCAGGGCCTGGTATTTCGGGTCGGCGTTGATGCCGGTACCGATCGCGGTACCGCCCAGGTTGACTTCGGTGAGCAGGGTCGGCGCCAGCAGTTTCAGGTGCTGCAGGTCTTCACCGAGGGTGGTGGCGAAGGCGCGGAATTCCTGGCCGAGGGTCATCGGCACGGCGTCCTGCAGCTGGGTGCGACCCATCTTCAGCACGTGGCCGAACTCCAGACCCTTGGCGGCGAACGACTGGATCAGCTTGTCCAGCGCACCGAGCAGGCTGTCGTGACCGAGCAGCAGGCCGAGGCGGATGGCGGTCGGGTAGGCGTCGTTGGTCGACTGCGCCATGTTCACGTCGTTGTTCGGGTGCAGGTGCTGGTACTGGCCCTTCTCATGTCCCATGGCCTCGAGGGCGATGTTGGCGATCACCTCGTTGGCATTCATGTTGGTCGAGGTGCCGGCGCCGCCCTGAATCATGTCGACCACGAACTGCTCGTGGAACTCGCCCTGGATGATGCGTGCGCAGGCGGTGCTGATCGCCGTGTGCTTGGCGGCGGACAGATGACCCAGTTCGCGGTTGGCGTCAGCCGAAGCCTGCTTGACCATGGCCAGGCCGATCACCAGCTTCGGGTAATGCGACAGCGGCACGCCGGACAGGCGGAAGTTCTGCACGGCGCGCAGGGTCTGGATGCCGTAATAGGCATCGGCAGGGACTTCGAGGGTACCGAGCAGGTCTTTTTCGACGCGAACAGATGCAGCAGAGGACATGATAGAGATGACTCTTGGGAAATACGGCGAGTGCCGCGATGCCCATAGAATAGGGGCCCCGACCGTATCGCTACCAATGCCGTTACTTGCTGCCCTATGCACAATCGGCATAATGTCGATGTGACTGCGGGATAGCGGCAAACGTAGGGTGGGTTAGCCGCATGCTGCCATTGCCGAACGTCACGTCGTTCGAGACGCGGTGTAACCCACCATCGGGGCAACACGGTCGCCCCTCTGACGTATCTGTAGGAGCAGCGCCTCGCCGCGAATGCTCTGGCCGGGCGTCTGAAAAGCTTCGCCCCGAGGCGGGGCTCCTACACGGGCGCAAACCGGATCAACACGCGGAGCCTGCAATGAACTTGGAAACCAAATGGCTGGAGGACTTTATCGTCCTGGCCGCCACCCGCAGCTTCTCCCAGGCCGCGGAAAAGCGCTTCGTCACCCAGCCGGCATTCAGCCGACGTATCCGCAGCCTGGAAGGCATGCTCGGCCTGACCCTGGTCGACCGCTCCTGCACCCCCGTCGAACTCACCGAGGCCGGCCGGCTGTTTCTGGTCACCGCGCGCAGCCTGGTCGAGCAGCTCGGCGAAGTGGTGCGCCACCTGCACAACCTGGAAGGCCAGCAGGGCGAGATGCTGTCGATTGCTGCCGCCCACTCGCTGACGCTGGGCTTCTTCCCCGAATGGATCGCCCGCCTGCGGCGCGAAGGCCTGCCCCTGACCACCCGCTTGGTGGCGACCAACGTCGGCGAAGCGGTGCATTCACTGCGTGAAGGCGCCTGCGACCTGATCCTTGCCTACTACGACCCCGACGCGGCGCTGCAGATGGACCCGGCAATATTCCCCTCGCTGCACCTGGGCGCCACCTCGATGTTGCCGGTATGCGCGGTGAGCGAATCCGGCGCGCCGCTGTTCGACCTCGACGGCGGGCAGAGCGTGCCTCTGCTGGCCTACAGCGCTGGCGCCTTTCTCGGCCGTTCGGTCAACCTGCTGCTGCGCCAGCGCGCCCTACGCTCGACCACGGTATACGAAACCGCCATGGCCGACAGCCTCAAGAGCATGGCCCTGCAGGGCATGGGCGTGGCCTGGGTGCCACGGCTGTCGGTCACCGCCGAACTGGCCCGCGGTGAGCTGGCCATCTGCGGCGGCGAACACTGGCAGATCCCCCTGGAGATCCGCCTGTACCGCTGCGCCCTGGTGCGCAAGGCGGCGGTGCGTTTGCTCTGGCGCAAGCTGGAGACGGGGGAGGTGGGTGGCTGAGCGCCCTGCGGGTAAGGCATTCGCGGCTGAAGCCGCTCCTACAGCTTGTGCGGTGTTCCGTAGGAGCGGCTTCAGCCGCGAGCTTTCAGGGCCGCTCACTTACCCGACTTGATTGATCGTTCCCACGCTCCGCGTGGGAACGCAGCCGAGGACGCTCTGCGTCCGTTGCCATAGTTGCAGTAGCCAGCATCTCCCAACATGACACAGAGCGTCACAAACGCAGGTGCCCACGCAGAGCGTGGGCACCATCGGTTAAGCCGCTCCTACAGCTTGTGCGGTGTTCTGTAGGAGCGGCTTCAGCCGCGAGCTTTTAGAGACTAATCGTCACTTACCCGACTTGATCGACGTCCAGGCCCGCGTACGCACCCGCTCGATCTTCTGCGGCAGCGGCTGCACCACGTAGAGCGACTTCTGCAGCTCCGGCGTCGGCGTCAGATCGGCATCGTCGGCGATCTCCGCGCCCACCAGCTGCATGCCCGGAACGTTGGGGTTGGGGTAGCCGAGAAAGTCGCTGATCGGCGCGATGACCTTGGGTTCGAGCAGATGGTTGATGAAGGCATGGGCTTCATCGACGTTCTGCGCGCTCTTGGGGATGGCCCAGGTGTCGAACCAGATCGGCGCGCCTTCTTTCGGCAGACGCCAGTTGATCTTCACGCCGTTGCCGGCTTCCTTGGCGCGGTTGGCGAACTGGTAGAAGCTGCCGGAGTAGCCAATGGCCACGCAGATGTCACCGTTGGCGATGTCGGTCATGTACTTGGCCGAATGGAAGTAGGCCACGTACGGGCGCACCTTGAGCAGCAGTTCGGTGACCTTGTCGTAGTCGGCCGGGTTGGCGCTGTTGGGGTCGAGGCCCAGGTAGTGCAGGGCGATGGGGATGATCTCGGTGGGCGAGTCGAGCATGGCCACGCCGCAGGATTTCAGCTTCTCCATGTACTCGGGCTTGAACACCAGGTCCCAGCTGTTGACCGGCGCGTCGTCACCGAGCGCAGCCTTGACCTTGTCCGGGTTGTAGCCGATCAGCACGGTGCCGTACATGTAGGGCACGCCGTACTGGTTGCCCGGGTCGTTCTTCTCCAGCAGGCCGAGCAGCACCGGGTCGAGGTTCTTCCAGTTGGGCAGCTTGGACTTGTCCAACGGGGCGAACACGCCGGCCTTGATCTGGGTTTCGAGGAACTGGTTGGACGGGATCACCAGGTCATAGCCGGAGTTACCGGTTAGCAGCTTGGCTTCCAGCGCCTCATTGGTCTCGAAGGTGTCCCAGGTGATCTGGATGCCGGACTCCTTCTGGAAGTCCTTGGGCACCTCCGGGAGGATGTAGTCGGCCCAGTTGTATACGCGCAGCTCCTTGGCCTGCACCGCGCCGCTGAGCAGGGTGGCGCTGCACAGGGCGACGCCGAGCATCTGTTTGATGGCTTTCATCGTTTCTCACCCCTGAAATGTTGCTCTTGTTTTGGCAGATTTGATCGCCGATCAGGCGCCTTCGAAGCCTTCCAGCACGTTGACCGCGTTGACGCCAATGGCCTCCACGGCGTAGCCGCCTTCCATGATGAACAGCGTCGGCAGGCCCAGCGCGGCGATGCGTCGGCCCATGGCCAGGTAGTCCGGGCTGTCGAGCTTGAACTGCGAGATCGGGTCTTCCATGTAGGTGTCCACGCCCAGCGACACCACCAGCACCTCGGCGCCGTAGTCGGCGATGCGCTGGCAGGCCTGTTCCAGCGCGGCGTTCCAGGTGTCCCAGGAACTGCCCATGGGCAACGGGTAGTTGAAGTTGTAGCCCTCGCCGGCGCCCTCGCCCAGTTCGTCGGCGTAACCGAGGAAGAACGGGAACTCCTCGGCCGGGTCGCCGTGGATCGAGGCGAACAGCACGTCGCTGCGCTGGTAGAAGATGTCCTGGGTGCCGTTGCCGTGGTGGTAGTCGACATCGAGGATGGCGACTTTCTTGCGGCCCTGGTCGAGGAAGGCCTGTGCGGCGATGGCGGCATTGTTCAGGTAGCAGTAGCCGCCCATCAGGTCGCCGGCGGCATGATGGCCTGGCGGACGACACAGGGCGAAGGCGCTGTGAGCGCCGTTGGCAATCTCCTGCTGGGCGCTGAGCGCGACCTGGGCAGCGCTGTAGGCGGCCTGCCAGGTGCCGGCAGTGATCGGCGCGCCGCCATCGAAACTGTAGTAGCCGAGCTGGCCGTGCAGGTCATTGGGGATCATCCGCCGCAGGGTACGTGCCGGCCAGGTGAACGGCAGCAGATCGCCCTTGCCGCCCTGTTCCTGCCAGCGCGCCCAGGCGCCCCGGAAAAACTCCAGGTAGGCCTTGCTGTGGATGCGCTCGATGGGCGCCAGGCCGAAATCCTTGGGCGCGCGGACTTCGCCGAGCTGGCGAGCCTTGACGCGCGCAAGGATGTGGTCGGCGCGCTGCGGCTTCTCGAAGCAGGGCATCAGCTGCCCGTCGATCAGCTCGCATTTGCCGTGGTGCAGGTGGTGGTCGTCGCTGTAGTAGGTGAGCATGCAAAGCGCTCCAGGCTCGTTGTTGTGCCTGCATTGTTCGCCCGCTGGCAGCGAATCGAGAACGCTGGCAACGGCCAAAAGGGGATCGAAATGGCCAAAAAATGGCCGAGAGCGATTTTTTAACAGCGCGTAGCGACGCTGCCCGCCGGGTCGCCGCCAGGGAGGGTAGGCCATGAATCTCCCCACCACCCACGGCAGGTAAATGTAACAACCCGTGATGCTTAAGCTTTCCTTAAGCCTGGCGGCCGATGGTGGCAACCTGCCTGGGGCCAAGCCCCTTACCATCAGCCACGCCAAAGGATGCCGAGCATGTCGACACCGGCCCGCCGCCCCGTTCGCGCCCTGACGATGCTGGCACTGCTTGCACTATCCAGCGCCGCACTCGCTGATACCGACTGCGCTCGGCAAGACCGCAGCGCCTGGATGCCCGAGTCGCAGTTCCGCGAGCAGATGAAGCGCCAGGGCGTGCAGATCACCAAGTTCCGCATCACCCCCGGCAATTGCTACGAGATCTATGGCTTCGATGCCAACGGCCGCAAGCTGGAGATCTACTACGACCCGGTAGATGCCCGCCCGGTAGAAGAAGTCGCCAGCTCGCACCTGGCTTCGCCCAGACACCCCTGAACCACCGAACATGACCTCGACCCTCAAGACCTGCGCCCTGCTGCTGGGCGCTGCCACGGTGTTCACCTGCGCCTGGTTCGGCGCTGCCCCCCACGCGCTGGCGCCCTTCGCCAGCCAACCACCGGCGCCAGCCGATGCGTCACCGGCCATGGCCGCGCACTTCGCCTCCTCCGATCTGGAGGATTTCGTCCATTCCGCCTCGATCACCGGCCTGCCCGGCGGCGATCTGATGGCAGCCTGGTTCGCCGGTACTCGCGAAGGTGCCGCCGACGTACAGATTCGCGCCGCACGCTTCGATGCCAGCAGCGGCCAGTGGAGCGCCGAGCGTGTGTTGGCCAGCCGCGAGTCGACCCAGCGCGCGGTCGGCAAGCACATCCGCAAGCTGGGCAATCCGGTGATCAGCCTGGCGCCGGACAACCGCCTGTGGTTGTTCTACGTCTCGGTGTCGCTCGGCGGCTGGGCCGGCAGCGCGGTCAATGCCATGGTTTCCGACGACCTCGGCGACACCTGGTCGGCGCCCCGGCAACTGGTCACCAGCCCCTTTCTCAACATCAGCACCCTGGTGCGTGCCGCGCCGGTGTTCCACACCGACGGCAGCATCGGCCTGCCGGTGTATCACGAGTTTCTCGGCAAGTTTCCCGAGTACCTGCACCTGAGCGCGAACGGCGAAGTGCTGGGCAAGTACCGCATCGGCAAGGGGCGTGATTCCCTGCAACCGACCGTGGTGGCGCTGGACGAACGCCGCGCCGTGGCCCTTTTGCGCTATGCCGGCGAGGAGCATCACCGCGTGCTGGCCAGCTACAGCGAGGACGCCGGGCGCAGCTGGAGCCATCCGCAGCCGGTCGAGCCGAGCAACCCCAACTCGTCCCTGGCGGCGGTCGGTCGCCCGGACGGCAGCTTGCTGGTGGCGATGAACGACCTCGAAGACGGGCGCTTTCGCCTGACCCTTTATGCCACCGACGCCAACCTGGCCAACTGGCGCACTCTCGGCGAGCTCGACGAAAGCCCCAACCCCTGGGGCGAACCGATTGCGCAAGACGAATTCCCGGCCGTGGTCAGTGAAAAATTCCGCGCCAGCGGCGGCAAGCCGGAGCAGCAGGCGCAGTTCCTCGAACGAGTGAGCGCGCGCATGTGCAGCGCCGAGGGCTGCACCTTCGATTACGAATATCCCTATTTCACTCGTGACCGCGAAGGCGCCTACCACCTGGTGTATTCGTGGAACGACATGTTCATCAAGCACCTGAGCTTCAACGAGGCCTGGCTCTCGGAGCGCCGCCCACATGACTGATTTCTGGCTGCCGCATCTGGCCTTCACCCTGCTCGCATTCCTGATCTTCGCGCGCCTGACGCGCACTGCGACGCAGCGCGGCATCCTGCTGGCGGGTTGCCTGCTGCTCAGCCTGGTGCCGATCCAGGACATCAGCCTGGCGCTGCAGTTGCGCACCTATATCGGCGACCTGTCAGTGGTCAGCCTGGTGCTGCTTGGCTGGGCGACGCTATGCCGTTTTGGCCTGTCGCACGCCGGCGCCCGTGATCGCCTGGCCAGCCTGGCGCTGTTCACCGGCCTGGCCGTGCTGCTCTACCCGGCGGCGCTGGGCCTGAGCTATGCCGACCCGTACCAACTGGGCTTCGAACCCCGGCCGATGCTGCTGGTGCTGGGCCTGTTGTGCGCGGTGCTGATCCTCCAGCGCAGCTGGCTCGGCGCCCTGGCGCTGGTGTTGGCGACCCTGGCTTTCGCCCTGCGCCTGGGCGCCTCGGAAAACTACTGGGATTACCTGATCGACCCCTACCTGGCCCTCTATAGCCTGGGCGCGTTGTTGAGCGCCGCTGTGCGCTGGCTGCTGGCCCGACCGACAAGGAAACTCGCATGAGCTGGCTGAAATCACGCCGCCTGCATTACCTGGCAGGCCTGACGGCGCTGCTGTTCGTACTCTTCGCCGCCCTGCGCGGGCTGTTTCTGCTGGGTTTTTCCGCTGTCGAAAGCATCAGCGAACCGGATGTGCTGCCCACCCTCGGCATAGGCTTGCGCTTCGACCTGCGCCTGGCCCTGCTGCTGATGCTGCCGGCAGGCATCCTGCTGGCCTTGCCCAGGCTGCGCCTGGCGCGCTTTCGCGCGGTGCGCTGGCTGCTGCGCGGCTATCTGCTGCTGGCCGTGGCCGCGCTAGGCCTGCTCTACATCATCGACTTCGGCCACTACACCTATCTGGGTGTGCGCCTCAATGCCACGGTGTTGCGCTTTGCCGGTGATGCGCAGATCTCCGCCGGCATGCTCTGGCAGACCTACCCGGTACTGTGGATAACCCTGGCCTGGCTGGCCGGTGTGGTGCTGTGGGCCTGGGCGCTGCTGCGCCTGGAGCGCGTCACCCTGGATCGACCGCAAGCACAACGAGTCGGCGTGTTGCCGGCAATCGGCGGTGCGGCGGCGGTGGGCGTGCTGGTCTTCTTCGGCCTGCTCGGCCGCGCCAGCGCGCTGAACCTGGAGAACCCGGTGCCGCTGCGCTGGAGCGACGCCTTCTACAGCGGCAACAGCCAGATCGGTGCGCTCGGGATCAATCCGGCGCTGTTTCTCTTCGACACCCTCAAGCTCGAACCCGCCGCCTTCGACGAGACCGCCACGCGCGAGCATTACCAGGTGGTGGCCGATTATCTGGGCGTCAGCGAGCGCGATGCGCAGGCGCTGAACTTCTTCCGCCACCAGCCGCCGCAGGCGCACCGCATCCAGGCCGAGCGCCCGCCCAACGTGGTCTTCGTCATGCTCGAATCCCTCGGCACCAGCGCCGTGGGGGCCTATGGCAACCCGCTGAACCCGACGCCGAATCTGGATCGTCTGGCTAAGGAGAGCTGGTTCTTCCGCCACTTCTACGTGCCGGTGACCGGCACCGCCAAGACGGTGTGGGCGAGCATCACCGGCATCCCCGATGTTTCACGCCAGGAGACGGCGACGCGCAACCCGCTGATCGCCCGTCAACGCACGCTGATCAACGCCCTGCCAGGCTACGAGAAGTTCTACATGATCGGCGGCAACGCCGGCTGGGCCAACATCAATGCGCTGATCCGCCAAAGCATCGACGGTGTGCAGCTCTATGAGGAACGCCACTGGCAGTCGCCACAGGTGGACGTGTGGGGTATCTCCGACCTGGATTTCTTCAAGGAGAGTTCGCAGATTCTCGGCGCACTGCCGAAGGACAAGCCGTTCTTCGCCTACCTGCAGACCTCCGGCAACCACCGGCCCTTCACCATCCCCAAGGACAACGACGGCTTCGAGCCGCTCGACCTGCCGCTGGAACAGGTGCAGCAGGCCGGCTCGCGCAGCGTCGAGCAGTACAACGCGGTGCGTCTGCTGGACTTCAACATCGGCCGGCTGATGGAGCTGGCCAAGGAGCAGGGTTTTTACGACGACACCATTTTCGTCTTCTTCGGCGACCACAACACCCGTATCAGCCAGATCCCGCACATGGCGCCAGCCTTCGAGCAACTGGGGCTGGAGAGCAACAACGTGCCCCTGCTGATCCATGCACCGAAATGGCTGACGCCGCGTGAATTCGACGAAGCCGTGGGCCTGGCCGATCTGCTACCGACCGTTGCCGGGATGGTCGGCGTGTCTTTCGACAACGGTGGCCTCGGCCGCGACCTGCAACTGCCGGCGCCGGAAGGCGAGCGCGTGGTGCCGCTGGTGCTGCAGGAAGGCACCTTCCCGGTGATCGGCGCGGTAACCCGAGATTTTCTCGTGCAGATGCAACACGACGGCAGCTCGCCGACCCTGCACGACCTGCGCTCGCCGACCCCGCGCGATAACGTCGCCGAGCGCCACCCGCAAGAGTTCCAGCGCCTGCTGGCGCTGAGCCGTGGCTTGCATGAAGCAGCGCGGCTGCAGATGTACCGCAACGTGCAGGCGGAGGAATGAGCGACGCCTGTGGGAGGCGCTTCAGCGGCGAGCCTTTATCGCGGCTGAAGCCGCTCCCACTGGGGGTGAGTTACCGCTCTTGTAGGAGCGGCTTCAGCCGCGAATGCCATCGCTCGTCTCAGGCACGAAAGCGACTCGGCGGCACGCCGCTCCAGCGTTGGAAAGCATGGCGAAAACTGGCCGTCTCGCTGAAGCCGAGCACCTCGGCGATGCGATACACCGGCCATTGCTCCTCGCTGAGCAGCGCCTTGGCGCGCTCGAAGCGCAGCTCGTCGAGCAAGCCCTGGTAGCTGGTGCCCAGTTCCTGCAGGTGACGACGCAGGGTGCGCGGCGAGCAGTGCATCTGCTGCGCCAGGTTCTCCAGCCCCGGCGGCTCGGCCAACTGCGCGGCGAGCAACTGGCGCACCCGCTCCAGCCAGGCCTGGCGGCTGCTGAACTCGGCGTTCAGACGGCGGCAGCGTTCCACCATATCGCCGTGGGTGACGCTGTCGGCCAGCGGCAGCCGGCGCTCCAGCAACGCGGCGGGAAAGGCGAAGGCATTGCGCTGTGCCGAGAAACGCAGCGGGCAGGGAAAGCTCTGCGCATAGCGCGAGACGTAGTCTGGCCGAGCGTAGGTGAACTCGGCGCCTTCCAATGACAGCGGCTGGCGTAGCAGTTCGTCACCGATCAGCTTCAGCGAGGCCAGGCACATCTCCACGTTGAAGACTTCCAGTGCCTCGGCATCGCGGTAACCGCTGGCGCAGATCCAGGCCAGCTCACCTTCCACCTGCATGTCGAGGCGAAAATAGGTGCCGAGTAGCGCCGGGTACTGCAGCAACAGACGCCAGGCGTCACCAAAGGTGGCAGCCGAGAGCGCGGCGTAACCCAGCAGCCCATAGGAGGAAACATGCAGGCTGCGCCCCAGGTCGAGTCCCAGATCAGCACGCAGGGCCAGGGCATTGGCGCACACCCGCAGCTCCTGCACCCGGGTGATGCGCGCGTCGGCATTGTCCAGATCAGCCGCACCAATGCCGCTCCCAGCCAGCAATTGCGGGCGTAGTTCGGGCTGCTCGGCGAAGCGCTGGAGGATCAGGGAAACCACATGCAGGGTGGTCAGTGGGGCGTGCAGCATGATGCGTTCCGTAAGCGTGATTAGGCAAAGGAACGCAAGAAATATGCCGCGAGACGGCGGGCCGTAGCCCACCCGAGAGGATCAGCGATTACGCAGAATGGCGTTGATGAAGTCGCCCTGATTCGGTTCGTCCTTGAGGGTGGTGAACTGCAGTTGGCCGTCCTGCTCGCGCAACTTCATGCTCTCGCCGAAACGGCAGTCGACACCCTTGAGGGTCTTGGCCTCAGCCTTGTAGCGGTCGTCCTTGCCACACAGGTAGGCCATCTGGTTAACCACTTCACCACAGAAACTCGGCACGCTGAGGCCGATCAGCTGCTCATCGGATATCGCGCTCCAGTCCACCTGGGTGCTCAGCGGGGTGGCGCAGGCCTTGGAGGCTTCGCCGTCGATCTCCTGCAGGCGCGCGCTGTAATCGGCAACACGCTGCTTACGGTCGAAGGCGGCGAGGCGCGCCTGCAGGCCATCTTTCTCCTGCTTCTGGTAAATCGCCAGGAGGTCCTTCGGCTTCAGCGCCTTGGTCTTGTCCTCGTTGTAGCTGAGCTCGAAGCCCTGGGTGTTCGGCAGGTTGAGCTGGTAGCTCTCGCCGCTCCAGGCGCGGCGCTTGTTCAGCAGGTTGTAGTCACGGCCATCGAGACGGATGCCATAGTCGCGCTGCTCGTTGCCCAGCTCGCGAACGTCGGTAAGAAACACCACTTCGTCGAGCGGGTGATTGATGCCGCGCACCTGCACCAGCGCCTGCGTGCCGTCGGCGGAAGGGGCCAGCGCCAGGCTCACGCCCTGGCCGGCATCGAATACCTGCGGATGCTTGGCCAGATCCAGCGCAGCGGCTTGAAGGGAAAGCAGGGAGAGGGCAACGAGCGAAACGTACTGTTTCATGACGACACGTCCTTGTTCGGATGAAGAGCGCACAGTATAGCCCGCCGCCTGGCGGCGATCTGTGCGCCCGTCCGCGTCCGTTCTGTAGGAAAGTTGCCAGTCCGTGGCCTTGCTCGAATCAGAACTGCAGCACCACCCGCCCCTCGATCTGCCCACCGCGCATTTGATCGAAGATGCCATTGATGTTGTCCAGGCTGTCGCTGTGCACCGTGGCCTTGACCAAACCCTCGCCAGCGAAATCCAGCGCTTCCTGGAGATCGGCGCGAGTCCCGACGATCGAGCCGGTGATCGTGATGGCCTTGAGCACCACATCGAAGATCGGCGTGGGGAAATCACCCGGCGGCAGGCCGACCAGGGCCACCGTACCGTGCCGGCGTGCCATGCCGATGGCCTGGCCGAAGGCGGCGTTAGAGACCGCAGTGACCAGCACGCCATGGGCGCCGCCGATATCGCGCTGCACCACCTCGGCGGGGTTTTCCTTGCGCGCGTTGATGGTCAGGCTGGCGCCGAGCTTGCGCGCCAGTTCCAGCTTGGCGTCGTCGACGTCCACCGCAATCACGTGCAGGCCCATGGCGCGGGCATACTGCACCGCAACGTGGCCGAGGCCGCCGATACCGGAGATCGCCACCCACTGGCCGGGGCGCGCCCTGGTTTCCTTGAGGCCCTTGTATACCGTCACGCCGGCGCAGAGGATCGGCGCGATCTCGAGGAAGTCGACATTCTTCGGCAAAATACCGACGTAGTTCGGGTCAGCCAGCACGTATTCGGCGTAGCCACCGTTGATCGAATAACCGGTGTTCTGCTGACCCTCGCACAGGGTTTCCCAGCCGGTCAGGCAGTGCTCGCAGCAGCCGCAGGCGGTGTACAGCCAGGGCACGCCGACGCGGTCGCCTTCCTTGACCCGTGTGACGCCGCTGCCGACCGCCGCCACGTAGCCAACGCCTTCGTGGCCGGGAATGAACGGCAGGCTCGGCTTCACCGGCCAGTCGCCTTCGGCGGCGTGCAGGTCGGTATGGCAGACGCCCGAGGCCTCGATCTTCACCAGAATCTGCCCGGGGCCAGGCAACGGGGTTTTCACCTCCTCGATACGCAGCGGCTGCCCAAAGGCGTGGACGACTGCGGCTTTCATGGTCCGGTTCATGCGCGGTTCCTCTTGCATGCGAGTGTCTGTCCAGTGTGCGCGCGCAGCCCACGCCGACATTGCTCCAGAGCAAGGTTTAGGCGGTTTTTACCCTCTGCCACAGCTTGCATGACAAACGGTCATCGCCACTGCCCGCCAGCAGTGGCTTTGCGTTATACTGCGCGGCCTTCGGCCGGCAGCACCCGGCCAACGAATCATGACAAGCCACGCTGGCCCGCCCGCGTGGCTTGTTGGTTTTTGACGCGCCGCGAGGCGCCCGAGAGAAGAGGCACGACGATGAGCGCACTGGTTGGCGTGATCATGGGCTCCAAGTCCGATTGGTCCACCCTTAGCCACACCGCCGAGATGCTGGACAAGCTGGGCATTCCCCACGAGGTCAAGGTGGTCTCCGCCCACCGCACCCCGGACCTGCTGTTCCAGTACGCCGAAGAGGCTGAAGCACGCGGCATTCAGGTGATCATCGCCGGTGCCGGTGGCGCCGCTCACCTGCCGGGCATGTGCGCGGCCAAGACCCACCTGCCGGTGCTCGGCGTACCGGTGCAGTCGTCAATGCTCTCGGGCGTCGACTCGCTGCTGTCGATCGTGCAGATGCCGGCCGGCATTCCGGTCGCCACCCTGGCCATCGGCAAGGCCGGTGCAGTCAACGCCGCCCTGCTGGCCGCCAGCATCCTCGGTCACCAGCACCCGCAGTTCCATGCGGCGCTGAAGCAGTTCCGTCAGGAACAGACCGAGACTGTGCTGAGCAACCCGGACCCGCGCGAGGCCTGAAGCCATTCCATCAGGGGCTGCGACACGGCGCATTTGAACGCTGTGCGCTGCTCGGAATGCTCATTTACCGGCGTAAACTCCGCTTCCTGCGCTGCGGGCAGCGTTCAACTGCTTGGTCTCGCCACCTGCTGAAAAGGGGCTTTGTTATGAAAATCGGTGTGATCGGTGGCGGCCAACTGGGCCGCATGATGGCCCTGGCGGGCACCCCGCTGGGCATGAACTTCGCCTTCCTCGACCCGGCGCCGGACGCCTGCGCGCAGGCGCTCGGCGAGCATATCCGTGCCGACTACGGCGATCAGGATCACCTGCGCCAGCTGGCCGACGAGGTCGACTTGGTCACCTTCGAATTCGAGAGCGTGCCGGCCGAAACCGTCGCCTTCCTCTCGCAGTTCGTGCCGGTCTATCCGGGTGCAGAGGCACTGCGCATCGCCCGCGATCGCTGGTTCGAGAAGTCCATGTTCCGCGAGCTGGGCATCCCCACCCCCGAGTTCGCCGACATCCAGTCGCAGGCTGATCTGGACGCCGCGGTGGCCAGCATTGGCCTGCCGGCGGTGATGAAGACCCGCACTCTGGGTTATGACGGCAAGGGCCAGAAAGTCCTGCGCAAGCCCGAAGACGTCACTGGCGCCTTCGCCGAACTGGGCAGCGTGCCGTGCATCCTCGAGGGCTTCGTGCCCTTCACCGGCGAGGTATCGCTGATCGCCGTGCGCGCCCGTGACGGCGAAACGCGCTTCTACCCGCTGGTGCACAACACCCACGACAGCGGCATTCTCGCCCTGTCCGTCGCCAGCACCGATCATCCGCTGCAGGCGCTGGCCGAGGACTATGTCGGCCGCGTGCTGGACAAGCTCGACTACGTCGGCGTGCTGGCCTTCGAGTTCTTCGAGGTGGACGGCGGCCTCAAGGCCAACGAGATCGCCCCGCGCGTGCACAACTCCGGGCACTGGACCATCGAAGGCGCCGAGTGCAGCCAGTTCGAGAACCACCTGCGCGCCGTCGCCGGCCTGCCGCTGGGCTCCACCGCCAAGCTGGGTGAAAGCGCCATGCTCAATTTCATCGGCTCGGTGCCGCCGGTGGACAAGGTGATCAGCGTTGCCGACTGCCATCTGCACCACTACGGCAAGGCCTTCAAGGCCGGACGCAAGGTCGGTCATGCCACCCTGCGCTGCGCCGACCGCGCCAGCCTGGATGCGCGTATCGCCGACGTTCAGACGTTGATCGCCGAAGTCTGACAGATCGATTCGCAGCTAGACTCTTGAACGACGGTGGTCGTTCAAGAGCCCCCCATGAAGCGTCTTCTTTCCTTACTGCCTCTACTGTTCACGCTGACCTGCGTGGGCGCGCCAGAGGTGCTGCGCGTCGATTTTCGCGAACGGCCACCGGAGATGCGTGCTGTCGACGGACTACCCAGCGGCCCGCTGATCAGCGTGCTGGAAACGGCCGCACACCGTGTCGGGGTAGACTTGCAGTGGCGTGAAGCGCCTTTCCTGCGCAGTCTTGACGACCTGCGCTCCGGACGAGTCGACCTGGTGCCGCGCGTGCTGCTCACTCAACAGCGCCGCGAGTACATCCATTTCCTGCCCAGCATCGGCAATCAGCAACTGAACGTTCGCTTCGTCGTACGCCCGGGGGAAGAGGCCAGACTGAGCCGCTACGAGGATCTGTACGACCTGTCTCTGGGCGTCAAACGCGGTACGGCCTATTTCGAACCTTTCGACAGCGATGACCTGCTCGGTCGCGCCTATGCCAGCGACGATGCGCAACTGGCCGCGATGTTCCGGGCTGGGCGCCTGGACACCATCGCAGTGCTCGACGCCGTACCGATGGAGGCGCAATTCCAGGCCATGAACTTTCGCGCCTACAGCTATGCGCACTACGCTCACCAGCAGGTACTGGGCAACCACTTCGGCGCATCGCTGAAGCGCTACCAGAGCGACCGACGTGAACTCTATGATCGCCTTGGCGCTGAGCTGCAACGCATGCGTGAAGAGGGCGAAGTTGCCCTGATCTACCACCGCTATGGCGTTCTGCCGCCAGACGAGGCGAACTGATAGCCCCATTGACTTGTCCCATGACGGGCCTGCCGCACGAGCGGCACTTATCAAGGAGACACGCCAATGGGCATTATCGGCACCATCTTCATCGGCCTGATCGTCGGGTTGATCGCACGTTTTCTCAAACCTGGCGATGACAGCATGGGCTGGATCATGACCATCCTGCTCGGCATCGGCGGCTCCATCGCCGCTACCTATGGCGGCCAGGCGCTGGGCATCTACCAGGCCGGACAGGCGGCCGGTTTTATCGGCGCAGTGATCGGCGCCATCGTTCTGCTGGTAATCTACGGCGCGATCAAGAAGGGCTGACAAGCCCCGCTCAGGAGCCGACTTGTAGGCTCCTCGTTAATGCCTCCACGAGATGCCATACCCCATGCGCCACCTGCTGCTCGCCCTGCTCTTTTGTACCAGCCTGGCCCACGCCGAACTGCCGGAAACCGACTGGCTCGACCTGATGCCACCCGAAGACCGCAAGGCCCTCGAGGCAATGCCCGAGATCAGCCACGACAGTCCTGAAGGCGACAGCACCTTCTACAGCGAGGGCGGCCTGCGCCAGCAGGATCAGGATCTGCCGGCAGTGATGTACTCCGCCAAGACCGTGCCCGAACTCGACGGCAAGGCCATTCGCCTGGGTGGCTATCCGGTACCGCTGGAGAACGACGAGAAAGGCAACAGCACCCTGTTCTTCCTAGTGCCCTATCCGGGCGCCTGCATCCACGTGCCACCACCGCCGCCCAACCAGCTGGTGTTGGTGCGCTACCCCAAGGGCATCCCGCTCGAGGACATCTACGCCCCACTGTGGGTCAGCGGTGAGCTCAAGGTGGAGCAGGTCAGCAACGACCTGGCCGACGCCGCCTACGCCATGGACGCTGGCGAAGTGCGTTTGGTGACCGACGAAGACCTTTACTGATCGCTCTGGAGTCTGCGCATGAAAGCTGCCGCCCTGTTGTTGCTGTGCCTGCTGTCTACCGCCGTACTGGCTCTGGAGCCCGGCGAACGCCTGGCACCCTGGACGCTGCTGGATCAGCATGACGTACCCTACACCCTGAACGACGAGACCCGCATCCTGCTGGTCGCCCGCGACATGGACGGTGCCAAGCTGGTCGACGCTGCCCTGGAAGGCAAGCCCAAGGGTTATCTGGACGAGCGCCACGCGGTCTTCCTCGCCGATATCAGCCGCATGCCCCGCATCATCGCCACCCTCTTCGCCCTGCCGAAGATGCGCGACTACAACTACCGCATCCTCCTCGACCACGACGCCCGCATCGCCCCGCGTTATCCGGCCGGCGAGGGCGAAGTGTTGTGGTTGCAGTTGGAGGATGGGAGGTTGGTGGAGCAGAAGGTGTTCAAGGAGGCGGTAGCGCTGGAGCAGGCATTGGCCGCAGAGCAGCCCTGATTGCTGCGCGCTACTTTCTCTCCAGCACGCGCGGTGGAATCCTCGCCTGCTTTTGGGCGGCGGTCATCTTCTCATGATACTGGCCATAGGCTTGCCGGGCCTGTTCTCGCTCTCCCAGCGCCCAGTAGGCATCCGCCAGGTTGAGGTAGGCGACGACCCTGTCCGGATGCTTGCGGGTGATGTGCTGCAGCAGTTCCACCGCCTCCGGGTAATGGCCGGCCTGCTCGAACAGAAAGCCTAGGTCGTTCGACCAGCCGACCTTTTGCGGGAAGTAGTATTTCTCGACGATGTAGTTGCCGGGCTCGCAGTCGCCATCCTCATCGCCCGAGAGGAAGTAGCCGACGAGGGTTTTCAGCGCTTGTGCGTCACCCACCTTGTAAGCCTTCAGAGCGGCGTCGAAATTGCTAGCTACCGTCTCCGGCATCAGTTTTTCCGCCATGTTACCCGATGTCTGGTGCGCCAGACGTAACTCCTTCAATACACCGAAGACTCGTCTGCCATCGAAGTTAGCAATCGATATAACGCCAAGGATCTTCCTGTCGATTGAGTAGGTACTCAGGAGCGAATGGTCGCACTCGGAGTTGTTCTCGTTCAGAAGAACCTGGTTCAGATCGAAGGACTTCGCGGTGGCGTCGTACCTGAATCTCAGGTTGAAATTATAGGCACCATTACCCTCCTCACGGGTGATCAGCAGCAGGTAATCTCCTGATCGGGTAGATGGCGAAAGCAGATCGTAGCGCTCGCCCTGCAGATCAATGGCAGTTATCTTGGTCTGACGCTCGGCAAGCAGTTTCGCCGTGTAGCCGTCGTAACTATTGGGCGAGTATTCGTTCTCAATAAGCGGCAGTGCCTTGTCCGTGTCGACCAGTACCATACCTGAGCGATCAGTAATCTGCAGACGCTGTATGTCTGCGCTACCCTCTTCAATGGGCAACTCTCTCAGCGATAACAAGCCTTCGGGACGTAGCGTTTCTCCTAAGGTCACAGGGCTGACCAAAGTCAGAGCCAACGGAAAAATAAACGCCTTGAGTTTATTAGTCACTTTTCAATATTCCGTATATAAATTCGAAATTTTCTCTGCGCTTTTCGTAACTATCGGTATGCAGGTTCACAATCTTGGTAATTTCGTTTGTATGGGTTGTGCTATTACCCGATTTAGCATTCAGCCTTTTCCATTCCCAGAAGCCTAGAGCACTTAGAAGGCCATACTTGGTTTCAAGTACCTGATCAGGATTGGCAACGATGTTGATGTTCTCGTTGGGAATTTTAGCCTTTAGCAGGCGCTCGACCTCTTTGTAGTTTTCCTTCCAAGTCAGCTGAATGAAACCCTTACCCTTATAGGCTAGTCCTTCAGAACAACCACCAGGATTCAGATGGAAATTCTGTCCAGGCACGCTACAACAATATATGCGCTTGGCAATTTCGTCTTCTTGTGGCAATTGTGAATAGGCCTTATCTCTTATGACTCTGTAGCCACTTTTCACGTTTGCTGGCAGCGCATTGTATTGTGCCAGCGATATACGCTTATACCCTAGCTCCTCTGCCTCCTGGGGATAATGACTGAAATATCTAGCAAATTTATCCTTAAGAGCCTCCGTCGAGTACCAAAGACTTTCTTCTTTACCGACGAGTGCGTCGCCCACTTCGGCCTTAACTTGGGCAAAGAATTGGGAAATCCTCTCTGGAGTATTGACCTCGAACAACGTGGCGTATTTGTTGAACAGTGTCCTGACTTCTTCCCGTACGGATTCCTGCGAGGACGGGAAGATCTTTTTCATGTTCTCGGCACTGATCAGTTCGCCTCCCGGGGCTGCAGAGAGGTTCTGCATAATCACCAAGTTGATCGGCTGAAAATGCCAGGCCTTGCCCGCCGCATCGAGCTTCAGACTGTCGGCCACATCGCTCCACCAGCTCAGGGTCTGGATGCGGTTCTTCTCTTCGACCCAGTCCTGGTTGGGGTCATCGGCTGCGTGGCCCATCAGGTCGTCGAGTTCGTCCCAGCGCGCCACATCCCAGAACCACTCGCTGTCGTGCCGGGTGACCAGCTGCGAAATGGATTGTGCGAGCCAGGGCTTCGCCAGTGCCGCCTGAATCTCTTCGGCGGTCATCTTGCCGTCGCGGTTGGTGTCGATGATGTCGTACAGACGGCTGCGCACCGGGCCTTTGTCGGACTGGTCGATAGCGCCCTGGTAGCTGGCCTTCTCGTCGTCGGACAAGCGGCGAGCCGCGTTGAGGTAGTAGGCCAGCCCCGAACTAGGGGTATCGGTATCCTCGAGAAAATCGAAGCCTTCCCACTCCCACGGACTGTGGCGGGTGGTGATGAGCTCCTGTTCTGCCAACCAGCCATTGATGGGCTGGCCATCCTTGTTGGCCAGCAGATCATCGAGGCGCCACCAGTTGGTCTCGGGCGAACAGCCAGTTACCGTGTTGCTGGCCGGAATCTTGATCCTGGCCTCAGCAGGCAGCGCATCCAGCAGGTTCTGCGGCAGGATCAGGTCGACGCCGATCTCGTCTCCTTCATCACTCAGTTTCGGCGGATTGTCGCTCTTGATGTCATCCCGGTGAGGGATCAGCTTGCTGGCTCCGGCGTGGATCTTGAGCAGGGTCTTTTCTTCGACCGGCAGGTTCTGCGCCCAGGTACGGCTTTCGCTGATGAACGCAGGTACGTCTTCACAACTGAAGACTTCCAGATGCAGCAGTTCCTGAGGTGAACCGTCGCTCTTATTTTGGTACTTGCCGACATGGCCGATCAGGTCGCCGGCCTTTATTGGCACGGGTGGATCGAGAAGCACCACCGAGCCCGTGGCCTTGGGCTGCGATTGAGACGTCAGGAAGGAAGACGCGACATAGCCCGGCAGGCTGCCGTCCTCCTTTGGCGTGAGGGCGGGCTGGTCATTGCCACTGATCACCTGTTCGAGCTTGAGGAAGGTGCCCTCGCCCGAGGCGCGAATCTGGGCGCCCTTGCTGAGCTTGCCGATAATCGAGGCATTGCTGCGGGCTTCGGCCCTGACATTGAGTTCGCCGCTGCGAGTGTTGACCGTATAGATACCGGCACCCCAGAAGGTCGGTCGCGCCAGCTTCTCGTCCTGGCGGTAGTCCTTCCAGCACTTGAGGTGCATGTACAGGCTGTAGAGGGTCAGCTTCGGCGGCTTGGGTTTCGACTCGTCAGTGGTTGCCGGGGCCTTGGGCTGCAGCGTATGCCTGACCAGGACGAAGGCGGTGGAAAACGGCGCCCTGATCTGCAGTGGTGGCCGGCCGGCGTAGGTGCTGACGGGATACTCGTCATTGATGCGATAAGCGACCACTTCACCATGAGTCATACAATTGACGCGGCTCTGATCGAAGGCTTCGGAGGTACCTTTGTCCAGATGGATTCCGCCATGCCACAGGCCATTTCCACCGATGGGGTAAAACCCGGCCCTAGCTTTGCTTAATGCGGTCAGATGTTGCAGCGCATTGCCTGTAAGCGCCGTGCATGGGTAGCACCAGTCACCCTTGGCTGCGCTTACACCGCCACCGGCAACGCTCGGATTTTCTTCGTCCGGGTTGAGGGTGCCGCTGACCATATCGGCGATATAGCGCTTGAAATCGGCTTCCTCAAGCTCGGCATGGACGTGGATGGCGCCTACCTGGTCTCCCGATCTATCCGTTGTGGCTTGAATGCCTATGTGCTGGCCATAAGTGATGGCATCGCCATCGTTGACTTTAAACGTAGGATGAAGGTGCAGAATTTGCCCGAGCAACTGGCCGTTGCTGGGCGCATCGTAGATCTTCAATGTGCCGAAGGAGCGGCTGGTCTTGGCGTAGCCGGACAACGGACTGGGAACCGGGACAGATCGGTTACTGCTATCAACCAGCAGCACGAAATCCTTCTTGATGAGTGTGCGCCCACCGATATAACGCACCTCTTCAAGCTTTCCGTTGATAACCTCATAGTCTCGGTTGGCTTCCCGCCCTTTGGAGGGATGGTGCTTAGCGAGGTCTTCGTAGCGGTTCACGTCCTCAATGCGGTTTCCAACACTTTCAACGATCTTGTAGCGACGCCTTGTCATGTCATGTCCTGGGTTTTAATCGTGTTGAACGGTCAGAGGCCGCAGGCCGCTCCGAAAGTCTTGTATGTCTCTGTCTTGCCGTCCGAATCGAAGGTGAGGTCGACGTACCGGTCATCCGACTCGTTGTATTCCGAGTGATTGAACTGCCTGACGGTCGTGAGCGTGGCACTCATGTCGGCATAGGCGTATGCCGCCCCGGTCTCGGTGATCTCGGTCTGTTGCAGTTCCTGGACGGTGCCGGCGATCTTGACGAATAGCACCTCGTCGATTTCCACGGCGATCGGCTGGGCGTAGGGCAGCGCCCGGTAATGCTCATCGGCCGGTACCAGCGCGCAACGGTAGTTCTCGATTCCGCCCCCTTCTTGGTACTGGGTGACGGCTTCCTGGTAGGTTATGGGGTCGAGCTCGAGAGCGGCGCAACCCGCCAGATACCCGCACGACAGGATGCATAGCAGTACCTGGCGGGCGGTGTGTTGCAAGGGGTGTCTCTTTATCTTGGTATTCATCGTTTGGTTCAGCCCGAAAAATTCATGGTTCTCTTCACTTTCTTGCGGGGGTTGAGCAGATTGGCGAATGCCTGCTCCAACAAACTCCCCGCCTTATCGCTATCGGCCATGCCCGGCAGCACGGGCGGTTTGATGCCGATGCCCGAGCCCTTGCCTGGTGAGCCGCCGGCGTTGAGGCGGGTCAACGGGCCGCTGATGGTGATGCCGCCGGGGTCGAGTTTGATAAAGCTTCCGCCGGCCTTGAGCGTCAGTTCGATGCCCGCTTCGATGACCATCTTCTGCCCGGCCTTGAGGTGGATCTCGCGGCCCGCCTTGGTCAGTTGTGCGGTACCCAGTTTGATGTGCTGGTCGGTGCCCACCGTCAGGTGATCCTGCGGTTTGACCTCGACCTTGCGGTCGGCGGTGACGGTGAGGTGTTCCTCGGCCAGCAGTTCGGTGTAGCTGTTCTTCTCCACGGTGTCGTGGCGCTCGTTGCCGACGCGGATCTTCTGGTCGTGTTCGATGTTCTCGTCCCAGTCGCGCTGGGCATGAATGTAGATCTGCTCGGCGCCCTTGCGATCCTCGATGCGCAGTTCGTTGTAGCCACCACCGCCGGGGCTGCTCAGAGTCTTGAACACGCTGCGCGTCTTGTTCGCCGGCAGGTCATAGGGCACCACGTGTTCGGCGTGGTAAAGGCAACCGGTGACCAGCGGCTGGTCGGGGTCGCCTTCGAGGAAGGTGACCAGCACTTCCATGCCGATACGCGGGATGGTGATGGCGCCGTAACGATCGCCGGCCCAGCTGGAGCTGACGCGCAGCCAGCAGCTGGTTTTCTCGTCGGCCTGGCCTTCCCGGTCCCAGAAGAATTGCACCTTGACCCGGCCGTATTCGTCGCAGTGGATTTCTTCGCCGGCAGGCCCCGTGACCACGGCGCTCTGGCTGCCCAGCACGCGGGGTTTGGGGTGAGCGAGTTGCGGGCGGTAGGGCACGTTCCAGGGGGTGGCGAGGAAGCGGTTGCGGTAACCCTGGCAAAAGTCCTCGTCTGCGGCGGACTGCGCCTTACCGGTCACGCCGTGCAGGAGCGCGTTCGCCCCCTTGCTCAACATCGAATCGCTAGTGATCGACTCTTCCAGCACCTGCGGCTGCTTGCCTTCGTGCAGCACTTCGGTGAGCAGCCAGAGGTCGTTCCAGTCGCTGCGTGGATGCTCGGAAATCTCCAGCAGGTGCCCCGTAACCAGCCGCGGCTGGTCGCTCTGTCCTTCCAGTTGCTGGTAGTCGGCGCGGTGGCGCTCCAGGGCGCGTTTGGCCAGGTGCTTGCCGCGCGTGCGGTCGGTGTAGCGGCCGGGATAGTCGTAGTCTTCCAGATCGGGCAGGCCGTCGTTCTCGCCGGCTTGCTCGCTCTGGTAGGCCGCCTCCAGGAGCAGCCGTGGCTGCTCGAAATCGTAGTCACGGCGGGTGGTGCGGCGGGTGCGGGTTTCCAGGCGCAGGGCCAGGCGCTTGATCACCGGGTCGTCGGCGGTCATGCCGCTGTCCTGGATATAGGGTGTGGGCTGGCCAAGCTTGGCGAAGGCGGTCTGGTCGTCGCCGAAGGTCAGCACGTGGCCGCTTGCGCTGTGCTGGAAGTGGTAGTGGATGCCTTCCTCCTCGCACAGGCGCTGGACGAAGTGCAGGTCGCTCTCGTCGTACTGCACGCAGTAGTCGCGCTCGGGGTAGACGGTGGGGCCGAGTTGGAACTGGTAGCCACCCTGGACGATGCCGTGCTCTTCCAGCACCTGGGCGACGATCTGCGGCACCGTCAGGTGTTGGAAGATGCGCTGGTTGGTGCGGTGCGCCAGGTACGCAAGCTGCGGCACGATGGCCAGGTGGTAGCGGGTCAGGCGCTTGCCGGACTCGCCCTGCTCGACCCGGTGGATCAGGCCGTGGATGCCGTCGCCATTGGGGCTGAAGGCGAGGAAGGCGCGCTGGTGCAGCAGGCTGGCCAGGTCGAGGTCCGGCCGTTCACTGATCAGCTCGACGTCGAAGCGATAGGGCTGGCTGATGGCCTCGCGGCCGCTGAATTCGAGCAGCTGCAGGTCGTGCTCGACGCCCTCGATGCTCAGGCTGAAATGGGTTTCGTTGGCCGGGTTGAACATGTGCGTATCCTTTCGATTGAGTCCTTTTCAACAGCCTGTTATGCCTTCTTGCCCAGCCAGCGCTGCAGACGCGAAGCCGGTGGCCGGCGAAACGCGTCGAGCAGCTCGCTGCAGCCGATCTGCCGCTGGCTTTCCTCAAAGGCCAGCGCGATACGCAGGGCCTGCCAGCAGTGCAGCGGCACCTGCGCCGGGCGTTGCAGTTGCCTGTCCAGCTCCATGCTCCTGGCCTGCTTGGCACTGAGGCGACGGAACGGGTGTTGCCCACTGGCCAGCTCCACCAGCACACAAGCCACCGCATAAACGTCGGCAGCAGCCGACAGCGCGGCGCCTTCGAGCAGCTCCAGCGCGGCGTAGCGCGGTGTCCAGGCGGCAATACGGTTGCGACACAGGCGTGGCAGACCAGGCAGCAAGCCCTCCATAGGCTGGCCCAGACCATAATCGAACAGGCGCAGGCCGTCGTCGGCCAACATCACATTGCTGGGCTTCAGGTCACCGTGCAGCACACCCAGTTCGTGGGAATAGGCGAGGGCGTCGAGCAGGGGGATGGCGATATCGCGAAGTTCCTCCCAGGGCAGCCCCTCCGGGCGTTCGCACAGCAGCTGATCGAGGGTCAGGCCGCGCATCAGCTCCAGGGTGATGAAGGCGCGCTCGCAGGCAGTGTCCACTTCGAAGCCGAACAGGCGCACCACATGCCGGTGGTTGAGCCGCGAGGTGAGGGCGAACTCGCTGTAGAGCAGGGCGTTGGCGTCCGGGTACTCGGCGAAGTCGTCGCTGAGAGTCTTCAGCGCGACATAGGGCTCGGGGTCGCCGAACTGTTCGCGCAGCAGATCGCGCGCGCGGTACACCGCCCCCATGCCCCCAACGCCGAGCAGGCGCTCGATCTTGTAGCGACCGCCAAGCACATCGGGCAGCTCGCCCGGCGCCTGGCGCGGCGTTTCGCGCACAGGTTCCCTGGCGGCGGTGGCGGCCAGGGCGAAGTAGGTGAGGTCGCTGGCTTCGGCGGCTTCGATCATTGGCGGATCACCACGGCACTGAGGTTGTCACGGGCCGGGCCGTCGAGCACGCGCTGGAACAGGCGCTCCACGGCCAGGTGCGGCGAGGGCAGGTTGAGGCAGGCGCCCAGCTCGTCGGCGGAAACGCCCTGATAGAGGCCGTCGCTGCACAGCAGGAAGACATCGCCAGGCAGCACGTCGAGTTCGAGGATGTCCAGTTGCAGGGTTTCGCTGGCGCCGATGGCACGGGTCAGGGCATGCGCCGCCGGATGGCGCGCGGCCTCCTGCGGTGTCAGGCCCTGCTCGTCGATCAGTTGCTGCACCAGTGAATGGTCGCGACTGAGCTGATACAGCCGCGCGCCGCGCCATAGGTAACAGCGGCTGTCACCGGCCCAGACGCAGGCGGCGCGGTCCTCCTCGAGCAACAGGGCGACTACGGTGCTGCCGATCACCGTGTCCGGGCGGTCGGCGGTAACGGTCAGCTCCTGGCCGAGCCGATGGTTGAGCCGGTGCAGCGCCTGGCGCAACTCCACCAGCCGCTGGGCGAGGCTGCCTTCCGGCAGCTCGGCCAGATGCTCGACGATCAGACGGCTGGCCAGAGCACCGTTCTGATGCCCGCCCATACCGTCGGCCACCACCCACAGGCCCTGCTCGGGCAGGGCCAGGAAGGCATCCTCGTTGCGCGCGCGCACCTTGCCGGTATCAGTGCGTGCGGCACTGCGCCAGGCGTTGGCAACTGCCGTCATCAGAGCGTCGCCGGTAGCTTGAAGCTGCGCAGCAGGCCGATGTCGAACGGGTTCGGCGAGCGCTGACTGTGCAGCAGGTAGTTGGCGTGCAGACCACCGAGGTTGGCCTTGAGGATCAGCACGTCACGACCGCTGTGGTAGTCCACGTCCATCAGGTCGAGCAGGCGGAACAGCGACCAGGGGCCGGTGTTCTTCTCGATACCGACGCGGCGGCCACCCAGCTCTTCGACCACCAGGCTGGTGCGGTCTTCCTCGCTCGCTGCCGGCCAGCGGAAGGCGGTGGCGACGATCGGCCCGTGGCGGTATTCCAGTTGCTGCTTGCCGAAGCGGAAGTCGGCGCGGCTCAGGCTGGAGTCCAGCGAGTAGGGTTCGAGCTTGAACAGCACCTGCGGCTCGGCCGGGTTCTCGGCGAAGAAGCTGCGGCGGATCACCTGGGCACGGCTCATCTGCAGGAGGAACTCGCGCGATAGCGGCAGGCCACGACCATCGACGCGGCGCAGGCGGTATTCGTCGGCGCTGCCACTGACGAAGGGGCGCAGGTACTGGTCGAAGAAGCGCTCGGCGATGCCCTGGGCCTTGAAGAACTCGCGGAAATCCGCCACCGCCACGTCGCTTTCGCTGTGCGCGGTGAAGGGGTAACGCTGCTTCAGCGAGTTGTCGTAGGCGGCGTACAGCTCGCTCTGATAGCGCTGGTTGAGGAAGTGGTAGGCGTCATTGAGTACCAGCGTCCAGCTGTCCTCGGCCAACAGCGCCAGCCAGTTGCCAATGGGCTGTGGCAGGCGCGCGGCGGCAGTGCGTACCTGGTTGATCGCATCACGCTTGCCGCCCATGCGTGCCTTGGCCATCTCGAATGCAGCCTGGTCGCTGGCGCCGGCATTGGCCAGGCTGGCCAGCTGGCGTTGCAGCTCGTCCAGAGCCTGCAGGCTGGCCGCCAGGTCGACGCCGGCACCGCCGTTATCGTCGAGTAGCTTGTGCAAGCTCTCGAAGCGGCGTTCCAGCGTCTTGCGCGCCGTATCCGGGGTGTTCTTGGCCAGCGCCTGCTGCGCCTGTTCAGCGGCGGCACTGGCCAGCTTGGCGGCTTTGCCCAGCTTGCCCTTAGCGCCTTCCAGCGCTTCGGCGGCGGCACCGGCATCGTCGGCGGCCTCAGCCAGCCCCTTGAAACGGGTGTTGTCACGCACTTCCACCAGCAATTGCAGCAGCGGCGAGTTGGCAGCGGTCAGGCCGTTGAGCAGGGCTGCACCGCGACCGGCACTGCCGATCGGTTCCAGGCCAAGCTGAGCGATGGCCTCACCCCAATAGTTGCCGTAATCGCGGAAGTACAGTTGCTCCAGCTCCACCATCAGGCGACCCAGGTCACCTGCGCTGAGGGTTTCGCCTTCGCCCAGCACCCAGTTGTCACGCAGGATCTCGCGCACCAGATTGCCGCCCTGAGCGGTGAAGGTCTTGCTGTAGCCGTTCTGGGTGTAGAAGCCGGGTATGGCGTAGTCGCTGCCACTGATCAGCCCACCCTGCGGGCCGAGTTTCTGGCTCAGACGGTATTCCGGCAGATTGCGCGCCTGTTCCCGCAGCATGCGGTAGACCACGTTGGCCAGCGACTCGCTGCGCAGCACCTGGCGCGCCTGGGCAACCAGCTGGGCGTTGAGGGCATAGGGCGCGAACGGCTCGTCGAGCAGACGCGCGAAATGGGTATTGAGACCATGCTGCGCCGGGCTGTTGCCGGCGTAGCGCAGCGACCAGTCGGCGGCGACCCATTCCTTGAGGAAGTCGGCATCGCGACGTTCTTCCAGGTTGAGCATCAGGTAGGCACGCAGGCTACCGAGCAGACGCTCGCGGTCGCTGAGGTTGGCGCGGATCTGTGCTTCCAGCTGACGGGCCACGCGCGGCAGCAGCAGGTTTTCCAACTCGGCGCGATAGGTCGAATACACCGGAGGATTGACCGCCTCGCCCTGGAACAAGCCGGTACGCTCCAGGTAGGACACCTCGCCCTTGGGTGGGAACACCAGGGTCGCGGCGTAGCTGCTGTCCAGCGCCTTGAGGGTTTGCAGGGCATCGTCCTGCGCATTGATCGAACCATGCTCGCGGGTAAGCTTCTGGGCGATCTCGCGTAGCTCTTCCAAACGGCCGTGGTTGGCCGAGAAGCCGCTGGCCCAGAGCACACCGAACAGCGCCAGCACGGCGAAGGCGGTGGCGTACATGGCACGCTGGCCCCAGTCGATGCGACGCACCTCCTTCTGATCCAGGCCGGCCAATTCGGCCTCGGGGAAGATCACCCGGCTGAGCAGATGATTGATAAACCGTGCGCGACCGCTGCGGAAGGTCGGCAGCGCGCTGTCGGCCAGGCCGAGGTTGCGACCGATACCAGCCGTCAGCGGGTCGAGTTGTTCGTTCAACTGCGGTGCACTGGTCAGGTAAAAGCCGCGCAACTTGCTGGCCCGCTGGTAGCGGTTGCCGGCGAAGGCCAGTTCGATGAACAGGCACAGGCGCTCGCCGATCTGGCCGAGCTGGTGCGGGAAGTCGAGGATGCGGCCACGGCGCTGGGTGTCGCGCTCCTGGTGCATGCGCAGGATCACCTGGCTGTTGAGGCGGCGCAGCAGTTCTTCGAACTCCTGGCGTACGACGCCCACATCGCTGGCGCTCTGCTCCTTGCGGAAGCTGGCGCCGAGCACCTGCTCGCTTTCTTCGCGTGACAGCTGGTCGAAGAACTCGTCGAAGCCCAGTACCTTGTCGGCCTTGCTCAGCACCAGATAGACCGGCACATCGGCGCCCAGGCGCTGGTGGATCTCATGCAGGCGCTGGCGGGTCTGACGGGCCAGGGTTTCCAGCTCCACTTCGCTACCGCCCTGCAGCTGCTCGACCGGAATGCTCACCAGCACGCCGTTGAGCGGGCGCGCACGGCGCTGACGCAGCAAGCCCAACAAGGTGCCCCAGGCGCGGCCATCGACCTGCGCATCAGGCTGGGTCAGGTAGCGCCCGGCGGTATCGATCAGCACCGCATGGTCGGCGAAGTACCAGTCGGCGTAGCGGGTGCCGGACACGTCCTTGGTCAGACGCTGGCTCTCGCCGCGGTTGAGCGGGAAGTCCAGGCCGGAGAAATCCAGCAGGCTGGTCTTGCCACTGCCCTGCGGGCCAAGCAGCAGGTACCAGGGCAGGTCGTTGCGCCACTTCTCGCTGCGCCCGCGGTACAGGCTGGAGCGCTTGAGGGTGCGCAGGGCGTCCTTGAAGCGGTGGCGCAGCTCGTTCTGCTCTTCGCTGATCTGCTCCTCGCGACGCAGGCGCTCCTGGGCGTCGGCGTCACTTTCCTCGGCCTTCTTGCGCGCGGTGGCGCGCCAGCTGGCGAAGACCATGGCCAGGCCCCAGAGCAGGAAGATCAGACTGATGGTCAACAGACGGCTGGTGGCCGACTCCCAGAACTTGTAGTCACTGACGGCCAGCAGCGGGCCGACGAACCACACCAGCAGGGCGAGAATCAGAACCAGCAGCAGGCTCCAGACCCAGGTCTTGCGGAAAAAGGCGCCAAGTTTGGCGAAGAAGCTCTTCATTTCACGTCATCCATGCTGACACCCGAGGCCGGGTCGAGTTGCTGATACGGCTTGAGCACGGTGTCGCGCTGCTCGCCCAATACCCAGGCGAAGCCGCCATACATCATCACCAGGCACATCAGGGTGAACAGCGCCACCAGCCACCACGGCACGATGCGCACCAGGCGTCGGCGGGTGTCCTTGAGGCCCTGCCAGTGCGGCGAGACTTCACGCGGCACATCGCCGCGCAACTGGCGGATCTGTCGGTAGAGGCTGTCGCGCACCGCTTCCAGTTCGAGCATGCCGCGCTGCAGCACGCGGTACTTGCCCTCGAAACCGAGCGACAGGCACAGGTACATCAGTTCCAGCATCGGCAGGTGCTTGACCGGGTTGCGCGACAGGCGCTCGAGCAGCTGGAAGAACTTCTCGCCACCGAAGGTCTCGTTGTGGAACGAGGACAGCAGGCTCATCTGCGACCACTGGCTCTCGTTTCCCCAGGGCGTGGTCACCACCGCTTCGTCGACCACGGTGCACAGCACGTAGCGTGCGGCCATTACCTGGCTGCTCTCGGCGCCATCGTGCAGAGCACGGTGCTCGAACAGCTTGATCTCGCGGGTCAGGCGCTGGTTGAGCGCATCCATGTCCTCGCTTTCGAAGCTGTGTTTGAGCCGCACCACTTCCGAGAGCAGCGTGGAGGCTGCCGCCACCAGCGGGTTGAGGCTGATGTTGAAGCTCTCCGCCGGGCGCAGGCGCGCGGCGAAGATCATGCGTTCCTCAAGCTGCTCGAACTTCGGTGGCGCGCTGAAATCGGTCAGCGGGCTTTCGGCGCGCGCTTCGCCCTTGCGGTTGAGGATGACCGTCTTGTCATCCTGGCCGTATTCCATTTCCTTGGTTGTCATGGTCAGTTCCTGATCGCCCAGAATTTCAGCTCAAGCCCGGTGAACTCGCCGGACACGTGGAAGGCGAAGCCGCCGGAGCGTTCCAGCTGCGCCAGTTCCTCGGAGCTGAGCTCCAAGGCGAAGTAGGTCTTGCCCGAATGGAATGGGATCTGCCGCGGTGCCACTGGCAGCGGTTTGACCTTGATCCCCGGAAGGTGCAGGTTGACCAGTTGGCGGATGCGCTCCACCGGGCCGACCTTGAGGTGCGCGGGCAGGCGCTGACGCAGCTCCTCGGAGTCGCACTGGGCGCTGGCGGCGAGTACGAAGCTGGAGGTGCCGAGCAGCTTGTGGTCGTGCAGCGGCGACACCTGGATGCCGTACTGACGCTGCTGCAGAAGCATCTCGATGGCGTGCTGCTCGAGCACCATCGACAACACCTGGCGGATGGCGTCCATCAGCTTGCGGAAACTCATGCCCTGGTCGCTGTGCAGATAGCGGCCTTCCAGGCGCGGACGTTTGGTCTCGCTGGAGAAGGTCGCCAACTCGCCGAGCAGGCCGACCAGTTCGCGGTAGATCTGCTCCGGGTGTACCTGCTCGACGCCCAGGTGGTGGCGCAGGATCGGTTCGTAGCGGTTGATCAGCTGCAGCATCATGAAGTCACCAACCTCGGCGCCGCCCACCTTGCCGGTGGCGCGGATGCGCTCGGCGAGGATGTCGCCGCGGTGGGCGAGCATGCTGATCACTTCCTTGAGGCAGCTCAGCAGGTAGCCGGAGGCCTGGAAGTTGACGTAGGTCGGGCTGAATTCCGGGTCGAGGCTGATCACCCCGTCCGGTGTGGTGTCGAGCACTTCGCACAGCTTCATCTTCACGTAGCCCTGGTCGCTCTGCTGCTCGCCGAGCAGCAGGCGGAAATCCGGGCGACCAGTGCTGACCTGGCTGACGCTGCTGTCACCGGCGTTGCAGTCGGCCACTTCCTCGTCGAAGGCGACGTAGCGCGCCAGCACGTCGCGCTGGTCCGGGCGACGGCTCTCGATGTGATTACCGGTGACCAGCGGCAACGCCAGGTAGACGGGGGTGTTGCCGGTGTTCGGCGGTACGTCCAGGCCCAGCGGCTCGCGCTCGGCACCGAGGTCGAACAGACTGCCGTCAGGCAGCACGCCACTGGCCTTGCTCACCACCAGCTTGCCCATGTTGAGAAACTGGCGGTCGATCTCCAGTTCGAAGAAGCCCCAGGCGTAGCTGTCCAGTTTCTGCGTACGCACCTTGAGCTGGTGATCGAAGTAGCGATCGTTCTGCTGGAAATGCTGTGGTCGCAGCAGCATGCCTTCCTGCCAGACGACTTTATGCTGGCTCATCGGTTGCGCTCCTGCTCGTCATCCAGGTTGCGAATGCCGCGCTCGTCGAGCCGCAGGTTGGCCGCGTTGCGTTGCTGCTCGTCAATGGCAATGACGTAGCGCCAGCTGGCTTCCGGCAGGTCGCGATAGGCGGCGAGCACGCCGACATAGCGGCTGCCCTCCTGCACCGATACTTTCAGTTCGCGGGTTTCGCCCGGGCGCAGCTCCAGTTCCTCCTGGGTCACCAGGTCCGGCGCCAGCGCTTCTTTCGGACGCTGGTAGAGGGAGAAGAAATCGGCATTCTCGAAAGCCACCGGGTGCTTGAGCTCCATCAGGCGGATGACGATAGGCGAAGGACGACCGTTGAGGTCCGGGTTGAGCTGGTCGCTGCCGGCCAGGCTCAGGTCCAGCTTGGTCATGGTCGAGTAAGGCGACATCGCGGCGCAGCCAGCGAGAGTCAGGAGTGCGGCGCATAGGGCCAGGGAAAGCAGGCGAGGCATGGTGTTCATCCTTGAAGGTCGGTATTGAGGGTGGCGATCAGGCGAACCTGCTCTTCGTAGGCACTGGCAAAATCACGGGCGAACAGGCGATCGCTCCAGTCATCGTTCTGCGCCAGCGCCGCATGCAGGCGACGATAGGCACGCCAGCGGCCGCCATCGGTCGGCAGCAAAGGCTTGCGACCGTTACGCTCGAAACGCAGGGTCAGTTGCTCCGGGGCAAACTGTTCGAACATGCCCTGAACGGCCGCGCGGCTGGCGGCGAGCAGCGCCACCTGGTGCGCCTGCAGGTCGCGGAAGCTGCGGTTGATGGCCTGCTCGGCCGGCAGTTGGCCAGGCTTGCCGCCACGCAGCAACGCGGTCAGCGTCTCGCTGGTATCCAGGCCATGCTTGAGCGGGTTGTTGCCAGCGCTCTGCACCGTGGTCAGGGCCAGGCGCAGTTCGTTCTTCAGCTCGCTGCGGGTACGCAGGGCCTGCTGCAGGCTGCCGACGCTCTGCTTGAGCAGCTTGGCGGCATTCAGCGCCAGCGCTTCGCGGGCATCGTCGTCGAGGTCGTCGAGGCGCACGCCGAGGGCATCGGCGAACTTCTCCCAGAAAGTCGGCGGCAGGCGCTCGGGCTCCGGGGCGACTTTCGGCTGCGGCGCGGGCGTCGGCATCACCAACTCGGGCACCAGCAGGTTTTCCTCGTCGATCTGCGCGTAATCGCGCTGCTGCGCCTGGGCCATGCTCGGGCGCAGTACGGCAGTCAGATCGTCCACTTCGGCGTAGACGCGCTCCTGCTGTTCCAGGGCGGTGAGCGGGTCGAGGTCGAGGAAGGCGTCATCGGGGATGATGCTCCCAGCGGCCTGCGGCAGACCGATATCACCCTCGAACATGGCCGGGTCACGCACCAGGCGCGCACGGATCTCGAAGTCGCCCAGGCAGTACACGCTGCCATGCTCGATGCGCTGCGGACTGCCCTTGGCCAGAGTGGCGCCACTGTCCTTGAGCTGGATACCGTTGCTGCTGGTGTCGGTCAGGTAGAAGGCGCCATCGCGATAGCTCACTTCTGCATGCCGACTGGACAGGATGCGCTTGCGATCCGGGATCACCCAGTCGCACTCGTCGGCTCGACCGATCACGCCGCCGGCCTGCTTGAACGTCTTGGTGGTCAACAGACCTGGCACGAATTGCTGCGCGCTGACCACATCGAATACCAGTTCCATGGTGAACCTACTCCTTGCGGTCAGTGGCCGCGTTTCTCGGCTTGCGGATCGCCCAGCGGGCGGTATTGGTCGTCGCTGAACTTGTAGTTGCCTGTGCAGCCGGCCAGGGCAATGGCCAGGGCGAGCAGGGCGGCGGTCCGATAGCGATGCAGCATGGAATGCGCTCCTTGGGTGGAAGTGAATGAAAGATGGGCAGGCATGCTCAGACCTCGCTCGGGCTGATCTTCAGCCGTTGCATGCGGTACAGCAGGGTGCGCCGGGGCAGACCCAGCTCGTTGGCGGCGTTGGTCTGGTTGCCGCGGTTCTTGCGCAGGCAGTCGAGCAACAGGTTGCGCTCGAGCCGATCCATGCGCTCGCGCAGGCTCAGCGGTTCGCTGCCTTCGCTCTGGGTCTGCTCCAGATTGAAGTGCTCGGGCAGTAACTCGCCGCCTTCGCAGAGCAGTACGGCGCGCTCGACCACACCCTTGAGCTCACGCACGTTGCCGGGGAAGGCGTAGCCGGCCAGATGCTCCAGAGCGGCATCGCTCCAGCGGCAGGCGTCACGCTGCAGCAGGCCGCTGGCAGTGCTGGCGAAGTGACGCGCGAGCAACAGGATGTCTTCGTCACGCTCGCGCAGCGCCGGCAACTCGATGGGGAAATGCGATAGGCGATAGAACAGGTCTTCGCGGAAGCGGCCTTCCTCGACACGTTTGCGCAGCTCCTGGTGGGTGGCGGCGACGATGCGCACGTCGACCTTGTGCGTCTCGCTGCTGCCCAGGGGGCGCACTTCGCCCTCCTGCAGCACGCGCAGCAGCTTGGCTTGCAGGGTCAGCGGCATGTCGCCGATCTCGTCGAGAAACAGGGTGCCGCCATCGGCCGCATCGAACAGGCCCGGCTTGTCACGGTCGGCGCCGGTAAAGGCGCCCTTGCGGTAGCCGAACAGCTCGCTCTCCAGCAGGTTTTCCGGCAGCGCGGCGCAGTTCTGCACGATGAACGCCTTGCTACGCCGCGCGCCGCAATCGTGGATGGCGCGAGCGACCAGTTCCTTGCCGGTGCCGGTCTCGCCGGTGAGCAGCACGCTGACCGGGCTGTGCAGCACCTTGCCGATCAGTTGGTAGACGCGGCGCATGGCCGGGCTCTGGCCGAGCAGGCCGTAGCCGCTGGCACAGGGCGTGCCTGGAACAGACGAGACGCTTGCAGCACTGGCGGCACCGTCGACAGCTGGTGCACGTAGACGCTGCAACAGCTGCAGCTGAGCCAAGGCGAAACTGCCAAGCTGGGCGAAAGAGGCGGCAAAGCCCTGCAGGATTCGCCGCTCATGGCTGGCCACCAACAGCAGACCACGAGTACGGCCAACGCCGTCATGCAGCGGCAGGCACAGCAAGCTGCGCCAGGCACGGCTGCCTTCCGGCAGACAGGCGATGTTGTGCAGACCGCTGTCGAGTTCGTCGATACACAGCACCTGGTTCTGGCACAGGCAGTACTGCAGCAGCTGTTCGCCGTCATAGTCACTGGGCAGGCTGGCTGACTCACGCGGTTGCAGCAGGCCGTCGAGCCACTCGGCCGAGAGGGTCAGGCGGGTGTTGGTATGGTCCAGCAGATACAGCTGGCCCAGCGCACAGTCGGCAAGTTCGGCCGTGGCACGCACCAGGTTGGCGAGCAGGCGGTCACTGCTGGCAGCGCCGGCCAGTTCGGCATAGCGGCCAAGCAGGGCTTCGGCGTAGCGAAGCGGTTGCGGAACTTCGGCGAACATCGGCGGCACCTCAGGCGAACTCGCAGATCACGGCCGCATCGCCATCCAGCGTGGCGTGCACACGTTGCAGGCTTTCGCCAGCGGCCATGGCATCGAGCAGGCGGTCGACCACCAGCGGCTGCAGGTGCTGGTCGATCAGGTGATCGATCAGGCGCGCGCCGCTGTCGCCATGGGTGCAGCGCTCGGCCAGGTGCTCGACCAGGCCGTCGCAGTGACTGAAGGCGAGCTGACGACGGGCCAGGCGCTCGCCGAAACGGGCCAGCTTGAGGCCGACCAGCTGGCGCAGCAGGTCGCTGTCCATCGGGTAGTAAGGCACCACGCGCATACGGCCGAGCAGGGCCGGCTTGAAGTGCTGGCTCAGCTGCGGGCGGATGGCCAGCTCCAGGTCCTCGGCGGCCGGGCGCTCGCCGCCGGCGCAAAGGCCGGCAATGCGTTCACTGGCCAGGTTGCTGGTCATCAGGATCAGGGTGTTGCGGAAGTTGATCTCGCGCCCTTCGCCGTCGTTGGCCACGCCCTTGTCGAAGATCTGGTAGAAAACGTTCATCACGTCCGGGTCGGCTTTTTCGACTTCGTCGAGGAGGATCACCGAGTAGGGTTTCTGCCTTACCGCCTCGGTGAGCATGCCGCCTTCGCCGTAACCGACGTAGCCGGGCGGCGCGCCGATCAAACGCGAGACGGTGTGTTTTTCCTGGAACTCGGACATGTTGATCACAGTGAGGAAGCGCTCACCGCCGTACAGCAGGTCGGCCAGGGCCAGGGCTGTCTCGGTCTTGCCGACGCCGCTGGGGCCGACCAGGAGGAACACGCCCACTGGTGCATCGGGCTTGTTGAGGCCGGCGGCGGTGGCGCGCATGGCCTTGTCCAGCGCCTGGATCGCCTGCTCCTGACCACGCACGCGCTGGCGCAGGTCGTCGGCGAAGGTGATGACCTTGGTGTTGTGCTCACGGGCCAGTTGGCTCAGCGGCACGCCGGTCCAGTGGCTGATCACCTCGGCCACCAGGCGCGGGCAGACCTCGAAGCTGACCAGACGCTCGCTGGCCTGGGCGGCAGCCAGCTCGGCCTGGATGGCGCGCAGTTCGGCTTCCAGTTCTTCCAGGCTCGGGCGTGGTTCGTCGCTGGCCTCTTCATCGTTACCCAGACGCGCGGCGGCGCATTGCTTGCGCTGTTCCAGCAGCCGTTCGGCCAGCTCGCGCTGCACGGCCCAGCGGGTTTCCACCTGCTCCAGCTCGGCGCGGGCGGCGACCAGACGGTTTTCCAGGGTATCTAGCGCTTCGCCGTCGATAGCCAGGCCGGCGTCCAGGTCACGGCGCATGGCCTCACCCTGGCGCTCGCCCTCGGCAATCTCGCCGCGCAGACGCTCCAGCGCCTCGGGCGCAGCAGCCAGGCTGATGCGCACACGGGCGCAGGCGGTGTCGAGCACATCCACGGCCTTGTCCGGTAGCTGGCGACCAGCGAGGTAGCGCGCCGACAGCTCGGCAGCGGCAACCACGGCGTCGTCGCGCAGGTAGATGCCGTGGCTCTTCTCGTACACCGGCGCCAGGCCGCGCAGGATGGTCACGGCTTCGTCGACGGTGGGCTCGTGCAGCTGCACCGGCTGGAAGCGGCGGGCCAGGGCCGGGTCCTTCTCGAAGTACTTCTTGTACTCGCTCCAGGTGGTGGCGGCGATGGTGCGCAGCTCGCCGCGGGCCAGGGCCGGCTTGAGCAGGTTGGCGGCGTCGCCACTGCCGGCCTGGCCACCGGCGCCGATCAGGGTGTGGGCTTCGTCGATGAACAGGATGATCGGCTTGGGCGAGGCCTTGACCTCGTCGATCACGCCCTGCAGGCGGCGCTCGAACTCGCCCTTGACGCTGGCACCGGCCTGCAGCAGGCCGAGGTCCAGGCACAGCAGCTCGACGCCCTTGAGCACCTGCGGCACCTCGCCAGTGGCGATGCGCAGGGCCAGCCCCTCGACGATGGCAGTCTTGCCCACGCCAGCCTCGCCGACGACGATGGGATTGTTCTTGCGTCGTCGAGCGAGGATATCGACCATCTGGCGGATCGCGCCGTCACGGCACAGCACCGGGTCGAGCTTGCCGTCGCGGGCCTGCTGGGTGAAGTTGTGGGTAAAGCGCGCCAGGTTGGATTCACCACCGGCTGCCGGCTTGCCACCTGCGGCCTGCGGCTGCTGGCTGAGGGCGAAGTCGCGCAGACGCTCGGCATTGAGCTTGCTCAGCAGCGTCTGATAACGGCTGCCGGCATAGCGCATGGGGTTGCGCAGCAGGGCGAGGATCAGCGCGGCCTGGTCGATCTGACTGGCGCCCAGCTCCAGGTTGGCCACCAGCAGGGCGTCCTGCAGCCACTGCACCAGTTCGGCAGAAAACACCGGGTTGCGCGACTCGCTGTGCTCGCCGCGCGGCTGCAGCGCCTGGGCCAGCTCGCCGGCATCGATCTCGGCATCCTGCAGGGCACGCGCCAGCATGCTTTCCGGGCGCTCGAGCAGGCCCAGCAGCAGGTCTTCGACGAGGATCTTGTTGCCGCCGCGTACCACGCAGCGTTCGGCGGCCATCTCCAGGTCGCGCTTGCTCGCGGCGTCCAGGGCTTGAACCAGTTGTTGCAGGTCGACGTTGATCATTTCATCTGTCCTTAATGAATCTTGCTACCGAGGGTGACCAGACCGTCGGCGTTCTCACGGCCGAGCCAGGTGGTCCAGCCCAGCAGGCAGGGGTTGCCTTCGCCGATGCGCAGGTCGCGGATTTCGTCCTGACGCAGCTCCAGGCGGATGTCGTAGTCCAGCGGATCGCGCAGGGTGAAGCGCACCAGCGCACAGAGCGGTTGGTAACCCGTGCCGATCGGCAGGAACTCGTGAAAGCGCGTCCAGCCCAGCTGGCGCACGTGGATGCGGAACTTGCCACCGCGGTCGCGTACGCGCTCGCCGAGCACGGTGTCTTCGCCGAGCAGACTGTTGGCACGGCCGAGGCGGTTGCGCTGCTCTTCCAGCACCACCACCTGGCGCTCCAGGCACTGCTCGATGAACAGTTCGGCGTGCTTGAAGTAGTAACGCAGCACCGACTCGATCAGCGCCGCCGAATGGGCGCGCAGGCTGAGCAGGCCGAGGTAGGGCAGCAGGCGCTTCCAGTTCAGCTCCTGGGCCTGGCGGATCTGCTCGCTGCCCAGGCCGATCAGGGCGAACAGGTGCGCAGAGAAGGCGTCCATCGCCCCGCTCTGGAAGCTGGCGCGGTAGCGGTACTTCTGCCAGATCGGCAGCAACAGGCGCTGCAGACGATTGTTGAACAGGTCGAGGAAGTCGCGGGTCGGGTTGCCGTCCTCGCTGTCGCCCAGAGCCTGCTCGCTGTAGAAGGCCGGTAATGGTGAACCGCCGCCGAACAGGCCGACCAAGTTGACGCGCATGCGCGCGCGCAGCTCGCCGTGCTCCTCGAAGAACTGCACGCGATCGATATCGCTGCCGGGGAAACCCAGGCTCGGATTGGCCTGGAACTCCAGGTATTCGTAAAGGCGCTCCTCATCCAGATGCGGATGCGCAGCACCCAAGCGCTCCAGCACCAGCTGTACGGCCTGGAACAGGCTGTACTCGCGGATGCCTTTGCTCAATCGAGTTAGAGCAGGGGCTGCTGCCCCATACGTGGCGTCCATTTGTACAACTCTCCCTGTGTGCTCTGTACGTGCAGCTCGTGGTAGCTGTTGAGGCTGGCGTAGAGGGCGAAAAATTCATTGAGTACCGAGGCGAAGAGGAACAGGTCGCCCTCACCCAGATACCCTTCCGGGTTCATGGTCAGTTCAGTGCGTACGCCGCGCACCGGCAGGCCGCGGTGCAGGCGGTCGACGTGGCGATGGCCAATGTTCTTGAGGCCCCCGAGCAGGCGCTTGCTGACGCGCTCGGCGTGCTGGTCGTAGTAACGCGGCAGGTCGTAGGTTTCGAGGATCACCTTGAGCGCCTCGACGTTGGCCAGCGACAGGTAGTTCAGCGACATGTTGGAAATCAGCTTCCACAGGAAGTCGCGGTGCAGCGGCGGCGCATAACTGGGTGTAACGGCGCTGATATTGCGGAAGCTGAGGAAGTCCGGGGTGTCCTCGCTGGGCAGGCAGATATCGCCCAGGCGCAGTTGACGCGGCAGGTTCTGGTTGGTGCAGGTCAGCTCGATGGACAGTGTCTCGTGCTGGTCGAGGTTGCGCAGGCCGAAGCTGAGCCAGGTTTCCAGGCCGTCGCCGAGCATCGAGGGTTGCTGGCGCACGCTGTAGTGCGGGCGCGCCACCGGCACGTCGAAGCTGGGGTCATGTTCGAACGACTCGAACGGCACGTACTCCTCGTAGCCCATGCCGCCCGGCTTCCAGCCGGTGACGCGGTCCACCGAAAACACACCGCAATGCTGCGAATCGAACTCGGCCGGCAGCAGCAGGTACTGATCCTGCTTGCCATCGAGGCGGATCGGGATGGCGTCATGCTGGAACAGGTTGACCACCGGCGTGCAGTACAGGCGCACGTTTTCCAGGGTCGGACGGATACGCTGCACGCCCGCCTTGTGGATATCGAAACGCAGCTCCAGGCCGCGCGCCTGCTTGAGCAGATCCTCGGGCAAGCTTTGAATGGCCTCCAGGCCGAGCAGGTCGACGAAGAGGAACTTCTCCTGGAAGGCGAAGTATTCCTGCAGATAGCGGTAGCCGCGGAAGGTATTCAGCGGGTAGGGGATCAACGCCTCGTCTTCGGCGAAGCCCACCGGCTGCACCTTCTCAGGCTTGAGCTGCAGCGTGCCGAGGGTCTGGCCGAAGGCATCCTGCATCGGTTTGCCAGCAGCATCGAGCAGCACCAGCTGGATGCCGCCGAGATTGCGCAGCAGCGCCAGGTAGAGCATCTGACCGATATAACGCTCGCCGGCCAGGTGCAGACGCAGCTTGTTCAGGCCGATCTCGCCGATATGACCGTCGGCGCTCATGCCCAGACGCAGGCTGAGCAGCGCGCCGTCACCCTTGACCGAGTAATCCAGGCCGTTCAACGCCAGCGGCAGCACTTCGGTGGGGAAGCAGGTGCGAAAGCGGCAGGTGACGCCCTCGATGGCCTTGGCTTCTACCGGCGTGCCACGACCAACCGGCAGCGCCGGACCGGGGCGGGTTAACGGGTCGAACTGCAGCATGCTGAAGGCCGGCAGCGGGCGCATGTAGTTCGGCCACAGCAGATGCATCAGCGAGTGAGTCAGCTCCGGCAGCTCGTCGTCGAGCTTCTGCCGCAGGCGCCCGGTGAGGAAGGCAAAGCCTTCGAGCAGACGCTCGACGTCCGGGTCGCGCCCCGCCTGGCCGAGGAACGGCGCCAACGCCGGGCTGCGCTCGGCGAAACGCTTGCCCAGTTGGCGCAGGGCAGTGAGTTCGCTTTGGTAGTAGTGGTTGAAAGACATCTCAGCGGCTCGTCCATGTGGCTGGGTCGACACAATCGCCGGCGTTGGCCAGCAAAGCGTCGGCGCGGTGGTCATTCCACTGCGCGGGGATCAATTCCAGGTCGCCTATCGGCGGGCTCTGGGTCGGGCAACCATTACGGGACGTCCAGACGCAATGCCGTGGCTGGAACCCTTGCGCTTCGACCGTCATGACAACGATGCACAGCGGCGCATCTGCCAGCACAGCGAAGAGCCGCCAATCCTCGTGGGCGCCAAAGGCGAATCGACCCTGACTGTCGCTGCGCACCTGATAGCTGTGCGAGGTGTCGCTGGCGACCTCAAGAATGAGCGCCGCACCACGCACCGGCTGACCGTTCTCTGCGGAAACTAGACGCCCATCGATAGCCGGGTTGATCGGCGCCGCATGCGGGGCCAACACGCACCCCTGCAGCGCAAGCACTGCCAGCAGATAGCTCCATCGAACCCGAGAACGCAGATGACGATTCATCACGAGCGACTCAACCGCCAATCAACACGGTGCCGGAGCCAGCCACCACGGTATTGCCATGACTGCCCACGCTACCCACCACCGCCGCCGGCTTGCCGTTGATCAGCACGGTAGGAATCACCGCGCCGGACATAGTGCCGCCGCAGGCGGAGGCATCGCCCATGCGCGCAGCGGGCAGGCTGTCGAACAGCACGTCGGGTGAGCCGGCGGCGATCGGGTTGGTGCCGTGGCCGGGAATCGGGCAGGCAGTGGGATCGCTCAGGCGGGCGGCGGGTTTACCGGACATGTGACGCTCCTGGGTTGACGTTGACCTGACCGCTGCCATCCAGGCTCGCGGAGAAACTGACCTGACGCCTGATGCCGTCCATTTCCAGCATCGCGTCGATGGCGAAGGCCTGACGCAAAGGGTCATGGGTACGCGGCAGGGAAATCACCCGCACCTGGGTCAGTCGTGGTTCGTACGCTTCGATGAAGCGTTCGATGGCGATACGCGCCTGCTGCAGCGAGTCGTGCAGCGACAGACGCATATCGTTCAAATCGGGCAACCCGTAGTCGGGCAGCGTCTGCACGCTGCCCGCACGGGTGCTGAGCATCTTGGCCAGATGGGCAGCCACCGAGGCCATGGCGGCGACCTCGCGGCTCCAGCCGGCACGTTGGCCGACCTCGCCACCGAGGCGCTCGAACAGGCTGCCGTAGGCCATGCGTGCTTACTCCTTGTCCAGCTTGCCGACCAGCGACAAGGTGAAGTCGGCACCCATGTACTTGAAGTGCGGGCGTACGTTCAGGCTGACGCGGTACCAGCCCGGCTCGCCTTCGACATCGCTGACGATGACCTGGGCGGCACGCAGCGGACGACGGCTACGCACTTCGGAGCTTGGGTTCTCCTGGTCGGCGACGTACTGGCGAATCCACTTGTTGAGTTCCAGCTCGAGGTCGGTACGCTCTTTCCAGGCACCGATCTGCTCGCGCTGCAGCACTTTCAGGTAGTGAGCCAGGCGGTTGACGATGAACATGTACGGCAGCTGGGTGCCCAGCTTGTAGTTCAGCTCGGCGTTCTTGCCTTCTTCGCTGATGCCGAAGAACTTCGGCTTTTGCGCCGAGTTGGCGGAGAAGAACGCGGCATTGTCGCTGCCCTTGCGCATGGTCAGGGCGATGAAGCCTTCTTCGGCCAGCTCGTATTCGCGGCGGTCGGAGACCAGCACCTCGGTGGGGATCTTGGTCTCGATCTCGCCCATGCTTTCGAAGTGGTGCAGCGGCAGGTCTTCCACCGCGCCACCGCTCTGCGGGCCGATGATGTTCGGGCACCAGCGGAACTTGGCGAAGCTGTCGGTCAGCCGGCTGGCGAAGGCATAGGCGGTGTTGCCCCACAGGTAGTGCTCGTGGCTGTTGGCCACGTTTTCCTTGTAGACGAAGGTCTTCACCGGGTTGTCTTCCGGGTCGTACGGGTTGCGCAGCAGGAAGCGCGGTACGGTCAGGCCGACGTAGCGGGCATCTTCCTGCTCGCGGAAGCTCTGCCACTTGGTGAATTGCGGGCCTTCGAAGTGGTCTTTCAGATCCTTCAGATCCGGCAGGCCGGTGAAGGTCTCCAGGCCGAAGAATTTCGGGCCGGCGGCGGCGATGAACGGGGCGTGGGACATGCAGGCCACCGAGGCGACGTACTGCAGGGTCTTGACGTCAGGAGCGCTCGGATCGAAGAAGTAGTTGGCGATCAGGGCGCCGACCGGCTGGCCACCGAACTGGCCGTACTCGGCGGTGTAGATGTGCTTGTACAGGCCGGACTGAACGATTTCCGGGCTGTCTTCGAAGTCATCGAGCAGATCCTGCTTGGAGGCGTTGAGGATCTCCAGCTTGATGTTCTCGCGGAAGTTGGTGCGATCCACCAGCAGCTTGAGGCCGCGCCAGGAGGATTCCAGGGCCTGGAACTGCTCGTGGTGGAGGATTTCGTCCATCTGCCGGCTGAGCTTGGCGTCGATCTCCGCGATCATGCGGTCGACCATGGCCTTCTTCACCGGCTCGTTTTCGTTCTGCGGCTTGAGCAGCTCTTCGATGAAGGCCGACACGCCACGCTTGGCGATGTCGTAGGCTTCGTCGTCCGGAGTCAGCTTGGTTTCCGCGATGATGCGGTCGAGGATGCCGAGGTCGGCGGCGCTACGGCCACCTTCTACTGCTGCGCTAGTCGTGCTCATGAATATGCGTCCTTGTCAGTGAGAATCAGGAATCGAGCTTGCCTTGGGCGGCCAGGCCCAGTTCGCCGAGCACGCGGTCGCGCGAGTCGTCGTCAGAGAGCACGCTCTCGATGGCTTTGCGGAAGGCCGGGGCGTTGCCCAGCGGGCCCTTCAGGGCGACCAGAGCGTCGCGCAGCTCCATCAGTTTCTTCAGTTCCGGCACCTGGTCGACCAGGTTGGCCGGGTTGAAGTCCTTCATGGAGTTGATCTTCAGCTGTACGGCCAGCTCGTCGCCTTCCTGCTCGTCCTGCAGACGATTCGGTACGGCGAAGGTCAGGTTCAGTTCCTGCTTGGCCAGCACTTCGTCGAAGCTGTTCTTGTCGATGCTGATGGGCTTGCGGTCTTCGATCTTGCGATCGTCGGCACGCTGGGTGAAATCGCCGAGCACCATGAGTTTCAGGGGCAGTTCGATTTCTTCCTGGGCACCGCCGGTGGCGGGTTTGAAAGTGACGTTGATGCGTTCCTTGGGGGCTACCGAGCCTTCTTTGGCCATGGGTGTTCTCCTTTGCGTTGATGGCCCGGAGGCCTTGATTGGGCGTGTTGGCGCCTTACTCCAGCACCACCTCGAGGTCGAGGTGGCACAACCTGCGATAGATCTCGTCCTTGCTGTCGCGCACTGCATGGTTCTGCGGCAGGAGCTCGCAGCAGTTGTGCAGCAAACGCAGCACATCCAGGGCGAGATCGGGTTCCCACTCGCCGAGACCGGAGGCTTGCAGCGTCTGGTCGAGCGATTCGAGTTGGGTCTTGGCCAGGTCGTACTTCTTCGCGGCGAAGCACAGGCGGGCCAGGGTCAGTTGCCAGAAGAAACGCTCGCGGCCGCCACGGGCACGCGACATGCCTTGCTTGAGCTGTTGCACGGCGGCTTTCAGGCCGTCCTTGCGCAGCCCGGGTAGCACCTGCTGCAGGGCTTCCTCCCAGGGCGGTGTGGCACCCTGCTCGCTGGCAACTGGCTTCTTCTCCACTTCCGGCGCCTGCAGGTGCGGCAGCACGTGGGCGCCGATCCAGGCACGGGTTTCGGCGTCGGCGAAGGGCACGCCGTCGTGAAAACGCAGCTCGTCCAGACCGGGAACACGCTGCAGGAACAGGGCGAACTGGATTTCCACCTCGCGCATGGCCTGTTCGGCCTTGAGCTCCTGCAGGCATTCCCAGACCAAGCGCTGGCCGTCGAGCCAGAACGGCGCACGGGCGATGCTGGCTTCGAGGTCAGCGAGCAAATCGGCATAGGCGCCCTGGGCGAAGCGCTCCTTGTAGGACGCCAGCTTGTCGGCTGGCAGGCCGCGCAGGGCGGTGATCTGTTCGGCGTTACGCTCGGGCAGCGACTCGATGGGCAGCCACAGCAGGGTGCGCGCCAGGCGCAGCGGCTTGAGGTCGGTGGCCTTGTTCTTCAGCCACCAGGCGCACAGCGGGCGAGCGGCATCCTGCTGGCTGCGCAGGGCCTTGTGCGCATCCTTCTCGCTTTCGATGGGGCCGCTGCCGGTGATGATCTGGGTAGCGACTTGCTTGACCTGGGCGATGGCAGCGCCGACTGTGCCCGGCTCGGCCTGGCCCTGGCTGGCGCGCTTGATCTGCTCGTCGAGGCGGCGGCACAGCGGCAGCAGCAGCGGCGAGTCCTCGCCGAGGTGGCTCGACAGGGCGGCTTCCAGACCGTGCAGGTGTTCGGCCAGGCGGCGAAACAGCGGCAGCTGTTCGCTGATCGGCACGTGTTCGGCCAGCGCCTGCTCCAGGCGCGGCAACAGCCAGTTGATGGCGGCAGTGCGGGTACGCGCCTTGCGCGGGTGCAACTCGTGCCAATGGTGCTCGCAAAGGTAGTGCAGCAGGTTCAGACCGGCCTGCAGGCCGGCGAAGGATTCGCGCTGGAAAAGGCCCCAGGTCAGCCAGGTGGCGGCCCGCAAATCCTTGGACTGGGTGGTCAGCAGGTTCTCGCTGCCCTCGCGTACCTTCTGCCAGTCGATAGCGCCGGTTTCATGCAGCGACGAGGCCTTGCCCAGCTCGGTTTCCAGCATTTCGTATTCGCTGGAATAACGCACGTCTTCACCGGCGAAGTTCCCTTCATTAATAGGGGATTTGGCCAGATTGAGATAATGAGCGGTGAGCTTGCTGGAGTACGTCATTCCATGACTCGACTATTAAAGTGGGCAACTTCCGCGAAATCTCATATCGCCGCTATGGCTTAGAGAAAACATCGCAGTGCGCAACTTTTTGCGCAGTTGTTTGTGCAACAAATTGCGCAAGATCCTTATAGGTCGGGCATCCTAGCCCCATGACCCGAGGTGAGCAACCGCCCAAAGTGTGAAACACCTAACATTCGTCGACATCTTTCAAATTATTACCGGAACGCTAGAGCCGACTATTTGTCTCGCACTTAGGACAAGTTGTTATCGATGTTTTGCGTTTCAGATAAGCCCTTGGATAGTTGTAAGAAATTACTTACTAGCAAATTAGTGGCGCATCACACTTACTGGCGCATTGATATTATTTTTTGTGATGCCAGCCACTGTCCAGAGAGCTGGCTTTATGCCAGGACAGCCAGCCAGCTCAGCGCCTGTCAGTTCAGCAGAGGCTCGCTGGACAGGCGCAGCTCCAGACGATGCCGCTCGTCGGCTTTCAGTTGCAGGACATCCTCAAGCACATTGGCCGTCTCGATGCAGAGCATGTTCTGCCAGGCGTCGTCGGGAAATTGCGAGAGGCGCTTGGCCTTGTCGACCCACGGATTCCACAGCACGGCCGAACGTGAACCACGGGCATCCAGATGGATGCGCCGCCCCCAGCCGGGGTCGACGATACTCAGCCGCGCGGGGGTATCGAGGTAGATGCGATCCGTCTCGGCGCTGAATCCCAGTTCGTCCTGCTGACGCAGCTCCTGCCAGTCCAACAGGGTGTCGAGGTAACGACAGGCCTGCAGCCCCTCGACGCTGACCTGGCGCACGTCGCTGACGGCGAAGTAGCTGTGCAGCGCCTGGCTCAGGGTCAGGGGCGTGTCACCGCGATTGTGGGTTTCCAGGCTCATGCTGAGATCCTGCGCCAGACGCACGACGAAGGTCAGGCCGACGTCCCTGGGCCAGCCGTCCAGCGGCTGATTACGCGTGTCATAGGCAAAGCGCAGAGTGACAGTGTCGTCCTCCTCGTCGATGCCCAGCAGCTCCCAGTCCAGCGCTCGCACCAGGCCGTGGGCCGGCGCCTGCTCCTGATGGTAGTGCGCCTGCACGGCCTGCGGATTGCGCCGCAGGTCACCGAACCAGGGCCAGCACACCGGCACACCACCACGCACGCTTTGGCCACGTTGGTAGGCCGCATCCGGGCTTAGCCAGATCAGCGGCGGCTGCTCGCCCTGCTGGTAACTGAGAATCTGCGCACCCTGCTGGGCCACCAGCAATTCGCTGTCGGCGGCACGAATGCGCCAGCAGACCAGTTGATCCAGTTCCACGCGTTCGACTTGGGCGGTGCTCATGACGACCTCTCGCTGAGATAGATGACAGATAGTGTGACAACGCAAAAAGCAAAACGCCCATCACAAGGACGGGCGTTTTGCCAAACCAGCCAGCGATACTTATTTGCCGTAGACCTGCTCCGGCAGCCAGGTGATCAGCCCGGGGAAGATGTAGGCGATTACCAGCAGCAGAATCTGGATCAGGATGAACGGCACGACACCCTTGTAGATGGTGCTGGTGGGAATGCTCGCCGGCGTCACGCCACGCAGATAGAACAGCGCGAAGCCGAATGGCGGAGTGAGGAAGGACGTCTGCAGGTTCAGTGCGATCATCACGCCGAGCCAGATCGGATCGAGGCCCATGGCCAGCAGCACCGGCCCGACGATCGGTACCACCACGAAGGTGATCTCGATGAAGTCGAGAATGAAGCCGAGCAGGAAGATCACCAGCATCACCAGGAAGAACGCACCCAGCACGCCGCCTGGCAACTGGGCGAACACGTCCTCGATCAATGCCTCACCGCCGAAGCCACGGAACACCAGCGAGAACAGCGAAGCACCGATCAGGATCATGAAGACCATGGCACTGATTTCGGTGGTGCCGTAGGCCACTTCCTTGAGCTGGCCAAAGTTCAGCTTGCCCTTGCTGAAAGCCAGCAACATGGCGCCCACGGCACCCAATGCAGCAGCCTCGGTCGGCGTGGCATAACCGGCGAGGATCGAGCCCAGCACCGCGCCGATCAGGATCAGCGGCGGAATCAGCGCCTTGCCCAGCTTGCCCCACTCGATCGGACCCAGTTCCTCCTGCGGCAGCGCCGGCAGTTTCTTCGGCTGGAGGATGGCGACTGCGATGATGTAGACGATGTACAGGCCAACCAGCAGCAGCCCAGGAATCAGCGCGCCGACGAACAGGTCGCCGACCGATACGGTCTTCGGCGAGAAGATGCCCATCTTCAACTGTGCCTGCTGATAGGCGCTGGACATCACGTCACCCAGCAGCACCAGCACGATCGAGGGTGGAATGATCTGCCCCAAGGTGCCGGTAGCAGCCAGTGTCCCGGTGGAAATGGCCGGGTCGTAACCGCGGCGCAGCATGGTCGGCAGTGCCAGCAGGCCCATGGTCACCACGGTGGCACCGACGATACCGGTAGAAGCAGCCAGCAGAGCGCCGACCACGCACACGGAAATCGCCAGGCCGCCACGCAGGGTGCCGAACAGGCGCGACATGGACTCGAGCAAGTCCTCGGCCACCCGTGAACGTTCCAGCATCACCCCCATGAACACGAACAGCGGCACGGCGAGCATGGTCTGGTTGTTCATGATGCCGAACAGACGGTTCGGCAGGGCGCTGAGGTAACCGGGGTCGAAGGTGCCCGTGACGACGCCGATAGCGGCGAACAGCAGGGAAACGCCGGCCAGGGTGAACGCCACCGGGAAGCCGGCCATCAAGGCCACGCAAATACTGACGAACAGCAGAATCGCCATCAACTCAGCCATGTTTCACCTCCGGAGCCGGCAGGCGACCGCTGAAGACGTAGAGCGCCTTGATCAGATTGGAAATACCTTGCAGTACCAGGCTGATGACCAGTACCAGGATGATGCTTTTCTGCAGGTAGACGAATTTCAGCCCGCCAGACTCGCTGGAGGCTTCGAAGGTCGACCAGGCATTGCTGACGTAGTCCCAGCTGGCCCAACCGAGAAACAGCGCGACCGGCAGCAGGAACAGCAGGTTACCGAAAATCTCCACCAGCGCCTGACGGCGGCCGCTGAACTTCTGGTAGAAGATATCCACGCGCACGTGACCGTTGCGCTGCAGCACCCAGGACGCTGCGCCCATGAACACCAGTGCGTGAGCGTAAAGCACCGCCTCCTGCAGGGCTGTCGCGCCGATACCGAAACCGTAACGCAGTACCACGACGATGGTGGTACCGATCACCAAGAATACCGTCAGCCAGGCGCAGGCCTTGCCGAACCAGCTGTTGAGCGCATCGATCAGATATGCAAGAGCTAGGGGAAATGAAGGCTTGTCGGACATAGTGAGTCCTTTATCGTTATGAGTAGGAGACAGGACAGCAAGCCGGTTGGCTGCACGTCACGCCGCCCGCGTCCTTGTGAGCCGCAGGCCGGCGATTCTAGGCAGGCTACTGGTAATGCAGCAATGCCCGTACAACTTTAGTCGTATTAGCTAGGCTTGTAGGTCACGACCCCCTATGTTATTCACGCCCGGTCTACCTTCGGCGATCCCGTGGTAAGACCAATACAACAAGAAGGAGCATTGCATGAAACGTCGCGACATACTCGCCGCAGCGGGCGTAGGCCTTGCAGCAACCGCACTGGCTGGCTGTAAAGAAGATGCCAAGAGCGCCGCAGCACCCCAAGAGGGTTCGAGTTCCCAAACCTTCAACTGGAAGATGGTCACCTCCTGGCCGAAGAACTTTCCGGGCGTCGGCGTGGGGGCCGAGCGCTTCGCCAAGCTGGTCGAGGAAATGAGTAACGGCCGCCTGAAGGTCAAGGTGTACGCAGCAGGTGAACTGGTACCGGCACTGGAAGTGTTCGATGCAGTCTCCCGTGGTACCGCCGAGATGGGTCACGGCGCACCGTATTACTGGAAAGGCAAGGTCCCGGCTGCGCAGTTCTTCTGCGCCTCGCCATTCGGCCCCAACGCCCAGGAAATGAACGCCTGGCTGCACCGCGGTGGTGGTCAGCAGCTGTGGGAAGAGGTCTACAAACCCTTCGGCGTGCTGCCGATGGCCTGCGGCAACACCGGCGTGCAGACCGCTGGCTGGTTCAACAAGGAAATGAACTCGGTCGACGACTTCAAGGGCCTGAAGATGCGTACCCCGGGCCTGGGCGGCGAAGTGCTGACCAAGATGGGCGGCACCGTGGTCAACATGCCCGCCGGTGAAATCTTCACTGCCATGCAGACTGGCGCCATCGACGCCACCGAGTGGATCGGCCCATACAACGATCTGGCTCTCGGCCTGCACAAAGCAGCCAAGTACTACTACACCCCGGGCTGGCAGGAGCCGAGCGTTCTGTTCGAGCTGGACGTCAACATCAAGGCCTGGGAAACCCTGCCGCCGGACCTGCAAGCCATCGTTCGCGCTGCTGCTCGTGACGTCAACGGCGACATGCTCGACGATTACAACGCCAAGAACATGGAGGCCATGGAGCAACTCAAGGCCGACGGCGTGGAAGTTCGCCGCCTGCCGGACGAAGTCCTGGCCCGCCTGAAGGAAGTGGCGGCCGAGGTGGTCGATGCCAGCGCAGCGGCCGACCCGGCAGCAACCAAGGTGTGGGAACACCAGAAGGCCTACCTCAAGCGCCTGTACGAATACGCGGAAAGCAACGAGAAGGATATCTACAACATCCGCGGCTGATCGCTCAGCAAAACAAAACGCCGGCTTCTAGCCGGCGTTTTCGTTACTGCAGTTCGCGTTTGCGCTGGGTGAACGTCAACCGCGTCGCGGCGGGACCGGACGAGTGCGACCACTGCCGTCGATGGCGACGAACACGAATACCGCTTCGGTGACCTTGCGCCACTCGTTGGACAGCGGATCGTCGCTCCACACCTCGACCATCATCTGAATCGAACTGCGGCCGATCTCCAGTGCCTGGGTGTAGAACGAGAGCTGGGCGCCCACCGATACCGGTACCAGAAAGGCCATGCGATCGATGGCAACGGTCGCCACGCGGCCACCTGCGACCTTGCTCGCCATCGCGGTGCCGGCGAGATCCATCTGCGATACCAGCCAGCCACCGTAGATATCACCGAAACCATTGGTCTCGCGCGGCAACGCAGTGATCTGCAGGGCGAGGTCACCCTGGGGAATCGGGTCTTCCTGTTCGTAGTCGTTCATCGGTTCGAGACTCGCGGCGCGGTTGTTGTTCTGGGCGCGGAACCCGCATGGCACACGGGCGCAGCGAGTATACCGACTGTGCAGTCGACGAGCGACCACTCTGGCGGGGCGTAAAACGTCACAGCCCATGCGGGGTCGGGCAAAACGCACGACCGGGCAAACCTCGTTCGGGCAGTATGCCTGCCTCCTAAGACTTTATAAAAACGCAAACCAATGATTTACAAGGCTTTTATAAAAATAAAAAGTCTGGCACGGGTGATGCAACGTTCCCAGTGAGTGACCGGTCATGCACCGGTTGCAATACAGAACAAGGAAGAGACGGATAGCGCGCCATCCGCCTCCAACGCAACAGGAGAATCGCCATGTGGATAGTTGCTCTGGTGCTCGCCACCTTGCTGCTTCTGCTCAGCCTGACGCTCGCCAGCGTTGTACTGATTGGCCAGACCCTGTGCGCGAGCCGCAATACCGCCGAGCTGGAGCTGCCCACGGGCGCTGCGCCCCAGCCTCTGGACCCGAGCAACGCGCAAGACCCCTGGCCTGCCTGGGCCATTACCCACTGATCCATCGAGGAGAAACATCATGCTTAGTTGGGCAGTCACTTTCCTGATCATCGCCATCATCGCCGCAGTACTGGGCTTCGGTGGTATCGCCGGCACCGCTGCTGGTATCGCCAAGATCCTATTCGTGGTGTTCCTGGTGCTGTTCATCGTCTCGTTCGTCATGGGCCGCCGCCCGCGTCTTTAGGGAGAGATAGATGCAGTCGATTCACGCCATTGCCGCCGCCCTGCTGATGGGCGGCGCCCTGGCGGCTCAGGCCGCCGACCGCGACACCAGTTTCCATCCAGGCGAGTTGCTCACCAGCAACACCGAGTACCGCCAAGCCTGGCAGGACCTGGTAAAGGATGAAGAGCGCCTGCCGGACTGGCTGATCAATCTCAGCGGCCTTTCTACCCCCATGCAGGCAGTGGAAGCCGATAGTGATCGCTACCTGGTCGGCCAGGTCTGCGAAGCGCACAGATGTTTCGGCCAGCGCGCCTATGTCGCCTTCGAATGGGAAGACGACGAAGCCTACGCGCTGTACGTGCAGGTACCCGACGGCCTGCCCGAGGATCGCGCGCCCAGTGAACACGCCAGCCTGCGCTGGTTGGGCGACCCGGACGAGGAGGTCCAGCAGATGCTGATGGAACAGCTGCGCAGTGATCCCAACTGGTACTAGGCATGGTGCCCGCTTATCGAGGCTGGGAGCGAACTGACCGCCGAACAACCGCGTAACGGCAGTTTGCCGGACGTCCCATGGAATCGGGCGACGCGTTATCATCCCCCGCCAGAACGACGAGGGGGTACGGCATGCTCAATGGCCTGTGGCTGAGTTTTTTTCTGGTGGCAGCAGTCGCGGGCTTCTCCCGCTGGCTAATCGGCGATGACCCGGCGGTGTTCGGCGCCATGGTCGAGAGCCTGTTCGCCATGGCCAAGCTGTCGGTGGAAGTGATGGTGCTGCTGTTCGGCACCATGACCCTGTGGCTCGGCCTGCTGCGCATCGCCGAGCAAGCCGGCCTGGTGGATGCCCTGGCGCGCGTGCTGGGCCCACTGTTCGCGCGCCTGATGCCGGAAGTGCCGCGCGGCCATCCGGCGCTCGGGCTGATCACCATGAACTTCGCCGCCAACGGCCTGGGTCTGGACAATGCCGCCACGCCCATTGGCCTCAAGGCCATGCGCAGTCTGCAGGAGCTGAACCCGGACAAGCTCACCGCGAGCAACGCGCAGATTCTCTTTCTGGTGCTCAATGCCTCGTCGCTGACGCTACTACCGGTCTCTATCTTCATGTATCGCGTCCAGCAGGGTGCAGCCGACCCGACTCTGGTGTTCCTGCCCATCCTGCTGGCAACCAGTGCCTCGACCCTTGTCGGCCTGATCTCGGTAGCGCTGATGCAGCGCCTGCGCCTGTGGGATCCGGTGGTACTGGCCTACCTGATCCCAGGGGCGCTGCTGCTCGGTGGCTTCATGGCCCTGCTCGCCGGCCTCAGCGCCACCGCTCTGGCGGCGCTGTCATCGTTGCTCGGCAACCTGACCCTGTTCGGCGTGATTCTGGCCTTCCTGGTGGTCGGCGCACTGCGCAAGGTCAAGGTCTACGAGCAGTTCATCGAAGGCGCGCGCGAAGGCTTCGATATCGCCAAGAGCCTGCTGCCGTATCTGGTGGCGATGCTCTGCGCAATCGGCGTGCTGCGGGCTTCCGGCGCCCTGGAGTTCGGCCTCGACGGCATCCGCTGGATGGTGGAAACCTTCGGCTGGGACACCCGTTTCGTCGATGCACTGCCCACCGCCCTGGTCAAGCCGTTCTCCGGCAGTGCAGCGCGCGCCATGCTGATCGAGACCATGCAGACCCATGGCGTGGACAGCTTCCCAGCGTTAGCCGCGGCAACCGTCCAGGGCAGCACGGAAACCACTTTCTACGTGCTGGCGGTTTACTTCGGCGCAGTGGGTATCCAACGTGCTCGCCACGCCGTCGGCTGCGCTCTGCTGGCGGAGCTGGCGGGAGTGATCGCAGCGATCACCGTCACCTACTGGTTCTTCGGCTGATCATCTTCGCGCTGGGGCGGCTCAATCGGCACCCAACCCCAGCTTGTCGCCCGCCCAGCTCAGCAACGGATCGGTGTGCTGGTATTCACGCAACGCCAGCAGCTTGGGCGCGATGAACGCCTCGAAGTCCTCGGGCTGCTCGAAATACACCCCGGTGAAGATGGTGAACATCGACTTGTTGCCGACCGTGGCATAGAACAGGTTGCCCACCGGCTCGCCGTCCTGGGTAAGCAGCTTGAGGCTGGCGCGACTGGCCAGCTTGGTTTCCAGCGGCAGATCCTGCTGCACCAGCCCGCTGTCACGCAGGCCGAACGAGGCGCCGAACGTCTCGGCATAACTGGTCATCAGCGCATCAGCGGCGCGCGGATAGAGAGAGACACCGCTGTAGAGATAGAACCAGTCGCTGCCCTCGCTCTCAAAACTGAGGTCGATGCTGCGCGCAGCGTAGGTCACCAGCTTCTCGTAGTGCCCTTCGTCCGGCGCCTCGTAAGCGGCGAAATCCTCACCGCTGAGCAGCAGGCGGCGCTCCTCGGCAAGTGGCGGTTCGTTGTCGATGCAGCCGCCGAGCGACAGCGCGACGAACAACACCAGCATCATCCTGAACATGACTATCCTCCCTGAATAAGCGCGGCCAGCTTGCCTGATCCACGCCTCTGTGGCCAGCCGCAACCCTCGTGGCTGTGCGCGGCACCACAGCCTCCGTGCGCCTGGCGTAAATCGCCACGGCCGCTGGCGACTTCTGCCATTGTCAGCTGGCGGTCGTCTGCCTAGCCTGGCGTCGGTAAAAACCATAATCACAAGGCCTGCGTCTCAACGGGCCACGTCCGTCGCACCGGCGCTCTTCCGGTATTTGAACGGACCAGGGCGGACATCAGTATCCGCCGGGAGGCAATCATGCGCGTTCTGATCACCGGTGCTGCCGGCTTCATCGGCCATCAGCTGCTCGACGAACTGGCCATCCAGCACCCTGAATGGACACTGATCGCCGCAGACATCCGCCCCCTCGCCAGCCAAGGGCTGAAAGCCAACGTCGAGCCAGTGCTACTGGACATGGGCCGCCCGGCGCAGGTGCGTGCCTGCATCAGCGGCTGGAAACCGGATGCCATCGTCCATCTGGCCACGGTGATCCGCCCACCACGCGATATGACCGAAGCCCACCTGCACGCCATCGAAGTCGGTGGTACCCAATGCCTGGTCGATAGCGCACTCGCCAACGGTGTGCGCCAACTGGTGCTCACCAGCTCCGGTGCAGCTTACGGCTACGCCGCGGACAATGCCGAATGGATCGACGAAGATCAGCCGCTACGTGGCCACCCACATTTCGCCTACGCCAAGCACAAACTGGAAATCGAACAACTGTTGGCGCGCTACCGCAAGGAACATCCGCAGCTGCGTCAACTGGTGCTGCGCCCCGGCACCATCCTTGGCAAGCGCCTGAACAACCCGATCAGCGACCTGTTCAAGAAGCGCACGGTGCTGGGCGTGCTCGGCCACAGCAGCCGTTTCGTGTTCATCTGGGAGCAGGACGTGGTCGGCATCATCCGCCAGGGCCTGGAAAAGAACCGCGAAGGCATCTACAACCTGGCCGGCGATGGCGCGTTGGGCCTCAAGGAAATCGCCGAGATCCTCGGCAAACCCTACCGGCCGCTACCGGCGCCGCTGCTCAGCGGCGCGCTGCGCCTGCTCAAACCACTGGGGCTGAGCCAGTACGGCCCGGAGCAGCTGGATTTTCTGCGCTACCGACCTGTGCTGGCCAACCAGCGCCTGAAGGAGGAATTCGGCTACCAACCGCGCTATTCAAGCCGCGAAGCCTTCTACGCCTTCCTCGCCGCCCAGGGCATCAGCTACCACTCAAGCGAAAGCCAATCTTGAGCGTGACCTGGTAGTGACCCACCTTGCCATTCTCGATATGGCCACGGGTGTCGACGACCTCGAACCAGTCCATGTTGCGCACGCTCTTGGCGCATTCGGCCAAGGCGTTCTCGATGGCCTCCTCGATGCTGGTGCGGGACGAGCCGACGATCTCGATCTTCTTGTAGGTGTGGTGGTTGGACATGTCATTGCTCCACGGTGGCTTTACTACCAGCCTAGACCAGCAGCCAGAGCGCGCCCCCGAAATGACCTAAACCCGTAGCTCGCGCTCCAGCCAGCGCGCCAGTTGCTGAGCGCGGCCGTCCCGCGCGCGACCAGGCACCCACAACGCCAGGCGCGCCGACGTTTCGACGAAGCCCCAAGGCGCGACCAGGCGACCATCGGCCAGGTCGTCGGCTACCAGCATCTGCGGAGCTATAGCCACACCGAGGCCCGCCGCGGCGGCCTCCAGCAGATAGTAGAGATGTTCGAAGCCCTGCCCATGCTGCAGCTTGTGCGAGTCGAGCCCTTGCGCAAGGGCCCATTGCGGCCAGGCTTGGGGGCGCGACGCGGTATGTAGCAGCGGCTCATCCAGCAAGGCGGCCGCCGGCGCCGAACCGAGCTGCCCATAACTGGCGTAGCGTGGGCTCAGCACCGGGCCGATGCGCTCTACGCCCAGCTCGTACACCTGCATGTCCACCGGCCAGGGCGGGCTGGCGAAGCACAGGGTGGCATCCACTCCAGGGCGACGCGGGTCCAGTTCGCCCTCACTGGCGGATAACTGCAGGCGCAGTTCCGGTAACTCGCGATTGAGGCGATCCAGACGCGGGATAAACCAGCGTGCCAGCAGGCTGCCGGGGCAACCGAGGACGAAGGGTGCATCGTCCTGGCGCTGGCGCAGCTCGGCACAGACGCCACGCAGGCGCTCGAAGGCATCGCTTGCCGCATCACGCAGGCGCATGCCGGCATCGGTGAGTTTCACGCCGCGACCATCCTTGTCGAACAGGCTGACCCCAAGCTGTTCTTCCAATGCACGAATCTGCCGGCTGATCGCACCATGGGTAACATGCAGCTCCTCGCCCGCACGGCTGACACTCTGCAGACGAGCGGCGGCCTCAAAGGCGCGCAGGGCATTCAGCGGGGGCAGTTCTCGGCTCATTGACTTGTGACTTTTCCTGACATGTCAGGGCAATCTAATCGCTTTTCAGCCTGCCCGCCAGGGGTAGAATGGCGCCATTGCCAATCCTCCTGTCCGCTTGTGGGCAGAGGACCCAGACAGGAGCTCGATCATGACCTCATTTCGCACCGGCCCCGACGCTCGCGGCCTGTTCGGCCGCTTCGGCGGTCAGTTCGTCGCCGAAACCCTGATGCCGCTGATCAACTCGCTGGCGGCCGAGTATGAGAAGGCCAAGAACGATCCAGTCTTCCTCGAAGAACTCGCCTACTTCCAGCGCGACTACATCGGCCGTGCCAGCCCGCTGTACTACGCCGAGCGCCTCTCCGAGCACTTCGGCGGAGCGAAGATCTACCTCAAGCGCGAAGACCTGAACCACACCGGCGCGCACAAGATCAACAACTGCATCGGCCAGATCCTCCTGGCCAAGCGCATGGGCAAACAGCGCATCATCGCCGAGACCGGCGCTGGCATGCATGGCGTGGCCACCGCCACCGTGGCTGCACGTTTCGGCATGCAGTGCGTGGTGTACATGGGCACCACCGACATCGACCGCCAGCAGGCCAACGTCTTTCGCATGAAGCTGCTCGGCGCCGAGGTGATCCCGGTCACGGCCGGCACCGGCACCCTCAAGGACGCCATGAACGAAGCCCTGCGCGACTGGGTGACCAACGTCCACAACACCTTCTACCTGATCGGTACCGCCGCCGGTCCGCATCCGTACCCAGCCATGGTGCGCGACTTCCAGTCGGTGATCGGCAACGAAGTGCGCGAGCAGATCCTGGGGAAGGAAGGGCGCCTGCCCGACTCGCTGGTCGCCTGCATCGGCGGTGGCTCCAACGCCATCGGCCTGTTCCACCCCTTCCTCGATGACGAAGGCGTGCAGATCGTCGGCGTCGAGGCAGCTGGCCATGGCATCGATACCGGCAAGCATGCGGCGAGCATGGCCGGTGGCGCACCGGGCGTGCTGCACGGCAACCGCACCTTCCTGCTGCAGGACGAGGACGGCCAGATCACCGATGCCCACTCGATTTCCGCCGGCCTCGACTACCCCGGCGTCGGCCCGGAACACGCCTGGTTGCACGAGATCAAGCGCGTCGAGTACGTGCCGATCAGCGATGACGAAGCCCTCGAAGCCTTCCACCACTGCTGCCGCCTGGAGGGCATCATCCCGGCCTTGGAAAGCGCCCACGCGCTGGCCGAAGCCTTCAAGCGCGCACCCAAGCTGCCCAAGGATCACCTGATGGTGATCAACCTGTCCGGTCGTGGCGACAAGGACATGCAGACCGTGATGCACCACATGCAGGACAACCAGGAGAAGCACGCATGAGCCGCCTGCAGAACCGTTTCGCCGAACTGAAAGCGGAAAACCGCGCCGCGCTGGTGACCTTCATCACCGCCGGTGACCCCGACTACGCCACCTCGCTGAGTATCCTCAAGGGCCTGCCGGACGCTGGCGCCGACGTGATCGAGCTGGGCATGCCCTTCACCGACCCGATGGCTGATGGCCCGGCCATTCAGCTCGCCAACATCCGCGCACTGGCCGGCAAGCAGGGCATGCAGCAGACGCTGCAGATGGTTCGTGAATTTCGCGAAGGCAACCAGAGCACGCCGCTGGTGCTGATGGGCTACTACAACCCGATCTTCGTCTACGGCGTCGAACGCTTCATCGCTGATGCCAAAGAGGCCGGCGTCGACGGCCTGATCGTGGTCGACCTGCCGCCGGAGCACAACGACGAGCTGTGCGAGCCAGCGCAAAGCGCGGGCCTGGACTTCATTCGCCTGACCACGCCGACCACCGACGACGACCGCCTGCCCACCGTACTGGCCGGCAGCTCCGGCTTCGTCTATTACGTGTCGGTGGCGGGTGTCACTGGCGCCGGTGCGGCGACCATGGATCATGTCGAAGAGGCAGTGGCGCGCCTGCGTCGCCACACCGACCTGCCGCTGTGCATCGGCTTCGGCATCCGCACCCCGGAGCACGCCGCCGAAGTGGCCAAGCGCGCCGAGGGCGCGGTGGTCGGCTCGGCGCTGATCGACAAGATCGCCGAGGCGAAAAGCCCGCAGCAGGCCATCGACGGCGTACTCGGCCTGTGCCGCGAACTGGCTGAAGGGGTGCGTGGCGCGCGCCGCTGATCGTCCTCGATGCAAAGAAAAACCGCTGCTCCTGGCGACAGGGCAGCGGTTTTTTCGTTACGGCATCAGCCGTCTACTCGCCAGCACGCTTGAGCAACTGCTTGCAACGCTCGGACAGGTGCACCACACGCAAGTGCTTGCCGGCGCGCTCGTAGCGCTCACGCAGAGTCTTCAGCGCGGCGATGGCCGAGTAGTCGACGAAGCTCAGGTGGCGGCAGTCCAGGGTGACCTGCTGCGGGTCATCGGCCGGCTCGAACTGCGCGAGGAAGGTGGTGCAGGAGGCGAAGAACAGCGTGCCGTGGGCACGGTAGAGCTTGCTGCCATCGGTCTGCATATCGCTGTCGGCATACAGCTCGCGGGCGTGCTGCCAGGCGAAATTGAGCGCGGCGATGACGATGCCGCAGAGCACGGCGGTGGCCAGGTCGGTGGCGACGGTGATGGCGGTCACCGCGACGATCACCAGCACATCGTTGGCCGGCACCTTGCCGGCCACGCGCAGCGAACCCCAGGCGAAGGTCTGCTGCGCCACCACGAACATCACGCCGACCAGCGCCGCCAGCGGGATACGCTCGATCAGTGGCGAGAGGAACAGCACGAAGAGCAGGATCATCGTCCCGGCGACCACCCCGGACAGGCGCCCGCGCCCGCCCGAACTGAGGTTGATCACGGTCTGGCCGATCATCGCGCAGCCGCCCATGCCGCCGAACAGGCCGGAAGTCATGTTGGCCACGCCAAGGGCTACACACTCACGATCCGGGTGGCCGCGGGTGGCGGTGATCTCGTCGGTCAGGTTCAGCGTCAGCAGGGTTTCCAGCAGACCGACCAGGGCCATCAGCACGGCGTAGGGGGCGATGATGATCAGAGTGTCCAGCGTCCAGGGAATGTCCGGCAGCACCAGGCTCGGCAGGCCGCCGGCAATCTGCGCCATGTCGCCGAGGGTGTGAGTGGGTAGATCCAGCAGATAGACCAGCGCACCGATGCCGAGAATCGCCACCAGCGCCGGCGGCACGGCGCGGGTCAGCCGCGGCAGCAGGTAGACGATGACCATGGTCAGCGCCACCAGGCCGAGCATCAGGTACAGCTCCTTGCCTTGCAGCCAGTGGCCGTCGTGCTGAAAGTGCTCGAGCTGAGCCAGGGCGATGATGATCGCCAGGCCGTTGACGAAGCCCAGCATCACCGGATGCGGCACCATGCGGATCAGCTTGCCCAGGCGCAACAGGCCGAACGCCAGCATGATCAGGCCGCCGAGCAGCACCGTGGCCAGCAGGTACTGCACGCCGTGCTGCACCACCAGGGCGACGATCACTACCGCCATCGAGCCGGCGGCGCCGGAGATCATGCCGGGCCGGCCACCGAACAGGGCGGTGAGAGTGCAGATGATGAAGGCGCCGTACAGGCCCATCAGCGGGTTGACCTGGGCCACCAGGGCAAAGGCGATGCACTCGGGCACCAGGGCGAAGGACGAGGTCAGGCCGGCCAGCAGGTCAGCGCGTAGGCGTGCGGGTTTCATGGAGTCTCGGCAAGCCGGCGGGGGCCGGGCGATGGCAGCGGAACGAAAAGGGGCGCGCATGGTAGCGCCCGAGCGCTCGTCCGTCATGCCCGATGCCGACTGTTCAGACGATAGTTGCCACACCTACGGATATGAAGCAGCCGCTGCTGGATCGCTCCAGCAGCAGCTCGCTCATCGCGGTCTCAATGGCTGTGTGTCGGACTCTGCCCCACATTTGCCTGAGCCGGGGCGAACTTGGAAAGGACGTGGTCCTTCATCCCGCGCGCCAGTTCTTCCTCGTCGAAGAACACCTCGCCAAAACCTTCGCGGCGGAAGATTTCCACCGCATCGGCGCTGTGGGTGCGGATCACGACTTCCACCTGCGGGTTCAGCGCCCGCGCGGTTTCGACCATGCGCTGCACGTTCAACGGATCGGGCGTGGCGATCACCAGCATCGACGCCTTGGCGATATGCGCCTGGATCAGCGTGCCCGGCTCGGCCGAATCACCGCTGACCGCCGCGATGCCCTGGCCGCGGATCTGCTCGACGCGCTCGCGATTCTGCTCGACCACGACGAAGGGAATGCCGCGCTCCAGCAGAGCCTTGGCGATGCGTCGACCTACCCGGCCGTAGCCAACCACCACCACTTGCCCCTCGAGGTACTTGCGCTCGGTACTGGCCGGCAGCACTGCCAGCGGGTCTTCACGAAATTCGAGGCGTCGCGCCAGGGCAGAACGCCGCAGCGCCAGCTCTTTGATCGGTTTGATGCAGGCGAACACCAGTGGATTGAGAGCGATGGAAATCAGCGCGCCAGCCAGCACCAGGCTCATGCCCTCGGCCGAGAGCAGACCAAGGTCCTTGCCCAGTCCCGCGAGGATGAAGGAGAACTCGCCGATCTGCGCCAGGCTCGCCGCCACGGTCAGCGCCGTGCTCAGCGGGTAGCGGAAAGCCAGAACCAGTAGCGCCGCCGCCAGGCCCTTACCGACGATGATGATGGCCACCACGGCTAGAACGCGCAGCGGCTCTTCGACCAGCACGGCCGGCTCGAACAACATGCCCACCGAGACGAAGAACAGTACCGAGAAGGCATCGCGCAGCGGCAGCGACTCCTCGGCCGCACGGTGCGAGAGGTCTGACTCGCGCATCACCGTACCGGCGAAGAACGCGCCAAGCGCGAAAGACACATGGAACAGCACCGCTGCACCATAGGCGATGCCGATAGCAGCGGCGACGACGGAGAGCGTGAACAGCTCGCGAGAACCGGTCTTGGCGATCTGCAGCAGCAGCCAGGGCAGCACGCGGCGCCCGACTACCAGCATCAGCGCAATAAAGCCGGCTACCTGCAGCAGGGTCATACCCAGCACCTGCCAGAGCGGCGTACCGGCATCGGCACCGATCACCTTGCCGCCGAGCATGCCGGCCAGGGGCGGCAACAGCACCAGCACCAGTACGGTGGCCAGGTCTTCCACCACCAGCCAGCCTACGGCGATACGGCCATTCATCGAGTCGGTGATGCCGCGCGTATCCAGCGCCTTGAGCAGCACCACAGTGCTGGCGCAGGACAGCGACAACCCCAGCAGGAGACTTTCACCGAAGGTCCAGCCCCACCAGCTGGCCACACCAAGCCCGAGCACGGTGGCCATGCTCATCTGCACCACCGCGCCCGGTAGGGCGATTTTCTTCACGGCCAACAGGTCTTTCAGGGAGAAGTGCAGGCCGACGCCGAACATCAGCAACATCACGCCGATCTCCAGCAACTGCGGCGCCAGTTCCATGTCCGCAACCATGCCGGGGGTCGCCGGGCCTAGCGCGATGCCCGCCAAGAGATAACCCACCAACGCCGGCAGCTTCAGCTTCTCCGCGATAAAACCGAAGATCAGAGCCAGACCAAAGCCACCGGCCAACATGGTGATGAGAGATATGTTGTGCTCCATCGCACCTCCTGTTTGCGTGAGTTTTCCTATCGCAACATCTGTGCCGCGACCAGATATACCCCAATAGAATAAGAAACAAATCTTATATCACGCTTTCATTCTTCCTACTTTTCCAGTCAGCTACTGGTTCAGCAAGCGTTGTGCAACGTACCCGTTGGATACCTACAACGCCCGGAATAGACGCGAATGACCGGCATGTACCATTCATCGGAAGAAACCCGCGCTAGCGAGCCCGCCGCAAATTCGGCAACCTGAAGGCAAGCAAGACGAGGAGCCCCGCCATGAGCAAGAATCTACTGATCACTGGTGCCAGCCGCGGCATCGGTCGCGCTACTGCCTTGCTGGCCGCCGCTAGCGGCTGGACGGTCGGGGTCAACTACCGCAACGACCGTGCCGCCGCCGATGAGGTGGTGGCGCAGATCGAGGCCATGGGCGGCAAAGCCGTCGCCCTGCCTGGCGATGTGGCCAATGAGGAGGATGTACAGCGCCTGTTCGAGGCCATGGACAGGCTCGGCTCGCTGCACGGTCTGGTGGTCAATGCCGGCATCGTCGCCCCGCCCATGCCGCTGCTGGAGATGAGCGGCGAGCGCTTGCAACGGATGTTCGACGTCAATGTGCTGGGCAGCTACCTCACCGCACGCGAGGGCGCCCGACGCATGGCCCGCAGCCGCGGCGGCGAGGGTGGTTCGATGGTGCTGGTGTCGTCGGTGGCCGCCAGTCTTGGCGCGCCCTTCGAGTACGTCGACTACGCCGGCGCCAAAGGCGCGATGGACGTGCTGACCCGCGGCCTGGCCAAGGAGTTGGGCGGCGAAGGCGTGCGGGTCAACGCCGTGCGCCCGGGGCTGATCGATACCGAGATTCACGCCAGCGGCGGCCAGCCGGACCGTGCCGAGCGCCTGGGCAAGGCGACACCGTTGGGCCGCGCCGGGCGTGCCGAGGAAGTCGCCGAAGCCATCGTCTGGCTGCTCGATGACAAGGCCAGCTACACCACTGGCGCGCTGATCGATATCGCCGGCGGGCCGATAGAGCCCAGGATCGCGCCTAACGCCCCTGCTACACTCGCAGAACTCAATCCCAGTGCGGCGCGAAGCCCGGGTTGGCGACGCGCTCGCCACGCTCCAGAGCCTTGATTGCAGCCATGTCCTCGGTGCTCAAACGCAGCTCGGCGGCGACCAGGTTGGCGGCCAGATTGTCGCGTTTGGTCGACGACGGAATCACCGCATAACCCTGCTGCAGCGACCAGGTCAGGGCCACCTGCGCCGGGCTGACGCCATGGCTAGCGGCGATGCGCTGGATCACCGGCTCGGCCAGCACCTTGCCGTAGGCCAGCGGCATGTAAGCAGTCAGATGGATGCCCTGCTGACGGGCGAATTCCACCAATTTGCGGTTCTGCAACAGCGGATGGATTTCCACCTGATTGGTGGCGATTTCGTCCACCCCCACGGCCTCGATGGCCTGGCGCAAATGGGCGATGGTGAAGTTGGACACGCCAATCGCTGCGGTCAGCCCCTGGCGCTTGGCTTCCAGCAGCTCGCCCAGATACTGCGCCACGGGAATCTCATCGTTCGGCGACGGCCAGTGGATCAGTGTCAGATCGACCCGCTCCAGGCCCAGGCGCTGCAGACTTTCCTGCAAACTGGCGATCACCCGACCGCTGCCGAGGTTCTCGGTCCAGATCTTGGTGGTGACGAACAGCTCGTCACGCGCCACGTTGCTGGCGGCGATGGCCTGGCCGACCGCGGCCTCGTTACCGTAGATCTGCGCCGTGTCGATATGCCGGTAACCCAGCTCCAGGCCGGTATGCACCGAGTCGATGGCCACCTGGTCCTTGAGGCGGAAGGTGCCAAGACCGAAGGGGGGAATGAATTTCATGACGAATGTCCTCATCAGGTCGTGAATGGATGGCCGATCAGCAGACCGACGCTGGAACTGAATGGTTCGGCCTGACTCAGCGGATAAAAGTTGCAGGCCGAAGGCAAAGGGCGGGCAGCAGGCAGGCTTGCTGGGGAGCAGTATCCGCGCCAGACTCATGCGAAAAAACCTAACAAGCCAGCAAACACTTTTGACTGAAGATCAACAATGAAGACCAGCCTGGAAGAAATGCTCGCCTTCGTCAGCGTGGTCGACTGCGGCTCGATCAGCGCCGCAGCCGAGCAGCTCGAGCAAACCGCGTCCGGCGTCAGCCGTGCCCTCAGCCGGCTGGAGGAAAAACTCGCCGTCACCTTGCTACGCCGCACCACGCGGCGTCTGGAATTGACCGAGGAGGGCGAGGTGTTCCTGGCCCAGGCGCGGCGTATCCTCGCCAGCGTCGAGGAAGCGGAGGAACAGATGACCCTGCGCCGCCAGGCACCGGCCGGGCGTTTGCGCATCAACACCGCCTCGCCTTTCATGCTGCACGTGATCGTGCCGCTGATCGGCGAATTTCGCGCGCTTTATCCGCAGATCGAGCTGGAACTGAACAGCGACGACCGCATCATCGATCTGCTGGAACGCCGCACCGACCTGGCCATCCGCATCGGCAACCTGCCGGACTCCAGCCTGCACGCCCGACCACTGTGTCACAGCCGCCGCCGCGTGCTGGCCAGCCCCGATTACCTGCGCCGCCATGGCACGCCGACACTTACCGAGGATCTGACCGGGCACAGCCTGATCGGCTTCACCGAGCCGGACAGCCTCAACGAATGGCCGCTACGCCACGCCCTCGGCGAGCGCTGGCGCATCACACCGAGCCTGCGCGCCTCCAGTGGCGACACCATTCTCGAACTGGCCCTGGCCGGCCAAGGCCTGGTGTGCCTGTCGGACTTCATGACCGATGCCACCCGCACCAGCGGCGCACTGGTGGAGGTGCTGGCCGAGCAACGCGTGGAGGTGCGCCAGCCGATCAACGCGGTGTACTACCGCAACACCGCGCTGGCGTCGCGCATCACCTGCTTTCTCGATTTTCTCAGCGAGCGGCTGGGCTGTCCGAGCTGAAGCACACCACGACTGAGGAAAATCGACCGTAGCCCGGATGCAATCCGGGGCCTGAGCTGCGGGTTCCCCGGATTGCATCCGGGCTACGGCAGGCATAACGAAAAGGGCGACTCATCGAGTCGCCCTTTTTCCGATGGCCGGCGTAGGAGCCGCGCCCGCGGCGAATGCTACGGGGCTGGCGACGCAGAAGTCCGAGGCTTCGCCCCCGAGGCGGGGCTCCTACACTTTTGCGTCTCGTGCTGGCCCTGCAGGGCGTGCACAGCGTCTTACTGCGCGGCCTGCAGGCTCCACTCGGCCAGCTTCTGCTGCTTGTAGCTGAGCGCCGCAGCCGGCACCGGGGTGACCTTGCCAGTCTCCATCCAGCGCTTGAGGCGGTTGGCGTCGGCCATGTGGGTGTACTTGCCGAATGCACCGAGTACCACGAAGGCCACCGGACGGTTGGCGATGGTGGTGGCCATCACCAGGCAGCGACCGGCGGCATTGGTGAAGCCGGTCTTGCTCAGGTTGATGTTCCAGTCGGGCTTGCGCACCAGGGCGTTGGTGTTGCGAAAACCCAGGGTGTAGTTGGGCTTGCGGAAAGCCACGGTGGCTTCGGAGTCGGTGCTGAACTGGTGGATCAGCGGATACTGGTTGGCCGCCTTGACCATCAGCGCCAGGTCACGGGCCGTGGCGACGTTCAGTTCGGACAGGCCGGTGGGTTCGACGAAGTGGCTGCTGTGCATGCCCAGCGCCTTGGCCTTGGCGTTCATGGCTGCGACGAAGGCGGCGTGACCACCTGGGTAATGGTGCGCAAGACTGGCGGCAGCGCGATTCTCCGAGGACATCAGCGCCAGGTGCAGCATTTCGCGGCGCGTGATTTCACTGCCGATGCGCACGCGGGAGAACACACCCTGCATTTCCTGGGTGTCGCGGATGGTGATGGGCAGCATCTCGTCCAGCGGCAGCTTGGCGTCGAGCACCACCATGGCGGTCATCAGCTTGGTGACCGAGGCGACCGGCAGGCGCAGGTCCGGGTTGCTGGAATAGAGCTCCTGGCCGGTCTTCAGATCGATCAGCAAGGCACTACCGGCGGCCAGCTCCTGCTTCGGCTGGGCAGGCGCGGCCTGGAGGTTCGAAACAACAAGGCTGCCGCACAGCAGCAGGCCCAAAATCGAATGACGGAGTTTCACGGTTCACTTCACCGGTTGGAGTGTGGGGGCCGCTGGCAGACGTGGAAAACGACCGGCTAGAGCGGCGGCGATCAGTATAAGGATCACGCTTGGCTATTGCAGTATGGCCCGATCAAACGGTTGCTGCTGGCGAATCCAGCTCGGCCTGCAACCAGTCGACGAAACGCGCGGTCAGGCGCTGGCGACGCTTGCGCTCGGGTAGCACCAGGTAATAGCCACGCGCCGAATGCGCCTCGGCCTCACCCAGACGACAGAGCAGCCCCTGAGCCAGAAGTTCATCCACCAGGTGGCGCCAGCCGATGGCCACGCCCTGCCCGGCAATCGCCGCCTGGATCAGCAGGGTGTAGTTGTCGAAACGCAACGCGCCGGGTGTCGGCAGGCTGGCGATGCCGAGGGCGCGGAACAATCCCTCCCAGTCGAACCAGCGCGAGCGGTGCTCGGGGCGCAGGTGCAACAGCGGCAGCTCGGTCAGAACCTCCGTCGGCAGCGGTAGCTGACGTTCGCCGAGCAGACGCGGGCTGCACACCGGAAACACCTCTTCGCGGAACAGCAGGTGCGCTTCGCCATGCTTGAAACGACCGTCGCCAAAACGGATCGCCACGTCGATGTCGCTGGGTACCGTGGCCGGGTCGCGCTCGCTGGTGATCAGGCTGACGTCCACCTCCGGGTACAGGCGGTTGAAGCGCTGCAGGCGCGGCATCAACCAGTAGGCGGCGAAGGCGAAGTCGGTGGCCACCTGCAGCACTTCATGCTGCTGGCGCGCGGTGACGGCGACGAGCCCGGCATCGAGGCTGGCCAGCCCTTCCTGCACATGCGCCAACAACAGCTCGCCGGCCTCGGTCAGCACGATGCCCCGATAGACGCGATCGAACAGGCGCGTGGCCAGTTGCTGCTCCAGACGCTTGATCTGCTGGCTGATCGCCGGCTGGCTGCTGCCCAATTCACTGGCGGCGGCGGTGAAACTGAGCTGGCGCGCGGCCGACTCGAACACCCGCAGCGCGTCGAGCGACAGCCCATCGATGGCTTTAAACATAAGCTCTGCTTATCCGAGGCATGTTTCACAGCCGGGTTTACCCTGCTGCCGTTCTACCGGAATCATGGAGCCAGCACTGTCGCATAAACCAATAGTATGGAATAGCCGCCACCATGAAGCGCCCGAATATCCTCTTCATCATGGCCGACCAGATGGCCGCGCCGATCCTGCCGCTGCACGACGCCGCCTCGCCGGTGCAGATGCCCAACCTGATGAAGCTGGCCGAGCAGGCCGTGGTGTTCGACTCGGCCTACTGCAACAGCCCGCTCTGCGCGCCGTCGCGCTTCACCCTGGTCAGCGGGCGGCTGCCATCGAAGATCGGCGCCTATGACAATGCCGCCGATTTCCCCGCCGATGTGCCGACTTACGCCCATTACCTGCGCCGCCTCGGCTACCGCACTGCGCTATCGGGCAAGATGCACTTCTGCGGCCCGGACCAGTTGCACGGTTACGAGGAGCGCCTGACCAGCGACATCTATCCCGCCGACTACGGCTGGGCGGTGAACTGGGACGAGCCGGACGTGCGCGCCAGTTGGTACCACAACATGTCCTCGGTGCTGCAGGCCGGCCCCTGCGTGCGCAGCAACCAGCTGGATTTCGACGAGGAGGTGGTGTTCAAGGCCCGCCAGTACCTCTACGACCACGTGCGCATGACCCCGGATCAGCCGTTCTGCCTGACCGTGTCGATGACCCACCCGCATGACCCCTACACCATCCCCCGCGAATACTGGGATCGCTACGAGGGCGTGGACATTCCCATGCCGCGCCAGCACATCGAGCAGACCGAACAGGACCCGCACTCGCAGCGTCTGCTCAAGGTCATCGACCTGTGGGACAAACCGCTGCCCGAGGACAAGATCCGCGACGCCCGCCGCGCCTACTTCGGCGCCTGCAGCTATATCGACGACAACATCGGCAAGCTGCTGAAGACACTTGAAGAATGCGGCCTGGCCGAGGACACCCTGATCGTCTTCTCCGGTGACCACGGCGACATGCTTGGCGAGCGCGGCCTCTGGTACAAGATGCACTGGTTCGAAATGTCCGCCCGCGTGCCGTTGCTGGTGCATGCACCGCAGTGCTTCGCCGCGCGCCGGGTCAGCCAGTCGGTCTCCACTCTCGATCTGCTGCCAACGCTGGTGGAACTGGCCGGCGGCCAGGTCGAGCAGGGCCTGGAGCTGGAGGGTCACTCGCTGCTACCGCACCTGCAAGGCAAGGGTGGCCACGACGAAGTACTCGGCGAATACATGGCCGAAGGCACGGTCAGCCCGCTGATGATGATTCGCCGCGGGCCATGGAAGTTCGTCTATTCCGAACAGGACCCGCTGCTGCTATTCAACCTGGACAATGACCCGCTCGAGCGTCAGAACCTGGCCGAGTGCGGCGAGCACAAGGGCATCCTCGCCGGCTTCCTGGCCGAGGCCCGCGAGCGCTGGGATATTCCGGCCATCCACGCCGCCACCCTGGCCAGCCAGCGCCGTCGCCGCCTGGTGGCCGAAGCACTGAGCCAGGGCAAGCTGACCAGTTGGGATCACCAGCCCTGGGTCGACGCCAGCCAACAGTACATGCGCAACCATATCGATCTCGACGACCTGGAACGCCGCGCCCGTTTTCCCCAGGTATGAACCTTTTCCCACTGCCGCCCCCAAACCAGAAGAAAAAAGGAGAGACGCCATGAACCGATTCAGTGTGCTGTTACTCGCGGCAGCGCTCACCAGCGCCGGCGACGTCTGGGCCGAGGACGCCGCCTGTGCCACGGTCAAGCTGGGTGACCCGGGCTGGAGCGACATCGCCGTGACCAACGGCATCGCCAGCTTCCTGCTCGACGGCCTGGGCTACAAGGCGCAAACCCAGACCCTGGCCGTGCCGATCATCTTCGCCGGCCTGCAGAAGGGCCAGGTCGATGTATTCCTCGGCAACTGGATGCCGGCGCAGCAGAGCAATTACGACAAGTTCGCCGCCAGCGGCGAAGTGGACAAGCTGGCGCAGAACCTCGAAGGCACCGAGTACACACTGGCCGTACCAACCTATGCCTATGAGGCCGGGGTGAAGACCTTCGCCGACCTCGACAAGCACGCCGACAAGTTCGGCAAGAAACTCTACGGCATCGCCTCCGGCTCACCCGCCAACGAGTCGATCAGGCAGATGATCGCCGCCGACGAATTCGGCCTGGGCGACTGGACGCTGGTGGAGTCCAGCGAACAGGCGATGCTGGTGCAGGTCGGCCGCGCGGTGAAACGCGACCAGTTCGTGGTGTTCCTCGGCTGGACGCCACACCCGATGAACGTGCAGTACGACATGAAGTACCTGAAAGGCGGCGAGAAGTATTTCGGCGACAGCGGCCAGGTCAACACCCTGGCGCGCAAGGGCTACGCCGCGCAGTGCCCCAACGTCGGCAAGCTGCTGAGCAACCTGACTTTCACCCAGGAGATGGAGAACAGCATCATGGATCAGGTGCTGAGCAAACAGGCCAGCAACGACGCCGCGATCAAGGCCTGGCTCCAGGCCAACCCGCAGGTACTCGATGGCTGGCTGCAGGGCGTCACTACCCGCGACGGTGGCGACGGTCTGGCCGCTGTGAAGGCGCGGCTTTGAATTAACCGCGGCAAGTGAGTAGGGTGGAGTCGCCTGCGGCCCACCCTCGACCCGAATCATGCGCCTACCTGACCGACAGACCCTGCTGCCGTTTCTCCGCTGGTTGCCTGGCATCAGCCGCAAGACCCTCGGCAACGATCTGCTGGTGGGCCTGACCGGCGCCATCCTGGCCCTGCCGCAATCGCTGGCCTACGCGCTGATTGCCGGCCTGCCCGCCGAATACGGCCTGTACGCCGCCATCGTGCCGGTGATCATCGCCTGTCTGTGGGGCTCGTCCTGGCACCTGATCTGCGGGCCGACCGCCGCGATCTCCATCGTCCTGTTCACCAGCGTCAGCCCCATGGCGCGCATCGGCAGCGACGAATTCATCGCCCTGATCCTGCTGCTGACCTTTCTCGCCGGGCTGTTCCAGTGGCTGCTAGGTATGCTGCGCTTCGGCGCCCTGGTGAACTTCGTCTCGCAGTCGGTGGTGCTCGGCTTCACCCTCGGCGCGGCGCTGGTGATCGCCATCGGGCAGATGCCCAATCTGCTCGGCGTCGAGGTCGCCAACCAACCCACGGCCCTGACCAGCCTGCTGCAGATCGGCCAGCACCTGCCCGAGGCGCACTGGCCGAGTCTGGCCCTGGCGGCCTTCACCCTGCTGCTCAGCGTAGCCGTGCGCAAGCTCTGGCCCAAGGCACCTGCGTTGCTGATCGGCCTGGTCTGCGGCAGCCTGCTGGCCTGGTTGCTGCCTGCGCGCTTCACCGCTGACATTGCCCTGGTCGCACCATTCACCAGCGGCCTGCCACCGCTGACTGCGCTGAGTTTCGACCTCGACGACGTGCTGCGCCTGCTACCGGCAGCGGTGGCCTGCGGCATGCTCGGGCTGGTCACCAGCCTGTCCATCGCTCGTGCGCTGGCGGTGAAATCGCACCAGTTCCTCGACGCCAACCAGGAGGTGCGCGCCCAGGGCCTGTCGAACATGCTCGGGCCGTGGTTCTCCGCCTCGCTGTCGGCCGGCTCCTTCACCCGCTCGGCGCTGAACCTGCAGGCTGGCGCGCGTACGCCGTTGGCCGGGGTGTTCTCGGCGCTGCTGGTGGCGCTGTTCGCGGTGTTCGGCGCAGCGCTGCTGACGCATATCCCGCTGCCGGTGATGGCGGCCGGCATCCTGCTGATCTGCTGGGGCCTGGTGGATCTGCCGGCGATCCGTGCACTACGTCGAGTCAGCCGCTCCGAGTTCATGGTGATGCTGCTGACCTTCGCCGCCACCCTGGTGCTGGAGCTGCAGACGGCGATCTACGCCGGCGTGTTGGCCTCGTTGTTCTTCTACCTCAAGCGCACCTCGCAGCCGCGCGTGCGCCTATGGCAGGACGGCGAAGACGAGGTGCTGCGCATCGAGGGCTCGATCTTCTTCGGCGCCTGCCAGTACATTCAGCAGTTGCTGCAGCGCAGCCGCGGGCAGCGCCTGGTGATCGACGCGCGGCACATCAACTTCATCGACTATGCCGGCGTGGAGATGCTGCATCAGGAGGCACGCCGCCTGCAGGCGCTGAAACGCAGCCTGGTAATGCGTCAGGCACGGCCGCCAGTGGTGGAGGAAATTCTCAAGCTCGAAGGCGCCGAGCGCTGCCCGGTGTTGTTCGAGGATTGAGTGAGATACGGGCGGTGCGCGCGGCGCACCCCACCTGGCGGCGCAGGGAACGCTGAGGTTCAGCCCGCCAGTTGACGGCGCAGCTCAGCCAGCACCGGCGCGGTGTCCGGACGCACGCCACGCCACAGCTCGAACGCCTCGGCCGCCTGCTCGACCAGCATGCCCAGCCCGTCCAGGCAGCGCGCCGCGCCCTGCTCGGCTGCCCAGCGGTTGAAGGCGGTCGCCTCACGGCCGTACATCATGTCGTAGCAGACGGTATGACCAGGCTGGATCAGGCTCGGCGCGATCGGCGGCAGCTCACCACCGAGGCTGGCGGAAGTACCGTTGACGATCAGGTCCACCGGCGCATCGATCCAGTCGAAGCCAGCGGCGACCAGCGGACCGAGATCGGCGAATTCACGCACCAGTTGTTCGGCCTTGGCCACGGTACGGTTGGCGATCACCAGCACGGCCGGCTTCTGCGCCAGGAAGGGTTCGAGCACACCGCGCACGGCACCGCCGGCACCCAGCACGAGGATGCGCTTGCCGGCCAGGCTGAAGCCAGCGTTGTCCTGCAGATCACGAGTCAGGCCGGCACCGTCGGTGTTGTCGCCCAGCAGGCGGCCGTCGGCCAGTTTCTTCAGGGTATTCACCGCGCCGGCGCGACGCGCACGCTCGGTCAGCTCGTCGGCCAGGCGAAAGGCCTCTTCCTTGAACGGTACGGTGACGTTGCCACCTTGGCCTTCGGCGAAGAAGGCGCGGGCATCGCCAACGAAGTCATCCAGCGGCGCCAGGCGTGCATCGTAGGTCAGCGCCTGGCCGGTTTGCTCGGCGAACAGACGGTGGATCAGCGGCGATTTGCTGTGGCCGATGGGGTTGCCGAAGACGCAGTAGCGGTCCATGGAAAGTCCTGTTTGTGTAGGAGCCAGCTTGCTGGCGATTCGCTCTGGGCCAGATCACCCGCAAGCGGTCTCCTACGGGAAAATGGCGCCAGTTCGTAGCCCGGATGAAATCCGGGGCGGCCTATAAACTGTCCCGGATTGCATCCGGGCTACAGGATCATGACGTGGCCGACAGCCAATCACGATCGGTCAGGAAGTACTCGGTCAGGCGCGCCTCGATGCTGCCCGGCTCCGGCTTCCAGTCATAGCCCCAGCGCACATGCGGCGGCAGCGACATGAGGATCGACTCGGTGCGCCCGCCGGACTGCAGGCCGAACAGCGTGCCACGGTCGAACACCAGGTTGAACTCGACGTAGCGGCCGCGGCGAAAGGCCTGGAACTCACGCTCACGCTCGCCGAACGGCATCAGCTTGCGGCGCTGGACAATGGGCAGATAGGCCTGGATGTAGGCATCACCAATGGCACGCATGAAAGCGAAGCTGGTATCGAAGTCCCACTCGTTGAGGTCGTCGAAGAACAGCCCGCCGATGCCACGCGGCTCGCCGCGATGCTTGAGGTGGAAGTAGCGGTCGCACCAGGCCTTGAACTTGGGGTAAACCTCGGCGCCGAACGGCGCACAGGCGTCATGCGCAACCTGGTGCCAGTGCACGCAGTCCTCTTCATTGGCGTAGTAGGGCGTGAGGTCGAAACCACCACCGAACCACCACACCGGCTCCTCGCCTGCCTTCTCGGCGCTGAAGAAGCGCACGTTGGCGTGCGAGGTCGGCACGTAGGGGTTTTCCGGATGGATCACCAGCGACACGCCGAGGGCCTGGAAGCCACGACCGGCCAGCTCGGGGCGATGGGCGCTGGCCGACGGCGGCAGGCTGTCGCCGAACACGTGGGAGAAATTCACCCCGCCCTTTTCGATCAGCGCGCCGTTCTCGATCACCCGCGTGCGCCCACCACCACCGGCCGGACGCTGCCAGGCGTCCTCGGCGAACACGGCCTGGCCGTCTTCGGCTTGCAGGGCAGAGCAGATGCGATCTTGCAGGTCGAGCAGGTAGGCCTTCACGGCCTCGGTACGGTCAGTCACGGCGGCACCTTGAACAGAGAGCAGGTCGAAATCGGCGGGCAGCATAGCATTCACCCAGGCACATCCGCAGTTGACGTCGGTCAATCGGGACGATTGGATAGGCTCTTTCGCCGCTTGCAGCGGCGCCGATCAGACAAGGAATCCGAGATGGCCAAGCGTATCGAGTTCAGCCAGCACGGCGGCAGCGACGTGCTGCAGTACCGTGACTACCAGCCGGCAGCACCTGGCCCGCGCGAGGTGCGCGTGGCCAACCGGGCCATCGGCCTGAACTTCATCGACACCTACTTCCGCAGCGGCCTCTATCAGCCGCCCGCGCTGCCGTCGAGCCTGGGCACCGAAGGTGCCGGCGTGGTCGAGGCGATTGGCAGCGAGGTCGAAGGCCTCAAAGTCGGTGACCGCGTCGCCTACGCCACCGGCCCGCTCGGCGCCTACAGCGAACTGCACGTGCTGCCCGCCGACAAGTTGGTGAAACTGCCGGACAACATCAGCTTCGAGCAGGCCGCTGCGGTGATGCTCAAGGGTCTGACCGTGCAGTACCTGTTGCGCCAGACCTATGAGCTCAAGGGTGGCGAGACCATCCTGTTCCACGCTGCGGCCGGCGGTGTCGGCTCCTTTGCCTGCCAATGGGCCAGAGCGCTGGGTGTGAAGTTGATCGGCACCGTCAGCTCGGCCGAGAAAGCGGCGCGGGCCAAGGAACAGGGTGCCTGGGCGACCATCGACTACAGCCATGAAAACGTCGTGCAGCGCGTACTGGAACTGACCGACGGCGCCAAGTGCCCGGTGGTCTACGACGGCGTCGGCAAGGACACCTGGGAAACCTCGCTGGACTGCGTGGCACCGCGCGGCCTGCTGGTCAGCTTTGGCAATGCCTCGGGCGCGGTAACCGGCGTCAACCTGGGCATCCTCGCGCAGAAGGGCTCGCTGTACGTCACCCGCCCGACCCTGGCCGGCTACGCCACCAGCGCGCAACGCCTGCAGGCCATGGCCGACGACCTGTTCGGCATGATCGCCAGCGGCAAGCTGCAGGTGGAAATCAGCAACCGCTACGCGCTCAAGGACGCCGCCGCCGCACAGGATGCGCTGAGCTCAAGGCAGACCACCGGCTCGACCATTTTGATGCCGTAAAACAGTCGCGGCTAAAGCCCCTCCCACGATCGTGGGAGGGGCTTTAGCCGCGAGCATTGGCCAGTCAGGACGGGCGAATTACATCGCCCGTACGCAGGTCACGAATCAGACTGGGATTCTTGCGTCCACCCAAGGCGCCGCCGAGCACCTTGTCCAGTTCATCCGGGAAGTACTGCTCGACGCGCAGACGCGAACGCGCTGAAGGGCGCCCCGCCGGGTTGGCCGAGGTGGAGATCAGCGGCCCGGTGTAGCGGCACAGCGCACGCACCAGCGGATGGTCACTGACGCGCAGGGCAACGGTATCGTGCTGACCTGTGACCCACTCGGGCAGACGATTCTGATGCGGCACCAGCCAGGTGTTCGGACCTGGCCAGCTGCCGGCCAGGCGCTCCTGCCAGACCTCAGGCAGATCATCGAGCAGGAAGTCGAACTGTTCGATGTCGTCGGCCACCACGATCAGCCCCTTGTGCATCGGCCGCTCCTTGAGCGCCAGCAGGCGATACACCGCCTCTTCATTCCAGGGATCGCAGCCCAGGCCCCAGACCGCCTCGGTCGGATAGGCGATCACGCCCCCCTCACGCACCACTCGCGCCGTTTGCTGTATCTGCCAGTTGCTGGCCATCGACTGTCTCCCGCGGAATCAATGGGCGGCAGTCTATCCAAGCCAATGGTTGCCTGCCACGGGCCTTAACAGCCTGTTAACGATTGCGCGCCAGCCAACGCCCGGCCTCGTTACACACCAGACCATCGAGCTCCAACTCGGTCAAAGCTCCCAGCACCTGTGACAGCGGCCAACCGCTGGCCTGCACCAGCGCCTCGGTGCTGTGCGGCGCGGCATGCAGCAAAACCAGCAATGGATGCTCGACGCTAGCAAGCGGCACCGATACAGGTTCGGCGGTTGGAGTCTGCCAGCCATGCAGGGCTTCGAGGATATGCTCGATGCTTTCCACCAGGGTGGCGCCATCCCGAATCAGTTGATGGCAGCCTCGCGCTCCGGGATGGTGGATGGAGCCAGGAATGGCGTAGACCTCGCGCCCCTGCTCGGCGGCCAGGCGCGCGGTGATCAGTGAGCCACTGGAAGGGCTGGCCTCGACCACCAGTACACCCAGCGACAACCCACTGATGATCCTGTTGCGCCTCGGGAAATTACTGGCCTGCGGTGGACAGTCCAGAGGCAATTCTGAGACCAGCGCGCCACCTTGCTCGATGATCTGCGCCGCCAGCCCCACATGCCGCCGCGGGTACAGGCACTGCAAGCCAGTGCCCAGCACGGCCACCGTTTTGCCGCCGCCCTCCAGCGCCCCCTGATGCGCGGCGCCATCGATCCCCAATGCCAGACCGCTGGTGATGACGAAACCACCGCCCGCCAGGCTACGGGCAAAGGCCCGCGCGTTATCCAGGCCGGGCTGCGAGGCGCGTCGACTGCCGACCATGGCCAGTTGCGGCGCCTCCAGCACACCCGGATCGCCCGCCACGAACAACAGCGGCGGCGCATCCGCCAGCTCGCCGAGCAGAGCCGGATAGGCTGGATCGTCCCACATCACCACATGCTGATCAGGCTGATCCAGCCAGTGCAGGGCAGCAGCCGCTCGCTCGCGGATATCCGCACTGCGCCGGGGCTCGGCGCAGGCAGCCGGCAACCCCAACGCACGCCAGGCGCTGGCCGGCGCACTGAGCGCAGCCGAGGCGCTATCGAAAGCGCTCAGGAGTTTGCGAAAGCGCCGCGGCCCCAGCTCTGGCAATAGATGCAGACGCAAGCGGGCTTCGAGCTCGGCAGGAGAAACGGCGGGGGAAAGCGAGGAGGATGCAGGCATGGCGATTCTTCCCTGATAAGTCGCACCGCCATCCTGGCGGCCAGAAAGCACGAGCCCCGCTAGTGCGGGGCTCGTTGGGCATTACGGGTTGCGGACCTTGTCCATCACCGCCAGTTGACGGCTGGCCTGCAGTACCAGACCGTAGCTGAGCTTGTCATAGGTGCGGAACACCATCAGCAAGCCGGAGCGCTCGTCCGGGATCTTCACGTTTTCGCCGGTAACGCGGTCACGTACGGTCTCGCCGGTCTTGAACACCGCCAGCACGTTGCCGATTTCCAGGCCATCGCGCAGCCCCTTGTTCAGGGTGACAACGTCGAACTGGCCGATCTGGCTGACGCCGCGCGGCACATCGAGGATCAAGCCGTCGATGTCGGTTATCGGTTCGCTGGGCATGAAGGTGGAGTTGATCGCACGCTCCTCGGTGGGGAACAGGCGATCTCCCAGGCGTACTTCCTGAGTCGAGCGCTTCAGCAGCAGGGTACCGACATCACCTTCTTCGGCCACGATCTCGCCAGAACCGACATCATCGGCGTTGATACCGAGGAATTCCTGAGTCTCAGGGTCCACGTAGGTCTTGCCCTGACGGAAGATGCCGTAGATCGGGTTCTGTTCGTCGAACTCGCCACGGGCGTAGACACGATCGCCAGCGCCGCTGACCACGCGCTCGGCGTTGCCGGCGACGACGTAAGGCTTGCCGTTGAATTCTTCCGGCGTGTCGACGATACGGTTGCTCAGCAGGAAGCTGTTGATCGCCTCCAGCGGGATAGTCGGGATCGCTTCGGCCATTGGCGTGCTGCGCACCTGCGGCGACAGCTTGATGGTACCGCGCGACTCACCGCGGTTGAGCATCAGGCGCGGCTGACCGTCAACGTAGACCAGGTTGAGGGTATCGCCGGGATAGATCAGGTGCGGGTTGGCGACCTGTGGGTTGGCGTGCCAGATCTCCGGCCATTTCCACGGCTGGCGCAGGAACTTGCCGGAAATGTCCCAGAGGGTATCGCCCTTGACCACTGTGTAGCGGTCCGGGTGACCGTCCTTGAGTTGCACTTCGGCCTGAGCCAAGCTGGTCAGGGCCAGTCCGCCAGCTGCAAAGAGCAGGGCGAGTAGTGATTTCCTCATACGGTGAATCCCTTTATTATGTGCCTTCACGTGAAGCGCCCTAGCGCCGCGTGCCAAACCCGCTGAATACGCGGCGTGAAGCCGTTTTTCAATGCTGTTCATCATCTTAGCAGCGGATTTTGACTTTATTCCACAAGTGCATCACAAACGCATATGGCGATCCTGAATATCCTTGAATTTCCTGATCCACGCCTGCGTACCATCGCCAAACCGGTGGACGTCGTGGACGACTCGATCCGTCAGCTGGTCGACGACATGTTCGAGACCATGTATGACGCTCCGGGTATCGGCCTGGCCGCGACGCAGGTCAACGTGCACAAGCGCGTGGTGGTCATGGACCTGTCCGAGGACAAGTCCGAACCGCGGGTGTTCATCAACCCCGAGTTCGAGTCGCTGACCGACGAGATGGACCAGTACCAGGAAGGCTGCCTGTCGGTGCCCGGCTTCTACGAGAACGTCGACCGCCCACAGAAGGTCAAGATCAAGGCACTGGACCGCGATGGCCAGCCCTACGAGCTGATCGCCGAAGGCTTGCTCGCCGTGTGCATCCAGCACGAGTGCGATCACCTCAACGGCAAGCTGTTCGTCGATTACCTGTCCAACCTCAAGCGCGACCGCATCAAGAAGAAGCTGGAAAAACAGCATCGCCAGCGCGCCTGACGCCCCATCTTGAAGGCTTGCTACGGCAAGCCTTTTCTTTTAGCGAGCCTCCATGCCTGACTCATTGCGTATCGTCTTTGCCGGCACCCCGGAATTCGCCGCCGAACATCTCAAGGCCCTGCTGGCCAGCCCGCACCAGATCATTGCGGTCTACACCCAGCCGGATCGCCCGGCCGGCCGTGGTCAGAAGCTGATGCCGAGCCCGGTCAAGCAGCTTGCTCTGGAGCACGGTATTGCCGTCTACCAACCGGCCAGCCTGCGCAATGAAGAGGCCCAGGCCGAGCTGGCGGCGCTCAAGCCGGACCTGATGGTGGTGGTCGCCTACGGCCTGATCCTGCCGCAGGTGGTGCTCGACACCCCGCGCCTGGGCTGCATCAACAGTCACGCCTCCTTGCTGCCACGCTGGCGTGGCGCAGCGCCGATCCAGCGCGCGGTGCAGGCCGGCGATGCCGAGAGTGGGGTCACCGTGATGCAAATGGAAGCGGGCCTGGACACCGGACCGATGCTGCTCAAGGTGAGCACGCCGATTAGTGCTGACGATACCGGCGGCAGCCTGCATGACCGCCTCGCCCAGCTTGGTCCGCAGGCGGTGCTGCAGGCCATCGACGGCCTGGCTGCCGGCACGCTGAAGGGTGAAGTGCAGGACGATGCCCTGGCCAACTACGCGCACAAGCTGAATAAAGAAGAAGCGTTTCTGGACTTCAGCCGCCCGGCCGTGGAATTGGAGCGCCTGGTGCGCGCTTTCCATCCCTGGCCGATCTGCCACACCACGCTGAGCGGCGATGCGCTGAAAGTGCATGCCGCTGAGATTGGAGAAGGCAAGGGCGCGCCGGGCAGCATTCTCGCCGCTGACAAGAGCGGTCTGACCGTGGCCTGCGGCGAAGGCGCGCTGCGCCTGACCCGTCTGCAGTTGCCCGGCGGCAAGCCGCTGGCCTTCAGTGATCTGTATAACAGCCGCCGCGAGCAGTTCGCCCCCGGCCTGGTACTCGGTCAATGAACCCACGCCTGGCCGCCGCCCGCGCCCTGACCGCCGTGCTGTCCGGCAAGGCTTCGCTGGGCAGCAGCCTGCCACCACAGCTGGACAAGGTCGAGCACCACGACCGCGCCCTGGCGCAGGATCTGGCCTTCGGCGCCGCACGCTGGCAACCACGTCTGCAACTGCTGGCCGAGAAGCTGCTGGAAAAACCCTTCAAGGCTGCCGACAAGGACGTGGAAGCGTTGCTGCTGATCGGCCTCTACCAACTGCTGCACAGCCGCATCCCCGAGCACGCCGCCATCGGCGAAACGGTCGGTTGCGCTGGAGCGCTAAAGAAGCCCTGGGCCAAGGGCCTGCTCAACGCCGTGCTGCGCCGCGCTCAGCGCGAGCATGAAGCGATTTTCGCCGAACTCGATCGCGATCCGGTGCTGCACAGCGCGCACCCACGTTGGCTGCAGAAGGCGCTCAAGGCGCATTGGCCGCAGCACTGGCAGGCCATCTGCGCCGCCAACAACGCCCATCCGCCGCTGATCCTGCGCGTCAATCGCCGCCACGGCAGCCGCGACGCCTACCTCAACGAGCTGCGCGAGGCTGGCATCGAAGCCGAACCCTGCACCCATAGCCGCGACGGCGTGCGTCTGTTGCAGCCCTGCGACGTGACCACCTTGCCCGGCTTCAAGGAAGGCCGCGTCAGCGTCCAGGACGAAGCCGCGCAACTGGCCGCCGACCTGCTCGAGCTGGCGCCTGGCCAACGTGTGCTGGACGCCTGCGCCGCGCCGGGCGGCAAGACCTGTCACCTGCTGGAAGTCGAGCCGGGACTCAGCGAAGTGGTCGCCGTGGATCTGGAAGCCAAGCGCCTGGCGCGCGTACGCGAGAACCTCGAGCGTCTGCATCTGGAAGCCACGCTGATCGCCGCCGACGGCCGCGATACCGGCGCCTGGTGGGACGGCCGGCCATTCCAGCGCATCCTGCTCGACGCGCCGTGCTCGGCCACCGGGGTGATCCGCCGTCATCCGGACATAAAGCTGACTCGCAAACCTGAAGACATTCCCGCCCTGGCCCAGCTACAGGGCGAGCTGCTCGATGCGCTGTGGCCGACCCTGGCACCCGGCGGCATCCTGCTCTACGCCACCTGCTCGGTGCTGCCAACGGAAAATAGCGAGACCATCGCCGCCTTCCTCGCCCGCACCCCCGACGCGCAGGAAGTCGCCATCACTGGCGAGTTCGGCCTGCAGCCAGCCCACGGTCGCCAGTTGCTGCCACAGCTGGACGGCCACGACGGCTTCTACTATGCCAAGCTGATAAAGACCGCTGTGACCAGCCACAGCTAACGGAGCGATCAGTGAAAATCATCATTCTCGGCGCCGGCCAGGTGGGCGGCACCCTGGCCGAACACCTCGCCAGCGAGGCCAACGACATCACCGTGGTCGACACCGATGGCGACCGCCTGCGCGACCTCGGCGACCGCCTGGACATCCGCACCGTGCAGGGCAAGGGCTCCTTCCCCACCGTGCTGCGCCAGGCTGGCGCCGATGATGCCGACATGCTGGTGGCGGTGACCAATAGCGACGAAGTCAACATGATGGCCTGTCAGGTGGCCTACACCCTGTTCCACACGCCGACCAAGATCGCCCGGGTGCGCGAGGCGGCCTACCTGACCCGCGAGGCGCTGTTCGACAACGAAGCGATTCCGGTCGATGTGCTGATCAGCCCCGAGCAGGTGGTGACCAACTACATCAAGCGCCTGATCGAATACCCCGGCGCCCTGCAGGTGATCGACTTCGCCGAAGGCAAGGCGCAACTGGTGGCGGTCAAGGCCTACTACGGCGGCCCGCTGGTGGGCCAGCAACTGCGCCAGTTGCGCCAGCACATGCCCAACGTCGATACCCGCGTCGCGGCGATCTTCCGCCGCAACCGGCCGATCATGCCCAAGGGCGACACCGTGATCGAGGCCGATGACGAAGTGTTCTTCATCGCTGCCAAGGCGCACATTCGTGCGGTGATGAGCGAGATGCGTCGTCTCGAGGACAGCTACAAGCGCGTGGTGATCGCCGGTGGCGGCAATATCGGCGAGCGTCTGGCCGAGGCCATCGAAAGTCGCTACCAGGTGAAGATCATCGAGATGAACCCGGCGCGCTGCCGCTATCTGTCGGAGAACCTCGACAGCACCATCGTGCTGCAGGGCAGTGCCTCGGATCGCGACCTGCTGGTGGAAGAGAACATCAACGATGCCGACATCTTCCTCGCCCTGACCAACGACGACGAGGCCAACATCATGTCCTCGCTGCTGGCCAAGCGCCTGGGTGCGCGCAAGGTGATGACCATCATCAACAACCCGGCCTATGTCGACCTGGTGCAGGGCGGCGAGATCGACATCGCCATCAGCCCGCAGCTGGCCACCATCGGCACCCTGCTGACCCACGTGCGCCGCGGCGATATCGAAAGCGTGCATAGCCTGCGCCGCGGCGCAGCCGAGGCGCTGGAGGTGATCGCCCATGGCGATGCCAAATCGAGCAAGGTGATCGGCCGTGCCATCGAAGACATCGCCCTGCCACCGAGCACCACCATCGGCGCCATCATCCGCGACGAACAGGTGCTGATCGCCCACGACGACACGGTGATCGAGTCTGGTGACCACGTGATCCTGTTCCTGGTCGACAAGAAGTACATCCGCGACGTCGAGCGCCTGTTCCAGGCCGGTCTGACGTTCTTCTGAATAAAACCGTAGCCCGGATGCAATCCGGGGATGAATCGCGCCGGGCCTCACCCGGATTGCATCCAGGCTACACGGAGAAGGCTCATGAGCGCCGAAGCGCTGGAAAAGATGCTGGCCAAGGGCATGGACAACGCCCTGCTGCGCTTCGGCCTGGGCAAGGCCCACCTGGATGGTGGTAACGCCGCCCAGGCTGCCGAGCACCTGCAACGTTGCGTCGAATTCGACCCCGGCTATTCCGCTGCCTGGAAACTGCTGGGCAAGGCACTGCAAGCCGAAGGCAACACCGAGGCAGCACGCCAGGCCTGGCAGCAGGGCCTCAAAGCCGCCCAGGCCAAGGGTGACAAGCAGGCCGAGAAGGAAATGAGCGTGTTTCTGCGCAAGCTGGACAAGCCAGAGAGCAATCGCGGCTAAAGCCCCTCCCACAAGCTCAGTACTACCCCGCTGATCGAAAAGCCCGCCGCGGACTGTGGGAGGCACTTCAGCGGCGAGCTTCTGGGCATCCCTGGAGGTCGCCGATCCCGGCTCAGGGCTCAAGCCGTCGCGGCTGAAGCCCCTCCCACAGGACGGCAACCTACTGCTCTAGCGAGCTCAAAGCACCTCGCTGGCCACCGCATCCACCGCCGCCTTGGCAATCCCCACTATCTCGTCCGCCTCAGCCTTGGTCAGCACCAGCGGCGGGGCGAAGCCGAGGATGTCGCCGTGCGGCATGGCGCGGGCGATCATGCCGCGCTCCAGGCAGGCAGCGGAAACCCGCTGGCCGACCTTGAGCGCCGGGTCGAATGGCGTGCGCGCCTCCTTGTCGGCCATGAACTCCAACGCGGCGAGCATGCCGACGCCGCGTACCTCGCCCACCAGCGGGTGGCCTTCGAAGGTCTGGCGCAGTTGCTGGTTGAGGTAGGCGCCGACGTCGGCGGCGTTGGCAGAGATATTTTCCTTTTCGAGAATATCCAGGTTGGCCAGTGCGGCGGCAGCGCAGATCGGGTGACCGGAGTAGGTCCAACCATGGCCCATGGCTCCGTCACGGCTGGAGGCCTCATCGATCACGTTCCACACCTTCTCGCCGACGATCACCGCTGAAAGCGGCGCATAGGCGCTGGTCAGTCCCTTGGCGGTGGTGATCAGGTCCGGCTGCATGCCGAACATCTGGCTGCCCATCGGCGTGCCCAGACGACCGAAGGCGCAGACCACTTCGTCGGCGATCAGCAGGATGTCGTACTTGGCCAGCACCGCCTGGATCGCCTCCCAGTAACCGGTGGGCGGGACGATGATGCCGCCGGTGCCCATCACCGGCTCGCCGATAAAGGCGGCCACGGTCTCCGGCCCCTCGGCCAGGATCAGACGCTCCAGATCCTCGGCGCAGTGGCGGACGAAGGCTGCCTCGTCCATGCCGGCCGGCGCCTTGTAGAAGTGCGGGCAGGCGGCGTGCTTGATGTCCGCGTGGGGCAGGTCGAAGTGCTGGTGGAAGCTGGCCAGGCCGGTGAGGCTGCCGGTCATGATGCCCGAGCCGTGGTAGCCGCGCTGGCGGGAGATGATCTTCTTCTTCGCTGGGCGGCCGAGCACGTTGTTGTAGTAACGCACCAGCTTGATCTGGGTCTCGTTGGCGTCGGAGCCGGACAGACCGTAATAGACCTTCTTCATGCCCTTGGGCGCCCAGTCGATGATGCGCGCCGACAGCTCGATGATCGCCTCGGTCGAGTGGCCCACGTAGGTGTGGTAGTAGGCCAGCTCCTTGGCCTGCTTGTAGATCGCCTCGGCCACCTCGGTGCGACCGTAACCGATGTTCACGCAGTACAGCCCGGCGAAGGCGTCGAGCAGCTCGCGGCCTTCATGGTCACGAATACGGATACCCGAGGCGCCGGTGATGATACGGCCCTTGAGCGCGCCGCTGGCGTGATCGTGGGCGTGGGTGGACGGGTGCATGAAGTGGGCACGGTCCTGGGCGAACAACTCGTCGTAATGGCTCATGAAAAATCCTCCGGTTTGGCTCAGTAGCGCTGGCCCTGATGATGAATGCAGAAGTATTTGGTCTCGACGAAGGGCTCGAAGCCTTCCGTGCCGCCCTCACGGCCGAGGCCTGAGGCTTTCATGCCACCGAATGGGATCGGGTGGCCGGTGAACTTGGTGCCGTTGACCGCGACCATGGCGTGGTCGAGGCGGCGGATCAGCGGGTGGACGACGTCCACGCGGTTGGAACAAATGTAGGCGGCCAGACCGTATTCGGTGTCGTTGGCCATGGTCACAGCCTCGTCCAGGTTGTCGAAGGCGCGCACGCCGGCGATGGGGGCGAAGTTCTCCTCGCGGTAGATGCGCATGCTGTCGGTAACGTCGGCCAACAGCGTCGGCTGCCAGAACCAGCCGCCCAGCGCATGCGGCTCGCCACCGGCCAGCAGGCGCGCGCCCTGTTCGATGGCATCGGCGACCCGGGCGGCCGTCACGTCCAGCGCGGCCTGGTGCATCAGCGGGCCGATCTGATTGCGCGCGTCATGGCCCGGGCCGACGTGCAGGTCGCGCACGGCCTTGGCGAAGCGCTGTAGAAATTCTTCATAAACAGGGCGCTCGACCAGGATACGGTTGGCAGCGCAGCAGTCCTGGCCGGAGGTCTGGAACTTGGCGTCCAGCGCCACCTGCACGGCGTGATCCAGGTCGGCGTCAGCGCAGACGATCAACGGCGCGTTGCCGCCCAGCTCCAGCGCCACCTTCTTCACATCTTCGGCAGCGGCCTGCAGCACCAGCTTGCCGACGCGGGTCGAGCCGGTGAAGCTCACCGAACGCACCCGCGTGTCCTTGACCAGGGTTTCCATAGCCATCTGCGGTTCGCCCAGCACCACGTTGAACACGCCGGCGGGCAGCCCGGCTTCCTCGGCCAATTGGGCCAGGGCAAAGGCGGAATAGGGCGTCTCGTGCGCCGGTTTGACCACCACGGTGCAGCCGGCGGCCAGGGCAGCGGCGGCCTTGCGGGTGATCATCGCACTGGGGAAATTCCAGGGTGTGAGCAGCGCGCAAACGCCGACCGGCTCCTTCAGCGTACCGAGCTGGGCACCGGGGATATGGCTGGGAATGGTCTGGCCGTAGAGCCGGCGCGCCTCTTCGGCGAACCAGGGAATGAAGCTGGCGGCGTAGCGGATCTCGCCACGGGCTTCGGCCAACGGCTTGCCCTGTTCCTGGCTGAGGATGCGCGCCAGGTCTTCCTGATGCTGCAGGATCAGCTCGGCCCAGCGCCGCAGCAACGCCGCGCGGGTTTCCAGGCTCTGCTCGCGCCAGTCGGCGAAGGCGCGCTGGGCGGCGTCCACCGCGGCGATGATCTGCGTCTGGCCAAGCATCGGCACATGGCCGATCACGCTCTGGTCGGCCGGGTTGTGCACGGCGATGCTGGCGCCGTCGTCACTGTGCAGCCAGTGACCGTCGACGTAGCACAGCGATTTGAACAGCAGGGGATGGTCGAAGGGCATGGCAATGTCTCCGGGCCGATGGGCATGGGAGACATGCTAGGGAAGGGTGGCTTGGCGTTTTTTCCAAGCGCCCCCGGCGTCACCTCAGTTTTTTCTGAAGGTGGCGGGGCAATAGGAGAATTCTCGTGTGGCGTAGCCCGGATGAAATCCGGGGCAGGGCACAGAACATTCCCGGATTGCATCCGGGCTACGGATTCAGCTCAGGCCGTGGCGGTACGCTGCGGCAACGCCCGCACGATGGCACTGAGCAGCATGCCGTACAGCGGCACGAAGAGGATCAGGCTGATGGCCAGCTTGATCACGTAGTCCACCGTGGCGATCTCCACCCAGTTGGCCGCCATGAACGGATCGTCGCTGCGCCAGAAGGCCACCGAGAAGAACAGGAAGGTATCGAGCAGGTTGCCGAGGATGGTCGAGGCCGTCGGCGCGACCCACCACTGGCGCATCTGCCGCAAACGGTCGAACACCTGGATATCGAGCAACTGGCCGAAGGCGTAGGCCAGGAAACTGGCCACGGCGATACGGAAGACAAACAGGTTGAATTCGCCCAGCGCCAACAGGCCGCCAAATGCACCTTCGTGGAACAGCACCGACACCACGTAGGAGGCGACCAGCGCAGGTAGCATCACCCGGGCGATCACCACCCGTGCGGCATGCTTGCCGATCAGACGCACGGTCAGGTCGGTGGCCAGGAAGATGAACGGGAAGCTGAACGCACCCCAGGTGGTATGCCAGCCGAACAGGGTGATCGGCAGCTGCACCAGGTAGTTGCTGGCGATGATGATGAGGATATGGAAGGCGATCAGGCCGGCCAGCACGGGCCGACTGACCGACGCAGGAATCAGGGTCATATCGATGTCCTTTTTCATGAAGTGGGGTGAGGGAACCCACTGCCGCAGCCGACATGGCCACGAGCGGCGCGCATTCTAGCGCGTTGTTGACCCACGGGATAGGTTTTGCCGCAGATGGCCAGGCCGCTCGGATGAAAGGTCGCGCCGTCGCTGACTCAGGCCTCCGGCACCACCCGCTTGGCCAGTTGGAAATGACGCTGCCAGTACGAATTGTTGAGGCGGTCGATACGCACCTTGGTGCCGCGCCGCGGCGCGTGGACGAAGCGGCCCTCACCGATGTAGATGGCCACGTGATCCACCGAGCGGCTGCGAATGCGGAAGAACAGCAGATCGCCGGGCTGCAGATCGCTGCGCTTCACCGACGGTGCATCCAGGCGTGACAGTGCGCGCGAGGTACGCGGCAGGTCGAGGTCGTCCTGAGTCTTGAAGGCATATTGCACCAGGCCGCTGCAATCGAAGCCGTGGCGCAGGCTGGTACCACCCCAGCGGTAAGGCGTGCCCAGTGCACCGAGGGCGCGGTCGATCACTTCGCTGGCCGGTTTGGGCGCGGCCGCTGGCGCAGTGGCTGGAATGGTGTGAATGCGAAAGGTGGCGGAGGCTTGGGTACAAATTCCCAGTAAAAGAGCGCCTCCCAGGCAAAGTGACATGAAGAATTTATTCAAACCCAGTGACCCTGGTGATTGGCCTTTGCGCGGAAGCCCTTCCGAATCAAGGCATTGCATCGGAAACGGACCTCCTGCCCGTCCCGGAGACGGACTGCCTGGAAAAGTCTTTGGTTCATTTTCAAGCGAGACGAGTCGACGAACGGTTTGCCGCTGAAGCCTTCGTATTCCCGACCAATCGCGCCCAATTGCACCCCTCCGTCTGAGCCGCCCCTACAGGCCGTTAAGGCCACGGAGCGACCCATACCGACGGCGTGAGTAGCCACGGCGATGGCCTGACGGCGGTGAAGACGAAGAGCTGCTGCCCTCGGTCGAGCCACTGACTGTAGAGTGGGTTAGCGACGCTGAACGTGAATCGAAGATGCCCACTATCGCGGCGCGTAACCACAGGCGATGAAACGTAGCGCTCCGATGGTGGGTTACGCCGCAGCCAATGGGGTGAAACGCTCGGTCACCTCGGCAGGCGGCTAACCCACCAGATGCCCGACATCTCATGGCGGCGTACCTTAGTCGTCCAGTTCTGCGGGCGCACCTGCCGTGTCCGCCTTGATGGTCTTGGTGACGATGTAAGTGAAGTAGCGCTCGATGCCGAGGTCTTCCAGCAGCAGTTGGTCGATGAAGCGCTGGTAGTGGTCGATGTCGCGGGCGCGGATCATCGCGATGTAATCGACGCCGCCACCGGTGGCGTAGCAGAAGCCCACCTCCGGCGCCTCGCTCAGGCGCTGCTCGAAGCGGCGCATGTCCTGCGCGGTGTGGCGGGCCAGGGTGATTTCCACCAGCACCTGTTGGCTGCGAAACAGCGCTGCCCAATCGATCTGCGCGCGGTAGCCCTTAATCAGCCCGGCGCTTTCCAGCTTGCGCACCCGCTCCCAGGCAGGCGTCACCGACAGGTTGATCGCCTCGGCCAGGGCCGACTTGGTGATCCGCCCGTCGCCTTCGAGGATGCGCAGGATCTTCAGGTCATAGCGGTCGAGCTTGTGCATCGGCAGTACGCCTATCTTGGGAACGATGCGAGGCCTGTAGGAGCGAGCTTGCTCGCGAAGTTTTTGCCTTACCGGCGTTCATGAGCATGGCCAGGCGCTCTCACAGCGGCTGCAGGTTGGGTTTCTCAACTCACCACCTCGGCGATGACCGCGAGGGTATCACCACCTTTCACCAACCCCGGAAAATGCCGCGCAGCGAGCAGGCCGCTGCGTTTGGCGCGGTATTCCCGGGCCGGCTCGCCGGTGCGACGGGCGCTGTGCACGCGGGCGATTACCTCGCCTTTCTCGACGTGCTCGCCGAGGTCACGGCACATCTCCAGCAGGCCGTCATCCTCGCTGGCGACGAAGCAGTCGCCGTCGAGCATATCCAGCATCACCGATTCACCGGCTTCGATTTCACCCTGCAGCAAGCCGAAGTGGATCAGCAGGTTGCGCACCCCGCGCTCGGCGATGGCCAGGCTTTTCGCCGTGCTGCTACCGCCGCCACCCAGTTCGGTGGTGACGAACACCTTGCCCAGCTCCTCGGCGGCGGTGTCGTACATGCCCACTGCGTCCAGTTCCAGCATGCGCATGCAGTAGGGCGCGGCGAAGGCGCGCATGCCGGCGGCGCAGGCAGCGTCCTGGGCCGCATCCGGCAACATGTGGCAGGCGGCGAACGGCAGGAAGTCCAGGGTCTTGCCGCCGGAGTGGATGTCCAGCACCACGTCGGCCAGCGGCAGCAGCGTGCGCTGGAAGTAATCGGCGATCTTCTGCGTCACCGTGCCGTCCGGCTTGCCGGGGAAGCTGCGGTTGAGGTTGCCCTTGTCGATGGGCGAGGTGCGGGTGCCAGCCTGCACCGCCGGGGTGTTCATGAACGGCACGATGATCACTCGGCCAGTGACGTCCTCGGCGCGCAGGCGCTGGGCCAGCTTGCTCAGTGCCAGCGGGCCTTCGTACTCGTCACCGTGGTTGCCGCCGGTAAGCAGCGCGGTGGGGCCGCTGCCGTGCTTCACCACGGTAACCGGGATCATCACCGCGCCCCAGGCCGAGTCGTCGCGGGAATAGGGCAGCTTGAGGAAGCCGTGTTGTACGCCGTCACGGTCGAAATCGACCGTGGGGCTGATGGGGTTGTCGCGCAGTTGGGTCATGGTGCAAAGCCCGGCATAAGTGGATGTCTCGATAGCGCCGCTTTTCGTAGGAGCTGGCTTGCCAGCGATGCGTTGTTGATGCGGATCGCCGGCAAGCCGGCTCCTACAATCAAGCGGCATCAATCCTTCACGAACAGCTTGCGCGGTACGTCGCAGAGGGTTTCCACGCCGCTGTCGGTGATCAGGATCGATTCGGTGATCTCCAGGCCCCAGTCGTCCAGCCACAGGCCGGGCATGAAGTGGAAGGTCATCCCTGGCTGCAGCACGCTCTCGTCGCTCGGACGCAGGCTCATGGTGCGCTCGCCCCAGTCCGGCGGATAACTGATACCGATGGGGTAGCCGCAGCGGCTGTCCTTGTGGATGCCGAACTTCTCCAGCACCTTGAAGAAAGCACGGGCGATATCGCCGGTGGTATTGCCCGGTTTTGCAGCCTCCAGGCCGGCGGCGATGCCTTCGACCACGGCTTTCTCGCCATCGAGGAAATGCTGAGGCGGCTTGCCCAGGTAAATAGTGCGCGACAGCGGGCAGTGGTAGCGCTTGTAGCAGCCGGCGATCTCGAAGAAGGTGCCGGCACCGCTGATCATCGGCGAGTCGTCCCAGGTCAGGTGCGGTGCGCTGGCATCGGCGCCGGTGGGCAACAGCGGCACGATGGCCGGGTAGTCGCCGCCGTGGCCGTCGGCACCGAGGATGCCGGTGCGGTAGATCTCGGCGACCAGCTCGTTCTTGCGCAGGCCCGGTTCGATCTTGTCGAAGATCGCCGCGTGCATCTTCTCGACGATCTTCGCCGCGACGCGCATGTAGCCGATTTCGGTAGGCGACTTGATCGCCCGCTGCCAGTTGACCAGCGCAGTGGAGTCGACGAAGCGCGCGCTGGGCAGGTTGCGCTGCAGCGAGGCGTAGGCAGCGGCGCTGAAGTAGTAGTTGTCCAGCTCGACGCCGATGCTGAGCTTGTCCCAGCCACGTGCGGCGATGACCTCCTTGGACAGGTAGTCCATCGGGTGGCGCTCGGTGGACTGCACGTAGTGGTCGGGGTAACCGACGATGTTGCTCTGCTGCATGAACACCGTGCGCTTGGCGCCGTTGGCATCCTGGCCACGGCCATACCAGACTGGCTCGCCGTCCAGCGCCAGCAGCACGCACTGATGCACGTAGAACGACCAGCCGTCATAGCCGGTGAGCCAGGCCATGTTCGACGGATCGGTGACGATCAGTAGCTCGATGCCCCTGGCCTGCATGGCGCTGCGCGTCTTGGCCAGGCGCTGGGCATATTCCTCCCGGCTGAAGGGGAGGTTGACGACGATTTCGGACATTGCGTTGCCCTCGTGATGGAACGGTTATTCAGGCGCGGCGTGCCGCGCCCGCAGGTTTTCAGGAGTCGAAACTGAGGCCTTTGCCGGCCGCGACAGCGCGCTGGTAGGCGAGGCTGGCGATGGCGGTGTCCTGGGCGCCGGTACCGGTGAGGTCGCACAGGGTGATCTGCTCGGCCGAGGTACGCCCCGGCCGCTGCCCGGCGATGACCTGGCCGAGTTCGGCGAAATCAGCATCCGCAGCAACCAGGCCGGCGGCGATGGCGTGATTGAGCTCACCGAGCACGCGGGTCTGGCTCAGGCGGTCGGCGACATAGGCATCGACCCGCGCCAGCACGGCCGGGGCGATCTCGTTCTTGTGCTCGGCATCCGAGCCCATGGCGGTGATATGCAGGCCCGGACGCAGATGCTGCGGCTGGATCAGCGGCTCGCGACTCGGCGTGGTGGTGATGGCGATATCGGCGCCATCCAGCGCGGCGTCGACGCTGTCCACCGCGCGCGCATCGTCCAGTTCGGCAGCCATGGCCTGGGCCTTGGCGGGATCACGCGCCCAGATACGCACCTCGCGCACCTCACGCACCAGGCGCAGGGCCTGCAGCTGCAAGCGCGCCTGCTCGCCGGCACCGAGGACGGCGACCACCTTGGCGTCCTCGCGGGCCAGCCATTTGGCGGCGATGGCGCCAGCGGCAGCAGTACGCACCGCGGTGAGGTAGCCGTTATCCAGCAGCAGCGCATCGGCCAGGCCGGTCTGTGCCGAGAACAGCATCATCAGGCCGTTGAGGCTGGGCAGGCCAAGCTTGGGGTTGTCGAAGAACCCGGGGCTGACCTTGATGGCGAAATGCGCCACACCGGGCAGGTAAGCGGTCTTCACGTCCACCTCGCCGTTATGCTCGGGCACGTCCAGACGCAGGATCGGCGGCATCGCCACCGCGGCCGTGGCGAGCAGGCGAAAGGCGTTTTCCACCACCTCGAGGCTGTCGGTGTCGAGGCCGACGCACCCGCGCAAATCGGCCTGGTTGAGTATCAGGGTCTTGCTCATGGAGGCTCCTCAGGCGTCGGCGCCGTTGAGCACGCGCAGGTGCTGGTCGATATCAATGTTGCGGCCGCTGATCACCACCACCACCGGGCCACGCGGCTCGACCAGCCCGTCGAGCAGGGCAGCGATACCGACGGCGGCAGCGCCCTCGACCACCAGCCGCTCCTCGCGGTAGGCATGGCGAATGCCACGGGCGATGGCGGCCTCGTCGAGCAGGTGAACCTGGTCGCACAGCTCGCGAGTGATGGAATAGGTGAAGCGGTTGTCCAGGCCGATACCGCCACCGAGGGAATCGGCCAGGGTCGGCAGCTCTTCCACCTCGACCGGCTCACCAGCCTCGAGGCTGGCGTGCATGGCGGCGCCCAGTTGCATGCTGATGCCGTGGGTACGAATGGCCGGGCTGGCCGCCTTGATCGCCAGCGCCACGCCGGCGAACAGGCCGCCGCCCGACAGCGGCACCAACACTTCGCAGACATCCGGGCACTGCTCGAGAATCTCCAGGCCCAGGCTGCCCTGGCCGGCGATCACGTGCGGGTGGTCGAAGGGCGGGATGAACGCGGCGCCCTGCTCGCGAGCAATGCGCAGGGCTTCGCGCTGGGCATCGTCCTGGCTGCGGCCGCTGATCACCACCTCGGCGCCCAACTCACGAATGGCGCGCACCTTGTTCTGCGGCACCAGCTCGGAGAGGCAGACGATGGCCTTCACGCCCTGCTGCGAGGCGGCGAAGGCAAGCGCACGGCCATGGTTACCGGTGGAGGCAGTGACCACGCCAAGGCCTTTCTGCTCGGCATCCAGCTGCGCCACCGCGTTGCTCGCACCGCGCAGCTTGAAGCTGCCGGTGGCCTGCTGCGACTCCAGCTTCAACCACACCGGCACACCGGCCAGGCGACTCAGGCTCGGTGAGTGCTCCAGCGGCGTCTGACGCACTAGTCCGGCGATACGCTGGCGAGCCTGGAGCAGGTCATCGAAGGGGATGGAAGACATGGCGCACGTTCCGTGAAGGTGTGCGGCCGAGTGTATGAGCGGGAAATTGAGCGGCTGAATGTACTAGGACGATTTTTTATTCGGGTACTTCAAGAGGTAAACAATCGGTGCGTTTGCATAGGGTGCGCCGTGCGCACCGATGCAACCCGGAAGCATTGGTGCAAACCGCTCCCGGATTTCATCCGGGCCACACGAGCCCCTCTCCCCAACCCTCTCCCGCAAGCGGGAGAGGGGGCTAAATCCTTGTACCGTTGGAAGTGTTGTAGGAGCGGCTTCAGCCGCGAAACTCTTCAACAGCGCTAAAAATCATGCACCTTCGGGTACTGCTCGAAGACGTCACGCACGATCTGCACGCCCTGGCGCATCTTCGCTTCGCTGCATTCGGCGCCGACGCACAGGCGCACCGCGCGCGGCCGAGGCATGCCGGGCGGGACGAAGGGATCGGGCAAGGTCAGCGCAACGTTGCGCCGACGCAGCTCGCGCAGCAGGCCATCGGTTTCCCAGCCTTCGGGCACGCGCAACCAGCTGTTGAGCGAATAGGGATGGTTGCCGATCAGGTGCTCGCCCAGTTCCTGCTCCACCAGCGCCTGCCGGTTGGCCAGCAGTTGCCGCTGCAACTGCACCAGGTCCTCGGCCTCGCCAGAGTCGATCCAGCGCGTGGCGATCTCTCCGAGCAACGACGGCGCCATCCAGCTGTTGACCCGCAGGATGCTCTCGGTGCGCAGGGCCAGGCGTTTGGGCATCACCAGATAACCTATGCGCAGGCCGGTGAGCACCGATTTGGTCATGCTGGTGCAGTAGAACGACAGCTCCGGCGCGTAATGGCTGAGCGGCCGCGTGGCCTGCTGGCCGGCCAGCAGCGGGCCGTAGACGTCATCTTCGATGATGTACACGCCATAGCGGCGGGCGATCTCGGCGATCTCGCGGCGGCGCTCGTCGGGCATCAGTGCGCTGGTCGGGTTGTTCAGGTTGGGCGTACAGACCAGCGCGGTGATCCGCTCGTTGCCGCACATGTCCTCGAAGTGCTCGGGGTTCAGCCCATAGCGATCCATCTCCAGGCCCTTGAGGGTGAAGCCGAGCACCTGCGAGCTGCCGATGGCGCCGTGGTCGGTCAGGCCTTCGCAGAGCACCACGTCATCCGGGCCGGCGAGGGTGGCCAGGGCGAGGAAAATACCGTGGGCAGCGCCGCTGGTCAGCAGCACGTCCTCGATACCGACATCCATGCCCAGACGCGCCAGCCAGCGCACTGCCGACTCGCGCTGGTGCTGCATGCCGGCTATCGGGCGAAAGGCGTGAATCCACGGCTGATCCGGCTCCTGCGCCAGCTCCAGACAGGTCTGTCGCCACAGGCGATCGTGGGCATCGGTGTGCAGGATGCGCGCGTTGGAAAAGTCCATCAGCGCCTGCTCGGTTTGATCGAGCATGCTGGTGGCCACCCGCTCGCTGGTGCGCCGCGAAACGAAACTGCCACGGCCCACCTCGCAACGCACGCGGCCCTGGCGCTCCAGCTCCTTGTAGGCGTTGGTCACGGTCTGCACGCTGATGCCCAGGGCATCCGAAACCTGGCGTTGCGGTGGCAACCGCTGGCCGTCGATCAGGGTACCCTGTTCGATATCGGCGGCGACTGCCTGGACCAGCAGCTTGTACTTCGATTCGCCCGGGCGAGCGTTAGCCAGGGCCTTCTTCCAGTTGTGCATCGATGGCTCCTCCGGCGACTGCGTTCAAGCATCCCGCGTGAGGCGTTACGATTCAATTGTCCTAGTGCAATGCCGTAGCCAAAAAAGCCTTTGTATGCTCGGGCCAAGGGTGGAAAACAGTGCCTTGGCACCTCAGAAGAATTACCACCTGGCGTGAACAGCGCTCCAACGCTCTTGATTTACCTGCCTCCTAACACAGCACGCCGCCGTTGGCGGACTACAAGAAACAGGAGAACACCAAGATGAGTAGCGTTATCCCCTCCCGCTTCGGCCGCCTCGCGCTGGCCTGCACCCTGCTCACCGGCCTCGCCGCCGGCGCCCAGGCCTCGACCCTGGACAAGGTCAAGGACAGCAGCAGTGTGCGCATCGGCTACGCCAACGAAACCCCCTTCGCCTACACCGCTCTCGATGGCAGCGTTACCGGCGAGTCACCGGAGATCGTCAAGAAGATCTTCGAGCGCATGGGCGTCGAGAAGATCAACCCGGTGCTCACCGAATGGGGTTCGCTGATCCCCGGCCTTCGCGCCAGCCGCTTCGACCTGATCGCCGCCGGCATGTACATCACCCCCGAGCGCTGCAAGCAGGTGCTGTTCACCGACCCGCACTACCAACTGCCCGACACCCTACTGGTGAAAACCGGTAACCCGAAGGGCCTGCACAGCTACGAAGACATCGCCAAGAGTGGGGCCAAGGTGGCGATCATGTCCGGCACGGTGAACCTGGGTTATGCCCGCAGCGCCGGCATCACCAACGACCAGATCCTCCAGGTGCCGGACACCACCGCACAGTTGCAGGCCGTGCGCGCCGGGCGTGCCGATGCCGCCGTCGGCACCCAGCTGACCATGAAGGGCCTGGCCGACAAGGGCGGCGACAGCGTCGAAGCCATCGCCGAATTCAAGGACGATCCGGCCCATACCGGTTACGGCGCCCTGGCCTTCCGCCCGGAAGACAAGGAGCTGCGCGATGCGGTGAATGCCGAGCTGAAGCAGTGGCTGGGCAGCGAAGAGCACCTGGCCACGGTGGGGCCCTTCGGCTTCGACCAGTCCAACATCACCGACAAGACCGCCGCCGAACTCTGCGGCCAGTAATGCACGGGTAACGCCGCGCACCCAGGTGCGTGGTGTATTTCCCTGCATAGAGCGGTAGACATCCATGACCGATCTTCTTCCCCTGCTGCTGCAAGGCGCCTGGGTCACCGTGCAAGTCACCTTCTGGGGCTCGCTGCTGGCCATCGTCAGCGCGGTGATCGCTGCCCTGGGCAGGCTGTCGCCAATTGGCCCGCTGCGCTGGCTGGCGATCACCTACATCGAAATCTTTCGCGGCACCTCGCTGCTGGTGCAGCTGTTCTGGCTGTATTTCGTGCTGCCGATGCCGCCATTCAACGTCGAGATGAGCGCCTTCACCGTGGCCGTCGTCGGCCTCGGCCTGCATATCGGTGCCTATGGCGCGGAAGTGATGCGCGGCGCGATACGCTCGGTGGCCAAGGGTCAGTACGAGGCCTGTACGGCACTGAACATGCGACCCTCGAAACGCTTCCTGCGCATCATCCTGCCGCAGGCGCTGCTGGCGGCGATTCCACCAGGTACCAACCTGCTGATCGAACTACTGAAGAACACCTCGCTGGTATCGCTGATCACCCTGTCTGACCTGGCCTTCCGCGCCCGTCAGCTGGATCAGGCGACCTTCATGACGCTGGAGATCTTCGCCCTGACCCTGCTGCTGTATTTCGTCATGGCCCAGGTGATCAACCTCGGCATGCGCCTGCTGGAAAAACGCCTGAGCCGTGGCCGGATGCGCGGAGGCCTGCAATGAATTTCTTCGACTGGGATTTCGCCCTGAGCATCCTCCCGGATCTGCTCAAGGCCTCGCTCAATACCCTGCTGATCACCTTCGCCGGTTTTGCCATCGCCATCGTCCTCGGCCTGCTGCTGGCCATCGCCCGGCGCAGCAAGCACCTGTGGCTGTCCTGGCCGGTGGCCGGGCTGATCGAGTTCATCCGCAGCACGCCGCTGCTGATCCAGGTGTACTTCCTGTTCTACGTGTTCCCCAACTACGGCCTGAATCTCACCGCGCTGCAGGCGGGCATCCTCGGCATCGCCCTGCACTACGCCTGCTACACCGCCGAGGTGTATCGCGCCGGGCTGGATGCCGTGCCGCGTGGCCAGTGGGAAGCGGTGACGGCATTGAACATGTCGCCGCTGTCGGCCTACCGGCAGATCATCCTGCCGCAGGCACTGCGGCCGATCCTGCCGGCGCTGGGCAACTACCTGGTGGCCATGCTCAAGGACACCCCGGTGCTGTCGGCCATCACCGTGGTGGAGATCATGCAGCAAGCCAAGAACATCGGCTCGGAGAGCTTCCGCTACCTCGAGCCCATCACCATGGTCGGTCTTTTCTTCCTGCTGCTCAGCCTGGCCCTGGCCTGGTGCGTGCGGCGCGTGGAAGATCGGCTGGAGGTCACTGCCCGATGACTGCTTTCCTCAACTCCACAGACGCTGCCGGGAGTTCCTCAATGCCCCAGCCCATCGTTCGCTTCACCGACGTGACCAAGCGTTACGGCAATCTCACCGTGCTCAACAAGCTCAACCTGGACGTCGCCCCCGGCGAAAAGGTGGCGATCATCGGCCCCAGCGGTTCGGGCAAATCGACCCTGCTGCGCGCGTTGATGACTCTGGAGAGCATCGACGAAGGGGTGATCTCGGTCGACGACGAACCTCTCACCCACATGCCCGGCCGCGACGGTCGTCTGGTGCCCGCCAGCGCCAGCCACCAGCGCAAGGTGCGCGGCAAGATCGGCATGGTGTTCCAGAGCTTCAACCTGTTCCCGCACATGTGCGCGCTGCAAAACGTGATCGAGGCGCCGATGCAGGTGCTCGGCATGGGCAGGAAGGAGGCCACCGAACGCGCCGAGGACCTGCTGGCAATGGTCGGCCTGGGCGAGAAGCTGCGCCATTTCCCCTTGCAGCTCTCCGGCGGTCAGCAGCAGCGCGTGGCCATCGCCCGTGCGCTGGCGATGCGGCCCAAGGTGATGCTGTTCGACGAAGTGACCTCGGCGCTCGACCCGGAACTGTGCGGCGAGGTGCTCAATGTCATCCGCCGTCTAGGCAGCGAGCACAACCTGACCATGCTGATGGTCACCCACCAGATGGGCTTCGCCCGCGAGTTCGCCGACCGTGTGTGCTTCTTTCACCAGGGCTGCATCCATGAACAGGGCACGCCGGATCAACTGTTCGGCAACCCACAGCAGGAGCGAACCAAGGCGTTTCTGAGTGCGGTGAACGAGGCCAATTGAGGATGGGTTCACGCCCTGCTGCGCGCAATCTTGTAGGAGCGGCTTTAGCCGCGATTTTTCGCGGATGAATCCGCTCCTACAGAATCGGTATGCGTCAGCGGGACTAACGCGGCTGGCGCGCCTTGATCGCCGCCAGCATCTTCTGCGCCAGCGCAGCGTAATCACCGTCGAAGTGGTGTCCGCCCTTGATCATCAGGTGCTCCCCCGGAGCGCCGGCTTCGGTGCAGCCGCTCTCGGCCGTCTCCTCGCTGCCGTAGATGCAATACACCTTGGCCGCCGGCACCTTGCGCAGTTCGGGGCTGGTCGGCGCCTCCGCACCATCCTTGCCGAGCCAGCCACTGACGGCGATCTCGAAACTGCCGCTACGGGCGAAGGCCAGCAGCAGCATCGCGTCGATCTGCTGCTGATCGATGGCCGGCAAGCGGTTGTAGATCGCCGGCAGCACGTCGGCGCCGAAGGAATAACCGGCCAGCACGAAGCGCTGCACATGCCACTTGTCGCGGTACTGCTGCATCAGCCGAGACAGGTCGGCGGCGCTCTGCTCCGGGCTCTTGTGCTGCCAGTAGTAACGCAGGGTGTCGATGCCCACCACCGGATAACCGGCCGCGGCCATGTGCTCGGCGGACGCGCGGTCGAGGTCACGCCAACCGCCATCGCCGGAATAGAACAGGGTCAGAGTTTCGGCCGGCTGCGCCGAAGGATGCTCGATCACTGGCATAGCCGCGCCCTGACTGGCGAGCAGGCGCTGCAACTGATCGGCCAGCAGCGTCGGCAGCGGCGTGCTCAGCGCGCCGATACGCGGCTCACCGTTGGACTGTTCACGCAGGAAGCGGGCGTTGTCGTCACCCGGATTGTCGTTCCACAGGGCGATCCAGTGACCGTGCTCGGCCTTGTTCGGCAATGGCTCGGCGCAATCGGGCTTGGCCAGGTCGAAGCCGACCGACAGCGCCTGGGCCTCATCGCTCTGCTGCGCCGCCAGCCAGCGCCAGGCCGAGGCCGCTGCCGGGCCGATACCGGCCACCAGGGTCGGGGCGCCGCTCAGTTCCTCGCTGGCCAGGCTGATCAGTTGCTGTTGCGCCTTGCAGTCGCCAGGCGAGAAGGGCAGTTGCAGCAGGCGCAGATCGCCGACTTCGGCAAAGCGGCGTAGCGTGGTTTCGTCCAGCGCCTGGTCGGCAGGCGCGAGCAGCAGCACACGCTGACGCGCGTCCCCCTGGCTCAGCAGTTGCGCCGAGTTGCCCTGTATCTGCACCGTCTGCAGATGCGGTACCGCACGCATCGACCACCAACCCACTGCGCCTGCAGCCAGGGCCACAACCAGCAACAACCCACCCAGCCTCCTTGTCGTCCTGCTCATCTCAGCGCCTCACCAGTCCACCCAGGCCGCCAGCGATCAACGTGGCGGTGTCGGCCAATGCCACCCAAGGATCGAGCCCGGCCGGCACGGCCAGGTAACGCGGCTCCCACTGCGGCAGGAACTTGTCCTTGAAGCGGCGCAGGCCCTGGAAGTTGTAGAAGTTCTCACCACGGTCGAACACCAGCGCACCCAGGCGCAGCGGCAGCGGCGCCCCCTTGCGCGTCTGCAGACCGGCCAGCGGCACCATGCCGAGGCTGAAGCGCGCATAGCCCTCGCTCTGGAACTGCTGGATCAGGCCGAGCATGAGAAATTCCATGGTCGACTTCGGCGCATCCGGCAGCACGCGCATCAGGTCGAGGCTGGCCACAGCGCGCGTCTTGCATTCCAGCAGGTTGGCGAAGGCCACCGCACGACCTTCGAAACGCACCACCACGACGCGAAAGTGCGCCAGGTACTCGGGGCTGAAACGGCCCAGGGAAAAGCCTTTCTCGCGTACGTTCTTGCCCTGCAACCAGGCATCGGAGATCGCCTGCAGCTCTGCCATCGGCACCTGGCCGGGGGCATGGAACTCCAGGCTCAGGCCATCGCGCTGACCGCGATTCCAGGTATAGCGCAGCGCCTTCATCTCCTTGCCGTTGCTGGCCAGATCGAAGGTTTTCAGGTCCACCAACGCCTCTTCGCCGAGCTTCAGCGCGGTCAGGCCTATGTCGATATAGCCGGGCAGATTCTCCGCGCGCACCTGGTAGAACACCGGCCGCGCATGGTGGCGGTCACACAGGTCACGGAACTGCCAGATCAGCTCGGCACGTGCCGCCGCCGGGCCAATAGGATCGAACAGTGCAACCAGGCTGCGGCCGCGCAGCGCGTACATCAGAAACGCTTCGCCATCAGGGTGGAACAGCAACGCCTTGTCGCCACTCAGGGCCAGGCTGCCCTCCGGCTGGCGCGAGGCTTGAACGATGGCGCGGGCACGCAGCAACGCCTCGCTGTCCGGCAGGCTGATGCTCGGTGGTGTGGCGCGCAACAGCCAGGTCAGGCCGACGGCCAACAGCACCAGGGCGCTGCCCAGTGCGGCCCGCAGGCCGCGCGGGGCGTTGGCATCCAGCTCGAACTGCCACCACAGCTGATGGCTGTAGGCGACATCTTGATAGACGAACAGCAGCAGCCACACCGAGGCGGCGATCACTCCAGCCGTGGCCGCCAGCGCCAGGCCGGATGCCGGCACGTCCATCAGCCGGCTGCGCCGGTAGAACTCGCGGCGAAACAGCGCCAGCAAGCCGGCGATGGCCGCCAGGGCCAGGGCCTCCGGCCAGTCGAAGCCCTTGAGCAATGACAGCACCACACCCAGGCAAAGCAGCACCAGGGTCAGTGCCCAGGCCGCCGACAGGCGCCGGCGCAGCCCTTGCGCCAGCAACAGGCAAAGCGTGCCCACCAGGCTGGCCGCCAGGTGCGAGGCAGCGATCAGTTGCGGTGGCATGAGAAAGCCCAGGGCCTCGAGATGCTCATCCACAGTGGGGGTCACCCCGGAGAACAGCAGCACCATACCGGCGCAGAACACCAGCAGCGCCAGCAGCGGCACCGCCATGCCGCTGGCCACGCGCGCCACCTGCCGTGGAAACCACAAGCGGCGCGCCTCGGCAGCCAGCAGCAGGAGCCCGGCCGCCACCAGCGGTAGCACCACATAGAGCAGGCGATAGAGCAGCATCGCCGCGACCAGACCGGCCGGGTCGATGCGCGAGGAAAAGGCCGCCAACAGCACTGCCTCGAACACCCCGACACCGCCCGGTACATGGCTCAGCACACCGGCCGCCAGCGCCAGCATGTAGACCAGCACGAAGGAGGAGAAAGGCGGAGCCTCGGGCAACAACAGGTAAAGCACGCTGGCGGCAATCAGCACATCCAGGCTGCTGATCAACAACTGCGTCAGGCTCATGCGTAGGCCCGGCAGACGCAGACTGAAACGTCCCAGATCCACCTGCCAGCAGCCGGGCGCGGGGCACTCGGCCAGGCGTTTGCGGCTGACCAGCAGCACCACGGCCGTGGCGGCGACCAGTATGGCAACAGCCAACGCCGCCAGCACCGGCTCGGACAGGTGCAGCGCGGCCGAGGCATCCTCGAGATCGAACAGCGCCGCCAATGCTGCGAGGATCGGCAGGCTGACGCCGAGCGACAGGCTGGCGAACAGGCTCATACGCGCCACATCGCCCGCGCTCAGCCCATTGCGCCCGTACAGGCGGTAGCGCACCGAACCACCGGACAACGCCGACAGGCCCACCGCATTGCCGATGGCAAAAGCGCAGAAACCGCCGAGTGCCAGGGTCGGCGGCGGCAGGTCGACGCCCGCATAGCGGCTGGCTGACCACTCGTAGGCGAGCATCACCAAAAAGCCCAGCACGGTGGCCAGCAAGGCGGCGAGCAAGGCCTGCGGCGGCACGGCCGCCAGGGATTCACGCACCTGATCCGGGTTGATCTCGCGCACCAGGTGCCAGCAGGCGACCAGCGCCAGGCCGAACAACAGCAGCGAGAGACCGAGACCGATCAGTTGGCGGTTGCGTTGCAACCAGCCGGGTTGTGAAGGAGGAAGAAGATCAGGCGCATCAGCGCCCTGGACGGGGAGTTCGGATACCGCTCGACTCATGTCGAAAACGCCTCTGATGGACGCCACCTCGGAGTGAGGCCTAGATCAGAGTGTAGATGTAACAAAATGTTCCATTGAGCCGAAACGCTCGTTGCGAATGTCCGAACTGGCTGGCTCCGTTCAGGCCTCGCCGAGAAACCTCAGGCCGGCCCCTTCAGCATCCACGCGCATCACTTCCATCTTCAATACCGGCGCAGGGAAGGGCAAATCCTGCACCTGGCCGATCACTTCGGTGCCGACCGACAAGCTGGCCATGTCCGGATGCTTCACGTAGACACCGCTATCGGACAGGTCACGAGTCTGCGCCAACAGCTCGCCGAAGCTGGGGTGGCTGATCTTGATCCGGCACTTCATCGGGGTACGCACCTGCTGGCGCTGGTTCGGCATGACGGCTCCGGGGGTAGGCGGACGATGCAGCCTTTAATAACGCAAAATCGAAGCAATTCCCAACGCTCGACAGAAAAAAGGCGCCATCGAGGCGCCTTCGTTCATCATCGTGCTCAGTGGCAGTACGTCAGTACCACTTGGCCTCACCATCCGGGCGTTTCTTGAAGCGCTTCATGCTCCACATGTACTGGCTCGGGTAGTTGCGCACGTAACGCGACACCACTTCGCTCATCGCCGCCACGCCTTCTTCGACGTTCTCGCTGTACATCCCTTCGGGGGCCGCCTCGAGGATCACCTTGTAGCCGCGGCCATCCGGCAGACGCAGCGCATGCAGGAACACACCGACCGCCTTGCCACCGGTGAGCATGCCCGGCACGAACTTGCTGGTCAGCGCGGTGGTACCGAGGAAGGGCACGAACACACCCGACGAACGGCTCGGCTCCGGGTCGGCCGGAATGCCCACGGCGCCGCCACGGCGTACTTCCTTGATGACACTGAGGATGCCTTCCTTGGTCGACGGCGCGACGCGGTTGCCCATCTGCACGCGCTGCTGCTGCAGCAGCTCGTCGACCGCCTTGAGCTTCGGCGGGCGGTAGAAAATGATCGGTTTGCACTGGTTGCAGTAGAAGTGGTTGAGCACTTCCCAGTTGCCCAGATGGCTGGTGATGCCGACCACGCCCTTGCCGGACGCCAGCGCCTGCTGCAGCACGTCCAGGCCTTCCACTTCACGCACCAGCTTGAGCGATTTCTGCGCCGGCCAGATCCAGGCGCAGGCACTTTCGGTCAGGGTCTTGCCGATGTCCTTGAGGCTTTGCCCGACCAGTTTGTCCAGCTCGGCCTGATTCAGCTCCGGGAAGCACTTGCTCAGGTTGATGCGCACCACGTCACGCGAGCCGTTCGGCAGCTTCCACATCAGCCAGCCGATGGCATTGCCCACGGCCTGTACGGCGCGCCAGGGCAGCAGTGCGAACAGACGCAGGAACCCGACCACCAGGGCGCCCTTGAGTTTTTCCACGAGAGACTCCAAGCGTTTCTGCAAAGCGCCCAGTTTAACAGGACGTTCAAAAACGTTGGTGAGACAAGGCGTAACGACCAGGGCCAGCTCAGTCAGTAAAGGCTCGTCCGCAGCCGCTGCTGTAGATCGCGCTCGTAGGCCTCGACGTCGAATTCCTCATAGATGCAGCGGAAGATGTCGCCCGCACTTGGCAGGCTGGCGCGCACCACCTGGCGCGATGCATCCCACAGACCGGAACGCACCGCCGCTTTGGAGCACTGGAAGTAGCAGCTGTCGATATGGATGCGCAGCACGCTGCGCGGCAGCTTGCCCTGGGCACGGCCCAGTTCCAGAAGCTCGGGGTCGAGGGAGATTTCGGCACGGCCGTTGACCCGCAGGCTCTCGCCGACGCCCGGAATCAGGAACAGCAGCGCCACCTGCGGGTTGAGCACGATATTGCGCAGGCTGTCGATGCGATTGTTGCCGGGGCGATCCGGCAGCAGCAGGGTCTGGTCGTCGAGAACCTGCACGAAGCCCGGCGCATCACCACGCGGCGAGCAATCCAGGCCATCCGGGCCAACGCTCGCCAGCACCACGAAGGGCGAGGCTTCGATCAGCGCGCGGTAGGGTTCGATCAGCCGCGGCAACTCCTTACGCCGCGAGCGCTCGTGGCTTTCGCCGTACAGTGCCTGCAATTCATCCAGCGTGGTGATGGTGGTCATGAGCCCTTCAGTTGCGCATAGCGGTCGCAGTCGGTGGTGTGGTCCATCACCATACCCGTGGCCTGCATGAAGGCATAGCAGATGGTCGGTCCGACGAAGTTGAAGCCAGCCTTGCGCAACGCCTTGCTCATCGCCTCGGCTTCAGGCGTCACTGCCAGCATCTGGCTGCGGTCGCTGAAGTGGTTGATCTTCGGTTCGCCGCCGACGAACGACCAGAGCCAGGTCACCGGATCCTCCAGCTTCAGCCAGGCCTGGGCGTTCTGCCGCACGGCCTTGAGCTTGAGGCGGTTGCGGATGATCCCGGGGTCCTGCATCAGCACCTCGATCTCTTCATCGCTCAAGCGCGCCAGACGCTCGGGATCGAACCCATGCAACACCTGGCGATAGCGCTCGCGCTTCTTCAGCACAGTGATCCACGACAGGCCGGCCTGCGCGCCTTCGAGCAGCAGCATCTCGAACAGATGGCCGGCATCGCGCTGCGGCACGCCCCATTCCTCGTCGTGATAGGCCTGGTACAGTGGATCGTCGGTACACCAGAAGCAGCGGGGCATGGCGGTAAGCCTCGGTCGGGGGTCGAAGCGACGACTATAGCGGCAAAATAACTGGATATAAATACAGTCTAATGTGACTTGAATGATGCCGATGTGCCGTACCCTGCGGCCTGCGCCGAGTTTCGATATACTCCCCGGCTTTCCCTCGCAAGCCTCCACAGGTGATTTTTTCGTGAGCCAGACCAAGCCTGCCGTGCGCACCTTCCAGGACCTGATCCTGGCCCTGCAGAACTACTGGGCCGAGCAGGGCTGCGTGGTGCTGCAACCCTACGACATGGAAGTGGGCGCCGGCACCTTCCACACCGCCACATTCCTGCGCGCCGTCGGCCCGGAGACCTGGAACGCCGCCTACGTGCAGCCTTCGCGTCGCCCCACCGATGGCCGCTATGGCGAAAACCCCAACCGCCTGCAGCACTACTACCAGTTCCAGGTGGTCTTGAAGCCCAACCCGGAGAACTTCCAAGAGCTGTACCTGGGTTCGCTGAAGGCCATCGGCCTCGACCCGGAAGTGCACGACATCCGCTTCGTCGAAGACAACTGGGAATCGCCGACCCTCGGCGCCTGGGGCCTGGGCTGGGAAATCTGGCTCAACGGCATGGAAGTCACCCAGTTCACCTACTTCCAGCAGGTCGGTGGCATCGAGTGCTACCCGGTGACCGGCGAGATCACCTACGGCCTGGAGCGCCTGGCCATGTACCTGCAGGGCGTCGACTCGGTCTACGACCTGATTTGGACCGACGGCCCGTTCGGCACCGTGACCTATGGCGACGTGTTCCACCAGAACGAAGTGGAGCAGTCCACCTACAACTTCGAGCACGCCAATGTCGAGAAGCTGTTCGAGCTGTTCGATTTCTACGAGAGCGAAGCCAATCGCCTGATCGAGCTGGAGCTGCCGCTGCCGACCTACGAGATGGTGCTCAAGGCCTCGCACACCTTCAACCTGCTCGACGCCCGCCGCGCTATTTCAGTGACCGCGCGCCAGCAGTACATCCTGCGCGTGCGCACCCTGGCCCGTGCGGTAGCGCAGAGCTACCTGCAGGCGCGCGCCAAGCTCGGCTTCCCCATGGCCACCCCCGAACTGCGTGACGAAGTACTGGCCAAGCTGGAGGCGCAAGCATGAGTGCACAAGATTTCCTGGTCGAACTGGGCACCGAAGAGCTGCCACCGAAAGCCCTGAAAAGCCTCGGTGAGGCCTTCCTCGCCGGTATCGAGAAAGGCCTCAAGGCCGCCGGCCTGGGCTATGCCGCCAGCCGCGTGTACGCCGCGCCCCGTCGCCTGGCAGTGCTGGTCGAGCAGCTCGAAGAGCAGCAGGCCGACCGCAGCATGAACCTCGACGGTCCGCCCATCCAGGCCGCCTTCGACGCCGACGGCAACCCGACCCAGGCCGCCCTGGGCTTCGCCCGCAAGTGCGGCGTGGATATCGCCGAGATCGACCGCAGCGGGGCGAAACTGCGCTTCGCCCAGCACATCCCTGGTCAGCCAGCAGTCAACCTGCTGCCGACCATCGTGCAGGACTCGCTGAACGACCTGCCGATCCCGAAACGCATGCGCTGGGCCGCCCGCCGCGACGAATTCGTGCGCCCGACCCAATGGCTGGTGATGCTGTTCGGCGACGCCGTGGTCGACTGCGAGATCCTCGCGCAGAAGGCTGGTCGCGTGTCCCGTGGCCACCGCTTCCACGCCAACCGTGACGTGCGCATCAGTAGTCCGGCCAACTACGCCGAAGACCTGCGCAGCGCCTACGTGCTGGCCGACTTCGCCGAACGCCGCGAGCTCATCAGCCGCCGCGTCGACGAACTGGCTGCGGCCGAGCAGGGCACGGCCATCGTGCCGCCGGCGCTGCTGGACGAAGTCACCGCCCTGGTGGAATGGCCGGTGCCGCTGGTCTGCTCGTTCGAGGAACGCTTCCTCGAGGTGCCGCAGGAGGCGCTGATCAGCACCATGCAGGACAACCAGAAGTACTTCTGCCTGCTCGATGCGAACGGCAAGCTGCTGCCGCGCTTCATCACCGTGGCCAACGTCGAGTCCAAGGACCCGGCGCAGATCGTCTCGGGTAACGAGAAGGTGGTGCGCCCGCGCCTGACCGACGCCGAGTTCTTCTTCAAGCAGGACAAGAAGCAGAAGCTCGAAGGCTTCAACCAGCGCCTGGCCAACGTGGTGTTCCAGGCCCAGCTCGGTTCGGTATTTGAAAAGGCCCAGCGGGTATCGGCGCTCGCCGGTTTTATCGCCCGCGAAGTCGGTGGCGACGCCCAGCGCGCCGCCCGTGCCGGCCTGCTGTCTAAATGCGACCTGGCCACCGAGATGGTCGGCGAATTCCCCGAGATGCAGGGCATCGCCGGTTACTACTACGCGCTCAACGACGGTGAGCCGCAGGACGTCGCCCTGGCCCTGAACGAGCAGTACATGCCGCGCGGTGCCGGCGCCGAACTGCCGAGCACCCTGACTGGCGCTGCCGTGGCCGTGGCCGACAAGCTCGACACCCTGGTCGGCATCTTCGGCATCGGCATGCTGCCGACCGGCTCGAAGGACCCGTACGCCCTGCGTCGCGCCGCCCTCGGCGTGCTACGCATCCTGATCGAGAAGGGCCTGGATCTGGACCTGGCCACTACGGTCGACTTCGCCGTGGCCCAGTACGCCGGCAAGATCAAGACCGACGGTCTGGCTGCTCAGGTGCTGGAGTTCATCTTCGACCGCCTGCGTGCGCGCTACGAAGACGAAGGCATCGAAGTCGCCGTGTACCAGGCGGTGCGTGCGGTGGGTCCGACCTCGCCGCTGGACTTCGACCAGCGCGTGCAGGCCGTGCAGGCCTTCCGCAAGCTGCCGCAGGCCGCTGCCCTGGCCGCCGCCAACAAGCGCGTGTCGAACCTGCTGAGCAAGGCCGAAGGTGGCGTTGCCGCCCAGGTCGAAGCGCACTACTTCGACAACCCCAGCGAGTTCGCCCTGCACGCCGCCATCCAGCAGGCCGACCAGGCCGTACAGCCCCTGGCCGCCGCCCGCCAGTACAACGAGGCCCTGGCCAAACTGGCTGGTCTGCGCGAGCCGGTGGACGCCTTCTTCGAGGCGGTGCTGGTCAACGCCGAAGACGCGCGCGTGCGCGCCAACCGTTACGCCCTGCTGGCCCGCCTGCGCGGGCTGTTCCTCGGCGTGGCGGACATCTCGGTACTGGGCTGACGCCAGGCGCTGGCCGCGAAGGTTTTCGCGGCCAGCGGTCGTTTCCATCTCTGCTTCTGGCGTGGCTGCATGAAACTGCTGATCCTCGACCGCGACGGTGTCATCAACCAAGACTCCGACGCCTATATCAAGACGCTCGACGAGTGGATCCCGATCCCTTCGTCGATCGCCGCCATCGCGCGCCTGTCGCAAGCCGGTTGGACGGTGGCCGTGGCTACCAACCAGTCCGGCATTGCCCGTGGCTATTACGACCTGGCGACCCTGGAGTCGATGCACGCGCGTCTGCGCCAGCTGGTGGCGGAGCAGGGCGGTGAGGTCGGCCTGATCGTCCATTGCCCGCACGGGCCGGACGATGGCTGCGACTGCCGCAAACCGAAACCTGGCATGCTCCGGCAGATCGCCGCGCACTACGCCACGGATCTGGCAGGAATCTGGTTCGTCGGCGATACCAGCGGTGACCTGCAGGCCGCGCTGGCCGTCGATTGTCAGCCTGTGCTGGTGAAAACCGGCAAGGGCGAACGCACCCTGGCCAAGCCACTGCCGCCAGGAACCCTGGTATTCGATGATCTGGCGGCTGTCGCCGATCAATTGCTCTCATAAGGTGTGAAGGTTCATGGCGCTAGTGCAGGCATTCAGAGTCACGCTTTTCTACCTGCTGCTGTCGTCCAGCTCGTTCTTCTGGTGCCTGATCAGCCTGGTGGTCGCACCGCTGCTGCCGTTCCGCCAACGCTACCGCTTCGTCGTTCAGGCCTGGTGCAACTGCGCCGTGTGGCTGGCCAAGGTGATCGTCGGGATTCGCTATGAAGTGCGCGGCCTGGAGAACATCCCCGAGCGCCCCTGCGTGATCCTCGCCAACCACCAGAGTACCTGGGAGACCTTCTTCCTCTCCGGCTTCTTCGAGCCACTGTCGCAGGTGGTCAAGCGCGAACTGCTGCGCGTGCCGTTCTTCGGCTGGGGCATGGCGCTGCTCAAGCCCATCGCCATCGACCGCAGCAACCCCAAGGCGGCGCTCAAGCAACTGGCCAAGCAGGGCGACGAACGCCTCAAGCAGGGCGCCTGGGTGCTGGTGTTCCCCGAAGGCACGCGGATTCCGCCAGGCCAGATCGGCAAGTTCTCCCGCGGCGGCACCGCACTGGCGGTGAATGCCGGCCTGCCGGTACTGCCCATCGCACACAACGCCGGTGAGTTCTGGCCCAAGGCTGGCTGGGGCAAGCGCCCGGGCACTATCCAGGTGATCATCGGCCAGCCGATGTACGCAGAAGGCGAAGGGCCGCGTGCCATCGGCGAGCTCAACGAACGTGCTTTTCAGTGGGTACGCCAGCAACAGACCGAACTGCGTGGCGAAGAGCCGCAGTTGAGCCGTCTGGGCGAAACCGCCTGATCTGTGGATAAGCTGTGCATCAAATGCAAGCAAAGCGCCATCATTGCCTGCATCGAACTGATTTTCCTGGCGAATCACCAGCGCTAGGAAAATCGCCTAACAGGGTATAAGTTGTCGCCTCAGTAGGGCGGGTGCAACCCGCCATCAGCGCTCTGGCGGGTTGCACCCGCCTTACGCATGACCGTCGATAAAGCCGCTTCTACCTCGATGGGTTCACAAGTCTCGCCCGCGGCAATGGCCGAAGATGGGACACGAAAAGGAATTCGCTGCCATGCCGTCGATCTACCAGCTCAAACCGGCCTTCCAGAACCTGCTGCGTCCCGGCGTCGAACGCCTTTACGCACGCGGCGTCACCGCCAACCAGGTCACTCTGGCTGCAGCCTTGGTCTCCGTGCTGCTGGGCGCCCTGCTCGCAGCCTGCAGTCATATCACCTGGCTATTCGCCCTGATTCCCCTGTGGATGCTGCTGCGCATGGCGCTGAACGCCGTTGACGGCATGCTCGCCCGCGAGTTCGGCCAGCAATCGAAGCTCGGCGCCTACCTCAATGAACTCTGCGACGTGATCGCCGACAGCGCCTTGTATCTGCCTTTCGCGCTGCTGGCCGGCGTCTCGCCGCTACTGGTGATCCTCGTGGTGTTGCTGGCGGTGATCAGCGAATACGCCGGCGTGCTCGGCCCCATGGTCGGCGCCTCACGGCGCTACGACGGGCCGATGGGCAAGAGCGACCGCGCCTTTTGCTTCGGCGTGCTCGGCGCAGGCGTCGCCACGGGCCTGCTGCCGGCCTTGTGGATCAACCTGCTGCTGGGCCTGATTCTCGCCCTGCTGCTCTACACCCTCTACAACCGCGTTCGCCGGGGTTTGGCCGAAGCGGTCTGACCCGTCCTACGGAATAAGGAGATTCCATGCGCCCCGTACAGCTTCACACCTTCACCACGCATGACGGCGTCGAGCTGAACTATCGCCACTGGCCGGCGACGACGCCTGCCGATGGCCCACGTCAGGCCGTAGTGCTGTTTCACCGTGGCCACGAACATGGCGGGCGAATGGCCTACCTGGTGGACGAACTGGAGCTGCCGCACTGCGATTTCTTCGCCTGGGATGCCCGTGGCCATGGCCTGTCGCCCGGCGCACGCGGCGACAGCCCAAGCTTCGCCACCAACGTGCGTGACGTGCAGACCTTCGTCGAGCATATCGGCAGCCAGCACGCCATTGCCGAACAGGACCTGGCCGTCGTGGCGCAAAGCGTCGGCGCGGTGATCGTTTCCACCTGGGCCCACGACTACGCACCCAAGGTGCGCTGCCTGGTGCTCGCCTCGCCGGCGTTCAAGGTCAAGCTCTACGTGCCCTTCGCCCGGCCCGGTTTGAAGCTGCTGCACGCCTGGCGCGGCAACTTCTTCGTCAACAGCTATGTGAAGGCGCGGTTCCTTAGCCACGATCCCGAGCGCATTGCCTCCTTCGAGAATGACTCGCTGATCGCCCGACCGATCTCGGTGACCATGCTGCTCGGCCTGTACGAGGCCGCCGATCGCATCGTCGCCGACGCCCAGGCGATCCAGGTGCCGACCCAACTGCTGATCTCCGGCGCCGACTTCGTCGTTCATCGCAAACCGCAGGAGGACTTCTTCGAGCGCCTCGGCAGCCTGCGCAAGGAAAAGCACCTGCTACCGGGTTTCTTCCATGACACCCTCGGCGAGCGCGACCGCGCCCATGCCCTGAGCCGCGCGCGGCGCTTTATACTGCGCAACTTCGAGGAGCCAGTGGCGCGTCCCTCGCTGCTCGATGCCGACCGCCTGGGCGCCACCTGCGCCGAGGCCGAAGAGCTGGCCGCACCGCTGCCGAAAAATTCGCTGCGCGACCTTTACTGGCGCGCCACCCGTGCCGGCATGCGCCTGGGTAGCACGCTATCCGAAGGAGTGAAGCTGGGCTTCGACACCGGCTTCGATTCCGGCAGCACGCTCGATTACGTCTACCGCAACCAACCGACCGGCAAGGGCGCGCTGGGCCGGTTGATCGACCAGAACTACCTGGACTCCATCGGCTGGCGTGGTATCCGCCAGCGCAAGCTGCACGCCGAAGAGCTGCTGCGCCTGGCCATGGCCAGGTTGCGCGAGGCGGGCAAGGCAGTGCGCATCGTCGATATCGCTGCAGGCCAAGGCCGCTACATCCTCGAATCGCTGGAAGGCCAGGAGCAGCGCCCCGACGCGATCCTGCTGCGCGACTACAGCGACATCAACGTGCGTGACGGCAATGCACTGATCCAACAAAAGGGCCTGGGCGACATAGCCCGCTTCGTCAAAGGCGATGCCTTCGACCGTGAAGACCTGGCCGCGCTAGAGCCGAAGCCGACCCTGGCAGTGGTCTCCGGCCTGTACGAGCTGTTCGGCAGCAACCAGATGGTCGGCGACTCGCTGGCCGGATTGGCAGCCGCAGTCGAGGAGGGCGGCTACCTGGTCTACACCGGCCAGCCCTGGCACCCGCAGCTGGAACTGATCGCCCGCGCCCTGACCAGCCACCGCGATGGCCAGGCCTGGGTCATGCGCCGGCGTAGCCAGGCGGAGATGGACCAGTTGGTGGAAGCAGCCGGTTTCCGCAAGGTGGCACAGCGCATCGACCAGTGGGGCATCTTCAGCGTGTCCCTGGCGCAGCGGGTGAAGTGATGGACAACACACGCGAACAGGGATTGTGGAAGCGCGGCGTACTCTGGCTGCTATTGCTCGGCCCGCTGTTCTTCGCCAGCTACGGCTTCGCCAACTGGTTCACCGGGCAACGCGATGATGTCGGCAGCCTGGTCTTCGCCTGGGAGCCGCAGATCCCGCTCTGGCCATGGACCATCGTGCCGTACTGGTCTATCGACCTGCTCTACGGACTGTCCTTCCTGTTGCCGGCTTGCCGTCGCGAGATGGATCGCCATGCCCTGCGCCTGCTCGCCGCACAGGTGATCTGCGTGGCCTGCTTCCTGCTCTGGCCGCTGCGCTTCACCTTCGAGCGGCCGCCCCTAGACGGCACCTTCGGCCTGATGTTCGACGTGCTGATGGGCTTCGACAAACCCTTCAACCAGGCGCCTTCGCTGCATATCACCCTGCTGGTGATCATCTGGGCGATGTTCGCCAATCACATCCGCGGGCTGTTCTGGCGTGGCCTGCTGCACGGCTGGATGGCGCTGATCGGCATCTCCGTGCTGACCACCTGGCAGCACCACTTCATCGATCTGCCCACCGGGGCGCTGGCCGGCTTCTTCTGTCTATGGCTGCTGCCGCTGCAGGGCGATACGCCGCTGAAGCAGATACGCCTGGCCAGCGATCCGCGCCGTTGGCGCCTGGCACTGCGCTACGGGCTTGGCGCAACGCTATGCGCCGTGCTGGCCGTCAAGCTGGGCGGTGCCTGGCTGTGGCTGTTCTGGCCGGCGGCTTCACTGGCGCTGGTTGCGCTCAACTACCAGCTGTTCGGTGCTGGCGGTTTCCAGAAGCAGGCCAATGGGCGCCTCAGCCCAGCCGCCACGACGTTGCTCGCCCCCTATCTGCTCGGTGCCTGGATCAATTCGCGGTTGTGGACGTTTCGCAAGCCAGCGCCCAGCCAGATCGTGGAGGGCATCGACCTCGGCCGCCTGCCCGCCATGGGCGATCTCGGTGGTTATGCCGCCCTGGTCGACCTCTGCGCCGAGCTGCCGCTGCAGCACACGCCACAGAACTACTGCAGCCTACCGTCACTGGATCTGGTGGCGCCGGATGCGCTGACCTGCCAACGCGCCGCCGAGGCCATAGAAAACCTGCGCCACAAGGGCCCAGTGCTGGTGTGCTGTGCACTGGGCTACTCGCGCAGTGCCACCGCCGTGGCGGCCTGGCTGCTGCATAGCGGCCGCTGCCAGGGCGTGGATGCGGCCGTGGCGCTGATCCGCCAGGCGCGGCCACAGGTCGTGCTCGGCCCGCAGCATCTGGCCGCGCTGCAATCCATGGTCGATGCACAACCGGGGTTGGAGGTCGCTCATGCAGGCTGATCTGCTGCTGGTCGCGGCACTGTTACGACGTGGCCGCAGCCTCGATCATTGCTCCAGCGCGCTAAGCCTGGTCGCCGTGCTCTTCGGCCTGGCACCTTGGCTGGGTGCACCGCCCAGCCTGATCCTGGCGCTGCTCTGCGCCGTGCTGCTGATCGCCGGCCTGGCCGAAAAATACTGGGCGTTGCGCGTGGCGCTAGACGCCGAGCTGTTCCAACGCCTGGCTGAAGCCGGAGAACAGCTCGACAGCCAGACTCATGCGCTGGATCAGGCCCTACAGAATCTTGGCCTGCAAAATGCGCAACAGGCTGGCCGCAGCTGGAGCCTTCGATCTCAGGGCGCACTCGGCCTGCTGCGCAAACAGGCCCTATGCCTGTTGCTACAGATCGTCATCGTCGTACTCGGGTTCTTCATCGTTCTCGCTTAAGGAGTCGCCATGCTCGCCGCATTGACCGCTTTCGCCATCACCTCGGCAGCTCGCCTGCTGACCGGCGCACGAGCCCTTTGGCTCGGCAGTACCGCGCAGGCGACCCAGCGCCTGTACTACGCCAACCACAGCAGCCACGGCGACTTCGTCCTGCTCTGGGCCTCGCTGCCGCCGGAGCTGCGCAAGCGCACCCGGCCGGTGGCCGGCGCCGACTACTGGCAGAAACCGGGCGTGCGCAGCTTCCTGATCAACAAGGTATTCAACGGCGTGCTGGTCGACCGCGAGCGCAAGGAAGGCGCCAACCCGCTGCAGGCGATGCTCGACGCGCTGGACGGCGGCGACTCGCTGATCATCTTCCCCGAGGGCACGCGCAATCTCGGCGACGAGCCCTTGCTGTCCTTCAAAAGCGGCCTTTATCACCTGGCTCAGGCGCGCCCGGACGTGGAGCTGGTGCCGGTGTGGATCGCCAACCTCAACCGGGTGATGCCCAAGGGCAGGGCGCTGCCGCTGCCGCTGCTGTGCACCCTGAGCTTCGGTGCGGCGCTGGAGCCCATCGAGGGGGAGGGCAAAGACGCCTTCCTGGAACGCGCGCGTAACGCCCTGCTGGCACTGGCACCCGAGGAGGCCTGAGATGGATAACAACACTTTGCTGCTGTTCGCCGGTATCGGTGCCCTGTTGTTGCTGGCCAGCCTGGTCGGCTTCGTCCTCAAGCGGCGCAGTGGCGATCAGCCCAACCCGGTGATCGACAACCTCAACGCGCGGATCAATGCCTGGTGGGTGATGGTGCTGGTGATCGGCATCGCCTTCCTGTTCGGCAACAATGGCGTGATCCTGCTGTTCTACTTCGTCTCCTTCTATGCCCTGCGCGAGTTCATGACCCTGACGCCGACCCGGCGCAGCGATTACCCGGCGCTAGTGGCGGCCTTCTACTTCGCCCTGCCGATGCAGTACCTGCTGATCGCTTTCGGCTGGTACGGCCTGTTCGCCATCTTCATCCCGGTCTATCTGTTCCTGCTGTTGCCGATCCTGGCTTCGCTGGGCGGCGACACCACCCGCTACCTCGAGCGTGCGGCCAAGGTGCAGTGGGGCTTGATGATCGCCGTTTACTGCATTTCCTCTGTACCTGCTCTGCTGACTTTGGATATTCCCGGCTATGAGGGGCGCAACCTGCTGCTGATCGCCTGGCTGATCATCGTCGTGCAGCTCTCCGACGTGCTGCAGTACGTCTGCGGCAAGCTGGCCGGCAAACACAAGATCGCGCCCAACCTGTCACCCTCGAAAACCGTGGAAGGCTTTGTCGGCGGCGTAGCGCTGGCCACGCTGATTGGCGCCATGCTGTGCTGGATCACGCCGTTCGCGTTCTGGCAGGCCGCACTGTTCGCGCTGCTGGTGTGCATCCTCGGCTTCGCCGGCGGCCTGGTGATGTCGGCGATCAAACGCGACCGCGGGGTGAAGGACTGGGGCCACATGATCGAAGGCCACGGCGGTATGCTGGATCGCCTGGACTCGGTGTGCTTCGCCGCGCCGGTTTTCTTCCATATGGTGCGCTACTGGTGGGCCTGATCTGGCGCAAGTACTGGGGCAGAGGATTGCACTAGAGTTAAGCAACTCCAGAGAACAAGAAGGCCGACATGATCGCCCACACCCAGACACTGTTCGGAGCCGTCGCGCTGGTCGCCGTGATCATGGGCAGTTGCCTGATCCTGGTCGGCCAGTTGCGTCATCGCGACGGCATGCTCACCACTGGACTGGGCATGGTCTCCCATGCGCTGGCCTACATTGGCTTCACCCTGTTCGGTCAGGTATCGATGTGGATCAGCTACGTGCTGGCCAACACCTTGCTGTCCACCGCGCTGGCGTTCTACACGGTCAGCCTGCCGCTGATCCACGGCCGACGCCCGCCCGGGCGACTGGCCTTCGCCTTCCCGCTGCTGCTGGGCGCGTTGCTAAGCCTGCTGATCGATACCCAGGAACCCCGCCAACTGGTAGCCTGCCTGCTGCTGTTCACGCAATGCCTGGTCATCCTGCGCCTGAGCCGCACCCATGCCGTGTCCGGCGGGCGTGCCCACCGAATCCTGATGATCGGTGCTGGCATCAGCCTGTTCGGCCTGGGCATTCGTGTGGTGGTCATCCTCAGCGGTGCGCCGGCAGAGATGCACTACGACGTCAGCAACCTGAAGCAGACGGTATCGGTCGCCCTCGGTGCCGCCACCATCATCATGTTCTCCTTCGGCCTGGTGCTGCTGTCGCGCGAGCGCATCGAATCGGAGCTGCGCCAGACCGCCCTGCGCGACACGCTCACCAGGCTGCCCAATCGCCTGGCGATACTCGAACAACTCACCGACGAGCTGGAGCGTGCCCGCCGCCAACACACGCCGCTGTCCATCGCCATGCTCGATCTGGATCACTTCAAGCAGATCAACGACAGCCACGGCCACCTGGTCGGCGATGACGTGCTCAGGCACTGCGCGGACCATCTTCAGCAGCGGCTGCGGCGCAACGACAGCATCGGTCGTTATGGTGGTGAGGAATTCCTGCTGATTCTGCCCGGCACCGACGCCAGCGGCGCGCTGGAGTTGGTCGATCAGCTCCGCCAATCCCTGACTCAGCACCCGGCGCAGGTCGACGACAAGACCATCGCCTTGAGCTTCAGCGCCGGTGTTTACGGCAGCACCAGCCCCGTCGCCGAGGACATCACTGGCATGCTGCTGAAGGCCGACGCCGCGCTCTATCGAGCCAAGCATGCCGGGCGTAACACACAGGTCCTGGCCACAGCGGACTGAGGGAGGGGCTCGGATTTACTGGAGATCCCCGGAAGGCCAACAGCTTTCTTCTGGCAGACCTGAGTCATACCTGGCTACCAGCGTTCAGCGTCGCCTGACTTTCCTGCAGGCAACAAAAAAGTGCCGGTGTCAAGTCTTTTGCGCAAATCACGCAGGGCTTGAAACCGTATATGGGACAGTACGTTAGCTCTTTTCGGGCCCGCTTTGCAGAACCACGGCTTCGTCGGCTAGGAGCCACATAAGAGCGTCGGGGGAGAAAGCCGCATCGCACTGTGTCGTGCTGGATTGCCGAGGAACGGCGGGCCTGTCGCGTCATCATAGCCCAAGAGACATAGCGGCATCCAGAATGAAGAACGCGCAGCCTGGGGCTGCGCGTTCGATGGATGCCGTTGGTATGCGACGCCATCATGTCGGCTTCGATGGCGCGCTCCGGGTCGCCGTGTCCTTCCTGAATCCCCGATCCCCCGCCATGAACGCCTCCAGCATGTGCGGGATCAGCGTCATGGCATCAACCGCCTCGCCGTAGGTCTGCGCGTGCAGCGCGGCGTAGCGGTCGAGGTCGGCTTTCAAGCTGGCTGGGCAGGCAAAGGTCAGTTTGACGCTTTCGGTCTTGGGCAGCGGCCCGAGCCGCAGCTTCTTGGTCGTGCTCATTGCGAAGCTCCCCGATTGAAGAACAGCGGCTGGTACGGCCGCAGCACCAGATCCCGGTTGACGATGATTCGCACGGGCAGGCCCGGCCGCTCGGTCAGCGTCGGCTGGATATTCATGTTGCGCCGGGTGATTTCCTGGCCGACCTGATTGATGCTGTCCTGTGCGCCATCGCGCCCGGCGATGACGATGCGGTTGCCATCCTGGCGGTTCTCCGGCGCGGCCAGCTCGGCACCTACGCCCAGCAACGTCGTCAGCACCGCGCCGGCAACGATGCGATTCCAATGCCAGTCCACGTCGTCTTCCAGGCCGGAGTAGCCGGCCGGATCGGTGCCGACAAGGTTGTCCAGCGTCAGCGAGGATGTGTCGGGCAGAATGACGCGATTCCACACCACCTGCACGCGGCTTTGTCCGTAGCTGACCTGGCTGTTGTATTTGCCAAGGATGCGCGAGCCCTGCGGGATCAGCAGAAACTTGCCCGTGGCCGTGTCATAGACCGGCTCCGTCACCGTGGCGATCACGTCGCCCGGCAAATCCGACTGGATGCCCGTCACCAGCGCACCCGCGATCACCGTTCCGGCCATCACCTGATAGGGCGATGCGGGCAGCGCCAGATGGCCGGAATTGCGGGTTTCCGTAGAACCGGCTTTCAGGAATGCCTCTTTCTGGTCTTGCCGGTTCTGCACGGCGGTCGGGTCGGCGGGCTGGGCCGCTGTCGAGGCAGGCCCGGCAGCGAGAGGATCGAAGGCCGCGAGTGTGTTTGCAACACCAGGCGCACCCGGCGCAGCTTGCGCGACCGTGGCGGCGGCCTGGCCCTGACCCTGGCCGCCCGAGCGGAAGAACACCGACGAGGCCGCCGCCGCGTCCGCCTCCTTGCGCAAGGCATCTTCGGGATCATGGCCTGGCGGCGAATAGCCCGGCGTCACCGGCTGCTGCGAAGCGACGATGGCCGGACCAAGGTCGCCGGGCAACGGCGGCCCCAGTTCGGGCACATCGGGCGGCAAGGCTGGCGGCAGCTTCGAGTAGTCCGTCGGCAGCGCATCCAGCCCTTCGGACTTCGAGACGCGATCGACGTTGTAAAGCTCGGTCTGCTCGTTGGCTCCGCGCCGCTGCGGTTGCAGCGACCAGATGGTGGCCCCAAGCACGGCGACCGACAGGCCGCCGGCGAGGATGGCCAGCGTGCGCCGATTCAGGCGCGTGACCGGGCGTGGCTGGGCGCGCAGCGCCACCGCCTCCGGCGCAACCTTGCCCGCCTGCGGCGTGGCGAGGTCGGGGGTGTCGTCCTGGCTCATGGTCAGTTCCTCCGCGCAACGCCGTCCGTGCGTTCAATTCGCACCACGTCGCTCTTGTCTCCGCCCAGGCGGAGTTCGGCGGCGCCGAACAGCCGATCCACGATGTAGTACGGCGAGCGGAAGCGATAGTTGACCAGTTGCCCGTCGCCTTCCGGCCCGATCACGAACAGCGGCGGCAGCTCGCCTTGCGCGATGCCGGCGGGGAACTGGATATAGACCTTCTGCCCGTCGTCGAACGCGCGCAGCGGCTTCCACGGCGGGTTGCTACCGCTGACCGCGTAGCGGAAGCGCAGGTTTTCCAGCGACAAGCCGGAGTCCACCGGCGCGGCGGCGCTGGCCGCCTGCGCTTGGCGCTGCAAAGCCAGCATCCGGTCGCGCGGGTACTCCCAGGACACCGACGCCATCCACGTCTTTTCCGTAGAAGCCAGCTCCAGAAGGTACGTCCTGCGGCTGGTGGTGATGACGAGATTGGTCTTTAGGGCCGAACGGATTGGCTTGACCAGCACGTTCACGCGCAGGTCGGCGCCGCTACCGCTGGACGTATCACCCACGATCCAGCGCACGGTATCGCCGGCGGCCACCGTCACCAGTTCCTCGCCCGGCTGGAGCGCGATCACGGTCACGCGGCCCACGGCCGCATAGACCTGATACAGCGCACCGTCAGTGAAGGGCCAGACCTGAATCGCATTGACGTAGCCCTCGCGCGTGGGCGCGACGCGCGCCTCCGTATTGGCCCGCGAGACGCGCACCTTCTCGTCGGCCGGTTCCGGCGCGGCCTTGGCGTCCTCTGCCTCGGGCAATGGCTTCAACTGCGCCGGCAGCGCCAGCGGCTCGGGCACCTTGACCACTTCCACCGGCGCGGGCGGCTCCGGCAGCGGCTGGGCCTGCACTGGCTCATCGAGCGAGATGGTCGGCGGCGGTTTGCCCTGCGTGGCGCAGCCCGCGAGGGAAAGCAGGATCAACGGCAAGGCGGATTTACGGAAAAGATCATTCATGGCTTGGCTCCTTCGGAAGAATCCAGTTCACGGCTCCACGACAGGCCGTTGACGTAGATGCCCAGGGGGTTCTTGCGCAGGCGTTCTTCGGTGCGTGGCGGCTGGAGCACGATGGACACCACGGCCGTCCACCGCTCCAAGCCCGCCGCGGCACCGTTGACGTATCGGCGTTCCGTCCAGCGCACGTTGAAAGACGTGTCGCTGGCGCGCACGACGCTGGTGATCTGCACCGTCACCGACTCCTTGCCGATGCGCGCGAACGGGTCGTTGACCCGTGCGTAGTCGTTGAGCACGGCCGCGCCCTTGTCGGTCGTGTAGTCGTAGGCGTCGAGCCAGTTCTGGCGGACGACGATGGGGTCGATGGACAGCGAGCGCACCAGCGTCACGAAACGCGCGATGTGATGCGCCGTCTGCGCATCGTTGGGCCGGTACGGCGTGGCGGCTTCGCCGACCGCGCGTACCTGGCCCGCGTTGTCCACTTCCACGACGTAGGGCGTCACGATGGACTGCGCCGAGCGCCACACCAAGCCGCCGGCCATCAGCAGCGCGAGCGTCAGGCAGCCGAAGGCCATCAGGCGCCAGTTCTTCGCCTGCACGCGCGGCGAGCCGATACGGTCGTCCCACACCTGGCCGGCAGCTTGGTACGGCGTGGCAGGCTGCGGCGTGCCGGCATAGCGCACCTGCGGTTTTCTGAATCGCATGGTCAGTTCTCCTTGTGAATCGCTTTAGTCGTCGGAGCCGCGCAGGCTCGGGCCTTGCCCCGAGCCGCCACCGTCGCCGCCGCGCAGCGTGTGCGCGGCGGTGGTCGCGGCGTGGGTGAGTTGCTGGCGGCGATGCAGCCGCTTGGCCCAGGCGGGTTGTTCCGGCTTCTGTGCAGCGGCGCCGCCTGCGGGGGCTTCTCCTGCGGAGGCTTGACCGGTTGACGCGCCAGCGTCGGCCGTCGAGCCATTCCAGCCAGCACGGAACGGAGCGGCCATCCGCTGCCCGGCAGCGGAAGCACGGGATGCTGCGGCGCGTCCGGCGGACTGCGCGCCGGTCTTGGCGACGTTGCCTAGGCCCGCCATCGCGCCCTTTGCGCCGCCGCCAGCGGCGGCGGAACCGGCCTGGAACGCCGACTTCGCACTGCTGGCCGCCGACGTGGCGGCGCGCGCGCCGCTGCCGGCAAGCTTGGCGGCGGCAGGCGCCATGCGCGCCCCGGCCATGACTGCGCCACCTACGCCCGTCGCGGCGGCGCCGATGGCGACGGCCGTGCCGGCAGCGCCGACAGCAGCACCGGCCATTGCGCCAGCGCCGAGCTGCGGCGCACCGGACACGAGGCCCGTGGCGATGCCGGGGCCGAAGATCCCGAGCGCCAGCAAGGTGAGCGAGGCCAGCATGATGACCAGCGCGTGGTCGATAGACGGCTCGGCGGGATGGACTTGGAACTGAGCGAACAAGCCCGAGCCGATACCGACGATCACGGCCAGCACCAGAACCTTGACGCCGGAGGCCACCACGTTGCCCAAGACCTTTTCCGCGAGGAACGCGGTCTTGTTCCAGAGCGCGAATGGCACCAGCACGAATCCGGCGAGCGTGGTCAGCTTGAACTCGATCAGCGTGATGAACAGTTGGATCGCCAGCACGAAAAAGCACAAGACCACGACCAGCCACGCGAGGAACATCACCACGATGGGGTCGAGGTTTACGAATACTTCGGGAAAGCCCGCCATCTCACCGATCTGCTCCAGAATCGGCGCCCCGGCGTCGATGCCGGTTTTCGCCAGCCGGCCCGGCTGCAAGAAGTTTTCCATCGTGATGGCCGAGCCGGTGGCGGTTATGCCTAATCCCGCAAACGAGCGGAATACGATGCTGGCCAGCCAGTTGAAGTTATTGATGATGTAGGCGAAGGCGCCGACGTACAGCACCTTGCGCAGAAGCTTGGCGATCACGTCCTCGCCCTGACCGGTGGCATGGCTCATGGCCCAATACAGGCCGGCGATCGTCATGTCGATGACGATCAGCGTGGCCGTGAGGAACGCCACTTCGCCCCGCAGCAGCCCGAAACCCGAGTCGATATACGCGGCAAAGGTGTTGAGGAACTGGTCGATGATGGTCACGTCATTCATGGCGTGTTCTCCGGCTCGGCGGGAACGGCCGGCGCCATGCCATCGGCCGGTTCATCGAAGCTCGGCGGGATCGGCGGCAGGTCGGCCAGCGTCTGGTATTCATCCGGCCCGGCCTTGCCGGAGAAGAAGCGCCGCCGGAAGGCTTCGGCGGCGGCACGGCAAGCGTCCTCGCCCGTGGCCTGCCGGTCGGCCGCGCATTGCGCGCGCAATGCCTTGAGCCGCACGGGATCGACGGCCAGGGCATCGGCAAGGTTGTCGGCCGGCTGCTTGCCGCAAGCGGCCAGCAGCACGACAAGCACCACAACAGACGGGGCGAGGACGCATCGCATGGCGGCCTCCCGTCAGTTGCCGTAGAAGTTCACGGACTGCGGCGTGTACGGCGTCCCTTCGCCCAGGAAGCGCCGCCGCACTTCGCGGGCGCGCTCCGTGGCCGCCGCCTGCCGCGCCAGCTCCAGCGACGCCGCCCGGTCTTGCGTGATCTGGAGCCGCTGCGACTGGATCGACTGCTTGGCCTGCAAGGCCAGCAACTGATTCATGGCCTGCATCGCCTGCAACGCACCTTCGGCCGACTGGCTCTTGCCAACGAGATCGGCCAGCACGCTCTCGTCTTCACCCAGGTTCTGCGACACCTGAGCTTGCATCTGCATCGTGGTCTGCAAGCCGTTGAGCGTGTTCCGCCAACGCTCCTGTGCGTCGCGGTACATCTGGTCGCCGCTGACGGTGGCGGCGTACTGCTCGGGATACAGGCGTGCGAACTCCCGATCCAGATTCGTCACGTCATAGGCCAAGCCTCGGGCCTGGGCGATCAGCCGCTCGGTCGTTGCCAGATTGGCGCGCAACTGGCCGACCACGCTGGACGGCAGGCTGGCGAGGTTGCGCGCCTGGTTCATCAACATCTGTGCTTCGTTCTGGAGCTGCTGGATCTGGTTGTTGATCTGCTCCAGCGTGCGGATCGCGGTCAGCGTGTTCTGCACGAGGTTCGTGGGATCGACCACGACCCATTGCGCATGAGCGGTGGCGGTGCAAAGCATGGCCGCGACGGCGGCGGCGATAAGGCGCTTCTTCATGACAGGCTCTCCTGTGGGTGGTCGGTGGTACGGAGGGAACCCGGCGCCAGGCCGGGGAACGAGGGCAGCAGGTCGGCCGCCCAATCGAGGCCGCGATGGCGCAGCCAAGCGCCCGCGAAGCCGGGTGCGCCGGCGTCCAGCAGCAGGCGGTCTATGTCGCGCTGGTCTTGCGGCGTGGACGCGCCCGCGAAGGCCAGCGCCGCCGGCCCCAGGTCGAGGTCGAACAGGCGGTTGCCGAGACGGGATTGGTAGTAGTAGTCGCGCTTGGGCTGCGCGGTGGCGACGATTTCGATCTGCCGCCTGTTGAGGCCGAAGCCCTCGTAGATCGTGCGAATCTGCGGCTCGGTGGCCTGCGGGTTGGGCAGGAAAATCCGACTCGCGCAGCTCTCGATGATCGCGGGCGCGATGCTCGAATCCTTGATGTCGGCGAGGCTCTGCGTGGCGAAGATGACGCTGACGTTCTTCTTGCGCAGCGTCTTGAGCCACTGGCGGATACGCTCGGCAAACACCGGGTCATCGAGGAATAGCCACGCTTCATCGAGGATCAGCAGCGTGGGCGCGCCGTCGAAGCGTTCATCGAAACGCGCAAAGAGGTAATGCAGCACGGCCATGACGGCGGCCTTGCTGTGCATCAGCTCCTCCATCTCGAAGCACTGCACGTCGGCCATGCCGAGCCGGTCGTGATCGGCGTCCAGCAGCTTGCCGTGCGCGCCGCCCAGCACATAGGGCGCGAGCGCTTGGCGCAGCGCGTTCGATTGCAGCAGCACGGAAAGCCCCGTCATCGTGCGCTGCTCCACCGGCGCACCGGCGAGGCTGCCGAGCGCCGACCAGATGGCCGCTTTCTCGTCGGGGCCAACCGCCACGCCTTCGTGCAGCAAGCGGCCTTCGATCCATTCGGCGGCCCAGGTGCGGTAGCCCTCACGGTCGATGCGCGCGAGTGGCTGGAAGGCGATTTCGCCATCCGTGCCCAGGTCGTAGTGCTCGCCGTCCAGGCCGAGGATCGCGGCCCGCATGGAGCGGCCCATGTCGAACGCGAAGATGCGCGAGCCGCGATAGCGGCGGAACTGCATTGCCAGCGTGGCGAGCAGAACCGACTTGCCCATGCCAGTCGGCCCCGCGACCAGCGTGTGGCCCACGTCGCCGATGTGCGTCACCAGCCGGAACGGCGTGGCGCCATCGGTGCGCGTGACGATCAGCGGCGGGCCGTCGAGGTGGTCGTTCTTCTCCGGCCCGGCCCATACCGCCGACACCGGCATCATGTGAGCCAGGTTCAGTGTCGAGACGATGGGCTGGCGCACGTTGGCGTAGGCGTTGCCCGGAATGGACGACAGCCACGCATCCACGGCGTTGAGCGTTTCGGGGATAGTCACGAAGCCCCGCCCCTGGATGACGCGCTCCACCATGCGCAGCTTCTCGTCTGCGACGGCGGCGTCCTCGTCCATGACGGTGACGGTCGCCGTCAGATAGCCGAAGGCGACTTGATCGCTTCCCAGCTCCTGCAGGGCGGCGTCCGCGTCGGCGGCCTTGTTGTTGGCGTCGGTATCGACCAGCGGGCTTTCCTGCTGGAAGATCGTTTCGCGCAGCAGCGCGATGACGTTCTTGCGCTTGGCGAACCACTGGCGGCGCAGACGGGAAAGTTCTTTTTCCGCCTCGGCTTTGTCCAGGCAGAGGAAGCGCGTACTCCAGCGGTAGGCAAAACCGAGGCGGTTGAGGTCGTCCAGAATCCCCGGCCAGGTCGAGGTCGGAAAGCCCCGCACCGACACCACGCGCAGGTGCTGGTCGCCCAGCATGGGTGCCAGGCCACCGACCAGCGCGGAGTCGGTCAGCAGCGCGTCGATGTGGAACGGCACTTCGGGCACGCCGACGCGGTAGCGCCGCGTCGAGATGGTGGCGTGCAGGTAGCTCAGCGTCTGGCTGTCATCGAGCCAGGCGATTTCCGGCATCACGCCATCGAGCAGGTCGAACACGCGATCTGTTTCCGCCACGAAGGCCGTCAGGCGCTCGCGCCAGTCCACGCCATCGGTGGGCCGGTTCTCGTACAGCATCCCCGCCGCGCGGGCGCGCGATTCCTCGGGCGGCAGGTACACCAGCGTCAGGTGATAGCCACTCTCGAAGTGATTGCCAGAGTCCTCGAAGGTGGCGCGGCGTTCCTCGTCCACCAGCCACGACAGCGGCTCAGGAAACTCCGAGTGCGGATGGTCGGCAGCGGGACGGCGCTCGGCTTCAATGAACAGCGCCCAGCCCGATCCCATACGGCGCAGCGCGTTGTTCAACCGCGCCGATGTGGCGATCAGCTCGCCTTGCGTCGCGCTGTCGAGGTCAGGCCCGCGAAACCGGGCCGTGCGCTGGAAACTGCCGTCCTTGTTCAAGACGACGCCCGGCGCGACCAGCCCGGCCCAGGGCAGCCAGTCGGCAAGTAAGGCCGGGCGCTGGCGGTATTCGGCGAGGTTCAGCATCGCGGCGTCCTCCCCTCACACGTCCAGCAGCGGGCGATGCTTGATGTGCCGGGCGAAGACTTGCATGAACTGCGGATCGACGCGCGCACCCCACACCGCCAAAGAATGGCCGACGATCCAGAGCACCACGCCGGGAATCCACAGTTGCAGGCCCAGCCCGACAGCGGCGGCCAGCGTGCCGTTGGCGATCGCCACGGTGCGCGGCGCACCGCCCAGCAGAATCGGCTCGGTCAGCGAGCGATGCAGCGGCACCTCGAAACCGTCCGCGAAGGTGTCTGGGGCACTCATACGACCGCCCCGCCGGAGAAGCTGAAGAACGACAGGAAGAAGCTCGAAGCGGCGAAGGCGATGGATAGACCGAAGACAATCTGGATCAGCTTGCGGAATCCGCCGGATGTGTCGCCGAAAGCCAGCGCGAGGCCCGTGGCGATGATGATGATGACCGCGACGATTCGCGCCACCGGCCCCTGGATGGATTCGAGGATGGATTGCAGCGGGCCTTCCCACGGCATCGAGGAACCGGCGGCCTGTGCGGTTCCGGCCAGGAACAGCAGCAGCGCGGCCAGCAGCAGCCCTTGCCCCGCAGGGCGGGCCAGGCAGCGCAGCCGCGCAAGACGCAAAGCCGGATTTGCAGAAAAACGGAAAGCAGGAATGGTCATCTGCGTCATGGCAGTTCTCCAAGTGAGTCAGGGGATGGGGAAGTCGCCGCAGCGGGTGCGGCATCGGGAAGTGGCGGCAGCTCGGGAAACGGCGTTTCCAGCGCGTCCGCCAGTTGGTAGCCCACGCCGTCGAAGCCGACGACGCGAGCGATGCTCTCGATGCGGCGCTTGCGCCCGCGCCCGGCGATGTGGATCACCACGTTGACCGCTTCGGCGATCAGCGCACGGGGCGGATTCACCGCCACTTCGAGAATCAGTTGCTCCAGGCGCTGCAGCGCGCCGAGCGCGGAGCCGGCATGGATCGTGGCGATTCCGCCCGGATGGCCTGTGCCCCACACCTTGATGAGATCCAGTGCCTCGGCGCCGCGCACTTCGCCAACGACGACGCGATCAGGCCGCAGGCGCATGGACGAGCGAACCAGCTCGGTCATCGACACCACGCCTGCGCGGGTACGCAGGGGAACGTGGTCGCGGGCCGCGCATTGCAGCTCCACCGTGTCTTCGAGCACCAGCACGCGGTCGCCGGTGGCGGCGATTTCGGCGAGCAAAGCATTGGCGAGCGTGGTCTTGCCGCTGCTGGTGGCGCCGGCGATCAGCACGTTCTGCCGCTCGCGCACGGCGCGAACGAGAAAGCCCGCTTGCGCGCTGGTCATCATCCCGTCGATGACGTACCGCTCCAGCGGAATCACGCCGATGGCGCGCTTGCGCAGCGCGAAGACCGGCCCCGGCGCTGCCGGCGGCAAGATGCCCTCGAAGCGTTCGCCCGTTTCGGGCAACTCGGCGGACAACAGCGGCTGGCCGCGATGCACTTCCGCGCCAACGTGGGCGGCCACGAGGCGGATGATTCGCTCGCCGTCCGCCTCGGGCAGTTCCACGCCCATCGGCGCGCGCCCACTGGAAAGCCGATCCACCCAAAGGGTGCGATCGGGATTCAGCATCACCTCCACCACGTCCGGGTCTTCGAGCGCGGCGGCGATCAGCGGCCCCATCGCCGTGCGCAGCATCTGGATGCGGCGGTCGAGCGACGTGGCGGTTATGGATTGGGGAACGGCGCTCATGACGCACGCTCCCGCGCTTGGGCGGCTGCCGCCGCGTCCTCCATCCGCATCGGATCGGGATGCAGTTCCTCCACCACGTCGCGCACCAAGCTGCGGCCCCGCAGCAGGTGGCGGCCAAGCTTCTCGGTGAACTGCTCGAAGCGCGCTTTGCCCTGCGCGCGTGCCGCGTCTTGGTGCGCCTCGGGAACCGGCGTGCTCACGGTCAGGTAGTAGCGGATGAACAGCGCCAGCGTTTCGATGGCGATGTTCTGGTCGCGCTCCATTCGCTCGGCCTGGCGCGAGAGGCGATCCAGCCGCTTGGCAATGGCCGCCTCGCGCTGGTCGGCAGCGTCGGGCGACAGCCACGATGCGAGCGCCGCCGCGACAATGGACGACTTGGACACGCCTTTCTTGGCGGCCAGCTCGTCCAGGCGCTTGGCGTGCTCCGGCTGGATGAACAAGTTGAGGCGGTAGTGGCTCATAGCTCGATTCCGTCGTTGGGGTCGAGGGAAGCCAGCCGGGCCGTGCGCTGCATGGCTGGATCGAGCTGGCGAGGAAGGGGAAGCGGCAAATCGTCGTCGTCATCGAGTAGCCCAAGGTCGGCCGCGGGCGCGGCCAGCTCGGGGTCGTAGGCGACGGTTTCGGAGAGTTCGGGCTGACGGCGCGGGCCGCCGTCGTCGGCCGAAGCCGAGTTCTCCAGGCCATCGGCGGATGCCGTGGCAGGTGCAGCGGGCACGGACGGAATCGCCAGCCCGCTCCAGTCGTCGGGCCGCGACGGCGGCGCGTCGGCGTACTGCTGGTTCGCCAGCGTGGGCGGTGGCAGCACGCGACGCTTGAAATTGGCGTCCGCGTAGTAGCGCAGTTTCTTCGCCTTGATCGGCGCCACGCTGGACACCATCACCACGGCCTCGTCGGGCGGAAGCTGCATCACCTCGCCGGGCGTGAGGAGCGGTCGGGCCGTTTCCTGGCGCGACACCATGAGATGCCCGAGCCACGGCGCCAGCCGGTGGCCCGCATAGTTGCGCTGGGCGCGCAGCTCGGTGGCCGTACCCAGCGTCTCGGAGATGCGCTTGGCGGTGCGTTCGTCGTTCGTGGCGAACGTCACGCGCACATGGCAGTTGTCGAGGATGGAGTGGTTTTGCCCATACGCCTTGTCGATCTGATTGAGCGACTGCGCAATGAGGAAGCTGCGGATGCCATAGCCGGCCATGAAGGCCAGCGCCGTCTCGAAGAAGTCCAGGCGCCCCAGCGCCGGGAACTCATCGAGCATCAACAGCAGCTTGTGGCGGCGCTCGATGCCGTCGGAGCCGTCGAGCGATTCGGTGAGGCGCCGGCCGATCTGGTTGAGGATCAGGCGAATGAGCGGCTTCGTCCGCGAAATGTCCGAAGGCGGCACCACCAGGTACAGCGACACCGGATGCTCGGCAGCGATCAGGTCGGCGATGCGCCAATCGCAGCGCGAGGTGACTTCGGCCACCGTCGGGTCGCGGTACAGACCGAGGAACGACATGGCGGTGCTCAACACGCCAGAACGCTCGTTGTCCGATTTGTTGAGCACTTCGCGCGCCGCAGAGGCGACGACCGGATGCGGCCCATCGCCCAGGTGCGGCGTGGTCATCATCCGGTGCAAGGTCAGCTCGAACGGGCTGGCCGGGTCGGACAGGAAGTTGGCGACGCCGCGCAGCGTCTTGTCCTCGCCGGCGTAGAGCACATGCAAGATCGCACCGACCAACAGCGCGTGGCTGGTTTTCTCCCAATGGTTCCTGCGCTCCAGCGCGCCTTCGGGATCGACCAGAATGTCCGCGATGTTCTGAACGTCGCGCACCTCATGCGCGCCGCGCCGCACCTCCAGCAGCGGGTTGTAGGCCGCCGACTTCGCATCCGTGGGGTTGAACAGCAGGCAATGAGAGAAGCGCGAGCGCCAGCCGGCGGTGATCTGCCAGTTCTCGCCTTTGATGTCGTGGACGACGGCGGATGCAGGCCAGGAAAGCAGTGTCGGCACCACGAGGCCGACACCCTTGCCCGATCGCGTAGGCGCAAAGGTCAGGACGTGTTCCGGGCCTTCGTGGCGAAGGTACTGGCGGTCGTGCTGGCCCAGGAACACGCCGGCCGGCAGCGTGAGGCCCGCTTTGCGAATGTCATCCGCGTTCGCCCAACGGGCCGAGCCGTAGGTCGTGACCAGGCGCGACTGCCGCGAGCGCCAGATCGACATGCCGATGGCGACCACCACCGCCAGCAGGCCGCTGCCGCCCGCGATGGCGCCGCCGGTGTCGAACACGCGCGGCGCGTAGGCGTCGAAGAAGAACCACCACTCGAACAGGCGCCATGGGTGGTAGATCGGCGTGCCGAGAAGATCGAACCAGGGCGAGCCAAGGCGTAGCTGGTAGCCAAGGGCTGCTGCTGTCCATTGTGTGGCGCCCCACACTCCGGCGATCACGATGCCAAATACCACGGCGATCTGACCGAACAGCACGCTCGTCCCTTGCATGACCTGGCCTCCGATTTCTCCTGAGCTGATTCCTCATGGAAGAAGCGGCACAAAGGCGTGCCGCAAGCGTCAGAATCGGTGCCGGGTCGGTGCCGGTCAAAGACCGTTTTCAGCAGAAAGGTCGAGCAAAAAGACAGAATGAGTGCGACGGCGAATCAAAGAATAACGCCGCAAGCGCAGGCGCATTGCGGCGTGTCGAGCAGAAAAATGAAGGTGATGCGGCGAGCCGCCGACAATCAGAACTTGGGAGGTTCCTTCGGCGGCGTGTACGGCGTTTCACCGTCGCCATAGAACCGCTTGCGTGTGGCCTCAGCCACTCGGTTGCACAGCACGTCGCCCAGCTTGGGGCGATCGGTCTTGCACTGCTGGCGAAGCTCCTTGAGCCGTTCGGGGTTGGCCGCCAGTTCTTCCACCGACGGGACATTCGCTTCTGTGGTGTTGGCCCTCTGAGGCGTTTCGGACTGGCCGCAGGCGGTCAACGCCGCCACCAGTAAGAACGGAATGATCTTCTTCATGGCGCAGGTTCCTCCGGGGGATCAAGATTGCGGCCCAGCATGGGCCTGGGAGATTCCAGAGATTCGATGGCCTGTACGCGCTCAATGAATCGGGCCAGAACCTCCGATGGTTCGCCTATAGGGTGCAGCAGATAGGTTGTCAGGGGTGGGACACGTGATGCCAGGGGACGAGCCACCACCCCCGGCTCTCTGCTGGCTGTAATATGTGCTGCACCCGTAAGCCCAAGCGCGAAGCCGGCCGATACAAGCGCCATCATCAAATCGCAGGAGGCCACGCGCTCCGCGATCAAGGGTTCCATGTCCGCCCGGCGCAGTATCCGATCAACGTGTTTCGCGTGGCTTTCGCAAACCTGCGGGTCGCATAGAACCAGAGGGTAGCGGAGCAGTTCCTCCAACGGAATGCGCTTATGTGCCAGCAGAGGATGCCGAGCCGGCACAGCCACCATGAGCGCATCGCTCCAGACTGGTATAGCGACGATGCCATCGCCCACTTCGTCTGATTGCGCGAATCCTACGTCATAAAGATCGTCATGTAGCCCCTTGATTTGTTGCGACAACGGCACTTCGGAAAAGCGAATTTCGACTTCAGGTTCTTCCTGTCGGCATAGGGCGAGCACTGCCGGAAGGCGCGATGGTGTAATACCGTCCGACAAGGCCACCCGCAACTGACCGTGAAATCCATTGGCTGCTGCTTTTACGCTGTCGCGCGCCTGTTGCAGAACAGCGAATACCCGGCGGGCATGCTCCAGAAACAGCTTGCCAGCACGTGTTAGCCGGGTGCTGCGTGTGGTGCGGGCAAACAGCACAACACCTAGTTCCTCCTCTAGCTCCTTAATGGCACGAGAAAGTGGAGATTGTTCGATGTGCAGCTTCTCCGCTGCCCTAGCGAAGTGAAGCTCCTCCGCTACGGCGAGAAAGTATTTCAGATGTCTCAACTCCATAGACGAATAGCTCCCAATAGCTCCCACGAGTGCGCATCGCAGGCGGTAGCCGCGACCTGTGAGTCGCGGCTACGCTCTGAACAATCAGTTGCCGTCGTTGGATGAACCGCGGGCTGCGGGAGACTGTGCCGCGTTTGGCTTCTTCTTCGCGGCGTCGCACTGCTCTTTCAGCTTCTTCACTTCGGGATAAGCCACGTCACTGATGTACCGCTTCGTATCTGCCAATTGCTCGCATGTCTTCGGCATCGCCTTCTCGTCGTCGTCATGTCCACCGGGATGGGCCATCACGAACGGCGAAGCGAGCGAGGCGCTTGCTAGAACGGCAATCAAAAACGGACGAATTTTCATTTCATAATCTCCTGGGGTGAGACCCAGCCTACGTGGCAGGGCGGGAAATTTCGACCTCCTGCTATGCAAATTGCATAGCAATAAAGCCGAGGTGCATGGGGCATTCGCCCCTAACTAATTTGCCAATCACAAGACACGCTTCATTTCCGCGTATTGGCCGCGAGTGCGAACAATCACCGTTACATCAGCATCGCCACGGTTCCGCCAGAACCAACCGTGATTGCCATTAAAGGCGGCCTGGATCACGCCATCACTTGCGGGCACAGCTCGACCTTTTTCATAGCTGATGGACTGTCCGCCGCCATCGCCGTGGGTATCGAAATTCACTACGCCGCCTTCGCTAGTCCAACTGAACTCGGCCTGTTCGCCGGCCTTCATGCTCAACTTCACTTCGGCCCCTTGGCCGGACTTGAGTACGACGCGCATTTCATCGCGCCAAGCAGAATCGTTCGTCACCTGTGCGGTACTTTGCGCCTGTGCAGGCACGACGGTGCCTGCATTCCCAGTCGTCACGGCAACGGCCTTGGCCGCATCCATTGCGGCGTCGGCAGCAGCTTCTTCGGCCAACTGCGTTTTGATTCCCCCCATTTCCGTCAGGCCGAGTACGCGGCCAATTCCTGTTGGATCGATCGCATGCTCGGAGGGAAGGACGATGGCGACCAGAATTGCGATGGCAGCGACGAGTGCAATAAACGTCGAGCGCAGCAGTTGTTTCGATGAAGGAAGATCGTCGAGGGTTGGCTTGGATACGTTGTACATAAATATTTTCTCCGAGTGCGATTCAGGAAACGAAGTAGCCGGTGAGCTGATAGCCGATCAGAATGAAGCCGGCACACATCATCGCTACGTTTGCGGTGTACGCATGGCGCCAGAAACTTGCGGTTCGGCGCCAGTAGCTCATTGCGATCAGAATGGAGCCGAGCGCAAGCAACTGTCCGATTTCAACTCCGACATTGAATGCCAACAGATTTGGAATCAGGCCATCAGGTGAGATGTTGTATTCGATGATTTTGGTGGACAGGCCAAATCCGTGAAATAGTCCAAATACAACCGTTGCAACTTTCGTGTTGGGCTGAAAGCCGAGCCATCGCTGAAATGCGCCGATGTTGTCGAGTGCCTTGTAAACCACCGAAAGGCCGATGATCGCGTCGATGATGTAGCTATTGATCCCGACGTTGAAATACACGCCAAGCAGCATCGTCGTCGAGTGGCCGATGGCAAATAGCGTCACATACAGGGCGATATGCTTCATCCGGTACAGGAAGAAGATCACACCGAGCAGGAACAGGATATGGTCGTACCCTGTCGCCATGTGCTTCGCCCCTAGATACATAAAAGGGATGAGGTTGACGCCGGATATTTCCTGGATGTAGCCCTTATCACCCTCGGCAACGGCATGGGCGAGCGCCTGATTCGCACACGCGAACAACAGGAGAACCGTCGCCATGAGAAACAGGGAAATCCGTTGCCAGATCGGTCGATAGCGATCCAGTATTACGTCAAGTGATCTTTCACGCATGAATGTCATACCTCAATTAATCTCCTAAAAATCCTTGTTGTTCGAGTGCGGCAAGCATCTTTCTTGCGTTCGCCGCACCATGTGAACCTGTTGATAAATTGGCATCGTGCTTACGCTGGCGCGGTGTTCTGGCGGTCGGTACGCCGATGAATGAGGCGATACAGGGCCGGCAGTACCAGCAACGTCAGCAGCGTCGAAGAGACAATGCCGCCGATGACGACAGTTGCGAGGGGTCGTTGCACTTCCGCGCCCGTTCCAACGTTGATGGCCATCGGTACGAAACCGAGGCTTGCAACCAGCGCAGTCATCAGCACCGGGCGTAGCCGCGTCATCGCGCCATTCACAATGGCATCCTGAATCGGCGCGCCATCGTGGTGCAGCTTGCGAATGAAGCTCACCATCACCAGGCCGTTGAGCACTGCCACACCGGATAGGGCAATGAAGCCGACCCCTGCCGAAATCGAAAGCGGAATATCGCGCAGCCACAATGCGGCAATGCCGCCTGTCAGTGCCAATGGTACGCCGCTAAAGACGACCGTGGCGTCCCGGCCCGAGCCGAAGGCCATGAACAGAAGGCCGAAGATCAGAACCAGTACAGCCGGCACGACGACGGACAGCCGTTGGCTCGCCGAAATGAGTTGCTCGAACGTGCCCCCGTAGTTGACCCAATAGCCCTCTGGCAGTGTGATTTCGCGGCTTACGCGCTCACGCAGCTCTTCCACGAACGACCCTAGATCGCGTCCGCGCACATTGCTGGTAATGACGATCCGGCGTTTACCGTTCTCGCGGCTGATCTGATTGGGGCCGGGAGCCACTTCGATTGACGCAAGCTGGCCGAGCGGCACGTAAGCGGCTTGGCCCGGTGCGGCAGCAGCGCCGGTCGGAACGGGAATGGGCAGTGTCGCCAGTGCTTTAGGGTCTTGGCGCTGCGCTTCGGGCAGCCGAACCACAATATCGAAGCGGCGATCGCCCTCAAACACTTGGCCAGCGACGGCACCACCAAGAGCGATTGCCACCGTCTGCTGTATGTCGTCGATCGCCAGGCCGTACCGGGACAGTGCATCCACGTTCGGCGTGATTGTCATCAGCGGCAGGCCCGTAATCTGTTCGAGTGCCACGTCGGCAGATCCCTCGATACTCTCGGCCACGGCTTCAATCTTGGAGCCTAGTTGGGCCAGTTGCTCCATGTCATCGCCATACACCTTGATCGCCACCTCGGCACGGACACCCGCGATCAACTCATTCATGCGCATCTGCACGGGCTGAGTGAACTCGTAGTTGTTGCCGGGAATGGTGTTCACCGCCTTTTCCAGTTCGGCAAGCAGTACGGCTCTCGGTTTGCGCGGATCAGGCCATTCGCTGCGATCCTTGAGCATGATGAAGGTGTCAGCCACCGAAGGAGGCATGGGATCAGTCGCAACCTCGGCAGTACCGATCTTGGCAACGACTTCCTCAACCTCTGGAAACTCCTTGATCCGCGCTTCCAACTGGCGCTGCATGCCAATCGCCTGGGTCAGACTCGTTCCGGGAATCCGCATCGCGTGCAAGGCGATGTCGCCTTCATCCAGATTGGGGATGAACTCGGTGCCCAGGCGCGTCGCAAGCAAACCAGACAGCACTACCAACACTGACGCCGCCGCGACAACGGCGACCCTTAGCCTGATTGCCTTCTGGAGAAGTGGCGCATAGAAGCGGCTGATGCCGCGCATCACCTTGGTTTCCTTCTCGGAAACCTTGCCGGTGACAAACAGCGCGACCGCAGCGGGCACGAAAGTCAGGGACAACACCATCGCACCAGTCAATGCGATCACGACGGTAAGCGCCATCGGATGGAACATCTTTCCTTCCACACCCGACAACGCGAAGATTGGAAGGTAAACCGCCGTGATGATGAATAATCCGAACAGGGCAGGCTTGATGACCTCTGCACTGGCGCTCGAAACCAGCGAGAAACGCTCATCGCGGGTCAACAGCCGACCGAGCTGGTGCTGTCGTTCGCTGAACCTGCGCAAGCAGTTCTCCACGATGATGACCGCACCATCGACAATCAGGCCGAAATCCAGTGCGCCCAAGCTCATCAGGTTGGCCGAGATTCGGTTTTGCACCATGCCGGTGATCGTCAGCAGCATGGCAAGCGGAATGACCGCTGCGGTTATCAGGGCTGCACGCAGGTTGCCTAGCAACATGAACAGCACGGCAATCACCAGCAACGCGCCTTCCAGAAGATTCTTCTGCACGGTTGCGATGGTGCGGTCAACGAGTTGAGTGCGGTCATAAACCGCGTGTGCTCGGACTCCCTCGGGAAGTGTCGCGTCGATTTCAGCGAGCTTTTCCACCGTGCGCTGTGCAACCGCTCGGCTGTTCTCGCCAATCAGCATGAATGCCGTTCCCAGCACGACCTCCTTGCCGTCTTTCGTGGCCGCGCCGGTTCGTAGTTCGCTACCCTCCAGAACTTCCGCCACGTCGGATATTCGGAGTGGCAGCCCATCGCGCGTTGCCACGACAATTTTCCGCAGTCGCTCGATGTCGCCTACCTGTCCGGGGATGCGGATCAGGTACTGCTCGCCGTGACGTTCGATGTAGCCGGCACCGACGTTGGCGTTGTTCCGCGCAACGGCGTTCAGCACGTCGTTCATCGTCAACTCGTAGGCCAGCAGCTTGACCGGATCGGGTGTGATGTGGAACTGACGCACGTAACCGCCGATGGTGTTGACCTCGGTGACGCCTTTCAGATTGCGGAGCTGCGGACGCACCGACCAGTCTTGCAATGTGCGCAGCGCCGTCGGCGTCCAGATTTCCTCGTAGCCCTTCTCGGGTTCCAAGGTGTACATGAATATCTCGCCCAGGCCGGTTGCCACCGGGCCGAGAGAAGGATTCAGGCCCGCCGGAAGTTGCGAAGATGCCTGCTGCAAGCGTTCGGCAACCTGCTGGCGGGCAAAGTAAATGTCGGTGCCGTCCTCAAAGACCGCAGTGACTTGCGACAGGCCGTAGCGGGAAATCGAGCGGGTGTAGTCCAGCCGGGCGAGGCCAGCGAGCGCCGTCTCAACCGGGAAAGTGACGCGCTGCTCCGCCTCCATTGGCGAGTAGCCTGGTGCCTCGGTATTGATCTGTACCTGGACGTTGGTAATGTCCGGTATCGCGTCGATCGGCAAGCGGCTGTAGTTCCAGACGCCCAGCCCGGACAGGGCGAGCACCAATAGAAGCACGAGCCAGCGATGCGCGATGGACGCGCGAATGATACGTTCGAGCATGTCCGCGTCCTTAGTGATCGTGGCTTGCGCCAGACTTTTCGATGTCTTGGCGTATCAGGAAACTTTGCTCGGCCACGTAGTTCGTGCCGGGCTTGAGTCCGCTAGTCACTTCGGCGTATTCACCATCACGCTCGCCAAGTTCGAGCATTCGGACTTCGTATGTCTCGCCAACCTGTGCGAAAACCACGGTGAAGTCGCGGAATCGCTGCAACCCGGACTCTTTTACCGCCAGCGGTACGTTGCGCGTGCCTACTGTGACCTCGGCCGCCACGGTCATGCCGGGGCGCCAGCGCCCCTCCGGGTTCGGGATGCTGACGCGGGCAATGACGCTCTGGCCGCTGCCAGCCACCGGCAACAATCGCTGGATCTTTCCGCTGGCTTCGGTCTTCCCGGTGGCTGACCGGATTCGTACCGGCTGCCCTGGCTGTAGGGCTTCGGCATCGGTGCCGATGGCGCGCAGGTCGATCCATACGTAGGACGGGTCAGCCAGCTCGAACAGCGCACCTGCTTCGGCCACATCACCGACGTTCGTGTTGCGTGCGAGTACCACGCCGTCGAATGGTGCGGTAATCGGGTAGGTGCGCATGCTGTCGTTGCCCTCAACGATGGCCAGTGTCTGGCCGCGGCGGACTCGTTCGCCCTGCTGCACGTTCACTGATCGCACGATGCCAGGAAAGCGTGCGCGAACCGCTGCGTGTCTGTCGGCATCCAGAACAACGGTTCCCATCAGCCGCACAACGTCTCGGATGACCGCCGGCCCCGCTGATTCGGTTTTGATGCCGGCATCCTTGGCGATACCAGCCGGAATGCTTACGCGGCCCTCATAGGATTCATAAGACCAAGTGGACCTCTTTCCGGCGTGTTCGGCGGACACGGCGACATCGAAAGAATGCGGCTCGGTCACTTCACCGCTGCCGACCAGATAGTTGCCTTCTGGCCTGAACGTGAATTGGTTGACCTCGCCATCCAAACGGGAGAGCTTGATCGTTGCGGCAACATCAGCGGGGGCGACTGGCTTGCCGTCACGATAGGCGTAGAGCCTGTAATGTGGGGGGGCGTTGGTTTCGTAGATGGTGACTTCCAAAGCGAAGTCTCCATCGCGGAGTAGCCGGCCATTGTTTGGGCCGCGCTCATAGCTTCCGCTGGCTTGGGCGCTGGCCGCCTCTTTGGGCTTGTCGCCGCCAGGGCTGCATGCAGCGGCAAACACACAAAGTAGCAACAGGGAAAGAATGCGAATCATGGTGCGGTGTCCTCAACGGTGGCGGTGAGGCGTTCCACCTCGACCAGCAGAAGGTGATAGCGAGTGGCGGCTTCCACAGCGCGCGCGCGCAGATCGAATAGCGTTCGCTGCGCTTGAGCCAACGACAAATAGGAGAATCGGCCCTGCTCGAAACCGCGACGAGTCGTTGCCAAAGCGCTTTCAGCCATAGGCAGCATTCGTGCGCGTAGCGAGTCAGCCTCTGTCCGTGCGTGCGTGAGTTCCTGATATTTGTCGAACAGCGCCTGGTGGCGCTCGAAGCGCTCGGCGTCACGCCGCGCTTCAAGCGCAGCAAGCTCCGCATTGGCCTGGGACACCGCGTATCCAGAGCGCGTCGGGCTGCCCAGCGGCACCGAGATCGACATCACTACGCCGTGATCCTTGTAGTCTTCCAAACGCCGCACGCCCAAGCTGACGTCGATGTTGGGTTTGGCTTCGGCCTCCGCGAGCCGGCGGCGGGCGCCGATGGTGTCGGCCTGCAAACGCGAAGCCCACAGTTCCGGCGTCATGGGCAAACGGGCAGCCAGCGTCTCGAATGGCGCCACGGTCGGCAAGGTTTGGAGGTCACCGACGACTTCGCCGAAGTCGGGGGTCATTGCCCCCCAGCTCGCGGCCAAAGTCATCTTGGCGCTCGCCAATTCGAGTTCAGCACTCTCGCGATTGAGCTGCGCCTCAGCGACCGCAATATCGGCGGCCTGCAAATCCGACTCAGGATTGCGAGCGGCTTTTACCCACGCTGCAACCTCTCGACGGGTGCGCTCCGCTTGCTTGATACGCTCCTCGGCATACGTCAATCGCTGTTGCCTAGCGAGCACTTCAATGAAGCGGGCCGTAGTTGAACTGGCCAGGTCGATCCGCGTTTTGGTGGCCTGATGCTCTTGTTCTCTCAGTTCGGCTTGTCCCAGCGTTTGGCGAGCCTCGCGCTTGCCACCGAGTTCTATGACCCGACCGATGCGCAATGTCGTTTCGGCCGAGCGGATACCTCGCAGGTTGCCGTTCCCAGCGACGTTCTCAACCTCGCCGCCAATGGTGTAAGGCGGTGGCAGGGCTTCGCGCTGTGTGCGCGCTCGAACGGCCTGGAGCTGCGCCGTTTCGGCGGCGATGGATGGGTGGGCGGCCAGTGCGCGGGAGACAGCCTCCTCCAATCGCAGGGGTTCGGCGGCCAGGGCGGTGGATGTACCGCAGGCTCCGACAAACACCAAGGCTACTAAGCGGATCAAATTCATGAAAATCCTCACGACGACGACAGGTGGCGAGCAAACGATTCCGCGTCACGGCTGCTCGCACACGCCTTAGTGGAATCGTCATAAACCGATCATCAATCGGTTTTTCAGGCAAAAAAACACAGCACGCGCGCATATGGACTTACCTCGTCATCACAGTGATGAGAGATTCGGTCACGGAATGCAGCCAGCCGGTAGATAGGCTGCAAAACGCCAGAACAAGAATGCCTAGCATCGGCCCCAGGTATGAGACAGACGTGTGCTTGGACGACAGCAACGCCTCGACACGCTCAGGGACGAAATCGGAAAAGAACGCCATAGCCAACGGCATCTGTTCCTTGGCGTGTTGCCGAAATATCTTTTCTACTGCAACGATGGTTTCGGCTACGGCGACAGGGCATCCCACTTCGTTTGCAGCAGCGAAATCACAACGCTGTTCCAAGGCGAGTTCCAGATCGCGCAACAGCCGGCGACGAGTGCCCGGCAACTGGATGCTCGACAACACGACAGCGATCAGGCGATGCAGCACATCTCGATTGGCGATATGAGCCTGTTCGTGCGCCAGCACCACGCGCAATTGCGTTGGGTCGAGTCGCCGCATCAACGAGGTTGAAAGCAGGATGTGGCCATTCCCGACGCCACAGGCCAGCGCCATAGGCTGATCGACATCAAGCACGCGAAGTTTGTCTGGATACCCCGGACGCCAGCTCAGGCGCACCATCGAGGCAAGGGTTCGACGAGCACGCCAAAGGCCCACTACGGCCCGTAATGCCAGCCAAACCGCGTATCCCGCCAACAATGCCAATGCTCCCCATAGCCAGGCACTTTGCCCATTGCCGCTCGGGTGCCAAACGCACAGGTGCAGGAGCGTGTCAGCGTGCGCAGAGCAGGCAGCGGCAAATCTGGCCGAATCATCAAACATCGACGGCATGGCGATAGTCATGGCCGTATAGGCAATACCCGCCAATGCGGGTGTTACCAGCATCCACCAAGACACTCTTGCTCGCTGATAGGGGCTCTTTCCTGACAGCGCACGGCGTAATGGGCGCTCGCAGGTTCCAATCAGCAGGGTAAGCGTTACTGCCAGCACGAAGCCGGATAGCAATGCGAACTGAAGTAGTGGGCCATAACTCATCATTACGGCTGATCCAATTCAGCGCGACGACGGGCAATCAACTCCTCCAGCCTCTTGAGCTGGTCATCATCCGCCCTTGCAGCAAGATCGACAAAGGCACTCAACAACGCATCCGGCTGCGGGCCTGCGACACGACGCACCGTGGACTCGACCAGCTTCTGGATCAGTTCCCGGCGAGATACTCGTGCCGAGTATTCGTAGGCATGGCTGATCTTTTCGCGCTGGAGCATGGCCTTGCGAAACAGACGTTCCAGCGTGGATTGCACTGTGTTCAAGGAAATCGAGCGAGACTTCCCAATGCGCGCGTACACCGCCTTGGTGTCGGACGGGCCGAAGCGCCAGATGTCTTCGAGCACGGCGATTTCGAGATCGCCAAGTGTTGGTACGCTGTGGTTGGTCAATGTTGTCGGCTCCGAGCTTTGACTCGAACTCAAGAGTATCCACCACGAAAAACCGACCGTCAATCGGTTTATTGTGCAACCCCCATGCCGGGCACTGCTATCGCGGGAAGTTAACCGACGGCAGGCCCACGTTGCCGTCCTATCTCCCAGGACACGCCGCCGCCGCGCACCGTAGCGGCAAGCTGCTGGCCCAGCCGCTGCTCGACCACCGGCCTCCACGGCACAAGGCTGAACCCCATGCCGTCATCGAGCATCGCGTAGCGCCCACTGGCGAGCATGACGCTACGCCGGTAGATACCCGCCACGCGCTGCCCGTCGGCCACCGGGCGATGCTCCAAGCCGGTATCGGCGGTGATGTCCTTAGCGGCCTGCGCCAGCTCCCGATTGCGCAGCGTGCCCAGCAGATTACGCGCCAGGATCACCCGCTGGCCGCGTCGCTCGGCCAGCCCTTGTTCGGCCAGGAAGTCGGCGCGCTGCTGCATCGCCTGCTTGGCCTCGCCACCAAAGCCCAGTTCGCCCAGGCCGGTGCCGCCGCCGATCAACTGCTGGTCGAGCCACGTGGCGCCGATCACGCGGGCCTGTCGCTCGATGGGTAGGTGCGATTTCAGTTCCACGGCCACGCCGCCTAGGCGTTGCGCGTCGTACTGACGGCCCTGCTCGGGCAGGTTGTCCGGCACCTTCCATAGACCTTCGGCGACACGTTCCACGATGCCGGCTCGGCGCAGGGCTTCGAGCCGGCGGACATGGGCGGCGACGACTTCCTGCGGATCGCGGCCCGGCACGGCCTGACTCTGCGCGATGGCGAGGTGGTGGTCGGTGAGGTACAGGCCATCGCTCGCCAGCGCGGCGATGTTGCGGTCGGCCGCACGCACGTCGGCCGATCCCTTCACCTCCACCACGGCGCCGGTCGGATAGTTCGCCAGTTCGTCGCGGGCGTTGAGCGCAACATAGTGGGCCTTGCCGTCCACCCCGTCGATGACCAGATAACCCCGGTCGCGCAGCTCGTCGGCCAGCCCCTTCGCGGCCACGCGGCCGAGGATGGTTCGGCCATCGTCGCCCGGGTCGAACACCGCCAGTTCGCGCGGCTCGCCGCGCATGGCCCGCTGCATGGTGCGGATGATGTCGCCACGCTCGCCCAGGGCGCGTAGCGTCTTTTCGGCATCGGTATGGACGGCCCAGGTGCCCGGCTGCATCTCGTCGGCCAGGCCCAGGCGCTGCAAGCGTTGCAGGCGGCCGATCAGCAGCAGGCGCTGGCGTTGCAATCTCGGCTCGTTGAGGCGTTCGACATGCACCAAGCCATCGTCGCCCAACTCGCGTTTGAGCGTGCGATCCAAGCTCGTCCATCGCTCTTGTTCCACCTCGCGTTGCAAGGTCTGCTGGATCTCCAGCTCGGTGCGCGGCCCCAGCCATTCGGTCGCCAGTTCGGCGGCGCGATGGCGGAAACCATCGGCGATGTAGTCGCCCGCGATGATGAGGTCTTTGCCGGTGTCGTCGCGTCCGCGCACGACGATGTGCGTGTGCGGGTTGTCGGTGTTCCAGTGGTTGACGGCCACCCAATCGAGGCCCGTGCCCAGGTCGGCCTCCATGCGGCCCATGAGGTGCCGCGTGTAGGTGCGCAGGTCTTCCAACTCGGCGCCGTCCTCCGGCGAGAGGATGAAGCGGAAATGGTGCCGGTCGTCGGCGCAGCGTTCCTTGAAGGCGTCGAGGTCGGCGGCATCGGTCTGCGGCCCGTAGGCTTGGCCTGGCTCGCCATCGCGGCCCACGCCATCGCGCTCGATGTAGCGCAGGTGCTTGGCGAGCGATTGCGGGCTGGCCTGGCGCTGATTGACCAACAGCGTCTTGATGGTCACGCGCCGCGACATGGGCGTCAGCTTCGCCCCGGCGAAGCGCGCCGCCGTGTGGCCGCGCCCCAGACGCGAGCCGGGCCGATGCCCGGTTCCTGCGCCCTTGCCAGCTCCCCCAGGACGACGCACCGACGACTTGCCGCTACTGGCCTTGCCCGCCTGCTTGAGCACCTTGGAGACGAAGCCCTGGCCCTGGTTCTTCGGGGCGCTGGGGCGGATGCGGAAATCATCGTCGCGGCGGTCGGTCATGGCTGCGCCCCCTGCAAGCTCTGGCATGTCCGGTCGTGCGAAGCACGCGGACATGCCTGCATTGGCGTGGGCCTCGCGCCCCAAGCGGCACGGCGGCGAAGCCGCTCCGTGCCGCGCCAACCCCATGTGCAGACAGGCTTTCGACGCGGCCCGGTGCCGCGTCCTTTTGTCTTGCCTTCCGCCTTTGCCCCTCGCTGTCGCTCCGGGCAGCGGCGGCCCGGCGGCGCTGCTGCGCGAGCAGCCAGCGCGCCGGCGAACGCGGACACGGCCGCAGGCCGGGCGCGTTCGAGGCAAGACGCCTGCACGTTGGACGGCTGCGCCGAAGGCAGCGCGAAGTGCGGTGCGAATGCACCCGCACTGCACGCGCGACGACACGGCGACGAACAGCAGAACGACACGCCCGATGGCACGATGAGATGCACGGCGGCGTGCAGCGAATCGACGGCCATCATGGGCGGGATTCCAGCCAGACCGGATGCGCGACGCCGATCACGGCGGATGTGCTGACCGGCCCGAAATACCGGCTGTCGAACGACGCCGGGTTGGTCACACTCAAGAGGAACAGTTCGCCGGGTTCGAGGCGACGGCATTGCTGCCGGGATGGCAGCGGCCGGCCCCAGCGGTCAGCAGGCAGCACGGCGGCCGAAGGCACGCCGTCGATGCGGACGATGCCGCCCGCGATGCACACTTCCTGCGGCGCGACGGCGCCCACACGCTTGAGCAGCGGCACGCGCGCCGGCAGGTAGCCGCGCTGCGCGGCCAGCGCAGCGGCATCTGGCGGCAGCGTGGTCAGGACGATGCTGCCCACGGACAAAGGACGTGGCAGCGAGCCGGTGCCGTTGCTCAGCGGATCGACGCGATACCAGCCGACCGCCACGCTGTCGGACGGGTTGTAGATCAGGCGCGGCAGTGGATGCACGAAGGACGCCCAGGCCAGCGCAGCGAGGCCGCAGGCGGACAGGCCCGCCAGCACGATGCGAGCGCGCAGGCGCGAGCGAGGACGCGGCGCGGTGCCGACAGTCGAAACGGCGTTCATGGCAGCGCCCTCCCGATGAGCCATGCGGCGTGCCGCTCGGCGGTGTATTCGGGCAGCGGCAGGCGTGCAGCGAGCCGGTTGGCGAGCGTGCGCCAGTACACGGGCGAGGCACCGATAGGCGCGATGCCCAGCGCCTCGATGGCGTCGATGCGCTCCAGCACGGCGCGCACCTGATTCTCGCCCTCGGCGTGCAGCAGCAGGCGTGCGCCCGGCTGCACGCCGGGAATGCGCTGCGCCGCATCGAACGGCGTGCAAGCCTGCATCACCATGAGCTGCCAGCGAATCGTGCCGTAGTCGTTGGCCTGCCAGCGGATGCGGCAGAACATGGCGCCCGGCTGGAACACCGCGCAGCGCCGCCAGCGGTCGAGCTGGTGCGTACGCGCGGGTTCGCCGAAGCGCAGGTAGAGCTTGAAGCGTGGTTCGGTGTAGGCCAGTGCCACGCGCGTCAACGGCGCGCTGGCAGGCTGGCCGGAAGGTGCTGCGAGCGCAGCCGTAGCCGCGCCAGCGGCAGGCGAAGCGGATGCGGTCATGGTGTGTTCTCCCTGCGATGCTCGGGAAACTCACGCTCCAGCAGGCCGCGCAGCAGATCGGCCACGGTCACGCCCTGCGTGAAGGCCGACACCTTGATGCGCGCGCGCAGCGCGGGCGTGATGTCGAGGGTCAGGCGAGCGGTGTAGAGGTCGCCCTTGCCCAGCGCATCGGCGTCGCCTTGGCGAATCCACGCCTCGGCGTGCGGATTCGCGGGCGGACGCGCGCCGATGCCGACGCGCTTTGCGCGTATCGGTGGCTTCGCTGTCATGTCGGCCACCGCAGCAGTTCGTCCACCAGTGCGGTGATTTCGCGGGCGGCGGCGCTGTCCGGCGCCGTCTCGCGTGCAAGCCGGCCAGCGGCCACGCTGTCGGCGAACACGATGCGCTGATGCACTTCCGCGCGCAGCGCAGGAAGCGGCTGGTCGGCGAGCGCCTGGCGCGCTTCGCGCCCGATCACGGTGGTACTGACGCGCCGATTGATGACGAAGGCCGCGCGCAGCGCAGGCCGAAACACCTGGGCCTCGCGGATCAGCGCCACCATCTCGGCGCTGGCCCACAGGTCGTAGGGGCTGGGCTGCACGGGGATCAGCACGCGCTCGGCCGCCAGCAGCGCGGAGCGCGCCAGTGCCGCGATGCGCGGCGGGCCGTCGATGATGACGTGATCGGTTCGCCTGGCGAGTTCTGGCGCCTCTTGGTGCAGCGTTTCGCGTGCGAGGCCCACGGCGCTGAAAAGCCTTGGCAAGCCTTGCTGGCTTCTGCGCTGTGTCCAGTCCAGCGACGAACCCTGCGGGTCGGCGTCCAGCAGGACGACGTGCTGGCCGCGCATCGCAAGCTCGCCGGCGATATGCGTGGCGAGCGTGGTCTTGCCCACGCCGCCTTTCTGGTTGAGCAGAGCGACGATCATGACGCGGCCCTCCGTGTTGGAGAGCCGGGCTTTTGCTGCTGCGCTTGTGGCCGCGTGGTGGTTGTCCACCGCAGCGGCGTTTCCCTACTAAAAGTTAGAGAAATTAAGTTAGGGAAGTTAGAAGGTGCGCAAACCCAATGCTGGCGCGGGTTTGCGGCCGATCGGCACGCCTGATAGCACGATAGTCCCACGCCTGATAGCACGATACCCCGCACGCCTGATAGCACGACACTGTTCACAGGTTTTCCCGGAGTTATCCCCGTGCCGTCTGCGGCACGGGCCGGAAGGTCAGCAGCTCCATGCCGTTGTCCGGCATCCGCTCGATGCCCAGGACGTAGCCGGGCAGCGACTGCCGCGCGACCAGCGCGCGCAGGTCGCAGGCGAAGTCGTAGGGCTTGGCGGTGCTGCCGGATTTCTGGTGCAGGTAGCGGAAGTCGAACTGCCAGCCGTGCTCCTGCCGCCCGCCATGCTTGCGCACCAGGCGGTACAGCCAGCGTTCGATGCCGCCGGTAAGCCGGAAGTACGCCGGGTCGATGGTCAGCACCAGGGCGGCGTCGAGCACGCCCGCATAGAACCAGTCCGGCAGGATCAGCTCGATGCCCAGCGGCGTGCCGCTGGCGTCGGCCAGTTCCTTCCACTCGTTGATCCAGGAGAAGCGGTGCAATCGCCGCCCGGTCGTCTCGCGGATGGACGTGGCTACCGTGGTCGATTGCAGGCGATCCAAGGCCGCCTTGAGGCGCTGGTAGTCGCGCAGCGACTTGCCGCGCCCGAAGAAGCGCAGGATCTCGTAGGGTGTGGCGTGCATCAGGCGCGAGGGCCGCAGGCCCGCGTCCTTCGCCTCCACGATCTGCGAGGCCGCCCAGATCAGCACGTCCGCGTCCCAGATCGTGGCGATGCCGTGCTCCTGCGTGCCTTCCACGCGAATCGTCACGTTGCCCGCACGGAAGTCGATGGGCTTGACCCGCTTGGACTTGGCGAGCGAAAAGAACGGATAGGCCATCAAATCCTGGCTGTCGCGCGGCGCCATGTCGCCGGGCAAGGCGCGGAACAGGTCGAGCTGTTCGCGCTCCTGCAACGGCCGCTGCCGGGACGGCAGCCCGGTGCTGGACATAGCGATGGCCTGCCGCGCGCCGCCGATCAGCGCGCACGGCTGTCGGCCGAGTGGTGCTCGGCGTATTCGGGATCGGAAGTCGTCTCGAAACTGCGGTCGGCAGCCCAGGCGTCGAGGTCGGCCACGGCGTACATGACGCGGCGGCCGAACTTGCGAAAGCGCGGGCCGCCGCCGATCACACGCTGCTTTTCCAGCGTCCGCGGCGACAGGCGCAGGTATTCGGCGGCTTCGTCGTTGGTGAGATAGCGTTGGGGCTGCGCGGCAGCGGTCGAGACAGTGGCGGCAGGCCGCAAGGGAGCGGGACGCATGGTGTGAACCTCCATCGGTTGAAAGCGCCCGGCCACACAGCGCGACCGGATGGAGGCAGTCTCAGAAAACCAAGCTGTTCTGCTCAGGGTCGTTTTGCGTCGTCCTCAAAACGACCCTTCTCAAGCGGCGGAAGCTGTGCTAGACGGCGATAGCCGCCGCGCATCAGCGCATCACCGCGCCGTACCAGGCGGCGTACCTTGGAGCGCAGCCCGCCATCGCTGTACCAATCGGCTGCGGCATCTACGCCGAACAGTCCTTCCGCGACTTCACGCAGGGATGCGCCCGCCAGGGTCGCGTCGAGCGCCTGCAAGCTGTGCAGTTCCAGCAGTGCGGTAGGTGTCGGTCTGGGCTTGGCGGCCGCCAGTGCTCCGTGGAGCGCACGACCGCGCGCAGGCGCGGCGGTGCCGCTCCGTTGGGCATAGGCCACGGCCATGCCGTCTTCCAGGCCGGGCGCGAACGCGAAGCGCAGGCAATGACCTGGGCTGCGCGCGATCAGCGCCAGCCCTTTACCGTCATGCAGCAGTTGCTTGTGACCGGGGATGCGCCAGAACGCGAAGGTCGCCGCATCCTGCGACGGATCGGCATCGGGGTAGAGCTGCACCACGGCGGCATGGCCGGGCAGCCAAGCCGGATGCGCGTCGCGCGCATCGAGCGCCGGGTCTTCCAGTAGGCGTAAGCCCCAGCGATGCGCCGTGTCTGGCCGGCGATGACGGCGAAGCCAGTCGAGCCGGTAGTCGGGATGCCTGCGCAGATACTCCCAAGCGAGCGCGAGCGCATCCAGCCCAAAGACATACAGGTATGCGGCAGTCGGATACCAGTGTGCGAGGTGATGAGGATTGACCATGACGCCTCCTCCTGCGAACAGGACTCGCCGCCACGGAAGAACTACGCGCTACATCGCCATCGTTAGAGCGTCATGGGTTAAAAAGGCGAATGGGATTGTCAAGACCGATTGGCTCCGATGCGTTGCGGTATTCGTCTCAATGATGTGGCGGCAGCGCCCCGAACTTGGAGTGCTGCACAGGCCAGCCTGCCGCAGCCCGCGCTGGGCATCATGTCAATTTGGATCAGACTGGTGGGGCTACGCCGCAAGAATGCTGATTAAGACCTGCCCGGTATGACGCCAGACTGAAAAAGTCACAGTCGGCCGTATTCAATCCGAGATCGCGCCATCGCGCTCGGCCAGCCGGGTGTATTCCGACAGCGTGCGCGTAGGGCGGAAATAGGTGTCGCGTAACACGGGCTGCTTGCACGGCCCGACGATGCCGGCCAGATCGGATAGCTTGACAGTGCCCTGCGCCGGGATCCCCAACCCCAAGTCGATGAGGCCCCATGCGGTGTCGCCATCGGCGGGGTCGAGCGCGGCCAGCAGCCAAGTCACATGCGCGTCCGGCGTGAACAACCGCACCACGGGCACCGGGTCGATGGCCCGGCCAGCGGCGCGGGCCTCGCCGTTGGCGAGCAGTTGCGCGCGCTCCGGGGCGGTGGCGAGTGGCTGGGGCATGGTCGGCAATTCCACAAATCCAATGATGCACGAATGCGGTTTCACGCCAAAGCGCAGAACCGCGAAACCGGATTTACGCCTTCGTGCGCAAGCACGGATGCGGTTCCGTGGCTTTGCCGGAACCTGCCGATGCGGATTTCCGTAAAGGCACAAAAACGTAGAACACCAAATGAACACTATAGATTGTAGCCCTATAGGGCGCAATGGGCTGTCATCTTGGTTTTTCGAGGGAAACCATAGGTGGCGGCTAAGAACTCATTGGCGAAGGCGTTGAAGACAGTCAGAAAGGCGCGTGGCTTGAGCCAGGAAGCCTTTTCTGACGTGTCCAGCCGTACCTATATGAGTACCCTCGAACGCAACCTTAAAAGCCCGACCCTGCATAAGCTGGCCGAGCTGTGCGAGGTGATGAAGATCCACCCGCTCACGCTGCTGACGCTGGCCTATGCGGGCGACAGTCCGCGCAAGGCCGACGAGCTGCTGGCGCAAGTGCGCCGGGAGCTGGAGGCGGTGGCCAAGGAACGCGACTCGGCGAAGCCTCGTGCGTGACGTGGTGGTGTGCTGCGACCAGCAGCACAGCGCCCCGCCGCGGTGGGCGGGGCGCTGCGGCGGTCACGCCGCCTGGGGCTTGCTGCGCGACCAGATCAGGTCGTGCGTGCCGTCCTCGCCTTCGATCAGGCGGGCATAGACCGGAGCCGGGAACGAAGGATCGTCGAGGGTCACGGACTTGTATTCCCGCCCGGCCTCGCTGGTCTTGTTCCATGCCGCGCCGATGTCGTGGCCGGCGGCCTGGAGGCGGAAGTCGGGGGCGTTCTCGCTGCTGCCCTTGTCGTTGGGAACCAGCTTGACCTTGACGTTGAGCGTCAGGGTGCGCAGCGTGCCGGTGAAGCCGTCTTTGTCGGTGGTGAAGGTGCCGATGTTGGCCATGATGTTTTCTCCTTTCGGTTGAACAAGGTTCGCGCCCATCGCGTCCTTGTTGTGATCCGGCCGGCGGGGGGACGGGCTGGCTGCACCGCTTGCGGTCGAAACGCAGTGGAGAGCCGGGAGGCGAAAAGAATTTGTTGCGCGTGGAAGCCGCGTAGCGGCGGGGAAATTGTTTTCGCCGGACGGTTGCAGCCATAAGCCCGAGGCGCAGCCGCGCCACCGCCAGGATTCACAACGAGACAAGGACGCCTTGGGCCGAACCGCTCCGAAAGGAGATGGGGCCGACTCGGCACCCCCGCCCGAAGGCTTCTCCGGCTCGCCCGCTGATGCGGGCCAGGTCAACCATCCGACGACAGGCGAGAACGCCCCCGCCGCACCTTGCGGCGCCGCTCTTGAGGCGTGGCGTGGAAGCTCCATAGCGATGCCGGGCGGGTTGTCCGTGAACCGTCCTTCGTGACGTGATGGGCAGGAACCGCCAGCGTTGAGGACGGCACGCACCTGCACAACCTGTCGCAGCGAGCGCCAGCGTGTTCGCCAGCGCCCGTCCATCGCGGCGGGGCGCTGGCCGGGCCGATCCGGCGCAGCCGGTTCGGCCGCATCGAGGGGCGCCAAGCATCGCGCGGCGGGGATAGCCCGCAGGGCTTTCCCCTGGAGGCAAGCGAAGCGCGCAGCGCCGCAGGCGCGAAGGCGTGAGGGATTGAAGCCGAATGGCCGTGACGGCAAAGGCGGCACGGGGCGCAGCCCGAAAGCCCGGCGGCGCATCGCGCCAACACGCCCAGGCCGTTCTATATTTTCAGAAAGGAACCCAAGACAAGCCCATGACACTCCAGCTCCGACACGAAACCCCGGACGACATTGCTGCCATCGAGGCGGTCACGGTTTCCGCCTTTGCCGATGCGCCGCATACCAGCCACACCGAGCAATTCATCGTGCGGGCCTTGCGCGCTGCGAACGAACTGACGCTTTCCATCGTGGCCGAAGAACACGGGCAGGTTGTAGGCCACGTCGCGCTGTCGCCGGTGAAGATCACCGATGACAACGGGCGAAAGGCCGAAGGCTGGCACGGTTTGGGGCCTCTCTCCGTCCTGCCGCAAAGGCAGGGGCATGGCATCGGCTCGCGCCTGATGGAACAGGCGCTGTCCGAACTGCGAACTATGCGGGCCCCAGGCTGCGTGCTGCTGGGAGATCCCGCGTACTACGCGCGCTTTGGTTTTCAGGCCCACGCGAGCCTGCAACTGCCGGGCGTACCGCCCGGCTATTTCATGGCGCTGGCCCTGCATGGGCCAGTACCGGAAGGTATCGCGCACTATAGCGATGCCTTCACCGCCGCCGCCTGAGCCAGCGCGAAGGCGGCGGCGTTCTGATTCGGCTGTTGGCCTTCGACACCGGGCGCGGCCACTGCCGCGCCCGGTTTTGCTTTCCATTGCGCCCAGGACGGAACGGCCTGGGCGCGGTGCTAATCGGGTTATTCCTTCGTCTCGATGCGCCACCACACAAAGCGAAGCGCCCCGGTCAAGGCCGGGGCGCTTGCCTTCGGCGCGGGTCAAGCGGCCAGCGCCTCGGCGGGTTCATCCGCCATTGCCTCGGCTTCCTGCGGGGCGTCGTCCTGCTCCTGCGGTTCTTCCTGCGTGGCTTCCGGCGTTTCGGTCTTGAAGATGGCGGGCATCCAGCCCGTGCCATCCGCCAGCCGTTCGGCTTCGCTGGCAATGTCGGCCTTCTTCAACTTCGCCAGCCTAGTGACGTGCTCGGGCGCGTACTCGCCCACGGCTTGCAGGATCGCGGCCTTCGGAACGTGCTTGAAGTAGCCTTCTGCGGTCGGTTGCCACCATGCGGCCATGTCGAGGCCCACGGCCTGCGCCAGTTCCTCGCCGGGCCGGTGCGGCGTGGCGCGAGGCGTCACCACGTCCACCGTGGAAGCCACGCACACGGCAAGCAGCCGCACCAGTTCGTCTTGCGACTTCGCCAGCAGCACGGCGAACAGTTCGGCGCTGTCCTCCGGCAAGGCAACACCTGCCACCTGTTGCAGTTCGCGCAGCGCCACGGCGGCGGACGATTCCGGCCAGTCCGGGGCCATGCCTTCCAGCCGGTCTTGCACCGTGAGGCGCACGCCGAGCGGCAGTCCATCGCCGTAGGCGTCGGGCTGCAAGACCTTCTGCACCATGCCATGCACCAGCGCGGCCAGCGCGACCTGCGGATGCCGGGCGACTTCGATTTGCAGCGCCGCCGTGCGATGGGCACTCAACCGCTGCGCCAGCCGGTCGGACAGGCTCGCGGCCTTGGGTGCGTCGTCGGCGTCCTCGTGCTCGTCGTTGGCGGCTTCGCCTTCGGTGCTGCCGAAACCGCGCCGCAGCTTTTCCAGCGTGCGCAGCGCCTTGGCCTCGGCTTCGCGCAGCAAGCCGCGATGAATGACGGCCTCGCCGTTGCGGTCGATGGTGACGATGGCACCGGCCACCTCGCGCACCTCGGGGGCATAACCTTGCAAGGCGTCCTCCGCGTCTTGCAGTTCGCCGACCACCTGATCGCGCCGCTGTTCCAGTTTCTCGGCCTTGGCCTCGTCCTCGCTGCTTTCACCTTGGCAGGCTTCTTCCAGTTCGGCGTCGATCTTGTCGAGGCGGGTTTGCAGCGAGGCAATGCGGCGGGCCTCGCGGGTGGTCGGCTCGCGGCGCTGGCGCGGGGCGTTCTGGAAAGCCTGCCGTTCCTCGTAGGCCAGATGCGGCACGGCCTCCACCCATGCCCAGCCCTCGGCGCGCACGTCCTCGGCCAGCGTTGCCAGCTTGTCGCGCACCAGCGTTTCCAGCACTGCGGTATCGGTGAGGTAGGTTCCGGCATCGCCTTCCGCGAACAGGTCGCGGCGGATGCCGCCGCCTGCCTGCCGGTAGGCGTCCAGCCCGACGAAGCGCACCAGCGCGTGCGCGGCGTCGATTTCGCGCTCGGTCAGGCGCTCGCGCAGCTTGGACGGGCTGCGCTGCCATTCCGGCGCACCATAGAACGCGGCCTCCTGCGCGGCGTGGTCGTCGGTGATGGTCAAGGCCATCAACTGTTCCAGCGTCACGCCACCGGCCCGGTAGTCGGCCATGAGGCGCGGCGAGACGTTCGCCAGCTTCAAGCGGCGCTGCACCACCAGCGGGGACACGCCGAAATCGGCGGCAATGTCCTCGATGGGGCGTCCTTCCTTGACCAGCGCGGCGAAGGCCGCGAACTGGTCGGCGGGGTGCATCTGCTCGCGCATCAGGTTTTCCGCGAGGCTGACGGTACGGGCCGAAGCATCGGGCACCAGCAGGCACGGCACTTCGTAGTCGGCGGGGATGCGCTTCTTCTTCGCCAGCAGCTTCAAGGCGGTCAGTCGGCGGTCGCCTGCCACCACCTCGTAAGCCTCGCCATCTGCGGAAAGGATGACGATCAGGTTTTGCAGCAGGCCGATGCGGGCAATGCTCGCGGCCAGTTCGGGGATGGACAGGCGCGGCATCTTGCGGGCGTTGCGCTTGGAGCGGCGCGGCAGCAACTGCGAGAGCGGAACCAGAATCAGGTTCTTGGACGGGTCGGCCATTTCCAGCGGTGCGGCGGCTTCGATGGCGACGGCTTCGGTTTTGAGTACGGCGTTCATGGTGATAACTCCTTGCGGTTAGGGATGCAGCAGCGAGAGAAGCGGCAAGGGCTGCTGCCTGCCCCTGCCGCGTGGGGATTCAGGCTTTCAACTGGCGCAGGCCATCGGCCAGCAGCCACAGGGCGCGATTCAGGCGCACGCTTTGGTCGATGCCCTGCACGGGCCGGGTGGTCTGACGGCGGCCATTCGCGGCGCGGGCGGACAGGCCGCCTTTGGTCAAGTTCTCCTGCGTGCGGTTGAACACGCTCCACAGGTCGCGGCGGTCGTCGTCATGGCGGCGCGGCATCAGGATTTGCGATTCCGTGATGGGCGCGGGCTTGTCCTCGTCGTACTTCAACGCCAGCGCAGCGCGGGCGAACACTTCCGATTCCCCGGCGTCCAGCGTGATGGCGCGCATGGCATCGCGCGATTCCTGCACCCGGTCGAAGCCGTGCAGGACTTCGTATGCGCCTTCGATGACGTGAGCGGCTACGTCGCCCTTGTGGGGTACGCGCACGTCGGCCACGGTGTCGCCGCAGACAAGGCCATTGCTGCAAACGAAGCGGAACATCCCGGCCAGCATCTGATAGCTGCTGGTGCCGTCATGGGAGTTCAGCAGGATGATTTCGTTGGCCTCGCGCCCGTTGATCTGGCTGGCGTGGCGCAGCCGGATCATGTGCTTGGTGTAGTCGCGGCGGTCGTCGTGGCGCACGCGGGTTTGCGTCACCATGAAAGGCTCGAAGCCTTCCCCGCGCAGTTCCTGCAGCACGGTGGCGGTGGGGATGTAGCTGTACCGCTCGGAGCGGCTTTCGTGCGGTGCCTTGGCGAAGATCGACGGGGCCACGGCCCGGATTTGGTCATCCGACAAGGGACGTTCCGAACGCAGCACCGGGGAGCGGGAAGCGAAGCGGGATGCGAGTTGCATGGCATTTCTCCTGACAAAGAAAAAAGGGTTTGCTGTTCACCGCACACCGGATTCCTAGATTCGGAAGCCCAGCCTTTCGGCTGTTCGGTGCGGTCGGCACGAGGAACCCGGTTGGCCCTGTTGCCACCGTCTTTCCTGAGTTCATCGCCCGCGACGGTCAGGAGCGCGCGGACGGGGGGCCGTCAAGGAGATAAGCGCAGGGTTGGTGCGGCCCGCAGGCGAAGCCGAGGACACGGCCCTGCGCGCCTTGACGGCACACGGCCGCGGGCTACAGTCGCGGTGAAGGTGATGAAGTCAGGGGAGACGGCTGGACATGGCAACGGCCCCTCAACACGCCGACCGCACGGCAAGCGAAGCGCGCAGGCCCGGATCTGGAAGCCGGGCCGGAGGCGTCAGCCGAGCGGAGCGAGGGAACGATGGAAGCCCGTCAGGGGCGAGACGCCGCAGGCGGCTCGATGCGCCACGCGCACGACAGCGTGACCGGCCATGTTTCTTGGCCGGGGACGCACAGCCTTCAATGCTTGATGCACAAGCTCATGCGCCAGTCATCGGGAAACAGGTTCGACAGCGACTACTGTGGTCAGGCCGATCCGGCGCAGCCGGTTCGGCGGTCTTTGAGGGGCGCCAAGCATCGCGCGGCGGGGATAGCCCGCAGGGCTTTCCCCTGGAGGCAAGCGCAGCGCGCAGCGCCCCGTCAGGGGTGCGAAGGCATCACGCCGAGTCGTCAGGGCGCAGGCTGGATTCCGAAACTGGCATCCAGGGCGATGACGAGTTCAGCAGGTAGCGCGCACCGCGCGCGTACAGGCCCGAAAGCGCGGTTGGCCGGTAGAACCCGGTAACGCGGCGCCGGAACTGTGCGCCAAATTCGTTGGTGTAGATCACCGCGTCGCCGATCTTGAAGCGCAAGGGCTGGCCGTTCTCCGGCGCGAACGGCTTGAGCGCATCGTGCTGCGCCGTGATTTCGATGATGTAGTCGTTATGGCTGCTCATGGCATTGATCTCCTGTGATGGTTGAGAAAGCACAAGGAGCGCCTTGCAGCGCTCCCAGGGCCGGGTCAGACAACGATCCGCCCGGCCAGCCGCGCATCGCGCGCATAGACGCTCAACCGCTTCTCGGCGCGGAAAGACAGGTCACGTTCGATCGGCAGGCCCAGCCCGCCGCGCACCGCCGCCAGCTCGTCCAGGCTGACCCAGCCGATTTCCGGCTCCCCCAGGCCCAGGTCGCAAAGACCAAAGGCGTGGTCGTGGTCGTCGGGATCAATCTCGGTCAGCAGCCAGGTCGCGCCAGCGTCCGGCGTGAACAGCTTGACCACGGGTGCCGGATCGAAGTCCGGGTTCTCCAAGGATTCGCGGCCGTTGGCCAGCAGCACGATGCGCTGCTCGTCGGTGATGAGTGCGTTGTTCATGGTGAACTCCTGGAAGGTTGCCGGGCGGAATTGCCCGACCCTTCCGGGGCACGGCGCAGCGCAAGCCGTCAGGGGTCAACGACGGCCGTCAGGACGCAAGCGCGCATGGCGCGCGCAGCCCTTGACGGCGAGAACGCCGTGGCACGATGAAGGGAACAGCAAGACCGCCCCCACTCACTCCGATTTTGGGCAAGCGAGCGCGCAGGCCCGGATCTAGCAATCCGGGCCGGAGGCGTTGGGGATGTGAAACGCTGACAGCCGCTAAACGCGCGTCCAGTCCCGGTGCAGGTCGTCCACGATCGCAGGGTGGCGATGCCCGCCGCGATCTGCGTGTTCGCGCAAGTGAGGATGATCTGACGGCAGATCAGGGTGATCGTGAGTGATGTCGGAAGAATCACTAGCGGGCCAGAGCCGCAACGCCAATCCCACTCCTACAAGACCGATCAGCGACATGACGATGAAGGTCGATTGCAGTCCAAAGGCAGCACCGAAGCGACCGGCCAAGGGGTAGCAGATGAGCCAGCACGCATGGGACAGGGCGAATTGCGCAGCAAAGACCGCAGGACGATCCTCGGGGTGAGCGGAGCGACGCAGCAACCGACCGGATGGCGTTTGCGCCACGCTGTAGCCAAAGCCGACCACCAGCCAGATCACCACTAGGACGGCATAGGTCGGAATCATCGCTCCGGCTGCTGTCCCCAACACCAGCATCGTTGCCCCCGCAATCATGGCTGGCCGATCAGCAATCTTGTCGAGCAAGCGAGGCAGCGCGAATGCCGCAATCATCGAGCCGCCTCCGAAGGCGGCCAGCGCCCACGCCACCTCGGATTCGCCCAGGCCGAAGCGCGCCTTGACGATAACCACCGTGTTGACGATCACCATTGATCCTGCTGCCGCCACGGCGAGGCTGATTGCCAGCAAACCTCGCAGGCGTGGCGTGGCGAGGTAAATGCGCGTGCCGCGCGTAGTGCGATCCCAGATGCCCCGGCGTGGGCCGGGTACGGTTGTGGGCAGCCCCACGCTGACCACGAGCGCGGCCGAGACGAGGAAGCCGAGAACCGTTCCCGCAAACAGATTGTGAAAGCTGATGACGGTCAGCAGCGCGGCGGCCAGCATTGGGGAAATCAGGCTTTCCAGATCGTAGGCCAGCCGGGAAAGAGACAGCGCCTTCGTGTATTCGTCTTCGTCGGGAAGGATGTCCGGGATGGTGGCTTGAAAGGTCGGCGTGAAGCCTGCGGACGCCGCCTGTAGCACGAAGATCAGCAGATAGATTTGCCAGATTTCGCTGACAAAGGGCAGGCAGAGCGCAACGGATGCTCGCACCAGGTCGAGGGCGACCAGCAACGACCGTCGCGGCAGCCGGTCGGCGAAAGCCTGCGCGACAGGTGCGACGCCGACATAGGCGAGCATCTTGATGGCCAGCGCCGTCCCGAGCACCGCGCCGGCATCCGCGCCGGCCAGATCGTAGGCAAGCAGGCCGAGCGCCACTGTCATCAGGCCGGTGCCGACGAGTGCGATCACCTGGGCGGAAAACAGGTGGCGATAGGTGCGGTTCTTCAGAACGGAGAGCATGGGATGGCCTCAGAGCAGTTTGGTCAGCGCCTTCATTTCGGCCAGAACGGAGTCCTCGTCATGGGACAGGCAGTGGTCGATGTGGTCGTGGATCAGGACGCGCTTTGCCGCCGTCACCGCGCTTTCCACCGCCGCGAGCTGGCGGGCGATGTCAAGGCAGGACTGACCACCTTCGATCATGCCGATGACGTGCCGAAGATGGCCCTCGGCGCGTTTGAGTCGCTTCACAAGGTCGGTGTGGGTTGAGTGCTTGTGCGTCGCTTTCATGCGGCAATTGTATCCCCCCAGGGGGGATATGACAAAATCGCCTTGCCGCCCTTCTGTCGGCCGCCGCAGGTGTGCTTTGTCAATCGGCACCGGATGCAGCAAAAAGGGGGCCGAAGCCCCCAAGGTCAAAGCAGGCCGCGTTCGGCGAATGACGTGGTACGGCTTCCAGCGACAATGATGTGATCCAGCGTGCGAACGTCCACCAGCGCCAGCGCCTGCCGAAGCTGCGAGGTCATCGCCTTATCGGCCGCGCTCGGCTCGGGGTTTCCGCTCGGATGGTTGTGCGAAACGATGACCGCCGCTGCATTGAGCCGCAGTGCCTGCTTCACCACCTCGCGCGGATGCACCTCGGCGGCGTCGATCGTGCCGTGGAACATCTCCACGTAGTCGATCAGCCGATGGCGCGTGTCGAGGAACAACACCGCGAAGACCTCGTGCTCGAAGCCGGCCAGCTTGGCGCGCAGGTAGTCCTTCACCGCCGCCGGCGAAGTGAACGCCTCGCCGCGCTGCATCTTCTGTTCGATGACCTGGCGCGCGGCTTCCAGAATCTGGTCGGCGTCCGCCGGCCGATAGCGCCCACGGCCATCGCGCACCATCAGCGGGGTATCGTGAGAGAGGGTCAGTTGCGACATGATCGTGCTCCGGTTGCTCGGGCGGAATTGCCCGGAACCGTGGCCAGCACGGCGCAGCGCAAGCAGTCAGGGGTCGCAGACGGCCGCCAGGACGCAAGCGCGCACAAGCGCGCGCCGCCCTTGACGGCGAGAACGCCGTGATACGGTGAAGGGAACAGCAAGACCGCCCACACCCGCCCACTGCACACAGTCGGCTTTTGGCAAGCGGAGTGCGCAGGCCCGGATCAGCGAGTCGGGCCGGAGGCGTCAGCCGAGCAAAGCGAGGGAACGATGGAAGCCCGGATGGGGCGAGAGTCGCGCAGCGAGGCTCGATGCACAGCACGACAGCGCGACGGCGGCACGCCGGGACGCCCGACTGCTTGGGACAGGGCTACTCGTTGTCGATTTTGCGCTGCTCGATCTGCAACTGTGCCCGCTGCGTTGCCTGTTGCAGTCGCTCCACCAGCACGCCCCTCGGCGGCAAGGCGGTCAGGTACTCGGCGACGTGGATGCCCGACTTGTCCAGCTCCAGCAATTCGATCTGCTCGCGCTTCTTGCCGGTGCAAAGGATGATTCCCAGCGGCGAGGCTTCCTCCGGCTCCCGTTCGTGCTTGTCCAGCCAGCGAAGGTAAAGCTCCATCTGTCCCTTGAAAGCCGCCTTGAACTCGCCGACCTTCAACTCCACTGCCACGAGCCGGCGCAGCTTGCGGTTGTAAAACAGCAGGTCGAGGTGGAAATCCTCGCCGTCAATTTGGATGCGCTTCTGCCGGGCCACGAAGCTGAAACCCGCGCCCAGCTCCAGCAGGAAGGATTCCATTTCCCGGATGATCGCCGCTTCCAGGTCGCCTTCCTGCCAAGTGTCCCGCAGCCCCAGGAAGTCGAGGATGTACGGGTCGCGCATGACCAGGGCGGGCGACATGCGCTGCGCATCGCGCATCGTCGCCAACTCCTGTGCGATCGTCTCGCCCGGCTTTTGGGACAGTGCCGTGCGCTCGTACAGCATCGAGTCGATGCGCTCGCGCAGCGTCCGCACGCTCCAGCGTTCGACGCTCGCCATCTGCGCGTAATAGTCCCGCTGGAGCGGGTCTTTCAGCGGGATCAGGGCGATGAAGTGCGTCCAGCTCAATTCTCGTATCAGTGATACGAGAATCTGCTCGTCGGGGAAGGTGGCTGCGAACTGCACCATGCGGCGCAGGTTCTGCTCGGCAAAGCTGTTGCCGTACTCCTTCACCAACTGCGCCGCCAGGGTAGGCAGGACTTCCTTGCCATAAGCGCCCCGGCGCCCGTCCAAGACCTGCGTATGGATGCGCTGGCCGATGCGCCAGTAGAGCATCGTCAGTTCGCTATTCACCGTCGAGGCGGCGCGCTTGCGCGCCGCCTCGATCAGTGCCCGAATGTCGCCCAGCAGCGCCGAAGGCGCTGCGGACGATGCTGCGGATGACCGGCGCGTGTTCATGCTGCCGCCTCCGCAAGCTGGCGCGCGCCCGTGATGGCCTGGCGCCGGCTGGCCACCAGCTCGGCGGCATCGCGCACCGGCTTGTCCTCGGTATGGACGTAGTGCATGAACATCGCCACGGTCTTGTGGCCCGTCAGCTTCATCCCCACCTTGGTCGGTACGCCAGAATTGGCAATGTCGGTCGTCGAGCGATGGCGGATGCCGTGCGTGCCGACGTGCGGGACGCCGGCGGCCTTGAGCACCCGGCACCAGCCGCCATAGTGTTCGCCAAAGGTCAGGTGCTTGGCCGGGTCGTTGGGCGACGGCAGGACATAAGGGCAGCCCTCCCGGCGCGGCGCCGTCGAAAGCAGCCGATAGGCTTCCTCGCTCATGGGCTTGGAAATGCCGCCGACCTTGCTGTCGGGCCACACCACGCGCCGGTTCTCGAAGTCCAGCCAGCTCCATTCGAGCGGGCAGATTTCGGAGCGCCGGGCGGCGAACTCGAATTGCAGCCGGATCGCCAGAGGGATGACGTAGTTCTCCAGCCCTTCCGCCTCCAGCTTCTCCAGATGGCGGAAGAGCCGCACCATTTCCTCGTCCACGATGAGCCGGGTTTCCTTGCCCGGCGGGTACATCGGGACGTGGCGGCACGGATTTGTGCCGTCCGGGCGGTAGCCCCACACTTCGGCCAGGTTGAACATCTTGCGCAGCACGCCGAAGGTCTTGTTCGCCTCGGTCGGCTTGTAGGCCAGCTTCTCCATCAGCCCGGCAATGTCGGGCCGCTTCACGTCATGCACCTTCTTGCGGCCCAGCAGCGGGATGATGTTGCGGTCGATGACGCCCTGATAGCCGTCCTGCGTGCTGGGCTTGTTGCGCTTCTTGGAGTAGTCCTCCATGAACTTCTTGCACAACTCGGCCATCGTGGGCGCCTTGCGCGCCTCGGCCTTGGCGCCGCCGGGGTCGCCGCCCCGGCGAACCTCGGCCAGCCAGTCCTGTGCCTTGACTCGTGCCTGTTCGACGGTCAGTTCCCCGTACAGCCCCAGCGAGGGCTTGCGGGGCTGGCCGGAGTTCGTGCGGTACTGGAGCATGAACACCCGGCGGCCCGTCGGGGTAATCTTGCACAGGAAGCCGGGCACCACGGTATCCCGCAGTTCAACATCCTTGGCCTGGGGCTGGGCCGCCTCCACGGCGGTCTTGGTGAGCTTGATCTTTGCCATGATGACTCCTTGGAACGACCCGGATTCCAAGAGCCAGATAGGAGCGGCGCGAGGGAAAACCGGGTCAAGTTTCAGAAAGCACCGGCATATGATGGACGCGCGTAAGCTATTGATAAACCTGCTGTATCGAGCTGCGGCGCAGTCCAGCGAACTACCGGGCTGGAGTCATCGTGAAACAAAAAACCCGCCGAAGCGGGTTTTTCATGACCTTCCGACATCCTGTCGTTTGCCATCCTGGCGCGGTCTGTCTTCCGTGACTCGGGACATCCAGTTCCCGGTAGGTGTATGTAGATTAGCTAGCCTGCGCAGGCAACGGGAGAGGTCAGTTGCGCCTCTCCATGTAAGCCTTTTGCCACAACATCAGAAGTCCAGATTCGACACCGCCAGGGCGTTGGACTCGATGAAGTCGCGGCGCGGCTCCACGGCATCGCCCATCAGGGTGTTGAAGATCTGGTCGGCGGCGATGGCGTCCTCGATGGTCACCTTGAGCATGCGGCGCACTTCCGGGTCCATGGTGGTTTCCCACAACTGATCCGGGTTCATCTCACCGAGACCTTTGTATCGCTGGATGCTGTGACGCTTGGTGCTTTCGGTCATCAGCCAGTCCAGCGCTTCCTTGAAGGTGCTGACCGGTTTCTTGCGCTCGCCACGCTGCACGTAGGCGCCTTCTTCCAGCAAGTTGTTCAGCTGTTCGCCCAGGGTAGTGACGGTCTTGTAGTCATTGCTGGCGAAGAAGTCGCGGTTGAAGGTGGTGTAGCTGGAAAGGCCGTGAGATTTGACCTCGACCTCCGGCAGCCACAGGTGACGCTCGCGGTCTTCACGCAGACTGGCACTGTAGGTCTGGCCAGACTTCTCGGTAGTCTTCAGACGTGCAGCGAAGCCTTCCAGCCAGTTCTGCATGAAGGCCTGATCAGCGAGCTGCTCCACCGGAATGCGCGGCAGATAGACGAAGTGCTCGGTGATGTCCTTGGGATAGACACGCGATAGTCGATCCAGGGTCTTCATCACGCCACGGTATTCGCCCACGAGCTTTTCCAGCGCGCCGCCAGACAGGCCTGGGGCATTCTCGTTGACGTGCAGGCTGGCGTCTTCCAGGGCCGACTGGGTCATGTATTCATCCATGGCCTCGTCGTCCTTGATGTACTGCTCCTGCTTGCCTTTCTTCACCTTGTACAGCGGCGGCTGAGCGATATAGATGTAGCCGCGCTCGACCAACTCCGGCAACTGACGAAAGAAGAAGGTCAACAGCAGGGTACGGATGTGCGAACCGTCGACGTCAGCATCGGTCATGATGATGATGTTGTGATAACGCAGCTTGTCGATGTTGTATTCATCACGGCCAATGCCGCAGCCGAGCGCAGTGATCAGCGTGCCGACTTCCTGCGAGGAAATCATGCGGTCGAAGCGCGCGCGTTCGACGTTGAGGATCTTGCCCTTGAGCGGCAGGATCGCCTGGGTCTTGCGGTTACGGCCCTGCTTGGCAGAACCGCCCGCGGAGTCACCCTCCACGATGTAGAGTTCGGACAGCGCCGGGTCTTTTTCCTGGCAGTCGGCCAGTTTGCCGGGCAGGCCGGCAATGTCCAGTGCACCTTTACGGCGAGTCATTTCACGGGCTTTACGAGCCGCTTCGCGGGCACGCGCGGCATCGATCATCTTGCCGACCACGGCCTTGGCTTCGTTGGGGTTTTCCAGCAGGAAGTCGGAGAAGTACTTGCCCATCTCCTGTTCGACCGCAGTTTTTACCTCGCTCGATACCAGTTTGTCCTTGGTCTGCGAGCTGAATTTCGGGTCCGGCACCTTGACCGAGATGATCGCAGTCAGACCTTCGCGGGCATCGTCACCGGTGGTGGAAACCTTGAACTTCTTGGCCAGGCCTTCGGCCTCGATGTAGTTGTTCAGGTGGCGGGTGAGGGCGGAACGGAAACCGGCCAGGTGCGTACCACCGTCACGCTGCGGAATGTTGTTGGTGAAGCAAAGCAGGTTCTCGTTGAAGCTGTCGTTCCACTGCAGGGCAACTTCGACACCAACGCCGTCTTCTTCGCGCTGAACGTTGAAGTGGAACACCTGGTTGACCACGGTCTTGTTGGTGTTCAGGTACTCAACGAAAGCCTTCAGACCACCTTCGTACTTGAACAGCTCTTCCTTGCCGGTGCGCTCGTCGCGCAGCAGGATGCCCACGCCGGAGTTGAGGAAGGACAGTTCGCGCAGACGCTTGGCCAGGATGTCCCAGCTGAAGTGGATGTTGGCGAAGGTCTCTTCGGACGGTTTGAAGTGGATCTGCGTACCGGTACCGTCGGTGTCACCGACAGCGGCCAGAGGCGCTTGCGGTACACCATGCACGTAGGTCTGTTCCCAGATCTTGCCGCTACGGCGGATGGTCAGCACCAGCTCCTTGGAGAGGGCGTTCACCACCGAGACACCCACGCCATGCAGGCCGCCGGATACCTTGTAGCTGTTGTCATCGAACTTACCGCCGGCGTGAAGCACGGTCATGATGACCTCGGCCGCCGAGACGCCTTCTTCCTTGTGCATGTCGACCGGGATACCACGGCCGTTATCGCGCACACTGATCGATTCATCCGGGTGGATGGTGATGATGATTTCACTGCAGTAGCCTGCCAGCGCTTCGTCGATCGAGTTGTCGACCACCTCGAACACCATGTGGTGCAGACCACTACCATCGTCAGTGTCACCGATGTACATCCCGGGACGTTTGCGTACGGCGTCCAGTCCTTTCAGCACCTTGATGCTGGAGGAGTCGTACGTTTGGTTCTCGCTCATGCCTTCACTCCCGATGGTCTTGGGTCTGGGTGATACGGCCATGTTCCACGTGGAACATGGCAACCGGCGTATCCGTCTGCCAGCCTTCCCTCAACAATTCATGATCTACACAGGTGATGAACACCTGGCAGCGCAAATCTTCCAGCAGCCGGCACAATGCCTGACGATGCTGTTCATCCAGCTCCGACGGTAGGTCGTCCACCAGATAGATACACTGGCCACGCTTGGCTTCGTTGACCAAGTGGCCCTGGGCGATGCGCAAAGCGCACACCACCAGTTTCTGTTGTCCTCGCGACAGAATCTCTGCCGCGTTGTGCCCCGCCAGTCGCAGACGCAAATCAGCGCGCTGCGGTCCGGCCTGGGTATGCCCGAGTTGCTGGTCGCGGAGGAGGGATGTGGCGAGCACTTCGCTCAATTCCCGATCCTTGTCCCAACCGCGGTAATAACTCAGGGTCAGTCCTTCCAGCTCCAGCAGCTCGGCCAGGGTCCGTTCGAACACCGGTTTCAGGGCCTGAATGTAGGCACGTCGGTAGGTGTCGATTTCCTCGCTGGCACTGCACAGTTCGCGGTCCCATGCGGCCTGCGAAGCACCGTCAAGTGTACCATGGCGCAGCCACGAGTTCCGCTGCCGCAGGGCTTTCTGCAGGCGTTGCCAGGCGCCGAGAAAGCGATGTTCCACGTGGAACACACCCCAATCGAGAAACTGCCGGCGAATCTTCGGTGCACCTTCAAGCAGTCGAAAACTATCGGGGTTTATCAGCTGTAGTGGCAACAGATCGGCTAGCTGCGCAGCGCTACGCGCGTTCTGCCCATCGATACGAATCTGCAGCTCACCCTGACGATCGCGAGAGATACCCAGATTGCTGGAGCCGCCTTCGGCCAACTGCACCTGACCGAAAATGGTACAGGCGGGTTGCTCGTAATGGATGACCGGCTGCAGGCGGGTGCTGCGGAAGGAGCGGGCGAGGCCTAGCAGATGGATCGCCTCGAGCACGCTGGTCTTGCCGCTACCGTTGGCGCCGTGGAGGATGTTGATGCGGGAGGAGGGGGAGAGGGTCACCGGGTGCAGATTGCGCACCGCGGTGACCGTGATACGGCTTAGGGACATTAAAGACGCATCGGCATGACAACGTAGGCCGAATCGTCGTTGTCGGCTTCCTGCAGCAGGGCACTGCTGTTGGAGTCGGAGAGGATCAGGCGCACCTGCTCGGTTCCCATCACGCTCAGCACATCCAGCAGATAGCTGACGTTGAAACCGATCTCCAGGCCGCTGCCCGCATAGTCGACAACGATCTCTTCCTCGGCCTCTTCCTGCTCAGGGTTGTTGGCTTGAATCTTCAGCAGACCAGACGCCAGGGTCAGGCGAATGCCACGGTACTTCTCGTTGGACAGAATCGCGGTGCGGCTGAAGGCTTCGCGCAGGCCCTGACGATCCGCCAGCACCAGTTTGTCACCACCACGTGGCAGCACGCGCTCGTAATCCGGGAACTTGCCGTCGACCAGTTTCGAGGTGAAGGTGAACTCGCCGGTGTTGGCACGGATGTGATGCTGACCGAGAACGATGGCGACTTCGGCGTCTTGCTCGGTGAGCAGGCGAGCCAATTCGAGAATACCTTTGCGCGGCACGATGACCTGATGCTTGCCTTCCTGCTGGATGATCGCTTCCATGGAGCACATGGCCAGACGGTGACCGTCGGTAGCGACCGCTCGCAGCAGACCGCTCTGTACTTCCAGGAGCATGCCATTGAGGTAGTAGCGCACATCCTGCTGGGCCATGGCGAAGCTGGTGCGTTCGATCAAACGACGCAGCTTGGCTTGCGGCAGGTTGAAGGTCAGCGACCCCGGACCTTCCTCGACGGTGGGGAAGTCGTTGGCCGGCAGAGTCGACAGAGTGAAACGGCTGCGCCCGGCCTTGACCAGCAGCTTCTGCTCGTCGACACGAATATCGATCAGCGCGTCGCTCGGCAGGCTTTTGCAGATGTCCATCAGCTTGCGCGCCGGCACGGTAATTTCACCCGGTTCGGCGGCATCTTCGAGTGTGACGCGGCCAACCAGTTCGACCTCGAGGTCGGTACCGGTAAGCGACAGCTGCTGGCCTTCGACCACCAGCAGGACGTTGGACAGAACCGGCAGCGTCTGGCGTCGTTCCACGACACCGGCGACCAGTTGCAGGGGTTTCAACAGGGCTTCGCGTTGAATAGTGAAATGCATGGTCTAGTCCCTTGCCTCGTGGAGCTGCATTGATTTGATCAGGTAGTCAGGGTGCGCAGCAGGTTCTTGTAGTCCTCGCGGATGTCCGCGTCGGATCCCCTAAGTTCAGCAATCTTACGGCATGCGTGCAACACCGTGGTGTGATCGCGACCGCCGAAGGCCACACCGATTTCCGGCAGGCTGTGATTGGTCAGTTCCTTCGACAATGCCATGGCCACCTGACGCGGCCGGGCGATCGAGCGCGAACGGCGCTTGGAAAGCAGATCGGTGATCTTGATCTTGTAGTACTCAGCGGTGGTGCGCTGAATATTATCGATGCTGACCAGCTTGTCCTGCAGGGCCAGCAGATCCTTGAGCGACTCGCGGATCAGCTCGATGGTGATGTCGCGACCCATGAAGTGCGAGTGGGCGATCACACGCTTCAGCGCGCCTTCCAGTTCGCGCACGTTGGAGCGAATGCGCTGGGCGATGAAGAACGCGGCATCGTGCGGCAGATCTACCTTGGCCTGGTCGGCCTTCTTCATCAGGATCGCCACGCGGGTTTCCAGCTCAGGGGGCTCGACCGCCACGGTCAGGCCCCAGCCGAAGCGCGACTTCAAGCGCTCTTCCAGACCTTCGATCTCTTTCGGGTAGCGGTCGCTGGTGAGAATCACCTGCTGACCCCCTTCGAGCAGCGCGTTGAAGGTGTGGAAGAACTCCTCCTGGGAACGCTCCTTCTTGGCGAAGAACTGGATGTCGTCGATCAGCAGCGCATCGACCGAACGGTAGAAGCGTTTGAATTCGTTGATGGCGTTGAGCTGCAAGGCCTTTACCATGTCGGCGACGAAACGCTCGGAGTGCAGGTACACGACCTTGGCGTTAGGGTTCTTCGCTAACAGGTGATTACCCACAGCATGCATCAGGTGAGTCTTGCCCAGACCAACGCCGCCATACAGGAACAACGGGTTGTAACCGTGCTTGGGGTTGTCCGCCACCTGCCAGGCGGCCGCGCGCGCCAACTGGTTCGACTTACCCTCGACGAAGTTATCGAAGGTAAAGGTGCGGTTGAGGTAGCTGGTGTGCTTGAGGCCACCTTCGACCTGTACGGTACGTTCGGTGCGTGGCGCCACCGCGGGGGTCGGCGGTTGTGGCGCGGAGCCGCCCATGGAGTCGAAGCTGGCACGCGACGGCTCCTGCTGTGCAGGCGGCGGCACCGGCTTGCTGACGGATGCGGCGGCCTGAACCTGAGCGGCACGCGCAGCAGCAGGCAAAGGGGCCGTTGGCGCGACTCGGGCAGTCGCTGCCCGCTTGCTGCCTATTAATAAGGAAAGCGCAGGAACCAGACCACCAGCGCGCTCACCGAGCAACTCGAGCAAACGGCTCAGGTACTTCTCGTTGACCCAATCGAGTACGAAACGATTCGGCGCATACACGCGCAGCTCGTCGCCTTCGGCTTCGACCTGCAGAGGACGGATCCAGGTGTTGAATTGCTGGGCTGGCAACTCGTCGCGCAAAAGCTCGACGCATTGCTGCCATAGTTCCACTGACACTGACTATCCCCTATCCAGGCGGCGATGCAAAAACAGCCGCCATTGTAACGGCCAACGACCGAGTTATCCACACAGCAGGGACTAGATGGCCAAGTAAAATCAAAGCCTTAGTTCCATTCATCAGACTTATCAGTAGCTGCGTAAGCCTTGTGGATAAGAACCCCGTAAGCTTCCGTAAAAGCCTGGGGATGAACGGGCGGATAACCCTGCTGTGGGTAACACGGCATTCTATCCTCAGGCTGTCTGCAGGACACGCACAGACGAACCACGCCTTTTGGACAGACTTATCATCACCGGATGAGCAAGCAGGGCGCTGCAGCCAAAGGGTTGTCCACAGACGCTGGCAGCACCATTCAACATAAACATAGAAAAAGAGCTTTAAACCCTTTTCCTTCTTTCTATTTCTATCTGGCGAATAAGGTTGGTTGGAAATTGACCTACCGCGCGGCTTTCTCTAGAATTGCCGGTCTCTTTAAACCAGGGTCATTCCGACCCTAGTCGATCACCCAGGTAACGCACCATGAAACGCACTTTCCAACCCAGCACCATCAAGCGCGCTCGCACCCACGGTTTCCGTGCCCGCATGGCCACCAAGAACGGCCGTGCCGTCCTGTCGCGTCGTCGCGCCAAGGGCCGCAAGCGTCTGACTGTCTAATTCATCCAGACAGGTGGTGAGTCGAGGCTTCGGCCGGGAAAAGCGACTGCTGACTCCCCGGCAATTCAAGGCAGTCTTCGACTCCCCAAGCGGTAAAGCTCCGGGCAAAAGTGTCCTGCTGCTAGCGCGCGATAACCAGCTTGATCATCCCCGCCTAGGTTTGGTGATCGGCAAAAAGAGCGTCAAGCTCGCCGTCGAGCGCAACCGCATCAAGCGTCAAATCCGCGAGTCCTTTCGCCTCAATCAGGACAACCTGACAGGCTGGGACATCGTGGTGGTCGCCCGCAAAGGGCTAGGTGATCTGGAGAATGGCGAACTTGCTCAGCAGTTCGGCAAACTCTGGAAACGCTTGGCCCGAAGCCGGCCCAGTCGCGACGCAGACTTATCCCCCGGGACAAGCGACAATCCCCATGCGTAAAGCGGCTCTAGCCTGTATTCAGGTTTATCGCTACGCCATCAGTCCGCTGATGGCCAGTCATTGTCGCTTCTATCCCAGCTGCTCCTGCTATGCCTACGAAGCCATCGAGCAACATGGCTTCCTGCGTGGTGGCTGGCTGACAGCGCGCCGTCTCGGTCGCTGTCACCCCTGGAATGCCGGCGGTTTCGATCCAGTTCCACCCGTTAAAAAATCCCGTTCCCCTTCGATGGCCGAATAATCATGGATATCCAACGTTCGATCCTGATCGTCGCCCTGGCAGTCGTGTCCTACCTCATGGTCCTGCAATGGAACGAGGACTATGGCCAGGCTGCCCTGCCAGCCGAGGTTAGTACCTCGACCGCTGCGACGCCTGCCCTGCCCGACACACCTGCTGCAACCGCCAGCACCGGCGGCGACGACATCCCCACTGCCGTGGCCGAGCCCACTGCTGCTGCCGTTGCGCCTACCGCCGCTGTCAGCGACGAGCTGATTCGCGTCAAGACCGATGTGCTGGACCTGGCCATCGACCCGCGTGGTGGCGATATCGTGCAGCTGCGTCTGCCGCAGTACCCGCGTCGTCAGGACCGCCCGGACGTTCCGTTCCAGCTGTTCGATAACGGCAACGAGCGTACCTACCTGGCACAGAGCGGCCTGATCGGTCAGAACGCGCCGGATAAATCCAGCGGTCGTTCCCTGTGGAGCAGCGAGAAGCAGAACTACGAACTGGCCGAAGGCCAGGACAGCCTGGTGGTCGATCTCACATTCAGCGAGAACGGCGTCAACTACATCAAGCGCTACAGCTTCAAACGCGGCCTCAACCCACAGTGCTCGGCGCGTGAGCAACAGTTGAAGAAGCCTGGCTGCATCGATCCGTCCGCCTATCAGGTCGACGTACGTTACTTGATCGATAACCAGAGCGAGCAAGCCTGGAGCGGCAACCTGTTCGCCCAGCTCAAGCGCGACAACAGCGGCGACCCGTCCTCGACCACCGCTACCGGCACCGCTACCTACCTCGGCGCGGCACTGTGGACCGCCGACGAGCCGTACAAGAAGGTGTCGATGAAGGACATCGACAAGCAGTCCTTCAAGGAAACCGTGCAGGGCGGCTGGGTCGCCTGGCTGCAGCACTACTTCGTCACCGCCTGGGTGCCGAGCAAGGACAGCACCAACCTGGTACAGACCCGCAAGGACAGCCAGGGTAACTACATCGTCGGCTTCACCGGCCCGTCCGTGCAGGTCGCTGCCGGCACGCAGGGCGAAACTGGCGCGATCCTCTATGCCGGTCCCAAGCTGCAGGAGCACCTGGGCACCCTGTCCCCGGGGCTGGAGCTGACCGTCGACTACGGCTTCCTGTGGTTCCTCGCGCAGCCGATCTTCTGGCTGCTGGAAGTGATCCATGGCGTGCTCGGCAACTGGGGTTGGTCGATCATTGTCCTGACCATCATCATCAAGCTGATCTTCTTCCCGCTGTCGGCTGCCAGCTACCGCTCCATGGCGCGTATGCGTGCCGTATCGCCGAAACTGCAGGCGCTGAAAGAGCAGCACGGTGACGATCGCCAGAAGATGTCCCAGGCGATGATGGAGCTGTACAAGAAAGAAAAGATCAACCCGCTGGGCGGCTGCCTGCCGATCCTGGTGCAAATGCCGGTGTTCCTCGCCCTCTACTGGGTGCTGCTGGAATCCGTCGAGATGCGTCAGGCGCCCTGGCTGCTGTGGATCACTGACCTGTCGATCAAGGATCCGTTCTTCATCCTGCCGATCATCATGGGCGCGACCATGTTCATCCAGCAGCAGCTCAACCCGACGCCGCCGGACCCCATGCAGGCCCGCGTGCTGAAGCTGATGCCGATCATCTTCACCTTCTTCTTCCTGTGGTTCCCGGCTGGTCTGGTGCTGTACTGGGTGGTCAACAACTGCCTGTCCATCGCCCAGCAGTGGTACATTACGCGCAAGATCGAAGCGGCAGCGAAACCGGCCAACGCCTGATTCGCCAAGGCTTCCAAGCATCAAGCAAACGCCCCATGATTGGGGCGTTTTGCTATCCAAACATTTGTCGGAGGAGCGAGCTCTGCTCGCGAATCTCTGTATCCACAAGCTTCGCGAACAGAGAATCAGGCTTCCCCCTCGCCCCCATATTCAGCCGTACGCATCGAGTAAACCGCCATGAACCATGCCCGAGATACCATCGCCGCCGTCGCCACCGCCCAAGGTCGGGGTGGTGTGGGTATCGTGCGGGTATCCGGTCCTCTTGCAGGTCAATTGGCTCAGGCCATCTGCAGACGCGAGTTGAAGCCGCGCTTCGCTCATCACGGGCCGTTCTATGGCGAGAGCGAGCTGACGCTGGACGAAGGTCTGGCCATCTACTTTCCAGGCCCCAACTCCTTCACTGGTGAAGACGTACTGGAACTTCAGGGCCACGGTGGCCCGGTGGTGCTCGATCTGCTGCTGCGCCGCTGCATGGCGTTGGGGGCGCGCCTGGCGCGTCCTGGTGAGTTCAGCGAACGTGCCTTCCTCAATGACAAGCTCGACCTGGCTCAAGCCGAGGCCATCGCCGATCTGATCGAAGCCAGCTCCGAACAGGCCGCACGCAATGCCCTGCGTTCGCTGCAGGGCGAGTTCTCCAAACGCGTGCATGCACTGACCGAATCCTTGATCCAGCTGCGCATCTATGTCGAAGCCGCCATCGACTTCCCCGAGGAGGAGATCGACTTTCTCGCCGACGGCCATGTGCTAAGCCAGCTCGACAGCGTGCGTGCAAACTTATCCACAGTGCTGCGCGAAGCCGGCCAGGGCGCCCTGCTACGTGACGGCATGACCGTGGTCATCGCCGGCCGGCCCAATGCCGGCAAATCCAGCCTGCTCAACGCCCTGGCCGGCCGTGAAGCGGCCATCGTCACCGATATCGCCGGCACCACCCGCGATGTGCTGCGCGAACATATCCACATCGACGGCATGCCCCTGCACGTGGTCGACACCGCCGGCCTGCGTGATACCGACGATCAGGTCGAACGCATAGGCGTGGAGCGTGCACTCAAGGCCATCAGCGAAGCGGATCGCGTGTTGCTGGTAGTGGACTCCACCGCGCCGGAAGCCGCTGATCCCTTCGCCCTGTGGCCAGAGTTTCTGGAGCAGCGCCCGGACCCGGCACACGTCACCCTGATCCGTAACAAGGCCGATCTCTCCGGCGAGGCAGTAACACTTGAAACCAGCGCCGATGGCCACGTCACGCTGAGCCTGTCAGCCAAATCAGCCGATGGCCTGGAACTGCTGCGCGAGCACCTGAAAGCCTGCATGGGCTATCAGCAGACCGCCGAGAGCGGCTTCAGCGCGCGGCGGCGCCACCTCGAAGCGTTGCTGCAGGCGCAGCAGCACCTCGAGCACGGCCGCAATCAGCTCACCCTGATGGGCGCGGGTGAACTGCTGGCCGAGGATCTGCGTATGGCGCAACAAGCCCTGGGCGAGATCACCGGTGCCTTCAGCAGCGACGATCTGCTGGGACGCATCTTCTCCAGCTTCTGTATTGGCAAGTGAAACCAAATACTCAGGCGCTCTACATTCACCGTCCTCTTATCCACAGCTAGCCTGTAGGAGCGGATTTATCCGCGAAAAGAGCATAGGTCGCGCCGTCAATCCGCCTCTTCCTGCCTCCCCGGATTTCATCCGGGCTACGAACTGCAGGCCAGACACAGGCTGCGTCTCAGGCTGACACCGATGGCAATCGTTGGCTCATCCAGCCCACCTTCCATAAGCTTGCGAGCCATCAAGGGCTTACATGGCACCGTGCCAATGCCCGATTTTCAGACGAAATCCGGGTGTTCTGAAGAGTTATTCATAGTGAAATAAACCCTGTGGAAAACCGCCCTTAAGCCCTGCCCATAACCCTATGACAAAGCTGGGCGTAACTGCCCCTGTGGGTAACTAGCACTTTCATCCACAGTGGTTCAGCAGCTTGCCCAGCGGAACCGAGCAGGAATGACACAGGCTTATCATTCGCTGTACACCAGTAGCAGCAAGGCTTGTAAAGCTTTATCCACAGAAAGGCTCCCTCTATACATAAACATAAAGAACAAGCTTTATAAAAATTCTCTCTTTTTTATTCTTTATAAGCCTGAGCGTACTTTTCACCCGGAAGGGGTCATCAGGTAAAGGCTCGAGGAGAGAGGAACACAACCAAGCAGCTGGCTATTTTTTGTGCAGAAGGCTTCATTCAGCAGGCTTAAGTCCCTATACTTGCCGCCTTTCTTTCAGACCCCTTCTCAACAGGCACGAGGTGCGTGGTGGATTTCCCTTCCCGTTTTGACGTGATCGTGATCGGCGGCGGTCATGCCGGTACCGAAGCAGCCCTGGCTGCAGCACGCATGGGCGTGAAGACCCTGCTGCTCACCCACAATGTCGAGACCCTCGGCCAGATGAGCTGCAACCCGGCTATCGGCGGGATCGGCAAGAGCCATCTGGTCAAGGAAATCGATGCCCTGGGCGGCGCCATGGCCATCGCTACCGACAGGGGCGGTATCCAATTCCGTATTCTCAACAGCCGCAAAGGCCCAGCCGTACGTGCGACCCGCGCACAGGCCGACCGCGTGCTGTACAAAGCCGCGGTACGCGAGATCCTGGAAAACCAGGCCAATCTGTGGATTTTTCAACAGGCAGCTGATGACCTGATTGTGGAAAACGCTCAGGTCAAAGGCGTGGTCACCCAGATGGGCCTCAGGTTCCATGCAGATTCTGTGGTTTTGACCACAGGCACTTTCCTCGGCGGACTTATCCACATTGGTCTGCAGAACTACTCCGGCGGCCGTGCCGGTGATCCGCCCTCCATCGCTCTGGCTCACCGTTTGCGCGAGCTACCGCTGCGCGTTGGCCGTCTGAAGACCGGTACGCCGCCACGCATCGATGGCCGTTCGGTAGATTTCTCGGTGATGACCGAGCAACCGGGCGATACCCCCACGCCGCTGATGTCATTCCTCGGCAAGCGCGAACATCAGCCCAAGCAGATCAGTTGCTGGATAACCCATACCAACGCGCGTACCCACGAGATCATCGCCGCCAACCTCGACCGCTCGCCGATGTACTCCGGTGTGATCGAAGGTGTTGGTCCGCGTTATTGCCCGTCGATCGAAGACAAGATTCACCGCTTCGCCGACAAGGACAGCCACCAGGTGTTCATCGAGCCGGAAGGCCTGACCACCCATGAGCTGTATCCCAATGGCATCTCTACCTCGCTGCCGTTCGACGTGCAGCTGGAGATCGTGCGTAGCATTCGCGGCATGGAGAACGCGCATATCGTGCGTCCCGGTTATGCCATCGAGTACGACTACTTCGACCCGCGCGATCTCAAGTACAGCCTGGAAACCAAGGTCATCGCCGGCCTGTTCTTCGCTGGCCAGATCAATGGCACCACCGGCTACGAAGAAGCCGGTGCTCAAGGCCTGCTGGCGGGCTGCAACGCTGCCCTGCGCGCGCAGGGCAAGGAGGCATGGTGCCCGCGTCGTGACGAAGCCTACATCGGCGTGCTAGTCGACGACCTGATCACCCTGGGCACCCAGGAGCCATACCGCATGTTCACCTCGCGTGCCGAATACCGGCTGATCCTGCGCGAGGACAATGCCGACCTGCGCTTGACCGAAAAAGGCCGCGAGCTGGGCCTGATCGACGACGAGCGCTGGGCCGCTTTCGAGGCCAAGCGTGAAGGTATCGCGCAGGAAGAGCAGCGCCTGAAGAGCACCTGGGTGCGCCCGGGCACGCCGCAGGGTGATGCCATTGCCGCGCGCTTCGGTACGCCGCTGGCCCACGAATACAACCTGCTCAACCTGCTGGCTCGCCCGGAAATCGACTACGCCACCCTGGTCGAACTGACCGACGCGCCGGCTGTGGATAACCAGGTGGCCGAGCAGGTCGAGATCAAGACCAAGTACGCCGGCTACATCGACCGCCAGCAGGACGAGATCGCCAAGCTGCGGGCCAGCGAAGACACCAAGCTGCCGGATGATCTGGACTATGCCTCGATCTCCGGGCTGTCCAAGGAGATCCAGTTCAAGCTGGGCAATACCCGCCCGGCCACGCTTGGCCAGGCTTCACGGATCCCCGGGGTCACCCCGGCGGCGATTTCCCTGCTGCTGATTCACCTGAAAAAACGTAGCGCCGGGCAGAAGCTGGAGCAGAGCGCCTGATGTCGGTCACTCAGCGTCACGCCGAAGAACTGCTGCAGGGTGCCCGCGAGCTGGGCATCGAGCTCAGCGCCCTGCAGCAGGAACAACTGCTCGCCTACCTGGGCCTGCTGATCAAGTGGAACAAGGCCTACAACCTCACCGCGGTGCGTGATCCCGACGAGATGGTCTCGCGCCATCTGCTCGACAGCCTGTCGGTGGTGCCGTTCGTGGCCGAGCTTGGGGATAACTGGCTGGACGTCGGTAGTGGCGGCGGCATGCCTGGCGTGCCGCTGGCGATCATGTTCCCCGAGCGGCGTTTCACTCTGCTCGACTCCAACGGCAAGAAAACCCGTTTTCTGGTGCAGGTGAAACTGGAGCTGAAACTCGCCAACCTCGAGGTTGTCCACAACCGGGTCGAGGCGTATCGCCCCGAGCAGCCTTTCGATGGCATCAGCTCGCGGGCGTTCAGCAGCCTGGAGGACTTCAGCAACTGGACGCGCCACCTCGGCAGCGTCGATACCCAGTGGCTGGCGATGAAAGGCGTGCACCCGGATGACGAATTGCAGGCCCTGCCGACGGACTTCCGTCTCAGCGCCACGCATGTGTTGCGGGTTCCCGGTTGCCAAGGCCAACGCCATCTGTTGATACTGCGTCGCTCGGTCTAAGGGGAAAGAAGATGGCCAAGGTATTCGCGATCGCCAATCAGAAAGGCGGCGTGGGCAAAACCACGACGTGCATCAACCTGGCCGCTTCACTGGTGGCGACCAAGCGCCGCGTGCTGTTGATCGACCTCGACCCGCAGGGCAACGCGACCATGGGCAGCGGTGTCGACAAACACGGTCTTGAGCACTCGATCTACGACGTGCTGATCGGCGAGTGCGACCTGAGCCAGGCCATGCAATTCTCCGAGCATGGCGGCTACCAGTTACTGCCGGCCAACCGTGACCTGACCGCCGCGGAAGTCGCCCTGCTGGAAATGAAGATGAAGGAAAGCCGCCTGCGTTATGCCCTGGCGCCGATCCGCGAGAACTACGACTACATCCTCATCGACTGCCCGCCTTCGTTGAACATGCTGACCATCAACGCCCTGGTCGCCGCCGATGGCGTGATCATCCCCATGCAGTGCGAGTACTACGCGCTCGAGGGGCTGTCCGATCTGGTCAACAGCATCCAGCGCATCGCTCAACTGCTCAATCCCAAGCTGCAGATCGAAGGTCTGCTGCGCACCATGTACGACCCGCGCATCAGCCTGACCAACGACGTCACGGCTCAGCTCAAGCAGCACTTCGGCGACAAGCTGTATGACGCAGTGATCCCGCGCAACGTGCGCCTGGCCGAAGCACCGAGCTTCGGCATGCCGGCGCTGGTCTACGACAAACAATCCCGTGGGGCCATCGCCTACCTGGCCTTGGCCGGCGAGCTGGTGCGCCGTCAGCGCGCCGCCGCGAAAACCGCTACCGCTTAAGGAACATCCGCATGGCTGCGAAGAAACGAGGTCTGGGTCGAGGTCTGGACGCACTGCTCGGCGGCAACACCGTCAATGCACTGCAGGAAGAGGCCGCCCAGGTCGACACCCGTGAACTGCAATACGTGCCCCTGGAGCTGATCCAGCGTGGCAAGTACCAGCCGCGTCGTGACATGGACCAGACCGCTCTGGAAGAGCTCGCCGCCTCCATTCGTGCCCAGGGTGTGATGCAGCCCATCGTCCTGCGCCCCATCGGCGGTGGTCGTTTCGAGATCGTCGCCGGTGAACGCCGTTGGCGGGCCAGCCAGCTGGCCGGTCAGGACAAGATTCCGGCCATGGTCCGTGAGCTGCCGGATGAAGCGGCGATCGCCATGGCGCTGATCGAGAACATCCAGCGCGAGGACCTCAACCCGATCGAGGAAGCCGTCGCCCTGCAGCGCCTGCAGCAGGAATTCGAGCTGACTCAGCAACAGGTCGCCGATGCCGTGGGTAAATCCCGTGTCACCATCACCAACCTGCTACGCCTGATCGCCTTGCCGGAGGAGATCAAGACCCTGCTTTCCCACGGCGATCTGGAGATGGGACATGCCCGTGCCCTGCTCGGTTTGCCCCTCGAACAGCAGGTCGAAGCCGCGCGACATGTTGTCGCACGTGGCCTGACCGTTCGTCAGACCGAGGCTCTGGTGCGCCAGTGGCTGAGCGCCAAACCTGCCCCGGCCAAAGCCAAGGCCGACCCGGACATCAGCCGCCTGGAGCAGAAGCTCGCAGAGCGCCTGGGCTCGCCCGTACAGATCAAGCACGGCAGCAAGGGCAAAGGGCAGTTGGTGATTCGCTACAACTCCCTCGACGAATTGCAGGGTGTACTGGCGCACATTCGTTGAAACAATTCAGTCTGTAGTCCTACTTCTCTCCTACTACAGCAAGGTTGATCGGGCGCAGGCTGAACCCTATACTCGCCGCGCAATTTTGTCGGCTACAGGCCGGGTTTCGGCGCCTTGCAGGGAGAGGTCGATGGGCATCCCCAGTAAGGTCCCGTTTCATCGTCAGCCAGGTTTTCCGATCCTGATTCTTCAGGCCATCGTGACAGCTGTGATTGCAGTGATTTTTGCCGTCAGTGGCGGATGGGTCGCGGCCTATTCGGCATTGCTGGGAGGGCTGATCGCCCTGCTGGCCAACGCGTATTTCGCATTCAAGGCCTTTCGTTACTTTGGCGCGCGTTCGGCCCGAGCCATCGTCCAGTCGATCTGGGCCGGGGCCATGGGTAAATGGATTATCACGGCAGTGCTGTTTGCACTGGCGTTCGTAGGGGTTGAACCACTTGCACCGATGCAGCTGTTCATCGGTTATCTGCTTGGCCTTCTGGCTGCAGCCTGTGCCCCCCTACTCATGAAAGTTTTCTGAAGCATTGGACCGTTTGAGGCGTTTATGGCTGATACCCCAGCAGAATATATCCAGCATCACCTGCAGAACCTGGTCTACGGCTCTCACCCGGATAAGGGCTGGATCATTGCCCAGACCCCGGAAGAGGTGAAAGCGATGGGCTTCTGGGCTGTCCATGTGGACACCCTGGGCTGGTCCCTGTTCATGGGCCTGATCTTCATCACCCTGTTCCGCATTGCCGCCAAGCGCGCCGTTACCGGCGTACCGACCGGCCTGCAGAACATGGCCGAGATGTGCATCGAGTTCGTCCAGGGCATCGTCAAGGACACCTTCCACGGCAAGAACCCGCTGGTTGCGCCGCTGGCCCTGACCATCTTCGTCTGGGTGTTCCTGATGAACAGCCTGAAGTGGATCCCGGTCGACTACATTCCTGGCCTGGCCCATGCCATGGGCCTGCCGTACTTCAAGATCGTCCCCACCGCCGACCCTAACGGTACCTTCGGTATCTCCCTGGGCGTGTTCCTGCTGATCATCTTCTACAGCATCAAGGTCAAGGGTATCGGTGGCTTTACCAAGGAACTGTCGTTCACCCCGTTCAATCACTGGGCGCTGATTCCTTTCAACCTGTTCCTGGAAATCATCGGCCTGCTGACCAAGCCGTTGAGCCTGGCCCTGCGTCTGTTCGGCAACATGTATGCCGGTGAAGTGGTGTTTATCCTGATCGCGCTGCTGCCCTTCTACGTTCAGTGGGGTCTCAACGTGCCATGGGCTATCTTCCACATCCTGGTCATTCCGCTGCAGGCGTTCATTTTCATGGTGCTGACCGTGGTTTATCTGAGTGCTGCGCACGAAGATCACCACTGATCAACATCGAAAAACCCGAAAACCCCTAACTCGTAACCTTAACCTCTAAAAACTCTGGAGCTAACTATGGAACTCGTCTACATCGCCGCTGCCATCATGATCGGTCTGGGTGCCCTGGGTACCGGTATCGGCTTCGCCCTGCTGGGCGGCAAGCTGCTGGAATCCACCGCTCGCCAGCCTGAGCTGGGCCCGCAGCTGCAAACCAAGACCTTCCTGATGGCCGGTCTGCTCGACGCCGTTCCGATGATCGGTGTTGGTATCGCGATGTACCTGATCTTCGTTGTCGCGGGTTAAGAGTTCCTGAGTTCGAGGCAGCATGATGAGTGCTGCCTCTTCAGGCTTTTCTTCCCTGAACACGAGATAGCACGAGGTAAATCGCTGTGAACATTAACCTGACCCTGTTCGGTCAAACGATTGCCTTCGCTATTTTCGTCTGGTTCTGCATGAAGTTCGTATGGCCGCCGCTGACGCTGGCCATGCAGGAACGCCAGAAGAAAATCGCAGAAGGTCTGGATGCTGCCGGGCGCGCTGAGCGCGATCTGCAGTTGGCCCAGGAACGCGCTGCCCAGATGCTTCGTGAAACCAAAGAGCAAGCTGCCGAGATTCTCGATCGGGCGAACAAGACCGCCAACGCAATCGTCGAAGAAGCCAAGGCCCAGGCCCGCTCCGAAGGTGAAAAGCTGATCGCTGGCGCCAAAGCCGAAATCGATCTGGAAGTGAACCGTGCCAAGGATCAACTGCGTTCGCAGGTAGCAGCTCTGGCTGTCACCGGCGCCGAGCAGATCCTGCAGTCCTCCGTGGACGGCGCTGCGCACAACGATCTGGTCGCAAAACTGGCCTCTCAACTCTAAGCGAGGCTCGCGATGATCAATACCAACACGCTCGCTCGGCCCTACGCGAAAGCTGCGTTTGAGTTTGCCAGTGCTGCACAGCAGGCCGATGCCTGGCTGAACATGCTGTCGCTGTCCGCGGCCGCGGTTCAAGCGCCGGCCATGGCTCAGCAGTTGGTCAACCCGGCGTTGACCGATGAGCAGAAAGTCAATGTGCTGGCGCAGCTCTGTGCCGGTCACATCGATGCTTCGTTCAGCAACTTCCTGCGCTCGCTGGGCAGCAACGACCGACTGTCGCTGTTGCCGGTAGTACGCGAACAATTCGCTGTGCTGAAGGCTGAAGCCGAACGCGCCCTCGATGTCGAGGTCGAGTCGGCTTTCGAGCTCAGTGCTGAGCAATTGCAAACTCTGGCTGCCGCCCTTTCCAAGCGGCTCGATCGCACCGTCCAGCCCACGCCCGTGGTCAATCCCGCCCTGATCGGCGGTGTTGTCATTCGTGCAGGTGACCTGGTCATCGACGGTTCGGTCCGCGGCAAGCTGAACAAGCTGGCCGAAGCGTTGAAATCCTGATTTGAGGGAACTGGCATGCAGCAATTGAATCCTTCCGAAATTAGCGAAATCATCAAGCAGCGCATTGAGTCGCTTGATGTATCCGCTCAAGCCCGTAATGAAGGCACCATCGTCAGCGTTTCCGACGGTATCGTGCGCATCTACGGCCTCGCCGACGTCATGTACGGTGAGATGATCGAATTCCCTGGTGGCGTGTATGGCATGGCCCTGAACCTGGAGCAAGACTCCGTAGGTGCCGTAGTACTGGGTGGTTACCTGACCCTCGCCGAAGGCATGAGCGCCAAGTGCACCGGTCGCATCCTGGAAGTTCCGGTTGGTCCGGAGCTGCTGGGTCGCGTCGTTGACGCACTGGGCAACCCGATCGATGGCAAAGGCCCGATCAACGCCGCCGCTACTGACGCCGTTGAAAAGGTTGCGCCGGGCGTGATCTGGCGCAAGTCGGTCGACCAGCCGGTGCAGACCGGTTACAAGTCGGTCGATGCCATGATCCCGGTAGGCCGTGGTCAGCGTGAGCTGATCATCGGTGACCGTCAGATCGGTAAGACTGCTCTGGCCGTCGACGCCATCATCAACCAGAAAGACAGCGGCATCCGTTGCGTCTACGTCGCCATTGGTCAGAAGCAATCGACCATTGCCAACGTGGTACGCAAGCTGGAAGAAGCTGGCGCCCTGGCCAATACCATCGTGGTTGCAGCTTCGGCTTCCGAATCCGCTGCCCTGCAGTTCCTCGCGCCGTACTCCGGTTGCACCATGGGTGAATACTTCCGCGACCGCGGTGAAGATGCCTTGATTGTGTACGACGACCTGTCCAAGCAGGCCGTTGCCTACCGTCAGATCTCCCTGCTGCTGCGCCGTCCGCCAGGCCGTGAAGCCTACCCGGGCGACGTGTTCTATCTCCACAGCCGTCTGCTGGAGCGCGCTTCCCGCGTTTCCGAAGAGTACGTCGAGAAGTTCACCAATGGCGCCGTGAAGGGCAAGACCGGTTCCCTGACCGCTCTGCCGATCATCGAAACCCAGGCCGGTGACGTTTCCGCGTTCGTTCCGACCAACGTGATCTCGATCACCGACGGTCAGATCTTCCTGGAATCGGCCATGTTCAACTCGGGTATCCGTCCGGCCGTCAACGCCGGTATCTCGGTATCCCGCGTGGGTGGTGCTGCACAGACCAAGATCATCAAGAAGCTTTCCGGTGGTATCCGTACCGCTCTGGCTCAGTACCGTGAACTGGCAGCATTCGCCCAGTTCGCTTCTGACCTGGACGAAGCCACCCGCAAGCAGCTCGAGCATGGTCAGCGCGTAACCGAGCTGATGAAGCAGAAGCAGTATGCGCCGATGTCCATTGCCGAAATGTCGGTGTCCCTGTACGCAGCCGAGCGTGGCTTCCTGCAGGACGTCGAAGTCGCCAAGATCATCAGCTTCGAGCAGGCCCTGATCGCCTTCTTCAAGCGTGATCACGCCGACCTGATGGCGAAGATCAACGAGAAGGGTGACTTCAACGACGAAATCGACGCTGGCCTGAAAGCCGGTATCGAGAAGTTCAAGGCCACCCAAACCTGGTAACCGCAGCGGGGGCTTCGGCCCCCGCCTGCTTGAACCAAAAGGTGTGAAATGGCAGGCGCAAAAGAGATTCGCAGCAAGATTGCGAGCATCAAAAGCACGCAAAAGATCACCAGCGCCATGGAAAAAGTGGCGGTCAGCAAAATGCGCAAGGCTCAACAGCGCATGGCTGCCGGTCGCCCCTACGCCGAGCGTATTCGTCAGGTGATTGGTCACCTGGCCAAGGCGAACCCGGAATACCGCCACTCGTTCATGGTGGAGCGTGATGTAAAGCGCGTCGGTTATATCGTGGTGACCTCGGACCGTGGTCTGTGTGGTGGCTTGAACATCAACCTGTTCAAGGCGCTGCTCAGAAGCCTGAAGGAATGGCGCGACCAGAAGGTCGAGGCTGATTTCTGCGTGGTGGGCAGCAAGGGCGCGAGCTTCTTCCGCAGCAACGGGGGCAACGTGGTTGCCGCCATCAGCAAGCTGGGTGAAGAGCCGTCCATCAACGACCTGATCGGTAGCGTCAAGGTCGTGCTGGATGCCTACGCCGAGGGCCGTATCGACCGTCTGTATCTGGTGTCGAACAAGTTCGTCAACACCATGACGCAGAAGCCGGAAGTGCAGCAGTTGTTGCCGTTGGCCGCGAGCGATGCGCAAGGCGTACAGAAAGGTCTGTGGGACTACGTGTACGAGCCGGACGCCCAGCAATTGCTGGATGCGCTGCTGGTACGCTACGTCGAGTCGCAGGTCTATCAGTCCGTGGTCGAGAACAGCGCGTGCGAACAGGCTGCGCGGATGATCGCGATGAAGAACGCAACCGACAACGCCGGTGAGCTCATCAAAGACCTGCAGCTGGTTTACAACAAGGCACGTCAGGCAGCGATCACCCAGGAAATTTCGGAAATCGTCGGCGGCGCTGCCGCGGTTTAAGAACGGTTCAAATATTCAGAGGAACCAAAGATGAGTAGCGGACGTATCGTTCAAATCATCGGCGCCGTCATCGACGTGGAATTCCCGCGTGACAAGGTGCCGAGTGTTTATGAAGCGCTGAAAGTAGTTGGCGCCGAAACCACCCTGGAAGTTCAGCAGCAGCTGGGCGACGGTGTGGTACGTACCATTGCGATGGGTTCGACCGAAGGCCTCAAGCGTGGCCTGGACGTCAACAGCTCTGGCAAGGCCATCTCCGTACCGGTCGGTAAAGCGACCCTGGGCCGGATCATGGACGTGCTGGGCAACCCGATCGACGAAGCCGGCCCCATCGGTGAAGAAGAGCAGTGGGAAATCCACCGCCCTGCGCCGAGCTATGCCGAACAGGCTGGCTCCAACGAGCTGCTGGAAACTGGCATCAAGGTTATCGACCTGGTCTGCCCGTTCGCCAAGGGTGGTAAAGTCGGTCTGTTCGGTGGTGCCGGTGTCGGCAAGACCGTGAACATGATGGAACTGATCCGTAACATCGCCATCGAGCACAGCGGTTATTCCGTGTTCGCCGGTGTGGGTGAGCGTACTCGTGAGGGTAACGACTTCTACCACGAGATGAAGGACTCCAACGTTCTCGACAAGGTAGCCCTGGTCTACGGTCAGATGAACGAGCCACCAGGCAACCGTCTGCGCGTAGCACTGACCGGCCTTACCATGGCCGAGAAGTTCCGTGACGAAGGTCGTGACGTTCTGTTGTTCGTCGACAACATCTACCGTTACACCCTCGCCGGTACCGAAGTATCCGCACTGCTCGGCCGTATGCCGTCGGCAGTAGGTTACCAGCCGACCCTGGCCGAGGAGATGGGCGTTCTGCAGGAGCGTATTACCTCCACCAAGAAAGGCTCGATCACCTCGATCCAGGCTGTATACGTACCTGCGGACGACCTGACCGACCCGAGCCCGGCGACCACCTTCGCCCACTTGGACGCCACCGTCGTACTGAGCCGTGACATCGCTTCCCTGGGTATCTACCCGGCCGTTGACCCGCTGGACTCCACCAGCCGTCAGCTGGACCCGAACGTGATCGGCCAGGAGCACTACGAGACCGCTCGTGGCGTTCAGTATGTTCTGCAGCGCTACAAGGAGCTGAAGGACATCATCGCGATCCTGGGTATGGACGAACTGTCCGAAGACGACAAACAGCTGGTATCGCGCGCTCGTAAGATCCAGCGCTTCCTGTCCCAGCCGTTCTTCGTGGCTGAAGTCTTCACCGGTGCCCCGGGCAAGTACGTTTCCCTGAAGGACACCATTGCCGGCTTCAGCGGCATTCTCAAAGGCGACTACGACCACCTGCCGGAACAAGCGTTCTACATGGTAGGCGGCATCGACGAAGCCATCGAGAAAGCCAAGAAACTGTAAGTAACGGGTGCGCCCTCTAGGGGGCGTCCGGGCCGGAGCGGGCAGTAGCCCAATCCGGCCTCTCAACCGAGGCATTGTTATGGCTATGTCAGTCCACTGCGATATCGTCAGTGCGGAAGAAGAGCTGTTCTCGGGGCTGGTGGAAATGGTCATCGCCCACGGTCACCTGGGTGACTTGGGTATCCTGCCGGGCCACACCCCGCTGCTGACCGATCTCAAGCCGGGTCCGGTGCGAGTGATCAAGCAGGGTGGCACCGAGGAGGTGTTCTACATCTCCGGTGGCTTCCTGGAAGTTCAGCCGAGCATGGTGAAGGTACTTGCCGACACCGCTGTTCGCGCCGGCGACCTGGATGAAGCCGCCGCCATCGAGGCGCGCAAGGCGGCCGAGAAGGCGCTGAGCGAAAAGGGCACCGAGTTCGACTACGGCAGTGCGGCAGCACGCCTGGCCGAGGCAGCTGCCCAGCTGCGCACCATCGAAGAGATGCGCAAGAAGTTCGGCGGCCGCATCCGCTGATCGCGTATCGCGGTATCACGTAAAGGGGCGACTTAGGTCGCCCCTTTACGTTTCTGGCAAAATAGCGCTTTCTTCGCGCGGCCCTCTGGCCGCGGCCAACTCTTGCCCAGCAAGGAGCTTTCTATGAGTCTGGATATCGTCATTCTTGCCGCTGGCCAGGGCACGCGCATGCGTTCGGCGCTGCCCAAGGTACTGCACCCGGTCGCCGACAAACCCATGCTCGGGCATGTCATCGACACCGCACGCAGCCTGCAGCCGCAGAGCATCCAGGTGGTAATCGGCCACGGCGCCGACACCGTGCGTGAGCGCCTGGCCGCCGATGACCTGAATTTCGTCATCCAGGCCGAGCAGCTCGGCACCGGCCACGCCGTGGCCCAGGCTCTGCCGCAGCTCAGCGCCGAGCGCGTGCTGATTCTCTATGGCGACGTGCCGCTGATCGAAACGGCTACCCTGCAGCGCCTGCTGGCCCTGGTCAGCGATGATCAGCTCGGCCTGCTCACCGTCGAACTGGCTGACCCGACCGGCTATGGCCGTATCGTCCGTGATGAGGCTGGCGTGGTGCAGGCCATCGTCGAGCACAAGGATGCCAGCGAAGCACAGCGGCAGATCCGCGAGGGCAACACCGGCATTCTCGCCGTACCGGGCAAGCGCCTGGCCGATTGGCTGGGGCGTCTGTCCAACAGTAACGCCCAGGGCGAGTACTACCTGACCGACGTGATCGCCATGGCCGTGGCCGACGGCCTGGTGGTGGCTACCGAGCGCGCTGCCGACGAGATGGAAGTGCTCGGCGCCAACGACCGCATCCAGCTGGCTCAGCTCGAATGCCATTATCAGCAGCGCATGGCTCGTCGCCTGATGGCCCAGGGTGTCACCCTGCGTGATCCGCATCGCTTCGATGTGCGTGGTGAAGTCAGCGTCGGCCGCGACGTGACCATCGACATCAACGTCATCCTCGAAGGCCGCGTGATCATCGAGGATGATGTGCAGATCGGCCCGAACTGCGTGATCAAGGACTCGGTGCTGCGCAGGGGCGCCATCGTCAAAGCCAACAGCCACCTGGACGGTGCCGAGATGGGCGAGGGCGCCGATTGCGGTCCGTTTGCCCGCCTGCGTCCAGGTACCAAACTGGGCGCCAAGGCCCATGTGGGTAACTTCGTCGAACTGAAGAACGCCGTGCTGGGCGAAGGTGCCAAGGCCGGCCACCTGAGCTACTTGGGCGATGCCGAGATCGGTGCGCGAACCAACATCGGCGCCGGCACCATCACCTGCAACTACGACGGTGCCAACAAATCCCGCACGGTGATGGGCGAGGACGTCTTCATCGGCTCCAACAGTGCGCTGGTGGCGCCGGTAACGCTGGGCGACCGTGCGACCACCGGTGCCGGTTCGGTAGTGACCAGCGATGTGCCGGCGGATACGCTGGCAGTGGGTCGGGCCAAGCAGCGCAATATCGAAGGCTGGAAGCGCCCGACGAAGAAGTGAACCCGATCCAGCCTGGGTGACCAGGCCTGTGGATAACCTGCCGGAGGCAGTCCTGTATGTTCGGTGTGACGGATTACGCCGCCTTCGTGGTGGCCTTCATCATCCTGCTGGCCATTCCCGGGCCCGGTAACCTGGCGTTGATCCTGTCCACCGGCAAGGGCGGCATTCGCGGCGGGCTGGCCTCGACCTTCGGGATCATGCTTGGCGACCAGGTACTGCTGTGGTTGGCGGTGGCCGGGGTCGCCGCGTTGCTCAAGGCTTATCCGACAGCCTTCCATGTCGTGCAGTGGCTCGGCGCCGCCTACCTGGTCTACCTTGGCCTGCGAATGATCCTGGCCAAGCCGGGTGCAGCGCCGACGCTGGATATCAAGCCGCGCCAATACCTCTGGCAAACGCTGGTGATCACCGTCTTCAATCCCAAGGCCATCATCTTCTACATGGCCTTCTTCCCGCTGTTCATCGATCCGCAACGGCATCAGGGGCTGATTACTTTCGGTTTCATGGCCGTGACCATCATGGCGCTGACCTTTCTCTACGGCCTGCTGATCGTGCTGCTGACGCACTTTCTCGCCGAGCGCATGCGCGCTAACCCTCGTATTGCGCGGGGATTGGAGAAATTGGCGGGGCTGTGTCTGGTTGGCTTCGGGGTCAAGCTGACACTGAACTGACCAGCGGGCGCTTGCGGGCTTTTCGATCATATGTTTTGATTCGCGCCACTATCTTTCGAATCGAAACTTAAAGATGTCGAAGCGCAACACGCCGCAACGTCGCCATACCATCCTCGCCTTGCTCGCCGAGCAGGGCGAAGTGAGCGTGGACGCCCTGGCGCAGCACTTCGCCACCAGCGAAGTGACCATTCGCAAGGACCTCGCTGCCCTGGAAAAGAACGGCCTGCTGCTGCGTCGCTATGGCGGCGCGGTGCCGGTGCCGCAGGAACTGATCAGTGAGCCAACCCAGCCCATTTCGCCGTACAAGCAGGCGATTGCCCGGGCCGGCGTGGCGCGCATTCGCGAGCATGCACGCATCATCATCGACAGCGGCACCACCACGGCGGCGATGATCCCGCAGCTCGGCCACAAGCCCGGCCTGGTGGTGATGACCAATTCCCTGGGCGTGGCCAATGCCTTGCGCGAACTCGAGCACGAGCCGGTACTGCTGATGACGGGTGGCACCTGGGACCCGCACTCGGAATCCTTCCAGGGCCAGGTGGCCGAACAGGTGCTGCGCTCCTACGACTTCGACCAGCTGTTCATCGGCGCCGATGGCATCGACCTGGAGCGTGGTACCACCACCTTCAACGAGCTGCTCGGTCTGTCGCGGGTGATGGCCGAGGTGGCCCGTGAAGTCATCGTCATGGTCGAGAGCGACAAGATCGGCCGGCGCATTCCCAATCTGGAACTGCCCTGGAGCAGCCTCCATACCCTGATAACCGACGAGCGCCTGGATGCCCAGGCTGCCGAACAGATACGCGCGCGCGGCATTCAGCTGATCCTCGTGCCGCTGGAAAACTAAGGAGAGCCCCATGTGTGGAATCGTAGGCGCCATCGCCGAGCGCAATATCACCCCGGTCCTGGTCGAAGGCCTCAAGCGTCTGGAATATCGCGGCTATGACAGCGCCGGTGTGGCGCTTCTGACCGAGCAGGGCGCACTGGATCGCCGCCGCCGCGTCGGCAAGGTCAGCGAACTGCAGGCCGCGCTGCAAGCCGAGCCGCTGGCGGGGCGTCTGGGCATTGCCCACACCCGTTGGGCCACCCACGGTGCGCCGAGCGAGCGCAACGCCCACCCGCATTTTTCTGGTAAAGAGCCCGGGCACGAGCTGGCCGTGGTGCACAACGGCATCATCGAGAACCACGAAGAGCTGCGTGAGCGCCTCAAGGGCCTAGGCTATGTCTTCAGCTCCGATACCGACACCGAAACCATCGTCCACCTGCTCGATCACAAGCTGCAGCAGCTCGGCGACCTCAGCGCTGCGCTCAAGGCCGCCATCCCGGAACTGCATGGCGCCTACGGCCTGGCGGTGATCAGCGCCAAGCAACCGGACCGCCTGCTCGCCGCGCGCAGTGGCAGCCCGCTGGTGATCGGTCTGGGTCTGGGCGAAAACTTCCTCGCTTCCGACCAGTTGGCCCTGCGCCAGGTCACCGACCGCTTCATGTACCTGGAAGAAGGCGATATCGCCGAGATCCGTCGTGACGGTGTGCAGATCTGGGACGCCGCCGGCAATCCGGTGCAGCGTGAAGCCGTGCAGTACCACGAAGGTGCCGAGGCAGCGGACAAGGGCGAGTACCGCCACTTCATGCTCAAGGAGATCCATGAGCAGCCCAAGGTGGTGCAACGCACCCTGGAAGGCCGCCTGGGCAGCGATCACGTGCTGGTGCAGGCCTTTGGCCCGCAGGCCGCCGAGCTGTTCGCCAAGGTCAAGAATGTGCAGATAGTCGCCTGTGGCACCAGTTACCACGCCGGTATGGTCGCCCGTTACTGGCTGGAAGAACTGGCCGGGATTCCCTGCCAGATCGAAGTGGCCAGCGAGTTTCGCTACCGCAAGGTGGTGGTGCAGCCGGACACCCTGTTTGTCAGCATTTCCCAGTCCGGGGAAACTGCCGATACCCTGGCCGCGCTGCGCAACGCCAAGGAGCATGAAGCGGGCAAGGGCGGTTACCTGGCCAGCCTGGTGATCTGCAACGTCGGCACCAGCTCCCTGGTGCGCGAATCCGACCTGTGCCTGCTGACCCAGGCCGGCCCGGAAATCGGCGTAGCTTCGACCAAGGCCTTTACCACCCAATTGGTCGGCCTGATGCTGCTGACCCTGGCCTTGGGTCAGGTGCACGGCAGCCTGGACAAGGCCCTGGAAGCCGAGCTGGTGGAAGAGCTACGGCGCCTGCCAACCCGCCTGGGCGAAGCCCTGGCCATGGACAAGACGGTGGAGAAAATCTCCGAACTGTTTTCCGAGAAGCACCACAGCCTGTTCCTCGGTCGCGGTGCCCAGTACCCGGTGGCCATGGAAGGGGCGCTCAAACTCAAGGAAATCTCCTATATCCACGCCGAGGCCTACCCGGCCGGCGAGCTCAAGCACGGGCCATTGGCCCTGGTCGACAGCGATATGCCGGTGGTCACAGTAGCGCCGAACAACGAATTGCTGGAGAAGCTCAAGTCCAACCTGCAGGAAGTGCGCGCCCGTGGTGGTGAGCTGATCGTCTTTGCGGACCAGCAGGCCGGTATGCGCAACGGCGAGGGCACCCATGTGGTGAACATGCCGCATATTCACGACCTGCTGGCGCCGATCCTCTACACCATCCCGCTGCAGCTGCTGTCCTATTATGTTGCCGTGCTCAAGGGCACCGACGTCGACCAGCCGCGCAATCTGGCAAAAAGCGTTACGGTGGAGTGAGGGGGCGCTTGTGAAACGTGAAGATATAAGGGCCAGAAGCGCCGCTGGCGTGCAGTTCGATACCCATCTGATGCCCAACCCGGGCAATACCCGGGAGTGGATCGTGCTGTTCAAGAAGGATGCGGGTACCAGCTACTTTCTGATCGACGAGCAGGATGAGGTGGAGTGCTTTGCCGACCTCAATGGTCTGATCGAGGAATTGCGGCAACTCGGCATCAAAGGTGCGGAGATTCATCTGTGAGTCTCTCGCGCCACTTCGTCACCTAGGTGCCCTATGCCGATCCGCTATGCCCGACGCCTGACCGGGCGCAAACGCAGTGTCGTGGCCAACCGTCATCTGGGTTACGCCCTGGCCTTTGTCGCCGGGGCAATCAATGCCGGGGGCTTTCTTGCGGTGCAGCAGTACACCTCGCATATGACAGGGATTGTCTCGGCCATGGCCGACCATATCGCCCTGGGTGCCTATGATCTGGTGCTCGGTGGGCTGGGTGGGGTGTTGTCGTTTGTCCTGGGTGCCATCGCCTCGACCCTGATGGTCAATTACTCCAAGCGCCGCCGCCTGCACAGCGAAAACGCCCTGCCGCTGCTCTGTGAGGCGGCACTGCTGCTGTGCTTCGGTCTGCTTGGCGCCACCCTGGCAACCATCGAGGGGCTGTTCGTGCCCCTGACGGTGATGCTGCTGTGCTTCATCATGGGGCTGCAGAATGCCCTGATCACCAAGTTGTCGCGGGCAGAAATCCGCACCACCCATATCACCGGCATCGTCACCGATATCGGTATCGAACTGGGCAAGCTGCTGTACTGGAACCGCCATGGCGACAGGCACGGTCGGGTCCAGGTCGACCGTCAGCGCCTGCAGGTGTTGAGCCTGCTGGCGCTGTATTTCTTTATGGGTGGGATTGCCGGTGCCTTTGGCTTCAACGGCCTGGGCTATATCGCCACCCTACCGCTGGCGTTGTTGCTGGTAGGCCTGGCTCTGGTGCCAGCGGTGGATGATCTGCGCTCGGGGTGGCGCCGTTTTAGACGCGCCCGGCAGGGTTGAGTCGACCTTGAGAGCGGGTGGACAACTGCGCGTTGTCCACCTTCTTAAGCCTCTGCCGCGCCCTGCTCCTTGATCCCGTAGAACACGCAATACAGCACCGGCAGCACCACCAGCGTCAGCAGGGTGGCGAAGCCCAGGCCGAACATGATCACCACCGCCATGCTCTGGAAGAAGGCATCGGTCAGCAGCGGGCTCATGCCCAGGATGGTGGTCAGGGCGGCCATGGCCACCGGGCGCACGCGGCTGATCGAGGCGTCTTCCACGGCTTGCAGGGCATCCTTGCCGCTGGCCAGCTGCAGCTGGATTTCGTCCACCAGGACGATGCCGTTCTTCACCAGCATACCGCTCAGGCTAAGCAGGCCGAGCAGGGCCATAAAGCCGAAGGGGATGCCGGTCAGCAGAAAGCCCAGGGTCACGCCGATCATCGCCAGGGGCACGGTGAGCCAGATCACGGTGGCGCGCTTGAACGAGTCGAAGAGCAAAATGGTGATCATAAACATCACCAGATAACCCAGCGGCAGGCTACCGAACACTGCACCTTGCGCATCGCGGGAGCTTTCATACTCGCCGCCCCATTCCAGGCTGTAACCCTCGGGCAGGGGGATGGCCTCGATCTGCGGCTTGAGGCGCTGGAACAGCTGGGCTGCGGTTTCGCCGCTGAGCAGGGAAGGATCGGCCTGTACGGTGAGCGTGCGTTTGCGATCCAGACGCATGATCAGCGGGTCTTCCCACTCGGTGTTAAAGCCCAGCAGCACCTGTTCGATGGGCAGGTAGCCGCCCCGGGCGTTGCTCCAGATCTGCAGGTCACTCAGGCTGTCGGCATTCAGCCGCTCGTTGTCCGGGGTGCGCGCGACTATTGGCAGCAGGCGGGTGCCGTCGCGGTACAGGCCGACATTCATGCCGGAGAAGCTCATGCGCAGCAGGTCATCCAGCTCACTCTTGTCCACCCCCAGTTCGCGGGCGCGGGCCTCGGCGAATTGCGGGCGGACCAGCTTGGTGCGCTCATACCAGTCGTGCATCACTGCATTGGCTACCGGGTCCTGGCGCATCAGACGGCTGACCTCGCCTCCCAGGCGGCGCAGTTCGTCGGGGTCGGGGCCGCTGAAGCGCGCCTCGATCTTGCTGTCGTTGCCGGGGCCGAGCATCAGTTGCTTGAACTTGGGCTTGATCTGCGGGTACTGCTCGGCGACATGCAGTTCCAACTGGTTGATCAGCGGCTCGATGCGCTCCAGGTTGTCGGTGCGCACCAGCAGCTGAGCGTAGTTGGGGTACTGCTTCTGCGGTGAGTAGGTGAGGATAAAACGCAGGGCGCCCTGACCGATTGTGCTGCTGACCGTGGTCACCCCTTCCTGCTCCAGTACATGCTGATCCAGTTCGGCCACCAGCTGCTCGGTGTAGCGGATATCAGTGCCCTGGGGTAGCCACAGGTCGATAAAGAACATCGGCGTATTGGACGGCGGAAAGAAGCTCTGGCGCACCTTGCCGAAGCCGGCAATGGCCACCACCAGCAATACCACCAGCATGCCCAGAGTGAGGCTACGGCGGTGCAGGGCGAAGTCGAGCAGGCGCCGGTAGCTGGTGAAGATCACCCCGCCGTAGGGGTCGCCCTGATCCTGGCCGGTCAGGGTCTGGTTATCGCGGAAGAACAGGCTGGCGAAGAACGGCGTCAGGGTGATGGCAGTCACCCAGCTGAGCAGCAGGGAGATCATCAGCACCTGGAACAGCGACAGGCAGAACTCGCCGGTGGAGTCGTCCGACAGGCCGATGGGGGCGAAGGCGATGATGGCGATCAGGGTGGCGCCGAGCAGCGGCAGATTGGTCTGGCGGACGATGCCCCGCGCTGCCTCCAGGGTGCTCTGGCCGCGTTGACGGCCGACCAGAATGCCTTCGACGATAACGATGGCGTTGTCCACCAGCATACCCAGGGCGATCACCAGGGCACCGAGGGAAATGCGCTGCAGCTCGATGCCCAGCAGGCGCATAAAGATAAAGCTGCCGAGCACCGTGAGGGCCAGGATCAGGCCGATCAGCAGGCCGCTGCGCAGGCCCATAAAGATCAGCAGCACGACGATCACGATGGCCACCGAGGCGACGAAGTTGATCACGAAACCCTGCACCGAGGCCTGCACTTCGGCGGCCTGGTCGTAGAACACCTGCAACTGCATACCGGCCGGGCGCTGGGCGTCCAGTTCGGCCAGGCGCGCGTTGATCGTCGCGCCGACATCCACCACGTTGACCTTGGGTGCGAAGGAAACGCCCAGGGTCAGGGCCGGCTGGCCGTTCATGCGGTAGAGGTTGCCCGGTGTTTCGCTAAAGCCGCGGCTGACCTGGGCGATATCGCCGAGAGTGACCTGCTGCGCGCTGCCCGGGTCGCTGATGATCAGGCGCTCCAGCTCGCGCACATCCTGCAGCTCGCCAGTGGGGTGCAGGCGGATCGACTCGCTGCCGACCAGAATGCGCCCGGCGTTGGACACCACGTTCTGCTGGCTGAGCACCTGGGCCAGGCGCTGCGGGGCGATACCCAGGGTGCTCATCTTGCTGCGCGAGATTTCCACCTGCACCTGCTCCTGGCGGGCGCCGGCCAGGCTGACCTTGCCTACGCCAGGCAGCAACACCAGTTCACGGCGCAGGTAGTCGGCGAAGTCGCGCAGCTCCTGGGCGCTGTAGCCTTCGCCGGTGACCAGCAGGAAGAAGCCGAATACATCACTGAAGTCGTCGCGGATCTGCGGCGGGTTGACTCCCGGTGGCAGGCTGGGCTGCAGGTCGTTGATCTTGCGCCGCAATTCGTCCCAGATCTGCGGGATCTGCTCGGCCTTGTACTGGCTGTGCAGCTCCAGGCTGATCTGCGAGAGCCCGGCGCTGGAGATGGAGGTGACCTTCTTGATCGAGGGCAGCTGCTGAATGGCGTTTTCCAGGGGATAGCTGACTTCCTCTTCCACCTGCTGCGGCGAGGCGCCGGGGTAGCTGGTGATGACCATGGCGTTTTTCAGGGTGAAGGAGGGGTCTTCCAGGCGGCCGATGCCGAGAAAGGCCATCAACCCGCCGATGCCCAGCACCAGGGTGACCAGCCAGCTGGTGACGCGGCGCTGGATAAAATAACCGGCGATATCCATTTACAGCCCCCGCTCGCGTACCCAGGGCCGCACTGCCTGGCCTTCCTCCAGTTCGGCGCCACCGACGGCGACGATCTGCTCGCCGGGCTCGATGCCGCTGAGCACTTCGATACCGTTACGGGTCAGCTGGCCGACTTCGACCTGGCGCGCGGTGAGGCGCAACGTGCCGTCCTGCTCGCGCGCCACCCATACCTGCTTGACTTCGGCGGCGACGCTATCCGGGCTGAATACCGCCTCCACCGGCACCAGCAGGCGATTGTCCGGGTTGCGGCTGATTTTGGCGAAATCGATCTTGACCGTGGCGCTCATGCCCGGCAGCAGGTTGAGCTCCTCGGGGCGAGGCATGGACAGGGTGACCTGATAGGTCAGGGTCTTGGGGTCTGGCTGGGTGCTGTGTTCCTTGTACACCGCCTCGAATTCGCGATCCGGCAGGCTGTCGAGAATCACGCTGGGGTGATAGCCCACGCTGTCTTCACGACTGCGCAGGTTGGTCAGCAGGTTTTCCGGCATCTGGAACAGCACATCCAGGCTGTCGCCGCTCTGCAAGGTGACGATAGGTTGCTTGGCCTGCACCACCTGGAAGTTATCCACATGGGTGTTGGCCGCTACACCGTCGAAGGGTGCGAGGATGCGGGTGTAGTCCAGCTCCTGACGAGCCAGGCTCAGGGCAGCGCTGGCCGAGTCGAGGGCGGCCTTGCGCTGGTCATATTCGGAGCGGGAAATCATCTGCCGCTCAAGCAGTTGAGCAATGCGCTTGAACTGGGCGTTGGCCAGGTCGAAGCTGGCCTGGCGATCACGTACCCGCAGACGCTGGTCGGTGTCTTCGATGCTGGCAATCAGCTGGCCGCGCTTGACCGGCTGGCCCTGCCGCACCTCCAGCGTCTTCAGCTGGCCGCCGATGCGAAAGGACAGCTCGGCTTCCTCGGTGGCCTTGAGGCGGGCGGGGAATTCGCGCAGGCGCTCGCTGGCGGGGTCTTCCACGGTAAACAGCTTGACCAGGCGCGGTGCCTGTTCCTGGGGGGCGGGTGCCTGGTCGCAGCCGACCAGTAGCAGGCTGGCCGGTAGGCACAGACAGAGGAGGGGGCGTAGGTTCAAGATGACTATCCCTGATAACGACACAATAGAAGGTCGCACCCAATCGAGTGCGTATGGCCGAGAGTTTAGGGGGTAATTGCTGCGATCTCCATGGGCGTGTTCGGCGACGCCAAGATGACCACCGCCCTGCTGGATCGGCTGACCCACCACTGCCACATCGTCGAAACCGGTAACGAGTCCTATCGCCTGCAACACAGTAGCTTGGCGGCCCAGGCCAAGATCAAATCACGGGAGCGAAAGCGTAAGGGCGGCCAGGAACCGGAGGACGATGAGTCGTTCTGATTTCATGGTGACGACGGCCTGCTGCATGGCTGCATGTGGCAGGTCTTCAACAGCTGAACTGGGACAGCGAGGGAGTGGGTTCAAAAGCAGCTGCGCTGGTAGACTTATCCACAGTTGCTGGTAACAAAATCAGCAATCCGCCCTGGGTCAAATTTCAATCGGCAGGGTGGGTCAATTTTCCATCAGCGCCAACAGTACAAGTATGTCGAGCAGATTCACTGCGGCGATATCATGGCTGGTTGAGCATCGGTCGCAGTGGAATGACTGGCTAGGGTTAGGCCACCAGCCGCAGTTGCGGGGCAAGGGCAAGGTAGTCTTGGGGCATGGTTGATAGGATTGCGGCGACTTTCTCTCGCGGTAGCTGGTCAGCGAGCAGCGCTTCAAGTTTGCCGAGCCGCTCCAGGACGGCGTGGGTACGATCCCATTGAGTACTGAACCGCTTGGCCGTCATCTTCTGCTCGACAAGTACCAGATAACGGCTGCGATCGTAGGTATAGCGCATGGTGACCTTGCTCGACGATCCGTCTTCATCTTGCTCCGAGAAGACCAGCTCGAACACCAGCCCCTGCGATGTCTTTCGCGCCGAGGACTCGACGTAGTCATCTTCGAAGAGATTGTCGATAAGTTCGCTGGGCTGAACGCCACGGGTTACGTGGAGAGTCGAGAGCTCATCAACCAGTATTCTGATGGATTCTAGACTCATTTCAGCATTCTCCTTAATTCATCGATGATCACTACCACGTACTCAATCGACTTGGTCAGTGAGCTGTTGTCACGGTCAGCAACCCTACCGAATTTCTTCACCAGCTTGGTGTAGATAAAGCTCACCAGTATACCGTCGTTAGGCATGTTGGGTTTCGCCATCGGTAGGTGGTTTTTGAATATCGGATAAAGGGTAGAAGCTTTTTCTTCGATTTGCAGATCGCTGAGCAATGTTGCGACCTCGTCCTGAGCCTTCTTGGTAAGGATCTCGCGGAGTTGCTTACGCGCGATTTCAGGCCGCTTCTCCACGAGGTTGGGGTCTATGATCTGAGCTGCTTTCTTTGTCTCAGCACTCAGGAAGACGTTCTTGAGCTGTGCAAGAACATCCGCGTCATAGCCCTCAATCCCCGGAAGCGCCTGGACCTTCTGCGTTGCGATGGACTCGACTTCGGCCCGTTTCTCCGAAAATATCTTGTTGAAGTCCAGATCTCCAAGGTAGGAGTCACGGTCACTCACAAATGCTTCGGAGCTGGAAACACCACCCAGGTTCTGCTCTTTGCGCGTGTAGTCCTCGTCCGTGATTGTGTAGTCGCGGGTGCGCTGGTGTTTGGCCCGATCAACCTCAGTCTGGAAGGCAGTCCACATCGAATCCAAGCCGGTCTCCTGGTGATAGATCACCACGGCGTTGTTATCGATCTCAAAAGCCGTGATCTCGTCGGCTGGGATCGCCCGCAAAACCCTGCCCACAATTTGTGCGAAGGCATTTTCGCTTCGGTAGGGACGGAAGAGGGCCAGAACAGTGAGGTAACGATGGTCGTAGCCTTCCATCAACATGTTCACGGAGATAACGACATCGCACTGGTGGTTATCGATTACCCGGAATGCCGCATCGATATCTGCTAACTCCATGTCGCTGTGCACTACAGCTGCAGTCAGGTTCTTGGATTGATACCAGGTGCGCAGGTCCTCGGCGTGGGTGATGCTGCAACCGACAGCGAGAATCTTGTGTGGCACGTCCGGAGAGGTTTTCCGGAGCTCATCCAGTTTCTGAATGCTTAGGTTGATTACGTCCATTGAGCATTCTGGAGACAAGGCTACGCTGCGCTCTACCCACTCTCGGTCCTTGAATTCGAGGACTTGCTCTTTGGAGAGCCGAACACCTGGCTGCTCGGTGACGGTGAAGTAAAGCTCATGAGCATTTACGGTCTCTTTCCTCAGCCACTTAACATACCGATCACGCATCACCTCGGAGAGAGGCGTCTTATGGATCAGTTTTCCTGGCACTTCTTGGTTGTCGCCGCGGAACGGCGTACCAGTCACAAAGATCTTCTTAGCCTTGGAAAAGTGGGCCAGGGTCTTTTGCCAGCTACGTGCCGGCGCATGGTGCCCCTCATCAATGATGATGAGGTCGAAGAAGTCGGACGGCACCCGCTTCGTCAGTGACTGTCCGCGCTCGTTGTATACCTGCTGGATGTTCGAATAGACGAAGTGGGCTTGCTCAAGGCTGGCCTGATGGGTATCAGACGTAAATTCGCATGTGACCGGCAGATCCTCGGCACTGAAAATCACATCGAAATTGATCCAGAAGTTGTCTTCTAGCAGCTCCTGTGTCCGTCGAATGCTCTGCTTGGTGACCAGGCCTGGTGTAATGATCAACACACGTCCCTTTGCCAGGCCGAAAGGTACGATGGAGATCAGCCCGCTTTTGCCCGTCCCTGTCGGCAGGACGATTAGTGCATCCTCGTTGGAGTTCTCGAAATGCTCCTGCGCCTTGATATAGGCCTCGATCTGGGGGCTACGCAGCTTTTTATTGCCAAGGATATTGGCTGCCGTTTCGGTGAAATAATTCATAGACAGTCGAGATTCCTATCGGCGACGCGCGCCAAGGTGCCTGCTCGCTGGACAAGCACTCGGCGACGGGGACAGAGGTAGTTGAGGTGCGGCGGACGTGGCATTGAAATATCCGTATTTCGGGCTGGGCATCACGAGATTCTGATGATGGTCGAGCGTGTGCACTACGACTGATTGTAGCCTAGTGACATCACGCTTTGGCGCCTGACTTTCTTGAGAATACCCACACGCCATCGTGTGCGTGGACAATTCAATGCTGAGCTTTGTAGCCAACGACAAGGTTCATCGCCACTAGGATGTCCAAGGGGTGGTCAGTGATGGCACCCCTGAGCCGTCTCAGGGTTCTGGCACCCGCTGACTACCATCATGATGGGCCCCATATCTGGATCACCAAGCCCACGCGGTACTCCCTTAAGCCAATTCAATGGACGGTATCTCGATCCAGCGGCAGTGGGCTGCGATCCTTGTTTATGGCACGCGGCATGTGTGTAGGGCACGTGTGAGGCGGGGGCTGGCTGTGTCAAACTTTATTCTTGGCTGCGGTGGGGCTTTTTGGGCGGGCGCGTTAGGCTGTGTCAAACTATGTTTCGGTTGTTGTGGCAGGCCCTAGCGCTGAAGCTAGCGGATTTTGCGGCCCTCTATGTCAAACTATATTCTGGGTATCCACCGTCCATCTGGACGGGCTTTTGCGTTTCCATCACGCCGAAATTCTGCTCAGGTGCAGCTCTTCGGGGCGCAGCGTAAGGACGCGAACACCGTCGCGGGTGACCGCCACGGTATGTTCGAATTGTGCCGAGAGCTGGCCGTCGCGGGTCACCACCGTCCAGCCGTCGCGCAGGGTACGCACGTCCGCCGTTCCCCGGTTGAGCATGGGTTCGATGGTGAAGGTCATGCCTTCGCGCAGGGTCAGGCCGGTGCCGGCTTTGCCCCAGTGCAGTACTTCGGGTGGCTCGTGCATTTCCCGGCCGATGCCGTGGCCGCAATACTCCCTGACCACCGAGTAGCGATGGGCGCGGGCATGGCGTTCGATGGCATGACCGATATCGCCGAGGCGGGCGCCGGGTCTGACGGCTTCGATGCCCTTGCACATCGCCTCATAGGTGACTTCGGCCAGCTGACGAGCCTGGTCCGACACCTTGCCGATCAGGTAGGTCTTGCTCGAATCGGCGATATAGCCGTTCTTCTCCAGGGTGATATCGAAATTCACCAGATCGCCATCGCGCAGGATATCGTCGGCGCTGGGGACTCCATGGCACACCACCTCGTTGCGTGACGTGTTCATGGCGTAGGCGAAACCATACTGGCCCTTGCTCGCCGGGCGCGCCTTGAGTTCACCCACGATGTAGTTATCCACAAGGTCGTTGACCTGCAGGGTCGACATGCCGAGCAGATCCAGGCGATCCAGGTAGCCGAACACGGACGCCAGCAACCTGCCGGATTCCGCCATCAGGGCGATCTGTTGCGGTGTCTTGCTCATGAGGCATCCGCCATTCTTGGCGGAACCACCACGCCGGCTGCACGCATCTCGGCGGACATCAGCTCATTGAAGCTCAGCGTCGGGTTCATCTCGCAGAGCATGCCGATGCGAATCCAGAAACCCGCCTGTGCATTGATCGAACGGCCCGAGACGCTGCTCGCCCGGCGGATTTGGTCATGCAGCTCGTCATCGATGTTGACGATGCCCATGGATACCTCCTTATATATGATTCGTATATGAAGCATATATAACTATGGGACTGATTTCACTCACCGATCATCAGTGAGCAAGGCGTGCTCACCTCATCCTTTACACTATGAGCCGTATCCGCTGCCGTATGCAGGCAGTGGGATCATCTGAGTCACGCTGGAACAGGAGAGAGGATGAAGCGCGCGGATGTGAAACGCAGAACGAGCGAGGGGGTTGTGTTCGATACCCAGGTCATGGTCAATCCGGCCAATACCGCTGAGTGGATCGTATTTTTCAAGAAAGGCGCAGGGCGTAGCTTCTTTCTGGTTGATGAGGCCGAGCAGGTCGAGACCTTTGCCAGCCTGGATGAGTTGATGCCGGAGCTGCGGGCTCTGGGTATCAAGCGGGTCGAGGTGCAGCTCTGAGGGTGAGTTGCTAACAGTTGCCGTGGATCATCTTGTGGATATCCTTGTGATACCAGGCTGAAGCCCAGATAAATCGGGCTACTCAGCCTGTTGTTCAAAAACTGATCCTTGTCGCATCGTTATTCACAATAGCTCTGGATAAACTTCGGCCTATCTTGTTGATAAGTTCTCAGGCGTCAGCTATCACGGGGCTTTCAGCGCTTTGCACAGTTTCTCGCCAGATGACGGATGGCTCAGTCGTTGCCAGGGCGATAAAGATGGCGATGCGCCGAGTCATATAACGCTGATTCGGCAAAGACACCCGGATCGAGCACTCGCCCGACCAGAATCAGTGCCGTGCGGCGAAAGCCCTTGGCTGCGACCTTGGTCTCGATATCGGCGAGGGTGCCGAGCACCCAGTCCTGATCCGGCCAACTGGCCCTGTGGATAACCGCGATGGGGCAGTCGGCGCCGTAGTGCGGCAGCAGTTCGCCGACTATGGCCGGCAGCTGGCGCACGCCGAGGTGGATGGCCATGGTTGCGCGGTGCCGCGCCAGGTCGTGCAGTTGCTCGCCCTCGGGCATCGGCGAAGTGGTGCCGTAGCGGGTGAGAATTACGGTCTGGGCGATGCCCGGCAGGGTCAGCTCGCTTTCCAGCAAGGCCGCGCAGGCGGCGGTGGCAGTCACTCCGGGGATGATCTCGAAAGGGATGCCCAGAGCACGCAGCTCGCGAATCTGCTCGCCGATAGCGCCGTACAGCGAAGGGTCGCCGGAGTGCACGCGGGCCACGTCCTGGCCGCGCTTATGGGCCTGGCTCAGCAGCGTAATGATCTCACTCAGGTGCAGCTCGGCCGTGTTGATTACCTGCTCGGCGTTGTGGCCTTGCAGGACCGCCTCGGGCACCAGCGAGCCGGCATAGAGGATCACCGGGCACGAACGAATCAGGCGCTGGCCCTTGACGGTAATCAGCTCGGGATCGCCGGGGCCGGCGCCGATAAAGTAGACGGTCATGAGGTGTGCCTTGTCAGGGGGGAGTTTGCGCTGTTCATGGTTGGCGCATCAGAATTTTGGCCGTGATGATGGCGGGCTCGTTTTCATAGCCGCGCTTGGCGAGGGCGATCACTTTGTTGCGGATATCTTCCGGTGACCAGAACAGCCAGCCGTTTCGCGAGAACAACTCCTTGATTTCAGCATTCCTGGATTGATAGACCTTACCGGCAGCGAGTCCCAGAACTATTTCGGTAGTACTGTCACCCATTCCACAATCGATAAGATCCTGTCTGAGTCGTTGGAAAACGATCGACCTGTAATTTTCGCAAGTAAACAGCTTGTATTTGCCTTCGGGAATGTCATGGATTTCGCTAAGACATGACAGTCGGACACCGGGAGAGTCGAGGAAGGATTTTGCTTCAAAGGCGAGAAGTCTATTTTCGCTGGGCTTGTAAGCGAGAAGGTCGATTTCCGGGCGTGGAATGGAATGTTTACCCACCTGCCTTTTTTCTTCCTTGGTCAGGTTGACCTTGAACGACTGTCGAACCCAATACCCTTCACCTTCAAGCAAAGTCTTAATAACGCTTTCGAAGTAATCCAAGGCTGTATGCTCAAACTATTGAAGTCCTGCCAACGCACAGGTGGCGTTGGCTGTGCGGGTTTTCTCGCCCAGCAGGCGAGCTGCCTTGCCCAGTTGCGTGGCCAGAGCCAGGGCGCAGGGTTCAGCCACAGCGGGGCTGCCTGTTACGGATCGGATGAGGGCACTGTCGGCATTTTCCGGCTGGTAGAGGGTGAGTGCTTCGGGGGGGAAGAACGTCAGCTCCAGATTCAAGTGGATTGCCAGTTGATGCAGCCCCGGCTCGTCGCGTTTGTGGGCGATGCTGGCCAGTCCAACGAGGTTATCCACAGTCAACTCATGCTGGGCCAGGCTGTGGATGAGCAGGGCGAGCAGGTCTTGCTGGGGGCAGTCGCGCCTGCAACCAAGCCCAGCCACCACCATGGGCGAGGCGTCAGGGCTGGGATTCAAGGGGCTAGGCATCATCAAGGGCGCTCGTGCTGTGCAGCGGCGTAGCTCAACATGGCGCATCCCACCGGTCAACCGCGATTGACCGGCCGCCGCGGCCTGCGTAGCCTTCTCGCTTTCGAGGTTCTTCCCGGTACGGCGCCGGGGAGCTAAGAGGGAACAGGGTCGATGCCCTGGCTGCCCCCGCAACTGTGAACGGTCTTAAACCCTTCGTACACCACTGCCGTCAGGCGGGAAGGTGAAGGGCGCGCAATGCGCAGACCGTGAGCCAGGAGACCTGCCTCGACTGACCAGCCATTTGCTCGGACGGGGTGATCCGACGGGGCCAGCACGCACCTGCGTGCCCGCCTGCGCGTACCCGTCCGCCGAACTTACCGACGCCACGGGGCCTTCCATGAAAACCCTTGCCAAACTGCCTGTCACTATCGTCACCGGTTTTCTCGGTGCCGGCAAAACCACCTTGCTGCGGCACCTGCTGGCCCATGCCGAAGGACGCCGTATCGCGGTGATCGTCAACGAGTTCGGCGAGCTGGGTATCGATGGCGAGATCCTCAAGCAGTGCTCCATCGGCTGCAGTGAGGAAGAGGCGAACGGCCGCGTCTTCGAGCTGGCCAACGGCTGCCTGTGCTGCACCGTGCAGGAAGAGTTCTTCCCGGTGATGCGTGAGCTGGTGGCGCGCCGTGGCGACCTTGACCATATCCTTATCGAGACCAGCGGCCTGGCGCTGCCCAAGCCGCTGGTGCAGGCCTTCAACTGGCCGGAAATCCGCAACGCCTGCACCGTCGATGCGGTGATTACCGTGGTCGACAGCCCGGCGGTGCTCGCCGGCACCTTCGCCGCCTTCCCGGATCAGGTGGACGAGCAGCGCAAGCTCGACCCCAACCTCGATCATGAATCGCCGCTGCACGAGCTGTTCGCCGACCAGTTGGCCAGCGCCGACCTGGTGATCCTCAACAAGGCCGATTTGCTCGACGCCGAGGCGCTGGCCGCGGTGCGCGCCGAGGTGGCCGAGGAGCTGCCGCCGGCAGTCAAGGTGATCGAGGCGCACGGCGGCGAGCTGCCGCTGGATGTGCTGCTGGGCCTGAACAGCGAAACCGAGCTGCATATCGACAGCCGCCGCACCCATCACGATGATGAAGACGAAGACCACGATCACGAGGAATTCGACTCGTTCCACGTGGAACTACCGGAAGCCGAGGAGGCGCGTCTGCTGGCCGCACTGAAGGATGCGGTGGCCAAGTACGGCATCCTGCGGGTGAAAGGTTTCGCTGCCATCCCTGGCAAGCCGATGCGTCTGCTGGTGCAAGGTGTCGGTCAGCGTTTCGATCGCCACTTCGACCGCGCCTGGCAAGCCGACGAGCCGCGAGTGAGCCGCCTGGTAGTGATCGGCCAGCAGCTCGACCGCGCGGCTATAGAAGCCGAGCTGCAAGCAGCGCTGGCCTGAGTGATTGTGGGAGGGGCTTTAGCCGCGATCCAATTCGCGGATAGTCGCGGCTAAAGCCCCTCCCACGATTCGCGCCTTCCTCGGAGCGAACATGCATCTCCTGCGTACCCAGCCTGGCACCCAACTGCCGGCCGACAGCATTGCCGACCTTGGCCAGACGCCTGCCGAGCTGGTGATCCTGTGCACGGGTGATTCGCACCTCGCCCTGCTGGCTGAAGCCGCCCGGCAACTGCCGGAGGACTACCCCAGCCTGCGCCTGGCCAGCCCGGCGCAACTGAGCAACAACGCCTCGGTGGACTTCTACGTCGAGCAGGTGCTGCAGCACGCCAAGGTCATCCTGATCTCGGTGCATGGCGGGGTGAGTTACTGGCGCTACGGTGTCGAACGCCTGGTGGAGCTGGGCGCGCGCGGCGCCACGGTGATCATGGTGCCCGGCGACGACAAGCCTGACCCGGAGCTGAGTGCCCTTGGCAACGTTAGCGAAGAAGACAGCCAGCGCCTTTGGCAGTACCTGCGCCAGGGCGGGCTGGATAACGCGCGCCAGCTGTTCCGCTGCATCGGCAGCCGCTGGCTGGGGCGTGACGAGGCCTGGCAGGAGCCGCAAGCGCTGCCGCGTGTCTGCCTCTATCACCCGCAGCACAGTCCGGCCACGCTGGCCGACTGGCGTGCGCACTGGCAGCCGGACGCGCCTGTAGCGGCGCTGCTGTTCTACCGCAACCATGTGCAGTCGGCGAACACCGCCTTCGTCGATACCTTCTGCCAGCACCTGTTCGGCCAGGGCCTTAACCCGCTGCCGATTGCGGTGGCCAGCCTGAAGGAGCCGGCCTGCCTGGATCAGGTGCAGGACTGGCTGGACGAAACGAGCGCCGCGCTGATCATCAATACCACCGGCTTTGCCCTGTCCAACCCCGAGGCGCCGCAGGCGCGGGTGTTCCGCCGCGACATCCCGGTGCTGCAGGCCATCTGCTCGCTGGACAACCAGGCGCAGTGGCAGGCCAGCGCCCAGGGCCTGGGCTCGCGCGACCTGGCCATGCACGTGGTGTTGCCCGAGCTGGATGGCCGGCTGATCGGCACTGCCATCAGCTTCAAGGGCCTGGCCTGGCGCAGCGAGCGCAGCCAGAGCGATGTGGTGTGCTATCAGGCACACGAATCGGGTATGGCCTTCGTCGCTGAACTGGCGCGTAAATGGTGTCAGTTGGCGCTTAAAAGCAACGATCAGAAGCGAATCGCGCTGATTCTTGCCAACTACCCGACCCGCGATGGCCGTATCGGCAATGGCGTTGGCCTGGATACGCCCGCCGCCGCGTTGAATATCCTCCGCGCGCTGCAGGCGCAAGGCTATCCAGTGGATAACCTGCCCGATAGCGGCACCGCACTTGTCCACAGCCTGCTCGGTGGCGTTACCAACGATCTGGATGGTCTGGATACGCGGCCCTGTGCGCAAAGCCTGGCGCTGGACGACTACCTGAGGTTTTTCCACAGCCTGCCGCCGGCCAACCAGCAGGAGGTGCGCGAGCGCTGGGGCGAGCCGCAGAGCGATCCCATGTTCCGCAGCGGGCGGATGATGGTGGCCGGCCTGCGCTTCGGCCTGACCTTCGTTGGTATCCAGCCTGCTCGCGGCTATCAGCTCGACCCCGCGGCGGTGTATCACGACCCCGATCTGGTGCCGCCGCACGGCTATATCGCCTTCTACGCCTGGCTGCGCACGGCCTTCGCCGCCGATGCGCTGATTCACGTCGGCAAGCACGGCAATCTGGAATGGCTGCCGGGCAAGAGCGTCGGCCTGTCCGAGGGCTGCTGGCCGCAGGCGCTGATCGGCCCGCTGCCGAATATCTATCCCTTTATCGTCAACGATCCGGGCGAGGGCGCGCAGGCCAAGCGCCGCACCCAGGCGGTGATCATCGACCACCTCATGCCGCCTTTGACCCGTGCCGAAAGCTACGGCCCGCTGCGCGATCTGGAGCGCCTGGCCGATGAGTACTACGACGCCAGCCAGCTCGACCAGCGCCGCGCGGTGGAGCTGCGTGGCGAGATCCTGGCCAAGGTGCGCGAGGCCAGCCTCGACCGCGAGCTGGGCCTGCAACTCAACGACGATGCTGACAGCTGGCTGCCGCAGCTCGATGCCTACCTGTGCGACCTCAAGGAATCGCAGATCCGCGATGGCCTGCACGTGTTCGGTGAGTCGCCGACTGGCCAGCTGCGCCGCGACACCCTGCTGGCCTTGCTGCGCATCCCCCGTGGCGATGGCCAGGGCGCCAATGCCAGCCTGCTGCGCGCGCTGGCGCGCGGGCTGGAGCTGGGTCTCGATCCGCTGGATTGCGATATGGGCCAGCCCTGGGAGGGACTGCGTCCACAGGCACTGCTGGCTGTGGATAACAGCCTGTGGCGTACCGTCGGCGATACCCGCGAGCGCCTGGAGCTGCTGGCGCTGAGGCTGATCGAACAGCGCCTGGCAGGGGAGCGCAGCGAAGCCTTTGGCGCCGAGGTGGCGCTGATTCTCGATGGCCTGGCCGAGCATATCGCGCCGCTGCTGGATGCCTGCGGCGACGCCGAGATGGGCGGCCTGCTGGCCGCGCTGGAGGGGCGTTTCGTGCCTGCCGGGCCGAGCGGCGCGCCCAGTCGCGGGCGTCTGGACGTGCTGCCCACCGGGCGCAACTTCTTCACTGTCGACGTGCGCCACCTGCCCACGCCCACGGCCTGGCGCCTCGGCGTGCAGGCAGCGGATCGCCTGCTGGAGCGCCATCTGCAGGACGAGGGCGACCATCTGCGCCAGCTCGGCCTGTCGGTATGGGGCACGGCGACCATGCGTACCGGCGGCGACGATATCGCCCAGGCGCTTGCGCTGATGGGCGTGCGCCCGGTATGGCAGCCGGGCAGCCAGCGCGTCGAGCGTTTCGAGGTGCTGCCGCTGGAGCAGTTGGGCCGCCCCCGGGTGGATGTCACCCTGCGCGTCTCGGGCTTCTTCCGCGATGCCTTCAGCAACCTGATCCGCCTGTTCGACGAGGCCGTGCAGGCGGTGATCGAGCTGGACGAACCGGAAGACATGAACCCGCTGTCGGCGCGGGTCTGGCGCGAGTCGCTGGCGCTCGAGGACAGCGGCCTGGATGAAGCCGAAGCGCGGCGCCAGGCCGGCTGGCGGGTGTTCGGTGCCAAGCCGGGGGCCTATGGTGCCGGTGTGCAGAACGCCATCGAGGAGCGCTTGTGGCAGAGCCGCGCCGATCTCGCCGAGGTGTATCTGAACTGGGGCGGCTACGCCTACGGCAGCGGCGCCGAGGGCGCACCCGCGCGGCAGCGCTTCGTCGAACGCCTGGAACAGATGCAGGCGGTGCTGCACAACCAGGACAACCGCGAGCACGACATCCTAGATTCCAACGACTACTACCAGTTCCAGGGCGGCATGCTGGCGGCGGTGGAAACCCTGCGCGGGCTCAAGGTGGCCAGCTACTTCGGCGACAACAGTCAGCCGGATACGCCACGCATTCGCACCCTCAAGGAAGAACTTAACCGTGTGGTGCGCGCCCGCGCGGCCAATCCCAAGTGGATCGCGGGCATGAAGCGCCACGGCTACAAGGGCGCCTTCGAACTGGCCGCGACCATCGACTACCTGTTCGCCTTCGACGCCACCAGCGAGCTGGTCGATGACCACCAGTACGCGCTGCTCACCGATGCCTACCTGCTCGACAAGGACACCCGCGATTTTATTCAGCAGCACAACCCGGGGGCGCTCAACGATATCCTCGAACGCCTGCTGGAAGCCCAGCAGCGCGGCCTGTGGGAGAATCCCGGCGAGTATCGCGAAGCGCTGGAAAACCTGCTGCTCGATAGTGAGGAGTCATGAAGCGCTTGAGTGCGGGGGGGTTGTGCTCCCTCTCCCGCTTGCGGGAGAGGGCTGGGGAGAGGGTGGTTCAGGTCGCTCGGTGTCGCTGGATAAACCCTCTCCCCCGGCCCCTCTCCCATAAATGGGAGAGGGGAGGAATCCCTCTGATCCGCTGCAATCGCCAATTGCCCGCACCGCCATTCCCGGATTTTATCCGGGCTACCGTCGGAACCATGTTTATCCACAGGCCAGAGCCATGACCGAACATCACTTCCCCCTCGCCGCCGTGGTCGGCGCCGATTCGCTGAAGCTGGCGCTGTGCCTGGCGGCCATCGATCCGGCCATCGGCGGCGTGCTGATCGAGGGCCCGCGCGGTATGGCCAAGTCCACCCTGGCCCGTAGCCTGGCCGATCTGCTCGACGGTGGCCGCTTCGTCACCCTGCCGCTGGGGGCGAGCGAGGAGCGCATCGTTGGCACCCTGGATCTGGACGCGGCCCTCGGCGAGGGCCGCGCGCAGTTTTCCCCAGGCCTGCTGGCCCGTGCCGATGGCGGCGTTTTGTATGTGGATGAGGTCAACCTGCTGCCCGATCATCTGGTCGATCTGCTGCTCGATGCTGCCGCCAGCGGGGTCAACCACGTCGAGCGCGACGGCATCTCCCATCGCCACGCCGCGCGCTTCGTGCTGATCGGCACCATGAACATCGAAGAGGGCGAACTGCGCCCGCAACTGCTCGACCGCTTCGGCCTCAACCTGGCGCTCGATGGCCAGCCGCAGCCGGCTGAGCGCGCCGAGATCGTCCGTCGCCGTCTGGCCTTCGATGCCGACCCCGCCGCTTTTCTGCAACGCTGGCAGGATGAGCAGGATGCCCTGGCGATGCGTTGCCAGAACGCCCGCCAGCGCCTGGCCGATATCCCGCTAGATGACGCCGCCCTGGGTGAGATCAGCCAGCGCTGCTTCGCTGCCGGCGTCGACGGTCTGCGCGCCGATCTGGTCTGGCTGCGCGCCGCCCGTGCTCATGCGGCCTGGCGTGGCGCGGCGGGCATCGAGCCTGTGGATATCGAGGCGGTGGAGGACTTCGTTCTGCGCCATCGCCGTCGCCAGCAACAACCGCCGGCTGCCACACCGCCCGAGCAGAGCCAGGCGCCGCAGCAGGCGCAGGAACAGAGCCAGGGCGAGGGCCAGTGGGGCGAGCTGCCGGCGCAGCCGCAGGCCATGGGCGAACGGCGCGTGCCGCCGCGTTGGCCAAAAAAGTCCTGAGCATCCGCCCGCGCACAGCCACAGGCGCGGATGCCCGCAACCGGCCCGGACGACTCGGCGGCGGCCTGCGTGGTGCTGCGCGTAGCGGTGCGGGCGGACGAATCGACTGGGCCGCGACGCTGCGCCAGGGTCGACCGCAACGCCGAGAACAGTTGGTGCTGCGCCCGCGCAGCCAGCAGGCCGAGGAGCTGTGGCTGGTGTTGGTCGATGCCTCCGCTTCCACCCGTCGCCATGGTGCACTGAGCCGGGCCAAGGGCGTGCTCGCCGAGCTGTTCGACAGCGCCTATCGCCAGCGTGCGCGGCTGGCCGTGCTAAAGGCCGGTGGTCGTGAGGCGCAGTGGTTATGGCAGGGGCGCAAGGCCAGCGCGGAGTTACATCGATGGCTGCACGAATTGGGCGCCGGTGGCGGCACGCCGCTGCTCAATGCACTGAATCAGGCGGGTGACTGGCTGTCGCGTCGGCAACGGGCGAAACCGAGCGAACGCCAGCGCCTGCTGATCCTCACCGACGGTCGCCTGCGTGACCTGCCCAACCTGGCGCCGCTGCCATGCCCAACCCTGCTGCTCGACACCGAGCGCGCGCCCATCCGCCTGGGCCGTGCGCAGCAGTTGGCACAGGCGCTGCAGGCCGAGTACCAACATATTGATGATTTACTGCCTGTAGGAGCCGAGGACGCTGATCGCCGGCAAGCCGGCTCCTACGGGTTGTCCGTTACCTGGAGAACCCCATGAAAACCCTGCTGCTGGTCGGCATCGGCGCCGGCGACCCGGACTACATCACCTACCAGGCGATCAAGGCGCTGCGCCGCAGCGACGTGATCTTCCTGATGGACAAGGGCCCGGCCAAGCACAAGCTCAACGCCCTGCGCCGGGAAGTCTGCGCGCGCTTTCTCGAAGGCCACACGCCGCGTTTCGCCGAAGGCCAGCAGCCGGAGCGCGAACGCGAGGCGGCGGACTACCGCGCCAGCGTCGACGAACTCAACCGCGACAAGCAGGCGGTGTTCGAGCAACTGATCGACGAGCAGATGGCCGATGGCGAGACGGCGGCCTTCATGGTCTGGGGCGACCCCTCGCTGTACGACAGCAGCATCCGCATCATCGAAGCCATCGCCGCGCGCCGTAGCGATTTCGTCTATGACGTGATTCCCGGCATCACCAGCCTGCAGGCTCTGACCGCACGCCACCGCATCCCGCTCAACAGCATCGGCCGCGCCGTGGAAATCACCACCGGCCGCCTGCTCGCCGAAGGCTGGCCGCAAGGCGTGGACAGCGTGGCGGTGATGCTCGACGCCAAGGACACCTACCGCCGCTTCGTCGGCCAGGAGTTGCATATCTACTGGGGCGCCTATGTCGGCACTGCCGATGAAATCCTTATCGCAGGGCCTCTGGACGAGGTGGCCGAAAATATCGCCATCACCCGCGCTGAGGCGCGTGAGCGTAATGGCTGGATCATGGATAGCTATTTGTTGAGGAAGGAAGGAGCAGTGCAGGAGTGAGGTGAAGGGCGGCGGACAGGAAGAGCGCTGTCCACCCTACGTGCTGGGCGATCATACCCCGATGATGCAGCAGTATTGGACGCTGGGTAAAAGTCTGCTTTAGCTGGATATATCGCAAACTTCTTCCTGATAAACCCGCATCCCACGCGCCTGGTAATTAGCCAGAGCAGCAGGATGATCGAAGGTGCAGGTATGCACCCAAACGCGCTCAGTCCCCGGCCACTGCCAGGCCGATTGAATGGCATGGCTGAGCAGTGGGCCACCGAAGCCGCGGTCGAGAAACTGCGGAGCCAGGCCGAAGTAGCGGATCTCCGTGTTACGACCGTCAGGACGGAACAGCTCGTAGTAACCAGCGATGGCGCCACGGTGATAGGCGACCCAGGTACGGTGTGCTTCGTTTTCCACCATGGCGCGCCACTGTTCGTCGCTCCAGTCGTCCAGATCACCCCATTCCCAGGTCGAGCCGACCAGTTGGTAGAGAAAGCGATTGAGCGCCGGTTGCGGTTCTTCGCACTCGACGATCTGCAGGTCGCTGCGCTGAGGCTTGGCCTTCAGCTGGTCCGGCGAGGTCATTTCCAAGTAGTACGTGGTGTACGTCTGCGCCATCAGAGCCAACTCCAGGACAGTCCGGTATACACCCCAAACCCTTCCCCAGGTGTGGAGCGCGCTGCGTCCGCGCCGTTGTCGTCATAGCCCGGCGTAACGGTGGCGGCATAGCGTTTGTCGGTCAGGTTGCGCAGGTCGAGCCAGGCTTGCCAGTCGTCTCTCGGCGAGGCGTAGCCGAGGGTGGCGCCGAAGGTGGCGTAGGCATCGGCGTAGTAGGAGTTGGCGTAATCCACCGCGACCTTGGAGGCGTACTGGGTGTTGAGGCCGGCGTAGAAGCCGCTCGGGTGGTCGTAGCGGACTTCGGCCTGGTAGTAATGGCGCGGCAAGCCGGGCAGGCGGTTGTCGCCGAAGGTGTCGTCGTCGCGGTAGTGGAAGTCGCTGAAGGTGTAGGCCTGGCGCAGGCTCAAGGCGCCTGCCGTGCCACCTTGCCACAGCGGGCTGGTCAGGCCGACTTCTATACCCTGGTGCACGGTGGGACTGGCGTTGGATTCAGCGAAGACGTTGGGCTCGATCTCGACGGTGAGGAGTTCGTGGCGCACCTGTGAGTAGTAATAGGTCAGCTCCCACTGGCCGAGCGCAGAGTCGCCACGGCCGCCGACCTCGAAGGTGGTGGCGGTCTGATTGTCCAGGCTGATGGCAGTGCTTTGACGATTGCTCCATGGCTGGTTGCTGGTGGGGAAGCGTAGCGGCGAACTCCAGAGCATCGACCAGGCATGCGGCGGCTCCACCGAGCGGCTGATATTGCCGAATAGCTGCACATCCGGGTTGAGCTGGTAGCGCAGGCCAATGCGTGGGGCGTAGTCCCAGCTGTGTTCGCTGAGCCTGTCGTCGGTGGCCGGCCAGGTCACTTCGACTTCACGCCGGGTATGGATCAGGGCCAAACCGCTGGTCAGCCACAGGTCAGGCACCAGCTCCAGCTCGTTACCGATATGCAGCACGTTGTCCGAACCCAGGTGTTCGTAGTCGCGCATCAGGGTGCCCGCTGGATAGGTGGTGCCGTTGACGTCGATTGGCAACGCTGCGGTTTCCTTGGATTTGCTGCTCGGCAGGTTGGTGGTGCTGCGCAGTCCGAGGGTGGTCACGCTGTTCAGGCCGAACAAGCTGTGCCGGCGGGTGTAGTTCAGGGTGCCACTGATATCGCTGTAGTCCACGCGGATTCGATAGGCGCCGCCGCGGTAAGCGGTCTCGGTGATATCCATCGGGTAATGGTGGTAGGCCAGGCCGGCGACCAGGGTGGAGTCGTCGTCGTTCTGCCAGGTGGTCTTGTTTGCCAGCCAGGTGCTGCCGGGCTGGTCGCGGTGGGCGTCGATAAGCAGGTTATTGGCTGCGGCCTGACGCGGATCGTCCTTGAGCTGAGCCTTTGTCAGGCGGCCAGGCGTTTCGTGCGCGGTCTCGCGGTAACGCAGGTAGAAACGCGTCTCCAGGTTCTCATTGAGGCGATAGCCGAAGTTGCCGGCGACGCCTTTGCCCTTGCCTGAGGAATGATCCTGATAGCCGTCGGTTTCGCTGTCGGTGAGGGCGAAGTAGTAGTCGAAATCGCCCAGCACCTGACCGGAGGCGATGTTGCGCTTCTGGTAACCGTAGCTGCCGATTTCATAGCGCAGTTGCAGCTTGGGCGCGGTGTAGCCGGTGTGGGTGATGTAGTCGATGGCGCCGCCCAGAGCCAGCGAGCCGCGGTCGAAGCCATTGGCACCACGGAGCACCTCGGCGCGACTGATCCACAGCGGCTCCAGCAGCTCGTAAGGCGTGCCGCCGGGGCCGGTCAGCGGCAGGCCGTCGAGCATGATATGGGTGCCGGAGGCGTGCGAGCCGGGGCCACGGTTGATACCCGAGCCGCGCACGCTGATCTTCACGCCTTCGTTGCCGGGGGACTGCGGTAGACGCCTGGCTGGTAGGCCAGCACATCGGCGACGCCAGCCACGCGGCCTTGTTCGACCTTGGCCATATCCACCACATTGGTGGCCCCGGGGACGCGCTTGAGCTCCTCGCGCGCGGCCTCTACTTCACTTACCTGTTCGCCGGTGACCTGCAGTGAATCGAGTTGCACGGGCTCTTCGGCGAAGGCGCTGTGGCCGCTCAGGCAGGCGAGGGCGAGCAGGGTGAGATGGGCAGGTTGGCGGGAAAACGGCAGGGGCAGCATGCAAGGGCTCCGTTGAGCGGGCGGCGAGAGTGTCTGATGGAGGCCGACGAGGATTCGTCACGCCCGCAGGGTGCTGGCGCGGGGGCACATCATGCCGGTTTTGCCCGTGCTGTGCAGCGGGCGGCTCAGGGAGAAGCAGGGGCCGCGCGACTGGCGACCGCCCCTGTGGATAACCTTCAGGCCAGACCGGCCTTGTCCAGGCCGAACTGCTTGTCGGCGGAGCCGGGCACGGTGCGGAAGGCCACGTTGAGGCGGTTCCAGCCGTTGATGGCGACTACCAGGAAAGTCAGCTCAGACAGTTCCTGCTCGGAGAACTGCTCGCGCACGCTGGCATAGATGGCGTCGGACACGCCGTGCGGCGACAGCTGGGTCAGGGCTTCCGTCCACTCCAGCGCGGCGCGCTCCTGCTCCGAGAACAGTGGCGACTCACGCCACACGGCGACATGGTGCAGGCGCAGTTCGCGGTCGCCATGGATCTTCGCTTCTTTCACGTGCATGTCGACGCAGAAGGCGCAGCCGTTGATCTGCGAGGCACGCAGCATGACCAGGTGGGCCAGCGGCGCAAGAAAGGGGCTGCGGGTCAGCAGCATGGAAAACTCGGCATATTTGCCGGAAGCCTTGGGGGAGAGTGCGAAGTAGTCGAGGCGCTGGCTCATGGTGATCATCCGTATCCGCGTTGAGGGGCGCGATGGCGTGACGGCCTGCCCCGGTAGCGGTGAATCTACGCAGCAGTGGCCCAGCCACATAGATCCAATTGTGCAGATTCGGATTGACCCACTTCCCTCAGCGACGAGCCTGCGACGGTGGAAAGCCGTACTCGCGCTTGAAGGCGGCGCTGAAGCTGCTGAGGTGCTCGTAGCCGGCCAGATTGGCGGCATCCTCCACTGACAGGCCCTGCTGGCGCATGGCCTGATAAGCGCGGGCCAGGCGCTGGCGGCGCAGGTAGGCGGCGATGGTGGTGCCGTTGCGGCTGCGAAAGGCATTCTGCAGGTCGACCGGGTTGGTGCCGAGCTGGCGCGCCATGTCGGTGATGCTCAGGGCATCTGCCTCGCCGCTGTCGAGCCATTCCTTGAGGCGCGCCAGGCAGCGTTCGAGATGGCTGCCGAGGCGTTTCTCCTGGGGCGTGTCGATGCCGCGCAGGATGTCGCAGGCCAGATCCAGGGCGAAGCTCTCGCGTTGCAGGCGTTGCATCAACGGCGGCAGGGTCGCGTCACGTTCGAGCAACTGGTGGGCACGTTGAAGGATATCCACTGAGGGTTGCCAGGGCAGGCTGTGCCAGTGGCTGCGGCTGAAGCGCAGCAGGGCGTCGCTGCGCAGCTGGCTGCCGATTGCGACCTGCTGCAGCCAGTCCGGGGTGATGCTCAGGCATACTTTGGTTTCTTCGCGGCCGCTGCGCCAGTGGCGCTGGAACTGATCGCTATCGGTCAGGTTGACCAACATGGCGCGCTGGCCGCCAGGCCGGGCGTCGAAGTGCAGGCGCTGGCGCGGCAGGCTGACTTCGGCCTCGCCCTGCAGCAGAAAGGCGGCGGTAATGCCTGGTGCCAGGCGGTTGTCGCTGCTGGCGTCGACCAGATCGCGGCTGCGGCTGAAGTACAGCACCAGGCCTTCGCTCAGCACCTGCACCTGTTGTTCGCCGTCGAGCACTGGCTGTTCGCCCGATAGCTCGCGCTGGAAATGCAGGTTGCCGCCCAGGGTGTGGGCGACATCGCTGAGCTGACCGCAGGTGAAGACCGTCATGCTGGCTTGACCGATGGAAGTTTCGTTGCGGCTAATTTTTCCTTCTTTTCCCCTAAGCGCGCAACATTGTTCAGAATTATTCTCATGTGCAATGATGTCGCAATCGTCTTGATTGCGTTACCAACGATCATGGGAATCACACAGCGATGGGTTTGCTCCTCACGCAAACGACGGTGGTCGAGGCGGTCTTCCATGACCATGTCGACGCGGCGCAGATAAGCCAGTGGCTGGACGGCATCGAGCGTCTGATCGAAGACCGTCAGCCGTTCTTCTTCATTTCCAGTACCCGCGAGGGCAGCACCCTCGCCGAGGATTACCGGGCCATCCAGGGCGTCTGGTACAAGCAGCACAAGGCGGCGTTCCGCGAGATTTGCCAGGGGCTGGTGCGCATCGCCGCTGACGCCGAGGAGCAGGCCCGGCTCGACACCCCGGCGCTGCATGCCGCCTGGGGCGTGCCCTACTTCGTCACCCTGGACAGGACGCACGGCTATCGCTGGATCGCCGAGCGCATGGTGGATCATGCAGCGTCCGTCTGAGCAGGTGCCGGTGACCCGGCTGGCGTTGGCGGTGATCGTGGTGCTGTACCTGGCCCACGCGCTGCCGCTGTACTTCTTCAACGTGGCGATGCCGGCCATCCTGCGTAGCCAGGGTGTCGACCTGCGCTGGATCGGCATGCTTTCGCTGCTGTATGTCCCCTGGGCGTTCAAGTTTCTCTGGGCGCCGCTGGTCGACCGGCATTACCTGCACAGCCTCGGCCGGCGCCGTACCTGGCTGTGGCTGACCCAGGCGGCGCTGGTGGCCGCCATCTTGGTGCTGGCGCTGACCGGCCTGGAGCACGGCTTGTTGTTGTTCGTGCTGGTGAGCCTGTGGATATCCACCTTCGCCGCCACCCAGGACATCGCCATCGACGGCTACACCGTGGAGTCGCTGGCCAGCGAGGATCATCGCCTGGGCAGCATGGCGCAAAGCATCGGCGTGGCGCTGGGCAGCATGTTCGGCGGTGCCGGCGTGCTGTGGTTGTACCAGGTGGTCGGCTGGCAGAGCGCGCTTCTGACCCTGGCCGGCCTGAGTGCCTTGACCATGCTGGCGGTGGTGCGGGTCGATGATCGCCTGCCGACGCAGGCCGAGGCGGCCAAGCCGGGTTTCATCGCCACGTTCAAGCGCCCGGAGATCCGCTGGGCGCTGCTGCTGATCCTGGTCTATCGCCTGGTCGAGGCGCCGGCCATGGCCATGCTCACGCCGATGCTGGTGGATCGCCAGTGGTCGTTGACGCAGATCGGCCTGCTGATGTCGGTGGCCGGCGCCAGCGTCGGGCTGCTCGCCGCCGTGGCGGCTGCGCGCCTGCTGCTGCGCCAACGAGCGGCGACCCTGCTGCTACGTGCCGGCTGGCTGCGCAGCCTGGCCTACCTGGCGGTCGCCGGGCTGCTGCTCAGCGGCCTGGCCGACGGCTCACCGCTGTGGCTCGGCACCATGGTGCTGGTGCTCCTGGCCATCCGCTACCTGGCGATGACCAGCCTCTACGCCCTGTTCATGCAGCTCTGTTCGCGGCAGCAGGCCGGCACCGACTTCACCGTGCTGGTGTGCTTCGAGCTGCTGGTGTTCTTCGTCGGCGGTTCGCTGTCGGGCTTCCTCGTCAAGGGCCTGGGCTACGAAACCTATTACCTGCTGCTGGGCGCACTTTCAGTGCTCAGCGTCCTGCTCTGCAAACCTATCGTCCGGTCGATCCAGGCCGGCTCCGGCAATCATTGACGCGCTTTCTCTGGGGGAAACCATGAGGCATCTTTCGGCATCCATGCAGGTCACCTTGCTCAGCCTGGCGGTAAGCGGCGCGCTCCACGCGCAGGCCGATGACACCGCGACCAGCCAGGTCAAGGAACTCGGCCCGATGGTGGTCACCGCCACCCGTTCGGCCAAGAGCATCGCCGAGATCGCCGGCACGGTGTACAGCATCGACCGCGAGCAGGTTGCCGAGCAGGCCGCTGCCGGCCGTTCCACCGCCGATATCCTCGGCCAGTTGGTGCCCTCGCTGGCGCCGAGCAGCGGCACCACCAGCAACTACGGCATGACCATGCGCGGGCGTACCGTGCAGGTGATGATCGACGGCGTGCCGCTGACCGGCTCGCGTGACGGTTCGCGCCAGCTCAACAGCATCAGCCCGGCGATGATCGAGCGCATCGAGGTGATCTCCGGTGCCACCAGCATCTACGGCGCCGGCGCCACCGGCGGCCTGATCAACATCATCACGCGTAACGCCGACGACGAAACCAGTGACTTCAGCAGCCGCATCGGCCTGCGTACTCCTGGCAAGGCGGCGCGTGACGCCATGGCCTACGAGGCCTCGCAGACCGCTGCCTTTCACCATGGGGCGATCAGCGGTTTCGCCGGCCTGAGCTTCACCAAGCAGGGCGAGATTCGCGATGCCGACGGTGATCGCATCGGCCCGGAAATCTCCCAGACCGACCGCCAGGACACCACCAGCTTCGACTTCAACGGCCGCCTGACCTGGCACTTGGACGACGACCAGCAACTGAGCGCCGGCGTGCGCTACTACAACGACGAGCAGGACAGCGACTACGGCCCGGACTACGGCCCAGGCCTGGCAGCGCTGTTCACCCCGGCGACTTTCCAGCCGAGCCTGCAAGGCATCAAGGGCCTGCAACTCGACGATCAGCCGCGTACCCGTCACTACGGCGCCAACGTCCAGTATCTGAATCGCGACCTGTTCTGGGGCCAGCAATTGACCGCCGAGGCCTATTACCGCAAGGAGAAGTCGCGCTGGTTCCCGTCCGTGGCGGCCGCGGTGCACCCGGCGCTGCCGGGGGGCTTCACCTACGTGGCGCTGCAGTCCAACACCGATATCGATGTGTGGGGTGTACGCACCGCGTTGCAGAAGGGCTTCGAACTGGCCGGGCGCGACCTGCAACTGACCTACGGCCTGGATCACGAACGGGAAAAGGACAGCCAGAGCGGGCAGTCTTACGACCTCAATACCTTCATCGCCAGCAACGGCCTGAACTACCGCGAAGCCCAGCGCTATGCCATGGGCCCGGACGTTGAAGTGAGCAAGACCGGCCTGTTCCTGCAGGGCGACTACCAGCTCACCGAGCGTCTCAGCCTGCAGGCCGGGGTGCGTCGCGAGACCATTGGCAACGACGTGGACGCTTCCATTCCCTATGGCGAGGCGATTGCCGCCGACCGTGTGCCGGGTTATCAGCCGCAGACAATGGCCGGCGGCAACGTTCGCCACAGCGAAACCCTGTTCAACCTCGGCGCGGTGTACAAGCTGACCGACACTCAGCAGCTGTTCGCCAACTTCTCCCAGGGCTTCAGCCTGCCTGACACCCAGCGCATGCTGCGCGACGTGTCGGCCAACTTCTCGATCGATAACAGCAGCATCGATTCGATCAAGGTCAACAACTACGAACTGGGCTGGCGCCTGGGCGATGCCCGCGGTCTGAATGCCGGGGTGACCGCGTTCTACAACACCTCCGACAAGGTGGTGCAGTTCAACCGCGACTACAGCGTCTCGGTGGCCGATACCGACGAACGCGTGTGGGGCGCCGAAGGCAATCTGCAGGTGCCGGTTGCCGAGGGCTGGACGCTGGGCGGCACCCTGGCTTACACCCGCGGCCAGTACAAGGACGCCGCCGGCAAATGGCGCGAGCTGAACGCTTTCCGCGTGTCGCCGCTGAAGGCCACCGTCTACAGTGACTGGCGCTTCCTCGATGGCTATGGCGTACGCCTGCAGGCGCTCACCGTGGGCGGCAGTGACCGCGCTTATGACGACGCTCAGTCCGCCGCGATCAGCCCAACCATCCGCGCCACCCCGGCGACCAAGATCCAGGGCTATACCGTGGTCGACCTGATCGCTCACGCGCCCTGGCTAGGCGGCGAGGTTGGTTTCGGCGTCTACAACTTGGCCAACCGCGACTACAAGACCGTCTACGGTCAGCAGGCCGAGGCCACCTACGGCGCCATCTCCAGCCTGCCGGCGGCGGGGCGTACCTTTGGCTTGAGCTACTCGGTGCAGTACTGATCGTTCAGCGCTGGTAGCTCAGCGGCCGCTTCGATGACTCCGGCAGCGCCAGGCCGCCGGCCATCAGCAGCACGGTGATCGACAGCACGCGCTTGCGTCCGATCCGATCACCGAGAATGCCGAAGACGATGCCGCCCAGTGGGCGCAGGGCGAACGACACGGCAAACACGGCGAAGGTCTGCAGCAGCGCCAGGGTCGGGTTGCCCGGCGGGAAGAACAGCGAAGCGATGGTCACGGCGAGAAAACCGTAGACGGCGAAGTCGAACCACTCGACGAAGTTACCGATGGCCGAGGCGGCGATCACCTTGTGCAAGGTGGCCGGGCTGACCTGCTGGCCCGTGTGGATGGCATTCATGTAACGCTCCTGATCCCTGATTTAGACGGCTTCAGGCAGGTTACGGAGCGATAGCCGGGGTGGGCGCTTCGCAGGCGACAGCGGCGTTGTCGTGAGCGACCTCAGCCCTGGGGAAACTGCGCCGGATTGGAGAAGCAGGCGCGCAGGTGATCGAACACCAGACGCACCCTTGGCGGCACCGGGCCCTGCTGTGGGCGGTAGATGAACAGCTGCCAGGGATCGGGCGCCTGCTCGGTCAGCACCGCCTGCAGGCGGCCGTTCTCCAGGTACGGTTGCGCCAGGTAGGCGGGTAACTGGCCGTAGGCCAGGCCGGCGAGCACGGCTTCCAGCTCGGCTTCAGGGTCGTCGCACACCAGCGCTGGCGCGGGCGGATGCAGGCTGGGGCCGTGAGCGAATGTCCACGGCCAGGGGCGGCCGTTCTTGCGGTCGATCAGCACCGACAGCGGCCGCTGCTGCAACTCGTCGAGGTCACGCGGCGCACCGCTGGCGGCGATCAGTTGCGGTGTGGCCACCACCTGCAACGGTACGGGTGCGAGGGCGCGGGCGACGTAGCGGCTGTCACGCAGGAAGCCGACGCGGATGCCGATGTCGATCTGCGCTTCCACCGCGTCGGTGATCTCGTCCTCCAGGCGCAGGTTCAGCACCAGCTGTGGGTGCTGCTTGAGCAAGGGCTGCAGGAACGCCACCAGAAAGCGCTTGCCAATGGCCTGCGGCGCGGTGATGCCGATGCGCCCGGCGATGACCGATTCGGTTTCGGCGCGGTGGCCGCGAAACAGCGCGTCGAAATCCTCCAGCATCTGCCGGGCGCGCAGCGCATAGGCCTCGCCGAAGGCGGTGATATGCACCTGGCGGGTGTTGCGGTGGAACAGAATCTCGCCCAGTTCCTCCTCCAGCGCCTTGATCGCACGGGTCACCGCCTGCGGCGAAACCCCCAGGCGAGTCGCTGCCTCGCGGAAATTGCTGCAGTCGGCCGCGCTGCAGAAGATGCGGATCATCTCCATGCGGTTGAGCATGTCGGGGCGCCTTTGTATTCCAAAAACTGGAATAGCCTAATCCAAACTCTTCCATTCATTGAAACTTAAATCGTCTCTAAGGTGAGTCTATGTCCGGCGTATGGCGCGGACACTCCCATGAATCCAGAGAGGGCTTACTCATGAGCAACAACATTTCCGGCAAGGTCGTGGTCATCACTGGCGCCAGCAGCGGACTGGGCGAAGCGACTGCGCGTCATCTGAGCAAGCTGGGCGCCAAGGTGGTGCTGGCCGCACGGCGCAAGGAGCGTCTCGAGCAACTGGTCAGCGAGCTGGTCGCCGCTGGTGGCGAGGCTGTGGCCTACACCACCGACGTGACCCGCGCCGATGAGGTCAAGGCGCTGATCCAGGGCGCACTGGACAGCTTCGGCCGCGTCGATGTGCTGATCAACAACGCCGGGCTGATGGCCATCGCGCCGATGAGCGACGTGCGCGTCGAGGAGTGGGAGCGCATGATCGACATCAACATCAAGGGCGTGCTGTATGGCATCGCTGCGGCGCTGCCGGTATTCCAGCAACAGAACGCCGGGCATTTCATCAACATCGCTTCGGTGGCCGGGATCAAGGTGTTCAGCCCGGGTGGCACCGTCTACAGCGGCACCAAGTTCGCCGTGCGCGCCATCTCCGAAGGGTTGCGTCATGAGGTCGGCGGCAGCATCCGCACTACCACCATCGAGCCGGGCGCGGTGGATTCGGAGCTGAAGTTCGGCAGCTCGCACCAGCAGAGCCGCGATTTCGTCGTCGACTTCTACAAGCGGGCGATTCCGGCGGAATCGGTGGCACGCGCTATTGCCTACGCCATCGAGCAGCCGGCTGACGTCGACATCAACGAGATCGTCCTGCGTCCGACCACGCAGGAGTTCTGATCCATAACCGCTGTTGCAGGCGCTTGCGATGCTGGTTCACCCGAGCCAGCATGCAGGCGCCTTTTTCGCTTTCAGGAGTCTGCATGAGCGCGTCCATTCATTCCGTCGACCTGGCCAAGGCCTACCGTCTGCTCAACCACGGGCCGACCGTGCTGGTGTCGGCGCGTCATCAGGCTGTGGATAACGTCATGGCGGCAGCCTGGTGCTGCGCCCTGGATTTCGATCCGCCGAAGCTGACCGTGGTGCTGGACAAGGCCACCCGCACCCGCGCGCTGATCGAAGGCAGCGGCCTGTTCGCCATCCAGGTGCCGACCGTGGCTCAGCTGCAACTGACCCAGGCGGTGGGCAGTGCCAGCCTGGCCGATGATCCGGCGAAGCTGGCCCATGCCGGGGTCGAGTTGTTCGAGATGGCAGGCCACGATGTGCCATTGGTGGCCGGCTGCTCGGCCTGGCTGGTCTGCCGGCTGATCGATGAGCCGCATAACCAGCAGGCCTACGACCTGTTCATCGGCGAGGTGATCGCGGCCTGGGCGGACGAGCGCGTGTTCCGCGACGGCCGCTGGCATTTCGAAACGGCCGACCCGAGCCTGCGCAGCCTGCATCACGTCGCGGGCGGGCACTACTACGCGATTGGTGAGGCGCTCAAGGCCTGATGTCGGGCGTGCTCAGCGCGCCAGCGGTAGCGCTACACCGATCAGCACGAAGAGCACGCCGCAGCTGCGGTTGAAGGCGCTGCCGCCGCGCTGCAACCAGGGCCGTACGCGAAACGCCAGTAGTGCCAGCAGCAGTTCGACGAGGAACTCGACCACGGCGAAGGTCGCTGCCATCACCACGAACTGCACGGCCAGGCCGCGCTGCGGGTCGAGGAACTGCGGCAGGAAGGCGCCGTAGAACAGGATCACCTTGGGATTCGACAGCGCCGACAGCAGGCCCTGGCGAAACAGCCGGCTGGCGCTGGGGCGCACAACGCTGTCGGCCAGGGTCAGGTTCATCGGTGGCGAGCGCCACAGCTGCACGCCCAGCCAGATCAGGTAGGCGCCGCCGATCCACTTCAGCGCCAGCAGCGCGTTGGGCGCGGTCTTGAGCAGCGCACTGAGGCCGAACATGGCCAGTGCGATCAAGGTACTGAAGCCAACCACACCGCCAAGGATGGTGGCCAGTGCCATGCGCGAGCCGTACAGCCCGCCGTGGGTCAGCGCCAGAAGGCTGTTGGGGCCGGGCGTCAGAGCCAGGCCAAGGGTGGCGACGAAGTAGACGAGCCAGAGTTCTAGAGCCATGCGGGTCTCCTGTTTGGGCGCGGCCAGTCTAGTCAGCGGCAGGTACTTGAATAAGGTAGATTCTGGCTATCTAGCAGTTGATTCTGGACATCACATGGCCGAAAGCCCCGATCTGCGTTTTCTCCTGTTGCCCTTGCCGGAGTTCGCCCTGCTGCCGTTTGGTGGTTTTCTCGACAAGTTGCGTTTTAGCGCCGACGACGAGGACTACAGTCGCCAGCGTTACTGCACCTGGACGATTCTCGGCCTGCAACCAGGGCATGTGCTGTCCAGCAGCGGTGCTGCGCTGCGGATCGAGGCGACGCCGGACGAGCTGAAGCTGGCCGACTACGACTATCTGGTGTTGTTCGGTGGGCGCAACGCACAGGCCACCGCTGCGCTGGCGCCGGCCTACCAGCCGTTGCTGCGTCGCGCCGCACGCGCCGGAGTGAAGCTGGTGGCGATCGACAATGCCAGCTTCCTGCTCGCCGCCTGCGGCCTGCTCGACGGTCATCGGGTGGCAGTGCACTGGCGCCATGAGGCGGAATTCCGTGCCAGCTTCCCGAACTTGCGCCTAGCCCGCGAGCGCCTGTACTGCTTCGATGGCGCGCGGATCTCCTGCGCTGGCGGTACGGCGGCCATCGACCTGGCGGTGGAGCTGTTGGCCCAGGGCAGCGGCCGGGCGCGGGCGCTCAAGGGCCTGGCCGACATGCTGGTGGACGAGACGCGCAGCGGCCAGCACGCGCTGCGTTCACTGCACACCACACCGAGCGGCGAGCGCCATGTCGACCGCGCCATCGCCCTGATGCGCCACGGTCTGGCCAGTGCCGATGGCATCGAGCAGTTGGCGGCCAGCGTTGGCATCAGCCGGCGTCAGCTGGATCGCCTGTTCCACGCCAGCCAGGGCATGAGTGCGCGCGAATACTGGAACGAGCTGCGCCTGCAGCATGTGCGCTGGCGCCTGCTCAACTCCAGCCACAGCCTGGCGCAACTCGCCGACGAGATCGGCGCCGGCGATGCCAGCCACCTGGGCAAGCTGTTCCGCCAGCGTTTCGGTGTTGCGCCTGGCGCCTTCCGCCGTCAGGGCGGTGTGTTGTAGGAGCCGCGCCCCGCGGCGAATGCTGCGGATAAGCTCGGTATCGCGGCATCGCCGCAATCGCTTCGCGCCGGGGCGGCGCTCCTACAGGCTTGCCAGCGGCGGCAGCCACACTGAAGCCAGTAGCAACAGGGCCATGCTGCGGTTGAACAACAGCAGCCGGGCCGGTTGTCGCAACAGGCGCGCGCCGCCGACGCCCAGCACACCCCAGACCAGCAGGCAGGGCGTGGATACCAGCAGGAACAGCGTCGCGTAGCTCGCCACCGCGCCGAACGAGGCCTGGCCGTCGAGGAAGATCGCCGTGACCGAGATGCTCATCAGCCAGGTCTTGGGGTTGATCAGTTGCAGGCCGGCGCCCTGGGCGAAGCCCTGGCGCCGGTCGACGCCGCGCTCGTCCAGGCCGGCAGCTTCGGCGCGCATCAGCTTGCAGGCCATCCAACTGATCCAGGCGGCGCCGGCCCAGGTCATCGCCGTCTGCAACAGCGGGGCGCGGGCCAGCAGTTCACCGAGGCCCAGGCCGACCACCAGCAGCATCAGACTGGCAGCGAGGCTGGCGCCCAAGGCGATGGCCAGAGCGATGGACAGGCCGAAGCGCGCGGCGCTGCCGAGGATCAGCAGGTTGGTCGGGCCGGGGGTGATCGACGCCACCGAGGCGAAGAGGATGAAGGGCAGCCACTGGTTCATGACCGCGCTCGTTGAGCAGTGAAGGGCATCGGGCATCGCTCCATATCGGGTATGGCGCGATTGTCCGGCTGGCTGATTCAGCGGTCTTGAAGCTTTGTGCAGAGGCTGCGGTAGGCGCCTGGGGTAAGGCCATTGGCGCGGCGAAACCAGCGGCCCAGGTGACTCTGGTCGGCGAAGCTCAGGTCGCTGGCGACATCCGCCGGTGCCGTGCCGAGGGCCAGCAGCCGACGTGCGCGCACCAGGCGCAGCTGGATCAGGTAACCATGAGGAGCGATGCCGAAGGCTGCCTTGAACGCACGGCTGAGGCGGAAGCGGTCGACGCCGCAGACTCGCGCCAGTTCGTCGAGGCCGATGTTCTGGTGAAAGTGTGCGTGCAGGTAGTCGCGGGCACGCAGGGCCACGCGGGGTATCTGCGGGCTGCCCGGCAGGCGCTGGCGCCAGTGCAGGCTGCGTGAGATGCGCTCCAGCAGCGTATCCAGCGCCGCGTCGCGCACCATGCGTGGCTCGTTGTCGTTCAACGCCTGCAGGGCATTGGCGATACAGGGCAGCAGGCCGGGGTCGTCCGGCTGGGTGCGCGGCACGCCGGGCAGGCAGTCGGCAGGTGCCTGCTCGAACAGCGCCGGCAACGCGCGTTCCAACCAGACCGGCTCGAGATAGAGGGTGGAGTAGGTGAAGCCGCCCGGTGTCGGCGCATGGCCGTCATGGATGTCGCCAGGTTCGAGGAAGAAGGTTTGTCCCGGCACACTGCTGAACAGCGCGCGTCGGCAGTGGAACTGCTGCACGCCCTGCTCGGTAAAGCCGATCAGGTAGCTGTCGTGCCAGTGCGGGTCGTAGGCGTGGCCCTCGAAATGCGCACGGATCACCTCGATGCCGGTATCGGCATCCTGCTTGAGGTCGACCCAAGATTGCGCGTTCATCGCCTGTTGCCCATTTGTGCTGTGAACGCTTGAGCTTACCGCGTTCGGCGAACAGGACTAGAAGGTTTGTGCAGGCGTGCCATTCGTAGGAGCCGGCTTGCCGGCGATCAAGGTGTCCGACGGTGCTGGATCGCCCGCAAGCGGGCTCCTACGGGTTGGGATACCGGCACTTGGTGCGTGGGTCTGTAAGGTGTGCGTAGACGCGCTTTTCGTAGGAGCCGGCTTGCCGGCGATCAGTATGTCCGACGGTGCTGGATCGCCCGCAAGCGGGCTCCTACGGGTTGGGATATCGGCACTTGGCGCGTAGGTTTGTAAGGTGCGCGCAGACGCGCTTTTCGTAGGAGCCGGCTTGCCGGCGATCAATGTGTTCGACGGTGCTGGATCGCCCGCAAGCGGGCTCCTACAGATCGGGATACCAGCGCGGCGTATAGACCCACTCGCCGCTATCGGCACGGGGGAAGCGACGGGTCTGGCTGGAGCCGATGATCACCAGGGTGCGCATATCCACCATCTCCGGGCTCAGCTCGCCTAGGGTGAGGTTGCGCAGGGACTCGGCGGGGCGGCCAATGTCGCGGCCGAGCACCACCAGGGTCTGCGGTTCGCGGTGCTGGCGCAGCAGCTCCAGGGCGCGACCGAGCTGCCACGGCCGGGCCTTGGAGATCGGGTTGTAGAAGGCCATGGCCAGATCGGCGATGGCGGCATGCTGCAGGCGTTTTTCGATCACCGCCCAAGGCTTGAGGTTGTCAGATAGTGAGATCAAGCAGAAGTCGTGACCCAGCGGCGCGCCGGCCTTGGCGGCGGTGGCCAGGGCGGCGGAGACGCCCGGCAGCACTTCCAGCTCGACGCTGTGCCAGGCTTCGTTTTGCGGGCTTTCCAGCGCCTCCATCACGGCGGCAGCCATGGCGAACACGCCGGGGTCGCCCGAGGAGATCATCACCACCCGCCGACCGCTGGCGGCCAGTTCGAAGGCGTGGGCGGCGCGCTGCAGCTCCTCGCGGTTGTCGCTGGGGTGCACGCATTGATCGGCGCGCAGCGGGCCGGCCATTTTCACGTAGGTGTCGTAGCCGAGCAGGTCTTCGGCTTCGTCGAGGGCACGGCGCACGGCGGGCGTCATATGTTCGGCGGCGCCGGGGCCGAGGCCGACCACGCTGAGGCGGCCACGGCGCTGGCCGAGGCGTTCGATATCCAGTGGTTGTTCGCCCAGCAGCAGGCGCAGGCCGTCGCCGGCATGGTGCTCGGGCGGCAGCTCGGCTGTGCTGTGAATAAAGCGCAGTGGCAGGTTCAACTCGGCTGCAGCAGCGTGTAGCTCGGCATTGGCCATCCAGTCTTTGTCCGCGAGCAAAACGGCCAGCGCTTGCGGCGCCAGGTTGGCATCGCTATACGCCTGCTGCAGGCGAGCCGGTAGGTCGGCGCCGGGGCGTTCGATAAGTGCGGCGGCGCTGCGCGGGTGGATCAGCAGTTCGTCGGCCCTCGGTGGACGTTGCTCGGCGGTGACATGGATAACCCGCGACGCGGTCTTATCTACCGGCAGCTGCGCCGCCTCCAGCCAGGGCGCCTCGCCTTCGATACGCACGCTTTCGCCGCCGAGCAGGTCGCTGACGAAGCGCTTGCCTTGTTGTAGGTCGGCCAGCGCGTAGCCGGCCGGTGGTTCCAGCAGACAGGTGCCGAAGCGCAGCTCGCCGCTGGTGGTGATGGCCGGCGTCACACCCAGGTGCGCGGCGATCTCGCGGGCCAGGCGGTTGACCCCGGCCAGGCCACCGAGCAGCGGCACCACGGCGCTGCCGTCTTCGGCCAGGGCCAGTACCGGCGGCTCGGCGCCTTTTTCCGCCAGCAGCGCGGCCAGGCTGCGGATGACGATGCCGGCGGCGCACAGCACCAGCAGCGGCTGGCCGGCGCGATACAGGGCGCGCAGGTGTTCGCCGAAGTCGTCGTAGTGACGTTCGGCGCCATCGGCACGGCCGCGCAGGCCATGGATCACGGCCTGTGGATAAAGTGACTTGAGGCGTTGTGCAGTGGCCAGCGCGCTGGCGCCGAGGATGACGATGTTCATGCGGTAAATCCTTGCAATCCGGGGAATGGGTTTCCCGGGGTGCATCCGTATACGGTCTTGAGACGGGTAGGGCGGGTGCAACCCGCCAGCTCGCTGCAGGCGGGTTGCACCCGCCCTACGGCATTACCCCCGCCATTTCTGCCCAGGCACCAGAATCATGGAAAAGTACGGCGAATCCATGGGCTCTACCTCGTCCAGCGGCACGATCTTCTGGCTAACCATGGTCGCGCGTTCGACGTAATGGGCGCGGTCGTCCAGGCCGAGCTTGCGCAGCACGCGGCGCACCTTGTCGAAGTTGCGCCCGAGCTTCATCACAACCGCCGCTTCGGCGTCGCGCAGGCGCTGTTCCAGCTCGTCTTCCGGCAGCACGCCAGAGAGCACGCTCAAGCTCTGGTTGCGGTAGACCAGCGGCGTGCCCAGCACCGAGGCGCAGCCGAGCATGGAGCAGACGCCGGGCACCACCTCCACCTTGTAGCGGTCGGCCAGGCGGTCGTGCAGGTACATGTAGGAGCCGTAGAAGAACGGGTCGCCTTCGCAGATCACCGCCACGTCCTGGCCGGCGTCCAGTAATTGGGCGATCTGCTGCGCGCAGGTGTCGTAGAAGTCGGCGATCACATCCTCGTAGGACAGCGGCGGGGCGAGCTTCTCGGTGGTCACCGGGTAGACCAGCGGTAGGCGCTGTTGGGCGGCGTCCAGGTGCTCTTCGATGATGCCGAAGGCATTGCCGCCATGGCCGGCATTGTGCTTGGCCTTAGCCACGAAGTAGGCCACCACCGGCGCGCTTTTGAGCAGGCGCAGCGCCTTGAGGGTAAGTAGCTCGGGGTCGCCGGGGCCGACGCCGAGACCGAGTAGACGACCGGCCATCATTCCACCTCCGAGGCGAGGGCGTTGACTGCCGCCACTGCCATGGCGCTGCCGCCGCGGCGACCACGGACGATCACGTAGGGCACGCCACGGCTGTCTGCGGCCAGCGCATCTTTCGATTCTGCCGCGCCGATAAAGCCCACCGGCATGCCGATGATCAGCGCCGGTTTCGGCGCGCCGGCGTCGAGCATTTCCAGCAGGTAGAACAGCGCAGTGGGCGCGTTGCCGATCACCACCACGCTGCCTTCCAGATGTTCACGCCAGTGTTCCAGAGCCACCGCCGAGCGGGTGTTGCCCAACTCGCGGGCCAGCTCCGGTACGCCGGCGTCGTGCAGGGTGCAGATCACCTGGTTGTTCGCCGGCAGGCGCGGGCGGGTGATGCCCTCGGCGACCATGCGCGCATCGCAGAGGATCGGCGCGCCGGCTAGCAGGGCGGCGCGGCCAGCGGCGCCAGCACCGGGGGAGAAGCGCAGGTCCTCCACCACATCGACCATGCCGCAGGCATGGATCACCCGCACGGCGAGTTTTTCCAGGTCGGCGGGGATGCCATCGAGGTTGGCCTCGGCGCGGATGGTGGCGAAGGAGCGGCGGTAGATTTCCTGGCCGTCGCGGATGTAATCAAGCATCGGGGGTTCCTGCGGGGTGTTGGCGGGCGAACCAGGCGCCGGCTTCGTCGATGGTCATGGCTGGCGCCAGCAGACGGCCGAAACCGGGCGCCTCGGGTGTGCGTTGGTAGAGCTGGTAGTGATCGGGCGTGCTGGCCAGCAGGGTATAGGGCAGCACGCGGGCGCTGGCGCAACTGCGCGGGCAGGCGCTGAGATGCACCTGCGGGCGGGCGCCGCTTTCGCGCAGCAGCTCCGCCAGGTGCAGGGCGTGGTGTTTGCTATCGGCCAGGCCGCGCTCGCAGGCCGCCGCGCCGGTGCAGGCGACCAGGCCGAGCAGCGGTTCGTCGATATGCGTCAGCAGGCCGAGCTCGCCTAGCGCCGCCAGCAGCTCACCGCTGGCGGCTTCCGGCACATTGCCCAGCAGCACGCCCTGCCAGGGCGTCAGGCGTAAATTTCCATCGCCGTGGTGCTCGCTCAGTTGGGCCAGCGTCAACAGTTGCTCGGCGTGCAGCCGGCCTAGTTGGGCGCCAGCAGCGACCATACACAGGCCGCTCTGCGCCTGTGGATAAATACCAGCCGGGACGTGGTCGAGCGGAGCGCTCTGCTGCCAATTTACAGGCACCGGTTGCAAGGGAAAATCCAGACGTGCTTGCAGACGTTGCAGCAGTTCGTCGGCTGGGATCTGTTGCAGCAACTGGCGCATGCGCGATTGCTCGGGAGTCGCCAGTTCGAGGAACAGCAGCAGGAGTTGGCGCACCAGCTCTACGCCGTGTGTCGCTTCGATGCGCGCCAGCGGCGTCTCGGCAGGGCAGCCGGCCAGGCCCAGCAGCAGGTGCTGCTCGTTCTCGGCGACCAGCCATAGATCGTGTGGGTGTTCGCGCATGGCCAGGGCTTCGCCGCCGTCCAGTTGCAGGGCGAACTTGGGTGAAAGGGCATGTAGTGCCGGGGTGTCCTGCAACAGGTCGAGCAACTGGCCAGCCAGCGGGCGTACGTCCAGCCTCGCTTGCGGGTCGAGGCCGGCGGCAGGGCTGAGCATCAGGTTGCGCACGTCGTCGGCGGCGGCCACTCGCGGGCCGAGGCCGGCACCGAGGAGGGCATCGATCAGCGGCGCTTCCTGGCCGGGGAGCACGCCACGAATTTGCAGGTTGCTGCGGTTGGTAAGCTCCAGCACGCCACTGGCATGCTGCCGCGCTGCCTCGGCAATCGCCCGCGCCTGGGTGCTGCGCAGCACGCCGCCAGGCAGCTTGATGCGGCAGATGCCACCGTCCAGCGCAGGCACGATGCGCAGCAGGCCGGGGCAGGCGGAAGGGCGGACGGATGTGGGCAAGCGGTCACCTGTGGATAACGACGCGGCGACCGAACCAGCGAAATCCCATAGGGGACTCCATGGCATCGGTACACCCCGCCCGATGTTGGCACTCGCGACCAGCGTTCGTCGGCAGGTCTCCTGGCTGACAGGTCTTGATCCGCTGCGCCTTCCCGGTACAGGCCGTTGAAAAACTATCTGCGTTGGCAATACGGCGTTAAAAACGGCCTCAAAATGCTCATTTACAACACGTAAACTGCGTTTTTTCGGTCGTTTTTGCCTTGTCTTGCCTGCCTCGCTTACGTTTTTCAGCGGCCTGTTTCCAGTGGCCGATTGCGTTGGACTCGCTGTTTACAGTTGCGGGGGCAGCCACGGTTTTACCGTGTTCCCTCTTGGGGAAACTCTGAAATGGCCATTTACCGTCACTCCCGCGAAGGCGGGAGCCCAGGTAGTACTGAGATTCTGGATTCCCGCCTGCGCGGGAATAACGACTATTTCAGAGTTTCCTTAGGCCCTTTACTGAGTCGTATCGACTCAAGGGCACCGACGAAGGCGCTATTATGCCCGCTTTGCCCCGAGCGCGGACAGGCGGTCCGTCGGGCCTGTGCGAGGACATTGGATGAAACCCTGGTTGACCCTGGTCGGCATCGGCGAAGACGGCTATCCCGGCCTGGGCAAGGCCGCGCGCCGTGCTCTGCTGGCGGCCACGCGCGTCGTCGGCGCGCCGCGCCAGCTGGCGCTGCTGCCGCCGTGCATCAGCGGCGAGCGGGAAACCTGGCCCAGCCCGTTCGATCTGCAGCCGTTGCTGGCCCGACGCGGCGAGGCCGTGTGCGTGCTGGCCAGTGGCGACCCGATGTTCTACGGCGTCGGCGCCAGCTTGGCGCGGCAGGTGCCGGCCGACGAGTTGCAGGTTTTGCCTGCGCCGTCCTCGGTGTCGCTGGCGTCGGCGCGCCTGGGCTGGCCGCTGCAGGAGATGGAAGTGGTCTCCTTGGTCGGGCGGCCGCTGGCCACGCTCAACGGCCGGCTGTTTCCCGGCATGCGCCTGCTGGTGTTGAGCGCCGATGGCGACACCCCCGCGCAGGTTGCCGAAGCGCTGCGCGCGCGCGGTTTCGGCGCCAGCCGCCTGACCCTGCTGGAGCACCTTGGCGGCCCCGACGAGCGCCGTCTCGATGGCCTGGCCGCGAGTTGGAACCTTCCGCGCGGCGCCGACCTCAACCTGCTGGCGGTGGAGTGCCTGGCGGACGCCGGGACAACGCTGCTGCCGCCCACCTGCGGCCTGCCGGACGAGGCCTACCGCCACGACGGCCAACTGACCAAACGCGATGTGCGCGCGGTGACCCTGGCGCGCCTGGCGCCGCTGCCCGGCGAGCTGCTGTGGGATGTCGGTGCTGGCTGCGGTTCCATCGGCATCGAGTGGATGCGCGCACATCCGACGTGCCGCGCCATCGCCATCGAGGCCAACGAGGGCCGTCAGGATCATATCCGCCACAACCGAGATGCCCTCGGCGTACCCGGTCTGCAGCTGGTCGCCGGGCATGCACCCGAGGCGCTGGTCGGATTGCCGGCACCGGATGCGATCTTTATCGGCGGCGGCGTCACCGTGCCCGGTGTGCTGGATGATTGCTGGGCCGCACTCAAGCCCGGCGGGCGCCTGCTGGCCAATGCCGTGACCATTCAAAGCGAGGCGGCGCTGGTGGCCTTCCGTGAGCAGCAGGGCGGCGAGCTGCTGCGTCTTGCCGTGGCCCAGGCGCAGCCGCTGGGCGGCTTCGACACCTGGCGTGCGGCGCTGCCGATCACCCTGCTGGCGGTGCGCAAACCGTGAGCGCACGCATCCTGTTGCTCGGTGGCACCACCGAGGCGCTGCGTCTGGCGCGTCGACTGGGGTCGGAAACCATCTACAGCCTGGCCGGCCTTGGTCGCGTGCCGGATGAGCTGGCCTGCTGCGTGCGCGTCGGCGGCTTTGGCGGTGCCGAAGGCCTGGCGGCCTTTATCGACCGCGAAGGCATCGAGCTGCTGCTGGATCTGACCCACCCCTATGCGGCGCAGATCAGCCATAACGCGGCCCGCGCTGCAGAACTGGCGGGCGTGCCATGCTGGGCATTGCGGCGCCCTGGCTGGCAACCGGGTCCGGGTGACGACTGGCGCGAGGTGGAAGGCTGGGATGAACTGACCCGTGCGCTGGCACCTTTCGAGCGGCCGTTTTTCACCTCCGGCCGCGAGCCGCTGGCGCATTTGCACGAGATTCCCGCGCACCAGCACTGGACGGTGCGCTGCCTGCAGGCCGAGCCGGCACCAACCCGCGCCGAGATCATCGGTGCCCGTGGGCCTTTCTCCCTGGAGGAGGAACGCGCGCTGTTCGCCCGTATCCGCTGCGACGTGCTGGTAAGCAAGAACAGCGGCAGCGCCTCCACCGAGCCAAAGTTGCAGGTGGCCCGTGAGCTGGGCTTGCCGGTGTTGCTGCTGCGCCGGCCTGAGTTGCCGGCGGTAACGCGTGAGTTCGCGGAGTTGGGCGCTCTCTACGAGGCGCTGTCCTTGTAGGGCGGGTGAAACCCGCCAACGCCGGCCTGGCGGCCTTACGCCTGCGCTGATTCCGTAGGGTGCGCCGCGCGCACCGGGCCTTCTATTACCCGCCGGATTGCCTCCGGACCACGACGCGCTGCTAGACTGCCGGCCCGTTCTGGAGACCGTCATGAGCCAAACCCCCTACGCCCGCGTTCTGTTCATCGGCCCCGGCCTGGGTCGTGGGGCATCGTCCGAGCGTCTGCAGCAGCGCATTGAAGCGTTGCTCGGCGAGGCGCATCTGCATGACAGCGAGCAGGATGGCTTCTGGCAGGCCATCGATGAGGCGCCGCGCCCGCTGCTGGTGGTCGATCTGGAGCCGCGCGCCGATGCTGCGCACCGTGATTGGCTGCGCGAGCGCATCGCCGAACGGGGCGACGGCGCCGAGGTGTTCGTGGTCTGCACGGCACTGGAGGACACCTGGCTCGATGGCCTGAGCGCACTGCTGGCGCATCGCGAAGCGCATCTGCCCTGCAGCGATGTGCCGCCCGTTCCTGCGCATCACGCCTGGTCGCAGATCCCACCGCATGCGCAGCGCCTGCTGCTGTGCAACGGCCCGCGCTGCACCCGCAAGGGCGCGCTGGGCCTGTGGAAAACTCTGCGTCAGCGGCTCAAGGCCGCGGGAAAGCTGGAGTGCGAGGGCGGTGTGCATATCACCCGCAGCCAGTGCCAGTTCCCCTGCGATCTGGGGCCGACTGCGAGCCTTTATCCACAGGGCGAGTGGTACGGCATCAAGGACGAGGCGGCGGTGATTCGCCTGGTCGATGAGCGCCTGGTGGCGGGTAGGGCGTTGCCGGAGTTGCGCATCGATGAGCAGGGCAACAATTAGCAACTCGGATTACGCCTGCGGCCAATCCAGGCTACGAGCAGTCGCCGCTAAAGCGCCTCCCGCAATTGCCCCCGCGCCTTGACTTGAGCGGGTGTGGGTGGTCATATCCGCCCCGCTTCAGGTGTCTCACGCCGCCGCGCGTGAGGTGAAACGGGAAGTCGGTTGAAGTCCGACGCTGCCCCCGCAACGGTAAGCGAGCGACCGCATCGATACGCCACTGTGCGCCCCGCGCATGGGAAGGCGATGCGTTCATGACCCTCGCAAGCCCGGAGACCGGCCTGGAGTCGTTTGTGTCTGGCAACCCGCGGTGGGCGGGCGTTGACTCCAGTAGGGCGCCGCCGTGCCCCTGTCTGCTGTTGCGCATTTCCATCGGATTGCCGTGCCTTTTCTCTTTGCGATGGAAGCAATATGGCGCGCCATTTCCGCTACAAGAACCTCTCTTCTGCATGCCTGAACGAAGGGCGTGAGCCCGTTTCAGGCTACCTGCGAAAAACGATAATGTTATGTTATAACAATAACATTATCGCCTCAGGCACCGACTGCGAAGCGTCAAGGCTGACCGCCTTCAACGCGCACACCCGGAGCCTGGAGCGTCCTGACGACTCTCCTGGAAGATCCGGAATCACTCGCGTGCAGCACCTTCTACGCCTCTGCTCCCTGCCATTCGCGCTGCTGGTCGGCGGTGTGGCCATGGCCAGCGAATCTCATGTCGATCTCCCTGCCGTCACCGTCCAGGCGTCCGCTGCCGAGGAAGGCGAGAGCGATCTGCATACGCCCACCACGTCCGGCTCGCGCCTGGAGCTGTCGGCCCTGCAAACCCCGGCCAGCACCAGCAGCCTGAGCGGCGCCGAGGTACGTGGGCGCAACAACCTCACGGTGCAGGACGCCGTGACCCGCACGCCGGGTATCAGCAGCATCGGCTCGCCCGGCAATGGCGGCACCGCGCTGTCGGCGCGCGGCTTCACCGGCCATTCGGCGACCATGCAGCTGTACGATGGCACCCGCCAGTACGTCGGCGCCGGCACCGTGACCTTCCCGGTGGACACCTGGTCGGTAGCGCGCATCGACGTGCTGCGCGGCCCGGCTTCGGTGCTCTATGGTGAGGGCGCCACCGGCGCGGTGATCAACGTGGTGCCGAAGAAGCCCTTCGCCGGCGAGATCCGCAACCAGCTGCGCCTCGGCTACGGCAGCGACGACCGCCGCCAGGCTGCGCTGGACAGCGGCGGTTCGCTGAGTGACGAACTGAGCTACCGCTTCAACATCAATCAGCAGGCCAGCAATGGTTGGGTCGACCGCGGTGATTCGGACAGCCTGGCGCTCAGCGCGGCCCTGCGCTGGGACGCCCATGACGACCTGAGCTTCACCCTGTCCCATGACCATGGCGACCAGAGCCCGATGCGTTATCTCGGCACGCCGCTGGTGGCCGGCAAGTACCGCGAGAGCATCCGCGAACGTAACTACAACGTCGCCAATGCCGACATTCGCTACAACGACCAGATCACCCGCCTGGTAAGCGACTGGCACATCAACGACGTGCTCAGTGCCAGCAACCAGCTCTACTACATCAAAACCCAGCGCTACTGGCGCAATGCCGAGGCCTTTCGCTGGCAGCCGGGCGATACGGTCGAGCGCAGCGAGTTCTACGAGATCAAGCACACCCAGGAACAGGTCGGCGACCGCCAGACCTTCACCCTCGATCACACCCTGTTCGGCCTCGATAGCCGTACCGTGATTGGTGTGGATTACAACCGCATCCACTTCGCCCGCCAGCACGATTTCGCCAGCAGCTTCAGCGACAGCGTGCCGCTGAACGGCTCCGGCGGCGGTCAGTACCAGAGCACCGACCCGCTCGGCTACGGCCCGCGCGAGCGCAACCTGGCGCGGCAGTTCTCGCTGTTCGCCGAGAACCGTACCCAGCTGACCGAGCGCCTGTCGCTGGTCACCGGGGTGCGCCGTGATCAGGTGCATCTGCAGCGCGACAACCTGATCGATGGCAGCAGCGTCGACCGCAGCCTGAGTGGCGACAATTGGCGTGCCGGGCTGGTCTTCGCCCTGACCCCCGAGCTGTCGCTGTACGGTCAGTACGCCACCAGCACCGAGGGGGTGAACAACTTGCTGACCCTGAACCCGACTCAGCAGCAGTTCGACCTCAGCGAAGCCAGGCAGAGCGAGATCGGCCTCAAGCAGATGTTCTGGGGTGGGCAGGGCGAGTGGACGCTGGCCGCCTACCATATCGTCAAGAAGAAGCTGCTCAGCCGCGCAACCCCGACCTCGCCCACCGAGCAGATCGGCCAGCAATCCTCCGATGGCCTGGAGGCCACCCTGGAATTGGCGCTGGGTCGGGGCTGGCAGGTGTCGGCCAACGCCGCCTTCGTACGCGCCGAGTACGACGACTTCGTCGAAGGCGGCGGCGACCGCAGCGGCAATCGCCCGACCAACGTGCCTAAGCGCACCGCCAACCTGTGGCTGAACAAGGCGCTCGGTAGTGGCGTGGATGCCGGTATCGGCGCGCGTTATGTCGATGCGCGTTATGCCGATACGGCCAACACCGCCAAGGTGCCTGGCTACACCGTGGTCGACGCCAACATCGCCTGGCAGGCGTTGCCGGATGTGCGCCTGGGTCTGGAGCTGAACAACCTGTTCGACCGCCAGTACGCCACCACCGCCAGCAGCGACGGCGAGCAGTGGTACCTGGGGGCGCCACGTTCGTTCTTCGTCACCGCGGATTACAGCTTCTGATGACTCCGCGTTTGCGTATTCAGGCGCTGGCCTGGTCGCCCGACGGCCAGCGTCCGCTGCTCGAGGGCATCGACTTGGACGTCGGCGACGGCGAGCTGCTGGGGTTGATCGGCCCCAACGGCAGCGGCAAGACCAGCCTGCTGCGCTGTGCCTATCGCTTCCAGCGGCCCAGCGCCGGCCAGGTCAAGCTGGACGGCGAGGCGCTGTGGCAGCGCCCGCCGCGCTGGAGTGCGCAGCGCGTGGCCGTGGTGCTGCAGGAATTTCCGCAGGACTTCGGCCTGCGCGTGCACGAGGTGGCGGCCATGGGCCGTACGCCGCACAAGGGGCTGTTCGATGGCGACGATGCCGAGGATCTGCGTCTGGTGGATGAGGCGCTGGCCCGTGTCGGTTTGAGCGACCTGGCGCAGCAGCCCTTCGCCTGCCTCTCGGGTGGCGAGAAGCAGCGCGCTCTGCTCGCCCGGGCCCTGGTGCAGCAGCCGCAAGTGCTGATCCTCGACGAGCCGACCAACCACCTCGACCCGCGCTACCAGCTCGAACTGCTGGGCCAGATCAAGGCGCTGGGCCTGGCGACGCTGGCCAGCTTCCATGATCTAAACCTGGCGGCGGCCTTCTGCGACCGCCTCTGCGTGCTCGACCAGGGCCGTCTGGTGGCCATCGGTACGCCTGCCGAGGTGCTCACCGCCGAGTTGCTGCAGCAGGTGTTCGGCCTGCAGGCGCTGGTCGATACCCATCCACTGGCGGGTCATCCGCGCATTACTTGGATTGTTTGATGAAGCGTTCATGCACGGCTGCATCTGTAGGAGCGAGCTCTGCTCGCGAACCCTGGGAAACGACAGAAGCTTCGCGAGCAAAGCTCGCTCCTACACTCGTTGGTGCAATCCTGCTGGCGCTGGCCAGCCCCGCCTGGGCCGTCACCGTCACCAGCTGCGATCGCCAACTGACCATCGAGCGCCCGCCGCAACGCGCGGTCAGCCACGACATCACCCTGACCGCCATGCTCCTGGACCTCGGCCTGAGGCAGCGCATGGTCGGCTACAGCGGCATCAGCGGCTGGAAGACCGTCGAGCCGGCCATGCAGGCGCAGCTCGATGGGCTGCCCGAACTGGCCGCGCGCTATCCGTCGCTGGAGAATCTGCTCGATGCCGACGCCGACTTCTTCTTCGCCGGCTGGAACTACGGCATGCGCATCGGCGGCGAGGTCACCCCGGCCAGCCTGGCGCGCTTCGGCATCCCGGTGTACGAGCTCAGCGAGTCCTGTGCGCACGTTATGCCCAAGCGCGTCGCCAGCCTGGACGATGTCTATACCGACCTGCGCAATCTCGGCCGCATCTTCGCCGTCGAGGAACGTGCCGAGACCCTGGTACAGGGCATGCAGGCGCGGGTGGCAGCGGTAAGTGCGCAGCTCGGTGAGCAACCGACGCGACCGCGGGTGTTCGTCTACGACAGCGGCGAGGACCTGCCCTTCAGTGCTGGCCGTTTGGGCATGCCGCAGTCGCTGATCGCCGCGGCCGGTGGGCGCAACGTGATGGACGGCGTAGCGGCCAACTGGATGCAGGTGGGTTGGGAAGCCGTGGTCGAGCAGGACCCGGAGCTGATCCTAATCGTCGATTATGGCGAACGCACGGCGGCGCAGAAGCGCGATTTTCTCCTGCAGCACCCGGCGCTGCAGGGCGTCACGGCGATTCGCCAGCAGCGCTTCGTGGTGCTCTCCTATCTCGCCGTCACACCGAGCCTGGACAACGTCGCCGCCATCGAAACCCTGGCTGCCGCGCTGCATCCCGAGGCCTTCTCGCAGTGACGCGTTTTCACTTGCTGCTGCTCGGCCTGACGGTATTGCTGGCGCTGTCCTGTGCGCTGTCGCTGGTCTTCGGTGCGGCTCAGGTGCCGCTGGAGCGTGTGCTGGCAATACTCGCTCGGCAGCTGTTCGGCATCGAGCCCGCAGTGGCGGTGAGCGTCGGCCAGGACAGCATCGTCTGGCAACTGCGCGCGCCACGGGTGCTGCTCGGTGCGTTGGTGGGCGCTGGGTTGGCCCTGGTGGGTACGGCGCTGCAGGCGGTAACGCGCAACCCGCTGGCCGACCCGCACCTGCTCGGCGTCAGCTCTGGCGCAGCCTTCGGTGCGGTGCTCGTGGTGCTCTACCTGGGCGAGTTCGCCGGGATGCTCAGCTTGCCGCTGGCGGCCTTCGTCGGCGCCATGGCGAGCATGCTGCTGGTGCTGGCGATTGCCAGCCGCGGTGGTCGGCTGCACAGCGAGCGCCTGCTGCTGGCCGGCGTGGCGGTGTCGTTCGTGATGATGGCAGCGAGCAACCTGTTGCTGTACCTGGGCAACCCCCATGCGGCCAGCTCGGTGCTGTTCTGGATGCTTGGCGGCCTGGGCCTGGCGCGCTGGGAACTGCTCTGGCTGCCGGCGCTGTGCCTGGCGTTGGCGCTGGCCGTGCTGCTCGGCCTGGGTCGCGCGCTGAATGCGCTGATGGCCGGCGAGCAGAGTGCGGTGAGCCTGGGCCTGGAGCCTAGGCGGGTGCGCCTACTGGTATTCGTGGTGGCCTCGCTGCTCACTGGCGTGCTGGTGTCGCTGTCCGGCGCCATCGGTTTCGTCGGGCTGATGCTGCCGCACGTGGCGCGCTTTCTGGTCGGCGCCGAGCATCGTCGCGTGTTGCCGGTGGCGGCGCTGCTGGGGGCGCTGTTCCTGGTCTGGGTCGATGTCGCCGCGCGCACCTGGCTGGCGCCGCAGGATCTGCCCATCGGCATCGTCACCGCCGCCATTGGCGGAGCGTTCTTCGTGGCCCTGCTCAGGCGCCGCTAGTCGCCAGGATCGAACTGCTGCAAGGGCGCAAAGGTCATCTAAGCTAGTCTCTGTAACACAGACTCCTGGCCAGGAGGGATGCCCATGCTCGCGCAACTGCCCACCGCACTTCGTGATCTACGACTGCCGCTGCGCCTGAAACTGTGGGACGGCAAGCAGATCGACCTTGGGCCCAAACCCAGGGTGACGCTGGTGGTGAAGGATCCCTCGCTGGTCACGCAACTGGCCCATCCCAGCCTGGATGCTCTGGGCGCTGCCTATGTCGAAGGCCGGGTGGACCTGGAAGGCCCTATCGAAGAGGCCATCGAGGTTGGCGATGCGCTGAGTACGGCGCTGCTCGGTGATGAATCCACACCAACTGAGCATTACGTCGCCCACGATAAGCGCAGCGATGCCGAGGCCATCAGCTACCACTACGATCTGTCCAACGAGTTCTACCGCCTGTGGCTGGACCGCGACATGGTCTACTCCTGCGCCTACTTCGAAACCGGCCAGGAAGACCTGAACCAGGCCCAGCAGGCCAAGCTGCGCCACCTGTGTCGCAAGCTGCGCCTGCAGCCGGGTGACAGGCTGCTCGACGTCGGTAGCGGCTGGGGCGGCCTGGCGCGTTTTGCCGCGCGCGAGTTCGACGTCGAGGTCTACGGCATCACCCTCAGCCAGGCGCAGCTGGAGCTGGGCCTGCAGCGCGTGGCCGAGGAAGGCCTGGAAGGGCGCGTGACCCTGGAGCTGCTGGATTACCGTGACCTGCCGCAGGACGGCCGCTTCGACAAGGTGGTCAGCGTCGGCATGTTCGAGCACGTCGGCCACGCCAATCTACCGCTGTACTGCCAGCGTCTGTTCGGCGCGGTCAAGGCCGGCGGTCTGGTGATGAACCATGGCATCACCTCGCGCTTCACCGACGGCCGTCCGGTCGGTCGTGGCGCCGGTGAGTTCATCGACCGCTACGTGTTCCCGCAAGGTGAGCTGCCGCACTTGGTGACCATCAGCAAGGCGATTAGCGAGGCCGGGCTGGAGATCGTCGATGTCGAGAGCCTGCGTCTGCACTACGCGCGCACCCTGCAGTTGTGGAGCCAGGGTCTGGAGCGACAGTTGCAAGCCGCCGCGCAGTGGGTGCCGGAAAAGTCGCTGCGCATCTGGCGTTTGTACCTGGCTGGCTGCGCCTATGGCTTCCAGCATGGCTGGATGAACCTGCATCAGATCCTGGCGGTGAAGCCACGCGATGACGGCGGTCATGATCTGCCGTGGACCCGTGCTGACCTGTATTCGTGATGGAGTAACATGCGGCTCGTATTGATCCCGCGAGCCGCCTATGCCCTTGCCGCAACAGCATCGTTACCGCGTACTGTTCACCGTTCTGGCGATTCTCGCCGGTCTGCTGCTGAGCCTCTGGCTCGGTGGACGGCATGCCGAGCAGCGCGCCTGGGACGAGCGCAGTGTCGAGGCGCGCGGGCAGTTGCAGCTCTATGCCCAGTCGATCCGCACCCTGGTCGAGCGCTTCAGCTCGGTACCTGAAGTGCTGGCGCTGGACAGCGACATCCGCAGCCTGCTGCGTGCGCCGCATGATCGTCAGCTACGCCAGGCGCTGAACCAGCGCCTGGAGCGGCTCAACGCGGCCGCCGGCTCTACCGTGCTGTACCTGCTCGATGCCCAGGGCGAAACCCTGGTGGCCAGCAACTGGCGCGACTGGAGCAGCTTTGTCGGTAACAACTACGCCTTCAGGCCCTATTTCCAGAACGCCCTGCGCGATGGCGGTGCACGCTATTTCGCGGTGGGCGTGACCACCGGTATTCCCGGCTATTTCCTCTCCCACGTGGTGCGCGATGCCAAGGGTGAGCTGCTCGGTGTGCTGGTGGTCAAGCTGGAGCTGGAAGACCTGCAGCGCGAATGGGTCGGTCAGCCCGGCGTGCTGCTGGTCGCCGACAGCTATCAGGTGGTAATCCTCAGTAACAAGCCGGTCTGGCGCTTCCGCGCCTTGCAGCCACTCGACGAACAGGCGCGCGCCGAACTGGTGGAGGTGCGCCGCTACGCCGAGCAGGCGCTGCAGCCGCTGGCGCATCAGGTGCATCGGCATATCGACGACGATGCTGACTGGGCGCGCGTCGATGGCCCCGACGGTAATCGCGACTATCTCTGGCAGCGTCTGCACATGCCCGAAGAGGGCTGGACCCTGCATCTGCTCAGCGAGCCGGTCGGTCTGGCGGACAGCGTGCGCAGCTATCGCCTGGCTGCTGCCGGGGTATGGATGACCTTCGCCTTCCTGCTGTTGTTCCTTATCCAGCGGCGCAAGAACCAGCGCCTGCAGGCCGGTATCCGTGAGCGCCTGGAGCGTGAGGTGGAACTGCGTACCGCCGAGCTGCGCGAAGCCCAGGACGGCCTGGTGCATGCCGCCAAGATGGCTGCGCTGGGGCAGATGTCGGCGGCGCTGGCGCACGAGATCAACCAGCCGCTGACCGCCCTGCAGATGCAGCTCGGCAGCCTGCGCCTGCTGCTCGACAGTGGTCGGCCGGAAGCGGTGCGCGACGGTCTGCAGCGTATCGATGGCCTGCTGCAGCGCATGGCGGCGCTGACTGGCCACCTCAAGACCTTTGCCCGCAAGACCCCGGCCGGCCTCAGCGAGCGCCTGTGCCTCGGTGATGTGCTGGAGCAGGCCCTGCAGCTGTTGGCGCCGCGTATGCGCAGCGAGCAGGTGGAGCTGCGCACGCAGATCGACGAAGAGGCCGAAGTGCTTGGCGATGCCATCCGCATCGAACAGGTGATCCTCAACCTGCTGCACAACGCCCTCGACGCCATGGCCGACAGCGAATCACGCATCCTGCTGGTACGCATCGCCTGCGAAGATGATGGCTGCCTGCTCAGCGTCGAGGACAGTGGCGGCGGCATCGCCGAGGAAACCCTCGGTCGGGTATTCGAACCCTTCTTCACCACCAAGCCGGTGGGGCAGGGGTTGGGGCTCGGGCTGGCGGTGTCCTACGGTATCGTGCGCGATCTCGGCGGCACGTTGGAGGCGCATAACGGTGAGCTGGGCGCGGTGTTTACCCTGAGGCTGCCGGCCGCGCCGTAACAGCCTGTTAGTGTCGGTTGCGTAGGGTGGGTTAGGCGCACTTCACGCATACCGATGAATCCGCAATTTATGCCGCGCCGTAACCCACCATTGGTGTCTCGCGGGAAGATCGCCCGTTGGGTTACGCGCCGCAGCACTGGCGGGGTTGTGTTGAAGATAGTGGTTCGCGGCGCTAACCCACCCTACACTGCGGCCGTTCTCAAGAGGAGGTACCATGAGCGCTCAGGTCATAGTGGTCGACGACGAAGCGGCGATTCGCGAGGCGGTGCAGCAGTGGCTGGAACTGTCCGGTTTCGAGGTGCGTACCTGCGCCAGTGCGGCCGAAGCCTTGGCTCTGGTCGACCGCGACTTCCCCGGCATCGTCGTCAGCGATGTGCGTATGCCCGGCAGCGATGGCCTGCAATTGCTGGATAAGCTGCTGCAGGTGGACACCGACCTGCCGGTGATCCTGGTCACCGGCCATGGCGATGTACCCATGGCGGTGCAGGCACTGCGTCAGGGTGCCTATGACTTCATCGAGAAACCCTTCACCCCCGAGCGTCTGCTCGACAGCGTGCGCCGTGCGCTGGATAAGCGCCGGCTGGTTTGCGAGAACCGCCAACTGCGTCGGCAGGTGGCCGACAAGGGCCGTATCGAGAGCCAACTGATCGGCATTTCGCGGCCGATGGAAAACCTGCGGCGGCAGATCCTCGAACTGGCCGGCACCTCGGTCAACGTGCTGATCCGCGGCGAGACCGGCAGCGGCAAGGAGCGCGTGGCGCGCAGCCTGCACGATTTCAGCCCACGGGCTAGCAAGGCCTTCGCCGCGCTGAACTGTGCGGCGATTCCCGAGACCATCTTCGAAAGCGAGCTATTCGGTCACGAGAGCGGCGCCTTCACTGGCGCCCAGGCACGGCGCATCGGCCGTATCGAGCATGCCGATGGCGGTACCCTGTTCCTCGACGAGGTGGAGAGTCTGCCGCTGGCGCAACAGGTCAAACTGCTGCGTGTGCTGCAGGAGAAGACCCTGGAACGCCTCGGCTCGAACAAGAGCATCCAGGTCGATCTGCGAGTGATCAGCGCGGCCAAGCCGGATCTGCTCGACGAGGTCAAGGCCGGGCGTTTCCGCGAGGACCTGGTGTACCGCCTGAACGTCGCTACCCTGCATATTCCGCCGCTGCGCGAGCGCCGCGAGGACATTCCGCTGCTGTTCGAACATTTCGCCCATGAGGCGGCGCTGCGTCATGGGCGCGAAGCGCCGCCACTGGCGCCGAGCGAGCTCGCTCGGTTGCTCGGTCATGACTGGCCGGGCAACGTCCGTGAGCTGATCAACGCCGCCGAGCGCCATGCCCTGGGGCTGTCCAGCCCACCGCCGGCCGAGCGCTTCGCCGGTCAGGCGCTGGCGCAACAGATGGAAGCCTTCGAGGCACAGTGTCTGCACAATGCCTTGCTACAATGCCAGGGCAACATCACCGCGGTGATGGAAATGCTGCAGCTGCCGCGCCGCACCCTCAACGAGAAGATGCAGCGCCATGGCCTGGCGCGCGGTGATTATCTGCCAGGCGGCGAAGAATGAGCGCGCTGTAGGAGCCGGCTTGCCGGCGATCTTGGGTGGGCAGCTAACCTTGAGATGTTCTGAAAAGGCCACTTATCGTCACTCCCGCGAAGTCGGGAGCCCTGTTGATTGGCAGATTCTGGGTGCCCGCCTGCGCGGGCATGACGGTTTCCCTTGACCTGTGGCAGCCCCGCCCCGAGGCGAAGCTTTTGGGTATGAGCTTGGTATTGCGTGATGGCCGCCATTCGCCGCGGGGCGCGGCTACTGTGGGGTGCGTGACGCGATAAGCGGAATTTTGCCGACCCTGTCACAGATGTAGGCGATTTCCCGCTCAATGACCCATTGATCTTTAGATCTAACCCCTCTATCTCGGGCTTTTCAGGCCCTGGCACGGCATCTGCTATGACAGTTACAGCCGCGCAGCATCTTGCCGACGTGGCGACCATAACAACGACAAGAGGTCAGCCCATGAACTGCCATGCCCCTCGCGCCATGCCGCACTCGCTGCCGTGCATGGGCCGCCTTCCTACCGCGCCCGCCGCGGCTCTTGTCCTACGCTGCACCCTGCGCTGCTGATCGCGCAACGTCGACGCTGCCTGTGCGGCGTCGTCTAGAGTGAAACTCTGCATACAGCCAATAACAACGACGGAGATACTTCCATGCGACTGACCAAGAAACTCAGCCTGTTCGCCGCTGCCGCGGCCATCACTGCCAGCACCGCAGTGCTCGCTGCCCCAACTTTCATCAACGTGCTCACCGGCGGTACCAGCGGTGTGTACTACCCGATCGGCGTGGCCCTTTCGCAGCTCTACAGCAACGGCATCGAGGGCTCCAAGACCTCGGTCCAGGCGACCAAGGCGTCGGTGGAAAACCTCAACCTGCTCGAAGCCGGTCGCGGTGAGCTGGCCTTCGCCCTCGGTGACTCGGTCGCCGATGCCTGGAACGGCGTCGAAGACGCTGGCTTCAAGGCGCCGCTGAAGAAGATCCGCGCCATCGCCGGTACCTACCCGAACTACATCCAGATCGTTGCCAACGCCGAATCCGGCATCAAGACCCTGGAAGACCTCAAGGGCAAGCGTATCTCCGTGGGTGCGCCGAAGTCCGGCACCGAGCTCAACGCTCGCGCCATCTTCGAAGCCGCTGGCCTGACCTACAAGGACATGGGCAAGGTCGAGTTCCTGCCCTACGCCGAGTCGGTCGAGCTGATCAAGAACCGTCAGCTGGACGCCACCCTGCAGTCTTCCGGTCTGGGTATGGCCGCCATTCGTGACCTGGCTTCGACCATGAAGATCAGCTTCGTCGCTATCCCGGCCGAAGTGACCGCGAAGATCGACAACGCCGCCTACGAGGCAGCCACCATCCCGGCCGGCACCTACGACGGTCAGGACGCCGACGTGCCCACCGTTGCCATCACCAACATCCTGGTCACTCACGAAGGCGTGTCCGACGAGGTGGCCTACCAGATGACCAAGCTGATGTTCGACAACCTCGGCCGTCTGGGTACCGCTCACTCCGCCGCCCAGGACATCAAGCTGGAGACCGCTACCCAGAACCTGCCGATCCCGCTGCACCCGGGTGCCGAGCGCTTCTACAAGGAAGCCGGCGCGCTGTAATGACGGCTCGGGCCGTGGCGCTTGCGCCGCGGTCCGTTCTTCACAGAATCGCGAATAAAACCGGCGTTCATGGACGGTAGGTTTTGTTGGCGACTCTGTCCCGTATCGAAGTAGTCATGAGGTTTGCACTCCATGAGTGAGCAGAATCAGGGTATGGGCGCCAGCCCGTCCGACTGGCCGAAGGCGTTGTTCGCCGTCGCGCTGCTGTTTTCCATTTTCCAGATCGTCACCGCGGCTTTCCACCCGGTATCTACCCAGGTGCTGCGTGCGGTGCACGTCGGCTTCCTGTTGCTGGTGGTGTTCATCAGCATCCCGGCTTTCGGCGCCAAGCGCCCCTGGCAGCCGCTGGCCTGGCTGCTGGGCCTGGCCGGTATGGCCACGGCGGCCTACCAGTGGTATTTCGAGGCGGACCTGATCCTGCGTTCCGGTGACATGACCACCAGCGACATGATCATCGGCATAACCCTCATCGTACTGGTGTTCGAGGCCGCGCGCCGGGTCATGGGCATCGCCCTGCCGATCATCTGCGCGCTGTTTCTTGCCTATGGCATGCTCGGTCAGTACCTGCCGGGCGACCTGATGCATCGCGGCTACGGCTTCGACCAGATCGTCAACCAGCTGGCCTTCGGTACCGAGGGCCTGTACGGCACGCCGACCTACGTGTCGGCTACCTACATCTTCCTGTTCATCCTGTTTGGCGCCTTCCTCGAGCAGGCCGGGATGATCAAGCTGTTCACCGATTTCGCCATGGGCCTGTTCGGCCACAAGGTCGGCGGCCCGGCCAAGGTATCGGTGGTGTCCTCGGCGCTGATGGGCACCATCACCGGCTCCGGCGTGGCCAACGTGGTCACTACCGGCCAGTTCACCATTCCGCTGATGAAGCGCTTCGGTTATCGCCCGGCTTTCGCCGGCGGGGTCGAGGCCACCTCGTCGATGGGCAGCCAGATCATGCCGCCAATCATGGGCGCCGTGGCCTTCATCATGGCCGAGACCATCAACGTGCCGTTCTTCGAAGTGGCCAAGGCCGCACTGATCCCGGCGTTGCTGTACTTCGGTTCGGTGTTCTGGATGGTCCATCTGGAGGCCAAACGCGCCAACCTGCGCGGCCTGCCCAAGGAAGAATGCCCGAACCCGTGGAAGGCCGTGCGTGAACGCTGGTTCCTGCTGATCCCGTTGTTCATCCTCATCTATCTGCTGTTCTCCGGGCGCACCCCGCTGTTCTCCGGCACCGTTGGCCTGGCGTTGACCGCCATGGTCATCCTCGGCTCGGCGATCATCCTGCGGGTCTCGTCCAAGGTCATGCGCTTCGCCTTCTGGATCGCCCTGGGCGTGCTCTGCGCCGGCTTCTTCCAGCTCGGTATCGGCGTGGTGTTCGGCGTCATCGCGGCGCTGGTAGCGGTCTGCTGGTTCGTCAAGGGCGGCCGTGAAACCCTGACCCTGTGCCTGCACGCGCTGGTCGAAGGTGCGCGCCATGCCGTACCGGTGGGTATCGCCTGTGCCCTGGTCGGCGTGATCATCGGTGTGGTGTCGCTGACCGGGGTGGCGTCCACCTTCGCCGGCTACATCCTCGCCATCGGCCAGGACAACCTGTTCCTGTCGCTGGTGCTGACCATGCTCACCTGCCTGGTGCTGGGCATGGGTATCCCGACCATCCCCAACTACATCATCACCAGCTCGATCGCCGCACCGGCCCTGCTGGAACTGGGCGTGCCGCTGATCGTCTCGCACATGTTCGTCTTCTACTTCGGCATCATGGCCGACCTCACGCCGCCGGTAGCGCTGGCCTGCTTCGCCGCCGCGCCGATTGCCAAGGAGCGTGGTCTGAAGATCAGCTTCTGGGCGGTGCGCATCGCTATCGCGGGCTTCGTCGTGCCGTTCATGGCGGTCTACTCGCCGGCGCTGATGTTGCAGGGCGACAGCTTGCTGGCGACCTTCTACGTGCTGTTCAAGGCCGCGCTGGCCATCGGCATCTGGGGCGTGGTGTTCACCGGCTTCCTGCAGGCCAAGCTGACCTGGTGGGAGCGCATCCTGGGCCTGGCCGCTGGTGCCAGCCTGATTCTCGCCACCCCGATCAGTGACGAAATCGGCTTTGCCCTCAGTGCCATCTTCATCGCTCAGCACCTGTGGCGCGCTCGTCGTGCCGAGGCGGCGACGGCGTGATCGGCCTGTGCCTGGGGTTGGCCGGCGCGGTATGGGCAGAGTTGCCAACGCCGGCCTTCACCCTGGCCTGGACCCACACCATCGAGAAGGTGCGCTGGGAAGAGGATTACCGTGTCACCGCCGAGGGCCTGGTCCTCGGCGAGGCGCGGGTCAAGGGTTCCGGCGCCGGAATGGAAATTCCCGACGGCGCCGAACTGCGCAATGGCAGCTGGCACTACCAGCGTCAGCTACCGCCTTTGCAACCCCTGCGAGTCGGGCGTACGCCTGAAGCCGGGGATTACCAACTGTGTTTCAACCAGCGTTGTCGCCCGATGAGCGATTGGCTCGGCCCGCCACAAGCGAGCCAGCCGGCGTTGGAGCTCTGGAGCTGTGAGCTGAGCTCCCCTGCGGCTGACGCGGGCTAGGTTCGCCAGAGCGGACCCAGGTTCCCGGCGCCACAAGTGCCGGATCAAAAGAAGGAAACCCCCATGCGGCGCGAGCCTGTGGGGGTTTTGTTCATCTAGGGCCTGCTAGGCTTGGCTAACCACTCGCCCAGGAGACCCGTCATGCGCCCTATATTTCGCTCCACCATCCCGCTCGTCCTCTGCCTGTCGCCCGTCATGGCCAGCGCCCTGGATCTCCAGCCCGGTGTCTGGGAAGTCAGTTCGCACAACATGCAGGTGGGTGGCCAGGCCATGCCCGGTATGGAGGAAATGCTGGCGCAGATGCAGAACCTGCCGGCCGAACAGCGGCAGATGATGGAGAACATGATGGCCGAGCAGGGCATCAAACTCGGTGCCGGTGGCGTGCAGATGTGCCTCACCGCCGAGCAGATCAAGGCTCAGGAAATCCCCCTGCACGATCCTGACTCCGGCTGCAGCAACGAGATTCTCGAACGCAGCGCGACGCTGTGGAAATTCCGTTTCAACTGCCCGGATGCCCAGGGCGAAGGGGAGACGCGTTTCGTCAGCGACAAGGAATTCACCACCCAGGTCAAAGGCACTTACAACGGCCAGCCGAGCAGCATGGAAAGTCGAGCACGTTGGGTGGGGGCGGATTGCGGCACCCTAAGAAGCAGATAAATGCAGCTGTAGATGTAAATTATTCGTATTGACTGGGAAGATGCCTGCTGCGAGAATTTTGTCGCTAATTATTTGCATTTGCGATTGGCAAATGCCTGCCAGGGAGGCATTCGGCTGCGAAGGGACTGCCAGCGGCTATCGACAGCGCATCAGGAGATTGTCCCTTGTTCAGCAGAAAAACCCACCTGGCGGTGGCGGTTGCGGCCGCCTGCAGTTTCAATCAAGCCCTGGCCGAGCAGGAGCAGATCGAGCTCGATGCCCAGACCGTGGTTGGCAGCAGTACGGTGGCCGAGGTCGATAGCTACAAATCCACCCCCAGCAGCGCTGCGACCAAGCTCGACCTGACCCCGCGGCAGACGCCGCAGTCGATTTCCACCCTGAGCGGCGCCCAGCTGCGCGACTTCAAGCTCACCAGCGTCAACGATGCACTCAAGGCCGTGCCGGGCGTGCAGGTGCAGGAAGTCGAAACGGATCGCACCTACTACACCGCCCGCGGCTTCGACATCACCAACTTCCAGTACGACGGCATCTCCGTGCCCTTCGTCTACGGCAACGTCGAGGGCGATCTGGACACCGCCATGTACGAGCGCGTGGAAGTGATCCGGGGTGCCAACGGCCTGATTTCCGGCACCGGCAACCCGTCGGCAACGGTCAACTTCGTGCGCAAGCGACCAACCCTGGCACCGCAGGCGCGCGTGGACCTGACGGCTGGCTCCTGGGATAAGCGCCGCATCGACACCGACCTGTCCGGCGCGCTCAACGATGCCGGTACAGTGCGTGGGCGCGTGGTGTACGCCAACGAAAACAAGAACTCCTACCTCGACCGTTACTCGCGTGAGAAGAACGTGTTCCATGGCGTACTGGAGTTCGACCTGGACGACCGCACCGTCTTCACCCTCGGTCATACCCTACAGACCAGCGACGCCAACTCGCCGATGTGGGGGGCTTTGCCACTGGTCTATCAGGACGGCGGCAAGACCAACTATTCGCGCTCTACCAGTACCGCCACCGATTGGGCCTACTGGGACAACAAGGAAAATCGCACCTTCGCCGAGCTGGCGCACACCTTCGACAACGGCTGGCAGGCCAAGACCGTGCTCACCCGTGTGGAGAAGAAGAGCGACGGTTCGATGTTCTACGTCTACGGCACGCCCAATCGAGAAACCGGCGCCGGCCTGTATTCCTACCCATCCGAGTACAGCGAGGAGAACAAGCAGCTGATCGTCGATGTGCAGGTCAGTGGCCCGTTCAACCTTGCCGGGCGCCAGCATGAGGCGGCCCTCGGTGGCAGCTGGTCGCGCTCCGAGCTGGAGGATCTGTCCTGGTACGACTCCAGCACCGGCACCATGCTGCCACCGCTGGAGCAGTGGACCGGCAATTATCCGAAGCCCCGTAACGACAACGGTAGCGCCGGCAGTGACTTCACCGATCGCATGAAGAGCGTCTACGGTGCTGCGCGCTGGAGTCTGACCGATGACTTGAGCCTGATTACCGGCGCTCGTGTGATCGACGTGAAGAGCGACGGCACCAACTACGGTCTGGCCAAGTCGTCGAAGAACAGTGGCAAGGTCGTACCTTACGCTGGTGTCGTTTACGACATCACCGATCAGTACTCGGTCTACGCCAGCTACACCGAAATCTTCACGCCGCAGACCAAGAACGATGTGACGGGTTCGCGCCTTGCACCATTGGAAGGTGTGAACTACGAAGCCGGGATCAAGGGCGAATTGTTCGACGACAAGGTCAACGTTTCCCTGGCGGTGTTTCGTACCGAGCAGGACAACTTCGCCGAGCAGGCCGGCATGAGAGGTTCGGTGGCCTACTACCGCGCCATCGAAGGCCTGACCAGCGAAGGCTACGAGCTGGAGTTCTCCGGTGAACCGCTGGAAGGCCTGCAGCTCAGCGCTGGTTATACCTTCGTCGACATCACCAATGCCGACGGTTCGCATGCCGTGACCTACTCGCCCAAGCACATGATCAAGACAGCCGCGACCTACCGTATCCCGGGTATGGAGAAGCTCAAGGTCGGCGCCGCGGTGCGTTGGCAGGACGATATCAAGATCGCCGTGCCATTGACTGCCGACGACGGGTTCACCTCTATCGGTACTGCCGACGCCAAGCAGAAGGCCTACGCCGTGGTCGACCTCATGGCCAGCTACGACATTGACCCGAACTGGAGCGTGTCGGCCAACCTCAACAACCTCACTGACGAGAAGTACCTGAGCAGCCTGTACTGGACTCAGGCCTACTACGGCGCTCCGCGTAATGCCAGCGTGAGCGTCAGCTGGAAGTACTGAGCCGCCGCCACGCCACGGGTCGACTCACAGCCCGTGGCGACGGCGAATTTCTCTCACCAATTCGGCCCGTTCTTCGAGAAAACGGTTGAACGCCTCGATCAGTTGCGGGTGGTGGATGCTCGACAGGTAGTAGTGATCTTCCACGTGCGGCAGCTCTGGGTCGAACACCAGGCTGTCGGCCGCCATGCGCATCTGCCTGAGTTGGTGGGCTACTACCCTGGGGTTGAGGTAGACCGCGTCGACGCGGTCACTGCTTGCCATGCGCAGCAACGAGTCGATCTGGTTGGCCTGGATCAGGCGGATTTTTCCGGCGCGGATGTCCGGCAGGTAGGGCCAGGGCGTGAAGCCATTCTGCGTGCCGAGCAGTTCGATGCGCTGCTGGCCCTGACCGAGGTGCTGCGGCTTTACCAGAATGCCGTCGACATAAGGCGCTGCCGGGGCGCTGTAGTTGATGTCATGGCCGGCTTTCTGGTCGGCGTTCCATTGCGGGTGATCGGGGAACTTGAGGTCGACCCGGCCGGACAGAAAATCACCGAGCAGGCGCCTGACCGGCAGCGGCATGTAGACGAAGCGATAGCCATGCTCGGCGGCGAAGGCGTCCAGCAGATCGCGTGCATAGCCACGGTATTCGCCGTTCTCCACATCCGAGTAAGGCTGATAGGGCTGCAGTTCGACACCGACGTGAATCTCCTCCTGTGCCAGAGCGGGCAGGACGAACAGGCAGAGCAGCAGGGCAAAGCACTTGGTCATGGCAGGCGGGTTCTCGCTGACAGCTAACAGCGGCTGGCATCCTAACCATAGCCGCGGCTCAGAGAATCGGCGAGATCAGCCGCGCTACGCGCATGCCCAGTTGCTGCAGGCGGTGCAGGTTGCGCCGGTCGGCGTTGACCAGCTCGCGTGAGCGGCTGAAGTCTTCCTCCAGCATGTTCGCTACCTGGGCGTTGAAGCCCTCGTCGAAGGTCAGCAGGTTGACCTCGAAATTCAGGCGGAAGGAACGGTTGTCCAGGTTGGCGCTGCCCAGCATGCTGACATCGTGGTCGATCAGCAGCGCCTTCTGGTGCAGGAACCCCGGTTGGTAACGGAAGATGCGCACGCCGGCGCGCAGCGCCTCGAAGGCGTAGAGGCTGGAGGCGGCATAGACAATGCGGTGATCGGGGCGTGACGGCAGCAGCAGGCGCACGTCCACGCCGCGCATCACCGCCAGACGCAGCGCGGCGAACAGCGCCTCGTCGGGCACGAAATAGGGGCTGCTCAGCCACACCCGCTCGCGCGCTGCGTGAATCGCTTCGACGAACAGCAGCGAGCAGGTTTCCTGCGGGTCGGCCGGGCCGCTGGCGACCACCTGGCAGAGCAGGCCGGGGTCATCCTGCTTGCTCGGCATCAGTAGCGGCGGCAGCTTCTGGCAGGCCCAGTACCAGTCTTCGGCGAAGGCTTCCTGCAGGCTGGCCACCACGGGGCCGCGCACTTCGACGTGGGTGTCGCGCCAGGGCGCTAGCGGCGGCTTCTGCCCGAGGTATTCGATGCCGACGTTGAGCCCGCCGAGAAAGCCGATCTCGCCGTCGACCACGACGATCTTGCGGTGATTGCGGAAATTCAGCTGAAAGCGATTGAACAGCCCGGCGCGTGTGGGGAAGGCGTGTATCTGCACGCCGCCGCGGCGCAGGCGATCGATGAAGGCGGCGGATAGCGAATGGCTGCCGACGCCGTCATACAGCACATGCACCTGTACGCCCGCGGAGGCGCGCTCCAGCAGTACGTCTTGCAGGCGCCGGCCGAGGCGGTCATCACGGATGATGAAGAATTGCAGCAGGATCACCTGCTGGGCGCTGGCCAGGGCTGCGAAGATGGCGGCGAAGGTGGCTTCGCCGTCGATCAGCAGTTCGACGCGGTTGCCGATCAGGCCAGGCAGATGCGACAGGCGCGGCAGCGCGCGCAGGCGGTCGTAGGCCGGCGACAGGTGCGCCGCCTTGGCTTCCTCGACCCAGGGGCGCCAATCCTGTTCGGCCATGGCGTGGTGCATTTCCTTGTCGGCCTGGCGCCGCGCCTTGACGTAGGCATCGAAGCGGCTGCGGCCGAACACCAGGTACGGCAGCAGCGTCAGGTAGGGCATGAAGAACAGCGACAGGCCCCAGGCCAGCGCGCCCTGGGCGGTGCGCACGGTCAGCACGGCGTGGATCGCGGCCAGTACACCAAGGGCGTGGATGGTGGCGATCAGATACGCGAACAGATGGGGAATGCCGAAATCCGCAGGCATGCAGGGTCTTCCTTTGCACAGGCTGTGTGCAGCTGACCACGGGGGTTATGCAGCGTTCGCGAGCATCCTGCCATGGCTATCTGGCGAATGGCAGTGTCGGGCAAATTGCCACCTTTCGAGGAATTATTCAGGACTTTCATGTGTCTGTGAGTCTGAGTGAGCGGAATTCATGTGTTACCCTTTCCGGTTCGACCCGCTTGCAGGTCGTCTTTAATTCGAGGAGGGCATCCGTCCTGTTCACGTTCGGCTTAGCGAGCCCAAAACACATCAAGGAGTACGCCTCGTATGGGAAACGTCCCTTCGCATGACACGTCCCCGCCATCCGCAGCGGAAACCCACGAAGGCATCCCGGCACCGACCGGTGAAGCCAACCTGATCGACACCGATTACGTCATCGGTCAGGACAACATCAAAGGGCAGTTCGTCTTCGCCCTCGACATTCACGGCAAGGTCTTCACCATCTCCGCACTGGTCGCGGTGATCTTCGTGATCCTCGCCCTGGCCCTGCAGAATCAGATCGAACCGCTGTTCAGTGGTGTGCGCGACTGGCTCACTCACCACATGGCCTGGTTCTTCATCGGCGCCGCCAACATCTTCGTCCTGCTCTGCCTAGGGCTGATCGTCTCGCCGCTGGGCAAGGTGCGCCTCGGTGGCAAGGACGCGACCCCCGACTACACCTACATGGGCTGGTTCTCCATGCTCTTCGCCGCCGGTATGGGCATCGGTCTGATGTTCTACGGTGTGTCCGAACCCATGTCGCACTACAGCTCGGCGATGGGTGGGATCACCGTCGGTGAAGATGGCGTGCGCACCGACTGGGCTCCGCTTGGCGGTGCCGCCGGTAATGCCGAGGAAGCCGTGCGCCTGGGCATGGCCGCGACCATCTTCCATTGGGGCCTGCACCCCTGGGCGATCTACGCCATCGTCGCCCTTGCACTTGCGCTGTTCTCGTTCAACAAGGGCCTGCCGCTGTCGATCCGCTCGATCTTCTACCCGATCTTGGGTGAGCGCGTCTGGGCTGGCCGGGGCATATCGTCGACATTCTCGCGGTGTTCGCCACCCTGTTCGGTCTGGTCACTTCGCTGGGATTGGGCGCGGAGCAGGCGGCTGCGGGTGTGGAGTACCTGTTCGGCATCCCGGCCACGGACACCACCAAGGTACTGCTGATCGTCGCCATCACTCTGATCGCCCTGGCCTCGGTGGTCGCCGGCCTCGACAAGGGGGTCAAGCGCCTGTCGGAGATCAACATGGGCCTGGCCATGGCCCTGCTGCTGTTCATCATCATCGCCGGGCCGACCCTGGTGATCTTCACCGACTTCTTCAAGAACCTCGGCGCCTACCTGCAGTACCTGCCGGCGTTGTCCAACCCGGTCGGCCGTGAAGATGCCAACTTCAGCCAGGGCTGGACCGCCTTCTACTGGGCCTGGTGGATCAGCTGGTCGCCGTTTGTGGGCATGTTCATCGCCCGCGTCAGCCGTGGTCGCAGCGTGCGTGAGTTCCTCATCGCCGTGTTGCTGGTGCCGTCGCTGGTCTCGGTGCTGTGGATGACCGCCTTCGGTGGCACCGCCATCAACCAGCTGTTGGTCGATGGTTTCACCGGTGCGCAGGAAGCCGGCCTGGAGCTGAAGCTGTTCAGCATGCTCGGTGAAATGCCGCTGACCGGCATCACTTCGTTCATCGGCATCGTGCTGGTGGTGGTGTTCTTCATCACCTCGTCGGACTCGGGCTCCTTGGTGATCGACACCATCACCGCGGGCGGCAAGGTCAATGCACCGGTACCGCAGCGCGTGTTCTGGGCCAGCATCGAAGGCGTGATCGCCATCGCTCTGCTGCTCGGTGGCGGTCTGGTGGCGCTGCAGGCCATGGCCGTGTCGACGGGCCTGCCGTTCACCATCGTGCTGCTGGTGGGCTGTATTTCCATCGTCAAAGGCCTGATGAGCGAGCCGCGTTAGGGATGTTCTGAAAAAGCTATTTATCGTCACTCCCGCGCAGGCGGGAGCCCAGATGATTCGTAGGTTCTGGATGCCCGCCTGCGCGGGCATGACGGCTTTTTCAGTGTTTACGCAGCTCGTTCCCCTCTCCTATTGATTGATGGGGAGGGGCTGGGCGAGAGGGCGCTTTCAATGCCGCATCATCGCCAACGGCCACAAACAAAAACGCCGCGGATCTGTCAGGGTCCGCGGCGTTTTTGTATCTAGTGGTGGTGCATCAGCACTCGATGATGTTCACCGCCAGGCCGCCACGGGCGGTTTCCTTGTATTTGGTCAGCATGTCCGCGCCGGTCTCGCGCATGGTCTTGATCACCTTGTCCAGGCTCACGTAGTGCGAGCCGTCGCCGTACAGCGCCATGCGCGCGGCGTTGATGGCTTTGACCGAAGCGATGGCGTTGCGCTCGATACAGGGGATCTGCACCAGGCCGCCGACCGGGTCGCAGGTCAGGCCCAGGTGGTGCTCCATGCCGATTTCCGCCGCGTTCTCGACCTGCTCCGGAGTGCCGCCCAGAACAGCACACAACGCACCGGCCGCCATCGAACAGGCCACGCCGACTTCACCCTGGCAGCCGACTTCGGCGCCGCTGATCGAGGCGTTTTCCTTGTAGAGGATGCCGATGGCGCCGGCGGTCAGCAGAAAGTCGATGATGCCGCGCTCGCTGGCGCCGGAAATGGCGTTGGCGTAGTAATGCAGCACCGCCGGGATGATGCCGGCGGCGCCGTTGGTCGGCGCGGTGACCACGCGGCCACCGGCGGCGTTCTCCTCGTTCACCGCCAGGGCCCAGAGGTTGACCCAGTCGAGCATGCGCAGCGGGTCTTCCAGGTAGCTGCGCTGGAAGCCGCCCAGCTTGCGCGCCAGGATCGCCGCGCGGCGACGTACCTTGAAGCCGCCCGGCAGAATGCCCTCGGTGCGGCAGCCACGGTCGACGCAGGCCTGCATCACCTTCCAGATTTCCAGCAGGCCGGCGTCGGTTTCTTCGTCGCTGCGCCAGTGACGTTCATTGCGGCGCATCACCTCGGCAATGCCGATGCCGTTCTCGCGCGCCAGGCGCAGCAGGTCGGCGCCGCTGCTGAACGGCAGCGGCAGGCTGGTGGCATCCGGGGCGATGACCTTGTGCTTGGAACCGTCGGCGAGGATCGCCTCGCTGACCACGAAGCCGCCGCCCACCGAGTAGTAGGTGGCCTCGTGCACCTGAATGCCGGCGGCGTCGAAGGCGGCGAAACGCAGGCCGTTGGCATGCAGCGGCAGAGCCTTGCGGAACATCTTCAGGTCGGCCTTCTCGTCGAAGGCGACGGCGTGCTTGCCGGCCAGGACGATGCGCTTGTCGCGGCGGATGGCCTCGATGTAGCCGGGCACCTGATCCACGTCGACGGTGTCCGGCTCGTAGCCGCTGAGGCCGAGCAGCACCGCCTTGTCACTGCCGTGGCCCTTGCCGGTGGCGCCCAGCGAGCCATACAGCTCGGCGGCGACACGGGTCACCTGCGGCATGTGGCCGTGGTTTTCCAGGGCGTGGGTGAACAGCGCGGCCGCGCGCATCGGGCCGACGGTGTGGGAGCTGGAGGGGCCGATACCGACTTTGAACAGGTCGAAAACGCTGATAGCCATGGCGAGATTCTTCTTCTGTGGGCACGGCTGAAAACCGGGTTTTCAGCGATGCCTGTATGTGGGTGAACCACGCGCCCGGTTCAGCGCGTGTGGATATCTCTATCTAAGGCCGGCGATATCATTATGTATACTGATTTATTTTTAACCTATTCGTTAGCGACCCTTAACTATTGAGATCGCGCCATGGACATCACCCGTCTGCGCACCCTGCGTGAACTGGCCCGCTGCCGCACCATGGCGGCCGCCGCCGAGTCGCTGCACCTGACGCCTTCGGCGGTTTCGCAGCAAGTGTCCCAGCTCGAACGCGAGGTGGACATGGCGCTAATCGAACGGCGCGGGCGCGGCGTGGTGCTGACCCCGGCCGGCGAGCGCCTGGTGGCACATGCCGAACGCATTCTCATGGTGCTCGACGAAGCGCGCTCGGAGCTGGCGCTGCTGCGCGGCGAAATCGCCGGTGAATTGCGCGTGGCAGCCTTCCCCTCGATTGCCGTGGCGGTAATCGCGGAAACCGTGCGCGCGCTGCGTAGCGCCTACCCGCGGCTGAACGTGGTGGTGCTGGAGCTGGAGCCGCAGGAAAGCCTCAGCGCCCTCGGCGCCTGGCAGATCGACGTGGCGGTGATCGACGACCTGGCCGTGCAGCCCGACGAGAACCGCGAGAACTACGCGCTGATTCCCCTGACCCAGGACCAGTTGCACGTGTTGCTGCCCATCGACCATGCCCTGGCCAGACGCGACAGCCTGACCATCGCCGAGCTACGCGACGAAGCCTGGGCGCTGGACTCCACCGGCAGTTCGTTCGGCGAATTCATCACCAACCTGTGCCGCCGCTCGGGCTACGCGCCGCGCATCAACGCCCACTGCGCCGGCTTCGAGATGGTCGCGGCCATGGTCGCCTCGGGCAACTCCATCTCCATCGTCTCCGGCCTGCGCCTGGTGCGAACGCTACCCGGCGTCACCGCCGTGCCGCTGCTGCCGGCGATCCAACGCGGTGTGTTCCTCGCTTACCGCAAGGGCGAGCGTGATCACCCGGCGGTAAACGTGTTTCTTGATGAGGCGGTTTATACGGCGGACAAGGTGCTGGGTTAGCCCGTTCGTGTGGGAGAGGCTTTAGCCTCGATGCTCTTGGCTTTTCGATGGGGCCGACGCACATCGTGGGCATCATCCGTTTATCCGATTTTTACTCAGCGGGCGTGACAAGCTCTTGAGCAGCTTCAGCCTCCAACTTCGCCCTGTCAGCTTTGCTGATGTACTTGGGTTTATTGCTTTTAGGCGCGAGCTTGGCATTGGCCTTCTTGGCGTGGGCTTCGAGCAGTTGTTTGATCTTTTTGCGGCGATTCATGGGCGTGTCTGCGCTATCTTGATTCGAGAGTGCCCACGCATTGCGTGGGGGCTGGAGTTTAGCTCCAGAGTGCGCTGATCGGCGTAGGCGCCGGGTAATGCCTCGCCACCTGGGCCTGCAGCAGTTCGCCACAGGCCAGCGCGTCGGTCAGCGCATGGTGCGCCGAGTACAGCGGCAGGCCGTAGCGCAGGCGGCTGTCGGCCAGGCGGATGGAGGTGGGCTCACGACCGCGCAGGCGATCCCACCAGCTTACGGTGCGTTTGGGATGCAGACGGGCTTCCAGTTCCATGGTGTCGATGATGGGGAAGATCAGCCCTTCGCCCAGGTGCTGGCGCACGGCCTGGTCGAGGAAGCTGCGCTCGATATTACGGTAGTGCGCCACCACCACCTTGCCGGCCAGGGCTTCGAGCAGTTCGTCGAGCACACTGGCCAGGCGTGGGGCGTGGCGGATGTCGCTGTGGGTGATGTGGTGGAAGGTGACCGATTCGGCGTTCAACTCGCCGGTGGGCTTGACCACCCAATAGCGCGCCTCGCTGCAGCGTATGCGTTGCAGGCTCAGCGGTACCAGACCAAGGCTGACGATGGCGTGCTCACGCGGGTCGAGGCCGGTGGTTTCCACGTCCAGTGCCACCAGCGGGACATCCTGCAGCGGCGTATCGGCCGCGACGCAGCCGGCGCCGTAGTAGGCGCGCAGGCGCGGGTCGCGGCTGCTGTCGGCGAGGTTGGCGAACAGTTGCGGCCAGTCCTGGGCCGCGCGCTCACTCATCGCGGACGGCTCGCCGGTTGCGCCGGGTAGCGAAAACGCAGGAATTTCTGCGCGTTGCTGATCACCTGGAAGGCTTCCTTGAGGTGCTGGCGTTCGCTGGCGCTGAATTGTTCCGGCTCGATGTAGTTGCTCGGCGCGTTGCCGGCTTCGACTTCACGGGCCTGGTGACGCACGCGCACCAGGCTGAGGAACTCGAAGGCGTAACGCAGGTGCTCCAGCGCCTCCTTGGGCAGCAGCTTGGTGGCAGCGATGGCGTCGAGGCGATCCAGCGAGTTCTGCGCCTTGGAGCCACAGGCCAGGGCGTGCACGCGGATCAGGTCGGTGAGCGGGGCGGTGCCGCGGCCCTTGAGATTGATGATGTTGCGGTGGCGGCCGTCGGTTTCCATCACGAAGGTGCGGAAGAAGCCCAGCGGCGGCGTGCGGTTGAGCGCGTTACGCGCCAGCGCGGCGAGGAAGGCAGGGCTGGCGCTGGCTTTCTGTGCCAGCAGGTCCTTGAGGTTTTCCACCAGCTCGGTTTCGCCGTAGAGGCCGTCGAGGTCGAAGAAGATGCTGGCGTTGAGTAGGGTTTCCGGGTTGGGCCGCTCGATCCACTCGCTGAAGTACTGCCGCCATACCTTCAGCGGCTGCCGCCACTTGGGGTTGGTGGCCATGATGCCGCCCTTGCAGTAGCTGTAGCCGCAGGCGGCCAGGCCGTCGCTGACGAACTGCGCCAGTTCGGCGAAGTAGGCGTCGTGTTCGTCGGGGTCGAAGCTATCGTCGAGCACCAGGGCGTTGTCCTGGTCGGTGAGCAGCAGTTGCTCGTCGCGGGCCATGGAGCCGGCGACCATGAAGCAGTAGGGCACCGGCGGCGGGCCGAGCTTCTGTTCGGCCAACTCCAGCAGGCGCTGGCTGAAGGCGCGGCCGATGCCGCTCATGGCGCTGCCGACCATGTGTGCGCTGGCATCGTCGGCGACCATGCGCACGAAGGTGGCGCGCAGGTCCGGCAGCAGGCTCTTGAGCCCCTCCACCGAGGTCTTGTTGAAGATGCCGTTGACCAGATACAGGCTGCTGCGCGACTCGTAGCGGATGATGTCGGCCAGCGCCACCACGCCCACTGGGCGCCGGCGATGCAGCACCGGCAGGTGGTGGATGTTGTTGCGCAGCATGCACAGCATGGCCTCGAACACCGAGTCGTCGGCCTGCAGGGTGATGGGGTTGGGCGTCATGATCTGGCTGACCGGGGTATCGCTGGCCAGCCCGGCGGCGACCACGCGGGTGCGCAGGTCGCGGTCGGTGAGGATGCCGGCCATGACCTGGCTCTGCTGGTCGGCCACGTCCACCTGGCTCGGGTCGGGCCAGCGCGTGCCGGGGTCGACGACGATCACCGAGGACACGCTGTGTTCGGTCATCACCTGCGCCACCTGCTGGATCGGCGTATCCAGGGGCACGCTGATCGCACTGCGCGAGATCAGCTTGCGCACCTTGATCTTCATCAGCTCGCTGGCCTTGCCGTGGCTGTCTTCCAGGGCGGATTTCAGACGCGACTGGCCTTCGGCCTCGACGAAGTCGGCGAAGCTGTCGAACTGCTCGCAGAGCTGATGGAACAGCGCGCCGGGGATGAAGTAGATAAGGCTGTCTTCGATCGCGGTGGCACCCAGCCGTACCTTGTTGCCGCGCAGCAGGCCGGCCTGACCGAAGATGTCGCCCTCGGTGAGGCGGTTGTGCAGTTCGCCGCCACGCCGGTGGATTTCCACCGCGCCGCTGCGCACGTAATGCAGCTCGTGGATCGGCGCACCGACGGCGAGGATTTCGCTACCGGCCTTGAAGTAGCCCACCTGCACCTGGCGGGCGATCTCGTCGAGAGTTTGTTCCGGCAGGTTGTCGAAGGGGGCGTAGCGATTCAGGTGGTCGCGGATCTCGATCAGTTCGATCTGCATGCGGTGTCCTTTACAGCGTGAGCGTCTATCTAAGCACAGACGCCACAGGCTTTGCCCGGTTCCAGGCCGCTCAAGCAGCCGCTCCGGGAATGGCCGTTACCCGTTCAGGATAGCCACAGCGCCCACCGCATGCCTGTTCAACACCAATTCCAGCTGCTTTCGGCCACCGCGTCGTGGGCGTGCAGGCTTTCCGCGTGCACCACCCGCACGCGGAATGCGCTGGCTAGCGGCAACTGACGCAGGGCGCGGTGCAAACGGCGTGCGGCGTCCTCGCAGAACATCAGGTTCTGCCCGTTGGCGAGGGCGAAGGCCTGTTCGTCGGCGCGCTTCACTGCCGTCTGCACCGGTGTGCCGAGGGCCTGTTCGGCGCTGTCGATCAGTGCCAGCACGGGCAGGTCGATGCAGCCTGGCGCCAGGCGCAGTTGCAGGGTCGCCGTGCTGCGCTGGCTGTGCGGTGTGGCGAGGATGCCCTGGGTCGAGCCGAGCCAGTCGAGCACGCTCGAGTAATCCACCTGCTGGTCGGGAAAGTCCCAGGCGAAGCGTTGCTGGATCAGCTGCCGTGCCAGTGCGGCAGAGCAAGGGCAGGTGGACGAGTAGCTGACCTCGACCTGCAGCTCGATGTTCACGCCCCGGCCATTCTGCCGGGCGCGCAGTTCGAAGGGGTAGGTCTTCCAGCCGTGCAGCGGGCTGACCAGCGCCGGACGCTTGAGCGGCACTTCGCCGCGCAGAGTCAGGGTGGCGCTGTCGGACAGCTCCTGATGACTGCTCAGGCAGTCGTCCAGCACCTGCAACACCGCCGGCACGTTCAATGGCTGATGCACCAGGCGCTGCGCCGCCAGGTACAGGCGCGACATGTGGATGCCGCGCGCGCCGGCATCGTCGAGGCTCACGCCGATATCGACGCTGGCAGTCACGACGGCGTCCGCCAGACGAATGGGCAGGGCGATGCCGGCCATGCCGACCCAGTCCAGCGGCAGGTCATGGTGGGTGGCTTGGGCGGCTATGTCCGGCAGGGGCTGTTCGTTCATTGCAAATCCGTGGGTAGCTGTCAGAAATAAATGTTATGTTATAACAATTAAAACAAGCTAGCCGATTTGCCATGACCCTGACCGTGACTACCGAAGCCGAGCTGCTGGCTCAGCCAGCCGATGACTACATGAACGACGCCCAGCAGCAGTTCTTCCGCGAGCTGCTGCTGACTCAGCGTGCCGAGTTGCAGGCGCGTATCGAGGAGGAATTCACCGAGCTGCGCCAACCCGAGATCAGCAGCGATGTCGCCGACATCGGTGCCGCCGAGGAGCAACGCCAGTGGCAGCTGCGCCTGCTGGAGCGGGAAAAGAAGCTGCTGGACAAGATCGACCAGGCGCTCGAACGCCTGGCGCGTGGCGAATACGGCTGGTGCCCAGGGTCTGCCCCCCGTTTCGGCGCGAGCCGCGTTGCTGCGCCAAATGGCGCCAGGCAAGGCGCGGGACGCAGGGAATGGTGGTCCCTTGCCAAGTCCCGCAACGCCGCATGGCGCCATTTGCCGCGCAACCCGAAGGGCCGGGCCAGTTTTTGCGCGGTGCGTTGTTGCTCGACGGCTCATTTGGAGCACCAAACTTCGCGTCTCGCGCCTAGCCCCGCGCAAAAACTGGCGCCGGCGCGACCACGACGAAACGGGGGGCAGACCCTCAATCGGCGAACCCATCGGCCTCAAGCGCCTGCTGCTGCGCCCGACCGCGACCCTGTGCATCGAAGCCAAGGAGCGTCAGGAGCAGCGCGAAAAACATCAGCGTGACCGTGACTGAACGAGGAACACCCCATGAATCCGCGTCTACCCGTTACCGTGCTGTCCGGCTTTCTCGGCGCCGGCAAGAGCACCCTGCTCAACCATGTGCTGAAGAACCGCGAAGGCCGCAAGGTCGCGGTGATCGTCAACGACATGAGCGAGATCAACATTGACGGTGCCACCGTCCAGCAGGACGTCAGCCTCAACCGCGCCGAAGAGAAGCTGGTGGAGATGAGCAACGGCTGCATCTGCTGCACCCTGCGTGAAGACCTGCTGGAAGAGGTCGCCCGCCTGGCCAGCGACGGGCGCTTCGACTACCTGCTGATCGAGTCCACTGGGATCAGCGAGCCGCTGCCGGTGGCCGAAACCTTCACCTTCCGCGACGAGCAGGGCCGCAGCCTGTCCGACCTGGCGCGGCTCGACACCATGGTCACGGTGGTCGACGGGGTGAACTTCCTGCGCGATTTCCATGAGGCCGACAGTTTGGCCAGCCGTGGCGAAACCCTGGGCGAGGAGGACGAACGCTCGATCACCGACCTGCTGATCGAGCAGGTGGAGTTCGCTGATGTCATCCTCATCAGCAAGATCGACCTGATCAGCCAGGCCGAGCGCGAGGAGCTGATGGCCATCCTGCGCGGGCTCAACACCCACGCCGACATCCAGGCCATGAGCATGGGGCAGATCGCCCTGGACAAGATCCTCGACACCGGCCGCTTCGACTTCGACCGCGCCTCGCAGGCGCCGGGCTGGCTCAAGGAACTGCGCGGTGAGCACGTGCCGGAAACCGAGGAATACGGCATCGCCTCCAGCGCTTACCGCGCGCGCCGGCCGTTCCATCCGCAGCGCTTCTTCGACTTCCTCTCTCAGGAATGGCGCAATGGCCGCCTGCTGCGCTCCAAGGGCTTTTTCTGGCTGGCCAGCAAATATCAGGAGGCTGGCAGCTGGTCGCAGGCCGGCGGGCTGATGCGCCATGGTCTGGCCGGGCGCTGGTGGCGCTTCGTGCCCAAGCAGCACTGGCCGCAGGACGAGGAAGGCCTGCAGACGATCATGAAGCACTGGAGCGCCGAGGTTGGCGACTGCCGTCAGGAGCTGGTGTTCATTGGCCAGAACATCGACTTCGCGCGGCTGACCGCCGAGCTGGACGCCTGCCTGCTCAGCGACGAGGAAATGGCCGGTGGCCCGGAAGCCTGGCGCCTGCTCGCTGACCCCTTCGGGGCCTGGCAGCAGGAGGCCGCCTGATGTTCGCCCTGCAGTTGCCGAAAGTGTCCCGGCAGGTGCTGGACGGGGATATTCAGGTGCTCAGCGAGGTGCTGCATGACGGCGTCAATCTGGCCGTCTGGCAGCGCCGCCTGCCGGCGCAGATCGCCGACTTCGCCGACGGGCTACTGGCGCAAGGTGAACCGCTGGCGCAGTCCATGACCCTGGAGCTGCCGCGCGCGGACAGCGAGCCGAACCTCGATGGCCTGGTGGCGCAGTACGCCGATCTGCCGGGCCAGGCGGCCTTTCTCGCCGACGTGGCCTGGCTGGTGCGGGCCTACGCCTGTCTGCTCGATGCCGAGCGCATCGGCCTGCGCCTGCGTGCGCTGGACAAGGCCATGTGCCCGCGTTTTCACGTCGACCATGTGCCGCTGCGGCTGATCACCAGCTATGCCGGTGTCGGCAGCGACTGGCTGGAGGAGGGCGTGATGCCGCGCAGCAAGCTCGGTCAGCCGGATGAAGAGCCGCAGGACGAGGCGTTGATCCAGCGTCTCGACGCCGGCCATGTAGCGCTGGCCAAGGGCGAGAAGTGGCAGGGTAACGAGGGGCGTGGGTTGATTCACCGTTCGCCGCGACCGCCTGCCGGGCAGCGACGCTTGCTGTTAACCTTGGACTGGTTGGCCTGAGTCGAGCGAAGCCGCGTTGCGTAGGGTGCGCTGTGCGCACCGTGAATACCGAGGCGTTTGCTGGTGCGCACAGCGCACCCTACGGATAGCGGGGAACCACTAAAAAATAGGCCGGAGCGGCTGCCCCGGCCTTAAGCACCAAGAGATCATGTCGACGCGTGACTCGACATGAGGGTTACGTGAGGTACCCGCAGCCATTAGGCGCTCTTTGGATGACGCTTTGATGTCAGCAGTGGCCTGTTTTCTCGCTGGGCGAGCGTTCAGGGTTTGATCCATGTGCCCTGATACTGGCTGGTGCAGGCCGGCTCCAGGTACAACGCGTCGCTGGCCACGCCGTAGTAGTGGATGTCCTGCAGGTACATACCACTACCGGCGCGCGCGTTCTGGCAGACGCCGTGGGCACCCTTGGGGCACTGCTCGACGAATTCCACCTCGACCGTCTGGCCTTGCAACTGCGGCTGGCAGAAGCCCTCACGAAACAGCGTGGCGGGGATGTTGCGGTTCTCCTGGCAGACCTTCACATCCAGACGCTCGGCCTGACTATGCACCACGCAGGCTTCGGCCAGGGCCAGGCCCGGCAGCAGGGAAAACAGCAACAGCCATGCACGCATCGTTTCGACTCCCGAAAAACTGCCGGCGAATCTAACATGCCGTTTCTTTGCAGTCTGTGCTGGCACTTGTCTGGCGAACCACCGAACATACCTTCATGCTCAGTCAAATCCCTACCCACCTCATTGCCGGCCCGCTCGGTGCCGGCAAGACCACGTTGATCCGTCACCTGCTGGCGCAGAAAGCGGCGGGCGAGCGCTGGGCGGTGCTGATCAACGAATTCGGCCAGATAGGCCTGGACGCCGCCTTGCTCGAGCAGGGCGACGACGGCATTGCCATGGCCGAAGTGGCAGGTGGTTGCCTGTGCTGCATCAATGGCGCGCCGTTTCAGGTTGGCCTCGGGCGCCTGCTGCGCAAGGCCAGGCCCGACCGTCTGTTGATCGAGCCGTCCGGCTTGGGGCATCCGGCGCAGTTGCTGGCGCAATTGCGTCAGCCGCCCTGGCTCGGTGTGTTGGCCGTGCAACCGGCACTGATGGTGCTGGATGCTGCCGCGCTGGCTAGCGGTCAGCCGCTGCCGGACGTGCAGCGTCAGGCGCTGGATGAGACCGGCTTGCTGCTGTTGAACAAGAGCGAAGGCTTGGACGCCGAGGCGCGAGCGCGGATTGCTACCGATCTGCCATCCATGCCGCTGCACTGGACCGCGCAGGGTCGGCTCGACCTGGCCCTGTTGCCGGTACTGGCGGCGCAGGCCTCGCCCATCGAGGTGAGCGCCGAGTTACCCGCAGCTGCACCTGGCCTGGCGCAGATCTGGCGCAATGCCGCCGAGCCGATCTGCCTGGTGCAGGATCAGGTCGAGGGCTGGAGCATTGGCTGGCGCTGGCACCCCAGTCAACGTTTCGATCTCGCGCAGGTGAGCCAGTGGTTGCAGCATATGGATTGGCGCAGGGCCAAGGCCGTGCTGCATGGCGGCGAAGGCTGGCACTCGCTAAATGCCTTGCAGGGGCAAGGGCTACAGGCCTGGACCCCGAGCGAATGGCGCAAGGACTCGCGCCTGGAATTGATCTTCGATCAGGCGCAGGACGCCGAAACGCTAAGCGCCTCGTTCGCTGCGTGCCGAATCCCAGCGGTGGGCTGATAAACTCGCCGCGCTCTCGTCGCTGTGGATAACCTTCATGCAACTGCTGCCCTGGTCTCACGACACCTCTGCCGGCTTCACCCTGCGCGGCTGGCACACGCCGCCGTCGGGCAAGCCGTTGCTGCATTTCCTGCACGGCAATGGCTATTGCGGGCGCGTCTATACGCCGATGCTGGCCGCGTTGGCCGAGGACTTCGACCTCTGGCTGTGCGACGTGCAGGGCCACGGCGATAGCGACCATGGCGGTCGCTTCCATGGCTGGAACCGCAGCGCCGAGCTGGCGGTGGAGGCCTTCGAGACCTTGCGTGAACCATTCGGCGCGGTGCCGCGCTTCGCCCTGGGGCATAGTTTCGGCGGTGTGCTCACCAGTTTGATCCTGGCGCGTCATCCCGAGCTGTTCCGTCGCGCCGTACTGCTCGATCCGGTGTTGTTCAGCCCGGCGATGATCGGGGTGATGGCGTTGTCCGACGTAGTCGGCCTGGCGCAGCGCACCGGTTTGGCGAAGAAGGCGCAGAAGCGTCGCCGGCAATGGCCGGATCGTGCCAGCGCGCATGCCGCACTGCATGGCCGTGGCATGTTCCGTGGTTGGGACGAGGCAGCGTTCGACGCCTATATCGAGCATGCACTGAAGGATGTCGAGGGCGGTGTCGAGCTCAAGTGCCGGCCAAGCCGTGAGGCGGATATCTTCGGCTCCTTCCCGCGGCGCTTGTGGCCGTCGCTGGCCAAGGTGACGACGCCGACCGAGGTGATTCACGGTGTGCACACCTATCCCTTCGTTGCCAAGTCCGTGGCGCGCTGGTGCGCGAGCAACCCCCATGTGCGCAGTCAGGTGGTGCCGGGTGGGCACTGTTTCATGCAGGAGCAACCGGCAGACAGCGCCGAGCGCGTGGCCGCTTTCCTGCTGCAGCGCGGTTGAATCGGGCAGGCGCTATTGCGCCTTGCGCCGCCAGTCTTCCAGGCGGATGACATTGCCTGGCTGCTGCACCGCAACCGGTTCGGGCTGCGGCTCCAATATCGGGTGGGGCTGCAGTTCGATGCGGCCGAGGTGCGGGCCGAACATGCTGATATGCCCGCGCAGTCGTTGCTCGCCGGTGACGGTGAACTCGAAGTCATAGAGTCGCGCCAGGCGACGATGGCCTCTGGCATCACGCTGGATAGCCAGACGACGCAATGCCACGGCGCCATCGAGCAACTCCACGTCGAGCTTGGCGCAGTGCTGCTTGGCGAAGGCCAGCGCACGCTCACGAATACCGTGGCCGCGCCATAGCCAGGCGCAGGCAGCGGCGAACAGCATCAGCAGGAAGACATCGAACAGGTTGATCATGGCGACTCCAGCTTCGGGAGACAGAGCTTAGCTTATCTGCCACGTGCTTCTCAGCACAGTGGCTTGCCCATGCGTCGGCTCTGCATTAGCGTTCGCTCTCTTCAGATGAAAAGGACGTCACCATGCATTGCCCCGCCTGTCGTACCACCCGTCTGCAACCGGCAAAACTCGAAGATGGCCTGCTCGGCCATGGCTGCGCACAGTGCCAAGGCACGCTGGTCAGCCTGCTGCATTACCGTGACTGGGCCGAGCGTCAGCCAGCACAAGAGACATCAACCGAGCTGGCCGCCGAGGCCGAAGTGGGCGAAACCAGCCATGCCCTGAGCTGCCCCAAGTGCGCCAAGCTGATGAGCAAGTTTCAGATCAGCGGCACCCGCGCCAATCGTCTCGACCTGTGCGGCACGTGCGATGAAGCCTGGCTGGACAGCGGCGAATGGCAACTGCTCAAGGCCCTGGAGCTGAGCCAGCGCATGCCGGCGATCTTTACCGATGCCTGGCAGCGCCAGGTACGGCAGGAGGCCAGCGAACAGGCCCGGCGCGAGCGCTTTAGCCGCATCGCCGGCGAAGAAGCCATCGCTCGCGCCGACGAGATTCGTACTTGGCTCAAGGATCACCCGCAGCGCCGCGAGCTGTTGTTCTATATCGGTCACGATTGAGGCGCGAGGCGCCATCGGCGGCGGGTTGCACCCGTCCTACGCTTCGGCGTTCTTCTCTTCGCTCAACGCCTGGTAGCGCTGTTGCAACTCCTCGCGAATCTGCCGGCGCTGCTTGGCTTGGCGCTGTCGGCGCAGGCCGTCGGCGGTGTCCGGCTGCAGTTCCGGGATCGGCGCCGGGCGGCCATTGGCATCGACAGCGACCATGGTGAAGAAGCAGCTGTTGGTGTGGCGCACCGAGCGCTCGCGGATGTTCTCGGTGATCACCTTGATGCCGATTTCCATCGAAGTACGCCCGGTGTGGTTGACCGAGGCAAGGAAGGTGACCAGTTCGCCGACGTGCACCGGTTCACGGAACATCACCTGATCCACCGATAGGGTCACCACGTAGCAGCCGGCGTAGCGGCTGGCACAGGCGTAGGCGACTTCGTCGAGGTACTTGAGCAGCGTGCCACCGTGGACATTTCCGGAGAAATTGGCCATATCCGGTGTCATCAGTACGGTCATCGTCAGTTGCGCGGTTCCGGCTTCCATCGTCGCTCCGAGTACGTGTGGGGCTTATGAGAGTAAGGCCTGCTGGCTCTGGGGATGCAAGATACACACTCACTACTGCAAGGATGCCATCCATGCTGATTCGCTCGGAATTATTGCTCCTGCCGCTGCTGCTGGGGCTCGCGGGTGCCGTGCAGGCGACCGAAGAATGCGCCACAGCGGTGCAGTGCAACCAGGTCGGCAGCGCCGCCTATCAGGACGGCCGCTTCGAGCAGGCCATCGAAGCTTTCGAACGTCAGTTACGACGCGTCGAGGAGGGTGACACGGCACAGTTGGAGCTGGCGCTGAACAATCTCATCCTCGCCAATCTGCGCGCTGGCGATGCGGGCATGGCGCGTGCCTGGCTGGGCGTGGCGCTGGACAACAATCTCAGCGGCTCCTCGACCCGCCTGCACCTGCGCAAGGTGGCCGAGACACTTAATTATCCAGCGCTGAGCGCCAGCCCCGTCGGCCGCTACCTGCGCTACGGCGGCCAGGCGGTGTGGAGCGAGCTGCTGATCAGCGAGGACGGCAATGGCGGCTATCACGCCAGTTTCTCGCCCGTGCGTGCCGGTGCGCGGGTCGAGGAATATGGTCCAGCCGCCATCGGCGAGCTGGATGGCAAGCTGGTCGGCGACGGCGTGCAGATGCGCCTGGAGGATGCCAGCCTGGACAGCGGCTGTGCGGTGCAACTGCTGCGTGAGGGCATCGAGCTGCGCGTGCAGGAAGTGTTCGCCGAGGGTTGTCAGGACTATGGCGGCATGGGTATCAGTGTCGGTGGTCGTTACATCAAAGTGAGTCGATGATGCGCAGAGGGATCGTCGCGCTGCTCTTGGGCCTGCCAGTGCTGCTGGTCGCTGTCGGCTATGCCTGGATGCGGGATGAACCGCTGAGTGCCGACGCTCAAACCTGGCTGGAACAGGCTCAGGTCGATGAGGGGCAGAGTCGGGCCTATGTGTTTCTCAATGGACTGGATGCTGACCTTGAGCAGTCGCCAGAGGCACTGGGTGTCGAGCGGCTAAAGGCCTATCGTGCCTGGCGCAGCAGCCACGGCCCGATGGATGAGGGCTTTGCAGAGCCGGTGGTTGCCACGTTGGCTTTACCGCAGGGACCATTGTTCTGTGCGATAGAGAAAGATGGCTGTCTGACCACGCTGCTGAGTGGGGTGTCTGGCTGGGTCGAGACGGATGAGCAGCGTCTTCTGCGCGATCGCTACTGGCAGTTTCTCCAGCTCGATGACTACCGCAATCTTCTGGAGGCCAGCATCATTGCCCCGTTGCCGCCGCACCGTTACCTCGTGAGTGGCCAGCAGCTGCTGACTCTGCAACTGCTCAAGGCGGCTCAGGAGGGGGAAGGTGAGCAGGTTCGGGCGCGTCTCGATGAGGAGCTGCACCTGCTGCGAGGGCAACTGCGCCGCGCTGATACGCTGATCGCGAAGATGATTCTGGCGCGTATGGTCGAGCGCAACATGCGCTGGCAGGCCGTGCTCTATCGTGAGGGGTTGATGCCGGCGCCGAGCAGTGTGCCTGCCTTCGATGACGCTGAGCGCAGCCTACTGATGCCGCTGCAGCATGAGTTTCAGGGGATGGCGTTACTTTTCGAGGCGCTGCCCAAGGCGGAGAACAGCTTGGGCGAGTGGCTGATGCTGCGGTGGGGCCTGCGCCCACAGATGAGCACCAATGCCAGCTTGACGTTCTATCAGCCGATAGCCGAGCTGTCGCGGCGCCCGCCTGAATTGTTTGTCGGGGAGCTGCGGCAGTTGCCCGCAGCCCAATGGCAACGCAACTGGCGCAACCCAATGGGTAACGTGTTGCTTGAAATTGGGGCGCCTGACTATCGTCGTTATGCGGTAAGACTACAGGACCTTGAAGCTTATCGTCGCCTGCTGCAGGGGCTGTCCCAACTGCCTCAAGGTACGCCAAGTACCGAGCAGCTGCGCGCCTTCGATAACCCCTACTATCCGGGGCAGCCAGCACAGCTCGATGAGCAGGGCCGGCTGTGTTTTGCCGGTCCCATGCTGGAGGATGACGGCGCGCGCTGCCTGCTGCTGTGAGCTGAGCGTAGGGTGGATGACGCTTTTTCATCCACCTGTCCGACTCAGGCGTGACTCAGGTACCAGCGCCAATCCTGCTCACCCACTTCCCCCATGAATTGGCGGTACTCGGCCCATTTGATCGCCAGGAACACCTTGAGGAAGTCCTCGCCCAGCGCCTCGCGCGCCCAGTTCGAGCTTTGCAGATTGCGCAGGGCGGTGAGCCAGTCGGTGGGCAGGGTTTCGCGGGCCTGCTCGTAGCCGTTGCCAACAATGGCCGCGCCCGGGTCGATCTGCTCGCGGATGCCCTTGTGGATGCCGGCGAGGATCGCCGCCGCGGCCAGGTAGGGGTTGGCGTCGGCGCCGCAGATGCGGTGCTCGACGTGGCGGCTGTTGGCCGGCCCGCCCGGCACGCGGAAGGATACGGTGCGGTTGTTCACCCCCCAGCTCTTGGCCAGCGGCGCGTAGCTGTTGGCCTGGAAGCGGCGGAAGGAGTTGGCATTGGGGCAGAAGATCGCCAGGGCATCGTTGAGCGTGGCCATCATGCCGCCAATGGCATGGCGCAGCAGCGGCGTGCCGTACGGGTCTTCCGAGGCCATCAGGTTGTTGCCTTCGGCATCGGCCAGTGACACGTGCATATGCATGCCGCTGCCGGCCAGGTCGCCGAACGGCTTGGCCATGAAGCAGGCCTGCAGCCCGTGCTTGTTCGCCACGCCCTTGACCAGGCGCTTGTAGCGCACGCCTTCGTCCACCGCCTGCAGCGCATCGAAGCGGTGTTCCAGGGTCAGCTCGAGCTGGCCGGGGGCGTACTCGGAGATCGCCGTACGCACGGGCAAACCCTGTACTTCGCAGGCGGCGTAGAGGTCGTCGAGGAACGGCTGCATCTGCTCCAGCTCATACACGCCGTAGACCTGCGGCGCCTGCGGGCGCACACCGTTCATCTGCACGGCGGGCTGCGGGCGACCATTGGCGTCGCGCTGCTTGTCCAGCAGGTAGAACTCCAGCTCCACCGCCATTACCGGGTGATAGCCGTCGGCCTTGAGCGCGTCGATGGTGCGCGCCAGCACATGGCGTGGGTCGCCCGGCGTGGCCGGCAGGCCTTGAGTCGGATGCATGCTCACCTGCAGCTGGCCGGTGGGCACCGTGCGCCAGGGTTGCAGGGTCAGGCTGCCGGGTAGCGGGTAGGTCCAGCAGTCGGCGTCGGCCACTTCCCAGACCAGGCCGCTTTCCTCGACGTCCTCGCCCTGGATGGTCAGTGACAGGATCGAGCTGGGCAGCGGTCGGCCGTTCTCGTAGATGGCCAGCAGTTCGTCGCGGTGCAGCAGCTTGCCGCGCGGGATGCCGTTGGCGTCGATCAACATCAGCTCGATGCTGCGTACGTCGGGGTGGCGTTCGAGGAAGTCGCGGGCTTCCTGGGGATTGGCGAATTGCATGGCGGTTCTCGCAAAGGGTCGTGGGGCGCAGTTCATCCTGTGGGAGGGGCTTCAGCCGCGATTGTCGCCGCTGAAGCCCCTCCCACGGGTATCACTCACGGGCGCCGGGAATGGCCAGTAGCTCGGTGAGGGCCGTATCGAGCATGGCGATCAATTTGTCCACATCGGCCTCGGTGGTGCTTGGGCAGCACAGGGTCATGTTGTGGAACGGGGTGATCAGGATGCCGCGGTTGATCAGGTACAGGTGCAGGGCCATCTGCAGCTCGTCATGGAACGCCGCTTCGGCCTCGGCGCCGGTGCGCGGCGGGGTGGCGCAGAACTGGAATTCGCAGCGTGCGCCCAGCTCGGTCACCGACCAGTTCAGGTCGTGCTTGCCAATCAACTGGCGCAAGCCCTCGGCCAGGCGCGCCGCCAGCGGCAGCATGTGGTCATAGGCGGCCTGGGTCATCACCTGTTCCAGGTTGGCACGCATGCAGTGCATGGCCAGGGCGTTGGCCGACAGGGTGGTGCCCATGCCGCTGTGGCCGTGACCGTGGCTTTCTTCACTGGCGCGCTGACGCGCCTTAGTCATGGCGTCGGCCATCGCTGCGCTGCAACCGAAGATGCCGCAGGGCACGCCACCGGCGATGGGTTTACCGACCACGAAGAAGTCCGGGTCGAGGCCCCACAGCCGCGTGCAGCCGCCGATGTCGGTGGAGATGGTGTGGGTTTCGTCGATGATCAGCAGGCTGCCGTACTTGCGCGTCAGCTCGCGGCACTTCTGCATGAAGCCCGGATCGGGTAGGACCATGCCGATGTTGGTCATCGCCGGCTCGCAGAGCAGGGCGCAGACGTCGCCCTGAGCCAATGCGGCTTCCAGCGCTGCGACGTCGTTGAAGGGAATGGCGCGGCTGTGCTCGGTCAGGTCATAGGCCTGGCCGACCAAGCCGGAGCGGTGCACGGTCTGGCCATCGCGTTCGCGCACCATCACGTCGTCGACGGTGCCGTGGTAGCAGCCGTCGAACACCAGCAGGGTCTTGCGCTGAGTAATGGCACGCGCCCAGCGCAGCACGTAGCGGTTGGAATCGGTGGCGGTGGCGGTCACCTGCCAGTAGGGCAGGCCGAAGCGCTGGGCCAGCAGCTCGCCGCAAACCACAGCGTCCTCGCCCGGCAGCATGGTGGTCAGGCCATTGTTCGCTTGCTCGGCGAGGGCGCGCGCGACCGGGTCGGGCGAGTGGCCGAACATGGTGCCGGTGTCGCCCAGGCAGAAGTCGATGTGCTCGTGACCGTCCACATCGAAGAAACGTGCGCCCTTGGCACGTTCGACGAACAGTGGCACCGGCGTCGACCAATCGGCCATCCAGTGCATCGGTACGCCGCCGTACAGCGAGTGGCGGGCGCGTTCGGCCAGGGCCACGGACTTCGGATTGCGGGACAGGAACAGTTCGCGCTCGGCAGCGACGAAACGATCAACGGCGATTGGGCTGATACCACTGGCGGTGGTCATGGGTCTTACCTCGATTGGACGCTACAGGCATGATATTTTGTGATCACAAAATAGTAAATGGTCTTATAGAGCTCAGGATTTTTGCCATTAAAGATGTATTTGTGATCACGAAATATTTCATGTTCAGCCATTTTTCACACAAAATCAGTTCCTGACGTAGACTCGCCACATTTCTCACTGGAGCCTTTCATGCGTGACTGTAGCCTGACCCTTGCTCAACTGCCGGCGCCACCGAGGGAGGTAGCGCATGGCTGACAATCTGCAGGAACAGCTGTATCAGAACATCCGCTCGGGCCTGCTGGCAGGGCGCTTTCAACCTGGGGAGCGGTTGAAGATCCGTGACCTCGCGGCACAATGGGGCACCAGCCCGATGCCGGTTCGCGCGGCCCTGCAGCGGCTGGTGGCCGAGGGCGTGCTGGAGGGTGAGCAGCAGCGCTCCGTGCGGGTCCCGTCGATGACCCGCGAACGTTACGAGAACATCTTTCAGGTGCGCCTGGCGCTGGAAGGCCTGGCAGTGGAGTTGGCCACGCCAAGCCTGAGCCGCGACGACCTGGCCCTGCTGCGGGACTGCGTGCAACGCATGGATGTGGCCATCGAGACGCGCCAGGTGCAGGACTACCTCAACGCCAACAGCCAGTTTCACCTGCACCTGTACGGCGCCTGCGGCAACCCGGTGCTGATGCGTTCGATCGAGTCGCTATGGCTGCAGATCGGCCCCTTCTTCAACCGGCTTTTTACCGGCGCCGACCTGTCGCTACGGCTCAACGACTTTCATGAAGACGCCTTCGCCGCCATCGAGGCCGGCGACGCCAAGGGCGCACGTCAGGCCATGGAGCAGGATCTGCTGTATTTCGCGCGGTTTTTGCTCAACCTGCTGGCGTTGGAGCAGGGCGAGGTGTGAGCCGGGTTTGGCTGATGTGTTGTGCCGGTCGCGGCTGAAGTCCCTCCCACGGGGTCACGTGCGGCTGCCAACTGTGGGAGGCGCTTCAGCGGCGACAAGGCTTTGTCGTCAGCTCTCCAGCCAGACGTCGCGGCACCAGTGCCAGACCGAGTCCCAGCTTTCGTCGGTCAGCTCGCCTTCGTCGCCATCCCATAGCCAGACCTGCCCTTCCACATCCACGGCGTAGTAGTCGCGGCCGTCCTGGCACAGCGGCACCAGATCGCGTGGCAGGCCGAGGCTCCAGGCTTCGGCGGCGACTTCGGGCAGGTAGGTGTGCGATTGCGGATCACTGGCGGTCACTGGCTCCAGGCGGCCGTAGACCACATCACTGACCTTGAGCAGGTATTCGCGCAGCTCGAAGGGCAAGTGAATGAGGATCTGCTCCTGAATTTCCACCAGGGTCTCTTCTTCCGGCAGCTCCAGCGGTACCGGTACCGGCTCGTTGAGTTCGCGCAGCTGTTCGATGACTTCTTCCACGGCGTCGGCTCCTCATCAGGGGGGATCGGCTTTATACAGTAGCTGGCCGGCAGAATGAAAACATGTCGACGTCACGGCATACTGGCGCTTTTGCGGAGCCCTTTGATGTCACCTCTTGCCTGGTACTGCCTGCACCACAGCGAACTCGATACCGCCACCCTCTATGAGCTGCTGGCGCTGCGCACCCAGGTGTTCGTGGTCGAGCAGAACTGTCCCTATCTGGAAACCGATGGTCAGGACCTGGTCGGTGACACCTGCCACCTGCTGGCGCGTGACGAGTCGGGGCTGGTGGGCTATCTGCGCCTGCTCGATCCGCAGCGTATGGAAGGCGAGGTGGTGATCGGTCGGGTGGTGATCGCCGAGCGGGCGCGCGGCACCGGGCTGGGTCACCGGCTGATGGAGCAGGCGCTGCTCGAGTGTCACCAGCGTTGGCCGGGCGTGCCGGTGTATCTGTCGGCGCAGGCGCATCTGCAGGGTTACTACGGGCGTTACGGTTTCGCGGCGGTGAGCGAGGTGTACCTGGAGGATGACATCCCGCATATCGGCATGCGCCGGGCGGCTACCGATCCATCGTGATGGGCTGTAGGAGCGGCTTCAGCCGCGATAACCGGCAAATGCCGAAATAAAAAAACCCGGGCAAGCCCGGGTTTTCAGTGCGCCGTAGCGATCAGTTCTGGCGAATGCCGGCGATCAGCCAGGGCTGGTTGTCGCCCTGGGCGCGCTCCAGGCGCCAGCTTTCGCTGAACGGCTCGCCCTGGTCGAAGCGCGAAGTCTTCGACACACCGCTGAAGGTCAGGGTGGCGATGGTCTTCTCGGCGTTATCGTCGACACCATCGAGTTGCACGTCGAGGTTATCGACGTAAGTGGACTGGAAGCCGTCACCCAGTTCGGCGCGCTCGCGCTTGAGGAACTCCAGCAGTTGCGGGGTGACGAACTCGGAGATCTTGTCCATCTCGTCGGCGTCCCAGTGCTGCTGCAGGTTCATGAAGTGCTCGCGACCGGCGGCGATGAAGCTCTGCTCGTTGAACCAGGCCGGGGCGTTGATCACCGGAGCGGCCGAGGCCAGGCGACCACCGAAGATATTGCTGCCAGCGGCCGGCGCGTTGTCGGCGTTCGGCATTTCACGCTGGTACGGCGCACCGGCAGCAGCCATTTGTGGCTGTTGGCGGGCGCGACGAGCGGCGAGGAAACGGAACAGCAGGAAGGCGATCAGGCCGAAGATCAGCATGTCCATGATCTGCAGGCCTTCGAAACCATCACCCATGAACATCGAGGCCAGCAGGCCACCGGCGGCCAGACCGGCCAGCGGGCCGAGCCAGCGCGAAGCGCCGCTGGCGGCAGCGGCAGGCTGTTGACGACCGGGTGCCTGGGCAGCCGACTGCGCCGGCGGCGTGGCCTGGCGGGTCTGGTGGCTGGGCGCGGAGCCGAAGGATTTGCCACCGCCAAAACGTTTGGCGTGGGCTTCGAAGCTGAAGGTCAGTGCCAGGCACAGCACCATGGCGATACTGAGGAAACGCTGCATCACGGTTTTCTCTCTTGTGGAAAAGCTTGGTAGGCATCTTGCCCGTCATGGGTGGGCATGACCAGTGACAGAATGTTTCCGGCTTTTGCCTGTAGGGCGAGCACCCTGCGATTTGTCCGCGTAGCCCGGATGCAATCCGGGAAGGCCCGCAACCATGGCCCCGGATTTCATCCGTGCTACGGGCGTTGCAGCAGTAGAGGCAGCGGACCGCAGCGTAGTTGGCCACGCAGAAAGGCGCGGAAGGTTGCTGCGTCTTCTTCGGGATGGCGCAGCCAGTGCACGAAGCTGCGCAGGTAGGCGCCGGTGAGCAGGGTTTCCTCGGCGATGCGGCGCAGGTGCAGGCTTTGCCGGCCAGCGGCTTCGCGCCACCACTGCACGGTGCGGCTGATGCGCATCAGGCCGAGCACCTGCAGGTGGATATGCCCGGGTTCGAGCTTGTACAGCAGCATCTGTCCGGTGACGGCCCGGTGGGTAGCGAGGCTGTCGAGCCAGGCCAGCAGGCAGCTTTCCAGACGTTGTTCGGCGTTCAGACCTTGCAAATCGGGATTTCTGGCGTGGCCGAGCATGGCCAGGTCGGCGCGGTCGAACCAGGCCTCCACCAGATCGTCTTTGTCGCGGTAGTGACGGGCGATATCGTCCAGGCCGATGTCGAGCGCGGCGGCGACGTCGAACAGGTGCAGGCGCTCCCAGCCGCAGACGTCGGCCAGTTGCAGGGCGTTATCAAGAATGTGGGCGGGGTCGGTCGGCTTGTTTTTCATCCGTGAAGTATGGCCGCCAGGGCATGAGGCGCAGCCTGGAACGACAAACGGAGCCCGATAGGTCAGATGTGGCCGCGCCGAACGGGTAGGAGCGGCGCCCCGCCGCGAACCTGAGGTAATACAGCTTCGCCCCGGAGCGGGGCTCCCACAAGGGTAAGGGCTATAACCCTGAGCGGCTCAGCGCCAGTCGTACAGCTCCTTTTCCGACAGCGCCTGCATCGAGGTGGCCAGCGCCTGGAAGGCTTGCATCGAGGCCCAGATGCGGCCGTTGAGTTCGCTCTGCGCGGCTAGGTCGCCGAGCACCTGTTCGCTCTCGTTTTGCATGGCCCGCAGCACCTCGTCGGGGAATCGCTTGAGCAGCGTGCCGCTCTTCTTCAGTTCGTCCAGCGCCAGGGCGTTGTGGTAGACGTAGTCGTCCATCATGTCCTGGGTCGCTGCGCGTGCCGCTTCGGTGACGATGGCCTGCAGGTCGGCCGGCAGCGCATCGAATGCCTTCTGGTTGATCAAGAGTTCGAGCACCGATTGCGGCTCCTGCCAGCCGGGGTAGTAGTAATACTTGGCGGCCTTCTGCAGGCCGAAGGCCAGGTCGTTGTAGGGGCTGACCCAGTCGGTGGCGTCGATGGCGCCGGTCTGCAGTGCGGTGAAGATTTCGCCACCCGGCATCACCACGGTGGTCGCACCCAGGCGGCTCCAGACTTCGCCGCCGAGGCCCGGCATACGGATCTTCAGGCCTTTGATGTCAGCCAGGCTGTTGATTTCCTTGTTGAACCAGCCGCCCATCTGCATGGTGCTGTTGCCCGCCGTCAGCGGCTTGAGGCCGAACGGTGCATAGGCTTCGTCCCACAGCGCCTGGCCGCCGCCTTTGTTCAGCCAGGCGTTCATTTCCAGGGTGGACAGGCCGAAGGGCACCGCACCGAAGAACTGTGCGGCCGGCACCTTGCCCTTCCAGTAGTAGGGCGTGCCGTGGCCGAGTTCGGCCGTGCCGCGCGACACCGCGTCGAACACTTCCAGCGCCGGCACCAGCTCGCCAGCGGCATAGACCTTGATGGTCAGGCGCCCGGCGCTCATGGCGTTGACGCGCTCGGCCAGGCGTTCGGCTGCGGTGCCGGTGCCGGGTGCGTTCTTCGGCCAGGTGGTGACCATCTTCCAGTGGAAGGTCTGGGCGGGGGCTGCGGCCTGGTCGGCCGGCGCGGAGTCGTCCTTGCAGCCGATGAGGCCGAAGGCGAGCAGGGGCAGGAGGAGCAGCGAACGAAGATGCATCGGCAGTTATCCCTAAGAAAAACGGGGCTCTTGGCCCCGTTCAGTTGGCTCAACGCCAGTTGTACAGCTCTTTCTCGGTCAGCGCCTGCATGGCGCTGGCCTCTTCGAGGAAGGCTTTCTGCGAGGCCCAGATGCGGCCGTTGAGGTCGTTCTCGGCAGCCAGAGCTTCGAGCACCACGTTGGATTGCTCACGCATGGCTTGCAGCACCTCGTCCGGCAGACGCTTGAACTGCACGCCCTCGCTCTTCAGGCTTTGCAGCGCCTTGGCGTTGTTGAACACGTAGTCGTCCATCATATCCAGGGTCGCGGCGCGCGCGGCTTCGACGACGATGGCCTGCAGGTCGGCCGGCAGCGCGTCGAAGGCTTTCTGGTTGACCATGGATTCGACCACGGCCTGCGGCTCCTGCCAGCCCGGGAAGTAGTAGTACTTGGCCGCCTTGTGCAAGCCGAAGGCCAGGTCGTTGTACGGGCCGACCCAGTCGGTGGCATCGATGGCGCTGGTCTGCAGGGAGGTGAAGATTTCGCCTCCCGGCAGGTTGACGGTGATCGCGCCGAGCTTGCTCCAGACTTCGCCGCCGAGGCCCGGCATGCGGATCTTCAGGCCCTTGATGTCGTCCAGGCTGTTGATTTCCTTGTTGAACCAGCCGCCCATCTGCATGGTGGTGTTGCCGGCCGGCAGCGGCTTCACGCCGAAGGGTGCGTAGGTTTCGTCCCACAGCGCCTGGCCACCGCCGTGGCTGAGCCAGGCGTTCATTTCCAGAGTCGAAAGACCGAACGGCACGCTGCTGAAGAACTGCGCAGCCGGGACCTTGCCCTTCCAGTAGTACGGGGTGCCGTGGCCCATCTCGGCGGTGCCGCGGGAAACGGCATCGAATACTTCCAGCGCCGGCACCAGCTCACCGGCGGCGTAGACCTTGACGGTCAGGCGCCCGGCGCTCATGGCATTTATACGTTCGGCCAGACGTTCGGCAGAGGTGCCCAGGCCGGGGAAGTTCTTCGGCCAGGACGTGACCATCTTCCAGTGGATGATTTCTGCCGGCTTGGCAGCGGCTTGCTCGCTGGCAGCCTTGTCTTCTTTGCAGCCAACCAGGCCGATGGCGGCGATCAGCGCCAGAGCGGTGCCGAACAGATTGCGGCGATTCATCGATTATCTCCAGGTACGGTGTACTAACAGGCTTCGAGCTTGGCGTATGCCAGCATCAGCCACTTACTGCCTTCGTTTTCGAAATTCACTTGGACCCGCGCCTGGGCGCCAGCACCCTCGAAATTGAGGATGGTGCCCTCGCCGAACAGGCTGTGGTGTACGCGTTGGCCCAGACTGAAGGGCGTCTGCGGTACGGCGCTGCCGGCGAACAGACTGCCGCCACCCATCGAGCTGGTGCTCACCGGGCGGCTGACGCTGTTGCTCAGGCGCACTTCCTGAATCAGCGGTGCGGGGATTTCGCGGACGAAGCGCGACACCTTGTTGTAGGTCTCGCTACCGTAGAGACGCCGGGTTTCGGCGTAGCTGATCACCAGCTTCTGCATGGCACGGGTAATGCCGACATAGGCCAGGCGGCGTTCTTCTTCCAATCGGCCCGGTTCTTCCAGGCTCATCTTGTGCGGGAACAGACCCTCTTCCATGCCCACCAGGAACACCAGGGGGAATTCCAGGCCCTTGGCACTGTGCAGGGTCATCAGTTGAATGCTGTCTTCGTTCTCGGCGGCCTGGGTGTCGCCGGCCTCCAGCGAGGCGTGGGTGAGGAAGGCCTGCAGCGGGGTCAGCTCGTCGTCTTCGTCATTCTCGAAGGCGCGCGCGGCGCTGACCAGTTCCTCGAGGTTCTCTACCCGGGCCTGGCCCTTCTCGCCCTTTTCCGCCTCGTGATAGGCGAGCAGGCCACTCTTTTCGATGACCACCTGGGTCATCTGGTGCAGGGGCATGGCAGCGACTTTCTCGTCGAGGTTATTTATCAAATCGATGAATGCGGTCAGCGCCCCGGCGGCCTTACCGGACAATGTTTTTGTTGCGAGCATTCGGCGAATAGCCGCCCACATTGGTAGCTCATGCTCACGCGCAAATTGGCGAATGTTTTCTACCGTTTTTTCGCCGATACCACGTGCAGGCACGTTGATGATTCTTTCTAGCGCCGGATCGTTGTCTCGTGCGTCGAGCAGGCGCAGATAGGCCATGGCGTTCTTGATCTCCGCGCGCTCGAAGAAGCGCTGACCACCGTAGATGCGGTAGGGGATCTTCTCGCGCAGCAGCGCCTCTTCCAGCACGCGCGACTGGGCGTTGGAGCGATAGAGAATGGCGATCTCGCTGCGCTTGAGGCCGTCCTTGCGCAGGGCGTCCTCGATGCTCTCGACCACGTAGCGCGCTTCGTCGTGTTCGTTGAAGGCGGCGTACAGGGCCAGCGGCTCGCCGTCGCCGCCATCGGTCCACAGCTCCTTGCCGAGGCGCCCGTTGTTGTTGGCGATCAGCGCGTTGGCCGCCTTGAGGATGCCGGCGGTGGAGCGGTAGTTCTGCTCCAGGCGGATCAGCTGGGTGTCGGGGAAGTCGCTGGAGAACTGCTGGATGTTCTCGATGCGCGCGCCGCGCCAGCCGTAGATCGACTGGTCGTCGTCGCCCACCACCATCAGGCTGTCGCCGCCCTTGGCCAGCAGGCGCAGCCAGGCGTACTGCACGGCGTTGGTGTCCTGGAACTCGTCCACCAGGATATGGCGGAAACGCCGCTGGTAATGTTCGAGCAGGCCCGGCTTGTCGCGCCACAGGTCGAGGGCGCGCAGCAGCAGCTCGGAGAAGTCGATCACCCCGGTGCGTGCGCAGGCCGCTTCGTAGGCCTCGTAGATGCCGCGCATGGTGGCCAGGAACAGGTCGCCGCCGGCCTGGATGTGCTGGGGTCTGAACCCCTCATCTTTCTGCCCGTTGATGAACCACTGCGCCTGCTTGGCCGGCCAGCGCTGTTCGTCCAGGCCCAGTTCGCGGATCACCCGCTTGATCAGGCGCTGCTGATCGTCGGAGTCGAGAATCTGGAAGTTCTCGGCCAGCCCGGCTTCCTGCCAGTGCGCGCGCAGCAGGCGATGGGCCAGGCCGTGGAAGGTGCCGACCCACATGCCGGCCGGGTTGTGGCCGAGCATCTGCTCGATGCGGTGGCGCATCTCGGCGGCGGCCTTGTTGGTAAAGGTCACCGACAGGATCGAGTGAGGCGAGGCGCCCATCGCCTGGATCAGGAAGGCGATGCGGTGCACCAGCACGCGGGTCTTGCCCGAGCCGGCGCCGGCCAGCACCAGCTGGCGGCCGAGCGGGGCGGCCACGGCCTGGACCTGGGCGTCGTTGAGCGAAGCGAGGAGGAGTTCGGGGTCGTTTTGCATCGCGGCATTCTAGGGGGCGCGGCAGGGGAGGGCAAACCGTCGGCCAGGTGAGGCGAAACCGACCGGATCTAACCGACGACCGGCAGGTCAGCGCGCAGATGGGCGCAGGCAGGCGGCCAAGGGCCAGTACGATCTTGGGCGCTCGCCAAAAGTTGGCCATCACCCTGTGAAATGGTCCACATCTTTGTTGGGCGCAGCGTCTGTCTCGGGTATTCTCCCGCGACGTCAGGGCTGAGGGCGCCGATATTTACCCCGCAGACCCTTAGGCAACCATTACAAGAACATCGCCTATGACCGCCACGACTTGCGCCGTAATTCAAGAGGTGACGCTGGACCCGCATCAGGCTGAACGTCAGTTCGCCACGGATATTGCCGTCGAACGTACCCGTCTGCTGTTTCAGGGGTCGCGCTTGCCCACCTTGCTCATGCTGCTGGTCGGCCTGGCCTGCAGCCTGTTGCTATGGAGCCAGCAGAGCGCGCCGTTACTCGCGGCGTGGCTGGGTTGGGTGGTGTTGCTGGTGCTGCTGCGCCTGACTCAGGTGAATGCCTTCAACCAGGCGCTGCCCAGCCGTCAGGCCGAACCCTACTGGCGGCGCATCTTCCTGTTCGGTGCCGGAGCCTCCGGCCTGACCCTGGCCTTCGCCGTGATCGTCCTGGTGCCTACCGATGTGTTCTACCAGCAGGCGCTGGTCTACGGCCTGATCGCCGCAGCGATCCTCTCGGCCAGCGTGGCCTATGCCGTCAGCCTGCCCGCTTTCCTCACCTTCGCCTTGCCCTGCCTGCTGCCGTCGGCCGGCTTCCTGCTGCTCTCGGGCAGCGGCCTGCAACGTGGTTGGGGGTTGCTTAGCGTGATTCTGTTTCTTGCCCTGCTGGTGGTGGCCTGGCAGGTCAACCGCCTGGTGCAGCGCAGCCTGCAGCAGCGTTTCCACAACCTGGCGTTGATCAGTAACCTGGAGCGTGCCAAGCAGTGTGCCGAAGGGCTCAACGAAGAACTGGCGCGCGAAGTGGAACAGCGTCGTCGCGCCGAGCGCGAACTGCGCGGAGCTCATGGCGAACTGGAAATGCGTGTGGCCGAGCGCACCCTGGAGCTGGACGAAGCGACCCATGCCCTGGGCAAGAGCCAGGCGCGTCTTGCCCTGGCGCTGGAAGCCAGCGAGCTGGGGCTGTGGGACTGGGACCTGGACAGCGACCAGGTGCACCACTCGCACCTGCGCGAGCTGTTTGGCCTGGAGCCGGGCCAGGTACAAGTGATGCTGCGTGACCTGACGCCGCGCCTGCACCCGGATGACCTGCCGGGGCTGCGTCGGGCGCTGGTCCGGCACCTCAAGGGACGCAGCGAGGATTATCAGATCGAGTACCGCGTGCGCCATGTCGATGGTCACTGGGTCTGGGTCGAAGACCGAGGCCGTGCAGTCGAGCGCGACGCCGCCGGCCGTGTGCGGCGCATGCTCGGTACCCGACGCGATGTCAGCGCGCGACGTCAGCAGGAGCAGCAGCAGCGCCTGGCGGCGACCGTATTCGAGGCGGCCAGCGAAGGCATCTTCATTCTCGACCCCGACTACCGTGTGCTGGCAGTCAACCGCGCCTTCAGCTCGGTGACCGGCTACAGCAGTGAGGAAGTGGTCGGGCGCACGGTGACCAGCCTGATCGGCAGCCGTGAGATGCGCAGGCAGTACCAGATGATCCGTCAGGAGCTGGACAGTAGCGGCACCTGGCAGGGCGAACTGATCGAGACGCGCAAGAGCGGCGAACTCTACCCGCAATGGCTGCAGCTCAACCTGATACGCGACGCCAGCGGCCGGCCCAGCCAAATCGTCGGCTTCTTTGCCGACCTCAGCGCGCGACGCGAGGCCGAGGAGCGCCTGCGCTACCTGTCGCACTACGATGATCTGACCGGCCTGGCCAACCGCAGTCTGTTCAAGGAGCGTCTGCACGAGGCCAGCCAGCGTGCCCGCCAGAGCGGCCGCAGCATTGCCCTGGTGCACATCGACCTGGACCGTTTCAAACTGCTCAACGACCGCCTCGGCCATGAAGTGGCGGACCAGTTGCTGCGGCAGATGAGCCGTCGCCTGACCCAGGCCGTACCGGAAGCTGACTGCATTGCACGGCTGTCGGGTGATGAGTTCGCCATCATCCTTGATGCCTATGGCAGCCTTTCCAGCCTGGCACGGGTGGCCAGTCGGCTACTGGCCAAGTTGCGTGTGCCAATGACCGTTGGTGGCCACGAGCTGGTGGTCAGCGCCTCGCTGGGTATCAGCCTGATGCCGGACTATGCGCGCGAGATCAGCGCGCTGATCAGCCAGGCCAATATGGCCGTACAACATGCCAAACACCTGGGCGGCAACACCTTCCAGTTCTTCACCGATAACCTGCAGGCCTGCACCCTGGAGCGCCTGCAACTGGAGAACCAGCTGCGCAAGGCCATCGACGAAGGCCAGCTGGAGGTGTTCTACCAGCCCAAACTGAACCTCGCCGACGACCAGCTCAATGCTGCCGAGGCGCTGGTGCGCTGGCGCCATCCGCAACAGGGCATGGTGCCGCCGAGCGAGTTCATCGGTCTGGCCGAGGAAACCGGGCTGATCGCACCGATTGGCGAGTTCGTGCTGCGTCAGGCCTGCCAGCAGGCGTGTGAATGGCAGCGCCAGGGGCTGGCGCAGATACGAGTGTCAGTGAACATCTCGGTGTATCAGTTACGTCAGGGCAACCTCACCAGTCTGGTGCGCCAGGTGCTCGAAGAAACCGGCCTGGCGCCGCAGTACCTGGAGCTGGAACTGACCGAAAGCCAACTGCTGGATAACGTCGACAGCGTCATCGTCACCTTCCGCCAGTTACGGGAGCTGGGGGTCAAACTGGCCATCGACGACTTTGGCACCGGCTACTCCTCACTCAGCTACCTCAAGCGCTTCCCGGTGCATTACGTGAAGATCGACCAGACCTTCATCCGCGATCTCTCGCCCGGTGGCGAAGACGCGGCGATCACCCGTGCGATCATTGCCATGGCCCACAGCCTGGAGCTGAAAGTGGTGGCCGAGGGCGTGGAAACTCAGGCACAGATGGACTTTCTCAAGAGCCAGAACTGCGATGAGATCCAGGGTTTTCTGATCAGCCGCCCGGTGGAGGCAAGCGCCTTCGCCGAGCTGCTGCGTGCGCAGATCGATAATCCACTGGACTGAACAGCATTTGCTCGCTACCCAGGTAGCCTGCGTTCACTTGGCGAACAGCTGGCCGATGTCCTTGAACGCCTTGAACTCCAGCGCGTTGCCGCAGGGGTCGAGGAGGAACATGGTGGCCTGCTCGCCGACCTGGCCCTTGAAGCGTACATAGGGCTCGATGACGAACTTCGTCTCGCGGCTGCGCAGGCGCTCGGCCAACGCTTCCCAGTCGGCCCAGCCGAGCACCACGCCGAAGTGCGGCACCGGCACGTCGTGGCCGTCCACGGGGTTGCTGGCGGCCGACTCCTGGTAGGCCATCTTCGGCGCTTCATGGATCACCAACTGGTGGCCGAAGAAATCGAAGTCTATCCAGTGGTCGCTGCTGCGACCCTCGGCACAGCCGAATACCTCGCCGTAGAAATGTCGGGCTGCTGCCAGGTCATGAACGGGAATTGCCAGGTGGAAGGGCGCAAGGGACATCACGGAATACCTCTGGTTATTGTCTGTCGGGCTAGCCTAGCAACAGCCAAATCGATTGAAAGCGAATATCCTTACTCGCAAGCTCAAATACTTTTGATCAATCGAGGCGTCCATGCTGCGTGAGCTGAAAACCTTCGTCACCGTAGCCCGACATGGCACCTTCGCCGCTGCGGGGCAGCGCGTAGGGCTGACCCAGTCTGCCGTCAGCGCGCAGATGCGCGTGCTGGAGCAGAACCTTGGTGTGCGCCTGTTTGATCGCAGCGGTCGTAGCGCGGTGCTCAGTGCCGGTGGACGCCACGCCTTGCCGTTAGCAGAACAGATACTGGGTCTTTACGCGCAGATGGCGGTGCCGACGGCGCTGGCCGAATGGCAGGGCGAACTCAAAATTGGTGCCATCGCCAGTGTCCAGACAGGGCTGTTGCCCGAGGCCCTGGTGCGCTTTCGTACTCAGGCCGCACGGGTCGAGCTGAAGCTGGTGCCGGGTGTCTCGCTCGATCTGCTGGGGCAGGTGGATGCCGGTGAACTGGATCTGGCGGTACTGATCCGTCCGCCCTTCGAGTTGCCCAAGGAACTGATGCAGGTCCCCCTGGCTCGCGAACCCTTCGTGCTGATCGTACCGCCTGGCCTGCCGGGGGACGATCCGCTGCAACTGCTGCGCGAGCAGCCCTTCGTGCGTTATGACCGCCGTTCCTTCGGTGGTCGCCAGGTCGAGCGTTTCCTCCGCGAACAACGGCTGACGCCCCGCGAGGCGCTAGAGCTGGACGAGCTGGAGGCCATCGTGCGTATGGTCGAGTGTGGGCTGGGTGTATCGCTGATACCGCGTGCCGGCTTGTGGTGTAACCGGCCCCAGGCGCTACGCGTACTGGAACTGGGTGAGCTCACCTTCCACCGCGAGTTGGTCGCGACCCTGCGCCGCGCCCAGCGCCAGCCGGCGCTGGACTGGTTGCTGCAGTGCCTGGCTGATCCAACCTATGATGAGGTTTCCTGTCGAGCGGAGGTCTGACGGATGAACAAGGATATCGGCGAGATCAACGGCGCCTGCCATTGCGGCGGTGTGCGCTTTCACGTGACCTTGAGCGATGGCCTGCACAGCGCACGGCGCTGCAACTGCTCCTACTGCCGCATGCGCGGGGCGGTGGCGGTCTCGGCCGAGCTGGCCGGCTTTCGTCTTCTGCAGGGTGAAGACTTGCTCACCACCTATCGCTTCAACACCCAGAGCGCCGCGCATTTCTTCTGTTCACGCTGTGGCATCTACACCCACCACCAGCGCCGCTCCAACTCCCGCCAGTACGGTGTCAATGTCGCCTGCCTGGAGGGCATCAGCCCGTTCGACTTCGCTGAGGTGCCGGTCAGCGACGGCATCGCCCATCCCAGTGACGACCCTAGCGGCGCCGGGCCGCGGCAAGCCGGTGTACTGCGCTTTATCCCGTCGTGAGCACGCCGCTCATCGCGCAGACATGAAAATGCCGCGCGGCTTTGCAGCGGCGCGGCATCGGGTACAGCTCAGGGTGTCAGCGGCGATCAGAACGCCGGGACGACGGCGCCCTTGTACTTCTCTTCGATGAACTGCTTGACCTCGGCGCTGTGCAGGGCCTTGACCAGCTTCTGCACGGCGTCGCTGTCCTTGTTGTCGGCGCGGGTCACCAGGATGTTCACGTACGGCGAGTCGCTGCCTTCGATGGCCAGGGCGTCCTTGGTCGGGTTCAGCTTGGCTTCCAGGGCGTAGTTGGTATTGATCAGGGCGAGGTCGACCTGGCTCAGCACGCGCGGCAGGGTGGCCGCTTCCAGTTCACGCACCTTGATGCCTTTCGGGTTCTCGACGATGTCCTTCGGCGTGGCGAGGATGCCGGCTTCCGGCTTGAGCTTGATCACACCGGCCTTCTGCAGCAGCAGCAGGGCGCGGCCGCCGTTGGTGGCGTCGTTGGGGATGGCCACGGTGGCGCCTTGCGCCAGCTCGCTCAGGTTCTTGATCTTGCTGGAGTAGGCGCCGAAGGGCTCGACGTGCACGCCGGCAACGCTGACCAGTTCGGTCTTGCGGCTGGCGTTGAACTCGTCCAGGTACGGCTGGTGCTGGAAGAAGTTGGCGTCGAGGTTCTTCTGCTGCACCTGCAGGTTGGGCTGCACGTAGTCGGTGAATACACGCACCTTCAGCTCCACGCCTTCTTTGGCCAGGGCTGGTTTGACGAACTCGAGGATCTCCGCGTGCGGCACCGGGGTGGCGGCGACGTTGAGGGTTTCGGCCTGGGCCGAGAAGGCCGCGCAGGCGGCGATGGCAGTCAGCAGCTTCTTCATTTCAAGGTTCCTTTTGGGAAGGTTGGTGCGGGTCTCGCGGGTAGCGAGTCGCCGCTTTTCATCATTTACGGGAAAAATGCACCACCAGGCGATCCCCGACCATCTGCAGCACCTGCACCAGAATCAGCAGCAGGATCACGGTCACGGCCATCACGTCCGGTTGGTAGCGCTGGTAGCCGTAGCGCACGGCCAGGTCGCCGAGGCCGCCGCCGCCGATCAGGCCGCTCATGGCGGTGTACGACACCAGGGTAATCGCGGTGACGGTGGTGGCCGCTAGCAGGCCGGGCAACGCCTCGGGCAGCAGCGCGCGGGTGATGATCTGCCAGGTAGTGGCGCCCATGGCCTGGGTCGCCTCGATGATGCCGCGTTCCACCTCGCGCAGGGCGGTTTCCACCAGGCGCGCGAAGAACGGCGTGGCACCCACCACCAGCGGCGGAATGGCGCCAGCCACGCCCAGCGAGGTGCCGACCAGCAGCTCGGTGAAGGGGATCATCAGGATCAAGAGGATGACGAAGGGCACCGAGCGCAGGATGTTCACCACCAGCGACAGCGCGCCATACAGAGCCTTCTGCTCGAACAGCTGGCGCGGGCCGGTGAGGAACAGCAGCACGCCAAGTGGCAGGCCGAGCAGCACGGTGAACAGCATCGAGCCGAGCAGCATGTTCAGGGTGTCGAGGCTGGCCTGCCAGATTTCCGGCCAGAACACGTTGGGCAGCAGTTGTTCGAGCATCAGCGCAGTACCTCCAGATGCACGTCGGCGGCTTCGAAGCGCGCCAGCGCGGCGTCGATGTCGCCACCGGTCAGGGCCAGGGTGAGCTGGCCGTAGGGGGTGTCCTTGATGCGGTCGATGCGCCCGGCGAGGATGCTGTAGTCCACACCGGTCTCGCGGGCCACGGTGCCCAGCAGCGGTGCGTAGGTGGCTTCGCCCTGGAAGGTCAGGCGCAGGATGCGGCCTTCGACATGAGCGAAGTCATCGCGCTGTTCGGCTTCGTCGACATGCTCGGACTCCTGCACGAAACGCTTGGTGGTCGGGTGCTGCGGGTGCAGGAACACCTCGGCCACCGGGCCTTCTTCGACGATGACGCCGGCATCCATCACCGCCACGCGGTCGCAGACGCGGCGGATCACGTCCATCTCGTGGGTGATCAGCACGATGGTCAGGCCCAGTTCGCGGTTGATCTCGGCCAGCAGGTGCAGCACGGCGGTGGTGGTCTGCGGGTCGAGGGCGCTGGTGGCCTCGTCGCACAGCAAGATCTTCGGTCGCGTGCTCAGCGCACGGGCGATGCCGACGCGCTGCTTCTGCCCACCGGAGAGCTGCGCGGGGTATTTGTTGGCGTGATCCTGCAGGCCGACGCGGGCCAGCAGCTCGGCGACGCGGGCGTCGATCTCGGCGCGGCTCAGCTCGCCGGCCAGGCGCAGCGGCATGGCGATGTTGTCGGCGACGGTCTTCGACGACAGCAGGTTGAAGTGCTGGAAGATCATCCCGACCTGCTGGCGGAAGCGACGCAGGCCATTGGCATCGAGGGCGGTGACATCGACGCCGTCGATCTCGATGCGACCGCCGGAGGGTTCCTCCAGGCGGTTGATCAGGCGCAGCAGGGTGCTCTTGCCGGCGCCGGAATGGCCGATGATGCCGAACACCTGGCCGCTGCCGACCTGCAGCGTGGTGGGCTGCAGCGCCGGAATCTCGCGACCGGCGACGCGGTAGGCTTTGTGGACGGATTGAAACTGGATCACGCGAACGACCTTTTGGGTGTGTTCAAGGGCGGGCCCCCAGGTGGAAGGGGCCGGCCATCGGGCGCCGGGTGGGGCGCAAAAGGGCGCTAGTTTACCCGGCGGTGTTTAGGCCGAGAAAATCTTTGTTGGCCTATGGTTATTACAAAATTGCATTACCGATAAGCGAAGGCATCAGTTGCGCTTTGGGCTCAACAGCAGGCGTGGCACCTGTTGCGGAGCGATCTTCTGGCTCAACTGCGGACGAAAGCTTGGGTCGAGTTTCTTGATCCGCGCCGACAGCAGCGCCGCAACCCAGGGATAATCCTTGGCCTCGCGTACTTCGATGCGCACGGCGCAGCGAAAGGTCACGACATCCGCCGCCACGCTGTCGAGCAGGCGGCGCAGGTTTTCGTTGTCCTGGTTGTCCAGCATAGGCATGGCCACACTGCTGGTGATGGCGTTCGGATCGATCAGGCGCGCTGTGGGCTCGCTCTCGACCACTGGCGCTGGCTGGCTTGCGGCTACTGGCGCGGTTGCTGCCTTGGCCGCTGCCTGGCGCTCGCTGGCCAGACGCTGCTGACGCAGTTGCTCCTGGCGCTCGGCATCGAGCTTGGCTGCTGCATCGCGTGCCTGTTGCTCGGCAGCCGCCTGGCGTGCCGTACGGGCGCTGTCGATGGCCTGGTTGAGATCGTGACTCAGGGCCGGCGCCTGCGGCATCAGGCTGCGGGCCTGGCCCAGTGCCTGCGCGGCGCGATCCAGATCGCCCTGCTGCAGCGCTTCGCGGCCTTGCTCCATATAGGCCTCGGCCAGCTGGCGCTGGTACTGCTCCAGACGCGTGTCGCGGCTGGCGCGCTGCTGCAGTGTGCTGAGCTGGCTGCGCGCGTCGTCGAGGCGTTCTTCGGCCAGGCTCAGGTCGAGCTGACGGAAGGCGACGACCAGATCGTCGACCGGCGGGAGGCTGTGCTGCTGGCTGCTCTGGCAACCGGCCAGAAGTAGAACCAGAAAAAGCGGAAGACCACGAAAAGCGAACGACTTCATAACTACGCGTCTCGAATTGTGCAAAAAACGCGCAATCATACAGGTTTACGGCCTCGATTTCACGCTGTTCGGGGTCCCGGGCTCATTCATGGGAAAGGGCTGGGGGGAGGTTACAAGGATGAGCCGTAGCCCGGATGCAATCCGGGAACAACATGGCGCAGCTGTCCCGGATTGCATCCGGGCTACGCGCGATGCGCCGTCAACCGCTGCGCTTGGGCAGGGCGAAACTGGCCAGGAACAACGCAGCGGCACTGACCACGATGGATGGCCCGGCCGGCGTGTCCTGATACCAGGACAGCGCCAGGCCGCAGCACACCGCCAGCAGCCCGAGCAGACTGGCGCCCACGGCCATCTGCTCCGGCGTGCGCGCGTGGCGCTGGGCAGCGGCCGCGGGGATGATCAACAGCGAGGTGATCAGCAGTACGCCGACGATCTTCATCGCCACGGCGATCACCACGGCAATCAGCAGCATCAGCGCCAGGCGAATCGCCGCCACCGGCAGGCCTTCGACCCGTGCCAGTTCCTCGTGCACGGTGATCGCCAGCAGCGGTCGCCACAACCAAGCCAGCAGCGCCAGCACCAGCGCGCTGCCGCCGATGATCCAGGCCAGATCGCTGGGGCTGACGGCGAGCAGGTCGCCGAACAGGTAGCTCATCAGGTCGATGCGCACGTCATGCATGAAACTCAGCGCCACCAGACCCAGCGACAGGGTGCTGTGGGCGAGGATGCCCAGCAGGGTGTCGGAGGCCAGCGGCTGGCGCTGCTGCAGGGTCACCAGCAGTACGGCGAGCAGCACGCAGCCGACGGTCACCGTCAGGGTCGGGCTGACGTCGAGCATCAGCCCCAATGCCACGCCAAGCAGGGCAGCATGGGACAGGGTGTCGCCAAAATAGGCCATGCGCCGCCACACCACGAAGGAGCCGAGCGGGCCGGCCACCAGGGCCAGGGTAAGGCCGGCGAGCAGGGCGTTGAGGAGGAAATCGGGCATCAGTGTTTGCAACCAGGGCCATGAACGTGAGCCGGGCCGTGGATGGTCAGGCCGGGCTGAACCACGCCGCCATGCAGGTCGTGCGCGTGGTCATGATGGTGGTGGTAGACGGCGAGGCTCTTGGCGTCCTGACCGAACAGTTCGATGAACGCCGGGTCGCCGCTGACCTGCTCCGGGTGGCCGGAGCAGCAGACATGGCGGTTGAGACAGACCACCTGATCGGTGGCGCTCATCACCAGATGCAGGTCATGCGAGACCATCAGCACGCCACAGCCATGGCGCTCGCGCAGTCGCGAGATCAGTCGATACAGCTCGGCCTGGCCGGCGACATCGACGCCCTGCACCGGCTCGTCGAGCACCAGCAGTTGTGGCTCGCGCAGCAGCGCGCGGGCCAGCAGCACGCGCTGCATCTCGCCACCGGAAATGCTCTGCAGCGGGCTGTCGATCACCTGTTCCGCACCGACCTCGGCCAGTGCTGCCAGGACGCGTTTGCGATCCACCCCCGGTACCAGGCGCAGGAAACGCAGCACCGACAGCGGCAAGGTGGCGTCGACGTGGAGTTTTTGTGGCATGTAGCCGATGCGCAGGCGTGGCGCCCGACGCACGTTGCCACGCTCAGGCTGCAGCAGGCCGAGCACCACGCGCACCAGGGTGGTCTTGCCCGCACCGTTGGGCCCGATCAGGGTGACGATCTCGCCGGGTTGTACGCTCAGCTGCACGTCGTCCAGCACAGGCTGGCCGTTGAAGCTGACAGCGACCCCGTCGAGACGGATCAGCGCGTCGCTCATGCCGTGCCCTTGCAGCCTGCGCAGAGGCCGACCACTTCCACGGTCTGGCTTTCGACGACGAAACCGACGCCGGCCGCCCCGTCGACGATGGCCTGGCTGATCGCTGGTTGCTCCAGTTCGGTGGCGGCGTGGCAGCTACGGCAGATCAGAAACTGGCCCTGATGCGCGTGCTCAGGGTGGCTGCAGCCGACGAAGGCGTTGAGGGAGGCGATGCGGTGCACCAGGCCGTTTTCCAGCAGGAAATCCAGCGCGCGGTAAACCGTCGGTGGCGCCGCGCGGCGACCGTCTTCGTCGCTCAATACACCGAGGATGTCATAAGCGCCTAGCGGCTTGTGGCTGGCCCAGACCAGTTCCAGCACGCGCTTGCGCAGGGCAGTCAGGCGCAGGCCCTGGCGCGCGCAGATGGCCTCGGCCTCGGCCAGTGCATGGCTGACGCAACGGGAGTGGTCATGAGGGCGTGCAGCCAGGGGTGTGTCGGTCATGGGCAAGGACGGCGCTGGTGAGAGACGTTATTATATTACCCGTTCAATTCCATCCGAGTATGCCCCGTGTTGCGTCTTTTCTGTCTCTTTACCCTGTTTTTCGTCGCCAGTGCCCAGGCCGAGGTGCGTGTGCTGACCAGTATCAAACCGCTGCAACTGATCGCCGCGGCGGTGCAGGACGGCATCGGCGAACCCGAGGTGCTGCTGCCGCCCGGTGCCTCGCCGCACCACTATGCGCTGCGGCCGTCCGATGTACGGAGAGTGCGTGATGCCGACCTGCTGTACTGGATCGGTCCGGACATGGAGGGTTTTCTACCGCGTGTACTGAGCAGTCGCGACAAGCCCCAGGTGGCGGTGCAGGATCTGCCCGGCATGACCCTGCGCCATTTCGGCGATAGCCACGACGAACACGATCATGACCAAGACGAGCATGATCATGGTCACGAACATGCCAGCGATGAGCTTGGTCATGACCATGATCACCGTCCGGGCAGCCTGGATGCCCACCTGTGGTTGGCCGCCGACAACGCCAAGGTGATCGCCGCCCGCATGGCCGCCGACCTGGCCAAGCTGGATGCCGCCAACGCCGCGCGTTACGCCGCCAATCTGCAAGCCTTCGAAGCGCGCCTGGATGCGCTCGATGGCCGCATTCGCCCGCAACTGGCCGCTTTGCAGGGCAAGCCGTATTTCGTCTTCCACGAAGCATTCGACTATTTCGAGGCCGCCTACGGCCTCAAGCACGCCGGCGTGTTCAGCGTGCTGACCGAAGTACAGCCCGGTGCGCGCCATGTCGCTGCCATGCGCAAGACGCTGCAACAGACCGGCCCGAGCTGCGTGTTCAGCGAGCCGCCGCTGCGCCCGCGCCTGGCCGAAACCCTCAGTGCCGGCTTGCCGGTGAAACTGGCGGAACTCGATGCCCTCGGCGGCGCCCTGCCAGTCAGTGCCAACGGCTATGAACAACTGCTGGAAAACCTGGCAGGCGGCCTGACCGAGTGCCTGAATAGCCTGTAAGACCTTTGGCGTCGTGAACGTTTTTCACGTAGCCCGGATGCAATCCGGGAGCGATGGCAACGGCCCCGGATTGCACCGGGCTGCAACTAATCGAACGTCTTGCCCTGTGGGAGGGGCTTCAGCCGCGACGAGTCGAGCTACGAACTGTAACCACCGCCTCGTTGCCGCCCGCAGGCGCAAACCACTAGGCTTGCGCTTTTGCCGCGAGCGCCCGCCATGTCGCCCACCGCCTCTCGCCCGTCCAACGCCACGCTGGTGCTACTGGCCTCGCTGTACTGCGCGCAGGGCCTGCCTTCCGGGCTGATCGCCCACTCGCTGCCGGTGCTGCTGCGCCAGCATGGCGTCGACCTGGCGCTGATCGGCCTGCTCAAGCTGCTGGCGCTACCCTGGCTACTTAAAGTCTTGTGGGCGCCCTGGATCGACCGTCTGGCCTCGCCCCGCCTGGGCCATCACCGTGGCTGGATCCTGCCGCTGCAAAGTGGCGTGATTGTCTGTGTCGCGGCACTGGCGCTGCTCGCCCCGCAGACGCTGTTCGGCTCCGTCCTGTGGTTGTTGCTCGGCTTGCTGCTACTGATCAACCTGCTGGCCTCGACTCAGGACATCGCCACCGACGGCCTTACCGTGCGCCTGTTGCCTGAACGCTGGCGTGGTCTTGGCAACAGCCTGCAGGTCGGCGGCTACAAGGTCGGCATGATCGTCAGCGGCAGCGGCCTGTTGCTGGTGATCGACCCGCTGGGTTGGAACCTTGCGCTTGGCCTGCTGGCTGGCCTGATCCTACTGATGACCGTGCCGATCTGGCTGTTCCCCGAGCGCCGCGTCCTGCCCTTCCAGCCAGCCCTGGCCGAAACCGCCCTCGGCCCGCGCCTGCTGCTTAACCACTATCGCGGCCTGCTGGTGCAGCCCGGCATGCTGCTGTGGCTGGCGGTGGTGCTGACCTTCAAGCTCGGTGACTCGCTCGGCTCACCCATGATCAAGCCGATGCTGGTGGACCAGGGCTGGAGCACCGGGGAGCTTGGTCAACTGACCCTGATCAGCAGCCTGGCCGGCATCGGCGGCGCCCTGCTCGGCGGCCTGCTCTACGCCCGTATCGGTGTGCTACGCGCGCTGATCCTGTTCGGCGCCCTGCAGGCGATCGGCATCGCCGCCCTGGCGCTGCTAGTGGGGCAAGGCGCCAACACCGGCCTGGTCTATGCCGTGACCCTGTTCGAACAGGTGGCTGACGGCATGTCCACCGTCGCCCTGTTCGCCGCCATGATGCGCATGTGCCGCCCGGAACACGAAGGCGCCGACTTCACCCTGCAGGCCTCGGCGCAGTTGCTGCTGTCCGGCTTCGTCGGGGCCAGCAGCGGGGTGCTGGCCAAGGCGTTGGGGTATGAGGGGTTGTTCGTGGTTGCGGGTGGGGTGGGGATGTTGGTGCTGATGGTCGTCTTGAGGCATGGGCGCCGTGTTCAGGGCTGATAAGGGCCAGGAGAACAGGTGTTGCTGGTGCATTCAACAGCAATTAAGGAAGCACGGGGCGTGGTTGTCATTGATGCCCGTGCAGGTGGTGGATGTGTAGCGCGTAGCTTATGAGCCCTGAAGAGCCTCGTTGACCCCGCTACCCTTTGGTGGAACCTGGATGCCCCTGGCTTCCTGGCTGCGGTAGTAGGTCTCGATGTTCAGAGCCGGGTCGATTTTGTTCCGCAGGGTGCAAGGTTGCTGTTGCCAGGGGTGGCTGGTCAGCTTCTCCTTCAGATTCCGGGACGCGGAACTGCGCTTCCAGTCCTCGAAGGTGCGGTCGCGCCAGTAACGCTCGGGGCGACCGATGGCGGCATCATGGGCGGCGGTAACGGGGTCAAGGTGGCGACTCTGTTCCAGCACGGGCAGGTCGGGCAGCGGCTGCTCGACATCCATGTAACGCTGCAGGGTATCCCAGAAGGCGTAGAGGTTGGCCTTGTCGAGGCCCAGGCTGTGCATCTTCATGCCCAGGCAGACCTGGTTATCGGTGTAGCGATGATGCAGCCAGAGCACGTAGTCATGCCCGCCATGAGGCGTGACCTGCAGTTGCATGACCGGATCGAATTCGTAGAAGGGCGCGATGAAGGGAGAACGGAAGCGCCTGCCGATACGCACCATGCCGTCACGTCGGTTGAAGCCGCTGCCGTCGTGGTTATAGATCAGGGAATAAAGGCCGATCAGCAGGTCGACGCCGATGATGGCCATGAAAAGTAGAGCGGCACCAAACCAGAAGGCCGTTTGCTCACTCCAGTATCCCCAGAGCGCACCTTGATGCCAGGCAATGACACCGGCAGTTATTACGCCAAGTACACCACCCAATATATAGGTCAGCCAAGGTCTTGAAGTGGCATGCAAGCATAATGCTGATATGGATGCTATCACTCCGATGGGGATGATAATGCTGCCATGATCAGAGATCACGGCCAGCTCGATTGTCCATGGTAAACAGAACAGCGTTACGCTCAGAATTTTCAATATGAATAAGAAATGCAGTGTTTTGTCACTGTTTTCAAAGTTCCATCTCTGAGCATCACAATAGATCTGCTGTTTACGCCTCTCCTTGGTTTGCCTCTCATAGGTCAGTTGGGATTCGCTCATCAGCTGGCCTTCGATCTCGGATATCGAATCCAGGTTGGCGTAATGTCCCCATTTCAAGGCAGTGTCGAACAGCCCTTGTCTGTCGCGAATTGGTGGTGGCAGTGCGGGTAGTGCCTGGCCACGATAGGCAGCAGGGCCGTAAGTCTCGGTGGTCATACCTTGAATTCCTGGGTTTCAATCTGCCAGTAAGGTGCTTCGTCAGGCTGAGTGTTCGGCGCGGGTGGTCGAGAAAAGGCTGGCTGATAGGGGCGCCAGGTTTTCGGACTGGGCTGTGGCAGTACCAGTTCGTCGGAATGGCCCGCTTCCTTGGCGAGACGAAACTGGCCGAAGACCTTCAGGCGTTGAGTGACTTTCTGGGCGTGGCGTTGCAATGGCGTTTGTGTCATTACGGGAAACTGCTTCGGCAGGATATAGAGCACCGAAGCATTGTCCAGAGGGTGAGCCGTCAACTTGGCTTCTTCGATGGTGCGCTGATCCCGGCGCTCTACATTGAAGGCTCCCGTGAATGGGAGGACTGCCACTTCTTCCCTGGCATAGAACTGAAAATGTTGGGCATCGAACATGCCCAGTAGGGGCGAATGGACACGTACCGCCCAGTCGTCACGCTCGAAGGGTTGTGCCGATACCTTGCGGCATTCCAGTCCGTTGTTCAGAGGGGCTCGTTGTCTGTTGAGGGCGCCGAGGCCAGAGCGCACGCTGGGTGGCGTCTGGTCGAGCCAATCACCCAGGCGGCTGACCTGAATGACGGGCCTGCCGAGAATGCCGATCAGTTGCTGATAGGCAACTTTCGGATCGCTGAGATGAGCAAAGCGCTGGTCGTCACCGAATACCTTGTCGAGCATGCTGGTTTGGCCATGATCCTTGCCAAATGGCCCATTCTTCATCAGGGCTTCTATGTCGCTGTCGACCAGCCATCCAGCCACAATGTTGCCGCCGATGAACAGCACCGCTCCTGCCACCAACACTATGGGGTTGATGCACATGCCAAAGGCATAGGCCGTCCAGGCCGCTCCACCTGCAGCCGCTACACCATAGGCCAGGGCGGCATCGCGATCACCTTGGTGCCAGGCTCTCTTGGCATCCCAGGCAGTGACAACGCTGGATACAAACATGGCAGAGCCAGACAACGCGCGGAGTACTGGCAAGCGAGTGTTGCCAGTTTGTTCTGCCAGGTTCGCTGCCCATCGAGGGGAGAATTTGGAAATGTTCAGGCGTGGTTTATCAATCAAGCTTACGAGGCGATGTTCGCCACTAAGGATATATTTGGAGAGGTTGCCTGAGGCGGTCGCAAGATCCATATACGCTGAAAAGTTGCCCACTTCATAACGCCAGGCACCATCTCCTGCCTCCTTTCGCAGACTCTTCATCCCTTCTACCTGTGCGCTCAGGTTGTACATGGCGCAGGCTACTGCAATCAGCGGGATGGTGGGATATTTCGCTGTAGTGTCGAGTTTGCTGGCGACCGCATGTTTCCAGGCACTGTACTTGGCCACTTCCGGGTGGTCGGCAGGCGCGGCAATGATTACCCCAGAACCATGATTTGGCAGCCCCTGACCTACCTGGCGCGGACTGGTGGAGGCGACGATCTGTCCCTGAGGGTTGTTGATGTTCAGATATAGATAGTTCTTGCGTGTGATGGCCGCACGCTCGGAAACGGTCAGGCCATTTCTAAGGCCTTCTCCTTGAACACCCAGAATTCTCAGGTTTGAAGCCCGAGCCTGAGACTCGGTGACCAGTTGTATGCCGTGCCAGTTAGGCGAGAGCTTATCGAGCACGGCGAGTGTCGGCCCGAACAGGCGGTTGAACTGGATCGCGACTGTTACATTGGCTGCGTTCAGGCGTTGAACCTGGGTCAGCACAGCCAAGGCGAAGGTGGTCGTGAAATCGTCGATCAGCGCGTGCAGGTTCTTGTAGACCAGTCCCTTGTCCGTATCCTGCGGGTCGATGTTGGCAATATGCAGAAGGCTGCTCATGCCCAGGCGTTGCGGGTCGGGCTCACGCTTCTGCGTGGCCAGGGCGACAAGTCGTTTCACTGCCTCGGGCAGGGCACCATCTACCTTGGCCAGAAATGGCTGGGTAATGGGGTGATGTCCGCTCAGGAGTCGGTCACTCAGTTGGGCGATACGGCCTTGCAGAGGGTTGCTGGCACCCGCCTGGGACAGCGTATCAATGTGCTCCGGCAGTTTCCCCAGCGTGGTGAATATGTCGCTGAAAAGCAGATAGGGTTCCAGCAGGCGTTCATCGTGTGTGTATTGCCAATCCCACAAACTTGCCGCCAGCGGCACATCCGATAACAGATCGGTGAGACGTTGAAGTTGCGAGGCAAGATGGTTTCGGGCCACCTTGCGTTCCCCGTCGAACACGGTGTCCTGAAGTTGCTCAAGATGAAGGTGTTTCTTGAGTTTGCTCAGAGGGCTGCTAGGGCTCTGCAGAACCGAACTGTACAGCGCATGGGCGTATTGGCCATTCGGACGATGCGGAACCAGTGCGTTGAGGGTAAGCAGATAGGATTCCGCCAGGCGTGCTTGCGCGCAGGCGTGTCTGAGTGCGAACAGAGGGTCATCAAGCATAAGCCCGACCAGCCTGGGATAAGCACGCATGTTGCGCTCTGCAAGCACATCCTTGCCGGCTTCCAACGTTGGCAGCGGCTGTGGAGGTGGGTTCTGTGTCGCGGTAGCAAGCTCCTCAAGGCGCATCTGCATGCGGCTGCTCATTTCGTTTGACGGGAGACTGCCAAGGCTGGGCGTGAACAGGGAGGGGTCACCCAGCAAACTTTCGATACTGAAGTCCCGAGGTCTGTAACCCTCTGTCTGGGCACTGATCACGACTGCCGGCATCGCCTGCGTCGGTCGCCATTGTCCTTGGCCGACGACGGCTGCTGACCAAGCGAAGCCCACGTTTTGCGCGCGACTCTTGACTCTGTTCTGGTCAGCCTCCAGCCATTGGATGTATTCCCATGTCCAGGGTTTTTCGCTGTAGGCCATCAGGTAGTTATTGGCGACGGATTGGCCCTGAACCAGGATTGGAATCAACAGAATCTGCTGTTGTTTGCCAACTGAGCGACGATCATCGGCAGGTGCCTTGTTCTCGGCTTGCTTACGCCAATAGGCAAGGTCGACATCCTTCATGTTGCCTTGGCCGTCGCACAGCACCTCGCGCCAAAGCTTACCGTTCTGAAAGACGTAAATACGACCAGAGCGTGGCAGCGCGCCCTTGGGCGCTTCGTTATAGGCACTGTGACCAGGAAGCCGGGCCAGCGGCATTACGGCAAGAAGCGTGTTCTGCTGAATATTCTCTTCTTCATCGTGGCTGCGCATGTCCACGGCAATGGGTAAAGAAAGCTCGCCGCCGTCTTCCCGCTCAATGCTCAGTGCGAGTCTCTTGCGTTGAGAGTCTTCATACTGGGTTCGTTTGCGAACGCCCTGATCAATGGGTTGATCCTTCAACTCGCTCATGCGTCTTCCTCCGGGTCGAGCAATTTAACTTGCCCGCCTTGCTCCGGGTCGCCCCAGACGTCCACGATCAATTGCTGTGGCCCCTTGGCCCCCTTCTCGGTGGGCGGCGGTACGTTGATGTTGGCGGTGCCGGTTTTATCGCCTACTGGCGCGGTGTCTGCGGGTTTGGGCAATACCGGTGGGCTCGGTGCTGCACCCGAACCACTGCCCGGCGCACCGCCGGAGTTGATCTTGATCACCGGCCCGACCAGGGTGACGCCGCCGCTGTCGAGTTTGATGAAGCTGCCGCCGCCCTTGAGGGTCAGTTCGCTGCCGGCTTCGAGCACGACCTTGAGGCCGCTGGAGAGGTGGATTTCCTGGCCGGCCTGGATGAACTGGCCGTTGCCGAGCTTGATGTGCTGGCTGTCGCCAACGGTGAGGTGGTCGTTGGCCTTGATCTCGGTCTTGCGGTCGGCGTGGGTGGTGCGGTGTTCTTCGGCCTTGAAGTGGCTGTAGGCATTGGCCTCGACGGTGTCGTGGCGTTCATGGCCGACGCGGATCTTTTGGTCGTGTTCGATGTTCTCGTCCCAGTCGCGCTGGGCGTGGAGGTAGATCTGCTCGGCGCCCTTGCGATCCTCGATGCGCAGTTCGTTGTAGCCGCCACCGCCGGGGCTGCTGAGGGTCTTGAATACGCTGCGGGTCTTGTTCGCCGGCAGGTCGTAAGGCACCACGTGTTCGGCGTGATACAGGCAGCCGGTTACCAGGGGTTGGTCGGGGTCGCCTTCGAGGAAGGTGACCAGCACTTCCATGCCGATACGCGGGATGGTGATGGCGCCGTAGCGGTCACCGGCCCAGCTGGAGCTGACGCGTAACCAGCAACTGGTTTTTTCATCCGCCTGGCCCTCGCGATCCCAGAAGAACTGCACCTTCACCCGGCCATATTGGTCGCAGTGGATTTCCTCGCCAGCCGGGCCTGTGACCACGGCGCTCTGGCTGCCGAGGATACGCGGCTTGGGGTGGGCCAACTGGGGGCGGAAGGGCACGTTCCAGGGCGTGGCGGTGAAGCGGTTGCGGTAGCCTTGGTGGAAGTCGGTGTCGTCGGCTTTACCCTCGGCTTTGGCATCCTGCGTCGCTCTACCTCCTACATCCCTGTAGTCGTCTCCCGCGGCCCCTCTCCCATGAATGGGAGAGGGGAGATCAAGCACCGACTCTTCCAGCACCTGCGGCTGCTTGCCTTCGTGCAGCACTTCGGTGAGCAGCCAGAGCTGGTTCCAGGCCTCGCGCGGGTGCTCGGTCAGGTCGAGGAAGTGGCCGCTGACCAGGGTCGGCGAGTCGCCGTCGCCCCGGGCCAGTTCGAAGTCGTGGCGGTGACGTTCCAGCGCGCGCTTGGCCAGGTGCTTGCCACGCTCGCGGTCGGTGTAGCGGCCGGGGTAGTCGTAATCTTCCAGCTTGGGCTGGGCATCGCCCTCGGCCTTAGCTTCCAGTTGCAGGCGCGGCTTCTCGAAGTCGTAGTCGCGGCGCGTCACCTGGCTGGTGCGGGTTTCCACGCGCACGCCGAAATGCTTGATCACCGGGTCATCGGCCACCAGGCCGGTGTCCTGCTGGTAGGCCAGCGGCGCCAGACGCGGGAATACGGTCTGGTCGTCGCCGAAGGTCAGTACATGGCCTTCGCTACTGTGCTGGAAGTGGTAGTGGATGCCTTCTTCCTCGCACAGGCGCTGGACGAAGTGCAGGTCGCTCTCGTCGTACTGCACGCAGTATTCGCGCTCGGGGTAGAGCGAGCCGAGTTGGAATTGGTAAGCGTCGGCCTGGATGCCGTGCTCTTCGAGCACCTGGCCGATGATCTTCTCCACCGTCAGGTGCTGGAAGATGCGCTGGTTGGTGCGGTGTGTCAGGTAGGTCAGTTGCGGCACCAGCGTCAGGCGGTAGCGGGTGATGCGCTTACCGGATTCGCTCTGGGCGATGCGGTGGATCAGGCCGTGGATGCCGGCGCCGTTCTGGTCGAAGGCGAGAAAGGCGCGCTGATGCAGCAGGCTTTCCAGGTCGAGGTCGGGACGTTCGCTGATCAACTCCACATCGAAGGCGTAAGGCTGGCTGATGGCCTCGCGCCCTGTGAATTCCAGCACCTGCAGATCGTGTTCGATACCTTCGATGCTGAGGCTGAAATGGGTCTGGTTGGCCTGGGCGAACATTCGTTGTTCCTCTCGATCATTCCATGATGGGCGCGTGGCGCGCTCCAGGTTGTAACCGAATCGGCCGCCGCGCGCTGGCAACGGTCGAGTTTTTCGGCAGGCAGCCTGCCGAAACGCAGCGGCCAGGACGATGCCTGGCCGCTGCGGTGACGCGGACGCGATCCCGGCTTAGGCGGAGATCGGGGTACGCCAGTCGTCGGAGCCGGAAGTGCCGGAGACTTCGTGGGTCCAGACGATCTTGCGGTAGGTGAAGTAGACGTCTTCCAGGTGGGTGAAGTGCGCCATGTTCGGGTCCTGGCAGTTCGGCATGCGCGACTGCACGTCGACGATCACGGCGTCTTCCAGTTCGATGGTGAAGTAGTGCTCCTGGGTACCGGTGGAGGAGGTGCGGTACCACTCCAGGCGGCACTTGTTCAGACGCTCGCCGGAAGTCAGGGCGTTGAAGATCAGCGGCGAGGACTTGTCGAAGACCTTTGTGATCATCAGCGGCTTGTGCACGCGCTGGCCGGTCGGTTGGCCGGACTGCGGGTCGCGCGGGATGATGACCTGGTGGTTGTAGGCTTGCACCAGAATCTGGTCTTCATGACCTTCCTGGAAAATGTTGCCGACCGAGTCCTCGGTGAAGGTGCCAGCGGTGATCAGACCTTGTTTGGTGCCTTCGAGGGACAGATACGCGGGTGTTGGCATGAGTGCTCTCCTTGCCTGGGTCATGGATCGTGATCGATCCGGGAGCCATGGCTAAAGCGAGCGGCATGCCATAAATATAAAATCCTTTATAAACATATAGTTAGCATGACCTATTGGGCGTTATTGGTCACGATGAGTGTTTCGTCACGCTATATTGCGCAACAAGTTGCGCAGTGTTGTGCAGGTTATTGCGCAGTCTGCTGAACAGCCTGTATTCACTGGCCTGCGCCAGTTTCAGCGCAGAGTTATCCACAGCACGCTGCGCAAGAAGCTGCCAGGTAGGTCATTCGGCCCAATGGCGGCCGTGACGCTCCAGCAGGTGTTGCAGTTGCTCCGGGCCATCGCTGCCGGCCGGGTAGGGGCGCGGGCTCTGGTAGTGCTGGAGCCAGCCCTGCAGGATCGGGTCGACCCACTGCCAGGCCGCTTCCACTTCATCGCGGCGCATGAATAGGGTGGAGTCGCCCTCGATCACGTCGAGCAGCAGACGTTCGTAGGCGTCCCAGCGGCGCTGCTGGTTGAAGACATTGGCCAGGTTGAGGTCCAGCTCCACGGGTTTGAGATGCATGCCCTTGCCGGGGTTCTTGGCCATCAGTTGCAGGCTGATGCGCTCTTCCGGCTGCAGGCGGATCAGCAACTGGTTGGCTTCGCCCTCATGGAACAGACGGTGCGGCACCGGCTTGAACTGGATGAGGATTTCCGAGGTTTTCTTCGCCAGGCGCTTGCCGGTGCGCAGGTAGAAGGGCACGCCTGCCCAGCGCCAGTTGTCGATCTCCACCTGCACGGCGACGAAGGTTTCGGTGTCACTGTCGTTGTCGACGTTCTTCTCGAAGTAGTAGGCGGGCACGTCATGGCCGCCGATCTTGCCGGCGGTGTACTGGCCGCGCACGGTCTTGTCCTGCACGTCGAGCCCGGAGATGGGTTTCAGCGCTTCGAGGATCTTCACCTTCTCATTGCGCACCGCCTCGGCGTCGAAGCGCACCGGCGCCTCCATGGCCACCAGGCACAGCAACTGCAGCAGGTGGTTCTGGATCATGTCGCGCATGGCGCCGGCCTGGTCGTAATAGGCGCCGCGGTTCTCCACACCAAGGGTTTCGCAGACGCTGATCTGTACGTGATCGATATGCCCGGCACGCCACACCGGTTCGAACAAGGCGTTGGCGAAGCGCAGCGCCATGAGGTTCTGCACGGTTTCCTTGCCCAGATAATGGTCGATGCGAAACACCCGCGCCTCGTCGAACACGGCGCCGATGGCGGCGTTGATCGCGCGGGCCGATTCCAGCGAGTGGCCGATGGGTTTTTCCAGCACGATGCGCGCTGCAGGACCAGCCAGGCCGGCGTTGGCCAGGTGCGCTGCGATGGCTTCGAACAGACTCGGTGCGGTGGCCAGGTAATAGACCCGTACGCGCTCGTCATCACGCCCCAGGCGCTTGGCCAGGCGGCCGAAATCGGCGCTCTGCGCAGCGTCCATGGCGAAGTAGTCGAGGCGCGCGGCGAAGCTGGCCCAGGTCTCGTTGGCAAAATCGGCGCGCGCCACCTGAGCGCGGCAGTGACGCTCGGCCAGGGCCTGGTAGGCCTCGCGGGTGTGGCTGCTGCGGGCCAGGGCGAGGATGCGCACATCGGCGTGCAGGCGTCCTTCGCGGTGCAGGTGATAGAGCGCTGGCAGCAGTTTGTGCAGGGCCAGATCGCCCGTACCACCGAAGACCAGCATGTCGCAGGGGATGCTCAAGGGAAGACTCCGACTCGTTGTGGCAGGCCGTTGCAAGCTACCTGCGTTTGCAGCAAAGAGGCAGTGAAAAGATCGGCTGCGCCCCTCTGCCGGAAAGTTCGTTCAGCGAATTGGCAGCCGCTTGGCTGTGCGCGGGTGCGAGCTATGTAGTATAACTACAAGGTCACTACAACCGCCGGCCGCCGATCATAACCGAGCTATGACCCGCCGAGTGCCGCGGTAGACCCTTTTCTGCATAGAGCCTATCTCAGTGAATCTGTTGCAACACATCGCCCAGTCGCGTCACCTGCTGCGCAAGTCCGAGCTCAAGGTGGCCGATCACGTCTTGCTCGATCCTGCATCGGTGATGCACAGCTCCATGGCCGAGCTGGCGCATAGTGTTGGCATCAGCGAGCCGACCATCGTGCGTTTTTGCCGTGCCATCGGTTGCAGCGGCTTCCAGGATCTCAAGCTGAAGCTGGCGCAGAGCCTGGCTGCCGGGGCCAGTTTCGGTCAGTTCGCGATTCACGAGGACGACTCGGTCGCCGACTTCAGCCTGAAGATCTTCGACACCACCCTGCACACGTTGATGGAAGTGCGCGAGAAGCTCGACCCTGAGGCGCTGCAGCGCGCCATCGCCGCCTGCTCCAAGGCGCAGCGCGTGGAGTTCTATGGCTTCGGTGCGTCTGGTGCGGTGGCGGCCGATGCCCAGCACAAATTCTTCCGCCTGCTGCTCAACGCAGCCGCTTATTCCGACCCGCACATGCAGGCGATGAGTGCGGTGACCCTGCAGCCGGGCGACGTGGCGGTGTGCATCTCTCAGTCCGGCCGTTCCAAGGACTTGCTGATCACCGCCACCCTGGTGCGTGAGTCCGGCGCCAGCCTGATCACCCTGTGTCCGAGCCAGACGCCGCTGGCGGAGCTGTCGACCGTCAACCTGGCCATCGACGTGCAGGAAGATACCGAGATCTACACCCCGCTGACCTCGCGCATCGCCCACCTGGTGGTGATCGACGTGCTGGCCATGGGCGTGGCCATGGCGCGCGGGCCGAGCCTGGTCAATCACCTCAAGAGCGTCAAGCGCAGCCTGCGCAGCCTGCGCCTGTCACCGAAGTCGCTGCGTAACACCGAGGACTGAGATAACGGGTTCATCGCCTGTTCATCTTCACGCCGTCAAAGCGTCATCTACCCGGAGCAAGCTGAGACCTCCAGTCCTCGTTCCGGGAGAACCGAGATGCCTCGTATCTTCGATGACGCGCAACTGCACGACCAACCTGACGCCAAAACCCGGCGCAAACTGCAAGACCAGCGCCGCATGGCCTATCGACGAGCCATCGAGCACTATGCCGAGCAGTGCCAGCTGCAACGCGAGCTTGCCGATTTCCCCGAGCTGGTTTCCGCCAGCTACCTCCAGCACGCCGAACCTGATTCGCGCCGCGCCGCCTGACTTTCTTGTTGCCCTGCCTGCGGGCAGGGCAGTGAGCTTGCCCGATTCTACGAACTTATTGCCCGGTTCTGCTGATCTCTGTGGTCGGCAGCGACAGCAGGTTTTGCGCCCACTACAGTGATTATCTGGCCCCCTGTGTGCGGGGTTGACCGTGACCACCGGCAGTCATGCCGGAACCATCAGACACCATCAGAACAAGGTGGGCAGACCATGATTACCCTGAATCTCAATGGCCAGGACCATGAGCTGGACGTGGCCGACGACATGCCGCTGCTCTGGGCATTGCGCGACGTCGCCAATCTCACTGGCACCAAGTACGGCTGTGGCATGGCCTTGTGCGGCGCCTGCACGGTGAACGTCGAAGGCCAGCCGACCCGCTCTTGCGTCACCCCGGTATCGGCGGTGGTCGGCAAGCGCATCAGCACCATCGAGGCGGTCGGCGAAGACGCCGTGGGCAAGGTGGTTCAGGACGCCTGGCGCCAGCTCGACGTGGTGCAGTGTGGCTACTGCCAGTCCGGGCAGATCATGGCGGCGACGGCGCTGCTGAGCAGCAACAAGGCGCCGAGCGATGCCGATATCGACGCGGCCATGAGCAGCAACATCTGCCGCTGCGCCACCTATGTGCGGATTCGCGCCGCCATTCACGAAGCTGCCGGCAAACTGACCTGAGGAGGCGCATAGACATGGGCAAGATCGAAACCCCCGATAGCGCGACTCGCGGCATCCTCAATGTCAGCCGTCGCACCCTGCTCAAGGGCGCAGGTGGCCTGGCGCTGGGCATCTTCTTCGCGCCGCTGATGCGCGGTATGGATGCGCTGGCGGCAGGTGGCCCGCTGGAACCGAATGCCTTCGTGCGTATCGACCTCGACGGTACGGTGACTGTGCTGGCCAAACACCTGGAAATGGGCCAGGGCAGCTACACCGGCCTGGCCACCCTGCTCGCCGAAGAGCTGGATGCCGACTGGGACAAGGTACGCGTCGAAGGCGCGCCGGCCGATGTGAAACGCTACAACAATCTCGCCTTCGGCCCCATGCAGGGCACTGGCGGCAGCACCGCCATGGCCAACTCCTGGGAACAGATGCGCAACGCCGGCGCCACCGCCAAGGCCATGCTGGTGGCTGCGGCCGCGCAGCGTTGGGGCGTGCCGGCCGGTGAAATCAGCGTCAGCCAGGGCGTGGTCAGTCACGCCGGCTCCGGCCGTAGCGCCGGCTTCGGTGATCTGGTCGAGGCGGCGGCGTCACTGCCGGTGCCGGAGCAGGTGCAACTCAAGGACCCCAAGGACTTCAAGCTGATCGGCAAGCGCGAGCTGCGCCGCAAGGACAGCCCGAGCAAGACCGATGGCAGCGCCATCTTCACCCAGGACTTCAAGCTGCCCGGCATGCTGGTGGCCATGGTTGCTTATCCACCGCGCTTCGGCGGCGTGCCGCGCTCGGTCGACAGCAGCAAGGCCAAGGCCGTGCATGACGTGGTCGAGGTGGTGGAGTTTCGCGATCTGCCCCACGGTCGTTCGGGCGTCGCCGTGTTGGCGAAGAACACCTGGGCGGCGCGACAGGGCCGCGATGCGCTGGTGATCGAGTGGGACGAGAGCCAGGCCTTCACCCTGGGCAGCGAGGAAATTCTCGCGCAATACCGCGACGATGCGGGCAAGCCAGGCCTGCCGGCCACGAGCAAGGGCGATACCGATGCGGCGCTGGCCCAGGCGGCGAAAACCGTCGAGGCCGACTACGAGTTTCCTTATCTGGCGCACGCGGCGATGGAGCCGATGAACTGCCTGGTGAAACTCTCCAGCGACCGCTGCGAAATCTGGAACGGCGAGCAGTTTCAGACCGTCGACCAAGCCATCATCAGCGGCTACCTGGGCCTGACGCCCGAGCAGGTGTCGCTGACCCAGCTGTATGCCGGCGGCAGCTTTGGTCGCCGCGCCAGTTCGGTGTCGGACTACCTGCTGGAGGCGGTGGCGATCACCAAGGCTGCGCGTGACAAGGGCGTGGACGCGCCGGTGAAGATGGTCTGGACGCGCGAGGACGATACTCGTGGCGGTTATTTCCGGCCGCTGTACCTGCACCGCGTGCGCATCGGCCTGGACCAGGCCGGCAAGCTGCAGGCCTGGCACAACCGCATCGTCGGCCAGTCGATCATGGCCGGTACTTCGATGGAGCCCTTCATGATCAAGGACGGCATCGACCATACCTCGGTCGAGGGCCTCTCCAACCTGTCCTATGCGGTGCCCAACCTGCAGGTGGAGCTGAGCACGCCGAGCAATATCAAGGTGCCGGTGCTGTGGTGGCGTTCGGTCGGTCATACCCACACCGGTTACGTCGCCGAAACCATGATCGATGAGGCCGCCGTCGCTGCAGGGCAGGACCCTTACATCTTCCGTCATGCGTTGCTGGAAAGTCATCCGCGTCACCGCGGTGCGCTGGAGCTGGCCGCCAAGCAGGCCGGCTGGGACAAGCCGCTGGCGGCGGGGGCCGAGGGCGAGAAACGTGGCCGTGGCATTGCCGTGCACGAGTCGTTCGGCTCGTTCGTGGCGCAGGTCGCCGAAGTCACGGTGAAGGCCGATGGCAGCTACCGTCTGGATCGCGTGGTGTGCGCCGTGGACTGTGGCATCGCGATCAACCCGGATGTGATCAAGGCGCAGATGGAAGGCGGTATCGGCTTCGCCCTGGCGGCCGCCCGGCACAGCGCGATCACCTTGAAGGAAGGGCGGGTCGAGCAGTCGAACTTCCACGACTTCCAGGTGTTGCGCCTGAACGAGATGCCCAAGGTCGAGGTGCATATCGTACCGTCGGCGGCAAATCCGACCGGTGTCGGTGAGCCGGGTGTGCCGCCGCTGGCGCCAGCGTTGGCCAACGCCCTGTTTGCAGCGACCGGCGTGCGCTTGCGCAAGCTGCCGTTCCCGGCGCAGATCAAGGCCTGACGTCCGATACTGGAAACAGGAACGCCCGGGGTAATCCCGGGCGTTTACGTTTATGGGGGCTGGTTTTCCCGGATTGCATCCGAGCTGCGGTGGTGGCGCGAAACAAGCGGGGCGCTGCAGTTCGCTCCTGCAGGTGGATCAGACTCCGCTCGTGGGGGGCGATCCGCGTTGGCCCGCCAGCCGTGGTGGGCTGAAGCCCACCCTACCGGTCTGAGTTCGGCGGTGGAGTGGATGTAATTTGAGCACAAGGGATTGCAGGCCGTAGGGTGGGCTTTAGCCCACCAATCGTCGCCAGCGTGGGCTAAAACGGATCGCCGCCCGGCCCACCCCACAAGCCTGTAGCCCGGATGCAATCCGGGGCTTTGATCAGGAAGCGGTCAGTCTGGACGCCGGTTCGATCTCGCTGCAGTCCAGTGGCGTTGGCGTGTGGATCGCCGCCTGGCGATGCTTGAGCATGCCGCCTGCACGGAGGTTAATGGCGGCGGTCATCTCGGCGAGAATCGCCGTGGCCACGCTCTCCGGCGTATCGCCGCCGATGTCCAGGCCGATGGGGTAGTGCAGGCGCTCCAGCGCCGGCAAGTGCGGGCTGTGTGGGCGGATCTCGTCCAGCAGGCGTTCGGTGCGATCGCGTGGCCCCAGTTGGCCGATATAGGCCGGCGTGCCCTGCAGCACGCTGCCCAGCCAGTGGCGATCCTGGCTGTAGCTGTGGCTCATGATCGCCACCATGGCGCCGTCGGTGAGCCTGTGCAGGTCGTAGGGTGGGCGTGCATCGACCTGCAGCACCGTATCTGCGTCGGGAAAGCGCTCGGCGCGGGCGAAATGCGCGCGACCATCGACCACGGTGACGTGCCAGTCCAGCAGTTTGGCAATATGCGTCAGCGGCTGTGCATCATGCCCGGCGCCGAAGATCACCAGGCGCCGCTGCGGCGCCAGGTATTCGCAGAACACCTCGATCTCGCCACGCGCATCACGGTAGCTGCGCAGTGAGGAGCGGCCATCGGTCAGGGTTCGCTGCAGATCGGCGCGAACCTCGGCGTCGAGTGCGGAATCGAGCAGGCGGCCGTTGTCGCCCAGCGAGGGATGCAGGCACAGGCGATCGCCGACACGCACGCGGGCGTTGCGATAGCTACCTATCACCGTGGCGACCGCCCCGGCCTGGCCGCTTTCGCGCACCTGGCGCAGCAACTCGAGGACGGCCAGCGGCTTTTCCGCGCTGTGGCGCTCGAGCAGCACGTGCACGGTGCCGTTGCAGCCGAGGCCGAAGGTCAGTGCGGCGTCCTGATCGTCATCGTCGTCCTGGGTGGCGGTGCTGTAACGGCGGATCACGGCTTCGCCGCCATCAGTCAGCCACCAGGCCTTCTTCGCCACTTCGGACTCCAGGCAACCGCCACTGATGGTGCCCACGGTGCCGCCGTAGAGCGGGATCAGCATGCGCGCACCGGGGCGGCGGTAGGCCGAGCCTTCGACCTTGACCACGGTGGCGAGCACGGCCTGGCCGTTGTCGCGTTCGAGCGCGCGAAGGGCGCCGAGCAGGGCGCTGATTCCCGACAGCATAGGTTTCTCCCAGGCAGGTTTTGGTAGAGCGATCCCAGGATGCCAATGTCCCGTATATCAGTTAAGAAGGGTTAGGCCGATCCTGCGAGATTCTTGCCCGATCCTGTGTGGCTGGGCTGGAAGCGCTCGGCCAGTTTGACGATCTGCGCGCGCTCGGTGCGGATGAAGTCGACGAAGGCCTGCGCCACCGGCGACAGGCGCCGGCCACGGATATTCACCACGCACCAGCTGCGCTGCAAGGGCAGCTCTACCACCGGCAGCTCGCGCAGCAGGCCGTGTTGCAGTTCCAGACGCACGGCATGGCGTGGTAGCAAGGCAATGCCGAGGCCGGCAAGCACCGCCTCGCGCTGCGACTCCAGCGAGCCGATCTCCAGGGTGTTGGGGAAGTGCGCACGTTTCTGGTGGCAGTACTCTTCGCAGGCGCGACGAGTGCCTGAGCCGCTTTCGCGAATCAGCAGGGGATAGGCGGTGAGGTCCTGCAGCTGCAGGCTGTCCGCCTCGCACAGGGGGTGATCCGGCGGCGCCACGGCGATGATCGGATTCTCGAGAAAGGGCATGAAGTCCAGCGCCAGGTCCTGCGGCACCTGGCTCATGATCATCAGGTCGTCGCGGCTCTGGGTCAGGCGGCGCACCACCAGGGCGTGGTTGACCACCGTTAGGTTGAGGCTGACTTCCGGGTATTGGCGGCGAAATTCGGCGAACAGGTGGGGAATGAAATATTTCGCGCTGGATTCCACGCACAGGTTGAGCTGCCCCTGCAGTGAGCCCTGCAGGTCGGACAGCTGCATGTCGAGGCTCTCCAGGCGGCCGAAGATATCGCTGCTGGCGCGTTTGAGTGCCTCGGCGGCTTCGGTCAGGTAGAGCTTCTTGCCGACGTACTCGAACAGCGGCTGGCCGACCAGCTCCTCCAACTGACGAATCTGCAGGCTGACGGCGGGCTGGGTCAGCGCCATTTCCTCGGCCGCGCGGCTGTAGGAGCCGTGTTCGCACACGGCACGGAACACCTGGAGCTGGCGCAAGGTCATGCGCAGCAGGGTTTTACGCACGGTTTCGTCCTCGTTCGGTCAATGCATAAGTAATTACTTATGCACGATCAAATAATTATTCATTTTTGTTAATTCGTATAGCCGGATAGGGTTTCACCACGTTTGCAACCAACTGTTGCAGCGGCCCTTGCAGCTCTGCGCTGAGGATTGGATCGTGATAAGAAAAATACTGATCGCCAACCGTGGTGAGATTGCCGTCCGCATCGTGCGGGCCTGCGCCGAGATGGGCATCCGCTCGGTGGCGATCTACTCCGATGCGGACCGTCATGCGTTGCACGTCAAGCGTGCCGACGAAGCGCACAGCATTGGTGAAGACCCGCTGGCGGGCTATCTGAACCCGCGCAAGCTGGTCAATCTGGCCGTGGAAACCGGTTGCGATGCGCTGCACCCCGGCTATGGCTTTCTGTCCGAGAATGCCGAACTTGCAGAGATCTGCGCCGAACGTGGGATCAAATTCATAGGGCCGAGTGCAGAAGTCATCCGTCGCATGGGCGACAAGACCGAAGCGCGTCGCAGCATGATCAAGGCCGGTGTGCCGGTCACCCCCGGTACTGAAGGCAACGTCGCCGACCTGGGCGAAGCCCTGCGTGAAGCCGAGCGCATCGGTTATCCGGTGATGCTCAAGGCCACCTCCGGTGGTGGCGGTCGTGGCATTCGTCGCTGCAACAGCCGCGAGGAGCTGGAGCAGGCCTATCCGCGGGTCATTTCCGAGGCGACCAAGGCCTTCGGCAGCGCCGAAGTCTTCCTGGAAAAATGCATCGTCAACCCGAAGCACATCGAGGCGCAGATTCTCGCCGACAGCTTCGGCAACACCGTGCACCTGTACGAGCGCGATTGCTCGATCCAGCGCCGTAACCAGAAACTGATCGAAATCGCCCCCAGCCCGCAGCTCACCCCCGAGCAGCGCGCCTATATCGGTGACCTCGCCGTGCGCGCGGCGCAGGCCGTGGGCTACGAGAACGCCGGTACCGTGGAGTTCCTGCTCGCCGAAGGCGAGGTGTACTTCATGGAGATGAACACCCGGGTGCAGGTGGAGCACACCATCACCGAGGAAATTACCGGCATCGACATCGTTCGCGAGCAGATTCGCATCGCCAGCGGCCTGCCGCTGTCGGTCAAGCAGGAAGACATCATCCACCGCGGTTATGCCCTGCAGTTCCGTATCAACGCCGAGGACCCGAAGAACAACTTCCTGCCCTCGTTCGGCAAGATCACCCGTTACTACGCGCCCGGCGGGCCCGGCGTGCGCACTGACACGGCGATCTACACCGGCTACACCATTCCACCCTATTACGACTCGATGTGCCTGAAGCTGATCGTCTGGGCGCTGACCTGGGAAGAGGCCATGGACCGCGGCTTGCGCGCGCTGGACGACATGCGCGTGCAGGGCGTGCGCACCACCGCGCCCTACTACCAGGAAATCCTGCGTAATCCGGAATTCCGTAGCGGCCAGTTCAATACCAGCTTCGTCGAAAGCCACCCTGAACTGACCCAATACTCGATCAAGCGCAACCCGTCGCACCTGGCCATCGCCATCGCCACCGCCATCGCTGCCCACGCGGGCCTGTAGGGGACATCATGAGCAAGAAGATCACCGTTACCGATACCGTCCTGCGCGATGCCCACCAGTCGCTGCTGGCCACGCGCATGCGCACCGAGGACATGCTGCCGATCTGCGACAAGCTCGACCGCGTCGGCTACTGGTCGCTGGAAGTCTGGGGTGGCGCCACCTTCGACGCCTGCGTGCGCTTTCTCAAGGAAGACCCCTGGGAGCGCCTGCGCCAGCTCAAGGCCGCGCTGCCCAACACCCGCCTGCAGATGCTCCTGCGCGGGCAGAACCTGCTCGGCTACCGCCACTACAGCGATGACGTGGTCAAGGCCTTCGTGGCCAAGGCGGCGGTCAACGGCATCGACGTGTTCCGCATCTTCGACGCGATGAACGACGTGCGTAACCTGCGCGTGGCCATCGAGGCAGTGAAGGCTGCCGGCAAGCACGCCCAGGGCACCATCGCCTACACCACCAGCCCGGTGCACACCACCGAGGCGTTCGTTGCCCAGGCCAAGGCCATGCAGGCGATGGGTATCGACTCCATCGCCATCAAGGACATGGCTGGCCTGCTCACACCTTACGCCACCTTCGCGCTGGTCAAGGCACTGAAGAGCGAAGTCGATCTGCCGGTATTCATCCACAGTCACGACACGGCCGGTCTCGGCTCGATGTGCCAGCTCAAGGCCATTGAAGCCGGCGCCGACCATATCGACACCGCCATCTCCAGTCTGGCCTGGGGTACCAGCCATCCGGGCACCGAGTCGATGGTCGCCGCGCTCAAGGGCAGCGAGTTCGACACCGGCCTGGACCTGGAGCTGATCCAGGAAATCGGCATGTACTTCCACGCCGTGCGCAAGAAGTACCACCAGTTCGAGAGCGAGTTCACCGGCGTGGATACCCGCGTGCAGGTCAATCAGGTGCCAGGCGGGATGATTTCCAACCTGGCCAACCAGCTCAAGGAGCAGGGCGCGCTAAACCGCATGAATGAGGTGCTGGACGAGATTCCGCGCGTGCGTGCCGACCTCGGCTTTCCGCCGCTGGTGACGCCGACCTCGCAGATCGTCGGTACTCAGGCGTTCTTCAACGTGCTGGCCGGCGAGCGCTACAAGACCATCACCAACGAGGTGAAGCTGTACCTGCAAGGCCGCTACGGCAAGGCACCGGGCAAGGTCGACGAGCAACTGCGCAAGCAGGCCATCGGCAGCGAAGAAGTGATCGACGTACGCCCGGCCGACCTGCTCAAGCCCGAGCTGGCGCGCCTACGTGAAGAGATCGGCAGCCTGGCCAAGTCCGAAGAGGACGTGCTGACCTTCGCCATGTTCCCCGATATCGGGCGCAAGTTCCTCGAAGAGCGCGCGGCCGGCACCCTCAAGCCGGAAGAGCTGCTGCCCATGCCGAACGGTCAGGGCAAGGCCGCGCCGGTGGGTGGTGAAGGCGTGCCGACCGAGTTCGTGGTCGACGTGCACGGCGAAAGCTACCGCGTGGACATCACCGGTGTTGGCGTCAAGGGCGACGGCAAGCGCCACTTCTACCTGTCCATCGACGGCATGCCGGAAGAAGTGGTGTTCGAGGCGCTCAATGAATACGTCGCAGGCGCTGCTGGCAAGCGCAAGCAGGCCGGTGCACCGGGCGACGTGTCCACCACCATGCCGGGCAACATCGTCGATGTGCTGGTCAAGGAAGGTGACACGGTCAAGGCCGGTCAGGCGGTGCTGATCACCGAAGCGATGAAGATGGAAACCGAAGTGCAGGCGCCGATTGCCGGCACCGTCAAGGCCGTTCACGTGGCCAAGGGCGACCGCGTCAATCCGGGCGAAGTGCTGGTGGAAATCGAAGGTTAACCTCTATGGAGCCCGGCCTGTTGGATGGGCAAGTTTGACGGGGCGTAACCCGGGCTCCTTTTTTATTCAGCGCTACGGCGCAGGTTTGTCCCGGGGGCCGCAAGGCTCCCTTTTTTTGCACGGCACATCCATGTGCTTCACCCCTTCGGTCGCCTCGCGCAAAACGTTAACGGCGTTTTTGCGACTCGCCAGCGTGGGGGCCAAGCCTGGCGTGCCGGCTAAGCTTTCCGGTCATGCCCCGGCGCTTCGCCTTCGTGGCGAGGTAAAGCAGGGCGATCAGCACCGCCTTGTGCCGGGGCATGGCCCTTTCCTTTGGTTGGGTAGCCGTCCGCGTAGGGTGCGCCGTGCGCACCGGCGCGGGTGGTGAACAGTGGCAGGTGTGCACAGCGCACCCTGAGAAGCAGGGGAGGTGAACTGAGGTGGGTCTGGATCCGGTGGTGCTGTTTTTCGTCTTCGGCCTGGTCGCCGGCCTGCTCAAGAGCGAGCTGAAGCTACCGGCGGCGTTGTACGAGACGCTGTCGATCATCCTCCTGCTGGCCATCGGGCTGCACGGCGGCGTGGAGCTGGCGCAGCAGGCCAGCCTGCAGCTGCTCGGTCAGTCGGCGTTGGTACTGGCGCTCGGTGTGCTACTGCCGATCCTGGCGTTCGTCCTGCTGCGCGGCCTGCGTTTCGACCGCGTCAACGCCGCGGCGGTGGCGGCGCACTACGGTTCGGTCAGCGCCGGTACCTTCGCCGTGGTAGTGGCCTACATGCTGGCCAAGGGCATCGAGTTCGAGAGTTACATGCCGCTGTTCGTGGCCATCCTGGAGATTCCGGCGATTCTGGTCGGTATCGTTCTGGCCAAAGGCATTTCGCGTGAGACCCACTGGGGCGAACTGGGCCGCGAGATCTTCCTCGGCAAGAGCATCATGCTGCTGCTCGGCGGCCTGGTGATCGGCGCGATCGCCGGTAAGGAGGCAATCAAGCCGCTGGAGCCGCTGTACACCAGCATGTTCAAGCCGGTGCTGGCGTTCTTCCTGCTGGAGATGGGCCTGATCGCCTCCGGCCAGCTCGGTGCGCTGAAGCAGTTCGGTGTGCGCCTGGCGGCCTTCGCCCTGCTGATGCCGCTGCTCGGTGCGCTGATCGGTGCCTTGCTGGCGCGCTTCATGGGCCTGAGCCTGGGTGGCACGGCGATGCTGGCCACGCTCGCGGCCTCGGCGTCCTATATCGCCGTGCCGGCGGCGATGCGCCTGGCCTTGCCCGAGGCCAACCCGTCGCTGTCGCTGACCGCCTCGCTGGGCATCACCTTCCCATTCAATATCCTGATCGGCATTCCGCTGTACCTGGCGCTGGCCGAACGACTGATCGCTTGGGGGTTCTGAGATGAACGCACATAGCCGCACCCTGCTCACCGTGATCTGCGAGGCGGCGCTGGAGAAGCGCCTGCTGGCCGATCTGGAAGCGCTCGGCGCACCCGGCTGGACCATTTCCGACGCGCGTGGCCGTGGACACCGCGGCGTGCGCAGCGCCGGCTGGGACACCGAAGGCAACATCCGCCTGGAAATCATCTGCAACCGCGAATTGGCCGAGCGCATCGCCGAGCATCTGCAGGTGCGCTACTACGACCACTTCGCCATGGTCTGTTACCTGGCGCAGGTGGAAGTGCTGCGTGGGGAGAAGTTCTGACTGGTCCCTGGTAGGGTGCGCTATGCGCACCAGACCAGGTTAGCCGTGATCGGGGGGAGTCTGGTGCGCGCGGCGCACCCTACGGCCTAAAGTCCTTCCCACGTTCACGGTGCGTTTTGTGGGAGGGGCTTTAGCCGCGACCGGGTGAGGCTCGGTGCGCGGCCACCCTGCAAGGGCTTTCAGCTTTGTGGAAAACGCGCGCGTGGCGTCGCCATTGGAATCTTGTCGCCATCGAGCGGCAGGAAGCTGCCCAGCTCGGCGTCGTAGGCCTTGATCTGGCTGGTTTCGATGTCATACACCCAGCCATGGATGAACAGTTGGCCGCGCGCCAGCTTGGCTGCCACCGACGGATGGGTGCAGAGGTGGTTGAGCTGCGCCACCACGTTCTCTTCGGTCAGCACGGCAAGGGCTTCCTTGTCGTCGCTGCAGTTGCAGTTCTCTGCCACCACGCTGCGTGCTACCTCGGCATGACGCAGCCAGGCTTTCACCGTGGGCATGGTTTCCAGCGAGGCCGGGTTGAGCACCGCTTTCATCGCGCCGCAGTCGGAGTGGCCGCAGATGACGATGTGTTGCACGCCCAGGGCCATCACCGCGTACTCGATGGCGGTGGAGACGCCGCCCATCATCTGCCCGTAGGCCGGCACCACATTACCGACGTTGCGGTTGACGAACAGGTCGCCGGGCGAGCTCTGGGTGATCAGCTCCGGCACCACGCGCGAGTCGGCGCAGGTGATGAACATGGCGCGTGGGTTCTGGGCGGTGGCGAGCTTCTTGAACAGCTCTTCCTGCTGCGGGAAGACCTCGTTGCGAAAGCGCTTGAAGCCATCGACTATGCTGTGCAGCGCCTGCTCGGCGGTTTCGTTGCCCTCGTGGGCCTGAAGCGGAATCACCTGATGTTTGTAAGGCATGCCCTGAACCTCTGGGTTGTCTGAAAATACGCTGCTAGAACGACTGTCGCTGCGCTGTGCGAGTCACACGCCAAGTGTCGCCTCCAGCGAGCTGAGCGACAACCGGCGGTTTCGGGTAATTCGCCCAGGCGCACAGGGAGCCTGTGTCGCTGCCAGCTGGCACCGCGAGGGTGGGCCTGGTCAGCGCGCGCTCTGTCGTTCCAGTTCATGCAGGTAGGGCAGGTCGGGGCCGACCCGGGCGCAGGTCAGCGCGGCAGCCTCGATGGCCAGGCGCAGCATGGCGTCGATCTGCTCACGGCTCAGCGTCGCCAGCGCCTCGGGGCTGTCCAGATCGTGGCGGGCGAGGTAGCTGAGCAGCGCGGCCTGGAAGGTATCGCCAGCGCCAACGGTGTCACGGGTGTGCACCTCCACGGCTGGTACCGACCAGTGCCCGTAGTGGCTGTGGACGCTGGCGCCTTTGCTGCCGTGGGTGAGAAACACCAGTTGGCAGCGCTGGTTGAGCCAGCTCGATGCGACCTGCTGCGGGTCGCGTTCGGGGTACAACAGCTGCAGATCCTCTTCGCTGACCTTGATCAGATGCGCGTAGCCGGCGAAGGTCTCGACGCGCTCGCGCCAGTGGGCGATATCCGGCGCCGGGCCGAGGCGTACGTTGGGGTCGAGGCTGATCAGGCGCTGCTGATGTTCGCGTTGCACCAGCGTCAGCAGCGTCTCGGCCACTGGCTCCACCACCAAAGAGAAGGAACCGACATGCAGGCCGCGCACCTGCGCATCCAGTGCCGGCAGGTGCTCGGCGAGCAGCTGGCGGTCGGCACAGCCTTCGCCACGGAAGGAATACTGCGGCGAGCCGGCAGCGTCCAGGCCGACCATCGCCAGGGTGGTCGGCGCATCGCTGGCGATCAGGTAGGCATCGCTCACGCCTTCGTCACGCAGCACCTGGCGCAGGCGCTGGCCGAGGCTGTCCGAGGAAATCCCGGTGAACAGCGCCGAGTTGGCGCCCATACGGCGCAGGCCCAGCGCCACGTTGAACGGCGAGCCACCGGCGATGGCCTTGAAGGCCAACTCATTGCCACACCCACCGTCGCCCTGGATGAACACATCGAACAGCGCTTCGCCACAGACCAGGTACATGTTCTTCTCCGTATCGGTTAACGGGCACCTCTAAAAACCACCTGCTTCGCCTGATGCCAATCAGTTAAGCGCCAAGGCGGGGAATTCGTAGGAGCGGCGCCCCGCCGCGAAGCTGGGCGGCGCGGACTCGAGAGGCTTCGCCCCGGGGCGGGGCTCCTACGGACGCCGCTTTGATAGCCGTATCTCATCGGCACTATCTGCCTTGCCTAGGTTCTTGGAGGTGCCCTCAAGGCGTTCTCACGCCGGTGTGCTCTCGGCCAGCAGGCTTACCTGCTTGCGGTAGCGTTGATAGACCATTTCGTACTGCGCCGTGCGCGCCGGGTCCGGCTGGGTCTGCGTGCTGGCATCGAGGTGCACGCAACGCTCGCACAGTTCGGCCAGCTGCGCCTGGCGATCCGCTCCGGGCGTCAGGCACCAGGCGGCCTGGATCGCGGCGCCCAGCGCGGCGGCTTCGGTGTGCTGCGGGCAGACCAGTGGCGTGCCCATGATGTCGGCGATCACCTGGCGCCACACCGGGCTCTTCGCCGCGCCGCCGATCAGGCGGATGGTCTGGCTCTGCAGGCCGCTGGCGCGCAGCAGGTCGAGGCCGTAGCGCAGGCCGAAACTGCTGCCCTCGACCACCGCCCGGCACAGATTGGCGCGGGTCAGGTTGTCGCTGTCCATGCCCAGCAGGCTGGCGCGCGAGCTGGGCAGTGCCGGCACCCGTTCGCCATTGAAGAACGGCAGCATGAGCAGGCCCTCGGCGCCGATGGGCGATTGCTCGACCAGTTCGCCGAAGGTCTGGATGTCCAGTTCCAGCAGTTGCTGGATCAGCCCGGTGGCGCTGGTGAGGTTCATGGTGCAGATCAGCGGTAGCCAGCCGCCGCTCGATGAGCAGAAGGTCGCCACCTGAGCATGCGGGCTGATCATCGCTTGATCGCTGTAGGCGTAGAGCGTGCCGGAGGTGCCCAGACTCATGGTGATCGCGCCCGGACGGATATTGCCGGTGCCGATGGCGCCCATCATGTTGTCGCCACCGCCGCTGGCCACCACGGCATCCGGGTTCAGGCCCAACTGCCGGGCGATCTGCGGGCGGAGGCTACCCACTGGCTGATCTGCCTCGATCAGCTCTGGCAGCGCCTTGCAGAGGCGCCCGCTGGGGTCGATGACGTTCAGCAGCTCGCGGTCCCAGCTGCGCGTGCGCACGTTGAAATAACCCGTGCCGGAGGCGTCGCCGTACTCGCTGCAGGCACGGCCGGTGAGCCAGTGGTTGAGGTAATCGTGCGGCAGCAGAATATGCGCGATGCGGGTGAACAGATCCGGGTGCTGCTCCTGGGTCCAGAGCAGCTTGGACACCGTGTAGCCCGGCGCGATGGCCACGCCCAGGCGCTGCAGCGAGCCGGCCTCGCCGCCGAGATGATCGAGCAGGCGCTGGTTCTCCGGGGTCGACTCGGTGTCGCACCAGAGCTTGGCCGGGCGCAGCACCGCGCCCTGTTCATCGAGCAGCACCAGGCCATGCTGCTGGCCGGAGACGCCAATGCCGAGAATCCGCTCGCCGCTGATGCCCGCAGCCGTCAGCGCCTGTCGGGTTGCCTGCTCGAAAGCCTCCAGCCATTGCTGCGGCTGTTGCTCGCGGCGGCCATTGGCGCCGCTCTGCAGCGTGTGGCTGGCGCTGCCGGCGCCGAGCACCTGGCCGCTGTCAGCATCCAGCACCAGCGCCTTGGTGCCCTGGGTGCCGCAGTCGATACCGAGGTACATGGCTCAGTCGCCCAGCAGTGTCTGCAGGGTACGGGTCACGCCGAGCTTGCGCAGGCTGTCGTAACACAGCTCGAAGGCTTCGACGAACGCTGTCGACTGCGCGATGGCGTTGCCGAAGATCGCCTCGACGCCCAGTACCCGCTCGCGCACCTTGTCGTCATCGGCCACCAGCGCCTGGCAGAACTCGGCGCGCGGATCGGGGATGCGATAGCGCTTGCCGTTCTCGTCGACGCCCTTGAGGTACAGCGCCCAGGCTGCGACTACCAGGGCCGCGCGCTCCAGCGGCCGACCGTCTTCGATCAGACGGTTGAGGGTGGGCACGATGAACTTGGGAAACTTCGACGAGCCATCCGAGCAGACCCGCTCCAGCTGATCGGCGATGGCCTGGTTGGAGAAGCGCTCGATCAGCGTGTCCTTGTAGGTGCTCAGGTCGATGCCCGGAACCGGCGCCAGCTGCGGGGTCACGTCCAGATCCATGAAGGTGCGCACGTACTGGCGCAGCAGCGGGTCGTTCATGGTTTCGTGGACGAAGCGATAGCCCTTGAGAAAGCCCAGGTAGGTCAGCGCCAGGTGGCTGCCATTGAGCAGCTTGATCTTCATTTCCTCGTAGGGTGTGACGTCGTCGGTGAACTGCACGCCGACCTCTTCCCAGGCCGGCCGACCGCTGACGAACTTGTCCTCCAGCACCCATTGCACGAAGGGCTCGCAAACCACCGGCCAGGCGTCGTCGACGCCGTGCTGCTCGGCCAGTTGCTGACGATGGGCGGCGCTGGTCATCGGCGTGATGCGGTCGACCATGGCATTGGGAAAGCTCACATGATGGTCGATCCAGGTGGCCAGCTCGTGGTCGGCCAGGTGGGCGAAGGCCAGCAGTGCCTTGCGCGTGACGTCGCCGTTGTGTGGCAGGTTATCGCAGGACATCAGGGTGAAGGCCGGGATGCCGGCGGCGCGACGTTTGGCCAGGGCCGCGCAGAGAAAGCCGAACACGCTTTGCGGCGATTCGGGATGACGCAGGTCGTGGGCAATGGCTGGCAGTTCGGCGAGAAATTCGCCGCTGCTGTCGTCGATGCAGTAGCCACCCTCGGTGATGGTCAGCGAGACGATGCGAATCGTCGGGTCGGCCAGCTTGTCGATCAGCGCCTGCGGCGACTCCTCGGCCAGCAGCATGTCGGTGATCGCGCCGATCACCCGCACCGGCAGGTTCGGCTCGTCGCCCAGTTCGACCAGGGTGTAGAGGTAATCCTGGCTGGCCAGGGCATCGCGCATGGCGCGGTCCTCACTGCGCACGCCGACCCCGCAGATACCCCAGTCCAGTGCCAGGCCCTGGTTCATCAGGGCATCGGTGTAGACCGCCTGGTGGGCGCGGTGAAAGCCGCCGACGCCAAAATGGGCGATGCCGGTGCGGATCATCTCTGCGGTGTAGCTGGGCAGCGCGACGGCGCCGCCAAGCCGGGAAAGCTGCTGGCGATTGAGTTTCATCTGGAACATCCCGTGATGGAGCGGCGTCAGGCGGCCTGCTGCAGTGGTTTGGCGACGGCTTGGCCATCGGCGTCGAAGAGGTGGCAGTGCGCCGTGTCGAAATCCAGGGTCAGGGCTTCGCCATAACGCGGCGCGAAGTCGCCGCGTACGCGCACCGTGAGCATCTCGCCCGAGGTGCAGCGCACATGGCAGAAGGTGTCGCTGCCCAGGCGCTCGCTGACGTCGGCGGTCACCTGCATGCGGCCCGCGCTGGTGCTGACCACGTTGAGGTGTTCCGGGCGTACGCCCAGGGTCACCGTGCTGCCGACGCTGAGGCCGGTGGCGGACTGCGGCAGCGTCACGTGCGTGCCGCATTCCAGCTGCACGTCGCAGCTGCCGGCCTCGACCCTGTTCAGGGTGCCGCGCAGAAAGCCCATCTTCGGCGTGCCGAGAAAGCCGGCGACGAACAGGTTGGCCGGGTGGTGATACAGCTCCAGCGGTGAGCCGACCTGCTCGACGCGACCGCCATTGAGCACCACCACCTTGTCGGCCAGGGTCATGGCTTCGACCTGGTCGTGGGTCACGTAGATCATGGTCGCCTGCAGATCCTTGTGCAGCCGTGCCAGCTCCAGGCGGGTCTGCACGCGCAGGGCGGCGTCGAGGTTGGACAGCGGCTCGTCGAACAGAAAGATCTTCGGGTTGCGCACGATGGCGCGGCCGATGGCCACGCGCTGGCGCTGGCCACCGGAGAGCTGCTTGGGTTTGCGTTCGAGCAGCGCCTCGAGCTGCAGGATGCGCGCGGCATTGGCGACCTTGGCTTCTATCTCCTGCTTACCCACCCGGGCCAGGTCGAGGGCGAAGGACAGGTTCTTGCGCACGGTCATGTGCGGGTACAGCGCGTAGGTCTGGAACACCATAGCCAGGTCGCGTTTGGCCGGTGCAGTGTCGGTGATGTCCTGGCCATCGAGTTCGATATGGCCGCTGCTGACCTCTTCCAGCCCGGCGATCAGGCGCAGCAGGGTGGATTTGCCGCAGCCGGACGGGCCGACGAAGACCACGAACTCGCGGTCGCGGATGTCCAGGTCGACACCCTGGATGATCGCCGTGCCGTCGAAGCCTTTTTGCAGATTGCGGATCTTCAGATCAGCCATGTGGAAGGTCTCCCGTTATTTCACCGCGCCGAAGGACAGGCCGCGTACAAGTTGTTTTTGGCTGATCCAGCCGAAGATCAGGATAGGCGCGCAGGCCAGGGTCGAAACGGCGGAGAGCTTGGCCCAGAACAGGCCCTCGGGGCTGGAGTAGGAGGCCACCAGGGCAGTCAGCGGGGCGGCGGCGGAGCTGGTCAGGTTGAGCGACCAGAACGCCTCGTTCCAGCACAGGATCAGCGACAGCAACATGGTCGATGCCAGGCCGCCGCGAGCGATCGGCAGCAGTACGCGGACGATCTCCTGCCAGGTGGTGGCGCCATCCAGGCGCGCCGCTTCGAGGATGTCCACGGGGATGTCCTTGAAGTAGGTGTAAACCATCCACACGATGATCGGCAGGTTGATCAGGGTGTAGATGATGATCAGCGCCAGGCGTGAATCGAGCAGACCGAACTGCTTGGCCAGCAGGTAGATCGGTACCAGCACGCCCACCGGTGGCAGCATCTTGGTCGACAGCATCCACAGCAGCGTGCGCTTGGTGTGGCGCGTCTCGAAGAAGGCCATGGAGTAGGCGGCTGGCACGGCCAGGAGCATGCACAGCAGCGTCGCCGAGAGGGAGATCAGCACCGAGTTCCAGGCGAAGGCGAAGTAGTCGCTGCGCTCGTTGATGTGCAGGTAGTTCTCCAGCGTCGGGGTGAAGATGAACTGCGGCGGCGTGGCGAAGGCGTCGATCTCGGTCTTCAGGCTGGTCAGCACCATCCAGAAGATCGGGAAGAAGATCACCGCGGCGATCGCCCAGGCCAGGGCGCCGATGATCAGGCTCTGCAGGCGACGGGATTGTTTCAGCGTCAGCATCTCAGGGCCCTCACTGCTTGTCGGTCAGGTTCTTGCCGATCATGCGGATCAGCACGATGGCGGCGATGTTGGCGATCACCACCGCGATCAGTCCGCCCGCCGAGGCCATGCCGACGTCGAACTGCAGCAGGGCCTGGGTGTAGATCAGGTAGGCGAGGTTGGTCGACTCGTAGCCGGGGCCGCCGCTGGTGGTGGTGTAGATCTCGGCGAATACCGAGAGCAGGAAGATGGTCTCGATCATCACCACCACGGCAATTGGCCGCGCCAGGTGCGGCAGGGTTAGGTGCCAGAAGATGGCGATGGGGCCGGCGCCGTCGAGGCGCGCGGCTTCCTTCTGCTCCTGATCCAGCGATTGCATGGCGGTCATCAGGATCAGGATGGCGAACGGCAGCCATTGCCAGGACACGATCATGATGATCGAGAACAGCGGGTGGTGCGCCAGCCAGTCCACCGGCTGGGCGCCGAAGAACTGCCAGATGGCGGCGAGAATCCCCGATACCGGATGGAAGATCAGGTTCTTCCACAGCAGCGCGCTGACCGTGGGCATGATGAAGAACGGCGAGATCAGCAGCACCCGTACGATGCCACGGCCGAAGAACTCGCTGGCCTCCAGCAGCGCCGAGATCAGCACGCCGAACACCACGCTGATCAGCAGCACGCTGCCCACCAGCAATACGGTATTGCCGGCGCCGGAGAGGAAAGCGGCGTCGGTGACGAAGTATTCGAAGTTCTCCAGACCGACGAAATCGTTCTCGCCGGGGTACAGCAGGTTGTAGCGGATCAGCGAGAAATAGACGGTCATGCTCAGCGGCACGATCATCCAGATCAGCAGCAGGGCCACCGAGGGGCTGACCAGAAACCAGCCGGGCGCCAGGCGCCTGGGCTTGCGCGCCACCGGCGTAGTGGCCTGCGTGGCGGGGGTATCGATGGCCGGAGAATTCATCATGCCTCCGAGGGCGGAATTGGGGGGGGCGTAACGCAAGTGGGCGGCCGGTAGGGTGGGCCGGGCGGAGTTCCGTCCCGTAGGGTGGGCTTCAGCCCACCACGAACTCACGGTGAAACCCTGGTGGGCTAAAGCCCACCCTACAAAATGGCTACTTCGGGTAGCCAGCGCGCTTCATTTCCCGCTCGGTGCTCTGCTGTGCCGCTTGCAGGGCCTGCTGCGGTTGCATCTGCCCGGTGAGCGCGGCGGTGAACAGCTTGCCGACGCTGGTGCCGATGGCCTGGAACTCGGGAATGGTCACCAACTGGATGCCCACGTAAGGCACCGGCTTGGCGCTGGGGTCGGCCGGGTCGGCCTTCTGCAGCGAGTCCAGAGTGACCTTGGCGAACGGCGCGGCCTGCATGTAGGCGTCGCTGTAGGTCGAGGCGCGGGTGCCCGGCGGCACGTTGGCCACGCCATCCTTCTCGGCGACCAGTTCGGCATAGGCCTTGGAGGTGGCCCAGGCGCTGAAGGTCTTGGCGGCGTCCTTGGACTTGGAGCTGGTGGGAATCGCCAGGGCCCAGGAGTACAACCAGGAAGCGCCCTTGTCGGTGACCTGGGTCGGCGCGAAGGTGAAGCCGACGGCGTCGGCGACCTTGCTTTGCGAGGTATCGGTGACGAAGGAACCGGCCACGCTGGCATCGACCCACAGCGCGCACTTGCCGCTGTTGAACAGCGCCAGGTTCTCGTTGAAACCGTTGCTGGAGGCGCCGGGTGGGCCGTATTTCTTCATGTTGTCGACGTAGAAGTTCAGCGCGTTCTGCCATTCGCTGCCGGTGAATTCCGGCTGCCACTGCTCATCGAACCAGCGCGCACCGTGGGCGTTGGCCAGGGTGGTGATCAGCGCCATGTTTTCGCCCCAGCCGGCCTTGCCGCGCAGGCACAGGCCGTACTGGCCTTTGTCTGGCTGGTGCAGTTTGCCGGCGAATTCGGCCATCTGCTCCCAGGTCGGTTGCTCGGGCATTTCCAGACCGGCCTGCTCGAACAGGTCCTTGCGGTAATAGGTGATCGAGGCTTCGGCATAGAACGGCAGGGCGTACAGCGTGCCCTTGGCGGACAGGCCTTCGCGCACCGAGGGGAAGACGTCGTCTAGGTCGTAGTCGGCCGGCAGTTCGGTCATCGGCTCCAGCCAGCCTTTCTCGCCCCACAGCGCCGCTTCGTACATGCCAATGGTGAGCACGTCGAACTGGCCACCCTGGGTGGCGATATCTGTGGTCAGGCGCTGGCGCAGCACGTTCTCCTCGAGCACCACCCACTTCAGACGGATGTCGGGATTCTGTTCTTCGAAAGTCTTGGCGAGCCGCTGCATGCGGATCATGTCGCTGTTGTTGACCGTGGCGATGGTCAGGGTTTCGGCGCCCTGAGCAACCAGGGTGAGGGACAGGCAAGAGGCTGCAACGAGGGCTTTGATCGAGTTGTTCATGCTTGTGAACTCCTCTCCCGCGCCTGTATGGCTGCGGAAGATCGTTATTGTTTTTGTTTGGCTCGGGCCGGATTACACCCCCGCAGGCCTGCACGAACAAATCCTTGAGTGCACAGTGATCGATACTTTTTTGCACTGATCGGGCAGCGCCAAACCGCCACGGTAAGGGGTGTAACTCTCTGGCATGAGGGGTGTAGAGGAGGTCGGAGCAGGGGAGGACTACCGATTCAGTACAGGTTTTGCTCGGTCAGGCGCTGCACCGCCAGCTTGCGATAACCGGAGGGGGTCATGCCCTTGAGCTGCTGGAAACGGCGGTTGAAGTTGGAAATATTGCTGAAGCCGGACTCGAAGCACACGTCGGTCACCGGCTTGTCGCTTTTGCTCAGCAGCTCGCAGGATTTGCTCACCCGCAGGCGATTGACGAATTCGACGAAACCACGCCCGGTGGCCTGCTTGAAGAAGCGCGAAAAGTAGGTGGTGGTCATGCCCAGGTGCTCGGCGACTTCCTCCTGGCTGATGCCCTGCGCGTAGTGCTGGAAGATGTAGTCCACCGCCCGGTTGATGCGCTCGACATGCTGCTCGTCGCCCAGCTCCGAAGAGGTCACGGCCGAGAGCAACTGGTAATCCTCGCTGCCGGCGAGCAGCTCCATGAGGATGAAGAAATGGCCCAGGCGGGTGATGCCGCGGCTGTTGGCGATCTTGCCCATCAGTACGCCGGCTTCGCGAATCAGCAGCGGGTCGCGGAACTCGATGCCGAACTGCGCACGGGCCAGCAAGGGTTGCAGGGTCTTCAACTCGGCGAACACCGCCGTACCGCTCTCCAGCACTTCATCGGTGAAGTTGACCAGCATGTCGCGGGTTTCCACCACCTCGCCTTCCTCGACCTGGCTGATCCAGTTGTGCGGCAGGCCAGGGCCGGTGAGGAACAGGGTATAGGGGGAGAAATTGCCGATGTAGTCGCCGATGAACACCTTGCCGGAGCTGGCGACGATCAGGTGCAGCTCGTATTCCTTGTGAAAGTGCCAGCGCACCAGCGGCGAGGGAAAGCCGTGCTGGCGGTAGATCAGCGAATGGCCTTCATGGTCGTCCATCAGTTCGTAGGACGGGTCGGCTACGCGGGATGTGCGGGTCATGGTCGTCGTCGGTCAATGCCTCAAGAAGGATCTGTACGAAAAATACCTGCGCTCGGTGATGCTTCGTTAAAAAACGGTTCGCCTGACCTTCGCTCGGAAACTTTTCGTACGGATCCTGCCACGTTTTAACATATCGAGACGGGCTGCCAAGTCAGAGCAGGCTCAATTGCGCACCCGGCGGGCAGAACTGCGAACAGTCCAGCACCACGCTGCCTCGCTGATCCAGGCCGAGCCTGCGCCGCGCCAGGCGAAAACGCTGCTCCAGCAGATCGGCGAACAGGCCCTCGCCACGCATGCGGCTGCCGAAGCGGCTGTCGTAGTTCTTGCCGCCACGGCTCTGGCGAATCAGGCTCATCACGTGGGCGGCGCGATCCGGAAAGTGCACCTGCAGCCACTCCTCGAACAACCCGGCGATCTCCAGCGGCAGGCGCAGCAGTACGTAACCGGCCGAACGAGCGCCGGCGTCACGGGCGGCTTCCAGGAGTGCTTCCAGCTCCATGTCGTTGATCTGCGGAATCATCGGCGCGCAGATTGCGCTGACCGGGACACCCGTTTCATGCAGCGTGCGCATGGCACGCAGGCGCGCCGCTGGGGCGGCAGTGCGCGGCTCCATGATGCGTTTGAGTTCGTCATCCAGGGTGGTCAGGCTGAAGGCCACGCTGACCAGGTTGTGCCTGGCAAGCTCGCTGAGCAGGTCGAGGTCGCGCAGGATCAGTGAGCCCTTGGTGATGATGTGCAACGGGTGCTTGTAGCGCAGCAGGATTTCCAAGGCCTGGCGGGTCAGGCGCTGTTCGCGCTCGATGGGCTGGTAGGCGTCGGTGTTGATGCCCAGGGCGATGGGTTGCGGCACGTAGCCGGGTTTTTGCAGTTGCTCTTCGAGGCGTTCGGCCAGGTTGGTCTTGGCGATCAGGCGGGTTTCGAAGTCGATGCCCGGCGACATGTCCCAGTAAGCGTGAGTCGGCCTGGCAAAACAGTAGATGCAGCCATGCTCACAGCCACGGTAGGGGTTCACCGAGCGGTCGAAGCCTACATCCGGCGAGTTGTTGCGGGTGATCGCCGTCTTCGCCTGCTCCTTGCGCACTTCGGTGGCGCGACTTGGCGGGGTCTCGTCCTGATACCAGCCGTCGTCTTCCTGCTCCGAACGGGTCGGTGCATAGCGGTTGTGCGGATTGCTGGCGGTACCACGGCCACGTGGCGGCAGGCTGACGGACATGTTCGGACTCCAAAATATACTGTATAAAAATACAGTTATTTGAGACCCGGGCAAGTCCCTTCTGTCGCGGCGTCGATCAAACGGCCGCGATCTGCGGCGCTTCCTCACGCTTGGCATAACGCTGCGCCAGCACCGCGCAGACCATCAGCTGGATCTGGTGGAACAGCATCAGCGGCAGGATCAGTACGCCGATGGCGCCGCCGGCGAACAGCACCTGGGCCATGGGTACGCCGGTGGCCAGGCTCTTCTTCGAGCCACAGAATAGGATGGTGATGCGGTCTTCCAGGCTGAAACCCAGCCATTTGCCCAGCAGGTGGGTCAGCACCAGGGCCAGTGCCAACAACACGCAGCAGGCGGCAATCACCAGCAGCAGGGTGGTCAGCGGTACCTGCTGCCACAGGCCGCCAATCACCGCGGCGCTGAAGGCGGTGTAGACCACCAGCAGGATCGAGCTCTGGTCGACGTATTTCAGCCAGCTCTTGTTCTGGTTGACCCAGCCGCCGATCCAGCGCTGGGCGATCTGGCCGAGAACGAATGGCAGCAGCAACTGCAGGCTGATCTTGCCGATGGCATCGAGGGTCGAGCCGTTGTCGCCCTGCACGCCCATCAGCAAGGCCACCAGCAGCGGGGTGACGAAGATACCGAGCAGGCTGGAGGCCGCCGCGCTGCAGATCGCCGCCGGGATGTTGCCGCGCGCCAGCGAGGTGAAGGCGATGGCCGATTGCACGGTGGCCGGCAGCGCACACAGGTAGAGCATGCCCAGGTACAACTCCTTACCCAGCAGCGGCTCCAGTGCCGGCCTGAGCGCCAGGCCGAGCAGCGGAAAGAGGATGAAGGTGCAGGCGAATACCAGCAGGTGCAGACGCCAGTGCCCGGCACCAGCGAGAATCGCCTGACGCGACAGTTTGGCGCCGTGCATGAAGAACAGCAGGGCGATGGCCAGGTTGGTGATCCATTCGAAGATCGTGGCGACCTGGCCGCTGGCGGGTAGCAGTGTGGCGGCGAGCACAACGGCGAGCAGAGTCAGGGTGAAATTGTCGGGCAGCAGGCGGCGCAGGAACATGGCGAATCTCGGACTTGCGATACAGGAGGGCGCCAGACTATCGTCGTCGAAAATTTCCGGCTAACGCTAAAGAGCCAGCAAGTGTCGCCAAACAGACATCCCGCCACCCTGCATCGCAGCCTGCCCGAGCTGCCCAGCCTGCCTCGGCCGCTGTATGGCCGCACCGAATCGCTGACCAATCGCGCCCTGACCTTCCGCCATACCCACCCCTGGGTGCAGCTGTCTTACGCCATCGCCGGGGTGCTCGAGGTGCAGACCGCTGGGGCTCGCTTCGTCGCCCCTCCGCAGCGCGCGGTGTGGGTGCCGGCGGGGGTCGAACATCAGGTCTTCAGCTCGCCACGCACCGAGATGCGCAGCCTGTACATCGACGGCAGCGCGGTGCCCTGGGGGCCGGCCGAGTGCCGAGTGTTGGCGGTCAGCCCGCTGCTGCGCGAGCTGATTCGCGGTTTCAGTGCGTTGCCGGCCGAATACGACGAGCAGGGCGCGCCGGGTAGATTGGCGGCAGTGTTGCTGGACGAACTGCGCGCTGCGCCAGAGGTGGCGTTGATGCTGCCGCTGCCACAAGACGCGCGGCTGCGCGAGGTCTGTCAGGGGTTGGAGGATGCGATGCTGCGCCAGCTCGGTCTGGGCGAATGGGGCGAGCGCCTGGGGGTTTCGGAAAAGACCCTGAGCCGGCTGTTCCTGCGTGAGACGGGTCTGAGTTTTCGCGTCTGGCGCCAGCGACAGCGCCTGCTCGATGCGCTGAGCCCGTTGGAGCAGGGCGAGCGCGTCACCGATGTGGCGCTGGCCTGCGGCTATGACTCGCTATCGGCCTTTATCGCCGCCTTTCGCCGCCAGTTCGGCGCAACGCCGGGGGAGTTTTTCCGCGAGTAGGGCTATAGAGGCTCAGCGTAGCTGCACTGGCAGTGTCTTGCCGCCCTGCTGTTGCCAAATGCCCGTCAGCTCGCCACTTTTATCCACCCTAAGCTCGAAGTGCGCAGGTGGATAGCTGGACTCGTACAACTGCCGATACTCAGGAACGCTAGCGTCTCCTTCCAAGGGCGTATATTCAACTTTCGCATCGCGATACAAGGCACTCGATAGGCGATTGCGGCTCTTATGACTCAGGACAAGAGTTATCGGAATAGAGCCATCGAGGCTACCTTGATAGACACCGCCTGCCCGAATGTCGGGTGGACGCTTACAGTTGGCACCGTCTTTGATAAGTAGGCAGTGTCCATACGGAGTGAGATCATCTTCCAGCGCCCTGTAGCTGATGAGATTCTCGAAGTCGCCAAGCGCGTCCAAGTCTCGTATGTAGGGGAGCATACAGCCTGTTATGCTCATGGTCAGATGCTGACTGCCCAAGTGGACGTGCTCTTCGTCAATGCTCCTGCCCAAGCGAGTTTGTCTGCATTGCTCGTAGGTAATGCGTTGCAATGCGGCTCTCTCGGGGTTGGAGCTATCCAGTGATACCGCTCGACCGTCTCTGCCATTAGTGATGATCTCACCGCTAAGGAAGTCCGTAATACGTTGACTGCGCTGTTGGCGAAGCTGCGCGTGCAGATTCCGCAGCCCACTTTCACTCAGCAATTGTTCGAGAATGATCGGTTGGCCGCTGGCTAGATCGAACAGATAGTTGATGGATTGCCTGGACGTGAACGCTCCGCCCGTATCACTCTCGATGGTTACCGCCAAAAAGCCCGGCCCGTACCTATCCACGTGATAATCCAGGCGTGTCACACCCCAGATTTCGCCCTCCTTCGGCCAGATATTTTCGAACGGGGAGCTTTCGAAGCTATCTGGAAGGAGCTTCAATTCAATGGCATGCAGGTAGGTGTTGATGCGTTTTACCGCATCGCCGGTTCCCAACAGTTTCGGGAAGCGGTATGTGCCGTTGCCATGCTCTGTTTGCAACGACTCTATCTGGACTTCCGCGGCTAGAGGCAAAGCGAATGTCAGAAGTATCAACGAAAGAATGCGCATAGGCCCTCCATGGCCAGAAGTGGGATTACTCGCTCGGTTTTTTCAGCTTGGGATTGGGGAAGAACTGCACGGCCTGCACATTGGGGTCGGCTGCCTTGGGCTTCAGGCCGCTGACGTTGACCCGCGTGGGGATCTCCTTGGGCACCGAATTACCGCGTGCGTCGAGGGTGTCGGCGTAGCCGCACTTGACGCATTCGCGGTGCGGCACGCCGTCGACGTTCCACATCTTGATGCTGTCGGTCTCGCTGCACGCCGGGCACACGGCGCCGGCGATAAAGCGTTTCGGGGTGCTGTTCACAGGCGCATCGCTCATGCGGCCTCCTGGCTCAGGCCGAGGTGGCGCAGCAGGGCATCGATGCTCGGCTCTCGACCGCGGAAGTCGACGAACAGCACCATCGGTTCCTGCGAGCCGCCGCGGGCGAGGATCGCTTCGCGGAAAGCGCGGCCGGTCTCGGCGTTGAACACGCCTTCTTCCTCGAACTTGGAGAAGGCGTCGGCACTGAGCACCTCGGCCCACTTGTAGCTGTAGTAACCGGCCGCATAGCCACCGGCGAAGATGTGCGCAAAGCCGTTGGCGAAACGGTTGTAGGCCGGCGGGCGCAGTACCGAGACTTCGCTGCGGATCGCCTCAATCACGTCCAGCACGCTGCGGCCATCGCCGTGGCTGGCGTGCAGCTCGAAGTCGAACAGCGAGAACTCCAGCTGGCGCACCATCATCAGCCCGGACTGGAAGTTCTTCGCCGCCAGCATCTTGTCCAGCATGGCCTGCGGCAGCGCCTCGCCGGTCTCGAAATGGCCGGAGATCAGCGCCAGGCCTTCGGGCTCCCAGCACCAGTTCTCCATGAACTGGCTCGGCAGCTCCACCGCGTCCCAGGCCACGCCGTTGATGCCCGAGGCACCGGCGTGCTCGACGCGGGTCAGCAGGTGATGCAGGCCATGGCCGAATTCGTGGAACAGGGTGGTGACCTCATCGTGGGTCAGCAGCGCCGGTTTGCCGCCGACCGGCGGGGTGAAGTTGCACACCAGGTTGGCCACCGGGGCGATCAGCTTGCCCTGAGCGTCGCGGCGCTTGTCGCGGGCGCCGTCCATCCAGGCGCCGCCGCGCTTGTTGGCGCGGGCGTAGAGGTCGAAGAAGAGGCGGCCGACGTGTTGGCCGTTCTCGCTGATCTCGAACAGGCGCACATCCGGGTGCCAGGTGTCGAAGCCCTTCAGCTCGCGAATTTCGATGCCGTAGAGCTTCTGCACGATGGCAAACAGGCCGGTGAGCACCTTGTCCACGGGGAACCAGGCGCGCACTTCTTCCTGGGAAATGCTGTAGCGCTGCTGGCGCAGGCGCTCGCTGTAGTAGCCGACGTCCCAGCTCTGCAGGTCATCCAGGCCCTGCTCGGCGGCGAAGGCCTTGAGCTCGGCGAGATCCTGCTCGGCGAAAGGCTTGCTGCGCACGGCCAAGTCGCGTAGGAAGCTCAGCACCTGGTCGGTGTTCTCGGCCATCTTGCTGGCCAGGCTCAGTTCGCTGTAGTTGGCGAAGCCGAGCAGGCGCGCCAGTTCCTGGCGCAGGTCGAGAATCTCGCTCATCAGCGGGCCGTTGTCGTTCTGCCCGGCGTTCGGCCCCTGGTCGGAGGCGCGGGTGCAGTAGGCGGCATAGACCTCTTCGCGCAGGGCGCGGTCATCGGCGTAGGTCATCACCGCGTAGTAGCTGGGGAATTCCAGGGTGATCAGCCAGCCGTCCAGGCCTTTGGCCTCTGCGGCCTGTTTCATCTGCGCCTTGGCCGAGTCGGTCAGGCCGCTCAGCAGGGTTTCGTCGGTGACGTGCTTGGTCCAGGCCTGGGTGGCGTCGAGCAACTGGTTGGAGAACTTGCTGGTCAGCTCGGACAGGCGCATCTGGATTTCGCCATAGCGCTTCTGCTGCTCGGCCGGCAGGTCGATGCCGGACAGACGGAAGTCACGCAGGGCGTGTTCGAGAATGGTCTTCTGCGCCACGTCGAAATTGGCCGCAGCCGGGCTCTTGGCCAGTGCGTCATAGGCCTCGAACAGCGGCTTGTTCTGGCCCATCTCCGTCCAGTATTCCGACAGCTTGGGCAGGCAGGCCTCGTAGGCCGCGCGCAGCTCTGGGCTGTTGCATACGGCGTTGAGGTGGCTCACCGGGCTCCAGGCCCGGCCCAGGCGCGCGCCCAGCTCGTCCAGAGCCAGCACCAGGCCGTCCCAGCTCGGATTGGCCTGCTGTTGTTCGAGCAGTTTGGCGATGGCAGCGCGGCTGTCTGCCAGGATCTGGTCGACGGCGGGCTCGACGTGTTCCGGTTTGATCTGCGAATAGGGCGGCAGGTCGAAGTCTTGCAGCAGGGGGTTGTTCGCGGTCACGACGAGGCACCTGTGGCGAATGAATGTGGGGTTGCGGCGCAGAGCGGTAATAATTCTGGCGCGATAGAAACCGACATGGGGGCCATCTTAATTAGAATCAAGCTTTCCCGCAGCTCAGGAGCTTCTATCGTGGCGATTCGCAAATACCAGCAGCACGTTCCACAACTGGGCGAACGTGCCTTCGTCGACGCTTCTGCCGTGGTCATCGGCGACGTCGAACTGGGCGAGGACAGCTCAGTCTGGCCGCTGACCGTGATCCGCGGCGACATGCACCGCATCCGTATCGGCGCGCGCACCAGCGTGCAGGACGGCAGCGTGCTGCACATCACCCACGCCGGGCCGTTCAACCCTGATGGCTACCCGCTGATCATCGGTGACGAGGTGACCGTCGGGCACAAGGTCACCCTGCACGGCTGCACCCTGGGCAACCGGATTCTGGTCGGCATGGGCAGCATCGTCATGGACGGTGCGGTGGTCGAGGATGAGGTGATCATCGGCGCCGGCTCGCTGGTGCCGCCTGGCAAGCGTTTGGAAAGCGGCTATCTGTATGTCGGCAGCCCGGTGAAACAGGCGCGCCCGCTGACCGACAAGGAGCGCAACTTCTTCAGCTACACGGCGGGCAACTACGTGAAGCTCAAGGAGCTGCACCTGGCCGAAGGCTACGACCAGTGAGCGACGAACTGATCATTCGGCCCATCGAGGCGGCCGATTTCGACCAGGTCTGGCCGATCATTCGTGACGTGGTGCAGGCGCAGGAAACCTACGCCTTCGACCCGAACATGGATCGTGAAACGGCCTGGAAAACCTGGGTCGAACTGCCGCGCGCGACCTTCGTTGCCGAGCAGGGCGGGCAGATTCTCGGCACCTACTACGTCAAGGCCAACGGCGCTGGCCCTGGCGATCACGTGTGCAACTGCGGTTACATGACCGCTCCTGCTGCACGCGGCCGCGGCGTCGCCGGCCAGCTCTGCGCTCACTCGCTGGAGGTGGCACGCGAATTGGGTTTCAGCGCCATGCAATTCAACAGTGTGGTGGCGACCAATACGGTGGCCGTGGCGCTATGGCAGAAACACGGTTTCGCGATTGTCGGCACCTTGCCCAAGGCCTACCGCCACGCCCAGCATGGGTTGGTGGATTGCCATGTGATGTTTCGCGCGCTGGGTGAGTGAGCCTGGAACCGCCTATCCTGCCGTGGGAATCTTGTATCCTTGGCCACCGTTCCGATCCTGAACAGGCCCCGCCATGCATCACTCCATCATCTTCTTCGACCTCGACGGCACTCTGACCGACCCGCGCGAGGGCATCACCCGCTCGGTGCAGTACGCCCTGGCCAAGCTGGGTATCGATGAGCCGGACCTGGCCGCGCTGGAGCACTTCATTGGCCCGCCGCTGTTGCAGTGTTTCATGAGTACCTATGCGCTGGACGAGGCCACTGGATGGCAAGCGGTCAATCATTATCGTGAGCGCTTTCGGGTTACCGGGCTGTACGAAAATCGTGTGTTCGATGGGGTGGAGACGCTGCTCGAGGCGCTGGTGGCGCAGGGCCGCACGCTCTATATCGCGACCAGTAAACCGACAGTGTTCGCCGAGGAAATTGCCCGGCACTTCGGCTTCGACCGCTACTTCAAGCGCATCTACGGCAGCGAGCTGGATGGCACCCGCACCAACAAGGTGGAGCTGTTGGCGCATCTGCTGGACTCGGAGCGACTGGCGCCCGGTTCGGCGCTGATGATCGGCGACCGCAAGCATGACCTGATCGGCGCCCGCAGCAATGGTTTGCAAGCGGTGGCGGTCGGTTACGGCTTCGGTAGTCGTGAGGAGTTGCTCGGCGAGACGCCGGACTTTCATTTCGAGACGCTGGAGCAGATGCACCGGGCGTTTGGCTGCTGAGGGCATAGGAGCGGGCTCGCTTGCGAAAGATTCGCGAGCAGAGCTCGCTCCTACAAAAAGCAGCTGTAGATAGATCAGCCGTTGCGCTGATAGACGATCTTCTTGGTGCCGCCGTCGCAACTGCCGACGACCATGCTCTGATCCTGAACTTCGTCGTTGGGCACGATTTCCAGGGTGTAGCTGGGCACGTTGTTGGCCTGAATCTTCACTTCGATTTCCTGCTTGAGTTCTTCGCAGGGCTTGGGCGCGGCCAGCGCGCCGCCAGCAAGGAGCATCAGGGCCAGGGCGGGAATCAGTCGTTGCATCGCTTGTACCTCCGGTGTTGGGCGAAACCTGAGTAGGTTGGACTGGCAATCTGCCCCGCAGTTCTAGTCGTTTTGCATCAGGCTTTCCAACGCGGCCCGACGATCCGCTTCCGGCAGCCGACCGAGCGCGGCCACGGCGGCGTAGAACGCGCGCCAATCCCGGCCCTCACGCGTGAACAGTGCCGCGAAAGCCGGCACCCATTGGTCGTAGAGGCCGAAGGGCAGCAGCTTGGCGTTGTTCAGCGGGCTTTCGATCCAGGCGTCATAACGCCCCAGGCCACCCCAGTCGCGCTGGCGCAAGGCGCGGTAGTCGCGGCGCAGGCGCTCGAACTCGGTTTGCTTGGCGGCGCGCATGGCTTCTTCTGACAGATTGCTGGCATAGAGCTGACGCAAACGCTCGCGGCTGGCCAGCACCAGTTCGATGAACTGCTGGCGCTGGCGGTCGTCGCTGGCCGGCGGCGTTTCACCACGGGCCGCGTGCCACTGACGCAGCCCCTCGCGTTCGACGAAGGTGGCGAAGGACTCGTTGAAGGCCGTATCGCCCGGCAGGTAGTACTGCTGGTGCGCCAGCTCGTGGAAGATCACCGCGATGAAACGCTCGTCGCTCCAGCGCAGCATGGTGTTGAGCAGCGGGTCATCGAACCAGCCCAGGGTGGAGTAGGCCTCGACACCGCCGATGTAGGTATCCAGCCCCTGCTGGCGCAGCAGCGCGGCAGCACCGCGGGCTCGGCCCTGTTGATAGTAGCCGCGGTAGGCGACGCAACCGGCGATGGGGAAACAGTGCAGCTCGGGGTCTAGCGAGAACTCCGGCGTGGCGAAGACATTCCACACCACGAAGGGGCGCTCCAGGTCGGCGTAGAGGCGATAGCTGCGGTTCTCTGGCAACTGCAGACTGGCGCTGGCGAAGTCCCGCGCCTGCTGGCTCAGCGTCAGGCGCCTGGCCAGATCGGGGTCGGTGGCCGAGTCATGCAGCAGACGCTCGATCGGCTGGCGTGCCTGCAACAGTTGCCATTGGCCCTGACCGAGATGGGCGTAATAGTCGAGGGTCGAACAGCCGCCCAGCAGCAGGGCGAGCAGGGGAACCGCGCAGCGGCGCAGCAGGTCTTTAGAAGAGGCGTTGGGCATGCCGTCACGCTAGCTGATCGCGTTGCTTGTCTCCAGCCCCGTGCGTGTGAATAGGCTCGTTTCGCCTCGGTTTTGCCCGCCTCCCGATGTAGGCTGGTGTCTGAACCCTATCGTGGAGGTCGCCATGCGCGCCCTGTTTCTCGCCCCCGCCCTGATGATGCTCGGGGCCTGTGCTTCACCCCTGCCCAAGCCCGACCCGCAGCAGGCCTGGGTCGAGTTGTATTCCACCGCCGATACTTTGCTGATGGCTGACCGCCTGGACGGCAAGCGCTGGCCGGATGGCCGCTACTTTCAGGTGACGCCCGGCCAGCATGAGCTGGAAACACGCTTCCAGTTCGAGGTGCGTAGCGGTGGGTCGATAGGGATGCAGAGCGAGCCATTGCGCATGACCTGCGAGATTCGCCTGCGCTACGAAGACTTTGCGGCTGGCCAGCGCTACCGCGTCGAGGCACGTCAACAGCTGATGAAAGCGCAGGCCTGGCTGTATGACGAGCAACGCAACGTGTTGGCGCGTGGCGAGGTGCTGCGTTGCGGGACGGCCATCTAGGCCAGGGCTGATCCGCACGGCGCGCCCCGCTGATCAATGGGGGCGCCGCGGGTGCAAGGTCAGGCTTCGAGTATGCCTTCCAGGGTGATCGTGGCGTTCAGTACCTTGGATACCGGGCAGCCGGTCTTGGCAGCTTCCACGGCTTTCTCGAAGGCGGCGCGTTCGGCGCCTGGGATCTTCGCGCGCAGCGTCAGATGCACGGCGCTGATTTCGAAGCCGCCCTCGACCTTTTCCAGGGTCACTTGCGCCTTGGTGTCAATGCTCTCGGCGGTCATGCCGGCGTCGCCCAACTCCTTGGACAGCGCCATGGAGAAGCAGCCCGCATGAGCGGCGCCGATCAGCTCTTCGGGGTTGGTGCCGGGCTTGTCCTCGAAGCGGGTGTTGAAACCGTAGGGCGAGTCCTTGAGGACGCCACTTTCGGTAGAGATGGTGCCTTTGCCGTCCTTGATACCACCTTGCCAGTGGGCCGAAGCTGTCTTCTTCATATGCGTCTCCCATCGTATGAACGGGGCCACCGATCTGGCGGCCTGTTCTGATTCAGAGGGCTGTCACGCGTACAAGTTCGCACTTAGCAGGCTGTTGAAAAACTACCTGCGTTGCCATTGCTACGTTAAAAGCAGGCTCAAAATGCTCATTTACAGCTCGTAAACTCCGCTTTTTCGCCTGCTTTTGCCTTGCACTGGCTGCCTCGCCTACGTTTTTCAACGGCCTGCTAGCCGTGTTGCAGCTCGGCGAGGATGTCGAAGGCGTGCAGGCGGTCGGCGAAGTCGTACATGTCGCAGGTGAAGATCAGCTCGTCCGCTTCGGTTTGCTCCAGCAACTGTTCCAGGCGCTGACGCACGGTCTGCGGCCCGCCGATGGTAGCCAGGCCGAAGAACTCGCCCACGGCCTGGCGCTCGTGCGGCAGCCACAGGCCGTCCATGCTCGGTACGGGCTTGCGTTGCACCAGGCTCTGGCCGCGGATCAGCGCCAGGATGCGCTGGAACGCGGAGGTGGCCAGGTACTGCGCCTGCTCATCGCTGTCGGCTGCCAGCAGCGGTACGCCAAGCATCACATAAGGCTTGTCCAGCACCGCCGAGGGGCGGAAGTGGTTGCGGTAGATGCGGATCGCCTCGTGCATGTAGCGCGGTGCGAAGTGCGAGGCGAAGGCGTAAGGCAGGCCCTTCATGCCGGCCAGCTGGGCGCTGAACAGGCTGGAGCCGAGCAGCCAGATCGGCACATTGGTGCCCGCCCCGGGCATGGCGATCACCCGTTGCCCTTCCTGGCGCGGGCCGAGGTAGGCCTGCAGTTCCTCGACGTCATTGGGGAAGTCGTCGGCGCTACCATCGCGGCTGCGGCGCAGGGCATGGGCGGTGTACTGATCGGCGCCGGGCGCGCGGCCCAGGCCCAGTTCGATACGCCCGGGATAGAGCGTGGCGAGGGTGCCGAACTGTTCGGCAATCACCAGCGGCGCATGGTTGGGCAGCATCACGCCGCCAGCGCCCAGGCGGATTTTCGAGGTGCCGGCGGCCAGATAGCCGATCAGCACTGAGGTGGCGGAGCTGGCGATGCCGTCCATGTTGTGGTGCTCGGCCACCCAGAATCGCTCGAAGCCGAGGCTCTCGACATGTCGGGCCAGCGCCAGCGAATTGTGCAGGGCCTGAGCGGCATCGCCATCGTCGCGAATCGGCGCCAGGTCGAGGGTGGAGAGCTTGATGGAGGCCAGTCGGCTCATTGGGGAATTCTCCTCGTTGCATGGCCGGCCACTCTAACCCCTCGGGTCCAGGCAGCGCACGCCAGGCACAGGCATAGTCATCATCGATACGGGTGATGCGCTGATGCCGTCGCGGCTGTTTTGCGCCGCGGGATGCTCGGTGATGAGCGTGGCGAATGGTGCCCAGGACCGCCGTGTTGGCGAGCGAACCTGTGCCTCAGGCAGTGCCGTGCTGGGCGCGGTATTCGCCAGGGGTCAGGCCGGTCCACTGGCGGAAGGCGCGGAAGAATACGCTGGGTTCGGAGTAGCCCAGCAGCAGGGCGATTTCCGCCGCAGGTAGGCGTCCGTCGCGCAGGTGTTGTTCGGCCAGCTGGCGGCGCGTGTCGGCCAGCAGGTGCTGATAGCTGCAGCCCTCTTCGGCCAGCCTGCGCTGCAGGGTGCGTTCGCTCAGGTTCAGCGTACGGGCCAGCTCGGCGCGGTCGGGTTCGCCGTGTGCCAGTTGCTCGCCGAGCAGGCCGATGACCCGCGCACTGAGGCTGGCGCTGGGCAGGCGGGCGAGCAGGGTTTCGGCATGCTGGCGCAGCAGTTGCTGCAGCGGCGGGTTGGCCTGGATCAGGGGCGCCTGGCCCAGGGTCCGGGGCAGGGCGATGGCGTAGTCGTCGCTGGCGAACTGCAGTGGGCAGGCGAACACGTCCTGATAGGGCGCAAGGTCGGCTGGTTCAGCGTGACGAAATTGCGCGCCGAGCAGGCGGAAGTCGTCGAGCAGCGGCATGGTCATCTGCACCCAGCAGGCCATCATCGCCAGGACGCGGATGCGGGTTGCCGGATGCTGCGGATGCAATGGGCGGTACAGCAGCAACAGGCTGTCGTCGCGAGTATCGATATGCAGTTCGCCGCCCTCGCCAGCGAGGCGCTGATAGCGTAGTGCGGCGTTCAGCGCATCGCTCAGGGTGGCGCTGCTCTGCAGCAGATAACTGAGGACGCTGAATGGGCCTGGGGTGAGGTTGCGACCGAGCAGCAGGCCGGGTTCCGGGTGCTGCAGGCGTGAATCCAGCTCATGCCAGAGGGTCTGCTGGACGCTGAAGGGGATGCGCGCGTCGGGATCAGCCAGTTGCTGGTCAGTCAGGTTACAGACGCTGAGCAGCGCCTGACGGTCGAGGCCGAGGCGACTGGCTGCGTGCAGCACAGCCTGGGTCAGACTGGCGCTGACCGAGGCCTGCGATGATTCATGAGGGACGTTCGACATTGGTCGATTCTGCCCAATGCCGGGGTTGGACGATAGCCTGCGCCCCACACAATGAGTTACGACCGGTTGGTCAACAAGGCGTGCATATTCGTCGCAAGCAGTTAGACTTCCCACCCGGACGTCGCTCACAAGGCACGCTCGCTCAAAACAACAGAAAAAGGAGATATCCCATGAAAGGCAAATCCTTGGCATGGGTCCTGTCCGCCGCGCTCGCGGGTACTGCCCTGAGTGGTATGGCACAGGCCGAAGAGAAATTCGTCACCATCGGCACCGGCGGCCAGACCGGCGTCTATTACGTGGCCGGTCAGTCCATCTGCCGCTTCCTCAACCGTGGCTCGGCTGAGCACGGCATCAAGTGCAACGCGCCGGCCAGCGGCGGCGGTGTGGCCAACGTGAATGGCATTCGCAGCGGCGAATTCAACTTCGGCATCATGCAGTCCGACCACCAGTTCAAGGCTCTCAACGGCGCTGCACCGTTCGAAGCCGAAGGTGCGATGAGCGATATCCGTGCGGTGTTCTCGCTGCAGAGCGAAGTGTTCACTGTCCTCGCCCGTCGTAGCGCCAACATCGCCAGTTTCGATGATCTCAAGGGCAAGCGCGTTAACGTCGGCAACCCGGGTTCCGGTCAGCGTGACACCCTGGAAGAGATCATGGCTGTCAAAGGCTGGGATCGCTCTGCCTTCGCCCTGGCTGCCGAGCTGAAGCCGGCCGAACAGGCCAGCGCTCTGGGCGACAACAACATCGATGCCATGACCTACTTCGTCGGTCATCCGAATGGCGCGATCCAGGAAGCTACCACCACCACCGACGCCGTTCTGGTTCCGGTGACCGGCGCCGAGATCGACAAGCTGCTGGCCGAGAAGACCTACTACACCAAGGCCGACATCCCTGGCGGTCTGTATAAGGGCAACGATCAGCCGACGCCGTCCATCGGCGGCAAGGCCGTGCTGTCCACCAGCGCCAAGGCCGATCCGGAAGTGGTCTACCAACTGGTCAAATCGGTGTTCGACAACATCGACCGCTTCAAGCGTCTGCACCCGGCCTTCGCTGACCTGAAGGAAGAAGACATGATCAAGGTCGGTCTGACTGCCCCGCTGCATGAGGGTGCAGAGCGTTACTACAAAGAACGCGGCTGGCTGTAAGCCTTCGAGGGTGTCTACAAATTGCTGCGCTCGGCCATGCTGCTTTGTAAACACCCTCTTTGGGCCCTGTCGGCCAGCCGGTCAGGGCCGTTCGTGATGCGTCGCCAGGCGCGTCACTCGATTCGCTTCTAGTGTTAAACAAACCCGCAGGCTCAGGCCCGCGGGTTTTGCCGTTTTCCGTTTACTCAAATGCAGGTTCGCCCCATGCATGACAAGCAACTTTCCACCGAGGAACTGATCGCCCAGGATGTCGGCGCGCGCACGCCCGTCGGCTCGATGGCCCAGGTGATCACCGGCCTGGCCCTGCTCTGGTCGCTGTTCCAGCTGTGGATCGCCTCGCCACTGCCGTTCATCTTCGGTGTCGGCGTGCTCAACGATACCCAGACCCGTGCCATTCACCTGGCATTTGCCCTGCTGCTGGCGTTTCTCGCCTACCCGGCGTTCAAACGCTCGCCGCGTGATCGCGTGCCGCTGCTGGATATCGCTCTAGGCCTGGTCGCCGCGGCCAGTGCTGCCTATCTGTTCATTTTCTATCAGCAGTTGGCCCTGCGCCCCGGCAGCCTGACCACAGGTGACCTGGTTACGGCCTGCATCGGTATCCCCCTGCTGCTGGAAGCCACGCGCCGTGCTCTTGGCCCACCCCTGGCGATCATCGCCCTGGTGTTTCTCGTTTACAGCCTGGCCGGCCCCTATATGCCGGGGATATTGGCGCACCGTGGGGTCAGCTTCAACGCGTTGGCCAACCACCAGTGGATCACCACCGAAGGCGTGTTCGGCATCGCTCTGGGTGTATCCACCAGCTTCGTGTTCCTCTTCGTGCTGTTCGGCGCGCTGCTCGAGCGCGCCGGTGCTGGCCATTACTTCATCCAGCTGGCGTTCAGCCTGCTCGGCCACTTCCGTGGTGGCCCGGCCAAGGCGGCGGTGCTGGCTTCCGGCCTGACCGGGATGATTTCCGGCTCGTCGATCGCCAACGTGGTGACCACCGGTACCTTCACCATTCCGATGATGAAACGCACCGGCTTCTCTTCGGAGAAGGCTGGTGCGGTGGAGGTGGCCTCCTCGGTCAACGGCCAGATCATGCCGCCGGTGATGGGGGCTGCAGCCTTCCTGATGGTCGAGTACATCGGCATGCCCTATGTCGAGATCATCAAGCACGCCTTCCTGCCTGCCGCGATTTCCTACATCGCGCTGCTCTACATCGTTCATCTTGAGGCGCTCAAGCTCGGCCTGCAGCCCATTGGCGGTCATCAGCCCAAGCCCTGGCTGCGTCGCCTGACCGGTTTCGCCTTCGGTGCAGCGCTGATCAGTGGCCTGTCGCTGGCGGTCTACTACGGCCTGGGTTGGCTCAAGCCGGCGCTCGGTGAATATGCCCTGCCGGTGATCGGTGTTCTGCTCGCAGTGGTCTACCTGGCGCTGCTGAAAGTCGCCGCTAGCGTGCCGGTACTGCCGCCGGAAGACCCCAACGCGCCGCTGGAAGAGCTGCCGCAGACCCGCGCGGTGCTGCTGTCCGGCCTGCACTTCCTGCTGCCGGTGGTGGTGCTGGTCTGGTGCCTGATGATCGAGCGCCTGTCTCCCGGTCTGTCGGCCTTCTGGGGCAGCGTGATGCTGATCATCATCCTGCTCACCCAGCGCCCGCTGCTGAGCTGGATGCGCCGCGATGGCAGCCATGACCACGGCAGCTTCATCGATGGCGTGATTGATCTGCGCGAAGGCCTGATCGCTGGCGCCCGCAACATGATCGGTATCGGTATCGCCACGGCGGCGGCGGGCATCATCGTCGGTGCGGTGTCGCAGACCGGCGTTGGCCTGGTGCTGGCCGATCTGGTCGAGCTGCTGTCGATGGGCAACCTGCTGCTGATGCTGATCCTGGTGGCGGTGTTCAGCCTGATCCTCGGTATGGGCTTGCCGACTACCGCCAACTACATCGTGGTGTCCAGCCTGCTGGCGCCGGTGGTGGTGGCGCTGGGGCAGCAGAACGGCTTGATCGTGCCGCTGATCGCGGTGCACCTGTTCGTCTTCTACTTCGGCATCATGGCCGACGTAACGCCACCGGTGGGGCTGGCCTCGTTCGCCGCGGCGGCGGTGTCCAAGGGCGATCCGATCAAGACCGGTATCGTGGCGTTCTTCTACAGCCTGCGTACCGCTGCGCTGCCGTTCCTGTTCATCTTCAACACTGACCTGCTGCTGATCGACGTCGACTTCTGGCACGGCGTGATCATCTTCATCGTGGCGACCATCGCCATGCTGATATTCGCTGCCGGCACCCAGGGTTTCTTCCTGGTGCGCAGCCGCCTGTACGAGAGCGTGTTGCTGCTGCTGGTGGCCTTCACCCTGTTCCGCCCCGGCTTCTGGATGGACATGCTGCACGACCCCTATCAGGAGGTGCCGCCGGCCGAGCTGGCGCAAGCGCTCGATGGGGTAGAGGACGGCAGCTCGCTGCGCCTGCGCATTCTCGGCGAGAACGCCGTGGGCGACCCGCGTGAGTTCACCGTGCTGCTGCCGGTGCCGGATGGCGCGTCGGGCCAGGCGCGCCTGGAGAAGCTCGGCCTGAACCTCTATGAGGAAGGCGACAAGGTGCTGGTGGACAGCGTCACCTTCGGCAGCCTGGCCGCTGATGCGGGTCTGGAGTTCGATCAGCAGATCCTCAGCGTGCGGGCACCGACCGACCGCTGGATCAAGGAGCTGATGTGGATTCCGGGCTTCCTGCTGTTCGGTCTCGTTGTGCTGCTGCAGCGTCGCCGTCAGGTCGCGCAGACCGCATAACCTAGCCTGGCAACTGACAACAAGGCAGCTTCGGCTGCCTTGTTCGTTTATTGACCATGCCCCCATTTGTGTAGGAGCGGCGCCCCGCCGCGAACCCGGGCGGCGCCGACCCAAAAGCTTCGCCCCGGGGCGGGGCCCCTACGCAAGAGGGGATTTGCGAAGCCTATCTGACAGGCATTGAGCTTCGGCTGCCTTGTTCGTTTATGCCCTCGCGGCGGATTGCTAGACTCGCCGGCCTGACCACTCAGACAACAAGGACGCAGCCAGCATGTCGAAGCCGCGCGTGCATTACCCCTGGTACAAGAAGGAAGATACCGACGCCTTCTTCGCCCTGTTCCAGAACAACATCGCCAATTTCGTGATCATCGCCATCAGCATGCTGGGCATGGGTTTCCCTGCCGAAATCGTGTTCGGCCAAGTGCTGCCGGGGGCGGCGGTGGCGGTGATGGCCGGCAACTTCTACTACGCCTGGAGCGCCGCGCGCCTGGCGCGCAAGGAGAACCGCGCCGATGTCACCGCGCTGTCCTACGGCATCAGCACGCCGGTGATGTTCGTCTTCCTGTTCGGCGTGCTGCTGCCGGCAAAGAACCTTACCGGCGACGCCGAGCTGGCGTGGAAGGTGGCGGTGGCCGCGTGTTTCATCAGTGGTCTGATCGAGGCCGCCATCAGCCTGATCGGTGGCTGGGTGCAGCGCCGCCTGCCGCGCGCCGCCATGCTCGGCGCGGTGGCCGGTGTGGCACTGACCTTCATTGCTGGCGAGATGCTGTTCAAGACCCTGGAAATCCCGGTGATCGGTCTGCTGGTGCTGGCCATCACCATCGTCGGCCTGGTGGCGCGGGTAAGCATGCCGTTTCGCCTGCCGGCTTCGCTGTTCGCCATCGTCGTGGGCACGGCGCTGGCCTACCTGATCGGCGCCGCCGATAGCGGCAAGTTCAGTGATGCCTTCACCCACCTGGGTTTCTACCCGCTGTTGCCCAATCTGGCCTGGTACGAGGGCCTGGGCCTGCTGTTCACCAGCATGCTGGCGCTGATGACGGTGATCCTGCCGATCACCCTGTACAACGCCATCGAGACCATGAACAACGTCGAGGCCATGAGCGCCGCCGGTGACAGCTACAGCGTGCGCGAATGCCAGGCCGTGGATGGGCTCGGTACCTCGCTCGGGGCGCTGTTCGGCGGCGTGTTCCCGACCACCGTTTACATCGCCACCGTGGGTTCGAAGTGGATGGGCGCCAGGCGTGGTTATAGCCTGCTCAATGGCGCGGTGTACGGATTGGCGACCATGTTCGGTCTGATCGCCTTCATCGCCGCGCTGATTCCGGTATCGGTGGTGGCGCCGATCCTGGTGTTCGTCGGCATGTCGATGATCGCCACCGCGTTCAATAGCAACCACGCCCGTTACTACCCGGCCGTGGCGCTGGCGATGCTGCCGTACTTCGCCAACTACCTGGCGACCCGCTTCAACCGTGGCGCACCCGAAGTGGTCGAGGGCATTTCCAGCGCCATTGGCGCGCTGGGGCAGGGCGCCATGTTCAGCGCCATCCTGCTGGGCGCGATGTGCGTGGCGGTGATCGATCGCCAGTTCCGCCAGGCCACCACCTTCGCCCTGGTGGCGGCGGCCATGGCCTTCGTTGGCCTGATGCACGCGCCGAAGCTGGCGTGGTATGCCGCGCCGGACTTCGTCCACGGTTATCTGCTGATGGCGCTGTTCTTCGCCTGGTACGCCTGGCGCGGCGTCGAGCCGGCCGAGCCCGAGCGCGTGACCGGCGCCGACTGAGTCACTCGCCGCCTTCGAGCTTGAGGGCGCCGGTTTCGCCGCCCTCGAGCACCACGTAGGCGCTGGCGCAGAACAGCGAGTTGAGTCGCTTCATGTCGGCGATCAGCTCCAGGTGCAGGGAGCTGGTTTCGATGCTCTGCACCACTTGACGCTGCAGACGGCCGATATGGGCGTGGGCCAGGCGTCGCTCCTGCGCGCGGAAGCGGCGCTTCTCGCGCAGCAGCTGGCTGGCGCTGGCGTGGTCGGCGCTGAGGAAAACGTTCAGCCCCAGGCGCAGGTTGGCCATCAGTTGTCCGTGCAGGCTGGTGAGCTCCTCCAGCCCCTTTTCGGAGAAGGCCCGGCGTTGCGCGGTCTTCTCGTTCTGGATCTTGCCGAGCATGCGCTCGATCAGATCGCCAGCCTGCTCGAGGTTGACTGCCAGCTCGAGAATCTCTGCCCAGCGCCGGCTTTCGTGCTCGCTCAGGGCCTCACGGGGGATTTGCGCGAGGTACAGCTTGACCGCCCGGCACAGGCTGGCGACATCGTCATTGAGGCTGCGCAGCTCCTTGTCCAGTGCTGGCTGGTTCTGCTCCAGCACCGGTAGCAGACGGCTGAGCATGGCCTCGATCTTGTCGCCCACGCGCAGGGTTTCGCGCACGGCGTTGGCCAACGCCAGGCTCGGTGTGGTCAGCGCCGTCGGGTCGAGGTGGCGTGGGCGGGCGATGCCGCTGTCATCGGCACGGTCCGGTAGCAACCAGTTGCAGAAGCGCGCCATCAGCCCGACGCTGGGCAACATCAGCACGGCGCGCAGGCTGTTGTAGAGCAGGTGGAAAAAGATCACCAGCTCCGCCGGGCGCCAATTCAGGCTGTCCAGCCAGTCGGCCAATGGCTGCAGCACCGGCAGCACCAGCAACAGTCCGATCAGCTTGTAGATCAGGCTGCCCAGCGCCACACGACGCCCGGCAGGGTTCTGCAGGCTGCTGGTGAGAAAGGCCAGCAGACCGCTGCCGATGTTGGCACCGATCACCAGGCCGATGGCCACCGGCAGGCTGATCAGCCCGGCACCGGCCAGGGTTGCGGTGAGCAGCACGGCGGCCAGGCTGGAATAGGTGAGCAGGGCGAACAACGCACCGACCAGCGCGTCGAGTAGCAGATCGCCAGTCAATGACGCGAACAGCACGCGAATGCCACGCGCCTCGGTGATCGGCGTGGCGGCGGCAACGATCAACTCCAACGCCAGCAGCATCAGCCCGAGGCCGATGGCCACGCGGCCGAGTTGTCCTGCTCGGGTCTGCCGCCGCGAGAGAAAGAAGATCACCCCGAGAAAGATCAGCAGCGGGCTGAGCCAACTGAGGTTGAGCGTCAGCACGCGTGCCATCAGCGCCGTGCCGACGTCGGCGCCGAGCATGATCGCCAGGCCCGGCGCCAACGCCATCAAGCCCTGGGCAACGAAGGAGGTGACCAGCAAGGCCGTGGCGTTGCTGCTCTGCACCAGCGCCGTGACGCCGATGCCGGCGACGAACGCCAGCGGTCGGCGGCCGATGTTGTGGCTGAGCACCTTGCGCAACTGCGAGCCGAACACGCGCAGGATGCCGGTACGTACGATGTGTGTGCCCCAGACCAACAGGGCAATAGCTGACAGCAAATGCAGCAGGGTCAGCATGAATCGGCCCCCCTGAAAGACGGCCGATGAGGAATTATGGTTTCGGCCTGTATAGATGAGCATCGGCCGAAATCGCTGATAAAGCCAGTCAACCGTCGCGCAGCACCTTGAGTTCGGCGTCGTCGGCGGAGAAACCGCGCTCGAGTTTGAACTTGAGGCTGAGATCGGTCCGCGAGTCGGCGAACTTGAGCGCTTCGGTCAGACTGATACGGCCGGCTTCGAGCAGGGCGAACAGGTGCTGGTCGAAGGTCTGCAGGCCCTGTTCGGAAGCCCGCGCAGTGGCCTCGCGCAGCTCCTCCAGTTCATCTCGCTGGATCAGGTCGCGGATATAGGGCGTGCCCAGCATCAGCTCCACCGCCGCCACGCGCTTCTGTTCGATGCCGGGCACCAGGCGCTGGCCGACCACCGCGAGCAGGTTGTGCGCGACGTCGGCCAGTACCTGCTTGCGAGCGTCGTCGGGGAAGAAGCGAGCGATACGTTCGATGGCGTGGCTGCTGCTGGTGGCATGCAGGGTGGCGACGCACAGGTGGCCGGTTTCGGCATAGTGCAGGGCGTGCTGCATGGTGGCGGCGTCGCGGATCTCGCCGAGCATGATCACGTCCGGCGCCTCGCGCAGCACGTTGCGCAGGGCATCAGCGAAGCTGTGGGTATCCAGGCCGACTTCACGCTGGTCGATGATCGAGCGCTGATGTCTGTGGAGAAACTCGATAGGGTCTTCGATGCAGACGATATGCCCGCTCTTGTGGCGGTTGCGAAAATCCAGCATCGCCGCCAGGGTGGTGGACTTGCCCGAGCCGGCCGCGCCGGTGACCAGGATCAGCCCGCGGTCCTGCATGGCCAGTTTCTCCAGCAGCCTGGGCAGGCCAAGTGCCTCGAAGCTGGGGATCTCGCTCTTGATCAGGCGCACCACCATGGCCACTTCGCCGCGCTGGTAATAGACGTTGACCCGATAACGCCCGGCGCCCTGCAGGCCGACGGCCAGGTTCATCTCCAGGTCGCGTTCGAACTCGGCGATCTGCTTCTGCGTCATCAGTTGATAGGCCAGCTGCTGCACCTCACCGGCCTTCATGATGCGCTGGCCGACGGGCTGGCTATGCCCTTCGACCTTCATGTGCGGCGGCGCGCCGACGCTGAAGAACAGGTCCGAGCCGCCGTGCTGGTGGATCAGCTGCAGATAGGGGAAAACGTCAGGCTGATCGTTGGCGTTGGTGTCATTCATCGGCTTGCCGCATCTCGTTCGTGTTGCGACAAGAATAGACGGCGCCCTGCCCAGCCCGTTGCTTCGTATCAAGAGAACAGCATGAATTGTCGCCCTATAGCCTGGTTGCACTGGACAGCCGTGCTTGTGAGAGCAAGAGTCAATGATCGGAGCAGCAAGGCGATTGCGCGCCAGTGACTGGAGATTGATGGTGGGATTATGGGGGGCGGCTCTGCTGAGTCTGCTGTTGTGCGTATCGGCGCGAGCGGAGGTGCTGCACCTGGCTACGGGCGATGACTATGCGCCGTTCACCGGCAAGGCATTGCCTGGTCAGGGCATGCTCACCCAGGTGGTGCGGGCTGCGCTGGCCGAGCAGGGGGCGGCAATCACACTCGACTGGCTGCCCTGGAACCGCGGTTACCTGAAAGCCAAGCGCGTTGAGTACGACGCCACCTTTCCCTACATCCGTTCTGCCGAGCGCGAGGCGGAGTTTTTCTACTCGGCGCCCATTTATGTGGCCGAACCATACATCTTCAGCCGGGCCGGTGATCACATCGAGCTCGATGATCTGCCCGCCATGATCGGCCGGCGACTCTGCTATCCGCTGGGCTGGCAGCCACCGGCGGCGATCCAGCAAATGGTCGAGCAGGGTGTGCTGCGCCGTCATTCTCCACTGGGTCTGCAGGAATGCGCACGGCTGCTGCTGCTCGAACGTGACGACCTGTTCATTGCCGACCGTAACCTGGGGGGCAGTGCTTTGCACAGTGCTGGCGCTGAACTGGCGCAGTTTCACCGGTCACGGGTGCCGTTTCAGAGCAGTACGCTGCACTTCATCGTCTCGCGGCAGCACCCGCGTGCTACCGAGTTGATCGAGCGCTTCAATCGTGGGCTCGAGGCGCTCAAGGTACGCGGAGAGTATCAGCGGCTGATCGAGAGTTACGCGCAGTAGCCGTTCACGCCAGCATCATCATGATCGCCACCAGACTTCCTGCTGCCAGCAACGTCTGCAGGGTGATTATGCCGGCCATCAACTGGCTGTCGCCGCCAAGTTGGCGAGTCAGCACATAGGCCGTGGGGGCGGTGGGCAGAGCAAAGAACAGCACCAGCACTGCGCTCTCCATGGCCGGCAGGGCCAGTGCCCAGGCCACGCACCAGGCCAGCAGCGGCATCGCCAGCAGGCGCAGGGCGCTGTTCCAGGTCAACGCCGGGATTTCTCCGCCCAGTTGCTCTGGCTTGAGTGCGGCACCCACACAGAGCAGGCCCAGCGGCAGGCTAGCAGCAGCCAGCAGGTTGAGTAGACGGTCGCTGCCACCCGGCAGGCCGATACCCGTGAGGTTGAACAGCGCTCCGCCGACGCAGGCGAGGATCAGTGGGTTCTTGATGATCGGCAGCAGCAGGCTGCGCGCGCTGACGCCACGTTCGGCGGTCAGCGACCACACCGACAGCACGTTCACCGTCGGCACCATCAGGGCCAGCATCAGTGCGGCGAGGGTCAGCCCCTCCTGACCGAACAGGCTGCCGACCGCGGCCAGGCCCAGGTAGGTGTTGAAGCGCAGGATGCCCTGAGTGAAGGCGCCAAAACGCCCCGCCGGCCAGCCACGCAGGCGCCGCACCAGCAGCAGCGCCAGCCAGGCGATGCCCAGGCCGAGCAGCACCGCCAATGCCAGACGCGGCAAGGCCGGATTGTTCAGCGGCGCACGGGCCAGGCTGGAGAACAGCAGGGCAGGGAACAGAATGAAGTAATTGAGGCGCTCGGCACCCGGCCAGAAAGCCTCGCTGGGGAACTCGCGCAGGCGCAGCCAGTAGCCGGCGACTATCATGGCGAACAGCGGCCACAAGGCCAGCAACAGGTCTATCACGGGAACCCCCGGTGGTGGTGAGCGCCCATCTTGGTCAGCGGCGCGGGGCAATGCAAGGCGGAGGCAAGATGAAGGTCGAACATCAGGGCGGCTGCCAGTGTGGTGCACTGCGCTATCGGATCAATGCGCCGCTGACGGATATCGCGCACTGCCATTGCTCGGTCTGCCGGCGCAGCAGTGGCGGCATTCTCACTACCTGGGCCACGGTACCGCGCCAGGCATTTCACTGGCTGCGCGGCACGCCGAAGGCGTTCGCCTCATCAGCCAGCTGTACACGCTATTTCTGTGCGGACTGCGGTGCACATCTGGCGCTGCTCACTTCGCTCAGCCCGGATACGCTGGATGTAACCGTCGCCACGCTGGACAAGCCGGAGCAAGCCCCGGCGGATCGGCATATCTGGGTGAGCAGCCGGCTGTCCTGGTTGACGGTCGATCCGCAATTGCCGGAAGAGTGGCAAGAAGAGATAGATTAGGTAGCTCAACATAAACGCATAAGGGATCGATTCAGAGTTAATCGCAGATTGATTTTTGCGCCGAAAAGCATTCCCATGAAGCGATGTCTATGTCACATTTCGAAAAATTAAGTACAGCTAACGTTTGAATACAAAAGGCTTTTTAGCCTTGCTGACTGACGCGATCTTCCAACGTCATTTGGAATGATTGTGCCGTAATTTCTATTTTCAGATGGCCAGGGAAAGGATGACCGCACATGTCAGGCGCATTGCTCCGCACGGGTAACCTTCAGGAATTCAAGGCGCTGGGTGTCGATGGTCAGCCGGTGTACAGCGCCGCGCTGCAACTGCGCGAGGCCATTCGCCTGAAGATGGGGCGCGAAGCCTCCAGCTGCCTAGCCATTCCGCAGCCCAACGAAACCGGTGACCGCATCGATTGGTACGCGCCTGCAGAGGGCGACGTGATCCCCTGGTCGGCGGCCACGGTTGAGGAGCGCGCGAATGCCTATGCTCAGCTTGAGGTGATGCACGCCAAACTGGGTGCTACCAGCGAAAGCATGCGTGCTGACGCGCAGAACCGGGAAAAGCAGATATTCGGTCGCCTGCTGGAAAAAACCATTCACTTTCCCGACAGCGACCATGTCTACCTGGTCGATGGCAAGCCCGTCATCACCTTCTGGGGGTTCACCGATCACGCGGGAACCTATGATCACGACCCGCTGTTGTGTCTGCGTCCGCCTGTGCCCAGCGCTGCGCCAGTAGCACCGCTCGCGCCGCCCCCGCTGGCCGCCGCCGTGCCGGTTGAGGTGGTGAAGAAGTCGCGTTGGTGGCGCTGGCTGTGGCTGTTGCTCCTGCCACTGCTCCTGCTGTTGCTGTTGTTCTTGCTGCGCGCCTGTGCGCCAACGGTCGAGTTGCCACTCGGCCTCGATCGCATCGATCTGCCGGGATTGCCGGTGTATGAGCGTGATATCGGCGTGTTCGGTCGTGGTGGGTCGGTCGATGGTGCCGGGTCGGGTGCTGCTATCGATGGTCAACTGCCGGACGGACAGGAGTCTCCCGCTGCCGAGCAGGAGGAGGGCGCTGCTGCACACGACGAGCCCGATGCACCGGGCGAAGAACCGCCGCCGTCCGCGCCTGAGGATGCAGCCGCTGAGGAGCCATCTGCCGAGCCGCCACAGGAGCAGCAGGAACCTCGCAAGCAACCGGCGGGACGGGACGTACCACAAGACCTGAGCATTCCCCCGCAGGCACTGGAAACCGGCTCCACTGAGTTCCTCAACGGTAACTGGAAAGCGGGTGCCGGTATTCAGGATGCGCAGACCGGCAAGCCCATGCAACTCGACTATGACTTCAAGGATGGCAAGGGGCAGGTCAAGGTGCGACGTGGTGATGGTGTCGAGTGCTCGGGTGCGGTGAATGCCGCGATGCAGGGCGGCAAGCTGGCGATCAGCAACCAGGGGCAGGCTGCCTGCAACGATGGCAGCAGCTACAAGCTGCCGGAAGTCGTGTGCAGCCCGGATAGCCGTAGCGCTGCTGACTGCACGGGTAGTTATGAGAACAAGCAATTCCCCATGTCCATGAGGCAGGGCGTCGAGTAACAGGCCCTTGAAATTCCAGGCAGTTCCAACGGCCTGCCACGACCCGAGAACAGGGCGGAAAAACGCATCATGTTTCCAGAAAAGACCGACTACGAAGATAAGATCACCCTGATCATGGGCAGCGGTGTCCAGTTCCTGGATTTCGCCGTGACCCTTGAACTGCGCCGCGAACTACCTGGCGAGTTCGTGCGCCAGCGCAACGATGGCCCGTTGGCGCGGCTGATGTTCGATGAACGCAGCAACAGCTTTTTCCATCCGGCAGCCCCGGGCAGTCCTGTGAGCCCGGCCTACAGCGTAGCGGTCGACCAGTCGGTGCGTCTGCTCAAAGGGCTCTGGCTACCCTTGCCATTCTTTCGCTTCAGCCCACCTCGGCGTTTCGACGATGGCCCGTCGAACTGGGCGCGTATGCGTATCATCGAGCTCAAGGAGGGTGAGGATCCAGATGGTCATACTCACCGGGTGACCCTGGCCTTCGATACCAAAGTATTCGCCAGCCGCAGCGATACCGCCTATCTGGCGCCGACCAGTGATGATGTGCGAGCCGGCGCGGCATTTGCCCTGGCACATCAGGCCGACGAGATGGGCTGGTTCCTCGACCTGGCCTGGGTCGATGGCTGGCTACGCGAAGTGTTCACCGAGCAGGCGCAACTGCCGCCGATACGCATGCAGCTCGATGACATCGAGCACGAGTGTCAGGAGCTCTATCATCAGGCGCATTACCTCAACGTGCTGCACCTGCTCGGTACGGCGTTGCCGGTGCCGGAGCTCAAGGTGGTGTCCAACCGCGATAGCGACCTGCACAAGGCGATTCCGGTGGACATGGTGCTCGATGTCGGCAACTCGCGCACCTGCGGCATCCTGATCGAGGATCACCCGCAGGAGAACGATGGCCTGAGCAAGCGCTATGAGCTGGAACTGCGTGACCTGACCCAGCCCGAGCACGTTTATCCAGAACCTTTCGAAAGCCGTATCGAGTTCGCTCAGGCGGTATTCGGCAAGGATCACTTTTCGGTGCAAAGTGGCCGTCGCGAGGCCTTCCAGTGGCCGACCATCGCCCGCATTGGTCGCGAGGCCGGACGTCTGGCCAGTCGTCGGCGTGGAACCGAAGGCTCGACCGGCCTGTCCAGCCCGAAGCGTTACCTGTGGGACGAGGACAACTATGAGCCGGGCTGGCGCTTCAACTGCGCCTACGTCAAATCCGAAAGCGAGCCGCACGCCACTGCTGCGCCAGTCGCCGGGTTGATCAACGAGAAAGGTCAGGCGCTCTACAGCCTGCCCTTCGACGAACGCATGCCGGTGTTCCACCCGCACTATTCGCGCAGCTCGTTGATGACCTTCATGCTCTGCGAAGTGCTCGGCCAGGCATTGATGCAGATAAACAGCCCGTCGCAGCGTCTGCGCATGAGCCATTCGCGCGTGCCGCGCCACTTGCGCTCGATCATCCTCACCGTGCCGCCGTCGATGCCCAAGCCCGAGCGCGAAATCTTCGCCAAGTGCATGGAGCAGGCCATCGGCCTGGTGTGGAAGAGCCTTGGCTGGCACCCTGAGGACGATCCGATCAATATCAAGGACGCCAAGAGCCGCGAGACCGCTTGGCCATTCCTACCGGAAGTGCATGTGCAGTGGGACGAGGCCACCTGCGGCCAGGTCGTCTACCTGTTCAACGAAACGCAGAATAACTTCGCCGGTCGTCCGGAGGAGTTCTTTGCCACCATGGCGCGTCCGGATCAGCCGCACAAGGATCGTCTGACCATCGCTTCGATCGATATCGGTGGTGGCACCACCGACCTGGTGATCACCGAATATCGGCTCGATGATGGCGTGGGTAGCAACGTCTATATCACCCCCTCGCAGCGTTTTCGCGATGGTTTCAAGGTCGCCGGTGACGACATCCTGCTCGACGTGATCCGCCAGTTCGTCCTACCGGCATTGGGCTCGGCGCTGCGTGATGCGGGTGTCGACAACCCTGATGCGCTGCTGTCCAAGCTGATTGGCAGCGAGCCGCTGGCCGTGCAGGACGCCGTGCTGCGCCAGCAACTGACTCTGCAGTTGTTCAGCCCTATCGGTCTGCGCTTGCTCAAGGCCTACGAACAATATGACCCGCTGGATGCCGGCACCCTGGTCAGAGGCACTTTCGGCGAACTGCTTGGCGACGAGCGCCCCACCGACGATGTGCTTGACTATTTCAGCAGTGCCGTACGCCGCCAACTGGGTAACGGCAGCGAGCCGTTCGATTTGCTGGCGACAACGCTCAACGTCAGTCTGCGGCGCATTCACGAGGCGTTCATCGGCGATCGCATGAACATCGGCAAGACCATTCAGGCGCTGTGCGAAGTTGTCCACAGCTACCCCTGCGATGTGCTCCTGCTCACTGGGCGTCCGTCGCGTCTGCCCGGTGTGCAGGCGCTGTTTCGCAAGCTGCTGCCGTTGCCGCCGGGACGCATCCTGCCGCTCAACCAGTACCGCACCGGTGGCTGGTACCCGTTCAACAAGCTCGACCGTATCGAGGACCCGAAGACCACGGCTGCAGTCGGCGCCATGCTCTGTCTGCTCAGCCGCAGCCTGCGGCTGCCCAACTTCTTCTTCCGTTCGGCGGCGTTCAAACCCTACTCGACGTTGAAGTTCCTCGGTCTGATCGACAATAACAACGTGATCAAGGACGGTAACGTCTACTTCCGCGATATCGATCTCGACGACCCCGAGTACGAGCTGCCCGAGTTGACCTTCGATATGCGCGGCACCATGCGCCTGGGCTTCCGCCAACTGGCCAACGAACGCTGGTCGGCAGCGCCGCTGTACATCCTCAGCATCGAGAACCAGAAGCTGCGCGAGCAGGTCGCTTCCCAGGGGCTGGTGCTCAAGGTGCGCCTGGGCATCAAGCCTTCGCGCAATCCGGCTGAAGGCAGCGAAAGCTTCGAATTTCTTGGTGCCGAATCCAACAGTGGTTCGGTCAGCCGCTCGCACATTCGCCTGCGCCTCAACACCCTGTCCGACGCCGGGCTGGGTGAATCCCAATATTGGCTCGACAGCGGGAGCGTGTTTCGCAAATGAGTAACTCGCCTGAGCAACTGACCCGACACTGGGCCGCCATCCATACCGGTGCCGGCGAGGCGATCCGCTGGATCGGCGACGTGCGCCGCAGCGCGCCACGCCTGGATAACGAAGCGGACGACCTGATCCTCAGCCTGCGTCGCGTGCGCAATACCGCCCGACGCCTGGGCGGCGTTTCCGGCCTGCCCATGACCGTGGGTTTCTTCGGCCTGTCCCAGGCCGGCAAGTCGTACCTGATCTCGACCCTGGCTGCCGGTGCCAACGGCAAGCTGGAGACTGATTTCGGTGGCAGTCGTCTGGACTTCCTCACCCATGTCAATCCGCCGGGTGGAGGCAAAGAGGCCACCGGCCTGGTCACCCGTTTCAGCCGTACTGCGCGCCCCGGCCCGGACGATTTCCCGCTGGAGCTGAAGCTGTTCGGCGAAGTGGAAGTGGCCAAAGTGCTGGCCAACTCCTTTTTCAACGACTTCAACACCGAGAAGGTGTCCTATCGCTTCGACGAAGCGGCCATCCGCCAACTGCTCAAGGAACTCGGCCAGCGCCGCCAGCTCAAGCCGGTGCCCGGAGTCAGCGAGGACGACGTGGTGGCCCTGTGGGACTACCTGCAAGGCAGTTTCCCGGCGTCGCTGAGTGGTCTGGCTGGGTACTACTGGCCCGTGGCCGTGGAGCTGGCGCCCTGGCTGGCGGTGGAGGATCGCACCCGGCTGTTCTCGATCTTCTGGGGTGAGATCAACGAGTTGAGCGAGGCCTACCAGAGCTTCGCCAGAACCCTGGGCAGCTTGGGTAACGCCGATCGCGTATTCGCTCCGCTCGATGCCCTGGTGCGGCAGACCGACAAGGGCCTGTCGCAGGCCGACAGCATCATGAACGTCGACATGCTCGAGCGCTTGGGCAAGGACAGCGACAAGCGCATCGGCGTGCGCCCATTCATCGACGGCGAGCTGCGTGCGTCGGTCGAGCTGTCCCTGGCGCAACTAGCGGCACTCACCGTCGAGTTGGTGTTCCCGTTGGTTGAGCCTACTAGCGAGCCGCTGTTCGAGCAGGTCGACCTGCTCGATTTTCCCGGCTATCGCGGCCGCTTGTCGGTCGAGTCGTTGGATGACGTGCGTCGCGCGGTGAGCAGCGACGAAGCCAGCCCGGTGGCGCAACTGATCCTGCGCGGCAAGGTTGCCTATTTGTTCGAGCGCTACACCGACAGCCAGGAAATGAACGTGCTGATCGTCTGTACGCCATCGAACAAGCAGTCCGACGTCACCGCTGTCGGTCCGGTACTGACCCGCTGGATCGACAAGACCCAGGGCGCCAAGCCCGAAGAGCGTGCTCTGCGTAAGCCGGGCCTGCTGTGGGCCATCACCATGTTCGACATGCGCATTGGTAGCGACTTGGACAAGGGCGAAGACTTGCTGCGCCTCGGTTGGGGTAGCGGCGGCATGATGAAGATGACCATGCTCGAACGCTTCGGCCAGTACACCTGGCTGCAGGAGTGGACGGCCGGTCAGCCCTTCGATAACACCTTCCTGGTGCGCAAACCGCGCATGAAGGTGACCTTCCTCGACGTGCAGGCTGGTGAAGAGATCGGTATCAACGCCGCTGCCGAGGATTCGTTGGGGCTGATGCGCAGTACCTTCGTCGAAGACGAAACTGTACAGCGCCACGTCAACCAGCCGCAGCAGGCCTGGGACGCGATGCTGGAGCTGAACGATGGCGGCATGGGCCGTATCAGCCAGTACCTGCGTGGCGTGGCGCTGCGCGAGGTCAAGCTGGGGCGTATTCGTGAACAGCTCGATGATGTACTGCATCTGCTGGAAAACCGGCTTGGCCACTGGTATCAGGCAGAAGGCGCCGGCGAGCTGGAGAAGAAGCGCAAGATCGCCAAGCAGATCTTCGACGCGGTCTGGCCGCGGCGCATTCTGCTGGGTGAACTGTTGCAGAGAATGCAATTGCCTGACGATCTGGTTCGGGGTCTGTACCTGCGCGCCGATGACGAAGAACCTACTGCTCTGGTGAGCGATAGTGGAAGCAGCGGTGTTGTGAGCGGGGGGGCGCTCAACCTGGGTGATGACCTGGGACACGACGATGGTTTTGATCTGTTCGGCGACAGCGAGTCGGCGCCTCGCTCGTCGAGCAATGCCTTACCGCTGCGCTCCAGCGGTAGCGATGCACGTTTCGCCCAGGCCGTACTGCGTGAGTGGATAAGCCACCTGCGCCACCTGCCTGAAGACATGCGTCTGATGACCTATCTGGGCTTCTCCAAGCCAGCGGTCGAGGCTCTGGTTGATGAGCTCATCACCGGCGCTAGTCGCCTCGACCTACAAACACGCCTGCTGCAGGCCATCGTCAGTACCGAGCAGATTGGCACCAAACGCGAGCAGCTGGCCGGACGTCAGGTGCTCACCGCGAAAACCGTGCTGGGCGATTTCATCGGCTGGCTAGGGTTCATCGAGTCACCGCAGGAGCAGCGTCCCGACAGCCGCATCGAGCGTGGCGCCAAGCTATTCCAGGCGCCGCCGGTTATCTTCCCCGGCAAGTTGCCGGAACTGCCGGCGCAACCCCTGGAACACACGCGCAACTATGTCGGCGACTGGCTGGTGGCGTTGGCCAAGATCGCTGAAGACAATGCCGGTCACAGTGCCGGCCGAGAAATCACACCGGAGCAGAACGAGGCGCTGGGCAAGGTGCTCGCCACTCTGCATGCGGATCGGACGGAATAAGTCATGCTGAGAATCGAACTGAAGGCTGCGCAGAGCGGCCAACCGGGTCATGGAGAGCTGACCGTACATGGTTGGCAGGAGGGCAGTGACGCCCTCGAACTGACCGTGCAGCGCAATCAGGATGGCCGCTACCTCGGTGAAAACGGCGAATGGGATACGAGCCCATCCTGGCACGCGCTCGGTGGCTTGCATCTGGTCGATGAAAAACTCAGTGGCGAGGTCGGCCCCTGGCTGATCGACCCACTGATGCTTGATCCTCAGATGGCCTACATGCTGCAACTGCGTAACGAGGACGGCAGCGACAAAGGGGTGCTGCGCATCCTTGGCACCATTCTGTCCTCCAAGGCCGCGGGCAACTCGACGCATGACGAGAAGAAGGTTGAGCGCAAGGCCGAGCCCGAGCAGGACATCGTACCGGTTGTTCCAGAAGTACTGCCCGAGCCACCTGCGCCTGCGTCTGAGGTGATTTCAGCACCCGTGTCCGAGCCCTTGGTTGTCGAAGCGCCGTCTGCTCCACCACCTCAGATCCCGGTGGCAAAGAAAGGCAGCAAGCTGCCACTGATCTTGGTCACCGTACTGCTCATCCTGGCCCTGGCAGTTGCGGCCTGGTGGTTCCTGCTGCGTGCGCCGTCGACCGATATCACCCCAAGCGACACGCCGGCTCCAGTGGTAGGGGCGATGGCCGGGTGCAGTGCGCAAGCCCTGTCTGATGCCAGGGAGGATTTATCTTTCATCCAGGCCTGCCTGAAGTCCAATCCATCCAGCGAACAGGTGCTGGAGGTGATTGCCGTTGCCAAGGATGCCAAGCGCTGTGGCGTGGTGCAGCGTCTGTATGCGCACAAGGCGCAGTCGGGCGATGCCGCCATTGCCTATGCCTATGCCCGCGAGTACGACCCGGCGCATTACTCCAGCGGTGGTTGCATCGAGGCGGCTGACGCTGAAACCGCGATGTATTGGTACGAGATTGCTGTGAACAACGATCCGGACAATCAGGATGCCAGCCAGCGGCTGGAGGAGCTGAAGAAATGACCATGCTCACCGCCCCAGGCGCCAAGCTGTTGTTTGCCGGCCTGCTGCTGAGCGCAGCAGCGCCACTGATGGCGGCAGACAAACCGCTGCTGCAGGAAGGCAAGAAGACCCTCTACCAGCGCGTGCTGACCACGCCGACCTGCCAGCTTGGCGATAGTGCTGGCGCTAGTGGCGGTAAGATGCAGCCAGCATTCACCCGCTTTTACGTATACCAGCGTGAGCAGGCCGGCAACGCCGAGTGGCTGAAGGTCGGCCCTGACAGCTATGGCAAGACCGTCGGCTGGATCAAGGGCGACTGCGCCGTACCGTGGAAGATGCAGATGACCCTGGCCCTGACCAACCCGGCTGGTCGTGATCCGCTGCTGTTCTTCCGTGACAAGGACAGCCTCGAACAGCTCTTCGCCAAGGACGACCCGGCGCCACTGCTCAAGCCGATTCTGGCCAACATGAAGGCCAAGGGCCGTGATCCGGCTGTGGTTGCCCGCGAGCCGGATTACGCGGTGGATCTGGCGAAGAACTTCTATCTGTTGCCGGTGCTGGAAGCAGAGGAAACCTTCACCGAGAAGGGTTTCCAGGTGCGCCTGCTCAACGTCGCTTCGGTGAGTGAGGCGGAGTCGGCCGACAAGCAGAGCGCGGACAAAAACGCCAAGGCCGATGCCAATACGCTCAAGGGGTTCAGCGCCGCCGTGGTGTTCGTCATCGACTCGACCATTTCCATGGGGCCGTACATCGACCGTACCCGTGAGGCGGTAAAGCGTATCTACGACCACGTCGAGCAGGAAAACCTGCTGGATCAGGTCAAGTTCGGTTTAGTCGCCTACCGCTCCAGCACCAAGGAAGTGCCCAAGCTTGAATACGTCAGCAAGATGTACGTCGACCCGAGCACGGTCAAGGACGGTAAAGACTTCCTGGCCAAGGTCGCCGAGCTCAAACCGGCTACTGCGTCCAGCAGCAGTTACGACGAAGACACCTACGCCGGCGTGATGCAGGCGCTGGATCAGGTCAAATGGAATGAGTTCGGTGCACGCTACATCGTACTGGTTACCGATGCGGGCGCAGTCGATGGTGACAGCAAGCTGTCGTCCACTGGCCTGAACGCCGACCAGGTGCGTCTGGAGGCCAAGTACCGTGGCGTGGCGATCTACAGCCTGCACTTGAAGACCCCGAGCGGTTCGAAGAACCATGCTTCGGCCGAGGCGCAGTACACGGATTTGTCGACCAACGCTTTCCTCAATAAGCCGTTGTACTACCCGGTGGATGCCGGAAACGTCGAGAGCTTCGGCAAAATGGTCGACAGCCTTGGTGATGCCATCACTGCACAGGTCAAGGCGGCCTATCGCGGCGACATGGCGGCTGGTAGCGCGTTGGGTGCCGATGCGGAGTACGCCAAGGCGAAATCCGGCAAAGGTGGCGATGCCGCTTTGGCCGAGGATGCCGAGTTGCTCGGACACGCCATGCGTCTGGCCTACCTCGGCGAAAAGACCGGCGCCAGTGCGCCGCCGGTGTTTCAGGCGTGGATCAGTGACCGTGACTTCGTGCGTCAGGATGTACCCACTACCGACGTGCGTGTGCTGATGACCAAGAGTCAGCTCAGCGACCTTAGCGATGTGGTCAAGCAGATCGCCGATGCTGCTAACGAAGGCCTGATCTCGCCCAGCGACATGTTCGAGCGCCTGCGTTCGGTGGCCGCGACCATGGGCAAGGATCCCAACCAGCTCAAGGACAAGACCATCAAGGTCGCCGACATGGGCCTGATGGCTGAATACCTTGATGGCCTGCCTTATCTCAGCGAGGTGCTCAGCCTCGACGAGGAAACCTGGAAAGGCATGGAAGGGCTTGAGCAGGAGAAATTCATTCGGCGCCTGAACACCAAGCTCAAGTACTACCAACGCTACAACGCCGATGCCGACCGCTGGGTATCCCTGGCGCCGGGCAGTGACCCACGCGAGCACGTTTACCCGGTGCCGCTGGAGGCTTTGCCTTAGGACTTGGGTCATGTTGCATATCGAGGACATGCGCATTCGCCGGGGTAGCGACTACCAGATCGTCTTGCCGCGCCTGATTCTTGGCCGTGGCGAGGTGGCGGCAATCACCGGCGCCAGCGGTTGTGGCAAGAGCACGCTGCTGGAAATGATTGGTCTGATCCTGCGTCCCGATGGGCTCGGCCAGTTCCGTCTGGGAGATGCCGATGGGCTGGATGTTGCCGCGCTGCTGCGCGATGACCGCCAGGCGCAATTGGCTGATATTCGCGCTCAGCGTTTGGGCTTCGTGTTGCAGAGTGGCGGTCTGCTGCCGTTTCTCAGTGTGCGGCAGAATATCGAGTTGCCCCGGCGCATGCTCGGTCTACCTGGCAAGAGCGAGTTGGTCGACGAGGCCATCTCTCGTCTGTGCCTGCAACCCTTGCTGGGCAAGCTGCCGGCGCAACTGTCGATCGGCGAGCGCCAGCGCGTATCTTTCGTCCGCGCGATCGCCCATGAGCCCGACCTGCTGCTGGCCGACGAGCCGACCGCAGCGCTCGATCCTCTGCAGGCGCAACGCTTGTTCGAGCTGATCATCGAAATCGTCCAGCGTTTCCAGATCGCCGCGTTGTTGGTTACCCACGACTGGGATCTGGTGCGCGATTGTGCGATCCGCAACATCGTCGGCACGCTGCAGGGTAGCGCCGTCGATGCCAGCGCCGACGGCACGGTGTTCCATGACGCGGCCTGAGACTCGCCCCCGTCTGCGTTTGCTGATCGAATTGGCAGCGCGTGACCTGTGGCACGACCGCAAGGTGTCGCTGTGCATCGTCGCCTCGCTGGTGGCGGTGATCGCGCCCCTGCTGCTGTTGTTTGGCCTCAAGCATGGCGTGGTCTCGCAGCTCAATGATGAGCTGCTCAGCGACCCGCGCAACCTCGAAGTGCGCATGCTCGGCAACTATGACTTGGCCGGCGGCTGGTTCGAGCGTTTGCGTGCCCAGCCCGGCGTAGGCTTCGTCATCCCGCTGACCCGTTCGCTGAACACCCAGGCCGACCTGCAGCGCGACAGTCAGCATTTTGTCGCTAATGCCGAAGTCATCCCGACAGCCAGTGGCGATCCGTTGATCGCCGCTTTGCCGTCGCCCGCGACGTTGGAGCAGGTACTGCTCAGCGCCAGTGCGGCGAGCCGACTCGGCGTGCAGGTCGGCGATACGTTGCGTCTGCTGGTGCTGCGCAAGCTCGATGGCAGTAACGAGCGTGGCGAACTGACGGTGACCGTGGGTGGGGTGCTGGAGAACAGCGCCTTTACCCGGCCGGCGGTGCTGGTGCACCTTGATCTGCTGGTGGCGATGGAAAATTTTCGCGATGGTTATGCCGTGCCGATGTTCGGCTTCCTCACCGGCGAGGTGGCGCCGGTGCGCGAGCGCTATGCCCGTGCGCGCATCTACGCCCGGGGCCTGGATGATGTGGCCAGCATTGCCAGTTGGCTTGATGGCGAGCGCATAGAGAGCAGCACGCGGGCGCGTGAGATCGAGTCGGTCAAGGCCATCAGCCATGTGCTCGGCCTGATTTTCGCGGTGATCGCCTGGACCGCGGTGATCGGTTGCGTGGCCTCGCTGGCCGGGGCCTTTCTCGCCAATATCGACCGCAAGCGCAAGGATCTGGCGCTGTTGCGTCTGCTTGGTTTTCAGCGTTCGGCTGCTGGCGCCTACGTGATGGTTCAGGCGGCGCTGCTCACCTGTTTGGCTTTTGCTTTGGGCTACGCTGCCTACCTGGTCGGCAGCCATGTATTCAATACGGCGCTGGGCGCCAACCTGGCCGACGACGGCTTCGTCTGCAAGTTGGAAAACATTCATATTTTGCTGGCCTTCGCCAGTGCATTGCTGATCGCCATCGTCGTGGCGGCTGTAGGAGGGTTTCGTGCGATCCATATTCAACCGGCTGAAAGCCTGCGTGACCTCTGAGCAGGCCTTGCTGGCAGCGGCGACGTTGCTGGCGCTGGGCAGTCTGCCGGCCCAGGCTGCTTGGGAGGAGAAGTACTACAACCCCAAACCGCTGGCCGATGACGTGATCCTGCCGATGCCGTGCGAGGGTTCGTTGGTGCTGCGTAAGGTACAGGTTCCAGTCGCCAGCCCGATGGGTGACTATGGCGTGACCCTCGGTCAGGACAGCGACGAGTGGGGCTACATCGAGCAGGCCCGCCCCAGCTATATCGCCGGTAGTTTCACCGTGCAGAAACCGGAACCGGGGCGCTATTACCTGCTGGCCAAGTACGAGTTGAGCGAGCTGCAATACCAGGCCGTGATGAACGATACCTGCCCGACGCCTTCGACCAAGCTGCGCCTGCCGCAGGTCGGCGTCAGCTGGTTCGACGCCACTGCCTTTGCCGACAAATACAGCCTGTGGCTACGTAAGAATGCCGCTGCCAAGCTGCCCAAGGAGGATGGCGCAGCGGGCTTCCTGCGCCTGCCGACCGAGGCCGAGTGGGAGTTTGCCGCACGTGGCGGCATGGCCGTTTCCCAGTCCGAGTTTCGCGATATTCGTTTCCCCACGCCGGATGGTGGGCTCGGTGCTTATGCGTGGTTCGCTGGTGCGCAGTCGGCCAATGGCAAGCTGCAACTGACCGGTTTGCTCAAGCCAAATCCGCTGGGCCTGCATGATGTTCTGGGCAACGTCGATGAGATGCTCTTCGAACCCTTCCGCCTGAACAAGCTCGATCGCCAGCACGGCCAGGCTGGCGGCTATATCGTGCGTGGCGGTAACTACCTGACGCCGCAGGCTGAGCTGCGCACCGCATTGCGTCAGGAACAGCCTTACTACGCCAGCGCTGGCGAGCAGAACAAGCTCAAGACCGGCGGTGTGCGCCTGGCCCTGGTGGCGCCGGTGTTGACCTCGCGCGAGCGCATCAAGCAGGTCGAGCAGGACTGGAAGAAACTCGGTACTCCGGCAGCGAGCAAGGCCACAGGCAGCAAGGACAACAAGGATCCGGTCGCGGAAATCGCCAGCATCGCCAGCGGCGTGCAGGATGACGCGCTCAAGCAGCAACTGGAAAAGCTGCGTGGCGATCTGCGTGCCAACACCCAGGCACGTGACGAGCAACGCGACCAGGCGATCCGCTCCGAACTGCAATTGGGTGCTTTCCTCTGCACCAAGCTCAAGGACGACGGCATGTTCCTCGATACTCTGGAAGGCAACTACAAGCGTAGTTGTGGAGCAGGTGAAGATGACCAGATGAGCCGCTGCGATGCACGCAAAGAGCAGCTCGAAGGTCATCGCAAGGTGCTCGACTTCATGCTCAACTACTATGCCGACACGGTGGTCAGTGGTGCGCTCAACTACACCTCGGCCACCGTCGAGCCGCAAGTCAGTGTGGTGGCTCAACAAATGGCGGCGCGCAGCAAAAGCAACCTGCGCAGTTACCTCGACACCCACTGGAAGAATCTGAATAGCTACATGAAAAGCGGCAAAGTGGCGCGCAGTCAGTGGCTGGAATCCTGTAAATCCATTTAAGCGAAGGGCATGGACATGAAAGCAGTAGCGTTGTTGGATCAGCGGATGAAATGGGTCGTTCTGGGTCTCGCTCTCGTATTGACTGGCTGTCAGACCACCGGCACGACGCCGGCTGCCAATCAGGCGCCGGTCGACCCACGGCTGGCCAACAGCAGTTCGGCGCAGTTCTTCAGCAAGTCGGGTTGGCAAGCCTGTGCCGGTGGCGCGGTGGTCGGCATGCTCGCCTGCCAGCTGGGTAACCCGAGCAAGAAGGCTCAGTGCATGGTCGCTGCCGGTCTGGCTGGCTGTGGCGTGGGCATGGGCGCCAACTACTATCTGGATAACCAGCGCAGCCAGTATGCCAACGCGGAAGACCGTCTGGATGCGACCATCGCCGACGTGCGCAAGGACAACCAGGAGCTGCAGATGCTCAGCGATACCGCGCGTAGCGTGATCGCCGATGACAAGCGCAAGATCGAGCAGATCAAGCAAGACATCGCCGCCAACAAGGTGCAGAGCGCCCAGGCGCAGAAGCAGCTCGCCGAGATCGATGCCAACACCGCCTACCTGAAGAAATCCCTGGCCGACGTACGCTCCAAGCAGCAGGAGTGGACCAAGGTTGCCGCCGCCGAGCGCAACAATGGTGCCCGTACCGATACCTTGGATGCGGAGATCGGCAAGATGCAGAAGCAGATCGCGCAACTGGAGTCGGAAATCGACCAGCTGTACCAGCAGCGTTCTTCGATCCGGCTCGGTTAAGAGTCTGTTCGCGACCTGAACAGACTCCGGGAAACTCTCGGTCAACATGACAGGTAGGGTGCGCTATGCGCACCTTTACCGATCTTTTCGGTGTGCGCGGCACACTCTGTAGCGACAGCCTAATCAGGCTCCAAGGAATACGTCCATGCATCCACTTCGTTCTTTTGTCCTACTGGCTGGCGTCGCCATGCTCGCCGGTTGTGCCGTCAGTTCGCAGGAATGCGACCCACGTAATGCCGATGCCGGGTTCGCCACCAAATTCGGTTGCAAGACCCAGGGCGTCTACGCCCAGCGTGTCGAGGAGAAGGAAAAGATCCTGCTCGACGAGCAGAAAACCAACCAGTTGTTCCGTGATGTCTATGCCGCTATCGAGCAGGAGAAAGCGTCGGTCGGCAAGGATCTGGCGACCCAGCAGGCGCAGTACGCCTCCTTGAACAAGTCGCTGAACGCCCTGCTTGGTGAACTCAAGAATAAGGCCAAGGGCAACCGGCGCATCGAGGCAGAAATTGCTGCGCTGGAGAACGACCTGAAAAATATCAACCAGCAGGAGAATCCGGCCGTGCTGCAGAAACAGGTTGAGCTGCAGAAGCTGCGTAGCAAGGTTTCCAGCCTGGAAAGCGATCTTGGCCTGCGTTGATCATTGCCGTTACACCTGCATGCCGGTCGTTCCGCCAGCAGGCTTTTCCCTGACTACCTAAGCAGGAAGCTGACCGCCATGAAGCGAATCTCCCGCCTGTCCTCCCAAACCCGTAGCGCGGCAGATGCCCTGGCCGGTCATGGCGAACTCACGCAGATCCTGCGCCGGCACCTGCCGCCGAGCACGGCGACCCTGTACGCCAAGCCGAAGCAGGCCGAGGGTGATATCGTCGAATGGTATTCGGATCTTGGCGGCCAGCCGGTACCGTTCAGCCAGTTGGATGAGAAGGAGGCGGCGCAGGTGCGCCACCTGCTCGACGAGCGACTGGCTTCTATCGAACAACTGGCCAGCCAGCTCGATGCGCAGGGTGGCGATGGTGTACGCCAGGCGGCTCTGTTGCGTGAAGCGGCCCGTTATCCCGACACCTCGACCCTGTATTCGCTCAATGGCCAGCCGCTGGTGACCTTCTGGGGCGGTGGCCAACCCCCAGCGCCACCGATCACGCCTGTTACCGCGCAAGCTGGTGCGTTACCGCCAGGTGCAGCAGCCTTGGTCAGCGAGGTGCCACGCAAGCGGCGCTGGTGGTTGTGGCTGCTGCTTGCCCTGCTGTTGCTGGCCCTACTGGCGGCGCTCTGGTGGTGGCTGTTCTGTCGTGAGCCGGAAACCCCGCCTGTGCCGGTCGAGTCTCCGGTGGCCGAAGAGCCGGCCGTGCCTGAGGAGGTTCCATCCGAGCAGGAGCCAGTGGAAGAGGATCCGGTGGTCGAGGAGCTCGAACCCGAGCCGGAAATTCCGCTGCCACCGCCGATTCCCGAGCCCAAGCCTGAACCAAAACCCGAGCCCAAGCCGGATCCTGCCGAGCTGCTGAAAAAACGTATCGATGGCATCGCCCGAGACTGTTCGGCCCTGCAGAAGATGCAGCGCGAAGAGCCGTTGCTCAAGGACAACGCCGCCCTGCGCGAGCAGGTCGAGCAGAACTTGGCGAAGAACTGCAAGGAGCAGTTGATCACTAATGCCAAGAACCTTTGCCCCGATGAGCGTCCGAAGGAGTTGGCGCCGGAGATGGTCATTGTCTTTGATGCTTCCGGTTCCATGGATATCAGCATGCTGGCCACACCCAAGGAAATCGAACAGGCAACGATGGTGCAAGGGGTTGCCAATATCGCCACGCAGCTGCTGCTTGGAACCAATGCCCCGAACACGATGGGCCATGTATTCCGTGAACCCAAGCGCATCACCACGGCGCGCGAGGCGACTATTGGCGTGGTGCAACAGTTGCCCAGTGATGCCAACGCCGGACTGGTGCTGGTGGAGAGCTGTCCGGGCGCCCGCAGCGTCGGCTACTTCGGTCCTGGCCAACGAGCAGATCTGCTGTCACGCCTGCGCACCGTGACACCGGTACAAGGCACGCCTCTGGCCGATGGCATCGCCAAGGCCGGACAGATGCTCGATGGGGTCAACCGCGAGTCGGTGATGCTGGTGGTGTCCGATGGCGAGGAGAGTTGCAACCAGGATCCCTGTGCGATAGCCCAGGCCTTGGCGCGCAGCAAACCGCACTTGAAGATCAACGTGGTCGATATTCTCGGCACCGGTGCCGGGAATTGCCTGGCGGCGGCGACCGGGGGCAAGGTGTTCACCGCGCGCAACGTCAATGAGCTGCAGATCATGACCAATCAGGCAGCGCAGGACGTGCTGCCGCCAGCACACTGCAAGCGCTAAGAACCAGGGCGGGCGCAAAGGCAGAGCGAGGCCAGGCTTGTATTGCGACATGCCTGCTCACCCTCGCGCTACGGTCAATTCCGGTCTGCGCCAGGATGTGCCTTACGGCAGCTCCAGCCCGCCACTGGCCTTGTGCAAGACCCGCAGATGCTCTCCGAGGGCAACCAGATTGGCCTCATTAGCCTCCAGTTCAGCCATGCGCTCGGGTTGCAGCAGGTTGCGCACTTCGCCATCGAGCTCGTCGCTGAGCTGGCGCAGTTGCTGCTGACGCTCACGGCTGCTGGCCTCGAGACGCTCCCATTCCTGCTGCTGCGGCAAGCCGTAGCCGCCTTCGAGCAGCTCCGCCGGACGGCTGAGAAAGCCGCTGTTGGCCAGGATCTGTTCAAGCGCGGCACCGGCCTTGTTCAGGCTCGGGTCACCAGCAGCACGGCCGGTGAGGTAGCGGCGTTTGAGTTCGTCCTGGGCCAGCAGCAGTTGCCGGCGCAGCGCGGCTTGCTCCAGCAGCAAGAGGGCGGCGCTGGCGCGCAGGTCGGCCTTAGCGAACCATTGGCTGCGCGCCGCTGCAGGCTGTTCCAGCCAGGCCTCGACGCTGTCGTGCTGGATCGGCAGGCGCTGGCGCAGCACGGCGAACATGGCCTGGTAACGTTCGCGGAAGGAGTCGAAGCGATAGCCCAGGCGCAGTGCTTCACGCGGGTCGTCGAGCACGCTGGTGTCGGCCAGGCCGCGAGCATTCATCAGCTCCAGCAGGCCGTTGGGCAGGATGCTGTCCAGTGCATGCAGGCGCGGGTTGCCGGTACCGCTGCGCAGCAGCTTGAGGGTTTCCACCGCGCAGTTGTTGGAGACGAAGTAGTAGTCGCCGTCATAGCTCCAGTGCTGTTCGGCGGCGCGGACTACCAACTGTTCGAGCTCATCGCGCGACAGGCGCAGCGGCACCGAGGCCAGGCTGCGCAGCTCGACCTTGGTGTATTCATCGATCACCTGTTCCAGCGGCAGGACGAACAGACGTGAGGGGTAGACGCCGGTCAGGCCATCCCAGCTCGAGAGCTGCACATCGCCGACGAAGGCGCGATAGGACAGCACCAGGTGATGGTCGAGATCCAGACGGCAGTCCGGCCCGCGCGGTCGGCCTGGTGCGCAGACCACCAGGCGCAGCATGCTGTGACCCCAGCGGCTCATCCAGGCATCGTTGGCCTCGGCGAGCAGGTAGTCGACCTCGTATACGCGCTTGGGGTCGAGCCGGCCCAGCGGCTGCAGGGCAAAGTCGCGCCCGGCATTGAGGTAGGCATAGTCGTTGCTGCAGTGTTCGCTGGGCGGCGCCCAGTCGAAGTGCTCGCGGAAATGGCGCGCCAGCGAGGGGCGGCGACAGGCGTAGCTGGGGTCGAGCAGAAAGTATTCGAGGTTGACCGCGACGAACTCCAGCGCGTTGGTCAGCTCGTAGCTGTCCGGGCTGCGGGCGACCTGACCGTTGTCCAGGTCGCGCGCGCCACGCTGGCCGACTCGTTGCTGCCAGCCGGCCAGGTCGAGCAGGCGTGGATCATCGCTGAGAGTGAAGCGCCGTTCGCTCTGGCCACGGCAATCCTCCGGCAGCCCGACCAGGCCCAGCGAGCGGGCCTGCTGGCGGCAGCGGTTGATGTGGCGGCGCTCGGCCGCAGGCCACAGGCGTGCACGGTCGTAGAGGTGGGTCAGTTCATGCAGCAAAGTGGCCAGCAGTTCCTGGCGCTGGGTGCCGTGCGGGCGACCGGTCTGGTTACGTGCCGCCGAGCCATCGACCAGTTTCGGCAGCAGCTCGGCGTTAAGCTCGATACCGCTGAAGCGCCCGACCTGGCCGTAGACCTCCGAGGGCAGTCCGGCACGCCAGCTGACCCTGACTTCACGGTCCAGTTGCTCGATGAAGCGTGGCGGCAAGGCAGCCATTGCTTCATCCAGCAGTGACTGGCTGGCCTGGCGTTGCTCAGCGTCGAGGGCGCTGTCGTCCAGCGCCAGGCGCAACTGCGCCTGGGCGACGCCTGCGGCGCATGCCAGCAGCGCGCCACAACACCAGGCGAGCAGATGGGTCACAGGGCGAGAATGGCTTCGGCCAGTTGCAGGTCGCTGGCGCTCTGTGCTTCGGGCAGTTGCTGGCGAATGGTCTGCAGCGCAGCTTCCAATTGTGCGCCGCGAATTTCACCGGCGCTGGCGACGAAGCTGGCGGCGTCGTCACGGGCCTGTACCACGGCTTTCATGTCGCGAATCGAGGTGGTGGTGTCGGAGGTAAAGTTGATGCTGCGATCCAGGGAACGCACCACGATGTTGCTGGTGGCAACCACGGTTTGCGCCTGGGCGATACCGCTGAACAGGGCGCAGGCGGTGACGGCTATGACGAATGAACGACGCATGGGTAAGACACTCCGAGAACGGCAGAACGGACGATTTGACGTAGGCAGGCCGGCGCGGTTCCCCGCTGCCGGGCAGGTGGGCGAAGTTTACGGGGCGCAGCGCTGACGGTCAGCTACGCGTCATTGGCCAGACGTGTGCAAAGTTTTCACAGGCTGAGAATGGCCTGGGCCAGGGTCAGGTCGTCAGCCGCCGCCAATTCCACGGCGTGACTGCGAATCTGCAGCAGGGCCGCTTCGAGTCGGGCGCTGCGAATGGCGCCGTCGCTGGCAACGAAGCTGGCGGCATCGTCGCGGGCCGCGCGCAGCTGTTTCATGTCGCGCAACGAGCTGGTCGCGTCCGAGGTGACCTCGACGGTGCCGGCCAGGGCGCCGCCCAGAGTGTCGGTGGTCGCGACCAGGCTGCTGGCGCAGGCGCTGCCTGCCAGGCCGACCGAGAGCAGGGCGGCAATGAGAGATTGCTTCAGGTGCATTGGGATAACTCCGATAGGTGGGTCGCTGTTCTGCGCACCCGCAAATCTTAGCCCAATGGCCCCTGTGGCTCCATTGCTGGCTCAGCGCCAGAAGGGTTTGGCCAGTTCTTCTTCGCGCTGAACGCTGCTGATGCCGGCGTCGGCCAATTGCTGATCGTTGAGCAGGGCGAGCTGTTGGCGGGTGCGTCGGTTGCGTTGCCAGTGACGTAGCCGCGAATAGAGGCTCAGCCAGTGCGGGGCGGTACTGTGCTCAGGCTGCGAAAGGGGGCGGTGAATGCGATCCATGGCGTTCTCCTGTCGGGAGACAAGGGGGCAGCTCATGATCTCGCACGCGTGCTCAGGCGAGCAGATACAAACGAAGGTAATTGTGCGGGAGCAGTGAAGGCCTTATGGCAACTGTACCGCTCTTACGGGTGATGACTGTTGCAGAAAAAACGAAAGCCCCACCGCAGCAGAGACGGTGGAGCTCTCAGAAGATCCCAACTTGGGGATGGAGCAAAGCAGGGTGTCAGCGCCAGAACGGCTTCTGCAGTTCGACGTAACGCTGATTCTCGGTGATACCGGCGTCGGCCAGCAGGCGGGCATCCAGTCGAGCCAGTTGACGACGACTGACGATGCGGCGCTGCCACAGGCTGAGGGTGGCGATCACGCGGAGCGGCCAGGCCGATTTGTCGCTGGCAACGCTGTGAGTCTGAAGCTGGGCGGAACTGAGGGTACGTTCCATGGTGGTCATCCTTCCGCTTGTGGCGGGGTATGTGTGCTATCGATGGGCAAATTATCCCGAGCGCAGTCGGGGCCCAATAGTCACAGCTGGATGAAATTGTTGTGCTATTAGATAGGTTGCTTTGTAACTGTTCGGTCAGGAATCGATGAAACTGTATTGGTCATAAGTGAAAAGACTGGGTGCAACCTTGATTTGCGAGATTTTCAACTGGGTGCAACCCATTAATGCTGGTCTTTCAAGCAGTACAGTTTCCAATTGGTCTGTTGTGCTTGTTGACCTGAATATCAATTTTTTCCTGGCGCCGGAAATGAGAAACCCGGCACATGGCCGGGTTTCCTGTCTGACTGGTCAGGGCTTATTCGACGGCCTTGACCATGTCTTCGATGACCTTCTTGGCATCGCCGAAGACCATCATGGTCTTGTCCATGTAGAACAGTTCGTTATCCAGGCCGGCGTAGCCGCTGGCCATCGAGCGCTTGTTGACGATCACGGTCTTGGCTTTGTAAGCCTCGAGGATCGGCATGCCGGCGATCGGCGACTTCGGATCGTTCTTCGCGGCCGGGTTGACCACGTCGTTGGCGCCGAGCACCAGCACCACGTCGGTCTGGCCGAACTCGGAGTTGATGTCCTCCATCTCGAACACCTGTTCGTACGGTACTTCGGCTTCGGCCAGCAGCACGTTCATGTGGCCCGGCATGCGCCCGGCAACCGGGTGGATCGCGTACTTCACGGTCACGCCGCGGTGGGTCAGCTTCTCCGCCAGCTCCATCAATGCATGCTGGGCACGGGCCACCGCCAGACCGTAACCGGGGACGATGACCACGGTATCGGCGTTGGTCAGCAGGAAGGCGGCGTCGTCGCTTGATCCCGACTTCACGCTGCGCTGTTCCTGGCTGCCTGCGGCGGCACCGGCGTCGGCATCGGCGCCGAAGCCGCCGAGGATGACGTTGAAGAACGAGCGGTTCATCGCCTTGCACATGATGTACGAGAGGATGGCGCCCGAAGAGCCGACCAGCGAACCGGCGACGATCAGCATCGAGTTGTTCAGCGAGAAGCCGATACCGGCGGCCGCCCAGCCCGAGTAGCTGTTGAGCATCGACACCACCACCGGCATGTCGGCACCGCCGATGGGGATGATGATCAGCACGCCGATGACGAACGCCAGCGCCACCAGGATGGCGAAGGCGGTAATGTCGCCGGTGAAGGTGTAGTACAGGCCCAGGCCGAGAATCGCCAGGCCGATCACCAGATTGACCAGGTGCTGACCCTTGAACACCACGGGCGCGCCTTGGAACAGGCGGAACTTGTACTTGCCCGACAGCTTGCCGAAGGCGATCACCGAACCGGAGAAGGTGATGGCACCAATGGCGGCGCCGAGGAACAGCTCCAGGCGGTTGCCGGCCGGGATGGCGTCGCCCAGCGCAGCGACGATGCCCAGCGACTGCGGCTCGACCACGGCGGCAATGGCGATGAACACGGCGGCCAGGCCGATCATGCTGTGCATGAAGGCGACCAGCTCCGGCATCTTGGTCATCTCGACGCGCTTGGCCATGAGGGTGCCGACGCTGCCGCCGACCAACAGGCCGACGATGACGAAGCCCAGGCCTTGTACGGCCAGCTCGCTGCCGAGCTTGTAGATCAGGCCGACGGTGGTCAGTACGGCGATGGCCATGCCGATCATGCCGAACAAGTTGCCGCGCCGCGACGTGGTCGGGTGCGACAGGCCCTTGAGCGCCTGGATAAAGCACACCGAGGCGACGAGGTAGAGAACAGTGATCAGGTTCATGCTCATCGATTACTTCTCCACCTGGGCCTTCGGGGCCTTCTTCTTGAACATTTCCAGCATGCGCCGGGTTACCAGGAAGCCGCCGAACACGTTGACCGCAGCCAGGGCCACGGCCAGGGTGCCCATGGTCTTGCCCAGCGGCGTGACGGTGAGCGCGGCGGCCAGCATGGCGCCGACGATCACAATGGCGGAAATGGCGTTGGTCACGGCCATCAGCGGGGTGTGCAGGGCCGGGGTGACGTTCCACACCACGTGGTAGCCGACATAGATGGCCAGCACGAAGATGATCAGGTTGTAGATGCCGTCGGAAATCAGATCCATGTCCCTACTCCTTAGCCGTTCTTGCGCACGATTTCGCCGGCATTGCACATTAGGCAGGCCGCGACGATGTCGTCTTCGAGGTTGAGCTGGAACTGGCCTTCCTTGTCGATCACGAGCTTGAGGAAGTCCAGCAGGTTGCGTGCATACAGCGCGGAAGCATCCGCCGGCACCAGGGCCGCCAGGTTGGTGTGGCCGACGAGGGTCACGCCATGCTTGACCACCACCTGGTCCGCTTCGGTCAGCGGGCAGTTGCCGCCTTGCGCAGCGGCCAGGTCGATGATCACGGAGCCCGGCTTCATCTCTTGCACAGTGGCTTCGTGCAGCAGCGTCGGCGCCTTGCGGCCCGGAATAAGCGCCGTGGTGATGACGATGTCGGCCTGCTTGGCGCGTTCGTGCACGGCCTTGGCTTGGCGCTCCATCCAGGACTGCGGCATCGGTCGGGCATAACCGCCCACGCCCTGAGCGCACTCGCGCTCTTCATCGGTCTCGAACGGTACGTCGACGAACTTGGCGCCGAGCGATTCGATCTGCTCCTTAACCGCAGGGCGCACGTCGGAGGCCTCGATCACCGCCCCCAGGCGCTTGGCCGTGGCGATGGCCTGCAGGCCGGCAACACCGGCGCCGAGAATCAGCACGCGGGCGGCCTTAACGGTGCCGGCGGCGGTCATCAACATGGGCATGAAGCGTGGGTAGTGGTTGGCGGCGAGCATCACGGCCTTGTAGCCGGCGATGTTGGCCTGCGAACTCAGCACGTCCAGGCTCTGTGCACGGGAGGTGCGCGGCGCGGCCTCCAGAGCGAAGGCGGTGATGCCACGGGCGTTGAGGCGCGCGATGGTGTCGTTGCAGAACGGATTCAGCATGCCGACCAGTACGGCGCCGCCCCTCATATGAGCCAGTTCGGCATCGGTCGGCGCGACCACCTTCAGCACCAGGTCGGCGCCCAAAGCGGCTGCATCATTGCCAATGCTTGCGCCAGCAGCCTCGTAAGCGCTGTCCGGAATGCTGGCGCTGACGCCGGCACCGGCCTGCACGGTCACCTGATGACCTTGGCCGACCAGCTTCTTGATGGTCTCTGGGGTCGCGGCAACCCGCGTCTCCCCGGCATGGGTTTCGAGAGGAACACCGATGTGCACTTCTAATCTCCTGCGTGATCTTTTTTGTGAACCGGTGCACTGCGCTGGCGCGCCGGCGATTGGGGATCAGCACAAAACCTGCCCGAACGTGGTGGGCGCCGCGATTGTGCAATCGAACGCTGACCCTTACAAGAAGTTATGGAGTAAAAAAAATGGATTACTACAAGTAATAGGTCTATGAGGGATTTTTATACTGCGTGCAGGCCGCGTCATCTCTAAGCGAAGGTAGGTCTCAAGAGGCTTTCAGGGGACTTTCGCCATTCACCAGTCGAATGACCGTTGGTCGCTTTGACTGTCGTGTGAAAAGTGGCGAACGCCACCGTTCGAAATAGTTGAATAGCCCGAAAGTACTGGTGTGGCGCGGATAGATGCGAGAGTGGCGTTGTAGTGTGACCGATATCGCGCTACCAGTGCTTTTATTGGATTTCTATGGTGCTCGGGTGCTGGTTTGGCGTCATGGGCTCGGAGGTTTTCATGCTTGACGATAGGTGGCGGCCTGCGCGAGCAGCCAGTCACGGAAGGCTTTGAGCGCCGAGGACTCGGCCTTGCGCTCCGGCACCATCAGGTAATAGGCGCGGTCGTTGTTGGGAACGGCACGGTCGAGGGCGATGACCAGGCTTCCTTCTTCCAGCTCGCGCTGAATCAGGAACGGTGGGATCAGTGCAATGCCCATCTCATGCCGTGCTGCCTGGGCCAACATGGAAAACAGCTCCAGGCGTGGGCCGGTCATGTCGCGAGGAACGCTCATGCCCTGAGCGGCGAACCACTGGCGCCAGGCATAGGGGCGAGTGGTCTGCTGCAGCAGTGGCAGCGCCGCGATACGTTCGGTCGTGGCGGGCTCATCGCCCAGCAGCGCCGGGCTGCAGACCGGCAGCAGATGCTCGTGCATCAGGAAATGAGCCTGCGTGCCTGACCATTCGGCATCTCCATAGTAGATGGCGGCATCGAAATGGGTGTCGGCGAACAGGAAGGGGCGTGTGCGATTGGTCAGGTGCACCGTCACTTCCGGATGCAGTTGCTGAAAGGCGCGCAGGCGTGGCAGCAGCCACTGCGTGCCGAAGGTAGGGACCACCGCCAGCTCGATGCTGGCGGTGCCCTGGTTGCCCATCAATGCCAGGGTGTCACGCTCCACTGCGTCGAGCTGCGCCGCTACCTTGCGGCTATAGGCAACGCCGGCCTCGGTTAGCACCACCCCGCGCCGTGAGCGGCGGAACAGCTCGACATTGAGAAAACTTTCCAGGCCGCCGATCTGCCTGCAGACCGCGCTCTGCGTCAGGTTTAGCTCGTCGGCAGCCTTGGTGAAGCTCTGGTGGCGAGCCGCTGACTCGAAGGCGACCAGGGCGGCTGTGCTGGGGATCTTGCGGCGCATTTATGCGTAAGCCTCACTTATGTGCGATGGAACAACCCATTTAAGCTATCTCGAAGTGAGGGAAAAGCACAGGTATGTGCGAATTCTGCGTTTGTTCTGTGTGCAAAGCCGGCCTAGGATCTGTGTCATCCGAGGTCGACAGTGTCGACCGTTCACTTCCCCGCTTCGAGGTTTCTCGTGATGGCCAAGGCAAGCTTCAACTGGATCGACCCGCTGCTGCTGGATCAGCAACTGACTGAAGAAGAGCGCATGGTGCGCGACAGCGCCCAGCAGTTTGCCGATGACAAGCTGGCGCCGCGCGTGCTGGAAGCTTTCCGTCATGAGCAGACCGACCCGAAAATCTTCCGCGAGATGGGCGAAACCGGTCTGCTCGGCGCAACCATTCCCGAGGCCTACGGTGGTAGTGGTCTCAACTATGTGTGCTACGGCCTGATCGCGCGTGAAGTGGAGCGTATCGACTCCGGCTATCGCTCGATGATGAGCGTGCAGTCTTCGTTGGTGATGGTGCCGATCAACGAGTTCGGCAATGAAGCGACCAAGCAGAAGTATCTGCCCAAGCTGGCCAGCGGCGAATTTATCGGCTGCTTCGGCCTCACCGAGCCGAATCATGGTTCCGATCCGGGTTCCATGGTCACCCGCGCCAAGAAGGTCGACGGCGGCTACCGCCTGACCGGCAGCAAGATGTGGATCACCAATAGCCCGATCGCCGATGTCTTCGTGGTCTGGGCCAAGGACGATGCCGGCGAGATTCGCGGCTTCGTGCTGGAGAAGGGTTGGCAAGGTCTGTCCGCGCCGGCGATTCACGGCAAGGTCGGGCTGCGCGCCTCGATCACCGGCGAGATCGTCATGGACAACGTGTTCTGTCCCGAAGAGAACGCATTCCCGGACGTACGAGGCCTGCGCGGCCCGTTCACCTGTCTGAATTCGGCCCGTTACGGCATCAGCTGGGGCGCGCTGGGCGCCGCCGAGTTCTGCTGGCACACCGCGCGCCAGTATGTGCTGGATCGCCACCAGTTCGGCCGGCCGCTGGCGGCCAATCAGCTGATTCAGAAGAAGCTGGCGGACATGCAGACCGAAATCACCTTGGCCCTGCAGGGCTGCCTGCGCCTCGGGCGGATGAAGGACGAAGGCACCGCCGCGGTGGAAATCACCTCGATCATGAAGCGCAACAGCTGTGGCAAGGCCCTGGATATCGCTCGCATGGCGCGCGACATGCTGGGCGGCAACGGCATCAGCGACGAGTTCGGCATCGCCCGCCACTTGGTCAACCTCGAGGTGGTCAACACCTACGAAGGTACTCATGACGTGCATGCGCTGATCCTCGGTCGTGCGCAGACCGGTATCCAGGCATTTTTCTAACCTTTCGTCCCCACAACGATCCCCGGTGCGCGCGGCGCACCCTACGGAGAAGTTCCATGCCTGGTGCTCTGTCCCATATCCGTGTGCTCGACCTGTCTCGTGTGCTCGCCGGTCCCTGGTGCGGGCAGATCCTGGGTGATCTGGGCGCCGAGGTGATCAAGGTCGAGCGACCGGGAAGCGGGGACGACACTCGGCATTGGGGGCCTCCTTATATAAAGGACGCCGAAGGCAATGATTCGCGTGAGGCGGCTTACTTCCAGAGTGCCAATCGCAACAAGCAATCCCTGACCCTGGACTTCACCCAGCCTGAAGGGCAGCGACTGGTTCGTGAGCTGGTCGCGCAGTGCGATGTACTGCTGGAGAACTTCAAGGTCGGCGGCCTGGCGGCCTATGGCCTGGATTATGAATCGCTGAAGGCGATCAATCCGCGTCTGATCTATTGCTCCATCACCGGCTTCGGCCAAACCGGTCCTTATGCCAAGCGTGCCGGTTACGATTTCATGATCCAGGGGCTCGGCGGTCTGATGAGTCTGACTGGGCGTCCCGAAGGTGAAGAAGGGGCGGGGCCGATGAAGGTCGGCGTGGCGCTGACCGATATCCTTACCGGGCTCTATGCCACCGTGGGGGTGCTGGCCGCGCTGAATCAGCGTGAGCAGTCCGGTATCGGTCAGCATATAGATGTGGCATTGCTCGACGTACAGGTGGCCTGCCTGGCCAATCAGGCCATGAACTACCTGGCAACGGGTGTATCGCCCCGGCGTCTGGGTAACGCTCATCCCAACATCGTTCCTTATCAGGACTTCCCCAGTGCCGATGGCAACTTCATCCTGGCTGTGGGTAACGACGGGCAGTTCCGCAAATTCTGTGAGGTCGCGGGCATCGCGCAGCTTGCCGACGATCCCCGCTTCGCCAGCAACAAGGCGCGGGTGGCGCATCGTGCCGAGCTGATTCCACTGCTGCGCCAGGCCACTGTCTTCAAGACTACGGCGCAATGGATCGAGTCGCTGGAAAAGGCTGGTGTGCCATGTGGGCCGATCAATGACCTGCAGCAGGTGTTCGCCGATCCGCAGGTGCAGGCGCGTGGTCTGCGTTTCGACCTGCCCAATGCACTGGGTGGCAGTACTCCGCAGGTTGCCAGTCCGCTGCGGCTATCTGAAACGCCGGTGGCTTATCGTTCTGCGCCGCCGTTGCTTGGGCAGCATACTGATGCCTTGCTGCATAACTTGCTGGGTATGAGCGAAGCGCAAGTAGCCCAATTGCGTGAGACGGGCGTGATCTGAGCCTTTCGGTTTGCTCTCTATAATAGAGGGCGAAAGTCTTCGATCCTTTTTCTGCAATTATTTCCGTGTCAGGGGTTTACAGCTCGCTGTGCTCATGTAGAATGCGCGCCTCGCTGAGACGAACCAGGTTCGACGAAGCGCTAAGTTGTTGAGATAGAAAGAAAATTTCTTCAAAAACAACTTGACGGAGTAAAGAGGTGCTGTAGAATGCGCGCCTCACCGAAGCGGAAGAGATGAAGCTGAGGTTGCTCTAAGTGGTTGAGTAGAAAAGAGTTTCTCCGGAAATAAATTCGAAAAACAGCTTGACAGATACAAGGGCTGCTGTAGAATGCGCGGCCTCGGTTGAGACGAAAAGCTTAACCAACTGTTCTTTAACAACTGAATCAAGCAATTCGTGTGGGTGCTTGTGAGGTAAGACTGATAGTCGACTGATTATCAGCATCACAAGTAACACTCGTGAATTCGAGAGTTTATTTGCGATTGCTGAGCCAAGTTTAGGGTTTTCTCAAAACCCAAGCAGTATTGAACTGAAGAGTTTGATCATGGCTCAGATTGAACGCTGGCGGCAGGCCTAACACATGCAAGTCGAGCGGATGAAGGGAGCTTGCTCCCTGATTTAGCGGCGGACGGGTGAGTAATGCCTAGGAATCTGCCTGGTAGTGGGGGATAACGTTCCGAAAGGAACGCTAATACCGCGTACGTCCTACGGGAGAAAGCAGGGGACCTTCGGGCCTTGCGCTATCAGATGAGCCTAGGTCGGATTAGCTAGTTGGTGAGGTAATGGCTCACCAAGGCGACGATCCGTAACTGGTCTGAGAGGATGATCAGTCACACTGGAACTGAGACACGGTCCAGACTCCTACGGGAGGCAGCAGTGGGGAATATTGGACAATGGGCGAAAGCCTGATCCAGCCATGCCGCGTGTGTGAAGAAGGTCTTCGGATTGTAAAGCACTTTAAGTTGGGAGGAAGGGCTGCTGGTTAATACCCTGCAGTTTTGACGTTACCAACAGAATAAGCACCGGCTAACTTCGTGCCAGCAGCCGCGGTAATACGAAGGGTGCAAGCGTTAATCGGAATTACTGGGCGTAAAGCGCGCGTAGGTGGTTCGTTAAGTTGGATGTGAAAGCCCCGGGCTCAACCTGGGAACTGCATCCAAAACTGGCGAGCTAGAGTACGGTAGAGGGTGGTGGAATTTCCTGTGTAGCGGTGAAATGCGTAGATATAGGAAGGAACACCAGTGGCGAAGGCGACCACCTGGACTGATACTGACACTGAGGTGCGAAAGCGTGGGGAGCAAACAGGATTAGATACCCTGGTAGTCCACGCCGTAAACGATGTCAACTAGCCGTTGGAATCCTTGAGATTTTAGTGGCGCAGCTAACGCATTAAGTTGACCGCCTGGGGAGTACGGCCGCAAGGTTAAAACTCAAATGAATTGACGGGGGCCCGCACAAGCGGTGGAGCATGTGGTTTAATTCGAAGCAACGCGAAGAACCTTACCTGGCCTTGACATGCTGAGAACTTTCCAGAGATGGATTGGTGCCTTCGGGAACTCAGACACAGGTGCTGCATGGCTGTCGTCAGCTCGTGTCGTGAGATGTTGGGTTAAGTCCCGTAACGAGCGCAACCCTTGTCCTTAGTTACCAGCACCTCGGGTGGGCACTCTAAGGAGACTGCCGGTGACAAACCGGAGGAAGGTGGGGATGACGTCAAGTCATCATGGCCCTTACGGCCAGGGCTACACACGTGCTACAATGGTCGGTACAAAGGGTTGCCAAGCCGCGAGGTGGAGCTAATCCCATAAAACCGATCGTAGTCCGGATCGCAGTCTGCAACTCGACTGCGTGAAGTCGGAATCGCTAGTAATCGTGAATCAGAATGTCACGGTGAATACGTTCCCGGGCCTTGTACACACCGCCCGTCACACCATGGGAGTGGGTTGCTCCAGAAGTAGCTAGTCTAACCTTCGGGGGGACGGTTACCACGGAGTGATTCATGACTGGGGTGAAGTCGTAACAAGGTAGCCGTAGGGGAACCTGCGGCTGGATCACCTCCTTAATCGAAGACATCAGCTTCTTCATAAGTTCCCACACGAATTGCTTGATTCATAGTCGAAGACGATGCTGTAACGCGACCCTGTTATAGGTCTGTAGCTCAGTTGGTTAGAGCGCACCCCTGATAAGGGTGAGGTCGGCAGTTCAAATCTGCCCAGACCTACCAATTGCTTGGTGCAGAAGATTACGGGGCCATAGCTCAGCTGGGAGAGCGCCTGCTTTGCACGCAGGAGGTCAGCGGTTCGATCCCGCTTGGCTCCACCACTCTCTACGCGTTGCGGTGAAGGAAAGAGTTCAGAAATGAGCGCTTCAGGGTAGACCTGGTGAGTGCTGATTTCTGGTCTTTTGACCGGTAAGAAAATCGTTCTTTAAAAATTTGGATATGTGATAGAAGTGACTAACAGCGTGTTTCACTGCACGTTGTTAATCAAGGCAAAATTTGTAGTTCTCAAGACGCAAATTTTCGGCGAATGTCGTCTTCACGATTGAGACAGTAACCAGATTGCTTGGGGTTATATGGTCAAGTGAAGAAGCGCATACGGTGGATGCCTTGGCAGTCAGAGGCGATGAAAGACGTGGTAGCCTGCGAAAAGCTTTGGGGAGTCGGCAAACAGACTGTGATCCAGAGATCTCTGAATGGGGGAACCCACCTAGGATAACCTAGGTATCTTGTACTGAATCCATAGGTGCAAGAGGCGAACCAGGGGAACTGAAACATCTAAGTACCCTGAGGAAAAGAAATCAACCGAGATTCCCTAAGTAGTGGCGAGCGAACGGGGACTAGCCCTTAAGTTGGTTTGAGTGTAGTGGAAGGCTCTGGAAAGTGCCGCCGTAGTGGGTGATAGCCCCGTACACGAAACGCTCTTATCAATGAAATCGAGTAGGACGGGGCACGAGAAACCTTGTCTGAACATGGGGGGACCATCCTCCAAGGCTAAATACTACTGACTGACCGATAGTGAACCAGTACCGTGAGGGAAAGGCGAAAAGAACCCCGGAGAGGGGAGTGAAATAGAACCTGAAACCGTATGCGTACAAGCAGTGGGAGCCCACGTTGTTGGGTGACTGCGTACCTTTTGTATAATGGGTCAGCGACTTATATTCAGTGGCGAGCTTAACCGAATAGGGGAGGCGTAGCGAAAGCGAGTCTTAATAGGGCGCTTTAGTCGCTGGGTATAGACCCGAAACCGGGCGATCTATCCATGGGCAGGTTGAAGGTTAGGTAACACTGACTGGAGGACCGAACCGACTACCGTTGAAAAGTTAGCGGATGACCTGTGGATCGGAGTGAAAGGCTAATCAAGCTCGGAGATAGCTGGTTCTCCTCGAAAGCTATTTAGGTAGCGCCTCGTGTATCACTGCTGGGGGTAGAGCACTGTTTCGGCTAGGGGGTCATCCCGACTTACCAAACCGATGCAAACTCCGAATACCAGCAAGTGTCAGCACGGGAGACACACGGCGGGTGCTAACGTCCGTCGTGAAAAGGGAAACAACCCAGACCGTCAGCTAAGGTCCCAAAGTTATGGTTAAGTGGGAAACGATGTGGGAAGGCTTAGACAGCTAGGAGGTTGGCTTAGAAGCAGCCATCCTTTAAAGAAAGCGTAATAGCTCACTAGTCGAGTCGGCCTGCGCGGAAGATGTAACGGGGCTCAAACCATACACCGAAGCTACGGGTTCATCCTTTGGATGAGCGGTAGAGGAGCGTTCTGTAAGCCTGTGAAGGTGAGTTGAGAAGCTTGCTGGAGGTATCAGAAGTGCGAATGCTGACATGAGTAACGACAATGCGAGTGAAAAACTCGCACGCCGAAAGACCAAGGTTTCCTGCGCAACGTTAATCGACGCAGGGTTAGTCGGCCCCTAAGGCGAGGCAGAAATGCGTAGTCGATGGGAAACGGGTTAATATTCCCGTACTTCTAGTTACTGCGATGGAGGGACGGAGAAGGCTAGGCCAGCACGGCGTTGGTTGTCCGTGTTTAAGGTGGTAGGCTGATTTCTTAGGTAAATCCGGGAGATCAAGGCCGAGAGCTGATGACGAGCGTTCTTTTAGAATGCGAAGTGGTTGATGCCATGCTTCCAGGAAAAGCTTCTAAGCTTCAGGTAACTAGGAACCGTACCCCAAACCGACACAGGTGGTTAGGTAGAGAATACCAAGGCGCTTGAGAGAACTCGGGTGAAGGAACTAGGCAAAATGGCACCGTAACTTCGGGAGAAGGTGCGCCGGTGAGGGTGAAGTATTTACTACGTAAGCCCATGCCGGTCGAAGATACCAGGCCGCTGCGACTGTTTATTAAAAACACAGCACTCTGCAAACACGAAAGTGGACGTATAGGGTGTGACGCCTGCCCGGTGCCGGAAGGTTAATTGATGGGGTTAGCGCAAGCGAAGCTCTTGATCGAAGCCCCGGTAAACGGCGGCCGTAACTATAACGGTCCTAAGGTAGCGAAATTCCTTGTCGGGTAAGTTCCGACCTGCACGAATGGCGTAACGATGGCGGCGCTGTCTCCACCCGAGACTCAGTGAAATTGAAATCGCTGTGAAGATGCAGTGTATCCGCGGCTAGACGGAAAGACCCCGTGAACCTTTACTATAGCTTTGCACTGGACTTTGAGCTTGCTTGTGTAGGATAGGTGGGAGGCTTTGAAGTGGGGACGCCAGTTCTCATGGAGCCATCCTTGAAATACCACCCTGGCAACCTTGAGGTTCTAACTCTGGCCCGTCATCCGGGTCGAGGACAGTGTATGGTGGGTAGTTTGACTGGGGCGGTCTCCTCCCAAAGAGTAACGGAGGAGTACGAAGGTGCGCTCAGACCGGTCGGAAATCGGTCGTAGAGTATAAAGGCAAAAGCGCGCTTGACTGCGAGACAGACACGTCGAGCAGGTACGAAAGTAGGTCTTAGTGATCCGGTGGTTCTGTATGGAAGGGCCATCGCTCAACGGATAAAAGGTACTCCGGGGATAACAGGCTGATACCGCCCAAGAGTTCATATCGACGGCGGTGTTTGGCACCTCGATGTCGGCTCATCACATCCTGGGGCTGAAGCCGGTCCCAAGGGTATGGCTGTTCGCCATTTAAAGTGGTACGCGAGCTGGGTTTAGAACGTCGTGAGACAGTTCGGTCCCTATCTGCCGTGGACGTTTGAGATTTGAGAGGGGCTGACCTTAGTACGAGAGGACCGGGTTGGACGAACCTCTGGTGTTCCGGTTGTCACGCCAGTGGCATTGCCGGGTAGCTATGTTCGGAAAAGATAACCGCTGAAAGCATCTAAGCGGGAAACTTGCCTCAAGATGAGATCTCACTGGAGCCTTGAGCTCCCTGAAGGGCCGTCGAAGACTACGACGTTGATAGGTGGGGTGTGTAAGCGCTGTGAGGCGTTGAGCTAACCCATACTAATTGCCCGTGAGGCTTGACCATATAACACCCAAACAATCTGCCCTCAACGCAGAAGGTGTCGATGGTGAAGTCGACAGAAAGCCGAAAATTTGCGAGAGCTACAAGCCTCTATCACGTATCCAAGGGATAGCGCCTCACCGCGAGATCCCAACCGAATTGCTTGACGACCATAGAGCGTTGGAACCACCTGATCCCATCCCGAACTCAGAAGTGAAACGACGCATCGCCGATGGTAGTGTGGTGCTTCACCATGTGAGAGTAGGTCATCGTCAAGCTCCTATACGAAACCCCAGATCGCTTAGCGGTCTGGGGTTTCTTCTTTGCGCTCGGGAAAGTTTACGGGCAGGGCCGGCTGCGCTGCGTGCACTGCCAATGAGGCGATCACTGCGGCGCGTAGGACGCACCCCGCTATGGGGCTTCGCGAGCAGAGCTCGCTCCTACCGGCGATAGATCATTCCAGCGACTTAGGCGGATTTAACTATCTGCAAGCCATGGTCGTCTTGCTGTGATGAGTCACAGGCTATCAATTGGCGATTGCGTTTCGAATGATCATCCATTGATGACGCCTGATTCTCGCGATCCCATCAGACGTGGCGAGCACTAAGGCATTCTCCTATGCGTCAATCGAGCCGAATCACCTTTCGTTCCACCTTTCGCATCAAGATCAGTGATCGAGAAAGCGACACCCTGATCGGTTATGCCGGCGACGTTTCCGAGTGCGGAATGAAACTGCTGACCGATACCCCGGTAGAGCCAGGAACCGAACTGAAGCTGCGTGTGCGTATGCGTGACCGCCACGGAGAGATGCGCCAGGTAGACGTAGACATGGCTTGTCAGTGGTCGCAGGAAAATATCCGCACCGGCTTTTTCGAGGCAGGGCTCGCTTTGCAGGGGGACTCGGCCGAGTACGTGCGGCTGATCGAGGGCATGCGCAAGGTGCGCAAGGAGAAGGCTTAGGTAGGCAGGGCAGTGACGCAGCGTAAGGGCGATCTACTGCTGGAGTGATTATTCCTGACTGCTAGCGCGGCATGGTGGATGCGAGAACGCATCCACCTTCGCAATCTCGATCAGCCCAGAGTGCCGAGGATATTGACGCCCACCCGGTCCGGGATCTCGTTCTGCGACAGCACGTGCAGGCCGGGGCTGAACACCCGGGCGTAGCGCGCTAGCAGCGGGCGTAGCTGCGGCATCACGGTAAGGATCGGTGGGTGGCCGTCCTTGCGCAGTTTTTCCTTCACCACCGGCATGGTGTTCTGCAACTGGTTGAGCAGGCTCGGCTCCACCGGGATGTTGTCCAGGCTCACCGGGCCGGCCTGTTGGGCGATGGCCAGGGCATTGAGCAGGGTGTTTTCCAGCGCATTCTCGAGGATGAACACCGACAGCTCCTGCCGCTCGCCTGCGATCATGCCGACGATGCTGCGGCGCAGCGCGTAGCGCACGTCGGACGCCAGCAGCACCGGATCCTTGGTCGACTCGCTGGCTTCCAGCAGGGTGGTGGCGATGGTGACGATATCCTTGAGTGGCACCTGCTCCTGCAGCAGCTGGCGGTAGACGCGGTGCTGCTGGGTGTAGCTGAGCTGGCTCTTCAGACTCTCGGCCAGCTTTGGTGCCTGCACCTGAAGACGCTGCATCAGATGGTCGACGTCGTCGTGCTTGAACACGTCCGGCAAGTGCTCGCGGATCACCTTGTTCAGGTGGGTGGCGATGACGCTGGCACAGTCGATCACTTGGTAGCCGAGATTCAGCGCACGCGCCTTGTCCTCCGGCTGAATCCACACCACCTGCATGCGATAGGCCGGGTCGATGCCGAGAATGCCGTCGATCTCGCCATAGAGCTCCGGTGAGGGGATGGCCATCATGCGGTCGGCATGCAGTTCGGCGCCGTCGATCTTCTCGCCATTGATCTGGATGCTGTATTGCGAGGCCTTCAGACGCAGGCTGTCGCGGATGTGCACCTCCGGCAGGAGGAAACCCAGGTTTTCCGAAAGCGTCTGGCGTACACCGCGAACGCGCTGGGTCAGCGGTGCTCCGGCGGCCTCGTTGACCAGTCCTACCAGCTTGTAGCCCAGCGACACCGACAGGCGCTCCACCAGCGGGATGTCTTCCCACACCAAGTTCTGCGCGCGCTCCTGTTCCATCGCCTTGCCCAGGGCTTCGACCTGCTCCAGGCTCGCTGCTTCTTTCGGCGGGCCGTTGCGCGCCACCATCCAGGCCACGAAGGCCACCAATGCGGCGAAGCTGATAAAGGCCAGATGCGGCATGCCCGGCACCAGGGCCAGGGTGAAGAGAATGCCGGCCACGGTATAGAGCAGCGCCGGCTGGGCCAGCAGCTGGCGGTGCACCTGATCGGTGATGTCCGAGGATTCGTTGATCCGCGTGACGATAATCGCCGCCGCGGTGGACAGCAGCAGCGCCGGGATCTGCGCCACCAGGCCGTCACCGATGGTGAGCAGGGCGTATTGCTGGAAAGCCTGGCCGGCACTCAGGTCGTAGACGAACAAACCGATGGCGAAGCCGCCGAACAGGTTGATCAAGAGAATCAGAATGCCGGCGATGGCGTCGCCGCGGACGAACTTCGAGGCGCCGTCCATGGCCCCGTAGAAGTCGGCTTCCTTGGCCACTTCGGCGCGGCGACGCTTGGCTTCGTGCTGCTCGATCAGGCCGGCGTTGAGGTCGGCGTCGATGGCCATCTGCTTGCCCGGCAGGGCATCGAGGGTGAAGCGCGCGGTGACCTCGGAGATACGCTCGCCGCCCTTGGTGATGACGATGAAGTTGATGATCATCAGGATCACGAACACCACCAGGCCGACGATGAAGTTGCCGCCGATCACCACCTCGCCGAACGACTCGATCACCTTGCCCGCCGCACCGGTACCCGTGTGACCCTCGAGCAGGACCACGCGGGTGGAGGCGACGTTCAGGCACAGACGCAGCAGGGTGGTGATCAGGATCACCGTGGGGAACAGGGAGAAGTCCAGCGGGCTCTTCGACGACACGCTGACCAGCAGCACCAGGATGGCCATGGCGATGTTGAAGGTGAACAGGGCATCGAGCAGCACCGGCGGCAGCGGCAGGATGACCATGGCCAGGATCGACAGGATCAGCACCGGAATACCGATGCGGCCGCTGCGGAAGGTGGGCGCGAGTTGCTGCAGTAGGTTCATGAATCAGCCCCTGTTGGCCAAGCTGTCGGGAATCGGGAGGTTGCTCGCCAGTTGCGGCTTGCTTCTGCGGCCCTGGCGCCAGGCCTTGAGCTGCAGGATGTAGGTCAGCACATGGGCGACCGCGGTATACAGCGGCGCCGGGATCTGCTGATTGATCTGGGTGGTGAAGTAGATGGCGCGCGCCAGCGGCGGAATCTCCAGCACTTCGAGTTCGTGCTTTTTGGCCATCTGACGCATGTACAGCGCGGTCTCGTCGACGCCCTTGGCCAGCACGAAGGGAGCGGCGGCCTTCTTGCTGTCGTACTTCAGCGCCACCGCGTAGTGCGTCGGGTTGACGATGACTACGTCGGCATTTTTGATCACCTTGCTGATCTGTCGTTGCAGCATCTGCCGCTGCAGCTGCTTGATGCGCGCCTTGACCTCTGGGCGGCCTTCCTGGTTCTTGTGCTCTTCCTTGCGCTCCTGCTTGGTCATGCGCAGTTTCTTGAGGAAGAAGTAGCGCTGCAGCGGGATGTCGATGAAGGAAAACAGCACGAACACCAGCATCAGGCAGAGGATCAGGTTGAAGGTCAGGTCAAAGGCCGACGAGATCGCCTCCAGCACGCTGCTGCGCTGCAGGGCGATCAATTCCGGCAGCGCCGCGCGCACCAGCACATAGCCAATGCCGAGCAGCACCAGCACCTTGAGCACCGACTTGAGCAGCTCGCTCCAGTTCTGCGCGGAGAAGATCCGCCCCAGGCCGGCGATGGGGTTGAGCTTGCTCAGCTTCGGCGCGAAGTTCTTCGCCGAGAACACCCAGCCACCCGGTACCAGCGACAACGCCACCACCAGCACGGAGGTGAGCAGCATCGGTGCCAGCAGCTTGATGAACACCAGCATGTTGTAGCCGAGCAGGGTGTCGAGGTCGTCCAGGCCGATCTCGCTGTGGCCGAACTGGATATAGGACAGGCGGAAGCTGTCGCTCAGTCCCTCGAGGAACAGTCCGGCGCTGAACTTGAGAATGAACAGCGTGGCGATCAGCGAGATGGTGGTCGACAAATCCTTGGAGCGCGCGACCTGACCGTCGTCCTTGCTCTTCTTCAGTTTGTGCGCGGAGGCTTCTTCCGTTTTTTCCTGGCCGCTGTTCTGCTCAGACATCGCCGCCCTCGCGCAGGATCACGCCCATGCCGTTGAGCAGCTCGCGGGTCAGGTGCAGGTAGCTGTCGGGCAGGTTGGGCAGGGTCAGGTAGATGCACAGCAGGCCCATCAGAATGCTGATGGGAAAGCCCAGGGAGAACAGGTTCATCGCCGGTGAAATGCGGTTGAGCAGACCGAAGCAGAACTGCATCAGGGTCAGGCAGAACACGATCGGCAGGGTCACCAGCACGGCGGCGGCCAATACCCAGGCGAAGGCCTGAACGAAGCTCTGCGCGCCCAGGTAATGCAGACCGCTGCCCACCGGCCAGAACAGGAAGCTCTGGTACAGCACGCTGACCGTGACCAAGTGGCCGTCGATGGCGAAGAACAGCAGTACCAGCAGGATGAAGTAAAGCTGATAGACGATCGATGACGACGACACGCCGTTCACCGGATCGTTGTAGCGCGCCATGCTCATGCCCATCTGCGTCGATACCACCTCGCCGACCAGCATGAAGATGGTGAACACCAGTTGCAGGGTCAGGCCCAGCAGCACGCCGAAGGCGATCTGTTCCAGTGCGGTCATCAGGCCTTGCAGCGACAGCGGGTCGATCGGCGGCATGTCCGGCAATGCCGCGCCCAATGCCACCGTCAGCGCCAGGGCGAGCAGGATGCGCACACGCACCGATACCGCCTTGTGGTTGAACAAGGGGGCCATGCTGAGCAGCGCCAGGATGCGGCAGAACGGCCACCAGTAGGCCTGCAGGCTGGTCAGATACTGGCTGGCATGCAGCACGGGTTCGGACATGCTTCAGCCCACCAGATGCCCGGCCTGCTTGAAGGTTTCGATGAACAGATCCCCCAGGGTGCGCAGAATCCAGTGGCCGGCGAACACCAGCATCGCCAGGGTGATCAGCAGGCGTGGGAGGAAGCTGAGCATCTGCTCGTTGATCTGCGTAGCCGCCTGGAAAATGCTCACCAGCAGGCCGCCGAGCAGGCTCGGCACCACCAGTACGCAGACGATCAGACCGGTGATGTAGACGGCATGAGCCACCAGCTGGGCGGCGTGTTCGGGCGTGAGCATCGCAAGGCCTCGCTAATAGGGCTGGATACTGGTGGTAAGGGTGCCGACCAGCAGCGTCCAGCCGTCGACCAGCACGAAGACCAGCAGCTTGAACGGCAGCGAGATCATCATCGGCGAGAGCATCATCATGCCCATCGCCATCAGTACGCTGGCCACCACCAGGTCGATCACCAGAAAGGGCACGAAGATCATGAAGCCGAGCTGGAAGGCGGTTTTCAGCTCGCTCAGTACGAAGGCCGGCAGCAGCAGGGAAAAGTCCAGCTGGGCCAGGTCCTCAGGCAGCTCTTCGCCGGCCAGGGCGACCAGGGTTTCCAGCGAGTTCTTGCTGGTCTGCGCCAACATGAACTGGCTGATGATGCGCTTGCCTTCGCCCATCCCCTGCTCGAGGCTGATCTGGTCGGCCTCGAAGGGCACATAGGCCTCGGTGTACATCTCATGCCACACCGGGCGCATCACCAGCAGGGTGAGGCACAGGGCGATCCCGATCAGCACCGGGTTGGGCGGGCTTTGCTGCAGGCCGATGGCCTGACGCAGGATGGCCAGGACGATGATGAAGCGGGTGAAGCAGGTCATCATCATCAGCATGGCCGGGAGAAAGCCCAGCAGCGTCATGATCAGCAGGATCTGCAGCTTGACGCTGAGGGTCTGGCCGTCTTCGGTATCGTTGAAGTTGAACAGGGTGATATCGCCGCCGGCCGCCTGGGCCAGCAGCGGGCAGCACAGGGCCGCCAGCAGCAGGCCGAGCTGCAGCAGCCGGCGCAGCATCACACACCCAGCCCGCTGAGGCCGCTACCGGACAGCTCGACGATGCGCAGGCCGTAGTTGCCGTTCATCACCACCACTTCGGCCTTGGCGAACAGCGCGCCGTTGACCTTCACGTCCAGCGGCTCGCCGGCCAGCTTGTCGAGGGCGATCACGCTGCCTGCATCGACATCCATCAGCTCCTTGAGCGTGATCTCGGTAGAGGCCACTTCCAGGGTGACATTGACCGGGATCTTGCCGAAGAAGCTCAGGTCCTGCTGCGGCAGGCCGACCGGAGCCTGCTCTGGCATGGCGTCGCTGACGGACTCGTCGAGGACAAGGCCGGCGTCGTTGATCAGGCTGTCGAAATCGTTATCGGAAATGGGGCTGCTCATGGGGTCTTCACGCTCTCAAGAGAAGTCAGGAACAAGGAGCCGTCGTCTTCGAAGATGGCGCCGCGAAACAGCTTCTGCTGGTTGATCTGTACATCGCAGCGCTCCAGCAGGCGCATCGGCAGGATGTCGCCGGGGCGCAGGGCAAGCACTTGCGACAGGGGCATCTGCAGGCTGGCCACCACGCAGTCCAGGCGCACCGGCAACTGGCGAATCTGATTGAGCGAGTTGCCGCCCTGGGCCATGGGGGCCGGTGTTGTCAGGCGGCTGGTCAGCTCATCGACCAGCTGTGTATCCAGATAAATGAAAATCGATGCCTGGCTGCCGGTGATATGGCTGGTGAAGTGAAACTCTGCCACGTACTCCCAGGCTGCTTCTTCATAGGTGTTGTCGTAAGGCTCGAGCTTGCCGAAGGTCTGGCCGGCGAGAATCGAGCGGGCGAACAACTGGGTCACGTCCAGACCCAGACGCGTACGCATGCGCTGCTCCGAGGTACTCACTGGCGGCGCTTCATGGTTGGGCAGGCAAGTGCCGCCGTAGTAACACTCCAGTGCTTCGGTCAGCAGGGCGCGGTCCATGGCGAAACCGACCTTGCCCAGCGTCGAGCGATAGAGGCACTCGGCATCTTTATTCACGTGCTCGTGAACATCGACTCGCAGCAGTTCAAGATTGATCCGATAGTTACGCAGAAAGTAGTCACTGATAATTCGCGGGTACTTACTGGAGAGCTCGCGAATATAGTGGGGAATCTTGTGGTAATGCCGGCCAAGTTTCTGCGGTTTCAACCGGGTCAGACTGTCGGCGGGCACGCCATGAAGGACTTTTTTAATCCCGGTCATGTTGTGGGCTGTATTCCTGGTTGTAACTGCGTGTGCACCATCGAGTGCATTCGATGGGCGTGCAGGGGACGTTTTGATATGCCGGCGGGCGTTGGCAGCAGTGCCTTGGCCATGGCGTCGAATTCATCCGGGAAAAGCGCGCAGGCCCGTGATGACGAGGAGGAGTCTAGGCTGAGGGAGGGCGAGAAATTAAATCAATAGATATCAAATGCTGTCTTTGATAGCGGCTTGCCAGCATTGATAGGAAATAACAACAAGTAATTCGGCGAATTTCTGTGCGCTTGTTAACGTTCGCGCCGTGATCCGTTGCGCGTATATAAGGCACGCCGCCAAGTGCTGCCGAAGTTGACCAATACAAGCGACGGAAAGTTTCGAAAGATTAAGGGGCCACGTGAAAAAATCTGTCATCTGCTTGGCAGTTTTGTACACAGGGTCGAATGCCGCCGCCGGGCTCATGAAAGACATCGGGTGATTTACCTTGAAGCATTCAACTCAAACGGTAAGTTACGCCTGCGACGAGTTGTTCAATGAACAGCTGGGGCAGCAACACATAGTGGTGATCGGTCAGGCCGATGCGGCCAGCGAGCGCCTGTTGACCGGTGGTCTGCTGCGCCAGGGTTTTCAGGTACGCCGCTTCGCCAGCTGTCTCGAACTGGACCCGCGGGCACTGGAAAGTGCCAGCCTGGTGCTGGTGTTTGTCAGCAGCCTGGCGGGCAACACTCTCTATGCACAGGTAGGCGCCATCCTGCGCCAGGTCGGTCGTGTCGGTGTAGTGCCGGTCGTGGAATATGCCGACCAGGAAAAAGCTGCAGCATTGCTCGAGCTCGGCTGCGTCGACTACCTCCTGGCACCCTTCAGCGAAGCCCAGCTCAGTGCGCTGCTGCGCCGTCAGGAGTCGGCCAGCGCTGGCGAAGAAGGATTCGTTTCCTGCTCGCAGGCTGGTCGCCGTTTGCTGGCCATGGCCCAGCGCGTGGCCATGACCCGTGCGCCCATTCTGATCACCGGTGAGACCGGCACCGGCAAGGAGCTGATGGCCCGCTACATCCACCGCTTTTCCGCGCAGGATGATGCGCCCTTCATCGCCGTGAACTGTGCGGCGATCCCCGAGCAGATGCTCGAATCCATTCTCTTCGGCCATGAGAAGGGCGCCTTCACCGGCGCATTTAGCGCTCAGCCAGGCAAGTTCGAACTGGCCAATGGCGGCACGCTGCTGCTCGACGAGATCGGTGAACTGCCGCTGGGCCTGCAGGCCAAGCTGTTGCGCGTGTTGCAGGAGCAGCGCGTCGAGCGTCTGGGCGGGCGCCGGGAAATTGCTCTGGACGTGCGCATCATCGCCGCGACCAACCGCGATCTGCAGCAGGAAGTGTCCGAGGGCCGTTTCCGCGCCGACCTGATGTTCCGTCTCGATGTACTGCCGCTGCATATCAGCCCTCTGCGTGAGCGCAAGGAAGACGTGCTGGCCTTGGCGCGTCGCTTCATTCGCCAGTACGCGCCGCAGGACGCGCGCCACGAACTGCTCACCGAAGATGCCTGCCGCGCGCTGCTGGCGCATGACTGGCCGGGCAATGTGCGCGAGCTGGAGAACTGCCTGCAGCGCGCGCTGATTCTGCGCAATGGCCTGTATATCCAGGCTCAGGACCTGGGCCTGAGCGTACCTGTGAGCAGCGCGGCAGAACAGGCGCCACGCATGCAGCCACAGGTGCTCGAAGGCGGCAAGGCAGCCTTGCGCGCGAGCGGCAAGTGGGCCGAGTACCAACATGTGATCGACACCATCCGCCGTTTCGGCGGGCACAAGACCAAGGCCGCCGAAAGCCTTGGCATGACCCCGCGCGCACTGCGCTATCGCCTCAACGCCATGCGCGAACAGGGCGTTCAGATTCCCGTCTAGGAGAAGCAAAGGATGAATTCGATTAGCCAGGTGCAGCAGGACCTGCTGGGCCGTATGGAGCAGCTGAAGAACCTCAGCGAAGCGATGCCGATCAAGCCGGCGCAAGCCTTTGCCGTGCAGCCTGGCGAGCCTGGGTTTGCTGCGGCTTTCGACAATGCGGTGCGTGCGGTGGACGCGCAACAGCATCGTTCCGGCGAGCTGATGGCAGCCGTGGACAGCGGGCAGAGCGATGACCTGGTGGGAGCGATGATCGAGAGCCAGAAGGCCAGTGTTTCGTTCAGCGCGCTGATGCAGGTGCGCAACAAGCTATCCAGCGCTTTCGACGACATCATGAAGATGCCGCTGTAAGCGGATCGGGGACTGACGCGTGCTGCAGACCATAAGAAGCAAGCTGCCTGAACACGGGCTTAAACTCGATCCACGCATGACCTTGATCGGCCTCGCGCTGATCGCCGCCTTGCTGGCGGTTGGTGTGGTGTTCTACCTCTGGCGCGACCAGGGCTCGTTCCGTCCACTGTATGGCAGTGGCGAGGCCTATCCGGCCGCCGAGGTGATGCAGGTGCTCGACGGTGACGCGATCAGCTACCGCCTGCATCCGCAGAGCGGTCAGGTGCTGGTGCGCGAGGATCAGCTTGGCCGCGCGCGTATGTTGCTGGCAGCCAAGGGCGTGCAGGTCAAGGTACCGGCCGGCTACGAGCTGTTCGACAAGGACGAGCCGTTGGGTACCAGCCAGTTTGTCCAGGACGTGCGCCTCAAGCGCAGCCTGGAGGGGGAGTTGGCGCGTACGGTGATGGCGCTCAAGGGCGTGGAGGGCGCGCGCGTGCACCTGGCGCTGCAGGAGAGCAGCTCCTTCGTGGTCGGCAAGCGCGAGCCGGGCAAGGCCTCGGTGATGCTACAACTGGCACCTGGCTACAAGCTGGCGCCGGAGCAGGTCAGCGCCATCGTCAATCTGGTGGCTGGCAGCGTGCCGCAGCTCGATGCCGGCAATGTGCAGGTCGTCGATCAGTACGGCGCACTGCTGTCGCGCGGTATCGACACGCTAGGCGGCCCGGTGCAGAACTGGCAGGTGGTCGACGACTACCAGAGCAAGGCCGTGGCCAATGCCGAGGCGGTGCTGGCGCCGGTACTCGGCGGCGGTAACTACCGTATCAGCGTGTCCGCCGATATCGACTTCAGTCAGAAGGAAGAGACCTTCCAGTCCTACGGCGAGACGCCGCGCCTGCGCAATGAAGTGCTGCGCGACGAGAGCGTGCTCGACCAGCTGGCCCTCGGCGTTCCCGGCTCGCTGGCCAACCGTCCGCCGCAACCCGCACCGGAGCCGCCTGCCGATCAGGCGCAGGCGGGTGCTCCGGCGGAGCCTGCCAACCAGGCGGCGACCTCGCTGCGCAAGGAGTCCAACCGCCAGCTGGATTACGACCAGAGCGTCACGCACGTCAAACATGCGCCTTTCAGCCTGCGTCAGCAGAGCATCGCCGTGGTGCTCAATGCCGCCGTGGCGCCGGAGGGTGGCTGGACGCCAGAGGCGCGCGAGGAGCTTGCGGCGATGGTCAAGAGCGCGGTGGGCTTCAATCAGGCGCGCGGCGACCTGCTGACGCTGAGCGTCTTCCCCTTCACCGATGCCGGTATCGGCGGTGCCGGCGACGAGCTGCTGCCCTGGTGGGAAAACGCCAAGGTGCACGACCTGGCCAAGCTCGGCGTGTTCGCCCTGATCAGCCTGCTGCTGTTGCTGATGGTGGTGCGCCCTGCAGTGCGCAGCCTGAGCCAGCGCAGCCAGCCTGGCGCGCCTGTGGCGGTCGAGGGCGACGACCAGCTGGCGCTGCACGCCGAGCGCGCAGCCGAACGCCTGTTGGCGCGCGTTGGCGACGATACGCCGAGCGCTACCGTGCTCGGCGAACTCAACCCTCTGTCGGAGATTCGCCTGCCGGCGCCCGGCTCGGGTCTGGAGCTACAGATCGAACACCTGCAGATGCTGGCCAAGAACGATCCCGAGCGTGTCTCGGAAGTCATCAAACAGTGGATAGGGCGTAATGAACGAGACCTCAACCCAGCCTGACGGCCGCGGTGGTTCCACCGCCAAGGAAATGCGCCTGCGCGTGCAGAAGCGCTCGCTGAGCACGTCCGAGCAGGCCGCCATTCTCATGCTGAGCATGGGTGACGAGATTTCTGCCGGGGTGCTCAAGCACTTCTCGCGTGAGGAGATCGTCAGCATCAGCCAGGCGATGGCGCGCCTGTCCAACGTCAAGCAACCGATGGTTTCCGACGTCATCGGTCGCTTCTTCGAGGACTACAAGGAGCAGAGCAGCATCAAGGGCGCCTCGCGTGGCTACCTCGACGGCATGCTCAGCAAGGCGCTGGGCAGCGAAATCACCCGCTCGCTGCTCGACAGCATCTACGGCGAGGAGATCCGCGCCAAGATGGCCAAGATGGAGTGGCTCGACCCCAAGCAGTTCGCCGCCCTGATCGCCAAGGAGCACGCGCAGATGCAGGCGGTGTTCCTCGCCTTCCTGCCGCCGGGCATGGCCAGCGAAGTGCTCGAATGCATGCCCAAGGAGCGCCAGGACGAGCTGCTCTATCGCATCGCCAACCTCAACGAGGTCAACAGCGATGTCATCGCCGAGCTGGAGCAGTTGATCGAGCGCAGCCTGGCGGTGCTCAGCACCCAGGGTTCGCAGGTGCGCGGGGTCAAGCAGGCGGCGGACATCATGAACCGCTTCAAGGGTGATCGCGGGCAGATGTTCGAGCTGCTGCGCGCCCATGACGATCAGCTGGTCGAGCGCATCGAGGATGAAATGTACGACTTCTTCATCCTCTCGCGGCAGAACCAGGACGTGCTGCAAGCGCTGCTCGAAGCCGTGCCGCTGGAAGAGTGGGTGGTCGCCCTGAAGGGTGCCGAGCCCGAGCTGGTAAGGGCCATCACCGGTGCCATGCCCAAGCGCCAGGCGCAGCAAATGGAGTCGATCAACCGCCGCCAGGGCCCGGTGCCGTTGAGCCGCGTCGAGCAGGTACGCAAGGACATCATGGCCGTGGTGCGCGAAATGTCGGCCAGTGGCGAGCTGCAGGTGCAGCTGTTCCGCGAACAGACGGTGGAATGAGATGACGGTCAAGGTGATCAGCGGCGACGCCCGCCCGTGGCGCGCCTATCGCTTCCCCCCGCGCAGCAGCCAGCCAGCCGTGGACTGGAGCGGCGATGCCGCCGGCCTGCAGCGAGCCATGGCCGATGGCTTTCAGCAGGGCATCGAAAAGGGTTACCAGGACGGCCTGCAGCAGGGCGAGGAGGCTGGGCGTCAGGCCGGCTTCGAGCAGGGCCGCGACGAGGGCGTGAAGCTCGGGCGCGAGCAGGGGCGCAGTGAGGGCCGTCGCGAATTCGAACTGGCCGCAAAGCCGCTGCAGCAGATCAGCGAGAAGGTCGAACAGTACCTTGGCGAGCTGGAGCACAAGCGTCGTCAGGAACTGCTCGAGCTGGTGAAGAAGGTCTCGCAGCAGGTCATCCGCTGCGAACTCACGTTGCATCCGACCCAGTTGCTGGCGCTGGTCGAGGAGGCCCTGACCAGCATGCCGGGTGAGCCCGAGGACGTGCAGGTATTGCTCAGCCCCGAAGAATACGCGCGGATCAAGGCGCTGGCGCCGGAGCGCGCGGCGAACTGGAAGCTGGTGGCCGACGAGCGCCTGGCACTGGGCGAGTGCCGCGTGGTCACGCCGCAGGCCGAGGCTGACGTGGGTTGCCAGCAGCGTCTGGATGCCTGCATCGACACCCTGGCCGAACACCTGCATCTGACCGAGGCCTGATCGCGCATGCTGGATTACAAGCTCGACGAAGCGCTGCGCTCGCTCGATGGCGTGCAACTGGCCAAGGTGGCCGGGCGTCTGGTGCGGGTCTCCGGCATGCTGCTGGAGAGCCTCGGCTGCCAGCGCAGCACCGGCCAGCGCTGCCGCGTCGAGCAGGCCGACGGCAGCCTGCTGGATGCTCAGGTGGTCGGCTTCAACCGCGATATCACCTACCTGATGCCGTTCAAGAAGCCGGTCGGCCTGGCCGCCGGCTCGCGGGTGTTCCCGGCCAAGGACGAAGCGCTGCTGCAGATCGACGAGTCCTGGTTAGGGCGCGTGGTCAACGGACTCGGCGAGCCGCTGGACGAGCGCGGCAAGCTCAGCGGGCGCGACCCGTTACCGGTCGAGCTGCCCAGGGTCAACCCGCTCCGCCGTCGCCCGGTGGAGGCCGCACTGGATGTTGGAGTGCGCGCCATCAATGGTCTGCTGACCCTCGGCAAAGGCCAGCGCGTCGGCCTGTTCGCCGGCTCAGGGGTGGGCAAGAGCGTGCTGCTGGGGATGATCACCCGGCAGACCAAGGCCGATGTGGTGGTGGTCGGGCTGATCGGCGAGCGCGGGCGTGAGGTGCAGGAATTCATCCTTCATTCACTCGGCGAGGAAGGGCTGCGCAAGGCCGTGGTCGTCGTGGCGCCGGCTAACGAATCACCGCTGATGCGCCTGAAGGCCACCGAGCTGTGCCACAGCATCGCCGCCTATTTTCGCGATCAGGGCCAGGACGTGCTGCTGCTGGTCGACTCGCTGACCCGCTATGCCATGGCCCAGCGCGAGATCGCCCTGGCCCTCGGCGAACCGCCGGCGACCAAAGGCTATCCGCCGTCGGTATTCGGCATGCTGCCGGAGCTGGTGGAGAGCGCTGGCAACGGTGAGAGCGGCAGCGGCAGCCTGAGTGCCATCTACACCGTGCTGGCCGAAGGCGACGACCATCAGGACCCGATTGTCGACTGCGCGCGGGCGATTCTCGACGGCCATATCGTGCTGTCGCGGCGCCTGGCCGACGTCGGCCACTACCCGGCCATCGACATTTCCGCGTCGGTCAGCCGCTGCATGAGCCAGGTCGGCGAGGCTGCGCATCTGGCGGCCGGCCGGCAGTTCAAGGAGTTCTACAGCACCTTCGAGAAGATCAAGGAGCTGATCCCGCTCGGCGGCTACACGCCGGGCATGGACGCCAAGACTGATCGCGCCGTGCAGCTGGCGCCCAGTCTCGAACGCTTCCTGCGTCAGGAGGTCGGCAGTGGCGCCGAGCTCGGCGCCAGCATCGCCACCTTGCAGAGCATCATCAAATGAAAGAACAGCTGGAAGTGCTCGGCCGTCTGGCCAGCCTGCGTGGCAACCGCGTGCAGCAGATGCTCGGGCGGGTCAGCTATCAGCAGAACCTGTGTCAGCGTTATCGCAACAACATCACCGGGCTCAGTCGCTTGTGCGGTTTCAGCGTACCGATGACCACGCCACTGCAGCGCGACAACCAGCAGCGCTACAAGGCGACGCTGTACAAGATGGTCGAACTGCAGCGCCGCGAGCTGGCGCTGGCCGAGGAGAACCTGGCGCGCATTCAGGGCGAGCTGCTGGCGGCGATGCGCAGCGAGAAGGTCATCACCCAGTTTCTCGAGGGCAAGATGGGCGAGTGGCAGGATCTGCTTGCCCGTCAGGAGCAGAAGATCCAGGATGGCCTGGCTGCGCAGGCCTGGTGGCGAGCCCAGGTCGGTTAATTTTGCACGACGCGTTTAAGTTCTTGCCGCGCCCGGTCGCTCTTAGGCCATAACACCACGCGAGTTGGATTCGAATCATGGAAATCAGCAGGCATCTCAAGCCCAGCCTTAACCCGGCCAGCGACGCTCCGGCACAGGTACAGAGCGCCCGAGCGCAGTCGAGCGGCAATGCTCGTGCGAGTGTCAGCCAGGAGCCGAGTCTGGAGCAGCTGCAAGACGCCTTGCGCAGCCTCCCCGAAGTCGACCTGGACAAGGTTGCCCAGCTCAAGGCGGCGCTGGCCCGCGGCGAACTGAGCAGCGATCCGGCCGCGCTGGCCGGTAGCATGCTGACCTATCACAGCGGTAGCGATGCGTGACCACCGCGCGTGAGCAACAGCTGCTGCTGGTCGTCGAGCAGGACCTGGAACAGGACTGCGCCGACTATCTGGTCCTGCGTGGGTTGATGCAGGAGCTGTATCAGCAGTTGCTCAAGCGCGACAGTCAGCAGATCGATCTGCTCAACGAGCAGATTCTGCCGCTGGTCGACCAGGCCAAGGCCCGTGCCGAACGCCGCAGCAAGGTGCTGACTGCCTTTGCGCTGGGCAGCGGTCATAGCGCCATGCAGAAGCTGCTGGCGCGTTATCCGCAGGCCCAACGCAATCACCTTGCTCACACCTGGGAGCAGCTCGGCCAACTGGCCGGCCAGTGCAAGCGCCTCAACGAGCGCAACGGCAAGTTGCTGGCCATGCATCACGAGATTCTCGAACAGCTGCTCGGCGAGCCGGGCTCGGCGCAGTTGTACGCGCCGCAGCCGTATTGAGTGACTTCGCCTGCGCTGGTTGTCGTTGGTGGGCTGAAGCCCACCCTACGGGCCTGAGTAGGCCGTCCGCTTCCAATGAGTTAGGCCTTGTAGGGTGGGCTTTAGCCCACGCGGATCATCGTTGATGGGCTGAAGCGGATCGCCGCCCGGCCCACCCACAGCCATGTCCCGCTCTCAAAGCGCCTGCCACGCCGTGCTAGACTCGCGCGCTTTCGATCCGTGGTGATTTCTCTCCGTGCCTCACGCCGCTCTCGCCCATCCGCCGCGCTGGCTGACCAATGCCCAGCTGCATCCGCAGCCTTGTGCCGGCGTGCGCGACTGGCTGTTCAACGAGGATTCGCTGACCCGGCGCTTGACAGCGCTGTCCGCTGACGGCTTTTCGGTAACGCCGCTGCAGGAAGGCTGGCAGCGTCTGCGCGCGGACGAGTGCGTATTGCTCGGTGTGGCCGATGGCAGCCAGGGCTGGGTGCGTGAGGTGTACCTGCGTGGTCATGGGCAGCCCTGGGTGTTCGCTCGTAGCGTTGCCGCGCGCAGCGTGCTGGAGGGTTCCGGGCTGAATCTGGCGGAGCTGGGCAGTCGCTCGCTGGGTGAGCTGCTGTTCAGTGACAGGGCCTTCGATCGCGGCGAGTTGCAGGCCTGCCGCTATCCGGCGGCCTGGCTACCGCAGGAGGTGCGCGAAGAGCGCCTGTGGGCGCGGCGCTCGTGCTTCAGCCGGGGGGCGCTTGGCGTATTGGTGGCCGAGGTGTTTCTGCCGGCCTTTTGGCAGGCGGCGGGCATCGAGGCCTAGCGTTCGCAATAGCATTGCTCACCCAGGCTATACCTGTTGTCTGTTGGGCCTAAGGCGTACTGCTTCGCGACGACTGCATGGATGCAGGAGGTAGAGCGACGCAGGAAGCCAAAGCCGAGTACGCCCTGCGCGTTGAACCGCTTGTGGCGGTGAGCATCGACGCTAAAGCGCCTCCCACACACGCTTGCTCGTATAATCCGCGCAACCTGCACGGAGACGCTTCGATGTACACCCGCCTGTTGCAATCGACCACCCGCCTGCACCCACGCGCCTGGGACTTCATACAGCTGATGCGCCTGGACAAGCCCATCGGTATCTATCTGCTGTTGTGGCCGACCTTGTGGGCGCTGTGGGTGGCTGCCGAAGGCGTGCCGAGCGCGAAGAACCTGTTCATTTTCGTCGCCGGTGTGATCCTGATGCGCGCCGCCGGCTGCGTGATCAACGACTACGCCGACCGCAACTTCGACGGTCACGTCAGCCGCACCAGGGCGCGTCCGCTGGCCAGCGGCAAGATCAAGCCACGCGAGGCGCTGGTGCTGTTCGCCGTGCTGGTGGCGATGAGTTTCGTGCTGGTGCTGTTCACTAATGCCACCACCATCTGGCTGTCTTTCGGCGGCCTGGCCCTGGCCGCCTGTTACCCCTTCATGAAGCGCTACACCTTCTACCCGCAGGTGGTGCTCGGCGCGGCATTCTCCTGGGGTATGCCGATGGCCTTCACCGCCGAAACCGGCAGCCTGCCACCTGAAGCCTGGCTGCTATACATCGCCAACCTGCTGTGGACCGTGGCCTACGACACCTACTACGCCATGGCCGACCGTGAGGACGACTTGAAGATCGGGGTGAAGTCCACCGCCATCCTGTTCGGCGACGCCGACCGCCTGATCATCGCCATCCTGCAGGGGCTGGCGCTGCTCTGCCTGCTGCTGGCTGGCGCGCGCTTCGAGCTGGGCCTGTACTTCCACCTCGGCCTGTTGGCGGCCGCCGCCTGCTTCGCCTGGGAGTTCCACGTGACCCGCCGTCGCGAGCCGCTGGTGTGCTTCAACGCCTTCCTGCACAACCACTGGGCGGGGCTGGCGATCTTCGTCGGTCTGGTCGCCGACTACGCGCTGCGCTGAAACCAGCGCAGCGCCTGGAATGATGGGGGATTAGTAGGCTTCCGGCTTGGCGACGTGCCAGACGCCCATCTTGCCATCGCCCGTGACCTCACCGGGCTGCTTGTCGTTGATGAAGGTGTACAGCGGCTTGCCGTCATAGGCCCACTGCAGGGTGCCGTCGTCGCGCTTGACCAGGCTCCACTCGCCTTCGGCCTTGGCCCCAGCCTCAGCCTTCAGTGGCGGCCAGTTCTGCGCGCACTGGCCCGTGCAGTTGGATACGCCCGCGGCGTCCTTGTCGTAGGTGTAGAGCGCCATGCCCTTGGCATCCACCAGCATGCCGTCCTTCTCCATCGCCGGTTCGGCCGCCAGGCCCAGCAGGGGCCAGCTCAGCAGGGCACTGGCGAGCAGCGGGACTAATCGGGGGGTAATTCTTCTCATTTTTTAGCCTCTCCTCGGAATGAACAGCGACAGCCTGGCGGCAGCTGGGAGCAAGACTGGAGGTCACAGCGATACAGGACGGAAGGAGCCACGAACTCCCATAAGTGCCTATGGGGTCCTGCGCCAGGCTCCAGGCCGCCCCGGATTGGCGGCAGCCTCAACCAGTTTAGACGAGGCCCGCGGCGCAAATGTTCGGTGTTTTTCGCGGCCATGGCGGCAGCCGATAACTCCGTGTCACATACCTGCAATAATTCCGTTATCTAATGCGCGCAGACAGTTGAACGAACCGAGGCAGGACCATGGTTGGCAAGAACATCCTGATCGTCGATGACGAAGCACCGATCCGCGAGATGATTGCGGTGGCCCTGGAGATGGCCGGTTACGAGTGCCTGGAGGCGGAGAATACCCAGCAGGCCCACGCCGTGATCGTCGACCGCAAACCCGATCTGATCCTGCTCGACTGGATGCTGCCCGGCACCAGCGGCATCGAACTGGCGCGCCGGCTCAAGCGCGACGAACTGACCAGCGATATCCCGATCATCATGCTCACCGCCAAGGGTGAAGAGGACAACAAGATCCAGGGCCTGGAAGTCGGCGCCGACGACTACATCACCAAGCCCTTCTCGCCGCGTGAGCTGGTGGCCCGCCTCAAGGCCGTGCTGCGTCGTGCTGGGCCCAGCGACAGCGAGGCGCCGATCGAGGTCGGCGGGCTGTTGCTCGATCCCATCAGCCACCGTGTGACCATCGACGGCAAACCTGCCGAGATGGGCCCGACCGAATATCGTCTGCTGCAGTTTTTCATGACCCACCAGGAGCGTGCCTATACCCGCGGCCAGTTGCTCGACCAGGTCTGGGGCGGCAACGTCTACGTCGAGGAGCGTACCGTCGACGTGCACATCCGTCGTCTGCGCAAGGCGCTCGGTGATGTTTACGAAAACCTGGTACAAACCGTGCGCGGGACTGGGTATCGTTTCTCCACCAAGGGTTGATCGCTAGCGCGGTGTTTCTGCGCCCACGTTCTTCTGACAAGGATGCGCTCCATCGTGAATCAAGACTGGCGTGGTGCCGTGGTGCGCCGCCTGTTGCTGTTGGTTGGTGTCTGCCTGCTGCTCGGTTTCATCACCGGTGAATATGCCTGGGTGCTGGCCTGTGGCCTGGCCATTCATCTGGGCTGGACCCTCAGCCAACTGCTGCGTCTGCACAAATGGCTGCGCGAGCACAAACCTGACGAGCCACCACCGGATGGTTACGGCCTGTGGGGCGAGGTGTTCGACAGCATCTACCACCTGCAACGGCGTAACCAGAAGGCGCGTGGCCGCTTGCAGGCGGTGATCGACCGCGTGCAGGAGTCCACTGCCGCCCTCAAGGACGCCGTGGTGATGCTCGACAGCCAGGGCAACCTGGAATGGTGGAACCGCGCAGCCGAAACCCTGCTGGGCCTGAAGACGCCGCAAGACAGCGGCCAGCAACTGGCCAACCTGGTGCGCGACCCGCGTTTCAAGGATTACTTCGAGCGTGGCAACTATGCCGATGCCCTGGAGATTCCTTCACCGATCAACGATCGCCGCCGCTTGCAGTTCCATATCACCCGCTACGGCAATCGCGAGCACCTGTTGCTGGTGCGTGACGTTACCCGTCTGTATCAGCTGGAACAGATGCGCAAGGACTTCGTCGCCAACGTCTCCCACGAGCTGCGCACGCCGTTGACGGTGATCGCCGGTTATCTGGAGACGCTCTTGGACAACGTCGAGGCGGTCAATCCGCGCTGGCTGCGCGCATTGCAGCAGATGCAGCAACAGGGCGCGCGCATGCAGACCCTGCTCAACGATCTGCTCCTGTTGGCCAAGCTGGAAGCCACCGATTACCCGTCGGACAACCAGCCTGTGGCGGCCGACCTGATGCTGCTGTCGATCAAGAACGATGCCCAGGCATTGTCGGGTGAGCAACAGCATCGCATCAGCCTGGAGGCCGATCCGCATCTGAAGCTCAAGGGCAGTGAGGCCGAGCTGCGCAGCGCCTTCTCCAACCTGGTGTTCAATGCTGTGAAGTACACCCCGGCCGGAGGTGACATCCGTATTCGCTGGTGGTCTGACGAGAAGGGCGCGCACCTGTCGGTCAGCGATACCGGTATGGGCATCGAGGCCAAGCACTTGCCGCGCCTGACCGAGCGCTTCTACCGGGTCGATTCGAGCCGTGCCAGCAATACCGGTGGCACCGGGTTGGGGCTGGCTATCGTCAAGCATGTGCTGCTGCGTCACCGTGGCAATCTGGAGATCAGCAGCGTTCCTGGTAAGGGCAGCACCTTCACCTGCCATTTCGCCCCGGCGCAGGTGGTGCAGCGCGTGCGCTGAGTGCTTGCATTCGCCGCGGCGAAGCTCCAACCTCTAGCGATCTTTGGCCAATCCGAACCTTCATGGACCCCTCCACGAGTCTTCCTGCTCCCGATTACTTCGCCGATTTCGGCCTCATGCTGTTCGCCTTGTTTCTGGTCCTGCTCAACGGCTTCTTCGTCGCAGCGGAGTTCGCCATCGTGCGCCTGCGCGCGACCAAGGTCGATGCCCTGGCCGATGCCCACGGTTGGCGCGGACACATCCTGCGCACCGTACACAACCAGATGGACGCCTACCTCTCGGCCTGTCAGCTGGGCATCACCCTGGCTTCGCTGGGGCTTGGCTGGGTCGGTGAGCCTGCCTTCGCCGAGCTGCTGACACCGCTGCTGGTGGCAGTTGGCGTGGAGTCACCCAAGCTGATTCACGGTATCGCTTTCTTCACTGCGTTCTCGATCATCTCCTACCTGCACATCGTCATCGGCGAGCTGGCACCCAAGTCCTGGGCGATTCGTAAACCGGAACTGCTGTCGCTGTGGACGGCAGCGCCGCTGTACGTCTTCTACTGGCTGATGTACCCGGCGATCTTCGTGCTCAACGCCAGTGCCAACGCCATCCTGCGCATCGCCGGACAGGGCGAGCCGGGGCCGCACCACGAGCATCACTACAGCCGCGAAGAGCTCAAGCTGATCCTGCATTCCAGCCGTGCCACCAGCGACAACGACCAGGACCTGCGGGTGCTGGCTTCGGCTGTCGAGCTGGGTGAGCTGGAGGTGGTGGACTGGGCCAACTCGCGCGAGGACCTGGTCTTCCTGGAGCTCAACGCCAGCCTGGATCAGGTGTTCACCACCTTCCGCCGGCACAAGTACAGCCGCTACCCGATCTTCGACGAGAGCAAGGGCGAGTTCGTCGGCGTGCTGCATATCAAGGACCTGCTGCTGCACCTGTCGCTGCTGGAGATGCTGCCGTCAGCGCTCAAGTTGGCGGATCTGATGCACCCGCTGGAACGCGTCAGCCGGCACATGCCGCTGTCGCAGCTGCTCGAGCAGTTCCGTCAGGGCGGCGCGCACTTCGCCCTGGTCGAGGAGGCCGACGGCAAGGTGATCGGCTACCTGACCATGGAGGACGTGCTCGAGGCGCTGGTCGGCGATATTCAGGACGAACACCGCAAGGCCGAGCGCGGCATCCTCGCCTACCAGCCGGGCAAGCTGCTGGTGCGCGGCGACACGCCGCTGGCCAAGGTCGAACGCCTGCTCGGTGTCGACCTCGACCATATCGAGGCCGAGACGTTGGCCGGGTTGATCTACGAGACCCTCAAGCGCATGCCTGACGAAGAGGAGGTGCTGGAAACCGATGGTCTGCGCATCATCGTCAAGAAGATGAAGGGGCCCAAGGTAGTCCTGGCCAAAGTGGTCAAGCTGGACTGAATTCACCGGGCGTCCCGTTCTGCAAAAAACAGCCAAAAATGGCTGGCCATCCGGTCAGGTTTTTCTCGCCAAATCCAGGCCCGTTCAGGGCCTGTTCAGTTTCGCGACCGTTCATCAGGTTTGCCGAATCACTCTCTGCATCGACAGTCTAGGTACTTGCGTCCCACCTCCGGGGCGGCGTATTCACTAATTGCCAAGGAAATCGTCATGCAGCTGTCCAGCATAACCCCCAAAGCAACACTCGCCCTGTGCCTGGCGGGCGCCTCGCAGGCCTATGCAGACTCGGTCACCGACCCCATCTCGACCTTCGGTGTCATCGCTTCGCACAACCAGTACAAGCTCACCGTGGACGATGAAAGCGACAAGGAGCGCCTCAACCAAGGCGGCCTGTTCTACCACTTCGGTAACAAGCTGACCGGGCAGGAAGGCTTCATCTACCAGGCGGGGATCGAAGGCCAATACCGTGACAAGGACGATGTGGAATACAAGTCCGCGCGTGCCGATATCGACCTCGGCCTGCGCGCCGCATTGAGCACCAACAACTATGTCGACGTGATCGTCGGTGGTGGTTACGACTGGGGTCGCATCGAACAGGACGACGTCGGCCCGCTCGACAGCAACGTCAAGCTGACCAGCAAGTCGCCCTTCGCCAAGGCCGGGCTCGGCTACAACTACCTGACGCCGGACTACACCCTGCGCCTGGAAGTGGGTGCGCGCTACTCGATCAACTCCGAAGCGCGCCTGAAGGTCGATGGCGATAGCGACTCCGTGGACCTCAAGGACAAGGTCAATCCGTACGGCGAGCTGACCATGCTATGGAACAAGGGCATCAACAACCTGCCGATCAGCACCAGCCTGTACTACACCCAGACCCGCTATGAGCTCGACAGCAACAGCGCCATCGCCGAGCGCAGCAAGCTCAAGCAGGAGCAAGTCGGCCTGCGCGTAGGCCTGGCGTTCTAAGCGCCTCCCAGGCCGCCTGCATGCCAGGCGGTCTGCTTTGATTCGCGCATTGCATCTTTCCCCAACCAGCGAATGGCTGACTGAACCTCATCTGGCCTGCGCTTGCCCGATCCAGTAGGGTGTGATCCCGCTATCTCGGGAGGCGGCCGGTGGGTCGTCGCGTCGTTTTTATTGTGAGGAAAGAGCGCATGAGTGCACCAGTCGTCATCGTCGGCACCGGCCTGGCCGGCTACAACCTGGCCAAGGAGTGGCGCAAGCTCGACACCCAGACGCCCTTGCTGCTGATCACTGCTGACGACGGCCGCTCCTATTCCAAGCCGATGCTGTCCACTGGCTTTGGCAAGAACAAGGATGCCGACGGCCTGGCCATGGCCGAAGCCGGCGCCATGGCCGAGCAGCTCAACGCGGAAATTCGCACCCATACCCGCATCACCGGAATCGACCCGGGTCACAAGCGCTTGTGGATCGGTGAGGAAGCCGTGCCATATCGCGACCTGGTACTGGCCTGGGGTGCCGAGCCGATTCGTGTGCCGGTAGAGGGCGATGCCCAGGACGCGGTGTTCCCGATCAATGACCTGGAAGACTACGCGCGCTTTCGCAGCGCCGTGGCCGGCAAACGTCGGGTATTGATCCTCGGCGCCGGGCTGATTGGTTGCGAGTTCGCCAACGACCTCAGTGCCGGCGGCTATGAGGTAGAGCTGCTGGCGCCCTGTGAGCAGGTGATGCCGGGCCTGCTGCATCCGGCAGCGGCCTCTGCCGTACAAGCTGGCCTGGAAGGTCTGGGCGTACGTTTTCATCTCGGCCCGGTGCTGGCCAGTCTCGACCGTCAGGGTGAGGCGCTGCAGGCGACGCTGTCCGATGGCCGCCTGATTGCGTGCGACGCGGTGGTCTCCGCAGTCGGCCTGCGCCCACGCACCGCGCTCGCTGCGGCGGCCGGTCTCGACATCAACCGTGGCGTGATGGTCGACCGCCAGTTGCGTACCTCGCACGCCAATATCTACGCCCTGGGCGACTGCGCCGAGGTCGACGGCCTCAACCTGCTCTACGTCATGCCGCTGATGGCCTGTGCCCGGGCGCTGGCCAAGACCCTGGCTGGTGAGCCGACGGCGGTCAGCTATGGGCCGATGCCGGTGACGGTAAAGACGCCGGTATGCCCGCTGGTGGTCTCGCCGCCACCGCGTGGCAGCCAGGGCGAATGGACGGTCGAAGGCAGCGGCAGCGACATCAAGGCGCTCTGCCGCGAGGCTTCCGGAGCACTGCTCGGTTATGCGCTGACCGGCGCCGCCGTGCAGGAGAAACTGGCACTGAACAAGGAGCTACCGGCGCTGCTGGCGTGATTGCCTGCGGTTCTGTCGGATACGCCACGAAATTGCCTGGTTAAAGTGGCGGGCGACACTGGCGCAGTGCGATGCGGCATGCCATTCTCCCAAGGGTCTGCCGCAGCGCAGAGCTGTTGCGGCGCCTTGGGCGCTGTTCTGGAAGGACAGCACGGACACAACAACAAAAAACCGTCAAAGAGGCATTTATGCGTAAACCGGAACTCGCCGCCGCCATCGCCGAAAAGGCTGATCTGACCAAGGATCAGGCCAATCGTGTACTCAACGCCGTACTGGAAGAAATCACCGGTGCACTGAACCGCAAGGACAGTGTGACCCTGGTTGGCTTCGGTACTTTCGTCCAACGCCACCGTGGCGCCCGTACTGGTAAGAACCCGCAAACCGGTCAGCCGGTGAAGATCAAGGCCAGCAACACCGTCGCCTTCAAACCGGGCAAGTCCCTGAAAGACGCGGTCAACTGAGCCCGTTACCCGGAGCCGTTCGGCTCCGGGTTCCCCCTGCGCAGCCATGCTGCGACATTCGCTGATACAGCCATGCTTTAGACAGGCTGTAGTCCTGCAAGAAAAGCACTACAATGCGCGGCCATCATCTTCGATCACGAGGCCTTGTGCATGAAATTCCGTTTTCTCCTGTGGATGCTGGGCCGCCTGATGGCCAAGGCCAGTCGTGAAAACCCGGCGTTCCGCCAGCAGCTCGAAGGTCGCGATATGGTCTTCCAACTGCACACGCTGGACGGCAAGGTCGCGCGCCACTTCACGGTGGCCGGTCAGCGCGTGACCAGCAAGCGCGGCACCGCCACGGATCCGGCCTTCGCCATTGGCTTCAAGGATGCCGCCTACGGCTTCGAAACCATGACCGCGAAGAACAAGCAGCTGGCCTTCATGCAGGGCATCCAGAACAAGGATATCCAGATCCAGGGCAACCCGGCGCTGGTCATGTGGTTCCAGGGCCTGACCAAGTACCTGATGCCGAAGAAGAAGACCGAGGCGCCGAAAAAGGCCGCCTGATCGGCACTGATGCGCGTCGCGGCTGGCCGCGACGCCGCGCTTTGGTTAGGCTGCCAGGCACGTCCCTGTGGAAAGCCTGACCATGCGTCTTTTCCTGTTACCCCTGCTATTGCTGGCCACCACCACCGCACGGGCCGAGCCAGCGTCTGCCAAGGCCTTGTTACCGTTGTTCGAGCTCGCCGGTATCCATCTGCTGTGCGAACAGAGTGCGCCGTTGGTGCAGCGTGGCCAGGATGAAACCGAACAGAAGCGCCTCGCCCAGCTCTTCGCTGGCGAGGTCTTTTGTCTGGACTTGGCCCAGCGCGTCGCTGCCCGCTTCGATGCGGCGCAGGGCGAGCAGGCCCGTGAGCGTCTCGATAGCCCGTTGGCGCAGCGTTTCACCGCTGCCGAGCGCGCCGTCGGTGAGCAACCCGAAGGCTTGGCTGAATACCGCCAGCGCCTGCAGGAGCAGCCGCCACGAGGCGCGCGTCTGGAGTTGGTCAAGCGTCTCGACGCTGCCGCGCGTACCACTGAACTGGCCAGCCTGCTACGTTACGAAGTCGGCAAGACCCAGGCATTGCTGGCGCTAAGGGCGCGGGGCGAGAACCTCAGCGAAGCCGAACTGCAGGCGCAGACGCAGACGCAAGCGAACGCCATTCGCCAATCCAGCGAGCTGGCGGTGGAAAGTTTCATGTTCTATGCCTACCGGCAGATGCCCAGCGATCAGCTCGCCGAGTATGCGGCGCTCTACGAGCATCCCAGCGTCAGCCAGCTGCTTGCCATCAGCCTGGAAGTGGTGCCGCAGCTATTCTCTGAACGTCGTGAACAACTGCGCCAAGCAGCAGGCAAGCCATAGCGCGGCCCGGAACGCCGGCCGCTAGGAACGAGAACAGCCTACCGCTTGCGAGCAACTGCGCCAGACGGCAGGCAAGGCCTCAGGGGCAGGGTGTGGGAACCTGAGCTGCAGCCGCTCAGTGCGGCTGCTGGAACTGCGCTGCCAGTTCACGCAAGGCGACCTCGGCGCTTAGCACCTTGCTCACCGCGTCTTCGGCTTTTTCCCGGGTCAGTCCCAGGGCATCGAACAGCTCATCAGGAATCTCGTTCTGCGGCCCGGCACCGATACCCCGGTTGCGCAGCAGGCTGACCGCCAGGCACACCAGATTGGGGAAGGCCGCGCTGTCGCCGGCGTAGGACGGATCGTGCTGAAAGCGCAGAGCGCTGGACAGCTCTTCCGGCATATCCCAGTGGCGCATCAGCCAGGCACCGATCTGCTCGCGGGTGATGCCCAGCAGGTGCTGCTCGATATGCCCGGCAGGTAGGTGCGGGTTGACCTCCAGGTGACGGCAGATCAACGAGAAGTGCGGTGGGAACACGTGCGCCAGGACCAGGTAACCGAAGTTGTGCAGCAGACCGGCCAGGTAGGTCAGGCCGGCTTCCGGGCGCTGTGCGCGCGGCATGGCGCGGGTCAGGCCCTCGATCACTGCAGCGGTATAGATCGCTTGCTGCCAGTAAGGGGTGGCGTGCTGCGGCTGATCCTTGGGCAGGCTTAGAGTCTTGCCCAGCGCCAGGCCGAGAGCCAGGTTGATCACCAGGTCGAAGCCCAGCACGCGGACGATGGCATCTTCCACCGAGCGAATCTTGCCGGGCGCGGCGTAGTAGGGCGAGGCTGCCCAGCTGACCACCTGTGCCGCCAGCGCGGGATCGGTTTCGACCACGCCGGTGATGTCGTCCACCGTGGCATTGGGGTCAACGCGCAGCTTGATGATCTTCTGTGCGGTTTCCGGCAGCGGCGGAATCTCGATGGTTTCTTCCAGACGCTGCTGGATGCGCCGTGCGGTAAAGGCCTGTACGGCCTGGGTGATTTCCGCACGGTCATCATGCGGGCGATCGAGGTTCGGTTTGATCGCGCTGACCGGCTCACCGAAACGCGCTGCGCTGGCCTTGCTCAGCAGCGCCTTGAAGGCCTCGGTGGGGATCTCCAGCAACACACCAGGCTGGCCGGACTCGATCAGTAGACTGGGCACCTGCAGCAGGCGTTCTTCGTAGAGGCAGGGCGAGCTGGTCAGCGGCGGCAAACCGGGCAGTGCGGCCAGATTGTGCTTGCCGAGCATGCGCTCCAGGCGTTCCGGCTTGACCGCCGTGAGCTGACGCCCAGTCAGCTCGGCCAGGCGCGACAGATCGAGCATGTGGCTACGCGGATAGAGCACCAGCAGGGCACCGATGGCGTCGTCCACCAGCACGGCCTGCAGGCGCGCCTCGCTTGGCTGACCTGGGCGCTCCGTGCGTACCTGATAGGGTACGGCGAGTTTCTCCAGCAGTTGCACGATCACGGCGGGGGCTTGCGCAGTGGCGTTGGCGGCGAGGGCGGCTTCAGTCATATCGATATCCAGCGTTAGCGCATGTGCCCCGAAGTATAACCAGCGAGGATTTGCGCAAAGGTTCGTGGCGACGGTTGTCCTGTGAACAGGTTCACACTTGACCGTATTGCTGGCCGTGACGCAACCAGCGCTCCAACAATGGAGCCACATGTTGTGGCCAATGTTCCAGAAGAGCGTGCGCGGCATCGCGCACGGCGGGCAGCAGGTCGGCATCGCGCATCAGGTCAGCGACCTTGAATTGCAGCAGACCGGTCTGCCGGGTGCCGAGCATTTCTCCCGGCCCCCTGAGTTCGAGGTCCTTCTCGGCGATGACGAAACCGTCGGTGGTCTCGCGCATGATTGCCAGGCGCTCGCGCCCGAGTTGCGACAATGGCGCATGGTAGAGCAACACGCAATGACTGGCGGCGCTGCCCCGGCCGACCCGGCCGCGCAGCTGGTGTAGCTGGGCCAGGCCCAGGCGTTCGGGATTTTCAATGATCATCAGGCTGGCATTGGGTACGTCGACGCCGACCTCGATTACCGTGGTGGCCACCAGCAGCTGCAGCTTGCCCTGTTTGAACTCATCCATCACTGCGGCTTTTTCAGCCGGTTTCATGCGCCCGTGGATCAGCCCGACGCGCAGCTCGCCGAGGGCCGCAGACAGCTCCTCGAAGCTGGTTTCCGCGGCCTGGCAGGTGAGCTCTTCGGATTCTTCGATGAGGGTGCAGACCCAATAGGCCTGGCGCCCCTGCTGGCAGGCATTGCGTACGCGCTCGACCACCTCATCGCGGCGGCTGTCGGCGATCACCAGGGTGTTGACCGGCGTGCGCCCTGGCGGCAGTTCGTCGAGGATCGAGGTGTCCAGATCGGCGTAGGCACTCATCGCCAGGGTGCGCGGGATGGGCGTGGCGGTCATGATCAACTGGTGCGGACAGAGGCGGCCGTCGATGCCCTTCTGGCGCAGGGCCAGGCGCTGCTGTACGCCGAAGCGGTGCTGTTCGTCGATGATCACCAGGGCCAGGCGCTTGAACCTCACCTCGTCCTGGAACAGGGCGTGGGTGCCGACCACCATCGGGCAGCCGCCAGCGATCTGTTCCAGGGCTGCTGCGCGGGCCTTGCCCTTGAGCTTGCCGGCCAGCCAGGCGACGTCCAGGCCAAGCGGTGCCAGCCATTTGCTGAAGTTGAGAAAGTGCTGCTCGGCGAGGATCTCGGTCGGCGCCATCAGTGCCACCTGATAACCGGCCTCCAGCGCCTGCAAGGCGGCCAGCGCGGCGACCACGGTCTTGCCGGCGCCGACGTCACCCTGCACCAGGCGCAGCATGGGCTCGCTCTGCGCCAGGTCGTAGGCGATCTCGGCGCCTACGCGCTGCTGCGCGCCGGTCGGGGCGAAACCGAGGTTGGCCAGGTACTGTTGCGGCAGCTTCTGCGCTGGCGGCAGGGCTGGCGCCTGCTGCGCACGCACCTGTTCGCGCAGGCGCTGCAGCGATAGCTGATGGGTCAGCAGTTCCTCGAAGGCCAGGCGATGCTGCGCCCAGTGGCGGCCCTCGGCGAGCTCTTCGAGATCGGCGTCCGGCGGCGGCCGGTGCAGGTAACGGATGGCCTCATCCAAGGGGGCCAGGCGATAGTCGCGGGCCAGCTCGTCGGGTAGCCAGTCGGGCAGGCTGCGTGGGCCGAGACGCGCCAGTGCCTGCTGGCTGAGCTGACGCAGGCGCTGCTGGGTCAGGCCTTCGGTGGTCGGATAGATGGGCGTCAGGCTCTGCTCCACCGGAGCCGGCTCGTCGCCGCTCTGCGCGCGGTATTCCGGGTGGTAGATCTCCAACCCGGTGGCGCCGGGGCGGACTTCACCGTAGCAGCGCAGAGCGGTGCCGCGTTTGAGCCCTTCCTTCTGCGCCTGGCTGAAGTGGAAGAAGCGCAGGCTCAGCGTGCCGCTGCCATCCTGCAGGCGCACCAGCAGGCTGCGCCTCCGGCCCATGACCACGTCGGCGCCAGCGACGATGCCCTCGACCACCGCATCCTGCCCCGGGCGCAGCGCGCCGATGGGGGTGATGCGGGTGCGATCCTGGTAGCGCAGCGGCAGGTGGAACAGCACGTCCTGCAGGTTTTCCAGGCCGACCTTGGCCAGTTTCTCGGCCAGGGCGGCGCCTACGCCTTTGAGCGCAGTGACGGAAACCGCTGCCAGCTCGCTCACCTCTGGCCTCAGACTGCCTTGGTCTGCGGGCTGCGGGCGACCGAGCAGAGGCGGATCGAGTCGGCCAGCACTTCGATGGCGTTGGGCCGCGGGAAGCTGGCACGCCAGGCGATGGCCACGGTACGGAACGGCACCGGCGCGCTGAGCGGACGCACTTCGATCACGCCGGGCGCATAGTGGTGGCTGTCCACTGCCGAGAACGGCAGGATCGACACGCCGAGGCCGGAGGCGACCATATGGCGGATGGTTTCCAGCGAGCTGGATTCCACCGTGGTGTGCTTGCCGTGATCGTCACCGCCCTTGCGCAGGGTCGGGCAGGCTTCCAGCACCTGATCACGGAAACAATGGCCCTCGCCGAGCAGCAGCAGGCTCTTGTCGTTGAGCAGTTTGGTGTCGATGGTGTCCAGCGCCGCCCAGGGGTGGCCGGCCGGCAGCAGGGCGTAGAACGGCTCGTCGTACAGCGGCTTGGTCAGCACATCGGCCTCCTGGAACGGCAGGGCGATGATGATGGCGTCCAGCTCACCGGTGCGCAGCTTGTCGCGAAGGATATGGGTGAAGTTTTCCTCGATGTACAGCGGCATGTCCGGGGCGACCCGATGCAACTGCGGAATCAGGTGCGGGAACAGATAGGGACCGACGGTGTAGATGGCGCCAATCTTCAGCGGGGCGGTCAGCTGGTTCTTGCCGGCCTGGGCCAGTTCGCGAATGCCCTGGGCCTGCTCCAGCACCTTCTGTGCCTGGGTGACGATGCCCTCACCGACCGGGGTCAGGCGCACGGCGCTCTTGCTGCGCTCGAAGATCAGTACGCCGAGCTCGTCCTCCAACTTCTTCACGCCCACCGACAGGGTCGGCTGGCTGACGTGGCAACGCTCGGCGGCGCGGCCGAAGTGTTGTTCCTGGGCGAGGGTGACGATGTACCGCAGTTCGGTGAGGGTCATAGTGTTTATCCATTAAATTGCCGACAAGCATAGCCTTTGCAAACAGATGAACCAACCGGGCTAAACTGCGCCTTTGCATAAATGTCATGGAGAAAAGCATGTCCGAATGCAACAGCCTGCTGATTGCCGGGTGTGGAGACGTCGGTACCCGCCTTGGCCTGCGGATGGCCGCACAAGGCTGGCGCGTGATCGGCATGCGCCGCAACGTGGCTGCACTGCCTGCCGCGATCGAGCCGCTGGCCGGCGATCTGCATGCCGATGCCTGTCCGGCGGATTGGCCGCAGGGGCAACTGGATTACCTGGTGTACTGCGCAGCAGCTACCGAGCATGACGAGGCCGGCTATCGCGCCGCCTATATCGAGGGGCTGCGCCGCGTGCTGGACTGGCTGGCGCAACATGGTCAGCGACCTCGACGTATCCTGTTCGCCTCCAGCAGCGGCGTGTACGGGCAGCAGGAAGGCGAGTGGATCGACGAGGACTCTGTGGCTGAGGCCCAGAGTTTTTCTGCGGTGATCATGCGCGAGGCCGAACGTGTCGCGCTCGACAGCGGGTTGCCGGCGACCACGGTGCGTCTTACAGGCCTTTACGGCCCTGGTCGCGAATGGTTGCTGAGCCAGGTGCGCGGCGGCTATCGGGTCAGCGAAACGCCGCCGCTGTATGGCAATCGCATTCATGTCGAGGATGCAGCCGGCCTGTTCGCCATGCTGTTGCAGGCGGATGCCGCCGGTGTGCCCTTGGCCGATTGCTACCTGGGTGTCGACGACGAGCCGGCGCCGCTGCACGAAGTAGTGGGTTGGCTGCGTGAGCAACTAGGCGTCAGCCACTGGAGCGACGAGCAGCGCGTGCGCCGAGCCGGCAGCAAGCGTTGCCGCAATGCCCGCGCTCGTGCGCTGGGTTGGGCGCCGCAGTATCCGAGCTACCGCGAGGGCTATGCGGCGATCCTCGCCGAGCGCTGAAATGGACGCCAACAGCTTGCTGGCCAAGCCCTGGCTGCCGGGCGTCGAGCTGTTTCACGCCGACTTCTCCGGGCAGGCCTTTGGCCGTCACAGTCACGATGCCTTTGCCATCGGCGCTATCGTGCAGGGTGTCGGAGGCTACCAGTGCCGAGGTCAGCGCTATGCGCTGCCTGCCGGCACCCTGTCGCTGATGAACCCCGAAGAGCCGCATACCGGGCACGCCGAATCGGCGCGTGTGGTTTATCGCATGCTCTATGTCGAGGAGTCGCGGCTGCCGGCGCTGCTCGGGCGCAAGCGCCTGCCCAATGGCTTCGGCACGCTCAACCCGGATGACGACGGCCAGGTCTCGACAGGCCTGGCACGGCTGGCCGGCGAGTTCGAGCGCGGTGATGCGCTGGCGTTGGAGAGCGAACTGCTGGCGTTACTGGAGCTGGTCTTCGTGCGGCACGGCGGCTTGCGCGAGGCGCGCCCGACATGTCGCGACAGCGGGGTTACAGCGTATCTGCGCGATTACCTGGAAGCGCACTACGCCGAGGCTGTCAGCCTCGAGCAATTGGGTGCCTTGGTGCAGCGTCACCCGCGCCACCTGATCGAGGCATTTCGCCGTGCCTATGGCGTGCCGCCGCACACCTATCTGCTGCAGCGTCGAGTGCGTGAAGCCAAGCGCAGGTTATTGCAAGGCCAGGCCCTGGCCGGTGTCGCACTGGACCTGGGCTTTTATGACCAGGCGCATTTCAATGGGGTGTTTCGCCGTTTCACCGGGGTCACTCCGGGGCGTTTTCGTACGCTGGCGACGGGTTGAGGCCACTGCACTGCAGCACGAAGTCGCGGCGCTGCGCCAGGCTCATTCGCGGTACCTCGATCAGTCGATAACCGGCTTCTACATAGACTTCGCGCATCACCGCGCAGGTCCGTTCGGCCTCGGCCGCATCCTGGCGGCGCTCGTGGTCGTTGCGGTAGATCTGCGGCCAGTGCGGCAGCAGGAAGACCTGCCTCTGGTAACGCAATTGGCGCACCGCCTGTAGCAGATGCTCGCCGACCGGCAGGTCGTTCAGGCGCAGGTAGCCGATGATATCGACCAGGCTGCGGTCAAAGAACACCCGCCCTTTCCTCGTCAGCGCCTGGCGGTGAGCCCTGAGCTCCCACGCCAGCATCAGTTCGGCGAACAGCCTCGGGTCGTGCCAGGGCAGGCCCAGGCCGGCGATGGCTTGCTGATCACGAATGATCTCCCGACCGGCTTCCTCGACGACGTTTTGGCCCTTCTGGGCCAGGGCTGCCAGTAAACTACTTTTGCCGCTACCGGGGCCGCCGGTTAGGACATGGAAAGGTGGGTGACATGGCATACGCTGGGCTCCTCTGAGTTTTTTCCAATACATCGACACTGCCAGTTGCCGACACTGCCTCCGCCAAACGGAGGTTCCATGTTCGCCTTGTTTCTACTGGTGGCCGGTACTCATTTCGCGGCCTTGCTGTCGCCTGGGCCGGACTTCTTTCTGTTGATTCGCACCGCTCTGGCCAAGGGCCGGCGCCAGGCCGACGGTTGCGCCTGCGGCATTGCGCTGGCCAACCTGCTGAGCATGCTGCTGGTGCTCTTTGCCATGGCGTTGTTACCCGCCGAGGGCAGTTGGCTGTGGCGCTGCTTGCAGGTCGTCGGCGGGCTGTATTTCGCCTGGATCGGCCTGCAGGCGCTGGCCTCGCGGCGAGATCTGGTCCTGCCGCAGGGTGATCAGCTGAGGCTCGGCGGGGTGTGGAAGGGCATGCGTCAGGGTCTTGTGGCCAGCAGCCTCAATCCCAAATTGCCGCTGTTCTACGCCGGGCTATTCGGGGTCTTGCGCGAGTCGGCAATGCCGGCATGGGGGCTGGGCCTGGCGATGCTATGGATGACTCTGGTGGTGCTGTTTTGGGATCTGGCGCTGGTGCGCCTGCTCGATCAGGCGCGTTGGCGCAGTTGGTTGCCGCGGCGCGTGCGCTGGCTGGATCGCGGTTGCGGTGGCCTGTTGCTGGCGCTGGGAGGCTGGCTGTTGCTGAGGGCTCTATAGCGTGGCGCCGCTCCTGCCCGGAGGCGGCGCCTGCTGATCAGCGGCGCTTGAGCAGCCAGCGCTGCGGGCCGGGCTGGTACTCGGGCATCTCGTCGAACTGGGCGCGGTTCTGCGCTTCGAAGATGCGCAACTGATTGCCCTCGTGCACGAACAGCCAGGGGCTGCCTTGCTCGCCGGCTTGTAGCCAGATGCTGTCATGCTCGCCGCTCATGGCGGCGCAATCGCCTGCCAGGCACAGGGCGAAGCGTTCGGCGCCAGGTAGGCCTTGTACCTGCCCGTCGCTGTTGAAGCGCACCAGGCCGCCCTGGCCGAGGCCTTCCTCTATCAGCCAGTCGCCGCCCAGATAGTCGCGGTACAGCGCCTGTTCGAAGCTGCTGCCCAGCGGCTTGGCCTCGCCAGAGCCCTGGAAGCGGGTGAAGTGCTGCTCGGGCCAGTAGCCGCTGGCGATCTGCACCAGTTCGCCGTTCTGAATGCTGAGCTGCTCCTTGTAGTCGCCATAGAAAGTTACCTGCCAGCGGCCTTCCCCCGCGCTCTGCAGCCTGCCCTCGGCCAGTTCGAAGCCGTTGCTGTAGCTGGCCTGACGTTGCTCTGGGTCGATATGCCATTCGAGGTTGGGGCCGTAGGCAAGCAGGGCTTCGCGCAGGCGACCGCTTTCGCGTGCGGCATCGATGGCTGCCTGGTTGATCCAGGTTCCGCTCGGGTCATTGTTCGGCGTGCTGGCGCAGCCGCCCAGCAGGGCAGCCAGTAACAGCAGAGGAAGCAGACGCATGGCGATCTCCATGCCGGGGAAGGGAGAGCGAGGCGTGACGCCCCGCTCGAATGACTTACTCGATGACCAGAATAGCGTCCATTTCCACCTGCGCACCGCGCGGCAGAGCAGCAACGCCGATGGCGGCGCGAGCCGGGTAGGGCTGTTCGAAGTAGCGGCCCATGATCTCGTTGACCTTGGCGAAGTGCGACAGGTCGGTGAGGAAGATGTTCAGCTTGACGATGTCCTTGAACGAACCGCCGGCGGCTTCGGCGACGGCCTTGAGGTTCTCGAAGACCTGCACGGTCTGTGCTTCGAAGCCCTCGACCAGCTCCATGCTCACCGGGTCCAGCGGGATCTGGCCGGACATGTAGACGGTGTTGCCCGCCTTGATCGCCTGGGAGTAGGTGCCGATGGCGGCGGGGGCTTTGTCGCTGGTAATGACGGTCTTGCTCATGAATCGCTCCTTGTGAGAACTGGCTGGGTCGAGCACCCAGCCTACAGAATCGAAATAGGGGAATTGTGTCAGGCGCGTACTCGGGTGATACGCATCACGCCCTTGAGCGCGCGCAGTTTCTTGATCACGCGGGCCAGGTGCACGCGGTCATGCACGCTGACCACCAGTTGCACCACGCTGATGCGGCCGTCGCGTTCGTCCATGCTGATCTTCTCGATGTTGCCATCGGCGGCGTTGACGCTGCTGGCCAGCAGGGCGATCAGGCCGCGCTGGTGTTCCAGCTCGACGCGCAGTTCGACGTTGAATTCGCCGGTGACGTCCTTGGACCAGTTGAGCTGGATGCATTTTTCCGGATTGTGGCGGATGTCGACGATGTTCCGGCAGCTCTCCATGTGCACCACCATGCCCTTGCCGGCGGACAGGTAGCCGACGATGGGGTCGCCCGGAATCGGCGTGCAGCACTTGGCGTAGCTCATCACCAGGCCTTCGGTGCCGCGAATCGCCAGCGGCCCTTCGCTGCTCGGCAGGGTGTCGTCGCCATTTTCGGCCAGCAGGCGGCGGGCGACGACGTAGGCCATGCGGTTGCCCAGGCCGATGTCTTCGAGCAGGTCTTCGATGACCTCCTGGCGGTACTCGCCGAGCACGGACTGTACGCGCTCGGGCGCGATCTTTTCCAGGTGCGTGTCGAAGCTGGCCAGCACCTTGTTCAGCAGGCGTTCGCCGAGGCTGATCGATTCCGAGCGGCGCTGCTGCTTGAGGGCATGGCGAATGTGCGTGCGTGCCTTGCCGGTGACCACGAAGTTGAGCCAGGCCGGATTCGGCCGGGCGCCCGGCGCGGTGACGATTTCTACCGTCGAGCCGCTTTCCAGCGCTTGCGACAGCGGCGCCAGGCGACGGTTGATGCGGCAGGCGATGCAGGTGTTGCCGACGTCGGTGTGTACCGCGTAGGCGAAGTCGACCGCGGTGGAGCCTTTTGGCAGCTCCATGATGCGACCCTTGGGCGTGAACACGTAGACCTCGTCGGGGAACAGGTCGATCTTCACGCTCTCGATGAATTCCAGCGAGTTGCCGGCGCGTTGCTGCAGCTCCAGTACGCCCTTGACCCACTGACGCGCGCGGGCGTGGTTGCCCTTGGGCGCATCGTCCTCATTGGACTTGTACAGCCAGTGGGCGGCGATGCCGTTGTTGGCCATCTCTTCCATTTCGCGGGTGCGGATCTGGATCTCGATGGGCACGCCGTGCATGCCGAACAGCGTGGTGTGCAGCGACTGGTAGCCGTTGGCCTTGGGAATCGCGATGTAATCCTTGAAGCGCCCGGGCAAGGGTTTATACAAGTTGTGCACGGCGCCGAGCACGCGGTAGCAGGTGTCGACCTTGTCGACGATGATGCGGAAGGCGTAGACGTCCATGATCTCGTTGAACGCCTTACGCTTGCCACGCATCTTCTGGTAGATGCTGTAGAGGTGCTTCTCGCGGCCGATCACCTCGCCTTCCATGCCTTCGCGCTGCAGGCACATCTGGATCGATTCCTCGATCTTGGCGACGATTTCCTTGCGGTTGCCCCGAGCGCGGCGCACGGCGGCGCGGATTCGCTCGGAGCGCATCGGGTGCATGGCCTTGAAGCCCAGGTCTTCGAACTCCACGCGCATGTTGTGCATGCCCAGCCGGTTGGCGATGGGCGCGTAGATTTCCAGGGTTTCCTTGGCGATGCGCCGGCTCTTCTCGTGCGGCATGGCATCGAGGGTGCGCATGTTGTGCAGGCGGTCGGCGAGCTTGACCAGAATCACGCGGATGTCGCGGGCCATGGCCATGGCCATCTTCTGGAAGTTCTCGGCCTGCGCCTCGGCCTTGGTCTCGAAGTTCATCTGGGTCAGCTTGCTGACCCCGTCGACCAGTTCGGCCACGGTTTCGCCGAACTGCGCGTTGAGCGCTTCCTTGGCGATGCCGGTGTCTTCGATCACGTCGTGCAGCATGGCGGCCATCAGACTCTGATGATCCATGTGCATATCGGCGAGGATGCTGGCCACGGCCAGCGGATGGGTCACGTAGGCTTCGCCACTGCGGCGGCGTTGGCCATCGTGCGCCTGTTCGGCGTAGAAGTAGGCTCGGCGCACCAGGTTGACCTGGTCATGGCCGAGGTAGGCCGAAAGTCGGTCGGCGAGAGCGTCTATACCAGCCATGGGGTATTCCCCTCATGACCGATTTGGCTACACGCCGCGCAACTTCGACCCGGCATCATCGACTTACAGAGGCTCGTTGGCCTCTTCCTCGAAGGCAGCGAACAGCGGTTCTTCTTCGACGATGTCTTCCTGGGCGATTACTTCGTAGTCCACCAGGCCGGCAGCGATTTCGCGCAGGGCCACTACGGTGGGCTTGTCGTTTTCCCAAGCCACTTTCGGCTCTTTGCCGCCGGTGGCCAGCTGGCGCGAACGCTTGGTCGCGAGCATGACCAGTTCGAAGCGGTTATCAACGTTGTCCAGGCAATCTTCGACGGTAACGCGAGCCATGGTGTTCCTCGTAACTTGTGCGGATAAGCTTGGCCCGAGCGGGCGAGCGGACTGAATAGTCTAAAAAATCACCAGCGACAATGGAAGCGCTGTTTTACGCCAGCAGTTCGCTGAGCAGCCCGGCATGGCGCTGCTGCTGTTGTGTTTGCGACAGCTGGTTGCTGCGGAAGATGGCTTTCAGGTCGCTCAGGGCGTGGTTGAAGTCATCGTTGATCACCAGGTAGTCGTACTCGACGTAATGGCTCATCTCGCTGACGGCCTCGCGCATGCGCCGTTCGATGATCTCGCCGCTGTCCTGGCCGCGGTTGGTCAGGCGGTGACGCAAAGCTTCCTGGGTCGGCGGCAGGATGAAGATGGATTTGGCCTGTGGCATCAGCTTGCGCACTTGCTGTGCACCCTGCCAGTCGATCTCCAGAATCAGGTCGAAGCCTTCGGCCAGGGTCTGCTCGACCCATTTCTGCGAGGTGCCGTAAAGGTTGTCGAAGACCTGGGCGTGCTCGAGAAATTCGCTGCGTTCGAGCATGGCGTTGAACTGCGCATGGTCGACGAAGTGGTAGTTGACTCCGTCCACCTCACCTGGACGCATGGCGCGGGTGGTATGCGAGACCGAGACGCGAATCTGCGCTTCGCTGTCGATCAGGGCCTTGACCAGGCTGGTCTTGCCGGCGCCGGAGGGTGCGGAAACGATATAGAGGGTGCCGGTAGTGATGGCCATGAAAAACGTCCTGAGAAATCTTGCGGAATTTTAAAAGCGTAGCGAGCGACGGCTAGGCAAGGCGAAATCAGGTGAGAAAGCGGAGTTTACGACTGTAAATGAGCATTTCGAACCTGATTTCAACGCGGCATAGCCTAGCGCAGTAGTTTTTACTCGATGTTCTGCACTTGCTCGCGCATCTGCTCGATCAGCACCTTCAGATTGACCGCAGCCTGCGTGCTGCGCGGGTCGAACGCCTTGGAACCGAGGGTATTGGCCTCGCGGTTGAGCTCCTGCATCAGGAAGTCCAGGCGCCGCCCGGCAGCGCCACCGGCCTTGAGCACGCGGCGCACTTCGCTGACGTGAGTGCTCAGGCGATCCAGTTCCTCGGCCACGTCGCTCTTCTGCGCCAGCAGCACCAGCTCCTGCTCCAGGCGCTGCGGGTCGAGCTCGGCCTGCATCTCGGCGAAGCGGGTTTCGATCTTCTGACGCTGGCCGGCAAGCATCTGCGGCACCAGTTCGCGCAAGGCGGCGACTTCGTCGAGGATGCTGTCGAGGCGCTCGTTGAGCAGCTTGGCCAGCTCGGCGCCTTCCCGGGCGCGGCCGGCCTTGAGTTCGCCCAATGCCTGGTCGAACAGCTTCAGCGCGGCGGCGTTGAGCGCTTGCGGGTCGGCCGAGTCGGCCACCAGTACGCCAGGCCAGGCCAGCACTTCCAGCGGGTTGAGCGGCGCCGGTTGCTGGATCAGCGCGGCGACCTGTTCGGCGGCGGCGATCAGCTGGCGCGCCCGCTCGCTGTCGACCTGCAGCTGCTTGCCGGCACTTTCCTCGGCGAAGCGCAGGGTGCATTCCACCTTGCCGCGCGACAGGCCCTGGCGAAGCGCTTCGCGCACCGCGCCTTCGAGATCGCGGAAGGCGTCGGGCAGGCGCAGGTGCGGCTCGAGATAGCGGTGATTGACCGAGCGCAGCTCCCAGCTCAGTGTGCCGTGGGCGGTTGCCTGCTCGTTGCGGGCAAATGCCGTCATGCTGTGAACCATGGGGTACCTCGCGGAAGTCAGCTCGAAAAGCGCAGGATTGTAGCTCAGCGCGCCTGCCCATTTCATGCGCGGACGTTCAGGCCTGCCGTCAGTCGCTGCCAATTCGGCATGTCGCCGCGGTCGACCGCCCCCTATAATGCGTGCTGTTTTCACTTAACGAAGTAGGTATCGCTCGATGAAACGTCCCAGTGGCCGCGCCGCCGATCAGTTGCGCTCGATTCGCATCACCCGCAACTACACCAAGCATGCCGAGGGTTCGGTACTGGTCGAGTTCGGCGATACCAAGGTGATCTGCACCGTCAGCGTCGAATCCGGCGTGCCGCGTTTCCTCAAGGGCCAGGGCCAGGGTTGGCTGACTGCCGAATACGGCATGCTGCCGCGCGCCACCGGCGAGCGTAACCAGCGTGAGGCCAGCCGCGGCAAGCAGGGTGGCCGTACTCTGGAAATCCAGCGCCTGATCGGCCGTTCGCTGCGCGCTGCGCTGGACATGAGCAAGCTGGGCGAGAACACCCTGTACGTCGATTGCGACGTGATCCAGGCTGACGGCGGTACCCGTACCGCGTCCATCACCGGCGCCATGGTGGCGCTGATCGATGCGCTGAAGGTGCTGAAGAAGCGTGGTTCGCTCAAGGGCGAGCCGCTCAAGCAGATGATCGCCGCGGTATCGGTCGGCATCTATCAGGGCGAGCCGGTGCTGGATCTGGATTACCTGGAAGATTCTGCCGCCGAGACCGACCTCAACGTGGTGATGACCAATGCCGGCGGCTTCATCGAAGTGCAGGGCACGGCCGAGGGCGCGCCGTTCCAGCCAGATGAGTTCAACGCCATGCTGGCGCTGGCGCAGAAGGGCATGAACGAGATCTTTGAACTGCAGAAGGCCGCTCTGGTCGACTGAAACCCATAACCGAGCAAGGAGCACCAGGATGAACGACGATATGCAAAGCCCGCTTCCGACGCCCAGTCAGGAAGCGCGTCAGTGGGCCATGTTTTGCCACTTCGCCGCATTTCTCGGCCTGGTGTTCCCCTTCGGTAATCTGCTCGGCCCGCTGATCGTCTGGCAGATCAAGAAGGACTTCGACCCCTTCGTCGATGCGCAGGGCAAGGAAGCACTGAACTTCCAGATCAGTGTGGCGCTGGCAGCAGTGGTCTGCTTCATCCTCATGGTGGTGGTGATCGGCTTCCCGCTGCTCATGCTGCTGGGCCTGGCGGCGCTGGTACTGACCATCATTGCCGGGATCAAGGCCAATGAAGGGCAGAACTATCGCTACCCGTTCAGCTGGCGTTTGGTGAAATAACGCATGCGCGTCGAGGGGCTGCGCTCCTCCAATCCGATCAGGGAAGGTACGAGAGAATGAAAGCAAGGGTTCTGCTGGCTGCGCTGTGCTTGGTGATCGCTGGATGCGGCGATGCCGTAGGCAGCCTCTCGGAGCAGGCGCAGCTGCATGCGTTGAGGCTCGAAGCCGAGCGTTTGCATGACGACGGGCAATCCGAGCAGGCGATCACCAGATTCGAGAAGCTGGTTGCGAGCCCTGCGGCGAGCGATGCCCAGAAGGCCTACGCGTTGCGTTACATCTCGCTTGGTTACTACGAGCTGGGCGACTACCCGCGTTCGGGCGAATATGCCGCGAAGGCCGCTGCCTTCTATCCCAAAGGGTCTTACGACTACCTGGTAAACATGGCGGACGCCGAGCTGATGCTGGGCAAGGTGCCGGAAGCGGTGGTGCGCCTGGAGCAGGCGATCGCCATGGCGCCGCGCAAGCTGGCGGCCAACAACGTGCTGGGGCTGGTGTATCTGGGTGACAACGGTGCGCAGTATGTCGATTATCACAAGGCGCTGGTCTATAACCAGGCCGCTTACGAGATCGAGCCGGGGCGCATCACCGAGATCGTGCTGGCGCGCAATCTGCTCGCTCTGCAGGAGTTCCAGCAGGCCCGGACGCATCTGCTCGATCTGAGTCAGCGTTACGCCGACGATGCCTATGTGCACAATCTGTTGGCCCAGGCGCAAGCTGGGCTGGAGCAGGCTGAGGAGTGATTCGCGGGGCACAAAAAAGCCGGCATTCGCCGGCTTTTTTGCATTCAGACGCTGAGAATCCAGTCGTAATCGACGATTAGCGGCGCATGCTGGGAGAAGCGCGGCTGGCGTGGCAGGCGTGCGCTGCGCACACTACGGCGCATGCCCGGTGTGAGCAGCTGGTAGTCGAAGCGATAACCCAGGTTGAGCATCTCCGCCTGCTCGTTATCCGGCCACCAGCTGAACTGGTCGCCTTCGCGGCTGACTTCGCGCAGGGCGTCGACATAGCCCATGTTGCCGATCACTTCATCCATCCAGGCACGCTCGGGTGCCAGGAAGCCCGGTGATTGCTGGCAGTCACGCCAGTTCTTCACATCCAGCTTCTGGTGCGCGACATGCAGCGAGCCGCAGTAGATGTACTCGCGGCGCTTGCGGCGTTGCTTGTCCAGATAATGGGTGAAGTCGTCCATGAACTTGAATTTCTGATTCAAGCTCTCGTCGCCGTCACGCCCGCTCGGCAGCAGCAGAGTGGCGATACTTACCTTGTCGAAATCTGCCTGCAGGTAGCGCCCGTAGCGATCGGCCATCTCGAAGCCGAGGCCGCTGATCACCGCCTTGGGTTGCAATCGCGAGTAGAGCGCCACGCCACCTTGGCTGGGCACTTCACCGTCGCATGCATAGAGGAAATAACCATCCAGCTGGAAGGCTTGGTCGTCCATTTCAAAGGCGGAGGCACGGGTGTCTTGCAGGCAGATCACGTCGGCATTCTGGGCTTGCAGCCAGCTGAGCAAACCTCGCTCGGCCGCAGCCTGAATACCATTCACGTTCACACTGATGATCCGCATAAATGGCCCCCAAAAACACGTGCGTGTATGATACCCGAGCTCACCTCAATTAGCTAAATCCGTGCCGTCCGGGACTTTTTTCATGCAAGCGTATCAGCGCGATTTCATTCGCTTCGCCATCGAACGCGGGGTTCTGCGTTTCGGCCAGTTCACCCTCAAGTCCGGGCGTACCAGCCCTTATTTCTTCAATGCCGGCCTGTTCGACAGCGGTCTGGCGCTGGCTCAGCTGGGGCGTTTTTACGCGGCTGCGATCGTCGACAGCGGCATCGACTTCGACGTGCTGTTTGGGCCGGCCTACAAGGGTATTCCACTGGCGGCGACCACTGCCGTGGCGCTGGCCGAGCACCACGGTCGCGATCTGCCCTGGTGCTTCAACCGCAAGGAAGCCAAGGACCATGGCGAGGGCGGCACCCTGGTCGGTGCGCCGCTCAAGGGCCGTGTGCTGATCGTCGATGACGTGATCACCGCCGGCACTGCCATTCGCGAAGTGATGCAGATCATCCAGGGCCAGGGTGCCCAGGCCGCCGGCACCCTGATCGCGCTGAACCGTCAGGAGCGAGGCCAGGGCGAGCTTTCCGCGATTCAGGAAGTCGAGCGCGACTTCGGCATGCCGGTAGTGAGCATCGTGTCACTGCAGCAGGTACTGGAATATCTGGCGGGGGATGCTGAACTGAAGCAATATCTGCCGGCTGTCGAAGCCTATCGCGCCGAGTACGGAATCTAGCCCTAGCACAAGGTCGTCCTATGCCTGCACCGCTGCTGACCCGCTGTACGCTGCTATGTAGTCTGCTGCTGCCGTTGTCCGGAGTGGCCGCCGAGCTGTATCGCTATGTCGATGACAAGGGCGTGACGGTGCTCAGCCGCCAGGGTGTGCCACCGGAGTTCATCGGCAAGGGTTATGAAGTGCTCAATGACCAGGGTCGCGTCGTGCGGGTGATTCCGCCGGCGCCGACGCCGGAGGAGTTTGCCCGCATGCAGGCGGACAAGGCGCGCGCCAGCAGCGATGCTCAGCTGCTGCGCCTGTATACCAATCTCGATGACGTCGACCGCGCCCGCGAACGCAAGCTGGCCGAGCTCGACAGCGTCACCAGCGTGGCTCGCGGCAATCTGCAGTCGGTGCGCACTCAGCAGGCCAACCTGCAGAGCCAGGCCGCCGATCACGAACGTGCCGGGCGCCCGGTGCCTGAGCATTTGCTGGTGCAGATCAATAACCTCAAGGAAGAACAGCAGCGTCTGCAGCGCGACATCGCCCGCTACAAGGAGACGCGCACCCAGGCCGAAGCGGGTTTCGCCGCTGATCGCGCACGTCTGGCCGAGCTGTTTGGCGAGCCGCAGAAAAAGCCTTAAGGCTCGGTAATTCAGCTCTGCGGCTGAGTCTTCTCGAAATTCTCGATCTTTTCTCTTAGCCACTGCGGCAGCGGCGCACTGCTGCGTGTCGCGCTGTCGGCGTGCACGTAGACGATTTCGCCGCTGGTCAGTAGCTCGCCGTCACGCCAGATGCCAAGGGCGAAAGTCAGGCTGGAGCGACCCAGACGTGCACTGCGGATGCCGATCTGTAGCTCATCGTCGAAGCGTGCCGGGGTGCGGTATTCGAGCAAGGTGCGGATGGCGAAGAAATCGCCGCCGTCCTGGGCCAGGTCACCGGGGTAGGCGACGCCGAGAGCGCGAAAGTACTCGGTGATGGCGACGTCGGCGTAGGTCAGGTAATGGCCGTTGAAGACGATGCTTTGCGGGTCGACCTCGGCCCAGCGCACGCGCAATGGATGGAAGAAGGTGAACTGGCTGGCTTCGGGCTGACTGCTCATGGGCGCTCCTTTATGAAGGTTGCCTGATGAGCGTGCGTGTTGCGCAGGAGTGCGGCAAGTTCGAGTCGCGGTGCGGATGGCTTGCGATAAGCTCGCTCGATGGCGGGGAGGGTGCGCCGTGCGCACCGGTTTGACGGTGCGCTTGCAATACCCTGCCCCCGCCCTCCGGCCTGATCGCTAGCGATCAGGCGCTCATCGGTGCAGGAGGCAGTGCTTCCAAAGGCGCGCCTCTTCGCCCCGCAAGCGGGAGAGGGTCATCAGAAGGCCGCGTTGCGGCCGCTGTTCAGGGGCGTTTGCGGTTGGTAATCAGGGTGCCGACGCCGGTGTCGGTGAAGATTTCCAGCAGCACTGCGTTGGGCACACGGCCGTCGACGATGTGCGCAGCGGTGACGCCGCCTTGCACGGCTTCCAGGGCGCACTTGATCTTCGGCAGCATGCCGCCATAGATGGTGCCGTCAGCGATCAGGCCGTCGACCTGCTCGGTAGTCAGGCCGGTGAGCACTTCACCCTGCTTGTTCATCAGGCCGGCGATGTTGGTCAGCAGCATCAGCTTCTCGGCTTTCAGCGCTTCGGCCACCTTGCCGGCCACCAGGTCGGCGTTGATGTTGTAGGACTCGCCGTCCTGGCCGACGCCGATTGGCGCGATGACCGGGATGAAGTTGCCCTTGACCAGCATGTTCAGCAGCTCGGTGTTGACTCCGGTGACTTCGCCGACATGACCGATGTCGATGATCTCGGGCTGGGTCATTTCCGGCGTCTGACGGGTGACCTTGAGCTTCTTCGCGCGGATCAGGCCGGCATCCTTGCCGGTCAGGCCGATGGCGCTGCCGCCATGCTGGTTGATCAGGTTGACGATGCTCTTGTTGACCTGGCCGCCGAGCACCATTTCCACCACGTCCATGGTGGCGGTGTCGGTGACGCGCATGCCATCGATGAAGTGGCTTTCGATGGACAGCCGCTTGAGCAGATCACCGATCTGCGGGCCGCCGCCGTGTACCACCACCGGGTTGATGCCGACCGCCTTCATCAGCACGATGTCGCGGGCGAAGCCCTGCTTGAGCTCCTCGCTCTCCATGGCGTTGCCGCCGTACTTGATCACCAGCGTTTTGCCGACGAAGCGGCGGATATAGGGCAGGGCTTCGGACAGTACCTTGGCAACCTGGGCGGCGGCGTCACGCTCGAGGGTCATGCAGGGGGCTCCTGGAACAATCGATCAGAATGGTAGTTGCAGGTCGGGGGCGACCTTGAGCAGTTGGGCGCGGAAGATATCCTGGATGCGCTCCAGCTCTTCCTGAGTGTCGGCTTCGAAGCGCAGTACCAGCACCGGCGTGGTGTTGGACGCGCGAATCAGGCCCCAGCCCTTGGGATAGTCGACGCGTACGCCGTCGATGCTGGTGATGTTCGCTTCACCCCACTGACCTTCACGCTGCAGACGTTCGATCATGCCGAACTTGGTCTGCTCGGTGACCTTGATGTTGATCTCCGGTGTGGAAATATCGCTGGGGAAGGCGCTGAACACCTGTTCGGCGTTGCGTTTCTCGAGGCTGAGGATTTCCAGCAGGCGCGCGGCGCTATAGATACCGTCGTCGAAACCGTACCAGCGTTCCTTGAAGAAGATGTGACCGCTCATCTCGCCTGCCAGCAGGGCGCCGGTTTCCTTCATCTTCTTCTTGATCAGCGAATGGCCGGTCTTCCACATCACCGGACGGCCACCGTAGCCGCTGATCAGCGGGGTCAGGCGACGCGTGCATTTGACGTCGAAGATGATGTCGGCGCCGGGGTTGCGCGAGACCACGTCCTTGGCGAACAGCATCAGCAGACGGTCCGGGTAGACGATGGTGCCGGTGTTGGTCACCACGCCGACGCGGTCGCCGTCGCCATCGAAGGCCAGGCCGAGATCGGCGTTCTCGGATTTCACACGGGCGATCAGATCGACCAGGTTCTCCGGCTTGCCCGGGTCCGGGTGGTGATTGGGGAAGGTGCCGTCCACTTCGCAGAACAACGGGATCATGCTGCAGCCGAGGGCTTCGATCAGTTGCGGGGCGATCACGCCAGCCGCGCCGTTGCCGCAGTCGACCACCACCTTGAGCGGCTTGGCCAGGGCGATGTCGTCACGGATGGTCTTGAAGTAGCGCGGCAGTACGTCGACCTGCTGCACGCTGCCGACGCCTGTGGCCAGATCGTTATTGTCCAGGCGCGCTTTCAGTGCCTGGATCTGCTCGTTGGCCAGGGTGTCGCCAGCGATGATGATCTTGAAGCCGTTGTAGTCCGGCGGGTTGTGGCTGCCGGTCAGCATCACGGCCGAACGACCTTCCAGCACGTTGGCAGCAAAGTACACCACCGGGGTCGGCACCATGCCGATGTCGGTGACTTCGCAGCCGCAGTCGAGCAGGCCCTGTACCAGTTGTTGCAGCAGTTCGGGGCCGGACAGACGGCCATCACGGCCGACAATGACCTTGGGCTCGCCCTGGGCCAGGCTCTGCGAGCCAATGGCCCGGCCTATCCAGTAGGCATACTCGGCGGTCAGGGTGTCACCCACCACGCCGCGGATGTCGTAGGCGCGAAAGATATCGGCGGGAAGTTTTGGGGCGCTTTGGCTAGTGCTCATTGCGGGGCTCTGCTCCAGTCCCAGGAGATCCTGGTCTTCATCAAGAATGTCGATATCGAGGATATCGGTGTCCTGAAACAGCGGGTCGACCAGCTCGGCAGGTTTGCTGACCGGCTGAGTGGCGGGGGCCGCGGCTGTTCCTTTAATGGGGGTACTGCTGCCTTCAGGGCTACTGCGGCGCGGCAGGCGCGCCAGACTCTGGGCCAGCGTATCGAGTGCCGGTACGCTGAGGCTGAAGGCTTTGACGTTCTTGCCGGCAGAGAGTTCTTTCAGCATTTGTCCGAGCTGCTGTGCGTCGCCATTGACGCGCCGCTGCAGGGCGCCGTGCACCAGAATCAGGCCGATCAGGGCGCCGCCCAATGCCAGCAGGAGCGCCAGGCCGAGCATGGACGCAGGGACGCTGCCCTGTGCCAGGGCCGGGCCGGGGGTAAAGCTTATCTTCCAGTACGGGTTGCCAGTGGCGAAGGTCTGCGCAGCGCCTGAGCCGGGTTGGCCTCGTTGCAACAGCACCTGCTCCGGGGTGTTGGCGAACTGCTGGATCAGCTGCACCTGGCCATATTCGGCAGGCAGCACTGGCAGTGCGGCGAGCAGGCGTTGCAGGTCGAAGGCCAGCAGCAGCGTGCCCTGGGCCGGCTGGTTCTCGCCGACGCGCAGCGCCACGGCGCTGTAGGCCAGCCAGCGTTGGCCGACACGGTAGGCTTCAACGGCCGGCTGCTGGCCGCTTTCGGTGCGGCGCAGCATATCCAGGCCGGCGAAGTTCATCGGTGCGGCGCGGCTGGTGTTCTGCACGGCTTCACCGCGGCGGTTGAGGTGGACGTCGATCACGCCGTCCCAGTAGCTCAGGCTGCGTTCGGCCTCGCTGATCTGCAGGCTGTCGCCGCTTTGCAGAGCCTGCAGCAGCTGCGGGTTACGCGCGGCCGCCAGGCTGTCGGCCTGCAGTTGCTTGAGCGCCTGTTGCACGGCGGCGGCCTGATTGCTGCCGAGGGCCTGGGTCAGTTCGGCTTGGCGTGCCTGGCTGCCGCTGTTATCGGCGAACCACAGCAACGCCCCGCCTGCGCCGGCGCCGATCAGCGCGGCCAGCAGGCCTGGCAGCAGCGTGCCCAGCGAGGGGCTGGCGGCCTTGCTCTTGGGCGGCTCCGGTATCAGGCTGGCGGCGCTATCGACTTCCTTGGCAGTACGCTTCAAGAGTTTCACGTAGGCGCTCCTCGGCGGGTCGTCCTGTGGGATATGGGTCAGTGACTACCGGAGTGGCCGAAGCCGCCAGCGCCACGTTGGGTCTCGTCGAACTGCTCGACCAACTCGAAATGCGCCTGAACCACCGGCACCAGCACCAGCTGCGCGATACGCTCGCCGATGGCAATGGTGAAAGGCGTCTGGCCACGGTTCCAGCACGACACCATCAGCTCGCCCTGGTAGTCGGAGTCGATCAGGCCGACCAGGTTGCCGAGTACGATGCCGTGTTTGTGGCCGAGCCCCGAGCGCGGCAGGATCATCGCGGCCAGGCCGGGGTCGCCGATGTAGATCGACAGACCGGTGGGGATCAGTACGGTCTGCCCCGGTTCGAGGACGATCTCCTCCTTGAGCATGGCGCGCAGGTCGAGGCCGGCAGAACCGGGCGTGGCATATTGCGGCAGCGGGAATTCCTGGCCGAGGCGTGGATCGAGGATCTTGGCTTGCAGAGCGTGCATGGTCAGTTCTTGTTCAGTCGTTCGGCGATAAGGGTGATCAACTGGCGGGCGATCTTGCCCTTGCTGGTCTGGGCGAAGCTGATTTGCTGCAGCCCACGGTCGATCACGGTGATGGCGTTCTCTTCGCTATTGAAGCCGATGCTGGGGTTGGCCACATCGTTGGCAACGATCAGATCGAGATTCTTGTCGCGCAGCTTGCGCGAGGCGTATTCGAGCAGGTTCTCGGTCTCGGCGGCGAAGCCCACGCTGAACGGGCGGTCGTCGCGGCCGGCGATGGTGGCGAGGATATCCGGGTTGCGCACCATTTGCAGGAGCATTCCCTCGCCACTGGAGGGGTCTTTCTTCAATTTGTGCTGGGCGACCACTTCCGGACGGTAATCGGCCACTGCGGCAGCGGCGATCAGTACGTCGCAGGGCATCGCCGCTTCGCAGGCCGCGAGCATGTCGCGGGCGCTGACCACGTCGATGCGACTGACCCGATCCGGCGTCGGCAAGTGCACCGGTCCGCTGACCAGGGTGACCTTGGCTCCGGCCTCGGCAGCGGCTTCGGCCAGGGCGAAGCCCATTTTTCCGGAGCTGTGGTTGGTGATATAGCGCACCGGGTCGATGTTTTCCTGGGTCGGGCCGGCGGTGATCAGAACGTGCAGGCCTTCGAGTGCCTGACGCTGGAAGCAGTCGGCGGCCAGGTTGGCCAGGTCATTGGGTTCGAGCATGCGGCCGAGGCCGACGTCGCCGCAGGCCTGGCTGCCGGAGGCCGGGCCGAACAGGCGCATGCCGCGCTGTTGCAACAGCTCGAGGTTGGCCTGGGTGGCATCGTCGCGCCACATGGCCTGATTCATCGCCGGGGCTAGGGCGATCGGTGCATCGGTGGCCAGCACCAGGGTGGTCAGCAGGTCGTTGGCCACGCCTTGGGCCAGGCGTGCGATCAGGTCGGCGGTGGCCGGGGCGATGAGGATCAGGTCGGCCCAGCGCGCCAGTTCGATATGGCCCATCGCGGCTTCGGCGGCCGGGTCGAGCAGATCGAGATGAACCGGGTGGCCGGAGAGGGCCTGCAGGGTCAGCGGGGTGATGAACTCGCGGCCGCCCTGGGTCATGACCACGCGGACTTCGGCGCCCTGATCCTTCAGTCGGCGAACCAGTTCGGCGCTCTTGTAGGCAGCAATACCGCCCCCCACGCCGACGATGATGCGTTTGCGATACAGCCGCTGCATAGGCTTGCCTTTTATATACCGGTGGATGTGCGCCACGTGACCAACGCCTCCCCAGGCCGGCCCCGTGTAAAAAGATGGGCTACGATAGCACAGCGCCCGCAGTGGAACAGCGGGCGCCTGGCTCAATAAGGAGGTGTACATGAGCATTCGCGACTGGCCCGCGGCAGAGCGTCCGCGGGAGAAACTGCTGGAGCAGGGTGCGGCGTCGCTGACCGATGCCGAGCTGCTGGCGATCTTTCTGCGCACCGGGGTGACCGGCAAGAGTGCGGTGGACCTGGCGCGCTATCTGCTAAGCGAATTCGGCAGCCTGAGAGCCTTGCTGGAAGCCGATCTGACTGGCTTCAGCCAGCACCTCGGCCTGGGCCCGGCCAAGTACGCGCAGTTGCAGGCCGTGCTGGAAATGTCGCGGCGCCATCTGGCCGAGCGCCTGCGCCGCGACTCGGCGCTGGAAAGCCCGCAGGCGGTGCGCGACTACCTCAAGGCGCAACTGCGTCACGAGCCACATGAGGTATTCGGCTGCCTGTTCCTCGATGCCAAGCACCGGGTGCTGGCCTTCGAAGTGCTGTTTCGCGGCAGCATCGACAGCGCCAGCGTTTATCCCAGGCAGGTGGTCAAGCGCTCGCTGGCCAACAATGCCGCAGCCGTCATCCTTACGCACAATCACCCATCGGGCGTGTCGGAACCCAGCCAGGCCGACCGCGTGCTGACCCAGCGCCTCAAGGATGCTCTGGCGCTGGTCGAGGTGCGCGTGCTCGACCATTTCATCGTCGGCGATGGCGAGCCGCTATCGATGGCCGAGCTGGGTTGGATGTAGCTGGGACATGCGTAGGGCGGGTGCAACCCGCCGTTATCGATGCGGCGGGTTGCACCCGCCCTACCTGTCTTTATGTGACGTGTAGGGTGGGCTTCAGCCCACCACGATGGCGCCTTATGGTGCGATCTGCACCGAGGCGAAATTCTGCCGGCCAAAGGGGCTGACCTGGTAACCCTCGATCTTGGCGCTGAGCAGCGCGAAGGCGGTGGGGTGGGCCAGCGGTAGCCACAGCGCCTGTTCTTGAATGATCTGCTGCGCCTGGTGATAAAGGCTGCTGCGCTGATCCTGGTCGCTGCTGGCCTTGCTGTCTGCGATCAGCTTGTCCAGCGTTTCGTCGCAGTAGCGGGCGAAGTTCAGCCCTGACTGCACCGAGGCGCAGGCGAATTGCGGGGTGAGGAAGTTATCCGGGTCGCCGTTGTCGCCAGCCCAGCCCATGAACAGCAGGTCGTGCTCGCCGGCTTTGGCGCGGCGGATCAGCTCGCCCCATTCGATCACGCGAATTTCGGCGTCGATGCCCACCTTGGCCAGATCCGCCTGCAGCAGCTGCGCGCCGAGGCTGGGGTTGGGATTGAGCAGGCTGCCACTGGGGCGGGTCCAGATGGTGGTCTTGAATCCCTCTGCCAGACCAGCCTCGGCCAGCAGGGCGCGGGCTTTGTCTGGCGCATGTGCATAGCCAGGCAGTTCACTGGCGTAACTCCAGGTGTTCGGCGGGTACGGGCCATTGGCCGGCTCGGCGCTGCCCTCGAACACGGCCTTGACGTAGCTGGCCTTGTCGAACGCCAGGTTGATCGCCTGTCGCACCTGCGGCTTGTCCAGCGGCGGATGCTGGCTGTTGATGCCGACGAAGGCGGTCATGAACGCGGCGGTCTGTGCACTTTTCAGCTTGGCGTCGCCGGCGATGGCCTGCACGTCCTGCGGTTTCGGCGACAGGGCGATCTGGCATTCGCCGCGGCGCAGTTTCTGCAGGCGCACGTTGCTGTCCGGGGTGATGGCGAAGATTACCCGGTCCACGCCCGGCTTGCCAGCGAAATACTCCGGGTTGGCGCGGTAGCGCACGGCGGCATCCTTCTGGAAACGCTCGAAGACGAACGGGCCGCTGCCGATGGGCGCGCTGTTGAGCTTCTGCGGGGTGCCGGCGGCCATCAGCTGGTCGGTGTATTCAGCGGAATAGATCGAAGCGAAGCCCATGCTCAGGGTGGCGAGGAAGGTCGCATCGCGTCGGTTCAGGGTGATGCGTACGCGGTGCGCATCCGGCGCCTCGACCTTGGCGATCAGGCTTGGCCACTGCATCGACTGGGCGTGTGGATAACCACTGGCGGCGACCTTGTGCCAGGGGTGCTGCTCGTCGAGCATGCGCTGGAAACTGAAGAGCACGTCCTGGGCATCGAGAGTGCGGCTGGGCGTGAAGTCGGCGCTGTGGTGAAATTGCACGTCGTCGCGCAGGGTGAAGTCGTAGACCAGGCCATCGGCGGAGATCGACCAGCTGCGCGCCAGGCTCGGCAGCAGTTTGCCCTGCTCGGCGTCGAACTCCACCAGGCGGTTCATCAGCATGTCGGCCGAGGCATTGGTGGTGGTCAGCGAGTTGTACTGCACCACATCGAAACCCTCCGGGCTGGCTTCGGTGCATACGCTGAGGGTGGCGGCCTGGGCCAGGATCGGGGAGCACAGTAGAGCAGCGAGCAACAGGCGCATGGTGAAGTCCTCATTCCTGGCGTGAACGGCAAGCTTGCAACCCTAGTCGATTTGCCATGCGCTGAATACCCGATCGAGGCGACGAGCGGTCAAATCTTGATCAGGCCCCAACGGGCCGGCCCCCGGCGGGTCTGCTGGCTCGGGGTTGGGTTTTATCCTGCGTTTTTCCTTGTTGCTCCCAGAGCTTTCTGGTATAAAGCAGCGCTCTTTTCTAGGGGCCCGGTTCTTGCGCTATCCAGTGCGCCCGGTAAGACCCTCGAGAAACGCGGCGCCGAGCGCCAATGACATTGAGTTTAAGCGGCCAACCCATGCCGGGTTGGGCATGTGGTTTTAGAGGGCTGAGGCATGTCGAGAGTCTGTCAAGTTACCGGTAAGGGTCCGGTAACCGGGAACAACATTTCCCACGCAAACAACAAAACCCGTCGTCGTTTCCTGCCGAACCTGCAGCACCATCGCTTCTGGGTCGAGTCCGAGAAGCGCTTCGTGCGTCTGCGCGTATCTGCCAAAGGCATGCGCGTCATCGACAAGCGTGGCATCGACGTAGTGCTGGCTGAGCTGCGCGCTCGCGGCGAAAAGGTTTAAGGAGAGAGTCATGCGTGAACTGATCCGTTTGGTGTCCAGCGCCGGTACCGGCCACTTCTACACCACCGACAAGAACAAGCGCACCACCCCCGACAAGATCGAAATCAAGAAATTCGATCCGGTCGTACGCAAGCACGTGATGTACAAGGAAGCCAAGATCAAGTAATTGATCGGCTACCTGGCAAAGAAGCCCGCCCTAATCGGCGGGCTTTTTTTTGCCCGTGTTTCCTGGCAGCACTCGGACTCGCGCCTGCGCGGGTCGGTTGGCGCGGCTATTGGTCGCGCATTTTTTTTGCGCAACTCGCTCACCTGCGACTTACGTCACACAACACCTCGGTTTAGACTGCGCCGTTGCCATGGAACTGACTCATCCATCAGCTTTTTGGTGGATGTGGGGACATGGGGTTCGGGCATCCTCCGTTCGTCATTCGCCCAGAGGCTCGCATGACCGCTTCAGCTCATTGTGTGGAAGTTCTGATTGCCGAGGCGGATCCCTGGACGTCCAACCTGTTGCAGCAGCTGGTGCTCGATGTGTGTGGCGATGCCCGTGTACTGCAGGTCAACGATGGCCAGGCGGCTCTGGCACGTTGCAAGCGGCGCTTGCCCGATCTGGTGATCGCCGATGGCGAGCTTCCGGGGCTCGACGGCCTGGAGCTGCTGCGCCAGTTGCGCCGTCACCCGCGTACACCGGCGCTGCCGTTCGTGCTCATCAGTGGTCGCCTGGATGCCAGCAGCGTGCGCGCCGCGCGGCCGCTGGCGCCCAGTGCCTATCTGGCCAAGCCCTTCAATGCCGAGAGTCTGCGTCAGCGTCTGCGCACGTTGTTGCCCGCGCCTGCGGCCTCGGTGACGGTGCGTCAGCCACTGTTGCTCAGCGAGCTGCGTGACTATCTCGATACGGTGCGCGAAGAGGGGCAGGGCGCGCCGCTGCTCAGCGATGTACGCAATGCCGTGAGTCAGGGATTGCAGGCCGGCGAGCAGGACCTGGGCGAGCTGGAAGCGGTGTTCGGTAGCGACCCGCAGATCACCGCGCTGCTGATCGCTGCCGCCAGCACTGCCGCACAGCATCAGGGGGTGCCGTGTCATACCCTGACCCAGGCGCTGCAGCGCCTGGGTGTGGCGCGCACGCTGAATCTGGTGCTGGGCCTGGCGCTGCAGCGTAATGCCCAGCTGCGTGACCCACGCCTGGCAGAATTGGCTGCGCATACCTGGCAGCAGGCGCGACGCAGCGCTGAGCTGGCGCGCTGGCTGGCGCTCGAACTGAAGCTGGACGCTGAGCTCTGTTACACCGCCGGTCTGCTGCACAATCTGGGCGAACTGGCCCTGCTGCGCAGCCTGCAGGACTGGCTGGAAGCGGGTGGTGAACTGAGCAATGAGCAGATCGACGATGCGATGCTGCGCCGCTCGGCGAGCTTCGGTTCGGCCCTGCGTATCCGCTGGCGATTGCCGTTCGGCCTGCGAGAGCTGATCGCAGCGCTCTATGGCCTGGGCAGCGGCGTGTTCTCGCGTGAGGCGCTGGTGCTCAACCTCACCGGTCTGTTGCTGGCCCTGCCGAACAACGAGCTGCCAGCCAGCCTGGTCGAAGCGCGCTGCGTGCGCATGTTGCGCCTGGACCCGGCGCTGCTCGAGCGCGTACCGGTGGCGCTCTATCAGGCTTCCTGAGTGTCATGGCGACGCGTGTCGTCGGCCAGTTGCCGCAAGGGCTGCGGGCGGCCAACGAAGTAGCCCTGGGCATAGTCGATGCCCAGGCGGCGCAGGCAGTCCAGGCTGGCCTGGGTCTCGACGAATTCGGCGACGGTGAGCAGGCTCAATTGCCCGGCAATCTGTCGCATCGAGCCGACCATGGCCTGGTTGATCGGGTCGTTCTCGATGCCGCTGATAAAGCTGCCATCGATCTTGAGGATATCCAGCGGCAGGTGACGCAGATAAGCGTAGGAGGCGAAGCCGCTGCCGAAGTCGTCCAGGGCGACTTTCAGCCCCTTGCTGCGTAGTTCCTCGATCCACTGGGCGGAGACGCCCAGCTCACCCAGGGCGACCATTTCCGTCACTTCGATGCAGAATTTTCCGGGCGGTAGGCCGTGGTGCTGCAGCTCATTCTGCAGCAAACGGTGGAAGTCGGAATCGAGCAGAGAGTTGGCGCTGAGGTTGACGTTGACCTGAGCCAGCTGCGCCAGGTGCCGTGGGTTGGCGGCCAGCCAGGCGCACAGATGCTGGACGACCCAGCGGTCGATGGCGCCGAGAAAGTCATAACGCGCCGCTGCATCGAGAAATTGCGCCGGGCTGATCCACTCGCCACTCTGCGGATCGCGGTAGCGCAGCAGAACTTCGTAGTGCAGGCCGGTGGTGGCACTCTGCAGCGCTTGTACCGGTTGGTAGAACAGCTCGAAATGACCGCGTTCGCAGGCTTCGCGCAGGCGGGTGATCCACTGCAACTGGCGTTGATGTTCGAGCAGCGCGCCATCTTCCGGGTTGAACTGGCACACGCGGTTGCGGCCCTGGTGCTTGGCCAACTGGCTGGCGCTGCTGGCCCAGGTCAGTGCGGTCTCCCAGTCGCGCACGCCAGAGCCGAGGGCGAGCAGGCCGATGCTGGTGTGGAGACGAAAGGGGCGCCCCTGCCAGGTGAAAACGAACTGCTCGACCGCCCGGCGCAAGGCCTCGGCCTGCTTGAGGGCGGCCTCGTCATCGACTTCGCGCAGCAGCACGGCGAACTCGTCACCGCCGACGCGGGCCAGCTCGGCATGGCGCGGCAACTGGTGCGCGAGCTGGGTTGCCAGTTGCCTGAGCAACTGGTCACCGGCGGAGTGGCCACAGAGGTCGTTGACCTGCTTGAAGCGGTCCAGGCTCAGGTGCAGCAGATGGCTGAAGCGGCGCTTGGCGTTGCCGCCCAGGGTTTCCGAGAGCAGCCTTTCCAGTTCGCGGCGGTTGAGCAGGCCGGTCAGCGCGTCATGCGCGGCCAGCTGTTGCAGGCGCTCCTCGAGCGCGCGGCGTTCGCTGAGATCGACCACTATGCCTTCGATGCGGTCTCGCTGAGGGCGCAGATGCAGCGACAGGTAGACCCACAGTGGACGCTGTTTCAGGTCGTACAACTGGCATTCGCAGGCGACCGTGCCGGCCTCGGTGTCGAGTTGCTGCAGCAGCTCGCGCCACTGGGTTTCACCGAGCAGTCGCTGTAGCGGCAATCCGACCAACTGCACGGCCGGTGTATCGCTGCCGAGCAGGCGCGCCAGGCTCGGGTTGGCTTCCAGCAGCCTGCCGTCGTGGTCACAGCGGAAGATGCCCTCGCCGCTGTGGCGAAACAGCGCCTGGTACTGTTCCAGGTTGTCGATGGCCTGCGCCTGGCTGCTCAGCAGCACGCGGCGCACGCGCTCCAGCTGCTTGTCGAGCAGGGCGCCGAACAGCAGCATGCTCAGTGTCGGCAGGTAGGCGTACAGCGCATAGAAACCGGCGGGCAGCGGAATCAGCCCGGCGCGGCTCAGCGGCACCAGCAACATCAGCACCAGTGCGGCGCTCCAGCACAGCATGTATCCGGGGGCGTAGGGGCGGCGCTGATAGACGCCGAGGATCATCAGCAGCAACTGATACAGCCCGGTGGCCAGCGTCAGCAGGTTGAGGGTCTGGTAGGCGTGGGGATGGTCGACGAAGACGCCGCCGATGCTGACCAGCAGGGTGGCCGCGAACAGGGCATCGCGCAGCCAGCGCAGACGGCCCAGGTGCAGACCCAGAGCGCTGGCGATGAACAGCGAGCTGAAGATCATCATCCCGGCGGTGGGTAGATTGATCAGCAATTTGGGCAGCAGGGTCCACTGCGGCCAGAGCAGGCCGGCAATGTTGTACAGGCTGGTGTTGTACAGCGCCACGCACAACGAGGTGAGGCTGAAGTAGGCCAGTTGCGCTTCGCGCAGGGTGCTGAACTTGACCAGATAGAACAGTGCCAGGGCGAGCAGGGCGCCGATCAGCAGGCCGCTCTGTAGCCAGCTGTAGGCGATCAGTTGTTGGCCTTGTTCGGCGCCGACCACCTGCAGCGGCAGGTTGATCGCCGAATGACTCTGCACGCGCAGCAGCAGGCTGTGCGGGCCATCGTCCAGGCGTGGCAGGTTGAGCAGAAACTGTGGATAGGGCTCGCCACGTTCGGCGAATGGACGTTTTGCGCCGCTGTACAGCGGGCCGAGCGACTGCTCGCCATCGAACAGCCAGACCTCCAGATCATCGAGGAAGGTCTGGCCGATGATCAGTTGCAGGCGTTCGGCTGGCGGTGTCTGCAATTGCACGGCGAGCCACCAGGCGCTACGTGTATAGCCGATGCGAGCGGTGCCCTGAACCTGCCGACCCTCTTGCGCGATGCGCTGCAGTACCTCGCTGGCGCTCAGCTGGCCGCTGGGGTCTTCCAGCAGCAGGCTGTGCTCGATGCTCACTGGCGCGGCCAGATCGGCAGCGCTGAGCTTGAGTAACGGCAACGCACTGGCCGCCCAAGCCGGCACGACGCAGGCCAGGCAAAGCAGCAAGATCAGTGAGCGAAGCGGTCGAAGCATCCTGGGCGCCTCATGGCAACTACGAGGGCGCCGAGGTCCGGTGGACGCTGTCGGGTCTGAGGAGCGGTCGGGCGCAGGGCAATTCTAGCCGACTACTGGCGCGATGATTGCGCTGCGAGTCTCATCCGTCGGGTCGCGCGACGACGAATGACTGCGCCCCTTCAGCCATGCTCAGGCAGTCTGCGCGCGCTCCTCGCCCGTCTTTTGACGGCGCGTCCAGCGATTTGCACGGGCGAAGGTACCGAAGTCGTTGAAGCGCACGCCCATCTCGCGCATCACTCGGTGGGCGAAAGGCACGGTCAGCTGGCGGACATAGAACGGCTCCTTGACCACGAAATGGTGGATCGCATGACTACTGCCGAAGTTGAAGCAGAACGCCTGCAGCGGCCACAGCCACCAGGGGTTGAGCACCTGGGTCTGCTGGATCACGTTGCCTGGTTCGACGTCACCGTAGTAGTGCATGTTGGAGCTGACGAAGTGCAGACAGAAGGTACGCAGCACGTTGGGCCCGACCAGCACCACCACGGCGACGTTCACCACCTCCATCAGGTTCAGGGTGCCGGCCGACCAGGCGATCGGAGCACCAAGCGCAGCACTGGCCCAATCCAGCAGATGGAAACCGAGGAACAGGTACCAGGTCGCCCAGTTGAGCAGCCCCAGCGGCGCGTAGACCTTCAGCGTGCGCGTGAGGATCAGCCGGCGGTGTTCGGGGTTCTTCGCCCGCAGCCAGCGAATCAACGAACTCATCATGTTGTCACCGACCATCAGCAGGCGCGCGATGCCCCAGGGCTCGCCGTTGGTGATGGCGCGCTCTTCCATGTCGGCTTCGCTACCGGACACCTTGTGATGATTGAGATGCAGATGGCGGCGTACCCAGGGGTTGATGGTGCTCGGCCGCGCCAGCCAGACCAGCGCCATCATCAGATTGTGCGGCAGCGGCCGTTTGCGGAAGTACATCGAGTGGATCAGGTCGTGCTCCAGCTCGTGAGTCAGCGAGGCGAAGAAGGCGTTGAGCAGCAGACACGCCCACCAGGCCAGGTAGCCACCGATGTACAACGCCGCCGAGCCGAGCATGCCGAGCAGTGCGAACGCGAGAATACCGGCGCCGAGCGCGTCCTGATGTTGCAGGATCGGGTAGCGTTGGCGCAGGGCGTTGCCCTGGGCCATCACCTGTTCACGGATATAAGCGGCGCGTTGCTGGTCATTAAGGCTTGCGGGAGAGGGCGACATGCCGACATCCTCTTGTTATTGGGTTGTGACTTCACTGTGCCGTGACGGTCGTCAGAGCGCCCGACCGTGCACGCCAACCTGCCTACCGGATACGCCAATCTGCATGACCGCCGAACCCACCACCCTGGCCAGCTGGACCCGCGCCCTGCGCAAGCAGCTCGATGCCCTCGGCCTGGACAGCGCTGCGCTGTGCCGCGAGGCGGGGCTCGACCCGGCAGTGCTCGACGACCCCAACGCGCGCTGCCCGCTGTCGGTCACCACGCGCCTGTGGCAGTTGGCGGTGGCCGCCAGTGGTGACCCGGCGCTGGGCCTGAAGACTTCGCAGTTCGTCAGCCCGACCACCTTCCATGCCCTGGGCTATGCGTTGATCGCCAGCAGCAGCCTGCGCGAGATGTTCGAGCGCATCGTGCGTTATCACCGGGTGGTCAGCGATGCGCTGCAGCTGGAGTTACGCCAGCTGGAAGACGTCTACGAATTTCGTTTTCGCGTACCGCCAGGCAGCCCTGCGCCTGCACCTGAAGCGCTGGACGCCTTTGCCGCGATCTACGTGCGCAGCTGTCGCAATCGCCTGAACCGGGAGTTTTCGCCGCTGCTGGTGCAATTGCAGCGCCCGCAGCCAACCGACCCGGCCCCCTGGCAGGCGGTATTTCGCGCACCGCTGCAGTTCGATGCCGACGAAAGCCTGCTGCGCTTTCCCCGCGCCGCGTTCGAACAACGGCTGGACGACGGCAATCCGGAGCTGGCCGAACACAACGAGACGGTGCTCAGGCGCAGCCTGGAGCAACTGCAGGCAGCCAGCTGCAGCGAGCGGGTGCGCAATTGCCTGGAGGCACAACTGCCTGATGGCGAGCCCTCCGCCGAGCGTATCGCCCAGGCTCTGCATCTGAGCCTGCGCAGCCTGCAGCGTCACCTGGCCGAGGAGGGCACCAGCTACGAGGCGCTGCTCGGCGAGACGCGCCACGCCCTGGCGTTGCGGCACATGCGCGACCCACGCTGTTCGATCAGCGAAATTGCCTACCTGCTCGGCTTCAGCGACAGCAGCAGCTTCGGCCGAGCCTTCAAACGCTGGACCGGCCAGACGCCGAGCCAATACCGCGACGGATGCAACAACGCATGACCCAGTACGACCTGATCCTGGCCGGGGCCGGCCATGCCCACCTTGGTGTGTTGCGCCGCTGGGCGCTGGTGGAGCGTCCGCCAGGTCGTATCGGCCTGCTCAGCCCCGGGCCGGAAGCCTGGTACGCCGGTATGTTGCCGGGGTTGATCAGTGGCCGTTTCAGCCCGGCAGACTGCCGCGTGGAGTTGCAGCCGCTGTGCCGCGCGGCCAAGGTCGAGCTGATCGAGGGCGAGATCGCGTCGCTCGATGCCGATGCGCGCATCCTGCAACTTGCGGATGGCCGTAGCCTGCAGAGTGAGTGGCTGTCGCTCAACGTCGGTGCCGGCATGGCCATTCCACCGCAGCAGGGCGAAGGGATGCAGGTGTTGGCCGCCAGGCCCATCGAACGGATGCTCGAAGGCTGGCAGCAATGGCAGGCCGAGCCACGGCGCATGGCGATTCTCGGTGGCGGGGCCGGTGGTGTGGAACTGGCCCTGGCGCTGGCCGGCAAGGTACCGGCGCTGGCGCTGTTCTGCGGCGGAACCCTGCTCGACGGGTTGGGGCCGGGGCTGCGCTTGCGCGCACTGGGGCATCTGCGTCAGCGCGGCGTGCAGGTGCGCGAGCATTGCCCGATCGGCCGTATCGAGGATGACTGGCTGCTCAGTGGTGACGAGCCGGTATGGCGCGGGCGGCGCCTGCTGCTGGCCAGCGGTGCACGTCCCTGGCCGTGGCTGACGGCGAGCCAACTGGCCAGCGACGCCGCCGGATTCATCGCCATTCGTCCGACCCTGCAGTGCGAGTCCCATGCGCAGATCTTCGCTGTCGGCGACAGCGCCAGCCTCGACGGCATGCGCCGCAGCGGGCGTTTCGCCGTGCGTCAGGCGCCAGTACTCAGCGCCAATCTGCAGGCCGCGCTGCAGGGGCGCCCGCTGCGCCAGTATCGGGCGCAATGGCAGAGCCTGGCCCTGCTCGCCACCGGCGATGGCGGGGCGCTGCTCGGCTGGCACGACTGGAGCGCGGGCGGGCAGCTGTACGGGCACTGCAAGGACTGGCTGGACCGGCGCTTCGTCAAGCGCCATCGCATGGTGGGGTAGCAAGCCTGAAACCTGGGCTACGGCTGCACGGATGCAGGAGGCCAGAGCCGAGGTGGTTTTTCAACAGCCTGCTAATGCCACTGAGTTAAGTGTCGATATAGCGAGTGTGCAGGCGCGACGCCTCAGGGTGGGTTTTCTGCGAAAGACAGCTTTGGATGCCGTGTTGATCCTGATGGGGCCCTGTCTAAATCCATGGCAGGTTGCTACCAAAGTTTCATGGTGCTGGCGCTTCCAAGCTGCTCGAATCCCGGTCATCGTGCCCGGCCTGCATAGGCTTATTTTTCGTCGGGCCTGTCGTACACGTAGCCTGCTGCCCAGGTTGCGTGGGATATTCAAGGAGAGAACCCGCCGTGACTCCGTCCGCCTACAGCGCCTCGCCGCGCACCAGAACAAGAACTCTGAGGTCGGTCATGCAAGTTGCCTTTGTCCGTTCGCCTGTTGCCTGTCTTTTCCACGCCCTGGGGCTGGCTGCATTGATGCTGGTCTACCAGCAGGTGCAGCTACCGCCCTATGTCAGCGTGTTTTCTTTCCTGCTACTGGCACTGTGGCCCTGGCTGGGACCATGGCAGCGTCGCGACGACAGTTCGCCCGCCGCGCAGCAAGCCGCCAGCACGGACTTCGTCGAGCTCAGTCGCGGGCTGTCGCGCCACACCTGCCACAACGCGCTGTCCGCAGCCAAGGTGGCGCATGCGGTCAAGCATCTGGCCGGTCGCCTGCAATCTCAGCTGACGGCGGTGCAGCAGGTCAGCCAGGCCGCCGAGGCCATCACCCACACCGAGCAGGACAGCGCCGCTCGTGCCGAGCAGACCCTGGCTGCGGCCCGCCATGTGCGTGATGCCAGCGCCAACGGTCAGGCCGAACTCAACCAGGCCATCGAACGCATGCAGCAGCTCAGTGCGCAGACCCTGGCCAGTCGCGAGCTGATCGATGGTCTCGGTAGCCGTACCGAACAGATCGAGCAGGTCACCCAGGTGATCCAGTCCATCGCCAGCCAGACCAACCTGCTGGCGCTCAACGCGGCCATCGAGGCCGCCCGCGCCGGTGAGATGGGTCGTGGTTTTGCCGTGGTCGCCGACGAGGTGCGCAACCTTGCCGCGCGCACCGCCAGCGCCACCGAGGAAGTCAGCCAGATGGTCGCCGACATCCGCCAGCAGAGCGCGGCGGTGGTCGCTCATATCCAGCGCCAGAGCGTCGAGCTGGAACAGGCCGCGCAGCAGATCGAGACAGCCGGTAGCCGCCTGCACGGCATCGCTGACCAGGCCGAGGAGGTCGAGCAGCAGGTGGCGCAGATCAGCGCCGGCACGGCGGACAATCACCAGCGCCTGGCCAGCCTCTCGGCTGCCTCCCTGCAATTGCAGGACGATGTGCAAGGCAGCGAAGGGCAGACGCGGCAACTGGCCGACGCCGCTGAACAACTGGTCGGCCAGGCCGAGACCGTCAGCGAGCAGCTCGCCGAAGTGGGTCTGGATGATTACCACCAGCGTGCCTATGACCTGGCCCGTGAAGGCGCCGCTGCCATCGCGGCGCAGTTCGAGCAGGATCTGCAGGCCGGGCGCATCGGTCTCGACGATCTGTTCGACCGTCGCTACCAACCAATCGCCGGCACCCAGCCGCAGAAGTACCGCACGCGCTTCGATCAGTATGCCGACCAGGTGCTGCCGGCGTTGCAGGAGCCCTTGCTCAAGCGCCATGAAGGGTTGGTGTTCGCCATTTCCACTACCCCGGAAGGCTACGTGCCGACCCATAACGCCGCGTTCAACCACCCGCCCAGCGGTGACCCGGCGGTAGATGCAACGAAGAGCCGTAGCAAGCGCCTGTTCAACGACCGCACCGGCATCCGCTGCGGTAGCCACAGGCAGGCACTGCTGTTGCAGACCTATATGCGCGACACCGGCGAGCTGATGCACGACCTGTCGGTGCCGATCATGGTGCAGGGCAAGCATTGGGGCGGTTTGCGCCTGGGCTATCGGCCGGAGCCTTGAGTTGTTCGCGTTCTGCTGAGCGCCGCTTGAAAGCTGGTGCGCATGGCGCACCCTACGGCCTGGCCTGAGCCATGGCTAAGCGTTAGCGATGGATTGTTTAGTGGGTGCATAACCAAGCGTATGAAAAACCCGATTTAACGCACGTCAAACCCTGTGCGACGCTGCCAAGCCATGATCTCCCCGGCCTGCCAAATCCATGTTCCGCTGTACTGCGCCCCTGCGCGGCGGCGTCTGTTGGAGCGCCTCAACCCGCTGCTGACGATCATTCTCGCCTTCTGGGCGCTGTGGCATTGCCGCCACGCTCGCCCGCCGGACGTCGCCCCCACCCGCTGACTCCGATGGCTGCGCCAAGCCCGCAGCCGCTGCCATGACCTTGTCTGCCTGTGCAACCTGTTCAAAAATCGAACGGGCCGTGCGGACACCGAGCGCCCACCTGGCGCAAGCGAGTGCGATATGACGACTTTCGCAGCTGTACAGGAAGCCCATGATTTCCTGGCCAGCAATCCCGATATCGAACTGATCGAGCTGTTCATCCTCGACGCCAATGGCGTGCCGCGCGGCAAACTGCTGCACCGCGAGGAACTGCTCGCGCTCTATGAAACGGGGCGACCGCTGCCGAGCACCATGCTCGGGCTGACCATCCAGGGTGAGGACGTCGAGGACTCCGGCCTGGTCTGGGAGGTGGGCGATATCGACTGCCGCGCCTACCCGCTGGCCGGTAGCCTGGTGCGCCTGCCCTGGCGGCAGTTGCCCACTGCTGCCGTGCAGGTGTCGATGCACCCCAGCGAAGGCCTGCCGGCTACGCCAGCCGACCCGCGTCAGTTGTTGCTACGGGTGATCGAGCAGCTTGCAGCCGATGGCTATCATCCGGTGATGGCCTGCGAGCTGGAGTTCTACCTGCTCGACCAGAAGCGCGACGCCCAGGGCCGCCCGCAGCCGGCGCTGGACGCCGATGGCGGCCGCCCACGGCAGACCCAGGTCTACGGCCTGCGCGAGCTGGAACAGATCGAGCCGTTCCTGCGTGATCTCTATATGGCCTGCAAGGCGCAGGGCATCCCGGCGCGTACGGCGATTTCCGAGTACGCCCCCGGCCAGGTGGAAATCACCCTGGAGCATGGCCCGGCGCTGGCGGCCATGGATCAGGCGGTGCGTTACAAGCGTCTGGTCAAGGGGGTGGCCCATGCCCACGGCATGCAGGCCTGCTTCATGGCCAAGCCGTTCGCCGAGATTGCCGGCACCGGCATGCACATGCACGTCAGCCTGGCCGATGCGCAGGGCAACAACCTGTTTGCCAGCATTGATCCCGCCGGCACGCCGCTGCTGCGTCACGCCGTTGGCGGCATGCTCGCCAGCCTGCTCGACTCGCTGCTGCTGTTCTGCCCCAACGCCAACTCCTACCGGCGCTTCCAGGCCAACAGTTACGCGCCGCTGGCGCCAACCTGGGGTGTGGACAACCGCACCGTCAGCCTGCGCGTGCCGGGTGGCCCGGCCAAGACCCGCCACGTCGAACACCGTATCTGTGGCGCCGACGCCAACCCTTACCTTGCCGCTGCGGCGATTCTGGCCGGCATTCACCGGGGCATTCGTGAACGTCTCGATCCCGGCGCACCGATCGAAGGTAATGGATACGCCCAGGCCACCGAGTACCTGCCGACCCAGTGGTCGGCAGCGATCCAGGCGCTGGAGCAGTCCGAGTGGGCACGCGAAGCTTTCGGCGCGGAATTTCTCAAGGTGTATGTGGCCGTCAAGCGCGCCGAGTATCGCCAGTTCATGGGCGAGGTTGGCGAGCAGGACTGGCGCTGGTATCTGAGCAACGCCTGAGTCGAGGGACAACAGCTTCGAGGCCAAGGCTGCTCCCACAGGGCGCAGCAGGGGCTTGTGGGTGCGGACTTGTCCGCGAATACGGATTCAACTGTGCGCACAGCGCACCCTACGGCGGCTTGCCGCCACAAGGACATGCAGTGAACATGATCAAGCAACCCGCCAAACCTGCCGCCGAGCGCGCACCCTCCTATTACTCGGCCTCGCTCAACTTCGAGAGCGACTACCCGACACTGCAGGGCAGTGTCACCGTCGACGTGGCCATCATCGGTGGCGGTTTCACCGGCATCGCCACGGCAGTGGAGCTGGCCGAGCGCGGCCTCAAGGTGGCCGTGGTGGAAACCAACAAGGTCGGCTGGGGCGCCAGCGGGCGCAACGGCGGCCAGGTCACCGGCAGCCTGTCCGGCGACGAGGCCATGCGCAAGCAGATGCGCAACACGCTGGGCGATGAAGTGGACGACTTCATCTGGCACCTGCGCTGGCGCGGCCACGAGATCATCAAGAACCGCGTGGCCAAGTACGGCATCGACTGCGACCTCAAGCACGGCCACCTGCATACGGCAATGAAAGCCAGCCATATGGACGAGCTCAAGGCCACCTACGATGAAGCGCTGCGCCGTGGCATGGGCGATGATGTGACCCTGCTCGACGCCGCCGGCGTACGTGCGCACCTGGGCAGCGAGCTTTACTGCGGGGCGATCAGGAACACCCGCAACATGCACCTGCACCCGCTCAACCTGTGCATCGGCGAGGCCAGGGCCGCCGAGAGCCTGGGCGCGCTGATCTTCGAGCATTCCGAGGTGCTGGAGATCGTCCACGGCAAGCGTCCGGCGGTGGTTACCACGGGCGGGCGCATCGAGGCCAAGCAAGTGCTGCTGGCCGGTGACGTCTACCACAAGCTGGAGCGGCGCAAGCTCAAGGGTCTGATCTTTCCGGCCATGGGCGGCATCGTCACCACCGCGCCGCTGGGCGAGCTGGCGAAAGAAATCAACCCGCAGGACCTGGCGGTATACGACTGCCGCTTCGTGCTCGACTACTACCGCCTCACCGCCGACGGTCGCCTGCTATTTGGCGGCGGCTGCAACTACTCCGGGCGTGATTCGCGCGATATCGCCGGTGAACTGCGGCCGTGCATCGAGCGCACCTTCCCGCAACTCAAGGGCGTGCAGATCGACTTCCAGTGGAGCTGCGCCATGGGCATCGTGATGAACCGCATCCCGCAGCTGGGCAAGCTGTCGTCCAACGTCTGGTATTGCCAGGGCTACTCCGGCCATGGCATCGCCACCACCCACATCATGGGTGAGATCATGGCCAAGGCCATCACCGGCGATCTGGAGCAGTACGACACCTTCGCCGCCTGCAAGCACATCAAGGTGCCGCTCGGCGACCAGCTCGGCAACCCGATGCTGGCGGCCGGCATGTGGTACTACCAGATGCTTGAGAAGATGCGTTGAGCGTTGTTGCAGGTGACGATGGCGGTTCGGTTGCCGGTTATGTTCATATCCTGGCACTGATCCAGTGCCCGGAGGTTTGAATGATCACCTGTTACCTGCGCTACATCATCGACCCTTACAAGCTCGAAGCCTTCGAGCATTACGCCAAGTTGTGGATTCCCCTGGTCGCGAAGTTCGGCGGCACGCACCACGGCTATTTCCTGCCATCCGAGGGCGCCAACAATGTGGCTTTGGCGTTGTTCAGCTTCCCCAGCCTGGCTGCTTACGAGCGCTATCGGCAGGACTCCTTCGCCGATGCCGAATGCCTGGCGGCCTTCAAATACGCTGAGGAAACCCGCTGCGTCATCAGTTACGAGCGCAGTTTCATGCGGCCTGTGCTGGGTTAGAGGGTCTTGCTAAGGCGCGCCCTGGTCAGTTGAATCGGCCGAGATAGGTGAGGGTTGCTGTGCTTTCGGGGGGACGGGTTACAGGTCTTGTTTGCGAGGCGTCAGGGCGTCGATCGGCCCAGATTGCATCCGGGTTATCCGAAATGATGATGAAGTGACTGAATGCCTTTGCGTTGGTACTGAGCCACGCACTTTCATCCGCGCTTCGAATCTGGGAAATCACGTTCGCGAGGCTGTCGGCAAGCTCCACAAAATCCGAATCGATGTAGAACTCCAGCTCCTCAGCTAGCCGCCAGGTCGGATTTCGCTCCTCCCAGGCTGCGTACTCGGCATCGGTGGCGCCCTCGGGGGGCTCTGGTTCCCACTGTTCGAAAACGTATTGCTGCGCCTCGGTTGCAGACGCGAAGACTGCACCAAAGAGATGGAAAGGGTAGTAATGATCCTGCATGGATTGATCTCAAATCTCGCCTGAGCAAAGAGTAAAGCCAAAGACTCATGCTACCGAGCCGTCTTGCTTCTGCGAGGCGTGATGACTGGGGCTGACCGCTCTTCACGTTCGCCGATAAAGGTCACAGGCTTCGAGCCATCGGCGTTGAGCTGCATGATGCGTTTGGGCCGGCCTTTTTCATCAAAGAACACCTGACCGAGGCCAGCGCCGTTCCACAGGCGTTCGCCTGCGCGGCTGCGGTCGGGGATCAGCGGGGTGACGCGCATGCGCCGGCGTTTGGTCAGCCAGTTGAGCGGCGACCAGGGCGCGTAGAGCCAGCGGTTGAGGCGGTCGAACCAGTCCAGCAGTTTGTGCGGAAATTCGTTCTTGATGCCGCTGCTGGTGATCTGCCAGATGGTCGGGCTGGCGCGCCGGTGACGGATGCTCACGCGGTAGACGAAGGAGTAGTGCACGTCGCCGGAGAGGATGACGAAGTCCCCCGGTGTGCGTGAGTGACGGAAGATGTTCATCATCACGCTGGCCGCGCCGCGATGCGCCATCCAGTTTTCCGCATCGACCATCAGCGGGTGGCCGGCATAGGTGAACAGTTTCTGGATGCCCTCGATCAGCTTCACGCCGAACATCGGCGCCGGCGAGACGATGATGCAGCTGGGGTGATCGAGCAGTGCCTGCTGGAAGTCGCACAGCGCCTCCCAGTCCATCAGCCCCGAGGGTTTCGACAAATGCCCTTCGCTGCGCCAGCGACGCGTGCGTGTGTCCAGCACCAGCAGCGCGGGCGTGGTCGGCAGCACGTAGTGCCATTGCTCGAAATGCAGCAACTGGTCGATCAGCGCGTCCTGCGCTGCGGCCCGCAGATGCTTGTTCTGCCGCTGCTGCAGCAGGTCGGCAAAGGCCTGCAGCGGCTCATCGAATACATCGGGGTTGTTGCCCCAGCCCTGGCACAGCAGGTAGGCAAGCAGGGCGTTGCCGATGATGCGTTTGGAGAACGGGTGGCCGTAGGCGGTCTGTTCCCAGCGTGCGGAGAGGTTCCAGTCATCGGTGACGTCGTGGTCGTCGAAGATCATCAGCGTCGGCAGGTGGGCGAACACCCGTGCAGCCTGGCCGAGGCTCTGGCGGAAGGCATCGATGCGCTCGCGCTCACGAGCATAACGCTGCTGCTGTTCTGCGCTCAGCGGCGGCGGCTGTGCGCTGATCAGCGTCCAGGGCAGCGGCGACCAGACCAGCAGGTACATGGCGATCATCTCGGCGAAGGTCACCAGATGGTTGTCGGCGCTGTTGCTGGTGAAGACGGGTTTCTCCACACCGCCGAAGAACCTGTCGCGCAGGGTCTGGTTGCTCTTCACCGCCGGCAGCAGGTCGGCGCGCTGGTAATAGCCGACCGGGTGGCCATACAGCGCCTGGCTGTCCTCGACCACGGCGCCTTCGAGAAACTCGTCGAACAGACCGAGGCGGGCGATCAGCTGGTGAATGGCGCACAGCATCGGCCCGGCGACGTCGTCAACGTAGACCTGATCGCCACTCATCAGCAGCAGCGCCGGGCGTTGCCTGGCGTCGTGCTGCCCGGCCAGCAGGCGGTCGGCGCAGAGCAGGCCGTCAGCAGCAGCGTGATGCGGCTTGCGGCAGGAGCCGTGGAGCAACTGGTCCACCCGTGAGCGCAGGACGAAGTCGGCATGCTCGGCGCCGTCGTAGAGCAAGTGCGGCGCCCAGTCGGCCATGCCACGAGTGCCTTGGCTTTCGATGATCTGCAGGTCATAGGCGATGCGCACATCCTGCGGCAGCGCCTGCTCCAGCGGCAGGTCGATCAGGTGCAGCACGGCGTGGCGGCCCAGTGGCAGCCGTTGGCAATGCGCGTCGAGGCTCTGCGTGCGCGGCTGTTCGCCTTCGGCCTGCAGCCACAGCTGCAGGTCCAGCGCGCGACTGGCCACCAGCCAGAGCACCAGCCGGCCAGGCTCCACGCGTCGCAGTAACGGGCCGGCGAGTACATCGGGCAACGGGGTACGGGCGCTATCGGGCATGCAGGGGACTACCGGGAAAAAATACAAGCCTTGGACAGTGGCAGGGCGCCAGCAGTTCAGGAGGCCAGCTGGCGCAGGCGCTCGAAGTCGAGAATCTCGATTTCGCCGTAGGTCAGCTGGACCACGCCTTGCGCCTGCAGGTCCTTGAGGATCTGGTTGGTGGTCTGGCGCGACAGCGAGAGCATCAGCGCCAGCTGTTCCTGAGCCAGGTGCAGCACCCGTCGTGGTTCGCTTTCGCCGTAGTTCTCGGCGATCAGCAGCAGGCGCCGGGCCAGGCGTGGTGCGGCGGGCAGCAGGCTCATGTCTTCCAAAGCGATGAAGGCCAGGCGCAGCTTGTGGCTCATCAGCAGGGCAAAATCGCGCCAGTACTGCGGCTGGCATTCGAGCAGGGCGAGCAGATCGTGCTGGGGCAGCAGCAGGAGGGTGCTGGCGCTTTCAGCGAAGGCATCGTGGGTGCGCGGCAGGCCATCGAACAGGGAAATCTCGCCGAACCAGTAGGGCGGCTCGACCAGGGTCAGCAGCGCCTCCTTGCCGTTCTCGCTGACGGCGCCGACGCGCACCGCACCTTCGACCACTGCATACAGCCCGCTGGGTTTGTCGCCACGGCGAAACAGCCGCTGGCCGGCGTCCAGGCGCTGCAGCTGAGCGATGCCCAACAGGCTCTGGCGCAGTTCTTGGGGTAGCGCGGCGAACCAGTGGCCCTGGCTCAGCTGGCTGACGTAGTCACGGGGATCGGGCATTGCGGCTCCTGTGAGGTTGCGCGGCGCCATTGTCGGCTAGCCGACAGTGCAGCGGGCCGCGGCAGGGTGATCATGCTCGGGCCCGTTTCACACATGAGGACGATAACAATGAAAACCCTCGTCGATCACCTGGCGCAGTATGCCGCCTACCATCGCGACCGACGCAACATTGCCAGCCATTTCATCGGTATCCCGATGATCGTGCTGGCTGTCGCCGTGCTGCTGTCGCGCCCAGGCTTCGAACTTGCCGGCCTTTGGCTGGCGCCAGCCACCCTCACCGCCCTGGCCGCCGCCCTGTTCTACCTGCGTCTGGATACCCGCTTCGGTTTGCTCATGACGCTGCTGCTGGGGCTGTGCCTGTGGGCTGGAGCCGGCCTGGCGAGCGCCTCCACCGCGCTGTGGCTGTCAGCCGGCATCGGTCTGTTCGTGGTCGGCTGGATCATCCAGTTCATCGGCCACTACTACGAAGGGCGCAAGCCGGCGTTCGTCGACGACATCATGGGGCTGGTGGTCGGCCCGCTGTTCGTAGTCGCTGAGCTGGCCTTCCTGCTCGGCCTGCGCAAGGAGGTCGAACGGGCCGTGTTGGAAAGCGCCGGGCCGACCTGCATCCGCGAGAAGAAGGCGCTGGCCTGAACGCGCTGCCTCTTCTGTTCGTCGCGGTTGAAGCCCCTCCCACAGATTCCGTGGGAGGGGCTTCAGCCGCGAGCCTTTCTAGTACATCGCCATCCACTGGGTCGTTATCGAGCGGGCATGGCGATCCACGGTGATGGGCGCGAAGGGACGGCCGGAGACACTCTGCAGCGTGTTGCTCTGGCTGTTCATGTCGGCCAGCGCGGCGCGCAGGTAGCTCCAGCGCGTCTGCAACTTGCTCACCTGCGGGTCGGATTGTTCCTTGAGCGCGTGCAGCTCGCTGTCGATGGCAGGTAGCAGCAGACGTTCGTCCTGGCCAAGGTAGGTGCCGGGTTGCTCACGGGCGATCTCGAAGGTACCCAGATAGGAGCGGCTGAGGTACTGCACGCTGAGGTACTCGACCTTGGCCGCCAGCTCGCTTTGCCCCTCGGCGCCAGGCAGTGCGCGGGCCGCGCTGAGAAAGTCGCGCAGGGCTCGGCTGAGGTCTTCGGGGAAGCGCCAGGGCACGTTCTCGTCACCGGGGCCATAGGAAACGCCGTTGCGCAATTGGGTAACGAGCGCCTGATGGGCGCTTGCCAGTTCGGAGCTGCCCTGAGGCAGGCTCTGCATGGCGCTGGCCAGAGCGGCCAGGTCAGCCTCCAGGCGCTGCTGATGAGTCTTCTGGAAACCTTCGCCACGTAACAGCATCAGGCTGCTGGTGGCGCGGCTGGCGTGTATCTGAATCTGTTCCTGCGGGCTGACGGCTTCGGCGAAGGCCACGGGAGAGAGCCCGACGAAGAGTCCGAGCGACCAGAGAAAAGCATGACGCAACAGTGCTTTACAGCGCATCCGGGGTGCTCCTTGTTATTGTTTTGAGCAGGTATGCATTGGCAGCGTCAACGACGCACGGTCAAGACTACTGCGCCAAGCGTAGCGGAGCATGACCCGAAAGAGTGATTTCGTCGGAAATCGCTACCGTTCAGGGGCTTTTCATCAGATTGCGCAGGTACTCGGCGGTGAAGGCGTCGGCGGGGAAGAAGGTCTCCAACGCCAGTTCGGCCAGGGTCACGTCATTCGGCGTGCCGAACACCGTGATCGTGCTGATCAGGCTGAGCACGCCGTGCTCGCTGTGCAGCTGCAGCGGTACCAGCACGGCGTCGCTCGGTGGCGCCGGAACTTCTGCCGGCGCCGGGTAGCCGCGCAGCTCGTCGAGCAGGTCGAACAGGGTTTCGTCGCCGCTGATCTCCGCATCGCGCTGCAGGCGCATCAGCAGATGCGCGCGCCACAGCGCCAGGTTGGCGATGCGTGGAGCCAGGCCTTCGGGGTGCAGCGACAGGCGCATCACGTTGAGCGGCGGGCCGAGCAGGAAACCCGGCATGCCGGCGAGAAAGGCGGTGGCTGCCGCGTTGGCGGCCAGCAGGTTCCACTGGCGGTCGATGGCCAGGGCCGGATAGGGCTCATGGGCCTTGAGCAATTGTTCGATGGCCTGGCGCGCCGGTGCCAGGGCCGGGTCGGCCAGGTCGTGCTGGCTGTACAGCGGTGCGAAGCCGGCGGCAGCGAGCAGGCGGTTGCGTTCGCGCAGGGGCATGTCCAGCTGTTCCGCCAGGTGCAGCAGCATGTCGCGGCTGGGCTGGGCGCGTCCGGTTTCGACGAAGCTCAGATGACGCGTGGAAATCTCGGCCTCGCAGGCGAGGTCGAGCTGACTCAGGCGGCGTCGCTGGCGCCATTGGCGCAACAGGGCGCCGGCGGTCTGGGATTGGCTATTCATGGCCTGCACGATAGTCCAGCCAGGTCATGTCAGCCATTACCTGGCAGGTAATCGACGCGCTGCTGGTTTCGGCGAAATCTGTAGGCCAGGCACCAGCCCGGTGCCCTTATGGAGGATTCGCCATGAACGCACTGCAACCTTCCCCGATGCTACGCAACGCTCTGCTGATCGATGGCCTGCTCAGCGGTTTCACCGGCCTGCTGCTGATACTGGCGGCAGGCTGGCTGGGTGCCTTCCTCGAACTGCCGCGCCTGCTGTTGCTGGTCGCCGGCAGTGCCCTGCTGCCCTTCGCCGCTCTGCTGGTATGGCTGGCCAACCGCGCCGAAATCAGTCGCCAGGCGATCTGGGCGGTGATCGCGGTCAACGTCGTCTGGGTGGTCGACAGCCTGCTGTTGCTGGTGGTGGGTTGGGTGTCGCCGAACCTGTTCGGCCAGGCCTTCGTCATCGCTCAGGCTTTGGCGGTAGCGCTGCTGGCCGAACTGCAATGGTTCGGCCTCAAGCACTCGCAGGCTGCCGTGATTTGATGAGGTCGGCTCAGAGGCCACGCAATGCCAGCTCGGCGCCGAGCAGCAACAGACCGATGAAGAACCAGCGTTTGAAGCGCTCCGCGCTGATGCGCTTGCGTAGCCACTGACCGGCGGCCATGCCCAGCAGTGCCGGTAGCAGAGCAAGCGACGAAAGGCCCAGCACCGCTGGTTGTAGCAGTTCACCGCTATGACCGAGCGCTGCCGCCAGGGCCAGGGTGGATACGCTGAAGGACAATCCCAGAGCCTGAACCAGGTCGTCCTTCTGCAGGCCGATGGCCTGCAGATAGGGTACCGCGGGAATCACGAAAACGCCGGTCACCGCGGTGATCGCACCGGTGATGGCGCCGATCACCGGGCCTAACCATGCTTCCTTGGCCCGCTCCACGCGAAAGTGCACCCTGGCCAGGCCGAGCAGTGCGTAAACCACCAGCGCCACGCCAAGCCAGCGGGTGGCGCCGGGCAGGTCGAGGCTCTGCAGCAGAGCGGCGACCAGCAGCGTGCCGCAGAGGATGCCCAGCAGCATCGGCCACAGGCGGCGCAACATCGGCAGCGGGCTGCGGCCGTCACAGAGCTGCCAGATGTTGGTCACCATCGACGGGATGATCAGCAGCGCAGCGGCCTGCAGTGGCGCCATCACCAGGCCGAGCAGGCCGACGGCGATGGTCGGTAGACCAAGGCCGACCACGCCCTTGACCATGCCGGCAAGCAGAAAGGTCGCGAGGATCAGCGGCAGGTGGTCGGTCATCGCGCTGTCCCCTGTTCGTGGATCTCGCGGCTGTCGGCCGGCGCCTGTTCGCGCTCGTGCAGGCCGTAGTCGCGCAGCACCTGGGCCACGCGCAGACGATAGTTACTGAAGAGCTCCTCGCGTCCTGCCGTCTGTACGCCTCGGTGTTCCTCGCACTGTCGCCAGGCCTGGGCCGAGGCGTCGTCCTGCCAGAACGACAACGACAGGATCTTCCCCGGCTGGGTCAGGCTCTGGAAGCGCTCGATGGAGATGAAACCAGGCTGTTCGGCGAGCAGCGGGCGCAGTTCTGCGGCGAGGGAGAGATAGCCCTGCTGTTGCTCCGGCTTGGCCTCGACTTCGAAGATTACGGCGAGCATAGATTTGTCCTTGGCTGGCTCTGGCTGAAGTTGCCTGCCAGTATCCTCATTTGTTGCACGCCATGTTTCGTCATGAGGTGAACTATGGAATACGCACCCGGTTTCAGTTCGATTGCCGCGCTGCTCGCCGATGCCGGACGTGCCAGCATGGTCTGGGCGCTGATGGATGGTAGTGCGCGCCCGGCCGGTGAGCTGGCATTGCTCGCGGGGTTGTCGCCATCGTCCGCCAGTGCGCACCTGGCCAAGCTGGTGGAGGGCGGCCTGCTGGCGCAGCAACGTCACGGGCGCAATCGCTATTACCGCCTGGCCGGGCCGGAGGTCGGGCAACTGGTGGAGGCGCTGGCCAGTGCCGCACTGGCTGCACAGCCACGGCAGGCTCGCGCTATACCGGCCTCGCGCGGCACGCCGCAGCCCATGCGCGAGGCGCGAACCTGCTATGACCATCTGGCCGGCGAGTTGGCGGTCGGGGTGTTCGCACGCATGTGCGCCGCCAACTGGCTGAGCGAGGAGGGCGGTGCGCTGACGTTGACCGCAAGCGGCGAGCAGGGGCTGCAGGCGCTGGGTATCGATCTGCAGCTGGTAGGCCGTCAGCGCCGCCAGCGTCTGTGCGCCTGCCCGGACTGGAGCGAGCGCAGGCCGCATCTGGGTGGTGCGCTGGGTGCGGCGTTGCTGAATCTGTGCGAAGGCGAGGGCTGGCTGCGGCGCAGCAAGGATTCCCGTGCGCTGCAGGTTTCCCCGCAGGGGCGCAGGGCGATCATGGCGATCGCGGCTCCGTAGGGTGGGCTTCAGCTCACCAAACAAAGGTTGAGCTCTGTGCGGTGGGCTGAAGCCCACCCTAAGCTCGTCCTACGTACTAAGGCGTGCCAATGCTTCACCGCGTAGGAGCCCCGCCCCGGGGCGAAGCTTTTCGTCGCGGGGCGCGACTCCTACGGGTGGCTTTAGGCTGAGGCGCTGACCGGCTTGCCGCCCTTGGGCTTGAAGTACAGGGTGGTGCCGCGGGCGAGGTTGTCCAGGCTGACGTGATCCTTGGCCACCTCGGCTTCGATCAGCTCGTCCTGGCCTTCGACCTTGAGGGTGATGCGGGTGATCGCGCCGAGCAGACGAATGTCGCGTACCTCGCCGGCCTTGTGCTCCGGGCTCGGTTCGCTGGACAGGTCAACCTCGTGCGGGCGGAACAGTACGTGGTGATCGTTGCCGACGTAGAGGCGGTTGGCGTCACCGAGGAAGTGGTAGACGAAATCGCTGGCCGGATTCTCGTAAACCTCGGCCGGTGTACCGATCTGCTCGATCACGCCCTTGTTCATCACCACGATGCGGTCGGCCACTTCCATGGCTTCTTCCTGGTCGTGGGTGACGAATACGCTGGTCAGGTGCACGTCCTCGTGCAGGCGCGCCAGCCAGCGGCGCAGCTCCTTGCGCACCTTGGCATCCAGCGCGCCGAAGGGTTCGTCGAGCAGCAGTACGCGCGGCTCCACCGCCAGGGCGCGAGCCAGGGCAATACGCTGGCGCTGACCGCCGGAGAGCTGTTCCGGGTAGCGATCGCCGAGCCAGTCGAGCTGCACCAGGTCGAGCAGTTCGTGGACCTTGCGCTTGATCACCTCTTCGCTCGGGCGCTGACCCTTGGGCTTCATGCGCAGGCCGAAGGCGACGTTGTCGAACACCGTCATGTGGCGGAACAGCGCGTAGTGCTGGAACACGAAGCCGACGTTGCGATCACGCACGTCGTGGTTGGAGACGTCCTCGCCGTGGAACTCGATGGTGCCGCTGTCCGGGGTTTCCAGGCCGGCGATGATGCGCAGCAGGGTGGTCTTGCCGCAGCCGGACGGGCCGAGCAGGGCGACCAGTTCGCCGCTCTGGATGTTCAGGTTGATCTCGTTCAGCGCCTTGAACGCATTGAAGTTCTTGCTGACGTTGCGGATTTCGATACTCATGTTTTATTCCTCGCCCGCACTGGCTTTGCGGCGGTTGATACGGGATTCGCTCCACTGCTTGAGCAGCAGGATGAACAGCGCCAGAAGCAGCAGCAGGCTGGCAACGCTGAAGGCGGCGACGTGATTGTATTCGTTATAGAGAATCTCGACATGCAGCGGCAGCGTATTGGTGTAGCCGCGGATGTGCCCGGAGACCACCGACACCGCGCCGAACTCGCCCATCGCCCGGGCGGTACAGAGCACCACGCCGTAGATCAGGCCCCATTTGATATTGGGCAGGGTCACGTGCCAGAACATCTGCCAGCCGTTGGCACCGAGCAGGCGCGCGGCCTCTTCCTCCTGCGTGCCCTGTTCCTGCATCAGCGGGATCAGCTCGCGGGCGACGAAGGGCACGGTGACAAAGATGGTCGCCAGGACGATGCCGGGCAGGGCGAAGATGATCTGGATATCGTGCTCGCGCAACCAGGGGCCGAAGAAGCCCTGGGCACCGAACAGCAGCACATAGATCAGACCGGCGATTACCGGTGACACCGAGAACGGCAGGTCGATCAGGGTCACCAGAATGCTCTTGCCGCGAAACTCGTACTTGCTCACACACCAGGCGGCGGCTACGCCGAACACCAGGTTGAGCGGCACGGCGATGCCCACGGCAAGCAGGGTCAGTTTCAGCGCGCTGATGGCGTCAGGTTCGAGGATCGAGCTGACGAACACGCCGACGCCCTGCTTGAGCGCCTCGGTCGCCACCACGAACAACGGCAGCAGCAGGAAGAAGGCGAACACCAGCCAGGCCGAAATGATCAGCAGGCGGCGGCCCAGGGCGTTACCGCGACGCGCGGCGTTGTTGACGGCGCTGGCCGTCAGGGTTACAGATGACATGCCTGGCTCCTCAAGAACGGCTGATGCGGCGCTGCAGCAGGTTGATCAGCAGCAGCAAGATGAACGACACCACCAGCATCAGCACGCCGATGGCGGTGGCGCCGGCGTAGTTGTACTGGTCCAGCTGCACCATGATCAGCAGCGGCAGGATCTCGGTTTTCATCGGCATGTTGCCGGCGATGAAGATCACCGAGCCGTATTCGCCAACGCCACGGGCGAAGGCCAGGGCGAAGCCGGTCAGCCAGGCTGGCAGCAGCGCCGGCAGCAGCACGTGGCGCGCCACCTGCAATGGCTTGGCACCGAGGCAGGCGGCGGCTTCCTCGACCTCGCGCGGGATGTCGGCCAGCACCGGCTGCAGGGTGCGCACGACGAAGGGCAGGGTGACGAAGGTCAGCGCCAGGGTGATGCCCAACGGGGTGTAGGCGATCTTGAAACCCAGGGTGGTGGCGAACTGGCCGATCAAACCGTTGGGCGCATAGAGCGCGGTCAGGGCGATACCGGCGACCGCGGTGGGCAGGGCGAAGGGCAGGTCGATCATCGCTTCGATGATCTTGCGACCGGGGAAGGTGTAGCGCACCAGCACCCAGGCCAGCAGCGTGCCGATCACGCCGTTGATGATGGCGGCGAGAAAGGCGGTGCCGAAGCTGAGCTTCAGCGCGGCCAGCACGCGCGGTGAGGAAACGATGGCCCAGAACTGATCCCAGGTGAGCTGGGCAGCGTGGACGAACATGGCACCCAGGGGAATCAGCACCAACAGACTGAGGTACACCAGGGTGTAACCCAGCGTCAGCCCGAAGCCGGGTATGACGGGGGAAGTACGACGAGACATTGGCTGTCCTTATCTGCTTGGGTTGCAACGCTTTAATACGCAAAGGGCGGACAAGCCAAAACACTGCCCGCCGCCTGCAATTGCCCAAGGTGGACAGGGAGTATTCCCTGCCCACCCGTTTTATCACTGGGCTTGGTAGATCTGGTCGAACACGCCACCGTCGTTGAAGAACTTCGGCTGAGCGGTTTTCCAGCCATCGAAGTCAGCGTCGATGGTTACCAGCTTGAGCTGCGGGAACTGCTTGGCGAACTCGGCCGCCACCGCCTGGTTGCGTGGGCGGTAGAAGTGCTTGGCGGCGATGCGCTGGCCTTCCTCGCTGTACAGGTAGTTGAGGTAGGCCTCGGCGACTTTGCGGGTGCCTTTCTTGTCGACGTTCTGATCGACCACGCTTACCGGCGGTTCGGCGAGGATCGACAGCGACGGCGCGACGATCTCGAAGTTCTCCCCGCCTTCTTCCTTGAGCGCCAGGAAGGCCTCGTTCTCCCAGGCCAGCAGCACGTCGCCGATGCCGTTGTTGACGAAGGTGATGGTTGAGCCGCGGGCGCCGGTATCGAGCACCGGGACGTTCTTGTAGAGCTTCTCGGTGAAGGCCTTGGCCTCGGCTTCGCTGCCGTACTTCTGCTGGGCATAGGCCCAGGCAGCGAGGAAGTTCCAGCGTGCGCCACCGGAGGTTTTCGGGTTCGGGGTAATCACTTCCACGCCCGGCTTGACCAGGTCATCCCAGTCCTTCAGGCCTTTCGGGTTGCCCTTGCGCACCAGGAACACGATGGTCGAGGTGTAGGGGGTGCTGGCGTCCGGCAGACGCTCCTGCCAGTTTTCCGGGATCAGCTTGCCGAGCTTGTACAGCTCGTCGATATCGCCGGCCAGGGCCAGGGTCACCACGTCGGCGCGCAGGCCGTCGATCACCGCACGGGCCTGCTTGCCCGAGCCGCCGTGGGATTGCTGGATGGTCACCGCTTCGTTGCCCTGGGCCTGCCAGTGCTTGTTGAAGGCGGCGTTGAATTCGGTGTAGAGCTCACGGGTCGGGTCGTAGGACACGTTGAGCAGGGTTTGCGCGGCGGCCACCGGGCCGGCGACCCCTGTAATAACTAGTGCGCTGGCCAGTGCGGCCAGGGCGAAACGACGAATGGACATGGTGCAGCTCCTAACTGTGAAATTCTTGTGTTGGCGTATTGGGTGTCAGGCGGGGCGATCTTTCTCGAGCCCTCTGGTGGTCCAGTCGGGCCGCATCATGTTTCAGCTGTTCTTGGTACTCGGTTGTTGCAGGCGAATCTTTTCCTTGCGCTCGATCTGCACGACCTGGCCGTTGTGCACGGTGATTTCCACCGAGCCGAATTTCAGGCCATGCAGGGCGGTCTGAATCTCGCGCAGGATGCTGGCTTCATCCTGGCCTTCGAGGTTTCTCAGCGTCGCGGTCATTTCCAGGCTCCTTATGAATAGGTCGCCATGGCGGCGGTATGGAGTACCGACGCTGGCGTGGAGCGGATAGTAGAGAGATGGAAATATTCTTAAAAATATTGTTTAAGAACATTTATATGCTTTTTGGAAATATGAGGCATGATGCGATTTATTGCGTTTTTGGAATAAGTAAATAAGTTCTTATTCTTTTTGTAATTTATTCGTGCTGCCTAGACTGACGCCATTCGATTCAAGGAGGCGCCGTCATGGGCAGCGAAGCAATCCGTTACCTGATCCTGCCGGGCTGGCAGGGCTCACCCGAAGAACACTGGCAAAGCCATTGGCAGCGCAGCCTGCCGAATAGCGCGCGTGTGGAGCAGAAGGACTGGCTCAACCCGCAACGTGGCGACTGGGTCACCGCGTTGAACCAGGCAGTCGCCGACGATCCGCGTCCGCTCATCCTCATCGCCCATAGCCTGGGCTGCGTGACGGTGGCTCATTGGGCCGCGCAGGCACCGGTCGAACTGCTGCGCCGTGTGCGCGGCGCGCTGCTGGTGGCGCCGGCCGATGTCGAGCGGCCGGGCTGCCCCGAGGCACTGCAGAATTTCGCGCCGATGCCGCGTGATCTGCTGCCCTTTCCCAGCCTGCTGGTGGGTTCCGACAACGACGCAGCGGCCAGCGCCCTGCGCGCCATGGAGCTGGCGCGGGCCTGGGGCAGCGAGGCGGCGATTCTGACCGGTGCCGGGCATATCAACGTGAAGTCCGGGCACCGTTACTGGGAGCAGGGCTTCGGCTATCTGTATCGCCTGCAGAGCCGCATCGAACAGCAGTCGCGCTTGCGCGCCTGATCCCCTCATAGCGGGACAACCTTTTCGGAGCGGGGTCGGGCCAGGCAGCCGCCCGCTCTTTTTTATGGCTGGCCATCCATGGCGGCCACCCTTCGGGCCGTTGCGGGGCAAGGTTAAAAGTTGCTCCAGGCATTTTTTATTCGCGTACAGGCTGCGCCGGCGAGGTGTGGCTCAGGAGCTTCACGTCATGAGTCTTCCACCTGGTTTCCCACCACCATTGACCTTCGCTGATTCGGACAAGAGCCCGCTGAGCATCCGCGCCAAGGCGCTGGTATTCGTCGATGCGCGTTCGCGCCAGTTGCGTGAGCGTGCCGAAGCCTTGGCGGGCAATGGCCAGCCGTTGCTGATTCTCGGTGAAACCGGCACCGGCAAGGAGCTGCTGGCGCGCTATATCCATCGCCACAGTGAGCGCGCTGGCCTGTTCGTGGCGGTGAGCTGCGCGGCGATAAGCCCGCAGTGGGGCGAGGCCGAGTTGTTCGGCCATGCCGCCGGTGCTCATGTCGGCGCCGGCAGTAGCCGTGCCGGCTGGTTCGGTTCGGCCAATGGCGGCACGCTCTACCTGGATGAAATCGCCGACCTCTCGCGGCCGTTGCAGAGCAAGCTGCTGGCCGCGCTGGAAACCCGCGAGGTGTATCGCGTCGGCGCCAGCCAGGCGCTGCCGGTGGATGTGCGTCTGGTGGCGGCGAGTAGCATCGACCTGGCCCGCGCGGTGGCCGCCGGCACCTTCGATGAGCGCCTGTACGCCTACCTGTGTGACGGCCAGTTGCTGTTCCCGGCGCTGCGTCAGCGGGTCGGCGACATTCTGCCGCTGGCCGAATACTTCCTCGGCATCCATGCCTCGCGCCTGGGCCTGACCATTCCGTCGATCAGTCCGGCGGCGCAGTCCGTGCTGGAGGCACATCGCTGGCCGGGCAATACCCGCGAGCTGGAGAACGTCATCCATTTCGCCCTGCTGCTGGCCGGCAATGCCGAGATCGGGCCGGAGCATCTGGAGTTGCCGGGTATTGCGTGAGACTGATCGTTCCTCACGCTCCGCGTGGGAATGCACCCTGGGACGCTCTGCATCCGTTTGGCTTTTGCCTAGCAGTCCGTACGGGCGCTGAGCGCCCTTACCTTGACTCCCACGCAGAGCGTGGGAGCTACAGATCTGCGTGTGCTCGGTGCGCGCGGCGCACCCTACGGCGCGAGCAGCGACACCGATTTGATCTGCGCCCAGAGCGCCTGGCCGGCATGAATGCCCAGCTGATCGAAGGAGTAGCGGGTGATTCGCGCCAGCAGGCGTTGATCACCGATGCGCAGGGTCAGCAGCATCTGCGCATCGAGCGCCTGCCAGCTTTCCACCCGTGCCGGCAGCAGATTGAGCAGGCTGCAATCCTCGGCGCGATTGAGCGCCAGGCTGACATCGCGTGCCTTGATCTTCACGCGCACCGAGTGGCCGTTGGGCAACGCCGCATGGGGCAGGCGCAGGCAGGCTTCGCTGCGGGGAAGGTTGAGTTGCAGCAGATCGTAGGCGGCATCATGACCGCAGACCTGGCCGTCGATCACGGCCTCGGCATCCTCGTCGCTGGCGAAGGGCAGGTCGGCGCGCAGCAGAATTTCCTTGAGCGGGCCGCTGGCGCGCACCTGGCCTTCGTCGAGCAGCACCAGATGATCGGCCAGGCGCGCCACCTCGTCCGGGGCGTGGCTGACGTAGAGCACCGGGATGTCCAGCTCCTCGTGCAGGCGCTGCAGATACGGCAGCACTTCCTGTTTGCGCTTGAGGTCCAGCGAAGCCAGCGGCTCGTCCATCAGCAGCAGGCGCGGGCTGGTCACCAGCGCGCGGGCTATGCCGACGCGTTGGCGTTCGCCGCCGGACAGCGCCGAGGGCATGCGCTCGAGCAGGTGGCCGATGCCCAGCAGCTGCAGCGCCTGATCCAGCGCCACCCTGCGTTGCGAGGCGGGGATGCGCCGTTGGCCGTACTCAAGGTTCTTGCGCACGCTCAGGTGCGGGAACAGGTTGGCGTCCTGGAACACGTAGCCGATGGCGCGTTTGTGCGCCGGCAGAAAGAAACCGCGCTCACTGTCGTGCCAGAGCTCTCCAGCAACCTGCAGGTAGCCCTGCTGCGGGCGATCCAGCCCGGCGAAGCAGCGCAGGCAACTGGTCTTGCCCGAACCGGAATGGCCGAACAGCGCACTGACGCCGCGCCCGGGCAGGTCAAGGTCGACATCCAGGGTGAAGCCCGGATGCTTGACCAGAAAGCGCGCGCGAATACGCCCATCGTCGTGGATGGCAGGTATCAGTGCCTTGCCGAGCCCGAACATCACAGCGCCCTCATCCGAGCATTGCGCCCGCCGTACAACGCCAGCAGAACGATGAAGGAGAACGCCACCATGCCGCCGGCCAGCCAGTGCGCCTGGGCGTAGTTCATGGTTTCCACGTGGTTGTAGATCTGCACCGAGACCACCTGGGTCTTGCCGGGGATATTGCCGCCGATCATCAGCACCACGCCGAACTCACCGATGGTATGGGCGAAGCTGAGAATGGCGGCGGTGATGAAGCCGGGGCGGGCCAGCGGCAGCACCACGCTGAAGAAGCTGTCCCAGGGATTGGCGCGCAGGGTCGCGGCGGCCTCCAGCGGGCCGCGGCCGATGGCCTCGAAGGCGTTCTGCAACGGCTGCACGACGAAGGGCAGGGAATAGAAGATCGAACCAATCACCAGGCCGGTAAAGGTGAAAGTGAAGGTGCCGAGACCGAGGCTCTGCGTCAGTTGGCCGAAGAAGCCATTGGGCCCCATGCTCACCAGCAGATAGAAGCCGATCACCGTTGGCGGCAGCACCAGCGGCAGCGCCACCACCGCGCCGACCGGGCGCTTGAGCCAAGAGTCGGTGCGCGCCAGCCACAGGGCAATCGGCGTACCGATGATCAGCAGCAGCACGGTGGTCAGCGAGGCCAGCTCCAGGGTCAGGAGGATGGCGTCGAGGTCATTCTTGGACAGCGGCATGTATAGGTTCCGGTGGCGAACGTAGCCCGGATGCAATCCGGGGCAGGCACAGTCAGGAGGCTCCCGGATTTCATCCGGGCTACGGCAGTTTATAGCCGAACGATTCGATCACCCTGGCCGCTTCCGCGCTCTGCAGGTACTCGACCAGTGCCACGGCGGCCGGATTGTTCGCACCCTGCTTGAGCATCACCGCGTCCTGCTTGATCGGGTCGTACATGGCCTCCGGCACGATCCAGGCCGAGCCGCTACTGACCTGGCCGTCCTTGTACACCTGCGACAGCGCGACGAAACCCAGCTCGGCGTTGCCGGTGAAGACGAACTGATGTGCCTGGGTGATGTTCTGGCCCTCCACCAGCTTGGCTTTCACTGCCTCGCTCAGCCCCAGCTTGTCCAGCACCTGCATCGCGGCCAGGCCGTAGGGCGCGGCCTTGGGGTTGGCGATGGACAGGTGCCTGAACTGGCCGGCCTTCAGCGCCGCGTCCGTGCCGTCGAGGTAGCTGGCATCGGCTGACCACAGCACCAGGCTGCCGATGGCGTAGGTGAAACGCGAGCCGGGCACTGTTGCACCTTCGCTCTCCAGCCTGGCCGGCGTCGTGTCGTCGGCAGCGAGCAGCACATCGAAAGGCGCGCCATTCTTGATCTGCGCATAGAACTGCCCGGTAGCGCCGAAGGACGCCACCAGCTTGTGCCCGGTGGCCTTCTCGAACGCGGGCGCGATGGCCTGCATCGGTGCGGTGAAGTTGGCGGCCACGGCGATCTTGACCTCGTCGGCGATGGCGCCGCTGGTGAAGATCAGGCCGAGGGTAAACAGGCTGCGCTTGAGAGGCTTGAGCATGAGGATTCCTCGTGGAATCGATCCTGATGACAGACCGGATGCGCAATCCTACATCGTTATGTTTTTTTGTATATAGCGGTTGTTGAAGTGGCTGACGGGCCTGGCCTGCATCACTTGAAGAACTGGCTGGGCGTGGTGCCGAACTGCTTCTTGAACATGGTGGCGAAGGCGCTGGGGCTGTCGTAGCCCAGCTCTCCGGCGATGTCGATGATCTTCTCGCCCAGGGCGATGCGCTCCAGCGCCAGCAACAGACGCGCCTGCTGGCGCCACTGGCCAAAGGTCATGCCAGTGCCTTTCTGGAACAGGCGCTGGATGGTCTTCTCGTCCAAGCCCAGGCGGGTGCTCCAGTCGGCCAGGGTGGAGGCGTCGCCGGGGTTGTCCTGCAGCGTTGAACAGATCGGCTGGATGCGCAGGTCGGCCGGTTGCGGCAGGTGCAGCGGCAGGGTTGGCAGGATGCGCAGTTCATCGAGGATCAGGCGCATCACCCGCGCCTCGCGCGAGTCGTCGGCGTAGGGCTGGGTGATCGCCACGGCGGCGCGGATCAGTTCACTGAGCAGCGGTGAGATGGCCACGGCGCGGCACTCGGCGGGCATGTCCGCCAGGCTGTCGGGGCGCACGAAGACGCTGCGCATTCGCACGCTGCCGATGCAGCGGATCGCGTGCACCTGGCCGCAGGGCATCCAGATGCCGCGGCTCGGTGGCACCGTCCACTGGTTCAGCGCCGAGGTCACCACCATCACCCCGGAAATCGCATAGATCAGTTGATGCTTGTTGCGGTGCGAGTGCGGCTCGATGACGGCATTGATCGGATAATCGGTGGCGCTGCTGCTGACCAGCCAGGGGGAAGCGTCGATCTCGGCCAGCAGCTTGTCAGCTAAGCGCATGAAGATGCCTTTTTTGCGAGGGTTGCTGCCCTGTCTTCGTGAGACAGGCGATTGGGCGCAGCCTAGCATAGCGCCGTCCCTCACCTCGTCCGGAAGCTTCAAGCATGTCCAGCAGTCCTGCCGCTACGACCCTGGCCGGCGCCTCGCCCGTCAGTCAGGCCAGCCCTCTGGTGATGCGCGTGATCGGCGCCTGCGCCCTGGCGCACCTGATCAACGACCTGATCCAAGCGGTGTTGCCCGCCATCTACCCGATGCTCAAGCTCAACTACGGCCTGAGCTTCGCCCAGATCGGCCTGATCACCCTGACCTTCCAGCTCACCGCATCGCTGCTGCAGCCCTGGGTGGGCTACCACACCGACCGCCATCCCAAGCCCTGGCTGCTGCCCGCCGGCTCGTTGTGCACCCTGATTGGCATCCTCATGCTGGCCTTCGTCGGCAGCTTCCCGGCGATCCTCATGGCTGCGGCGCTGGTGGGTATCGGCTCGTCGACCTTCCACCCCGAAGCGTCGCGCATCGCTCGCCTGGCCTCAGGTGGTCGCTATGGCCTGGCGCAGTCCACCTTCCAGGTCGGCGGTAATGCCGGCACCGCCTTCGGCCCGCTGCTGGCGGCGGCCATCATCATTCCCTACGGCCAGGGTAACGTCGCCTGGTTCGGCCTGTTCGCCGCCTTCGCCATCGTCGTGCTGTACGGCTTGAGCCGCTGGTACCGCCACCACCTGACGCTGTTCAAGCTCAAGCAGGGCGGTGTGGCCACTCATGGCCTGTCAGCCGGGCGGGTGAAGTTCGCCTTGCTGATCCTGGCGCTGCTGGTGTTCTCCAAGTACTTCTACATGGCCAGCTTCACCAGCTACTTCACCTTCTTCCTGATCGAGAAGTTCGACCTGTCGGTGGCCAGCTCGCAGCTCTACCTGTTCCTGTTCCTCGGCGCGGTGGCGGCCGGCACGTTCTTCGGTGGGCCGATTGGCGACCGCATCGGGCGCAAGCAGGTGATCTGGTTCTCCATCCTCGGCGTGGCGCCGTTCTCCCTGCTGCTGCCGCACGTCGACCTGTTCTGGACGGGCGTGCTGAGCATGGTGATCGGCTTCATCCTCGCCTCGGCATTCTCCGCCATCGTGGTCTTCGCCCAGGAGCTGATGCCGGGCAACGTCGGTATGATCGCCGGGCTGTTCTTCGGCCTGATGTTCGGTTTCGGCGGCATCGGCGGGGCGCTGCTCGGTTACCTGGCGGACATCCACGGCATCGAGGAGGTGTTCCTGATCTGTTCGTTCCTGCCGCTGCTTGGCATCCTCACCGCGCTGTTGCCGTCGCTCAAAAAACATTAGTCGCTTACCACTCGCAAGGAAGGACAGCCATGATCACCTGCTACCTGCGCTATATCGTCGATCCCTACAAACTCAAGGATTTCGAGCACTACGCGAAGCTGTGGATTCCCTTGGTAGAGCGCTTCGGCGGCACGCACCACGGTTACTTCCTGCCGTCCGAGGGGGCCAATAACGTGGCGTTGGCGCTGTTCAGCTTCCCCAGCCTGGCCGAATACGAACGCTATCGTCAGGATTCCTTCGCCGACGCCGAGTGTCAGGCGGCCTTTCGCTACGCCGAAGAGACACGTTGCATCCTCAGCTACGAGCGCAGCTTTTTCCGGCCCGTATTCGACTAGGGCGACGCATGCCTGTGGTGGTGAGCTAAGCGACTCGTCGCCATACGCTGGCCAGCCAGGGTTGCTGGTCGCGAGGCAGGCCGGCGGGGCGGTAGTAGTGCTCCAGCTCGACGAAACCGGCCGCCGTGAGCCGCGCGCGCCAGCGTTCCAGGTCGTGGTAGCTGCCGTAGCGCGGGCCGTTCCAGCCTTCCTGATTCTCGCCGCGCGGGTTGGAGCTGAACAGCACGCCACCGGCCTTGAGCGCCGCATGCAGCTCGCCGAGCACGCGCGGCAGCTCCTGATCGGGCACGTGGAACAGGCTGGCGTTGGCGAAGATGCCGTCGAAATGTCCAGCCGGCAGATCCAGTTCGAGAAAGCTCTGCTGCCACACCTCGCAGCCGCTGTCGGCACGCGCCATGGCGACGAACTCGGCGCAGCCATCGAGGCCGACGGCGGGGTGGCCGAGGCCGCTGAAGGTGCGCAGATCACGCCCCGGGCCACAGCCGAAATCGAGGATGCGCCAGGGCTTTTCGCCCTCGATATGACGCAGCAGCGCGGCGATGTTCTGGCTCACGTCATGGTCGCGCGTGCCCTCGCGAAAATCCTCGGCGCTGCTCTGGTAGTGGGCCAGGGTGAGAGCGCTGATCTGCGTGAGTTCGTCGGGGCTCAGGGGCATGGTGAGGTTCCGGTAAAAGAGCGCATTAAAACCCTTTGGCGGGGCGCACGGCCAGAGGCGGCATGGCCCTTGGTCGGTAGCCAATGAACCTGCGTACCGCTTGCACAGTCCCATTTCCTGAGGGGTGTAGACCGGCTGTCTGCAGCCGGGCGCCCACAATCAAGGAGATAACGCGATGGTTACGCACTACAAAGTCTCTGGCCACCTCGCTTGTGGCTCTCATGGTGAAAAGCTGCCCGCCACCACCGAGCTGGCCAAGGTCAAATGCCGCAATTGCCGCAAGACCGAAGTCTTCACCGAAGCTCGACGTAACTCACGCAATGCCGCGCGCCGTGCCGCCCGCCGCGAGAAGGCTGCCCGCGCCGTCAACGACTGGCGCACTTCCTGGGAGGCGCGTCTGGCTGCCTTGCCAGGCCCGCAGCGTCTGCCGCGTGGTTTCGGCGACCAGGCATTCGTCTAGCCTGGATATTGGCGGGAGGAATGACCTCCCGCATCCGCCCGCGCTGCCAACACCTGTAGGAGCCGCGCCCCGTGGCGAATGGAGCCGGCAACTCACTATTGCGATACGGTCGCATGCGTCTTCGTTCCGGGGCGGCGCTCCTACAGTGACCGAACCAGGCGCGGCACCTAAGGCGCTCGTGTGTGTCTGACGCCCGCGCGCGGTCCAGGGCGCGATCTGCGCAACAGCCTGTTCCCGGGTTTGCCCCGTGGCGGAGCTTTCCCGTAGATTGGCCGGCTTACCTCGTCCGGCACTGGCCGGTTCTGCCTCGAGATTTTCGCCGTGTCCGCTGCCCCTGTTTCCGTTTACCGACTTCCCGGTTTCCTGCCGTTTCTCATCGCTCGCATCGTGGTGGTGTTCGCCGTGCAGATCCAGGCCATTGTGGTGGCCTGGCAGGTCTACGATCTGACGCGTGATCCGCTGTCGCTGGCCTATGTCGGCCTGGCTCAGTTCATCCCCATGCTGGTGCTGCTGATGCCAGCCGGCGACCTCATCGACCGCTACGACCGCAAGCTCATCCTCATGCTCAGCTGGCTGGTCGAAGGCCTGTGTGCGGCGGCGTTGCTGTGGTTGTCGCTGAGCGAAGCGGCCGTCAGTTGGTATTACGCGGTGCTGGTGCTCTACGGCTGCGGCCGCGCCTTCACCGGGCCGGCGCTATCGAGCCTGCTGCCGCAGATCGTGCCGCGCGAGCGCCTGGCCGCGGCCATCGCCGCCAACAGCATGATCATGCGTGGCGCGACCATTTCCGGCCCGGTGATCGGCGGCGGCCTGTATGCCATCGGCGGTGGCGGGCTGACCTATTCGGTGTGCCTGGCCTGCTTCCTTGCTGGCTCCGCACTGCTGCCGCTGGTACCGGTGCGCTACGCGGAAAAGATGCAGGCGCTGGAAGCCACCGCGTGGGCGCGTTTTACCGCGGGCATCCACTTCATCCGCACGCGGCCGATCATCCTCGGCACCATCTCGCTGGACCTGTTCGCCGTGCTGCTTGGAGGCGTGATAGCGCTGCTGCCGATCTACGCCCAGGAAGTGCTGGAAGTCGGGCCGACGGGGCTCGGCCTGCTGCGCAGCGCCATGGCCATCGGCGAAGTGTCGGTCGGTCTGTACCTGAGCATGAAGCCGTTCAACCGCCATGTCGGCCTGGTGATGTTCGGCGCGGTGGCCCTGTTCGGTGTGGCCAACCTGGTGTTCGCCCTGTCCAGCCTGTTCTGGCTGTCCTTCGCCGCACTGGTGGTGGCCGGCGGCGCGGACATGGTGAGCATGTACATCCGTTCCTCGCTGGTGCAGTTCTCCACCCCGGACACCATGCGTGGCCGGGTCAACGCGGTGAACATGCTGTTCATCGGCTCTTCCAACGAGCTCGGCGAATTTCGCGCCGGCACCAGCGCCGCCTGGTTCGGCGTGGTGCCGGCGGCGCTGATCGGCTGCGCCTGCACCCTGACCGTGACTGGCGGCTGGATGCTCGGCTTCAAGAGCCTGCGCAGGGTCGACCGCTTCGAGGATGCGTCGCCGAACAAGGCGGCCTGAGTGCTGGTGTCGCAGCTTGACGTGGTGCGCACAGCGCACCCTACGGGGTAATCGTGTAGGGCGCACCGCCCCCACCCAGCGCCAGATCGGATGCAACCGTAGCCCGGATGAAATCCGGGGAAACCTGCAGCAGAAGACCCCGGATTTCATCCGGGCTACGAAGGTGCATCAGCCCAAGCGCAACAGCGCTCGCAGCTTCAGCCCAAGCACAATGCCAACCAGGCAGAACAGCCCGAACACCCAGCCCGACACCGCGCCGGCCATCACTCCGGACAGCAGCGTGCCTACCGTGCAGCCCAACGCCAGCAGGCTGCCCCAGCCCAGCAGCACGCCACCGAGCAGGCCGCGCAGCCAGTCGCGGGGTGCGCCGCTGCTGGGGCGGAAGTCGCCGGCGGCCAGGGCGCTGGCCCAGGCTGCGATCACCAGGCCGATGACGAACAGGCCGTTGTTCGACAGCAGGGTTTCCTTGACCACTGTGGCGCAGCCGGAAAAGCCATCGAGTCCCTCCAGGCGTGCTGGCAGCCAGCCCAGGCTGTCCGCGCCGGTACGCGCCAGGCTGCCCAGTTCGGCGGTCACCCCCAGTGGCGCGACGCGAAAATAGGCCAGCACCGCCAGCCCACCGATCAGCACACCGCCGACCCAGGTCGGCCAGCGTGCGCCGAACAGCAGCGACCACAGTCCTTGAGCTTCAGTCCTAGAGCCCGTCTGGCGATAACGCAGCAGCCAGGCGGCCAGCGCACCCAGCAGCGCCAGTTGCAGCAGCAGCGAGCTGCCGTAACCAACCCGGCCGGGCAGCCAGAGCACCGGCGCTTCCTGCAGGGCGGCCAGATACAGCGGGTTCCAGCTTAAAAAGCCCAGGGCGAAGCCGAGCAGCGCGCCGCCCAGCGCGGCCAGCGAGGCGAAATTGCCCTCGCCGAGGCGATACAGGTGCGCGCTGATGCACGAGCCGGAAATCGCCATGCCGAGGCCGAACACCGTGGCGGCCAGAGCCAGAACCCAGCTCAGCGGGCCGATATGGGCATCCGGGGGCAGGCGCCCGCCGCTGGGGTCGGGCAGGAAGGCGCCGAACACCGCGTGATAGCCGAGGGTGCCCAGCGCCAGGGCGGCGAGCAGGCCGAGCAGGCCGTCCGGTATGCGGCGTTCGACGAAGTCGCGGGTGACGCAGAAGAAACAGAAGCGCGAACGCTGCAGCAGCAGGCCGAACAGCGTGCCGCTGGCCAGCGAGTAGCTGAAGGCGCGACCTTCGTTGCTGCCGTCGGCCAGCTGCCAGATGAAGGCGAGCAGGGCGATGGTGAGCAGGCCGGACGTAGCGATGGACAGCGTTGCGCGAGGAGTGGCGATACTGGCGGTCATAGGTTGTCCTTGCTGACCGTAATGACGAAAGCGGCCCCGGTGTTTAGGCCGGGGCCGTGTTGTGCGTGACTGACGTTTGTTTTGTAGGAGCGGCTGCGGCCGCGAAACTCGCGGATAAATCCGCTCCTACAGGAGGCATCAGCCTTCATAGCGATGGATCGGTGAGGCGTGATCCACCCTACGCCTGGATCGGTTCAAGACCTTACTTGCCGCCCCAGACGGTGCCCGCCACGTTCACCACCGGCACGCCTACGGCATTGCCGTATTCGGTCCAGGAGCCGTCGTAGTTGCGCACGTCGTAGCCGAGGATTTTCTTCAGGGCGAACCAGGTGTGGCTGGAGCGCTCGCCGATGCGGCAGTAGGTGATGATCGGCTTGCTGCCATCGATACCTACTGCGCTGTAGACCTTCTTCAGCTCTTCAGCCGACTTGAAGGTGCCGTCAGCAGCGACCGCCTGGCCCCAGGGCACGTTCACCGCGCCGGGCACGTGGCCGGCGCGCACGGCCAGCTCCTGCACGCCCTGCGGGGCGAAGACCTTGCCGTTGTATTCGTCCGGCGAGCGGATATCCACCAGTTGCACGTCGCTGCGCTTCTCCGCGGCGGCCAACACGTCTGGCAGGAAGGCGCGCAGATCCTTGTTGGCGGCCTGCACCGTGACGTTGCCAGCCTTCGGCGTGCTGGCGCGGCTGTCCAAAGTACGGCCTTCAGCTTCCCACTTGGCGCGACCGCCATCGAGCAGCTTGACGTTATCCACGCCGTACACGTCGAACACCCAGGCGCCCCAGGCGGCGAACCAGTTGTTGTTGTCGCCGTAGAGAATGGTGGTGCTGTCGTCGTTCACCCCGGCCTTGCGCAGCAGTTGCTGGAAGGCTTCCTGGCTGGCGATGTCGCGGCGTACCGGGTCGACCAGGTCGCTGTGCCAGGCGAAGTTCACCGCGCCGGGGATATGCCCGCGCTCGTAGACGCCGGGCACCACGCTCACTTCGATGATGCGTACCTTGGGATCTTTCAGGTTCTTTTCCAGCCAGTCGGTACTGACCAGATAGTCGCTGGCGGCCTGCGCCGTCAGCGTGTGCAGCAGGGTGGCGGCGGCCAGCAGGCCGGCGCCGAACAGGGTCTTGATAGTCATTGTCGACGACCTCTCTAAGGTTGGCAGATTTCAGGCTAGTCAGCCTTTATCGAAGCGAGATACCGCTTTTTTCTATGCATATTCCCGGTTGAACGCACCTCCCTCAGCCGTACAGCGACGGCTGCGGCCCCTGGCCGCTGAGCAGCCAGTGACCGAGGTCGCGCACCTTGTAGTCGATGGGGTCGTGCAGGCTGTGCACCCGCACGTTGCGCCAGAAGCGGTCGAAGCCGTAACGCGAGCTGGTGGCGCGGGCGCCCATGGCTTCGAAGATCTGGCTGGTGATCTCCAGTGCCGCGCGTACCGCCACCACCTTGGCCTCGCTGATGGCTAGCGCCACCTCGGCACGTTCGGCGGCGGTCAGCGCCGGTTTTTCCCAGGAGCTCTGCAGGCGCTGGGCGGCGTGCTCGGCTAGGGGCAGGGCGCTGCGGTAGCGCAGCCACAGTTCGCCGTAGCGTTGCTGGATAAACGGATCGTCACTGGCATTGGCCACGCCTGATGCCGGCCAGGCGCGGCTGTGCTCGCGGGTGTAGCGCAGCGCTGCATCCAGCGCGCCCTGGGCATTGCCCAGGTAGAGCTGGGTGAGGATCAGCTGTGACAGGCAGGCGCGCAGGGTGGTACGCGGGCTGGGGCCGACCGGGCCGAGCAGCTCGCTGGCGTCGACGAAGACCTGCTCGAACTGCACCGTGCCGCTGTCGGTCTGGCGCTGGCCGAAGCCGTCCCAGTCGCTGTTCACCGCCAACCCCTCGCGCTGGCTGGGCAGGACGATGAACACGCGATCCTCTGGGCTCTTGCCGCGCGGTGCGCTGATCACCAGCGCATCGGCGCCGAGCGCGCCGGAGCAGAACGACTTGCTGCCATTGAGCTCGTAATGCTCCTCACGCGGGCTGAGCTTTAGGCCGGTGTCGCGGCCATTGGTGGCGTTGCCCCAGAACCAGCGCTCCTGCACCGTACGCGTCAACCAGTGACGCTGCTGATCGGGGTTGCCGAATAGCACGATGGTCGCCACCTGCAGGTGCTGGAAGGCGAACAGGTGGGCCAGCGAGCTGTCCACCGCCGCCAGGTAGCGCACGATGCGGTAGATCTCCGGCCAGGCCACGCCCTGGCCGCCGTACTGCTGCGGCACGGCCAGGGTCAGCAGGCCGCTTTCACGAATCAACTCGCGTTCGGCCTGGGCGCTGCCGCCAGCACGATCACGCTCCACCGCGCTGGCCGCCAGGCGCCGGGCCAGGCGTTCGACCTTGGCCGTGCGGCTGCCGAAGTCCACGGGGAACAGGTGCGCGGCGAACAACGGTTCGTCGCGCAGGCTGGGATGCAGGCGGGCCTCGGCGCTCATTGCGGGCTCCAGATGCTCACTTCACGGGCATCCACTGAGGTCGGCAGCAGGCTGGCGCCGTAGAAGGCATCGGCGATCTTCTGCTGCTCGGCGAGGCTGTCTGGCTGTACCAGACGCACCTGGTAGCTGCGTTTGGCGTTGGCTTTCTCGACGATGGCCGGGTCGAGGTTGCCCCACAGCGGGCCGAGGATTTCAGCCGCCTGGCGCGGGTTGGCGCGCAGCCAGTCACCGGTCTTCACCAGCTCGGCGAACACGGTCTGCAGCACCTGCGGGTGGCTCTTGGCGAACTTGGCGCTGGTCAGGTAGTAGCGCTGGTAGTCGGCCAGGCCCTTGCCGTCGGCGAGGATGCGCGTCGGCAACTGCTGCTGCGCGCCGCTGAGGAAGGGCTCCCAGGTGACCCAGGCGTCCACTTTGCGGTTCTCGAAGGCGGCGCGGCCATCGGCCGGGGTCAGGTAGGCGGGTTCGATGTCGCTGAACTTCAGGCCAGCCTTGTTCAGCGCGGCGATCAGCAGGTAGTGCACGCCGGCTGCCTTGGTCACGGCGACCTTCTTGCCCTTGAGGTCGGCCAGGGTTTTGATCGGCGAATCCTCGCGCACGATGATCGCCTGCGCGCTGGGGGAGGGTGCTTCCTGGGCAAAATAGGCGAGGTCGGCACCGGCGGCCTGGGCGAATACCGGCACGGTGTCGGCGACATCGGCAGAGAGATCGATATTGCCGACGTTGAGCGCTTCCAGCAGCGGCTGACCGTTGGGGAATTCGTGCCAGCTGATGGTGATGTCCTGGTCGGCCAGTGCCTTCTCCAGGGTGCCCTGGCTCTTCAGCAGGCTGATCAGCGTGGAGGATTTCTGGTAGCCGATGCGCAGTTGCTCGGCAGCCTCGGTGAGCGGAGCGACGAGCAGACCGATGGCCAGCGAGGCGGCGATCAGTGTGCTGCGTTTGGAATGAGTGTTGGACATGGCGGCTCTCGATACGAACACGTGCCGGCCATGGGATTGCGGCGGATCACGCGTACTTCAGTGTTTAGAAAAAGAAGTCCGGTGATCCGGTGAAGAGAAGCTAGTCGATATAAAAAGCAGTTGTTAAATAATTTTTAGGAATTAGCTAAGGCCAGTTTGTCAGGCGCGGCGGGGGCTCTGTGCGGGCTGGCGAAGCAAGCCGTCAGAAGTGGCTCGCAGGATTCGCGGATGAATCGGCTCCTACGGACCGAATTGCATCGGGATCAGGCTTATATTCTTTTTAGTTACTACAAAGTGAAAAATAATTCTTTTTAGGGATTAGTGTGTATTCCGTAGATTAGCCACCAGCCGACAGCGGACCACCGCATCGGGCCCGAATCAGGGGCTCTTAGAACCTGTTCACGGTCTCGCGAGCTAGAGTCAGGCAAGGCGAAATCAGGCGAAAAAGCGCAGTTTACGAGCTGTAAATGAGCATTTTGAGCCTGGTTTCAACGCAGCATGGCCGACGCGCAGCAGATCGTGACCAGGTTCGTATGCCAATCCGCCGAGACCAGCGCCATGTCCGCTGTCCTGCCGAGCCCCTGTGCAGTGCCAACCCCAGAACAGCACACAAAGCACTTGGAGCATCGAGCATGAAAAAATCCACCCTGGCCTTGGCCGTCACGCTGGCCGCCATCGCCAACCAGGCCACCGCCGCCGGTTTCATCGAAGACAGCAAGGCCAGCATCGGCCTGCGCAATTTCTATTACGACCTGAACAACAAGAACACCGCCAACAACAACGGCGAGGCGCAAGAGTGGGGTCAGGGTTTCATCTTCAACTACAGCTCCGGTTTCACCCAGGGCACCGTCGGTTTCGGCCTCGACGCCATCGGCCTGCTTGGCGTGAAGCTGGACTCCGGCGGCACCGCAAGCAAGGCCGGCCGTGATCGCACCCCAGGCCAGCTGTTCCCGCTCGACAGCGACGGCAGCGCCGTGGACGACTACAGCAAGGCCGGCGTGACCGCCAAGGTGCGCCTGTCCAAGACCGAGGCGCGCCTCGGCACCCTGCTGCCGAAGCTGCCGGTGGTGACCTTCAACGACGGCCGCCTGCTGCCGCAGACCTTCGAGGGCGGGCAGATCACCTCCAACGAGATCGACGGCCTGACCCTGACCGCCGGCCAGTTGGAAAGCACCAAGACTCGTAGCTCCACCGACGACATCTCTCTGCGTATCGCCGGCGCCACCGGTGACGCCGACACCAACAAGTTCTACTTCGCCGGTGGTGACTACAAGCTGACCAAGGACCTGACGCTGCAGTACTACTACGGCAACCTTGAAGACTTCTACAAACAGCACTTCCTCGGCCTGGTGCACAACTGGGCGATCGGCCCGGGTTCGCTTAAGACCGATCTGCGCTACTTCGACAGTGGCTCCGACGGCAAGAACGGCAGCGCCTCCGGCCGTGCCGATGGCTACCGCAGCGCCGGCTACTGGCGTGCTGGCGACAGCAGCACCGGCGAGGTCGACAACCAGACCTGGAGCGCGCTGTTCACCTACACCCTGGGCAGCCACTTCGCCAGCCTGGGCTACCAGCAGGTCGAAGGCGACAGCGCCTTCCCCTTCCTCAACCAGGGCGGCGGCAGCTCGTCCTACCTGATCACCGACCGCCAGATCGGCAAGTTCCAGAACGCCGGCGAGCGCACCTGGCTGGCCGAGTACGGCTATGACTTCACCAAACTCGGCGTCCCGGGCCTGAAGGCCAGCGTCGCTTACCTCAAGGGTGACAACGTCGACTCCGCCAACGGTGACCTGAAAGAGTGGGAGCGCGACTTCCGCCTCGACTACACCCTGCAGGACGGCCCGCTGAAAGGCCTCGGCGTGTCCTGGCGCAACGCGACCCAGCGCGGCAACGTCACCACCGACGCCGACGAAAACCGCCTGATCCTGAGTTACACCCTGACCCTGCTGTAACCCAAGTTGTGACATCTCCTGACCGGCCCGCCAACGGGCCGGAAGGCCATATATCCACGAGGAGATGACCATGAAGAAGAATGCCTTGCGTGTTGGCCTGGCGGCGCTGTTCGCCGCCTGGTTGCCAGCCGCCGTACATGCCGCACCACCGAAAGAAGTCCGCCTGGACTACGCCTACTACGCCCCCACCAGCCTGGTGCTCAAGCAGCAGGGCTTGTTGGAAAAAGCCCTCGCGCCGCAGGGCATCGCCGTCAAATGGACATTCAGCCAGGGCAGCAACCGCTCGCTGGAATACCTCAACGGAGGTAGCACCGATTTCGCCTCCACTGCCGGCCTGGCCGCCGTGCTCAGCCGCGCCAACGGCGCGCCGATCAACACCGTCTACGTCGCCAGCCGCCCGGAGTGGACAGCGCTGGTGGTGCCCAAGGACTCGCCCGTCCAGTCGCTGGCCGACCTCAAGGGTAAAAAGGTCGCCGCCACCAAGGGCACCGACCCTTTCCTGTTCCTCCTGCAAAGCCTGCAGAAGGCCGGGCTGGACAAGAACGACGTGGAGATCGTCCACCTGCAACACCCGGACGGTCGCGTCGCCCTGGAGCGCGGCGACGTGCAGGCCTGGGCCGGGCTCGACCCGCTGATGGCGGCCAGCGAGCTGCAGGCTGGTTCGCGCCTGCTGTACCGCAATCGTGACTTCAACAGCTACAGCGTGCTCAGCGTCACCGAAAAGTTCGCCAAGGAGCAGCCCGAGCTGATCAAGCAGGTGATCGCCGCTTATGAGCAGGCGCGCCAGTGGGCCATCGCCAACCCCGATGCCCTGGCCCAGTTGCTCGCCGACGAAGCCAAACTGCCGCTGGAAGTGGCCAAGCTGCAACTGTCGCGCACCGACTTCAGCAACCCGCAGCCGGGCGCCGAACACATCAAGGCGCTGAAAGCCTCTGCACCCATCCTGCTCGACGAGCAACTGGTGCGTCCGGGCACCGACGTCGCTCAGGTGGTCGACCAACTGATCCAGCCGCAACTGGCCGCTCAGGTGATCGGCAGCAACGTGGCCAAGGCGGGGAACTGACCGATGGGCGCGCTCAACCTCGTCATCGGTCGCTGGGCCGAACGGCTTCCAGGCTGGCGGCCGGCACTGACCGACCTGCGTGGTTGGGTGGTGCCCCTGCTGATTCTGGCTCTGCTGGAAGCCCTGGTGCGCAGCGGCGTATTGCCCGCGCACCAGATGCCTGCGCCGAGCCAGGTGGCGCAAACCCTATACCTGCTGGCGCAGAGTGGCGAGCTGTGGCGGCATCTGAACGCCAGCCTGCTGCGCGTCGGCGCCGGTTTTGCCATCGGCGCCGCGCTGGCCATCGTCATCGGCACCTGGGTGGGCCTCAGTCGTCGCGCTGAGGCCTATCTGGAGCCGACCTTCCAGGCGCTGCGGGCCATCCCGAGCCTGGCCTGGGTGCCGCTGCTGCTGCTCTGGTTGGGCATCGACGAAACGCCGAAAATCGTGCTGATCGCCCTCGGCGCCTTCTTCCCGGTGTACCTGGCGCTGCTCGCCGGCATCCGCAACATCGACCGCAAGCTGGTGGAGGTGGGCCAGCTCTACGGCCTGTCGCCGATGGCGCTGGTGCGCCGCATTCTGCTGCCGGCTGCGCTGCCGAGCCTGTTCACCGGCTTGCGCGGGGCGCTCAGCCTGAGCTGGATGTTCCTCGTCGCCGCCGAACTGATCGCCGCCACCCGTGGCCTCGGCTACCTGCTCAGCGACGGTCGGGAAACCTCGCGGCCGGATCTGGTGATCGCCGCGATCCTGCTGCTGGCGCTGTTCGGCAAACTCAGCGACAGCCTGCTCAAGGCCTGGGAAACCCGCGCCCTGCGCTGGCGCGACAGTTACCAGGGTGGGGAGGGCGAAGCATGAGTGCGCTGCTGAAACTGCAGAATATCCACAAGGCCTTCGCTGACGTGCGCGTGCTCGAAGACGTCAGCCTGAGCCTGGCCGCCGGCGAAGTAGTGAGCCTGCTCGGCCCCTCCGGCTGCGGCAAGAGCACCCTGCTGCGCATCGCCGCCGGGCTGGATCAGGACTATCAGGGCGGGCTGGAACTCAACCCGCTGCTCAACTTCGGGCGTGGCAGCGGCATCGGCGTGGTGTTCCAGGAACCCCGGCTGATGCCCTGGCTCAGCGTGGCGCAGAACGTCGGCTTCGCCGATGGCTGGGTGGCGGATGATAAATGGGTGGAACAATTGCTCCGCGACGTCGGCTTGCACGGGCGTGGCGAGGCGTTGCCCAAACACCTATCCGGCGGTCAGGCACAACGCGTGGCCATTGCCCGTGCGCTGTACGGCAAACCGCAGGTGCTGCTGCTGGATGAGCCCTTCAGCGCGGTGGACGCCTTCACCCGCATGAAGCTGCAGGATCTGGTGGTGGAGCTGGCTGCCCGCTACGAAATCGCCGTGCTGCTGGTCACCCATGACCTCGACGAAGCCTTTTATCTAAGCGACCGCGTGCTGATCCTCGGCGGCACGCCAAGCCGCCTGCAACGCGAACTGGCCGTGCCCCTGGCCCGCCCCCGCGACCGCCGCTCGGCCGAACTGGCCTACCTGCGCGGCGAGGCCCTGACCGAGCTGTACCAGTCGCACGTGCTGTAAACGAACTCTTCAAGGTGGAGTACTTTTTCGGGCCGTAAGGCCCGATTTTTTTGCCCGCGCCGCACGCGCAGGCTTTTGTAGCCCGGATGAAATCCGGGGGCTTTATCAGGGCGAGGCTCAGAGGTTATGGCGGGTATGAAACCGAACGTGTCATTCGGCTGAAGGCGCTCTACCCAGGCTACATGCTGACGTAGGGCGGCCTCGCTCGCGAAGCGAGCAGCCCGCCAGGCCGTGCTGAGATTAGATCCTGCGCCCGACACATCATCGGCGTACTGCTTCCGAACGGCCGGCGTCCCGGTACGCCCTACGCGCTGACGTGTTGATTTCGCCCTGCCGGGCGAGTCACTTTTGTCTTGGCAAAAGTAACCAAAACCGCCCGCCCCGCCATCCGGCCCCGGCTTCGCCGGGGTTCGTTCGCTCCATCGTCGCTCCAGAGGCCCGCTGCGAAGGGCCATCCCTGGCCCATCGCAGCTCTCGCGGCATCCATGCCGCTCAACCTCTTCCGCGACGATTCCGCTCACCCTCCTGAAGGGGCTACTCGCGCGCATGATGCATCGGCGTTCTTATCCTAGGGTGCGCCATGCGCACCGAATTTTTTATGCTCTGTTGGTTGCAAGTGCAGTAAATAAATCTGTCCTCTTTGGGGCACTGCCTGGACTCCTTGCTATTAGGAGCTAAAGTATCTGCAATGCTTTAAATAACCCCCTATGAACAACGACCCTTTCATTATAATTTAATCTTGCTTCTCTGTTTTGATAGCGAAAAACATAACGTCCTCCGCGAGGGCTGTTTCCGATGACGCTGAATAGGAAAAGAATTTGTAGAACAAATTTTACGTTTCGCTCTTGGATGAATCCTTGTTCTACACGCTGTTGATATGCCTGCTCGAATTCCGGGATGGAAAAATTCCATTTTCTTAACTGTGAAATTGTGTCAAAGGTGTTGGAGATGTCAGGTAAGATAGCAAATAATTCATCAGTTAATTCTTGTCTCAAGTAGTTTGAGAAAGCTTTGTCGACGTATCTCACAACGGTTGGTCCAATCTGGACGTTTGATTCTATTGCATGCTGTGCGCAATTTTGGAGGTAAAGGACAAAGTCTCGTGGGCGTATTAAAGTACTTCGACAGATGAATTCAAAAGTGGATATCTTGCTTTTTTGTCTGTTCGATCCTACGCCAATTCGGCGCGCTCCAAATACTCGACCCCAAGCTGCATCAAATGGGAGAATGTTCTTGCAGTCTTGGTCAATTGCCCTTGATATACGAAAAGCAATGAGGCGTTTGATTTTTTCTACATCCCAGTTTAGGTCGACCCTGAAATCTCCCCATTTGTTTTTGTCAGAGTCCTTTACTAGGTCGTATATGTCGTCACGCAGGAACACAATCGGCAGGATTTTGGCGCCTCCTCCACCAAAAATACTCCTAATGTCTTGGACTGCTTTGAAAAGACTTGTTATTAATGCTGTGTATTGTTCGAACTGTTCTTCTGCAACAATGTCTCTGTAGTCTTCATCAAGTTCGTCAAAGAGGATGTAGTATTTGCTTTCGCTAACATGATTTAGCAATAGATCTTCTAGGTAGTCTACGTTCTTTATCCAGTTGGTTGGCTCGTGAGTGTCTTCGCTTCTGGTTATCTTTAATGATAATCCAAAAAGCGAAAAGCCAAAGTCTTTGCTTACCCAGCGCCCTATCCTACGGCTCAGTGGTGCCTTGTCATCATATATTTTAGATAGCTGCTCCCTGATTTCTAAATCAACGGAATTGTCTTTTAGCATCAGTCTGCAAATTGAGCTGTATATTAGGTATTTCCAGATGGTAATAAATTGATTTGGTTTGGTGTATTTTGCATTTTTATGGTCGTATAGCTCATTGAATGGGAAGTTTTTAAAGCTGAGCTTTTCAGAAAATACATCATGGCTCGATAACGCACTAAAGTGCTCGCATATGGCTGTTTTTCCTGAACCCTTTCTGCCGATTACGAAACATTTTTCTCCTTGGGAGATTTGATCTACTTCCCTGACATGCCAAAAATATCGAGTGTTGTCTTCGCTTTTTGCTTCCCTTTTCCAGCGAGATATTTCAGAAAGTAATGCGTTGTTGGCTGCGTCTGTGTCTAATTCTTCTATTTCTTCGGATTCTAAGGTTTCATCAGTTATTTGCTCTGAGTCTTGGAGTTGCTCATGGCTGTTGTTGTATGGAACTCTTGATGAGCCGTTATCTTTCAGTGGGGGGTAGTGAGGAGGCGCTATTAATTTCGCATTGACTGCTTGTCTTTTCTTTTCGCTGGTATCTATTTCGAACTCTACTTGGCATCCAGCGCTGAGCTCCAAAGGATTTGTAGCGTGAGTGATATGTAAAAATATATCTGAAGAGTCGTCAGGTATTTTAATGAACCCGTACGCTTTTTTGTTTAGCCAACCTTTAAAAATTCCTTGAGTGCTCATTTGGGCTTTCCTGTATGTTTGCGTAAAGGTTCTTTGAAAACGAGGTGGTTACGGTTTTATGGTGGCGCTTTCTAGAAAGTGCTTCAAGTTTTAGTAATAACTAACTGTCAACAATAATTATTTTGCGATCCCAGGAACTGTGTCTGCCTGAAGGGAAAGACCTGCGGCCTGAGAATTTCCGAGTTGTGATACTTAGGTTAGTGATCCGATCTAATTCAAATCGACGCCATTCGGGCAGTGGGCCTCCGGATCTGCTGGAACCACCTATTTGGTAACCAAGCAATTGGAGAGAGCCCCCGTTTACACCTAGTATATGAGGCTCCACATGGCGAGAGTGCCCGCCGTAGTTAAAAGTCACTACAGATTTTTCACGGATGGCACGTTCAATAATTTGCTGATTCATAAAAGTTCCTTCTTTGTCTAGTGTTTCCTAACGATTAATTAGGAGACATAAAGCAGCATTCCCTGCGAAACCTGTTACACAACCTTCTTGTCGTCCCGCAGACCCTTGTTTCGCTTGGTGGTGGCCGCAGTACCAAGGTAGAAAACAACAGTAATGGCAACAAGCCTAATCCGCTGGATCGCATCACCAGCAGAACCAAGCCAGAACCTAGTCCATCCATCGGCACACTGTCCATGTTCCGTTGGCAAAATGCCATGCCAGTGGTTTGCCGTTGGAGAAACGGCGATCCAGACCTTCCCAAACCCACCCACAAATTCTGTGAACACCACTGTGGATAACCTTTGCAAAAAGCGCTTCGCGCCTAGCATCCAAGCGGGTCACGGCAGGCCGTTCAATTTTTGTCCAATGACGTTGTACTGGCGTTATCGCCAGGCGGAATATCGCTTTTAATCAATCACTTGGCTCGGGTTTTCAACTGCTGAGCTGGGCGGGGGCGTGTTGCCGGGTGTCGTGCACAAAATCTGGGGAAAGTGCTGTGGATAAGATGCGGGAAAACTCTTCCAGCCCAGGTGGGGTAAGGGCTGCCTGGAGCTGGTGATTTTTCGTTCGGGGTCACGCGGTTGTCATGTTTCGCAGCTATAGTGGCCGGTCGATTTCAGTTGCTGGAGCCCTTCGATGTCCGAGTCCCCCGAGCGTCCCGCCCCGGTCAGTTTGCTGCAGGCGTTCTGGTTCTGGCTGAAGCTGGGGTTGATCAGCTTCGGCGGGCCGGCCGGGCAGATTTCAATCATGCATCAGGAGTTGGTGGAGAAGCGCCGCTGGTTGTCCGAGCGGCGCTTTCTGCATGCGCTGAACTACTGCATGTTGCTGCCCGGGCCGGAGGCGCAGCAGTTGGCGACTTATATCGGCTGGTTGATGCACCGCACCTGGGGCGGGGTGATCGCCGGGGCGCTGTTCGTGCTGCCGTCGCTGTTGATCCTGATCGCGCTGTCCTGGGTCTATCTTGTGTTCGGCGATGTGCCGCTGGTGGCGGGGATCTTCTATGGCATCAAGCCGGCGGTGACGGCCATCGTGCTGCAGGCGGCCTGGCGCATCGGCGGTCGGGTGTTGAAGAACATCTGGCTGTGGGCCATCGCGGCGGCGGCCTTCGTGGCCATCTTCGCCCTGCAGCTGCCGTTCCCGCTGATCGTGCTGGGCGCCGCGCTGGTGGGCTACATCGGTGGGCGACTGGCGCCGCAGCACTTCGCGGTCGGTGGTGGCCATGGCGAGAAGGTCGGGGCGCATGCGCCGGCATTGATCGATGACGAGACGCGCCTGGCGCACACGCACCTTCGCTCCAGCCGCCTGGCGCTGATCCTGCTGGTCGGCGCGCTGCTCTGGCTGTTGCCGATGGGCCTGCTAACCCTGGCGTTCGGCTGGCAGGGCACACTGACGCAGATGGGCTGGTTCTTCACCAAGGCGGCGTTGCTGACCTTCGGCGGCGCCTATGCGGTATTGCCCTATGTGTATCAGGGCGCAGTGGGTCACTACGGCTGGCTGACGCCGACGCAGATGATCGATGGCCTGGCGCTGGGTGAAACCACGCCGGGGCCGCTGATCATGGTGGTGGCTTTCGTCGCCTTCGTTGGTGCCTTTGGCCAGCCGGTGTTCGGTGGCGATTCGGCCTTCGCCAGTGGCGCGTTGGCGGCGGTGCTGGTCACCTGGTTCACCTTTCTGCCGTCGTTTCTGTTCATCCTCGCCGGCGGGCCGCTGGTGGAGTCGACCCACGGTCAGTTGAAGTTCACAGCGCCGCTGACCGGGATCACCGCTGCGGTGGTCGGGGTGATCCTCAACCTGGCGCTGTTCTTCGGTTATCACGTGCTCTGGCCAGAGGGCTTCGCCGGTACGTTCGATTGGGTGTCGGCGTTGATTACCCTCGGTGCGGGCGTGGCGTTGCTGGGCTTCAAGCGTGGGGTGATTGAGACGCTGGTGGCCTGTGCACTGGTGGGCTTGGCGGTTCGGTTGTTGGGTTGAGTGGTTGGGCTTGCGAGCGCTTGGTGGGTTACGCGGCGCTTGAGGTGGGTGCGCGGCTGTTTGAGCGGTGTTTTGCGCCGCTAACCCACCCTACGGGAGCGCGCTGCCAGGGCTTTTGTGGGAGGGGCTTTAGCCGCGACAGCCGCTAGGCCTGGACAAGTCGCCGCTGAAGCGCCTTCCACAGGGCTGATCCCACTGCATCAATACGATTTCTTTACGCCCCGGCGGCGGGGTGCCAATCGAATTTTTACGGCCAGCCTTTCGACAATGCTCGCGAGCGGATTCCCCGCATCGTGGAGCTTTGCACATGAACGCAATCGATGGTGTGTCGCTGATCCTGGTGGTCGGCCTCTTCGCCTACCTGCTGTCGGCGCTGCTGACCGCCGGGCGTGGTTGAGGAGACGGCCATGCACGACTACGACTGGCTGCTGCTGGCGGCCTTCCTCCTGCTGGTGCTGGCACCGGCACCTTTTCTCGGGCGCTACTTCTACCGCGTGATGGAGGGCCAGCGCACCTGGCTCAGCCCGTTGCTGCAGCCGGTGGAGCGCCTGTGCTACCGCGTGGCCGGCGTCGACCCGGAGCGTGAGCAGAGCTGGCGCGGCTACGCCCTGGCGCTGCTGGCCTTCACCCTGGTCTGCCTGCTGGCGCTGATGAGCATTCTGTTGCTACAGGGCGCCTTGCCGCTCAACCCGCAGCAGCTCGCCGGACTGAGCCTGCCACTGGCGTTCAACACGGCGGTGAGCTTCGTCACCAATACCAACTGGCAGGCCTACAGCGGCGAGGCGCAGCTCAGTTACTTCAGTCAGATGATTGGGCTCGGTGTGCAGAACTTCGTCAGCCCGGCGGTGGGTTTGGCGGTGTTGGTGGTGCTGTGCCGTGGCTTGGCGCGGCAGTCCAACGACTGCCTGGGCAATTTCTGGGTGGATATCACCCGCGCCGTGCTCTACGGCCTGTTGCCGCTGTGCCTGGTGCTGGCTGTGCTGCTGGTGTGGCAGGGCGTGCCGCAGAACTTCAGCGACTACGTCTCGGCCACCACCCTGCAGGGCAGCGAGCAGACCCTGCCGATGGGGCCGGCGGCCAGCCAGATCGCCATCAAGCAACTGGGCACCAACGGCGGCGGCTTCTTCGGCGTCAACTCGGCGCATCCATTCGAGAACCCCACGGCGCTGAGCAACCTGCTGGAGCTGGCGTCGATCCTGCTGATCCCGGCGGCGCTGGTGTTCACCTTCGGCCATTACGTGCGTGACCTGCGCCAGAGCCGGGCGATCCTGGCCAGCATGCTGCTGCTGTTCGTCATCGGCCTGGGTGTTTGCGCCTGGGCGGAGTTGCAGCCGAACCCGGCGCTGGCGGGGCTGCCCATCGAGCAGGTCGGCTCGTTGGAGGGCAAGGAGGCGCGCTTCGGCAGCTTCGCTTCGGCGCTTTGGGCGACCACCACCACGGCGGCGTCCAACGGCTCGGTGAACGCCATGCACGACAGCTTCAGTGCCCTCGGCGGGCTGGTGCCGCTGGTCAATATGCTGCTCGGCGAGATCGTCTTCGGCGGCGTCGGCGCGGGCCTCTACGGCATGCTGCTGTTCGTGCTGATTGCGGTATTCCTCGCCGGCCTGATGATCGGTCGCACGCCGGCCTATCTGGGCAAGAAGCTGGAGGCCCGCGAGGTACGGCTGATGGTCGCCACGCTGCTGGTGATGCCGGTCGGCGTGCTGGTGTTTGGCGCCCTGGCGGCGAGTTTCGCCGGGCCGGCGGCGTCCATCGGCAACCCCGGCCCGCACGGCTTCAGCCAGGCGCTGTATGCCTACGGCTCGGCCACCGGCAACAACGGCTCGGCTTTCGCCGGCTTCACCGCCGACACCCCCTACCACAACCTGATGCTCGGCCTGGCCATGCTGCTCGGGCGCTTCGGCTACATCCTGCCGGTGCTGGCGATTGCCGGCAGCCTGGCGGCCAAGCGCGCCGCGCCGCAGGGGCAGAACAGCTTCCCGACCCATGGGCCGCTGTTCGTCGTGCTGCTGACCTTGACCATCCTCCTGGTGGGTGGCCTGACCTTCATGCCGGCGCTGGCCCTGGGCCCGCTGGCCGAACACCTGGCGTTCTGAAGGAGAAACCGTGATGAATGCCCCCGTAACGGCGCAACGCAGCGCCAAATCGTCCAGCAGCCAGCCGCAGACCGGCCTCGGCGCGCTGTGGCGCCCGGCCCTCAAGCAGGCCTTCGTCAAGCTCGACCCGCGCCAGTTGGTGCGCTCGCCAGTGATGCTGGTGGTGGAGCTGACGGCGCTGGTCACCAGCGTGCTGTGCTTTGTCCCCAGCCCTGCCGTGAGCACCGCCCTGGGCGTGCAGATTGCCCTGTGGCTGTGGTTCACCGTGCTCTTCGCCAACTTCGCCGAGGCCCTGGCCGAGGGCCGTGGCAAGGCCCGCGCCGACAGCCTGAAGTCCGGCAGCCAGGGGCTGATGGCGCGCAAGCAGGTCGGTGCGCAGTTCCAGTCCGTACCGGCCAGCAGCCTGCGCAAGGGCGATGTGGTGCGGGTCGTGGCCGGTGAATTGATCCCCGGCGACGGCGAGGTGATTGAAGGCGTCGCGGCGGTCAACGAAGCGGCGATTACCGGCGAGTCCGCGCCGGTGATCCGCGAGTCCGGCGGCGACCGCTCGGCGGTGACCGGCAACACCCGACTGGTGTCGGACTGGTTGCTGGTGCGGATCAGCGCCAACCCCGGCGAGTCCACCCTCGACCGCATGATCGCCCTGGTCGAAGGCGCGCGCCGGCAGAAGACGCCCAACGAAGTGGCGCTGGATATCCTGCTGATCGGCCTGACCCTGATCTTCCTGCTGGTGGTGGCCACGCTGCAGCCGTTCGCCCGTTTTGCCGGTGGCGACCTGCCGCTGATCTACCTGGCGGCGCTGCTGGTGACGCTGATCCCGACCACCATCGGCGGCTTGCTCTCGGCCATCGGCATCGCCGGCATGGATCGCCTGGTGCGCCTCAACGTCATCGCCAAGTCCGGCCGCGCCGTGGAGGCGGCGGGCGACGTGCACACCCTGCTGCTGGACAAGACCGGCACCATCACCTTTGGCAACCGCCGCTGCAGCGCCATGGTCAAGGCGCCGGGGGTGTCTACGCCGGAGTTGGCCGAGGCGGCGCTGCTGGCCTCGCAGGGCGACGACACGCCCGAGGGCAAGTCCATCGTCGAGTACCTGGCAGCGCTGCACCCGATGGAGGTGCCCGAGCGTAGCGGCATGACGCTGATCGCCTTCAGCGCCGAGACGCGCCTGTCCGGTGCTGATGTGGGTGGCGTGGCTTATCGTAAAGGCGCGGTGGATGCGGTGCTGGCCTACCTCGGCCTGGGCCGTAGTGATCTGCCGGCGCCCCTGGCGCGCGAGGTGGAGAAGATCGCCCAGAGTGGCGGCACGCCGCTGCTGGTGGCCGGGGACGGGCGCCTGCTCGGCGCCATCCACCTCAAGGATGTGGTCAAGCCAGACATCCGCGAGCGCTTCGCCGAGTTGCGTGCCATGGGTATCCGCACCGTGATGGTCACCGGCGACAACCCGCTGACCGCCGCTGCCATCGCCGCCGAGGCGGGTGTCGACGACGTGATTGCCGAGGCCACGCCGGAGAAGAAGCTCTCGCGCATCCGCGCCGAGCAGGCCGAAGGCAAGCTGGTGGCGATGTGCGGCGACGGCGCCAACGACGCCCCGGCGCTGGCCCAGGCCGACGTCGGCCTGGCGATGAACGACGGCACCCAGGCCGCGCGCGAGGCCGCCAACCTGGTGGATCTGGACAGCGACCCGACCAAGCTGATCGACGTGGTGCAAGTGGGCAAGGAGCTGCTGGTGACGCGCGGCGCGCTGACCACCTTCTCGGTGGCCAACGACGTGGCCAAGTACTTCGCCATCCTCCCGGCGCTGTTCGCCGGCATCTACCCGCAGCTCGGCGCGCTCAACCTGATGCAGCTGCACAGCCCGCAAAGCGCGATCCTCTCGGCCATCGTGTTCAACGCGCTGATCATCGTCGCGCTGATCCCGCTGGCGCTGCGCGGCGTGCGCGTCCAGGCGCTGGACGCCGGCCAACTGCTACGGCGCAACCTGCTGATCTACGGCCTCGGCGGGCTCCTCGCGCCCTTTGTCGGAATCAAGCTGCTCGACCTGCTGCTGGTGGGGTTGGGCTGGGTGTAAGTGCGTTGTTTGAACGTTCTGTAGGAGCGGATTTATCCGCGAAATGGCTGGCAAGCAGGCAAGGCCATCGCGAATGAATTCGCTCCTACACAAGCAAAGAATCGATATCGGAGATTCATCATGCTTAACTCTATTCGCCCCGCCATCACCACACTGGCCTTCATGACCCTGCTCACCGGCGTGGCTTATCCGTTGGCAGTCACCGGCGTGGCCCAGGTGGCCTTTCCCGATCAGGCCGCCGGCAGCCTGGTGCGTGACGACGCCGGCCAGGTGCGCGGTAGCCGCCTGATCGCCCAGGCCTTCGACGGCGATCAATGGTTCCAGCCGCGCCCCTCGGCAGGTAGCTACGCCACCGTTGCCAGCGGCGCCAGCAACCTGTCGGCTGGCAATCCGAAGCTGTTTGCCCGCATCGAGCAGACCAGCGCCGGCCTTGCCGGTGACACGCCAGTGCCGATGCAACTGGTGACCACCTCGGGCAGCGGCCTCGACCCGCAGCTGTCGCCCGAGGCCGCCGCCTGGCAGATTCCGCGCATCGCCCAGGCCCGTGGCCTGGCTGAGGCCGAGCTGCTGCGCCTGGTCGAGGCATACACCGAGCGCCCGCTGTTCGGCCCGGCGGTGGTCAATGTGCTGGCTCTGAACCTGGCGCTAGTCGACAATCCCTCCACTTCTTCCCAGTGACGAGTGCTCGATGAACGACAGCCTGCGCGCCGAAGCGCTGCTCGCCGACCTGCCCCGCGAAGGCCGTGGCCGGCTCAAGGTGTTTCTCGGCGCGGCGCCGGGCGTGGGCAAGACCTACGCCATGCTCCAGGCCGCCCATGCGCAACTGCGCCAGGGCGTGGCGCTGCGCGCCGGGGTGGTGGAAAGCCACGGCCGCAGCGAGACCGAGGCGCTGCTGCTGGGCCTGCCGCAACAGCCGCCATTGCGCCTGCCGTATCGCGGCCTGGAGCTGAGCGAGATGGATCTCGACGGCCTGCTGGCCGACCCACCCAAGCTGGCGCTGGTGGATGAGCTGGCGCACAGCAATGCGCCCGGCAGTCGCCACGCCAAGCGCTGGCAGGACGTGCAGGAGCTGCTTGCTGCCGGCATCGACGTCTACACCACGGTCAACGTGCAGCACCTGGAAAGCCTCAACGACCGCGTCCGCGATATCACCGGCGTGCAGGTGCGTGAAACGGTGCCGGACTGGGTGCTGCAGGAAGCCGACGAGATCCAGCTGGTCGACCTGCCGCCGCGTGAGCTGCTCGAGCGTCTACGTGACGGCAAGGTGTACATGCCCGAGCAGGCGCGGGCGGCCATCGACGCCTTCTTCTCGCCGACCAACCTCACCGCGCTGCGCGAACTGGCCATGCAGACTGCCGCCGCGCGGGTCGATGCCGACCTCGACCAACGCTACCGCCAGCTCGGCCAGGCCGCGCCCAGCGTGCTCGGGCGCCTGCTGGTGGGAGTGGACGGCGACGGCGAGGCCGAGCGCCTGGTGCGCCACGCCTGCGCGGTGGCCGAGCGGCGTCATCTGCCCTGGTCGGTGGTGCACGTGGACAGCCGCCGGGCCATGGACGAGGACCAGCGTGGGCGTCTGCAAGCGGCGCTGCGCCTGGCAGAGCGCCTCGGTGGCGAGGTGGTGACGCTGCACGGCGACTCGGTGGCGCGCACGCTGCTCGACCACGCCCGCGAGCGCCGCGCCAGCCTGATCCTGGTCGGCAGCAGCACACGGCGCCTGCGTCGGCGCTGGTTCGGTCGTGGCCTCGGCGAACGTCTGTTGGCCGCCGGGGCCGGGCTGGAGGTGAGCGTGCTGGATGCAGCAGGAGATCAGCCACGGGCTGGCCGGCGCACGCGCATCGCCCCGCGCTGGCGCGACTACCTGCTGGCCGCACTGGCGACTGCCTGCGCCACGCTGATCTCCCTCGGCCTGGCGCGGGTGCTGGAGTTGCCGAACATCTCTCTGGTGTTTCTCGCCGCCGTGCTGCTGGTGGCGGTGCGCAGCAGCCTGGGACCGGCGCTGGCGTGCTCGGGATTGTCGTTCCTGGCCTACAACTTCCTGTTCATTCCGCCGACCCTGACCATGCAGATCCAGCGTCAGGAGGACGTGCTGACCCTGCTGTTCTTCCTGCTCATGGCCGGGCTGACCGGCAACCTGGCCAGCCGCCAGCGGCGCCAGGTGCAGGCGCTGCGTCAGGCGCAGAGTGAAACCACGGCGCTGCTGGAGCTGTCGCGCAAGCTCACCGTCGCCGCCGACCGCCAGGCCGTGCTGGCGGTGGCCGAGCAGCAACTGGGCGGCTGGGCCGAGATGCAGCTGACCCTGTTGTCGCGTTCGGCGGATGGTCAGTGGCAGCATGAGGGCGGTCTGCACGCCGAGTTGCCCGATGCCGAGCGCGCCGCCGCCGACTGGGCCTGGCAGCACGAGCAGCCAGCGGGACTTGGCACCGACACCCTGCCCAGCAGCCGCTGGTGGTGGTGGCCGCTGTGCGGCGAGGAGGGGCCGCTACTGTTGATCGGCCTGCAGCGTGTCGACGGCGCGCCGCTGGCGGACGGGCGCCGACGCCTGGTGGCTGCCCTGGGCCAGCCGCTGGCGCAGGCCCTGGCCCGTGCGCAATTGGCCGAGGAGCTGGAAGCGGCGCGCCTGCACGGGCAGACCGAGGAACTGCGCAGCGCGCTGCTGGCTTCGGTGTCGCACGACCTGCGCACGCCGCTGACGGCCATGCGCGGCTCCATCGACAGTCTGCTGGCGCTGGGCGATGCGATCCCCGCGGCGGATCGCAACGAGCTGCTGGAGGGCACCCGCGACGAGGCCGAGCGCCTCGACCGCTACATTCAGAACCTGCTCGACATGACCCGCCTCGGCCATGGCGGGCTCAAACTGGCGCGCGACTGGGTGGCGCCCAGCGACATCGTCGCCAGCGCCCTGCAACGCCTGCGCGCGGTACTCGCGCCGCTGCAGGTCGAATGCGTACTGCCGCCGGAACCACCGCTGCTGTACGTACACGCGGCGCTGATCGAGCAGGCACTGATCAATGTGCTGGAGAATGCCGCGCGCTTCTCGCCGCCCGGTGGCCGTCTGCGCGTGGCGCTGGAGTACGACGAACAGGCGCTGCGCTTCGTCGTCGCCGACCAGGGCCCTGGCATTCCCGAGGCGGAACGGGCGAAGATCTTCGACATGTTCTACACCGCAGCGCGGGGTGATCGCGGCGGCCAGGGCACGGGCCTGGGCCTGGCGATCTGCCAGGGCATGGTGGGTGCCCATGGCGGCCGCGTCACGGTCGGCGAGGGGCTCGACGGCCGTGGCGCCAGCCTGACCCTGCACCTGCCATTGACCGCGCAACCGCAAGCCGCCGAGGAAGACTGATGAGCCAAGGGCCGAACATTCTGCTGATCGACGACGAGGCGCAGATTCGCAAGTTCCTGCGCATCGCCCTCAGTGCCCAGGGCTACCGGGTACTGGAGGCGGCGAACGGCGAAGACGGCCTGGCCCAGGCGGCGCTGCATAACCCCGATCTCATCGTGCTCGACCTCGGCCTGCCCGACCTCGATGGCCAGCAGGTGCTGCGCGGCCTGCGCGAATGGAGCCAGGTGCCGGTGCTGGTGCTCTCGGTGCGTGCCAGCGAGGGTGAGAAGGTGCTGGCGCTGGACGGCGGCGCCAACGACTACGTGACCAAGCCGTTCGGCATCCAGGAGTTCCTCGCCCGCGTACGCGTGTTGCTGCGCCAGGGGCAGGGCCGAGAAGCGCTGCCGGCGAGCATCGTCTGTGGTGCGCTGAGCATCGACCTGGCCTATCGTCGGGTCAGCCTCGACGGCGCCGAAATCGCCCTGACGCCCAAGGAATACGCGGTGCTGGCGCTGCTCGCCCAGTACCTTGGCCGTGTGGTGACCCAGCAGCAACTGCTGCGCGATGTCTGGGGGCCGAGCCACGTCGGTGACAGCCATTACCTACGCGTGGTGGTCGGCCACCTGCGGCAGAAACTCGGCGACGACCCGGCCGCGCCGCGCTACCTGATCACCGAGGCCGGTGTGGGTTATCGCCTGCGCGAGCCCGCCTAAAGTACCAAGGCTAGGCGCAAACGATCTCGATGCTGCAGGCCGTTCTCGAACAGCGGCTCGGGGTAGTGCTGCGGGAAATAATCCGGCTCAACCGCCACCACGCGAAAACCGGCGCGCTGGTAGAAGGTCAGCTGGTGACCGAATGTGCCGGTGCCCAGCTCCAGGCGCTGCGCCCCGAGCTGCCGGGCCTGGTCGATGGCGTGACGTAGCAGCAGGGCGCCGATACCCTGACCCTGGTGTTCGGGCGCCACGGCGATGTTCATCAGTTCCCAGGTATCGGCGGTCATGGCCTTGATCACGTAGACGCCGATGATCGCGTCGTCCAGGCATGCGACCACGCAATGACCCTCCTGCAGATAGCGGGCGATGACGCTGGGGCTGGGGTCGGCCTCCAGCAGCAGCGCCATCGGTACCTGTTCGCTGGGAACCTTGTGCAGGCTTGGGGTGGACATGACGAACCTTCCTCGAATAACTTTTTGGTTATAAATAAATCATTATTTATTCTTTTTATTTCGATTGGTTCCTGAGCATAGTGAGCGCCACGCAAGCTACTGCCAAGGAGCACGATCATGACCATCCGTCTGGGCGACATCGCCCCTGACTTCGAACAGGATTCCAGCGAAGGCCGCATTCGATTCCACGAGTGGCTGGGCGACAGCTGGGGCATCCTCTTCTCCCACCCGGCTGACTTCACGCCGGTGTGCACCACCGAACTGGGCTTCACCGCCAAGCTCAAGGATGAGTTCGCCAAGCGTGGCGTCAAGGCCATCGCCCTGTCGGTCGACCCGGTGGATTCGCACATCAAATGGATCGATGACATCAACGAGACGCAGAACACCGCGGTCAACTTCCCGATCATCGCCGATGCCGACCGCAAGGTGTCCGACCTCTACGACCTGATCCACCCGAACGCCAACGACACCCTGACCGTGCGTTCGCTGTTCGTCATCGACCCGAACAAAAAGGTGCGCCTGACCATCACCTATCCGGCTAGTACCGGGCGCAACTTCAATGAAATCCTGCGCGTCGTCGATTCGCTGCAACTGACCGACAACTACAAGGTGGCCACGCCGGCCAACTGGCAGGACGGTGAAGAGGTGGTGATCGTGCCGTCGTTGAAGGACGAGGCCGAGATCGCCGAGCGCTTCCCGAAAGGCTATCGCGCGGTCAAACCCTATCTGCGCCTGACGCCGCAGCCGAACCGCTAAGGAGCGATCTGCTGCGCGTCGGCCTTACTGCGTTAAAACCGGGCTCGGACTGCTCATTTGCAGCTCGTAAAGTCGAGCGCGACTCCGACCTCTCCTCGTACGGTTTTGCCTTGTATGGCTCTAGCTCGCGAGATCGCAAGAACGTTTAAGGAATCACCATGCATGTCGTGTTGCTCTCCGGCAGCCCTGCGGTGCGTTCGCGCACCGAGGTACTGCTGGATTACGTCCGCCAGCGCCTGGAGGCGCAGCAGGTGGAAGTCAGCCTGCTGCGGGTGCGGGATTTCCCCGCCGAGGACCTGCTGCATGCCCGCTTCGACAGCCCGGCGGTGCAGCAGTTGCAGGCTGTGGTGGCCAGCGCCGATGGCCTGGTGGTCGGTACGCCGGTGTACAAGGCGTCGTTCACCGGTGCCTTGAAGGTGCTGCTGGATCTGCTGCCCGAGCGCGCCCTGGCGCACAAGGTGGTGCTGCCCCTGGCCAGTGGTGGCAGCCCGGCGCATCTGCTGGCTGTGGACTACGCGCTCAAGCCGGTGCTGGCCGCGCTGAAGGCGCAGGAAATGCTCTCCGGCGTGTTCGCCGTAGACAAGCAGATCGCCTACCCGGAAGGGGACAGGCCCGCGCAGATCGACGACGAGTTGCGCGAACGTCTCGATGAGGCTCTGGAACAACTGGGCGCAGCCCTGGCGCGACGGCCGAAGCCGATCGACCCGAACCTGCTCAACGACCGGCTGGTGAACGCCCGCTGGAGTATCTGATCCATCTGTAACACCCCGCCTTACTCGCCCGCCAACGGGCAAGCAGGTAGCCAACCAAGACATCACAGCAAAGGGAGAGCGCCATGCGCACCATTACTTTGCGTCGAAGCCTGGTCGCCCTGTTTGCCGCGGCCATTTCCTTCGGCGCCATCACTCATGCACAAGCCGAGACATTGCGTATCGGCTATCAGAAATACGGCACCCTGGTGCTGCTCAAGGCCAAGGGCACCCTGGAAAAACGCTTGGCCGAGCAGGGCGTGGAGGTCAAGTGGACGGAGTTCCCGGGCGGTCCGCAACTGCTCGAGGGTCTCAACGTCGGCTCCGTGGATTTCGGTGTCACCGGTGAAACCCCACCGGTGTTCGCTCAGGCAGCTGGCGCTGACCTGCTCTACGTCGCCCATGAGCCGCCGGCCCCAACCGGCGAGGCGATCCTCGTGCCGAAAGATTCGCCGATCAAATCGGTGGCCGAACTCAAGGGCAAGAAGGTCGCCCTGAACAAGGGCTCCAACGTGCATTACCTGCTGGTGCGCGCGCTGGAAGACGCCGGCCTCAAGTACGGCGACATCACCCCGGTCTACCTGCCGCCCGCCGATGCCCGCGCCGCCTTCGAGCGTGGCAGCGTCGATGCCTGGGTGATCTGGGACCCGTTCCAGTCCGCCGCCGAGAAGCAATTGCAGGCCCGCACCCTGCGTGACGGTAGCGGTCTGGTGGACAACCACCAGTTCTACCTGGCGACCCGCACCTATGCCGAGAAGAACCCGCAGGTGGTCGGCACGCTGGTCGAGGAAATCCGCGGCGTCGGCGAGTGGGTCAAGGGCAACCTCGACGAAGCCACCAGCCAGGTCGCGCCGCTGATCGGCCTGTCCCCGGAAATCACCCGCCAGGCCGTCGAGCGCCAGGGTTACGGCGCGCAGTTCATCAGCCCGGAGGTGGTCGAGGCGCAGCAGAAGATCGCCGATACCTTCACTGAGCTGAAGCTGATCCCCAAGCAGCTGACCATCAAGGACGTGATCTGGAATCCGCCGGCCAAGGTCGCGCAGAACCAGTAACCCGTAGCCCGGATGCAATCCGGGGCAGCCACACGGTATTTCCCGGATTGCATCCGGGCTACGTCAACGCTTTCGTGAAAGGAGACAACTCCATGAGCCTCAACATCTTCTGGTTCCTGCCTACCCATGGCGATGGCAAGTACCTGGGCACCGCCGAAGGCGCGCGCGCCGTCGACCACGGCTACCTGGCCCAGGTCGCCCAGGCGGCTGACCGCCTCGGTTATGGCGGCGTGCTGATTCCCACCGGGCGTTCCTGCGAGGACTCCTGGCTGGTGGCCGCCTCGCTGATCCCGCTCACGCAGAATCTGAAGTTTCTCGTTGCCCTGCGCCCGGGGATCATTTCGCCGACCGTGGCTGCGCGCCAGGCGGCGACCCTGGATCGCCTGTCGAACGGCCGTGCGCTGTTCAATCTGGTGACCGGGGGCGATCCGGACGAGCTGGCCGGCGATGGTCTGCACCTGTCGCACGCCGAGCGCTATGAGGCTTCCGTCGAATTCACCCGTATCTGGCGCCGCGTTCTGGAAGGCGAAACCGTCGACTACGACGGCAAGCATATCCAGGTGAAGGGCGCCAAGCTGCTCTACCCGCCGATCCAGCAGCCGCGTCCGCCGCTGTATTTCGGTGGGTCGTCCGACGCGGCGCAGGATCTGGCCGCCGAGCAGGTCGAGCTGTACCTGACCTGGGGCGAGCCGCCGGCTGCGGTGGCCGAGAAGATCGCTCAGGTGCGCGAGAAGGCTGCTGCGCAGGGCCGCGAAGTGCGCTTCGGCATTCGCCTGCACGTGATCGTGCGCGAGACCAATGAGGAAGCCTGGGCGGCGGCGGATCGCCTGATCAGCCACCTGGATCAGGACACCATCGACCGTGCCCAGGCGTCGCTGGCGCGCTTCGACTCCGTTGGCCAACAGCGCATGGCCGCTTTGCACGGTGGCAAGACCGACAACCTGGAAGTGTCGCCGAACCTCTGGGCCGGTGTCGGCCTGGTGCGCGGCGGCGCTGGCACTGCGCTGGTCGGCGATGGCCCGACCGTGGCAGCTCGGGTCAAGGAGTATGCGGAGCTGGGCATCGACACCTTCATCTTCTCCGGCTACCCGCATCTGGAAGAGTCGTACCGGGTCGCCGAACTGCTGTTCCCGCATCTGGACGTAGCCCAGCCGCAGCGTCCGGAAAGTCGCGGTTATGTCAGCCCGTTCGGCGAAATGATCTCCAGCGACATTTTGCCGAAGGCGGCTTCGGCGAGTTGAGGTTGGTGCAGTCACTGGTTGCCCCGGATTGCATCCGGGCTACGGACTGAAAAGCACCCTCTCCCCCAGCCCCTCTCCCGCAAGCGGGAGAGGGTTGGGGAGAGGGCCGATGTGGCCCGAATGCAATCCGGGGACAGAGATACAGAATTTTTCGAGGCAACCATGAGCAACACGACTCTTCACAAACTGGCTCTTCGCGCTGCGCCCTGGGCCTTGCCGCTGGGGCTGCTGGCCGCCTGGCAACTGGCGGTGGCCAGCGGTTGGCTGTCCAGCCGCATCCTGCCGGCGCCCAGCGCCGTGCTCGCCGCCGGCTGGGCGCTGCTGGCCTCCGGCGAAATCTGGCAGCACCTGGCGATCAGTGGCCAGCGCGCCGGTATCGGCTTCGCCATTGGCGGCGGCATCGGCTTGCTGCTGGGCTTTATCACCGGCCTTTCGAAATGGGGCGAGCGCTTTCTCGACAGTTCGGTGCAGATGATTCGCAACGTGCCGCACCTGGCGCTGATCCCGCTGGTGATCCTCTGGTTCGGCATCGACGAGGCGGCCAAGGTGTTCCTGGTCGCGCTCGGCACGCTGTTCCCGATCTACCTCAACACCTACCACGGCATCCGCAACGTCGATCCGGCGCTGGTGGAGATGGCGCGCAGCTATGGCTTGTCCGGCTTCTCGCTGTTCCGTCAGGTGATCCTGCCGGGTGCGTTGCCGTCGATCCTGGTTGGCGTGCGTTTCGCTCTGGGCTTCATGTGGCTGACGCTGATCGTCGCGGAGACCATCTCTGCCAGCAGTGGCATTGGCTACCTGGCGATGAACGCCCGCGAATTCCTGCAGACCGATGTGGTGGTGCTGGCGATTCTGCTCTACGCGGTGCTCGGCAAGCTGGCCGACGTCGCCGCCCGTGGTCTTGAGCGCATCTGGCTGCGCTGGCATCCGGCCTATCAGGTCAAGGCAGGTGGGCAATGACAGCGCTGCATAACATTCGTCAGGGCATTCCCCTGGCGATCGAGAAGATCGAGAAATCCTTCGGCGAGCGCCAGGTGCTCAAGGGCATCGACCTGCATATCCCGGCCGGCCAGTTCGTCGCCGTGGTCGGCCGCAGCGGCTGTGGCAAGAGCACGCTGCTGCGCCTGCTGGCCGGTCTGGATCAGCCCAGCGGTGGCCAGTTGCTGGCCGGCAATGGCTCGCTCAACGCGGTGCGTGAAGACATTCGCCTGATGTTCCAGGACTCGCGTCTGCTGCCCTGGAAGCGGGTGATCGACAACGTCGGCCTGGGTCTTTCCGGCAACTGGCGCAAGCAGGCCGAGGAAGCCCTGGCGGCGGTCGGCCTGGCGGATCGTGCCAATGAGTGGCCGGCGGCACTGTCCGGCGGGCAGAAGCAGCGCGTGGCCCTGGCCCGTGCATTGATCCATCGGCCGCGCCTGCTGCTGCTCGATGAGCCGCTGGGCGCGCTGGATGCGCTGACCCGCATCGAGATGCAGCAACTGATCGAACGTCTGTGGCAGCAGCATGGCTTCACCGTGCTGCTGGTCACCCACGACGTCGCCGAAGCGGTGGCCGTAGCGGACCGGGTAATTCTCATCGAGGACGGTCAGATCGGCCTCGACCTCGATGTGCAACTGCTGCGCCCGCGTCCGCATGGCTCGCCGCTGCTGGCTGCGTTGGAAGCGCGGGTGCTCGACCGGGTGCTGGCACAGCCGGAGTTGCCGACCCCACCAGACCCCGTATCACCTCTGCCCACGCAATTGCGTTGGGCGCTGTGAGACCGTAGCCCGGATGTAATCCGGGACGGCTCAAGAATTCCCCGGATTGCATCCGGGCTACATCAGTGGACCATCAGGAGAAACACCATGACCATCAAAGCCATCAACGTGCGTAACCAGTTCAAGGGCAGCATCAAGGAAATCGTCATCGGCGACGTGCTGTCGGAAATCGACGTGCAGACTGCCGCCGGCATCGTCACCTCGGTGATCACCACCCGCTCCGTGCGCGAACTGGAATTGCAGGTGGGCAGTGAAGTGATCGCTTTCGTGAAATCCACCGAAGTGTCCATCGCCAAGCTCTGATCGCTCTTGCGCCACCCTGGCCGCTCCTCGGGGCGGCCGGGGCAAGGTGCCACCGTTACTTCCCGCGCTCCTCCTTGTTCGCCACTTCCGGCTCCTTCCCGTATGCTTCCCCGTCTTTCCCTGGCCGCACCTATGCGGCGGGTTCGTCTGATGGCGTGGTTGATTTTTATCTGGTTATAAGCAGATAAGAAAATAGTATTTTTCGGATATATACCGTTGCGCCACAATCGCGCCATCAAAACGCCTGCTTGCAGGCTCTGCCAACGATAAGGAAGCCGCTCATGCTGAAGAAGATCCTCCTGGCCAGTGTGGCCAGTGCCACCCTGCTGACTGGCTCGCTGAGCCATGCTGCTGCCGACACGCCGTTCCACAACGCCTCCTACGACATCGCCCGCGAGCTGTTCGGCGAGATCAATCCGCTGTTCGTCGAGCACTGGAAGCAGCAGAGCGGCAAGGAAGTGAAGATCATCCAGTCCTTCGCCGGTACCTCGCGTCAGGCGCAGGACATCATCCAGGGCAAGAAGGTCGACGTCGTCACCTTTAACCAGGTAACCGATGTGGACATCCTGGCCAAGCGCGGTCTGCTGCGTGAAGACTGGGCCAAGCAGTTCCCCAACAACGCCTCGCCGTACTACAGCACCACCGCGTTCCTGGTGCGTGAAGGCAACCCGAAGAACATCAAGAGCTGGGATGACCTGATTCGCGACGACGTGAAGCTGGTATTCCCCAACCCGAAAACCTCCGGCAACGCCCGCTACAGTTACCTGGGCGCCTGGCTGTTCGCCAACGAGAAATTCAATGGCGACGAGGAGAAGGTAAAGGCCTTCGTCGGCAAGCTGCTGAAGAACGTCGAGAACTTCCCCACTGGCGGCCGTGGCGCCACCGTGGCCTTCGCCCAGAACGGCCAGGGCGACGTGCTGCTGACCTTCGAGTCGGAAGTGATCAACATCGCCAAGGGTGACGAGTTCAAGTCTGCCAACCTGGAAATCGTGGTGCCGGAAGTCAGCGTGCTGGCCGAGTTCCCGGTGGCCATCGTCGACAAGGTGGCCGACGAGCGCGGCACCCGCGAGCAGGCCAAGGCCTTCCTCGACTTCCAGTACAGCAAGGACATCCAGCAGCTGCTGACCCGCTACAACTACCGCGTGCACAACCTGGAAGTGGTCGAGGCGACCAAGGCGCAGTTCGCACCGGTACGCCTGATCAACCCGAACGAGATCCTCGGTAGCTGGGATGACATCACCGCCAAGCACTTCGACAACGGTGGTATCCTTGACCAGCTTCTCGCGACTGGGCGCTGAGCGCGCCGGTCTGGCGTAGCAGGCTGTTGAAAAACGTAGGCGAGGCAGGCAAGACAAGGCAAAAACGGCCGAAAAAGCGCAGTTTACGTGCTGTAAATGAGCATTTTGAGGCCATTTTTAACGCAGTATTGCCAACGTAGGTAGTTTTTCAACGGCCTGTTAGGGCGGGTGTAACCCGCCAGCCATGAGTGGCGGGTTACACCCGCCCTACGCGAGCATCGTAATGGTCAGTTGGCCGCCTTATTGGCGGCCAACTGCATTTGTAGAGCCGAGCTTTTCGTGAGTAAACCGACGCTGTTCTTCCTGCAGACTCCGCTGCTGCCTGGCTTCGGCCTGAGCTTCGGCGTCAGCGTGCTGTACCTGTCGCTGGTGATCCTGTTGCCGCTGTCGGCGCTGCTGTTGTACGTCAGCGACATGACCTGGGCGCAGTACTGGTTCGCGATCAGCGATCCGCGTGTGGTGCAGACCTACAAGGTGACCATCTCGGCGGCCTTCTACTCGACGCTGGCGGTGCTGGTGCTGGGTCTGCTGCTGGCCTGGGTCATCACCCGCTACGACTTCCCTGGTCGGCGCATCGTCGATGCGCTGGTCGACCTGCCGTTTGCCCTGCCGACCTCGGTCGCCGGCCTGACCCTCGCCGCGCTGCTGGTACCCAACGGCTGGATCGGCCAGTGGCTGGGCTTCAAGGTGGCCTACGCCTACGCCGGTATCGTGGTGGCGATGGTCTTTACCAGCATTCCCTTCGTGGTGCGTACCGTGCAGCCGGTGCTGCAGGATCTTGGCTCGGAATACGAGGAGGCCGCGCGCACCCTGGGCGCCAGCCGCGTGCAGACCTTTCGCAAGGTGATCCTGCCGACTCTGACCCCGGCGCTGGTCACCGGTGGCTCGCAGGCCTTCGTGCGCAGCCTCGGCGAGTTCGGCGCGGTGATCATGATCGCCGGCAACATTCCCTACCAGACGGAGGTCAGCTCGCTGATGATTTTCGTCCGTCTGCAGGAGTTCAATTACCCGGCGGCGGCGGCCATTGCTTCGGTGATCCTGCTTGCCTCGCTGACTCTTCTGTTCCTCCTGCAGGTCGTGCAGGGACGTCTGTTCGCATGGCAACGGCAAGGTCGATGAAAAAGCCCCAAGATTGGCGCCAGTGGGCGCTGGTAATCCTCGGTCTGATGGTGGTGGCGCTGATTCTGCTGGTGCCGCTGGCGCTGATCTTCACCAAGGCGCTGGCTGGTGGGCTTGACCTGCTGTGGAGCAACCTCGGCGAGGACTACATGCTCCACGCCATCGGGTTGACCCTGCTGGTGGCCGCCATCACCGTGCCGCTGAACCTGTGCTTCGGCATTTGCCTGGCCTGGTGCGTGACGCACTACGATTTTCGCGGGCGCAAACTGCTGACCACGCTGGTCGACATTCCCTATGCGGTATCGCCGGTGGTCGCCGGCCTCTGTTATCTGGTGGTCTACGGCCTGGAGAGCTTCATCGGCCGCTGGTTCTACGATAACGGCATGCAGTTGATGTTCGCCTGGCCGGGCATCGTCATGGTCACCGTATTCGTCACCGCGCCCTATGTGGCGCGCATTCTGATTCCGGTGATGCAGGCCCAGGGCCAGGACGAAGAAGCCGCTGCCATGTGCCTGGGTGCCAGCGGCTGGCAGATCTTCCGCCGCATTAGCCTGCCGAAGATCAAATGGGCGCTGCTGTACGGCGTGGTGGTGACCAATGCGCGCGCGGTCGGTGAGTTCGGCGCGGTATCGGTGGTCTCCGGCACCATCATCAACCAGACCCTGACCTTGCCGCTGTTGGTCGACCAGCTCAACAACGACTACAAGCCCGCGGCGGCCTTCACTGCCGCCGGCCTGCTGGCGTGCATGGCGCTGCTCACTCTGTTCCTGAAAACCTTCATGGAGTGGCGTCAGCGCCAGCTGATGCAACGCGCCGAGGCCTGATCAGGGTGAACGCTTATGGTGGATGTGAAGAGTGGCATCCCTAGGGGCTTCATTTCCTATCGCGGCTGAACCCGCTCCTACGGAGCGTGGTGCTGGTGTAGGAGCGGCTTCAGCCGCGATGCTCTTCCGACGCCGCCACCTGCACCTGATTGCGACCACCATGCTTGGCCGCATACAGCGCCTTGTCGGCGCGCTCGCGCAGTTGCTCGGCTTCACTGTGCACATCGGTGCCGGCGATACCAGCACTCAGGGTGCAGGAGAATTCGCCGCCATCGGCGATGAAGCGCAACTCGGCGAAGCGTTCGCGAATCTCGTCGACGATCTGCTTGGCCTGTTGCGGGGTGCAGTCCGGCAGTACCGCGAGAAACTCCTCGCCGCCATAGCGCCCCAGACTGTCGACCCGACGCAGGCGCTGGCGCAGCAGGTTGGCCAGGGCGCGGATGACGTTGTCGCCGGCGGCGTGACCATGTTCGTCGTTGACCCGTTTGAAGTGATCGATATCCAGCATCACCACACTGGCGCGGTCGCCGCTGCGTAGCGCGCGCTCCAGCTCGATGGCCACCTGCTCCTTGATATCGCCATGCTTGAGCAGGCCGGTGAGGCTGTCGCGCGCCAGGGCGTTGGACAGCAGACGTGCGCGCTGAGCGCGGGAGAACACGGTGGCGACCAGGGCGTTGTCGGAAATCGGCTTGGTGACGAAGTCGTCGCCGGCCTTGATCAGCGCATTCATCTGCTTGCCGATATCGGTTTCCGCCGACAGGTAGATGATCGGGATGCGCAGCCAGTCGTCGTTGCAACGGATGATCTGCGCCAGCTCAGGGCCGGTACAGTCCGGCATGTTGACGTCGAGCAGCACCACCTCGGGATTGAAGTCGCGCAGATGCTCGAAGATCTGCGCCGGGTCCTGAAGAAATTCCACCAGCATGCCGGCATCGCGCAGCACCAGGCTGTAGCGGCTGGCCAGATCGCGGTCGTCGTCGACGATCAACACCCGGTAAGGCTCGCCGCTCTGCTGGGCGAAGCAGCGTTCCAGGCGGCTTTCCAGCTGCGGAATGTCCACCGGTTTGGCGAAGAAACCTAATGCACCGGCACGCACCGCCTGCAACTGGGTGGCGAAGTCATCCTGGTGGGTCAGCACCAGCAGCGGCAGGGGCACCTCCAGGCGCTGCTGCAAGCTCGCAGCGTAGTCCAGGCCGCTGCAGTCTTCGTTGGCCAGGTTGACGTCGACGATCAGCGCGTCCGGTATCTGCTGCTCCAGGGCCGCATCGAGACCGGCGATGGAATTGAAGTGCTCGGCCTGATAGCCGAAGTTGTTCAGGGTCAGGCGCATGTTTTCGCCTACGGCTATTTCATCCTCGAGGATGTAGATGAGCCGGGACTCGGTGTCTCCACGTAGCGCCTGTGGTATCTGCTGCTGCACTGCGCCGGGTGCCGCGTTGCTGGAGGTCTGGTTGCCCAGGCGTTGCAGCGCCGCGATGAATTCGCCGAGTTCGTGCTGCAGGCGTTGCTGATGTTCCAGCCAGCGCTCGGCCTGTTGTTCCAGCTCCCGCGCTTGCTGGCCAAGCTGGTCGAAACCGAAGGTGCCGGCACTGCCGGCCAGGCGATGCAGCTGGTCGCGTAGCGCCTGCAACAGATGCCTGCGCTGCTCGTCGCCGGCCTCGAGCAGTTGCTCGCCCTGCTGCGTCAGTTGCGGAAGCTCCTGGCGCAGGCGTTCGGCGAATTGCTGGCCGAGCTGCTGCAGGCGCTCCTGCAGGGTCTGAGGAATGGCGTGGCCGTCGTGTTTATCCATGGCGTCGGCTCCAGATCTGCCGGATCTGGGCGGCAAGCTGCATGGGATCGAAGGGTTTCACGATCACGTCGAGCGCGCCCAGGCTGCGGTAATGGGCCACTTCACCGGGCTGGACCTTGGCCGTCATGAAGGCTACTGGCACCTCACCGATATCCACCAGTTCGCGCAGCCTCTCCAGCGTTTGCGGGCCGTCCATGCCTGGCATCATCACGTCGAGCAGGATGAAGTCGGGCGCGAAGCCTTGTACCTGATCGAGCGCTTCCTGGCCGCTGGCGCAGCTCAGCACCTGGAAGCCGCCGACGGCTTCCAGAGCGACCTTGGCCACGGCCTGGATCGAGGGGTCGTCCTCGACGTGAAGGATGCGCTTGAGCTCAGTCATGGCGGGTCTCCTTGGCGGGTAACAGGCGGTTGAGCATGTGCAGGAAGTGTTGTCCATCATTGCGTGATTTGGCCAGTGCCGCGCTCACCCCGGCCAATTCATGGCCATCCATCTCGCTGGCCGAGAGCACGGCCACCGGTAGCCCTGGCCGCTGGTTCTGCAGTTCGTCGAGCAGCTCCAGGCCGTTGCCGTCGGGCAGACCGAGATCGAGCAGAACCAGGTCGAAAGGCTGCTCGGCGAGCAGGCGACGCGCTTCGGCGAGGCTGTCGGCGGGAACGAACTCGGCCAGCTCGCGGCCCTGTTCGGCGACCACCATACGCAGATCGTGATCGTCCTCCACGTGTAGCACGCGCGGACTCTGCGGCAAGTGCTGCAGGGCCTGGGCGAGGCTGCCGAGCAGGCGCTGCGGGTCGATCGGCTTGCTCAGCCAGTCCAGCGCGGGCACTCCATCGAGGGCCAGGCGGCCTTCTTCGCAGGCGGCCGAGACAACCAGAATCGGCAGCTCGCGATAGCGCGCGTCGGCGCGCAGTTCTTGTACCAGTTGCATGCCGTCGCCGTCCGGCAGGCGCAGGTCGAGGCTGATGGCGGCGGGTATTTCCTCGCGCAGGCGGGCGCGTGCTTCATCCAGGCTGTAAGCCAGACGCACGCGATAACCGGCATTTTCCAGCAACTGGCGCAGCAGGTTGGCGATGTCCGGTTCGTCCTCGACCACCAGCAGGTTGCGCCGGCCATCGCCCGAGGCGTGCAGGGCGGCATCGGCCAGCATCGGCAGCTCGAACCAGAAGCAGGTACCCTGGCCTTCGACCGAGTCGAAGCCGATCTGCCCGCCCATGCGCTCGATCAGTTCCTTGCTGATCGCCAGGCCCAGGCCGGTGCCGCCCTTGCTGCGGCTGTCACTGGCGTCGGCCTGGGAGAACTTGCTGAAGATGCGCTGGCGAAATTCGGCGGCGATGCCTGGGCCCTGGTCGCTGACCTCGACGCGCACGCGAGCGCCGCGACCTTCGGCGCGCAGGCATACCTCGGCGCCGGGCGGCGAGTACTTCACGGCGTTGGAGATGAAGTTGGCCAGCACTTGTTGCAGGCGCATGGCATCGACCCGTACGCGGGCCGGCACGCAGTCGAGCAGGTGCAGCTTGACCTGGTGGCGGTCGGCATAGGCCTGGTTGCTGTCCAGCGCTTCCTGGAGCTGGGCGGCAAGCGCGCAGGGTTGCAGGTCGAACTGCATCTTGCCGGCTTCCAGTTTGTCCATGTCCAGCAGATCGTTGATCAGGTGGCTGAGGCGCTGGCTGTTGGCCTGGGCGATGCTCAGCATGGTGCGCATGCTCTCCGGTACCGTGCCCAGTGCGCCGCCATTGATCAGGCCCAGCGAGCCGGCGATGGCGGTCAGCGGTGTGCGCAGCTCGTGACTGACGGTGGAGACGAACTCGCTCTTGAGGCGCTCGATACGCTTGGCTTCGCTCTGGTCCATGGTGGTGCCGGTGATGCGCAGCGGGTGGCCTTTGTCGTCGCGCTGGATGTAGCCGCGCAGCAGCACCGGCAGGTCGCTGCCGTCGACACGCAGCAGGCGACAGTCGATGGTGAAGTTGCTGGCGCCTGTGGACAGCGCATGTTTCAGACGAGCGCGCGTTGCGGGCAGATCGTCCGGGTGCACCAGGTTTTCCCAGGCCCAGGGGTCATCGGCAAAACCCGGCGGGCCCTGCTCCGGATAGCCGAGCATCTGCCAGCCGTGGGCCGAGGCGAAGAAGCTGCCGGCCTTGACCTCGATATCCCACCAACCGTCATTGCCGCCCTTGAGTGCCAGTGCCAGGCGCTCTTCGCTGCGGTGCAGCTGTTCGGTGATGCGCTCGGCCAACTGCTGTATCTGCTCGCGGCGCAGGCTCAGGCTGCTGATCAGGAAGAACAGCAGCAGGCTGATGCAGACGCCCAATGCCAGCAGTGAGCCCTCGCCGCGATGGGCGGCATCGAGAAAGCCTGGGGCGTAGTGAAAGTTCAGGTACCAGCGCTGGCCGAACAGTTCCAGCTCTCGCTGGGTGTCGGCAGGCGTATCGATGGCGTTGCCAGCGCTGCTGTAAAGCAGGTCGGCGGCAACCGTATCGGGGCCGGCATAGAGCTCGAACTCCAGGTCGCGTTGGCGTGCACCGAGGATGCCGTGCATCAGGTCGTGCGCACGGTAGGGGCTGTAGGCAAAGCCACGCAGCGCGGCCAGGCGCTGCTCGGGAGTGTCCAGCGGTTGGCCGTGCCGGTACACCGGGGTGTACAGCAGCAAACCCGGTTGGACCTTGCCGTGGGTTTCCTGCACCAGCGTGACACGGCCGGACAGCCGGCTCTGGCCGCTGCGTGCGGCGTTCAGCATGGCGGCCTGGCGCACGGGTTCGGACAGCATGTCGAAGCCGAAGGCGACCAGATTACGTCCGGCGAAAGGCTCGATATAGCGAATGGCGCTGTACAGCGTACGCTTGCCAAGCGGGCGCACGCGGAAGTTGGGGTAGCCCTCGGCACGCATTTCGGTTTCGAAGGCGTGCAGCTGTTCGGCGGGCAATACCTGGCTGAACCCCAGGCCCTGGATACCTGGGTAGCGTTCTTCCAGGTTCAGGCGACGCGCGTAGGTGCGCCAATCGTCGCGACTGACCTCTTTATTGGCATCGAGCAGGGCGGCGGCGCCGAGCAGGATGCTTTCCTGGTTATGCATGCGCTGGATGATGGCTTCGCTGATTTCGTCGGCAAGAAGCTCGAGCTGGCGTGAGGCGGACGCGCTCTGGCTCTGGCGCAAGCTGTCCCAGGCCAGCAGCGTCGTGCCGAGCGCCAGCGCCAGCACGCCCCAGGCCAGCAGATTGTTGCGGCTGAACAGCTGCCCGAGCAGTTGCAGGCGCAGCGTGATGTTGTCGTTCATGGCTGCACCCCGACTTGCGGCAGGTCCAGCCAGAAGGTGCTGCCTTGCCCCTCCACGGAGTCGAAGCCGATACGGCCACCCATGTGTTCGATGATCTCCTTGCTGATCGCCAGGCCCAGGCCTGTGCCACCCTGGCGGCGGGTGTCGCCGGCATCGGCCTGAGCAAATTTGCTGAAGATGCGCGGCTTGAAGTCTTGCGCGATGCCCTGGCCCTGGTCACGCACGCTGATGCGTACCCAGCCGTCCGTGGGCACGGCTGATAGCTCCACGCTCTGTCCGGCGGCAGAAAACTTGGCGGCATTGGCCAGCAGGTTGGCCAGCACCTGCTCCAGGCGCTGGGCATCGGCACATACCTGGCAATCGATGCCCGGCAGTAGCAGCAGTTGCACCCGGTGGTGCTCGGCATAGGGCTGGTTGCTGAGCAGCGCCTGCTCCAGCAGCGGGCGCAGGGCCAACGGCTGCAGATCGAAGCGCATCTTGCCGGCGACCAGCTTGTCGATGTCCAGCAGGTCGTCGATCAGCTTGCGCAGGCGCTGGCTGTTGCTCTGGGCGATTTCCAGCATCTGCTGCATCTGCTCCGGCACCGCGCCAAGGGCGCCGCCGTTGATCAGGCCGAGTGAGCCGGCGATGGCGGTCAGCGGCGTGCGCAGCTCATGGCTGACGGTGGAGACGAACTCGTTCTGCAATTGCTCGCCGCGCTTGCGTTCGCTGATGTCGCTGATGAAGCCGTGCCAGAGCGTTTCGCCGCCGTGCAGGCGCTGCGGTGCGGCACGCCCCTCGACCCAGAGCGGACCGTGCAGTGGATGCAGGACGCGGTATTCCTGATGCCAGGTGCTCAGGTTCGCGGCCGAGCGGGCGATGGCGGCGTGCACCTGTGGCGCGTCATCCGGATGCAGGCGGGCGTGGAGTGGGCCGGCATCCTCGCTGACTTCTTCTGGCGTGCAGCCGTAAACGTCGCGGATTCCGGCGCTGGCATAGGGGAAGCAACTGCTGCCATCGGCGCGCAGCAGATACTGGTAGACCATGCCCGGCAGCTGTGCGGCGATGCGCTGCAGGCGCAGGCGCGCCTCTTCGCGCTGGCTGAGATCGTTGGCCACCAGCAGGTAGCCTTGGAGCGGCTGGCCTTCGGCGCGGATCGGCGAGAGATTCAGGCGCACCGGCAGGTGCTGTCCGCTGCGTGCGCGCAGCTGCCCCTCGGTGCTCTGCGGCCCGCTGCTGCAGGCGGTGCACAGGCGTTCGTACTGGCCTGGTTCGAGCAGTAGCTGCGGCAGGTACTTATCCTCCAGCTCAGCGGGCGAATAGCCCAGCAGCTGCTGCGCTTCATGGTTGCTGCGCAGTACACGGCCCTGTGGGTCAAGCACCAGCACTGCACTACCGGCGTTGTCCAGCATGGCCTGGTGCATGGCGCTCTGTTCGGCCTGGCGGCGCGCCTGCAGGCGCAGCTCGAACAACTCCCCGGTCAGCTGTGCCAAGTGCTGCAACTGAGCACGCTGGTGGCTGTCGAGGTGGCGCGGTTGGCGGTCGATCACACACAGGGTGCCGAGCGCCAGGCCCCGGCCGTCGTGCAGCGGCATGCCGGCGTAAAAGCGGATATGCGGGTCGGAAGTGACCAGCGGGTTGTCGAGAAAACGCGCGTCATCCAGGGCATTGTCCACTTCCAGGGGCGCGTCGTCGGCCACCGCATGGGCGCAGAAGGCCAGCTCGCGCGCGGTTTGCTCGGCATCCAGGCCAACCCGGCTCTTGAACCACTGGCGTTGGGCATCGACCAGCGAAATCAGGGCGATAGGGGTGTCGCAGATCTGCGCAGCCAGCGCGGTGATGTGGTCGAACATCGCTTCGGCCGGGCTGTCGAGCAGTTCCAGGGCGCGCAGGGCGGCCAGGCGCTCCTGCTCGTTGGCGGGGATCGGGGCTTGGCTCATGACGCGCTCCCTGTGATCGGTAGTTCGAACCAGAAGCTAGCACCTTGGCCTGGGGACGAGTCGAAGCCGATATGGCCGCCCATGCGTTCGATGATTTCCTTGCAGATGGCCAGCCCCAGCCCGGTGCCGCCCTGTTGCCGGGTGTCACCGGAGTCGGCCTGGGAGAACTTGCTGAAGATGCGCGGTTTGAAGGCTTCCGGTATGCCGGGGCCGCTGTCCGCTACGCTGACGCGCAAGACCTCGCCGCACTGCTGCAGGCGCACCTCGACGCTGGCGCCCGCTGGCGAGAACTTGGCGGCGTTGGACAGCAGGTTGGCCATCACCTGGGCCAGGCGCTGAGCGTCGACCCGCACCTGGGCATCGCCCTCGACCTGCAGGCGCAATTCGACCTGATGCTGCTCGGCATAGGGCTGGTTGTGCAGCAGCGCCTGTTCCAGCAGTGGCTGCAGTGCGCGTGTCTGCAGGTCGAAATGCATCTTGCCGGCCACCAGCTTGTCCATGTCCAGCAGGTCGTTGATCAGGGCGCTGAGACGCTGGCTGTTGCTGTGGGCGATGCTCAGCATCTGGCGCATGCTTTCCGGTACGGTGCCGAGGGCGCCGCCATTGATCAGGCCGAGCGAACCGGCGATTGCGGTGAGCGGGGTGCGCAGTTCGTGGCTGACAGTGGAGACGAATTCGTTCTTCATCTGTTCGGTGCGCTTGCGCTCGGCGATGTCGCGGATCACCGCGATAAAGCGGCGCTGCCCCTGGTGGCTGATCTGTGACATCGCCAGCTCCATGGGGAAGCATTCGCCATCCTGACGCAGGCCTTCCATTTCGCCGATCTGGTTGATGGCGCAGCCTTGCCGCAGTAAGTCGCCCGCCAGGTGCGGAACCAGTTGGGTGATGCTCTGACCGGCGACCTCGGGCTGGCGATAGCCGAATATCGCTTCGGCCGCATGGTTGAAGGTCTCGATGCGGCCCTGCTCATCGATGGTGACGATGGCGTCGACCACGTTGTCGAGCAAGGTACTGAGGTAATGTTCGCGCTCGCGCACCGCGCGCTCGGCAGCGACACGATCACTGAAATCCTGAATCTGCGAGACGAAATGCACGGGCCGCCCCTCGCCGTCACGTACCAGCGACACGCTGAGCAACACCCACAGCGTGCGCCCTTGCTTGTCCAGGTAGCGTTTCTCCATCTGATAGGCGTTGATCCGCCCAGCCAGCAGATCGGAGACGTTCTGCCGATCGGCATCGACATCGTCCGGATGGGTGACCTGCTGGTAGGTGCAGGCCAGCAGCTCCTCGCGTTCGTAACCGAGCATGCGGCACAGCTCATCGTTGACCTCCAGCCAGCGGCCGTCCGGGCCGACCAGCGCCATGCCCTGTGGAGCGGTATTGAAGGCATTGAGAAAACGCTGTTGGCTCAGGCGCAGTTCGTCCTCCATGGCCTGGCGCTCGCTGATGTCCCAGATGAAACCGTCGACCCACAGCAGATGGCCGTGGCTATCGTATTCGCCACGGCCTTTCTCGCGTACCCAGACGTTATGGCCATCGGCATGGCGCAGGCGGTAGGTGAGCTCGAAGCTTTCCTGGCGCGAGATGGCCTCGCCGATGCGGTAGGTGATGGCCAGGTCATCGGGGTGCACGATACTGGAAAAGCTGCGTACCTGGTTGTCGATGAAGTCGCTGGCCGGGTAACCGCTGAGGTTGGCAATTTCATCGCTGATGTAGCGCATGCTCCAGTCGGCGTCGTTGGCGCAGCGATACACCACGCCAGGCAGGTTGGCTACCAGGCCGCGGAAGCGACTCTCGCTCTTCTGTAACGCGCGGGTGGTCTGTTGCAACTCGCTGATATCGCTGGCGATGCCGAGAAAGCCGGTGATCTGGCCGCTCTCGTCGAACATGGTGCTGACGGTGAGGTTGACCTGGCGCAGGCTGCCGTCCTTGTGGCGATAGGTCCACTGTCGGGTTTCCGGGTCGCCGCCGCGGGTGTTGTGTACTAAGACCTCGAAGTCCACCAGCGGGGCGCCGGCGACCTCGCTCAGCTCGGCGGCGCGGGTCTGGATTTCGTCCGCGAGATGAAACATCGCCGGAGTCTGGCGTCCGATCATCTCCTCGGCGCTGAATCCTAGCAGGCGTTCGGCGCCGGAATTGAACAGGCTGATGGTGCCGCTGGTATCGGTGGCGATGATCGATACCCCGGTGGCCGAGTCCAGCACCGCTTGCAGATAGGCGCGTGCCGCGCGCACGGCGCGTTCCTGCTGCTGGCGTTCCAGAATGGCGCCAACCCAGCGGGCGAACAAGCCGAGGAAGTCACGGTCGGCGTCATCGAATGGCTGCCTGCGTCGCTCGGGGTTGGCGAAGGCCAGGGTACCGAAAGGCTTGCCGCCCACGCGCACGGCGGTGCCGATATAGCTTTCCAGGGCGAACTGGCGATAACAGGGGTGGCGCCTATGCGGCGAGTTGGCCATATGGGGGATGGCCAGTACATCGTTCTGCTGCAAGGCCAGGCTGCAATAGGTGTCACCCAGTTCGAACTGCTGGCCGTCGGCGAGGGCGCCGTCGGGAGATACCTGCACCAGCACCTGGTACTGCTCGCCTTCGATACGGCTGATGATGCCCAGCGGCATGCCGAAATGTTCCGCGCCCAGGCGCAGCGCCTGGCGCAGTTGCTCGGTGCGGCTCAGGTTGGGCAGCGCGGCGATTTCGTTGAGCGCACGCAGCGCCGCCTGCTGGCGCTGCATCAGGCGCTGCGTGCTGCGCCGGGTGCTGCGTAGCAGAACCAGCAGCAGGGCCTCGGCGCCGCACCAGGCGAGCAGCCACTTGACTACCAGCCAGCGCTTGTCGCTGCGGTGCAGATTGAACTGATCGCTGACGTCGTGCCAGATCAGTGCGACCGCCAGTGGCTCTGCGCTGGGGTCGTGACGTTGCCGGTAGCTGCTCAGCGCCACCTGATTGACCAGATAATGGCGTTCGCCATTGTCCAGCAGGCGCACGCTATCGCCCTCGCTCGGGGCGGGCAATCGCTGTTGCTGTTGCCAGGCCAGCACTTGGGGCCGCGAATGATCCATCAACTGCCAGCGCTGGCTATCGCCGGCCAGGCCGCGAAGTTCTTCGCCGCTGTCCGAACTCAGCAGCAGGTCTTCGCGCAGCAGCAGGGCCACACCGCTGTCGAACTCGCGGTCCAGCTGGGCAAGATCCTCGAGCACCCCCATGGCCACTTCGATGGCACCGACCTGTTGGGACCCGTTGTTGCCCTCGGCCAGCAATGGGGCGATGGCGCGCATGCCGACGCTGCCGCGGGTCAGGCCCAGGCCGGCTTGGCTTCTGGCGCTGTGCAGCGCTTCCAGTACCATTGGGCGCCAGCCAATCTGCAGGTCGCCAAAGTGCTCGGGCTCGTGCACGCGCAGCAGCACCTTCACGTCTGGCGCCAGGTGCACGTAGAGACGAAACGGCTGGTGCGCCTGCAGGTTGCGCCAGCGCGGCGCCAGGCGGGTGTAGAGCTGGCTGCGGATGCTGGCCAGGCTTTGCTGATCGCTCGCCGGCAGGGCGTGAGCCTGGCGCACCAGCTCCGTCACCCAGGCGTCAGCAGCGATGGTTTCCGCCAGCAGCTGCGCGCGTTCCTGCAGCCCATGCTGGGTGCTGTTCAGGGCCATACGCTGGATGTCTGCCTGTTTGCTGATCTGCAGTTGCCAGAGCGCTTCGCGCTCGTTCAGCGCCTGGCGCCCGAGAAAGGCGAAGAACAGCGCCAGGCACAGGCTGCCTCCGATGACTATCCAGCGGCCGGCGTCCCGGCGGCCGGCGTCGCGGTCACTGGCGTCGCGGCCACTGGCGTTGAATTGACCGAACCAGCGATTACCCAGCCTCGGCTTACTCATCAGGCGCGCCTCAGCTCAGCCCGGCCAGGCGGCGCAGGCGTTGTACTTCCTGACTGTCGGCGTTGTGCAATTCGACGCTGGCCAGGCGCATGAGAATCGGCTCGCGGCGCGTGTTACCGGGAGCCAGGCCGTAACAGGCGCCGATCAGTTCACGTAGCCCGATGGGCAAACGCCAATCTGCCTTGAGGCGGCTGGCCAGTTCGCCGCTGTATTGGCGCAGCGCTTGTTGCACTTGTTCCTCGCTCAACGGCAGACCGCGGTTGCGCCAGATCTGCGCCTGTTGCAGCACGGCCAGCTCGCCCATGCGTTGTAGCAGGGCGGCGCTGTGCAGGGGTGTCGGGTCCAGCTGGCAGGCTTTGGCCAGTGCATCGACCCTGTGCTGCAGGTCCAACTGCGCTTGCAGCAGGTTCTGGCCCAGGGTTCTCAGGTCGGCGTCCTGCAGGCTGGCTGCCGGGCGTAGCGCCAGGCCCTGAATCAGATTCAGGGCGGTGGCCGAGCCCAGTCGGCGCACGGCATCGGGCAGGCTGACGCAAGGCTGTCCGGTGCTGTTGTAGAGGCTGCTGTTGGCTGCAGCGATCAGTCGCGCCTGTACGGCTGGGTCCTGCTGCCAGTGTTCGCCGAGTTGCTCCAAGGTGCTGGGTGCTGCCGTGGTGTCGCGCAGTTGCTGAAAGAGTTCGTCGCGCAGTGGCAGATCGATCTCCTCGTCGGGCAAGGCACCGAGATGGTGAAGAAAGTTCTCGTCGTTGGCTGCCGCCACGTGAGGCTCATCATCTTCGGGTAACAGGCTGCGCAGGCAGTCCAGAACCTTGGGCACCTGGAAGGGTTTGCTGATAAAGGCGTTGATGCCCAGGGGGCGCACCTCGAGCACGCTGTTGCGATCGGCGCGCGCGGTGATCATCACCAGCGCCACGTCACGGTCCTGGCTGCGTACCGCCTGCAATAGAAGAGTGCCGCTGCCGTCCGGCAGGTTCCAGTCGGCGATCACCAGTCGCGCCGGTTCGCGCTGCCAGGCCGAGATGGCGTCTGCCACGCGCACCTGGCAGTCGACGCGAGCACCGGGGCGCAGGCTCAGTACGATCTGCTTGAGCAGATCGGCGATCCAGGGATCGTCTTCGAGAATCAGCACGCGCATGTTCAGCTCCTGGTGCTGGACTGACTATCCTTCGCTTCGCTCAGTGCAGTGGCGTCGACGGCTCTGGCTACAGGTTGCGGACGGCCGAAGTGGTAGCCCTGGCCATAATTGCAGCCTAGCTCGCGCAGAAAGGCGGCTTGAGCGGGTTGTTCGATACCTTCGGCGAGAACCTTGAGGCCCAGGCTCTTGCCCAGGGCGATCACTGCGCGGGCGATGGCGGCATCCTCCGGGTCGTCAGGCAGGCCGCGCACGAAGCTCTGGTCGAGCTTGAGCTTGTCCACTGGTAGACGCTTGAGGCGCGCCAGGGAGCTGTAGCCGGTGCCGAAGTCGTCAATGGCCAGGCGCACGCCCAGGGCGCGCAGGCTGATGAGCAGTTTCTGCGCTGCATCCGGGTCTTCCATGATCGCGCTTTCGGTAACTTCCAGCTCCAGCTGCTCGGGCGGCAGGCCTGTTTCTGCCAGTACCTGCGCCACTTTCATATCGAGTTCGCCGCGGCTGAACAGGCGGCTGGAGACGTTCACCGCAACGAAACTCAGCCCACAACCTTCGGCGTTCCAGCGCACCATCTGGCGGCAGGCCTGTTCCAGTACCCAGGTATCGATGGCGCCGATCATGCCGTTGTCCTCGGCAATCGGAATGAATTCGCCAGGCGCAATCAGCCCTCGTTGCGGGTGCTGCCAGCGCACCAGTGCCTCCATGCCCACCTGGCTACCGTCACCCAGGTCATGCAGCGGCTGGTAGTAGACGCGCAGCTCATGGTTGTCCAGGGCATGGCGCAGGCTGCTGGCCAGTTCCACGCGCTGGCGGGCGTAGTCGGTCAGCTCCTGCACATAGAAGGCGTAGCCCTCGCGGCCGCTGCTCTTGGCCTTGAACAGCGCCGAGTCGGCGTTGCGCAGGATCTGTTCGACGCTATCGGCGTCTTCGGGGAACAGGCTGATGCCGATGCTGGCGCCGATGTAGAGCTCGTGGTCGTCGAGGCGAAAGAACGTTTCCAGGCTGCGCAGCAGGCGTTGTGCAAGCTCGGCTGCCTGAGCAGCGTCGGCGCAGTTTTCGCTGAGCAGACCGAACTCATCGCCGCCCAGCCGGGCCAGCGTGCAGCCACTGGGCAGGCCCTGCTGCAGGCGCTCACCAACACCCTTGAGCAGCAGGTCGCCGACGTTGTGGCCGAGGCTCTCGTTGATGTGCTTGAAATGGTCCAGGTCGATCAACAGCACTGCGCCGCGCAGTTCCTCGATCTTGCCGCGCTCCAGTGCATGGGCGACGCGCTCGGTGAACAGCAGGCGATTGGGCAGGTTGCTCAGTGGGTCGTGGTGGGCCAGGTAATCCAGCTCACGCTGCGAACGCTTGAGCGCAGTGATGTCGGAGAACACCGCCACGTAATGGCTGACGCGCCCCTGCTCGTCGTGGATGACGCGGATGCATTGCCATTGCGGGTAGATTTCGCCGCTCTTGCGCCGGTTCCACACTTCACCGCTCCAGGCGCCGCGGTTCTGCAGGGCGTGCCACAGGCTCTGGTAGAACGCGGTGTCATGGCGGCCGGATTTGAGCAGGTTGGGGTGCTGGCCGAGGATTTCCTCGCTGCTGTAACCGGTGATGCGGCTGAAGGCAGGGTTGACGTGCACGATGCTTTGCTCGGCATCGGTAACCAATACCCCTTCCTGGGTGGCATCGAACACCGCTGCGGCCTGGCGCAGGCTGTCGTCGGTGGCGCGTTGCTGGGTGATGTCGCTGGCGATGCCGATGAAGCGCTGCGGTTGGCCGTTTTCGTCACGCAGCAGGCGGCCGCGCGAGTGAATCCAGCGATAGCTGCCATCGGCATGGCGCAGGCGATAGATGTTTTCGTAGTGTTGTTCGCTCAGCTCGGCGTTGAGTGCATGCAGCGCGCGCTCCATGTCATCCGGATGCAGGCGCGCGGCCCAGTCTTCGCGGGTATCGCCCAGGGTTTGTGGCGTGAGGCCGAGAAGCCTGGCGTAGCCTTCGGAGAAGAACACGCGGCGTCTGGACACGTCCCAGTCCCACAGGCCATCGCGCGTGGCATCCAGCGCCAGGCGCAGACGCTCCTCGTTACTGGCCAGTTCCAGGCGGGCGCGGCGGTACTGCAGGGCATGGCGGTGCAGCACCAAGTAGAGCAGTGAGCTGGTGAGCGCGACGAAGAACAGACCCTTGAGGGACTGCACGCGCTCCTGCTGCGCCACGGACAGGCCCAGGGCGGTCAACAGATGGTCGCTGAGAAGTATCCACAGAGCGGCGAGCAGGAGGTAGACCAGGGTCAGACGCAAGGCGGCGATGTCGATACGCATGGGCAAGCGGCAGCGCTCCCTGTAAATTCTGGCCAGTATAGATGCTTCACTGCTGAAACATTCTCATCTAAAAGACCAACTGGTTTTCTGGCATGGGTCAGGGATAATGTGATCAGGTTCGTCCTTGTAGGACAAGCCGCGTTCCCCCTTCAAGAGGCAACAGCGCCCATGTGGTACAACGGTTTACTCGACCTGTCGGTCTGGCAGCTGGTGGCTGCGACTTTGCTGATGACACACGTGACCATCGTCAGCGTGACTGTCTATCTGCACCGCTACTCTGCGCACCGTGCACTGGAACTGCACCCCGCGCTCAAGCATTTCTTCCGTTTCTGGCTGTGGTTGACCACGGGTCAGAACACTCGCGAGTGGACCGCGATTCACCGCAAGCATCACGCCAAGTGCGAAACCGTGGATGACCCGCACAGTCCGGTCATCAAGGGGCTGAGCACCGTGCTGCGCAAAGGTGCCGAACTCTATCAGGAAGAGGCGAAGAACCAGGAAACCCTGCGTATCTACGGCAAGAACTGCCCGGATGACTGGATCGAGCGCAATGTCTACAGCCGCTACCCGATTGGCGGCGTGACGCTGATGGCGATCATCGATCTGGCGCTGTTCGGCGTGCTTGGCATGACCGTCTGGGCGATCCAGATGATGTGGATTCCGGTATGGGCCGCAGGTGTCATCAACGGTCTTGGTCACGCTGTCGGCTATCGCAACTTCGAATGCCGCGACGCCGCCACCAACCTGGTGCCCTGGGGCATCCTGATCGGCGGTGAGGAACTGCACAACAACCACCACACCTATCCCAACAGCGCCAAGCTGTCGGTGAAGAAGTGGGAGTTCGACATGGGTTGGGCCTGGATCAAGCTGTTCAGCTTCTTCGGTCTGGCTCAGGTGCAGCGTGTTGCTCCCATCGCCCATCGGGTCGAGGGCAAAGCCAGTCTGGACATGGACACTGCCATGGCCATCCTCAACAACCGTTTCCAGATCATGGCGCAGTACCGCAAGTTGGTGATAGTGCCGTTGGTCAAGCAGGAAGTGGCCAAGGCCGACGAGTCCGTTCGTCACCTTTTCCGCCGTGCAAAACGCCTGCTGTCACGTGAACCGAGCCTGCTGGAAGAGCAGCATCACGCGCATATCGCCGACATGTTGGCGCAAAGTCAGGCACTCAAGGTGATCTACGAGAAGCGCCTGGCGCTGCAGCAGATCTGGGTCAAGACCAGCAGCAACGGCCACGACATGCTCGAAGCCATGAAACAGTGGGTACACGAGGCCGAGGCCAGCGGTATCCAGTCGCTGCGTGAGTTTGCCGAGCAGCTCAAGACCTATTCGCTGCGACCATCCAGCGCGACTGCCTGACCTCCGTTCGATACAAGCAAAGGCCCGCCGAACTGGCGGGCCTTTGTATTTGTCCAACAGCTCGCACTATGCTCATTTCAATGCGAGGCGAAGGACGGATGGCTGCTGTAATGGACGATCAAGGCAACGCTGTTTCCGAGTTGGAAGAACTGACCTTGGCTCTACTGCACAGCCGTGCCGAAGTAGAGCGCCTGGGTGCGCGCGAACAACTGTTCAGTAGCCTGCTTGGTAGCGTCAATGCCGTGCTCTGGGCTTTCGATTGGAACGAGCAGCGGATGATTTATGTCAGCCCTGCCTATGAGCGCATCTTCGGTCGTTCCGCCGCGCTGCTTTTGGCCGATTATGGCGAGTGGCGCAACAGCATCTATCCGGACGATATCGACTACGCCGCCGAAAGCCTGGCCAAGGTGCTGGAAACCGGCGCGATGGAGTCTCGCGAGTACCGCATCATTCGCGCTGATGGCCAATTGCGCTGGCTCAGCGACAAGTGTTTCGTCAGCCCCCGGCTGGGCACTGAGCCCGGCAGTGTGATCGTCGGTATCGCTGAAGACATCACCGAGAAGAAGCGCCTGGAGGGCGAGCTGCATCGCCTGGCTACCACCGATGTACTGACTCAGAGCAGCAACCGGCGGCACTTCTTCGAGTGTGCCCGTCGCGAGTTCGAACATGCGCGCAAGTTTGGCAGCCCGCTGGCCTTCCTGTTGCTCGATCTCGATGACTTCAAGAAGATCAATGACCAGTACGGCCACCAGGTCGGCGATGAAGTGTTGCGGCGTCTGGCGCATTGCGGCAGCAATGCCCTCAGGCGCGGCGATCTGTTCGGGCGTATAGGTGGTGAGGAGTTCGCGGCGCTGTTCCCCGGCTGTGAGCAGGATGTGGCTTTGCAGGTGGCTGAACGACTGCAGCGTGAGGTGCAACGCCTCAGCTTTCAGCACGAGGGCGCCAGCTTCGGTATTACCGTCAGTCAAGGCCTGACCAGTCTGCTGGCCACTGATGTCAGCCTCGATGCGCTTTATGCACGTGCCGATGCAGCGATGTACATGGCCAAGCGCCGAGGCAAGAATCAGATCGTCCTGGGCTGAGGTCCTGGCGATTTTCCGCCTGGGAACAGGTTCTCATAAGCGGAAATTTGCCTATCTTAATTGTCATTACATGGTCACTGCGCGGCAGGAAAAATGTAACCTGTTGTTCTAGAGGCCTTACAGGTCTGCTATAAGGAACTGGCGCGTTATCTGCATAGGCATCCGGCAGATGCCGGCCAGGATGTCGGCGCAAAATAACAACGACGAGAGAGCATTCACCATGCACCACTCTGCCCGCCTTGTTTCGGCCGCCGCACTGCGTTCGCCGTTGTTCTGTTCTTCCTGAGTTTTTCGCGTATCCATTCGAGCCTGGTTCATACCCTGTCCCGGCTTGCGGGTGCGTATGCCTCATTCGTGCCGGCCTGCCTCTTCGTGCCGAAGTCTGCGCCGGACGATGCGTCACCTTAAACACACTGGAGAGAAACATAATGAGAAAGACCTCCCTGGCACTGGCCGTAGCCGCCAGCACCCTGGGCCTGAGCCAAGTCGCCTTCGCCGACCTGGTCGGCGATACCAAAGTCAGCCTGGAAGCACGTAACTTCTATTTCAACCGTGATTTTCGTGAGGGCGCAGGTCAGTCCAAGCAAGAAGAATGGGCGCAGGGTTTCATTCTGCGCATGAACTCTGGCTTCACTGAAGGCACCGTTGGCTTTGGTGCTGATGCCATTGGTATGTATGGCTTCAAACTGGACTCTGGTGATGGCACCGCAGGCAGTGGTCTGCTGGTCCCTGACCGTTCTTCAGGTGGTTCTCAGGACAATTACTCTGGTCTGGCTGTAGCGGCCAAGGCCAAGGTTTCCAACAGCACTCTGCGTGTTGGTCACATGCAGTTCAAGAACGCTGCAATCGCGTCCAGCGATAGTCGTCTGCTGCCGCAAATCTTCCGTGGTGGTCACCTGGTTTCTCAGGAAATTGAAGGTCTTACTCTGGATGCGGGTTACCTGGATGAGGTAAATAACCGCAACTCGCAAGACTATGAAGACATGATGCTGAACACTTACTCGTTCAGTGGCATTCAATTCAGGGGTTTGAATCAGAGCAACGAGTTCATCTTTGCCGGTGGTAACTACAAGCTGACCAATGATCTGACGGCTGGTTACTACTATTCCAACTTGGAGGATATGTACAAGCAGCATTCCTTCAATCTGGTGCATGTGCTGCCCCTGGGCGATAAGCAGAGCCTGAAGACTGATCTGCGTTACGCTCGCTCCACTGATGACGGCCAAAGCAATGTCGATAACAAAGCCTTCGGCGCCATGGTTACCTATGCGCTGAGTGGCCACTCCTTCGGTATTGGCTATCAGCAAATGGATGGTGACACCGGCTTTGCCTATGTCGGTGGTACTGATCCGTTCCTGGTCAACTACGTTCAGATCGGTAACTTCGCTGCCAAAGACGAGAAGTCTTGGCAGGCGCGTTACGATTTCAACTTCGCTTCCATCGGCATCCCTGGTCTGACCTTCATGACCCGCTACCTGACCGGTGACAACATCGATCGTGGTGCTGGCGTTTCCGAAGGCCGTGAATGGGAACGCAACACTGACATCGCCTATGTCTTCCAGGAAGGTGCACTGAAGAACCTGGGTCTTCGCTGGCGCAACGCTACTATGCGCAACAACTTCAGTCGCAACATCGACGAAAATCGTCTGATCGTCAGCTACACCCTGCCGCTGATGTAAGACCAGAGGTTTTCGGGAGGCTTGCTAAGGCCTGATGTCCCGAAAAACTGAACGAAAAATGCCCGCTTCCTTTGGAGGCGGGCATTTTTTAGGTTCTTCGCGGACTCTGGGGGAAGAGCGAGTTGACAGACAGGGAAGTGGGTAAATTGGCAGTCGCCAAACACACCAACACCCACACTCTGCTGTCGCCGTGCATCCTATTGATCTTGCCGCTTTCTGGCCAGGCTACGAAGTCGTCGCCTCTCGCTCCGTTGCTGAAAACACCCTGCTGATTGAGCTGGAACCCCAGGCCGCACGACTGCCCCGGTGCGGACGCTGTCAGCAGCCCAGTCCATTGATTCATGAGCGGCGTCTGCGCCAAGTGCGTGATCGTGATCTGTTGGATCAGCGCGTGTTGCTCCAACTGCCCGTACGTCGCGTTGACTGCCTGCGCTGTGGCCGAGTGACCGAGCGGATCGACTGGCTTGAGCCGTCCTCTCGCCTGACTCAGCGTTTACGGGTCTGGCTCGAGGGCTTGCTGCGGATATTGCCCATCAGCCACGTCAGCCAACTCACTGGATTGCACTGGCACACCCTCAAGACACTCGACAAACGCCGCCTGGAGGCCGAGGTGGGGGATTTCGAGCCAGGCACTGTACGTCGCCTGGTGATGGATGAGTTCGCTCTACACAAAGGCCATCGCTATGCCACGGTGATCATGGACGCCGAGCGAACGCGGGTACTGTGGGTCGGTCACGGCAATAGCCGTGAGGCCATTCGTCCGTTCTTCGAATTGCTCGGTGAGCGCTGCCAGCAAATCGAGGCGGTTGCCATGGACATGAACACCGCCTTCGATCTGGAGGTAAAGCAGCATTGCCCTCAAGCCGAAGTGGTGTACGACCTGTTCCATGTGGTGGCGCGCTACGGGCGTGAGGTGATTGACCGCATCCGCGTCGACCAGGCCAACCTGTTGCGCGATGACAAACCGGCACGCAAGGTGGTCAAGCGCAGCCGCTGGCTGCTACTGCGCAATGCAGAAAACCTCAAGGACAGCCAAGCCGTTCAGCTACAGGAGTTGCTTGCTGCCAACCAGCCATTGGCCACGGTTTATGTGCTCAAGGACGCGCTGAAGGAAGTTTGGTACGCCCCGAGCGTATGGGAGGGCTGGCAACGCTGGCGGGCCTGGCTACGGCAGGCCCGTGACAGCGGTTTGGCACCGCTACAGCGCTTCGCCAAAAACCTTAGACGCTATATTCGCGGCATCCTCGCCAGCGCCAATTTCCCTATGCATACCAGCCTGTTGGAGGGTGTGAACAACCGTATCAAGGTGATCAAGCGCATGGCCTATGGCTTCCGGGACTCAGACTACTTCTTCCTGAAAATCAAGGCCGCCTTCCCCGGGAAAGCGCGATGAACCATTTTTTATGGGCGACTGGTGATGGCTCAGCGTAGGTTGTCAGCTGGCGCTGCCGAAGTGGCGAGAATGGCGCTGGCCAGAGCCATATCGTCGGCATCCTGCAGTTGCGGGTTGGCGCTGCGCAGTTGCTGCATTGCCGCTTCCAGATGCGGGCCGCGGATTTCGCCGTTACTGGCGACGAAGCTGCTGGCATCCTCTTCGGCCGCCGCAACCAGCTTGCGATCCTTGAAGGTCAGATAGGTCGAGGCGGTGGTTGCGCCCGAAGAAAGAATGTCGCGCAGCAGGCCATCGGCTGCTGCGGTCTGGGCGATCAGGCAGGCACTGAACGCCAGTGCGGCACGGCTCGTTACACGCATGAGGCAACTCCTTAAGGGTGGTTCCTCTCCTAAGAGTTGCACAAGTCGCTGGTGGTTCCTTGATGGCGATGGCCGGTTGCCAGGCCGATCAGTTGCTGAGCTTGCGCGCCCGCTGCTGATGACGCCACCAAAGCAGCGCCGAGAGCATTGCCAATGCGCCGAACAGCAGAAACTGCCAGACCCAGGGCAGGTCCGGGAACAGGTAGGTCAGTGCACCGACAGCGACGGCCACCAGGCCGATCCACAGCAGGTAGCCTCCGGCGCCGAACACCTCAAGAATCAGCAGCAGGGTGGCCAGGGCCAACCAATCCCAGAACGACAAGTTTTGTAGGTAGGTGATCATGGGAAGACGCGGTTACCCATACTCAGACTGTTTGCTGATCGCGCTTCGGTGTGCATCGCATAGACTCCATTGCCAGATCAATCAATCTAAGCACAGTCGCCTGGGCTCTGCCGCCGACCCCTTCGCAAGGCTGGCAGATGGCAGGCCATCCGTGGGGCCAGGGCATGTTTGCGCGTTCGTTGATGGCGTTCTTGCTTACCGCCCTGTTGTTGCCAGGGCAGGGCGCCGTGGCCGATGAGCTGCTGAATGCCCTGCACCGTGCAGCGCCGCAGTTGGAAATGCGAGCGTTGCAAGGTGCGCTACAGGCGCTGCGATGTGCCGAGCGTGAAGGCGCGGGCGGGGCCAGGCGGTTGGCGGTGATCGATTATTCGCACTCCTCGCTGGAGCGGCGCCTATGGGTTTTCGATCTGACGCACAGGCGTCTGCTGCAGCGTGAGTTCGTGGCCCATGGTCGCCAGTCCGGCGAGCTGTTCGCCGAGCGCTTTTCCAATCTGCCCGGTAGCCATCAGTCCAGCCTGGGTCTGTTTCGCGGTGGTGAAAGCTACAGCGGCCGGCATGGCCATTCGCTGCGCCTCGATGGCCTGGAGCCCGGCTTCAATGACCAAGCGCGTGCCCGGGCGCTGGTAATCCATGGGGCTGATTACGTGGCGCCGACATGGGCGCAGAAATATGGCCGCATGGGGCGCAGCCTGGGCTGTCCGGCTGTGCAGCAGGAGGTGATTCGGGTGCTGGTGGATCAGCTCAGAGATGGCCAGTACCTGTTTGCCTGGCACCCGCAGTTGGCTGGCGACCGCTATCGCGACTGCGCGAGCATCAGCGTTGCTCGCTCTGCGGAGTGACGCGCAGCACTTCCTCGATGGTGGTCAGTCCTGCCGCGACCTTTTGCGCGCCGGACAGGCGCAGGCTGCGCATGCCGTCCTTGAAGGCGGCGCGGCGTAAAGCCGTCAGGTCGGTGTCGGCGTTGATCAGCGGCTTGATGGCATCGTTGATCAGCATGATTTCGTAGACGCCGGCGCGGCCGCGGTAGCCGGTTTCACGGCACTCCAGGCAGCCGACGGCGTGGTGCGCCTGGGTCGGCAATGGTGAGCTCCAGGGCCGGGTCAGGCCGTTCCAGGTGTCTTCGTCCAGTTGCACGGGCGCCTTGCAGTGCGGGCACAGGGTACGCACCAGGCGCTGGGCCATGACGCCGAGAATGGTGGCCTTGAGCAGGTAGTGCGGCACGCCCAGTTCGAGCAGGCGGGTGATGGCGCTGGGCGCGTCGTTGGTGTGCAGGGTGGACAGCACCAGGTGGCCGGTCAGCGCTGCCTGGATGGCCATCTCCGCGGTTTCCAGGTCGCGGATCTCACCGACCATGATGATGTCCGGGTCCTGACGCATCAGCGCGCGCACACCACTGGCGAAGTTCAGGTCGATGTTGTGCTGCACCTGCATCTGGTTGAAGGCGCCTTCGATCATCTCGATGGGGTCTTCGATGGTGCAGACGTTCACCTCCTCGGTCGCCAGCTGCTTGAGCGTGGTGTAGAGCGTGGTGGTCTTGCCCGAGCCGGTAGGGCCGGTGACCAGGATGATGCCGTTAGGCTGGCTGGTCATGCTGGCCCAGCGGCGCAGGTCCTCGGGGGAAAACCCGAGCTGATCCGGGTTTTTCAGCAGTACTTCCGGGTCGAAGATACGCATCACCATCTTCTCGCCGAAGGCGGTCGGCAGGGTGGACAGGCGCAACTCCACTTCGTTGCCATCCGGGGTCTTGGTCTTGACCCGGCCATCCTGCGGTTTGCGCTTCTCGGCGATGTTCATGCGGCCGAGGTTCTTCAGGCGGCTGACCACCGCCATGGTGACCTGGGCGGGGAACTGGTAGACGGTGTGCAGCACGCCGTCTATGCGAAAGCGCACGGTGCCCTGTTCGCGGCGCGGTTCGATGTGGATATCGCTGGCGCGTTGCTGGAAGGCGTACTGGAACAGCCAGTCGACGATATTGACGATGTGCGCATCGTTGGCGTCCGGTTCCTGATCTTGGGCGCCGAGGCTGAGCAGTTGTTCGAAGTTGCCAACGCCGCTGATCTTCTGGTCGGTGGCATTGGCGCCGCTGACCGAGCGGGCCAGTCGATAGAACTCGGTAGTGAAGCGCTGAATATCGCTGGGGTTGGCCACCACGCGTTTGATCGGGCGCTTGAGCACGTGCACCAGATTGGCTTCCCAGCTATGCACCAGCGGCTGGCTGCTGGCGATGGTGACGCTCTCGCTGTCCACGGCCACGGCGAGAATCTTATGGCGCTGGGCGAAGGCGTAGGACATCAGCGGGGTGATGGATGGTACATCGATCTTCAGCGGGTCGATGCGCAAGTAAGGTTGCCCGGCGAAGTTGGCCAGCCAGGTGGTGAGAGTTTCCAGATCGAGTTTCTTGCCCGGCCTTTTCTGATCGTCCACCTGCTGTGCGGCGAGAAACTCCAGCGGGTGCTGGGTATTGTTCAGCGAGCTGCGACGGATCGCCAGGCACTGCTCAGCCACATTCTGATCGACCCGGCCCTGGGCTACCAGCTCGCGCAGTAGGTCGCCAAGATCCAGTACACGGTCAGGGGCGGTAGCGGTGAAGGCGGACATGCGGGCTCCTCGGGTCGGCCTGAACAAGGTTAGCCGAACTAGGATGCCCGAAAAGCTGCATCAGGGCGAAGGCCCATGCGTGATCGAGTAGCCGCTTCAGGCCACCTCCGTCACCAGGCTGTGATCCAGGTGTTGCCAGGTCACCTCCCATACGCACACCAGGCCGCGCAGTTTCTGCGCCAGCACCCCGGCTCGATGCAGCGAGATGCCGGGCAGGTGCAGGCTGATATGCAGGTCATCCTGCAGGCGTTCCATGTGCAAGGCTTCGGGTAGCAGCTGCAATTGGGCGAACAGACCGAGCAGTCGGCACAGCACGTCGGCTTCGGCGTCGGTGCGCAGTTGGTATTCGACGTAGGCATCAGGACGATCCTGCCAGGGATCGCGGCGGTTCTGGGCGGAGGGAAACGCAGTGGTATCAGGCATGGCAGCAGCTCGGGCAGGTTTTGCCTAAGTTTCCACCTTCTTCCGGCAAAAGTTCTGCCTGGATTTCTGTGTTTATGAGGGTTTAATGGATAGAATTTCCTCGGTTAGTCGCTAATGGGGATTTTTTATGTCCGTCACGCTGGATGCCTACGATCAACGCATTCTTGCTCTGCTACAGGAAGACGCGGGTCTCTCCACGGCGGAGATCGCCGAGCGTATCGGTCTGTCGCAGTCGCCCTGTTGGCGACGTATCCAGCGGCTTAAGGACGAGGGGGTGATCCGCAAACAGGTCACCCTGCTCGATCGCAAGCGCATCGGCCTGCATACGCAGGTGTTCGCTCAGGTCAAGCTCAACGCCCATGGGCGCTCCAACCTGACCGAGTTCGCCGAGGCCATGCGCGAGTTTCCCGAGGTGCTGGAGTGTCACGTGCTGATGGGCGCGGTGGACTTCATGCTGCGCATCGTCACCCGCGATATCGAGGCCTATGAGCGCTTCTTCTTCGAGAAGCTGTCACTGGTGCCCGGTATCCAAGAGGTGAACTCCATCGTTGCGTTATCGGAGATCAAATCCACCACCAGCTTGCCGCTCGCCTAGCAGGCCGTTGAAAAACGTAGGCGAGGCAGCCAGTGCAAGGCAAGAACAGCCGAAAAACGACCGGGGTCGCGCCCGACTTTACGTGTTGTAAATGAGCATTTTGAGGCTGTTTTTAACGCAGCAATGGCAACGCAGGTAGTTTTTCAACGACCTGCTAAGGCTTGATCACCACGGGTTTGGTCTGCTCCACGTTACGTTTGCCGGGTGGCGTGAGGCCCATGGATACGTAAATGCTGGTCAGCTGATCCACACCCATGTCGGCGGGGCGTATCCATGTCTCCGGTACGTAGAGCAGGCCGCCACCGACTGGAATCGGCGCGGTGGGAATGAGGATGGCGCAGTAGGCGCGGCCTTCCAGCTCCACTGTTTCGGAGCTCGGGCGCAGGGCGAGCACCGCAGCGCCGTCGCCGCCGAAGAAGCACCAGACCGGGGCCATGGTGGTGATATCCGGGTTCTTGCTCTTGTCCAGCAGGCCAACGAAGCGATCGGCCAGGTTGTAGAAATTACCGATCAGCGGGGTACGTCGCAGGGTGCGATCGATCAACCAGGACAGCGGACGGCGCAGGCCCAGTTGCACGGCCAGACCCAGTGGGTAGAGGCTGGCCAGCAGCACCAGACTGCCCAGCAGATAAGCCATATAACCGTTGCTGGAGAAAGGCTGGCCGAGGGCGGCGAACACCTGACCGATAAGGGTCGAGGGGCCGACAAGTCGATTGAGCAGGCTGAATATCCAGGCAAGCAGCGCCAGGGTCAGCGCCAGTGGCAGTAGCGCGAGTAGACCGGTCAGCCAGGTGGTAACGACGGATTTCAGGCTGCGTCTGAGCATGTAACGATTTCCTTGGCGATCGTGGCGGTGACTTTACGCCAGGCACGGCAATTCTGTGCAGCCATGTGTGTGCTGGGTTGGCGAAATGGCTACAGCACTTTTCGTCAGATTGTTTCGTGCAAAAAAAGCCCGGCACTAAGGCCGGGCGGAGTGGGTACACGAGGTACCGAAGTAGCATCGTTCGGTTGAACCCTTACATGCCGAGCAGGTTCGGCAGCGCCATGGAAACGGCCGGGATGTAGGTAATCACCATCAGGAAGCTGATCAGCAGCATCAGCCATGGCAGCGCGGCACGGATCACTGCCGTCAGTGGCATGCCCGTCACCGCCGAGGTGACGAACAGGTTCAGCCCCACCGGTGGTGTGATCAGGCCGATCTCCATGTTCACCACCATGATGATGCCCAGGTGGATCGGGTCGATGCCCAGCTGCATGGCGATCGGGAAGAGGATTGGCGCGAGGATCAGGATGATCGCCGACGGCTCCATGAAGGCACCGGCGATCAGCAGCACGATGTTCACCACCAGCAGGAACTGCCACGGCTGCAGGCCCAGATCCACCACCCAGGCGGTGATCTGCTGGGGGATCTGCTCGGTGGTCAGCACGTGGGCGAAGAGCATGGCGTTGGCAATGATGAACATCAGCATGATGGTCAGCTTGCCGGACTCCAGCAGCACCTTCGGGCACTCGCGAATGGTCAGGTCCTTGTACACGAACAGGGCGACGAAGCCGGCGTACACCGCGGCCACGGCCGCGGCCTCGGTCGGGGTGAACATGCCGGTGTAGATACCGCCGAGGATGATCACCATCAGCAGCAGGCCCCAGAACGCTTCACGGGCGGAACGCAGCCACTCGCGGAAGCTGGCACGTGGCAGGGCCGGCAGCTTCTTGATACGGGCGACGATGTAGATCGCGATCATCAGCACCAGGCCGAGCATCACGCCCGGGATCACCCCGGCCATGAACAGCTTGCCCACCGACTGCTCGGTGGCGGCGGCGTACACCACCATCACGATCGACGGCGGAATCAGAATGCCCAGGGTACCGGCGTTACAGACGATGCCGGCGCCAAACGCCTGCGGGTAACCGGAGCGCACCATGCCGGCGATGGCGATGGAGCCCACTGCGGCCACGGTCGCCGGCGAGGAGCCGGACAGCGCGGCGAACAGCATGCACGCCAGCACCGCACCGATGGCCAGGCCGCCCCGGATGTGACCGACGCAGGCGTTGGCGAAGTCGATCAGGCGACGCGCCACGCCACCAGTGGTCATGAAGGCACCGGAGAGCAGGAAGAACGGGATCGCCAGCAGGGTGTAGTGCTCGGAGGTCTCGAACAGCTTGATCGCCAGCGAGCGCACCGAGTCGGGGCTGAACAGCATGATGGTGATCGAACCGGCCAGGCCGAGCGACGCGGCGATCGGCACGCCGATGAACATCAGCAAGAACAGCAGCAGGAAGAGGAACAGAACGGTCATTGCTTGGGCTCCTCGTGCTCATTGATTTTCAGCGCATCGGCGGCTTCGTCAGCCAGGCCGAGGCCGGTCTGCTCGTTGCGCAGGATACGGACGAGGATTTCCAGGAAGCGGATGAACACCATGGCGTAGCCGAACGGCACGATCATGCCGATATGCCATTGCTGGATGCCGTAGTGGCCGAGGTCTTCGGCACCGATGCCGGCGGTGAACAGGGTGCGTACCCAGTCGAAGCTGCCGACCGCGATCAGGCCGGCGTAGCCCAGGCAGGCCGAACAGGCGATCACACCGATGACGCGCTGCACGCCGCGCGGGGCGAGTTTGACCAGGGCATCGACGCCGATGTGGCCGGCGGTGCGCACGCCATAGGCCAGGCCGAAGAAGATCAGCCAGCCGAACAGGGCCTTGGTCAGGGCATTGCTCCAGGTCATCGCCTGGGCCATGTCGAGAATGGCGTCGCCGATAGCGAGCAGAAACTCGTTACCGCCGAAGGCATCACCCAGCCAATAGAACAGGGTGTAGAAGTTGTTGAGGATCACGTAGACGAAAGTGATCAGCGTCATGGCTGCCAGGAGGAAGGCGATAAAGCCTTCCTCGAAGTGCTCCCAGACGCGCCGCAAGGCGTTCATGGTCGGTTCTCCCGAATGGAAAGGGCGTAGGGTGGGACGGTAGCCGGCCCACCGGTTACAGCGTTGATCGACGCCCGTCGCGGGCGTCGTGGTGGGTCAGAGCATCGACGCTCTGCCCACCCTACGGCTCTCCGGCCTTATTACTGGTTGGCAGCTTGCGCGGCCTTGATCAGGTCAGCGCCGATCTCGCCTTCGAACTTCTTCCATACCGGCTGCATGGCATCGCGCCATTGGCCGCGCTGCTCAGGAGTCAGGGTCAGGATCTCGGTGGTGCCTGCTTCGACGATGCGCTGCTTGTCGCCTTCGTTAAGGGCGTCAGCCTGCTTGTTCACCTCGACGGTGACCTCGGCGATGATCTTGTTCAGCTCGTCGCGTACGTCAGCCGGCAGACCTTCCCAGAACTTGGTGTTGGTGATCAGCATGTAGTCCAGCAGACCATGGTTGGACTCGGTGATGTACTTCTGAACTTCGTGCATCTTCTGGCTGTAGATGTTCGAGTAGGGGTTCTCGGCACCGTTGACCACACCAGTCTGCAGGCCCTGATACACCTCGGCGAAGCTCATCTTGCGCGGGTTGGCGCGCACGGCCTTGAACTGCTCTTCCAGTACGGCGGAAGCCTGTACGCGGAACTTCAGGCCACGGGCGTCTTTCGGCTCCAGCAGCGCCTTGTTGGCCGACAGCTGCTTCAGACCGTTGTGCCAGTAAGCCAGGCCGGTGATGCCCTTGTCGGTCATGGAGGTCAGCAGTTTCTGGCCTTCCGGACCTTTCTGGAAGCGATCGACTGCAGCCATGTCGTCGAACAGGAACGGCAGGTCGAATACCTGCAGCTGCTTGGTGTAATGCTCGAACTTGGCCAGGGACGGGGCGATGAGCTGGACGTCGCCGAGCAGCAGCGCTTCCATTTCCTTGCCGTCGCCGAACAGCGAGGAGTTCGGGTAGACCTCGACCTTGACCTTGTCGCCCAAACGCTCTTCAGCCAGTTGCTTGAACAGCACGGCACCCTGACCTTTCGGGGTGTGCTCGGCAACCACGTGGGAGAACTTGATGACGATCGGGTCGGCAGCGTGAACCACGCCAGCGATGGACAGGGACAGGGCGCAAGCCAGCGCCTTGGCAGTCAGTTTGAACATGCGGATGCTTCCTCTTGTTGTGTTTATCGCATTTGCGCCGGGGCGCAGCTGACGAACGGACAAGAGCAAGTCTAGGCGGCTTGGAGAAAAACGCCGGTGGCATTAGCGAGGCCTGGACTTGTACTTGTGGGTTCGCTTGGAGCTAGCTTAGAGCAACCCTTGTGCCAGTCTGCGATGCGCAGACCTTGCGCGCCGTGCAAAGGCCCATGGCTGTAGGCTTTGATGGCTTTTTGCCGAGACCTGGGCGGGCGTGTGAGCCCGCCAGCGACAGGTCTGGAAGGATGAAATTGGCGGTTTGTCGCCAGTCAGTCGAAGTCCTCTGGCGAGCTTCCGCCAGCGCCTGAGAAATTCAGCCCATGTTTGCGCAGCTTGTCGTGCAGCGTCTTGCGCGGCACACCCAGCGCCTCGGCCAGGCTGCGTAGCGAGCCGTGCGGGCGGCTCAGCTCGGCGGCGATCAAGGCGCGCTCGAAGGCTTCGACCTGTTCGCTGAGCCCGCCGTTGACCGGTGGCAGGTTTGGCGCGTTGCTGTCGAGCGCCAGTTCCAGGCCCAGCGCGAAACGCTCGGCGGCGTTCTGCAGCTCACGCACGTTGCCCGGCCAGGGATGACGCAGCAGCAAGGCGCGCTGCCCCGGCTGCAGCTCACGCGGGGCCAGGGCGTGGCGGGCGGCCGCCCCATCGGCAAAGTGCTGGAACAGCAGCAGGGCATCCTCGCCGCGCTCGCGTAGCGGCGGGATGGACAACGGCGCGACGTTGAGGCGGTAGTAGAGGTCGGCGCGGAAGCGCCCGGCATCGGCGGCCTGGCGCAGATCTTCCTTGGTCGCGGCGATCACGCGGATATCCAGCGGGATCAACTGATTACCACCGAGGCGCTCGACCACGCGCTCCTGCAGCAGGCGCAGCAGCTTGACCTGCACATCCATGCTCATGCTCTCGATCTCGTCGAGGAACAGGGTGCCGCCGTTGGCGAACTCGAACTTGCCGATGCGCCGTTTCTGCGCGCCGGTGAAGGCGCCGGCCTCATGGCCGAACAGCTCGCTTTCCACTACCGACTCGGCCAGTGCACCGGCGTTGATGGCGACGAAAGGCCCTTCGCGGCGGTTGGACAGATCGTGCAGGGCGCGTGCGACCACCTCTTTGCCGGCGCCGGTCTCGCCGAGAATCAGTACATCGGTGGCGATGCTGGCCAGTGCACCGATCTGTTCGCGCAGGCGCTGCATGGCCGGCGATTGGCCGACCAGACGGCTGGACAGTTGCTGGCGGTCATTGAGCGCCATGCGCAGGCTGCGGTTGTCCAGCACCAGGCGGCGCAGCTCCAGCGCCCGGCGTACGCTGTCGAGCAGATCGTCATTGGCGAAGGGTTTTTCCAGGAAGTCGTAGGCGCCGGCGCGCATCGCTTGCACGGCCAGCGGCACGTCACCGTGGCCAGTGATCAGCAGCACGGGCAGCTCGGCATCACGCTCGCGCAATTGCTGCAGCAGTTGCAGGCCGTCGATGCCGGGCATGCGGATATCGCTGACCACCACGCCTGGCCAGCCAGCGGGAATGCGCGCGGCCAGGCCCTGCGCGTTGCCCAGGCTGATGACCTTGAGCCCGGCCAGGTCGAGCGTCTGGCTGAGTGCCTGGCGCAGATGGGCGTCGTCGTCGATCAGCAGTACCTGAATGCGGCTGTCGATGGCGCTGTCGCTGGTCATGGCGAAGGGTCCTCTGAGGGTTGCAGGTTGACGCCGGGGCTGGCCAGGCGCAGGGTGATCAGCGCGCCGCCGGCCGGATGATTGGCCAGCAGCAGTTCGCCGTCCAGCGCACGCACCAGACTATCGCAGATGGCCAGGCCCAACCCCAGGCCCTGGGCGCTGGTCTTGGTGGTGAAGAAGGGCTCGCGCGCGCGCGCCAGTGATTCGGGCGAGAAGCCGGGGCCATTGTCACGCAGCAGCAGGTGGAGGTGCTCGGCTTGATGCTCGATGCTGATCCAGATGCGCCGTGGCGGCGCCTTATCGATCAGTGCATCGAGCGCATTGCCGAGTAGATTGCCCAGCACCTGACGCAGCCGCGTCTCGCCAGCCTGGACCCAGAGGGTGGCGTCCGGCAGGTCGCGAATCAGCTCTACATCCATGGCCCGGCGGCGCTTGGCCAATAGCGCCAGAGCATCGTCCAGCGCTGGTTGCAGGGCAACCCGCTCCGGCGCGTGGCGGTCGCGGCGGGCAAAGGCGCGCAAATGGGTGATGATCGAGGCCATGCGCTCGGTCAGCTCGCTGATCAACTTGAGGTTGGCGCGAGCATCGTCGCTGCGCTGATGATCGAGCAGGGTACTGGCGTTCTCCGCATAGCTGCGGATCGCCCCCAGCGGCTGGTTGAGTTCGTGGCTGATGCTGGCACTCATGGTGCCGAGCGCTGACAGTTTGCCGGCCTGGACCAGCTCGTCCTGAGCGCGCACCAGCTCCTGCTGAGCCTGTTCACGCTCGAGCACTTCCTGCTTGAGGCGGCTGTTGAGTAGCTCCAGATCCTGCGTGCGTTCGGCGACGCGCTGCTCCAGTTCGGCCTTGGCGCGAGCGTCCAGAGCAATGCGTTCCAGGTAATGACGGCGACGCAGGATCAGCAGGCCCAGCAACAACAGCAGCGCCAGCAGGGCGGCCGCCCCGACGGCCACGGCGCTGCGCACGGGGCGGTCGAGCAGGATGCGTGGGGCGAGAATGCTCACCGTCCAGCCGGTTTCTTCCAGAGCGCGGCTTTGTGTCAGCCAGGCGTTGGGATCGATATCGAGCAGGGGCGGCGCCTGGGTCGGGTAGGGCTGGTTGGCGGCGATGGCCGATTGCTCGACGCGGTCCAGCGGGCGGCTGGCGTGAAAGCGCCAGTCCGGGCGCGAGGTGAGGATGACCACGCCGTTGGTATCGGTCACCAGCAACTGTTCAGGCGTGTTGCCCCACAGGGTTTCGGTGTGGTCGAGGTCGACCTTGACCACCAGTGCGCCGATATTGTGGTCGTCCTCGCGCACCGGATAGGCGAAGTAGTAACCGCGTTTGCCGGACGTTGTGCCCAGGCCGAAGAAGCGCCCCAGGCGCCCGGCCAAGGCTTCCCGAAAATACGGGCGAAAGGCGAAATTGCCGGCGACGAAGCTGTCGGGTTTGTCCCAGTTGGAGGCGGCCAGGGTGACGCCACGGGGATTCATCAGGTAGATCACGTCGGCGCCGGTCTGGCTCTTCACGCGGGCCAGCAGGCGGTTGGCGTTGTCCAGCGCGGCCGGGTCTTCGGGGGCGTGCAGGGCGGCGCGCAGGCCCGGCAGATCGCCAAGAATCTGCGGCAGGACCTCGTAGCGGCGTAGCGTGCCGAGCAGGTTGGCCACATACAGATCGAGGGTTTGCCGGTTCTGCTCGATCAGCACTTCGCGGTAGTAGCGCTCGGCCAGGAAGTGAACGGGCCACAGCAGTGGCGCAAGCAGCAGCGCCAACAGCACGAGGCTGCGCCAGCGCAGGCGACGGGGAGTGGCGGTGTTCGTGCTCATGGCAAACCGTGCAGAAATGATCGGCGCATTATGCACGTTAAGCGTGCGGCCGGTGATGTGCGCCGGCCGCGCGGATGAAACGCAGGGCCTTCAGTTCATGCGTTGCAGGCAGGCATCCAGTGCCGTGCGCCAGTCCGGCAGGCGAACCTGCCAGTCTTGCTCCAGTCGCTCGCCATCCAGGCGCGAATTGAGGGGGCGCTGCGCCGGTGTCGGATATTCGCTGCTGGGAATGGGACGCAGCCTAGCGCAGGGTTTGCCGGCTGCACGCAGGCGCTCGGCGATGGCGCTGGCGAAGCCGAACCAACTGGTCTCGCCCTGGCAGGTCAGGTGGTAGGTGCCCCAGTGATGGCGCCCCTGCTGCCACTTGTCGATCAGTTCGGCGGTGGCGCTGGCGATGCTGCCGGCCCAGGTCGGCGCGCCGATCTGGTCGTCGACCACGCTGAGCTCTTCGCGCTCCTGCAGCAGGCGCTGCATGGTCAGCAGGAAGTTGCGCCCGTGCTGCGAGTAGACCCAACTGGTGCGCAGGATCAGGTGGTCGCAGCCGCTGATGCGCAGCGCCTGTTCGCCGGCCGCCTTGCTGGCACCGTAGACGCCGAGCGGGTGTGGCGTATCGGCCTCACGGTAGGGGGTGGCCTTGCTGCCGTCGAATACGTAGTCGGTGGAGTAGTGGATCAGCGGGATATCCAGCTCGAAACAGGCATCGGCCATGACGCCTGGCGCCTCGGCATTGATGGCGAAGGCCAGCTCTCGTTCCTGCTCGGCCTGGTCGACGGCAGTGTAGGCGGCGGCATTGATCACCAGCGCCGGCCGCTCGCGCAGAATGGTTTCGCGCAGGCTGTCCGGGCGCGACAGGTCGAATGCCTGCCTGCCGAGACTGATCAGTTCGTGCTCGTGCAGGGCCAGTTGCAGTTCGCGAGCGACCTGGCCGGTGTGGCCGCTGATCAGGATCTTCATGCGAAGGTCTCGGCGTCGGTCAGGCTCAGGCCCTGTTGGTCCTTGGCCGAGAGTTGTGGCGACAGGCCCTCGAGCGGCCAGTCGATGGCCAACTGTGGGTCGTCCCAGCGGATGCAGCGCTCATGGGCGGGGGCGTAGTAGTCGGTGGTCTTGTAGAGGAATTCGGCGTATTCGCTGAGTACCAGGAAGCCGTGGGCGAAACCTTCCGGCACCCACAGCTGGCGTTTGTTTTCGGCGGACAGATGCACGCCGACCCACTTGCCGAAATTCGCCGAGCTGCGGCGTACGTCGACCGCGACGTCATAGACCTCGCCGGCACTGACGCGCACCAGCTTGCCCTGGGCCTGCTGCAGTTGATAGTGCAGGCCGCGCAGCACGCCGCGCGCGGAGCGCGAATGGTTGTCCTGGACGAATTCGCGGGTTACCCCGGTGGCTTCGGCAAAGCGCCGTGCGTTGAAACTCTCGTAGAAGAAGCCGCGTTCGTCACCGAAAACCTGGGGTTCGAGAATCAGCACTTCCGGCAATGCAGTGGTAATCACCTTCATGGGAGTTCCTCGGCAAGCTTGTACAGGTACTGACCGTAGCCGGTCTTGCCCAGCGCCTTGGCGCACGCGAGCAGTTTGTCGCGGTCGATCCAGCCCTGCTGATAGGCGATTTCTTCGAGGCAGGCGACCTTCAGGCCCTGGCGCTTTTCCACGGTCTGCACGTAGTGCGAGGCGTCGAGCAGGCTGTCGTGGGTTCCGGTGTCTAGCCAGGCGAAACCGCGGCCGAAGCGCTCAACGCGCAGGTCGCCACGGGCCAGATAGGCGTTGTTCACATCGGTGATTTCCAGCTCGCCGCGTGGCGAGGGCTTGACCGCCTTGGCGATCTGCACCACGTCGTTGTCGTAGAAATACAGGCCGGTCACGGCAAAGCTGGACTTGGGTTTTGCCGGCTTTTCCTCGATCGACAGCGCATTGCCGGCGGCGTCGAACTCGACCACGCCGAAACGCTCCGGGTCGCTGACCCAGTAGCCGAAGACCGTGGCACCGCTATTGTGGGTGGCCGCGCGCAGCAGCTTCTCGGTGAAGTGCTGACCATGGAAGATGTTGTCGCCGAGGATCAGGCATACCGAGTCGTTGCCAATGAACGACTCGCCGATCAGGAAGGCTTGCGCCAGGCCGTCGGGAGAAGGTTGCTCGGCATACTGCAGGTCGATACCGAACTGGCTGCCGTTACCGAGCATCTTGCGGAAGTTGGGCAGATCTTCGGGGGTGGAGATGATCAGAATCTCGCGAATGCCGGCCAGCATCAGCACCGACAACGGGTAGTAGATCATCGGCTTGTCATAGATCGGCAGCAGTTGCTTGGACACGCCGAGGGTGATGGGGTGCAAGCGGGTGCCGGAGCCGCCGGCGAGGATGATGCCTTTCATGTTTTCTATGTTCCTTGTCGATGCGTAGGGCGGGTGCAACCCGCCGCTGCCTGGCTGGCGGGTTGCACCCGCCCTACGTCTTGAGCTCTAGAGTGCGCCGAGTCGCTGGCCCTGATAACTGCCATCCTGAACGCGGCGGCACCATTCGAGGTTATCTAGATACCACTGCACGGTCTTGCGCAGGCCGGTTTCGAAGGTTTCCTGCGGTACCCAACCCAACTCGCGCTCGATCTTGCTGGCGTCGATGGCGTAGCGCAGGTCATGGCCAGGACGATCTTGCACGTAGGTGATGAGGTCTTCATAGCGCTCGATACCGGCCGGCTTCTGTGGTGCCAGCTCTTCCAGAAGCGCGCAGATGGCGCGTACCACATCCAGGTTCTTCTGTTCATTATGGCCGCCGATGTTGTAGGTCTCGCCGACCTGACCTTCGCTGACCACCTTGAGCAGGGCGCGCGCGTGGTCTTCCACATACAGCCAGTCGCGCACCTGCTGACCGTTGCCATACACCGGCAGCGGTTTGCCCGCCAGGGCGTTGAGGATCATCAGTGGGATCAGCTTTTCGGGGAAATGATAGGGGCCGTAGTTGTTCGAGCAGTTGGTGATCAGCACCGGCAGGCCATAGGTGCGCTGCCAGGCACGCACCAGATGGTCGGACGCCGCCTTGCTCGCCGAATAAGGCGAGCTGGGCGCGTAGGGAGTGGTTTCGGTGAAGAGGTCATCGACACCGTGCAGGTCGCCATACACCTCGTCGGTGGAAATGTGATGAAAGCGAAACGCCGCTTTGCGTTCTGCGCTCAGGCCAAGCCAATAGGCGCGGGTGCTTTCCAGCAGGCTGTAGGTGCCGACGATATTGGTCTGGATAAAGGCCGCTGGGCCATCGATGGAGCGGTCGACATGAGACTCGGCAGCCAGGTGCATGATCGCGTCGGGCTGGAACTCGGCCAGCGTCTGCGCAACCACAGGGCTGTCGGCGATATCCGCCTGGACGAAACGGTAACGCGGGTTGTCATCAACGGGGGCAAGCGATTCCAGGTTGCCGGCGTAGGTCAACTTGTCGAGGTTGAGAGCCTCATGCTCGGTGTGACGGATCAGATGACGGATCAGAGCCGAACCGATAAAGCCGGCACCGCCGGTGATCAGGATGCGCATGGATGATGCCCTTTACCTGTGGAACATGAACGCTAGTCGTCGGCTGCGGATGATAAGGCAGCCACATGAAATAGGGGAGGAAAGCTGTCCTGCCGCTCAGGTCATTCGGTTGCCGGGGCGCCTCTACCCTGACGCCTCACCTCTCTGGTATTTGGTAATCCGATCATAGAGGCGCCGCTAGGCAATCCGGACGTACTTCCGCCCATGGGATGTCTGGTCAAAAGATGCTTGGTTGCGGCGTTTATATGACGTCAATTTTTAACTCCATCCTAATGTCGGATGGATGTTGAAAGGCCATCATAAAAGTGGTTAAGTCGCACCATAACAGAAGCGACAGCATTCTGTCGTATTGCGCGAAATTTTCCTCTTACTGCCTTTTTTCTGTCGCCTGCGGGCGAGATGTTCTCGGAAGATGTGGCGGGAGTAAATATCATGGGTCAGCTTTCGCACGGTAGCTCATTGCTGGCACGCCCTGGCTTTGTTCAGTATTTCCTGGCGGGGATGCGCCTGGTACACGGCTTTACTGCCGCGTTGCCTGGACTGCTGTTGCTGCTGTGGTTGTCGGAAGAGCGTTCTCTAACACAAAGTTATAGTGCAATTCTGTTTTTCTTCGGCGTGCTGACGGTCCTGATGTTCCAGGCTTTGGACGTCTACTCTGAAGATATCTTCAGCAATCTGCTGCGCTTTCGCGTGATGTTTTTCGCTTGGTCGGCGGCATTTTGTCTGCTGCTGTTCATGCATCAGGCACTGGAGATGTTCGGGTTCATGGAAGGGCATCTTCTCGCGCTCTGGTTTGTCGTCAGTTTATTGGCGTTTGGTGCGGAGCGCTTGCTTCTTTTGTCGTTATTCAGGCGATGGGCTGGTGCTGGTCAGTTCCTGCAGAGTGCTGTCATTCTTGGTGGTACCGAAAACGGCGTGCGCCTGGCCGAGTACATGTCGCGTCATTGCGATATCCGCTCCGGTCTGATTGGTTTTATCGATGATCGTATCGGCCGCATACCAGACACTCTGGCGGGCTTGCCGTTGCTGGGTGACAGCCGGGACCTGGAGAGCCTGATCCGCCGCGAGCGGGTCACTCAGGTGTTGGTGGCGCTGCCCTGGTCGGCAGAGAACCGCATCGGCCAGATCGTGCGCGAGCTGCGCAAGTTGCCGGTCAACGTCTTACTCGTGCCGGACATGCTCGCCTTTCGGCATGCACGCAACCGCATCACCGAGGTGGGCGGACTGCCCATGTTCAACGTATCGGAGCGTCCGCTGGATGGCTGGTCGCCCCTGATCAAGCGCCTCGAGGACCTGGTGCTGGCGAGTCTGGCGCTGATACCTGCGTTGCCGGTGATGGTTCTGGTGGCATTGGCCATCAAGCTCGACTCGCCCGGCCCGATACTGTTCCGGCAGAAACGTTACGGTTACAACAATCGCCTGATCGAAGTGTTCAAGTTCCGCTCGATGTACTGCGACCGTGCCGATGCCAACGCCGAGCACCAGACCACCCGCGGCGATGATCGCATCACCCGGGTCGGCCGCTTTATCCGCAAGACCAGTCTCGACGAGCTGCCGCAACTGTTCAACGTGCTGCTCGGCAGCATGTCCATGGTCGGGCCCCGCCCCCATGCCACGGCGACCAAGGCGGCCGGAATCCTCTTTGAGGACGCGGTCAAGGAGTACACCGCGCGGCATCGCGTTAAGCCCGGCATCACCGGCTGGGCGCAGATCAATGGCTATCGGGGCGAAACCGATACGCTGGAAAAGATTGAGAAACGTGTCGAGTACGACCTGCAGTACATCGAGAACTGGTCGGTCTGGTTCGACCTGTACATCCTCTTCCGCACCTTGCCTGCGGTCATCTTCACCCGCGAGGCCTACTGATGAGCACGCTGATTCCCTGCATCGTCGCCGGTGGTGCCGGCACCCGTCTGTGGCCGGTATCGCGTGAGGCTATGCCCAAGCCTTTCATGCGTTTGGCCGATGGTCTCAGCCTGCTGCAGAAGACCTTCGAGCGTGTCGCTGGCCTGGATGATGTGACCAGGCTGCTGACGGTGATCAATCGGGAGCTGCTGTTTCGCACCCTGGACGACTACCGGCCGCTGAATAGTGGGCGCCTGGGGCTGGATTTTCTCCTCGAACCGATGGGGCGCAACACGGCACCGGCGATTGCCGCGGCAGCGTTGCATGCCGTTCGTCACTACGGTGAGGAGGCGCAGTTGCTGGTGCTGCCGGCCGATCACCTGATTCGTGATCAGCAGGCTTTCGTTTCCGCGGTGGCGCGTGCGCGCGATCTGGCCGAGGCGGGCTGGCTGGTCACTTTCGGCATCCGCCCCGGCCATGCGGAGACCGGTTATGGCTATATCCAGCAGGGTGAAGCGTTGGAGGCCGGTGGGTATCGCGTAGCCAGTTTCGTCGAGAAGCCCGACCTGCAGACCGCGCAGGCGTACTTGGAGGGCGGCGAACATCTGTGGAACGCCGGCATGTTCTGTTTCCGCGCCGACGTGCTGCTGCGCGAACTTCGCGAACATGCGCCGCAGGTCGTCGAGGGCGTGGAGAGATGCCTGGCACTGAGTGGGGCCGTCGAAGGCAAGCAGGGCAAGCAATGTGAGCTGGATGCGCCCAGTTTCGCCGAGGTAACGGATATCTCCATCGACTATGCCCTCATGGAGCGCTCCTCCAGAGTAGCAGTCGTGCCTTGCGATCTGGGCTGGAGCGACATCGGCTCGTGGCAGGCATTGCGTGAACTGACGCCAGCAGATGCCAACGGCAATCAGGTCAACGGCGAGGTGATTTTGCATAACGTGCAGGGTTGCTACATCGACTCGCCCAAGCGCCTGGTCGGTGCCGTAGGGGTACGCGACCTGGTGGTGGTCGACACTCCGGATGCCTTGCTGATCGCTGATGCCCACTGCACGCAGGACGTCAAATTCGTCGCTCAGGAGCTGAAGAAGCGCGGTCACGATGCCTATCGTCTGCACCGTGCGGTGACTCGCCCGTGGGGCACCTACACCGTGCTGGAGGAGGGTGCGCGCTTCAAGATCAAGCGCATCATGGTCCGCCCCGGCGAATCCCTGTCGCTGCAGATGCACCACCATCGCAGCGAGCACTGGGTAGTGGTCAGCGGTATGGCCCGGGTGATGAACGGCGAGCGCGACTTTTTGCTCAACACCAATGAGTCGACCTTCATTCCCGCTGGGCACAGTCACCGCCTGGTAAATCCTGGGGTGATCGATCTGGTGATGATCGAGGTGCAGAGCGGCGAGTATCTGGGCGAGGACGACATTGTCCGCTTCAACGATATCTATGGTCGTGCGCCAGCGGGCGAGAAAAGTAATTGATAGAGGGCCTCAGGCGCTCAGCCGGGCGCCTGGTGCGAATACGGAGCCGCAGTGTGGCTCCTTTGTTTCTGGGTTTATAGAGCGGTCGTGGTGAGCGTCGTTTGGATACGGCACTCAGGCGCTGCTTGCGCATGGTTTCGGGGTATTGAAAGTGAATATTGGGATCTTAAAGGGAACTTCCCACATGAAAGCACTGTTGCTGATCGTTGTGACGCTGGGCTTGACGGCCTGTAATACGCCGGCTCGCATCGGACTGCCTGATTCTGACACCGTCGAGGCTGGTCATGCGGCGGCGTTGACCCTGGCTGACCTTCCTCCGGTGCAGGAGCGCATTTATCCGGGCGATGTCCTGCGCATCGTTAGAAACAGTGGCGAAACACCGACCATCTCGGCATTCACCGCCAACTCAATCTATGAGTTGACGCTCTATACGGTGCTCAATGACGGCAGCTTCTCCTACCCCTTCATCGGCAAGGTAGAGGCGGGTGGCAGAACCCCTGAGCAGCTGGCCGCGATCCTGGAGGAGAGGCTGAAGCCCTACTACCGTGAGCCAGGGGTCACGGTGAATATCAATCAGGCGCCGGGTAACACGGTGTTCGTGGGGGGATCGGTGCGAAACCCTCAGCCCTACTCGGCCAGTATCGCGTCCACTCTTGAGCAGGCCATCGTCACTGCTGGTGGCGTCATGCCTGACGCCGACAGCCGTAACGTCGCGCTGCTGCGTTCGAATGCTGATGGGCTTTACAAGACTTACTTCATCGACTTCAGCCAACTGCTTCAAGGTGGCGAACAGGGCCGCCGCGCTGTCGCGTTGCAACGTGGTGATGTGGTTTTCGTGCCCAAGTCCGGTGTGGGTAATCGCATTGAGGGCGTCGACCTCTATCTGAATCAGCTGATCCCGTTCGTCAAAACGATCGGGATTGGCGCCAACTATGACCTGCGCAACAACTAATCGCCAAGGACAGCTCTCATGATCGAAATTCGCACATTCCGTGATCTGTTGCGCCTGTTCTTCATCTTCTTCAGGGAGTTCAAGCTGGCGGTTGTAGTCACTCTGGTGGTCGTATTGCTGGGCGCTTTTTTGCTGCCGACCTCATTCGAGTCCAGCGCACGTCTGTTGGTAAAACCTGGGCGTGACACCAATACACTGCCTATCGAGGTCGCTGACCGCCAGTCGATAGTCATGCCTGCGACTCAGCGTGATCCGATTCTGGACGAAGAGCGCATGCTGACGGGGCGGCCGATTAGTCGTCAGGTCGCTGAACGTTACCTAGAAGAGCTGGCCAATGCCCCGCGTCCTGAAGGTTTCCTGCCCACGGTCAAATATTATGTCGGTCAGGCGGTCAGTGGCGCCATCGAACTTGTCCGTGGTTTTTTCCAGTTACTGGGGCTCGCTGAAGAGCAGACACCAGTCGATCGCTTGGCGACCAAGCTGGAAGACAAATTCAGTGTGACCCACGCTCCCGGTTCGTCGGTGATGGAAATTCGCTTTCGCTGGAGCGATCCGGCAGTGGCGCAGTCGGTGGTACAGAGCTGGGTCGATCTATATCTGGAGGAGCGTACCCGCGCATTAGGGCGTCGCAGTCTCTATGATTTCTACTTGAACCAGAGCGAAGCGAGTTCCGCCGAGATTCTCAAACTCAAGCAGGAGTTGACTGCAGGCCTGGATGAGCTGGGTGCCATCGGTATGGAGGCGCATCTGCAGAATCTGTCTGAGCGCATCAACCAGTTGCGTACCGACAGGTTCAACACTCGCCGGCTGATTTCCTCTACCGAGGGCAGCCTGGCTACCCTGGATCAGCAGATCAAGAGTTTGCCGGCCGAGATCAGTACCTCGCGTGAAGTTGCCCTTAACCCCGTGCAGCAGGATCTGCTGCGTATGCTCAATGGCAAGCGCGCTGAGCGTCAGGATCTGCTGCGCACCTTCACCGAGAATGCACCGCCGGTGAAGAGCATCGACGAGACCATCGCCAGCCTGGAGGCAATGGTCAAAGCGGAGGCCGATACCCTGCAGGTTTCCCAGAACCGCGCCCCGAATCCGATTGCCGAGCGTCTGCGCAGTAACTTCATGGATCAACAGTCCGATCTGGCACGCCTGAAAGCGCAACTGATCCGCCAGGAGGAGCAGCTCAAGATTCTCGAAGAGGAACGCGTCAAGGCTCTGTCCGTTGAGCCCGAACTGGCTCGCCTGCAGCGTGAATTGACGGCTGCCGAGAGAAACTTTGCGCTGTACGACGAAAGCCTGGAAAAGGCGCGGATCGACCGGGAGCTGGATAACAGCCGGATCAGCAACATCGCAATGATCGAGCAGGCCACTTTCAACCCGAGCCGGGTGTTCCCTAAAAGTCTGCTGATGCTCGTGCTGGCTCTGCCGCTGAGTATTCTGGTTGGCTTCCTGACGATCTACTTCTGCTACCTGTTGGATCAGCGGATTCATGACGGCGGTCGTTTCGCGGACAAGTTCGGGGTTCCGCTGTGGACCACGCTGCCAGAGGTTTCTGGCGATCCGACCCAGAACAGCGCTTTTCTGGCTGCGCTCTATCGTTTGTACGGCCTACTGCCGTTGGATCAGGTCGGTGAGCGTGGGTTGGTGTTCGGTTTGACCTCGGCGCGCCGTGGTGAAGGAGTCAGTTTCATCATCGGCCATCTGCGCCGACTGCTCGAAGAGCGCGGCTACAAGGTGCGTGTGGGTGATGCGCCGGCTCAGCCAGGCGAAATCGTATTGCTGGATGCCTCGGCGTTGCTATCGAGCCCCGAGTCTTTCGTGAGTCTGCGCAAGGCCGATCTGGTGGCACTGGTCGTCGAGGCGCAGCAGAGCAACATCCCGACGGTGGCGCATGCCATCGGTGTGCTGAATACCGCGTTCAATAAGGTCGATGGCGTGATCATCAACCGTCGTCGCTTCGAAGTGCCTGATCGTGTGCTGCGCGTGATCGCCAGGGTGCGAGGCGTGGTCTGATGCGGGTTGCCTTGTTGGCGCCGTTGCCGCCCGAACAGACGGGGATTGCGGATTATGCCGCAGTGCTCAAGATGGCACTGGAGGCCAGCTCGGTAGAAGTGATCACTCCACTGGCTGGCTGCGGCAATGATCCGCAGCGAGCTGCGGCTCGGGTGGCAGAGTTCGACTGGAGTGGCGTGGATGTCGTGCATGCCGAGTTGGGTGGCGGTCGACTGGCCGAGTTCCATGCACTGAGAGCCCTGCGGGCGCGCTATCCAGGGCTGCCGCTGTCGGCCACCGTGCATGATCCCGAGCGCCTGGTATGGCGGCGTGCTTCGCTGCCTTGGCCGTTGTCTCTGGCGCAGTCCATGCCGTCGCCATGGCCGCAGGCGGCCACTGTGCTGGCCGACCCACTGTGCCTTTACGAGGAGCGTCAACTGGCAAACAGCCTCGATGCCCTGGTGACGCTGACGGAGACGGGACACAATTGCCTGGTTCGTCGTATGCGTTTGCCGGCGGACAAGGTGCATGTCATTGCCCATGGCAATCAGGTGATCGAGCCGACGCCATTGCCGCCACTGGAGCCGCTGCGGCTGCTCTATTTCGGGTTCATCTATCGCGGCAAGGGTATCGAGGATCTGCTTGATGCCTTGGCGCTGGTGGTTCGTCGCCAACCCCAGATGCTGTCACGGGTACGCCTGACCCTGGCTGGCGGCAGCGCGCCTGAAATGGCTTTCGAGCCAGGTGGCAGCTATCTCGATCAGTTGCGCAGACGCATCATCGAGCAGGGGCTCGAGTCGCTCGTGGAATGGCGTCTGGATCTGCCGGCCGAGGATATCGCCACGCAGATCAAGGCACACCATGTGATGGTGTTGCCGTATCGCGAGTCGAAGAAGCTGAGGCTGCTGGGCGAGCAGCGTGGTACCAGTGGTGCGTTGTCCTGGGCAGCGGCGTGCGGACGTGGCGTGATCACCTCTGATGCCCGTGCTTTCGCCGAGGAGGTCGCCACCGGGAACGGGGCGATATATGCACAAGGGGATGTAAACGCCCTGGCGCAGGAACTGCAGGAGCTGTTGGAGGCTCCGCAGCGCTGCCTGCAATGGGCTGAACGTGCCACGCAGATCGGTCATGAGCGACGCTGGCCAGCCACTGCTCAGCGTTTCAAGGCGCTGTTCACCAACCTTTGCGAGGGTAGGGATCATGCGAAGTAAGCGAGTTGTTCTATCCGCGCTCCTGGTTGCGCTTGTCTTGTTCGTGGCTGTCATTCTCAGTCGCAATGCCGAGGCGGAAGTTACCAGCCTGAAACCGGATCGTCCGGTGGTCTGGAAGGACTTTCTGGGCGTCAACGCGCAGTTCCATTTCTTTCCCGAAGCGACCTATCGCAAGCAGATGGCGCGTTTGCACGAACTCGATCTGCAATGGGTTCGTATCGCCATGCATTGGGCTTTGCTGGAGTCTGCACCAGGCCGTTATTACCCACCTTTCGATGCCGCAACCAAGGTCATGGCCGAGGAAAAATTCAAGGCCGTAGGCTTTCTTTCCGGCTCCGCCCCCTTCGCCACCAGCGCTCCGGCCAACTCTCCCTACCAGGATTCCTTCCCGCCAAAGGACAACCGTCTATACAGCGAGAGCCTGGCGAATTTCGTCGAGCGTTACCCGCAATTCGACGCCTGGCAGATCTGGAACGAGCCGAACCTGCCGCCGTTCTGGCGCCCGAAGGAAGACCCCGATGCTTACGCGGCATTGCTGCACGATGCCGTCGTGACGGTGCGCAAGCGTTTTCCTGACAAACCGCTGCTCACTGCGGGCATGGCCTACTTCAGTCAGATGCCCACTCGCGGCATGAACTTGATGCTCAAGTCGCTGCTTGAAAAGGGCTTGGCCGACTACAACCTGATCACCGCCTATCACCCCTATACCGAGTACCCGGAAACCAACGAGCTGGGCAAGAACGATTTCGTCGAGACCGTCCGTTATGTCAACGGCGGTTTGCGTGGGGAGGGCATCAAGCAGATCTGGGCAACCGAGTGGGGTTGGTCCAGTTATTCCGGGCCCAAGGAAATGCAGGCGATCATCGGCGTTTCCGGGCAGGCCGATTACACGTTGCGCCGCCTGGCGCTGATGAGTGCGCTGGATTTCGATCGCATCTTCCTTTTCAACCTCAGCGATCTGGATGCTCGAGCCAGTGTTCGCGACCAGTCCTACGGCTTGCTCGACCTCAATGGTGAGCCGAAACCGGTATTCAATGCGCTGAAGAACTTTCTCAAGGTCACCGGGCCGCGCCTGGAACCGGCAGAGCCACCCAAGTTCGCCCAGACCCCAAAAGATCTCTACAGCGTTTCCTGGACGCGTGGTGATGGCAAGAAGCTGTTGATGGCCTGGAGTGCCACGGCTGGCAAGCTGCACCTTGATGGCGTACGCCAGGCTACGCTGTACGACCCGCTACGCGGTACCGAGCAGGTTCTGAAGGGAGAGGGCGGTGCTCTCGTGGTTGGGCTCAAGCCCAGCCTGCAACTGCTGGTATGGGATTGAGTGATGTCGCTTAGGATTCTTTGGGTTCTGCCTTATCTGCCATGGCCGACGAGCAGTGGTGGCAAGACGCGGCAGTTCAATCTGTTGCGTGCTCTGGCACAGGCAGGGCATCGCATTACGCTGTTGGTGCAAAGCAAAGTGCCTCTCGATGATGAGGCCCGCAAGGTGCTGGAGCCTCTGCTCGAACAATTGATCGTCTTGCCACGGCGGCCGCTGCGAAGCCCGACCACACTCCTGACCGCTGCACTGTCGCCATTGCCGATGTTGGCGAGCATCAACGGTCATGCGCCTGACTTGAGTCGACGTTTCGCCGAGTTGCTGAAGCAGCCATGGGATGTCATACAGATCGAGCACAGCTACAGCTTTCAGCCATACGAACAGGTACTGCGTCAGACCGCTCAACCGTTCATCCTCACCGAGCACAACGTCGAGTCGGCTTTGGGGGGGGCGATCTATGACCGTTTCCCGGCTTGGCTCCGGCCGATGGTGTGGTTCGACCAGTGGCGTTATCGCCGCTGGGAGCGGCATGTCATGGCGCTAGCGGCGCAGGTAGTGGCTGTAACCGAAGCGGATGCGCAAGAACTGGGGGCGATTACCGGGCGACATATCCCGGTGGTGGTCAATGGCGTCGATTGCGCGCGTTATGCTGCGGTTACCCCGGCTTACGACAGCAATCGTCTGCTATTCATCGGCAATTATGAGTACCCGCCCAATGTGGATGCCGTGGAGTGGGCCATGGGTGAAGTGATGCCCCGAGTCTGGCAATTGCAACCCGAGGCACGCATCACCATTGCGGGCTATGCGTTGCCGGCTGAATGGCCGCAGCGCTGGCCGGATGAGCGCATCGAATGGCATGCCTTTGTACCGGATCTGACTGCTCTACAGTCTCGGGCGGCGATTTTCTTCGCCCCACTGCGTACCGGTGGTGGCTCCAAACTCAAGGTGCTAGAGGCCATGGCAGCAGGGCTGGCGGTGGTCACCACTGCGCAGGGCGTTTCCGGTCTGGCCGTTACGGCCGGAGCCGAGTATGACGGCGGTGAAGATGCCGAGGCGCTTGCCGTTGCAATATCGAAGCAACTGGCTGACCCGGCTGCGATCCAGCGAATGGGGGCGGCAGGTCGTGCCTACGTCGGCAGGGCGCATGACTGGAGCGTCGCTGCGCAGCAACTGCTGGACGTGTATGCAACTGTCGGCAAACCCGGGGAGTTGGCATGCGAGTAGGTCTGGATTACCGGCCTGGTATCAGCAACCCGCACAACGGCATCGGTCGCCAGAACCTGGCTCTGGCCAAGGTGCTGGAAGAGCTGCCGGGTGTCGATCTGCATCTGTTCACGCCTGCCCCGTTGGATCATCCGTTGCGTGCAACCGCGCACTGCCCGACCTGGGATAGCACGGTCGATGGCCAGCATCGTCTGCCGCGCCGCTTGCGTTTCGAACTGGGTTACATGCCCTGGGCGCTGCGGCGAGCGGGTATCGACGTGCATATCAGTACCTTCAACATGGGGTTGCCGTTGCCTCCCAGACCGTCAGGGGTGCGCTATGTTCTGCAGCTTCACGATCTGTTTCAGTTGCACCTGAAGAACCACCACGCCACCTGGCTTCGTGAAACGGTCTATCGCATCAGTGACAACCTCTCGATTCGTTACTCGGTGAATGTCGCTGATCGTATCTGGACACCTTCGCAATACAGCGCCGATGAGGTGGCACGCGTCTTCCCGTCAGCCGCGCCCAAGGTGCGCGTGCTTTCCAACCTGGTGCCCAGCAGTACCCTTGAGCCCATGCTGCCAGAGCAGCCATTGCCATCTCGTTTCTGGTTGTTGGTTGGTACGCGTGAGCCGCGCAAGAACATCGCTTGGTTCATTGAGCACTGGCACAAGGCACGTCTGACTGATCCGGCCATCCCGGATCTGGTGTTGGTCGGCGGTGGCGAATTCGTTGCGCCGCAACAACGTGAACTGCCGGGAGTACATCTCATGCCCACACTCGGTGATGCCGAGTTGCAGGGGCTATATGGTGCTGCTGAGCGTCTGTGGCATCCCTCCTATGCCGAGGGTTTTGGTTTGCCGGTGATCGAAGCGATGGCCGTCGGCACGCCGGTGGCCGTTGCCAGTGGTACGTCGCTCGACGAGATCGTGCCTGAGGGAACGCCACGCTTCAGTCCTTATGACGCTGCGGCCGTGATCGAACTCATGCATCGCCTTGCTCGTCCCGATGAACCCGATCGCCAGGTCTTGCGTGATTGGGCCAGGCGTTACGCGGAGCAGCCCTATCGCGCCCGCGTTGCCGAACTGCTACAGGAGTTGCAGTCATGACATCGTCCTTTGGGATGCCGATAGCGTTGATCTCGGGGCTGGTGTTTGGCGTCCTGCTTTGGTTCATGTCGCCGCTGAAGGTCGTGGTGCTGATCGTCGCCATGGTCATTGGCCTCAATCTTCTGCGCCGCCCATTGCTGGGCTTGCTGTTGTTCGGGCTGATCGCCAATTTCCTGCCTTACTCGACCATCAACGTGGGTGTACGCACGACCGTCTCGGAGTTGCTCATCCTGGTCATCTGGGCCTGCGTGCTGTTTCAGGGCATCTTCGAAGGCACCACCCAGGCTCGTAAGGGCGGGACAACGGAGCGATACGTCCTGGCGTTGATCCTGTTCAGCGCCTTCCCTTTCGTAGTCGGCCAGGTGATGGTTCAAGCCCAGGGTAATGGCGTTGCCAACTGGGTACGCTGGATGGCCAACGTGTCGCTGATTTTTCTGGCAATGCGCCTGCTGCGCGATGAGGGGGCGAGAGAGTCGATGGTGCAGGCACTGCTGTTCGGTGCCTTGGCGATGCTGATGCTTTCCTTGCCCATCTTCCTGGCCGAGCGTTCTGCGGTGGCGCTTAATCCGCTGCTGACCAAACTGGGTTATGCGACTCTGGAGGAGGTGATTGGCGATACCTCCGGCGCTGTATTCCTGCGTATGGGCTCGCCCTGGATTCACCCCAATACGCTGGGTGGTGCCATGGCCCTGCTCCTGCCTCTGGCCTTCTGCTATGGCATCACCCGGATCGGCTGGCGTCGCCTGCTGGGCTTGTCCGTTGGGGTGACGGGTATCATCGCGCTGTTGCTCAGTGGCTCGCGCGGTGCGCTACTGAGCCTCGGTGTGGTGTTGATCTGGCTGGCGATTCGTCGCGTGCCTTATACCGGCCGCCTGTTGATGTGTGGTATCGCCTTCAGCGCGCTGCTGGTGCTGTCCTACCCGCCATTGCAGGATCGCGTTATCGCCATGTTCGATGTCAGCGATGCCAGTACCTCCATGCGTTTTACCGAATATTCCAACTTCCCGCGGGCCATGGCCACTTATCCGCTGGGTATCGGTTTCAAGGTGGAACCGCCGGTTCCTGGGACTGACTTGCACGGCATATCCAACCTGTGGCTGAACATCGTCTACAAGCTGGGCCTGCCTGGTATGTTCCTGTTCATCGCCGCGACCTGGAGTTGGTGGCGGGAGACACGGCCGAGTGGCAAACGAACCGACCTGACTGCGGATAATGCGGTCTGGCTCGGCACTACCTCAGGTCTGATGGCTGCGTTGTTCAGCGGTATCTTCGATCATTACTTCAGCTTCCAGCCGGTTCTGGTCGGTTTGTTCTGGCTGATGATCGGATTGAATCTGCTGGAGTCCCGGCGCTTGCGATCAGGCGCGCCGATGCTCTCTGAAAACGCCTCGCCACACCTATCGTGAGGCACAGAAGCATGCTCGGTTCCACGCTCTGGCTGACGCTGGCCACGTTGATTGGCCTTGCGGCGGGTTTCGCCCGTGAATGGCTGCTGATCGACGCCTGGGGCGCCAGTTTGCGTAGCGACGCGTTCCTCGTCGCGTTGTTTTTGCCCGAGGCGGTGCGCATGGCACTTGCCACCGGGCTGTTCAGCTCGGCGGCGTTACCGCTGTATCAAGAGCGCGACGCTGCCCAGCGCGAGGCATGGCTATCGGCGCTGACCGGGCGGGTATTGGGCTGTGCCTTGCTGATAACCGTGCTGTTTCATGTCGCGGCGCCCTTGTGGGTCATGCTGATTGGCCCCGGCTTGTCCGACGAAGGGCGCATGCTGGCCATGCAGAGCCTGCAAGTGCTGGCCTGGTGCGTGCCGGGTTTCATGCTTCATGCGCTGCTTTGCATTCCCCTTCAGGCGCATGCCCGCTTCGTGCTGGCTGGCCTTGGCTCCCTGCTCTTCAATCTGCCGCCGGTGATCTATCTCGCCGTGATGGGGGAGCAGGCGACGCCTTCAGGATTGGCGAGCAGTTGTCTGCTCGGCAGCTGGCTCATGCCCATGGCGCTGCTTCCAGCCATGCGCGGCATGGGATGGCGACCCTGGCGTTTCCAGGCTGACAGAGATTGCGGTCAACAGTTGCTGAGACGACTTGGGCCTCTGCTGGCCAGCACCATGGCCAGCCAGGGACTGGCATTGCTGGAAAGAATGATCGCTTCGCTGCTGGGGGAGGGCGCGGTAACCTGGCTGAACTTTGCACGTAAGCTCATCAATCTGCCGATGGTCGCGCTGATGAGCCTCAATCAGGTTCTGTTGGGGCTGATGGGCGGCAAGTCGGAGCAGGAACGCTTGGCTCTATTGCGCCGGGGTACCGCTATGGCGACCTTGCTGACCGTCCCTGTTGCTGTTGGTCTGGTGGGCGCTGCAGAGCCTCTGATCCAACTGCTGCTTCCTAGCCAAGCCAGTGGGGGCGTGTTGGCCGCTTTGCTTGGTTGGTTGGGGCTGACGCTACTGTTCGCAGCCTGGAATGCATTGCTGGCGCGCTACGCCTATGCAGCCGGCGACACACGTTTGCCTCTGGCCTGCGAACTGAGCGGCAATGCTCTCAATGTGGTGTTCCTGATGATCCTGCCGTGGATCTTAGGACTCAAGGGAATTGCCCTTGCAGCATTGCTCGGCGTGCTGCTGACGGGGTTCTTGCTGATGTGTAAGCAGCGTTTGCTGGGCAGCCTGGATTGGAAGAGGCAGTGGGGCTTGGGGCTGGCAATGCCTGCGTTGGCGCTGCTGATTCCACTGAGCGTGCCGCTGGGCTGGTGGCAGCTTGGTTCCACGATCGTCATCTCTGGACTGCTGATGGTCTTGCTAGCAGCTTGGCTCAGACCCTGGCGAGCCGCCTAGGGATTCACCGCGCTCGGGCCCTGCTGCCTGGGGCATCGCTTTGACCTTCCTGGCCTGCCTGGACGTAGTGGCTGTTCTTGTGCAGCCAACGTTTCTCCACTCCGTGCCACATCAGAGCCGCTGCGAACAGCGTCAGACCTACGGTGGCCAGCAGAGCCAGCCAGGCATTGGCCTCGAAGGCGCCGAAATGCACCATCGTCTGCGCGATGGGAAAGTGCAGAATATATACGCCATAGGAGAAGTCGCCGAACTTGCAGAAGTTCCCGACGTAGTTGTACAGCGCAAAGAAGATCACCAGGATCGCCAGGGCGATCGGCTTGAGTGCCTCCACCTCGATCAGCGGGCGAGCCAGGAAGTAGATCGCCGCGGCCAGTACCAGCCATTTCACATGGCGTTCAAAAAAAGGCAGCAGGTAATAGAGTGCTGCGCCTGCGATGAAGAAGCGCAGTTGCCCGGGCAGCTGTTTCTCCAGTTGGAAATACATGCCTCGGCCCGTGCTTTCGTGCAGGTGGAACATGATCAGCGAGTAGGCTGTCGAGGCGACGAATAATGCCAGCAAGATACGCGAGCGTCCCAGGCGTCGGCATAGCCAGACGATCACCGGAACACTCAGGTAGAACATCACTTCAATCTTGATCGTCCACAGCGCGCCATTGACGGCGGCCATACGGTTTTCTGTGAACACACCCGGTAAATCCGGCTGTAGGAAGTTGAGAAAGGCGAGATTGGTCGTGAGGTATTGAGCGAACTCGCTGGACAGGAAGTACGCAGACAACGAGCGGTCGCTGATGCTCGAGAGCAGAATCGCTGCCAGCGTTACCGAGACGAAGTAGGCCGGATAGATGCGCCGGGCGCGTTTTTCGAAGTAGCTGGTCAGAGACCGGGATTTCTCGTAACTCATGAAGATCAGGAAGCCGCTGATCACGAAGAACGACTCGATGGCGATCTTGCCCGACAGCAAGGTATCGATAATACCCAGCTCGCTGGCACCCGAGAGCTCATGGGCGTGCAACAGGCAGACAGCCAATGCCAGCAGCAAGCGAATGAGATCGAAGTTGTTCTGTCGCAGACGCGGGCTGCTGATACTCATGGATGATGAATCACTCTGCGTGCCTCGCTGCCAGCGCGGCAGAATTGGGGGCGGGTTTCTTCTTGAAGATCTTCTTGCCCAGATTATTGGCCGCATTCATCAAGGGTTCCTCTATGAGGCGGAAGCCCACCAGCCCATAGATCATCACTGCTGAGAACATGATGACGAGGAATGCGATATTGCCTATCAGGCTGGGGGAGGCCAGTTCGAAGAGAACCCACAGCTTTCCGATCACGCCGATCACCAATAGGTGCGATAGGTAGGTGGTGTAGGAGCTGTCACCGATGGCAACCATGAAGTTTGGAACGCTCAGTTTGTCGCGGCGCTCCAGCAGGGTGGCGCCGATGGTCAACAGACCGAACAGGGTGCCAAGGCTGAATACGCGTACCAGGCCTTCGCCCCGGAACAGGCCGAGGTTATAGCCCACTGGTACGCCAATCAGTGGCACGAACAACAACATGCCGATGGCCACGCGGGTTGAGACGCGCTCACTCAGTGGGCTGAAATAGAACAGGGCAATCAGGCTTCCCATTACGAATTCGATTGCGTAGGGATGCAGAATCAAGCGCAAGACAGGACCGAAGCTGGAGGTATCGAACGCCAAGTTGGCGCAAATGATCAGCCCGGCCCAGCTTGCCAGAATCCAGGGCAGGTAGCGTTCGCGGAACAGCATCAGTGATGTGAAGACCAGGTAGAACCACATTTCGAAGACCAGTGACCAAGCCACCATCACCAGTGGGAGGTTCTTGTCGGGCACCAGAAAGAAGGATTTCCAGAGATTCGGCTCACCGTGCGCGCTATTAATCCACTGAGGCATGATGAGGAACACGGCAAGGGTGATGAAGAAGTACACCCAGTAAGGTGGGTAGATGCGCGCAACCCTGGCATATGCGAATTTGGCGATTTCCTTGGGGACTTGGAATCTTCCTCGAGAAACCATGACCATGATGAAACCACTGACGACAAAAAACCAATCGATAAATAGCTGATTGAAGTCTTTTATCTCTGCTGGCAATAAAGTGGCGCCAGAATATTTCTCTTCAGCGAACGTCATGTGACCAATGACGACCCCGGTCAGGCCAATACAGCGAAATGCCTGCAGAGTGTTCAACTTGGACATAAGGCGCTCCCGTTATTCAAAAAGCAGTGGCTGTTCAACAAGCGAACGGCACTGTCGAAAAAATGGCATCAATACTTTGGCAGAAAATATAAGGTAAGACGTGATGGTCTATTGGAGTTTTGCGTGCGATATATGGGGCAGCATGCCATCATGCAGCTTGCGCTGGCAAGTGGCCTCGGAAGCTTGAGCGCGGTGCTGGCGGTGCTTTAACCTGACTGCATCGGAGTCGCCGGTTGCAGCTAAGGTCGTTGTTGTATAGGGGGTTCCGTGAGAGGACGATGTTTGGTTATGGAGTCATCAATGTTTCGATTGGTAATTTCTAAGCCCCTTGTTATATCCGCAGTCTTTTACCTGGCGGGGCTCTATCCGGCAGCGCATGCAGCAGATGACGATCCTGTAAGGATGCTGATAAAGAAGTATGCTGCTGATACATACGCGACCATGGATGATCTTCTATATATAAGAACCTATAAGTGTCTCGAACCTGCATATAGTGAGAATGCCGTCCTCTTTTACGTCCCCTATTCGGACGACAACAAACTGCTGTTCAGTAACGGAGTCGAGTGCAAGGTCATGGAAGTCTATGACCGTGGTGCGCATTACAGCAGAGAAGGGCGCTAGTGTTACCCATATCCTCCTAATTCCCGCCGCCGCAGGTCTGCCTATTGTGGTTCGCGGTAGGCGTGGCCCGAGAGCCGTGTGGTGACGAGTCGGGATTAGGTCGTGGGTGCCCTGTTTCGTTTTTCTAGGGGGTGGCAATGATTGCGGTCATTTTTGGTGGCACGGGATTCATCGGAAGTTTCTTCGCCCGCTTTCTTCTCGATGAGCAGGGCTTTGACAAGGTCTATGTCGTTGATCATGAGGCGCTCGAGCAGAAAGCCAGCGCCTTTCGGCGTCAGCTACTCAGCAGTTCAACAAGGACCGAAGTGGTTCTTTGGGATGTGCGTAAGCCCATCGAGTGGATGCCTGCTGAGCCGGTCGACCTGATCGCCAACTTTGCTGCGGTGCACCGTGAGCCTGGGCATGAGGATGTCGAATATTACGAAACCAACCTGCTAGGTGCGGAGAACGTATGCGCCTGGGCCGACAAGGTGGGTTGCAAGCGCATGATCTTCACCAGCTCGATTTCTCCTTACGGCCCAAGCGATGCCGTGAAGGACGAGCGCTCGCTACCGGTTCCGGCGACAGCCTATGGTGGCTCCAAGTTGGTAGCCGAGAAGATTCATCAGATCTGGCAGGCGCGTGATGCTGCCAGTCGGCGGCTGGTCATTGTGCGGCCTGGTGTGGTTTTCGGGCCGGGTGAGGGGGGGAACGTTTCCAGATTGATCAAGGCGGTACTGCATCGCTACTTTTTCTACATGGGCAACCGTGCGACCCGCAAGGCGGGCACCTATGTGAAGGAGTTGTGCAGCGCCATGTGGTGGGTGTTACAGCGGCAGGAGACGGAGGAGCCTCGCGTCGATCTGTTCAACATGTCGATGAACCCGGGGCCATCCATCCAGGAGTATGTCGAGGTCGTCTGCAAGGTGGCAGCCGTCAAACGACGCGTGCCAGCGATTTCCTACCCGCTGCTGTTGGCAGTGGCATACATCATCGAAACTGTGGCCAAACCTCTTGGCATCAAGCATCCCTTCAGCCCTGTACGCATCCGCAAACTGGTCAGATCCAACAACATTCTGCCTACCTACCTGGTGGAGAGGGATTATCCCTATCAGTACACGCTGGAGAGTGCTTTTGCGGATTGGAAGAGAAGCTGCCCGCAAGAGTGGCAATGAGAGGCGTGCACATGACTGATCAAGCAGTAAATCCGAACCTGCGCGTCGCCTGTATCGTGCCCACCTACAACGGGCGCAAGGAGCTGGAGCGTCTGCTCGATTCGCTGGAACGCCAGAGTGCGAGCTTCGATTTATTCATCGTCGACTCCAGCTCGCAAGACGGTACCGCGGAACTTGCACGAGCCCGGGTGCCGGGAGTGGTCTCTATTCCCAGCAGTCAGTTCAATCATGGTGGAACCCGGCAGATGATGGTTGGCGCCAATCCGGGTTATGACATCTATGTCTTTCTGACCCAGGACGCTTACCTCGAGGATTCAGAGGCCATCGAACACCTGCTCGCCCCCTTCTCGGACGAGCGAGTCGGCGCCGTATGTGGTCGTCAATTACCACACCTGGACGCTACGCCAATGGCGCAACATGCGCGCCTGTTCAACTACTCGGCAACGTCCCAGGTGAAAACGCTTGAGGACGTGCCAGTGCTCGGGATCAAGGCAGCGTTCATGTCCAACTCCTTCGCGGCCTATCGTGGCGAGGCTCTGCTGGCCGTGGGGGGCTTCCCTGAGCACGTGATCTTTGCCGAGGACATGTATGCGACGGCGAAGATGTTGCTCGCCGGTTGGAAGATCGCCTATGCCGGCGAGGCCAGGTGTCGGCATTCGCATAACTACAGCGTGCAGGAAGAGTTTCGCCGTTACTTCGATATGGGGGTATTCCACGCCCGTGAGCCCTGGATTCGTGAGCGCTTCGGTGGCGCGGGTGGCGAGGGACTGCGTTTCGTCAAGTCCGAGCTGATCTTTCTGGGGCTTTCGCGTTTCTATCTGTGGCCATCGGCCATTTTCCGCAATGCCTGCAAGCTAGTGGCATATAAGCTGGGGCAGAGTGAAAAGGGTATGTCTCAACAGCTGAAGAAGAAGCTCGGTATGTACAAGCGCTACTGGGATAGCCCTTATGCATAGGTCTGGGCGACAGAGGAAAGATTGAGCGTATAAAACACAAAGGCCCGCTGAATAGCGGGCCTTTGTGTTTTATATGGTGCCGGCACCAGGAGTCGAACCCGGGACCTACTGATTACAAGTCAGTGTAAAATGCAGGTTTTCCACAGGTCGTATCAGCAAAATTGACAAGCATTTAGGCTATGTAAATGCATGAATATAAAGGGATAAGTCGATTTTACTGGGCTGCGTTGAAAAATCTAACCGCTGTTTAATCTTTAGTCAAATTCCTACCCCAAACCTACCCCGTGGGCTATAGTCCTACCCCAAACCTACCCCGGAATTGGTCAGGAGCGGGCAGATGAAACAGCGCGTGGCGATGAAGGAGCACATCCTCCAACGGCTCAAGTACGACCCGCAAAAAGGCCGTCAGGACTACCTCGATCCGCCCATGCCCGGGCAGGGTACCTTCGGCGTGCGGGTCAACAAAACATGCATAAGTTTCATCTTGCTCTACAGCTTTCATGGCGACTCTCGGCGTCTGACCCTGGGCAAATACCCCGAGCTGTCCCTCGCTGAGGCGCGTGCTAAGGCCGCGCAGGCGGGGGAGCTGCTCAAGCAGGGCGTCGATCCTGGGAAGAAGAAGCTCGTCGAGTTGGTTGCGTACCGCACTAGCCCGACGCTCGAAGAGGCGATTGTCAGCTACCTGGAGTGGGCCGAAAAGAACAAGAAGTCGTGGCGTGAGGATGAGCGCATGCTGCGCAGCGAGTTTGTCCCCCACCTGGGCAAGACCAAAATTGCTGACATCAGGCGCAAGGAGGTGATTGCGCTGCTTGATCACAAAGCCAAAACCGCGCCGGTGCAGGCCAACCGCCTGCTGTCCGTGATCCGCAAGCTGTTCAACTTCTGCGTGGAGCGGCAGATTCTTGAGGCCACACCGCTGGTGAAGATGCCGCGTGTCGCCAAGGAAAAACGCCGCGAGCGCAGCCTTAACCGGCATGAGTTGGTGTGGTTTCTGCACCAGCTGGCCGGTGCCTCGCTGACAACCAATACGCGGTTTTCGCTGTTGCTGAGTCTGATGCTGGCGCAGCGTTCCGGGCGCATCGTCACCATGCGTTGGGTCGACATTGATCTCGACGATGTGATCTGGGACCGCAGTGGCCTGTTTGAAAAAAACGAAAACCCGATTGCCATTCCGCTTTCCGAGGATGTGCTGAGCATTCTGAAATACCTGCGTGAGCGGCAGGTTCAGAACGTGATGTCGAGTGACCCTGAGCGCTGGGCTGACAGTAGAAAATTGCCGAGCCCGGGGCAGTACGTGTTTCCGGGGCGCTGGCCCGCCAAGCCGCAGACACAGCCCTCACTCAACCGCGCCATGCGCCGCTTCTACGATGACTATCTGAAGGACCCAGAGCGTGTTGAAGAGGAGAGCCTGCTGCGGGTCGCAGACGGCTATCCGCGTCCGACCGTGCATGACTTGCGCCGTACGGCAACCACGCACATGTCCAAGCATGGCTTGGGCAAGGACGTGCGCAGTCGCATCCTCAACCATAAGGACCTGTCGGTGGATGCGATCTATGACCGTTACTCATACTTTGAAGAAAAGGCTGAGGCTCTCCAGGGGTGGCATGCCTATCTGAAGGGGTTGCTGCAGAAGGAGTTTGGTGACGTGGACTGGGTAGGGTTCTACGGGCGGCGCATGGAGGCCTCTGCACCAGATGATGAGGGGGAATAAAGCTATGTCCTGAGCAGCCTCGCTGCTGCGGGCGATCAGGGGCTGTGGGTCAATGATTAGCCCGAGCCGCCTCCCGACCCAGCCCCCAGGCTGGTGGCGCGGGGGATCGGTAGTGTCAGCGTACTCTGTCTCACTGGTACGTAGGATTTTCAGTCCTACAGTCTTTTGCCTTCAGCAACGCCTACTCACCTGTAGAAACCTTGCTTCGCCCCGCATTTGCTAATGCGTTTCAAGTCGCATCGTCTCACTCAGCCCGAACCTAACCAGATGGTTTACTATCCAGAAACTGTGAGGCGGAGCACGGTGCTGGGTGATTCGCGCATTTGGAAGCGAGTAAAAGCAGAGGGTTAGGAAGCGTGGCTAAAAAGCAGAATGTGCTGCTCTGCTGGGTAGGTGGAAACGACCTCAAAGCACCATCAGGAAGTGATGCTGGGCCTGTGCTTTCGACGCTGAAAGCGGAGTCTTTCGATCAGGTCGAACTGCTCTCTTCTTACCCGGCTGCGCAGGTTGAGCCCTACCTGGCCTGGCTGCGTGAGCAGGTGAATTCGCAGGTCAATCTTAGCTATGAGTCGCTTAGGTCTCCGGTGCATTTCGGAGATATCTACCAGGCTGCCAATGCACACCTAAAGCGGCTGCATGTCTCTGGCACACAGCTATCCATCCTGCTCAGTCCCGGCACGCCAGCCATGCAGGCGGTTTGGATTTTGCTCGGTAAGACCCGCTATCCAGTCACCTTCTACCAATCCTCGTTAGAGCAGGGGGTGCAGAAGGTCGATGTGCCATTCGAGATTGCTGCGGAATATGTGTCGGCAGCCAACACCATTACGGGTGACAAGCTGCTTCAGCTTGCTGACGGCCAGGCCCCAGTCAACGCGGCCTTTGACAGCATCGTTACACAGAGTGAGCGCATGTTCAGGCTCAAGGCGCAGGCGCAGGTTCTTGCTCAAAAGCAGGTGCCTGTCCTGATCTATGGCGAAACGGGCACTGGCAAGGAGCTATTCGCCAGAGCGATTCACAATGCCAGTCCTCGATCATTAGGGCCATTTGTAGCGGTCAACTGCGGCGCTATTCCGCCGGAGCTGATTGACTCCACATTGTTTGGTCACCGCAAAGGCGCGTTCACAGGCGCTGTTGAGAGTCGAGCTGGTGTCTTCCAGCAGGCTGATGGTGGAACCCTGTTCCTGGACGAGTTTGGTGAGCTGGCTCCTGATGCCCAGGTGCGTCTGTTGCGGGTGCTGCAGGAGGGTGTAGTGACTCCGGTAGGTGGCAGTCAGGAAGTCAGAGTGGATGTGCGTCTGATTACCGCGACTCACCGCAATCTGATGCAAGCCGTAGCAGAGGGTGGCTTCCGTGAGGATCTTTTCTATCGCGTTGCCATCGGTGTCCTGCATCTACCGCCACTGCGTGAGCGCGAGGGTGACCTGCTGTTGTTGGCCGACTCCCTGTTGAGTGGGATTGTCGCAGGGGACGAATCGCTAAAGGGTAAGAAAATTTCCGCAGAAGCAAAAAATCTTATCCTTAATCACCCGTGGAGAGGCAATGTGCGGGAGTTGCAGTCCACCTTGTTGCGCGCCGCCCTCTGGTGCCCGGGTGATGTGATTGGCGCTGCGGATATTGAACAGGCGATGTTCCAATCGCCTCGTGAGCAGAAGAGCTCCTTGTCTCAAGATGTATCTCAAGGCATTGATTTACAAGGGGTAATTGCCGAGGTTGCCGGGCATTATCTGCGCAAGGCGCTGACGCTTACCGGCAATAACAAGACCCGGGCGGCCAGCCTGCTAGGCCTCAAAAGCCAGCAAACGCTGAGCAACTGGATGGACAAATACGGCATCGAATAAAACTGGCACGGTCCTCGCTCTAGGACCCTCATGGACAGAATCGCCTACATGAAATCAGTCAACTTCGAGTTCCTCCGCACCGGCAACGAATTGCTGGCGAACCTCGCAGGCCTCGCTGAAGCCGTCCTGCATATCGATCCGGGCAGCGCACTCACTCGCCTGCGCAGCTTTGCCGAAGAGCTGACCAAAGCCATCTACAAGGAAGAGCTGCTGCCGCGCATGCCGCAGTCAACCTTCTACGACCTGGTGAAAAACTCGGTTTTTGTCGATTGCGTCAGCAAGCCGCTGGTGCACCAGATCAATTTCCTGCGCATCCAGGGTAACGACACCGCACACGGCGCTGAAGGTGACCTGCGCAATGCACAACTGGCACTGAAGACCGCCCATCAGCTGGCCATGTACATGGCCATCAAGTACTACGGTACCGCACAGGCCGATATTCCGCCCTTTGCCGAGGTGCAGGATCCGACCGCGACCCTCGTCCGCCTGCAGAAAACCGTCTCCAGCTATGAGAAGGAACTCAACCAGCAGCAGGAAGCGCTGCAGAGCGTGATGGACAAGCTGGAGCAGGAGCGCACCCGCCACCTCGACAAGGTCGACCCGCCTGCCAAGCCTGATCAGCAAAAGCGTCAGCAGCAGAGCCAGAAGGTGGCCGACAGCCTGCAGTGGAACGAAGCCAAAACCCGCGCATTGCTGATCGACGCCATGCTCCTGCAAGCCGGCTGGGATGTCAGCAACCCCGCGCAGGTCGGCCAGGAAGTGGAGGTCGATTTCCCCGGCAACGTCTCCGGCAAGGGCCGTGCGGACTACGTGCTATGGGGCGACAACGGTCAGCCCCTGGCCGTGATCGAGGCCAAGAAATCCGGCAATGTCAGCCTGCAAGCCGGGCGCGAACAGGCGCGCATGTACGCCGACGGCTTCGAGCGCATGGGCATGCAGCGCCCGGTGATTTTCTACAGCAACGGCTACGAAACCTTTATCTGGGACGATAAGCAGTACAACACCTACCGCCCGGTGTACGGCATCTACAGCAAGGACAGCCTGGAATACCTCGCCTATCAGCGCCAGTACCGTGTCCCCACGCTGGAGAAACACAACCCAGAGCTGAGCATTGCCGACCGCCCCTACCAGATTGAGGCGATCAAAACCGTCGCCGCCCACTTCCAGCAGCAGCGCCGCAAGGCCCTGATCATCCAGGCCACCGGCACCGGCAAAACCCGCGTGGCCATCGCCCTGGCTGAGTTGCTGCTGCGCACCGGCTGGGCCAAGCGCGTGCTGTTCCTCTGCGACCGCAAAGAGCTGCGCGTGCAGGCCGATGACGCCTTCAAGCAAAACCTGCCCAGCGAGCCGCGCTGTGTGATCGGCGAAACCGGCAAGGTCGACCAGACCGCGCGCATCTACATCGCCACCTACCCGGGCATGATGAACCGCTTCGCCCAGCTTGATGTGGGCTTCTTCGACCTGATCATCGCCGACGAAAGCCACCGCAGCATCTATAACAAGTACCGCGACCTGTTCGACTACTTCGACGCGCTGCAGGTCGGCCTCACTGCCACGCCGGTGAAGTTCATCAGCCGCAACACCTTCGATATTTTCGACTGCGAAACCACAGACCCGACTTTCGAGTTCGGCCTCGATGCTGCCATCAATAATGAGCCGCCTTATCTGGTGCCATTCCGCGTGAAGGACCTCACCACGGACTTCCTACGCGACGGCATCCACTACAACGACCTCAGCGACGAGCAGAAGCGCCAGCTCGAAGAGGACCTCGGCGAGGAGGAGGCCAAGCGCACCACCATCGCCGGCAAGGACATCGGTCGCAAAATCTTCAGCGAAGACACCGACCGCATCATCCTGGAAAACCTGATCAACAACGGCATCAAGGATGAGACCGGCTCACTGGTCGGCAAAACCATCGTCTTCGCCCAGCGTCAGGACCACGCCGAGCACCTGGAAAAGCTCTTCTGCAAGCTCTACCCGCAGTACGGCACCAAGGTCTGCAAGGTCATCCACAACGCCATCCCGCACGTGGACACCCTGATCAAGGAATTCAAAAAGCCGGATAACGACTTCCGCATCGCCATCTCGGTGGACATGCTCGACACCGGCATCGACGTACCGGAAGTGGTCAACCTGGTGTTCGCCAAGCCGGTCAAATCCTGGGTTAAGTTCTGGCAGATGATCGGCCGCGGTACGCGCCTGCGCCCCAACCTGTTTGGCCCCGGTAAAGACAAAACCGAGTTTTTGATCTTCGACCACTACGGCAACTTCGATTTCTTCGAGCAGGAGTATCAGGAGCCGGAAGACACCGGCAGCAAATCCCTGCTGCAAACCACCTTCGAAGCTCGCCTGGCGCTGGCCCAAGCCGCCCTACGCCACAACCATGCCGCTGCCTTTGACGCCGCCATTGCCCTGCTGCGTGCCGACATCAACGACCTGCCCGACACCAGCGTGGCGGTAAAGCGTGAACTGCGCGCCGTGCACCAGTTGCAGCAAACCCAGCAGCTGCAGCAGTTCGATGGCAAAACCCAACACCTGCTGACAAACACCATTGCCCCGCTGATGTCGGCCCGCGTGCTGCGCGACAAACACGCCACTGCGCTGGATAAGCTGATCGCCGGTATTCAGTGCTGCCTGGTCGAGCAGGCCACCTGCTTCGAGGACGGCAAAATTGCCCTGCTGGCCGAGTTGGACAAGCTCGCCGTGAATATCCAGGCCGTCCGCCAGAAGGATGCCCTGATCGCCGAAGTACGCAGCGCCGACTTCTGGCTGCAGCCGAGCATCGACAAGCTGGAAAACGCCCGCCAGGAACTGCGCGGCATCATGAAATATCGTCAGACCGGCACCGGGCCAGGTGATGGCATAGGAACCACCAAAACCAAGGATGGCAACCTGCTGGGCGACGAGCGCGCGGTGTACATCACTGGCGCCAGCGAGGCCATGATCTACCGCCGCCGCCTCAAGGACATCCTTGCCGGCATGCTCGCCGCCAACCCGACCCTGCAAAAAATCCACAAGGGCGAACCCATTGCCGAGAGCGAGCTGAAAACCCTGACCTCGACCATCCTCACCAGCCACCCCGGCGTCAGCCTGGAGGTGCTCAACGAGTTCTACGGTCGCACAGCCGATCAACTGCACCTCACCGTACGCGAGATCATTGGCCTGGATGCACACGCCATTGAGGAACACTTCAAACAGTTCCTCCATGCCCATCCCAGCCTGACCGCCCAGCAGGTGCGCTTTATGAACCTGCTGAAAAACTACATCGCCCAGCACGGCAGCATCGTGATTGAAACACTCTACGACGCGCCGTTTTCCAGCATCTCCCACGAGGGCATCGACGGCGTGTTCGCCCCCGCCGATGTCACCGAACTGGTGGCCGTGCTCAAACCCTTTTTGAAGAACCCCGACCAGCCCGGCCCCCCCGCCTGATGGCCGCACAACCTATAGATCGAGACCACTGAATGCTCACCGGCAAAATCCGCAACGATATCGACAAGCTCTGGGAAAAATTCTGGACCGGCGGCATCACCAACCCGCTGACTGTGATCGAACAGATCAGCTACCTGATGTTCGCCCGCATGCTCGACATGCAGGAAGACGTGGCCGAGCGCAAAGCCAATCGCACCGGCAAGCCCTTCGACCGCCTCTTTCCCAATACCCCGGAAGGCCAGCTGCTGCGCTGGAAGATCTTCCGCAACATGAGTGGCAAGGAGCTGCACAGCCATCTCAAGCAGAAGGTCTACCCCTTCTTCGCCCAACTCGGCGGTGCTGAAGGCGAGGGCGGTGAGCGCGAGGGCCTCGGTCATATCAGCGAGTACATGCAGGACGCCGATCTAGAGATCAAGAACGAGTCCGTACTCACCTCCGCTGTGGAGATGGTCAATGACCTGCCGCTGACCCAGAGCGACGTCAAGGGCGATATCTACGAATACCTGCTGAGCAAGCTCACCACCGCCGGCATCAACGGCCAGTTCCGCACCCCGCGCCACATCATCGACGCGATGATCGAACTGATCGCCCCGCAGCCGACCGAGGTAATCTGCGACCCGGCCTGCGGCACGGCGGGCTTTCTCGCCCGCACCATGGAATACCTCAACCGCGTGCATTCAAGCCCGGAAGGCACCTTCACCGACGAAGACGGCAACCTGCATTACTCCGGCGACCTGCTCGAACCCTACCGCCAGCACATCAACAGCCAGATGTTCTGGGGCTTCGACTTCGACACCACCATGCTGCGCGTCTCCAGCATGAACATGATGCTGCACGGCGTGAACGGCGGGAACATCCGCTACCAGGACTCCCTGAGCAAATCCATCAAGGAGCACTACCCGCGTCAGGAACAAGACTTCTTCGACGTGGTGCTGGCCAACCCTCCGTTCAAAGGCAGCCTGGACGAAACCAACACCAACCCCGACGTGCTCGGTCTGGTGAAAACCAAGAAGACCGAGCTGCTGTTCGTTGCCCATATCCTCCGCTCGCTCAAGCTCGGCGGCCGCGCCGCCGTGATCGTGCCGGACGGCGTGCTGTTCGGCTCGTCCAAAGCCCACCAGCAACTGCGCCAGGAGCTGCTCGACAACAACCAGCTCGAAGGCATCGTCAGCCTGCCCAGCGGTGTGTTCAAACCCTACGCCGGCGTCAGCACTGCCATCCTGATTTTTACCAAGGGCGGTACCACCGAACGTGTGTGGTTCTATGACCTGCAGGCCGACGGCTACTCGCTGGACGACAAGCGCACCGAGCTGAAAGGAGAGGGCAGCAACGACCTGCCCGATGCTATAGCCCAGTGGCATAAGTACCGGCAGATGATTGAGGGCAACCTCAGCGCCAGCACCATCAATACCCTGTTCGGCGACAAGCGCAAAAAGGCCTTTGTCGTGCCCGCAGAGGATATTGCTGCCAACAAGTACGACCTCTCCATCAATCGCTACAAGGAAGTGGAGTACCGGCAGGAACAGTACGAGGATCCCAAGGTGATTCTGCAACGGCTAAAAGGGCTGGAGCAGGAAATTCTGGCGGATCTGGATGAGCTGGAGGGGATGCTGTGAGCTGGCCTCTTGTTGCCATAAAAGAAGTGGCAAAGGTTGTTACAGGGAAGACACCATCAACGGTGGATGATCAGAACTTTGGCGGGGATATTCCGTTTGTCACTCCTGCTGAGCTTGGACTGGAGACTTATGTAACGAGTGCGCCAAGAACCTTGTCCGCTAAAGGCGCCTCGGCAATTAAGCTGGTACCAAATAATGCTGTAATGGTTTGCTGTATAGGCTCGCTTGGGAAGATGGCGATTGCGGGTACGCCTGTTGCCACAAATCAACAGATCAACTCAGTGATCTTTGACGAGAATAGAGTTGACGCAAAGTATGGCTTCTACGCTTTGCAGCTTTTAAAGCCAAAAATGGAGGCTATGGCTCCATCAACTACCGTAGCGATTATTAATAAGGGCAATTTCGAGGCGATGCAAATCCCTCTCCCACCTCTGCCCGAACAAAAGCGCATCGCCGCTATCCTAGACAAGGCCGATGCCATTCGCCTCAAACACCAGCAAGCCATCCAGCTCGTCGACGACTTCCTCCGCGCCGTGTTTCTGGACATGTTCGGCGACCCGGTAAGCAATCCGAAGGGATGGCCCAAGAAAAGCCTTAAATTACTGGGTAAGTCAGCAACTGGCAGGACGCCCCCAGGTGAGAAAGTTGGTATGTGGGGCGAAGGTTTGCCTTTTGTAACTCCTGGTGATTTGTGTGGGAAAGTTGACTCTTCTGTTCGGGAGGTGACCCGAGAGGGGGCTGAGTATTCAAAAATTTGCCGCAAAGGCAGCTTGTTGGTCTGTTGTATAGGTACTGTTGGGAAGGTTGGGATTGCTGGCCGCTCTTTAGCATTCAATCAGCAGATAAATGCGCAGGAGTGGGGTTCTGAAATTTCAGATATTTATGGGTTTTTTGTATTTAAGCTGTCTCCTGGGTTGGTTAGCTCTAAAGCAATTCAGACTACACTTCCGATTCTAAAAAAATCACTATTTGACGAAATTGAAATCCCTGTCCCGCCGATAGGCCTTCAGGAGAAATTTTCCGCTATTGCGCAGAAAGTATCGGAGTCTAGCCTCCGCCACGAATCTGGGTTGAATACGCCACTTTTCGAATCGCTATCCCAGCTGGCGTTTTCAGGACAGCTTTAGATAAGGAAATCCCCATGCGCCTCAAGTCCGTCAAGCTCACACATTTTCGCGGCTACCGCGCCACTACCGTCATTCCCATCGACGAAGCCATGACCGGCATCGTCGGGCGCAATGACTATGGCAAATCGACCATCCTCGAAGCCCTGGCGATCTTCTTCGAGAGCGGCGACGTCAAGGCCGACAAGAGCGATATGAACTGCTTCAGCCTGGCCGAGGGCGCCGAGCAGTTCGAGATTGCCTGTGAGTTTGATGATCTGCCTGAGGCGCTGGTGCTCGATGAAAATGCAGAGACCTCCTTGGCGCAGGAGTACTTGCTCAACGCCGAGGGTGCGCTGGAGATTGTCAAAACCTTCAAGGCCAATACCGGCAAGCTGGAGCGCACCGCTATCCGCTGCCAGCACCCTGCGGATGAAGCGCTGGCTGGGCTGCTGAGCCTGAAGATGACCGAACTGAAAAGGCTCGGTGAGCAGCAAGGCGTTGCTGAGCAAGTAGCAGACAAGCGCGTGGCTTCACAGTGGCGGCAGGCTATCCGTGCTGCAGCGCAGCCCATTGCCTGTCAGGAGAGGCTGCTGGACGTTAGCAAAGGACTTTCGACCGACAGCAAATCCATTTGGGAAAAGATCGAGGCCCAGTTGCCTACCTTTGCCCTGTTCAAGGCGGATCGTGAAAGCAGTGACGGCGATGCTGAGGCCAAGAACCCGCTGCAGCAGGCGGTCAAGGAAGCTCAGGCTGCGCTGCAGGATCAGATCAGCGCGCTGGAGCAACAGATCGAAGCCAGTGTGCTGGATGTCGCTGAGCGTACCCTCGACAAGCTGCGGGAAATGGCCCCCGAGCTGGCCAATGAACTGACCCCACGTTTCAAGGAAAAGCCCAAGTGGAGCTTCAGCTTCACCCTGGATGGCGAGAACGGTATCCCCATCAACAAGCGCGGCAGCGGCGTGCGCCGGCTGATCCTGCTCAATTTCTTCCGCGCCGAGGCGGAGAAGGCGGTAATGGGCTCCCAGCGTAATGTGATTTACGCCATCGAAGAGCCGGAAACCTCCCAGCACCCGAACTACCAGATGATGCTGATGAAGGCGTTGCTGGAACTCTCCAACCAGCCCAACCGGCAGATCATTGTCACCACCCACGTTCCCGCCCTGGCCGGCCTGATGCCCATCGATGGCATCCGCTACGTCACCAAGGATGAGAACGGCATCCCCATCGTCAAGATGCCAGATGACAATGTGCTCAAGGAGGCCGCCGAGAGTTTGGGTGTGCTCCCCGAAACGGGGATGGAGCGTGCGAAGGGAATCATCCTGGTGGAAGGCAAGAGCGACATCACCTTCCTGCGTCACACAGCTAGCACCCTCAAGGCAGCAAGCGTTATTGACCGCGATCTCGATGATCAGGGGCTTATCCCGATTCACGTTGGCGGCTGTGGAAACGTGAAGCATTGGGTCACTCATCAACTTGCCGACGAAATTGGCCTGCCTTGGTGCGTTTTCCTCGACTCAGATCTTGGTGATCCCTTTCAGCACAAGACAAACCTCAAGCGAAAACAAGAAGTTGAAGGGCTTGGACGGGCGTTTTATTCGACTCGTAAGCGTGAAATCGAGAACTACCTGTGTCCAGATTTGATTCTGCAAGAAGCCGGTGTCGTGGTTAATTTCACCGATACCAGCGATGCCAAGCAGATCATTGGTGACGCAGTAGGGATGAAACCAGACGATGTTTCAGATCGATTTTGGCCACTGATGAGTGCCGACAAAATCCTCCAGCGCTCGATGTACCAAGATGGCGACAAACAGCGCTCGGAGCTGAAAGAGCTCGTTGAGAGTTTGCTGGCGTTGGTTCCTTGAATCCCGCGTGGTGTATGGCTCTGCTGAAGCGGTTTGGTCTGCCTGCTCCCAGTGCAGGGGATAAACGGGACAGATTTATTTATTCAGGATTTGAGGCAGTTATATGTCAATCTGGACGGGCTTGAAACGCACTGTCGCTGTGCTGGGTTCGGCTGCGGAGGCCGTTTCGCGAGCGCTTACAGTGCTCAACGACTTTCTGGATGACGTTAATCGCTCATCGGCTGAATTTAACCGTTCACTCAAGGAACGCCTTGAGGCAGGAAGGACTCCTGCTCTGGAAACGCAGGTGAAAGTTCTTGAGGCTCAGATTGCCCATCCGGAGATTTTTGCGGTTTTACCGCGTCAGGTCATGGCCAAGCGTAAGGAGCTTTTGCAGGTGTATGAGGAGCTGGCTGGCCGCCTGACGGGAGAAGCCGCAGATGAGGTTCTGGTGAAAAGGGACAAGCTCCGGGCGGAACTGCGCGAAAAGACTGCAAGGTAGTCTTGGTATTGGATTAGGGTTTCTGAGTTGTCTCTGGGCTCGCCTGTTGTGTAAGGAATATGGATGGTTTCGGATAACTTTGCCCCGCTGAAGTCTCGCTGGCCCGAGCTGTATCAGCATGCCTCGCTGGCAGAACGCTATGTGTTTGCTGACCCGCATACCGCCGTGGTCAAGTTGCGTTGTTTTGCCGAGGTGCTGGTGGGGGTGCTCTACCGGGATTTGCGCCTGCCCTGTGAACCAAGTGATGGCTTTTTCGAGAAGCTCAAGTCCCCGGCCTTTGTGGAGCTGGTTGGCGACATCGTGCTACAGAGGCTGCATGCGCTGCGGATGATCGGCAATAAGGCCGCCCATGGCGGCTTGATCGACTCCAGCGTTGCGCTGGCCCTGATTGGTGATGCGTATCTGATCGGTCAGTGGTTTTACAAAACCTGTGGCGGTGAGTCTGCCGACAGCTATCCGCCTTTCACTGTGCCTGTCGAAGCCAATGAGCAGGGCAGCCCTGCAGAAGACCATGCCGAGCAGTTGGCCATGGCGAAAGACGAGTTGAGCCGCCTTGAGGCTGCAGAGAAAGCGGCGCAGGCAGAAGCTGCGTCACTCAGTCCGGCGCCAGAACAGGCCAGGATTGATGATTTCAAGTGCGCCTCGGCTCAGGCGCAGCGCACCATCGATTTCAACGGCCCGAACACGCGCCGACATATCAGCATTCACGACGCCTTTGCCGGCTATACGCTGACCAGTGGCCAGACGGAGCTGGTCAAACAGATCGAGCGCTTCCTAAGTAGTAGGTCGGAGAGCGTTTTCCTTCTCAAAGGCTACGCGGGCACCGGCAAAACCTTCATCACCAAGGGGCTGACCGAGTATTTCCGGGCCATTGGCCGCAACTACGTGCTCGCCGCACCCACCGGCAAGGCCGCGAAGGTGATCGCCAGCAAAACCCAGTCGCCGGCTTACACCCTGCACAAGACTCTCTATGCGTTCGACGATATGGACGAGTACCGCGATGCAGACACCGAGGGTACCGAGACTTTCAAGTTCTACGCCAAGCTGGCGGTGAACACGCTCTCGGTGGATACGGTGTACATCGTGGATGAGGCGTCCATGGTGGCGGACATCTACCAGGAGGCAGAGTTCTTCCGCTTTGGTTCGGGCTATCTGCTTGCCGACCTGTTCGAGTTCGTTAATCTGGACCATAACGATCACCGCAAGAAGGTGATTTTTATCGGCGACGACGCGCAGCTGCCACCGGTGGGGATGAACTTTTCCCCTGCTTTGGATGCGGAGTATCTGTTGCGCCATCACCGCGTCCGTTGCAGCGAATACGAGCTGTCTGAGGTGGTGCGGCAGAAAGCGCAGAGCGGCATTCTGGCCAACGCTCAGCCCCTGCGACAGTCATTGCAGAGCAAGGTGTTCAACCGCCTGACCATGGACCTCGCCTATCCAGACGTTGAGAAGGTCGAACATCAGGCGCTGTTGCAGCGTTACTTGGACTCCTGCGGTGGCAAGATCAACGGCGAGTCCATCGTCATTGCTCATTCCAACGCTGACGTGGGCGATTACAACCGGCTAATTCGCGAACACTTCTTCCCCGGCTGGGCGCAGGTGCGTCCGGGGGACAAGGTGATGGCTGTTGCCAATAGCAACGCGTACGGGTTCTTTATCTCGAACGGTGACTTCGGCCTGATCCGTGAGGTGCTCGGAGAGGTTGAAGAGCGCAGCGTCAAGCTGAAGCGGAGAAATCCCGAAACCTCAGTGGTCGAGGAAATTGTTGTGCCGCTGCGCTTCAGGGACGTGCTGGCAGGCTTCCGTGATCTTGATGGCTCGCCCCGGTTTTTCCAAGCCAAGATCATGGAAGATCTGCTCTACAGCAAGGAGCCCACGCTTTCGTCAGATGAGAACAAGGCGCTCTACCTCGATTTCTGCATGCGTCACAAGCACTTGCCAAGGCGGACTAAGGCGTTCAAGGACGCCCTGATGGCGGATCCGTATTTCAATGCCTTGCGGCTCAAGTTCGGTTACGCCATCACTTGCCACAAGGCACAGGGCAGTGAGTGGAACCATGTATTCGTTAAATGCAAAAGCCATCAAAGCCAGCTGACGGCTGACTATTTCCGCTGGTTCTATACGGCGATCACGCGAACGGCGCGCCACCTTTATCTGCTCGATCCACCGAATATCCAGCCGTGGAGTGGTATGCAGATGGTGGCCAATCCGGCGCTGGAGTTGCTCGGCGCAGCGCCCAGCATGCCCGCGGCTCCGGCTCCGGCTCCGGCTCCGGCTCCGGCTCCGGCTCCGGCTTCCAGCGTTGCTGCGCCTGCATCTGCAGCGGTTGCCCCTGCGCCGCAATCCGAAACATTTGGCATCCCCGCCAGCGCAACAACGCTGCTCGCGTTGCTGGCCGAGGTGCGCAGGTTGATTGCCGGGCGGGGGATCAGTATCGAGGACGTCCTCCATCACCAGTACCAGGAGGTTTACCTCTTCAGCCGTGAGGCAGAGTCTGCCCGCATAGACATTACCTATAACGGAAGAAGCAAGATTACCGGTGTAGCGGCACCTTACCTCTCCGAGTTGAGCAGCGAGCTGAGTGCTGTGCTGGCCGCGCTCAAGGGCTTGCCGCTTGCAGATGGCGGAACGGCCGGAGTTGCCGAGGCCCATTTCGCCAAGCCGTTCCTCAATGAGCTCCACGCCAAGGTGCTTGGCCTGTGCGCTGACAGTGGTATCACGTTGCAGAAGGTTGTTGAGCTGCAGTGGTGCCAACGCTACAGCTTTGCCCGCGATGGTGCCGTGGCTGTTTATGACATCTGGTACAACGGCAGAGACCAGTTTACGAAATGCCAGCCCGTGGTCGCAGCGTGCTCCCCGGGCACCTTGGCCGCTGAGGTGGGGCAGCTTCTTACGGTAGGTATGCAAGCGTGATTAGCAACAAGGAGGTTTTCGCCAAGCGCAGGGAAGGAGCGATCGACGAGGCCTACAAGATGGCGCTTGAGTTGATGGCTGCGCCGCAGGTAGATGACTGGGACCGCAAGGCATTTGCCTGGTGTCTGGTCGACCTGATCAAGCGAGACGTCAAGGGCGGGGATCTGGAGAACCTGCCGCACTATCGCAGCCAGTTGGAGAGTCTTGCTGTCGATCCTGGTGACGATGTGCTGAGTAAAGGCGTTCGCCATGCGCTATCGCTGTGCAATCCCTTTGGCCAGCAGATCAGCGAGGCCAAGGGGCTGAGTAAGAGCGGGCAGCATGCGCAGGCTGCAGCCATCTACCGCAAGGTATGGATGAACGGTGCTGCCGATCAGGAGATCCAGACCAGTTTCGGCTGGGAGCTTTACCAGCACACCAAGGCGCTGCTGGCCAAGGAGAACTTCAGCGTTGGCGAGGTCAAGCGCAATTTAAGTGACTATCTCAAGCTGGAGATCGAAAAGCCCTCTCCGCTCCACTCTCGCATGCTGCAGTTGGCCGCCAAACTGGCCGGGCAGGACAAGCTGAAAATGCTGGCCTTTTCCCGCCATTGGGATCTCCAGCACCTGCGCGGGGAAGACTATGAGCGTTACCGCGCCGAGGATGGCAGGGAGTATCCGTCACTGGCTGAGAAGGTCATCCAGCTCGCGGGCAAGGAGGCGGCCGCTGCGGATGATGCTGACGGGCAGGAGTACATACTGCCCTTCATTGATAGTGCCATGGGCCGCTTCCCGGACAACGTATTTCTCAAGCTGAACAAGGCCAAGCTGCTGCTGGCGCTGGGCCGGCATGACGAGGCGCTGGCTTTCGGGATTGCGGTGACCAAGGCCAAGTCCAACGATTACTGGGCCTGGGGGCTGCTGGGGGAAATTGTCTCGCAAAAGGATCAGGACGCTGCGCTGGGCTGTTATTGCAAGGCGCTGACCTGCTCGGCAGAGGACAAGTTCACCGGGAAAATCCGCCTGAAAGTCGCCGAGCGCATGCTGGAGGCTAATGACCATGCAGCAGCCAAGCATGAGGTCGAGGCTATTGTTCGAGCCAAGGAGCAGGAGGGCTACAAGATCCCTGAAGAGGTTGCCAGTATAGCGGCGCAGGACTGGTTTGCCGGTGTGCAGGCCAAGGTATCCAACCGTGACTACTACAGGCTGCATGCAAAGGCGGCTGAGGCGCTGCTGTTCAATGACTTGCCCTGGATTGATGCTTGCCTGGGCGAGACCTTTGTCGTGCCGGGTAGAGAGAACAAGCCCAAGCGCAAGGTTTTCCTGAAAACGGGCTCAATCCCCGCGGAGGTGTCGATTCCTGAGTCAAAGGTCGCGCGGATGAGTTTGGCGGCCGGGGATGCCGTCAGGATCAAGGGCGAGTTTGATGAGAAGCAGCGCTTCAACCTGTTTGTGCTGGAGCGCCGGCCTGGCGCTACTGCGTGGGATGTGGCACCCGAGCTTTTAGGGGTTGTGAGCCAGGTGAATGAGGACAAACAGGTCATTCGCTACATCGTCAGCCGGGAGATCAATGGTGAGATCCCGATGTCGGTGTTGCCGTGTGCGTTTGCCGAGGGCGATGCCATCGAGGTGCAGCTTGTTCGCTATGTTTCGAAGCGTGGCCCTCAATACCGCGTGCTTTCCGCAAAGGCGAGCGAAAAAGTGCCAGGCGATTTGTTGCGCAAGGACTTCACCGAGGCGGTTCGCGTCTCTAACGGCATGGGATTTACCCCAAGCGAAATATTTATTCCTCCGCCATTGGTGGAGCGCTGCGAGATCGAAGACGGTCAGCAGGTTTCCGGTACGGCGGTACAGGTCTACAACAAAAAGCGTGAAAGCTGGGGATGGAAGGCCGTATCCATTCAGCCGTTGTAGACGGCTACATGTTGGTCGTTCTCTGGCTTTTGAGAGTTCACAAATAATTGCGAAAGAGAATTCTGCAGTCCGGCTTTTTCAAGGCAGCACCCCTGGCCGCCGCCCCAAGCCTGATCATGGGTGCACTTCCACTGTTGGGTTACGCGCCGTGGGGGCGTACCACCGCCTGGAGGGCCTCAAGGCGAACCTGGCTGCTAACTGTCTGCCGGACAATCTGGATGCCTACGCGCCGGATCAGTTCGACGAGTTTCTGCTCGAACGCCGACAGCGGATGGCGCAGAAGATTAAGCAGTATTACTGGGGATTGTGAGGGGTATTTCCCACAGCGTTGTGAATGAGCCCCTGTTCGTGTCGGTAAACAAAATTACCAATAAATAACGGTTTTTACGTATATAACGATATTTCTCGGCCTTCAAGATTGCATAACATACTGTTTTTAAAAGAAAACATGAGTTGGCACGGAATGCGCTTATAGGGAGATATCCAATTGACTATCAAGGAAGTACACAGTGTCAGAACTCAAAAAATTCCAGGTCCAAACCGCCCGTCCGCTGCCGATCATCGTTCTGGCTGACACCAGTGGCAGCATGTCTGTGGATGGCAAGATCGAGGCGCTGAACAAGGGCCTGAAAGACATGATCAGCAGCTTTGCCGGCGAGAGCCGCCTGCGGGCTGAACTGCAGGTCAGTTTGATCACCTTTGGCAGTCAAGCAGAGGTGAATTTGCCTTTGACTCCGGCTCATCAGTTGCAGGGCTTCACCCCGCTTACTGCTGCGGGGGCGACTCCGCTGGGTGGTGCTCTGGCACTGGCCAGCCAGATGATCGAAGACAAGGACAGCATCCCCTCCCGCGCCTACAAACCGGTAATCGTGCTGGTTTCCGATGGCCACCCTACTGATGACTGGCAGGGTTCCTTTGCTCGTCTGGCCAATGGCGAGCGCTCGTCCAAGGCCACTCGCTTTGCCATGGCCATCGGTGCTGATGCCGATGAGAGCATGCTCGGTGATTTTGCCAATGACCCGGAGGCACCGCTGTTCCGTGCCGAGAATGCTGCGGATATCCACCGTTTTTTCCGCGCTGTGACGATGAGCGTCAGTGCACGTAGCCGCTCGGCGACGCCGAATCAGTCTGCTCCGCTGCAAATCCCGACGGATGATCAGGACTGGGATTTCTGATGCGCTTGTTGGCGAGTGGGGCTTCGGTGAGGGGCCCCGCCCACCAACAGGATGACTCACCTAACCAGGATGCCCTGGCCGTCAGTGGTATACGCGGCGGTTGGTGCGTTGCAGTTGCCGATGGATTGGGCAGTCGCCCCTTGAGCCACTTCGGTTCGCGCAAGGCGGTGCAGTTGTCACGGCACGTGCTTCGGTGCCAGGCGGACATTACTCATGCAGCGGTTACTGACGAGGTTCGCAAGGCCTGGCTGGCCTGTTTTGGCGAGCGTTATCGCCTACATGAAACGACCTGCCTGTGGGCGCGCGTGGATGCCCGTGGCCGGGCTGTTGCCGGGCAGATTGGCGATGGATTGCTGCTGGCAAGAAGCGCTGGCGCTTTCAGGGTGCTGACCGATCAACGCCAGGGCTTCGGTAATCAGACCCTGACCTTGGCCCAGGCGGATGCCCGGAATACTCGCAGCTTCGAGTTTGAGTTGAGCCAGCCGGGTGATGGCGTACTGCTGATGACGGATGGTATCTCGGATGATCTGATTCCATCGCAGCTTGAGTCGTTTTTTGATGCCATTTACCGGCGCCAACTGCGTTGTAGTAGCAAGCGCAGCATGCGCCGCTGGCTGACGGGTGAGCTGCTGGACTGGTCGACGCCACGCCATGGTGACGACAAGAGCATTGCTGGAATTTTCTTAACGGATTGATACAGATGAGCACGAACAAGGCCGCGCCGCAGAAGCAGCGCATGGTGCAGGACAGCAAAGGTTCGGTTTATGAGCTCACGAGTGAGTTGAGCAGTGGTGGGCAGGGCGTTGTTTACCGCACCCAGTACCCACAAGCTCTGATCAAGGGGTTTACCAATAAGGATGAGCAGGCGCGCCGTCGTTGGCGTGAGCACATCGAATGGCTGACCCGGCAGGATCTGGCCGATTTGAAGCTGGCTAGACCGCTTGTACTGCTGGCTGAGCCACGCTGCGGTTATGTGATGGAGCTGATGGACGGGCTGGTGCCTTTGCAGGGGCTGCTGGGCAGTTTTGCTAATGCTGAAGAAGAGGCACCTGAAGATTATCTGCGCCAGGGCGGGCTGCGTCGGCGTATTCGTATTCTGGGCCAGATGGCCAGAACACTGAATCAGTTGCACGGGCGCGGCATGCTCTACGGTGATCTGTCGCCGAACAATATCTTTGTCTCGGATGATTCTGCACATGCCGAGACCTGGTTGATTGACTGCGACAACATCAGCCTCGATAGCCACAGTGGCTTGACCCTGCACACCGTGGACTATGGCGCACCGGAAGTGGTGCGTGGTGAGGCGTTGTTGTCCAGCCTCACCGATTGCTGGAGCTTCGCCGTTATTGCCTATCAGTTGCTGACACACAACCACCCGTTCAAGGGTGAGATGGTCAGCGACGGTGAGCCTGAAGTCGAGGATGCCGCGCTGCGAGGTGAGCACCCCTGGATCAACGATAGCGAGGACGACAGTAACGCTTGCTTCGTTAATCTGCCGCTGCAGTTGCTGGAGCACAGCAAGCTACCCCAACTGTTTAGCCGTTGCTTTGAGGGGGGGCGAGCCAGCCCCTATGAGCGCCCGGCTATGGCCGAGTGGCTTGAGGCGCTGGTTGAAGTGGACGAGCGCATCTATTGCTGCCCTGGCTGCGGCAGTACCAGCCTGTTGCCAGTGGACTTGCGGGCAGCGGACGAAGCGGAGTGTTTTTTCTGTGAGGCGCCAGCTGACAGCCGTCTGGTTCTGTTTGAGGAGTTCATTGCCTTGCCTGCCGAGCAGGAAGGGGATGTGGAGACTCCTCAAGAGCTGGTAGCGACGGGGCGCAAGGTCTGGCTGCAGCCGGGAGGGCAGGTTGAGCTCAAGCGCTTGCTGCCGACGTTCAGCTATGACCGTTGGCCGGCTGACCATATCCGTATCGAGTACAGCGACAAGGGCCTGGGGATTTTCCCGCTGCCTGAGAGCCAGTTGCAGTTGCAGCGCGGGGAGAACATTAAACCGTTGCAGCGTTATCAGGGCCTCAAGGAGAGCCTGCGTGGCCAGGATGAGGAACCCTTCCTGATTCATGTAGGTGAGCCTGCGAAGTCAGGGCATAAGGACTCCGGGTTGCCCTCCAGCAAAGTCGTCTGGCAATTCCGGTGGTGATAGCAAATGGAATTTAAAGATTTCCCCATGCTGTCAGCCGATGTGCTGGCGCTTTCTACAGATGAGTCTGTGGATGCCTTGCAGGACGGGCAGGCTATTTTCCTGCAGCGCTATCAAGATGACTGGCTGGCGGTACAGGGAGATGTGCGCATCCGCGTCAATTGTGCCAAGGCCGATGCCGAAATATTTGGCCGTCTGGCCCTGCGTGATCAGACCCGCTGGTTGCTGACCGGTACGAAGAAAAACGAGCTGCTGGTGCAATACTGCGCACCGGTTGAAGTAACGGCAATGCAGCTTGAACTGGGTGTTGATGAGCTGCTTGCTGAGGATTTGCACGCCAAGCGCGAAATTGCCGGCAGCACTGTTGAACTGGCCTGTCGCTGGTTTGTCGAGCACTTTGTGGTGAAGGGTCTGGCCGAGGGGGACTGGCTGACGGTTGCTCGTTTCAGCAACACCGCTAGCAAGGGCGGTTTTCAGTTGCTGGGTAATGGCTGGCGTGCCGATGTCGAGCAGCGCCAGGATGGCAGTTTTCTGCTCAAGCGTGTTAACCGTCATACCCATCGTGATGGTGCATTCTCCATCCTGCTTGGCCAATTTGAATTTAAGGATGCCTCTGTTGCGGCTGCGCTCGGCAGCGCCAGTCAGCAGGCTCTGCTGAGTGCGGCGCTGCGTGACAACGCCAGCTATCTCGAACTCTGGAATCTTTACAACGATAAAGAGTGGCAAAGAGCTTTAGAGCAGGCAGAAAGTTTGGGTTCTCTGGCTTACGCCGAGTGCCACGGCTTTCAGGAGGGGCGTGGCAATGCCTGGCGTCTGATTCCCAAGTCGCAGGAGCAGTATCAGGCGTTCCGCGAGCGCTGGCGCGATCTGGAGCTGAGCAGCAATGATCAGTTTGATCTGGGCGATCAGCGCCCGGACTGGCTGGAAGAGCTTTCATCCGAGAAGGCTCAAAGGACTGCCAATGCTCCGCGGGGGACTATTCGCTTCGAGCCAGATTGCGTGATTTTCAAACAGGCGGCGGGTAAGACCAACATCCGACCGAAAGCGGGGGAGGGCTGGTTGTATCTGTCTCTTGCCGGCCAACGTTCGATGGGTAAGCGTCGCTTGGCAGCCAAGCAGTCGATTGACTCGGGCAAGCGGCTGCCGCAATTGAAATGGCTGCTGGAAGGGGTTGCGGTTCCTGCTGCGCGACGACGCCCGATCAGCGGGCTGACCCCATACGTGCTGGAGTCTTTCAAGGGTGGCAAGCCGACCGAGAAGCAGGCGCTGGCGCTGGATTGCGCGCTCAATACCCCTGATCTGGCAATCATCATCGGCCCTCCTGGTACCGGTAAAACCCAGGTTATTGCAGCATTGCAGCGTTGTCTGGGTGAGCGAGCGGAGAAGCAGAATATTGCGGCGCAGGTACTGGTCAGCAGTTTTCAGCATGATGCCGTCGACAATGCACTGGAGCGTAGCGATGTATTCGGCTTACCTGGCGCGCGGGTGGGCGGCAAGCACGGCGAGAGTGATCAGGCGGCTTTGATTGAGCCTTGGCTGGAACGCCAGGCGGCTCATTTGCACCGCAAGATTGCGCAGGAATACAGCCGCTTCCCTGAGCTTGAGCAGTTGCGGGCCATTTCCGCGAGGTTGGCCCTTGCCCGGGTAGCGAGTACCGGCCCTGCACAGCAGGCGGATGAGTTCCAGCGCCTTTTGCATGACTTGCGTGAACTGGAGCAAAGCGGCCTGGCATTGCCGCCCCGGCTTGAAAGTCAGTTCGAGGAGTATATCGATACGCTTGCCGGTCAAGCGCCGGCTACAGCTGCGGGAGGTCTGCCTCCCTCTCAGCTGCTCAGGCGTATCCGTGCTCTGCGTGTCGAGGTTGCTGCCTTTACCGATGATGGCGGCGAGCGTGCCTGGGATCTGCTGAGCTGGCTCAAGCGCCATGAAAAAGGTGTGGCCCCGGAGCTGCTGCGCCTGCTGGAAGAACTTGCCGACAGCTCGCACGTTGAGCCGGCGACCCTTCAGGCTCTGAAGATCTGGAAGGATCTGTTGCTTGATCAGCACTTGCCGGATTACCGGCCGGCTGCGCTGAAACGCCAGGTAGACCCTGATGGCCTAGCGCTGCTTGATGAGGTGGATCGCTATCTGGAAGACCGCATGGCCAAGCGCAAGCAGGGGGTTGCATGGGTCTTGGAGCAACTGGTCGATAGTCTGGAGTCCGATCGTTCCGCTGCGCGGGCTGTGGTCAATGAGTATTCGATGGTGGTCGGTGCAACCTGCCAGCAGGCTGCGGGCAAGCAGATGGAAATGTTGAAAGAGGTATCCACTAGCTCCAACTCGGATATCGAGTTCGATACGGTTGTCATCGACGAGGCAGCACGGGCCAATCCATTGGATCTGTTTATTCCGATGTCCATGGCCAAGCGGCGGATTGTTCTGGTGGGCGATGACCGCCAGCTCCCGCACATGCTTGAGCCGGATATCGAGGGGCAGTTGCAGGAGGAGCATGAACTGACCGAACTGCAACTGGCGGCTTTCCGATCCAGTCTTTTCGAGCGTATGCGGGTCAAGCTACAGGATTTGGAAAAGCAGGATTCGATTCGCCGTGTGGTGATGCTTGATACCCAGTTCCGCATGCATCCGGTCTTGGGCAACTTTGTCAGTAAGCACTTCTACGAATGTGAAAACCTGGGGGTTCTGCATTCCGGCAGGCCGGCAGATGCGTTTGTATTCAGCCAGGAGCTGCTTTCCAGGCTGGGGCCGCTGGCGGAGTCCTACCGCGGCCATGTTTGTCAGTGGATTGATGTGCCGGCGGTGCAGGGGCGTGATCAGCGCCGGGGAACTAGCCGGGTTCGAGAGATTGAGGCGCAGCGCATTGCTGACGAAGTGGTAAAGCTGATGCAGGCCGGCGGTGAGGCGTTGTCTGTTGGCATCATTACTTTCTACGCGGCACAGCGCGATCTGATCATGGAGAAGCTCGCTCAGCAGAAAATCGACGGTACTCCCTTGATGGTAAAGCGCGAGGGGGGCTACGAGCCGCATGAGCAGTTCAAGTTGACCCGCAAGGTGCAGGCAGATGGAAGCGTGGTTGCAGAGGAACGCTTGCGGGTTGGCTCGGTGGACGCCTTCCAGGGCAAGGAGTTCGATGTGGTGCTGCTGTCTTGCGTGCGCAGTTTCCAGCCCAATCGCTCGGTGCGAGCTGCTGCCAGCGAGGGGGGTGAGCGTGAGCTGCAACTGAACCGTCAGTTTGGTTTCCTGCGTTTGCCAAACCGCATGAACGTGGCCATGAGCCGGCAAAGGCAGATGCTGATTTGTGTCGGGGATGCTGCTTTGGCCAGTAACCCGGATGCACAAGAGGCTGTACCAGCTCTGGCTGCTTTTTATCAGCTGTGTGGGGGTGAGCATGGCTGCATTCGCTGAAACCGGTACTTATCTGCAGTTTGCTGAAAAGCCTCGCGGCGAGGCTAGGCCCTTGTTGTGGCCGGTGCTGGTTCATCGCGTGCTTTATCCCGAGGCAAAAGAGGCTCAGTTGAATCTGTTCCAGCGCGCTGTGCTGGGGTTGATCCGGGCACAGTTGACGCAAGCGGAGGCAATCGCTGAGTTGACCGGGCTGCATGTCAATCTGATCAAGCTGATACTGGCTCAAGGGGTGAGTAACGGCTGGCTGACTGATAGTGCCCGTGGGCTGACTGAAAAAGGCGAGCAACTGCTGGATGGTGAGTCTGTTGAGGATGACAACCTGAAGGCTGGTTATCTGTTCCAGGATGCTATCAGTGGTCAGTTCTGGCCACGCTTCGCTGAGCAGCTTGATTCGATCGAGCCCGAAGATCCGCTGCAACGCTATCCCGTATTCAAAGGGGAGCGGAAAAGCGGCAAGTCAATCCGGCCGTTTGTGATGGCGGCGGGCAAGTCATCACTGCCGACGTTGGATCATGAGGCTCTGGCGATAGCTTATCGCGACTATCGGGATGATTGCCGGGCAGCTCGGCAGCTCGATAGCGGCCAGTTCCCGCAATTCCTTAAGTTGTCTGGGGTGCAGCGGCTGGATGATACCGCCAAGCCTGCAAGGGTACTGCTCTGGGCCAAGCCTGATGACGAGGGGCTGGAGCTGTGGGCAGTCGACGATCCGTTTGCGCTGCGAGCCAACGCCTGGTGGTTACAGGATGCTTTGCGGGAGCAGACTGAGGGGGGTAGCAAGTACCTGCTCAACCATTTGCAGCCTTTGGTTTCTGTTCCGCGTGCGGATGATCAGACGGTTGAGCAGTGGCTGCAGGCCATGCGCCAGCAGGCGGATATGCAGGTGCTCACGGAATACCCCTGGGCGGCGCGGCAACCGGATATCAAGCGGCATTTGGCAGCCCTGCTACTGCGTATGAACAAGCTGGAACAAGGCGACCAGAGTGAGCAGGAACTGGATGCTGCAGTGATGGAGTGCCAGAAACTGCTTGAGGTCCTCATGCAGTGGTTGATTCACCAATATCCAGTTGAAGCAGGCCATCTGCCCAAACAGAAAAACCTTGGCCGAGGGCTAAATGCGCGCGTGCTATCCGCCTTGCAGTTGCCGGCGTTTACCGACGGGGTAATCAGCAAACTAGCCGGGCAAAACATCAATCAGATCATTTTGGCTTGCTCTCGGCCAGGCAGCTCCCTGAAGGCTTTGCTGTTTGCTGCAGCAATGGGAACGCTCAACCACTCCGGGCACCCGTTCAAGACGCTGTTAGCTCGCGAGCTGCAACTTGACAGGCTGTTGCTGCTTGCGGATTTGCGTAACCGCAGCAGCCATGCGCAGAGCCGCTTTACCGGACGAGAAGTCGCCCCCCTCACCTATGAGGAAACGCTGGATAACATCCAGTACGCGCTGGGCTTCACCGAATTTTTTAAGGAATGGATGTAATGGGCAAGAAAAGCTCGAACAAGTTTGGTCCACAGCAAATCCCTGCAGCGGCACCGTCTGCGGTCGGTATGGCCCGTGCTTCAGTGGAGCAGCAAGTGAATGTATGGAGCGCTTCTTTCGAGAACGCTTCCAAGGCCTATCAGTCTTTTGACATGACACTGGATATTTCTGTCGAGCGTGAGTGGTTGCGCGGCGTCTGCGAGCGTTTTGAGGGCGACAGTGATCTGGTTCGCTGGATTGAGCAATTCGCCACGCTCTGCAAGGAGTTGGTGCGCTTCAAGGAGCGTTTGCATGACGAATATGCCGAGAGGTGGGCTGCTGCCAGCAAACTAGCTGAAACTGCCGAGGCGGCGGCACTGGCGCAGGTAGCCGAACAGGAAGCGCTTGTGGCCGTCCGCTCCGGACTGGATGCAGAGAAAGCTGAGCTCAAGGCTGAGTGGGACAAGCTGCTTGAGGCTCAGCAGGAATTGGCGCTGAAGATGGCCGAAAATTTGGAGGCCGAGCGTTCCCTGAATATGCGAGAGGCCAATGCGCAAGCCGGCTTTGTTGCGGAAAACGAAGCGGCTTTACGTAAGCTGGAGGCGCAACAACGTCAGCAGGTGCGTCAGCATGAAGCGGATCTTCAGTCGTTGCGCGAAGACAAGCACCAGCTCGACGGTGAAATTTCCCAGGCAGCAAGGCGGCTGGCGGAGGTCAAGTTCAGTTGCACGGAGGCAGAGGCTGAACGTGTCAGGTTGCTTGATCAGCGTGAGCACGACATCAAGCAGAAAGTGGTCGAGTTAGATCGTGCGCGTAGCCGCCTGGATCGTGAGTGGGCGGATATCCAGGCAGAGGAAAAGGCCTTGCAGCAGCGTCTGGATGAGGAAATGGCATCCGAGCGGGCGAATCATCACCAGGTTGTTGCCAAGCTGGAAGAGCAGCGTGAGCGGGCCTGGAGCAAGGCGAATGAACTCAAGGAGCAGCTGCTCGATATTCAGGAGCTCAAGCAATCCCTGGGCGAAGTATCCGGAGCTGAGATCCTGCAGCAACTGGAAGCGCTGCGTCAGGAAAACCGTGAACTCAAGCGCAGCCTGGAGCAATCGGATACGGCGCAATTGCAGCGCGATAATGACTACCTGCGTGACAGCAAGGCTGATCTTGAAAGAGAAGTAGCTGAGCTACGCCCTGAGCGGGATGAGCTGCGTCGTGAGTTGAGCAACAAGCGTGTCGCGGCTACAGAGCTTGAGGCTGTGGCGCGTGAGAAACGTGTTCTGGAGCAACACAAGAATACCCTTACCGTTCACATTGATGATCTGGAAAGCCGCATCGAGCAGCTGACCAGTGCGCAGAAGACCCAGACGCCATTCCCTGCCATGTCGCTGATGGATAGTGAGCGTGATTACCGGGCGCGTATGGAACTGGATGAAGTGCCTGATCTAGAGACATTTGCCACCCAGTTACAGCATCGGATTGCTAAAGCTGAAAAGCATGTAGAACTGTTCTATCCGATCGAGGATATCCGCGTGCTGCTGGGTGGTTTGGCCATGAGCCAGCTGCATGTCTTCCAGGGTATCAGTGGTACCGGTAAAACAAGTCTTGCCAAGGCTTTTGCCAAAGCAATGGGGGGCTTCTGCACAGACATCTCAGTGCAGGCCGGTTGGCGTGATCGGGATGATCTTCTTGGTCATTACAACGCCTTTGAGCGACGGTTCTACGAGAAGGACTGCTTGCAGGCGCTATACAAAGCGCAGACCCCGCGTTGGGAAGACACCTGCAACATCATCCTGCTGGACGAGATGAACCTGTCGCGCCCTGAGCAATACTTTGCCGAGTTCCTCTCTGCCCTGGAGAAGAACAACCCCGATGAGCGCTTGATCAGCCTCTCGGAAACGTCGTTGCCCAATGCACCTGCGATGCTGGCCGAGGGACGCAAGATCAGGGTGCCAGCCAATGTCTGGTTTATTGGTACCGCGAACCATGATGAAACCACCAATGAGCTGGCGGACAAGACCTATGATCGTGCTCATGTAATGACTCTGCCCAAGCAGGATAAGCGCTTCACGATCAAGTCGTTTGAGCCGGCCAACTACTCTTATCGCTCCTTGCGCAAGGCATTTGGCAAGGCACGTGCTGAGCGCAAGGAGGAGGTCGTCAAGCTGCTGAAGGACTTGACCGGCGATGCCTTCACCGAACAGTTGGGCAGCCAGTTTGAGCTGGGCTGGGGGAACCGCTTTGAAAAACAGGCGCTGGATTTCATCCCTGTCATGCTGGCCTGCGGGGCCTCTTCGGGGGAGGCGCTCGATCACTTGCTGGCCACGAGAATCATGCGTCCTGGCAAAGTGACCGGCCGCTACAACGTTTCTGCCGAGACGCTGCGTAATCTGAAGGGCGCTCTGGAGGAGTTCTGGATCAGCGCTGATCTGGCGGGTGATCCGCGCAAGTCTATGGAGCTGTTGGAGGCTGATATTCGTCGCCTGGATGGGCGTAGCTGATGTGGATTGATCGTTTTACTGGTGAGCAGTGCCGGCACTTGCCCGCCCTCATTCCGCCCGGTCGCTATCAGTCTGTGGGTGACGGGCCTGCGTTCAATGGACATACACCGGTATTTACGGGTGTGCTGGTGAGTGATGGGGACCAGCGCTGCCAGTTGGGTGATGAGGCTTGCACTTTTACGCCGTCGCAAAAAAGTCTGGCGGCGGCAACGGAATTGCTGAGCAAGGTCATTACGACTATTGATGCCGAGGCGCTGCAGGCGCCTTTGATGTCCCCCCTGATGCCCGCTTCCATCATTGATGCCAAGAGCCATCTGCAGCCCTTTGAGGAGCAGCTTCTGGATGTGGTGAAGCAAGGGCATCTGCATCACATCTCGCAGCGTCCGCGCCTTGATCTGCATTATGAGGATGAGGTGGCTGATATCGGGCGCGCACGCCGTTTGGCAAAAGGGGCTTTGGTGCATCTGGCCTCGCACTCGGAGTGCTGGCAGCGGCAGACCTTGAGTGGCGTGATCCCCAAGAAGGTACTGGCCCGCTTCAGCGAAGATGACTATGGCATCTATGAGAATCGTGTCTTTGCGCGCTTGCTGGATAAGATTGAACGCTATTTGCACGGACGCCTGGCGGAGTTGCGTGGCTTGCAGGCGACGCTGAATCAGGCGCTGCGCTTCTATGAGGCGGAGAATGTCGATTACCGTCTGCGTGAAGAAATTTGTCGCTTGTGGGGGATGACATTCAGCGCAGAGGAAACCAGTAACGCATCAACGTTGCTTGGTAAAACGCTTAATCAACTTGAGGGCTTGTACCAGACGATTACGGGTCTGCAGCAAAGTGGTCTGTATTTGTTGGTCAGTCGGCAGGCGCAAGTGACAGGTGCGCTGCATATGACCAACATACTTGGCCACGACCAGCATTATCGGCATCTGGCTATCTTGTGGGATCAGTTGGCGAAGGTGGCGCAGGCCAAGCGTGCCACGCCAGCAGAGCGCTTCAGGCAGAACCAGTCTCTTGCTTCTGTCTATTCTCGTTACGCCGGTCTGGTTATGAGGAGGGCACTGCTGCCTTATCTGAATGGCCAGGACGAAGGTGTCTGGGCCGGAAGGCACATACTTCTTCGGCAACGTGGGCTGGAGTGGCAATTGCTTTGCAGTTCTCCTGGCCTTTCAGCGCCAGAGGAGGTATTGCTTACCATTGTGCCTTGGTTGAGTGATGCGCCTGCTCCTGAGGTGACCCCACAGAGCAAGGAGCGGTTTATCGCCTGGCCGGCAATGGGGCAGGAGATTGATGCGGCTTATTGCCCGGAGCAGTGGATACCGCTGTCTCCCACGGACATGTATTGCACGGAGCGCTTTGGCTTGCTGGTTGACCAGGTGCTTTGCCGAATGGCTCTGATTACGTATGCGCAGCCGTTGCAAAAAATCCCGCAAAAAGTGCTGGAACAGGCAAAGCAGGTTGCGGGGGTTCAGGTTAATTCAGAGCAAAATGAACTGATTGTTACTGAGGCCTTGGCCGGGGAGGCAGTGACGGCGCTCAAGGAGGCATTGGTTGCCTCTAACTCCACTGCGCAAGCGTCAGCCCTGGAAGGTCACAACCAGGCGATTCTTGCTTTGGAAAAGTGCCCGGTGTGCTCTGGCAGGGCTCCGCTGGTTTTCCAAAGCCCTTTAGGGTTCAAAGCCAACTGTTTGGATAAAAAGTGCGCAACGCGCTATCTGCGCTTGGAGCAGACCGGGCGTGTTTTTGAACAGTCAATACCGGAGTCCACTGGGTTTACGGTGGTTGGACGAAGGGCATTTACGATTAGGCAGATGGCTGGCGCCTGAGATGATACCCGGCCGCTAACGCTAACGTTCATTTGCGACAGGGTGTGCAGTTGTTCGTCGGTTTGTCAGGCGCTGTGGCGCCTCGATACGGCCGACCACTCGTTCTCGACCAAAAACAGCAGGCTGTTTGGGGTGGCGAACTTTTGACAAGTCAGCGTCCTGTGCAGGTCTGATATGCAATTTGTGACCAGCCCCAGATCGACGGTTCCCATAGACGCTGATGGATTCAATGGATTGGTGCCCCATCATGTAGGCGAGAGCTTCATCGCTTTCACCTGACGCTTTCAGGTTCGAACCAATCTGGTGCCTGAAGCTTTTCAGGGTCGGCTGCTGTTTGCGCCGTGGCCACAGAGCACGGCACTCCTTGCGCAGGCGATCCCGAATAGCTGTATTAGTGCGAGGGCAGATACGCATCCATTTCGCGGCGCCAGCCACAACCTGGAGCACGGCAGGGTCGTCAATGACCAGTGTTCTGTCGGCGCCCCTATCCTGCGGAGCATTTTTTTTGCCGCCAATGATATGAACGTGATTGCCTGTCACCGTGATCGAGCGCATCTCACAGGGGCGTACCCCCAAGTAATAGGCAAGTACGAGCGACCAGGCCTCGTCCATGAATTCACGCGCTAACAGATGCTCCTGAAGCTCTCTGTAGTCTTCTTCAGTGATCGAGCGGATTTGCTTGAGTTTGGGTTTCTTGGGAAGTGTTGAACCTTGCGCTGTCACTGGGTTGACAAGCTGCTTGATGGCTTTGGCCGCTTGGTGTGAATCGCCCCTAGTTTCGTAAACACCTCCAAGCCTCATAATGAGGCCTATCAGGAGGTGCCATGAGCAACCAGCGTTACCCCGAAGAATTCAAGATCGAAGCGGTCAAGCACATCACTGAGCGCGGCTTGCGTGTTGCCGATGTGGCAGAGCGTCTAGGTGTGTCCGCGCATAGCCTGTACGCCTGGGTAAAGCGCTACAGCAAGCCCCAAGTACAGCGGCAGCAGGTAGATGATCAGCAAGCCGAACTGCGTCGTTTGCGCGCTGAACTCAAGCGAGTGACCGAAGAGCGAGACATCCTAAAAAAGGCCGCCGCGTACTTTGCCAAGGAGTCCGGCTGAAGTACGCCGTTATCAGCAAGCTGTCGGTGGAGTACCCGGTGCGGCGCCTCTGCCAGACCCTCCAGGTACATCCCAGCGGTTACTACGCCTGGCTGGCCGAGCCGAAATCTGCACGCGCCAAGGAGGATCAGCGTCTGCTCGGATTGATCAAGCATGCCTGGTTGGAAAGCGGCGAGGTCTACGGCTACCGCAAGATCCACGACGACCTGCGTGAGCTGGGCGAGTCTTGTGGCCGGCACCGCGTGGCTCGCCTGATGCGGGGAGAGGGACTGCGCTCGCAGACCGGTTATCGTCGGCGCCCCGGGTACTATGGTGGCAAGCCGACTGTGGCCTCGCCCAACCGTCTGGAGCGGAAGTTCAACGTCAGTGAACCGAACAAGGTCTGGGTCACCGACATCACTTACATCCGCACCTATGAGGGTTGGTTGTACTTGGTGGTGGTACTGGATCTGTTTTCGCGCCAAGTGATTGGCTGGTCGATGAAGCCACCCGCGCCTTCTTCCACTCGGCGTAGACGTAGGGTTGCACCGGCAAGGGGCGCAGCGCCAGACGATCCAGAGCCTCGAAGGCCGAGTGCCGGGAGCCCGGCAGCTTGCGAAACGGGCGGCGATTGAGCCGCTCCAGCAACACGGAGATGGCGCTGTTGAGTTCATCCAAGGAGAAGAACTGACGGTTGCGCAGGGCCGCGAGGATCCAGCGCTCGACCACCTGCACGCCGACTTCGGCCTTGGCCTTGTCGCGCGGCTTACGCGCCCGCGCCGGCACCACCGCCACTCCGTAGTGCTCGGCAAGGTCGCGGTAGCTGGGGTTGATGTCCGGCTCGTAACGATGGGCCTTGCTTACCGCGCTGCGCAGGTTGTCCGGCACCACGATCTCCGGCACGCCGCCGAGGAAGGCGAAGCAACGGGTATGCGAGCCTAGCCAGTCCGGCAGCTGCTGCGACCAGGTGGCTTCGGCGAAGGTGTAGCTGGACGCGCCAAGCACCGCGACGAACACCTGCGCCCGGCGGATCTCGCCGCTGTGGCGGTCGATAACCGGCACCGTCTGCCCGGCGTAGTCGACGAACAACTTCTCGCCGACGCGATGCTCCTGGCGCATCACCACGTCCAGCTTGCCCTGCCAGGCCCGGTAGTGCTCGCAGAACCAGCTGTACTGAAAACCCTGCGGCTGGTTCAGGCGGTACTCCTGCCAGAGCAGCGCCAGGGTCACGCCGGGGCGACGCAGCTCGGCATGCACCCAAGACCAATCAGGCAGCGGTCGTTGTTCGGAGGGTACCGCCGGCGGTGGCGGGAACAGCTGCTGCTCCAGTTCGGAATCGGACAACGAACAGGGCCAGGCTAGACCGCTGGCGGCAAAGCGGTTGAGGTAATCGCCGACGGTGACACGACCGACCTGCACACTGACTGCAATCTGGCGAGCCGATAGCCCGACCTCGAACTTGAGACGAAGTACTTCGCGAATCTTACGCATGGATAAACGCTCCACGACGACCTCTCTGCTTCGAAAAAGAGGTCGATGGTAGTGAAGAAATCCTGCGTTACTGCCTGCCCGGTTGAGTGGCCGGATGGCCGTGGAATCAGTGGCCGGATCACCGTGGAATCGGTGGTCAGATGCTTATGGAATGGGTGGCCAGATGACCGTGGAATCCGCACTATACCTAGTGAGAGGCTATGAACCAGCTGTTCCTTTGGACTTCGATTCTGCGGCCCGACGGAGCGTCCCGAATGAGTTGTCTCAAACCGGGAAGCGAATCTTGCGTTGTTTTCGGTAGCTGCTGCTCAGTTTTGAAGTCAGCGCGACTTCTAGCTCTTTCGCCGCCATATTCCCGGCCGCCTTTCCGCTCTGGTTCTACCCGATCACTCTCCTGCTGACTAGAGTGCTACTCCTAGGTTGGCAAATCGGGCTCGTTTGGATTTTCGGCACGTTGGCCTTTCGTGATGGCTACCTGCGTATCGGGCTATGAACGGTTGGGCCGGTGGGGCACTGGTGGCATTTGGGTTCCAGAAGATCTTCGCGCGCTGAGACGCCTGAGCAGTTCAAGGTCGTCGTGTAATCCTGACGCGTAACCTGCAGGCGACGTTGCGCAATCGAGAGCGAACCCAGTTCGCTCTCGAGATCGCCGCCGAAACGGGGTTAGAGCACCGACCAATCCTTGATGATCGGCGCGTGATAGGCATCTACGGCGTAGCGTCTGCTCGCCAGTGGACGTTACGCCGTGCTCGATGACGGTAAGGGATTCAGCCTAATGCCGTGAACCCCATCATCGAGCAACGACTCGGGCAGCAAATTGCAGTGACCCATGCGCCATGGCAGAGTGTTCTGGGAGATTAGTCGGTCGCAAGGCTGAGATGTAGAGTCGAAGCATACTGGTGAAAACCAAGTGAACCTCGTAGCCCTCTAGATTGTCTCGAGTTTGTCCAAGTTATCGCGATGCAGATGGCCGGGCTCGAACATGTTGGCATCTCTCCTTCAGCGATAGGCGATGGCGCTGTAATCCAGGCTGATCCGGGTACCGGATTTGCCCTGGACGATGGCCTCGATATTTTCCAGCGAGCCGATCACCGCCGTGCTGCCAGTGTTGCGGGCGAACTCGCAGGCGGCTTGCACCTTCGGCCCCATGGAGCCGGCGGCAAAGCCGAGTTTGTCCAGCTCGTCGGGGTGAGCTTCGGCGATGGATTTCTGCGTCGGCTTGCCCCAGTCGATATAGGTGGCGTCGACGTCGGTGGCGATTACCAGCAGGTCGGCGTTGAGCTGTTCGGCGAGCAGTGACGAGCACAGATCCTTGTCGATCACCGCCTCCACGCCATGCAATTTGTTGCCGTCGTACATGGTGGGAATACCGCCGCCACCGGCGCAGATCACCACGCTGCCTTTTTCCAGCAGCCATTTGATCGGGCGAATTTCGAAGATGCGTTGTGGCCGTGGGCTGGCCACGACGCGGCGGAACTTGTCACCGTCCGGGGCGATGCTCCAGCCTTTCTCGGCGGCCAGGCGTTCGGCTTCTTCCTTGGCGTAGACCGGGCCTATAGGTTTGGTTGGTTTCTTGAACGCTGGATCGGCGCTGTCCACTTCGACCTGGGTGAGGATGGTGGCGAAGGGCACCTCGAACGGCAGCAGGTTGCCCAGCTCCTGCTCGATCATGTAGCCGATCATGCCTTCAGTTTCGGCGCCGAGTACATCCAGCGGGTAAGGATTGGCGGCGTCGAAGGCATTGCCCTGCAGGGCCAGCAGGCCGACTTGTGGGCCGTTGCCGTGAGCGATCACCAGCTCGTTTCCGCCTGCAACCTTGGCTATCTGCTCACAGGCGATACGTACATTTTCACGCTGGTTTTCCGCGGTCATGGCTTCGCCGCGACGAAGCAGGGCGTTGCCGCCCAGGGCGATGACGAGTCGCATGATGGTTGCTCCTTGTTCTCGTTCGTAGCCCGGATGCAATCCGGGGATGGCGAGGGGGCGATTGCCCCGGATTGCATCCGGGCTACGGTTTAGATGTCGGCCAGGGTCGCGACCAGAATCGCCTTGATGGTGTGCATGCGGTTTTCCGCCTGCTCGAAGGCGATGTTCCATGGCGACTCGAAGACGTCCTCGGTCACTTCGATGCCGTTCTTCAGGTGCGGATACTGTTCGGCGATCTGCTTGCCGACCTTGGTTTCGCTGTTGTGGAAGGCCGGCAGGCAGTGCATGAACTTCACCCGCGGGTTGCCGGCGGCCTTCATGATTTCGGCGTTGACTTGGTACGGCAGCAGTTCCTGGATGCGTTCACCCCAGGCTTCCACCGGCTCGCCCATCGACACCCAGACGTCGGTGTGGACGAAGTCGACGCCCTTGACCGCTTCCTTCGGGTCTTCAGTGAGCAGCAGGCGGGCGCCGCTTTCCTCGGCGAATTTCTTGCAGGCGGCGACATGTTCGGCGCTCGGCCACAGCGCCTTGGGCGCGGCGATGCGCACGTCCATGCCGAGCTTGGCGCCGATCAGCAGCAGCGAGTTGCCCATGTTGTTGCGCGCATCGCCGAGGTAGGCGTAGGCGATGTCGTGCAGCGGCTTGTCGCTGTGCTCGCGCATGGTCAGCACGTCGGCGAGCATCTGCGTGGGGTGGTACTCGTCGGTCAGACCGTTGAACACCGGCACGCCGGCGTAGGTGGCCAGTTCCTCGACAATCTCCTGCTTGAAGCCGCGATACTCGATGGCGTCGTACATGCGTCCGAGCACGCGAGCGGTGTCCTTCATCGACTCCTTGTGACCGATCTGCGAGGAGCCGGGGTCGATGTAGGTGACGTTGGCGCCCTGGTCGTAGGCGGCCACCTCGAAGGCGCAGCGGGTGCGGGTCGAGGTCTTCTCGAAGATCAGCGCGATGTTCTTGCGGCTCAGGTGCTGCTGCTCGGTGCCGGTGTACTTGGCGCGCTTGAGGTCGCGCGACAGGTCGAGCAGGTAACGCAGCTCACGGGTGCTGTGGTGCATCAGGCTGAGCAGGTTGCGGTTGTGCATGTTGAAAGCCATGAGATTTCGCTCCGTTGGCAAGGGCAACTGTAGGGCGGACATGCTGCAGGCTTGTCCGCCTTCTTGCTGGCAAAGGTGGACAAGGCTGCGCCATGTCCACCCTACGAATATGTGTCCGTCAGTAATCGATTGGGTCGCGGATGATCGGACAGGTCATGCAGTGGCCGCCGCCACGGCCGCGTCCCAGTTCGCTGGCGCTGATGGTGATGACCTCGACGCCGGCCTTGCGCAGCAGGGTGTTGGTGTAGGTGTTGCGGTCGTAGCCGATGACCACGCCGGGTTCCAGGCAGACCACGTTGTTGCCGTCGTCCCACTGCTCGCGTTCGGCCTCGTAGGCGTCGCCGCCGGTTTCCACCACGCGCAGTTTCTTCAGGTTGAGCGACTCGGCGACCACGTCGAGGAAGCTGCGCTCGTCGCGGCGCAGGTCGATACCGCCAGGCTTGCTTTCATCCGGGCGCAGCACGAAGGGCACGATGGAGTTGGCCACTTCCGGGAAGATGGTCACTAGGTCGCGGTCGCAGAAGCTGAACACGGTGTCCAGGTGCATGGCCGAGCGCGATTTGCCCAGGCCGGCGACTATCACCTTGTCGGCGGCGCCTTTGGCGAACAGGGTACGCGCCACCTGGCCGATGGCCTGGTGCGAGCTGCGCTCACCCATGCCGATCAGCACGGTACCGTTGCCGATTGGCATCACGTCGCCGCCTTCGAGGGTGGCCGAGCCGTGATCCTGATCCGGGTCGCCATACCAGACCTCGAACTCTTCATTGATGAAGTCCGGGTGGAATTTGTAGATGGCACTGGCGAGCAGGGTTTCCTGGCGGCGCGCCGGCCAGTACATCGGGTTGAGGGTTACGCCGCCGTAGATCCAGCAGGTGGTGTCGCGGGTGAACTGGGTGTTGGGCAGCGGCGGGAAGATGAAGCTGGACTCGCCCAGATAGGCGTTGAACATCTTCGCTGCTTCCGAATCTTTGTATTTCTGCAGGTCTGCGCCGGACACGCCGCCGATCAGGAATTCGGCGATGCGCCGTGGCTCCAGGCTTTCGATAAACGAACGAACTTCGTTCTGCAGACCGAGGCCGACGCTGTTGGGGGTGATCTTGCGCTCGAGAATCCACTGCAGCGCTTGCGGGTTGCGCACGGTCTCTTCGAGCAGGTTGTGCATCTCCACGACCTCTATACCGCGTTCACGCATCTTGGTCATGAAATCGAAATGGTCGCGCTTGGCCTGCGATACCCAGATCACGTCGTCGAACAGCAGTTCGTCGCAGTTGGCGGGGGTCAGGCGCAGGTGCGCAAGGCCGGGCGAGCAGACCATCACCTTGTGCAGCTTGCCGGCTTCGGAATGAACGCCTAGGGCTTTCTTGGACATGTCAAACTCCTTCTCGTGGAACGTGGCCCCGGAAGGTCCGGGGCGGCACTTTTACAAACTCAGGAAACCGTCATACAGGCCGAATGCGGCAATGCCGGCGCCGATCAGTACGGCGATGAAGATCAGCTTCTCGACGCCCGTGAACACCGGTTGGCCCAGCTCGCGCTTGGCCTTGGCGAACAGGATTGCGCCAGGGGCATAGAGCAGCGCGGAGAGCAGCAGGTACTGCACGCCGGCGGCGTACACCAGCCACACCGCATACAGCGTGGAGATCAGCGCGATCAGCAGATCCTTGTTGCGTTCGCCGGCGGCGTTTTCGTAGGTCTCGCCGCGCAAGGCCAGCAGCACGGCGTAGGCACTCGACCAGAAGTACGGCACCAGAATCATCGAGGTGGCCAGATACAGCAGGCTGAGGTAGGTGGACTCGCTGAACAGGGTGATGATCAGAAACAGCTGGATCAGCCCGTTGGACAGCCACAGCGCGTTAGCCGGGACCTGGTTGGCGTTCTCCTTGCGCAGGAACTCCGGCATGGTGTGGTCACTGGCGCTGGCGAAGAGAATCTCGGCGCACAGTAGTGTCCACGACAGCAGCGCCCCGGCCAGCGAGATGATCAGGCCGATGGAGATCAGTTGCGCCCCCCAGGGGCCGACTACCTGTTCCAGCACGGCAGCCATCGACGGGTTTTTCAGTCCGGCCAGTTCGGCCTGGGCGAGGATGCCCTGACTGAGGATGTTGACCAGCACTAATAGCAGGAGCACGCCGATGAAGCCGATGACGGTGGCCTTGCCGACATCGCTGCGTTTCTCGGCGCGGGCGGAGAAGATGCTCGCACCCTCGATACCGATGAACACCCAGACGGTGACCAGCATCATGTTGCGCACCTGATCCATCACGCTGCCGAGCTCGGTGTTGCCGCTGCCCCAGAAGTCCGAGGTGAACACGTCCATCTTGAAGGCGACGGCGGCGATGACGATGAACAGCGCCAGCGGCAGCATCTTGGCGATGGTGGTGATGGTATTAATGAAGGCCGCTTCCCTGATCCCGCGCAGCACCAGAAAGTGCAGCAGCCAGAGCACGATAGAGGCGCAGATGATCGCCGGCAGGGTGTTGCCCTCGCCGAATACCGGAAAGAAGTAGCCGAGGGTGGAGAACAGCAACACCATGTAGCTGACGTTGCCGATCCAGGCGCTGATCCAGTAACCCCAAGCCGAGGAGAAACCCATGTAGTCGCCGAAGCCGGCCTTAGCGTAGGCATACACCCCGCCATTGAGGTCGGGTTTGCGGTTGGCCAGGGTCTGGAAGACGAAAGCCAGGGTGAGCATGCCGACACCGGTGATCAGCCAGCCAATAAGGGTGGCGCCGGCACTGGCACTGGCGGCGATATTCTGCGGCAGGGAGAAGATCCCGCCGCCAACCATTGAACCAACAACCAGAGCGATCAACGCGCCGAGGCGCAGTTTTTGAGTCGAGTCAGACATAGCGAGACCTCCTTGGTCTAGTAATAACTACCGGGCAGACTCTTTCGGAGTTTTCCTAATGTTTAACAAGTTCAATGCAGTCGTGATAAATGGGGTTAGAAAGTTTGAAGGTGGTATCACGAAACCGCTGTCATTGCTGAATCAGAGCGTCCTGATGGTATTCACCTGATCTTTATTTATACGTTGGGGTTTCCCGTCAGGTTGCTTAAATTCGTAGAAACCACTTTTTGCATCGTATTTGGGTTCGTCTAGTGTCTGGATTTCCTGACCGCTGTTGAGCACGATCAGCGAGGGGGTAGAACAGCCAGCAAGCAGGCTGAGAGTCAGAGCGGAAAGTACAAGGCAGATTTTTTTCATGATGATGCTCCTAAGTTGTCGTCAGTAAAGTTGGCTTCTAATGTTTCTTCCGGTAGGAAGTCTTTGTCCGGGTTGTAGTCAGGCTTGAGGAAGCTGTCCAGCGCTTCCAGGTCAGCCGGACTGAGGGTGCCGGCGGCCTGCTTCAGGCGCAGGTTGTTGAGGATGTAGTCATAGCGCGCGTCGTTGTAGTTGCGCACCGCGCTGTACAGCTGACGCTGGGCATCGAGCACATCGACGATGTTGCGGGTGCCGACCTGGTAGCCGATCTCGGTGGCTTCCAGGGCGCTCTGGTTGGAGATGATCGACTGGCGGCGCGCCTGCACGGTCTCCACGTCGGTATTCACCGCACGGAACAGGTTACGGGTGTTCTGCACCACCTGGCGGCGCAAGCTTTCGCGCAACTGCTCGGTCTGCCCCAGGCGCTGATAGGCCTCACGCACCTGCGAGCTGGTCAGGCCACCGCTATACAGCGGGATGTTCAGCTGCAGGCCAATAGAGCGCTGCGAAACGTCGTCACGGTAAGGCTGTGTTCCTGTAAGGCGAGCACCACTATTGCTGAAGCCCATGCCGTCGTTATCGCCCTTCTGGTAGCTGGCCACGGCATCCAGGGTCGGCGCATGGCCGGCCTTGCGCTGGCGCAGGTTTTCCTCGGCAGCATCGACCGCGAAGAAGCTGGCCTGCAGATTGAGGTTCTGCGCAGCGGCGGTATCGACCCAGGTTTTGGCGTCGTTCGGTGTCGGCGCCAATACCGGCAAGGTATGCACGATACCTTCGACTGCCGTGTAGCTGCGATTGGTCAGCGCCACCAGGGCCTCGAAGGCATCATCCACGGCGCGCTCGGCGAGAATGCGGTTGGCTCGGGCAGTGTCGAAACCGGCCTGCGCTTCGAGCACGTCGGTCTTGTCGGAAAGGCCAACATCGAAGCGCTCGTTGGCCTGATCCAGCTGGCGCTTGAACGCCGCCTCTTCGGCACGGGTCGAGGCCAGGGTGTCCTGGGCGCGCAACACGGCAAAGTAGGTCTCGGCGCTCTGCAGAATCAAGCTCTGCTCGGTCGCTGACAGCTCCAGCGCCGCCTGCTCACTGGTCGCCTCGGCCGCCTGCAGCTGGAACCATCGATCGGCACGGAACAGTGGCTGGCTCAGGTTGGCCTGATACACCAGACCGCTGCGCGACAGGGTGTTACTCGGCGAATCGAGCTCGGTGCGGGTATCGCCATAATTGGCCCCCGCCGACAGGTTGGGCAGCAGCCCGGCACGCGCCTGCGGCACCACTTCGCGACGCGCCTGGTAGTCGGCGCGAGCGGCAGCGATATCGGCGTTGTTCTTCGCTGCTTGTTTGTACACGGTGACCAGGTCGGTTTTGGCCGGGGTGGGTAGGGAGGTTGCCCAGCCCTGTGCTGGGATGCCCAGGCAGATGGCTGTCACCAGGGCCAACCTAGCGGTTGTGGTTATCTCCACGTATTAGTTTCCTTATTTGGTCTGTCTTGCATGTCTATTCGAATGGCACCGTGTGGATGGCCTTCTCAATGCAGGGATTTGCGCAGCCGCGACAAGGCACCGATGAAAAACACGCTACCGATGGCGCCTAGGGCAAGCATTTGCGGCCAGACGACAGCCGGGCCGGCGCCACGGAAGAGAATGGCTTGGGCTAGCTCGACGAAGTGCGTGGTGGGTGCCGCCAGCATGACGTTCTGTACGACTTCCGGCATGCTTTCGCGCGGGGTCATGCCGCCGGAGAGAATCTGCAGAGGCATCAGCACGAGAATGATCAGCAGGCCCAGCTGTGGCATCGAGCGGGCCAGGGTGCCGAAGAAGATGCCCATCGAGGTGGTGGCGAACAGGTGCAGGGCGACACCGCCGAGGAACAACAGCACGGAGCCGGGAATGGGGACGGCCAGCCAGCCCTCGATGATGATGCGCATGGACAGGGCGGTGGCGGCCAGCACCACTAGGCCCATCGACCAGACCTTGGCCGACATGATCTCGAACGGCGTGACGGGCATCACCAGCAGGTGCTCGATGGTGCCGTGTTCGCGTTCGCGGATCAGTGCGGCGCCGGTGAGGATGATCGACAGCATGGTGATCTGGCTGACGATTGCGTTGACGGAGCCGAACCAGGATTGCACCAGGTTGGGGTTGTACTGCATGCGTACCACCGCTTCGACGGGTACCGCGTTGGCGCCACGAAAGCGCCTGAGGAACTCGCCGACCTCGTCATTAATGATCTGCTGGATATGTCCAGCCCCCGTGAACGCTTGGCTGACTTGTGTGGCATCGACATTGAGCTGGATGGTTGGCTGGCGTCCGGCTAGCAGATCTTGCTGGAACTGCGGCGGGATGTTCAGGGTGAAGGTATAGCGCCCGGCGTCCATGCCGCTGTCCATGGTTTCCAGGTCGATGGCCGCGGGCTTGATGAAGTAGGGCAACTGGAAGCCGCCGACGATGCGCGTCGACAGTTGCGAGCGATCCTCGTCGAGCACGCCAATGCTGGCCCGGTGCGGCGACTCCGGCACACTGTTGGCTTGGGAGTAAATGCTCAGGGTGAAGGCGTAGAGGATCAGCAGCAACAGGGCAGGATCGCGATACAGGCTGCGCAGTTCCTTGATGCCCAACTGCAGGATGTTGTTCAGTTTGCGCATCTTATTTCTCCTGCTTCTTCAGGCCGGCGACGCTGAGCAGGGTCAGTGTGGGGATGGTGATCAGCAAGGGAATGAAGTAGGGGTAGAGTTCGGCCAGGCCCAGCGCCTTGGAGAACACGCCACGGCTGATGATCAGGAAATGGCTGGTCGGGTAGAGGTTGCCGATCAAGGCGCTGGCGTCTTCCAAGGCCGATACCGGGTAGATCAGACCGGAGAATTGCGTGGCCGGCACCAGAGTGGCAATGGCGGTGCCGAAGATTGCAGCGATCTGGCTGTTGAGCACCGAGGAGATCAGTAGGCCGAGACCGGTGGCGCAGGTCACGTAGAGCAGTGCGCCGAGTGTCAGGGTCAGCATGCTGCCCTTGATTGGCACGTCGAAGACCCAGACCGAGAATGCCACCAGCATGAAAAAGTTGGCCATGCCCAAGGCGATATAAGGCAACTGCTTGCCGATCAGGAATTCCAGGCGGGTCACCGGTGTGACGTAGAAGTTGGTGATCGAACCCAGTTCCTTTTCACGCACCACGCCCAAGGCGGTGAGCATTGCCGGAATCATCATCAACAAAATCGGGATCACCGCTGGCACCATGGCTTGCAGGCTTTGCACATCGGGGTTGTAGCGGTAGCGCAGGGCGATGTCGAACTGGCTGCGGGCCGCATTCCCGGGAGCCGTCGCGGCAAGCTGCTGCAGGTAGCCCTGGTGGATGCCCTGTACGTATCCCTTGACCGTGTTAGCGCGGGTTGGCATGGCGCCGTCGACCCAGAAGCCGATCTGTGGTGTGTCGCCGCGTTTGAGGTCACGACTGAAACCTGGGGGGATCTCTACGGCCAAGCTGATGTCGCCTGCGCGCATGCGCTGGTCGAGTTCGTTGTAATCGCTCAGCGGCGCCTTTGCCACGAAATAGCGTGACCCGGCAAGGGTCTCGGCATAGGCGGCGCTGGTGGTGGTCTGGTCGCGATCGAGCACCGCGTAGCTCAGGTCCTCGACATCCAGGTTGATGCCGTAGCCCATGATGAACATCAGCAGAACCGTACCGATCAAGGCCAGGGTGGCGCGAACAGGATCGCGGCGCAGTTCCATGGCTTCGCGCTGGGCGTAGCTGTACAGACGCCTAGGGCTGAAACGTGATTTCACTGCGTTGGTCTGGGCGAATGCCGTCTCCTCCAGGGCCGCCTGCGAAGTGTCTGTCGGTGTGTCGTTGTCGTCAGTGGCATCGCGCAGGTAGGCGATGAAGGTTTCTTCCAGGGTGGACAGGCCGCGCTTGTCCATCAGTGCCTGAGGCGTGTCGCTGTCCAGCACTCGGCCGGCATGCATCATTGACATGCGGTCGCAGCGCAGCGCTTCGTTCATGAAGTGGGTGGAGATGAAGATGGTCACGCCGTCATTGCGCGACAGGTCGATCAACAGCTCCCAGAAACCGTCACGGGCCACCGGGTCGACACCGGAAGTCGGCTCGTCGAGGATCAGTATCTCCGGCTGGTGAATCACTGCCACGGCCAGCGACAAGCGCTGGCGCACCCCCAGGGGCAGATCCTCCGGCAACTGCTCGGCGACTCCCTGAAGATCGAACCTGTCGAGCATTTCCTGAATGCGCGCGGGACGCCGTTGCGGCGGGATTTCGAACAGCCGGGCATGCAGGTCGAGGTTCTGCAGCACACTCAACTCGCTGTACAGCGAGAACGCCTGGGACATGTAGCCGACCCGGCGGCGGGTGTCGATGTTCCTTGGGTCGACCGGTTTGCCGAACAGGAAGGCTTCGCCTTCGCTGGCCGGCTGCAGCCCGGTGAGCATCTTCATGGTGGTCGACTTGCCGCAGCCGTTGGAGCCGAGGAAGCCGAAGATTTCCCCGCGCTCGATGCGGAAATCTACATGATCGACGGCGACGAAATCACCAAAGCGGCAGGTCAGGCCGTGCGCCTCGATGGCCACCGCATTCTCGCCGCTGGCCGCCGGGCGGGGTGGAATCACTAGGGTATGGTGGCCGCTGCGCTTGGCTTCGGGCAACAGGGCGATGAAGGCTTCTTCCAGATTGTCGGTGCCGGTGCGTTCGAGCAGTTCGCCAGGGGTTCCGATATCCAGCACCTTGCCGTCGTCCATGGCCACCAGCCAGTCGAAACGCTGGGCTTCGTCCATGTAGGCGGTGGCGACCAGCACGCTCATGCCGGGGCGGCGCTTGCGAATGCGCTCGATCAATTCCCAGAACTGGTTGCGCGCCAGCGGGTCGACGCCGGTGGTGGGTTCGTCGAGGATCAACAGATCCGGATCGTGGATCAGCGCACAGCACAAGCCGAGCTTCTGTTTCATGCCGCCGGACAGCTTGCCCGCCGGGCGTTCGACAAACGGCGCCAGGCCGGTGCTTTGCGTCAGGTCGGCAATCCGCGCCCTGCGCTCCTGCTCATCCTGGCCGAACAGGCGGCCGAAGAAGTCGAGGTTCTCGAACACGGTCAGGGTCGGGTAGAGATTCTTGCCCAGACCCTGGGGCATGTAGGCGATGCGCGGGCAGACGTCGCGGCGGTGGCCGGCATCGGCCATGTCGCCGTCGAGCACCCGTATCGTGCCGTCCTGCATCCTACGCGCCCCGGCGATCAGGGCCAGCAGGCTGGACTTGCCCACGCCATCTGGGCCGATCAGGCCGACCATGCGGTTGGCGGGGATGTCGAGGGTGACCGCGTCCACCGCGCAGGTTTTGTTGTAGCGCAGGCTGACCTCGATCAGTTGCACCACGCTGGGGTCGTTCGCTGTCATGGTGTGATTCGCACGTGCAGGCTTTCGGGCCACTCGGCGGCGGCGTCAAGTTTCAGGTAGGCCATGCCGGGAACCCCGGTCTTGACCTGTTCGAGGTGTTTTTGCAGCAGTTCTGGATCGATTCGGGCCTTGACCCGGAACATCAGTTTTTCCCGTTCGTTGGCGGTTTCCACTGTCTTGGGGGTGAACTGTGCGACGCTGGCGACGAAGGTCACCTTGGCTGGAATTACATATTGCGGTGCGGCATCCAGGATCAGTCGCACCTCCGCGCCCAGGGCGACTCGACCAGCCTGTTGCGCCGGCAGGAAGACGTTCATGTACACGTCGTTGAGGTCGACCAGATTGAGTACCTTGCCGCCGGCACCCAAGACTTCACCTGGCTGGCTGACGCGATACTGCACACGGCCACTTCGGGGCGCCTTTAGCCGGCTGTCCTCGATATCCGCTTGCAGCCGCTCGACGCTGGCCTGGGCTGCCTCCACGCTGGATTCGGCCTCGATCACCTGCGATTGCGCAGCATCTATGGCGGCCTGGCTCGACAGAACCTGGGAACGGGCGGCGCTGAGTGCGGCCTGGCTGCTTTGCAGGGCGGCCAGGTCATCGTCGAGTTTCTGCTGGGGCAAGGCATTGCGTCTGACCAGGGTCTCGGTACGGGCGTAGCGCTTCTGCGCCGCAGTCAGCTCGGCCTGACGCTGGTGCACAACGGCTTCGGCGGTGGCTTTCTCGCTGATGCGCAGGGAAACTTGGGAATGGGCCGTGCGGGTGGCGTTCTGCGCCTGGCGAACCTGGGCCTGGGCCTGGCTCAACTGGGCGGTGAGCACCTGGATGTCCATTTGCGCGAGTACTTGTCCGGCGGCGACGAAATCGCCTTCGTCGACGTCGATCTGCAGCAGACGGCCAGCTAGTTTCGTGGCGACGTCCACTTCGGTTGCCTCGATCCGGCCATTGGCGCTGGCGAAACCGGAACCCAGGCCGCTCGGGCGCAGTTCCAGCCAGACCAGTGCGGCCACGGCGGCCAGGGCGACGGCGGAGGCCGTGTGGATCAGGGTTTTCTTCTGTTGTGGCTTCATCGAGGGTTTTCCTAAACTTCGGGCGGTCATTGCTTCACGTAGCGCCCAGGCGCTTGTTCTAGGGGAGGGTATTCGGCATTGCCCATCCGCGTGATGGCGGGCCGGAGCTCGCCGGCATGCCCGGCCAGCCAGGCGAACCAATCGACCCACCAACTACCTGCGTGTTGTTGAGCGCTTTGTAGCCAGTCGTCAGCAATCGGCGTGATGTGCTCGTTTACCCAGTAATGGCGTTTGTTGCTTGCTGGTGGGTTAATCACTCCGGCGATGTGGCCAGAAGATCCGAGGACGAAGCGTTTCGATCCCCCAAGAAGAGCCGTGCTGGCATAGGCACTGCGCCATGGGACTATGTGGTCATCGTGGGTTCCGAGGAGGTAGGCTGGCGCCTCTATGGAGCGCAGATCCAGCTTGACCCCGCACAGCTCCAGCTCGCCCGACTTGAGGTCGTTCTGCAGGTAGGTGTGGCGCAGATACCAGCAGTACATGGGGCCAGGTAGGTTGGTACTGTCGTTGTTCCAGAACAGCAGATCTAGGGCGCGTGGTTTCTGTCCCTTGAGGTACTTGTCGACGTTGTAGTTCCACCACAGCTCGTTGGGCCGCAGCAGGGAGAAGGTGTTGCCCATATCCTCTCCGCGGAACAGGCCACATTTACCACCATGGCCACCGATGGTGCGCTCGCGGTAGGCCACCAGTTGCTCATCGACAAAGACACTGATCGGCCCGGTATCAAGGTAGTCGAGGAAGGTGGCGAACAGGCTCAGACTGGCAATGTCGTGGTCGCCCCTCGCAGCCAGCACTGCCAACGCGCAGCTCAGCAGGGTGCCGCCGATGCAGAAGCCCAGGCAGTTCAGATGACGCTCGCCACTGATGACCCGGGTAGTGCGTAGGGCGCTGATCACTCCGTCCTGGATGATCTGCTCCCAGGTGATGTCAGCCTGTTTCTGGGTGAAGTTGCGCCAGGACATCAGGAATACCGGGTGACCCTGTTCCAGCAGATGGCGAACCAGAGAATTTTCCGGGCTGAGGTCGAGGATGTAGTACTTGTTGATGGCCGGCGGGACGATAAATATTGGCCTCTGGTACTGTGTATCGGTGAGCGGCAGGTATTGGATCAACTGGAACAGCGGAGTTTCCAGCACCACCTCACCGGGAGTGACGGCGAGATTCACGCCAACTTCGAAGTCGCCTCGGTCGCATTGACGCAACTTGCCTTCTTGTAGGTCTCCGGCCAGATGCAATAGACCACTGAGCAGGCTGGCCCCCTGGGTTTCCACCAGGCATTTCAGGGCATCGGGATTGCTCAGCAGGAAGTTGCTCGGGGCGCTTGCGGCGATTGCCTGCTCGATCAGGTAGCGCAGACGCTGACGTGGCTTCTCTTCTTTGATGGTGAGCAGCTCCAGCAATTTCAGCAGAAATCCGGAATTCAGCAGGTAGAAGGCGGCCATGGAACCGAACAACGGTTCACTCCAGTTGCCACTAGCGAAACGCCGGTCGTCGAAGTCGAACGGTTGACGGGCCAGCAGTTGCTGGCCAAGCGCTGTCCATTGTTGCTGGTAGTCAACCTGCAATTGTTCCAACGCTTCGGGGGAGACATTGAACCACTGGCTTTGGTCATGCCCGTTGAACCAAGAGTTTTGCGCTACGTACAGGCGCAGTTGCTGTAGGGCGAAGCTGGTGATGAAAGGCGCCTGTCCTGACCAGTAGTGAGCGAAAGAATGTGAATTGTTCATGTTCATGGTTTGTCCAAGAAAATGAAAAAAGGCCGCGCCCGGCAAAGGGCACGGTGCGATCATTTGGGGGAATACCCTCACCGCCATCCAGGCGGTGAGGGTGCAGGGGAGCTCGCCCGATAGATCCGCGAAATCGTTAGTCAGCGTTCAATGGCCAGCGCCACGCCCTGGCCGCCGCCGATGCACAGCGTCGCCAGGCCTTTCTTGGCATCGCGGCGGATCATCTCGTGCAGCAGGCTGACCAGCACGCGGCAGCCGGAGGCGCCGATCGGGTGACCCAGGGCGATGGCGCCGCCGTTGACGTTGACCTTGGCGGCATCCCAGCCCAGCTCCTGACCAACGGCCAGTGCTTGGGCGGCGAAGGCTTCGTTGGCTTCGATCAGGTCTAGCTCGTTCAGACTCCAGCCGGCTTTGTCCAGGCAGCGGCGGGTGGCCGAGACCGGGGCGATACCCATGATCGCCGGATCGACGCCTGCGTTGGCATAGGCGCTGATTTTCGCCAGCACCGGCAGGCCCAGCGCTTTGGCCTTGGTTGCGCTCATCAGCAGCACGGCGGCGGCGCCATCGTTGAGGCTGGAGGCATTGCCGGCGGTAACGCTGCCGTCCTTCTTGAACGCCGGCTTGAGTTTGGCCAGCGACTCGGCGGTGGTGCCGGCACGCGGTTGCTCGTCACGGGCGAAGGCGATTGGATCGCCCTTGCGCTGTGGGATCAAAACCTGCGTGATCTCGGCATCGAAGCGACCGGCCTCGATGGCGGCCACGGTTTTCTGCTGCGAGGCGGCGGCGAAGGCGTCCTGGGCTTCACGGCTGATGCCGTACTTGTCCACCAGGTTCTCGGCGGTGATGCCCATGTGGTAATCGTTGAAGGCATCCCACAGGCCATCGACGATCATGCTGTCGAGCATCTGCGCATGGCCCATGCGCAGGCCGGTGCGGGCTTTGGGCAGCACGTAGGGCGACAGGCTCATGTTCTCCATGCCGCCGGCAATGATCACCTCGGCATCGCCGCAACGGATAGCCTGGGCAGCCAGGTGCAGGGCCTTGAGGCCCGAGCCGCAGACCTTGTTCAGGGTCATCGCAGGAACGACGTGGGGCAGGCCGGCGCGAATCACAGCCTGGCGTGCGGGGTTCTGTCCGGACGCGGCAGTGAGCACCTGGCCGAGGATCACTTCATCGACCTGGGCAGCATCGAGGCCGGTCTGCTCGAGCAGGCGCCGGATGACGATGGCGCCGAGTTCCGGTGCCGGAATCTCGGTCAGGCTGCCTTGGAAGCTACCGATGGCGGTGCGGGTTGCAGCGACGATAACGACGTCGATCATCTGGAATGCCTCATGTTATGACTAGTCGATTGCGCATCACTGCATATTCATGCCGCCGTTCACCGAGAAGTCGGCGCCGGTGGCATAGGCGGATTGATCAGAGGCTAGCCAGGCTACGATCGAGGCAATTTCCTCAGGCTGGCCGAGGCGACCGACGGGGATTCCGGCAATCATGCCTTCAAGGATGTCTGGGCGAATTGCCGCAGTCATATCTGTCTTGATATAGCCAGGGGAAACCGTATTGACGGTCACGCCCTTGCCACTCACTTCTCGGGCCAAAGCCATGCTGAAACCATGGATACCGGCTTTGGCTGCAGAGTAGTTGGTCTGGCCGAACTGACCCCGCTGTCCATTGATCGAGGATATGTTGATGACACGCCCCCAGCCCTTGGTCAGCATGCTCTCGATGACCTGACGGGTTGTGTTGAACAGGCCGGTGAGGTTGGTATCGATCACTGCTTTCCAGTTTTCGGGAGGCATCTTGCGTAGCGTACCGTCTCGGGTGATCCCCGCATTGTTGACCAGTACATCAATCGGGCCGACATTTTCGCGCACCATCTCAAAAGCCTGGCGGGTGCTGTCCCAGTCGGTGATGTCGCAGTCGATGCAGTGGAAGTGGAAGCCAGCCTCTAATTGCTTCGCCATCCAAGAGGCTTTGCGGCTTGAGTAGGGGCCGCAACTCACCACTACGGTGAAACCATCCTGGTGCAGGCGCTGGCTGATCGCTGTGCCGATGCCGCCCATGCCACCGGTGACTAGTGCTATACGTGTCGGATTACTCGAAGTGGCCACTGACCATGCCTCCTTAATCGAAGCCTTGATATTTTGGTCAAGCTTCCGGTGCTTCACGGGCAGGAACAATGTTTCTGGGTGACGCTGGGTTGTCCTTGCGCGCCAATTCTGTCGCGTTTTGACAGTGGTTCGGCCTGGTCTTGATCTGGATCAGGAAGAATGCCTTGCGGGCCTCTAATATGCGTATTTCACGGCGATCAATCGTTTGCCTTTCGGCTGGGAACGGGCGCAGAGGGATGCTATGTACAGGATCAGTTCCAGTTACGTCGGGATGCTGGTGGCTATGCTGCAGGCGGAGGGACTGGATGCGGTGCGTTTGTGTCGTGAGGCAGGAATCGATATGTGTTTGCTGGCACAGGAGGATGCGTTCTTCACGCGCGCTAGCGCCTATCGACTGATGGCGCTGGCCGAGTTGGATTCGGACAATCCGAATCTCGGCCTCAAGGCTGCCGTGCATTTCAAACCTGGCAGTTTCCAGTTGGTGGGCTACGTGATGATGTCCAGTGCCAACCTGAAACAGGCTCTGGAGCATTTTGTGCGTTTTCACTTGCTACTTGGCAATGGTGTCACTCTCGCACTGTCTCCTGAGCAAGGCGGGCGTCTGCGTTTGACATGTTTGGAGCATCCTGAAGAGGGCTGTCCCAGAAATCGAGCGTTTGAGGATGCCGGTGCCGCTGCCCTGTTGGGTTTTTGCCGTTGGCTGATGGGGGGAGGGCTGCCGCAACCGCTGCAATTCGATTTTGTCCATGACGAGCCGGGTAATCTCCCTGAATATCAGCAGTTATTCGGGTGTTCGTTACGTTTCGGTGCCCAGCACACTAGTGTCCTGTTCGACCAGCAAGAGTTGTTGCGCCCGTTGAGCACGGCCAACGAGGCGCTGGGATTGTTGCATGAGCGCTTCGCCGAGTTTCGTCTGGGGCAGTTGGGTGGTGTCTCCTTGGGGGGGCGCGTGCGTGGCCTGATAATCGAGCGCTTGGGCCAGGAAGGATGCGACATGGAGTCGATCGGACTGGCTCTTTGCATGAGCAAGCGTACCCTGCAGCGAGGCCTGGAAAAGGAAGGGCTGAAGTTCAAGGACATTCTCGGTGATGTTCGCCGGCAGTCGGCCGATTATTACCTGTGCCGCAGCTCATACAGTCTGACCCAGGTGGCCGAGTACCTGGGGTTCCACGATCAGAGCAGTTTCCACAAGGCCTGCCTGCGCTGGTTCGGGAGGTCTCCGGGTCGATACCGGCTGGACGAAGGCGAGCAGAGTACGCCCCATGAGGATGTCTCAGATGCCGCTCATCAGGCTGATGATCAGTGCATTGACGATATCGATGAAGAAGCCGCAGACCAGCGGAACGATAATGAACGCCTGGTGCGCGGCTCCGTAGCGCTGAGTAACTGCCGTCATGTTGACGATGGCCGTTGCAGTTGAACCCAGGGCGATGCCGCCGAAGCCGGCGGCTATCACGCTGGCTTCGTAGTTGCGGCCCATACAACGGAAAACCAGCAATACGGTATAGAGGATCGTCAATGTTATCTGCAATGTCAGGGCTGTGACGACGAAGACCAGAACACCGCCTAACTGCCACAACTGCAGTCCCATCAGCGCCATGACTAGAAACATACCCAGGCAGATGTCGGAGATCAGCGCCAACCCTTGGCCGGCTCCGCTCCAGTGCTTGATGCGTTGACCGCCGATGGCTGCTTGCAACAGGTTACGAATGACGATCCCGGCCAACAGGCAACTGACAAACGAGGGGAGGGTGATTCCGCTGTTGAGCAGCAGCAAGTTGAAGCCGTGGCCCAACATCAGCGTCATGTTCAACCACATCCAGGCCCACAGGATGTCGTAATGGCTGATGGGGGCGGAGATGTCTGCCGAGGTTGCTGGTACTCCAACTTCCAGGTCTGAATCGCGAGAGGGGGTTAAGGCGTGGCGGCGTATCAGGTAGTTGGCGATCGGCCCGCCGATACAGCACGCCGCGATCAGCCCCACTGTGTTACTGGCAATACCTAGCTCCATGGCATTTTCGATGCCCAATTGCTCGGTGAACAGCGGTGCCCAGGCCAGGGTGGTACCGACGCCGCCGGTGAGCGAGATCGAGCCGAGCATCAGGCCGGCTCTGGGATCCAGGCCGAAACCGCTGGCCACGCCCATACTCAGCAGGTTCTGCAAGACGATGAACACGCTGGCGAGTACCAGCAGAATTAGCAGCGGGCGGCCACCCTTGACCAGGTTGCGGATATCCGACTTCAACCCGATGCCTGCGAAGAAGTAGAGCAGCAGTACATCGCGTACCTCCAGGTCGAAGACCACTTCGATATCCAGTATGTAGAACAGAACGGCGGTAACAGCGGCACAAAGGAAGCCACCGAGCACTGGTTCTGGAATGCTGTAGCGGCCTAGTGGTTCGTAACGCTGTGCGAGCCTCTTGCCCGCGAACAGCAGCATGATCGCCAGAGTAAAACTGACCAGCCCCTCAACGAGAAAGGTATTGTCCTGCATGAAGAGTCCTTGCGGTTAGCCGAGGATGTTCAGGCCGCCATCGACGAAGTGGACGCCGCCAGTTTGGCCCTGACTGGCATTACTGACCAGCCATGCGCACAGACCGCCGACTTCTTCCAAGCTGACTAGGCGGCGCAGGGGCGCGCGATGGGTAGAGGTTTGCAGCAGGTGATCAAAGTCTTTCAGCCCGGATGCTGCTCGAGTCGGCATGGGGCCGGGGGAAATGGCATGCACGCGGATGTTGTGTGGCCCCAGCTCGGTGGCCAGGTAGCGCACACTTGATTCCAGGGCGGCTTTGACTGGGCCCATCAGTGCGTATCCTTCGATCGTTTCCTGGGCTCCCAAGTAACTCATGGTTACCAGACTGCCGCCCTGGGGCATCAACGGCTCGGCCAGGTGCGCCATGCGGATGAAGGAGTGGCAGGAAATGTCCATGGCCTGCTGAAAGCCGCTGCTGGAACTGTCCAGCAGGCGGCCGCGGATTTCCTCTTTGGGTGCGCTGGCCAGGCAGTGCACGACGAAGTCCAGTGATCCCCATTGCTCTGTGATGTGCTCGAATAGCGCTTCTAGCTCGCCGGGCCGGGTGACGTCCAGCGGCATGCACACACTGGCCTGTACCTGCTGTGCCAGGGGCTCGACATGCGCCCTGGCTTTCTCATTCAGCCAGGTGATGGCCAGTTCCGCACCCATTTCATGTAGCGCTTGGGCGCAGCCCCAGGCGATCGAATGGGTGTTTGCGACGCCGACCACCAGGCCGCGCTTGCCAGCCAGGGACAGGCTTTCTTTGATGCTCATGGTTGTTGCTCCTGATACAGCTTCCAAGCATGGCGGGCGATGATGCTCTCTTCATCGGTGGGAATGACCCATACTGATCGAGTGCTGGAGGTACCGGATATAAGCTCGGCGTTGCGTCGGTTCGCTGCGTCGTCTAGCTGCAGCCCGAAGAGCGGCGCGAGATGTTGTAGTACTTGGGCACGCAGCTCAGCATCCTTCTCGCCGATACCGGCCGTGAATACCAGTGCGTCCAGTCCGCCCAGGCATGTGGCAAGCCGACCGACTTCCTGGGCGATACGGTAGGCGTAGTAGTCGATGGCCAGGGCCGCGCGCGGCTCGTTGCTGGCGCGTAGCTTGCGCATGTCGCTGCTGACCCCGGATATGCCGAGCAGGCCGGATTGTCTGTACAGCAGTTTTTCCAGCTCATCAACAGATATGCCTTGCCCCAGCAGGTACAGCAATACGCCTGGATCCACGGCGCCGCAGCGGCTTCCCATGGGTAAGCCGTCGAGAGCACTAAAACCTGTTGTCATTTCGATGCTGCGGCCAGCTTCGATAGCGCAAAGGCTGGAACCATTGCCTAGGTGAGCGATGACCAGCTTGCCGGTAGCGAGCTCCGGTGTTTTGTCGATTAGGCGCTGGCTGACGTATTCGAAGGACAGGCCATGAAAGCCGTAACGGCGTACGCCCTGTTCGTATAGCGCGTAGGGCAAGCCGAAGAGTTGACTGATTTCATTGCGTCCAGCATGGAAAGCCGTGTCGAAGCAGGCGATCTGGGGCAGTTGAGGGTCGTGCTCGAGCGCGGCATGGATTGCCGCGAGGCTGTGCGGTTGATGCAGTGGTGCCAGAGGCTCCAGCGTCTTCAGACGTGCCAGTGTAGTGTGATCCACGCGCACCGGTGCGCTGAAATCCATGCCCCCGTGCACCACACGATGGCCGATCAGCACCGGTGGGCGATCCTGTAGGCCTTCTTCAAGGACACGATAGATCTGCTGGAAGGCCGCCTGCATATTGGCAATCTGTTCCGGCTCGAAACTCGTGTCCTGCATTATCGTTCCGTCGGCCATGACGACCTGTAGACGTGGCGCCACGCCAATCCCGTCCAGCTTTCCGCGCGCCAGCAAGCGAGGTTGATCTTCGCCCCGGCGACCGGAGAATAGGCCGGTCTTAATGCTCGAAGAGCCTGCGTTGACGGTGACGATGAGTTCGTCCTGAACAGGGCTCATACAGGTATCCCCAGGCGAGCGCGCCGTGCTTCGGCAAGTAGCACGGCCAGCCCACAACTGGCGATGCGCGCTCTTGGACTGTCAGCGCGGCTGGTGAAAACAATAGGTACTCGGGCGCCAAGGACGATGCCAGCAGCTTCGGCTCCGGCTAGATAGATCAGCTGCTTGGCGAGGATGTTGCCCGCTTCCATGTCCGGTACCAGCAGGATGTCCGGGTCGCCGGCGACTTCTGAGTGGATACCCTTGACCCGAGCGGCTTCGGCGTTGATCGCATTGTCGAAGGCCAGTGGCCCGTCGAGCAGCGCGCCGTCGATCTGTCCGCGCCGGGACATGACCACCAGTGCGGCGGCCTCCAGGGTTGAAGGCAGCTTGGCGGTGACGGTTTCCACCGCCGACAGCAGCGCCACCTTGGGCTGTTCGATGCCGAGAGCGTGCAGCATCTGGATCACATTGCGGCAGATGTCGGCCTTGTCTTCCAGGCCGGGGAAGATGTTGACCGCCGCGTCGGTGACGAACAGCGGCTTGTGGTAGCTGGGCACGCTCATGGCGAACACATGGCTGAGGCGCCGTTCCGTGCGCAGACCGTTTTCGCGGTCGGCCACGGCATGCAGCAGTTCATCGCTGTGCAGGCTGCCTTTCATCAGCAACTCGCCACGGCCTTGGCGGATCAGGGCGACACCACGCTCGGCGGCGGCGTGGCTGTGTGGCACGTCCTCCACGGTCAGCCCGTCGATATCCAGACCGGCTTCGCTGGCGGTTGCCGCAATCTTCTGGCGCGGGCCAACCAGAATCGGTGTGATCAGCCCGGCCTGGGTGGCCTCCAGCGCCCCGCGTAGCGCGTTCGCCTCGCAAGGATGCACGACGATGGTGGGCAGCGGGCCAATCTCGGCGCAGCGGTTCAGCAGCGCCTGGTAGTGATCCAAGCTCATTCGGCGTTGCCTCCCTTGTCCGGGCTCGCGAGGCCAGGTGCGGGCGCGGAGCGGGTTGCCTTGATGCGTGCTGGTTTTTCCGGCGCGGCCACTGGGCTCCTGCTCCGGGTCGCTGCCGGGGGCGGGCTGGCATCAGTCTGTGCCTGCGCCTTGGCAGGCCGGGCGGCATTTTTCTTCCTTGGTCGCGTGGCGGCCTTGGACGTAGGGGCGTCCGCCTCGGGGAGGCGCAGGCTTGCCTGGATTTGCTCTGGCGGGCTGCCCACCGTGATGAGTGGCACGGATGGTTGGGCGAAATCCGGCAATGGGTGTTCGAGCAGATCATGCAACCGACGCCAAAGATCACCCACGGCACCCTCGGCGTACAGCAACTCAGGCACGAGGTGCGTGGCGGCTGTCAGGACGACTTCACGCTGGCTGGCCTTGGCTAGCAAAAGGGGCAAGGTGTTCAGGCTTTCCTCGGGGTGGGCGAAGACCAGTAGATCCTGCAGGCGGACGCTGTCACGTACGGCGAGAGGGTCGATGCCGAGCTGTTGCGAGAGCGTGCGAGCGCGCTGGGCGAGCTCTTCGATGCGTTCTTTGCTGAACCTGCCGCTGGCACGTGCGAGCAGGCAGAAAATGCGAATGAGCGCTTCCCGCTCCCCACCCTGGAGAAGCGAGTCGTGCAGATGCTCGATCAGAGCCTTGTCCCGTTGTTCTATGTGGCTCTGTTGCGAGCGCGGTGCTTGCCCTCCGGTCAGGGTGCTCAGCCCGCCGTAGAAGCTGTGGAAGAGCAACTCCTGGGATGCATCGCGGATGTCGCGATAACCATCGAGCTGGGCCTCGATGACGCTGGAGAATACCTCTTGCCAGGCAAGCAGGGGGTTGTTGGGGGATGCCGGGCGGCGATTGGTGCGGGTCAGGGCCGCGCTTCCCGCCAGCCACCAGAGGGCTGGATTGAGGCTGCTCCAGACGATCTGCTGCTGGTGAAATGGGTGGCTCTTGCGCAGGGATTCGGCGAGTGGTTCGTTGATCGCCCTGCGCATCCAGGGCCGCACGAACCAGTCGTAAAGCGTGCTGTTGAGTCCGGAGACGCGGTCGACCAGGGCGAATTCACGCTCGTCGCTTCGGCCATCTTCATCGTGGGCGAGAATATCGGCGATACGCCGGGACTCGAAATGTACCTGATACGCCTGGTCACCACTGGGGGATGCCGGTAGATCGTCGATCATCAACTCGTACAGGCCAGGCGACAGCAGGGCGATGGCATCGATGGCGCCGAGCAGCTGCCGGTGTTCGCGCCGGGCGACCTTGCCGGAGACGAAGATGCCCAGGTGGCCGATGCTGGCATGCTGCAGGTAGACGATGGTGCGTCCGGCGCTGCGCAGTGCCAGGTCGCTGGGGTAGACGTCGGCTATCCAGTTCAGTGCCTGCTGCGGCGGAGTGATGTTGTCGCCGTACGAGCAGAACACCACCACGGGCGCCTCGATGCGTTTCAGATCGATGCCGCTCGTGCGACCGGAACCGCCGGCCAGGCGGTTGCCGATGAACAGGTCGTCGACGATCACCTCGATCTCCTCGCTGTTGAGCAGGGTCGGGCTGCCCCACCAGCGTTCGAAATCGAGAAAGCGCGGGGTTTCGGCGTCGACGTCGCGGAACAGGTTGTAGTACTTGCTCCAGTAGGTGTTGGCCGGGTTCAGGCTCTCGAAGTTGCTGACCAGCCAGGTGCCGTCGAAGCGGCCGTTGCCCAGGTCGCTGCCCAGGCGGGTCATCCAGGCGCCGCCGAGCAGGCCGCCGGCATAGCGCATCGGGTTGCGCCCGTTGACGCCGGCCCAGTAGGACAGCGGCGCACCGTTGACGATCACCAGGCCCGGCAGTTCCGGACGTGCCGCCGCCAGGCCCATCAGCGCCCAGCCGGCCTGGCAGTTGCCGATCACCACCGGCTTGCCGGCCTCGGGATGGCGCGCGCTGACCGTTTCGATATAGCGGGCTTCGGCCTCGGCGATGTCGAGCAGGGTCTGGCCGGGCGCGGGGGCATGGCTGAAGGCGATGAAATAGGTCGGATGCCCGGCGCGCAGGCTTTCGCCAATTTCGGAGTCTTGCTTGAAGCCGCCGATGCCGGCGCCATGACCGCCGCGCGGATCGATGACGATGACCGGCTGACGCGTGGCATCGCTTGGCTGGTCAGCCGTTGGAAGGATGCGCAGCAGGGAATAGTTGACCGGATGAGGCAGGTCGTGGCCGTCGATCAGCACCTCGTAGGGAAACTTGAGCAGCAGGGGATAGCCGGCGCGCTCGTGGGCCAGGGTATTGTCGCCACGCTGGCGCAGTGCATCCCAGAACAGCAGGCCGCGTTGCCCGCAGTCGACCAGGTATTCCCAGCAGTCTCCCGGGCTGGGGGCACGCAGGCGACCTTCGTTGAGGGGCGCGAGCAGGGCCGCATGGCGTTGGCCGAAGGCATCGAGCATAAGCTTGCCGTGCAACTGCTGCAGACGGCTGAGGTGTTCGAACAGATTATGGAATGAGGAAAAGCTGTCTTCTCGCTTCGCAAAAAAACTTTCCTGGCTCATGAGCATTTCCTATCTCGGTGGCGTGCTAAAGGCCTGCGCTCAATCCTCCCCTTGGAGAGGCTGCATGGCGTTAAGGCTAGGTTTATAGCGAATCGCTGCGGCTTGGGCAAAATTTTTTTGCAGTGCAAAAAAGCTCTTGCGATCTTTTTTGTGCGGTGCAATATTATGCTGGCGCGGCAGCTCCATCATGGATGGCTTTCGCGTGTCAGGCCGTAGGTGGCCTTCCCCATTGCCAGGAGATCCGACCATGTCTTTTTTCGATTCGGAAAAACTGCAAAGCGCACAGAAAGCCAACCTTGACCTGCTGCAGCAGATCAGTGGCAAGGTATTCGAGAGCGTCGAGCAGCTCAGTCAGTTGCAATTCAAGGCGCTACGCGCTTCCAGTGGCGAGCAGTTCGACAGCTTGCGCAAGCTGCTGTCAGTGCGTGACCCGCAGGCCTTCGCCGAGTTGCAGGCGTCCTTCGCTCAGCCGGCAGCCCAGGCGGAGCGCCTGCTGGAGTTCAATCGCGAGGTGTACGATCTGGTCTCCAGCACGCAGGCGGATATCGCCAAGCTTGCCGAGCGCCAGGTCGAGGCGGGCACCAAGCAGGTGCGGGAACTGGTGGACGTTATCGCCAAAAACGCCCCGGCGGGTGCGGAACCGGCGGTAGCCGTGCTCAAGTCGGCACTGGAAAGCGCCGGCAGTGTCTATGAAAGCGCGCAGAAAGCCGCCAAGCAGGCAGCCGAGATCGCTGAGAACGGCATCGCTGCCGCCGCTTCCGCGGCCGGTCAGGCCACTCGTGAAGCCGGCAAGGCTGCGGGCGGGCGCAAGTAAGGCAGGGCGGCCGTGTCACGGACGGTGATGAGTTTCATTGCTCATCACCGTCTTTTTTCGTCTGCCTGAAATTGCCGGGTGGGATGCCGCCGAACATACCGAATAGGTTCTGGGTGCCCAAGTAGAGCTTCTTCGACTGTTCTACGTACTGGCTCATCATCTCCTGCATGACGGGCACCTGCTTGTGCATAAAGTCGCTCCAGGCCTGTGAGGATTGCACCCCGGTCTGGGTCTGGATTTCGATCACAGTCTGGATGCTCTTTTCCAGATAGTTGCCGAGCATGCCCTGGAATGGGCCATAGAAACGGATGATGCCCTTGAGCATATCGCTGGAGAAGAGCGGCTCGCCGTCGCTTTCCGCTTCCTGAATGATCTGCAGCAGGATGCTGCGAGTCAGATCCTCGCCAGTCTTGGCGTCGACCACCTGGAACGGTACTTCGTCGATGACCAACTGGCGGATGTCGGGGAGGGTGACGTGGGTGCTGGTATGGGTGTCGTACAAACGGCGGTTGGCGTATTTCTTGATCAGGCGTGGGGCTCTGTGGCCGTCATCGGACATGTGTAGCGTCTCATTATGAGTCGGAGTGTCTGTGGCAGGTATTATCTCAGGCCTCTCCCGGTGTAGATATATTGTTAATGCGGGGATAATTGGTTGTTTTAGTTTTTCGGATATAAGGCCGTAAGATATTCGCAGATACTTACTTGGGGCTGGCATCTACCGCCAGCAGAATCACTTCGCGCTGTATCAGTCGAGATGGCGTCTGAACCATATGCGGATCGTGATGATCCGCGCCATCTCCGACGTAATGGGTATCTACCGATTGTGAGCTCTTCAACTTATACCACCACTTCGTTCACTGTGAGTCGTTCACTGCGTTGCTTTCCGTCAGTCCTGCTGGTTCTAGTGCTGGCCGGGTGTGCAGGGGTCAAGGTCACGGCGGTCAGCAACAATGATTACCTGGCCCAGCGCCGCGGTGATGTGTTGACCACCGGCAACCTCAGTGCTTCGGCGGTTGCTGCCCTGCAGGTCGTGGGCAGTGATGAGAAGCGCTGCCTTGCTGACCTGCCGGCCTGCCGCGAGGCGCTGGACAGCACAACGGGGTTGCGTGACGAACAGCGGCTTTCCACGCTGGCCGAGCTGTGGCTGAAGGAAGCCCAGGACGGCGGCAAGGTGATGGCGGCGGAGGCCCGCACCGATGCCTACCTGGAGAGTGCCCGGTATGCCTACGCCTACCTCTTCCTGACCACCCGCACACCGAGCCAGCGCGCCCTGGAAGACCGGCAGACGCAGGTGCGCGACTACTACAACTTTTCGGTGCAGCAGGCGCTCGTCGAGGTCTTCGATCGCTACCGTGGACGGCCACCATCACCCGAGGACACTCAGGGTAATTTCCGCCTCAAGACCGGGCGCTGGACGATCGGCGGGCGCATGACCGATGTGAGGCTGGCCGATGACCGCCTGTTGCCGAAGGAGCTGATTCCGGCTGCGTCCCTGTCCTTTGGCGGGTTGCGCAACCAGTACCGTCGGGATGGACTGGGTGCCGAGTTGGTAGCGGTGACGGCCAGGCGCGTGGTGAGCAAGGGGAGCGATGAAATACCCTGGAGCGAAACCCCCTTCCCGGCGATTACTGCCGTGGCGCGCTTTCCCGGGGAGACCCTGGAGCAGGTGTTGTCCACCTATCAGGTGGAAGTGATCGGTTATGACCCCTACCGGCAGGATTCGGTGGACATGGCAGGTGTGCAGGCGCCCCTGGCGGCCAACTTCACGTCGGGCTATGGCCTGTGGCTGGCGCGTTCCGGGTTTGCCCGGCAGTCCCTGCTGACTCTGGTCGGACGCGGCGAAGTGTTGGAACGCCCCCATGTCTACCTGCTGCAGCCGTTCGATCCCGACCGGCGCATCGTGGTCATGCTGCATGGCCTGGCCAGCAGCCCGGAGGCCTGGATCAACGTGGCCAATGAAGTGCTGGGCGACGAGGAACTGCGCCGCAATTACCAGATCTGGCAGGTCTACTACCCGACCAACCTGCCGCTGGCCGTCAACAATCAGGCCATCCGCGAGGCCATCGAGCAGACCTTGGCGAATTTCGATCCGCAAGGCACGGCCAAGGCCAGCCACGATATGGTGCTGGTCGGGCACAGCATGGGGGGCGTGTTGTCACGGCTGATGCTGTCCTCATCGGGTGACCAGTTGTGGGATGCCATGCTGGGAAGTTACGGGATGCAAGGCGCGCGCCTGGAAAAAGCCCGGGCGAAGCTCGGGCCCTACCTGTATTTCGAGCCATTGCCTCAGGTGAGCCGGGCCGTATTCGCTGCGGCGCCACACCGGGGTACCCCGTTTGCCGAAAATCGCGTGTCGCGCTGGGCCGCAGGGCTGGTGAAGATGCCGGTGTCGATGTTGAACCGTTTCAAGGAGGTTGCCCAAGTGCTGGTTGACCCCAATGCGGCGGCACCGGTCGCGTTGGTGCGCCCCCTCAACAGCATCGACAACCTGAGCAACCAGGACCCCTTCGTCAAGGCCGCAGCCGACCTGCCCATTTCGCCACGAGTGCACTATCACTCGATCATCGGCAACTACACGCCAGACCTCGAGGTCCTGCTGTCCAGTGACGGCGTGGTGCCGTACGCCAGCTCGCACCTGGCTGGCGCCGACTCGGAGCTGGTCGTGCCATCGTGGCACAGCGTGCAGGAAACACCGCAGGCGATCATCGAAATTCGCCGCGTGCTGCATGAACACCTCACCGGCCTGGCCAGCCCCAAGGTGGCTACGGTACGAGCGCCATGAACGGGCTGTTGGGTCTTCTCCTGCGCAGTGTCCTCGCGCTGTCGTTTTTTCTGATCATGGCCTGGGGCGTGCTGGCGCTGTTCTACCAGACTGGAGGGCTGGCAACCTGGGTGCTGATTGCGGGCTGGTGCCTGCTTGGCTGCATTCTGCAGGTTCTGCTGTGGCGCGGGCGTCCCATACTGGCGCTTGTCGGTCAGGTGCTTGTCTTCGCCGCGTTGCTGGTCTGGTGGACAAGCCTGGAACCGTCAAACCAGCGTATCTGGGCTGGTGATGTCGCGCAGATGACCCAGGGCGAGCTCGTGGGCAATCAGCTCATCCTGCACAATGTGCGCAACTTCAACTGGCGCAGCGATGATGACTATGACGTTGCCTGGGAAACACGTCGCTACGATCTCGACCAGCTCGCCTCGGTCGACCTGATCACCTCCTATTGGGGCATGCCGGCCATCGCCCATGTTCTGGTTTCTTTCGGCTTCACGGATGGGCGTTTTCTGACGTTCACCGTTGAGGTGCGCAAGGAGCAAGGCGAGGCCTATTCGGAGATTGGCGGTTTCTTCAAGCAGTTCGAGTTGAGCATCGTCGCCACTGACGAGCGTGATGCCTTGCGCGTGCGCACCAACGTGCGCGGCGAAGACAGCTATCTCTATCGTATTGCTATGCCCGACGAGGCGATGCGTGCGTTGCTGCTCTCCTATGTGCAGCAGGCCAACGCCCTGGTCGATCAGCCGCGTTTCTACAACACCATTACGGCCAACTGCACCACCATCGTTTTCGACATGCTGCAGACGATCATTGGCGGACTGCCGGTCGATTACCGTTTGCTGCTGACAGGCTACCTGCCGGCCTATGTCATGTCGGTCGGTGGCCTGCAGGGTGGCTACAGCCTCGATACGTTGCGTCAGCACGGGCGCTTTACCGAACGGGCACGGATGGCCAACGATGCGAGCGATTTTTCCAGGCAGATCCGGCGCGGAGTGCCCGGCTGGGTCTCTCCCACCGATACCAGCCACAATGATGAAGGCAGAGACTGATGCGAGAACTTGAAGTGATGATTGGCCTGATCGGCCTGGGATTCCTGCTCCTGATGGTCGGCTACAGCCGGCGGGAACGGGACAGTGGTGTGCTGGTGATGGCCACAGGGATAGTGGTGATGTTGGCTACCATTGGTTACAAAATCTACATTGAGCTGAGGTAATGAACCATCCTGCACTCGTTGTTTGTTAGTTTTTGCAGCAGAGCGCCCGTTCCGTGAGCTTAAGTCGGGGCGGAGGCTCTCGATGGGGTATTGGTGAGCTAGTTTTGAATTTCGATAAAGTAGCCTGATGACTTTACCAATGGGTGATGTCGCTTGGGTTGCCACAACTATGTCGAACCGTCTACCGTCCCCGAATGAAGTGAATCCCTCACCCAGGCCACCCGGCCCCGCGAAGAGGTCCACCACCTGAATGGCGTGGTCGAGCTCACCTGTAGGGTCTGTGGGCGTACTATCGAAAAGATTCTTTTGGCCTTGAGTCATGGACATAGTCAGTAAGGAAGTCAGGTCTCGCATGATGGCGGGCATTCGGGGCAGCAACACGTCACCAGAAATGAAGGTCCGACGCCTGCTGCATCGGCATGGTTTCAGGTATCGCCTGCACCAGAAGGATCTTCCTGGAAAGCCTGATTTGGTGCTTTCTCGCTATCGTGTCTGCATTTTTGTTCACGGTTGCTTTTGGCACAGACACCCCGGATGTCGCTACGCTACTAGCCCCAAGACCCGGTTGGACTTCTGGCAGAGAAAATTTGACCAGAACGTCGCCCGAGATACCAGGAACAAGGCTGTGTTACTGGCATCGGGGTGGCGGGTGATACAGCTGTGGGAATGTGGGTGGTGCCCATCCACGGTGGTGGTCACAAGGTGCCACAGCCATACTTCCCCGGCCCCAGAGTGCTTGGCCGCAATAGCTCATTCAATAGCCCCGAGCATGTCTGGAGATTTTTCATGCGAGCTATAGATCCCTGCGACTAGGGGCCACTCACAGCAGTCACGTGGCTACGACTGCGGAGCAGGTAGGATCTTGCCTGCTTGCCGTTGCTTCATCTCCGTATACCAATGGCCCCGGGTTGCGGCGGGAAATTCGATTGCTCCCAGAATGCGCCCCTGACCATATCGAGGTGGCTTCTGCGGCTGGCGAATGCTCGCCAAGACGGCGCTCTCTGCGGGGCGTACATGTGATTTCATGCCTGCGCCCAGTCGGCCATCACCGTACACGCTGATCGACGAGATGGACTGGTGCCCCATGATGTAAGCCATGCTTTCTGGGCTTTCTCCGGATGCTTTCAGAATTGATCCCATCTGGTGCCGGAAGCTTTTCAGCGTTGGCTGCTTTTTCCTCTTGGGCCAGAGGCGTCGGCACTCCTTGCGCAGGCAGTCTCTGATGGCGGTATTAGTGCGTGGGCACCCGGCCATCCACTGCGCGGCCCATTCCACCAACTTCAGCGTTCTTGGTTTGTCGATTACCAAGGTGCGGTCAGCGCCACGGTGCAGTTCAGCCGATTTCTTGCCTCCAATGATGTGCACGTGGTTGCCGGAGATAGTGATCGTGCGCATCTCGCATGGGCGTACACCGAGGCAATAAGCGAGCACCAGTGATGCGGCTTCGTCGAGATTGCCGCCTGCGCGCAGGTGCTGGTGCAGCAATTTAAAGTCTTCGAAGGGGACTTTCCGAATCTGCCCCGGCTTGGGCTTTTTCACTATCTGACTGCCTGGTGCCGTGACCGGGTTGACCAGCGCTCTGATGGTGTTTGCTGCCTCGATGTTTCGCCGGGCAAGCTGGTCATTCATTAGGGTGTTCTTGAGGGTGCTGAACGCATTCGGTCGATAGTCCGGTGCACAGGCAAGCAAAGCTGCGCAGATCTGCGCCGAAGATGGATCGTCCTCACCGCAGTGAGACCGATAAAAGTTTTGTGCCCGGGTTTGGTACCGCTGCAAGGTCGTAGGTTGCATCGCTGTCATCTCTCTTCTTGTTGTTTTGATGACAAAGCTAAGCCGCTTCGCGAACGGCGTTGTGTCAGCTCGAACTCCACTGAAACACTCCGCAGCCGCTCCGTTTTTCTCGTTACGTCCGAACTGCCTCAACGCCCCCTTACTCGCGGCGCGAGTAAGGGTTGCGCGCTCTCACTCACGCGACCCGCTTCATCTAAATTCAGCGTGCGCCGTGAGCAAAAGCGCGCGCAAGCGTTTTGTCATCAAAATCGAAGAGCAGCCAGCGCCATGGCGCTGAAAGGACGAGCCGGGGTAGCGCGAAGCGGTGCGTGGCTGGCGTGTCGAAATGGGGCATTCAAAAATGCTAGCCACGCAGTGGCGATTTGGTTATGAAAAAAGTCGCCGAAGTCAGTGTTTTCAAGGGTTGTAGCGATAATATAACCAAAAAAAGGAGTGCCAGTTTTGGCACGCTGAGCGCCATAACTGGCCAGCTCGGTGTCGGTTTGGGCCACTTTCAGCGCCGTATTGGGCACTCAAACTGCCGCTAGCGGCACGACCCCGAGTGTCGCAAAGTCATGGTGCGACATACACGGTGTATCGTTGCGACATGGCCAGCGTGTCGCAGCGTATCTGTGCGACAGTCCACGTGTGTCGCATAGGGGTTCCGCGACACTCACTGAGTGTCGCAGTGCCTCCTGCGATACGCAGGTCATGTCGCATCGGCTATCCCATCGCACTGCTAGTGCAGCTGCCATGGCTCTGGATACTCCATAGTTAGCATTCGATGCAGATAGTCATCCAGCGATTGCGCACCTTTTAAAATGTTGAAGCTGAGGATTACGTAGAAGCTGCCACTTAGCGTGTGCAGCACCCAAAACGGCCCCTCTCGCTCAGCCTGAACGATGGCTGATGTATGAATGTAGGCACCGTCACTGAAACGATCAGCTCTCACATGCCGGTAAGTGATCCCGTAGCCGCTTGATCCGCGAATATAGGCATCAGTCAGGTATCCGGTGACGGGTCTGCTGAAAGGAAGGTCTTCGACCTGCTCCAGCAGCTTCTGCAAGACTGGGTGTGTATACATGGCTATGTCGACAGATCAGTAAATGTGTTGGCTCGATCAGAAAATGCTCGCAACGGCGTCTGCGCTGACCTGGATGCGCGTGCCTGGTCCTAGAAGCAAGTAGGCTGTATTGAGCGTTCTGAAATGGAACTCCTCGTGATGGTGCAGAAGCGACGTTCGGACGAAGTCTCCGACATCCCACCGTCTTTCACTGTCGAAGATAACCGTGTGTGCATAGACCAGAGCAGGTTGTCGTCGGGTCTTTGCCAGTTGTAGGCGCTGGCTTTCAGTGACATCCAGATCAAGCCACCGCCAGTTCCGCACCAAGCAATAGCCGCCATAAACAAAATGCTGCCGTGCATAGGCCATGGCCTCAGTGTCGTTCATGCCACTGCCGCTCATCGGCTCGCCTGCTGAATACAGCAAGTCCGCCATTTCCCTAAGTGTGGCCATGGTCTAAGGCTGTTCGTGCTGAGCGCTGCTATGGTGGTGCTCCTCAAGCTCAATGCTGCACAACAGGGCCGCAAAGTCCGAGTCGAGCAGATGAATGCGCTGAGGGCGGGCATCCACGATGGATTTGATGATCGCGTCGACCCGTTGTGAAACAGGCATCTGGCTTGGCGATTTCGAGCGGTCATGCTGATAAATGATCGTGCTGAGCGAAGCGACGGCTCCACGCAACTGGTGCTCCTGCGCTTCAGCAATTTCAAAACCGTTTTTCGCACTGAATTGGTCGGAGAGCTCTTTGAGCACGGCTTTGCGGTTTCCTGGCTCAGCCTGTTGCGCTCGCCAGTTCAGAATCCGCTTCAGCACCGCAGGTGCTGCCGTTGCAGTTGGCGGTGTCGGCCCTGCCAGCGGTGTGGGCTCACCAAAGAAATGTGCGCGCAACTGATCGAGTCGCATGCGGGCGCCGGGGGAAACCTTGCGCGAGCTAAGGCTTTTCAGCCAGAACTCGAATTCCGACTGCGGCAGGCACAGCATTCGTTTCAGCAGTGGTTCCCCAGGCAGGGCAACGTCATGCTCGGTCGGGCTGTAGCGAGGGGGCTGCAGTTTGGCGGCTTGAGCATGCCAGTTAAGACCCATAGCTTCGCAAATGGGGCGTATCGGCCAGTAACGCTCATTGTCGCTGCTGATCAGACTTGGAATCGACAGTCCCTGGATTTTGATTTTGGTGGCGCGCATCGGATTACTGTCCTCCCGGAGCTGCATGGTTGGGGGAAGTGGCCGGTGGGTGTTGATGCTGTCTGCTGAGGATCTTGTGCATTGTTTGCGTGGCTTCATCAGAGTCCATCCACTTCAGCCATGTCTCGTAGACGTGGGGTTTGGTCTGTTGCAGCCTGGAAATCTTGTTGGCGCTAGCTTCAATGGTTCGGCAAGCATCTCGGAATTGCACGGCATCTGTTCTGCTATCTGAATCCAACTGGTCAAGAATCAGATCGATGAAGTCAGCAGATAGCTGCATTGGTAAGTAGTACAGCGGTGATCCTGAGTCGGGATCCTCTTTAATTAAGAGCTCGTTTTCCCAGATCGAAGCTGCAGCTTTAGCCAGGGTGGTGGGTGCGCTGAACGCGCAGAGCAGTGAGCCAAGTTCGATCTTGGTTTGCTGTGTTTTCTTGTCGATCAAAAACAGGATTTCCGAATTGCTCGATGGTGTCTTGGTGAGGGTATCCATGAATGGCTCCGTGAACCTTTATCCAGATAATCTGTAAATCAGATATCTGTAGATTAGATATACCCTTGCCGGATTGTCAAGCGTGAGGTGTACCCGTTGGAAAAGTCGGTGTATCGGGATGAGAACCTGGTGCTGCTCAGACTGCTAAAGCAGTGTCGAGTGGAAGCTGGTTTGACCCAGGCGCAATTCGCCCAAGCGCTGGAGCGCCCACAGTCGTTTGCTAGCGATATCGAGCGCGGCTTGCGCCGGATTGATCTCGTCCAACTGCGGGATATCTGCCACGCGCTGAACATCGGCCTCGTCGAATTCGTGCAGCGCTTCGAGACCGAGTTAGCGCGTAAGGACGCTTAAGGCTGGAGCAGATTTTCTGCTTTGCTGCGTTCGCATGCTGCCGCGTACAGCGCAGCCGCATCGGAGCACAGCAGCCGTAGTGCCATGATGCAGTCCAGAAGCAAATGGTTTTCCAAGGTGTTCAAGTCACTTGCACTGGAGAGTGCGTGGAGCATGCCGACTGCGGCGTTTTGGCGAAGCTGGGCTTCATCATGCAGTTGGCCGGAGGTGACGTCAGTGCGAACAGTGAACAGGCCATTAAACGCGTCGAGGGCTTGGGGCACTGAGTCGGTGGTGCCCGAAGGGATGTTGGTCTGCGGCATAGGGTGACCTCTAGAGTTTTAGAGAGGCCACCACCTTTCGCTTCCACACGAAGGGTGGCGGCTGCATGCGGGTGTGGAAGACCGAGACTCTAGGAACTCGGCGCGCCGAAGCGCCCCGCATGCAGCCACCATGACACAAGAATCCTCTGGCGCTGTGTTCCTGAAGCCAGGTCTGTCGACCCGCCCAATCACCCTATGCTGCCCGCAGAGGCCCTGCAAGGTGGCACTTTACGGGATATCGGCGAAAAAGGCTCTGACCATGAGTAGCCTTCAAGATGCTGGTAATGCCTAGATTTTGATGGCGGGGGATGTGATGCGGAGGGCGTCATCGGTGATGGCGGATGAAATAGCCCGATGAGCGGTCGTAAGACTGGCGCAGATTTTTTCTAACCGAGTGGTGGTGTGGTGGCAAATCCCTACCCCAATCCTACCCCAAGCCGAATTTCAGGCACAAAAAAGGGCTACGCTTTCACGTAACCCTTTGATTTGTATGGTGCCGGCACCAGGAGTCGAACCCGGGACCTACTGATTACAAGTCAGTTGCTCTACCAGCTGAGCTATACCGGCACTGAAGGGCCGCCATTATATCCATTCGTCAGCCTGAGTAAAGCCACCTTCGAGCCAGGTTTTTCCGGACTCGGCTATCAGCAGCTTCTGGCTTATGCACAAAGAGAAGGCGCGTGCGATGGTGGCGCACCGGCTCTGTGCATTCGATCACGACTTTTCGCAAGTTATTGTTTTTTCTAAGGCTTCGAAGGTTGTTCGAAAAATGATCAGATGTCTACGAGGCAATTCCCAAGTGGCTTTGCAGCATTTTCCCAGAAAGGATCAACAGAGTTATCCACAGCTTCTGTGTGCAACTCAGGCGCGCTCGGCCAGCAGCAGCAGGTTGCGCGGGCTCAGCTGGTAAGCGCAGAAGGTGCCCAGCTTCACCCTGTAGCCCTGTTCCCGCAGATACAGGGCGCGGTCGAGCAGTAGCCAGAGTTCCAGTGGCCGGCGGAACAGGTTGCGCAGCAACTCCAGATTGCGCACTTCGGCCAGGCGTTGCCAGCCGCGAGCTTCCAATGCCGGCCAGTCCTGCTCACCAGGCAGTGGCACGTCGCGCAGCGCGGCGAGGTCATGGCAGAAGCGGGCGAAAGATTTGCTTAACCAGTCGCTGGGCAGCGACGGGGTCGGCAGGTATTCATCGATGCCGCGTAGCTGGCGTTGCAGAAGATCGAAAGCCAGGCGCCAGGCCATCGACTGATTGCGCTGTCGGCGTACGCGGGCACCTGCCGTGACGGTTTCGCTCAATGGCAGGCCGAGATCGTCGCGTGAAAGCCGCAATGCGGACGCTTGTGCGGCAGTCGAGAGGGGCTGGTAGTGCATGCCGGCGATGCGGTTGTAGCAGCAGGGCGCCACCGCCAGTTGTGGGCATCCGTTGCGGCTGGCCAGTTGCAGCAGGCGGACATGCAGGTCGCCACAGGCGTGCAGGGCTACAGGGGTATGTTCTTTCGTCAGGCGCTCGTTGCAGTCATCGGCAAGCACATCCTGCTGTAGATGTGTGGCGTTCAGTCCCAGGCGTTTGCTCAGTGCGCTACCGGACTCGATCAGCGCCGGGTCGTGCTCCAGGCAGGTCAGGTGCTGGCCATCCTGAGTCAACCAGCGACCGAGGTGGCCCTTGCCGGAACACCAGTCGAGCCAGTGCGTGGGGCGCTGGCGAAACTGCAGGTGGCTGGCAAAGGCCTGGATCTGCGCCAGCTTTCTACCGGGCACGTCGACGCTCACGGCGTGCGCGCGCGGTGGACTGTCCAGGCTCGGAATTTCGCCCAACTGGCTAAGCGCTTGCGCCTGGCGGGCCAGATCGGGAAAGGGCGCTGGCGCAGAGAGTGCGAAGGGTCTGTTGTCGCTGGTCTCAGCCTGTTCCAGAGAGCGGCCGCGCAGCCAGGTAGCGAGTTCAGCCAGCTCTGTTTCCCAAGGCAGCTGCAGGTGATGAAACGGCCGAGGTCGCCATAGCGCCTGATGCTGCAGAAGAAAGCTGTCCAGCGCCTGGAAACGAGCGAGCAGATCGCCAGAGGTAAGGATGGGCTCGGACATGGCGTTCATGCGTCTGGTTGAACCGGGCTGCCAAGTGGGCCGCCCGGTTGGCTTAGCGACCCTGGCAGGCGTCGACGCGCAGCCAGCGCTCCAGCAGGCGGAAGGCGCGCACCAGAACGAAGGCGATGACCAGGTAGAACAGGCCTGCGGCAAAGAAGATCTCCACCGGCAGATAGGTGCGCGCGATGATGGTGCGCGCCATGCCGGTCAGCTCCAGCAGCGTCACGGTGCTGGCCAGGGCGCTGGCCTTGAGCATCAGGATTACTTCGTTGCTGTAGGCCGGCAGGCCGATGCGCGCAGCGCGCGGCAGGACGATGTAGAGCATGGTCTTGGCTCGCGACATGCCCAGGGCGCGCGCCGCTTCCACTTCACCGGGCGGCACGGCCTGGATGGCGCCGCGCAGGATTTCGGCAATGTAGGCGGCGGTGTGCAGGGTCATGGTGATGATCGCGCACCAGTACGGCGAGCGCAGGTAGGGCCAGAGTGGGCCCTGGCGCACGGCGTCGAATTGCGCCAGGCCGTAGTAGACCAAAAACAGCTGTACTAGCAGCGGTGTGCCGCGGAAGAAGAAGATGTAGCCATACGGCAGGGCGCGCACGTACCAGTGCCGAGAAGCGCGGGCGATGCCCATGGGTAGGGCGAGGATCAGACCGGCGACGACGGCGATGGCCACCAGCTCCAGGGTCAGCAGCGCACCCTGGGACAGGCGCGGCAGCCATTTGATGATCACTGCCCAGTTCAGGCTGGAGAGGCTCGTCCAGAGCGCCAGTGCGATGAGCACGCCTGCTGTGAGCCAGGCGATGATGGCGGCGTTCTTTCTCATGACGCGCTCCGGACGAAACCGCGGCTAGCGCGCTTCTCGAGGAAATGCAGGCCGATCATGGCGAGGATGGTCAGGCCCAGATAGATGAAGGCTGCAACCATATAGAAGGTGAAGGGCTCCTTGCTCGCGGTCACGGCGATCTGCGAACGGCGCATGATCTCTTCCAGGCCGATCACCGACACCAGCGCGGTGTCCTTCATCAGAATCATGAACAGGTTGCCCAGGCCGGGCAGGGCGATGCGCCACATCTGCGGCAGGATCAATTTCCAGAGAATGCGCGCCTTGGACATGCCGAGTGCCATGCCGGCTTCGCGGTGGCCCTTGGGGATCGCCAGGATGGCGCCGCGAAACACTTCGGTGGCGTAGGCGCCGAAACACAGGCCGAGGGCAATGGTGCCCGCGGCGAAGGCGGAGAGTTCGAGGCTCTCGACGCCGAGCAGGTCGGCCAGGCTGCGCATCAGGCCGACCGTGCCGAAATAGATCAGCAGCACCCAGAGCAGTTCGGGCACGCCGCGCACGATGGTGGAATAGCTGCCGCCGAGCCACTGCAGCGGCTTGTACGGCGAAGTCTTGGCCAGCGCGCCGAGCAGACCGAGCACCAGACCCACCGCCAGCGCGGAAAGCGCCAGTTTGATGGTCATCAGGGTGCCGGCCGCCAGGGCGGGGCCGAATCCGTGGAGTTCGAAGATCATCGGAGGGCTCGGGCGACTGCGCCGCCGAGTGGGCGGCGCAATGCCTTCAGGTCATCAGTAGATGCTGAACGGGAAGTACTTGTCGTTGATCTGCTTGTAGGTGCCGTCTTCGATGATGGCCTGCAGAGCGGTGTTCAGCTTCTCGCGCAGCGGGTCGCCCTTGCGTACGGCGATGCCGATCTTGTCGTTGTCGAATACCGGGTCGCCCTTGAACTCGAAGTTCTTGCCGGCGTCGCTCTTGAGCCATTCCCAGTTGACAAAGGTGTCGGCCAGCACGCCGTCGAGACGGCCGGAGGCCAGATCGAGGTAGGCGTTTTCCTGGGTGTCGTACAGCTTGATGTCGACCACCTTGCCCAGGTTGTCTTCCAGCCAGGTGCCGGCGATGGTGGCGCGCTGCGCACCGATCACCTTGCCCTTGAGGCTGGCTTCATCGGTCTTGAATTCGGCCGACTTCGGCGCGATGAACTGCAGCTTGTTGGTGTAGTAGGGCTCGGTGAAATCGACCGCGGCCTGACGCTCTTCGGTGATCGACATGGAGGCGATCAGGAAGTCGAACTTCTTGGCGTTGAGGGCGGGGATGATGCCGTCCCAGTCGGAGGTGACCACTTCGCATTCGGCCTGCATCTTGGCGCACAGCGCCTGGCCGATTTCCACGTCGAAGCCGGTGACCTTGCCGCTGGCGTCGATCAGGTTGAAGGGCGGGTAGGCGCCTTCGGTGCCGAGTTTGAGTTTGTCGGCGGCGACAGCGCTGGTGCCGAAAGCCAGGGTAGCGGCCGCGGCCAGCAGGATCTTCTTATAGTTCTGCATGCATGTTGCTCCGTGTTAGCGATTGCTGGACATGAATTGTTTACAGCGTGCCGATTGCGGGTTGTCAAACACCTGGGCGGGTGGCCCCTGTTCCTCGACCAGGCCCTGGTGGAGGAACACCACCTCGCTGGACACCTGGCGGGCAAAACTCATTTCATGGGTGACCAGCAGCATGGTGCGACCTTCATCGGCAAGCGCGCGGATCACGTTAAGCACTTCTTGTACCATCTCCGGGTCCAGCGCCGAGGTGGGCTCGTCGAACAGGATCACCTTCGGCTGCATGGCCAGGGTACGGGCGATGGCCGCACGCTGCTGCTGGCCGCCGGACAGCTGGTTGGGGTAGACGTGACGCTTGTCGGCGATGCCGACCTTGGCCAGCAGCGCTTCGGCCACCTCGATGGCTTCGGCCTTGCTCTGGCCGAGCACGCGGCGCGGCGCCTCGATGATGTTGTCGAGCACGCTCATGTGCGGCCACAGATTGAAATTCTGGAAGACGAAGCCGATTTCGCTGCGCAGGCGGTTGATCTGCTTGTTGTCGGCGGCGACCAGGTCGCCGTTCTTCGCGGCCCTGAGCTTGAGCTCCTCGCCGGCGACGAAGATCTGCCCCTGATGCGGGTTTTCCAGCAGGTTGATGCAGCGCAGGAAGGTGGACTTGCCGGAGCCGGAAGAGCCGAGAATGGAGATGACGTCGCCGTCTTTGGCCGTCAGGGAAATGCCCTTGAGCACTTCGAGGTCGCCGTAGCGTTTGTGCAGGTTGCGGATTTCCAGCGCGGGCGTCGCCTCGGCCATGGGGTGTGATCCTCTTCTTCTTCGAAAGCGCTCCGGCGTGCTGCGGGCCGTCCTGGCTGGCGGCCAAGCTAGCATAGCGTTTCCGTGACCGCCAAGCCGTTTGCCGGGCGATAGAGGGTCTCTGGGTCGCGGGTGTCGCCTGGCTGCAGTTGCTTGTCGCGCAGGCGAAATAATGGCACGGACAAATTGCCGGAGGCGGAAAGCAAAAAGCCCCAGCGCATGGCTGAGGCTCTTCGTTTGCTATTCATGGTGCCCAGGGACGGAATCGAACCGCCGACACGGGGATTTTCAATCCCCTGCTCTACCAACTGAGCTACCTGGGCCAACGGGGCGCTATTAGACGGATTTGAGGGATCAGTGTCAAGCGCGGGTTTGAAAAATATTTAATTATTTCGGGCGCTTAGGTTCGTGAGGGGGAGGGTGCGCCGTGCGCACTGCTATCGAGAGCCGACGGCTGGTGCGCATGGCGCACCCTACTTGAAGCCGTGCACCCTACCTCTTACTCGCTCGGCGGCACGTAGCCTTCGGCCTGGGCGTATTCCTCGCCGGAGAGGAACTTGTCCATCTCGGTCTGCAGGAACTTGCGGTCCTCGGCGTTCATCATGTTCAGGCGACGCTCGTTGATCAGCATGGTCTGGTGCTTCTGCCACTCGTCCCAGGCCTGCCTGGAAACGTTGGCGAAGATGTCCTCGCCTTTCGGGCCGGGGTAGGGCGCGCGATCCAGGCCGGGCAGTTCCTGTTTGTATTTGCGGCACAGCACGGTGCGGGTCATGTCGGTTCTCCAGCGGTAATGGCTTGCGCCGCGCGTTTGAGCAGCTTCTTCACCGGGGCGGCGAGGCCCAGGCGCGGCGGGGTGGCGAGGTTATACCAGAGCCAGTCGCCCGCGGCCACGCGGCTCGGCTGCTCGGTCACCCGCACCAGCCAGGGTTCGATGGCCAGCTGGAAGTGGCTGAAGGTGTGGGTCAGGCCTTCCAGCTCTTGGCGCTCGCCAAGCTCGAGCTGTTGCTGCTGACCGAGGTCGGCGAGCTGCTCGAGGTCGTCCAGTTCCGGCAGGCTCCACAGCCCACCCCACAGCCCGGTGGAGGGGCGGCGATAGAGCAGGATGTCGCCGGCGGCGTTGACCAGCAGCGGCATCAGGGTGCGCTTCTGCGGCAGCGTCTTGCGCGGCTTGGACACCGGGTAGCGGATTTCCAGGCCGAGCAGGTGCGCCTGGCAGCCGCTGCGCACCGGGCACAGCAGGCAGGTGGGTTTGCTGCGGGTGCAGAGGGTGGCGCCGAGGTCCATCATCGCCTGGGTGTAGTGGCCGACCCGTTCGTGCGGCGTGAGGCGCTCGGCGATGTCCCACAGCTGCTTGGCCACCTTCGGTTCGCCGGGATAGCCCTCTTGCGCCACGTAGCGTGCCAGCACGCGCTTGACGTTGCCGTCGAGGATCGGCGCACGTACGCCCATGCTCAGGCTGGCGATGGCGCCGGCGGTGGAGCGGCCGATGCCGGGCAGCTCGGCCAGCGCCTCGACGCTGCGGGGGAACTCGCCGCCGTGCTCGCGCATGATGATTTGCGCGGTCTTCTGCAGGTTGCGCGCGCGGGTGTAGTAGCCCAGGCCGGTCCACAGGTGCAGCACTTCATCCTCGGGCGCTTCGGCCAGGTCCTTCACGGTCGGCAATGCAGCCATAAAACGGTCGAAGTAGCCGAGCACGGTGCTGACCTGGGTCTGCTGCAGCATGATTTCCGAAACCCAGACACGATACGGGGTGATGTTCTGCTGCCAGGGCAGATCCTTGCGCCCGTGCTGGTCGTACCAGGCCAGCACGGCGCTGTTGAACTGCTCCGGACTCATCGATTGAACAGGCCCTTGAGTGCGTCTTTCAGATCCGGGCTGACCTTGTCGCCGAGCTTCTCTTCCAGCTTCTCGGTCAGCTTGTTGCCGGCCAGGCGTGCGGCGATCTTGCCGAGACCGTCCTGATCCAGGCGGCAGGCCTTGGCGCCCAGCTCCAGCGGACCGCGGCAGCGCAGCGGCCATTCGATGCCGACGTAGCGCTCGTTGACCTGGCAGGCCGGGTCCGGCATCTCGCGCTGGTCGCCCTGCAGGGTGATGCCGACCTTGTAGTCGAGACCGAGCACGCGCAGGTCGAGATCGCCATTGCCGCTGACCGCCAGGCCCGGCACCTGGGCCTTGAGGTCCGGGTTGTGGGCAACGCCGTCGCGCACGCTGAGGCTGCCCTTGAGCTCGCGGAAGGGGGTGTCCTTGCCGCTCGGCGGGTTGCTCAGCGCCTTGCGATTGAGGGTGGCGATGCCGCGGCACAGCTGCTGCTCGAGGTTGGCGTCGACCAGCACGCCGTCGTTGAGGACGAAGCTGGCGTTGCCGTTGAGCGCCTCGACCCAGGCTTTCTGGCTGTTGCCGCGGGTGTTGAACTTGGCATCCAGGTCGAGCTGGCCCTTGATCGGCGAGGGTTGGTCGTCCTTCTTCAGCAGCGGCTCCAGCGGCATGCGGCTGAAGCGCTGTTCCAGGCTCAGCATCGGCTCGGCCTGACGCACATCGATGCGCCCGCCGCTGACGAAGCTGCCGCCCTGCAGCTTGCCGCGCAGCTCTTCCACCGTGATCAGGCCGCCGCGGCCGTTGGCCTTGAGGTTGATGTCGCTGAACTGGTGCTTTTCATAGCTGAGCTGGCCCAGGTTCAGTGCCAGTTGCAGATCGAGCTTGCGCAGCTGATCCACCGGCAGCACTTTCTCGCTGCTCCAGGCCTGCTGGGTCGGGGCATTGGGCAGCGGGGTGGTGCCGTCCTTGCCGGCGCCGGCGATGCTTTCCTTGACCTCGGCCTTGCGTGCGGCTCCGGCACTGTCCTGGGCTTTCGGCGGCAGATAGCGGTTCAGGTCGAGCTTGTCGCCCTTGAGGTCGGCGCGCAGCGCCTGCCTGGCGAAGTCGGTCACGCCCAGCTTGCCGGTGAAGGTGCTGCCGTCGAGCTTGAGGTTGAGCTCCTCGAGCATCATGCCCTTGCTCGAGCCGTTCAGGCGGCTGGCCAGTTCGAACTGGCTGAGGCTGTTGGCGGCCTGCATGGGCGGCAGTTCGACGCCGACGCCTTCGAGGAATTCGCGCAGGTTGAGCGGGGCGATGGACAGGCCGCCGGAAAGCTTGGCGTCCTTGTCCAGTTCGCGCGCCTTGATCTCGCCGAGCGCGCGCAGCTGGTTGGCGGAAAGCTTGAGGCCGTTCCATTCGGCGATATTCGCGGCCAGGTCGACCAGCAGCTGGCCCTGGGCAGAGAAGTTCAGGGTCTTGCCCTTGAGCGGCTCACCGGAGGCTTCGCCGGCCAGCTTGAGGTCTTCGAACTGGTAGCGCTTGAGCACGCGGTCGAAGCGCAACTGGCCTTCGACCTCGCTGCGCGCGCGCAGCACCGGTTGGTTGGTGCCGAAGAAGGCGCTGAGCTTGACCGGGATGCTGGCGCCTTCGCGGATGGCGCCGGTTTTCAGCTCGATGTTCTCCAGGGTGAATTGCTGGCCCTTCTGCGCGTCGCTGTAGTCGATGCGCGAGTTGCTCAGGGTCAGGCTGTCGATATCCAGCTTGACCGGCTGGCCGGCCGGCTTTTCGCTCGGCTGGCGCGGCGGCGCGTCGTCACTCGGTGCGGGTTCGCTGGGCGCGGGTTGCGTGGCGCTGGCCTGGGCTGGGCGGCCGACGCCTTCCCAGTTGCCGCGGCCCTTGTCGTCGCGCTGCAGATTGAGGTTGAGGCCGTCGACGCGGATGTCGCTCATCTGCACTTCCTTGCGCAGCAGCGGCATCACGCGCACCGACAGGCCGATCATGCGCAGGTCGGCGAAGGGCTTGTCCGGGGTGTCGGCACTGGCCAGAGTGGCGTCGGTCAGTTCCAGGCCCAGCCAGGGGAACAGGCTCCAGCCGATATCGCCCCTGAGCTGCAGCTCGAGGTTGGCCTTGTCGCGGGCGATCTGGCGGATCTCGTCCTTGTAGTCGTTGGGGTCGAACAGATGAGTCAGAGCGAACAGCAGCGCCACTACGATCAGCAGCAAGCCGAGAAAGAAAAGGCCCAGAATCTTGCCTAACGCTTTCATGAATGGGTCCTTGGTTTCGAGAGCTGGAATGGCGGTGTGCAGAAGACTGCCGATTATAGCGTCATGGAGCCATGTCCAGGCGCCTGCTTGAGGCGCTGAACAGGGATTGGCTCGAGCTTGGATCGGAATAGGTTCGAGCGGTTCCCCGCAGCTGCGCCGTGCAGCGGATTGGCAGTTGTATCGACGCTGTCTATCACGCAATAGATGAGGTCTTTTGGGTTTTTGCGTAAAAAGCAAAAAATCTGCATAAATTGATAAAAATTGACTTCTTGCGCGGCGATTTGTCGCGCCCTGGTGCTACTCTCCGCAAGCTTTTACCTCGGCGAGTCTATGCGATTGCCCTTGCTTGCTCGTAACTAAAAGAAGAGACCTATCTATGACTGACGCCTTTGTATTGGACGGCGATGTGGCGAAGCCTGCATTTCTGTCCAAGGAGCGCATCATCGCGCGCCCCGGTTTCAACCGTTGGTTGGTTCCGCCAGCCGCTCTCGCCATTCACCTGTGTATCGGCATGGCCTACGGCTTCTCGGTATTCTGGTTGCCGCTGTCGAAGGCGGTCGGTATCACCGCTGCCACGGCCTGTGCCCCGGAAATGGGCTTCTTCGAGCAGATTTTCGCCAGCAACTGCGACTGGCAGATCTCCATGCTCGGCTGGATCTACACCCTGTTCTTCGTTTTCCTCGGCTGCTCGGCTGCCATCTGGGGTGGCTGGCTGGAACATGCTGGCCCGCGCAAGGCGGGCGTGGTCTCCGCGCTGTGCTGGTGCGGCGGTCTGCTGATTTCCGCGCTGGGTATCTATACCCACCAGATCTGGCTGCTATGGCTGGGCTCGGGGGTAATCGGTGGTATCGGTCTCGGCCTGGGTTACATCTCGCCGGTCTCGACCCTGATCAAGTGGTTCCCGGACAAGCGCGGCATGGCCACCGGCATGGCGATCATGGGCTTCGGCGGTGGTGCGATGGTCGGTGCGCCGCTGGCGGCGATTCTGATGAATCACTTCGCGTCGGCTGAAGGTGTGGGCGTCTGGCAGAGCTTCGTGGTCATGGCGGTGATCTACTTCATCTTCATGATGGGTGGTGCGCTGTCCTACCGCGTACCGCCGACCGGCTGGAAACCGGCAGGCTGGACCGCGCCGACAGCCAAGGCCAGTAACGCGATGATCACCAAGGGTCACGTACACGTGAACACCGCGTGGAAGACCCCGCAGTTCTGGCTGGTCTGGGCCGTGCTGTGCCTGAACGTGTCGGCCGGTATCGGCATCATCGGCATGGCTTCGCCGCTGCTGCAGGAAGTCTTCGCCGGCAGGCTGATCGGTGTTGACCTGGCCTTCAACGAGCTCAGCTCCGCGCAACTGGTCGAGATCGCTGCCATCGCTGCGGGCTTCACCGGTCTGCTCAGCCTGTTCAACATCGGTGGCCGCTTCTTCTGGGCCTCCTGCTCGGACTTCATCGGTCGTAAGGGCACCTACTTCGTGTTCTTCGGTCTGGGCTTCGCGCTCTACGCTTCGGTGCCGATGCTCGGTCACCTGGGCAGCCTGGCGCTGTTCGTGCTGGCGTTCTGCATCATCCTGTCGATGTACGGCGGCGGCTTCGCCACCGTGCCGGCCTACCTGGCCGATTTGTTCGGCACGCAGATGGTCGGCGCGATCCACGGTCGCCTGCTGACTGCCTGGGCGGTGGCTGGTGTGCTCGGCCCGGTGCTGGTCAACTACCTGCGCGAGTATCAGCTGAGCATCGGTGTGGAGAAGGCTGCGGCCTACGACATCACCCTGTACATCCTTGCCGGTCTGCTGGTGCTGGGCTTCATCTGCAACGCCCTGGTGCGTCCGGTGGCGCCGAAGTACTTCATGACCGAGGCCGAGCTGGCCGCCGAGCGCGCTCATGGCGAGAAGTCGGCACCGGCAGCGAGCGAGCTGGAGTGGTCGGCTGATCCGTCGAGCAAGCCGGTGGCAGTCGCCGCCTGGCTGGTGGTGGGTATTCCGCTGGCCTGGGGTGTGTGGATCACCCTGCAGAAGACCGTCGTGCTGTTCCAGTAACGCCGTGCTTGTGGAAAAGCCCGCTCAGGCCTCGCGCCTGCGCGGGCTTTTTCGTTTCTGCCCGTCCGACCATCGCCGGTAGCCGTTGCCGCCCCGGCGCGCCTATAATACTGGCCTTTTTCCGTTAGTAATTCGTGGAGCTGGTGATGGCCGAACGTACGGCATTCGTCGAGCGCAACACCCTGGAGACCCAGGTCAAGGTCTCGATCAACCTGGATGGCACCGGTAAGGCGCGCTTCGATATCGGTGTGCCCTTTCTCGAGCACATGCTCGACCAGATCGCCCGTCATGGTCTGATCGACCTCGATATCGAGTGCAAGGGCGATCTGCATATCGACGACCACCACACCGTCGAGGACGTCGGCATTACCCTCGGCCAGGCCTTCACCAAGGCCATTGGCGACAAGAAGGGCATGACCCGTTACGGCCATTCCTACGTGCCGCTGGACGAAGCGCTGTCGCGCGTGGTGATCGACTTCTCCGGTCGCCCGGGCCTGCAGATGCACGTGCCGTTCACCCGTGCGGTGGTTGGCAACTTCGATGTCGATCTGTTCCAGGAGTTCTTCCAGGGCTTCGTCAACCACGCGCTGGTCAGCCTGCACATCGACAACCTGCGTGGGCACAACACCCACCACCAGATCGAGACCGTGTTCAAGGCCTTCGGCCGCGCGCTGCGCATGGCGGTGGAACTGGACCCGCGCATGGCCGGGCAGATGCCGTCGACCAAGGGCTGTCTGTAAATGCAGACGGTAGCCGTAATCGACTATGGCATGGGCAACCTGCACTCGGTGGCCAAGGCGCTGGAGCACGTTGGCGCCGGCCGCGTGCTGGTGACCTCGGACGCCAAGGTGATTCGCGAGGCCGACCGCGTGGTATTCCCCGGTGTTGGCGCGATCCGCGACTGCATGGCCGAGATCAGGCGCCTGGGCTTCGACGAGCTGGTGCGTGAGGTCAGCGCCGACCGTCCCTTCCTCGGCATCTGCGTCGGTATGCAGGCGCTGCTCGAGCGCAGCGAGGAGAACGACGGCGTCGACTGCATCGGCCTGTTCCCCGGTCAGGTACGCTTCTTCGGCAAGGATCTGGCCGAGGATGGCGAGCGCCTGAAGGTGCCGCACATGGGCTGGAACGAAGTGGCGCAGGCGGTCAAACACCCGTTGTGGCACGACATCCCGGACAATGCGCGCTTCTACTTCGTGCACAGCTATTACATCGAGGCCGGCAAACCGCAACAGGTGGTCGGTCGCGGCCACTACGGCAAGGACTTCGCCGCCGCACTGGCCGAGGGCTCGCGCTTCGCCGTGCAGTTCCACCCGGAGAAGAGCCACACCCACGGCCTGCAGCTGCTGCAGAACTTCGCCGCCTGGGATGGTCGCTGGTAATGGCCCGCAACAAGGTTCCCAGTCTCGCGCTTGAGCCTGCCCAGGAGCAGGCCGCGCTGCTGATGTTGCAACGCTTTCTCGACGAGCGTTTCGAGCTGCAACTGGGCACCTTCGAAGTGCAGGAAGTCCTCGACCAGATCACCCGCGAGCTGGCGCCGCACTATTACAACAAGGCGATTCTCGATGTGCAGGCGCACCTGAAAGACAGGTTCGAAAGCATCGAGAGCGACCTCTGGGCGCTCGAAAAGAGCTGAGCGCCTTACCGAATTCAAACTTGAGCAGGTTCAACCGATGCTGATTATCCCCGCTATCGATCTGAAGGACGGCGCCTGCGTGCGTCTGCGTCAGGGCCGTATGGAAGACTCCACGGTGTTCTCCGATGATCCGGTGAGCATGGCTGCCAAGTGGGTCGAGGGTGGCTGCCGTCGTCTGCATCTGGTCGACCTGAACGGCGCATTCGAAGGCCAGCCGGTCAATGGTGAAGTCGTCACCGCCATTGCCAAGCGCTACCCGACCCTGCCGATCCAGATCGGCGGCGGCATCCGTACCCTGGAAACCATCGAGCACTACGTTCGCGCTGGCGTCAGCTACGTGATCATCGGCACCAAGGCCGTGAAAGAGCCCGAATTCGTCACCGAAGCGTGCAAGGCCTTCCCCGGCAAGGTCATCGTCGGTCTGGACGCAAAGGATGGTTTCGTCGCCACCGACGGCTGGGCGGAAGTGTCCAGCGTGCAGGCCACCGACCTGGCCAAACGCTTCGAGGCTGATGGCGTCTCCGCCATCGTTTATACCGACATCGCCAAAGACGGCATGATGCAGGGCTGCAACGTCGAAGCCACCGCTGCACTGGCCGCTGCCAGCCGCATTCCGGTGATCGCCTCCGGCGGCATCCACAACCTGGGTGATATCGAGAAGCTGCTGTTGGCGCGCTCGCCCGGCATCATCGGCGCCATCACCGGCCGCGCGATCTACGAAGGCACCCTGGATGTGGCCGAGGCCCAGGCCTTCTGCGACAGCTTCAAGGGTTGAACCGTAGGGCGGGTGAAACCCGCCGCAATTGACGCAATCTTTATCGGTGGGTTGCACCCACCCTACGGGAGCTCCGTATGGCACTGGCTAAACGCATTATCCCCTGCCTCGACGTGGACAACGGCCGCGTGGTCAAGGGCGTCAAGTTCGAGAACATCCGCGATGCCGGCGACCCGGTGGAGATCGCTCGCCGCTACGATGAGCAGGGCGCCGACGAGATCACCTTCCTCGACATTACCGCCAGCGTCGATGGCCGCGACACCACCCTGCACACCGTCGAGCGCATGGCCAGCCAGGTGTTCATCCCGCTCACCGTCGGTGGCGGCGTGCGCACCGTGCAGGACATCCGCAACCTGCTCAATGCCGGTGCTGACAAGGTGTCGATCAACACCGCTGCGGTGTTCAATCCCGAGTTCGTCGGCGAGGCTGCCGCGCGTTTCGGCTCGCAGTGCATAGTCGTCGCCATCGACGCCAAGCGTGTATCTGCGCCGGGTGAGCCGGGCCGCTGGGAGATCTTCACCCATGGCGGGCGCAAGCCGACCGGCCTCGATGCCGTTGCATGGGCGCGCAAGATGGAAGACCTGGGCGCCGGTGAGATCCTGCTGACCAGCATGGATCAGGACGGTGTGAAGAGCGGTTACGACCTCGGTGTGACCCGCGCCATCAGCGAGGCCGTGCGCGTGCCGGTGATCGCCTCTGGTGGCGTCGGCAACCTGCAGCACCTGGCCGACGGCATCCTCGAAGGCAAGGCCGATGCCGTGCTGGCCGCGAGCATCTTCCACTTCGGCGAGTACACCGTGCCGGAAGCCAAGGCCTATTTGGCCAGTCGCGGCATCGTGGTGCGTTAGAGGCCTACTTGTTCGGACCGCGGCCGTGGTCCGCAGCGGCGCTCGAGCGAGCGCCGAGCCGGCTTGCTCGCCATCCTCAGTAACAAAAGCTGCGGGCGAGTCGACGGCAAAGTGCCAGCGATCCGGCTAACATTGCCCATCATTCCCAAAACTTATGGCCCTGCATTTCGCAGACGGTTATTGCCTGCCGATCTTTCCGACACGGAGTCCCCATGTTCCTCATTCGATTCTTGACCGTCCTGGCCCTGTCGTGTGGCCTCAGCCTTGCGCGCGCCGAACCGCTGGTGCTGCTCACGGAGAATCTGCCCCCCTTCAACATGTCGGTCGCCGGCACCAACTATGCCCGTGACGATGGCGTGACGGGCATCAGCTCGGACATCCTGCGCGCGGTGTGCGAGCGTGCTCAGGTCCAGTGCCAGCAGATCTTGCGCTTCCCCTGGCAGCGTGTTTACCAGCAGACGCTGGACGATGCGGGCTACGGGCTGTTCTCCACCGCGCGTACCGCAGAGCGCGAAGGGCTGTTCAAGTGGGTGGGGCCGATCGCCAGCAACGAATGGGTGCTGTTCAGCAAGGGTGACAGTTCGATCCAGTTGAACAGTCTCGACGATGCACGGCGTTACCGTATCGGCGGCTACAAAGGTGACGCCAAGACCCAGTTCCTGCTCGATCGCGGGCTGGAAGTGCAGACGGCGTTGCGTGACAGCGAGAACGTCAAGAAGCTGGAGCGGGGCCAGATCGACTTGTGGGTTACCTCCAATCAGGCGGGGCGTTTCGTTGCACGCCAGGAGGGCCTGGAGAACCTCAAGGTGGTGCAGAATCTGCACACCGCTGATCTCTACCTGGCGCTCAACCTGCAGACTCCTGACGAGCTGGTGCAGAAGTTGCAAAGTGCACTGGACTCGCTGCGGGCCGAGGGTGCGTTGAGGAGCATCGAGGCGCGCTACTGAGGCACACTGCCAGTAATCGCTGGGCCGGGGAGGGCGTGGCGGTTATCCTGAGGCGGTCTGCCTTTTCATAGAAAGAGAAATGTCATGTTCAAACGTCTGCTACTCGCGCTCGCTGGCACCCTTATGGTGCTCGCTGGCGCGGTGCGCGCCGAAGTGGACCCGAACTACAGCGTGGTCCTGCTGACAGAAAATTTCCCGCCTTACAACATGGCGATCAACGGCAAGAACTTCGCTCAGGAAGACAATATCGATGGCATCGCCGTGGATATCGTCAAGGAGATGTTCAAGCGTGCCGGGGTCAGATACAGCCTGACTCTGCGTTTTCCCTGGGATCGTATCTACAAGCTGGCGCTGGAAAAGCCGAGCTATGGCGTGTTCGTCACCGCGCGTCTGCCGGAGCGTGAGGAACTGTTCAAGTGGGTTGGCCCGATCGGTCCTGACGACTGGGTGCTGCTGGCCAAGGGTGACAGTTCGATCAACCTGGCCAGCCTGGATGAGGCCAAGCGGTATCGCATTGGCGCCTACAAGGGCGACGCCATCTCCGAATACCTGACCGACAAGAGTGTGGAGCACAGCACCTCGTTGCGTGACCAGGAAAACGCACGCAAGCTGATGGCTGGGCAGATCGATCTATGGGCCACCGGTGACCCTGCCGGCCGCTACCTGGCCAAGCAGGAGGGTATCTCCGGCCTGCGCACCGTGTTGCGCTTCGACAGTGCCGAGCTCTACCTGGCGCTGAACAAGGAAATGCCTGACGAGATCGTCGCCAAGCTGCAGGCTGCACTGGATCAGATGCGCGCCGAAGGCTTCGTCGACGAGACGCTGAACAACTACCTGTAAGCACCGAACACGCGACCGGCCACGAGCCGGTCGCTTGCCATGGATGGCAAAGCCACTGAGTGCCAATGACCGGGCTCGGGCCCATGCAAGGATGTCGCTAGCCATAACCAAAATCATGCGAGCGGTACGTCTTATGCTGAATACTCTGAAGAAAAGCCTGTTTGTCGCCTTGTTCATGCTTTGCGGTTCCGCGTACGCGGAGTTGCCCCAGGATTACAAGGTGGTGCTGCTGACCGAGAATTTCCCGCCCTTCAACATGGCGGTGGACGACAAGAACTTCGCTCGTGACGACGGTATCGATGGCATCAGCGCCGACATCGTGCGCGAAATGTTCAAGCGTGCTGGCATCGACTACACCCTGACCCTGCGTTTCCCCTGGGACCGCCTCTATCGCCTGACGCTGGACAAGCCCAACTACGGGCTGTTCTCCACCACCTATACCGAAGAGCGCAAGCCGCTGTTCAAATGGGTTGGCCCGATTGCCAAGACCGGCTGGGTGTTGCTCGCCGCGCCGGGTAATGACATCAAGGTGTCGAGTCTGCAGGACGCTGCCAAGTACCGTATCGGTGCCTACAAGAACGATGCCGTCAGCCAGAACCTGGAGAGCCAGGGCCTGGAGCCGATCAACGCCCTGCGTGACCAGGAGAACGTGAAGAAGCTGGTGCGTGGGCAAATCGACCTGTGGGCCACTACCGACCCGGTTGGCCGTTATCTGGCCAAGCAGGAAGACGTCACCGGCCTCAATACCGTGCTGCGCTTCAGGGAGGCCGAGCTGTATCTGGCACTGAACAAGGATACCCCGGATGAGGTGGTACAGCGTCTGCAGAAGGCGCTGGATGAGCTGCGCAGCGAAGGCTTCATCGACGACATTACCGAGAACTATCTGTAAAACCGTAGAATGTCGCGCGGCCGCCTAGGCCGCGCGCACCAGCCGTGACGCTGGTGCCAGCCTCGGTGCGCACGGCGCACCCTACGCGCTTCGCCAAAGAAAAAGCCCGGACAGTTGTCCGGGCTTTTTCGTATGGCCTGCTGACTCAGTTGCCGCGCGTGACGCTCAGGCCCTTGAGCAGGTTCAGCGCCTGGCTCAGCTGATAGTCGTCATCCTGCGGGCGTTCGGTGCGCGCGGCCTGGGCACCACGGCTCGGGCGATCGGCGCCGCCGTTGCCATTGCCCAGGTGGCCTTGCAGGTCGGCTTCCTTGATGCCTTCATTTTCCTGCTCGCGAGTCAGCTTGGCGCGCGCCACTTCGATATCAGGGACGATGCCCTGAGCCTGGATCGAGCGACCGTTGGGTGTGAAATACAGGGCGGTGGTCAGCTTCAGCGCGCGGTCGTTGTTCAGCGGCAGCACAGTCTGTACCGAGCCCTTGCCGAAGCTGTCGGTGCCCATCAGTACCGCGCGCTTGTGATCCTGCAGCGCACCGGCAACGATCTCCGACGCCGAGGCGCTGCCGCCGTTGATCAGCACCACCAGCGGTACGCCTTCGCTGGCGTCGGCCGGGTCGGCGTTGAAGCGCAGTTCGGAATTGGCCAGGCGGCCTTCGGTGTAGACGATCAGGCCGCTCTTGAGGAAGTGATCGGTCACTTCCACGGCTGCCTGCAGCACGCCGCCCGGGTTGTTGCGCAGGTCCATGACCAGGCCGCGCAGTTTCTTGTTGCCGTTGTCCTGGCGCAGTTTGGTCAGGGCCTTGCCCACCTCCTCGCCAGTGTTGACCTGGAATTGCGAGATGCGCAGATAGCCGTAGCCGTCTTCGAGCATCTGGCTCTTCACGCTACGCACCTTGATCACTGCGCGGGTCAGGGTCAGGTCGAAGGGGCGACCGCCGTCGCGTACCAGCGTCAGCTCGATCTTGCTGCCGGCCTTGCCGCGCATCTTGTCCACAGCTTCCATCATCGACAGGCCCTTGGTCGGCTGGCCGTCGATCTTGACGATCAGGTCGCCGGGCTGGATGCCGGCTTTCGAGGCGGGCGTGTCGTCGATGGGGGAGACCACCTTGACGAAGCCATCCTCCATGCCGACCTCGATGCCCAGGCCGCCGAATTCACCGCTGGTGCTTTCCTGCAGTTCGGCGAAGGCTTCCGGCTCGAGGTAGGCCGAGTGCGGGTCGAGGTTGCTGAGCATGCCCTTGATGGCATTTTCCAGCAGGGTCTTGTCGCTTACCGGCTCGACGTAGGCTGCCTTGATGCGGTCCATCACCTCGGCGAAGGTGCGCAGATCGTCCAGCGGCAACGGAGCCTTGGCGCTTGCCGCCGCTGCCGGCGCGGGGGCAGGCTCGGCGGCGTGCAGGGCTGGAGCGCCGAGCAGCAGCCCGAGGGCCAGGGCCAGGCAGGTGGGGCGGAAGCGATGAGACATGAAGACAACTCCTAGTTAAATTAGGCGCCACCAGGCTGCAACCTGATTATCCCTGCGCGCGGCACCACTGTGCCGGGTCACTCGGACGACCGTTCTGGCGAATGGCGAAGTACAGTGCCGATGTTTCCTGGCCACCGCTGCTACCAACGGTGGCGATGGGGTCGCCGGCCTTGACCACGTCTCCGGCACTCTTGAGCAGGTTCTGGTTGTGACCATACAGGCTCAGGTAACCGTTGCCATGGTCGAGAATGACCAACAGACCGGCGCCACGCAACCAGTCGGCGAATACCACGCGTCCACCATGCACGGCGCGTACCTGGCTGCCGGCGGGCGCACCGATCAGCACGCCATCCCATTTAGTACGAGCGTCGCCGCCGCGAGGGGTTCCGTAGCGTGCTACCAATCGGCCATCGACCGGCCACGGCAGCTTGCCGCGTGCGCTGGCGAAAGGCCCGCCGTAGACGGCGCCGGATGTAACCAACGGGCCGCTTGGCTGACTCGGCTGCTGGCTGCCTGGCCGCGCCTGCTCTGCCTGTTGCGCGGCCAGGGCGCGCTTGCGCGCCTCTTCAGCCTCGCGTGCCTGGCGGGCCAGGGTTTCTTCGATGGTCTTCAGTACGCGGCCCAGCTCGGCCTGTTCCTGCTGGCGCGCCTTGAGTCGCTGGTCGCGGGTGGCGAAGTCGCTGTTGAGCTTGGCCAGGGCCTGCTGGCGCTCCTTGCGCGCCTCGGCAAGCTTGGCGTGACGTTCGTCCAGGCCGGCCTTCTGCGCCTGCAACTGGGCCTGGTGGCTGGTGATTTCCTGCTCGACGTTGGCCAGCTGGCGCAGAGTCTCGTTGAACGCGGCGAGCTGCTCGAGGCGGGCCTGACTGAGGTAGTCGTAATAGGTGAGGGTACGTGAGAATTTTTCCGGGTTCTGCTGGTTGAGCAGCAGCTTGACGTATTCCTGGCGGCCGCTCTGATAGGCGGCGCGGGCCTGGATGCCGATCAGTCGTTGCTGTTCAGTGCGCGCGCCCTGGAGTTTTTTTTTCTCCTGATCCAGGCGCTGGATTTCCTGCTCGCTGCCTTTGAGTTCGCGCTGCAGTTCCTTGACCTGGTTTTCCAGGTCGCCCATCTCGGTCTCGGTCTTCTTCAGCTGCTGCTGCACGCCGGATTTCTCCTGCTGCAGTTTCTCCAGCAGCTTCTTCAGCTCGGCAACGTCCTGGCGCGCCGCTTCCAGCTGGCGCTGGGTATCGGCGCGCTGATCGGCGATGGCCGGAGCGATCAGGCTGCTGAGCAGAATCAGGGCAAGGATGCGAAGCATGGGCGGGGCGATACCTGGCGGAGTAGCGAATGGCGCTTAGTATGCCTAAAAAACCGGCGGCAAGCTGCAAGCCACAAGCAGCTAGAAGAGCGAACGTGACGCGTAGCCCGGATGCAATCCGGGGGGAGATTCCCCGGATTGCATCCGGGCTACGATGCTTGCGTCTTATTGCAGCTCGACGATGGTCTTGCCGGTCATCTCGGCCGGCTGTTCCAGGCCCATGAGCTTGAGCAGGGTCGGCGCCACGTCGGCCAGCACGCCGCCTTCGCGGATGCGTGCCGGGCGCTTGCCGACGTAGATGAACGGTACCGGCTCGCAGGTGTGCGCGGTGTGCGCCTGGCCGGTGCACTCGTCTTCCATCTGCTCGACGTTGCCGTGATCGGCGGTGATCAGCGCTTCGCCGCCGACCTTCGCCAGCGCCTCGGTGATGCGGCCGACGCAGCTGTCGAGGGTTTCCACGGCCTTGACTGCGGCCTCGAACACGCCGGTATGACCGACCATGTCGCCGTTGGCGTAATTGACGATGATCACGTCATAGCGCTGGTTCTCGATGGCATCGACGATCTTGTCGGTGACTTCCGGCGCGCTCATTTCCGGCTGCAGGTCGTATGTAGCGACGTTCGGCGATGGGATGAGGATGCGTTCTTCGCCCTCGAACGGCTCTTCACGGCCGCCGGAGAAGAAGAAGGTGACGTGGGCGTATTTCTCGGTTTCGGCGATGCGCAGCTGGGTCTTGCCGTTCTTCGCCAGGTATTCGCCGAGCACGTTGGTCAGCGCTTCCGGAGCAAAGGCGCTGGGGGCCGGGATGCTCGCCGAGTACTGGGTGAGCATGACGAAACCGACCTGCGGTGCACGCTTGCGCTCGAATTCCTTGAAACCAGGCTCGACGAAGGCGCGAGTCAGCTCGCGGGCACGGTCGGCGCGGAAGTTCATGAATACCACTGCGTCGCCATCCTCGACCTGCACCGGTGTACCGATGGTGGTGGTCTTGACGAATTCGTCGCTCTCGCCGCGTTCGTAGGCTGCCTGCAGGCCTGCCACGGCGTTGGCGGCGTTGAACTGGCCAGCGCCGTCGACGATCAGGTGATAGGCCTGCTCGACGCGGTCCCAGCGGTTGTCGCGGTCCATGGCGAAGTAGCGGCCGGTGAGGCTGGCGATGCGGCCTTTGCCGAGGCGGGCGAAGGCGGCGTCGAGCAGCTCGATCGACGGCTGCGCGCTTTTCGGCGGGGTATCGCGGCCGTCGAGGAAAGCGTGCAGATAGATCTTCTCGGCGCCACGCTTGGCAGCCAGTTCGGCCATGGCGACGATGTGATCCTGGTGGCTGTGTACGCCGCCATCGGAGAGCAGGCCGAGGATATGCACGGCCTTGCCGGCGGCCACAGCCTTGTCCACGGCCTGGTTGATGGTGGCGTTATCGAAGAATTCGCCGTCACGAATCGCCTTGGTCACGCGAGTGAAGTCCTGGTACACCACGCGGCCGGCACCGAGGTTCATGTGGCCGACTTCGGAGTTGCCCATCTGTCCGTCCGGCAGGCCCACGTCCATGCCGCTGCCGGAGATCAGACCGTGCGGGTAGGTGGCGCGCAGGCGGTCGTACACCGGCGTGTTGGCAGCATGGATGGCGTTGTACTCGGGTTTGTCGCTGTGACCGAAGCCGTCGAGGATGATCAGAACCAAGGGTTTTGGCGTGGCACTCATTGAACTGGCTCGCTCTGCGTCTGAGGGGGCAATGAAACAGCCCGGCATTTTAGGGCCAAGCGCCTGGCGCGTCACTGCCAGACGGGGTTTGGCCGACCTGTGGGGCTGTGTATACTGGCCGGCATTTTACCGTCCTGGGCCATATAGATGTTCGCCAACCTGATTGAATTCATCATCAACCACTACGTACTGAGTGGAATGTTCGCCGTTCTGCTGGTGTTGCTGATCGTCACCGAAATGCGCAAGGGCGGGCAGAGCCTGTCGAGCCGCGAGCTCACCGCGCTGGTCAACAGCGACAAGGGCGTGGTGCTCGACGTGCGCGCGCAGAAGGACTTCTCTGCCGGCCATATCGTCGATTCGCTGCACATTCCTTACGACAAGGTGGCCGCACGTGTCGCCGAGCTGGAAAAGCACAAGGCCAAGACCATCGTCGTCGTCGACGCCATGGGTCAGCATGCCGGCAGCGTCGCCCGCGAGCTGAAGAAAGCCGGTTTTATCGCCGCCAAGCTGTCCGGTGGCATCGCCACCTGGCGTGGCGACAACCTGCCGCTGGTGAAGTGACATGACCAGTGTGGTCGTCTACTCCAGCGACTGGTGCCCCTACTGCATGCGCGCCAAGCAACTACTGGCCAGCAAAGGGGTGGACTTCGAGGAAATTCGCGTCGACGGCCAGCCGGCCATCCGCGCGGAGATGACCCGCAAGGCCGGCCGCACCTCGGTGCCGCAAATCTGGATCGGCAGCACCCATGTGGGTGGCTGTGACGACCTCTATGCCCTGGAGCGCGCCGGCAAGCTCGACGCCCTGCTGCAGAGCCCCGCTTGAAACCTCAACGTTAAGGAAGGCAAACGCCATGACCGAGCAAGCCAACAGCGGCGCAGCCGCTGCCGATTCGCAGAATCCGCAATTCTCCCTGCAGCGTATCTACGTCAAGGACCTGTCCTTCGAAGCGCCGAAGAGCCCGGAAATCTTCCGCCAGGAGTGGACGCCGAGCGTTGGTATGGATCTGAACACCCGCCAGAAGGCACTGGAAGGTGACTTCCACGAAGTGGTGCTGACCCTGTCGGTGACCGTGAAGAATGGCGAAGAAGTCGCCTTCATCGCTGAAGTGCAGCAGGCCGGTATCTTCCTGATCAAGGGCCTCGACGCTGCCTCCATGAGCCACACCCTCGGCGCCTTCTGCCCGAACATCCTGTTCCCGTACGCCCGCGAAGCGCTGGACAGCCTGGTGATCCGCGGCTCGTTCCCGGCGCTGATGCTGTCGCCGGTGAACTTCGACGCGTTGTACGCTCAGGAGCTACAGCGCATGCAGCAAGCCGGCGAAACCACTGCTCACTGAGTGCTCGGTTCGGTTGCATGAAAAAGCGCCCCTCGGGGCGCTTTTTTGTGTCCGCTCGCGGCCTTAATTGGCGCCAGCGAAGCCGTTCTGCCGCCAGGCCTCGTAAACGGTGACGGCCACGGTATTGGACAGGTTCAGGCTGCGGCAGCCGGCGCGCATCGGCAGGCGTACGCGCTGCTCGGGCGGCAGGGCGTTGCGCACCTCTTCTGGCAGGCCACGGCTTTCTGGGCCGAACAGGAACGCGTCGCCGGGCTGGTAGGCGATCTCGTGGAACGGCTGCGAGCCCTTGGTGGTGAAGGCGAACAGGCGCGGCTGGCCAAGGCTGTCGAGGCAGCTCTGCAGGTCCGGGTGGCGCTTGAGCGTGGCGTATTCGTGATAATCCAGGCCGGCGCGGCGCAGCCGTTTGTCATCCAGCTCGAAGCCCAGCGGCTCGATCAAATGCAGCTGGCAGCCGCTGTTGGCGCACAGCCTGATAATGTTGCCGGTATTGGGCGGAATTTCCGGTTGAAAGAGGATGACGTGGAACATGCAACACTCCGAGCGCTTGGACGAGCGCCATTCTACGCCGCCAGAAGATCCACGGCCGCGTTTGCGCTGGCGTTTCGTGGCATCGGTGATGCTGATCGCCTTTCTTGTCGGCATGATGATCGGCCGGGTGTTCGATCCACCGCGTCTGCGTATCGAGGATGCCGAGGCCTGGGAGCTGGGATTGCAGCTTTGGTTCAATCGTGAGCCACAGGCGCAGGCCGAACATGTCGATGGCGCCTTGGTGTATCGCTACGAGGATGCCTACGGGCGGGTGCGTGAGGGGCAATTGAAACTGCCGTTGGGGCTGGTGAACTGGCGCGTGGAGCGCGACGGACGGGATCTGCTGCTGGTGCTGGTGTCACCCCGCCCGCTGGACGGGGAGTGGCGCGGTGCGCAAGAGGATGGACGTTGGCGGGCGCGCCTGACGCTGCGTCCCAAATAAAGAAGGGGATTCCCCGGCCTGCCTGTACCAAGGTCCCCGAAACGGGTGGCGCCGTGCTCGTTGCCAAGCTGCGGCGCGTTACACATGACGCGCGGTGGCGTCGAATAAAGAAGGGGATTCCCCGGCCTGCCTGTACCAAGGTCCCCGAAACTGGGATTGCTTTAGCATATGCAGGGCGTGTGCCAGTTTTGTTACCGGAGCTGAAAGACTTGGTTTCGCTAGGGTTTTAGGCCCTCTGGCGAGGGCTGCGGCGTCATTTGCTGCGCCGATGTGCACCAGCGTGCAGCGTGATGCACCGATGGCGCACCACGCTGTTCTGGATCGCTCGATGGGGCTCAGCGTGGCAGTAGTTTCAGCGTGCCCTGGCTGCTGGCTTTGACGTCGGCGTCGCTCAGGTGCTGTGGCTGATACTCGCCAGTTACGTGGGCGGTTGCCTGATCGCCATAGTGGGTATCGAACGGTACGCCGCTCTGGCCGACGGGAATGCCGCCCAGCGCCTTGTCAGCAGCTGCCAGGTCGACCAGGCGCCGGGTCGAGGGGCCATAGACCACGGGCCAGGGCGCCGGACCAACCTTGTGCGAGAGGTTGTTCGGTGTTTCATGGCCGCCTGGTGCGGCGAATGGGCCGACGTTCAGCAGCCAGGCCAGTGGCTGCTGCTGACCAAGCGGATGCTCGTGGGTGAGGGTATGACCGCGGCCCCAGTTCCAGGCGTCGACATCATTGCCGAACACGCTGCGTAGATGCGTCAGGCTGGCGCGCCAGGCGTCGGCGACGATCTGCGCACGGCTTTCGCGTTGCTCGCTGCCCTGACGATTCCACCAGGGCGAGTCGGCGTTGGCGGTCAGGCGCGGCAGGGCAGTGTCGAGCACGCGGGTTTGCAGCAGGCTGTCGAAGAACACCTCGCCCAGCTCGTCGGCCATGGCTTCGCGGGCAAGCTGATAGGTCAGCTGGTTGAACAGGGTGGCGGCCACGGAGTCGAGCTCGTGGTCGCCATTCCACTTGGCCAGTTGCTCCACCAGTGCGCGCTCCTCATCGGTCGCTGCTGCTGCGCGCAGCTCGTCGAGGATCGGCGCCAGCAAGCGCGGACCATAGCCGGTACCAGGATCAAGCTGCAGCGCCTGGCTGTTTTGCGTGTCCCATTTCACCGAGGTATCGCTCAGGCGCTGGTTCAGGCGCCGACCGCGATCAGGCAGGTTGTAGTAACCGGGAATCTCGATGCCGCTGGCCGGTACGGGCTGGTAGTTGGCCGAGAGGATATAGCCGCGCTCGGGGTTCTCTTCCTGCGGGTTGGCGCTGAAGGGGTGATAGCCGAGTTTGTCCGCCTCACCGCTGGCGCCATCGAGAATGAAGGTCGGGTTGACGCCATCCGGGCGCAGCGGCAGCTTGGCTGCGGCCCACCAACCAATATCGCCGCTGGCACTGGCCCAGAGCACGTTGAGGCCGGGGGCTTCGATCTTCTCGACGGCGGCGCGGGCCTTGTCCAGGCTGCTGGCGCGGTTTAGCCGGTAGAAGGCATCAAGCATTGGGTTGTCGGTTTCGAGGAAGGCCCACCACATGGCGATCGGCGTGCTGCCGTTGGTCTGGCCCAGGGCGTCGTTGATGATCGGCCCGTGCGGCGAGCGGCGTAGGGTGATCTGCACCGGCTCGGCGTCTTTGACCCGGATGGTTTCGGTGCGCTGTTCGAGGTCGACCCAGTTGCCCTGGTGCCAGACCTGGTTGGGGTTGTCCGGATTGGTGCGCTCGGCGATCAGGTCGAGGTCGTCGTTCTGGAACATGGTCAGGCTCCAGGCGAAGTCACGATTGTGGCCAAGCATGGCGCTGGGAATCAGTGCGTGGTGGTAGCCATACAGCTCGTAACCAGGTGCCTGCAGGTGCGCTTCGTACCAGACGGCCGGCAGCGAGAAGCGAATATGCGGGTCGCCCGCCAGCAGCGGTTTGCCGCTGGCGGTGCGGCTGCCTGAAACGGCCCAGGCGTTGCTACCTTCGAACTGGGGCAGACCGGTGCCCTCCAGAGCGCTGTTGCTGAGCTGGGCGAGGGCGGAAAGATCCTGCCAGTCGCCGGCGGCCAGGGAGGTGCCAAGCACGCCCTGCGGATGCCAGTCGAGGTCGAACAGCTTGAGATAGTCCGCGCCCAGCTCGTCACGAATATGGGTCATCAGTGGTTCGGTGCGCAGGGCTGCAGCGAAGCTGTAGGCCATGTAGCCAGCGACGCTGAGCGTATCGGCCATGGTGAACGGACGCGGCTCGATGCCCAGCAGGTCGAACTCCAGCGGTCGTGAGCGGCTGGCCTGGTACTGGTTGACCCCTTCGAGATAGTGCTGCAGCGCCTGGGTGGATGGGTTGTTGGCGTCCAGCCTGGCGGCGTAGGCATCGGCATGGCGAGCGATTTCCAGGGTGCGGAACAGGCGGTCGGTAGGCACCAGCTTTTCGCCGAGCACTTCGGCCAGTTCACCGCGCGCCAGGCGACGCAGCAGCTCCATCTGGAACAGACGATCCTGAGCGTGGACGAAACCGAGGGCGCGGTACATATCCGCTTCATTCTCGGCGCGAATGTGCGGCACGCCGCGTTCGTCGTAGTCGACCGTGACCGGCGCCTGCAGGGCAGCGAGTACTCGTTCGCCGTCACGCTGCGGCTGCTTGTCGTGCAGGTACCAGGTCAGGCCGCCAGCGGCCGCGGCAACCACCAGGGCAAGGGCGGTCAGGGAGCGTTTCATCGAGCGATCCTTATTGTTGTGGGGCAAGCGTGCGGGCATTTTGCTCAGGCGCGTGGGTAGTGGCATTGACCATATGCCTCAATGCTGAAAGTCTATGGTCAATACTTGCCCGGAACCGCCATGGTCGATAACGCCTTCGTCGCCCTTACCCACTCCTCGACCCTGCGTCGGCTGCTCTACGAGGCCCTGGCGGCGCTGGGGCTCGACCCGACCGACACCTACCGCCGTGCCTACGCCGGTGTGCCGCTTGCTGCGCCGCTGCTGGAAGCGCGCGAGGAGCACGACAATGCGCCGCGTTTCTGGCAGGCGCTGGAGGGCATCAGCGGTGACGCCGATATCGGCCTGCACCTGGGCGAGGTCATGCAGCCTCGGCCGATGGATGTGGTCAGCTACCTGCTGTTGGCGGCTCGGGATCTGCGCCAGGGCCTGCAGGCCTTCGTGCGTTTTCAGCACATTCTGTCCGGCGGTTTCGTTGCGCGGCTACAGGAGCAGGGGGACGAGGCGCACCTGGTGATCGATCTCAACTACCGCGAGGTTGGCTCGCTGCGTCAGCAGATGGAGTGCCTGGCCGTGCTGCTGAGCAAGATGCTGGCGTCGGCTGCTGGCGGCGAGCTGCCGTTGCTGGGTGTGGAATTTCGCCATCGTGCTCCGCGCAATCTTGCCGAGCATCGCCGTTTACTGAGTGTCGAACCCCGTTTCTCGCGGCCGCACGACGTGCTGATCCTGCCGCGTGCGTTGCTCTCCCGGCCTTCGCGCTGCGCCAGCCCGCGGCTGTTCGAGGTGCTCAGCGAGGAAGCCGAGAAGCAGTTGGCGGGGCTGGTGGAGAACCAGTTGCTGGCGCGGGTGCGCTACTGGCTGGAGGTCAATCTGGGTGGTACGACCTGCAGCCTGGAGGCCTGTGCACGGGCGCTGGGCAGTAATCGCGGTGCCTTGCAGCGTTCGCTGAGTGAGCAGGGCAGCAGTTTTCGCGCACTGCACGATGAGGTGCGGCGCCTGCGTGCGTTGCGCCTGCTGGATCAGGGCCTGGGCGTGCGCGAGGTGGCGCGGGCGTGCGGTTTCGCCGAGCTGTCGCCGTTCTACCGCGCCTTCCGACGCTGGCAGGGTGGGACGCCACGCGGTCTGGTAGCGCGCCACGGATCGACTGGCGTTTGAGGTGCTCTCGGGTGGGTTAGCCGCCTGTCGCACTTGTCAGTCGATTCGCCATGTCAGCTGCGGCGTAACCCACCGCCGGCGTAAGGCGATCTACCGCCTGGTGGGTTACGCGACGCCCTGCTTTGCTCGGTGACAGGGCGTTTGGTTTTCAGTGTCGTTAACCCACCCTTGTATCTACGGGGTCAATCGTTGCTCGGCTTGGCCCAGTCACAGAAGCAGCCCACCGCCAGGGTATTGCTGGCATTCACCTTGCGCCCGGCCGCCAGCGCTTCGAGAATCGGCTCGATGAAGCTGTTGCTCGAGTTGCACACCAACCCTTCGCTGTAGGGGCCGAAGTAGGCCAGCTGGCCCTGTTTGTCCCAGATCGCTACGGCAGGGCTGGCCGGCAGGTTGGCGCTGCCGGGTAGCTCATCGATGGGTTGCAGCGCGGCCAGTTCGGCGGGCAGGCGGCCCTGGCTACCGGGCTTCTGTACGACATGAAATTGCACGCCCTTTGGCGTGTAGTGTTCGATCAGTTCGGCCAGGTGCTGCTGGTTGCCGACATTGCATGGGCAGGCCGGGTCCCAGAAATGCACCAGGCGGATCGCACCGGGGCCACTCAGTTCAGCGGGCAGTTGCAGTTCGGCGCCGGAGAACACCGCTGCGCGCTCGTCGAAGGTGCGCAGGTAACGCGTTTCGAACCAGCGGTAGGCCAGCACCATGCCGGCCAGCCAGGCCAGGGCGAGCAGGGCGATGAGCAGGTTCTTGCGTGTCAGGCGGGGCATGGGGCAGGCCGGGCGTAAAAGGGCGTGTAGCTTGCCACGATGCGCCGGGCAGCTGAATATCGCAGCATTCGAGGAGATGTCGTCGGGATCGTCCGCGCGCATCCTGCAACCTATGGAAAGCCCTATGTCAGAGCCGTTTCAGCCCGATCAATTGCGCCCTCTGCTGCGACCCTTGGCCGCAGCACACCTGGATCTGCCGGCGCTGCAGGCGTATCGCAGCTTCTACGGCTTCGACCGGTCTGCGCGCTTTGCCGGGCTGGACAACCGCCTCGGTAGCTTCAATGCCGCCGGCTACCAGATTGCCGTGCAGCTGTGGGTGCCGGCCGAACCGCGTGGCACCCTGCTGTTGCTGCACGGCTATTACGACCATATGGGTCTGTACCGGCATGTGGTCGACTGGGCACTGAGCATGAATTTCGCCGTGCTCGCTTGCGACCTGCCAGGGCACGGCCTGTCCAGCGGTGCGCGCGCCAGCATCGGCGATTTTGCCGAGTATCAGCAGGTGCTGGGCGGGTTGTTCGAGCAGGCCAGCGAGCTGGGGTTGCCGCAGCCCTGGCATCTTTGTGGTCAGAGCACGGGGGGCGCGATTGCGCTGGATTATCTGCTCACGGACGGCAAGCGCCCGGAACTGGGGCAGAGCATTCTCCTGGCGCCATTGGTGCGGCCGCGCGCCTGGGCCTGGTCGAAGCTCAGCTATCGAATGCTCAGCCCCTTCGTTCGCGAAATTCCACGGCGCTTCAGCGAGAACTCCAGCGACGCCGCCTTCGTCGACTTCGTGCACAACCTCGATCCCCTGCAGCCGCGCAGCTTGCCGACTGCCTGGGTGGGGGCGTTGGCCAAATGGGTGCCGCGCATCGAGGCGGCCGGGCGCAGCGTGCACAGCCCGCTGATCATTCAGGGCGAGGCGGACATGACCGTGGACTGGCGCCACAACCTCGAGGTGCTGCAGGACAAGTTCCATCAGCCACAGATCCTGCGGCTGACGGAGGCGCGTCACCACCTGGCCAATGAGAACGAGGCGCTGCGCCTGCGTTACTTCGATTTTCTGCGCGAGCGCTTGGCGTAGGGTCAGATGCCCTGCGGCGCTGGTGCAAGCTCGTTGGTGCTCATGCCTACTGCAAGGCCTGCGCGCAGCGCCTGCAGGGCAGCCTGGTAATAGGCTTTACCCGCCTCCGACTGGGCGAATTCGACGAACTGCTCCAACTCGGGGTCGCTCAGCTCGCGATAGACGTGCAGCAGGGTGTTGTCGAGATCCTGTTCGATCTGCGTCATCAGACGCTCACGCTGGCCATTGAGCAGCCCCTGAGCCTGGCCGCCGCCGAGTAGGCCGGGAATCATCTGGCTGAGGCTGTCGGCCGCCACGCCGGCCAGCGCCAGACTGACTTCGGCGCCGGCTTCCTTGGCGGGAATGGCCTGGGCCAGGTGACGAATCAGCAGGCGACGGGTGGCATCGGCGTCGGTGCGTGGCAGACCATTGGCGTACTTGGCCAATTGGTCGCTACGGGTGGCCAGCGTCTCGGCGGCGACGATCTTGCGGCCCAGTTCGGATTCGAAGAAGGCCAGCGCCGGCTGCGGGTCAGCCAGCTCCTTGCTCAGGCTGTGTTGCGCGCGCTGGTCGATGGCGGCAGCTGCGAAGCGGCGATTGCTGTTATCCACCAGTGCCTGAAACACCGCCGGTGGCAGGGTGCTGCGGTAGCGCTGCTGAGCAGCGTCGAGCGCCTGATTGAAATGTTCACGCTGTTGCGGCCAGCCGGCAGCCTGATACAGGCGCAGGTGGTCGTCTGCCAGGGCCGGCAAGGTCAGGCCAATCAGCAACAGGGCAAACAGAACGCGCATCGAAAACTCCTTGGCAAACTTTCCTGGCCGGCCGCAGGGTGCTGCGGCCGGTTATTTTCGGCGGCTGGCGGAGGCTTGTCGAGTCACGACATGCCACTGATACAATCGCCGCCATGACCGAATCCAGCCTGCACGACCTCTTTTCCGGCCTTATCGACGACCTTGCCAGCCAGGGCTGGTCGCAACGGGCGTTGTTCGCCCCAGAAGTTCTGACCCGCGAACTGGCCGTCGAGTGTCGCACGCGTGCACAGAATGGCGAACTCAATGTCGCCGGCGTTGGGCGCGGGGGCGCGCAGCAGGTGCGGGAAGGGATTCGCGGCGATCGCATCCAATGGCTGGAACCTGGCCAGAGCCAAGCCTGTGACCAGTATCTGCAATTGATGGACGGTTTGCGTCAGGCACTCAATCAGGCGCTCTATCTGGGGCTCGAAGACTACGAATGCCACTTCGCCTGCTACGCACCGGGGGCCTTCTACCAGCGGCATCTCGATCGTTTTCGCGATGACGACCGCCGCACGGTGTCGGCGGTGTTCTATCTGAACGAGGACTGGCAGACCGAGCAGGGCGGGGCGTTGCGCCTGTATCTGGCCGATGGCCGGGAGCATGACGTACTGCCTCAGGCTGGAACACTGGCGCTGTTTCTATCTTCCGAGATGCCTCACGAAGTGCTGCCGGCCACCCGCGAGCGACTGTCATTGACCGGCTGGTTCAGGCGTCGGGGTGGCGCGGTACTCTGAGGCCTGTGGGCTGTCTGGCGACAGTCATGGAGAGGGCGATGCAGAAGATATTGGTCAGCCGCTGCCTGCTCGGGCATCGGGTGCGTTATGACGGTGGTGCTCACGGACCCTTCGATCAGCTGCAGCGGTGGCTGGACGAAGGACGGGTGGTGGCGCTGTGTCCGGAGGTGGCGGGTGGGCTGCCGACGCCACGTCCGCCTGCGGAAATTCGCGATGGACAGGGTGGTGCGGTGTTGGATGGTCGGCTGCCAGTACTGACGATCGAGGGCGAGGATGTCACGGCTGCGTTCGTCGACGGCGCCGAACAGGCGCTGGCGCTGGTGCGCGAGCACGACATCCGCCTGGCACTGCTGAAGGCGCGCAGCCCTTCGTGTGGCAATCTGGAAAACTATGACGGCAGCTTCAGCGGCGTGCGAGTGCCGGGCGAGGGCGTGACCGCTGCCCTGCTGAAACGAGCTGGAGTGAAGGTGTACAACGAAATGCAGTTGGACGAAGCGGCCGCCGAGTTGGCGCGGTTGGAGCGGGATTGAGGTAGCCCGGATGCAATCCGGGGCACGGTGGTGCGCGCGGCGCACCCTACGGAATGAGAAAGGGAGGCCCGAAGCCTAATGCTGATCAGATAAGTTCGTCACCACCCCCTCCTACTTGCAGTAGAGGGGGGCGCTTTTCGTAGGAGCCAGCTTGCTGGCGATGCTTTTTATGGCGGATCGCCGGCAAGCCGGCTCCTACAAAGATCGAGTGCAACGGCTTAACTGACTGGCATTAGGCCCGAAGCCTCCCTTTGTTCATTTCTGCATACCTTCGGGGCTCGCGAGCCAGAGCGAGACAAGGCGGGAGCGACCGAGGAGAGCGGAGTTTACGTCAGTAAATGAGCATCTCCGAGGTTGTTCCCAACGCCGTATCGCCGACGCGCAGCCGCTCCGGTTTAGAACAGGACGCGGCTGCGGATGGTGCCATTGACGTGCTGCAGCTTCTCCAGCGCCAGGTCGGAGTACTCGGCGTCTACGTCGATCACCACGTAGCCGACCTTGTCGTTGGTCTGCAGGAACTGACCGGAGATGTTGATGCCGTTGTCGGCGAACACCTTGTTGATGTCGCTCATCACGCCCGGAATGTTCTGGTGGATGTGCAGCAGGCGGTGCTTGCCTGGGTGTGCCGGCAGGGCCACTTCAGGGAAGTTGACCGAGGACACCGAGGTACCGTTGTCGCTGTACTTGACCAGCTTCTCGGCCACTTCCAGGCCGATGTTGGCCTGCGCTTCGGCGGTGGAGCCACCGATGTGCGGGGTCAGGATCACGCGATCCAGGCCACGCAGCGGGCTCTCGAACTCTTCGTCGTTGGACTTGGGTTCGACCGGGAACACGTCGATGGCCGCACCGATCAGGTGCTCGTCCTTGATCGCCTGGGCCAGGTGATCCAGCTCGACCACGGTACCGCGTGCGGCGTTGATCAGGATGCCGCCCTTCTTCATCGCGCGGATTTCCTTCTCGCCGATCATCCACTGGGTGGACGGCAGCTCCGGCACGTGCAGCGAGACGATATCGCACAGGCCCAGCAGCTCGTACAGGTCACCGATCTGCGTGGCGTTGCCCAGCGGCAGCTTGGTCACGGTGTCGTAGAAGAACACCTGCATGCCCAGCGCTTCGGCCAGTACCGAGAGCTGGGTGCCGATCGAGCCGTAGCCGATGATGCCCAGCTTCTTGCCGCGGATCTCGAAGGAGTTGGCCGCCGACTTGATCCAGCCACCGCGATGGCAGGAGGCGTTCTTCTCGGGGATGCCGCGCAGCAGCAGGATGGCTTCGGCCAGCACCAGCTCGGCCACCGAGCGGGTGTTGGAGTAGGGTGCGTTGAACACGGCAATACCGCGTTCGCGGGCAGCGTCCAGATCGACCTGGTTGGTGCCGATGCAGAAGCAGCCGACGGCGACCAGTTTTTTCGCGCAGTCGAAGACGTCAGCCGTCAGCTGGGTGCGCGAGCGGATGCCGATGAAGTGGGCATCGGCGATCTTCGCTTTCAGCTCATCGCCCGACAGAGCGGTTTTGAGGTACTCGATGTTGGTGTAACCGGCGGCCTTCAGCGTGTCCACGGCGTTCTGGTGGACGCCTTCGAGAAGAAGGAACTTGATCTTGCTCTTGTCCAGAGAGGTCTTGCTCATCGGAGTACCTGTGTCCCACGGGATGTTGTCAGGGAAGGGCCGAGAAACTCAGCCAGCGCCCGTAGATCGCTGCATGGCTCGATTCACGGGGTGCGTATGCTAGCATGTTCGCCTTTTTCAATGCTCGGTTGCGACCTGAATGGTTCTCAGGGCGACCATGAATCCTTTGAGAGTTCCGTAGATGACCACCCCTGCCCAGATCGAAGAGCTGAAGACCCTGGTTGAACCCGGCAAGGTACTGACCGACGCCGATTCCCTCGAGGCCTATGGCAAGGACTGGACCAAGCATTTCGCCCCGGCGCCTTCGGCCATCGTCTTCCCCAAGACTACCGAGCAGGTGCAGGCCATCGTGCGCTGGGCCAACGCGCACAAGATCGCCCTCGTGCCGTCTGGCGGCCGTACCGGCTTGTCGGCCGCTGCCGTGGCGGCCAACGGCGAAGTGGTGGTGGCGTTCGACTACATGAACCAGATTCTCTCGTTCAACGAGTACGACCGTGCAGCGGTATGCCAGCCGGGCGTGGTGACCAAGCAGCTGCAGCTGTTCGCCGAAGAGAAAGGCCTCTATTACCCGGTGGACTTCGCCTCTTCGGGTTCCAGCCAGATTGGCGGCAATATCGGCACCAATGCCGGCGGTATCAAGGTGATTCGCTACGGCATGACCCGCAACTGGGTGGCGGGCCTGAAGGTCGTGACCGGTACCGGCGAACTGCTTGAGCTGAACAAGGACCTGATCAAGAACGCCACCGGTTACGACCTGCGCCAGCTGTTCATCGGTGCCGAAGGTACGCTGGGCTTCGTGGTCGAGGCGACCATGCGCCTGGATCGCGCGCCGAAGAACCTCACCGCAATGGTGCTCGGCACCGCTGATTTCGACTCGATCATGCCGGTGCTGCACGCTTTCCAGAGCAAGCTCGACCTGACCGCGTTCGAATTCTTCTCCGACAAGGCCCTGGCCAAGGTACTCGGCCGTGGTGATGTGCCGGCGCCGTTCGAAAGCGAATGCCCCTTCTATGCCTTGCTGGAGTTCGAAGCCAGTACCGAGGAAGTGGCCAACCAGGCGCTGGAAACCTTCGAGTACTGCGTCGAGCAGGGTTGGGTGGTCGACGGCGTGATGAGCCAGAGCGAGCAGCAGCTGCAGAACCTGTGGAAGCTGCGCGAATACATCTCCGAGACCATCAGCCACTGGACACCGTACAAGAACGACATCTCGGTCACGGTCAGCCAGGTGCCGGCCTTCCTCAAGGATATCGACGCCATCGTCGAAGCCAACTACCCGGATTTCGAGGTGGTGTGGTTCGGCCATATCGGTGACGGCAACCTGCACCTGAATATCCTCAAGCCCGAGAACCTGTCCAAGGACGAGTTCTTCGCCAAGTGCGCAGTGGTCAACAAGTGGGTGTTCGAGACCGTACAGAAGTACAACGGCTCGATCAGCGCCGAGCACGGTGTGGGCATGACCAAGCGTGATTACCTGCACTACAGTCGTTCGCCGGCGGAAATTGCCTGCATGAAGGCGGTCAAGGCGGTGTTCGATCCCAACGGCATCATGAACCCCGGCAAGATTTTCGCGGTTTGATCTCGTAGGGTGCGCTGCGCGCACCCATGATCCAACGCGTCTTGGTGCGCGCGGCGCACCCTACTGATCAGGAGTCCCCGATGAGTTATCAGCACCAGTACGTCGACGGAACCACCGTCCACTTCCCCCTCGGCAAGGTCGTTTGCATTGGCCGCAACTACGCCGAGCACGCCAGGGAACTGAACAACCCGGTGCCCAGCGAGCCCTTGCTGTTCATCAAACCGGGCTCCTGTGTTGTGCCGCTCGATAGTGGCTTCGCCATTCCCGAGGATCGCGGTTCGGTGCATTACGAGGCGGAAATCGCTGTGCTGATTGGCAAGCCGCTGTCGAAGGCGCCGGATGCCGAGGAAGTGCGTGACGCCATCAGCGGCTTCGCCCCGGCCCTGGACCTGACCCTGCGTGACGTGCAAGCCAAGCTCAAGGAGAAGGGCTATCCCTGGGAAATTGCCAAGAGCTTCGACGGTGCCTGCGTGCTGGCGCCTTTCGTACCCGGCGATGTCATCGAGGACCTAGCCGATATCGGCATTCGCCTGGTGATCAACGGCGAAACCCGCCAAGACGGCAACAGCCGCGACATGCTCAACCCCATCCTCAGCATGATCCAGCACATGGCCGGGCACTTCGCCCTGCAGCCGGGTGACGTGATTCTCACCGGCACGCCGGTCGGCGTTGGCGCGCTGAACAAGGGCGATGAGCTGGTGCTGGAGTTGGTCGGTCACAGTAGTTTCAACAGCCGCGTGCTATAAGCTCTGACCGCCGCCTCTTCAGGCGGCGGAACTCTTCCAGACATCGGATGTCGGATCGCCATCAAGCAGCCGAACCGTCGCCGATGCCCTCCCTTCGTTCCCGCCTTTCTCGCCCCCGTTATTGGTTGTCCGGCATGGCCGTGCTGGCCGCGATCACGGTCGTAAAAACCCAGCATCTGGATGATCGCGCCCTGCTCTGGTGGCAGGAGGGGCATACGCCGTTGGTCGAGCGCTTGGCCAGCGTCTGGCTGCCTGGCTACCGTGCGGTTATTCAGGCCAAGCCCTTGTCTGGCCTGGAGCGAGATGAAACTTCGGGGCTTACCTACAACCCGGTAACCGGCACCCTCTTCACCGTCACGGGCAAGAATCCACTGTTGGTGGAACTCTCGCGTGAGGGGGAGGTGTTGCGGCGTATCCAGCTGAAGGGCTTTTCTGATCCGGAAGCGGTAGAGATGATGGATAACGGGCGCATGGCCATCGTCGATGAGCGTCGTCGTCAGCTCACCACCTTTACCCTGCGTGACGATGACCTGGAACTGGATGCGGCCGATTTACCCGGTTTCGACCTGGGCTTTGTCGACGCGGGTAACAAGGGCTTCGAAGCCGTTGGCTGGGATGCGCGCAGCAGCAGCCTGATGCTGGGCAAGGAGCGTAGCCCGATGGGCTTGTTCAGCCTGCCTTTTCCTGGCGAGGACGGTGCAGCTGGCATGATGCAGCCTTTCAACTACGGCAGTCTGGGAGTGCGCGATATTTCTTCGCTGAGTATCGATGCGCGTACCGGCCATGCGCTGGTGCTGTCCGATGAGTCGCGCATGCTGCTGGAGCTGGATCGTAGCGGTCACCCGGTCAGCTTTCTCAGCCTTACCGGCGGTCTCAACGGTCTGGAACAGGGCATCAAGCAGGCTGAGGGCGTGACCATGGACGAAGAGGGCAACATCTATATCGTCGCCGAGCCCAATCTTTTTTACGTTTTCAGCAAGGCGCAACCGGGTGCCAGTTGAGTGGGGTGGCGGATTCAGTTTGGCTTAAGCCGCGATTCAGTCTGGCTTCAGCTAGCGGCACTAATCTGACCCCGTCACTTACGAACAACGAGGTTCACACCATGAAACGTACCGCTCTCGCTCTGATGGTTCTGCCGCTGCTCAGCACTGCCGCTTTCGCCACTGGCTACACCGGCCCTGGCGCTACTCCGCAGGTCACCACTGTATCCGCTGCACTGCAGGCTGCCGATGACACCCATGTCGTACTGGAAGGTCAGATCGTCAAGCGCCTGCAGGACGAGCTCTACGAGTTCAAGGACGCCACCGGCACCATCCAGGTCGAAATCGACGACGAAGACTGGCCGGGCCAGACAGTTTCGGAAACCGCCAAGGTGCGTCTGACCGGTGAAGTCGACAAGGACTTCAACAGCCGCGAGATCGATGTCGATCGCGTCGAACTGATCAACTGATCGCGATATCCCGCCCGCCCGCCCGCCACGTCAAGCCCGTGGCGGGCTTTTCCGTGGTCGTCAGAGAAGTCCATCATGCGTCGTTTGCTCTCCATAAACCCCTGGTTCTATCTGCTGTTCTTCGTGTTCTTGCTTGGCGCCGTGCTGGGTCAGCAGTATCGGCTGTTCGAGCGAGCCTGGTTCTCCGTGCAGGAATGGCAGCATGGCGCGCAGTGGCGCGGTCAGTCGCTGTGGCTGGGTGACTACCGCGTGGTGATCGAGGCCAAGCCGATTGCCGATATCAGCGACGTATCGGCGCTGACCTACGATCCGGATCGCCGCAGCCTGTTCAGCGTCACCAACAAGCCGGCCAAGGTGATCGAGATCAGCCTGCAGGGCGAGCTCAAGCGCACCATCGATCTTGAGGGTTTTGGTGATCCCGAGGCCATCGAATATGTGGCGCCCGGTACCTATGTCATTGCCGACGAGCGCGAGCAGCGCCTGGTCAAGGTGCGCATCGACGACGCCACGCGCGTGATCGACGCAGCCGATTTCCAGCAACTTTCCCTGGGTATCGGGCGCAACGGCAACAAGGGTTTCGAAGGGTTGGCCTACGATGCGAAGGATCAGCGTCTGCTGGTGGCCAAGGAGCGCGATCCGGTGCGTATCTTCGAGGTGCTCGGCTTCCCCCATGTCGACGAGAGCAAGCCGCTGGCGCTGCAAGTCAATACCGACCCCAAGCGCGATGCGCGGCTGTTCGTGCGCGACCTTTCCAGCCTCGACTTCGATACGGCGACCGGCCATCTGCTGGCGCTGTCGGATGAGTCGCGCCTGGTGATCGAGTTGAACACCGAGGGCAAGCCGATCAGTACCCTGTCGCTGCTACGTGGCCAGCATGGCCTGCAGCGCAGTGTGCCGCAGGCGGAGGGGGTGGCGACGGATGACGACGGCAACCTGTACCTGATCAGTGAGCCGAACCTGTTCTATGTGTTCAGGAAACAGGCCGACTAGCCCGTCTGGTCGTCCGTTTGCGCATCGGGCGCGTTCTTCTGCACCGACTCGATGCCGCTCTTGCAGCTGGCGGCGCTGGCATACATCTGACTTTGCCCGACTACCTGGCCGTTGGTGGCCATGAGCAGGAAGTAGTGTTTGTCGTTGCTCGAGGTCTTGGTCTCGAAGGCGCCGTCGCGCTGTGAGTTCTTCTTCACCGACTCGATGCCGTTCAGTGCCGAGTCCTTGGCCTTGTACATCTCGCTGGTGAGGATGACCTGGCCATTGCTGGCCAGCAGGTTGAAGTGGAATTGGCCGTCTTTGGCTTTCTTCAGCTCGAACTTTCCAGACATGTTCATTTCTCCCTGAGCGCCCGGCGGTATGCCGCAGCAATGTCAGCAAGCGTAGACCATCAATGTGAATGGCTCTTGCCGACATGGGTATGGCCATCGTCCGCTAGCGGCTGCACGCCGCCGCTGACGTTGAGCTGGCGCAGGATGCCGCAGCCTTCCGCTTCCTTTGGGTCGTTGCAGCGGTCGCGCAGCTCGGTGAGTTGCGCGCGTAGCGCCTGCAGGCTGTCGATGCGCGCCTGAACATGTTCGATATGTTCGTCCACCAGGCTGTTGATGCCGGCGCAGCTTTCGTGTGGCAGGTCGCGCAGAGCCAGCAGCCGCTGAATCTCTTCCAGGGTCATGTCCAGCGTCCGGCAGTTGCGGATGAACACCAGGCGCTCCAGGTGCGGGGCGCCGTACAGGCGGTAGTTGCCTTCGCTGCGTGCGGGTGCTGGCAGCAGGCCCTCACGTTCGTAGTAGCGGACGGTCTCTACCTGGCAGCCGGCCTTTTTCGCCAATTCTCCGATTTTCATGGGATCGCTCCGTGGGTGCTTGACCCTATAGTGACTACAGGGTGTGTACTCGGCAATAGACACCTGACGGAGATTGGCCATGAGCCGCTGCTGCGATCACTCGCACCACCAGTCACCTGCTCATCCTGAGCATGCCCACGGTCACGAGGCCGTGCCGCAGCCAGCGGACGCCGCGCTGACGGGCGCGTGCAATACCCGTATACGCATCGAGCAGATGGATTGCCCCACGGAAGAGCGCCTGATTCGCGACGCGCTGGGTCGCCTGCCTGGCGTGGCCGGTCTGCATTTCAATCTGCTGCAGCGCGTGCTCACCGTCAGCCATGACGAAGGCATGCTGGCGCAGGTGCTGCCGGCCATCCGCGCGCTGGGGTTCACCCCGCAGGTCGAAGATGATCGAACTGCGCAGCAGCCGGCTGCTGCACCGGCGAAAAAGCCCTGGTGGCCACTGGTACTGGCTGGTGGGGTGGCAACCGCTTCGGAAGTCGTGCATTTCGCCGGGCTCGGCCCCGACTGGCTGGTGGCACTGCTGGCCGTTGCCGCCATCCTGATGTGCGGGCTGAACACCTACAAGAAGGGCTGGATCGCCCTGAAGAACCGCAACCTCAATATCAATGCCCTGATGAGCATCGCCGTGACCGGCGCGGTGCTGATCGGCCAGTGGCCGGAAGCAGCGATGGTGATGGTGCTGTTTACCCTGGCCGAATTGATCGAGGCGCGCTCGTTGGATCGGGCACGTAACGCCATACGCGGGCTGATGGATCTGGCGCCGCCGCGCGCTACCGTGCAGCAGGCCGATGGCAGTTGGCAGGAGCTCGACGTGCAGGCTATCGGGCTGGGCGCGGTGGTGCGTGTGCGTCCTGGTGAGCGCATCAGCCTCGATGGTGAGGTGGTCGGCGGCAGTTCGACGGTCAATCAGGCGCCGATCACCGGTGAAAGCCTGCCGGTGGAAAAACGTGTGGGCGACGCGGTATTCGCGGGCACCATCAACGAGGCGGGCTCGCTGGAGTTTCGCGTAAGCGCGGCAGCACGCGATACCACCCTGGCGCGCATCATCCATGCGGTGGAGGAGGCGCAGGGCTCGCGTGCACCGACCCAGCGTTTCGTCGACCAGTTCTCGCGCATCTATACCCCGGTGGTCTTCGCCTTCGCCCTGGCGGTGGCCGTGCTGCCGCCGCTGGTCATCGGTGGCGCCTGGCTCGACTGGGTCTACCGCGCCCTGGTGCTGCTGGTGGTGGCCTGCCCCTGTGCACTGGTGATTTCCACGCCGGTGACCATCGTCAGCGGCCTGGCGGCCGCCGCACGCAAGGGCATCCTGATCAAGGGCGGCGTCTATCTGGAGAACGGGCGGCATCTGGCCCTGCTGGCGCTGGACAAGACCGGCACGCTGACCCATGGCAAGCCGGTGCAGACCGACAGCCTGCACTTGCTGGAAGTGGATGAACCGCTGCACGCCGCCTGGGCGGCGAGCCTGGCCGCGCGCTCGGATCACCCGGTTTCCCGGGCGTTGGCCCAGCGTGCCGAAGAGCAGGGGCAGGCGTTGCACGATGTCGAGGATTTCGAGGCACTGCCGGGGCGGGGTAGCAGAGGACGGATCGATGGCACGCTTCTCTTTATGGGTAACCACCGCCTGGTCGAAGACCTCGGGCTGTGCTCGGCGCAACTGGAGCAGCGCCTCGAGGCATTGGAACGCCAGGGCAAGAGCATGGTGGTGCTGTGCGACGAACAGCGTGCGCTGATGCTCTTCGCCGTGGCCGACACGGTGCGCCAGACCAGCCGCGAGGCGGTCGCCGAACTTCACGAACTGGGTGTACGCACCTGCATGCTCAGCGGTGACAACGTTCATACCGCCGCGGCCATCGCCGAACAGGTCGGTGTCGACGAGGCACGCGGCGACCTGTTGCCAGCCGACAAGCTGGCCTGGGTCGAGGCGCGTCAGGCACAGGGCAGGGTGGTCGGCATGGTCGGCGACGGCATCAACGATGCGCCAGCCCTGGCCAAGGCCGAGATCGGCTTTGCCATGGGCGCCGCCGGCACCGACACGGCCATCGAGACGGCAGATGTCGCACTGATGGACGACGATTTGCGCAAGATTCCGGCCTTCGTTCGCCTGTCGCGGCAGACCCACGCCATCCTGGTACAGAACATCGTCCTGGCCCTGGGCATCAAGGCGATCTTCCTGGCCCTGACCCTGGCGGGCGAGGCGACCATGTGGATGGCCGTGTTCGCCGATATGGGCGTGAGCCTGATGGTGGTGTTCAACGGCCTGCGCTTGTTACGCAAATGAAGGAGGGCGATATGAACATGAAACTGCAAGTTGTCATCGACGAGGCTTTCGCTCAGGCGCAACAAGAACTGCGTGCCCGCCGCAGCGCCGAAGCGTTGGTCTGGCTGGAGCGGGCGCACATCCTTACCCAGCGTCGTCCATGGCTGCATGCACGTTCACATTGGTTGATGCTGCGGGCCGGCTGGCAACAAGGGGATATGCGTGAGGTGCTGGGGCAAATGCCGCGCATCCTGGCGGCGCTGCTGTTCTCGCGCATCTGGGTGCCCGTCGGCAACACCGGGCGGGCGCGGGTCAGTGCCTTTCAACCCATGCCGATCAGCGAGGAACTGCGCCGCCTGCTCGAGTAGGCGGCGCATTGGCAGGCTCCGTAGCCGGGGTGTAATCCGGGAAATTCCGCTGAATCTGCCCCGGATTTCACCCGGGCTACGGTTTAACGCTTGAGCGTTTTCACGCCTTCGGCGGTGCCGAGCAGCAGCAGATCGGCCGGGCGGGCGGCGAACAGGCCATTGGTGACCACGCCGACGATGGCGTTGATGTCCGCCTCCAGCTTCACCGGGTCGGTGATCGACAGGTTGTGCACGTCGAGAATGACGTTGCCGTTGTCGGTCAGCACACCTTCGCGGTACACCGGGTCGCCGCCCAGCTTCACCAGCTCGCGGGCGACATGGCTGCGCGCCATGGGAATCACTTCCACCGGCAGCGGGAAGGCGCCCAGCACCGGCACCAGCTTGCTGGCGTCGGCGATGCAGATGAAGGTCTTGGCCACGGCGGCGACGATCTTCTCGCGGGTCAGCGCCGCGCCGCCACCCTTGATCAGGTGCAGGCGCTCGTCGCTTTCGTCGGCGCCATCGACGTAGAACTCCAGCTCGGCGGTGCTGTTGAGGTCGTAGACCGGGATGCCGTGGCCCTTCAGGCGTGCAGCGGTGGCTTCAGAGCTGGCGACGGCGCCATCGAAGTCCATCTTGTGCTTGGCCAGTGCGTCGATGAAGAAGTTGGCGGTGGAGCCGGTACCGACGCCAACGATGCTCTTGCTGTCGAGGCGCGGGAGAATGTGGTCGACGGCGGCCTGGGCCACGGCCTGTTTCAGCTGATCCTGGTTCATCGCGGGGAAATGCCTGGGGAGGTGGGGGAAGTAGGCGCGAATTATAGCCGCAAGTGCTGTGCTGACGGAGCAGAACCCACGCGTTTCGTATGGTCGTCCGGCGCGGCGCTGGGGTAGACTCGGCAGTCCTCTCAAAGCCCGAACGCCTGCGAAATCGCCATGCTCGAACAGTACGTGAAGAAGATCCTCACCTCGCGCGTTTATGACGTCGCGGTGGAAACCCCGCTGCAACCCGCCCGCCAGCTCAGTGAGCGGCTGGGCAGCCAGATTCTGCTCAAGCGCGAGGATCTGCAGCCGGTGTACTCGTTCAAGATTCGCGGCGCCTACAACAAGCTGGCGCAACTTTCGGCCGAAGAGCTGGCGCGCGGCGTGGTCACCGCCTCGGCCGGCAACCATGCCCAGGGTCTGGCCCTGGCGGCCAAGCATCTGGGGGTGAAGGCAACCATCGTCATGCCGCGTACCACGCCCGAGCTGAAGGTGCAGGGCGTGCGTTCGCGGGGCGGCAAGGTGGTGCTGCACGGCGACGCCTTCCCCGAGGCGCTGGCGCACTCGCTGAAGCTGGTGGAAGAGAAGGGCTACACCTATATCCACCCTTACGATGACCCACTGGTGATCGCCGGCCAGGGCACCGTGGCCATGGAAGTGCTGCGCCAGCACCAGGGGCATATCGATGCCATCTTCGTGCCGGTCGGTGGCGGCGGCCTGATCGCCGGCATCGCGGCCTATGTGAAGTACCTGCGCCCGGAAATCAAGGTGATCGGCGTCGAGCCGGACGACTCCAACTGCCTGCAGCAGGCGATGGAGGCTGGCGAGCGCGTGGTGCTACCGACGGTCGGGCTGTTCGCCGACGGCGTGGCGGTGGCGCAGATCGGCCAGCACACCTTCGATATCTGCAAACAGTATGTCGACGAGGTGATCACCGTCAGCACCGACGAAATCTGCGCGGCTATAAAGGACATCTACGACGATACCCGCTCGATCACCGAGCCGGCCGGCGCGCTGGCCGTGGCCGGGATCAAGAAGTACGTCGAGCGTCAGGGTGCCAACGGCGAAGTGCTGGTGGGTATCGACTCCGGCGCCAACGTCAACTTCGACCGCCTGCGCCACGTTGCCGAGCGCGCCGAGCTGGGCGAGAAGCGCGAGGCGATCATCGCCGTGACCATCCCCGAGCAGCCGGGCAGCTTCAAGGCCTTCTGCGAGGCAGTGGGCAAGCGCCAGATCACCGAGTTCAACTATCGCTATCACACTGACCGCGAGGCGCACATCTTCGTCGGCGTGCAGACCCATCCGGAGAACGATCCACGCCAGGCGTTGGTCGAGGGCCTGCGTGCGCAGGGCTTCCCGGTGTTGGACCTGACCGATAACGAACTGGCCAAATTGCATATCCGCCATATGGTCGGTGGTCATGCCGCTGGTGTCGGTAACGAGATGGTGCTGCGCTTCGAATTCCCCGAGCGGCCGGGCGCCCTGTTCAATTTCCTGCAGAAACTGGGCGGGCGCTGGAACATCTCGATGTTCCACTACCGCAATCACGGTGCTGCTGATGGCCGCGTACTGGCGGCGCTGCAGGTGCCTGAAGATGAACGCCATCTGGTGCCGACGGCGCTGGATGCCATCGGTTATCCGTATTGGGATGAAAGCGACAACCCGGCTTATCGCCTGTTTCTGGGCTGAACACGACCTTCGAACCGTAGGGCGGGTGTAAGCCGCCCTGCGTAATCGCCTGATAATCAAGGAAGCCCCTGATGGAACACTATCTGCTGGTCCGTATTCTCCACAGCGCCCCGGGCGTGTTGCTGCTGCTCGGCCTGATCGCCCATGGCGTCATGCTGTTCAAGGCGCAGCGCGGTGGCGATGCGACGGTGCTGGCGCGCAAGCTGCGCGTGACCCTGCTGTTCAGCTTCCCGGCATTCGCCGTGCTGGCGCTGAGCCTGCCGGTTACCGGCTACTGGCTGGTGGACACCGCCGGCTGGCCGCTGGGACAGACCTGGCTGCTGCTGGGCAGCATTCTCTATGCGCTGATGATGCTGCTCGGTTTGTTGCTGGCCGGTCGCCTGGCGGTCTGGCGTGCGCTGGGTGATACACCGGCGCCGACATCGCTCAAGCGTCTGTGCCTGATCTATGCGGGGCTAATTCTGCTGCTCTTGATCGTCATCATGGCGTTGATGGGGGCCAAGCCGGTCTAAGCAGATCGGCGGGCTGCTCGCTTCGCTCGCGAGACCGCCCTACGTTTTACCGGCTGCGCCTGCTTTTCGCCTGTAGGAGCGGCTGGGCGGCATTCCGCTTCAGCCGCGATTGCCACTATGAAATATTTCGCGGCTGAAGCCGCTCCTACGCCACCCTGGTGACATCGCACACTCAGCGCAGCGAAATCACCGGCCAGCCGCGCTCGATGGCGGTGGCGCGCAGCACCTCGTCCGGGTCGACCGCCACCGGGTTGGCCACGGCCTCAAGCAGCGGCAGGTCATTGCGCGAGTCGCTGTAGAAGTAGGCGCCATCGAGGTTGTGCCCCGTTTCTGCCAGCCATTCGTTCAAGCGGGTCACTTTGCCGCCCTGGTAGCACGGCGTGCCGGTGATCTGCCCGGTATAGCGGCCATCCTGCATGCCGCATTCGGTGGCGATCAAGGTCTCCACGCCCAGGCGCTCGGCGATGGGCGCGGTGACGAAGCGGTTGGTGGCGGTGATGATCACCAGCTTGTCGCCCGCAGCGCGGTGCTCGGCCAGCAGTGCCTCGCCCTTGGCCAGGATGATCGGCTCGATCACCTCGGCCATGAACTCGCGGTGCCACTGCGCCAGTTGTGCCATGTCGTGGCGGCCGAGAATGGCCTGGCTGAAATTCTGATAAGCCACCACGTCCAGCTTGCCGGCGCAGTAATCGGCATAGAAGGCATCGTTGCGCGCCAGGTACTCGGCCGCGTCGACCAGGCCGCGCTGGCAGACGAATTCGCCCCAGCTGTGATCGCTGTCGCCAGCCAGCAGGGTGTTGTCGAGATCGAAAAGGGCCAAGCGCACGGTTCGTTACCTGTTCTGTAGAAAGGGAGGGCGCGCCAGAATAGCCGCTTTGCCGGGGCTTTCAAACAGCGCCTAAACCCGCGTTGCTGCTGTCGCCGGCTTTGTGGAACAATGCCGGAACTTGCGTGTACGAGGTTGCTTGCCGTGATCGATTCTGATGGTTTCCGCCCGAATGTCGGCATCATCCTGACCAATGATATCGGCCAGGTGCTCTGGGCCAGGCGTATCAACCAGGATGCGTGGCAGTTTCCTCAGGGTGGCATCAATGATCGTGAATCGCCGGAAGAGGCGCTTTACCGTGAACTGAATGAAGAGGTCGGCCTCGAAGAGCAGGATGTGAAGATCCTCGCCTGCACCCGCGGCTGGTTGCGTTATCGTTTGCCGCAGCGTCTGGTGCGTACGCACAGCCAGCCGCTGTGCATCGGGCAGAAGCAGAAGTGGTTTCTGCTGCGTCTGACGGGGGCTGAAGACCGCGTACGCATGGACCTGACCGGCAAGCCCGAGTTCGATGGCTGGCGCTGGGTCAGCTACTGGTACCCGCTGGGCCAGGTGGTCACATTCAAGCGCGAGGTCTACCGACGCGCGCTCAAGGAACTTGCCCCGCGCCTGATAGTGCGCGACTGATACGGACCCCAATCGAGCATGCTCAATACGCTGCGCAAGATCGTCCAGGAAGTAAACGCCGCCAAGGATCTCAAGGCGGCGCTGTCGATCATCGTGCAGCGGGTCAAGGAAGCGATGGGCAGCCAGGTCTGCTCGGTCTACCTGCTCGACCCGGAAACCAATCGTTTCGTGCTGATGGCCACCGACGGCCTCAACAAGCGCTCCATCGGCAAGGTCAGCATGGCCCCCAGCGAAGGTCTGGTCGGCCTGGTCGGTAGCCGTGAAGAACCACTGAACCTCGAAGACGCTGCCAGCCATCCCCGTTACCGCTACTTCGCCGAAACCGGCGAGGAGCGTTATGCCTCCTTCCTCGGTGCACCGATCATCCACCATCGGCGGGTGATGGGCGTGCTGGTCGTGCAGCAGAAGGAGCGCCGCCAGTTCGACGAAGGCGAGGAAGCCTTCCTGGTCACCATGAGCGCGCAGCTCGCCGGCGTTATCGCCCATGCCGAGGCGACCGGCTCGATTCGCGGCCTGGGGCGCCAGGGCAAGGGCGTGCAGGAGGCCAAGTTCGTCGGCGTGCCGGGTGCGCCGGGGGCAGCGGTCGGTACTGCTGTCGTGGTGCTGCCCCCGGCTGATCTGAATGTGGTTCCAGACCGCAGCGTCGATGACATCGCGGCCGAGCTGGAGCTGTTCGACAAGGCGCTCGGCTGGGTGCGCGAGGACATGCAGGAGCTGTCCGAGAAACTCGCCACTCAGCTACGCAAGGAAGAGCGCGCGCTGTTCGACGTCTACCTGATGATGCTCGAGGACGCCGCACTGGGTAACGAGGTGCGCAAGGTCATTCGTACCGGCCAGTGGGCGCAAGGCGCCTTGCGCCAGGTGGTGCTCGACCACGTCAATCGTTTCGAGCTGATGGATGACGCTTACCTGCGCGAGCGCGCCTCCGATGTGCGCGACCTCGGCCGGCGTCTGCTCGCCTACCTGCAGGAAGAACGCAAGACCACGCTGGTCTATCCGGATAACACCATCCTGGTCAGCGAGGAGCTGTCGCCGGCGATGCTCGGCGAGGTGCCGGAAGGCAAGCTGGTCGGTCTGATCTCGGTGACCGGCTCGGGCAACTCCCACGTGGCGATTTTCGCCCGCGCCATGGGCATTCCCACGGTCATGGGTGTGGTCGACCTGCCGTACTCGAAGATCGACGGCATCAAGCTGATCGTCGATGGCTATCATGGCGAAGTCTTCACCAACCCCAGCGAGCTGCTGAGCAAGCAGTACGCCGATGTGGTCGAGGAGGAGCGCCAGCTCACCGAAGGGCTCGACGCTCTGCGCGCGCTGCCCTGCGAGACCCTCGACGGTCACCGTATGCCGCTGTGGGTCAACACCGGTCTGCTCGCCGATGTTGCGCGTGCCCAGCAGCGAGGTGCCGAGGGCGTCGGCCTGTACCGTACCGAAGTGCCGTTCATGATCAACGAGCGCTTCCCCAGCGAGAAGGAACAGCTCGCTACCTATCGCGAGCAGTTGCAGGCCTTCCACCCGCTGCCGGTGACCATGCGCACCCTGGATATCGGCGGCGACAAGTCGCTGTCCTACTTCCCGATCAAGGAAGAGAACCCTTTCCTGGGTTGGCGCGGTATTCGCGTGACCCTCGATCACCCGGAAATCTTCCTGGTGCAGACCCGCGCCATGCTCAAGGCCAGCGAGGGTCTGAACAACCTGCGCATCCTGTTGCCGATGATTTCCGGCACGCAGGAGCTGGAAGAGGCATTGCACCTGATCCACCGCGCCTGGGGTGAGGTGCGTGACGAGGGTACCGATGTGCCACTGCCGCCTATCGGTGTGATGATCGAGATCCCGGCCGCCGTTTATCAGACCCGCGAACTGGCGCGCCAGGTGGATTTCCTCTCGGTCGGCTCCAACGACCTGACCCAATACCTGCTGGCGGTCGACCGCAACAACCCGCGTGTGGCCGATCTCTACGATTTCCTCCACCCGGCGGTGCTGCAGGCCTTGCAGAAAGTGGTCAACGACGCGCATCTCGAAGGCAAGCCGGTGAGCATCTGCGGTGAGATGGCCGGCGATCCGGCGGCTGCCGTGCTGTTGTTGGCAATGGGCTTCGATTCGCTGTCGATGAACGCCACCAACCTGCCCAAGGTGAAATGGTTGCTGCGTCAGGTGACCCAGAGCAAGGCCAAGGAACTGCTGGGGCAGGTGATGACCATGGACAACCCACACCTGATCTACAGCACCCTGCACCTGGCGCTGCGCAATCTGGGGCTCGGTCGGGTGATCAACCCGGCGTCGAATATCCAGGCCTGATTCGCCTGTAGGGGCGTCCGGGCTACCCGCATAACGCGACCTCGCCCACCAAGGCACCATGCGGGCCGAAGCTGCGCTCGGTGATATTCCAACGCCCGTCCCGGCAGAGGTTCAGCACCGTACTGGCGCGGGTGCCATAGGTAGCAGTGGTAATGAAAATACTCGACAGTACGCGCTCCGTCTCCAGCCCGACGCCGGTGTCCGGCAACAGGTGATCGGCTGGCTGGCTGCGATCGGTCAGCAGCTCCAGTAGCGCTTCATCCTCGCTTTCGAGTCTATCGCTCAGGGCATTTCTGGCACGCAGCAGCTTCGGCCACGGCGTGTCGAGATCGGCGTTGGACATACCATAAATGCCGCTCTGCAATTGCCGAGGCAGGCCTTCCTGAGAGTTGAAGTGCCAGAGCTGATGGCGGTCGCCCAACAGCAGGTTGAAGCCGGCATGCTCTTGTGCGCCGCGCATGATCCTGTCGAGATAGGCCGGTGCCGACTCCTGACCCAGCAGGTAGTCGGCTGTCAGCACGCCGCGTGAACGGGGACCGGCTTTTTGCCGCGGGTCGCGGATATTGGTCAGCGCCGCGAAGCGGCCTTGCGCGGTAACACCGAGCCAGGTACCCCCAGCTTGCAGATCGCGACCGGCGAATACGCCAGGTGCATCCGCCCATTCGCTCAGTGCTGCGCTGGGGCGCGCGTAGAACTCGTCGCGATTGGCCGCCAGGCGCAGCATCGTCGGGCTTTCGGGCTGCCAGGCGAAGACGATCAGGCACATGCGCATTCCTCCAATGGCGGAGTCTGGCAGGCTAGCGAGCTCAGCCAGGGGCGGCAACCGTTCCGTCGATCCGTGTGCCGTTGAGGAGGCATTTCCGCTACCATGCCGCTTTGTTTTTGGGGGTGTCGATGGAGCTGCTGCTCTACCTGGTACTGGGCTCGGCTGCCGGTGTGCTGGCTGGCCTGTTCGGCGTGGGCGGTGGTCTGATCATCGTGCCGGTGTTGGTGCTGAGCTTCACCGCCCAGGGTATGGCAACGGAAATCCTCACTCACCTGGCAGTGGGCACTTCCCTGGCGACGATCGTCTTTACCTCGATCAATTCGCTGCTCGAGCACCATCGCAAGGGCGCGGTGCGCTGGCCGCTGTTTCGCTGGTTGACCATTGGCATTCTGCTCGGTGCTGCGCTGGGGGCCATGACGGCGGCGTTGATCCAGGGACCGTTGCTGCAGAAGATCATCGGTACGTTCGCCATCATCGTTGCCGCGCAGATGGCGCTGGACCTGAAACCCAAGGCCAGTCGCGGTGTCCCAGGCAAGCCGACATTGACGGTAGCCGGCGGGGTGATCGGCTGGGCGTCGGCGATCTTCGGCATTGGCGGTGGTTCGCTGACCGTGCCCTTTCTGGTCTGGCGCAGCGTGCCGATCCAGCAGGCGGTGGCCACCTCGGCAGCCTGTGGTTTGCCGATTGCCATTGCCGGCGCGTTGAGTTTCATGTTCACCGGCTGGGGGAATCCGAATCTGCCGCCATGGAGCGTCGGTTTCGTGTATCTCCCGGCATTGCTGGGGATAGCCCTGACCAGCATGTTCTTTGCCCGTTTTGGTGCGCGCCTGGCTCATCGCCTGTCGCCACTGTTGCTCAAGCGTCTGTTCGCCCTGCTGCTGTTCAGCGTGGGCCTGAGTTTTTTCATTTAAGGAGTCCTGGATGCTGCCTTATCCGCAGATCGACCCGGTGGCCATCGCCCTTGGTCCCCTGAAAATCCATTGGTACGGCCTGATGTACCTGGTCGGTATCGGTGGTGCCTGGTGGCTTGCCTCGCGCCGGCTGGAGCGTTTCGATGCGACCTGGACCAAGGACAAGCTGTCCGATCTGGTGTTCTGGGTGGCCATGGGGGTGATTCTCGGTGGGCGCCTGGGCTACGTGTTCTTCTATGATTTTGCCGCCTATATCGCCGAACCGGCGAAGATCCTGCGAGTCTGGGAAGGCGGCATGTCGTTCCATGGCGGGCTGATCGGGGTGATGCTGGCGACCTGGTGGTTCGGCAAGCGCAACGGCAAGAGCTTCTTCGAACTGATGGATTTCATCGCACCACTGGTGCCGATTGGCCTGGGTGCCGGGCGCATTGGTAACTTCATCAATGCCGAGCTGTGGGGCAAGGCCACCGACGTGCCATGGGCGATGGTCTTCCCCACCGACCCGGAGCAACTGGCGCGCCACCCGTCGCAGCTGTACCAGTTCGCCCTGGAGGGCGTGGCACTGTTCACCATCCTCTGGTTCTACTCGCGCAAGCCGCGCCCGACCATGGCCGTTTCCGGCATGTTCGCCGTGTGCTACGGCATCTTCCGCTTCATTGTCGAATTCGTCCGTGTGCCCGACGCCCAGCTTGGCTACCTGGCCTGGGGCTGGCTGACCATGGGGCAGGTCCTCTGCATACCGATGATTCTCGCCGGCCTGGGCCTGATCGCCTACGCCTACAAACGCCAGGCTACCCAGGAGGGGGCCGCACCATGAAACAGTACCTCGACCTGATGCGCCATGTGCGCGAGCATGGCACCTTCAAGGAAGACCGCACCGGCACCGGCACCTACAGCGTGTTCGGCTACCAGATGCGCTTCGACCTGGCCGATGGCTTCCCCATCGTCACCACCAAGAAGTGTCACCTGCGCTCGATCATCCACGAGCTGCTGTGGTTCCTGCAGGGCGATACCAACATCCGTTATTTGAAGGAAAACGGCGTCAGCATCTGGGACGAGTGGGCCGACGAGAATGGCAATCTCGGCCCGGTCTACGGCTACCAGTGGCGTAGTTGGCCGGCACCCAACGGCGAGTCCATCGACCAGATCGCCAAGTTGATCGAGATGATCAGGAAGAATCCGGACTCCCGTCGCCTGATCGTCTCGGCCTGGAACCCCGCGCTGGTCGAGCAGATGGCCCTGCCGCCATGCCATGCGCTGTTCCAGTTCTACGTGGCGGACGGCAAGCTCTCCTGCCAGCTCTATCAGCGTTCGGCAGACATCTTCCTCGGCGTGCCTTTCAACATCGCCAGCTACGCGCTGCTGACGCTGATGGTGGCGCAGGTGTGTAACCTGCAGCCGGGCGAGTTCATCTGGACCGGTGGCGACTGCCACCTGTACGCCAACCACATCGAGCAAACTGATCTGCAACTGACCCGCCAGCCGCTGCCGCTGCCGACCATGAAGCTCAACCCCGAGGTGAAGGATCTGCTGGCCTTCAAATTCGAGGACTTCGAACTGGTCGGCTACGAAGCGCACCCGCATATCAAGGCGCCGGTGGCAGTGTGAGATAGAAGTGGGTGGGCTCTGGTGGGCTAAAGCGGAGCGCCGCCCGGCCCACCCTACGGTCTGGCAGCGTCACGAAGCTCTACTAGGATGTAGGGTGGGCCGGGTGGCGTTTCTTGTAGGGTGGGCTTCAGCCCACCGATTCACCAATCCGTTGCCGCCGGCCCCTTCACCGACACCCAACAGGCAAAGGACTGCCCATGCCCCACTACCGCCGCGAACGGATTCCCGGTGCAACCTACTTCTTCACGGTCACTCTCGCTGATCGTCGTTCCCGCTTACTGGTGGAGGAAATTGCGCTGCTGCGCCAGGTCTACGTCGAGGCCAGCAAGCGCATGCCGTTCAAGACCGTCGCCATCTGTGTTCTACCCGACCATCTGCATGCTGTTTGGGAACTGCCTGAGGATGACCGCGACTATTCCCGGCGTTGGGCATTGATCAAAAGCCAGTTTTCTCGGGCTCTACCCGCCATGGCGTCTGTCAGCGCCAGCAAATCCAGAAGGCGTGAGAAGGGAGTCTGGCAGAGACGCTTCTGGGAGCACCGCATCCGTGATGAGGAGGATCTCGCAAGGCATGTCGACTACATCCATTTCAACCCGGTAAAGCACGGCCTGGTGAGTCAGGTTGGCGACTGGCCTTATTCGAGCTTCCATCGTTATGTCGGGCGCGGGCTCCTGCCTGCAGATTGGGGTGGGCGGGATGATGGTGATGGCGAGTTTGGGGAGTAGGTATTGGTGGGCTGAAGCCCACCCTACAGATAACTATCACTCATCGCGTAGGGTGGGCTTCAGCCCACCGGTTGCATGGAAAGGTCGCTGCACAGGCGCTCTACCTGTTCGGCGCGTTCGGCCTCTTCCAGGCGTGCGCCGGGATTGAGTGATGACCATTCGGGATGCGCCCGTGCCACGTTAAGTGGCGCCGGTAGCTTGCCCTGGCGCCACAGGGTTTCTCGCGGGGCGTTGAGGGTGATGGCGTCCACCGCGGCGTGACCACGTACGTTCAGTGCAGCCAGCAGTTGCTGCTGACGTAGGGCGAGCAGGCGCAGTACAGCATCGTCGACGGTCAGCTCGCGCTGGCCCTTGAGTTTTCCCTTCAGTCGTTCCCCGTAGTTGCGCAGGGTCTGTGCGCTACCACCGATCACCGCGCCCAGCGCGGCGGCCGCGCCCAGGGTGATGCCGCCGACCAGCAGGTCGACGCCGACGCCCGTGGCGGCGCCGGCCGCCATGCCGCCACCGACCTTGATGCCGAGCTGCTTCAGCGTTTCCGGGTTGAACAGGTCGTCGCCCCAGCGGCCGTCGAGCAGCGGCAGGTCGGCCGCCTTGGCATCGCTGCTGCGGAAGGCATACAGGCGCAATAGGGCCTCGACGCAGCGCTGCTCGCGTTGGCGAATCGCATCGCGCAGCTCAGAAATGGCGCCCTGTTCCAGCACCGGCTGGGCGGCGACGCTGCGGCGGCAGGCGGCGCAGTCGATCAGCAGTTCGGCGATCAACCGGTTGCCGGCCTGTCGACGGGCCTGGCGCTGTGCTTCGTGATCCTCGATCAGGCGTTGCAACTGGGAGCGCGAACGCTCCAGCAGCAGGGCCAGGCTTTCGTACAGGCGTCGTTCGCCATCTTCGGGTGGCGCCACACTGTCGAACGCCACCAGGGCGTGCAGGCCGAGGCGAGCCAGGGCTTCGCGCCATTCACCTTCGCGGTGGCTGGCGCTGGCGACAAAGTTGAGCACCGGCAGCAGCGGCCGGCCACACATGGTCAGCACCGCCAGTTCGTCGCGGTACTTGGCCAGCACCGGCTCACGCACGTCGATTACATACAGGCCGGCGTCGGAGGCCAGCAGCTGACGCAGCACCTTGGCCTCCTGTTCGTAACGCTGGCGCGCTTCGCTGCCTTCGAGAAAACGCGCCAGACGGGCCGGGCCGTCCAGGCGTTCACCGGGGCGGTCGAGGCGCTCCAGGTAGTCGAGCAGGGCAATGGCGTCTTCCAGGCCGGGGGTGTCGTACAGCTCCAGCAAGGCCTGGCCGTCCACCGACAGGCGCGCACCCTCGACATGGCGCGTGGTGCTGGCGCGCGGCGAGACTTCGCCGAACTCCACGTCGCGGGTCAGGGTACGCAGCAGCGAGGTCTTGCCGACATTGGTATGGCCGACCAGGGCCAGTTTCAGTGGTGGGCTCATGGCGTGGTCTCGGCCGGGTAGCTCGGAAGCAGAGCGTGCATCGAGGTAGGAGCGAGCTCTGCTCGCGAAGCTTTTGCCGTTTGCCATGGTTCGCGAGCAGAGCTCGCTCCTACATGAAGGCCGTGTGCCTGCGGCTCTCTATTCATGTCCGCTCTCCAGCCAGTTCAGCGGCGCCGTATCACCGTGGGTCAGCCCTAGGGTGTCGAGGGCCTGGTGCCAGTCCGTCAGGCGCGCGCTGTCCAGGCTCTCACCGGGCGTCGGCGGTAGCAGCCAGACGCGCGTGGCGCTCGCACAACGCGCCAGTTCGCCGAGCAGCGCCAGGGTGCCGCGATCCGGTGAGCGGCGCGGGTCGCAAGCAATGGCCAGACGTTCGGGTGGGAAGCGGGTCAGTTGTTCGAGCAACTGGCGGCGCTGTTCGCGGCTATCGATCACTCCGGCATCGGCCACGCCCTTGGGTAGCGGCGCGGGCGGCCAGGGGCGACGCTCGTCCAGTTCGATGCCGAGCAGGAGGGCGCCGCTGCCAGCTTGGGAATTGGTGCCGCCTTGCGGCTGATGCAGAGCTGCTGGCGCCAGGTCGCAGACGCCGAGGCGTTCGCTGTCCGGTTGCAGGCGCTGGCGCAGCAGGCTGTAGCCCGGCAGGTCGAGATCCAGGCGCAGCGCGCCTTTGCCGGATTGCCAGCGCCACAGGCACAGCAGCGCCAGCAGCAGGCGTGGCAGCAGGCCGTAGACCAACACCACGCCGACCAGCCAGCCGGCCCAGCTCTGCCGGGCTGCTTCGCTGGCGATAGCGGCATCGCCGCTGGCGCGAATGACGTCGATGTCTGGCAAGCTGAAGCCGAGCAGCGCGGGCAGGGCGCCGATGGCCTGGGTCAGGGCGATGAAGGTGTCGCCACCAAGAATGGTGGTTTCCCAGACGAAGCCGTAGCGGCGCGTAGCGAGTAGCAATAGCAGGGTGGCCAGCGCCGCGAGCATGGCCAGCGCCCACAGACCGTTGATCATCAGGCCCAGTCCCCAGCGGGTCAGACGCTGGCGTTGCAGCATCAGCAGCAGAGCCGGGGCCAGTTGCGCAGCGCTGGCATCACGCGCCAGTTTTTCGCTGAGCCACAGCCACAGGCGACCCAGCGCGCCGGGGTTGTCACGGGTCAGCAGCAGGCCCAGCAGCCAGCCGAGCAGCATCAGCAGGTTGAGCCCAAGCAGACTGCCCAGTGCCCAGAACACATTGACCGGTTGGCGCCCGTCACCCAGTGCCGCGAAGGCCAGGCCGAAGCCGCTGAGCAGGGCCAGCAGTGCCAGCAGCACACCGGCCAGGCGTGCGCCCTGCAACCAGTGCAACAGCGCCTGCCACTGACCATCACGGCGGGCCAGGTGCAGGGCGCGATGCTGGATGCGCTCGGCCAGTTCAACCTGTTCGGCACGGGCCAGGCGATTGGCCTCGCTGTCTTCGAGCGGGCCGGCATGGTCCTCGCGCAGGCGAATGGTTTCGCTGAGCCAGAGGCGTTGGAAGGGGGTAGGGGAGGAGGCGTCTGTCACGCGGCGTCTCGTCATTCGGATCAGGGGTTGAGAATAACCCCTGATCCGCTTCGGTGCGAATCAGCGCTGCTCGCGCAAACGCACGGCGATATCCGGCTGGTCGATGAACAGGCCATCGATACCGGTGGCGAGGAAGGCACGCAGCTCGGCTTTGATATCGCCGCGCTCGCTCGGTTCGCTGCCGTTACGCAGACGGGTGGGCAGGAAGGCGTTTTCAGCGCGGAAGGTGTAGGGATGCACCTTGAGCCCGGCCGCATGGGCGTCACGTACCAGGCTGGTCGGCGCGGTCAGGTTACCGGCGGCATCACGCGGGATGATCATGCCTTTCTCCGGGCCGATGCCGCTGGCGTAGCTCGCGATGGTTTGCAGGCCTTCTGGCGTGATCATTTGCTGGTAGCCAAGGCCGCTGCCAAGCACCTGCTGATCGTAGGGTTGGCCTTCTACCCACAGCAGTTGCACCAGGCGGATCGGTGTCAGCGTGCTCAGCGCCTTGAGGTTTGCCACTTCGAAGGACTGGATGAAAACGGGCGCGTCGGCGCTGTCGTAGCCGTTGCGTTCGAGCACCGCCAGCAACGGTTTCTCCATGGCCAGGTCGAGTTGCTGGAAGTGGGTGGGGTGCTTGGTTTCCGGGTACAAACCCAGGGTTCGTTGCTGAAGGGCTTCCAGACGTTTCACCAGATCGATGATCTCTTGCAGCGTGGGAATCTCGAACTGGCCATCGAAGCGGGTATTGCCCGGTCGCTGCTGCGGGATACGTTCGATGGCGCGCAGGGTTTTCAGCTCGGCCAGGGTGAAGTCCTCACTGAACCAGCCTTCCAGGCTGCGCCCGTCGACGCTCTGGGTGCGTTTGCGGTCAGCGAATTCGGGGCGCTGCGCCACGTCGGTGGTCAGCCCCAATTCGTTGTCGTGGCGGGCGACCAACTGGCCATCGCGAGTCATCACCAAGTCGGGCTCGATGTAGTCGGCGCCTTGAAAGGCTGCCAGCGCGTAGGCCGCCAGTGTGTGCTCGGGCGCGTAACCGCTGGCGCCCCGGTGGGCGATCACCAGGGGAGCCTTGCTGTCCCAGTTCTGGGTTTGCCTGACGCTGGGTTGCTGCTGGGCCCAATCGATGGCGGCCTGTACTTTATCCGGGGCGGGGCTGGCGAAGACCGCCAGTGGCAGCAGAGTGACGCCCAATACCCAGGCAGAGAGTGATTTCGACATGATGCTGGCTCCTTGCTCGTAGAATCAGCCCTTAGCCTGCTACGGCGAATGTGACGATACGACGACAGCGCTGCTGCAGCCACTGATGGGCTGCGAGGCCGCTGGGGGCTCTGTTATGCTCGCGGCCATGAAAACGACTCTACCTCTTTCTCTGATCGCCGCGCTCGCGCACAACCGCGTGATTGGCCGCGACAACCAACTGCCCTGGCACCTGCCGGCGGATCTCAAGCACTTCAAGGCGATGACGCTCGGCAAGCCGATCATCATGGGGCGCAAGACCTGGGATTCGCTCGGGCGCCCGTTGCCGGGCAGGCTCAATATCGTGGTCAGCCGTCAGGCCGGCCTGACCCTGGAAGGTGCCGAGGTATTCGCGACGCTGGAAGAGGCTATCGAACGAGCTGACGCCTGGGCGCGTGAAGAGAATGCCGAGGAACTGATGCTGATCGGCGGCGCGCAGCTCTATGAGCTGGGCCTGGCCCAGGCTGATCGTCTTTACTTGACGCGTGTCGGCCTGGATCCCGAGGGTGATGCCTTCTTCCCCGAGGTCGACGAGGCCACCTGGCGTATGACCTCCAGCGTCGAGCACCCGGCTTCGGCCGAGACACCGTCTTACGCCTTCGAAGTGTGGGAGCGCCGCGGCGCATAATCCTGCCTGGCGTTCCGGCCATTTCTGCCGCCAGATTCTCCTGCGCGGCGGGACGGCCACTGCCTTGCCTCTGCCGTAATTTTCTTTCGTGCATCCTGATGCAGGTTTTTACATGTCTGAGCAATCGCCCGTCGACGAGCGCCCGAGCGCCGTCGCTGCACTCTTCGTACGCCACCCACTCTGGGAAGATGCGCTGGCCCTGCTGTTCGGCACCGCTCTGGTGGCGCTGGGCATCGCCTTCTACACGCATGCCGGCCTGCTCACCGGTGGCACTGTCGGCATCGCCTTTCTGGCCAACTACCAGGCCGGCTGGTCGTTCGGTCTGGTGTTCTGCCTGGTCAATCTGCCGTTCTACCTGCTCGGTATCTGGCGCATGGGCTGGGCTTTCACCTTGCGCACGGGCTGCGCGGTGATGCTGGTTTCGCTACTGGCCGAGCTGACGCCGCACTGGGTCGCCTTCGCCCACCTCAGCGCCGTGTATGCTGCGCTGTTCGGCGGCGCTGCGATGGGGCTGGGTTTGCTCATGCTGTTCCGCCACCGCGCCAGCCTGGGTGGGGTGAATATTCTCGCGCTGTATATGCAGGAGCGCTTCGGTTTCCGCTCTGGCACCGTGCAGATGGCTATCGACGCGAGCATCGTCCTGGCGGCGATTTTCGTGGTGTCGCCAGACAAGGTGCTGCTCTCGGTGCTGGGGGCGGTAGTGCTCAATCTGGTGCTGGCGATCAATCACCGGGCGGATCGCTACGTCGGCGTTAGTTGAACGCATCAACGAACGAGGGGCTGCCTCGCTGGAGACAGCCCCTCGTAGTTTCGTTTTTCGCGGAGGCGAGAATCAGATCACTTCAGTGAACTGGATGATCTCGACCCAGTAGCCGTCCGGGTCCTTGATGAAGGCGATATCGCGCATGCGGCCGTCGGTCAGACGTTTCTGGAAATCCACTCCGAGGTCTTCGAAGCGCTGGCAGGCCGCCTTGATGTCCGGCACCGACACGCACAGGTGGCCGAAGCCACGTGGGTCGCTGTTGCCGCTGTGGTAGGAAAATTCCGGGTCTTTCTCGGTGCCGTAGTTGTAGGTCAGCTCCAGCACGCCGGGGATCGACTTGCGCCATTGATGGCGAGCAGCCGGGTCAGCCGGGATCTGCGACTTGTCGTTGATCAGGGCGAGGAAGTACAGGCTGAACTCGGCGTCAGGGAAGTCCTTCTTCTCCAGCAGGGTGAAGCCCAGCACGCGGGTGTAGAAATCCAGCGACTTCTGCAGGTCCTTCACGCGGATCATGGTGTGGTTGTAGACGAAGTCGGCGGTGGCGACGTCGGGTTTGGCGGTCACGCCGGGAATGGCGTTGAGCTCGTCGAGGGTCATGGGGTTCTCCATCAGGTAGGGAATGGGGTCGGTGCTGAAAGGCCGTATCTGCATAGATGGCCTCGCCCATGGCGTTTTTCAAGGTCGAATGTCACAGCAGGGTGGATGGGACTCTTTCATCTGCCTTGCTGGCGTGGTGTCTTGAATGGTGGGCTGAAGCCCACCCTACAGCCATGCCCGATCGAGGAGGGTGGGCCGGGCGGCGATCCGCTTCAGCCCACCAATTCCAGCACCCGCATTAGACCTTCAGCGTGATGAGCTCGGCCCGTGCCCGGTCATCCTCGATATGCAGAATGCCCACGCCGATGGGTAGCTTGAAGCGCCGCGGCCCGGCGCTGCCGGGGTTGAGATAGAGCACTCCGTTGCGCTTTTCGTGCAGCGGCTTGTGCGAGTGACCGGCGATTACCACGTCGATGCCCTGAGCTGCCGGGTCGATATCCAGCTGCTTGAGGTCGTGCAGCACATGCAGGGCGATGGCGCCGAAGCGTAGCGTCAGGCGCTCGGGGATGGCGTCGGCCCAGCTGTCCTGGTCATTGTTGCCGCGCACCACCGACAGCGGCGCGATGCGTTCCAGCTCGGCCAGAATGTGCGGCCCGCCGATATCGCCGGCATGGATCAGGTGATCGACGCCCTGTAACGTAGCCAGCGCCTCGGGGCGCAGCAGGTTGTGGGTGTCAGCGATCAGGCCGATATGCATGATGGGCTCCTGAGCATGGATGCAGGAGCCAGCTTGCTGGCGATCAGCGCCAGATGCAAAACCTTCCGACAATAAAAAGCCCGGCAAACCAGGCCGGGCTTTTCGCTGTAGCAATGCTGACGAATCAGTCGTCGAGCATCGCCTTGTTGCGCACCGCACCCTTGTCGGCGCTGGTGGCGAGCAGGGCGTAGGCCTTGAGCGCCGTGGTGACCTTGCGCGGACGCTGTTCCACCGGCTTCCAGCCCTTCTTGTCCTGGACGTGGCGGCGGTGCGACAGCTCTTCATCGCTGACCAGCAGTTGGATGGTGCGATTGTGGATGTCGATATGGATCTTGTCGCCGTCTTCCACCAGCCCGATGGCGCCGCCGGCAGCGGCTTCCGGCGAGGCGTGGCCGATGGACAGGCCCGAGGTGCCGCCGGAGAAACGGCCATCGGTGAGCAGGGCACAGGCCTTGCCCAGGCCCTTGGATTTCAGGTAGCTGGTCGGGTAGAGCATTTCCTGCATGCCCGGGCCACCTTTCGGGCCTTCGTAGCGGATGATCACCACATCACCGGCCTTGACCTCGTCGGCGAGAATGCCTTTCACGGCGGCGTCCTGGCTCTCGAAAATCTTCGCGGTGCCTTCGAACACGTGGATCGATTCATCCACGCCGGCGGTCTTCACCACGCAGCCGTCGAGGGCGATGTTGCCGTACAGCACCGCCAGGCCGCCTTCCTGGGAGTAGGCGTGCTCGACGCTGCGGATGCAGCCGTTCTCGCGGTCATCGTCCAGGCTCGGCCAGCGGGTGCTCTGGCTGAACGCGGTCTGGGTCGGGATACCGGCCGGGCCGGCCTTGAAGAAGGTGTGCACCTTCTCGTCGCGGGTCTGGGTGATGTCCCACTGGGCGATGGCGTCGGCCATGCTTGGGCTGTGCACGGTGGCCACGTCGGTGTGCAGCAGGCCGCCGCGAGCCAGCTCGCCGAGGATGCTGAAGACGCCGCCGGCGCGGTGCACGTCTTCCATGTGGTACTTCTGGATGTTCGGCGCCACCTTGCACAGCTGCGGCACGATGCGGGACAGGCGGTCGATATCGCGCAGGTCGAAATCGATCTCGGCTTCCTGGGCGGCGGCCAGCAGGTGGAGGATGGTGTTGGTCGAGCCGCCCATGGCGATGTCCAGCATCATGGCGTTCTCGAACGCCTTGAAGTTGGCGATATTGCGCGGCAGCACGGAGTCGTCGTTCTCGCCGTAGTAGCGCTGGCACAGCTCCACCGCCAGGCGCCCGGCGCGCAGGAACAGCTGCTCGCGGTCGCTGTGGGTGGCCAGGGTCGAGCCGTTGCCCGGCAGCGACAGACCGAGGGCCTCGGTCAGGCAGTTCATCGAGTTGGCGGTGAACATGCCGGAGCAGCTACCGCAGGTCGGGCAGGCGCTGCGCTCGTACTCGGCAACCTTCTCGTCGCTGGCGCTGTCGTCGGCGGCGATGACCATGGCGTCGACCAGGTCCAGGCCGTGGTTGGCCAGCTTGGTCTTGCCGGCTTCCATCGGCCCGCCGGAGACGAACACCACCGGGATGTTCAGGCGCAGGGCGGCCATCAGCATGCCGGGGGTGATCTTGTCGCAGTTGCTGATGCAGACGATGGCGTCGGCGCAGTGGGCGTTGACCATGTATTCCACGGAGTCGGCGATGATCTCGCGGCTCGGCAGCGAATAGAGCATGCCGTCGTGACCCATGGCGATGCCGTCGTCGACGGCGATGGTGTTGAATTCCTTGGCCACGCCGCCGGCCTTCTCGATCTCGCGGGCGACCAGCTGGCCCATGTCCTTCAGGTGCACGTGGCCGGGCACGAACTGGGTGAAGGAGTTGGCGACGGCGATGATCGGCTTCTTGAAGTCTTCGTCCTTCATCCCGGTGGCACGCCACAGGGCGCGGGCGCCGGCCATGTTGCGGCCGTGGGTGGAAGTCTTTGAGCGGTAGTCAGGCATGACGATGATCCTGCGGCTAATTCGGTTATGTAGGCGGTGAGCGTCGTGGGGCGGCAGGTCACCGCGTGTCGTGGGCTGCATGACGAGACGGGATCACCGTTCGCGCGGCCAGGGCTCACAGGCCCGCCGGAGGATGCCTGGCGGGAAATAAGTCGATTCTACGCCGCAGCGGGCGCCAGGGGAAAGGCTGCTGACGGTCATCATCCGTGGTGATCCGTCAGATTCAGTGTGGTGGGTGATGCAGTGATCAATTGCCTCGTGACGCGCCGTCAAGGCCTTCCGGTAGCCGGATACCGCTATCGGCGATTCGATAGAGTTCGTCTGGGGTGAATGACGGAGCACTCGCCTCGCTATCCGGGCCACTTTGAGTGGCAGCGAGAATATCGGTATAGGCCTGAGGTATTTCTACCGCCGGGTTGCTCGGCTGGCCCTGGGATTGGCCGCTGATGGTCAGGGTGCCTGCGTTGTAGCTGATGGCGTAGTTGCCCGAGGTCAGGCCGCTGACGTTCAGCTCGTAGCTGCCGGCATTGATCGCGCCCTGAGCACTGCCGCCGTAGGTGAGGCTGCCGCCGAGCACACCGACATCCTCGCCATTGACGAAGCCGCTGTAGCTGACCCCATTGCCGCCAGTGAAGGCCATGCCATCGTACGTCTTGCTGGCATCAACGGCGGTGACGGTGAGCGCGGCCTTATCGATGGTCAGGGTGGTATCGTCGTAGCTGATGTCGTAGCCCTGCTGACCCGAATACAACCCGTCCAGGCTGAGACTGCCATCGGTGGTGCTGTAGCTGCCAGCGTTCTGCGAGGCGCTGGAGTAGGTCAGGCTACCAAGCAGCAGATCATCATCCTGGGTGGTGCCGAGATCAGTTGTATAGCCACTGGTGCCGCTGCTCTGGCCATCGTAGGTTCTATTGCCGATGTCCGTCGCCGTGACGGTCACGCTCTGCATGAAGCTGCGTAGCAGCGGTGCAGTTTGCCCTTCGTAGATCCTCCACACTGCATTGCTACCGCCGCTGGTGGCCAGGTTCCAGGTGGCATAGTTGGAGGCGTCGCGTAACGCCGTGCTGTCCAGGCCGCGTGGATTTTCCACGGTCGCAACACCACCAATGGTCCCCGCGCCGGGGCCGGTGAAGGTGTCGGTGTTCCAGAACGAGTCCGCTACGCGTCCGGTTGCTATGTCGCCTACCAAGCCCCCTACGGACGTCACCCCGCTCACGCTGCCAGTGGCGTAGGTGTATTCGATCAGGCTGCCGTTATAACCGGCCAAACCACCTACATACTCTGTGCCTTGTACCTGACCGGTGGCATAGGCATTGCGGATGGTGCCGGTGTTGGCGCCCACCAGGCCGCCGGTCATTACGGCACCGCTGATGCTTCCCGTGGCGTAGGAATTTTCTACCAGGCCCCAGTTTTCACCGGTCAGCCCACCTACGACGTTCTCCGCGCCGCTGACATTGCCAGTGGCATAGCTGTTGCGAATGATGCCGTTGTCCCGGTTGCGTGCCACCAAGCCACCAGCACCGCGTGCAGTGGAACTGACGGTGACGTTGGTATGGAGGTTGCTGAGTATGCCGCCGTAGTTGATGCCTACCAGGCTGGCAGCATTGAACCTGCCATGGATGCTGCCACCCACCAGTCCCAGGTCGTGAATCTGTGCCCCGGCGGCTGTCTGCCCGATCAATGCCACTTCGCTTTCGTTTGCGCGATTTATCCTGAGGTCGCGAATCAGGTGGCCTTGACCATCCAGCGAGCCGGTAAAGGGAGTGCTGGCGTTGCCCACCGGTTTGAACCCTGCCGCTCCCCAGACATCGCCGTAGTAGCCATTGCCGCCTGCTGCAAGCGCAGCACCGAGATCCAGGTCGGTGCCCAGGCGGTAGTCGGCTGACAGATCCAGCGCCATCAGTTGCAGGGCGTGGGGCGTGAAGAGGGTCGTCGAGTACTCGCCGCGCAGCATGGGCCGTGTATCGCCTTCGAACATCACCCAGGTGTTGGTGAAGTCGAAGCCGGCGTAGGTGGCTTGGGTGCGGGCATTGGTGGAGTCGATGCCAGTGCCGGCTGCACTGCTTGCTTGGCCGGTGGAGTCCATGTCCCAGTAGCTGTTGGTGACCGTAGCTCCGGAGCCATCAACACTCCCCACCAGCCCGCCAGTACCGGTTACTCGGCCGCTGGCGTAAGCATTGGTCAATGTGGTGCCCTGCACGGTACTGCCGATAAGCCCGCCGATGGCACTACCCGTACCGGTCACCGCTCCGGTTGCATAGGCGTCCGTGACCGAGGCAGCACGATTACGACCGATCAAGCCACCCACCTCACTCGTCCCGCTGACCGTAGCTGTAGAGGAGGAGTGGCTGACGGCGCCCTGATCGCTCCAGCCCACCAACCCGCCGACTAAACCGCCCGCTGAAGATACCTGCCCGGTGACATGGGCATTGGTCAGAGTACCGGCGCTCAGCCTTGCCACCAGGCCACCCACGGTGCCAGCGCCGGTGATGGAGACATTGGACAGGGTCAGATCGCGGAGGGTGGCTTCAGTCAGGCCGAACATACCGACAGTCGACTCGTTCGGGCGATTGATGACCAGGCTGTCGATGGTGTGCCCTAGGCCGGCAAACGTGCCGTTGAAGCCATCGATAGGAGCGAAGCCGGCTCCAGCGTTCCAGGTACTGGTCGAAGCGGCATCGAGGTCGATGGCGAGGGCGTAGTGGCCGCTTCCCGAGATTCCTTGCAGGGCGCCGAGGTCGCGAATCAGGGTGTAGTCGATGCCACCGAGATTCAGTCCGGCATTGCCTCCGGAGAGGGTAATGCGGGCGCCCTGGTTCAGGCTGTAACCATTGCCGTAGGCCAGCACCAGCGCTGCATTGTCGCCGCTGGCGGTGATGTCCTTATTGACGTTTATGCGGCCATGGGCATCAAGCGTCAGCGTGGTATCTGCGCTCCAGCTCACGGCAGCATTGACGTTGATGTCACCGTTTTCGCTGCCTCCCGCCACGGTCTGTAGCGTGATGCTGGTGTTCTGCAGGTTGGCGCTGAGGGTGCTGGCACCGATGCCGCTGGTGGTCTGGCCGGCACTGCCGGCGCTGACGGTGAAGTCGCTCGGGTCGATCAGCCAGGTGCCGGTTTGCCCGGTCGTGGCCTTGGTGGTGACGGTCGTGCCCTCGACGATTTGCACATGGGCGCCGCTGGTGTCGATAAAGCCGCCATTGCCGCCATCCGCCGCGCTGGCATCCAGGGTGCCGGCGACCTGCACCGTGCCGCCGTCGAAGTCGCCGAGCAGGACGATCCTGCCTTCTTTCTCGCCCAGGGTGCGGGCCTGGATCACGCCCTCGTTGTTGACCACAGTCTGCAGCAGCGCATCGGCTGCGCTGGCGGTGAGGATGACGTTGCCGCCGTCGGCCTGGATCAACTGACGGTTTTCCACCAGCGCGTCCTTCACCGCCTCGTCGACCTGCACGCTGAGCAGGCCATCACCCGCGAAGTCGAGGGTAACCGCGTTACCGGCGGCCAGGGCCACCGTGCCCTGGTTGGCGACGATCACGCCGTTGTTGCTGACCGTGCCGCCGAGCAGGGCGACGCTGCCGCCATCGGCGGCGGTGATGCGCCCATTGTTGATGATCGAAGCGGTGCTGCCGTCCCCCTTGAAGGCATAGTTGCCTGCTTCGAAATCGCTCACTGACAGATCCAGGGTGGAGGCCACCAGACCGCCTACGTTGACTTGCGCCCCGGCGCCGAACAGCACCCCGTTGGGATTGATGATGAACACCCGACCGTTGGCATCGAGCTGGCCCATGATTTTCGAGCCGTCGGCGCCGAGTACGCGGTTGAGGGCGATCGAGTCGGTGCCGGGCTGGTTGAAGGTCACCTTGTTGCCGCTGCCGATGTCGAAGCTCTGCCAGTCGATGGCCAGCTTGTTGCTGGCTTGATCGATGACCATCTGCTGGCCGTTGGGCTGGCTGATGCTGCCGCTGCCGGCGACCACCTGACCGCCAGTGGGCAGGTCGGCGGCGAAGGCCGAGCTGGCCAGCACGAGGCTTGTCGCCAATACCGCACCGGCTCCCTTGCCACGTTTGCGGGCGTGTTCATGGGCGACGGCCCAGGCACCCAGGGCGTGGTTCCAGATTAGAGCGTAGCTGCGGTTCATGGATGTCCCCTTATCAATCGTCTGGCTGCGGAGTGTTGCGTTTCGGCCTGCGGTGTAACCATCAAGGGCTTGCAGCGTTAGAAGAAGCGCACCACCTGCGCCCATACGCGCGGGCTGCGGTCGACATCGCTCTGCGGGTCGCTGTTGCCCAGTTTCCACGCGGTCACGGCGCTGACCTGCCAGCCGTGTGCTGCCCAGCGTGCGCCCAGGCCGGCACCGGAAAGGCTGCGATGGTTCTCGCCGGAGGCCCAGGTGTCCTTGTTCAGGCGCACCTGGCCATGGTCGACGAAGGTGCTGAGCTGCCAGGCATCGGTCAGCGCATAGCGCAGCTCGAGGTTGGCCAGCCAGCCCTGGTCGCCGGAGGCTTCGCCCTGCGGGTAGGCGCGTACACCGTAGGCGCCGCCCAGGTAGAGCTTTTCCGAACTGTCGAGGTTGCCGTCGGCCCATTGGCCTTGCAGCTGGGTGTAGAGGCTGAAGCGTTCGCTCAGGCGCTGCAGGCGAACCAGGCTGGGGTTGAGCTTGTGGAAGCGGCCGGCCGTGCCGGCAGTGAGGTCGTCGATACGCTGCGCAGTGGCATCGTCGAGGTTCAGGCTGCCCTGGCTCCAGGCCAGGGCGAAGCTGTTGATGCCACCGCCGAGCAGGGTGTCACGGCTGTTGCCGTTGAGCGTCAGGATGGCCACGCGCGAGCGTTTTTCGCTCTTCTGGTCGAACAGGTCGATGTCGTCTTGCAGGCGCTTGTCGTCGAATTGGGCCTGCACATAGAGGTTGAAATCCCGCGAGCGCATCAGCGGTTGCAGGGCGAAGACGCTGGCGATGCGTGCATTGCCATGGGCATCGAGGTCTTCGAAGTCCTTCGCCAGCTCATAGTCCATGTCCGAATAAGCCACGCCGAGCTGAGTCGACCAGGGGCCGACAGGTAGCTGATAGGCGATGCGGCCGTAGTTCTGCTCTTCGTCCGAACCCATGCCGCGCAGGGTCAAACGGTCACCCAGCCCCAGTGGGCTGTTGAGATTGAGGGTGCCGCCGAGGCGGTACTGGCCGGTGAAGCGGTTGCCGTAGTTGTCGGCGTCGATGGAACCGGACAGCAGCGGTGCGCGCTCGATATTCACCAGCAGGTCGGTGCTGCCGGTGCTGGTGCCGGGGCGCAGGGTGGACTTCACCTCGACACCGGGGGTGTCCTGTAGCAGCAACAGGCTGCGTTCGAGCGGCCTGGCCTGCACCGCATCGCCGGCTTGCAGCACCGCCAGGGGCGCGAGGGCGCTGCCACCCAGGCCGGCCTGGTCGTTGATCTGCACCTGGCCGTAGTGGCCTTCGAGCACGGCGATCCGGACCATGCCGCCATCGATCTCCTGGGCAGGCAGATAGGCGCGTGCCAGCGGGTAACCGCGTTCGCGGTAGATGCGGGTGATGCTATTGGCGGCGCCCTGCAGGTCGCCGAGTGTGAGGGTGCGATTGTTCAGGTCATCGAGCAGCGGCAGCAGTTGCTCGTTGGGGATGGCGCTGTTGCCCTCGAGGACGAAACCTGTGACCTGCAGGCTCGGCCCAGTGCTTTGCACCTGGTCACCGGGTGAGTCGGGCAGGTTGATGTCTATGGATTGCCGCTCGGGTAACTGCAGGGGCTTCTGGTCGAGGCTTTGTTGAGTCTGACCGGCGTCCGGCGCTACGGCTGCCAGAGCCCGGCTGGCAAGGGTATTCCCGGCGGCCAGCAAGGCGACGGACAACAGGCTCGTGGCAACACGCATGGCGATCAGCTTCCTTCTGGGAGACGGCTGTCCAGGCCTGAGTGATCTGCATTAGGCCGAAGACAAAGAGGAAGCGTAGGGCGTGTGACCTGGATGTAGCTTGATAGAACTTGCGGTGTTTGCCTCAGCCCTCCAGGCCGAGGGCGATATCCAGACATTGCGTGGCATCACCCGACCAGGGGGGCTGGCGATAGAGTTCATAGCCGCCCTGGGGGACAAAACGCTCACCGGAGCTTTCCGGCCAGGCCACGGCGAGGGTGCGATAGGCCGCGAATACCTGGTTGTAGGGTGCTCGGTGTTGCAGGCAGGCGTAACGTCCGGCGGGCAGCCTCAATCGGCTCAGTGGGGCGTCACCGATGGGGAGTCCGAGATCGAGCACAGCGCAGTCGTAGCGCACCAGGTCGTTGGGGGTGATCTCTGGGTTGTCGGTGATGGCTCCGATGGCCCTGGCGTTATCCAGTGGATAGCCGATACGTTGCAGTTCTTCGGCAAAGCGTCGCCAGTGCTCCGCAACTCGCGCATAGCTGCCGTAGAAACGCATGCTCAGCAGCGTCAGATCGGGAAGGTGAGTGATCTGTACTTCGGTTGCCCGACGATGTTCCTCAGCTGTGGCGGGGATGCTGGCCTGGCGCGCGAACTGACGGTACTGGGTGGGCGTCAGGGCGAACTGGCGATGGAAGGCACGGATGAAGGCCTCATGACTGGAGTAGCCAACGGACAGAGCGATGGAAAGCACCGACTCCGGGTAGATCAACAGGTGAATCGCCGCACGGTCGAGGCGGGTGCGACGAATGTATTCGCTTGGGCTTTCGCCCATTACCTCGCGGAAATGGCGCTGAAAGTGGAAGGTGCTCAGGCTGGCGCGGGCCGCCAGGCGATCAAGCGAGAGCGGCCGGTCCAGGTGGGCTTCAATGTAGCGAATGGCGCGCAGGATGCGCCGGTCTTCCAGCACATGGGGCGGTGGCTTGTCCCGTTCGTAGGGTTTGCGCGACCCAGCATGAGGGCGTTCGAACAGCAGCGCGTGCTCCTGTTCGATCAGTCGATGTTCGAGTGCGGGCGCAAGCTCGCTGGGGGAGTGATCTGTCGAGTCGGCATCCATGGTTGGTACTTGCTAGCCGTGGCAGTCGGTGAGGGCTGCTTCAGGGCAGCCCGACGATCATAACGGACGTGTTTGTCGAGCGACCAGTGCTCGATGGCCACGCGCAGCGTTGATCTAGCTGCGCAGGATCTGCGCGGGGATTTGCTCCAGCGGAATCTCGCGCCCGACTGCGCCGAGTTTCTTCGCTTCCTTGGGCATGCCATAAACCACGCAGCTGGCTTCGTCCTGGCCCAAGGTCTGCGCGCCGGCCTCGAACATCTCGCGTAGTCCACGGGCGCCGTCGTCGCCCATGCCGGTCATGATGATGCCGGTGGCGTTGGCCCCGGCAGCGCGAGCGGTTGAGCGAAATAGTACGTCCACCGAAGGTTTGTGTCGGCTGACGGGCGGGCCGTCGACCACTTCCACCATGTACTGCGCGCCACTGCGTTTGAGCAGCATGTGGCGGCCGCCGGGAGCGATCAGGGCGCGGCCGGGCATGACCCGGTCGCCATGGCGTGCTTCCAGCACTTCGATCTGGCACAGGCCGTTGAGGCGTTCGGCGAAGGCTGCGGTAAAGCGTTCGGGCATGTGCTGGACGATGATGATGCCAGGGCAAACCCGTGGCAGTGCGGTGAGGATATGTTCCAAGGCCTGAGTACCACCGGTGGAGGTGCCGATGGCCACCACGCGTTCGGTGGTACGGGCCATGGCCGGCTGGCCGGCCGGGATCATGGCGTCGGCGCCCAGCTTGGGTTGTACCGGGGCCTTGCTCTTGGCCAGTTGACGCATATTGGCGCGGGCTGCTGCTTTCACCGCGCCGAGCAGGTCATCGCTGGCGTTGACGAGGAACTTGCTCAGGTTGACCTGGGGCTTGGTGACGATGCTCACGGCGCCGGCAGCGAGGGCCTGCATGGTGGTGCTGGCGCCTTTCTCGGTCAGCGTCGAGCAGATGACCACCGGCGTGGGGCGCTCGGCCATGAGTTTCTTGAGAAAGGTGATGCCGTCCATGCGCGGCATTTCCACGTCGAGGACGATCACGTCCGGCCACTCGCGCTCCATCTTGCTCAGGGCGAACAGCGGGTCGGCAGCGGTGCCTAGCACCTCGATGGCTGGGTCGGCGGCCAGTACAGATGCCAGTACCTGGCGCACGACGGCAGAGTCGTCGACGATCATGACTTTGATGGGTTTCATTTGGGGCGTACTCCAGAACGGCCATGGATCGGCGGCGGTGCCGACTGTTTAAGGGCTAGCTGGCCACTCCATATGTCGAAGATGAGGTTCCGATATCCGACGCCGCCTACATGCTCTCCATGGCAGATGAGCCCCTGCTCGGCAACCAGGCGCCTGGCCATTTCGACATTTTGCAGGCCTATGTGTTGCTGTCTGTCAGAGGCGATGGATGGAAACATGTGCCCCCCGCCGAAGATCCGAACCTGGTAATCGGACACGCGGGTACCGCTCGACGCCACGGCTTCGCTCAACAGGTGCATCGCTTCGTCACCGTAGCGGCCATCTGGAAGCGCGCTCGCGCGCCCGCGGCTGGGCAGCATGTAATGACACATGCCGCCGAGGCGCGCGCGAGGGTGCCACAACACCAGCGAGACACAAGAGCCGAGCAGTGTACGAATCCGCGTGTAGGTCCCGCCAAAGTGGTAGTCGCCTGGCTGTAGGTAGACTTCGGCGATGCTGGGTGGGTTACTCATCGGGATTGCGATAGATCGAAGGTTTGATGACCTTCAGTGTGTCGTTCACGCCGTTGAGGCTTTCCGAGTGACTGATGATGAAGTAGCCGCCAGGGCGCAGATGTTTGAGCAGGCGGGCGACCACGCGGCGTTTCGTTTCTGCGTCGAAATAGATCATCACGTTGCGCAGGAATATCGTGTCGAATTGCCCGACGTCCGGCAGTGCGGCGTTCAGGTTGATCTGGGTGAAGCGCACCCGCTGACGCAAAGCCGGTGTGATCATCATCCGCCCCTCGTTCTCGCCTACCCCACGCAGGCAATGCTTGACCAGCAGATGACGGGGGATGTCGTCACGATCTTCCAATGCATAGACGCCGGTGCGGGCGCGCTCCAACACCCGATGGCTGATATCCGAGGCGAGTATTTCCCAGGGGCGTTCGCCAAGAATGTCTGCCAGCAGCAAGGCGATTGTGTAGGGCTCCTCGCCGCTGGAGCAGGCGCCGCTCCAGATGCGCAAGGGGCGTCCCGAGGGCACCCCGCCGGGTTTGCTCAGGCATTCGCGGAGGAAGTCGAAGTGCTTCGGCTCGCGGAAGAAGTAGGTCTCGTTGGTGGTGAGCAGATCGATGCAGATCTGCAGTTCCTGGGCATCCTTGCCCAGGCATTTGAAGTATTCGCCATAGCTGGCCATTGCGAAGTTGCGCAGGCGCTTGTTGAGGCGGCCAGCCACCAGTGGTTTCTTGGCGTCGGAGAGGTGAATGCCGGCGATATCGTGAAGCAGGCGGCGAAACTGGCCGAACTCCAGGTCGGTGAGTGCGGTGGGCGCGCTGGTGTGCATATCAACCCGTTCTCGATTCGTGAGCCAGGTTCTGGGCCTGCCCGAGCAGCTCGCGATCTTCTGCTGAAATCACCCGGCTGACGTCGAGCATGACCACCAGGCGTTCGTCCAGCTTGCCCATGCCGAGAATGAAATCGGCGCGGATGTGGCTGCCGAAACTCGGTGACGGTTCAATTTCTCCAGCGGCGAGTTCGCGCACTTCATTGACTGCATCGACCACCATGCCGATCACCTGGATACCGTCATGCTGAGCGATCTCCAGAATCACGATGCAGGTGCGTGGGCCGATGATCGTGGCCGAGCCGCCGAAGCGCACGCCCAGGTCGATGACCGGCACCACGGCGCCACGCAGGTTGATGACGCCGAGGATGCTCGGCGGCAGCATCGGCACGCCGGTCAACTTGCCGTACTCGATGATTTCCCGTACGACCTGGATTTCCACGGCGAAAATTTCCCTGGCCAGGGTGAAGGTCAGGTACTGCCCGGCCGGTGCAATAGCGCCGGCTAGCAATCTGGGGCTGGCGCTCATCGACCTACTCCTGGAAGCGTACGTATCCGGCAGGCAGGCCCGCCGCCATGCTGGGCGCGGCACTTTCTTCTTCCTCGCGCGGCGCACGAAGTTTGCTGTTGCTGCGCTGCTGGGCCTTGCTGCGAGCCGGGCCAGCAGCGCGGTCGGTACCACCGAGACGGAAGAAGTCCATCAGCTGCTGCAGTTGTTCGGCCTGGCCGCTCATTTCCTCGGCTGTGGCAGCCAGCTCTTCGGAAGCGGAGGCATTCTGCTGGGTCAGGTCGCTGAGCTGGTTCATCGCCGTGCTGATCTGGTTGACGCCACTGCTTTGCTCTTCCGATGCTGCCGCGATTTCCTGCACCAGGTCGGAGGTCTTGGCGATCGATGGCACGATTTCATCGAGCAGGGTGCCGGCGCGTTCGGCCAAGGCCACGCTGTTCTTCGCCACTTCGCCTATTTCCTGCGCGGCTACCTGGCTGCGCTCGGCCAGTTTGCGCACTTCGGCGGCCACTACGGCGAAGCCCTTGCCATGCTCGCCGGCGCGGGCTGCCTCGATGGCGGCGTTGAGTGCCAGCAGGTTGGTCTGATAGGCGATGTCGTCGACGATGCCGATCTTGTCGGCGATGGTCTTCATCGCACTGACGGTGTCCTTCACGGCCTGACCACCTTCGCTGGCTTCGTTGGAGGCTTTGCTGGCCATGCCGTCGGTGACTTTGGCGTTTTCGGTGTTCTGCGAGATGGAGGCCGACATCTGCTCCATCGAAGCACTGGTTTCTTCGACCGAAGCCGCTTGCTCGGAGGCCGCCTGGCTCATGCTCTGCGCCGTGGAGGAGATTTCCTCGGAGGCACTGGACAGCGAGTCGGCAGAGCCGCGTACTTCAGAGATGATCTGGGTGAGTTTCTCGCTCATGTTACCCATTGCCGCCAGCAGTTGGCCGGTCTCGTCGCGGGCATCACTGTCCAGGCGCACACTGAGATCGCCGTCAGCCAGGCGGTTGGCAGCATCCACCGCCTGATTCAGCGGGCGCGTGATGCTGCGACTGATCAGCAGACCCAGGCCGATACCGAACAGCACGCCACCGAAAATCACACCGATCATGATGTTACGGCTGCTTTGGTACAAAGCGTTGGCGTCTGCGTTGGCTTGTTTGGCGTTGCTCTCCTTGCCGCGTGAAAGCTCGGTCATGATCTGATCGAGCTTGTCTCCGCGCTCCCGAACCTGACCCAGCTGGCGCTGCAGCTCGGGGTTCTCCAGGTAGAAATCCTGCTGGGATGCAGTTTGCAGGGCCTGGGCCATGGTGCTCTGATAATCAGCCCAGGTAGCGTCCACTTCGCGGAACAGCTCCAGCGAGCGCTCGGTAGCAAACAACGCACGGGCCGCGTCTACGTTTTCACGAGCGCTCTCGCTGTAACGATCAATCTCGGCTCGGATTCGATCGCGCTCGCTCTGGTTCGTGGCAAGCAGGAAGTTGGAGCGGGCACGACCGATATAGATCAAGTTGATGTTGGCCTCCTTGATGTAGGAGAGGCCCATCAGCTCACGGTCATATAGCGCGTCTGCTAGGTCGTTCATGGTGGAGCTGTTGGAGAGCCCGACCAGACCGACTATGGCGCTGATACTGGCGACCAGAATGAAAGCGATGATGAGCCTGGTACCGATCTTGAATTTGCTGAGCATGGTGAAGATCCTTTGCTGGGGTAGTCGCAGGTGAGACCGGAGTCGGGAGGCTAGCCACCATCGCAGGTGGCTGGTTTGCCGAGCGCTTCCAGGTCGAGAACCTGATCGAGCGCCAGAAGTGTGATGAAACGGTCACCCAGGCGAATGACGCCGGTGATGAATTCGCTACGTAGGTGGCTGCCGAAGGCCGGAGCTGGCTGAATTTCCGTTTTTTCGATTTCCCGAACTGCATTGACCGCGTCGACCAGTACGCCCAGCGATTGCTGGCGATCCTCGTCGGGCACATCGAGGATGACGATGCAGGTGCGTTTGTTCAGTTCGGTGCGTGGGCCACCGAAGCGTGCCTGCAGGTCGATCACCGGTACCACCGAGCCGCGCAGGTTGATGGCGCCGCGCACTGCCGCAGGCATGCGCGGTACCGGAGTGAAACGGGTGTATTCGAGGATTTCTCTGACATTCAGCGAGTCGACCGCATAGTGTTCCCCGGTGAGCGTGAACGTCAGGTACTGCTGGGTTGATTTTTCCGTCTCGAGGGCGACTTCATTCATGCTTCGATCCTCGCCCGCTGCGGGCTTTCCGGGGTGCGAGTGAGCTGACTGAGCAGGTTGGGGATATCGAGTATCAGCGCCACCATCCCATCGCCGAGAATGGTGAATCCACCGAGGCCCGAGCTGGCGGAAAACACCTTGCCCAACGGCTTGATCACGGTCTGGAACTCACCGAGCAACTGATCTACCACCAAGCCAGCGCGTAATCCTGCTTGCTGCACCACCACCACGCTTTCGCGACGTGGGCGTGGGCTGTCGTCTTCGAACAGCTCGCGCAGATGCACGACTGGCAGCATTTGGCCGCGCAGCTCCAGGTGGCCGCGCTGAAACACGGCGTCGCCGTTCAGCTCGATGCATTCCTCGACCAGCTCCAGCGGAATCACGTAGCTGGCCTGACCGACGCTGACCAGGAAGCCATCGATGATGGCCAGTGTCAGCGGCAGGCGGATGCGTACGCTGGTGCCTTGGCCCGGTGTGCTGTTGAGTTCGATGGTGCCGCGCAGGGCAGTGATGTTGCGCTTGACGACATCCATGCCGACGCCACGGCCCGAGAGGTTGCTGACCTGTTCGGCGGTGGAGAAACCGGGCTCGAAGATCAGGTTGAAGATGTCCTTGTCGGACAGCTGCTGCCCCTCGCTGAGCATGCCGCGCTCGCGAGCTTTGGCCAGGATGCGCTGTGGATCGAGACCGCCACCGTCGTCGCCGACCTCGATGATGATGCTGCCAGCATCGTGGAAGGCGTTGAGCCAGACTCTGCCCTGGGCCGTCTTGCCCTGCGCCAGGCGTGTCTCGGCCGATTCGATGCCGTGATCCATGGCGTTGCGCACCAGGTGCGTCAGCGGGTCGGTGATGCGCTCGACCACGGTTTTGTCCAACTCGGTCTCGCCGCCGTTGATGGAAAGGGCGATGTCCTTGCCGATTTCTCGCGAGACATCGCGCACCACACGCTGGAAGCGGTTGAAGGTGCCGCCGATCTGCACCATGCGCAGTGGCAAGGCGGAGTCGCGGACTTCCTCGACCAGGCGTGAGAGCACTTCGGTGGCTTCCTGCATTTCACTGTGGCCACAGCGTTGGGCAGTCATCTGAGCGCCGGCGCCGGCGATGATCAACTCGCCGACCAGATCGATCAGACGATCGAGCTTGCTGGCATCGACGCGTATCAGGTTGTTCTCGTTGCTTCGGTTTTCCTTGACCTGTTGTTGCTTCTGCAGGGCGGCAGCGATCACCGGCGGTTGTACCAGGCTTTGCTCCATCAGCACCTGGCCGATGGGCAGTGGTTCGTCCTGTTGCTGGCTTCGTACCTGGGCGTGCAACACCTCCTGCAGCTCGGTGGTGGTCAGCGTGCCGCAACGCATGAGGATTTCGCCCAGGCGCATGTCTTCTTCAGGCAGGGCGCGAATCAGTTCGAGGTATTCGTCGGACTTGCTGTGGGGCGGCAGGATGCGAATCAGGCTGTCCTCACGGACGAATTCGAAGGCACCATCGATAGTGGCTTTGTCGGCGTCGCTGAAAAAGGCGACTTCGAACCCCAGGTAGCAGGTTTCCGGATCCATTTCCGCTGCGGTCGGTATGCGGTCAAGCACCGGTACGATGCTGACGATACGGCCAAAGGTATTGAGGTAGCGGAACAGTCCCAGCGGATCCATGCCATTGCGCAGGGTATCCGGGCCGAAACGCAGCGACAGGTGCCAGTGATCGGCGCTCAGACCATGCTCATGACCGCGTTCGATACGTTCGGGGGCGCGAAGCTGTGACTGGCTGTTTGAGGGCGTCGGCAGATAGCGACTCAGGGATTCGCTCAGCTGTTCGTGCAGCGGCTGTAGCTCGTCTGGCAGGGTGGTCAGGTCGGCACCCTCATCGACCAGCCTGACCAGTTGTCCGAGATGGTCGCCGACCTGCAGAAACAGGGCTGTCAGATCAGCGTCGAAACGCAACTCGCCGCTGCGCACGCGGTCTAGCACGCTTTCGGCGATATGGGTGAAGGCCACGATCAGGTCGAGGCCGAACAGGCCGGCCGATCCCTTGATGGTATGCGCCGCGCGGAAGATTGCGTTGATGGTGTCGCTGTCGCCAGGTGCATGCTCCAGCATCAGCAGCGCTTCTTCCATCTGCTGTAGCAATTCCTGGCTCTCGGCGATGAAGACTTTCAGAACCTCGTCCATGTCCATGTGCGCTACTCGCTCGTCGGCTGAATCAGGATGGGATCGCCGAAGAACGAGGCCAGCCCGCTGAGCTCGAAGGCTTCGATCACCATCGGGCTATGGTTGGTGAGGCGCAGTTCACAGCCGATGCGGTTGGCTTCCTGCTTTGCCATGATCAGCAGTTGCAGGCCGGAGCAGTCGATTTCGTCGAGGGCGGACAAGTCCAGTTCCAGCTCGGTGTCGGGGGCCATGGCGTGCAGCAGCAGGGCCATGTTCTCGCCAGCGCTGTAGATGGTCAGGCCACCCTCGAGCGGTAGGATGCGGTACAGACCTTCACTGCTCATGGCCGCGGTCTCACGGCAAGATCAGCTTGGAGACGGCCGTGAGCATCTGTGCTGGCTGAAAAGGCTTGACCACCCAAGCCTTGGCGCCGGCTGCACGACCTTCCTCTTTCTTCGCTTCACCGGCCTCGGTGGTGAGCATGATCACCGGAGTGAACTTGTAAGCAGGCAGTTGCTTGACGTTCTTGAGGAAGGTGATGCCGTCCATGTTCGGCATGTTCACGTCGCTGATGATCAGGTGCACCTTGCGCCCGTCCAGTTTGGTCAGGGCGTCCTTGCCATCGTTGCCTTCGATGACGTCGTAGCCCGCGCCCTTGAGCGTAATGCTGACGACCTGCCGGATCGAGGCGGAGTCGTCGACGATGAGTACGGTCTTGCCCATGGAGAACCTCAGAAGAAAGTGATTTCGGAATCGTTGCGCTTGCCGGGGGCTTCGCCCCGGTGGATGTCGTGCTGCTCGGGCATGGTGTAGGTCTGCGCCAGCTCATCCAGCCAGCGTGGGACGTCCAGGGGCGCAGGTTGATGGCCAAGGCTGAGTTGTTCGTTGCGGGTGTGGAGGTGTTCGAACAGCTTGTCGATGTCGCCGCTCACATGCCCCAGCATCTGGCTGATGCGATCCTGGAACTGCAGCGATACCAACACGTCGGCTATGTCCTGGGCGACAGCCTCGCTCTGGCTGCGCATCGCTTCGTTGTGGCTGACGATGCCGCCGGCACTCTGGTGGAAACGGGTGATCACGCCCTTGATCACTTCGCTGGCGTTGTTCAGGGTCACGGCGTCGGTCTTGGCGTATTCGCGGGAGATGTTCAGGGTCTTGTGGATGGCGCTGTTGACGATGGTCACGGTCTCGCCGATGCGCTGGCCGGTGTTGCCGGACATGGTGGACAGTTTGCGCACTTCGTCTGCGACCACGGCGAAGCCCCGCCCGCTCTCGCCTGCACGTGCGGCCTCGATAGCGGCATTGAGCGCCAGCAGGTTGGTCTGCTTGGCGATGTCGGCGACGTCTTGCGCCATCTCCTGCAGTTGGTCGGTAAAGCTCGACAGCTCCATGACCTCCTTGAGCAGCGACTCCTTGCTGGCCAGTGCCTCGCGCAGGGCCATGATGATCATGTCCAGTTCGTGCTGGCTGGTGGACAGAAGTGCGACCAGGCGATTGCCGGCCTCGCGTTCGGGGCCATTGCCCAGGCTCTGCTGAATACGCACCGCGAGGTTGGCGAAGCGCTCGCTCAGCGCGCCGATGGCTTCTTCCGTATGGCTGCGTGCGGAGTGGATCTGTTGCGACCACAACGGCAAAGTCTGTTCGCAGAGCTCTTCCACGTCTCGCTGCAGAGGCTGTTCACCAGCACTCTGAGCTTCGACAGGTGGCGGTGATGACTTGAGTCGTTGTTGCTGAAAGAGCAGAGCAGCGCCAACTACCAGGAGGCCAACCAGCGCGGGAACAGTATTCAGCCAGCCAAAGCCGACCAGCAGAACAGCCGCGACGCCGGCCAGCAGCATTAGCGATGGGATAACCAGGGGGAGGTTCTGATCGCGCACTTCTTGGCTCCGCGACTGCTGGGGTCAGGTGATCGCGGGATAGTTGCCAGGCTAGAAGGGAGGTTCCTGCAGGGTGCCTGTCATCATTCCATCGACACGTCGAGGATGCATTAGGCGCTTGGATGGGGGCATCAGAATGTGCTGGATTTACGCGTGAATTTGTCCCGGTTTGTACTAGGGAAATCCTCAGTCTGGCTCGGATGTGCTGAGCTTGCTGGCAAACTTGATGAGGTCCGCGTTGCTTGAGAAGCCCATCTTTTCCATCAGATTTATCTTATGTGTGCTGACGGTCTTGTTGCTGATCATCAACTGTTCGGCAATCTGGTTGACGCTAAGACCATCTGCCAGCAGTCGCATGATCTGGAACTCTCGGTTGGTCAGGCTGTCGAGGCCGGACGGAGGGTTCTGCTTGAGGCTGTTGAGGGCGATCTGTTCGAGCAGCTCCGGGTCGATATAGCGCGCGCCGGTGCTGACCTTCTTCACCGCAGCGATGAGGGTCTCGGGGGATTGGGTCTTGGTCATGTAGCCGGTGGCACCCGAGCGCAGCACACGCATGGCGACATGGGGGTCGCTGTGCATGCTGAGGACCAGAATGGGCAATTGCGGGTGCTGATGGACAACGCGTGATATGAGGGCTTCGCCACTGAGGCCGGGCATGCTGATATCCAGAAGCAGGAGGTCTACATGTTTCACCCTCAGGCGCTCCAGGGCCTGTAGACCGTTGGCGGCCTCGTCGGCTATGTGGATGTCCTTGTCCAGCTCGAACAGCCGTTTCAGGCCCTCTCGCATGATCGTGTGATCGTCGACGATCATCAGGTTGATCATAGGCTCTCCTTCATCGGTGGATTTTCACAGGGAATATTGCCTGGACGATGGTGCCCTGGCCGGGGTGGCTGAAGATGATCACGGGGCCGCCGAGTTGCTTGCCGCGCTCGCGCATGCCCGAGAGCCCAGTGGAGTCGGGCAGGATGTCGCTGAGGGTGAACCCCTGGCCGTCATCGAATATCTCAAGCACATAATCATTCTCGCGACGCTCCAGGCTTACCTCGGCTCGACTGGCATTGGCATGGCGAAGGATGTTGGTTAGCGACTCCTGAACGATGCGATAAAGCTGGGCGGCGCGTCCCGGTTCCAGTTCGAAATTCTGCTTGGGCAGGTTGCAGCGACAGTCGACTTCCGAGAGTTGGCGGAATTCTTCTATCAGGCCTTCGAGGGTGCTGATCAGGTTGTGTTGCAGTTGCTTGATGGGGGCTCCGTTATGGATTTCACGAATGACTTCGATAGCGCTATGGGAAATGCTGGTCAATCGCTCGATATGGCCAAGCAGGTCCGGGCGATCCTGACCCAGATGGATCCGTAATACACCCAAACCCTGTTGCAGTGCGGTCAGCTGTTGTCCCAGCTCGTCGTGCAACTCGCGCGCGATGCGCTTGCGTTCCTGGGTGCGGGCCAGAGCGCAAAGCTTGGCCTGTTGCGACTGGCAACTGGGACAGGTGGATTCGGTATCTGAGGTTTGTTGCTTGCGAGGAGGGAGGTCGTAGCGCGAGAGCGTCGTTGTTGTGTTCACCTTGGCTCTATCTCTTCTTGGCGCGGGGCGGGCAATCCACCGCTGGGCTGGCACGGGTTGAGGCTTCTTCTGGCCTGCTCATAGGTTGCAGGTCAGCAAGGACGCCCAACATCGAAAGAAGAAGTAACGGAAGATGAGGATTTAACTCGCCAGTGCGGGCGAGTTGAGATGTGCATTCCCCTGTTTCCAGTCACTTGGGCGAGAGGCCGGTACCCTTCAGAGACAGTAGGATGCAGTTCAGCGATTTAGCTGCATCTGTATTTATCCGTCTCCGTAAATAGGATTGCGACCAGTCTTTTGCAGGTGAGAGGCGGGGCGAGTGCATCGGCCACCAAGTGGCTGATGCCTTCGTGGGAGGGAGTGTTCATGGTACGGGCTCTGCTTGTCTGAGGACCTAGCATATCGCCCGTGTGGTTCATGAGGACAGCGAGAAATAAGCCTGACGCTGGAATACTGGCGTACTAGACGCTCTTGTGTCGTGCTCAGGTATGTATCGGACTATTACTGGCACTGACGTGCTCGATTAGTTTGGTATCTCGATCCCTCGCATCCGCTCGGCGCGGCGGCGCAACAGTTCGATGGTCACCAGCAAAGCGATGGACACCAGGATCAGCAGGGTGGCGATGGCCAGGATGCTCGGGTTGATCTGTTCGCGCAGGCCCGAGAACATCTGCCGCGGAATGGTGCGCTGCTGTGGGCCGGCCATGAACAGGATCACCACCACCTCATCGAAAGAGGTGATGAAGGCGAACAGCGCGCCGGAGATCACCCCTGGGCGAATCAGCGGCATGATCACGTCGAAGAACACGCGAATCGGCGTGGCGCCTAGGTTCAGCGCCGCGCGCGCCAGGCTGTAGTCGAAACCGGTGAGGGTGGCGGTGACAGTGATGATGACGAAGGGCGTGCCCAGCGCCGCGTGCGCCAGGATCACGCCCAGGTAGCCGCCGGCCAGGCCCAGGTTGGAGTAGAAGAAGAACATGCCAGCGGCGGTGATGATCAGTGGCACGATCATCGGCGACAGCAGCAGGGCGGTGATGAAGCGGCGAAACGGCATTTCGTCGCGTGCCAGGCCTACGGCGGCGCAGGTGCCCAGAATGGTGGCGAGGATGGTGGAGAGGATGCCGATGAAGAAGCTGTTCTTGATCGCCAGTATCCACTTCGGATCGTTGAAGATCTCCCGGTACCAGCGCAGCGAATAAGCCTCGGGGTCCAGCGTGAGCATGCCTTCGGTGAAACTGAAGAACGGCTCGGCGTTGAACGACAGCGGCACGATCACCAGGATCGGCAGGATCAGGAACAGCAGCACCAGCCAGGAGCTGACCTTGAGCAGCCAGTTGCCGAGGTGGTGCCAGAAACCGTAGTAGGCGGGGATCTTCATCGTCTCGTCATCCCAACTTGATATTGCTGGCGCCGACGAAACGGTCGTACACCCAGTACAGCAACAGGATCAGCCCGAGCAGCAGCGAGCCCAGCGCGGCGGCCAGCTCCCAGTTGTTCGAGCGCTGCATGTGGAAGGCGATGATGTTGCTGATCATCTGCCCGTCGGTACCACCGACCAGCGCCGGGGTGATGTAGTAGCCAACGGAGATGATGAACACCAGCAGCGCCCCGGCGCTGAGCCCGGGCAAGGTCATCGGGAAGTAGATGCGGACGAACGCGGGGATCGGTTTGTCGCCAAGGCTGAGAGCTGCGCGCATGTAGCTGGGATCGATGCCGCGCATCACGCTGTACAGCGGCAGGATCATGAACGGCAACAGGATGTGGGTCATGGCCACCACGGTGGCGAACGAGGTGTAGAGCATCTCGAAGGGCTGACTGATAAGGCCGATGCCCATCAGCGTGGAATTGATCACGCCATTGGTCTGTAGCAGCGCGATCCATGAGGTGGTGCGCACCAGCAGTGAGGTCCAGAACGGCAGCAACACCAGCACCAGCAGCAGGTTGGCGCGGTTCGACGGCAGCCCGGCCAGGTAGTAGGCCAGCGGGTAGCCGAGCAGGGCGCAGAGCAGGGTGATGACCAGCGCCATGTTCAGGGTCTTGGAGTACAGCTGCAGATAGATCTGCGTGTCCTGGCGCACCTGGACGCCATCATCGGGGTGCAGCTCCAAGTCCAGAGCGGTCAGGTAGTAATCGTAGGTATAGACCTTGCCGGCACGTTCGATGGCGTACCACAGCTCGGGGCGGCTCCAGTTACGGTGACTTTCGAGCAGGGTTTCGACGCCCTGGCTCGACAACGCTTCGGCATCCATCCGGCCGATGCGCCGCGCGGTGGATTTGACCACGCTGGACATGCCGGTAAAGGCGCGGTTGAACTCTTCGGACAGCTTGCCGGACAGGCGCTGCTTGTCGAGGGCGTGCAGTTCTTCAACGAATACGCTCAGCGTGCGTTCGTCGGGCAATTGCTTGTGATCGTCCCAGCGCTCGAGTTCGGCCAGGGTTTGCGGAATCAGCTCGGCCACGGTCGGGTGATACACGCTGCGCCACAGCATGCTGCCAATCGGGGCGACGAAGGTGACGATGATGAACAGCAGCAGCGGTACCACGAAGAGAAAGGCGGCGAGGCGTTTCTTGCGACGGGCGCTGGCGGCTTGGCCGGCTTCGCTGGTGGTGAGAGAGGTCAAGACATTACTCCGGGATCAGCCCCTTCTCCGTTGGACCTCGGTACCCGTGGGAGGGGCTTCAGCCGCGACCGTCGCCGCTGAAGCGCCTCCCACAGGTGGCCCGTGGGGCGGGTGTGGTGCTTACTTCAACAGCCACTCGTTGAATTTCTCACCCAGCGACTCGCCATAATCAGCCCAGAACTCGGAGCCGGCCTGGATGCCTTTGTCCAGGTGAGCGGTCGGCAGGTGCGGCGCGGCGCTCTGGTCGGCCAGCGGCATGGACGACTTGCGGGTCGGGCCATAGGCCACGTCCGGCATGCCAGCCAGGGGCTTGGAGCCGGTGGCGTACTTGATGAACTCCATGGCCAGGTCCTTCTTCTTGGTGCCCTTGACGATGGCCCAGGCGTCGAGGTCGTAGACGTGGCCGTCCCAGACGATTTCGAAGGGTTTCTTCTCCTGCACGATGGCGTCGTAGAAGCGGCCGTTGGCCGATTGCACCAGCACCGCGCCGCCGTCATTGAGCAGTTGTGGCGCCTGCGACCAGGAGTCGAACCAGACGATGTCCTTCTTTATGCTGGCCAGCTTGTCGAAGGCGCGTTGCTGGCCTTCCGGGGTGGCCAGTACTTCGTAGACTTCCTCAGGCGCGACGCCGTCGGCCATCAGCGCCCATTCCATGTTCACCTGTGGGCGTTTGCGCATGGCGCGCTTGCCAGGGATCTTGGCGGTGTCGAAGAAGTCCTCAATGCTGGCAGCCTTGGTGCCGCCGATGGTGTTCTGGTTGTAGGCGAACACTACCGACCAGACGATATTGCCCACCGCACACTCGCTGGCCAGTGCCTCGGGGATGAAGTCCTGAGCGGCCGGGGTGCCGTCGATGCCGGCCGGCAGCACGCTGTGGTCGAGGGTTTCCAGCAGGCCTTCGGAGCAGGCGCGCTCGAGGTCGATCACTTCGAAGTCGACCACGTCCCACTGAATGTTGCCGGATTCGACCTGGGCCTTGATTTCGGCGACGCCGCCCGAGTAATCCTCGAACAATACCTTGACCCCGGACTCTGCCTGGTAAGGGTCGATGACGTGTTTTTTCTGCGCCGCGCCATAGGCGCCGCCCCAGGACACCACGGTGAGGCTGTCCTGGGCCGTGGCGTTGCCCGCTGTGAGTCCCAATGCCGCCACCAGGGCGAAGGTGGAAAAGCTGGTAGTCAGTGATCTAGCCATTGCTGTGCTCCATTTGCTTCTACTAGTTGTGGGGTCAGAGCGTCTTCGGCACGTCCGATCGGTCCAGGGCCTGGCTGTCTTCCGGCAGCCAGGCGAGGGCGATCTCTTCCTGAGCGCTGAGTTGCGGGGCTGAACTGTCGTTCAGATTCTTCACCACCAGCTCGCTGCCGCTGGCGGTTTCGAAGTGGTAACGAATGTATTCGCCGACGTAGTGGCGGGTGACGAAGCGGGCCTTGACCTGGTTGCCGGCGCCGCCAAGGCGGTCGGTGAAGTTGAGCTTTTCCGGGCGTACCGACACCGTGGTGGCCTGGCCGACTTCGGTGCAGTTGGCTTTCAGCGTGCTGACCAGGCCGCCATCGTCGAGGCGCACCTGGACGCGATCAGCCTCGACCGCCTCGATCACGCCGGAGAGCTTGTTGCTCTCGCCGATGAAGTCGGCGACGAACATGTTGGCTGGGCGTTCGTAGAGCACGTGCGGCGCGGCGCATTGCTGCACCACGCCGTTGTTGAACACGGCGATGCGGTCGCTCATGGTCAGCGCTTCGGTCTGGTCGTGGGTGACGTAGATCACGGTGAAGCCGAGCTGCTCGTGCAGGCGCTTGATCTCGAACTGCATCTGCTCGCGCAGCTTCTTGTCCAGTGCGCCGAGCGGCTCGTCCATCAGCACGATGTCCGGGGCGAAGATCAGCGCGCGGGCCAGGGCTACGCGCTGGCGCTGGCCGCCGGAAAGCTGGGCGGGGTAGCGGCCACCGAAGGCCTGCAGTTCGACCAGGGCGAGGTACTCCTCGACCTTGGCGCGAATCTCGTCCTTGGGCAATTTGCGGATTTTCAGTGGGTAGGCCAGGTTCTCGCGGATGGTCATGTGCGGGAACAGGGCGTACTGCTGGAAGACCATGCCGATGTTGCGAGCGTAGGGGGCGATGCTGGTGACGTTGCGGCCGTTGATCAGGATCTCGCCGCTGGTCACGTCCTCGAAGCCGGCGAGCATCATCAGGCAGGTGGTCTTGCCTGAGCCGGAGGGGCCGAGCAGGGTGATGAATTCGCCCTTGGCCACGTTGAGGTTGAAGTCCTTGACCACCAGGGTCTTGTGATCGTAGGTCTTCTTGACGTTGGTGAATCGCAGGAACGCGTCGTTCCCAGCTTGCGCAGTCATAGTCCTCCCCGCTATCGGCAATATGGAGTCAGCTCGTGGCCAAGGCTCCAACTTCTGAGTCGATTCGCCCCCTTCGTGGGGGACGTTCGTTATGTTGATAGCTAAAAGCAATAAGCAAGCCAGTTAACCCGTGGTCGGCTGATAGCGCTCAGCTATGCACTTTGAAGCCTAGTCGATGCTGGGCGAGATGCGAGGCGGGTGTGGGGGGAGGTAACAGCGGGAGGGGGGAAGAGGCACCTGCCGAAACGCACTCGGCAGGTGCAGGTTGCTCAACTGTTGGGCAGCAGACGCATGGTCAGGCTTTTGATGTAGCGGGTCTCGTTGATCGCCGGGTGCACCGGGTGATCCGGGCCCTGGGCGCCGCGCTCGAGTAGTTGAATGTTGCGATCCAGATGGCGGGCGCTGGTCAGCAGAATGTTCTGCAGGTTGTCCTCTTCCAGGTGCATGGAGCAGCTGGCGCTGACCAGGATGCCGTCCTTGTTCAGCAGGCGCATGGCGGTTTCGTTGAGGCGCCGGTAGGCCGCTTCACCGTTCTTGATGTCCTTCTTGCGCTTGATGAAGGCGGGTGGGTCGGCGATCACCACGTCGAAGCGTTCTTCGGCGGATTTCAGTTCGCGCAGCGCGGCGAACACGTCACCTTCGACGCAGGTGACCTTTTCGGCGAAACCGTTGAGCGTGGCGTTGCGCTCCACGCCGTCGAGGGCGAAGGCCGAGGCGTCCACGCAGAACACTTCGCTGGCGCCGAACGCTGCAGCCTGCACGCCCCAGCCGCCGATGTAGCTGAACAGGTCGAGCACGCGCTTGCCTTTGACGTAGGGCGCCAGGCGTGCGCGGTTCATGCGGTGGTCATAGAACCAGCCGGTCTTCTGCCCTTCGATTACCGGCGCTTCGAACTTCACGCCGTTCTCTTCCAGCGCTACCCACTCCGGCACCTCGCCGTAGGCAGTCGCCACATAGCGTTCGAGGCCTTCGGCGTCGCGCGCGCTGGAGTCGTTCTTGAACAGGATGCCGCTGGGTTTGCACACCTGGATCAGCGCGGCGAGCACGTCGTCCTTGTGTGCCTCCATGGTGGCCGAAGCCAGCTGCACCACCAGAATGTCGAAGAAGCGGTCGACCACCAGCCCCGGCAGCAGGTCGGAGTCGCCATACACCAGGCGGTAGCAGGGTGTGTCGAACAGGCGTTCGCGCAACGACAGGCAGACGTTGAGGCGGTGCACCAGCAGGGATTTGTCCAGTACGTGCTTGACGTCCCGCGACAACAGACGCGCGCAGATCAGGTTGTTCGGACTCATGGCGACGATGCCCAGCGGCTTGCCACCGGCCGCTTCGAGAACAGCCTGGTCACCGGCGGCAAAGCCATGCAACGGGGTGGCGGCGACATCGATCTCGTTGCTGTAGACCCACAGGTGGCCGGCGCGCAGGCGTCGGTCGGCGTTGGCTTTCAGGCGCAGACTGGGCAGGGAAGACATGAGTTCGGGCTCCGCGGGGAAAAGAGCGGGATTATAGCGGTTTGCACGCGGGGCCGGCGGTTACAAAAGTCGACTGCGGGCTGGCCAGTGCTTTGGCTAGACTGTGCGCTACTTCTCGCCCTGCACGATCCCTCTGTCATGACCTACGAACTTACCGCCGAACAGATCCAGCAAGTCCTGCAGGGGATCAGCGTACCGCCGCAACCGCAGATCATGGTCGATCTGCAGATGGAGCAGATCATGCCCAGCCCCGATCTGCGCAGTATCGCCAAGCTGATCAGTCAGGACCCAGGGCTGTCCGGCGCGCTGCTGAAAATCGTCAACTCACCGCACTTCGGCCTGGCCAACCGCATCGCCTCGATTCAGCAGGCGGTCAATCTGATGGGCTGCAACACGGTGATCAACCTGATCAATGCGCAGTCGATCAAAGGCGAGCTGACCGACGAAGCGATCCTGGTACTCAACCGCTTCTGGGACAGTGCCCAGGACGTGGCGATGACCTGCCTGACCCTGGCCAAGCGCCTCGGTTATCACTCGCCCGACGAAGCCTACAGCCTGGGGCTGTTCCACGATTGCGGCATTCCGCTGATGCTCAAGCGCTTCCCCAACTACATGCAGGTGTTGGAGGAAGCCTACGCCAGTGCCAATGAAGAGCGCCGGGTGGTCGACACCGAGAACCGTCTGCTGACCACCAATCATGCCGTGGTCGGCTATTTCACCGCGCGTTCCTGGCGTCTGCCGGAGCATCTCTGCGAGGTCATCGCCAACCACCACAACGCCTTGTCGATCTTCAGCGATGACTCGGGGCGCGACGCTCAGTTGAAGACGCTGCTGGGCATTCTCAAGATGGCCGAGCATATCTGCGAGACGCACCGCGTGCAGGGCGGGCAGGCCATCGACATGGAGTGGCAGTCCATCGCGCAGCCGATTCTCGAGTATCTGGGGTTGTCGGAGTATGACTTCGAGAACCTGCGCGAAAGCATCCGTGACCTGGCGGTGCTCTGAGTCTTCATGAGGTTGCGCCGCCGTGCAACTGAGCGGGTAGGCGGCTTACCCTACCGCTTGCTGCGCAGCTCCTGCTAAGGTGGCGCACCGCCGTTTTCCTGTCGTATTGCCATGCCTGAATTACCCGAAGTCGAAACTACCCGTCGCGGTATCGCGCCCTACCTGGAAGGTCAGCGCGTCAGCCGCGTGATTGTGCGTGAGCGCCGCCTGCGCTGGCCCATTCCCGAAGACCTGGATGTGCGCCTGTCCGGCCAGCGTATCGAGTGTGTCGAGCGCCGCGCCAAATACCTGCTGATCAAGGCCGAAGTCGGCAGCCTGATCAGCCATCTGGGCATGTCCGGCAGTCTGCGTCTGGTCGAATGCGGTCTGCCCGCGGCCAAGCACGAGCACGTGGATATCGAACTGGAGTCGGGGCTCGCCTTGCGTTACACCGACCCGCGCCGTTTTGGTGCGCTGCTATGGAGCGAAGATCCGCTGCGCCACGAGCTGCTCAGCAAGCTCGGCCCAGAGCCGTTGGGCGGATTGTTCGAGGGTGAGCGTCTGTTCCAGATGTCGCGCGAGCGCAGCATGGCGGTGAAACCCTTCATCATGGATAACGCCGTGGTCGTCGGCGTGGGCAACATCTACGCTACTGAAGCGCTGTTCGCTGCCGGTATCGATCCGCGCCGCGAAGCCGGCTCCATCTCGCGGGCGCGTTACCTGCGCCTGGCCGAGGAGATCAAGCGCATCCTGGCCCATGCCATCGAGCGTGGTGGCACCACCTTGCGTGACTTCGTCGGTGGTGACGGCCAGCCCGGCTACTTCCAGCAGGAGCTGTTCGCCTACGGGCGCGGCGGCGAGTTCTGCAAGGTCTGTGGCAGCACGCTACGTGAGGTCAAGCTGGGGCAGCGCGCGAGTGTCTACTGTCCCAAGTGCCAACGCTGAGCTGATGATCCGCCGGATGGGCGAGCCGTAGGGCGGATGCAACCCGCCAAAGGGCCAACGGCGGGTTGCACCCGCCCTACGTCATAAAAACAAGAAATACCGAGGTTGATCGATGTCCGGTAACTACCTGCCGCGCAATCGGGCCGCTGAGTGGCTGGGGCGCAGCGTGCTGAAACTGATGGGCTGGCGTATCGAGGGACAGTTGCCGAAGCTCGACAAGTTCGTCGCCATCGGCGCTCATCACACGTCCAACTGGGACTTCGTGATCTTCATCGCGCTGAAATTCGTGCTGCGCCTCAACGCCCGCTGGTTCGGCAAGCACAGCATCTTCCGCTGGCCCTTCGGTGGCCTGATGCGCAGCTGGGGCGGTATTCCGATTCGTCGGGATCGCCAGTTGAACACCGTCGAACAGGCCATTCAGGCCTTTCGTGAGCATGACGAGTTCATCCTGGTGTTGTCGCCCGAGGGCACGCGCAAGAAGGTCGAACGCTGGAAGATGGGCTTCTACCATATCGCGCTGGGCGCGGGCGTTCCCATCGTGCTGGGCGCGCTGGATTACCAGAATCGGCGGGTGGTGATCGGCCCGACGTTCCTGCCAACGGGTGACGAGAAAGCCGACCTGACAGCCATGCTGGCGTTCTTTCGTCCTTATGTGCCGAAAAAGCCGGAATATGCCTTTCACGGCGATTGACGTCCGTCACGCTGACAATTATCAATGCGCTGTTATAGTTACTGGCACTTTCCCGAATAATCTGAAGGATCGATCCATGAAAGCGTTCCGCACCTCCGCTGTTGTCCTGGCGCTGACCTCTGGCCTGCTGGCGCTATCGGCGCAAGCGGAAGTGGTTCAGCAGAACGCCAGTGGTGACCCGCTGTACTCCATCGAGGCACCCAAGGGCTATGCCATGGTCGGTGATCTGGTCATCGCCCGTCCCCTGCTGATCGGCGCCACTGCGATCGGTGTTGCAGCCTTCATCGTCAGCCTGCCGTTCACCGCGCTGGGTGGCAACGTCGGCGAGGCGGCGCAGTCCCTTGTGGTCGAACCGGGCAAAGAAGCCTTCGTACGCTGCCTGGGCTGCACCAGCAGCGGCTACAAGCAGGACTGATTCGCTGCACAGCTTGACGCGGCCTCTCGCCTTCTCATGGAGGCGAGAGGCCGCTTGCGTTTGAACACCGAGAAAAGGACGAAGCGGTGGTGATGAAGTACCTGCGCTGGGTGATATTGCTGCTGGTGGTAATGGGGCTGATCGCCTCGTTCTGGTTCAGCCAGGGCTGGCTGCAACTCTGCGCCGGGTTGGCGATCTTCCTGTTCGGTATGCAATGCCTGGAAGAGGGCTTGCGCCAGCTGGCGGGCAGCAAGCTGGAGCAGATACTCGGGCGCAGTACGTCTACCCCTTTCAAGAGCCTGCTATTCGGGGTTGGCGGCACCCTGTTGCTGCAATCCAGCACGCTGGTGTCGCTGTTGACCATCGCCTTCATCAGCACCGGACTGATCCAGTTGGCCGGCGGTATAGCCATTCTGTTCGGTGCCAACCTGGGGGCCACCAGCGGCATCTGGCTGCTGGCGCTGGCCGGGCAGAACCTCAGCCTCAGTCCGCTGGCTCTGCCGTTGTTGGTATTCGGCGTGCTGGCCGGTTTCTTCGGGCCCAGGAGCAAGGCGGCTGGTCGTATCGTGCTGGGTATCGCCTTCATCTTTCTCGGCATCGATCAGATCAAGGACGGCTTCGCCAGTTTCGGCGACGGCCTGGACATGACCGGCTACCAGGAGGGCGGGCTGCGTGGTGCGCTGCTGTTCACCGCCATCGGCATGGCGATAACCGTGGTGTTGCAGTCCAGTCACGCGACCCTGATGCTGACCCTGGCGGCGTTGGCCAGCGGCCAGTTGGAGTTGGGGCAGAGCCTGGCCATCGCCATTGGCTCGAACATCGGCAGCAGTGTGACCACCGCTTTCGTCGGCTCGCTGGGCGGCAATCGTAGCGGTCAGCGTCTGGCTCTGGCCCATGTGCTGTTCAATATCACCACTGGCACGCTCGCCTTCTGCCTGCTGGGGCCGCTGACCTGGCTGGTGCATGCACTGGCTGAACCCCTGGGGCTGGGTGAGAACAGCCTTATTCAACTGGCGATGTTCCACACCCTGTTCAATGCCATGGGCGTCGCGCTGTTCTGGCCGCTGCAGGGGCGCCTGGCGCAGTTGTTGATCCGCTGGCTGCCGGAACGTAGCGAGCCACAGGTACTGATTACCGAACTGGCGAGCGAAAAAGTCGCCGAGCCCGAGCGAACTCGTGCGCGCTACCTCAACGAACGGGCGTTGGATTCGGTGGATGCCGCCTCCGGCGCCGTGGTGCAGGAGCTGGGGCACCTTGGCCGCTTGAGCATGGAGGTGATCTGCCATGCACTCTATCTGCCGGTTGATCAGTTGGCGCGTGCACGGGCGGATGAGCAACTGCTGCAGGCCAAGCCCACGCAGGGCGGCTTCGATGCGGAGCACTTGTACCAATTCCATATCAAGGGTGTGTATGGCGATCTGCTGAGCTTCATGGGGCGCATGGAGCTGCCCATGGACGAAGCGCATCAGCAGTTCTGGGTCAGTTGCCAGTTGGCGGCGCTGCAACTGGTGGATGCGGTCAAGGACGCCAAGCACCTGCAGAAGAACCTTGGCCATTACCTGGACGCACCACCCTCGGCGGTGCGCGATGCCTATGTGGAGCTGCGTCGCCATTTGCTCACCACCCTGCACGAGGTGCGTGAGCTGGCACGCTCGGACATGCCTGACGAAATGTGGCAGTCACGCCTGCGTTGGTTGGATGAGCAGGCGGCGAGCTTCGATGCGCGGTTTCGTCAGCGCCTGTTCGCCGAGGTACGTGACGGCCGTCTGGATGGCCTGCAGACCAGCTCGCTGATGAACGACCTGGGTTATGTCAGCCGCATCTTCCAGAGCCTGCGCAACGTGCTGATGTTGGGGAGCGAGCAGGCGCTGTTCCGCGAATTGCGCAAGTTCGGTGAGGAGCAGGAGAGCCTGATCCGGCTTTCCTGAGGCTTGGTAGCCCGGATGAAATCCGGGGCTTTTAGGCATCGACAACCCCGGATTTCATCCTGGCTACGGTCACATTCGGGCGCTGCGCTTCAAGGCGTCGCTGTGCCAATGCCGCGAGGATCGCTCGCGGCCTTCACTTCGCCGCTGACCTTGTCCCAGAACAGCACCTGCTGATTACCGTACTGCCGATCCAGGCGCTTGAGTTCATGGCCACGCCGTTGCAGCTCGGCGATCTGCTCATCGCTGAAGGTGTCCGGCTCGTGCTCTATCACATCGGGCAGGAACTGGTGGTGGTAGCGCGCCACCGCCGGCCAGCGCTCGATGGGCTTGTCGTCCAGGTACTCGAGCATCGACAGCAGCACCATGCTGGGGATACGGCTGCCGCCCGGTGTGCCGAAGGCGGTGAATTCGTCGCTGCTTTCGATAAAGCTGGGGCTCATCGACGACAGCGGCCGCTTGCCTCCGGCAATCGCATTGGCCTGGCTGCCGGTCAGGCCGTAGGCGTTGGCGCCCTGTACGTCGGCGGCGAAGTCGTCCATCTCGTCGTTGAGCAGTACACCGGTGCCGGGCACGGTGAAAGCCGCTCCAAACGGCAGGTTGATCGATAGGGTGGCGGCCACCGCGTTGCCCTCGGCATCGAGCACGGCAAAGTGGGTGGTGTGGTCGCCCTCGTGCCAGGTGCCAGCCGGCGGCAGGCTGGCGCTGGGCGTGGCGCGTTCGGGGTCAATGCCGCCGGCCAGTACAGCCAGGTGCCCAGGCGAGAGCAGTTGCTCGACCGGATTCTTGACGAAGTCCGGGTCGCCCAGCAGACCACGGTCACGGTAGGCGCGGCGCAGGGCTTCGACCACATAGTGCACGCGCTGCACCGGCCCGGCGTCGCGCCAGGGCAGTTGTTCGAGAATCGCCAGGCTCTGCGCCAGTGCTATACCGCCAGCCGAGGGCGGCGGTGCGCTGATCAGCTCGCGGCCATCTTCCAGGGGAAAATGTAGCGGCGCGCGGCGGGAAATACGGTACTCACGCAGGTCATCCTCGGTCCAGATACCGCCGGCATGGTGCACGCCTTTGATCAGGCGCTCGGCTATCGGGCCGTTGTAGAAACCCTCCCGGCCATGTTCGGCCAGCGCCTGTAGGGTGGCAGCCAGATCCGTCTGACGCAGCAGATGGCCCTCGGCGGGGATTTCGCCCCGGTCGAGAAAGAGCTTGGCGCTTTCGGCATCGTCACGCAGCGCTGCCAGGCGCCAGGTCGCGCGCTCGCGGTAGACGCGATCGACCGCGAAGCCTTCATTGGCCAGGCGAATCGCCGGTGCCAGGCTGGTTTTCAGCGGCAAGCGGCCGTGCTTCTCCGCCAGCTCGACCAATGCTGCCGGCAGCCCCGGAATGGCGGCAGCCAGTGCGCCGTTGAGCGACAGCTCGCGCTGCACCTTGCCATCGCGGACATACAGATTCGGTTTGGCTTCCAGCGGTGCGCGTTCGCGGGCATCGAGGAAGTCGTAGCCTGGCGTCTCGCCGCCACTGCGCAGGAGGAAGAAACCGCCGCCGCCAATACCCGAGCCGTAAGGCTCGACCACGGCCAGGGCTGCGCTGGCGGCTACGGCGGCATCGAAGGCATTGCCACCGGCGTCGAGCATCTGCTGTGCGGCGGCTGTGGCGGCGGGGTGGGCGGTGGCAATGGCGGGTTGCTGTGGCGCGGCCTGGGCCAGCAGGCTGGCGCCGAGCAGCAGGGTCGATAGCAGGAGTTTGCGCAACATGCGATCTACCGAGGGGCGGCTGAAGGAGGCTGGAAGCTTAACAGCCTTGTTCAGGCGAAGGGCAGAACGGGTGCGGAGGAAACGGGAGACCGGCGGTCTCCCGGGGAGAATCAGGCCTTGCCGGTGATGATGCGGTATTTGTGCATCAGCTCATCCTTGCTCTCGACGTTGTTCTCGTCGAGCGGGATGCAGTCCACCGGGCACACCTGCTGGCATTGCGGCTCATCGTAGTGGCCAACGCATTCGGTGCACAGGTTGGGGTCGATCACGTAGATCTCCTCACCCTGGGAAATGGCGCCGTTGGGGCACTCGGGTTCGCAGACGTCGCAGTTGATGCAATCGTCGGTGATGATCAGGGACATGGGGCAACTCCTGTCGAGGCGCAGGCTTCGACACTGGCAGACAACAATGGCGCAATTGTGCCGGATTGGTGCGGCTTGTGCCATGAGGCTGGACAGTTAGGCGCCGCTCTCTGTAGGAGCGGCGCCCCGCCGCGAATCTGGGGCTCGCCAGACAAGCTTCGCCCCGGGGCGGGGCTCCCGCTAAAGGTCGATCTTGCTCAGCTTTTGCGAAAACGCTCGTTCAGCGCGTCGGCAACGGCAGGGTGAACGAACTTGGTGATATCGCCGCCCAAGGCTGCGATCTCGCGCACCAGAGTAGAGGAGATGAAGGAATATTTTTCCGACGGGGTGAGGAACAGGCTTTCCACGTCCGGCGCCAGTTGGCGGTTCATGTTGGCCAGCTGGAATTCATATTCGAAGTCCGACACCGCGCGCAGGCCGCGCAGGAAGACATTGGCGTTCTGCTCCTTGACGAAGTGCGCCAGCAGCGACGAAAAACCCACCACTTCGACGTTGGGCAGGTGCTTGGTCACCTCGCGGGCCAGCTCGACGCGTTGCTCCAGGGAAAACAGAGGGTTCTTCTTGGGGCTGGCGGCGACGGCGATGATAACGTGATCGAACAGGCGCGCGGCGCGTTCGACCAGATCACCGTGGCCCTTGGTGATGGGGTCGAAGGTGCCGGGGTATAACACTCGATTCATCGGGACGTCCTGGCGGGTCGAAAAGGAGTCGGATGGTAGCGCAGCGCATGCCAGCGGCCAAGCCACGGCCTGCGTTGCGTTCTCCCATGCCAGGGCAGTAGCGTCTAGCTCGGGCTTTTCAGCCGCTTGGCCAGCAGCGTCGCAAGCTTGGCGGTCAGGCCGTAGATCGACAGCTGCGGGTTGGCGCCGATGCTGGTGGGAAATAGCGAACCGTCGTGGATCGACAGGTTGGCCAGGTGATGGTGCCGGCCCAGGCTATCGACCACCGCCTGCTGCGCATCCTCGCCCATGGCGCAGCCGCCCATCACGTGAGCACTGCCCAGGCGTGTGCGGTACAGCGCCAGGTCGAGGTTCTCGATCATTTCCCGGGCCTCCTTCCAACTGCCGACGTAACGCGCATCGGCATGGGTCGGCATCACCGCCTTGGCGCCGGCGGCGAACTGGATTTCCGCCATGGTCAGGTAGGCGCGGCGCACGCCGTCCCAGGTGTAATCGGTCATCTGGTAGTCGAGCACCGGGCTGCCATCGCCGCGCAGCTCCACGCGACCTTCGGCGCTGTCTTTGTGGAAACCGTCGCGCAGCAGGGCGAGCATCACGTTGGTGTGCGGCAGGCGCGCCATGCGCAGGGCATTCTCGCGACCGAAGTCGCCGAGCAGGGTGGCGGTCAGCGCCGGCTGCAGTGGCGGCACTTCCAGTTTGTAGGAGAGGCGCCCGCGGGTGCCGTCGTCCCACTGGAAATGATCCGAGTAGACCGACTGCGGCGCACCGTAAAAGGGGTTGATGACCTGCTCGAACTGCGCCGCGGAGAAGTTCACCAGGTGCAGGTAGGTGCGCCGGCCGACGCGCTGGTGCGGGTCGGGCGCATTGGAGCGCAGCAGGATGCCGGGCGTATTGATGCCGCCGCCGGCCAGCACGTAGTGCCGCGCCTTGACCCGGATGCGCTTGCCGTTGGGCGCCACGCAACGTTCGTCCATGCCCAGGCAGTCGATGCCGACCACCTTGTCGCCTTCGATCAGCAGCTTGTCGGCGCGCGCCAGGTAGAGCAGCTCGCCGCCGGCGTCGAGGGTGGCGGGGATGGTGGTGACCAGCATCGACTGCTTGGCGTTGGTCGGGCAGCCCATGCCGCAGTAGCCGAGGTTCCAGCAGCCGCGCACGTTGCGCGGGATCGGCGCCCAGTGATAGCCGAGCTTGTCGCAACCGCTGCGCAGCACCTCGTTGTTGGCATTCGGTGGCACCGCCCAGGGCGCCACGCCCAGGCGCTGTTCCATCTTCTCGAACCAGGGCGCCATGGACTCGACGTCATGGCCCTTCACGCCATGTACCTCGGCCCAGTGCGCCAGGGTCTGTGGCGGCGTGCGGAAGCTGCTGGTCCAGTTGATCAGCGTGGTGCCACCGACCGAGCGGCCTTGCAGGATGGTGATGGCGCCGTCCTTGCTCATGCGGCCGATGCCTTCCTGATAGAGGGTCGGGTAGGCGTCGGCTTCCTGCATCTTGAAGTCGTCGCTGGTCTTCAGTGGGCCTTCCTCGATCAGCAGCACCTTGTAACCGGCGGCGCTGAGAATTTCCGCCGTCGTGCCGCCACCGGCGCCGCTGCCGACGATGGCGACATCGGCTTCCAGGGTCAGGTCGTTTTCCAGACGCGAACCGTCGTATGTCTTCCAGCCCCTGGCCAGGCCTTGCTTGAACAAATCGGGTACGGGCATTGTTTTTCCTCGGAGTCACTGAAACCTACTGCGCGATCCGATTGCGGCGTCAGGTTCTCGCCCGTGGCTCGGCGTACTTCAGTACAGCCTCGCCACGTGCTGCGAGCCTTCCTTGCACTCGAACCGCTCGCTACGGTTTCAGAGGCCTCATTCTGATAATCGCGGTTGGCTAAATTCCGTTGGTAGGGTGGGCTTCAGCCCACCAAGCTGTCGCTGTTGGTGGGCTGAAGCGGATCGCCGCCCGGCCCACCCTACGAATCAGCCTTTATACGGTGGGCGGTCCCGGATATCCGCAATGCGCCCAGGCTTCCTGGCGGCTGTACCAGGCCATCATCACCAGTTGCAACAGCGAGGCGTGACCCATGCGCAGCAAGCTCAGGCTGCTGTTCTGCCAGCGGGTGAGGAACTGCCGCACGTCGTCGCCACTGGCCTTGTCCCAGCTGCCCCACACCCCGGTCAGCGGGCCGCGGGTGATCGGCAGGGCCAGCACGTCGAACAGCTGCACGGTGAGTTTCAGCATCTCCGGCGACAGGTGCGCCAGGCTGTTGTCGAGGCTCTTCAGCGTGCCGTCGACGGTCTGCGGCATCTGTTCGGCGCTGACGGCGCCATCGAGCATTACCGGGATCAGTGCGCGCAGAAAGGGCATATCGCTGCTGCGCAGGATCAGGTAGCCGCTGGCCGGCGTACTGGCCGAGCAGCCGCTGAGGGTGGCGGTCAGCCCGGCGGTGCCGAGCAGCGCGGTGCCCAGCAGACCGACCTTGAGCAGGTTGCGCCGCGACAGCTGCGGCGTGTTCAGGGTGGTGTCGTTCATTGTTGTTATCACCAGGCGTAAAACGGGCGCTGCCCGCGTTGTTCAGCGTACGAACAGCTTGTAGACCAGCTTCTGGATCGCCTTGCCATAGGGCGGGTAGATCAGCCGCGCGGCGTTGAAGCGCTGCTTGATGAACACGCCTTTGGCCTTGCTGAAGGTCAGGAAACCTTCATGGCCGTGGTAATGGCCCATGCCGGACGGGCCGATGCCGCCGAACGGCATATCGTCCTGCGCCACGTGCAGCAGGGTGTCGTTCAGGCACACGCCGCCGGAGTGGGTTTCATGCAGCACGCGCTGTTGCTCGCGCTTGTCGTAACCGAAGTAGTAAAGCGCCAGCGGCCGTGGCCGCGCGTTGACGTAGGCGAAGGCGTCTTCGATACGGTCGTAGGGCACCACGGGCAGCAGCGGGCCGAAGATCTCGTCCTGCATCAGCTTCATCTCGTCGTTTACGTCCAGCACCAGGCTCTGCGGCAGGCGCCGGCCCTGGGTTTCTGGGTACAGCGAGACGATACGCGCGCCCCTGGCTTCGGCATCCTGCACGTAGCCATTGAGGCGGGTCAGCTGGCGCTCGTTGATGATCGCGGTGTAGTCCGGGTTGTCCTTGAGCTGCGGATAGAAGCGCTGCACCACCTGGCGGTAGGCGGTGACGAAGCCATCGACGCGATCCCTTGGCACCAGCACGTAGTCCGGCGCTACACAGGTCTGCCCGGCGTTGAGGGTCTTGCCGAAGGCGATGCGCTCGGCGGCGTCCGCCAGCGGCACGTCGGCGGAAACGATGGCTGGCGACTTGCCGCCCAGCTCCAAGGTCACCGGGGTCAGGTTCTCGGCGGCGGCGCGCATTACGTGCTTACCGATGCTGGTGGCACCGGTGAACAGCAGGTGGTCGAACGGCAGTTTGGAAAAGGCCATGCCGACTTCCGCCTCGCCCAAGGCGACGCTGACCAGGTCCTCGGGGAAAACGCGTGCCAGCAGATCCTTGACCAGTTGCGAGGTGGCAGGGGTGGACTCACTCATCTTGATCATTACCCGGTTGCCGGCGGCTAGCGCGCCGGTCAGCGGGCCGATGGCGAGAAACAGCGGGTAGTTCCACGGCACGATGATGCCGACCACGCCCAGTGGCTGGTAGATGACCTTGGCCGAAGCGGGCATGAACTGCATGCCGACGCTGCGCCGCGACGGCTTCATCCACTTCTTGATGCGCTTGTTGGCGTAATGGATGCCATGCAGGCTGGGCATCAGTTCGGCGAGCAGGGTTTCGTCGGCCGAGCGATTGCTGAAGTCGGCGGAGATCGCCGAGATCAACGCATCCTGCTGTTCGGTCAGCAGCTCGCTGAGGGATTTCAGCCACTGGATGCGCTGCTCGGCCGACGGCATCGGATTGGCGGCAAAGGCCGCACGCTGCAGGGCGAAGGTGCCGTCCAGCTGGTTGATCTGCTGTTGGCTGTGCTGCAGGTAGGCGATGTCGGCGACCATAGGGCTTCTCCTCGACGTTCCAGCGGGCTGCTTGAAAAGACTGAGCTGGATTTTTAGAGCAATTACTCTAAAGTGTCAAATAGGATGCCGCGTCGCCGTCCTCGCCGCACCCTAACCAAAGGCCTGTCTGGGCTTGCGCGGTGCATCAGGGGTAACACTTCGGCTGTTTCGCCTGTACCTTTGCCACTTTTGAAGTCGAGATCGAGCTGCCTCATGGCGCCACCCAAGACCCGTGACCGCATCGTTGCCGAGAGCCTGGCCCTGTTCAACGGCCAGGGCGAGCGCAACGTCACCACCAACCACATTGCCGCGCACCTGGGCATGTCGCCGGGCAATCTGTACTACCACTTCCGCAACAAGCAGATGATCATCGCCGAGCTGTTCGCCCAGTACGAGGTGCAGGTCGACAGCTTCCTGCGCCGGCCCGAAGGCCGCGCACTGACGGTGGAGGACAAGACCTTCTATCTGGAGGCGTTGCTGGCGGCGATGTGGCACTACCGCTTCCTGCACCGCGATCTGGAGCACCTGCTGGAATCCGACGCCGAGCTGGCCGAGCGTTACCGCGCCTTCGCCCAGCGTTGCCTGGTGAGGGCGCAGTCGATCTACCAGGGCTTCGTCGAGGCTGGCATTCTGTTGATGACGCCGGCGCAGATCGAGGCGCTGACGCTCAACGCCTGGATCATCATGACCTCCTGGGTGCGCTTTCTCTGCACGGCGGGCGCCAGCCCGGACAACCTCAGCCAGGACATGCTGCGCCGCGGCATCTACCAGGTGCTGGCGCTGGAGGGCGGCTATATCGCCCCCGCCGCGCGCGAGGCGGTCGAAGCGCTGTACGGCCGCCTGCATGTGCCGCTGGAGCAGGTGCTCTGAGGCGATCAGCTACTGTTGCCCAGCGCCACTGGCCTGGCCCGCAAGGGCGGCTGGTCGGGTTGCAGGCGAAGTAACTGGCGGTACAGCGCGCGGGTTTCCAGCAGATTCCACACCCGCAGCAAGGTCTCGATGGCATCCAGCGGCTTGCTGATGAAGTCGCGCGCGCCCAGCGCCAGCGCGCGCAGCCGGGCCTCGCGGGTGGCATCGGCGGTGAGCACCAGAATCGGCAGGTAATCGTCGGTGGGAATGCGCCGCTGCAGCTGTTCGAGCACGGCGAAGCCGTCCAGGCCGGGCATGTGTAGGTCGAGAATCAGCAGATCCGGCTCGAAGCTGCTGAATAACGCCAGAGCCTGCGCCGGGTCGGTGCAACAGAGCACGTTGTGCAGCCCTTCGCGGGCCAGCAGTTGTTCGACCAGCTCGAGGTTGGCGGGCTGATCATCGATCACCAGGATACGAAAATCGTCGACGGGCGCTGGGTGGTTCATGGTCAGGCTCCGAGAGGCGGGGTGGGCGTGGCGACATCCAGATGCTGGCGCAGGGCGGCGAGAAAGGTCGGTACATGCAGGGGTTTGCTCAGCACCGCGGTGGCGCCGGCCTGCTGCAGGTCGCGCCGGGTGCCGGCGCTGACGTCGGCGGTGATCAGCAGCACGGGTGTATCGCTGCTGCTGGGGTGCAGGCGCAGGCGTTTGAGTACTTCCTGACCCGAGAGGTCGGGCAAATCGAGATCCAGCAGGATCACCTCGGGGCGATGCTGCCAGGCCAGGTCGAGGCCCAGTTGGCCCTGCATGGCCGAGATGACCTGCACCTGCGGCCAGCGCGATAGCAGTGTCTCGATCAGCGCCAGGCTGGACAGGTTGTCCTCGATGCACAGTACGTGCAGTGGCCGCTCGGGCGGTTCGATGGCGCAAGGCCCGGCACTTGGCGTTGCCGAGGGCGCGGCTAGCAGGGTGTTGCCTGCCTGCGCCCGTGGCAAGGTCAGGCAGAAGGTGCAGCCCTGGCCGGGCGTGCTGTGCACGCCAAGGCTGCCATCCATTTGCTCCAGCAGGCTCTTGCTCAGGGCCAGGCCCAGGCCGGTACCCTCCACTTCGCTGGCGGCGGCACCGAGGCGTTCGAAGGGAATGAACAGGCGCTCCAGATCCTCGGTGGCGATACCGGGACCGTTATCGATCACGCTCAGCGTGACCGTCTCGCTATCGGCTTCGACCTGGACTTCCACATAGCCGCCCGGATGGTTGTACTTGATCGCGTTGGACAGCAGATTGAGCAGCACCTGGACCAGGCGCTGGCGGTCGGCCTGCACGCAGAGCGCCGGCGCCAGATCGTCTGGCAGGCGCAAGCGGATGTCGGCACTGGCGGCCTGCGGTGACAGCAACAGGCTGACTTCCTGCAGCATCGGGCGCAGCGCCAATGGCTCTGGGCTCAGCGCCAGGCGCCCAGATTCGATGCGGGCGATATCCAGCACTTCGTTGATCAAACCCAGCAGGTGCCGCCCGGCGCGCAGGATATGGCGCACCTGGGCCTGTTGCGCCGGCGTGCCCTGGTCCATTTCCAGCAACTGGGCGAAGCCGAGAATGGAGTTGAGCGGGGTACGCAACTCGTGGCTCATGCGCGAAAGAAATTCGCTTTTCGCCCGGCTCGCGTTCTCCGCCTCTTCGCGGGCCGTGCGCAGGGCGGCCTCGGCATTGCGCCGGTCGGTGATGTCACGGGTGATCTTGGAGAAACCGCGCAAGGTGCCGCTGGCGTCACGCTGGGCGGTGATCACCACGTTGGCCCAGAACAGCGAGCCATCGCGGCGCTGGCGCCAGGCTTCTTCCTCGTAGCGGCCTTCGCGCGTGGCCACTTGCAGGGCGTGCTGCGGTGCCGTGTCACGGGCCTGCGGCGGGTAGAACAGGGAGAAGTGACGGCCGAGGATGTCTGCTTCGCTGTAGCCTTTGATGCGCTCGGCGCCGGTGTTCCAGGAGGTGACGTGGCCACTGGGGTCGAGGCCGAAGATGCCGTATTCCTTGACCCCGTCGATGATCAGGCGCAGGCGCTCCTCGTTGTCGCGCAAGGCCCGCTCGCGTTCGGCCAGCAGTTGCCCGGCCTCCTCCAGGCTGGCGGCGAGCTGGCCGATCTCATCGGCTGCGGGGCCATGGGGAATCAGCGGCTGGCCCAGTGCCAGGCGCCGGGCGTTGCGTTCGACCCGCTGGACCCGCTGGACGATGCCGGTGGACAGCAGCACCACCGCGAACAGCGCGCCGAGCACGCCGAACATGGCGGCCAGACCGGTGGCCAGGAGCATACGCGAGCGTACGGCGCTGGCCTCGGCGTTGCGCTCGTCGAGCAGGGTCTGCTCGCGCTCGAGCATCTGCTGGATCTCCTGGCGCAGCGCATCGAGCACATGCTTGTTGTCCACCAGAATGCGCGTCACCGCCGCGCGGTCTTCACTGCTGGCCAGCGTCTTGAGCTGTTCCAGGCCTTCCAGCTTGATCACGATCAACGGGCGCAGGCGTTCCAGGCTGCTGCGCATCTGCGGGTCGCGAATGTCGCTATCGAGGCGCCGCAGCGTGCTGTCGATTCGTTCAACGGCGCTGCGGTATGAAGGCAGGAAGTCGCTGCGCTGGATCAGCAGGTAACCGCGTACGCTGGCCGCTGCTTCGGCCAGCAGGCTATGTACTGCCTGCACGTCGCCCTGCACGCGCAGCGCCCGGCGCACGTCGTCCTCGACCCGCGAGGTCTGGCGCTCGGTGAAGTACACCAGCACCAGCGAGATCAGCAGCACCGCCAGCGGCAGGGCGATGATCACCAGGCTCTTGCTGCGCAGGGGGCGGTCGGTCCAGCGGCTGAACAGGCTCTTCACGGCTGGCGCTCCGTCGGTGCCACCAGGCCCAGGGCGATGCCTTGTACGGCGGCCTGGGTACGGTCGGCAACCCCCAGTTTGCCGATTACCCGTTCGACATGAGCCTTGGCCGTGCCGGTGGCGATGCCCAGCTTTTCGCCGATCTCGCGGTTGGTGAAGCCGCCAGCGATCAGCCCGAGCACCTGGCGCTCGCGCGGCGTCAGTGCGCTGTTGGCCGCGCCGCTCTGGTTGCGTTCGACCACGCGGCGCAGCAACTGCGCGCTGACCATGCCGTTGAGCGCGCTCTGGCCCGCCGCCACCTGGCGCAGGCCGTCGATCACTTCCTGGCGGCTGGCGTCCTTGAGCAGGTAGCCGACGGCCCCGGCGCTGATCGCCGCTTCCAGGTGGTCGGGGCTGTCGTACATGGTGAACAGCAGCACCTTGATCGACGGCAAGCGTTCGCGCAGCAGGCGCGCCGTGGCCAGCCCGTTGAGATGGGGCATGCGGATGTCGAGGATGGCGATGTCCGGATTCAGGCGCTCGCAGAGTTCCAGCGCCTGGCGTCCGTCCACCGCCTGGCCGACGATGCTGAATTCGGGGCAGTCGGCGAGCATGGCGGCGAAGCCGGCGCGGGTCACTTCATGGTCGTCGGCGAGCAGCAGGCGAATCGGTTCGTTCATGCGCTTTCCTCATCCGCCAGGGCGCGTGGAATGCTGGCCAGCAGGTGCGTGCCCTGGCCGGGCTGGCTATGACAACTGAACTGGCCACCGAGCAGCAGGCAGCGCTCGCGCATGGCCACCAGGCCCATGCCGCCTTCACCCGCCAGCTGCTTCTGCCCGGCGGCGAAGCCGGGGCCGCGATCCTCCACCTGCAACCGGGCTGTATCGCCGTCGAGGTGCAGATCCAGGCTGACCGCGCCGCTGTCGGTGTGCTTGCAGATATTGTTGATGGCCTCCTGGCCGACGCGAAACAGGGCGATTTCCACCGCCGGGCGCAGGCGTTGCATATCGCGGCGCAGCCACTGCACCTGGCGACCCTGGCTGCGCAGGCGGTCGAGTTCGCGGTCGAGCGCTGGCGCCAGGCCGAAGTCATCCAGCAGGGTGGGGCGCAGGCCGCTGATGGCCTGACGCGTCTCGCCCATGCTGCGTTGCGCCAGTTGCAGGATGGGCGCCAGAGCGGCACGCAACTCGTCATTCAGCTGGCGATGCTGGGCGAAGCCCTGCAGACGCTGGTGCAGCCCGGCCAGGGTCTGCGCCAGGCCGTCGTGCAGGTCATAGGCCACGCGGGCGCGCTCGTCCTCCTGGGCGCTCATTTGCCGATGTACCAGCTCCGACATGGTGCGTTCGCGCAGGCTGAGCGCCTCCAGCAACTGGCTGTTGTGCAGGTGGCCGGCGAGCAGGGTGGCGAGCAGTTGCAAGGCTTCGAGGTCTTCCGCGTCAGGGCCGCGCATGGCGCTGGCGTTGCCCAGCAGCAGAGCACCGAATGCTTCGCCCGTGGCCGCATGCAAGGGCAGGTAGAGCGCCAGGGCAACCTGCGACAGCGGCGCTTCGAGCACCTGGGCAGCGCCTTGCCAGGGCAGGGTAGCCAGTTGCTGCTGCAAGGCGGCGGGGCCGAAGCCGGCACTGAGGCTCAGGCTGTCATCGGCTTGCCTGAGCAGCAGTACGCCGCCATCCATGGCGCAGAAGCTGCAGGCCCGTTGCAGGGCCAGCGCGCCGCTCTCGGCGGCGGGTAGCGCATTGAGGGCGCGACCGCTCTCGACCAGCAGGCGCAGGCGCGCGGCGCGGCTTTCCGCCTGGCGATAGTCGGCACGCAGGGCCAGCACGCTGTCGGGTGGGGTGTTCAGCATCTACGCCTCCACGGATTGCGCGTCATCGGACGGCGCAGGCTAATAGGTCGAACCGCTTCTGGCATCTGCCACCTGGCATAGGCCGCAGGCCCCGCCTGGCCGATGTGCGGACTGGGGGAGCCGCGCATGCTGATGGCGTCCTTCAATAGCCGGAGATTCAACCATGTTGAAACCCTTGTTCAGCAGCTGTGCCCTGGTATTCGCCCTGTCCGTGCCGCTGGTTCAGGCTGCCGATGCGCCTCATGTCTACACGGAAACGGCAACCGCCCCGAGCAATGCGCAGGAGCAACAGATCGCCAGCCTGTTCGAGCGCTGGAACGCCGCCTTGCAGACGGGCGACTCGGCCAAGGTTGCGGCCTTGTACGCCGACAACGGCGTGCTGCAGCCCACGGTATCGAATCGGGTGCGCGTAGGCCATGAGGCGATTCAGGACTATTTCGACCATTTCTTACAGGCCAAGCCGGTCGGCACGATCAACATGCGTGAAATTCGCCAGATCGGCCCGGATGCAGCGGTGGATTCGGGGGTTTACACCTTCGCCCTGACCCAGGGTGATGCGGTGCGCCAGGTTCAGGCGCGCTACACCTTCGTTTACCAGAAGGTCGATGGTGAGTGGAAAATCCTCAAGCACCACTCCTCGGCGATGCCGGAGCAGCCTGCCGCCAGCTGATTCAGCTCAGCGCACCGAGCCACTCGGGAATGCGCCGCTCCAGATAGTAAATGGGGCGGCGCGGGCTGCCCTCGACGAAGCCGACGTGCCCACCCTTGGCATGCAGCTCGAACTCGGTGCCGGGGGCGAGCTCGCTGGCCTCGGGCAGGCTGTGGCGGAAGATGAAAGGGTCGTCCTCGGCCTGGATGATCAGCGTGCGTGTGCGAATGGCGCCCAGGTAGAAGCGGCTGGAGGCGCGCCGGTAATAGTCGTGGGCATCGGCGAAGCCGTGCAGTGGCGCGGTGATGCGCCCGTCGAAGTCCCAGAAGGTGCGCATGCCATCCAGCGGCCCGAGGCGCTCCAGCACCGACAGGCGTTCGCCTTGGCCACTCTCGGCGAACAGGCGCTGCTTGTTGCTGACGTAGGCGACCATCTCACGCATGAAATGCGCCTGGTACACCCGCGAGAAGCCCAGGCCGATGCGGTCGGCGCATTGATCCAGACGAAACGGCACCGAGACCGCCACTGCGCCTTGCAGTTGGCTCTGCTCGCCACTCTCCCCCAGATACTTGAGCAGCACGTTGCCGCCCAGGGAATAGCCGACTGCGTACAGCGGCGCCATCGGCCGTTGCGCGCGCAGGTGGGCCACAACCGATGCCAGATCCTCGCTGGCGCCGGAGTGATAGCCACGCGGCAACAGGTTGGGCTCGCCGGAGCAGCCGCGCCAGTTCAGCGCCACGCTGGCCCAGCCGCGCGCGGCCAGCGCCTGTTGCAGCCCCAGCACGTAGAGCGAGTTGGAACTGCCGGTCAGGCCGTGCAGCACCAGCACCAGCGGCGCATGGGCGTCATGCGGGCCGTGCCAGTCGAGGTCGAGAAAATCGCCATCGTCCAGCCACAGCCGCTCGCGCTGCCGTTCCAGTTGCGGCGGCTTGCGGCAGAAGGGGTTCCACAGCGTCTGCAGATGCGGGCCGGGGAGCCACCAGGCGGGTTGGAATGGTGTCATGGGTATGGTCTATCCAAAACGTAGCCTGGATGAAATCCAGGGGCAGCGCTCCCGGATTGCATCCGGGCTACATTGGCACCTGCGACGAACTTCTTTGCCACAGCGCGTAATGCACCTGGCCGGTGTGCTTCTCGCGGTGCAGACGCCAGTTGCCGGGCAGCCCCAGCGTCGAGGGCGCGGTTTCGCTTTCGGTATAGACCCAGGCGTCGTCGCTCAGCCAGCCCTGCGCTTCCAGCAGGTTGCAGGCGTCCTGCAGCAGGTTCTTGTGGAAGGGCGGGTCGAGCAGAACGATATCGAAGCGGCGCGGCGCCGGGCGCGCCAGCAGTTGCAGGGTGTCGCCCAGTTGAATCTCGCCGGCGCTGCACTGCAGCGTTGCCAGGTGGCCGCGCAAGGCGCTCACCGAGGCCGGGTTGAGGTCGCAGGCCAGGCCGCTGGCGGCGCCGCGTGACAGTGCTTCGAGCAGCAGCGCGCCGCTACCGGCGAAGGGGTCGAGCACATGAGCACCCTCGACATAGGGCGCCAGCCAGTTGAACAGCGTCTCGCGCACCCGGTCCGGGGTCGGGCGCAGGCCCGGCCCGTCGGGGAAGGCGAAGCGCCGCGAACGCCACTCGCCACCGATGATGCGCAACTGACCCTGGCCGCCGTGAGCCTTGCCCGCTTCGGGTTTCTGCGGTGTGCGACTGCGCATCAGTGCGGCACCGTGCTGGGTAGCTCGGCCGGGCGCTCAGTGGGCGGTGGCAGTTCCTTCTGCGGCACCGTCGGGCCGGCGGTGACCACCACCAGTGCCTCGGGGTCGAGGTGTTTGGCCATCGCCGCCTTGACCTGCTCGGTGGTGAGGCTCTGCACGTCACGCATGAAGTCGTCCAGATAACTCAGTGGCAGGTCGTAGAAACCCATCGAGGCCAGTTGGCCGACGATGGCAGCGTTGCTCGCGGTGGACAGCGGGAAGCTGCCGGCCAGCTGACGCTTGGCATTATCCAGCTCCTGTTGGGTGGGGCCGTCACGCAGGTAGTCGGCGAGCAGTTGCTTGACCAGCGCCAGGGTGCCTTCGCTCAAGTCAGCTCGGGTCTGCAGGTTGATCATGAACGGGCCACGCGCCTGCATGGCGCTGAATCCGGAGTAGACGCCGTAGGTCAGGCCACGCTTCTCACGCACCTCGCTCATCAGGCGCGTGCCGAAACCGCCGCCGCCGAAGATCTGATTGCCCAGGTACAGCGCAGCATAGTCCGGGTCGCGACGATCAATGCCGAGCTGGGCGATCATCAGGTGGGTCTGGTTGGACGGGTACTCGATATGGCTGGCGCCCGGCTTGGGTGTTTGCGGCTGGGCGATCTGGGGCAGCGCCGGGCCGGGCGGCAGGGCGGCGGAGACCTGATTGGCGATGGCCTCGGCTTCGCTGCGCGACAGATCACCCACCAGCGCGATCACCGCATTGCCAGGCGTGTAGGCGCGGGCATGGAACGCCTGCAACTGCTGGCGGGTGATGGCCGGGATCGACTGCGCCGTGCCTTCGCTCGGGTGAGCGTAGGGGTGCTGGCCGTACAGGCGCTCGAACAATTCGAGGCTGGCCAGTTTGCCCGGGTTCTGTTTCTGGAACTCGAAGCCGGCCAGCAGCTGGTTCTTGATCCGCGCCAGCGAATCGGCGGGGAAGGTGGGTTTGCCCAGCACCTCGGCGAACAGCGCCAGTGCCGGTTCGCGTTGTTCGCGTGCGCTCAGGCTGCGCAGGCTGGCTACGGCCATGTCGCGGTAGGCGCCGTTGCCGAACTCGGCACCGAGGCTCTCGAAACCGGCGGCGATGGCGCCGACGTCCTTACCCGGCACACCTTCGTTGAGCATGGCATTGGTCAGGGTGGCCAGGCCGGGTACGCCGTCGTCCTGGCTGCTGCCGGCGGCGAAGGTCAGGCGCAGGTCGAACATTGGCAGTTCGCGGGCTTCGACGAACAGCACCTTGGCGCCTTGCGCGGTGCTCCAGGTCTGGATATCCAGCGTGCGGCGCGTTGGCGCCTTGCCGTCCAGTGCCGCCAGGGATTGCAGTTTGGCGGCATCGCCCGTGGGGGCCTTGTCAAAGAGGTTGGCGCAGGCGCTCAGCATCAGGGTGCTGGACAGGATCAGGCCGAGCAGGCCCAGGCGGCGGTGCTCAGGCTTCATGGGTGGGACTCCTCATTGCGGGACTCTTCGGGCAGTACGTGGGCGACGCTGAGGCGGTCACGCACGAAGAAGGTGCGGGCGGCCTGCTGGATGTCGGCCGGGGTGACGGCCTCCAGCTCGGCCAGCTCCTGGTCGATCAGTTGCCAGGACAGGCCGACGGTTTCCAGTTGACCGATGCTGGTGGCCTGGCTGGTGATCGAGTCGCGCTCGAACACCAGGCCGGCGATCACCTGGGCGCGTACGCGGGCCAGTTCGGCAGTGGACGGCGGGGCTTTTTTAAGTTCTTCCAGCTCGCGCCAGAGGCCGGCTTCGGCCTGCTCCAGGGTCTTGCCTTTCTGCACGTTGGGCGTGGCCGAGAGAACGAACAGGCTGTCGCCGCGGGTGAAGGCGTTGTACCAGGCGCTGGCGCCGGAAACGAGTTCTTCGCCGCGTTCCAGGCGGGTGGACAGGCGTGCGCTGTAGCCGCCGTCGAGCAGGGCGGCGGCCAGGCGCAGGGCATAGACCTGGCGCGGCGTTTCCGCGGTGGCCAGGCCCGGCACGTTGAAGCCCATGATCAGGCTCGGCAACTGCGTCTTGAGGTACAGCGTGGTGCGGCGTTCGCCCGGCGCGGCCAGCTCCAGCGGCAGTTTGGCGGTCGGCACGTCACCGCGCGGGATGTCGCCGAAGTAGCGCTGCACCTGGCTCTTGACCTCATCCACGCTGACGTCACCGACCACCACCAGGGTGGCGTTGTTTGGTGCGTACCACTTCTGGTGCCAGGCACGCAGGTCATCGATATGCATGCGGTCGAGGTCGGCCATCCAGCCGATGGTGGGGATGCTGTAACCGCTGGCCGGGTAAGCCATGGCCTTGAAGCGCTCGTAGGCCAGCGAAGACGGGCGGTCGTCGGTGCGCAGGCGGCGCTCTTCCTTGATGACTTCGATTTCCTTGGCGAACTCGTCGGCTGGGAGCTTCAGGCTGGCCAGGCGGTCGGCTTCCAGCTCCAGCGCCACGCCCAGGCGGTCGCTGGCCAGCACCTGGTAATAGGCGGTGTAGTCGTCGCTGGTAAAGGCGTTTTCCTCGGCGCCCAGCTCCCGCAGGATGCGCGAGGCTTCGCCGGGGCCGAGCTTGCCGCTGCCCTTGAACATCATGTGTTCCAGTGCGTGCGACAGGCCGGTGGAACCGGGCGTCTCGTAGCTGGAGCCGACCTTGTACCAAAGCTGGCTGACCACCACCGGCGCGCGGTGATCTTCGCGGACGATGACCTTGAGGCCGTTGTCGAGCGTAAATTCATGAGTGGGCTGCGGCGCAGCAGCGAACGCTGCCAGCGGCAGGCAAAGCACCCCCAGAATCAGGCCGAGAGTGCGGCGTGCAGTGACAATCATCAGGTGTCGTCCTGTTTGGATGGCCGAGGCGGTCGAACCGCCGTTGACAAGAGGGCGTCAGGATACCCCATCCACACACGAGGCGCCGCCCGCCGTTCCGACAGCGGCACATGCGCTTAGGTTCTGCGGCACGGCGAATTGCAATCAGTCGATGATCGGCGCGCTGATGGTGCTGACGTTTGCCGAAAGCTCCAGCAACAGGCCATTGACCTGCTCGGCGCTCATGCTGAAGGGGTCGAGGCGGTCGCTGCAGGAATATTTCAGAAACAGTTCTCTGTTGGCCTGCTTGGCGCCTGCCCAGCCCATGCTCCAGTCGGCATAGCGGCGTACGCTGATCTCTTCATAGCTGAGGATCGTCAGATCCTTGTGGCGGTTGTCCTCGGTCAGGCGGTTGTACAACGCATTGATGGCGTTTCGCGGCCCTTCCAGTGCCTGGAGAAAGGTATCGGCGTTGCAGCAGAGGATGCCGGTGAGGCCGCGTGCCGGATTGTTGCGTTGCGAGCTGTCGAGAATCTCGCGGATCAACTGTGAAGAGATGCCATGGCTGGCGCGGCTGGCATAGGTTAGGCGGACAAGCATGCTGGCAACCCCGCAAAGGTTGGCTTGGGAAGAAGTTCGCCGATTGTGCATGGATTTGTACAGCTGTTGTATAGCTTTTTGCTGTCGCCGTCAGAGGCTGTTGCTCTGGTCGTACCCATGACGGCAAGCGCCTGATCAGTGGCAGGCAACTGGCCGGGCGTAACGCTGCGCGGCGGCCCGCTAAAGTGGTAAAGTCTCGGGCTGTTTCGTACAGCGCAAGCCCTTTGCAGTGCCCGTGCGGGCGGTTGCCCCGGGCCGTGCCTGGCAAGCGAATTTTTCCGGATGCGCCTGCGGCACCCGCTGCCTGCAATGGCTGCTCGCCCCTTTGAGAAGACCCATGTTTGGTTCCAAAGACGACAAGAACTCACCGGCCGTGACCGACCCCCAAGCCCAGCCCGTGAGCGAAGAAAAGAAATCCCTGTTCAGCTGGTGGCGCAAGAAACCGGCAGAGACGACTGCCGAGCCTGCTCAGCCCGCGCCCGTTGAGCAACCTGCTGCTCAGGCGCCTGTCGAGCCGCCGCCCGCGCCCGAAGCCGTAGCAACGGTCGCGGTGGAAGTGGCTGAAGTCGCGCCCGCTCCGTCAGCGCCGCCTGAGCCGCACGTCGTTGCACCGCCGATTGTTGCTGCTGCTGTGCAGCCGCAGCCGGTCGTGCCCGAACCTGTCGTCGAGGCAGCACCCGTGGCGGCAGTACCGGCTCCCGTCGCTGCAGCGGCCACGCAGGAAAAGCCAAGCTTCTTCGCCCGCCTCAAGCAGGGCCTGTCCAAGACCAGCGCCAGTCTCGGCGAAGGGATGGCCAGCCTGTTCCTCGGCAAGAAGGTCATCGACGATGACTTGCTCGACGACCTGGAAACCCGTCTGCTCACTGCTGACGTCGGCGTCGAAGCGACCACCACCATCATCGGTAACCTGACCAAGCGCGTGGCGCGCAAGGAACTGGCCGACAGCGGCGCCCTGTACAAGGCGCTGCAGGAGGAGCTGGTGACCCTGCTCAAGCCGGTCGAGCAGCCGCTGGTCATCGACACTGCCAAACAGCCTTACGTGATTCTCGTCGTCGGGGTGAACGGCGTGGGCAAGACCACCACCATCGGCAAGCTGGCCAAGAAACTCCAGCTCGAAGGCAAGAAGGTCATGCTCGCCGCGGGCGACACCTTCCGCGCCGCTGCGGTGGAGCAACTGCAGGTGTGGGGTGAGCGCAACAACATCGCGGTCATCGCCCAGCACACCGGTGCCGACTCGGCCTCGGTGATCTTCGATGCGGTACAGGCGGCCAAGTCGCGTGGTATCGATGTGCTGATCGCCGATACCGCCGGGCGCCTGCACACCAAAGACAACCTGATGGAAGAGCTGAAGAAGGTGCGCCGGGTGATCGGTAAGCTGGATGACACCGCGCCGCACGAAGTGCTGCTGGTGCTCGATGCCGGCACCGGGCAGAACGCCATCAGCCAGGCCAAGCAGTTCAACCAGACGGTCAATCTCACCGGCCTGGCGCTGACCAAACTCGATGGCACCGCCAAGGGCGGCGTCATCTTCGCCCTGGCCAAGCAGTTCGGCCTGCCGATTCGCTACATTGGCGTGGGTGAAGGTATCGATGATCTGCGTCCGTTCCAGGCGCAGGCTTTCGTCCAGGCACTCTTCGAGGAGCGTGAGCGCGGATGATCCGATTCGAGCAGGTCGCCAAGCGTTACCCCAATGGCCATGTCGGGCTGCATGAGCTGACTTTCCGCGTTCGCCCCGGCGAATTTCTCTTCGTCACCGGTCACTCCGGTGCCGGCAAGAGCACGCTGTTGCGCCTGCTGCTGGCGATGGAACGGCCCACCAGCGGCAAGCTGCTGCTGGCCGGGCAGGACCTGTCGACCATCACCAATGCGCAGATTCCCTTCCTGCGCCGGCAGATCGGTGTGGTGTTCCAGAACCACCAGTTGCTGTTCGACCGCACTGTGTACGACAACGTTGCCCTGCCGCTGCAGATTCTCGGCCTGTCCAAGCCTGAGATCGCCAAGCGCGTCGGCGCGGCGCTGGAGCGCGTCAGTCTCAGCGACAAGGCCGCGCAGGCGCCGGGGGATCTGTCCACCGGTCAGCAGCAGCGCGTCGGTATCGCCCGCGCTATTGTCCACCGGCCGGCCCTGCTGCTGGCGGACGAGCCCACCGGTAACCTCGACCCGCGCCTCGCTGCCGAGATCATGGGCGTGTTCGAGGACATCAACCAGCTGGGTACCACGGTGCTGATCGCCAGCCACGACCTGGCGCTGATCGCGCGCATGCGCCAGCGCATGCTCACCCTGCAACGCGGTCGCCTGATCGGTGACGGGGAGGCTGCCTGATGAGCGCATCGAAGATGCCCACCCCGCAACCGGCCGAACGGGTCGGCGCCGCGCCGCGCAACAAGGTGGTGGACGGCCCGGCCGACGAGCCCGATTTCCGCACGCTGTTCCATGCCTGGCTGGAAAGTCACCGCGCCAGCCTGGTGGACAGCCTGCGTCGCCTGGCGCGCCAGCCCATCGGCAGCTTCTTCACCTGCTGGGTGATGGCCGTGGCGCTGAGCCTGCCCATGGGCCTGTCGCTGCTGCTGGACAACGTCGAGAAGCTCGGCGGCTCCTGGCAGCGCGCGGCGCAGATTTCCCTGTTCCTCGATATGTCGGCCAGCGAGCGTGAAGGCCAGTCGCTGCGCGAGCAGATTGCGGCGATGGATGATGTGGCCGATGCCGAGTGGATCAGCCGTGAGCAGGCGCTGGAAGAGTTCCAGCAGCTCTCCGGCCTGGGCCAGGCGCTCAAGGAACTGCCGGAGAACCCGCTGCCGGGCGTGGTCCTGGTCACGCCGAAGGAAGTCGACAAGGCCAAGCTCGAAGCCCTGCGCCAGCGTCTGGCAGAGCTGCCCAAGGTGGAGCAGGCGCAGCTCGATCTGGTCTGGGTCGAGCGTCTGACTGCCATCCTAAAACTGGGCGATCGCTTCGTCTTCGGCCTCAGCCTGCTGCTGATCCTGGCGCTGCTGCTGGTGATCGGCAACACCATCCGCCTGCACATCGAGAATCGCCGCGCCGAGATCGAGGTGATCAAGCTGGTAGGTGGAACCGATGGCTACGTGCGACGTCCCTTCCTTTATATGGGCGCGTTGTACGGTTTCGGCGCAGGCATCTTCGCCTGGTTGCTGCTGGCCTTCGGGCTGGATTGGCTGAACGATGCCGTAGTACGTTTGGCCGGACTTTACGGTAGCGATTTCGCCCTGGGTGGCGTACCTTCGTCCGACGGTTTTTCGCTGCTGCTTGGCGCCGTGCTGTTGGGCTATATTGGCGCATGGCTGGCAGTGGCGCGTCATCTGAACGAACTGGCGCCCCGTTGAGGCGCCTTTCGGCAAGGCTGAACGCCAGCTGACAAGTCATTGTTTTGGTTGATATTGACTATCTGACAGGGAACTTATCCACAGGCTCTTGATCAGATAGCGCAGTGCTACACTGCACGAGTTTCGTGAATCGGAGGATTCGAATGTCCACTTCCTTGCAACCTGTTCATGCCCTTGTTCCAGGCGCCAACCTGGAAGCTTACGTGCATGCGGTCAACAGCATCCCGCTGCTGACGCCCGAGCAGGAGCGTGAACTGGCCGAAAATCTCTACTACCAGCAGGACCTCGAGGCCGCCCGCCAGATGGTGCTGGCCCACCTGCGTTTCGTGGTGCATATCGCCCGCAGCTACTCCGGTTATGGTCTGGCCCAGGCCGACCTGATCCAGGAAGGCAACGTCGGCCTGATGAAGGCGGTCAAGCGCTTCAACCCGGAAATGGGCGTGCGTCTGGTTTCCTTCGCGGTGCACTGGATTCGTGCCGAAATCCACGAGTTCATCCTGAAGAACTGGCGCATCGTCAAGGTGGCCACCACCAAGGCGCAGCGCAAGCTGTTCTTCAACCTGCGCAGCCAGAAGAAGCGTCTGGCCTGGCTGAACAACGATGAAGTCACCGCGGTAGCCGAAAGCCTGGGCGTCGAGCCGCACGAAGTGCGCGAGATGGAAAGTCGCCTGACCGGCCAGGACATGGCCTTCGACCCGGCAGCCGATGCCGACGACGACAGCGCCTTCCAGTCGCCCGCGCATTACCTGGAAGATCACCGCTACGACCCGGCTCGCCAGCTCGAGGATGCCGATTGGAGCGACAGCTCCAGCAGCAACCTGCACGAAGCGCTGGAAAGCCTGGACGAGCGTAGCCGCGACATCCTCTACCAGCGCTGGCTGGCCGAAGAGAAGGCGACGCTGCACGACCTGGCTGCCAAGTACAACGTCTCGGCCGAGCGTATCCGCCAGCTCGAGAAGAACGCGATGAACAAGCTCAAGGGCTGTATCGCCGCCTGAGTCTGCCGCAACCCGAAAAGCCGCACCCTGGTGCGGCTTTTTGCTGTCTGGAGCAACCGCCTTGAACAAAAACCCGCTGAAAGCGCAGCACTGGCTGATATTCGCGATCGTTGCCGTGCTGTTCTTCGCCTGGGGCGCCTGGTTGATGCGCAGCAGCGAGGTTCAGCCGGTGGCCAACCTGCAGCAGTGGCGCGATGCGCTGTTGCAGCCGCTGGCCGAAGATGGGCTGACGCTGCGTGATGTGCAGGCGCTGGCGCCAGGCGAGCTGTGGCTGGCTCCGCGCCTGGACGGCGCACGGCTTTTCTATCGTGCGTCGTTCGACGGGGAAGAGGGCGACTGGTTGCTCGAGGCGGAGGTGGCGCTGGATCAGGACCAGCGCGATAGCCTGATGGCAGCGCAGGGGCTGCGTCCGGGGGATACGCAGCGGGTGGTGGGGGAATTATTGGCGGTGCAGCTGGCGGACTTCGCCATACGCGCGCTGAGCCTGAAACCGCTGGACAGCCTGGCTGCCGAGCGCCTGGCAGCGAGTCTGGGGCCGCCGCGCCTGACCTTGGAACTGGCCGAGGGCCAGGCTTGGGTCTATCCGCAATGGGGGCTGACGGTACACCTGCAGGGCGACGAAATCGCGCTACTGCATGCCGTGCCTAAACGGGTATTCGCTCCACGTCCGTAGGGCGCTGCGTGGTCCATGTTCGCTCAGGCGGCGTCACTTTCTGTGCGCACGGCGCACCCTACATCGGTCGGTCGCCTGCGCGAGGTGATTCTGCCCGTAGGGTGCGCCGCGCGCACCGACTAAAGTGGCTTCACCCGGCGGATCCTACAGCCAGCGCGGCCACCAATCGGGGCGCTGCGGCTTGAGTTGATTGAGGTAGTGACTGCCACCCAGCTGCGTCATCTGCTGACGAATCCAGGCGGCGCGGCGATTGACGTAGGCGTCCGGCCGGCCGGCGCTCCAGCGCAGCGGGTTGGGTAGCACCGCAGCCAGCTGGCTGGCCTGCTGACGATTCAGATAGGGCGCGCCGACGCCAAAATGGTGTTGTGCGGCGGCTTCGGCGCCAAAGATGCCATCGCCCCATTCAACGCTGTTGAGATAGACCTCGAGGATGCGCTCCTTCGACCAGAGCAGCTCGATCAGCGCGGTGAACCAGGCTTCCAGCCCCTTGCGCAGCCAGCTGCGCCCGGACCAGAGAAACAGGTTCTTGGCCACCTGCTGACTAAGGGTGCTGGCGCCCCTCAGCGAACCGCCGCTCTGGTTGTGCGCCAGCGCCGCCTGAATCGCGCCGACATCGAACCCCCAGTGCTCGGCGAATTTCTGGTCTTCAGCGGCGATCACCGCCATCTTCAGGTGATCCGGCAGCTCGTTCCATGGACGCCACTGACGCTTCAGTTCAATGGGCTGTTCGCTGCCCCAGGATTCGATCTTGCGCTCGATCATCAGCGCCGTGCCGGGTGGCGGCACCCAGCGCAGGGCAAGCACCAGCAGCGCGCTGGCCAGGATCAGCCAGAGCAGCAGTTTCAGCAGGCGGCGGGTAAGGGCTCGGAGCATGGGGTCTCGCATCGATCGGATGTGGCGCTATTAAAACAAAAAATCACCGAGAGCGATTTTTGACGTCAGCGCTGTAGTCGGCTCGCTAGGGTTGCCGCCAAGGATGGCAGGCAACAAAAAATTGCCGGGAGCAATTTTTGACGTCGCTTTGCGACGGCCCGAAGGGTTGCCGCCATGGATGGCAAGCAACAAAAAAGCGCTGAGGAAATTCCCGCCTGATACCTGGGTGTGACAATAACGCCCCATTCGCCTTCGGCCTCAATGGTTAAACTGCGTTCAGGTCCATCTCATCAGGAGTTTCCATGGCCCGTCTCTGGCTACTGTTGTCCGCGTTCGCCGGCTTCACCGGTGTTGCCCTGGGGGCTTTCGCCGCCCACGGCCTGAAGCAAAGGCTGACTCCCGAATATCTGGCGGTTTTCCAGACCGGTACGCATTACCAGTTGATTCATGCGCTGGCATTGTTCGGCGTCGGTCTGCTGGCGCTGCAGATGCCGGGACGGCTGGTGAACCTGGCAGGTGGCGCTTTCGCCCTGGGGATCCTGCTGTTTTCCGGCAGCCTCTACCTGCTGACCCTCAGCGGTATCGGCAAGCTGGGCATCATTACTCCGTTCGGCGGTGTCGCCTTCCTGATTGGCTGGCTGTGCCTGGGTTTGGCGGCCTGGAGACTGGCCTGACCCTGGCGTCAGAAATGAGGACGAATGGCGCCTTTTAGCCTTGGTCGTGGCCAGTTAACGGGCTAGAATGCCGGCCCTCTTCCCAGTTGTGACCGAGTCGTCATGCGTATCCAGTTGAATGGTGAACCCTTCGAACTGCCGGATAATCAGAGCGTCGCCGACCTGTTGGTTCGCCTCGATCTGACCGGGCGCCGTGTGGCGGTCGAACTCAATCAGGACATCGTTCCACGCAGCCAGCACGACAGCACCCAGCTCGCCGAAGGCGATCAGGTGGAAGTGGTGCACGCCATCGGCGGCGGTTGACCTCACGAGGAGTTTTCCATGAGCCAAGTTCGCAGCGACAAGCCCTTCACCCTGGCCGGTCGTACGTTCCAGTCGCGCCTGCTGGTCGGTACCGGCAAGTACAAGGATATGGACGAAACCCGTGACGCCATCGCCGCCTCCGGCGCCGAGATCGTCACCGTGGCGGTGCGCCGTACCAACATCGGCCAGAACCCCGGTGAGCCGAACCTGCTCGACGTGATCAGCCCGGACAAATACACCATTCTGCCCAACACTGCCGGTTGCTACGATGCGGTCGAGGCCGTGCGCACCTGCCGCCTGGCCCGCGAACTGCTCGATGGGCACAACCTGGTCAAGCTGGAAGTGCTGGCTGACCAGAAAACCCTGTTCCCCAACGTCATCGAGACCATCAAGGCCGCCGAAGTGCTGGTCAAGGACGGTTTCGACGTGATGGTTTACACCAGCGACGACCCGATCATCGCCCGTCAGCTGGCCGAGATCGGCTGCATCGCGGTGATGCCGCTGGCCGGCCTGATCGGCTCCGGCCTGGGCATCTGTAACCCCTACAACCTGCGCATCATCCTCGAAGAGTCGAAGGTGCCGGTGTTGGTTGATGCCGGCATGGGCACTGCCTCCGACGCCACCATCGCCATGGAACTGGGCTGCGAGGCCGTGCTGATGAACAGCGCCATTGCCGAAGCGCAGAATCCGGTGCTCATGGCCCGTGCCATGCAGCATGCTGTCGAGGCCGGGCGCCTGGCCTACCTGGCCGGTCGCATGCCGAAGAAACTCTATGCCAGCGCCTCGTCGCCGCTGACTGGCCTGATCAATTAAGGATGACGATTTGCTGCGTGCCGGTCCGACGGCGAGCCAAGTCGTAACGCAATCTACAAGAGCCCAGCATGACCGATACCCAGCAGCCCGAACTGACCGAAGACGGTCGCCAGCGCCGTACCATCAAGAGCTTCGTGATGCGCGCCGGACGCATGACCGAAGGCCAGCAGCGTGGCATCGACAAGGGCTGGCCGCTGTTCGGCCTGGAGCTGGAAGATGGCCTGCGCGACTTCGACCAGGTGTTCGGTCGCAGCGCGCCGCGTACCTTCGAGATCGGCTTCGGCATGGGCCATTCCACTCTGGAGATGGCTGCTGCAGCACCCGGGCAGGATTTCATCGGTGTCGAGGTGCACAAGCCTGGCGTCGGTGCGTTGTTGAGCGGCGCGATGGTGCAGAACCTGAGCAATATTCGCGTGTACAGCTGCGATGCGCTGGAAGTGCTGCGCGACTGCGTGGCCGATGCCAGCCTCGATCGCGTGCTGCTGTTCTTCCCCGATCCCTGGCACAAGTCGCGTCACCACAAGCGCCGTATCGTCCAGCCGGCTTTCGCCGAGCTGGTGCGCAGCAAGCTGAAGGTCGGCGGCGTTCTGCACATGGCCACCGACTGGGAAAATTACGCCGAGCACATGCTCGAGGTGATGAATGCAGCGCCGGGCTATCGCAACCTGGCGGCCGATGGCACCTACGTGCCGCGCCCCGAGGAGCGCCCGGTGACCAAGTTTGAGCGTCGTGGCGAGCGTCTCGGCCATGGCGTGTGGGATCTGAAGTTCCAGCGTCAGGAATGATTCACCCAGCGATCCCTGTCGTCAGGGATCGCAAACGTTCCATCAGAACCGGCAGGATGCACGATTAGATCGGGATAACCCGACAGCCAGGACGGCGCCTCACCGCAAACACAACAAAGACAAGCGCACCTACAAGGGGCGCGGACAATAGCGGCACCGCTTGCAGGGCGCCGCGAGGAGAGCATTGTGTTGAGATCGGTTTCCCTTTTTCTGCTGACTGCCCTGGCGTTTCAGGCCCAGGCCAAGGTCGATGCCAGCCAGGCCGCGCGCCTGGGTCAGGACCTGACGCCGCTTGGCGGCGAGCGTGCCGGTAATGCCAGCGGCACTATCCCTGCCTGGACGGGCGGCCAGGCTACGCCGCCGGCCAACTACCAGCCGGGCATGCATCACCCTGATCCCTTCGCTGACGACAAACTGCTGTACCGGGTCGACAGCCAGAACCTGGCGCAGTACGAACAACAGCTGCCGGTCGGCCTCAAGACCCTGCTGCAGCAAAACCCCAGCTTCTATTTGCGCGTGTTCCCGACCCGTCGCAGTGCAGCCGCGCCGCAACGCATCTACGACGCGACGCGTTTCAACGCACTGAATGCCGAGCTGATTTCCGGTGGTAATGGCGTTCAGGGAGCAGCTTCCGGCGTACCCTTCCCGCTGCCGGCGAACGGCCAGGAGGCGATCTGGAACCACGTCATGCGTTACCGTGGCGACCAGATCAGCATGGTCACCAATCAGGCGGCGGTGCTCAGCAACGGTAGTTACAACCTGCTCAAGCTCGAGCGCGACATCTACTTCGTCTACGGTCGTGACGGCGTCGCCCCGCAGGATCTGGACAACACCCTGTTCCACTACAAGTACAAGGTCGTGGCCCCGGCCAAGCTGGCCGGATCGGCGCTGGTGGTGCAGGAAACCCTCGACCAGGTGCTGGCGATCCGCAAGGCCTGGCGCTTCAACCGTGGCGAGCGCCGCGTCCGCCGTCTGCCGATGCTGGCCTACGACACCCTGCAGCCGGACACCAACGGCATGGCCACCGCCGACCAGGTGGACTCCTACAATGGCGCGCCGGATCGCTACGAGTGGCAGTTGTTGGGCAAGCGCGAGATGCTGGTGCCCTACAACAGCTATGCCGTGCACCAGCGCGGCATTCCCTATGCCGATATCCTGCAGGCCAAGCACGTCAACCCCGAGCTGTTGCGTTACGAGCTGCACCGCGTCTGGGTGGTCGAGGCGGATCTGCGTACCGGCTTCAGCCATCCCTACGGCAAACGCCGCTTCTATCTGGATGAGGACAGCTGGCAGATCCTCGCCGTCGACCTGTATGACCGCAATGGCAACCTGATCGGTCTGCAGGAAGCCCACCCGATCAGCTACTACGACGTGCCGATGTTCGGCTCGACCCTGGAGACCATTTACGACCTCAAGGGTGGCCGCTACTTCGCTGACGGCCTGGATAACAACGAGAAGATGTACGACTTCAACGCCCGACTGAGCCCGCGCGACTTCACCCCGCAGGCGCTGCGCCGCGAAGGTAACTGAACCGTCCTCACTGGCGCGACCAGCGCATCGTCAGCTCCGGCTGGCCGGTGTGCGGGTCGCGCGTCTCGTCCAGCGTCACGAACCCGCCTGCCCGGTAGAAGGCCACTGCCCGGGTGTTGGCGCGGTAGACGCCGAGTTCCAGGCGGTTGCGCCTGCGTTTGGCTTCGTCCAGTAGCTGACTACCCAGACCGCGGCCTTGTGCGTCCGGGCTGACGAACAGCGCAGCCAGGCGCTGTCCATGCAGCGATGCGAAGCCGAGCACTCGACCCTGTTCCTCCAGCACCAGGGTTTCGGCCTGCGGCAGATAAAGCTCGCGCATGGCGGGTAACTGCTCGTACCAGAACGTCTCCGGCACGAAGTCGTGGGCCAGAATGGAAGCTCTCAGCCAGAGGTCGAGTAGCGCGTCGCTGTCTGTGGGATGGTAGGGGCGAATCATGATGAAATCCTGTTCGAGGAGAGGGACATCCATGGAGGTTCGGTTACATATCTTCGGGGCATCCGGTTCGGGCACCGGCACGCTGGCCCGCACGCTGGCCGAGCGCAACGGCTGGCTGCATCTGGATACCGACGACTTCTACTGGCTGCCGAGCGAGCCGCCCTATCTGCACAAGCGGCCGCCCGAGGAGCGTGTCAGGCTGATCCGCGAGCGTAGCGCTCAGGCGCCCAGCTGGGTGCTCAGTGGTTCGCTGTGCAGCTGGGGCGAGGCGTTGATCCCGTCGTTCAGCCATGCCCTGTTCTTGCGCCTGGACGACCGGGAGCGCATGCGCCGACTGCGGCAGCGTGAAGCGCAGCGCTACGCTGAACGCATTCTGCCAGGAGGTGACATGCACGGGCAGAGCCTGGCTTTCCTGCAATGGGCCGCCGGCTACGAGCAGGGGGACCTGCACACACGCAGCCTGCTTATGCACGAAACCTGGATGGCCCGCCATCTGGGCTGCCCGCTGCTGCGGCTGGACTCCACCCGGCACACGCCCGAACAATTGGCTGAGCGCGTGCTGAGCTGGCTGCAGTCCTGAGCGAGGTGCTCAGTAGATCCAACGCCGTAGGTAAGTCACCCCTCTAGCTCAGTGCTTTTAAGCGATTTTGCACGTTTTCGGCTTCACGTTTCCCGTCGTGCGGTCGCTTATTACCTGCGTGTGCCCGTCAGGACCAGCCAGGTTCCCGGGCAACCCATAACCGCTTCCAGATCCCGGTGATAACGCTCTGCGAGGGGCTCGTTCTTCCGCGCTGCGTCGCTTGCTCATGGATCTGGCTTTCAACGACAGGTGTCTGCTCGAGCCTGACATCGATGGAGTCCTGTGCATGAATATCAAGGATTGGCCGCTGCGCCTGAAAATCACCCTGACGGCGGCGGCGCTGTTATCACTGGTCAGCATTGTGCTGATCTGGCAGAGCGTTTCTTCCCTGGACCGGACCGTCAATGACACCCTGCGGCGGGATATCGATGGCTTCGCCCAGTCGATATCGGTCAACCTGGGCAACTGGATGCACGACCGCATCAACGCCGTGAAGACTACTGCGGGCAGCCTGGTGCAGCAGCCGCAGATCGCCCCACACATTCTGCTGCAGCAGACCTGGGCGACCTTCGCCTTCAATATCACCTACATCGGCACCGTCGACGGACAGATGCTGCAGAATGACCCGACGGTGATCCTGCAGAACTACGATCCGCGCCAGCGCGGCTGGTATCAGGGCGCCGAGAAGAACAACGATGTGTTCATCAGCGACCCTTACGTATCGCTCACCGATGGCGCCTACGTGGTGACCATCGCCTACCCGGCACGCCGTAACGGCACGCTGATTGGCGTGGTCGGCGCCAACCTGACGCTCGATACGTTGACCGAGACCATCGGCAAGTTGAGCATCCCTGGCGAAGGCTACGCGCTGTTGATCGACCAGAGCGGGCAGATGATCGCGCACCCCGACAAGGAGTGGCGCACCAAGTCGGCCGCCGACTTTTCGCCAGCGCTGGCTGACGAGCAGCTCAAGGCCCTGGTGCAGCAGCGTCGTCTCACTCAGGCTGAGGTGGCGGGCACCGATAGCCTGCTGTACGCCGTCGAGATCCCCAATACCCGGTGGACTTTCGTGATGGTCATGGATGAGGCAAAAGTACTCGCGCCGGTGCGTAAGCAGCTCGCTGTGCAGTTGATCATCGGTATCGGCATGCTGGCCGTCGCCATTCTGGTGCTGGCTCTGCTGGGCCGTGTGCTGTTCCGTGATCTCGAGCAGATCCGTCACAACCTCAACGCCATCGCCGAAGGCAATGGTGACCTGACCCAGCGCCTGCCGGTCAACTCCAATGACGAGATTGGCCAGCTATCGAGCAGCTTCAACCGCTTCATCGAGCAACTGCACGGCATCATCTCCCGTCTGCGCGAGGTTGCCGTGGCGCTGAGCAACGAGTCCGGACAGGTCGCGCAGGATGCTGAAGCGCAGAACCAGCACGTGCAGCAGCACCAGTCCGAGCTGCACCTGGTGGCCACTGCGGTGACGCAGATGGCTTCCGCCACACAGGAAATCTCGCACAATGCCGAGACCGCCTCCGGCCAGGCCGTGGATTCGGTCAGCCTGAGTGTGGAAGGGCGCCGCCAGGTGGAGCGCAGCCAGCAGTCCATCGCCCTGCTGGCTGAAGAAGTCGAAGGGGCCGGGCGCATCATCGATGAATTGCACCGCCACTCCAACGAGATCAGCTCGATTCTCTCCACCATCGCCAGTATCGCTGACCAGACCAACCTGCTGGCCCTAAACGCGGCCATCGAGGCGGCGCGTGCCGGCGAGCACGGTCGTGGTTTTTCGGTGGTGGCCGATGAGGTGCGCGTGCTGTCCAAGCGCACCCATGAGTCCACCCGCGAGATCGAGGCGATGATCCAGGTGCTGCAGGACGCCACTCGCCAGGCCGTCGGGGTGATGGACAACGCGGCTGCCAAGGCTTCGCAGAGTGTGACTGATGCCCAGGCGGCCAGTGACCTGTTGCAGCAGATCACCGATGCGGTCGGGCAGATCAACGACATGGCTGCGCAGATCGCCTCGGCGGCGGAAGAGCAGGCCTGTGTCACCGTGGAGGTCAACCGCAACACCGAGAACATCCGCGCCATGGGCGATCAGATGTCGCAGAGCAGCCATGCCGCCTCGGCAGCTGCCTCCAACCTGCAGGCGCTAGGCCGGCAGATCGGTAGCGAAGTGTCCAAGTTCGTGCTGTAGAAACAGCGGTTCGCCCCTCGCCGTAGGAGCGGCTTCAGCCGCGAAAGCCAATGTCCATGGCTGACACCGCTCCTACAAGGGAAATCAGTTCTTCTTGCCGCAACTGCAATGGCGCTCCGCGGTCACCCTAGTTCCTGTCGGCCAATATGCCGATCACCACGAAGATCAGGATCAGCACCGGCGCCAGTGTGTAGTTGTTGAAGTGCGCCAGGCCCTTGGCCAGCCAGGGTGTGAGGAAGACGATCGCCAGGCCGTAGCCGACCGCGCAGAACACCACGAACAGCAGAGTACGCAGGACGAAATTGAGGTTGCCGATGGTGCGTTGAACCCAGGCGTTGATGGCTGGGCCGAACAGCACCAGCAGGGTGGCCATGATGGCCAGGGAGATATCGCCGAGGTGGCTGCGGCTCCAGCGCGAGAGGGTGACGATCAGGTCCAGTAGCAGATCCATTCAGGCTCCTTGGCAGGCGTAACGGTCAGCGCAGCGGCATCAGGGCTGCGCGAGCGAAGCGCCTAAGCCTAACGGATTGTCGTGGCGCTGTGGGTGAACTAGGCCAGGAACTGCTGCAGCAGATCATTGAGAAACAGCTGGCCCTTGGCCGTGGCGACCAGTCGAGTTTCATCGGCTTGCAGCAGGCCCTGGCGTTCGGCTTCGCGGCGCGCCTGTTCGAGTTGCTGCAACGGCAGGCCGGTGCGCTGGCTGAACAGCTCGGCTGGCGAGCCTTCGGTCAGGCGCAGCACGTTCATCAGAAATTCGAAGGGCAACTCGTCGGCTGCCAGCAGGCGTTCGCCGGCCTGGAATGCCTTGGCCGGGTCGAGGTAGTCCTTCGGCAGGCGGGTTTTCCAGGTGCGCTGGATGCGCCCTGCGGGGGTGCTCAGCTTGGCGTGGGCGCCAGCACCGATGCCGAGAAAGTCGCCGAAGGTCCAGTAGTTGAGGTTGTGCCGCGCCTGTTTGCCGGGCTGGGCGTAGGCGGACACCTCGTACTGCGCGTAGCCCTCGGCGGCGAGCAGCGCCTGGCCGGCTTCCTGAATGTCCCACAGCAGATCGTCCTCGGGCAGCTCGGGCGGCTGGCTCCAGAACACCGTGTTCGGCTCCATGGTCAGCTGGTACCAGGACAGGTGCGTGGGGGCCTGGGCGATGGCGGTGCGCAGGTCGAACAGGGCGTCTTCGATGCTCTGCTGCGGCAGGCCGTGCATCAGATCGAGGTTGAAGTTGTCGAAGCCGGCAGCACGCGCCATATCGGCGGCACGGATGGCTTCGTCGCCATTGTGGATGCGCCCCAGCGCCTTGAGCTTGGCTTCTTGGAAACTCTGCACGCCGATGGACAGACGGTTGATGCCGAGGCTTCGGTAGCCCTTGAACTTGGCCTGCTCGAAGGTGCCGGGGTTGGCTTCTAGGGTGATCTCGATGTCTGGCGCGAAGGCGATGCGCCGCTCGACGCCTTCCAGCAGACGGCCCAGGGCGCGGTCGGAGAACAGACTGGGCGTGCCGCCGCCGAAGAAAATCGAGCTCAGTGGCCGGTCATGGGCGTGCTGAACGTCGATATCGAGGTCGGCGAGCAGCGCGTCGACGTATTCCTCTTCAGGCAGCGTCGGCCCGGCAGCATGGGAGTTGAAGTCGCAGTAAGGGCATTTGCGCACGCACCACGGGATGTGGATATAGAGCGCGAGGGGCGGGAGCAGGAAACTCCCGCCAGAGGTGTCGCTCATGCCAGCCCCAGGCGCTGCTTGAGCAGGGCCATGGCGCGGGCGCGGTGGCTAAGGCGATTCTTCTGCTCGGCGGGCAGCTCGGCACTGGAGCAGCTGGTTTCCGGCACCCAGAACAGCGGGTCGTAGCCGAAGCCTTGCTCGCCACGGGCTTCGTGCAGGATGCTGCCGTGCCACAGGCCTTCACAGAGGATCGGTAGCGGATCGTCGGCGTGCCTCACCAGGGCCAGGGCGCAGACGAACTGGGCGCCGCGCTCGGCGTCCGGCACGTCTTTCAGGGCAGCGAGCAGCTTGGCGTTGTTCGCTGCGTCGCCCTGGCCATCGGCATAGCGCGCCGAGTAGATGCCGGGCGCGCCGCCGAGGAAATCTACCGCCAGACCGGAGTCGTCTGCCAGCGCCGGCAGGCCGGAGATGCGCGCGGCGTTGCGTGCTTTGAGGATGGCATTCTCGACGAACGACAGGCCGGTCTCTTCCGGCTCGACGCTGGAGAACTCGCCGATCGAGCGCACGCGTACTGCATCGCCAAGCATGGCCTGCAACTCTTTGAGCTTGCCGGCGTTATGGCTGGCCAGTACCAGTTCCTTGAGGTCGATCATGCGGATATTGCCTGTCAGTTGAACGTTGAATTACAGAACCTGTAGGAGCGGCGCCCCGCCGCGAACCAGGACGGCAGCGCCCTGAAAGCTTCGCCCTGGGGCGGGGCTCCTACGCAAAGATGCTGGCAGCGCCTTCAGCATCAGTCATCCGGGAACATTTCCTGGTTGAAGGTGATGCGGTGCGTGTTATCGCCCTGGCGCACATCGAGGCTGAAGCTGAGAATCTCGCGGCTGGAGAAGGGGAACTGTGCCAGGTAATAGATGGCGCCGCTCTCGGTGACCTGCCTGAAGGTCAACGCGGTGCTCTGCCCCAGCAGGTTCTTCACCTGGCCGCTGACCTGCGCGGTGCTGGCCTTGCTGGCCTTGAGCACGGCGATGTTGACCACGCCCTGAGTCTTGCTGCGCACCAGGCCGGCGGCGCTGGCGATGTCCGGCTGCAGGAAGCTGGAGTTGAACACGCTGTAGTGCACGTCGAGGTCGCCGAAGCTCTGCTTGCGCTCGGCGGCGGCCGGCAGGGCCAGGCACAGGGCGATCAGGAAGGGGATGATGCGGCGCATGATGTTCTCCTCGTTCAGACCGCAACGCGGTGGGCGGAGAGGTCCGCGCCGCTGATGCGGTAGATGCCGATCTCGCCCAGCAGGTTGGGCCAGATGCGGCTTGCCAGGCCATGGCGGTGGTCACGGTCCACTGCCAGGCGTTCTTCCACACGGGCACCCTGGGCGTGACAGAGACGCTCGAAGTCCTCGAAGGTGCAGAAGTGGATATTCGGGGTGTTGTACCAGGTATAGGGCAGGAAGTCCGACACCGGCATGCGACCTTTAGTCGTCAGGTACCAGCGGCAGCGCCAGTGGCCGAAGTTGGGGAAGGTGATGATGCAGGTCTTGCCGACCCGCAGCATTTCGGCCAGCACCTTGTCCGGGTAGTGTAGCGCTTGCAGCGACTGGGTCATGACCACCACGTCGAAGCTGTTGCTGGCGAAGTTGCCTAGACCGAGATCGAGGTTCTGCTCGATGACGTTGACGCCGCGCTCGATGCACAGGGCGATCTTGTCCGGGTCGATCTCCAGGCCGTAGCCGGCCACCTGCTTGTTGTCGCGCAGCCAGGCGAGCAGCTCGCCGTCGCCGCAGCCCAGGTCGAGCACACGGCTGCCCGGGGCGATCCATTCCTGGATGATGTCCAGATCCGCTCGCATGCTCATACCTCGATTCGCTTCATGTAGCTGTCGAACGCCTGCAAATAACGCGGGATCGGCATGAGGAAGGCGTCATGGCCCTGCGGTGCGTCGATTTCCAGGTAGCAGACGTTCTTCTTCGCCGCCGTCAGGGCGTCGACGATCTCCCGCGAGCGGGCGGGGGAGAAGCGCCAGTCGGTGGTGAAGGACATCACGCAGAAGTCCGCCTTGGCCACGGCCAGGGTCTTGGCCAGATCGCCGTCGTGCGCAGCGGCAGGGTCGAAGTAGTCCAGTGCCTTGGTCATCAGCAGATAGGTGTTGGCGTCGAAACGGCCGGAGAATTCCTCGCCCTGATAGCGCAGGTAGCTTTCCACCTGGAACTCGACGCTGTGGAAGTCGTAGTTGAGTTTCTCGCTCTTCAGACCGCGGCCGAATTTCTCGCCCATGGCGTCGTCGGACAGGTAGGTGATATGGCCGACCATGCGCGCCAGCATCAGCCCGCGCTTGGGGATCACACCTTGTTCCTGGAAGTGTCCGCCGTGGAATTCCGGATCGGTAAGGATCGCCTGGCGCGCCACCTCGTTGAAGGCGATGTTCTGCGCCGACAGCTTGGGCGCCGAGGCAATCGCCAGGCAGTGACGCACACGCTCGGGGTAGCTGATGGTCCACTGCATGGCCTGCATACCGCCGAGACTGCCGCCGATCACCGCCGCCCACTGGGCAATGCCGAGCACATCGGCCAGACGTGCCTGACTGTGCACCCAGTCTTCGACCGTCATTACCGGAAAGTCCGCGCCGTAGGGCTTGCCGGTCACCGGGTTGGCGCTGCTCGGGCCGGTGGAACCGTTGCAGCCGCCCAGGTTGTTGAGGCTGACGACGAAGAACTTGTTGGTGTCGATGGGCTTGCCGGGGCCGATGCAGCTGTCCCACCAGCCGGGCTTGCGATCATCCGGGCTGTGATAGCCGGCGGCGTGATGGTGGCCGGACAGGGCGTGGCAGATCAGCACCGCATTGCTGCGTGCGGCGTTCAGTTCGCCATAGGTTTCGACGACCAGTTCGTACTCGGCCAGGCTGCGCCCGCAGGCCAGCGCCAGGGGTTCGCTGAAGCGAAATACCTGGGGACTGACCAGGCCGACGGAATCTTGCGGAAATGCAGTGGGCATTGAGGCGCTGCTAATGAATCGGAGGAGGGCGCCAGTCTAAAGAGCACCGACCCGAGCGGCAAGCGAGCTGGGCGCCCGCTCCGCTCTACAGGCTTCGTGGGCGCGCCGCCGTCGGCAGGCTGACCACCTTGCCCTGGCGCTGCACCGGTGCCGGACGACGCAGCACGCGCAGCATGTCGCTGGCCAGGGCCAGCTGCTGTTCCAGCTCTTCCCGGTAGCGCGCCAGTTGCAGGCTGCGTTTGCGCGTCTGCTGGGTTTCCTGGGCCAGCGCCTTGAGGCGCAGCATGTGGCTTTCCAGCATCTGCTTGTGTTCCAGGGTGTGCTGCATCAGCGGCATCAGCGCATCGGCGGCCCATTGCTCGGCGTCCAGGCGCAGGCGCTGGTGCAGGCCGATCACTTCCTGGGCCAGGGTGGCGAAGAAGCGTCGGGTCAGGCTGCGCTGCTCGGTGAGCAGGGTCTTCAGGTGCAGGCGGAACTGGTCGCCCTTTTCCTGCAGTTTCTTCAGCTCGCGCAGATAACGCTGGATCTTGAACTGCGGTGCGTCGACCCCGCCCAGCGGGTTGTCTTCGTTGTGTCGACGATAGATGGCTGCAACCATCTTGTTGGCCATGTCGGCTTCGTGCTGCAGGTTGTGCAGATCCTGTTCGACGGCGCGGAAGAAATGCAGGATGGCCTGGTTGATGCCCAGGGTGGTCCAGCTGCCGGTGAGATTGCGGCGCACCTCGCTCAGGTGTTCCTCCAGGCGTTCGGCGCGCGCGGCGTGGCGCAGCAGTTGTCCCTGGCGCTGCAGCAGGCGCTGGTTGGTCTTCAGGCCGAGCAGGCGCTTGTGGTGCAGGCTGTGGTCTTCCTTGGTCTTGGCGGTCAGCTCGAACAGCAGCTGGCCGTTGTCCTGCTGATGGTTGCCGAGCAGGGCCAACTGCTCACTGACTTTCTCCAGGCGCAGGTTGAGCACATGTTGGCTGTTGTTCACCAACGCCAGGACCTGACGCACCACGTTATCTTCGATCAGGCGTTCCTTCTGCGCGACGATGCGCTCGCATAGCAGGTTTTTCAGACCGGCCATCTGGCTGCGTGCCAGCAATTCTTCGTCCTTGCGCACCTTGGCCAGCAGCGCCTGCTTGGCCGACAGCGGCAGCACGTCCTGCTTGGCGATACCCAACTGCTTGGCGGTGGCGCTCTGGATCTGGCCGATGGCGTTCTGCACGAAGGTCTCGCCTGCCAGGTCGTCCCACAGTACGTCGATCTTGTTCAGCACGGCGAACAGGCTGGTCTGGGCGTCTTCGTCGAGCTGACGGATGTGCTGCTGCCAGATGCTCATGTCGCTGGCGGTGACGCCGGTATCGGCGGCCAGCAGGAAGATGATCGCCTGGGCATTGGGCAGCATCGACAGGGTCAGCTCCGGCTCGCTACCTAGGGCGTTGAGCCCGGGGGTATCGAGAATGCGCAGGCCCTGGCGCAGCAGCGGGTGGTCGAAGTTGACCATCGCATGGCGCCAGGCCGGCACCAGTACCTGGCCACGTTTGCCGGTGCCTTCGAGCATGTCCGGGTGGAAGCCGAGCTGGATCGCCTGTTCCACCGGCATGGATTTGGTTTTGGCCACCTGGCTGAAAGCCAGCGCCATGTTGGCCGGATCGCTGGTATCCAGTGGGATGTTCACCCAGTGCCGGGGAATGCGCTTGAACTGTGCGACGCTGGCTGAGGCCGTGCGCGTCTCTATGGGCAACAGGCGAATGTAGGGGCGTTCCGAGCGCGGGTCGAAGAACAGCTCGGTGGGGCACATGGTCGTGCGTCCGGCATGCGAAGGCAGCATGCGCTGGCCGTATTCGGAGAAGAACAGGCTGTTGATCAGCTCGGTCTTGCCGCGCGAGAACTCGCCGACGAAGGCCAGGGTGATGTGATCGGTACGCAGGATCTTCAGCGCGCGTTCGAGTTTGGCTTGAACGGCCTCGGAGTTGAGCCGATTGTGTTCCAGCCAGCTGCGATAACGCGTGATCTCGCGCATCAGTTCGCGTTTCCAGGCGACGTAGGCGTCAACCTGCTGGCTGAGACGTTCCATGCTCATCCTGGCTCTCCTCTCGGCAAGTTCATCCACTTGCTGGGGCTGCGTGACTGTTCAGTTGGTGTTGCCGCCAGGACGCACGGCATTCGCGAGAATAACCTGCATTATGCGAGGTACAGGGCGGCCGTCAATTGGCTGCTTGTACAGTCCCGCCTTGTGGTCGGGTATGGCGGCTGAATGGTCATCAGGCGTTCTGCAAGCCGGGAATCGCTGGCAGGTTACGTGGCGTGCGGATGCGCAGGCGCTTGTGTCGATTGAGTTCGCCGCTTTCCAGGCTCACCTGGCTCTTGGCCACGCCGAACGCCTTGGCCAGAAAGGCCTGCAGATGGGCGTTGGCCTTGCCCTCGAGCGGTGGGGCGGTGAGGCGGATCTTCAACCGATCACCCTGCAGCCCGGCGAACTCGTCCTTGCTCGCCTTGGGCTGCAGGTGACAGTCGAGGATCAGGGCCTCGCCATCCCAGCGGTAGAAGCTCATCCTGAGAACCTGCTCAAAGTCTGCTGCGCGTCGGCTTTGCTGCGTTAAAAACAGGCTCGGAATGCTCATTTATCATTCGTAAAGTCGAGCGCGACTCCGACCGTTCCTCGCCTGTTTTTGCCTTGCATAGCGCTAGCTCGCGAGCCTTTGAGCTGGCTCTCAGAGGAAGGGGCTGAGCATCGGCGGTAGACCAGTGGAGGCAGCCAGGCCGCCAATGACGAAGCGATCGATCAGATTGATGGTGATGAAGGCGAAGATCGGCGAAATATCCAGGCCGCCGAGGTTCGGCAGCAGCTTGCGGAACGGCGCCAGCAGTGGTTCGCAGATCTGGTTGACCAGCTGCGCGCCGGGGTTGTAGCTGCCCGGGGCGACCCACGACAGGATCACGCTGATGATCAGGGCGAAGAAGAACACCTTGAGAAACAGCGAGGTCACGCCGATCAGTGACCACACCAGAAGTTGCAGGATGAAGCCGCCGACGTTGTAGCCCATCAGCGTCAGGGTGATGACCATCAGCAGCAGCTGCACCAGGATGGCCAGCACCAGCGAGGCCAGATCCAGCCCGGCGAAACCGGGGATGATCCGCCGCAGGGGCGTCACCAGCGGCTGTGTGGCCTTGACGATGAACTGGCTCAGCGGGTTGTAGAAGTCGGCGCGTACCAGCTGCAGGATGAAACGCAGCAGGACGATCAGCAGATACAGGCTGCCGAGGGTCTGAATGATGTAGATCAGGGCTTCGATGAGTCCGGACATGTGTGCTTCCTTTATTGACCCAGTTGTTCGGCCAGTTCGGCCGAGCGATTGGCGGCGGCGTTGAGTGCCTGTTGTACCAGCGTTTCGAAGCCGCCGGCCTGAAAGGTTTTGATCGCCGCTTCGGTGGTTCCGTTCGGCGAGGTCACACGGCGCCGCAGTTCGGCGGCGTCGACATCACTCTCGCTGGCCATGCGTGCGGCGCCCAGTGCAGTCTGGATGCTCAGGCGTGCAGCCGTCTCGCGTGGCAGGCCGAGCTGCTCGCCAGCCGCCGTCATAGCTTCGATCAAAAGGAAGAAATAAGCCGGCCCGCTGCCAGAAACGGCGGTAACGGCGTCTAGTTGAGCTTCTTCATCCAGCCACAGAGCCAGGCCAACGGCGCTCAGCACCTGTTCGGCCTGGGCTTTCTGTGCGGCGCTGACGCGGGCATTGGCGAACAGGCCGGAAACGCCTTGGCGTAATAGCGCCGGCGTGTTGGGCATGCAACGCACGACTGGGCGCTGGCCCAGCCAGTTTTCCAGGCTGGCGCAGCTGATGCCGGCGGCGATGGAGATGATCACCTGATTGGGAGCCAGGTGTGGCGCCAGATCCAGGCATACCGCTTTCATGATCTGTGGTTTGACCGCCAGCACGATCAGGTCGGCGCCTTTTATGGCTTCACCGTTATCCGCGAAGGTGGCGATGCCGTGTTCCTGTTGCAGGCGGGCGCGCTGTTCGCTGCCGGGCTCGCTGGCGCGGATGGCGCTGGCTGCCACGCCCTGGGCGCGCAGGCCGCCAATCAGGCTGGCGGCCATGTTGCCGGCGCCGACGAAGGCGATGGTCGGGTTGCTCATTGCAGAAAATCCTTCATTCAGTGAGTGGGCTGGCCGTAATCGCGGGCGCCGAACAGGGCGGTGCCGATGCGCACCCAGGTGGCACCTTCGGCGATGGCGGCCTCCAGGTCATGGCTCATGCCCATGGACAAGGTATCGAGGTCCAGCGCCAGGTCATCACGCAATTGGCGCAAGTGGGCGAAGGCGGCATGTTGCGCCGCGATATCGTCGGTAGGCTCGGGAATCGCCATCAGCCCCCGCAGGCGCAGGTTGGGCAGGGCGGCTACAGCCTTGGCCAGCTCTGGCAGCGCTTCTGGGCTGCAGCCGGATTTGCTGTCCTCAGCGCTGACGTTGACCTGCAGGCAGATATTCAGCGGTGGCAGGTGCGCAGGACGCTGCTCGGAGAGGCGTTGGGCGATTTTCAGGCGATCCACCGAATGTACCCAGTCGAAATGCTCGGCGATGGGCCGGGTCTTGTTCGACTGAATGGGGCCGATGAAGTGCCAGATCAAGGGCAGATCACTCAGTTCGGTCTGTTTTTCCAGCGCTTCCTGCAGGTAGTTCTCGCCAAAATCGCGCAAACCAGCCGCATGAGCTTCACGAATGGCCGCTGCCGGTTTGGTCTTGCTCACCGCGAGCAGGCCGATATCCGTCAAATTACGCTGCGAGGCTTGCGCCGCCTCACGGATGCGCGCTCCGACCTTTGCAATATTCTCTGCTATCGTGGACATTACCTGCGCTCTATAAGCCTGGCCGTTGCGTTTGCGGCATTCTACCTGCTTGCTTGTAATTGGGGAGTCCCATGGATATCACTGAGCTGCTCGCCTTCAGCGCCAAGCAAGGCGCGTCGGATTTGCACCTCTCGGCGGGTCTGCCGCCGATGATCCGCGTCGACGGCGATGTACGCCGCATCAACCTGCCGCCGCTGGATCACAAGCAGGTACACGCGCTGATCTACGACATCATGAATGACAAGCAGCGCAAGGACTTCGAAGAGTTCCTCGAGACCGACTTCTCCTTCGAAGTGCCGGGTGTAGCGCGTTTCCGGGTCAACGCCTTCAACCAGAACCGCGGCGCCGGTGCGGTGTTCCGTACCATTCCGTCCAAGGTGCTGACCATGGAAGACCTGGGCATGGGCGAGGTGTTCCGCAAGATCACTGATGTGCCGCGCGGCCTGGTGCTGGTTACCGGCCCTACCGGTTCGGGTAAGTCGACCACCCTGGCGGCGATGCTCGACTACCTCAACAGCAACAAGTACCACCACATTCTCACCATCGAAGACCCCATCGAATTCGTCCACGAGTCGAAGAAGTGCCTGGTCAACCAGCGCGAGGTGCACCGCGACACCCATGGCTTCTCCGAAGCCCTGCGCTCGGCGCTGCGTGAGGACCCGGACATCATCCTGGTGGGCGAGATGCGTGACCTGGAAACCATCCGCCTGGCGCTGACCGCCGCGGAAACCGGCCACCTGGTGTTCGGCACCCTGCACACCACCTCCGCCGCCAAGACCATCGACCGGGTGGTCGACGTGTTCCCGGCCGAGGAGAAGTCGATGGTGCGTTCGATGCTGTCGGAATCGCTGCAGGCGGTGATCTCGCAGACCCTGCTGAAGAAGATCGGCGGCGGTCGTGTTGCCGCCCACGAAATCATGATCGGCACTCCGGCCATCCGTAACCTGATCCGCGAGGACAAGGTGGCGCAGATGTACTCATCGATCCAGACCGGTGGCGCGCTGGGCATGCAGACCCTCGATGCCTGCCTCAAAACACTGGTATCCAAGGGGTTGGTCAGCCGCGACAGCGCGCGCGAGAAGGCCAAGAGCCCGGAAAACTTCTAGGAACTGGTGTAGGCGCGAGCGCTGCTCGCGAAGCTTTTGGCGTCACCCTGTTCGCGAGCAGAGCTCGCTCCTACGATTCGGCAGACGGCTGCCGAACGGCATTGCACGAAGCTGCGAGAACGACGATGGAATTCGAGAAACTACTGCGCCTGATGGTCGAAAAAGGCGGCTCCGACCTGTTCATCACCGCTGGCGTACCGCCGTCGATGAAGGTCAATGGCAAGATCATGCCGGTGACCAAGAACGCCATGTCGCCGGAGCAGACCCGCGAGACCGTATTGGGCGTGATGAACGAGGCACAACGCCGCGACTTTGCCGAGAACCATGAGTGCAACTTCGCCATCAGTGCACGTGGTATCGGTCGTTTCCGCGTCAGTGCCTTCTACCAGCGCAACCTGGTGGGCATGGTGCTGCGCCGGATCGAGACCAATATCCCCACCATCGACGACCTCAAGCTGCCGGAAATCCTCAAGAAGCTGGCGCTGACCAAGCGCGGCCTGGTGCTGTTCGTCGGGGCTACCGGTACCGGTAAGTCCACCTCGCTGGCGGCGATGATCGGCTACCGCAACAAGAACAGCAGCGGCCATATCATCTCCATCGAAGACCCGATCGAGTACATCCACCAGCATCAGAGTTGCATCGTCACCCAGCGTGAAGTGGGCATCGACACCGAGTCCTTCGAAGTGGCGCTGAAGAACACCCTGCGTCAGGCGCCGGACGTGATCCTCATCGGTGAGGTGCGGACCCGCGAGACCATGGATCATGCCGTGGCCTTCGCCGAAACCGGTCACCTGTGCCTGGCTACTCTGCACGCCAACAACGCCAACCAGGCGCTGGACCGCATCATCAACTTCTTCCCGGCCGACCGGCAAAACCAGGTGTGGATGGACCTGTCGCTCAACCTCAAGGCTATCGTCGCTCAGCAACTGATTCCAACTCCGGACGGCAAGGGTCGCCGCGCAGTGATCGAGGTGCTGATCAACACCCCGCTGGCCGCCGACCTGATCCGCAAGGGCGAGGTGCACGAGCTCAAGGGACTGATGAAGCGCTCCACCGAGCAGGGCATGCAGACCTTCGACCAGGCGCTGTACAACCTCTACACCCAGGGCGAGATCACCTACGAAGATGCGCTGCTCTACGCCGACTCGGCCAACGACCTGCGCCTGATGATCAAGCTCGGTTCGGAAACCGATGGCGATCACCTGACCAGCATGGCCCAGGGTTTGGCGCTGGAGGTCAGCGAGGAAGATCCGGGGCGTCGCTTCCGCTGACGCTACCTGACGGGGGACGCGCTGCGTCCCCTTCGTTTATCTGGGCGATGCGTTTGCCCTTCCTGCCGGCCAGCACCAATGCCTGGCCATCGCGCTGTGCGCCGGCGCGTGCTTCGCTCATCAGTTGCGGAATCAGCGGGCCTTCCGGCAGGTGCTTCCAGAATCTCAGTGGCAGATGTTGCTGCATCACCGTGCGGTTGAGTCGCGCCGGGTTGAAGGTGCTGCCGTAATAGGCACGCCACAGCGCCTGGCCATCATCCTCGGGCTGTTGCGCCCAGGCTTGCCATTGCGCCGGGCAGCGGCGTTCGTGCTGCAGGCGCTGGCCATCCCAGTACACGCCGTCACGCGGCGTGGCGATCAGCCAGCTGTGTTTGCCCAGGCGTTCGGCGAAGTGCCCGCTGGCCGAGGCGAGAATGTCATGCGCGGGTTCGAACCAGGCGACGAAGTCCGGCGCGTCAGGGATTTTGCATGGCTGGAAACGCACGAAGGCATGCAGGTGATGCGCCTCGCGGCGCACCGCCTTGAGCCGGCGATGCAGCTCGCTGCCGTCCGGATCGCCGGCCAGCACAGCGCTGCGTTCACCCTGCACGAAGCGCCAGAGCACGCGGTAGAGCAGGCTCCAGCGTTCATCGCCGCGGTACTGGGAGGCGCTCTCCAGCAAGTCCAGCAGTTCGGGGGACACGCGCAAGCGACCATTGGGCTCCGGCGCGCGTTCGGCGGGTTGGTCGAACAGGCTGGGCGGCGCCTCCTCGTCCAGCCATTGCAACTGGTGCGGGGTCAGGCCTTGCAACAAGGCGTGGCGTGCGGCCTGGCGCCAGGTGGCGAAGCTGCCGTCGAAGCGCAGGCTATGCATCACCACAAGGCCATCTGTGCCGGGGTGTCGCGCAGTTGCTGACGCAGCACCACGGATTCGTGTTCGGCGCGCGGTGGCCGGTAGTCCTGAGTGACGATAAACGGCTTGGCCTTTTCCAGTACGCAGCGCAGGCGGGTCAGGTCTTCGTAGCGGATACGCCGTTCCCGCCGCAGCGCGCCCAGGCGTCGTGCGCTGAGCACACCGATGCCGGGCACGCGGGCGATCAGTGATTCGTCGGCGCGGTTGAGATCGACGGGAAACTGCTCGCGGTTGGCCAGGGCCCAGGCCAGCTTGGGGTCGATGTCCAGCGCCAGGTTGCCGGGACCGGCGAGCAGCTCCGTGGCGCTGAAACCGTAGCCGCGCATGAGGAAGTCGGCCTGGTACAGGCGATGCTCGCGCAGCAGCGGCGGCGCCTCGAAGGGAACGGTTTTCGGGCTTTGAGGAATCGGGCTGAACGCCGAGTAGTAGACGCGGCGCAGGCGGTAGTCGTGATACAGGCTCTGGGCGTTGTGCAGGATGGTGCTGTCATCGGTGGCGTCGGCGCCGACGATCATCTGCGTGCTTTGTCCGGCTGGGGCGAAACGTGGCGCGCGACGTTCTTCCTGGGCCTCGCGCTCGCCGAGATTAATGTTGTGCATGGCCTGGTGGATGCTGCCGACGTTCTTTTCCGGTGCCAGGCGCACCAGGCTGGTTTCGGTGGGCAGCTCGATATTGGCGCTGAGGCGGTCAGCGTACAGGCCGGCTTCGGCGATCAACTCCGGTGCGGCATCGGGAATGGTCTTGAGGTGAATGTAGCCGCGGAACTGGTGCTCCTGACGCAGCAGCTTGGCGACGCGAATCAACTGCTCCATGGTGTAGTCGGCCGAGCGGATGATGCCGGAGCTGAGGAACAGGCCGCTGATGCAGTTGCGCTTGTAGAAGTCCAGTGTCAGCGTCACTACTTCCTCGGGGGTAAAGCGCGCGCGAGGTACGTCACTGGAACGACGGTTGATGCAGTATTGGCAGTCGTACAGGCAGAAGTTGGTCAGCAGGACCTTCAGCAGCGCCACGCAGCGCCCGTCCGGTGTATAGCTGTGGCAGATGCCCATGCCATTGGTCGAACCGATGCCGTCCTTGCCCTTGGAGCTGCGTTTTGGTGCGCCGCTGCTGGCGCAGGAGGCGTCATACTTGGCGGCGTCGGCGAGGATGGTGAGCTTTTCAATCAGTTGCATGGCAGGCCATATCTGTACTGTTTTTTTATACAGTATATAGGTGTCGTACAGCTATCAAGTCATTCGTTGTGTTGCGTTGCCTCATTGCAAATGAAACCTTCACTCGGCGCTCAGCGTCATAGCTGCATCTCGCACAAGGAGTTCGTCATGCAACGACAGGATACGCACAGCAAGCTGATCGGCTACCTGCTGTGGATCTTCGGTTTTCTCGGTTCCCACCGCTTCTACTATGGCAAGCCGGTCACAGGCACCATCTGGTTTTTCACCCTGGGATTGTTCTTCATCGGTTGGATCATCGACCTGTTTCTGATCCCGGCGATGGATCGCGAGGCCGACCTGCGTTTTACCGCAGGTGATACTGACTACAACGTGGCGTGGATCCTGCTGACCTTCCTCGGCGTGTTCGGCGTGCACCGCATGTATCAGGGCAAGTGGATCACCGGGATCATCTACCTGTTCACCGGCGGTTTGTTCCTGGTCGGCGTGCTCTATGACTTCTGGACGCTCAATACGCAGATCTCGATCAAGAACGCACAGCGCGGTTGAGTCAGGGGAATCAAGCGCCGTTGCCCGGATGCACTCCGGGGAAAATGAAAAGGGCATCCCACGGAATGCCCTTTTTCGTAGCGTTGGCGGGATCAGTCGTCGCTGTCGTCGTCGTCCCCGCCGTCGACCTTCATGTCCAGTTCCTTGATCTTGCGGGTCAGGGTGTTACGACCCCAGCCCAGCAGCAAGGCGGCGTCGCGGCGGCGGCCGGCGGTGTGCTTGAGCGCGGTCTCGATCATGATGCGCTCGAACGCCGGCACAGCGCTGTCGAGCAGGTTGGACTGGCCACGCGCCAGGGCCTGGTCGGCCCACAGGCGTAGCGCCTGCTCCCAGTTGGTCACCGGTGCGGCGTCCTGCGGCTGGGTCAGCAGCTCGGGCGGCAGGTCGTCGACGTGCACTTCGCGACCCGAGGCCATGACGGTGATCCAGCGGCAGGTGTTCTCCAACTGGCGCACGTTGCCTGGCCAGGGCAGGTGCTTGAGGTAGTCCTCGGTTTCGCTCTTGAGCAGCTTCGGCTCGACCGATAGTTCCTGCGCGGCACGGGCGAGGAAGTGGTGAGCCAAGGTCGGGATATCCTCGCGGCGGTCGGCCAGGCGCGGGATGTGGATGCGAATGACGTTGAGACGGTGGAACAGGTCTTCGCGGAACTTGCCGGCCTGCACCAGGGTTTCCAGGTTCTGGTGGGTGGCGGCGATGATACGCACGTCTACCTTGACCGGGGTGTGACCGCCAACGCGGTAGAACTCGCCATCGGCCAGCACGCGCAGCAGACGAGTCTGGGTGTCGGCCGGCATGTCGCCGATTTCGTCGAGGAACAGGGTGCCGCCATCGGCTTGCTCGAAGCGGCCACGGCGCTGGTTGGCCGCGCCGGTGAAGGCGCCTTTCTCGTGGCCGAACAGCTCGGACTCCATCAGGTCCTTGGGGATCGCCGCCATGTTCAGCGCGATGAAGGGCGCGGCAGCCCGCGGGCTGTGGCGATGCAGGGCATGCGCTACCAGTTCTTTACCGGTGCCGGATTCGCCGTTGATCAGCACGGTGATATTGGAGTGGCTCAAGCGGCCGATAGCACGGAACACCTCCTGCATCGCCGGTGCTTCACCGATGATTTCAGGGGTGCGCGCCTGTGCCGCCGGTACGGCCAGGCTCTGCTGTTCCTGAGCATGCTGGAAGGCGCGCTTGACCAGTGAAACGGCCTCGTCGACGTCGAACGGCTTGGGCAGGTACTCGAAGGCGCCGCCCTGGTAACTGGCTACTGCGCTGTCCAGGTCCGAATGCGCGGTCATGATGATCACCGGCAAGCGTGGATACAGCTCGCGGATGCGTGCCAGCAGGTCGAGGCCGCTGGCTCCGGGCATGCGGATGTCGGAGATGATCACGTCCGGCTGTTGGCGGGTCAGGCGGGCGAGTACACCGTCGGCACTGTCGAAACTCTGGGTGGTCATGCCTTCCTGTTGCAGGGCCTTTTCCAGTACCCAGCGGATGGAACGATCGTCGTCGACAATCCAGACGGTTTCACTGCGGCTCATGGCGTGGGCGCTCCTTGTTCCAGCGGTAGGAAGATCGAGAATACGGTGTGGCCGGGATAGCTCTCGCACTCGATCAGCCCCTGGTGCTGGCTGATGATGTTCTGGGTGATGGCCAGGCCCAGGCCGGTGCCGTCGGCACGACCGCTGACCATGGGATAGAAGATGGTTTCCTGCAGTTCCGGCGGAATGCCGGGACCGTTGTCGATGATCTCGACCTTGACCACCAGGCGATGGCGCGTATGGCCAATGGTGAACTGGCGCAGGGTGCGGGTACGCAGGCTGATGCGCCCGAGGCCCATGTCATGCTTCTGCCCGGCGATGGCCTGCATGGCGTTGCGCACGATATTGAGCACGGCCTGGATCATCTGCTCACGGTCGATCAGCAGATCTGGAATGCTCGGGTCGTAGTCGCGCACCAAGGTGATGCTGCCTTGGCTTTCCGCCTCGATCAGGTTGGCGACGCGCTCCAGCACCTCGTGCACGTTGGTCATCGACAGCGACGGCAACTTGTTCGAGCCGAGCATGCGGTCGACCAGGTTACGCAAGCGGTCGGCTTCTTCGATGATGACGTTGGTGTAGTCCTTGAGCTCTTCGTTGGGCAGTTCGCGCGACAGCAGTTGCGCCGCACCGCGAATGCCGCCGAGCGGATTCTTGATTTCGTGGGCCAGGCCGCGCACCAGCAGTTTGGTGGTTTCCTGCTTGGACAGCTGCGCCTCTTCCTTGGTGATGCGCAGCAGGCGGTCGCGCGGGTGCACTTCCAGCAGCAGCAGGGTCTCGCCCATGCTGAACAGCGGTGTTACCGCGTAGTCCACGGTCAGCGTCTGGCCGGTGACCGAGGTCAATACGGCTTCGCGCTTGTTGAATGGGTGCGCCTGTTCCACCGCCTGGCGCAAGGATGACAGCGCCTCGGGCGATTCGGTGAACAGCTCGCTGATGAACTGACCGTGGCTGCGTTGGCCGCTGACGGCCAGGAGCATTTCCGCCGCCGGGTTCATGTACTCAAGGCACAGCTGGCTGTTGAGCAGCAGGGTGGCGGTGGTCAGATTGTCGAGTAGCAGGCGGTGCAGCGCGTCGTTGATGGTCATAGGCAGTGCGTTCCGGCGATAGGCAGGAAAATGCAAGAAGCAAACCAAGGCCCTGAAAAGACGCATTATTTGTGCGGTCTGCCAGGTTTTGGTGGTGCTGGGGCGAGGCCGGGCGGGGAAAAGCGACCCAAAACAGGGAGAGCTTAGGAGGTGGTGCGCCAGATTGCACCATTAAGGTGCAATCTGCTTTCAGAGGAAAGGAAGGATGCTGGCCTTTTCCTTGGGCTTGTCTTTCAGCGGGCACTCGGGGCGAACGCCGTATTCATCTTTCTTGCACGGGTTGACCTTGCGCTTCTGCGCCAGGCTCATGCGGTGCATGTGGAAGGGCTGTGCCGGCGTGCGCTCGACGATGAGGCCGGCGGAGTCGATGATTTCTGCCACCAGTTGGTGCGTGCCGCGGTCGACGTGCTTCAGGGAGAAGACCGGGCTACGGCTGATCTCGCCTTGAGGTTCGCCGTCGAGCAGCAGCCGGTAGCTATGGTCGGGCAGCAAGCCCGGTTCGCTGGTGAGGGTAACGATCATGTCGCCGGAACCGTTATGGATCGAGGCGTCCGGCTCCGGCACAAGGATGCGCAGTACCTGGTAATGCACGGTCGGTTTGGTGACGGCAGGCGGTGTCACGCGAACCGTAGACGGGGGCTGGCTCAGCTCCACGCTGTTGGATGGTGCGAGCATCACCCGCTCGGCATTGCTGTTGCGTGGTTTGTCGGTGAATACGCGGTTACCTTCGGCGTCGATGTAGGTATAGACCTGAGCCAAAGCCGCTTGGGTGATGAACAGCAGGCAGAGCAGCAGTGCACGCATCGTAGTCAGTTCGTCGGTCTTGGGGTCGGGCGCGGTGGCGTGACCGGTGGGCGAGCAGGGCTGTTGACGCTGATGCGCTGCACGGTAAAGGTTTCGGTAGCGCTCTGCTGGATAATGCGTTCGCCGGCCACCACTGCTACCGCCAGGCTGTGTGCGCCACGGTCAAGGTTGGTCAGTTGCAGGCTCGGTACGTTGCTGGCCTGACCGTATGGCTCGCCATCGAGAATCAGGCGTAGCTGGTGGCCGGGCTGCAGGCGCGGCTGAATGTTCACGCCGACGATGAAGGTGCCGTTGTTGGCGCGCATGGCTTCGTCGTCAGGGATGCCGGTGAGGCTCAGTACGGAGTAGGGCGCTTCGCTCTGCGCTGGCGCGTTGTCGTCGCTCGCCGGCATGCTCGGCGTCTGCATCTCCACCGTATTGGTTGGCGGCAGGTTGACGCTTTCGGCGGCCGTGCCATCTGGAGGCTGATTGGTGAAGACCGTGTTGCCGTTGGCGTCGGTGTATTTGTAGATCTGCGCACTGGCCGGCAGGGCCAGGGCGAGCAGCAGGCAGGCGAGTAACGGGCGCATGGGCCGATCCTTCCGCGGGTGATGCGCTAAGCCTTGCACTGCTATCGGTTCCTGGCAAGCGCAGGGCGCTATGGCTGTGATGTTTGCCTACAAAAAGTGGACTCGGATCTGCCGTAGGAGCGAGCTCTGCTCGCGAACCTGGCGACCTGAAGAGTTTCGCGAGCAGAGCTTGCTCCTACAGGGCATGGTGTTGCTGCCTGCCCATAAAAAAGCCCCGCCAGGCAGGGCCGGGCAGGGCTCTTGAAGTGCGCCGCACGAGGCGGCGCAAACTGGCTTAGACGCTGTAGTACAGGTCGTATTCCAGCGGGTGTACGAAGGTACGTACCTTGATTTCTTCTTCGGATTTCAGCTCGATGTAGGCATCGATGAAGTCGTCGGAGAACACGCCGCCCTTGGTCAGGAACGCACGACCCTTGTCCAGCTCTTCCAGGGCTTCTTTCAGGCTGCCGCAGACTTGCGGGATCAGCTTGCCTTCTTCCGGCGGCAGGTCGTACAGGTTCTTGTCGGCAGCATCGCCCGGGTGGATCTTGTTCTGGATGCCGTCGATACCGGCCATCAGCAGAGCTGCGAAGGCCAGGTAGGGGTTGGCAGCCGGGTCCGGGAAGCGTGCTTCGATACGGCGAGCTTTCGGGCTGGCAACGTACGGGATACGGATCGAAGCGGAGCGGTTGCGAGCCGAGTAGGCCAGCATGACCGGAGCTTCGAAGCCCGGAACCAGACGCTTGTAGGAGTTGGTCGACGGGTTGGTGAAGCCGTTCAGGGCCTTACCGTGCTTGATGATGCCGCCGATGAAGTACAGAGCGGTCTCGGACAGGCCGGCATAGCCTTCGCCTGCGAAGGTGTTCTTGCCGTCTTTGGAGATCGACATGTGCACGTGCATGCCCGAACCGTTGTCGCCGTACAGCGGCTTCGGCATGAAGGTAGCGGTTTTGCCGTAGGCATCAGCTACGTTGTGCACGCAGTACTTCAGGGTCTGAACTTCGTCAGCCTTGGCGACCAGGGTGTTGAACTTCACGCCGATTTCGTTCTGACCGGCAGTGGCCACTTCGTGGTGGTGTACTTCGACGACGAGGCCCATTTCTTCCATGGCGTTGCACATGGCGGTACGGATTTCGTGGTCGTGGTCGCACGGCGGAACCGGGAAGTAACCGCCTTTGACGGCCGGGCGGTGGCCCTTGTTGCCGCCGTCGACGTCGCCGTCGGTCATCCAGGAGCCTTGCTCGGAGTAGATCTTGAACATCGAGCCGGAGATGTCGGACTTGAACTTCACTTCGTCGAAGATGAAGAACTCGGGCTCCGGGCCAACGAATACGGTGTCACCGATGCCGGTGCCTTTGAGGAACTCTTCAGCGCGCTTGGCGATGGAGCGCGGGTCACGATCGTAGCCCTGCATGGTGCTTGGCTCGATGATGTCGCAAACGATGATCAGGGTCGGCTCTTCGGTGAACGGGTCCAGTACCGAAGTTTCGTCGACCGGCATCAGGATCATGTCGGAGGCTTCGATGCCTTTCCAGCCGTGAATGGACGAACCATCGAACATCTTGCCGTGCTCGAAGAAGTCTTCGTCCAGGGCGTCACGGGCCGGCATGGTCACGTGGTGCTGCTTGCCTTTGGTATCGGTGAAGCGCAGGTCTACCCACTTCACGTCGTGTTCTTTGATCAGTTGAACAGCCTTAGACATGTTGTCCTCCAGATGGAAAAGGCTCGCTTCGTGGAGCCCCGATATGTGCGGTGAAGCCCGGCGGGATAGTCCTTCAGGGCGACCTGCCTCACAAGGGAGCAAATTGCATGCCAGTGCCCTTTATTGGGCAGAAGCCACGAAACTCAGGTGCTGCGCCGTCTGCGCGGCAATTCACTAGAAATATTTGCACCATTTAAGGGCCTTTAATTTCACAAAAGATCCATTTTGGTGCGTCATATGGGTGATGCAGTATTTTTGGTCAAAGCTTGAACAATTTCCGCTATAATCCGCGCCCCTGTTTTTTCGTCCCCCAAGCGGGCGGCCTATTCATGAAGCTGATCGTCAAAGTTTTCCCGGAAATCACCATCAAGAGCCGCCCGGTGCGCAAGCAGTTCATCCGCCAGTTGGGGAAGAACATTCGCTCCGTGCTGCGCGATCTTGACCCCGAACTGCGGGTGACCGGTGTCTGGGACAACCTCGAGGTCGAGACCGACCTGAACGATCCCAAGCTGCTGGCCGAGATGACTGAACGCCTGCGCAACACGCCGGGCATCGGTCTGTTCCTCGAGGTGAATGAGTACCCGCTGGGCGATCTGGACGAGATCACCGAACACTGCAAGCGCCACTACGCCGACCAGTTGCCGGGCAAGATCTTCGCCGTGCGCTGCAAGCGCGGTGGCAAGCACGGGTTCTCCTCCATCGACGTCGAGCGTCATGTCGGTTCGCGCCTGCGTCTGGAGTGCGGCGCTGCCGGCATCGACCTGAAGAAGCCGGACGTCGAAGTGCGCATGGAGATTCGCGACCAGCGCCTGTTCGTGGTGCACAACCGTCATGAAGGCCTCGGCGGTTACCCGCTGGGCTCGCTGGAGCAGACCCTGGTGCTGATGAGCGGCGGCTTCGACTCCACCGTGGCGGCTTACCAGATGATGCGTCGCGGCCTGGTCAGCCACTTCTGCTTCTTCAATCTCGGTGGTCGTGCCCACGAATTGGGCGTGATGGAAGTGGCGCACTATATATGGCAGAAGTTCGGCCGCTCGCAGCGCGTGCTGTTCGTCAGCGTGCCGTTCGAGGAAGTGGTCGGCGAGATTCTCGGCAAGGTCGACAACAGCCAGATGGGCGTGATCCTCAAGCGCATGATGCTGCGTGCGGCTACTCGGGTCGCTGAAAAACTGCAGATCGAGGCGCTGGTCACCGGTGAGGCGATCAGCCAGGTATCGAGCCAGACCCTGACCAACCTGGCGGTGATCGATTCGGCCACCGACATGTTGGTGATGCGCCCGCTGATCGCCAGCCACAAGCAGGATATCATCGACACCGCCACACAGATCGGCACCGCCGAATTCGCCAAGAACATGCCCGAGTATTGCGGCGTGATCTCGGTCAATCCGACCACCAAGGCGCGCGGCTATCGCGTGGAGAAGGAGGAGGCGCAGTTCGACATGGCCATCCTCGAGCGTGCCCTGGAGCGCGCCACCCTGCTGCCCATTGATCGGGTGATCGACGAGCTGGGCAAGGACGTTCAGGTCGAGGAAGTCCGTGAGGCCCTGGCCGGGCAGATCGTCATCGACATCCGTCATCCCGATGCCGCCGAAGACGAGCCGCTGGACGTGCCGGGTGTCGAGGTGCAGGCGCTGCCGTTCTACGCGCTGAACAACAAATTCAAGGAACTGGATGAGAACCGCCAGTACCTGCTGTATTGCGACAAGGGCGTCATGAGCCGCCTGCATGCCCATCACCTGCTGAGCGAGGGGCATGCCAATGTGCGCGTTTATCGTCCGGCATAGGACGCCGGGGCTTAATGGCGGGAGTATCCGCCATCGCCCTCCCGACCCGGGGCACCTCTAAAAACTACCTGCGTTGTCATTGCTGCGTTAAAAACAAGCTCAAAATGCTCATTTACAACTTGTAAACTCCGCTTTTTCGCTTGTTTCTGCCTTGCACTGACTGCCTCGCCTACGTTTTTAGAGGTACCCCGATCAGCTCGCTGATCCCAGTTTCTTCATATTCGTCGTCCAGGCTGGGCGACACACCGAATCCTCTGATCGAGATACACACAGTGATCGAAAATCTACGCAACATCGCCATCATCGCCCACGTCGACCATGGCAAAACCACCCTCGTCGACGCCCTGCTGCGTCAGTCCGGCACCCTGGAACGTAACGAGCTCAACGACGAGCGCGTGATGGACAGCAACGACCAGGAAAAAGAGCGCGGCATCACCATTCTGGCGAAGAACACCGCCATCAAGTGGAACGACTACCGTATCAACATCGTCGACACCCCCGGCCACGCCGACTTCGGTGGCGAAGTTGAGCGCGTAATGTCCATGGTCGACTCCGTACTGCTGGTGGTTGACGCCCAGGACGGCCCGATGCCGCAAACCCGCTTCGTGACCAAGAAGGCGTTCGAAGCCGGCCTCAAACCGATCGTCGTGATCAACAAGATCGACCGTCCGGGCGCGCGTCCTGACTGGGTCATGGATCAGATCTTCGACCTGTTCGACAACCTCGGTGCCACCGACGAGCAACTGGACTTCCAGGTCGTCTACGCCAGCGCCCTGAACGGCATCGCCGGTCTCGACCATGAGAACATGGCCGAAGACCTGACCCCGCTGTACCAGGCCATCGTCGACCACGTACCGGCTCCGAACGTCGACCTCGACGGCCCGTTCCAGATGCAGATCTCCGCACTGGACTACAACAGCTTCCTTGGCATCATCGGCGTTGGCCGTATTGCCCGTGGCAAGGTCAAGCCGAACACCCCGGTCATTGCCATCGATGTCGACGGCAAGAAGCGTAACGGCCGCGTCCTCAAGCTGATGGGTCACCACGGCCTGCACCGCGTAGACGTCGAAGAAGCCACCGCTGGTGACATCGTCTGCGTCAGCGGTATGGATCAGCTGTTCATCTCCGACACCCTGTGCGACATCAACCACGTCGAAGCGATGAAGCCGCTGACCGTTGACGAGCCGACCGTGTCGATGACCTTCCAGGTCAACGACTCGCCGTTCTGCGGTAAAGAAGGCAAGTTCGTCACCAGCCGCAACATCAAGGAGCGTCTGGACAAGGAGCTGCTGTACAACGTGGCCCTGCGTGTTGAAGAAGGCGACAGCGCCGACAAGTTCAAGGTCTCCGGCCGTGGTGAGCTGCACCTCTCGGTACTGATCGAAACCATGCGTCGCGAAGGCTTCGAAATGGGCGTTGGCCGTCCGGAAGTAATCATCCGCGAAGTCAACGGCGTCAAGCAGGAGCCGTTCGAGAACGTCACCATCGACATCCCTGAGGAATCCCAGGGCAAGGTCATGGAAGAAATGGGGCTGCGTAAGGGCGACCTGACCAACATGTCGCCGGACGGCAAAGGTCGCGTGCGCCTGGAATACAACATCCCGGCTCGCGGTCTGATCGGTTTCCGTAACCAGTTCCTGACTCTGACCAACGGCGCCGGCATCCTGACCTCGATCTTCGACCGTTACGACACCGTCAAGCCGGGCAGCATGTCTGGCCGTCAGAACGGCGTACTGGTCTCGATCGATACCGGCAAGGCCCTGACCTACTCCCTGGAAACCCTGCAGGCGCGCGGCAAGCTGTTCGTCGAGCACGGCCAGGAAATCTACAACGGTCAGATCGTCGGCCTGAACAGCCGCGACAACGACCTGGGCGTGAACCCCACCAAAGGCAAGAAGCTCGACAACATGCGTGCTTCGGGCAAGGACGAAACCATCGCCCTGGTTCCGCCGGTTCGCTTCACCCTGGAGCAGGCTCTGGAATTCATCCAGGATGACGAGCTGTGCGAAGTGACGCCGAAGTCGATCCGTCTGCGTAAGAAGATCCTCGACGAAGGCGAGCGCACCCGCGCTGCCAAGAAAGCCAACAAGGCCTGACGCTTAGCGACTCGCCTCGGCTGTAAATGAAAAGCCCCGCCAGAGCGATCTGGCGGGGCTTTTTGTTGTGGATGCCGTTAGTGCTCGGTAGGAGCGGCTTCAGTCGCGCTGCGGCCTACAGGCCAGCAACCCATAAGCTGCCAGCCCGATCACTACCAGCAGGCTGAGCGTCATCACTCGCCCGCTACCTGGCGCAGCGATTGCGCTGGGGTGTCGCCAAGGTTGTTGAGCAGGCGCTCGCTGTACCAGTCGAGGAAGTTGATCACGCCGAACTCGTAGGTCTTGGAGTAGGGGCCCGGCTGGTAGGCGGTGGAGTTGATGCCGCGCTGGTTTTCCTCGGCCAGGCGGCGGTCCTGGTCGTTGGTGGCATCCCACACCTGGCGCAGGCGGGCGACGTCGTAGTCGACACCTTCGACGGCATCCTTGTGCACCAGCCACTTGGTGGTGACCATGGTTTGCTGCGCGCTGATCGGCCACACGGTGAAGACGATCATGTGGTCGCCCATGCAGTGGTTCCACGAATGCGGCAGGTGCAGGATGCGCATGGAGCCCAGGTCCGGGTCGGTGATGCGGCCCATGAGTTTCTTGCAGCCGGGCTTGCCGTCCATGGTCATGGATACGGTGCCCTTGAGCAGCGGCATGCGCACGATGCGGTTGCGCAGGCCGAAGCTGGCGTGGGCATAGGGGATCTTGTCCTTGTCCCAGCGAGTGGTGCACTCGGCGACCTGATCCTTGAACGCCTGGCTGGCGCGCGGATCGGTGACGTCATCCCATTCCAGCAGGGTGTTGAGCAGTTCCGGGTGCGAACCATTGCAGTGGTAGCACTCGCGGTTGTTCTCGAGCACCAGCTTCCAGTTGGCCTTTTCCATCAGGGTGGTCTGCACAGCCACCTTGGTGTTCTCCATGTCATAGGGTTCCATGTAATGCGCCAGGGTGGCGAGGAACTCGTCGATGGCTGGCGGGTTTTCCGCCAGGGAGATGAAGATGTAGCCGCCGGCGGTCTTGCACTGCACCGGTTTCAGGCTGTAGTCCTTGAGGTCGAAGTCGGCGCCCATTTCGGTACCGGCGAACAACAGGCGACCGTCCAGCTCGTAGGTCCACTGGTGGTAAGGGCATACCAGCTTGGCGACCTTGCCCTTGTCCGAGACACACAGGCGCGAGCCACGGTGACGGCAGACGTTGTGGAAGGCATGGATCTGCCCTTCGGCGCCGCGAATGACCAGAATCGGGTTATCGCCGATCTGCAGGGTGAGGAAGTTGCCCTTGGCCGGGATTTCGCAGGTCATGCCGGCGATCAGCCATTCCTTGTGGAAGATCTCCTGCATGTCGACCTGGAACAGGCGTTCGTCGCTGTAGAACGGCTGCGGCAGCGAGAAGCTGTGGTCGCGTTCGTTCAGCATCTGTGCGGTGGCCTTGCGCACGGGCTCCAGCGGGTCGCCCAGGCTCAGGTTTTGGGTGCAGTCCATGGTGGCTCCTCATTGGCGGGCGCCTCGCGCCTGCCGGAAATAGTGGCTGATACGGTATGTGCCGCAAGGTCTCGATCGTTCGCTGCTGCCTGCAATGGGCGTGCATGCTTGGTGAGCGGAGTGTGGAGCCGGCAACAGGTAAAACCTTATCCATGGGCGACATGGCCAGATTTGTTTCCGACGCGCCAGGCCCCGTGCTATCGGGCAGGTCGCGATAAGCATGCGGATGTCGCTGGTAGATAAATGACGACCGGCAGCCTTTCGCACAATCCGCCGCATATAGGCCGATATCCGGCCGCGTGGAGAGCCGTTCATGACCACCAACGCCTTCCTCAATCCGGTTACGACGCAGACCTGGACCAACGGTCGCCATCTGGTGCGTTGCGTCAAGGTGATCCAGGAAACCTGGGATGTGCGCACCTTCTGCTTCATGGCCGATCAGCCGGTGCTGTTCTTCTTCAAACCCGGGCAGTTCGTCACCCTGGAGCTGGAGATCGACGGCCAGCCGATCATGCGTTCCTACACCATCTCCAGCTCGCCTTCGGTGCCTTACAGCTTCTCCATCACCATCAAGCGGGTGCCGGGCGGCAAGGTCTCGAACTGGCTGCACGACAACCTCAAGGAAGGCGACGAGGTGCCAGTGCATGGGCCGGTGGGCCTGTTCAATGCCATCGATTTCCCCACCGACAAGGCGCTGTTTCTTTCCGGTGGTGTCGGCATCACGCCGGTGATGTCGATGGCGCGCTGGTTCTACGACACCAACGCCAATGTCGACATGGTCTTCGTGCACAGCGCTCGTTCGCCGAAGGACATCATCTACCAGCGCGAGCTGGAGCACATGGCGGCGCGCATCAACAACTTCAGCCTGCACGTCATCTGCGAGAAGCACGGTCTGGGTGAAGCCTGGGCGGGTTATCGCGGTTACCTGAACAAGCCGATGCTGGAGCTCATCGCTCCGGATTATCTTGATCGCGAGATCTTCTGCTGCGGCCCCACGCCCTACATGAGCGCCATCAAGCGCCTGCTCGAGGCGGCTGGCTACGACATGAATCGCTATCACGAGGAGGCCTTCGGCCCGACGCCGCCGGAGATTCGCGCCGAGGTCAAGGAGCTGGCGGCCGAGGCGGCCGATGCGCCGGATGTGCCGCTGGCCGACCTGCACCAGGTAGAGTTCACCAGCACTGGCAAGAGCATTCGTGTGGTGCCCGGCGAAACCGTGCACGCCGCTGCCGCCAAACTCGGCCTGCATATTCCCAAGGCCTGTGGCATGGGCATCTGCGGTACCTGCAAGGTAATGAAGACAGCCGGCGAAGTGGAAATGGAGCATAACGGCGGTATCACCGACGAGGATGTGGCTGAGGGCTACATCCTGTCGTGCTGCAGCGTGCCGAAAGGGGATGTGGCGATCGACTATTGATCGCCATGAAAGTTTGTAGCCCGGATGAAATCCGGGGCGATTGATCGATTTCCCCGGATTGCATCCGGGCTACTTAGCCATAAGCCCCGCTCGTGGGACTTATGGCGTTTCAGGCGCTCATCACTTCACGGATATCGGCGGCCAGCTGGCGCACGCGGGCTTCGTCGGTATCCCAGCTGCACATGAAGCGCGCGCCGCCGGCGCCGATGAAGGTGTAGAAGCGCCAGCCGCGCGCGGTGAGGGCGGCGATGGCCGGCTCCGACAGTTGCAGGAACACGCCGTTGGCCTCCACCGGGAACATCAGGCTGACACCGGGCACGTCCTCGACCAGCATGGCCAGCAGCTGCGCGCAGCGGTTGGCGTGGTTGGCATATTTGAGCCAGGCATCATCCTGCAGGATGCCGACCCAGGGCGCGGACAGGTAGCGCATCTTCGAGGCCAGCTGGCCGGCCTGCTTGCAGCGATAGTCGAAGTCTTCGGCCAGATCCTTGTTGAAGAAGACGATGGCTTCACCTACCGCCATGCCGTTCTTGGTGCCGCCGAAGCACAGCACGTCCACGCCAGCCTTCCAGGTCAGCTCCGCCGGGCTGCAGCCAAGAAAGGCGCAGGCGTTGGAGAAGCGCGCGCCGTCCATGTGCAGGTTGAGATTCAGCTCCTTGCAGACCTGGCTGATGGCGCGGACTTCTTCCGGACGGTATACGGTACCGACTTCGGTGGCCTGGGTGAGGGTGACCACGCGCGGTTTCGGGTAGTGGATGTCCTGGCGCTTGAGGGCGATTTCGCGGATGGCTTGTGGGGTCAGCTTGCCGTTCTCGGTCTTGGCCAGCAGCAGCTTGGAGCCGTTGGAGAAGAACTCCGGCGCGCCGCACTCATCGGTCTCGACGTGGGCGGTCTCCGAGCAGATCACGCTGTGGTAGCTCTGGCACAGCGAGGCCAGGGCCAGGGAGTTGGCGGCGGTGCCGTTGAAGGCGAAGAACACCTCGCAATCGGTTTCGAACAGGCGGCGGAAGTGGTCGGCGGCGCGCGCCGTCCATTCGTCATCGCCATAGGCGCGCTGGTGGCCCTGGTTGGCCTCGGCCATGGCGGCCCAGGCTTCGGGACAGATGCCGGAGTAGTTGTCGCTGGCAAATTGCTGGGCATTGTCGGGCATTGGCGCGTTCCTTCTGAAAAACCTGCCGGCGGGTCTGCCGACAAAGCGCTCACTTTAACCTGCGACTGGCGGTCAGGCGTCCGTCGCGGCGACGAGTTGTTGCGCTGAAGCGTACTGCCGGGTCGGTTCGTGGCCAACCGTTCGGCTCGCAGATGGAACTTGGGGCTTGCAGCGGGGTTCACACTTACCAGAGGGCGGCAGTCGATCCGCTCTCCGCAATCAAGAGAAGGAGTTTCCCATGACTTATCGTCACCTGCTCGCCCTTGCCCTGCCGCTGGCCGTGGCGCTGCCCGTTTCCGCCGCCGAGTGGTCGGATAATGCCAAGACCGAGTTCGTTCAGCAGTGCATCGCTGGCGCCCCGGCAGGCTACGAGGAGCCACAATTGCGCGCTTATTGCGACTGCGCTGCGACCAAGGTCAGCCAGGAATTCAGTGAAGCTGAATTGCAGGAAATCAGCCGCCAGTCCCCACCTGACCCTGCCATGCAGCAGCGTCTGGTGAATGCCTCCAGCAGCTGTGCTGGCAAGCTCAAGCCGTAAGGCGTCGTTGAGCAAATAGCAGGCGCTGGCGCCGGAGCCCCATGGGCTCTGGCCTGGCGCCAGGTTTCCACAGGCCATGCACAGCGCCGCCCACAGTATTTGTGCACAAGCCTGATCTATCTCCTTGATCCTGTTCGATTTTTAGCCGTATCCCGGCAGGCCGCGGCAGCTCTGGGCGCGCGCCCTCGTCGAACAGCCTATGCACAGTTTCATCCACATCTTCTGTGCATATCCCCAACCGATCCCTGCCTCTCGTTCATGTCGCTGGTGGATAAGCCAGGGAGCCGGCGTGCGTGTATGGATATCGAACAGAGCCCTCATGGGCAGCGCTGGCGAGGGCGGCAGCCATCTGCTGACAGCTTTTCCACAGGCTAGTCCACCGCTTCTGTGCATGGTCTGCATTGTTAACTGCTTGATATCGATCAGGAAATGACCGCTGCCAGGAAACCCTTGCAGCTGTTGGGGCGACGCGCGCTATGCACGGCTTATCCACAGCTTGATCCCCGTGATTTGTGTGCAAACCAGCGGCGCACCCGCGACGCGCCTGATTGCGACAAGGCCATGTCGCAAACGAATGCTCTCGCGGCGTTGGCAGGCATTTGATGGGGCAGGGGCGGCCCTACCATCGCTGCACAGGGCCTTGCTGGCCCGCCCGTCCAAGACCGCCGCCCTTAGGCGCTGCAGGAGAGTCGAGATGTTCAGCAAGCAGGATCAGATTCAGGGTTACGACGACGAGTTGCTCGCGGCGATCAATCAGGAAGAACGCCGTCAGGAAGAGCACATCGAGCTGATCGCCTCGGAGAACTACTGCAGCCAGCGGGTGATGGAAGCGCAAGGCAGCGGTCTGACCAACAAGTACGCCGAAGGCTATCCAGGCAAGCGCTACTACGGCGGTTGCGAGTACGTCGACAAGGTCGAGCAACTGGCCATCGACCGCGCCAAGGCGCTGTTCGGCGCCGATTACGCCAACGTCCAGCCGCACTCCGGTTCCTCGGCCAACAGCGCCGTGTACCTGGCGCTGCTCAATGCCGGCGACACCATCCTCGGCATGAGCCTGGCCCACGGCGGCCACCTGACCCACGGCGCCAAGGTGTCGTCCTCGGGCAAACTCTACAACGCCGTGCAGTACGGCCTGGACACCGCCACCGGGCTGATCGACTACGACGAGGTCGAGCGCCTGGCCGTGGAGCACAAGCCGAAGATCATCGTCGCCGGCTTCTCCGCCTACTCCAAGACCCTCGACTTCCCGCGCTTTCGCGCCATCGCCGACAAGGTCGGCGCGCTACTGTTCGTCGATATGGCGCATGTGGCGGGCCTGGTCGCTGCGGGTCTGTACCCGAACCCGATTCCCTTTGCCGACGTGGTCACCACCACCACGCACAAGACCCTGCGCGGCCCGCGCGGCGGCCTGATCCTGGCCAAGGCCAACGAAGAGATCGAGAAGAAACTCAACTCCGCGGTGTTCCCGGGCGCCCAGGGTGGCCCGCTGATGCACGTGATTGCGGCCAAGGCGGTGTGCTTCAAGGAAGCCATGGAGCCGGAGTTCAAGGCCTACCAGCAGCAGGTGATCGATAACGCTCAGGCCATGGCCAAGGTGTTCATCGAGCGCGGTTACGAGGTGGTGTCCGGCGGCACCGACAATCACCTGTTCCTGCTCAGCCTGATCAAGCAGGGCCTGACCGGCAAGGAGGCCGATGCTGCCCTTGGCCGTGCCGGTATCACCGTGAACAAGAACGCCGTGCCCAACGACCCGCAGTCGCCGTTCGTGACCTCGGGCATCCGTATCGGCACGCCGGCGGTGACCACCCGTGGCTTCAAGGTCGCTCAGTGCCAGGCGCTGGCCGGCTGGATCTGCGACATCCTCGATCACCTCGGCGATGCCGATGTCGAGGCGCAGGTGGCCAAGCTGGTCGCAGGGCTGTGCGCGGACTACCCCGTATACCGCTAAAGCCTTCTGCTCTGTTGTAGGAGCCAGCTTGCTGGCGATCCAGCCGAGCTCGTTGTAAGGGATCGCCAGCAAGCTGGCTCCTACAGGTTAGGCGTTCGAGAACAGATTCAAGGAGCATCTTCATGCAACGTTATTCCGGCTTCGGCCTGTTCAAGCACTCGTTCAGCCACCATGAGAACTGGCAGCGCATGTGGCGCAACCCGACGCCCAAGCCGGTGTACGACGTGGTCATCGTCGGCGGTGGCGGCCACGGCCTGGCCACGGCCTATTACCTGGCCAAGGAATTCGGCGTGAAGAATGTCGCCGTGGTCGAGAAGGGCTGGCTCGGCGGCGGCAACACCGCGCGCAACACCACCATCGTGCGTTCCAACTACCTGTGGGACGAGTCCGCGCAGCTCTACGAACACGCCATGAAGCTGTGGGAAGGGCTGTCGCAGGACATCAACTACAACGTCATGTTCTCCCAGCGTGGCGTCTACAACCTCTGCCACACCCTGCAGGATATGCGCGACGCCGAGCGCCGCGTCAGCGCCAACCGCCTCAACGGCGTGGATGGCGAACTGCTGGATGCCAAGCAGGTGGCCGAGGAAATTCCCTACCTCGACTGCAGCAAGAACACCCGTTATCCGGTGATGGGCTCCACCGTGCAGCGTCGCGGTGGCGTCGCCCGTCATGACGCCGTGGCCTGGGGCTACGCGCGTGCCGCCGATGCCCTGGGCGTCGACCTGATCCAGAACACCGAGGTGACCGGTTTCCGCAAGCAGAACGGTGCGGTGATCGGCGTGGAGACCAACAAGGGTTTCATCGGTGCCAAGCGCGTCGGTGTGGTCACTGCCGGTAATTCCGGGCATATGGCGGGGCTCGCCGGCTTCCGCCTGCCGCTGGAATCGCACCCGCTGCAGGCACTGGTATCCGAGCCGATCAAACCGATCATCGACAGCGTGATCATGTCCAACGCCGTGCACGGTTACATCAGTCAGTCGGACAAGGGCGACCTGGTCATCGGTGCCGGCATCGACGGCTACAACGGCTACGGCCAGCGCGGCTCCTACCACACCATCGAACACACCCTGCAGGCCATCGTCGAGATGTTCCCGGTGCTCTCGCGCGTGCGTATGAACCGCCAGTGGGGCGGCATCGTCGATACCAGCCCCGACGCCTGCCCGATCATTTCCAAGACCCCGGTAGACAACCTGTTCTTCAACTGCGGTTGGGGTACCGGTGGCTTCAAGGCCACGCCGGGTTCGGGTCACGTGTTCGCCGCCAGCCTGGCCAAGGGTGAAATGCACCCACTGGCCAAGCCGTTCTCCATCGACCGTTTCCACACCGGCGCACTGATCGACGAGCACGGCGCTGCGGCGGTGGCCCATTAAACATTCATCCCGTAGGGATGACATCCGATGACCCTCTCCCGCTTGCGGGAGAGGGTGGCCCGCAGGGCCGGGAGAGGGCGGTTCGGCCAACACCGTAGCCCTCTCCCCCGACCCCTCTCCCACAAGTGGGAGAGGGGAGAACAAAACGTCCTCCTCCGCTTGCGGGAGAGGGTGCCCGAAGGGCGGGAGAGGGTGCTGTGTTCGGCACTGCAGCTCCCTGTAACTGACTCGGGGGATGGCGTGCATAGAGCAGCCCTCTCCCCCAGCCCCTCTCCCGCAAGCGGGAGAGGGGAGTAAAGCAAGCGGAGGCTCCACCATGCTGCACATCTTCTGCCCCTACTGTGGCGAACTGCGCTCCGAAGAGGAATTCCACGCCAAGGGCCAGGCGCACATCGCCCGCCCGCTCGATCCCGATGCCTGCACGGATGCAGAGTGGGGCGAGTACATGTTCTTCCGCGACAACCCGCGTGGTATCCACCATGAGCTGTGGGTGCACGCAGCCGGTTGCCGCAAGTATTTCAACGCCACCCGCCACACCGTGACCTACGAGATCCTCGAGACCTACAAGGTCGGCGAGAAGCCTTCGGTCACCGCAGCCGCGGCCACCGACAAGCAAGCCGTGGCAGAAGGAGTAACGGCATGAGTCAGGTCAATCGTCTTGCCAAGGGTGGTCGCATCGACCGCAGCCAGGCGCTGAGCTTCACCTTCAATGGCCAGACCTACCACGGTTACGCTGGCGACAGCCTGGCCGCCGCGCTGCTGGCCAACGGCGTCGACATCGTTGGCCGCAGCTTCAAGTACTCGCGGCCACGCGGCATCGTCGCTGCTGGCGCGGAAGAGCCCAATGCCGTGCTGCAGATCGGCTCCACCGAGGCCGCGCAGATCCCCAACGTGCGCGCCACCCAGCAGGCGCTGTACAGCGGTCTGGTGGCCAACAGCACCAACGGCTGGCCGAGCGTCAACACCGACCTGATGGGCATCCTCGGCAAGGTCGGCGGCGGCATGATGCCGCCCGGTTTCTACTACAAGACCTTCATGTATCCGCAGAACCTGTGGATGACCTATGAGAAGTACATCCGCAAGGCCGCAGGCTTAGGTCGCTCGCCCACCGAAGTCGACCCGGACATCTACGACCAGCTCAACCAGCATTGCGACGTGCTGATCGTCGGTGCCGGCCCTGCCGGTCTCGCCGCCGCGCTGGCGGCTGGCCGTAGCGGCGCGCGGGTGATTCTTGCCGATGAGCAGGAAGAGTTCGGCGGTAGCCTGCTCGACACTCGCGAAACCCTCGACGGCAAGCCCGCCGCCGACTGGGTGGCGCAGGCCATCGCCGAGCTGCAGAAAATGCCGGAAGTGACCCTGCTGCCACGCGCCACGGTCAACGGCTACCACGACCACAACTTCCTCACCATCCACCAGCGCCTGACCGATCACCTCGGTGAAGTCGCCCCGATGGGCCAGGCTCGCCAGCGTATGCACCGCGTCCGCGCCAAGCGCGTGGTATTGGCCAGCGGCGCCCATGAGCGACCGCTGGTGTACGCCAACAACGATGTGCCCGGCAACATGCTGGCTGGCGCCGTGTCGACCTACGTGCGTCGTTATGGCGTGGCGCCAGGCCAGGAACTGGTGCTGTCGACCAACAACGATTACGCCTACCGCGTGGTGCTCGACTGGCTCGATGCCGGGCGCAAGGTGGTGGCGGTGGCCGATGCGCGCAGCAACCCGCGCGGCAGCTGGGTCGAGGAAGCGCGTGCGCGTGGTGTGCGCATCCTCACCGGCAGCGCAGTGGTCGAGGCACGTGGCAGCAAGCGCGTCACCGGTGCGCGCATCTGCGCCATCGATGCCAAGGCACACAAGGTCACCAGCCCTGGTGAAGTGCTCGACTGCGACCTGATCGTCAGCTCCGGTGGCTACAGCCCGGTGGTGCACTTGGCGTCGCACCTGGGTGGTCGCCCCGAATGGCGCGAGGACATCCTCGGTTTCGTGCCGGGGCCGGGTAACGGCGTCCAGCAACGCATCGACGCTGGTGCAGTGAATGGCGTGTTCGCCCTCGGCGACGTGCTTGCCAATGGCTTCGAGGCGGGCGCCAAGGCGGCTGCCGAGACTGGCTACAAGGCCGTCAGTGGCAGCCTGCCACAGGCCGAGGTGCGTCAGGAAGATCCGATGCTGGCGCTGTTCCAGGTGCCGCACGACAAGTCCACCGCGCGGGCGCCGAAGCAGTTCGTCGACCTGCAGAACGACGTCACCGCGGCCGGCATCGAGCTGGCGACGCGTGAAGGCTTCGAGTCGGTCGAGCACGTCAAGCGTTACACCGCACTGGGCTTCGGCACCGACCAGGGCAAGCTGGGCAATATCAACGGTCTGGCCATCGCCGCGCGTTCGATGGGCATCAGCATCGTGCAGATGGGCACCACCATGTTCCGCCCGAACTACACGCCGGTCACCTTCGGCGCTGTGGCCGGTCGCCACTGTGGCGAGCTGTTCGATGCCAAGCGCTACACCGCGATGCAGGCCTGGCACGTGAAGAACGGTGCCGAGTTCGAGGACGTCGGCCAGTGGAAGCGCCCCTGGTACTTCCCGAAAAATGGCGAGGATCTGCACGCCGCCGTGGCCCGTGAATGCCTGGCCGTACGCAACAGCGTGGGCATCCTCGATGCCTCGACCCTGGGCAAGATCGACATCCAGGGCCCGGATGCCCGTGAGTTCCTCAACCGCGTCTACACCAACGCCTGGACCAAGCTGGACGTGGGCAAGGCGCGCTACGGCCTGATGTGCAAGGAAGACGGCATGGTCTTCGACGACGGCGTGACCGCCTGTCTGGCCGACAACCATTTCGTCATGACCACCACCACCGGCGGCGCTGCCCGCGTGATGGAGTGGCTGGAGATCTACCACCAGACCGAATGGCCGGAGCTGAAGGTGTACTTCACCTCGGTTACCGACCACTGGGCGACCATGACCCTGTCCGGCCCCAACAGCCGCAAGCTGCTGGCCAAGGTCACCGACATCGACCTGGACAAGGATGCCTTCCCGTTCATGAGCTGGAAGGAAGGCCTGGTTGGCGGCGTGCCGGCGCGTGTGTTCCGCATCTCCTTCACCGGTGAGCTGAGCTATGAAGTGAACGTGCAGGCCGACTACGCCCTGGGCGTGTGGGAGCAGATCATCGAAGCCGGCAAGGAATTCGACCTGACCCCCTACGGCACCGAGACCATGCACGTGCTGCGCGCCGAGAAGGGCTTCATCATCGTCGGTCAGGACACCGACGCCTCGGTGACCCCGGACGATCTCAACATGGGCTGGTGCGTCGGCCGCACCAAACCTTTCTCCTGGATCGGCAAGCGCGGCATGAACCGTGACGACTGCCTGCGCGAAGACCGCAAGCAGCTGGTCGGGCTGAAACCGGTCGACCCGAACCAGGTGCTGCCGGAAGGCGCGCAACTGGTGTTCGACCCGAAACAGTCCATCCCGATGCAGATGGTCGGTCACGTCACCTCCAGCTACATGAGCGCGGCGATGGGTTACAGCTTCGCCATGGCGGTGGTCAAGGGCGGCCTCAAGCGCATGGGCGAGCGCGTGTTCGCGCCGCTGGCCGATGGCAGTCTGATCGAAGCCGAAATCTGCAGCTCCGTGTTCTATGACCCGAAAGGGGATCGCCAGAATGTCTAACGTCAACGTCTACCAACAACGTCCCGCCGACATCGCCGGGCAGTCACCGCTGCACCATGCCGGCCTGCACGAACTGGTCGGCAAGGGCCGTAAGAACGCCGGCATCACCCTGCGCGAGAAGAAGCTGCGCGGGCACCTGGTGATCCGTGGCGACGCCCGCGACACCGCCTTCTCCGGCGGCGTGCACAAGGCCCTGGGCCTGGAGCTGCCGGTGGCGCTGACCCTGGTCGCCGACGGTGATACCTCGCTGCAGTGGCTGGGCCCGGACGAGTGGCTGCTGATCGTGCCCGGCGGCAGCGAGTTCGAGGTCGAGCGCAAACTGCGTGCGGCGCTGGACGGTCAGCACTTCTCGGTGGTCAACGTCAGTGGCGGGCAGACCCTGCTGGAGCTGTCCGGGCCGCAGGTGCGCGAGCTGCTGATGAAATCGACCAGCTACGACGTGCACCCGAGCAACTTCCCGGTCGGCAAGGCGGTGGGCACCGTGTTCGCCAAGTCGCAGCTGGTGATTCGCCACACCGGCGAGGAGACCTGGGAGCTGGTGATCCGCCGCAGCTTCGCCGACTACTTCTGGCTGTGGCTGCAGGATGCCAGCGCCGAGTATGGGTTGGCGGTCGAGGCCTGAAGCTGAACCTGAGGTATACGCGGACAGCCCCCTCTCCCTCCGGGAGAGGGTTGGGGTGAGGGGAAAGGCAGACCGCGTTGTGTCGGATAGCCCTCACCCCCGGCCCCTCTCCCAAGGGAGAGGGGTGAACAGCAATGGAGTCTATTATGAGCCGCACCCCCGACACCTGGATTCTTACCGCCCATTGCCCGAGCGTGCTCGGCACCGTGGACGCGGTGACGCGCTTTCTCTTCGAGCAGCGCTGCTACGTCACTGAGCACCACAGCTTCGATGATCGGTTGTCCTCGCGCTTCTTCATCCGTGTCGAGTTCCGTCAGCCGCAGGACTTCGACGAGGCCGCCTTTCGCGCCGGTGTGGCCGAGCGTCTGGCACCCTTCGACATGCAGGTCGAGCTGACCCCGCCGGGCTACCGCGCCAAGGTGGTGCTGATGGTGTCCAAGGCCGACCACTGCCTGCATGACTTGCTGTATCGCCAGCGCATCGGCCAGTTGGCCATGGACGTGGTGGCGGTGGTGTCCAACCACCCGGATCTGGAACCGCTGGCGCGCTGGCACGGCATTCCCTACCACCATTTCCCGCTCGATCCGGCCGACAAGCCGGCGCAAGAGCGCAAGGTGCTGCAGGTGATCGAGGACACCGGCGCGGAGCTGGTGGTGCTCGCCCGCTACATGCAGGTGCTGTCGCCCGAGCTGTGCCGCAAGCTGGACGGCTGGGCGATCAATATTCACCACTCGCTGCTGCCCGGCTTCAAGGGCGCCAAGCCCTATCACCAGGCCTACCAGAAGGGCGTCAAGCTGGTCGGCGCCACGGCGCACTACATCAACAACGACCTCGACGAGGGGCCGATCATCGCCCAAGGCGTGGAGGCGGTGGATCACGCCCACTATCCCGAAGACCTGATCGCCAAGGGGCGCGACATCGAATGCCTGACCCTGGCCCGCGCCGTCGGCTACCACATCGATCGCCGCGTGTTCCTCAACGCCAATCGCACGGTGGTGCTCAACGCCTGAACGCATCGCCAACCCGAATATTGGTGGGCTAAAGCCCACCCTACGGTAACGATGCCACTTGTAGGGTGGGCTTTAGCCCACCAGGCACAACGAAGAACGTTATTGGTGGGCTAAAGCGGATCGCCGTTCGGCCCACCCTACGGAACCCGCCCTGCCAGGCTTCACCGGCGGTTTCCGGCAACAGACGCAACAAGCTCCAGTGCAAGGCCGCGCGGCCCGTCGGTCGCGTCTTGTGTCCACAACAAGAAAGGAGAGTTACGCATGTCTGGTAATCGTGGTGTGGTTTATCTCGGTACGGGCAAGGTCGAAGTGCAGAAGATCGACTACCCGAAAATGCAGGACCCACGCGGCAAGAAGATCGAGCACGGGGTCATCCTCAAAGTTGTTTCCACCAACATCTGCGGCTCCGACCAGCACATGGTGCGTGGCCGTACCACCGCGCAGGTCGGCCTGGTGCTGGGCCACGAGATCACCGGCGAGGTGATCGAGAAGGGCCGCGATGTCGAGCGCCTGCAGCTCGGTGATCTGGTTTCCGTTCCCTTCAACGTCGCCTGCGGTCGCTGCCGCTCCTGCAAGGAACAACACACCGGCGTCTGCCTGACCGTCAACCCGGCGCGTGCCGGCGGCGCCTACGGCTACGTCGACATGGGCGACTGGACCGGTGGCCAGGCCGAGTACGTGCTGGTGCCCTACGCCGACTTCAACCTGCTCAAGTTGCCGGATCGCGACAAGGCCATGGAGAAGATCCGCGACCTGACCTGCCTGTCCGACATCCTGCCCACCGGTTACCACGGTGCGGTCACTGCCGGTGTCGGACCGGGCAGCACGGTGTATATCGCTGGCGCGGGTCCGGTCGGTCTGGCGGCTGCCGCCTCGGCGCGCCTGCTCGGTGCTGCGGTGGTGATCGTCGGTGACGTCAACCCAACGCGTCTGGCCCATGCCAAGGCACAAGGTTTCGAAATTGCCGACCTGTCCAAGGACACGCCGTTGCATGAACAGATCGCCGATCTGCTGGGCGAGCCGGAAGTGGATTGCGCGGTCGATGCCGTGGGCTTCGAGGCGCGTGGCCACGGCCATGCCGGTGCCCAGCAGGAGGCGCCGGCAACGGTGCTCAACTCGCTGATGGGCGTCGTGCGCGTAGCCGGCAAGATCGGTATTCCTGGCCTGTACGTGACCGAAGATCCGGGCGCGGTGGATGCGGCGGCGAAGATCGGCGCCCTGAGCATTCGCTTCGGCCTCGGCTGGGCCAAGTCGCACAGCTTCCACACCGGCCAGACCCCGGTGATGAAGTACAACCGCGCGCTGATGCAGGCCATCATGTGGGATCGCATCAACATCGCCGAAGTGGTCGGTGTGCAGGTCATCAGCCTGGACGATGCGCCGCGTGGCTACGGCGAGTTCGATGCTGGCGTGCCGAAGAAATTCGTCATCGACCCGCACAAGACCTTCAGTGCGGCGTGACGTCGTGACCTGGGCTTAGTCCCAGGTCGCTACCTTTCACGGCAAAGGCGCAGTTGTTGGCGTCGTCTTTCGGGTGCCTGCGGGCTAATGCCAGTCAGTTAAGCGTCGACGCTGCGAATGTGTAGGAGCGGCGCCCCGCCGCGAACCAGGGCGATGCGCAATTGAAAAGCTTCGCCCCGGGGCGGGGCTCCTACGAAAGGCCGCTTTTGCAACCTTATCTGATCGGTATTAGCCTGCGGGCTCCTTTTTAATTATTGCAGCCCGTACTTCTTCACCTTGTCGAACAGCGTGGTCTTGGCCAGGCCCAGTGCCTGCGCCGCCTGGCTGAGATTGCCGTCGTGGCGCTCCAGCGCGCCGGCCAGTAGGTTGCGCTCGAAGGCTTCCACAGCTTCGTTGAAGCCCGGCGCGTTGCTATCGGCCTGGCCGCTTTTCTTGAATACCGGCAGGCCGAGGGCGAAGCGTTCGGCAACGTTGCGCAGTTCGCGCACGTTGCCGGGCCAGTCGTGGGCCATAAGCGCAGCCAGGGTGTGCGGGTCCAGCTCCGGTGTGCCGCGGTCGAAGCGCAGCGCCGCCAGTTGCAGGAAGTGTTCGAACAGCAGGGCGATATCCTCGCGGCGTTCACGCAGCGGTGGCAGCTCCAGGGTCACCACGTTGAGGCGGTAATACAGATCGCTGCGAAACTCGCCACGCTTGCCCAGCTCGCCGAGATCCGCCTTGGTCGCGGCGATCACCCGACAGTCGACCGTGATCGACTGGTTCGAGCCGAGGCGCTCCAGGCTGTGCTCCTGCAACACGCGCAGCAGCTTGATCTGCAGGTTGATCGGCATGCTCTCGATCTCGTCGAGAAACAGGCTGCCACCGTCGGCGTGCTCGATCTTGCCGATGCGGCGCTTGCTAGCGCCGGTGAAGGCATGCGCCTCGTGGCCGAAAATCTCGCTCTCGAACAGGCTTTCCGGCAGGCCGCCGCAATTGAGCGCGACGAACTGCTTGTGCTGGCGTCGGCTGAAGTCGTGCAGGCAGCGGGCGATCAGCTCCTTGCCGGTGCCGGTTTCGCCTTCGATCAACACGTTGGCGCCTGTATCGGCGACGTTGGCGATCAGTTCGCGCAGCTGTTGCATGGCCGGCGAGCGACCGATGATGCGCTGCTCCAGCGCCTGGCGCCCGGCCAGTTGGCGGCGCAAGGCGCTGACCTCGCGGGCCAGACTGCGTTGCTCCAGAGCGCGGCGGGCAACGTCGACCAGGCGTTCCGGGGAGAAGGGCTTTTCCATGAAGTCGTAGGCGCCATCGCGCATCGCGCCCACAGCCATGCCGATATCGCCGTGGCCGGTGATCAGTACCACAGGCAGGCTCGGATCACGCTGCTTGAGGCGGGTGAGCAGCGCCAGGCCATCGATGCCGGGCAGGCGGATGTCGCTGACGACGATGCCGGCGAAGTCCGCGTCGACCTGCGCCAGCGCTTCTTCGGCGCTGCTGACTCCGATGCTGGGAATGTCTTCCAGCGCCAGGGCCTGCTGGCAGCCGAGCAGCACATGGGGATCGTCTTCGACGATCAGGACGGTGAGGCGGTCGCTCATGCTTGTGGCTCTCGCGGGTAGGGCAGGCTGAGGACGAAGGCGGTGCCGCCCTCTTCGGGGTGGCGCACGGTGAGGCTGCCGCCGGCAGCGGCGGCGAGGCTGGCAGAAAGGGTCAGGCCGAGGCCCAGACCTTGTTCACCCGGCTTGGTGGTGAAGAAGGGCTCGAACAGATGCGCGCGGGTTTCCGGGGCGATACCGGGGCCGTTGTCGCGCACTTCCAGTTGGTAGCCGTCGGCATCCGCCGTGCCGCTCAGCCACAGCTGGCGGTCGACCTGGTTGCGCATGGCGTCGAGGGCGTTGCTGATCAGGTTGACCAGAATCTGCTCCAGGCGAATCTGTTCGATGGCCAGGCGTACGTCGGCCTGCTCTGGGTGTAGATAGTCGCGATGAATCTTCATGCTGGTGCGTTGCAGGCGCGGGTGCAGGAGCATTACGGCGGCGTCGACCGCCTGGCTCAGCGAGGCCTCGCCGCTATCGCCGGCACGGCGGGCGAAGGCGCGCAGACTGCCGGTGATCTTGCCCATGCGATCGACCAGTTCGCCGATGTTCTGCAGGTTGCTGCTGGCAACATCCAGGGCGCCGCGCTGGAGGAAGCGCACGGTGTTGCCGGATAGCGTACGCAGCGCTGCCAGCGGCTGGTTCAGTTCGTGGGCGATGCTGGTGGACATCTGCCCGATCACCGCCAGCTTGCCAGCCTGCACCAGCTCGTCCTGGGCCTGTCGCAGGGTGGTCTCGGCCTGCTGGCGCTCGCGCACCTCGGCTTGCAGGCGCTCATTGCTGGCCTGCAGATCGGCGGTGCGCTCGGTGATCTTGCGCTCCAGTTCGTCGTTGGCCGCCTGCAGCGCCTCGCGGGCGGCCAGGCGCGTGGCGATGACCTTGCGCCGCTCGTTCCAGGCGATCAGCAGAAAGGCCAGCAGGGCCGCCGCCACGGCCGCCAGCATGCCGTGGCTCATGGCCGCGCTGCGTTGTTCCTGCAGCGGACTGAGCAGGGTCAGGTGCCAGGGTGTGTCTTCCAGGCGGCGCGTCTGCAGCAGGTAGTTGGCGGGCGCGCCGGCGGTGGCGAAGCTGACCTGTTCGATGCCGTCGTCCACTGGCGAGCGGTTGAACAGCTGCAGTTCTTCCAGCGCCGCCCAGTGATATTGCAGGCTGCGCGCCAGGTGCTCCTTGGTGGCATCGTCGAGCGGACGCACGGACTTCAGGCGCACCATCGGATCGCTGGCGAGGATGATGATGCCGTTCTCATCGCTGACATAGGCTTCCAGCAGCGCGCGCTGCCAGCGCTCTTCGAGAGCGTCGAGGCGCACCTTGACCACGGCCACACCGATGATGCGCTTGCCCTCGCGCAGGCCGTGGGCCAGGTAATAGCCGGCTTCGCCCGTGGTGCTGCCGATGCCGTAGAAGCGCCCGGGGCGGCCCTCGATGGCGTCCTGGTAGTAGGCGCGAAACGACAGGTCCTCGCCGAGGTAGCTGTCGGCCTCGTCCCAGTTGCTGGTGGCGATCACCCGGCCGTCCGGGTCGAGTACGTAGATGGCCAGGCTGCCGCTGCGCTCGTTGAGACCCTGCAGGTACATGTTGACGTGATGACGGCGATAGGCCGTAGGCGCCAGCAGCAGGCGCGAGACGTTGCCTTCCAGCTCCAGCAGGCTGGGCAGGTAGGTGTACTTGGTGATTTCGCTTTCCACCGCGCGGGCGTTGAGCTCCAGCTGACGCTCACCGTTCTCGGCCAGCGCGCGGATGCCGGCACGGTCGCTGATGTGATAGGCGGCGTAGCCGCAGCCGAGCACCAGCAGCAGGAACAGCAGAATCAGCGACAGGTGATGGAGCAGGCGCGGTTTCACGGTCAGATCGGCGCGAGGAAGGGCGGGCAGGCATTGCATCATAGTCCTCCCCAGACTGGCCAGATATGTGGATGTGTAGCCCGGATGCAATCCGGGAAGCCGTGAACGGTCATCCCCGGATTGCATCCGGGCTACGTCAGGCGCGACAGGTCAGTGCTGCAGGATCTTCGCCAGGAACTGCTGGGCGCGCTCGGAGCGGGCGTTGATGTCGCCGAAGAACTCTTCCTTGGGGCAATCCTCGACGATCTGCCCGGCGTCCATGAAGATCACCCGATCGGCGACCTTGCGGGCGAAGCCCATCTCGTGGGTCACGCACATCATGGTCATGCCTTCCTGGGCCAGCTGCACCATCACGTCGAGCACTTCGTTGACCATCTCCGGGTCGAGCGCCGAGGTCGGTTCGTCGAACAGCATCACCACCGGGTCCATGGCCAGGGCACGGGCAATGGCCACGCGCTGTTGCTGACCACCGGAGAGCTGACCAGGATGCTTGTGCGCATGGGCAGCCAGACCGACGCGATCGAGCAGGGCCAGACCCTTCTTGGTGGCTTCTTCCTTGCTGCGGCCGAGCACCTTGATCTGGGCGATGGTCAGGTTCTCGGTGATGGTCAGGTGCGGGAACAACTCGAAGTGCTGGAACACCATGCCGACGCGCGAGCGCAGCTTGGGCAGGTTGGTCTTCTTGTCGGCGATGGAGGTGCCGTCGACGTTGATGTCACCCTTCTGGAACGGCTCCAGCGCGTTGACGCACTTGATCAGGGTCGATTTGCCCGAGCCGGACGGCCCGCACACCACGACCACTTCGCCCTTCTTCACCTCGGTGCTGCAATCGGTCAGCACCTGGAAGTCCCCGTACCACTTGTTGACGTTCTGGATGGAAATCATACGGCTAACCTTTTTTGCAGAAGCTTGACCAGGCGCGAGGCGGCGAAGCTGATGGTGAAGTAGACCAGGCCGGCGAAGATCAGGAACTCATGGGGCTGGCCGATGATGTCGCCACGCGAGCGTGCGGCGTTGAGGAAGTCCATCAGGCCCACGGTGTAAACCAGCGAGGTGTCCTGAAAGAGGATGATGCTCTGCTGCAGCAGCAGCGGCGTCATCTTGCGGAAGGCCTGCGGCAGGATGATCAGGCGCATGCTCTGGCCGTAGCTCATGCCGAGCGCCTGGGAGGCACCCATCTGACCCTTGGGAATGGCCTGGATACCGGCGCGCACGATCTCGCAGAAGTAGGCCGCCTCGAACATCACGAAGGCCACCAGGCACGAGCTGAACGCGCCCACCGGGGTGTCCTCGCCGGTGATCCAGCGCAGGATGAACGGCACCGCGAAGTAGAACCAGGTGATCACCAGCAGCAAAGGGATCGAGCGGAAGTAGTTGACGTAGGTGGCGGCGATGTTGGCCAGCAGCTTGCTGTGCGACAGGCGCATCAGGGCCAGCAGAGTGCCCAGTGCCACCCCGCCGAGGATGCCCAGGGCCATCAGCTGCAGGGTCATCGCCATGCCGTCCCACAGGCCCGGCAGGGCGGGGATGATTTCGCTGAAATCCATCATTTACCCCCTACGGAGATCAGACCGGGCACGGCAACCTTCTTCTCGATCATGCGCATGATCATCATCAGGCTCATGTTCAGGGTGAAGTAGATCAGCGTGGCCAGGGTGAAGGCCTCGAACAGGTTGGCGCTGAATTCGGCGGTCTGCTTGGTCTGCGCCAGCAGCTCCATCAGGCCGATCAACGAGGCCACCGAAGAGTTCTTGAAGATGTTCAGAAACTCGCTGGTGAGCGGCGGAATGATGATGCGAAACGCCTGCGGCAGCAGCACGTTGCGGTAGATCTGCGGCAGGCGAAAACCCATGGCGTAAGCGGCGGCAGTCTGCCCTTTGGGCAGCGCCTCGATACCGGTGCGTACCTGTTCGCAGACCCGCGCGGCGGTGAACAGGCCGAGGCACACCACCACCGAGAGATAGGCCGAGGTGGCCGGGTTGAGGTCCTGCTTGAACCACAGCTCCAGTGGCTCGGGCAGCAGGTCCGGCACCAGGAAGTACCAGAGGAACAGCTGCACCAGCAGCGGCACGTTGCGGAAGATTTCCACGTAGGCGGTGGCCAGGCCGGACAGCCAGCGGTTCGGCAGGGTACGCATCACGCCGAGCAGCGAGCCCAGCGCCAGGGCGATTATCCAGCCAGCCAGGGCGATGGCGATGGTCCAGCCCAGGCCGGTGATGAACCAGTCCAGGTAGGTTTCGCTGCCGATGCCGGTGGACTTGAAGTAGATGCCCCAGTCCCAGTTGTAATTCATGCGGGTGACCCCCGTGTGGCTAAAGCTTGGGTTGGAGGGGCCGAGCGCGCAGCAGCGTGCCCCAGCCGCGGGTGGCGGCTGTGCCCCTTATCCATCAGGAGAAAGAACCGTAGGGCGGGTGCAACCCGCCAGAGTTGTCGTGGACGATCGGGTTGGCGGGTTGCACCCGCCCTACGGTGCTGTGCTAGCTCTTGTGAAGCTGGCGCAGGTTTACCGTCAGATCTGTTCTGCAGATTTGTCGGTCGGGTTGGCGATCAGCTTCTTCAGCTCGTCGCTCATGGGGAAATTCAGGTTCAGGCCCTTCGGCGGCACCGGCTGGAGGAACCATTTGGCGTAGATGTCGTTGATCTCACCGGAGGCGAAGGTGTCGCTGATGGCCTTGTCGACCACCTGCTTGAAGCCGACATCACCCTTGCGCACCATGCAGCCGTAGATTTCGAAGGACTGCGGGGTACCGACCACGGCCCAGTCATCCGGCTTCTTGGCCTTGGCCATTTCGCCGGCGAGCAGGGCGTCGTCCATCATGAAGGCGACGGCGCGGTTGGATTCGAGCATCAGGAAGGACTCGCCGTGATCCTTGGCGGAAATCACGTTCATGCCCATCTTCTTCTCGGCATTCATCGACTTGATCAGGCGCTCGGAGGTGGTACCGGCGGTGGTCACCACGTTCTTGCCCTTGAGGTCTTCGAAATCGTTGATGCCGCTGGTCTTCTTGGCCAGCAGGCGGGTGCCCACTTCGAAGATGCCGACGGAGAAGTCGACCTGCTGCTGACGCTCGACGTTGTTGGTGGTGGAGCCGCATTCCAGGTCGACGGTGCCGTTCTGCACCAGGGGGATGCGGGTCTGCGACGTGACCAGGTTGTAGCGCACCTTCAGGTCCGGCATGCCCAGTTCCTGCTTGATCGCCTCGACCACCTTCAGCTGCAGGTCATGGGAGTAGCCGATCGGCTGGCGCGAGTTGTCGCCGAAGTAGGAGAAGGGAATGGACGAGTCGCGATGGCCCAGGGTGATGGTGCCGCTGTCCTTGATCTTCTTCAGGGTGCCGGTCAGTTCCGCAGCGGTCACCGGGGTGGAAAGGACGGCGGCGGCAATGGCCACGCTCAGTACACGGTGGAAGGTACGCATGAATCGAATCCTCGATGTTGTTGTTGTGATGGCGCGGTACGCCACTTTGCTCATGGAAGGTCTATTGCATTCCTGTAGTGACTTGAGCAGGTTGTGTGCCAGCGTTTTCGAGGGCTTCGATAATTTATTAACTATTTGATTTATATTGATTAATTTTATTAATTCGGGTTGTGTTGAGTCGTCGCTCGTTCGCTCTTCCGACCATTGCGTGCGGGCGTATTCGGAAATCCGAACGACGCCCGGTGCGGTGCCGACAGTCAGTCGTGGTCCTCGCTGCACAACTGCTCGATGCGTTTGTCCTTGGCCAGCCACAGGTCCGAAACCCAGTCCTGCACCTGCAGGCGGAAAGCCGGATCGTTCTCGTAATCGCCCTGGTACAGCGCCGGGTCCAGTTCGAGCGTCTGAATATCCATGATCACCTTCGGCACCTGGCCGCTGAGCAGGGCCCAGAACCCCGGTACCTGCTTGCCGGGATACACCAGCGTCACGTCCAGCACGGCGTCGATCTGTTCACCCAGCGTCGCGAGTACGAACGCCACGCCGCCGGCCTTGGGCTTGAGCAGGTAGCGGTAGGGCGACTGCTGCTGGGCCCGCTTGGCCGCAGTGAAGCGGGTGCCTTCCAGATAGTTGACCACGGTCACCGGCAGGCGCTTGAACTTCTCGCAGGCGGCCTTGGTGATCTCCAGATCCTTGCCCTTCATGTGCGGGTTCTTGTCCAGGAAGGCCTTGGAGTAACGCTTCATGAAGGGGTAATCGAGTGCCCAGAAGGCCAGGCCGAGAAAGGGCACCCAGATCAGCTGCTGCTTGAGGAAAAACTTGAAGTAGGGCGTCTTGCGGTTGAAGGCCTGCACCAGGGCGGGAATGTCGACCCAGGACTGGTGATTGCTGATCACCAGGTAGGAGCGGTCTCTGCGCAGCTCGGCGTTGCCGCGGATGTCCCAGTGTGTCGGCGTCAGCAGGGCGAAGATGCGTTTGCAGTTCTCCGCCCAGAATTCGGCCACCCACATCACCCCGCGCGAGCAACTGTCGCGGGCGCTTTGTCCGGGCAAGACGAGCTTGGCGAGGGCGATCAGCAGTAACGGGCCGATCAGGATCAGGGTGTTGGCGAGCAGCAGGACGATGTTGGCGAGGCCGGTCAGCAGAGGGCGCATGTCGACTCCATGGCGGGCAGTGAGCGGCCATCTTATGCAAGCACGGCATTTTGCTCAAAGCTCCCCCGCTGGCCTATTGCCAGATCAGCGTCTATAAGCCAATGATCGTCACCACGGGACATCCCGCCCACGGAAGGCGCTTCAACCTGCCGGTATGCACCATGCTCAAACGGATCGCCGTCGCTGATCTACGCGTCGGAATGTTCATCCAGGAGTTCTGCGGCTCCTGGATGGATCATCCCTTCTGGAAGTCCAAGTTTGTCCTCAACTCCGAAAAAGACCTCGCTCGTATTCGCGATAGTGCGATCACCGAATTGTGGATCGACGTCAGCAAGGGCAGCGATGTCGCCGTTGGCGTGAAGGCCGCGACAGAAGCCGAGGTCGAGTGCGAAGCCGAGGCGCGGTTATTGGCCGCTATCGAGCCGCCCAAGGTCAAGGCGCTGTCGATGGAGCAGGAGCTGGAGCACGCCGTTAAGCTCTGCGCGCGCTCCAAGCAGGCGGTGATGGACATGTTCTGCGATGCGCGCATGGGCCAGGCGCTGCAGTTCGAGCAGGCCGAATCGCTGGTCGAGGAAATTTCCGAGTCGGTGATGCGCCACCCCAATGCCTTGATCAGCCTGGCGCGGCTCAAGCACAGCAATGAATACACCTACATGCACTCGGTCGCGGTGTGTGCGCTGATGATCGCCCTGGCGCGTCAGCTCGGCCTGCCCGAAGCGGCTGTGCGCGAGGCCGGGCTGGCCGGTTTGCTGCACGATATCGGCAAGATGGCTGTACCGCAGGAGTTGCTGGACAAACCCGGCAAGCTCACCGACAACGAGTTCGCCAAGGTGCGCAAGCATCCGGAGGCGGGCGGCGGTATTCTGATCGCCAGCACACAGGTCAGTGCGTTGGTCCTCGATGTGTGCCTGCATCACCACGAGAAGGTCGATGGCAGCGGTTATCCACACCGCCTGCAGGGCGAGCAGATCAGCCTGATGGCGAAAATGGGCGCGGTCTGCGACGTGTACGATGCCATCACCTCCAACCGTCCCTACAAACAGGGCTGGGACCCGGCCGAGTCGATCCGCAAGATGGCCGAGTGGAAGGGGCATTTCGACGAGCTGGTGTTCCAGGCCTTCGTCAAGACCGTTGGTATCTACCCGGTCGGCGCGCTGGTGCGTTTGCAGAGTGGACGCCTGGCGGTAGTCATGGAGCAGAATCCCAAGGCGCTGCTGGCGCCCAGGGTCAAGGTGTTCTTCTCGGCCAAGTCACGTTTGCCGTTGCCGCAGAGCGTCGTCGATCTGAGCAAGATCACCGATCAGGACCGCATTGTCGGGCGTGAGTCGGCCGAGGAGTGGGGGTTCGAGCGGCTCGACGAGTTGTGGAGTGGGATGGATCTGGAGGGGCGCGGCCGCTGAGTCTGTTCTGCAAAAGCCATCTGTTGTCACTCCCGCGAAGGCGTGAGCCCAGATGCTTCGCAGGTTTTGGATACCCGCTGCGCGGGCATGACGATTTTTTCAGTGTTTCCCTGATGGTGTGCGGAAACCTCAGGTTAAAAAATAGCGCTTGCACGCAGCATGTTGTAACGCTTCTGGTGGAACGCGGCAGGCGCCCGGCAGTCGTAGGTTCGGTCACCGCAAACGAGAGGACCTGACCTTGAAATACGCTCTGCTCCTGCTGGCCGCCGCCATCAGTCTGCCGACCATGGCCGATGAACAACCGGACCTTTACGGACGCTACGAACTGATCAAGCTCCCTGCTCTGGGCCAGACCCTCAAGGCCAAGATGGACACCGGCGCAATGACCGCCTCGCTATCGGCCCAGGACATCGAACCCTTCAAGCGCGACGGCGAAGACTGGGTACGTTTCCGCCTGGCCGTCGATGGCGCTGAGGATACGGTTTACGAACACCCGCTGGTGCGCATCGCCGAGATCAAGAAGCGCGCTGAAGAGAGTGACGCCGAAATCAAGGAAGTCGCCTACTCGCAGCGTCCGGTGATCGAGATGCCGATCTGCCTGGGCGAGGAGGAACGCACCATCGAAGTCAACCTGACGGATCGCAGCACCTTCAGCTATCCGCTGCTGATCGGTGCTAGCGCCATGCGCGATCTTGGTGCAGCGGTGGACCCGGCCGAGCGCTACACCCGCGATCGTCCCCAATGCTGAGTTAATTGTCGCATTTCGGAAAAGGCTGATATTCATTGGCCACTACACTCGTCGAGAGTGCCCAGTATCGACTTCCTTGCCCCCAGGGGTGTTGGGCCTAGCGCCACTCAGTTGAGCCTCAATGCACCGCACATGTAGGCGCGGCGCCCCGCCGCGAACCCAGGCGGAGCGGACTCGAGAAGCTTCGCCCCGGGGCGGGGCTCCTACCAACGGCTACTTTGGGAACCTCATCTGATCGGCGTTAGCGTCGGGCCTGCTTTTTGCTAGATGCAATTCTTTGCCAGGCCTGTAGGCCCTTTAGGTCGTTGAGGTGTCGCTATGACGGGAGTACTCAAGCCGGGTGTACGGCTGCTGCAGCGTTTCAGTTTTGCCCACAAGTTTCAGCTGGTGTTCCTGTTGTTCGCGCTTCCGCTCGGATACGCGTTGTGGGTCATCAGCAGTGATTACTTGTCGCGTCTGCAGTCCGTGGACTTCGAGGTAGAAGGTGCGCAAGCGCTGGAGCGCATGGCGCAGGTGCAGCATGAACTGATTGCCCAGCGCACCCTGCTGGCGCGTTGGAAAGGCACCGAGAATGCCGCGCAGGCTCTGCTGCAGCAGCGCGAGTCCAGGCTCGACGAGGCCTTGCAGCAGGCCGCCGAGCCGCTGCAGAGCGACCTGATCAGCGATCAGGCGCGCCAGCATTTCCAGGCCCTGCAGGGCGAACGCGACGGCTTGCGAGCTGCAGGGCTGACCAAGGTGGCCCTGCCCGACGCGCTGGAGCGCTACCAGAAGGCACTGCTGTCGCTGATCGCCCTGCGTGAGCAAGTGGCGACCGACAGCACCCTGATTCTCGATCCGCGCCTCGACACCTACCTGATGATGGAGCAGATCACCTACATCATGCCGCGTCTGCTCGAACAGCTCGGCACCTTCGCCGCTCAGGGTCATGGCGCCGTGGTCTCGCAGCATTTCACCCTGCAGAGCCGGGTGCTGATCCGCGACCTGCGCCGCAGCCTCGACGAGCAGCGGGCGCAACTGGTCAAGGCGCAGATCACCCTGTCGCGCGAGGCGCCGCAGGCCATGCGCCAGCTGAGCGCGCCCTTTGACGCCTCGCTCAAGGCATTCGACGACTTCCTCACCCAGATCGACCGCGACATGTTCGAAGCCAGCCCGATGGCGCTCACGCCCGAGCAGTTCGTGCAGCGCGTCGAGGCGCTGGAGAGCCAGCTGCAGGGCCTGCAGCAAGCGCTCTATCAGCAGTTCAGCGCCAGCCTCGGTCATTACCGGCAGCAGGCGCTGCACTCGATGATCGAGGTGATCGGCGCCTTCATCGTGCTGACCCTGCTGGCGATGTACGTGCTGATATGCCTGAACGCCTCGATCCGCATCAGTACCAGCAACATCATCGAAGCCGCGCGTGGTCTGCGTGACGGCGACCTGCGCGTGCGCATGGAGGTCAACGGCCGTGATGACCTGGCCGCCATCGCCCAGGCGCTGAATACTGCGGTCGAGCAGATGCGCGACTCACTGCAGGGCGTCAACCGCGAAAGCCAGCAACTGGACAACACGGTGCAACTGCTCGGTGGTCAGGCGCGTGATGCGCTGGATGCCGTCGAGCAGCAGCAGGCGCAGATGAGTCAGATCGCCACCGCCGCGACGCAGATGGCCGCCACCGCGCAGAGCGTGGCGCAAAGCTGCGAGCAGGCAGCGGTGGAAGCGCAGCAGACCCGCGAGGTGGCGTTGAGCAGCAACCAGCGCAGTGAGCGCACCAGCGCCAGCATGCGCCACCTCAGCAGCCGTCTCGGCGACAGCGCCGCTGCGTTGCAGCAACTGCGTAATCAGACCCAGCAGATCAACCGCGTGGTCGAGGTAATCAAGGGCATTGCCGAGCAGACCAACCTGCTGGCACTCAATGCCGCGATCGAGGCGGCGCGCGCGGGCGAGGCCGGTCGAGGCTTCGCCGTGGTCGCCGACGAAGTGCGCTCGCTGTCCAAGCGCACCCAGGACTCGACCCAGGAAATCGCCCAGACCGTGGACAACCTGCAGCGCGTGGTCGGGCAATCGGTCACCCTGATGGAAGAAGCCTGCAGCCAGGCCGACGGTGATATCGGCAGCGTGTTGGCCATGGGTGATGAACTGCAGAACATCGTCGACTCGGTGCAGCGCGTCAGCGACCGCCTGGCGCAGATCGCCACGGCTGCCGAGCAGCAGGCGGCCACCGCCGATGAGGTCAGTGGCAATATCCAGCAGGTCGATCAGGCCGCCGGACAACTGCTCGATGGCGCCCAGGCCGTGAGCAGCGCCGCCGAGCAATTGCGCCGAGGCAGCGAAGGTTTGGCGCAGAATACTGGACGATTCAGCCTCGAGTGAGGCTGACCGCGGCGGCCAACTCTGCTAAAAACGGATAACAACAAAAGGAGTCGTCAGCATGAAAACCGCCGCAGAAGTTCTTCGCAATAAAGCCCATGCCTACGTTTACAGCGTCGACCGTGAGGATTCCCTGCTCGACGGTTTGCGTGTGCTGGCCGAAAAGGGTGTCGGGGCACTGGTGGTGCTCTCCGGCGGGCGCCTGGTAGGCATCGTCAGCGAGCGTGACTACGTGCGCAAGGTAGCGCTGGCCGAGCGTTCGCTGCTCAACACCAAGATCAGTGAAATCATGACCAGCGACGTCATCAGCGTCGGCCCGCGTGACAGCGTGCAGTACTGCATGGAGCTGATGACCGAGCGCCGCCTGCGTCACCTGCCGGTGCTGGCCGAAGGCGAGCTGATCGGCCTGCTGTCCATCGGTGACCTGGTCAAGGAAACCATTGCCGAACAGGCCGACCTGATCCGCCAGCTGGAGCAGTACATCCGCGGTGAGATTCCCTGAGCGCGTAGCCCGGATGCAATCCGGGGAACGAATGGCACGACTTCCCGGATTGCATCCGGGCTACAGGTGAGCGAAAACCTTGTGGGAGGCGCTTGTCGCGTAGGGCGGGTGCAACCCGCCAACCACCCCTGACGGGCTTGCCCCAGTCCTACGCTATCGCCCGCTTGACGCATGATCCGGCCCCCGGCAGTCTGCCGCCGTTGCCTAACAGGTGCAGGACGCCCGATGCCGCAGATACTCATAGTCGAAGACGAAGCCGCGATTGCCGATACTCTGGTCTATGCCCTGCAGGCCGAAGGCTTCGTCACGCACTGGTCGAGCCTGGGTGGCGAGGCGCTGACACTGCTGGAAAACGGCACGTTCGACCTGGCCATTCTCGATGTCGGCCTGCCTGATATCAGCGGCTTCGAAGTGTGCAAGCGCCTGCGCCGTTTCTCCGAACTACCGGTGATCTTCCTCACCGCACGCAGCGAGGAGATCGACCGTGTGGTGGGCCTGGAAATCGGCGCCGACGACTACGTGGTCAAACCCTTCAGCCCGCGTGAGGTCGCTGCCAGGGTCAAGGCCATCCTCAAGCGCGTGGCGCCGCGTGAAGCACCAGCAGCCAGCGCGCCAAGCACCTTTCAGATCGACGATGCCGCCTTTCGCATTCACTACCATGGCCAGGCCCTGAGCCTGACCCGCCACGAATTTCGCCTGCTGCGCACGCTGCTCGGACAGCCGCGCCGGGTCTATTCGCGCGAGCAATTGCTCGATGCCCTAGGCGTGGCCAGCGAGGCTGGCTACGAGCGCAACATCGACAGCCATATCAAGAGCGTGCGCGCCAAACTGCGCGCCATCGCTCCGAGCGAAGAGCCGATCCAGACCCATCGCGGCCTGGGCTACAGTTTCGAACCGGAGGCCTGAGTCATGCCACTGGGCGTGCGCATCTTCCTCGTCTACTTCCTCTTCGTCGGCCTGGCCGGCTGGTTCGTGCTGAGCACGGTGATGGACGAGATTCGCCCCGGCGTGCGCCAGAGCACCGAGGAAACCCTGGTCGATACCGCCAACCTGCTGGCCGAGATCCTGCGCGACGAGGTCAAGGCCGGCACCCTCGGCCAAGGTCGTCTGCACGAAGCGCTGGAAGCCTATGGCCGGCGCCAGCCGCAGGCCAGCATCTGGGGGCTGACCAAGGCCGAGGTCAACCACCGTATCTACGTCACCGACGACAAGGGCATCGTCCTGCTCGACTCCACAGGCCTGGCGGTCGGCCAGGATTATTCGCGCTGGAACGATGTGCTGCTGACCCTGCGCGGCCAGTACGGCGCCCGCTCGACCCGTGAGGACCCGGACGATCCCGACTCCTCGGTGATGTATGTCGCCGCGCCGATCAAGGACGGCGAGCGAATCATCGGCGTGGTCTCGGTGGCCAAACCCAACCGCACCCTGCAGCCCTATATCGAGCGCTCGCAAACGCGTCTTGGCTGGCTCGGTGCCGGGTTGATCGGCCTTGGCCTGTTGATTGGCGCGGGGCTGTCCTGGTGGCTCAGCGCCGCACTGGGCAAGCTCACTCGCTACGCCCAGGCGGTCAGTGAGGGACAACGTGCCGAGGCACCGAACGTGCGCGGCGGTGAACTGGGGCAACTGGCCAAGGCGGTGGAGCGCATGCGCACCGAGCTGGAAGGCAAGGCCTACGTCGAGCGCTACGTGCACACCCTGACCCACGAGCTGAAGAGCCCGCTGGCGGCCATCCGTGGCGCCGCCGAACTGCTCGACGGTGACATGCCGGCTGAGCAGCGCCAGCGTTTCGTGGCCAATATCCAGCAGGAAAGCGCGCGCCTGCAGAACCTGATCGAACGCCTGCTGCACCTGGCCCAGGTGGAGCAACGCCAGGGGCTGGAAGAACGCGTGGCGGTGCCGCTGGCGCCACTGGTGGACGAACTGCTGCAAGCGCAACAGGCGCGTATCACCGCCGCCAACCTGCAGATCGAACAGGTTGTGCCAGCAGGCCTCAGCCTGCGCGGCGAGCGCTTTCTGCTGCGCCAGGCACTGGCCAATCTGCTGGACAACGCCTTCGACTTCACTCCGCCCGGTGGGCGTATCCGCATCGCCGCCGAGCGCGATGGCGAGCGCGTCGTCCTGCGCCTGTTCAACCAGGGCGAAGTTATCCCTGACTACGCCCTGGCGCGCCTGACCGAACGCTTCTACTCCCTACCGCGCCCCAACGGCGGCCGCAAGAGCACCGGCCTGGGCCTGAACTTCGTGCAGGAAGTGGCCGAGCTGCATGGTGGCGAGTTGCAGATCGGTAATGTCGAAGGCGAGGTGGAAGTGAGCCTGACGCTACCCATCTAGGCTGCGTCTCTCACCGGCCGCCCTGTGGGAGGGGCTTTCGGCTCTGGCATCCTGCTTCGCTCTACCTCCTGCATCCATGCAGTCGCAGCCGCGACGGGCAAAGTACCAATGTCGCCGCTGAAGCGTCTCCCCCCAGCTTTCATGTAGGAGCGGCTTCAGCCGCGAAGCACATCGAGCTGCTTAGGATAGACAGAGCAGTGCGAATTCCTTTTCATCCGCCTTTGGAGTGGTTGTCCGGGCTGCTTGCTGGTGGACGTTGAGCTTCGAGGCCTGCATTCCCGGTACGACTTGCGCTCAATTTTTTGTCGTACGTATGCGTACTGTTGACTGGACTGATCTCGGAGGGCTAAGATGTTTCTCAGCGTGGTAGTACGTGTGCGTACTGTTTTTGGTGATGACAGAGGGAGGGTTCTGAGAATGCGGAAAGTTTATTGGGTTGTGTTGCCATGGGTATGGATGGTGCCAGAGCTCAGCTTCTACTATGAGGCCTCTAGCTCAGGTTTTATGACGCAGTCAAAAGATACATTTGAGGTGAGTTCCTCTCGAAAGATCTTTTTTACGAAGGAGTAATAAATGAAGAAGCGCCTAAGTGAAATCGCTGAGATTAAGGCAGGGCACACCTTTCGAGGTAAAGCAGATGATCCTGATCGCACTGACGGGGTTAGGCTTGTACAGATTAAAGATATAAAGGAGAGGGGTGTTGATGTAGGTGCCCTAGGGTTTGCGGCGTTAAATGGAAGTACGCCATCTAACTTTTTGGTTGAAGGGGATGTTTTGTTTCCGCTTAAAGGTGCTAGGGTTGAAGCCGCAATGTTTCATGGTGGGGGGGAGGATAGTGTGATTACGACAAATCAAGTTGCCGTTATAAAGGCGAATCCTGACTTTGTTTTACCTGGCTATCTAGCTTGGTATATTAATTCGGAAGAAGGTGGGAAAAATATCGCTGGACTTAAGGTCGGGAGTGTTGTTTCGAGTATTGGTTTGAAAGATTTGGCTGGCCTTATTGTTCCTGTTCCGGATAAGAGTATTCAGTTGAAGGTGTTGAGCCTTTATGAGAATTGGCGAGCTAGAAAGGCTTTACTTGAAGAAATGCTTGTTGTTGGAGCTGAACTGTCTGAGCAGGCATGTTTGAGGTTGTTGGTATGAGTATGGTTGATGGGCGGTTTTTTGATAGGCTTGCTGCTGTTTTAAGTAAATTTAGATCAGGTCTGGCTGTTGATTTTTATGAGTGCAGAGACTTTTCGTTATTGATTTATTTTTTTTGCTATCTTTCTCATGAGTCTCGACGGAGAGATGCGAGCTCTGATGGTCTTTTAGCGATTTTTGAGTCTAATAATGCCTCTCTGAAATCAGGGCTTCTGGAGTATTCGTCTGCTTTAGATGAGAAGCTTGATGGCGACTATTTTTTCTCGGATGTTATGTTGAGTTTTTTTAAGGGGTCATTTGACGGTTATGCAGATAACCTTATAAGAAATTTTTGTTTTGATGTTTTTTCGCTTCTCTCTGAAGATGAGGTCTTTGGTTCTGCTGGGGAGTATTTTGAATTTCTAGTTAAGTATTTCTCTGATGGTGGGAGTAAAAAGTCGGGTGATGATTATACTCCTCGTACGTTGGTTGATCTAATGGTCAGCGCCGTTAATCCCCGTAAGGGTGAAAGTGTGTATGATCCTGTCTGCGGGTCTGGTGGCTTTTTAGTTGCTGCAGGTAAGCATGATTTAAATGCTTTTGGTGAGGTTTTGCTAAGCGGTAGGGAGATTAATATTTCTTCAGCCCGAATTGCTAAAATTAACTGTTATCTCCATGGTTTTTATAATGCCTCCATAAAGGTAGAGAGTTCTCTTCGGTTTGTTGAATGTGGAAAGTACGACATAGTTTTAGCAAATCCCCCATTTTCTATGCCTTTCTCCGACTTAGAGGGAATTGACTACAGCTTCTTTGAATTTGGTTTGCCCCCAAAATCTAACGCTGATTATGCTTTCTTGCAGATTGTTATTAAATCTATGAAGGAGAGTGGCCGTGCGGCAGTTGTTGTGCCTCAGGGGGTGCTTTTTAGAGGTGGCGATGAAGGTGAGATTAGGAAGTCAATTATTTTATCCGGCCTGATTGATGCTGTTGTTACGCTGCCGTCAAATATTTTTATAAATACAGCTATTCCTGTCTCAGTTTTGATGCTCAAGGGCTCGGCTATTGAGGCTGAGGGTATTTTTTTTGTGGATGGGGCGGCGGTATATGAGCGCTTGCAAAAAAAGCCTAGCGGAGATCAGGTGTTTGGGAAGGCTGTTCTAGATATTTTTGAAAAAAGAAGGGAGGTTGAGGGAGTTTCTAGATTGGTAGGTTGGGATGTGATTGCAGAGAATAACTATAACCTAAGCTTGGCTAGATATATTTCGCCACTTTCAGCGGAGAAGAGAAGCCTTTCAGAGCTGCTTGATAGGCAGCGTGAAATGCAGAGTCAGCTTGATAGTCTTCTCCATGAGTTTTACGAGATTTTAGATGAATAAAATAGATATTCAGATTAGGTGACTTTCCTCAATGGGGTGATCTATTTAGATTCCATTCCTGCTGAATTCGTTGCTCTGCGCAGTTTAAGTATCCAAGGGGCGCACTGATCGTAAGCTCCTACAGGAGAGGTTGTGGTTCAGGTGTGGATGTTCTGTGCGGCAAGCGCAGCAGTTCCACCTGCCACCAGCTCGGCAGCAGTCTGCGTACTTCGGGGCGGGCGAAGCGGTCGTCGATCAGGTAGAGCACGCCTTGATCTTCGGGCGTGCGGATCACCCGGCCGGCGGCTTGTACGACCTTTTGCAGGCCGGGGTAGAGGTAGGTGTAGTCGTAGCCATTGCCGAACAGGGCGTCCATGCGTTGGCGGATTTCTTCGTTGATCGGGTTGAGCTGGGCCAGGCCGAGGGTGGCGACGAAGGCGCCGATCAGGCGTTCGCCGGGCAGGTCCACGCCTTCGCCGAATACACCGCCGAGCACGGCGAAGCCGATGCCGCGTCCGCCGATCTGGAAGCGCTCGATAAAGCCCTGACGCGCCGCTTCGTCCATCTGCCGGGACTGCGTCCATACCGGGATCTGCGGGTGGTCACGGCGCAGCTCCTGTAGTACCTGTTCCAGATACTGATAGCTGCTGAAAAAGGCCAGGTAGTTGCCGGGGCGTTCGGCGTACTGGCGCGCCATCAATTGGCAGATCGGCGTGAGCGAGGCGTCGCGATGCTGGTAGCGGGTGGACAGGTTACGCACCACCTGCACGTGCAGTTGCTCGGCGCTGAACGGCGAGGCGACGTCCAGGCACTGGGTCTCTTCCGGCAGGCCGAGCAGGTCGAGGTAGTAGTGGCTGGGGCTGAGGGTGGCGGAGAACAGCGTGGCGCTGTGGGCGTCCTCGAAGCGCGGGCCGAGGAAGGGCGCCGGCAGGATATTGCGGATGCACAGGGTCGAGTAGCTGCGACCATTACCCGCCTCGTCGCGATTGATGTCGAACAGCGAGTGCGGGCCGAAGCTTTCTGCCAGGCGGCAGAACAGCATGGCGTCCATATAGAAACTGAGCAGCTCGCCGCCATTGCCTTCGGGCTGGTCGGTGAGCAGGTCGGTGATGGCGCTGACTGCCTTGCCCAGGGCGGCGAGTAGCAAGTCCGGTGCCAGCGGGTAGACCTGATAGGGCACCTCTTGCTCGCGGTGCAGTTGATCCCAGTGGCGGTCGACCCGTTCCAGCACGCTCTTCAGGCGCTTCGGCGCGTCGCGGCACATGGCCTTGAAGCGCGCCTGATCCAGTTCGGCGCTGTACATGCCGCGCCCGCGCTCCACCAGGTTGTGCGCTTCGTCCACCAGCAGGCAGACGCGCCACTGGTTGATCAGGGTGAGGCTGTGCAGCAGCGCGCCGAGATCGAAGTAGTAGTTGTAGTCGCACACCACCACGTCGCTCCAGCGGCACAGCTCCTGGCTCAGGTAGTAGGGGCATACGCCATGGGCGATGGCGATATTGCGCACGGCTTGCTGATCCAGCCAGCGCTCCTTCAGCGCCGCACTGCGCGCCGCCGGCAGGCGGTCGTAGAAGCCCTTGGCCAGCGGGCAGGAGTCGCCATGGCAGGCCTTGCTCGGGTGCTCGCAGGCCTTGTCGCGGGCGACGTGTTCCAGCACGCGCAGCGGGGTGTCCGGTTCGCGTAGGCGTTGCAGGGCATCCAGCGCCAGGCGCCGCCCTGGCGTCTTGGCACTGAGGAAGAACAGGCGGTCGAGCTGCTGGCCGGGCATGGCCTTGAGTTGCGGGAACAGGGTGCCGAGGGTCTTGCCGATGCCAGTGGTGGCCTGCGCCAGCAGGTAGTGGCCGTCGCGCGCGGCGCGATACACGGCTTCGGCCAGTTGCCGCTGGCCGTGGCGAAATTCGCCGTAGGGGAAGCTCAGACTTTCCAGCGCCTGGTTGCGTGCCTGCTGGTGCGCCTGTTCCTGCCGCGCCCAGTGGATGTAGCGGCGGCAGTGCAGGGCGAAGAACTCGCCCAGCGACGCGGCGCTGTGGCGCTCGCGGAACGCCGTTTCCTGCTGGGTCATGACGTTGAAGTAGACAACCGCCAGATCCAGTTCCTCGAAGCCCAGTTCCTGGCACAGCAGCCAGCCGTAGATCTTCACCTGCGCCCAGTGCAGCAAACGGTGGTTGGCCGGGATGCGCGAGATGTCGCCACGGTGGGTCTTGATCTCTTCCAGCAGGCGAAACTCGGGATCGAAACCATCGGCGCGTCCGCTGACCGTCAGCCCCTCGAACTCGCCGATCAGCGGCAACTCGGCCACGTAATCCGGGCCGCGCCGGGCCACCACCGTGGCGTGCCCGGCCATGCCTTCCTGTGCGGTGGGCGAGGGGGTGAAGCGCAGATCGAGGTCACCTTCCTTGGCGGTGAACTCGCACAGCTCGCGCACGGCGATGCGCAGGCTCACTCGGCCCACTCCACGTAGCAGACGCTGACCGGCATGCCGTGTTCGGCGCAGAAGGCCAGCCAGCGTTTCTGGTTGTCCTGCAGGCGGTCGCCGGGGCCTTTCACCTCGATCATCCGGTAGCGCGCCTCACTGGGCCAGAACTGGATCAGGTCAGGCATGCCGGCGCGGTTCTCGCGGATATCGGTCAGCAGGCGGCGGAACCAGGCGGCCAGGTGCGCGGGTGGCAGGCAGGTCAGGGCCTGTTCCAGGCGTTCGGTATCGAGCAGCTCCCAGAACACGAAGGGCGACTGAATGCCGAACTTCTCGGCATGGGTGCGGCGCATGGCCTCGATGTAACTGCCGTCCTCCAGGCGCGCCAGGCAGGCGGCGAACAGCTCACTGCGGCGGGTGTGGAAGTCGGCGCGGTGCAGATCCACCGGGCCGGTGTGGAAGGGGTGGAAGAAGGCGCCGGGCAGCGGGGCGAAGATCGCCTCCCAGCAGAGCAGGCCGAACAGCCCACAGATCAGCGTGTTCTCCACGTAATGTACTGGCGCGTCGGGTTCGCTCAGGTGCATGGCCACGGCCAGCTCGACGCTGGCGGCGCGCGGCAGGCGCAGGTCGAGGCGATCCTCGATCAGCTTCGCCGCCTTGGCCGCAGGTGGTAGGCCGAGGCGTTTGCGCAGACGTGTGCGTGCTCGTTCGGCCAGTTGCGCTTCTTCGGCGTTGTGCGGCGCCGCGATCACCTGCTCGGCCAGTGCTAATGCTTCGGCATCCTGGCCCAGGCGCTCCAGCACGCGGATCTGCCGTTGCCGCGAGCCCACCGCGCGGGTGTCACGGTACAGTGTCAGCGCCGATTCCAGCTCGCCGGCACGTTCCAGATGCTGCGCCAGTTGCAGTAGCAGGCGCTGGTGGCGTTCGCCGATATGCGGGCTGTCGCTGCAGAAATCGCCCAAGTGCTGCAGCACCTCGGTGACCGTCATGCCGACCTCGAAAGCCTCGCGGCAGGCGTGCAGGTGCAAGTAGTCGTCGACGTCCTGGCGGTGGCGAAAACCGCGCGAACCTGGGGTGATCGGCACCTGCTCGTAGCGGAAGATGCCCAGGTCGGCGAGTACGAATTCCGACCAGTCCTGCGCCAGGTTGCCGAAGAACATCAGGCGCAGGCGGTCGCATAGCGGCCCGATGGCCAGGCTCAGCAGACGCTCCTCCATATTCGGGCACCAGTCGGCCAGGCTGCGGGGTTCGATATGCAGCTCACGCAGGTGCTCGAGCACTTCGCTCTTTTTCAGGGTGCCGCGCGGTAGATCGCTTACGAAATGCGCGGCCAGTTCGTCCTTGAGCAGCAGGGCGCCGAGTTCGTCGAAGCTCAGTGCGGCGCAGTCGATCAGCCAGCCCAGTTCCAGCAGCGGAGCGGCAGCGGTCGGGATGTCGCCGATCTCGGCATAGCGCAGTTTGCTGACACGAAAGTGCACGCCCTTGCGCATCACCAGACGTACCAGCAGCGCCTGGGCGGGCAGTGGCACCTGGGGGAAGTCCGCGACGAAGGCGTGTTCGACGTCGTCCATCAGGTCACGGTGATGGGCATCGAGCCAGGCGAGGGCCTTGCGGAAATTGGCCAGGTAATAGAGTTCGGGAGCGTCGAGGCTGAGCATGCTGCGAAGTTTTACTGGTTTTTTATACAGATGCTAGTGCCGTTCACCGGCTGGAGTACTGAGGTGGGCGGAAGGCGAGGGCGGCGTTGTGTTGCTGCGTGTGGCAACTATCTGTCTGATCGATAAGCGCTTTTTCAGGTATCGATGGCGTCGATTGTCACTATCCCGAGATGTGCCTTTTGCCGTTCTGGGGCGTGCGTAACATGGCAACCGTAGCCAGTTACTCACCCCCTCAGGAGAACGAACATGAAAAAGCATATCCTCGCCAGCCTCGTCATCGCCGCCCTGTCCGCCAGTGCTTTTGCCCTGCCGCAGATCAACGCTCAACAGTCCGCAGCCCCTGTAGTCGCTGAAGGTGGCGCAGATCGTGTCGGCGTGAATCGTGTAGCCGAAGGTGGTGCTGACCGCGTGGGCCTGAACCGCGTAGCCGAAGGTGCTGCTGACCGCGTAGGCCTGAACCGTGTAGCCGAGGGTGGTGCTGATCGCGTTGGCCCGAACCGTGTTGCAGAAGGTGGTGCTGATCGCGTTGGTTTGAACCGTGTCGCCGAAGGTGGTGCTGACCGCGTGGGCCTGAACCGCGTAGCCGAAGGTGGTGCCGACCGCGTGGGCCTGAACCGCGTAGCTGAAGGTGGTGCTGACCGCGTTGGTCTGAACCGTGTTGCAGAAGGTGGTGCTGACCGCGTAGGCCTGAACCGCGTAGCTGAAGGTGGTGCAGACCGCGTGGGCCTGAACCGCGTAGCCGAAGATGGTGCCGACCGCGTAGGTGCCAGCCGTATCAGCTGATCCGGATATCCATCACGCGGGAGCAGTCTTATGCCGCATTGCAGTTAGAAAGGGCGCCCTGAATCGGCGCCCTTTCTCTTTCACCCCTTCTCCACACAATCTCCACGCTCGCCCCATACGCCTCCCACCGCCCTTGCCCAGACTCTGCCGTACCTTCACTCGCTACGGAGAGCGTACCATGACCCGCACCCTGGGCTTCAAGCTGGGCGCCATTGCCCTGTTGATTCTGCTGTTGATGATTCCCCTGTTGATGATCGATGGCCTGGTCGATGAGCGCCAAGGCCTGCGCCATGAGGTGCTGCAGGATATCGCCCGCAGCTCCAGCTACCGCCAGCAGATCACCGGGCCGATCCTGGTGCTGCCCTATATCAAGACCACCCATGAGTGGAAGACCAATGAAAAGACCGGTGAGCGCTATAGCGAAGAGCGTCAGCGTCGCGGTCGCCTGTACTTCCTTCCGGAGCGCTTCGTGCTCGAAGGAACGGTTGCTACCGAGCTGCGTGCCCGTGGCATCTATGAAGCGCGCCTGTACCGCAGCGACAGCCTGGTCAGCGGCCAATTTCGCCTGCCGGCGCGCCTGGGGCTGGGCGACGAGCTGGGTTTCTACCGCTTCGAGAAACCCTTTCTCTCGGTCGGCATCAGCGATATCCGCGGCATCAGCAACGACCTGCAACTGCGCCTCAATGGCCAGACCCTGAGCTTCGCGCCGGGCAGTGCTGACGATAACTTCGGTGCCGGCGTGCATGCACCGATTCCGGCCCTGGATACCCAGGGCGGGCAGATTCTCGAGTTCGCTTTCGACCTCAAGCTGCAGGGCACCGAGCAGCTCTCGGTGGTGCCGGTCGGGCGTGATAGCCGGGTCAGCTTGACCTCCGACTGGCCGCACCCGAGCTTCGTCGGTGAATACCTGCCGAGCCGCCGCGAGATCAGCGCCAAGGGTTTTACCGCCGAGTGGCAGACCAGCTTCTTCGCCACCAATCTGGAAGAGGCATTGCGCGACTGCGTGGGCGCTGACCGTTGCCAGGCTTTGTTCGGCCGCAACTTCGGGGTGAGTTTCGTCGACCCGGTGGATCAGTACCTGAAGACCGACCGCGCAATCAAATATGCGCTGCTGTTCATCGCCCTGACTTTCGCCACCTTCTTCCTCTTCGAGGTGCTCAAGCGCCTGGCCGTGCACCCGGTGCAGTACGCATTGGTCGGCCTGTCGCTGGCGCTGTTCTACCTGCTGCTGCTGTCGCTCTCCGAGCATCTGGACTTCGCCCTGGCCTATGCGTTGTCAGCCAGCGCCTGCGTTGGGCTAATCGGTTTCTACGTCAGCTTCGTGCTGCACAGTTGGCGGCGCGGCATGGGCTTTGGCGCTTTGCTGGCAGCGCTGTACGCCATGCTCTATGGCCTGCTCAACGCCGAGGACTACGCCCTGCTGATGGGCTCGCTGCTGGTGTTCGGCGTGCTCGGCAGTGTGATGGTGCTGACCCGCAAACTGGACTGGTACGGCGTCGGCCGCAGCGCTCCGCAAGCCTGATCATGACTGGCGCGGCGTAGACCGCGCCCTTTCGGGCACCTCTAAAAACTACCTGCGTGGTCATCACCGCGTTAAAAACAGGCTCAAAATGCTCATTTACAGCTCGTAAACTCCGCTTTTTCGCCTGTTTTTGCCTTGTGCTGACTGCCTCGCCTACGTTTTTAGAAGTGCCCTCTCTGGAGAGAACCCCATGCGTCTTCTCATGCAGTTTTCTGCCTGCCTTGGCCTCGGTCTGGTGGTGGCGGTGATGATCCTCATCGGCCTGATGTTCTGCGGCTGGTTCAACCTGATCGACGGCCTGTTGCTGACCGGCAAGCCGCTCGCCAGCCCGAGCCTGATGGTGCTGCCGGACGGTTTCTGGAATGCCCTGACCGGTATTCAGGACGCGGCGCAAAACAGCACGTTGCGTTCCTTCCTGTCGCTTTGCGCAGCATTGGGCCAGGTCGGCCTGCTGCTGGCGCTGGGCTTCATGCGCCTGTGGTACCGGGCATGAGCGGGCATATCGGTTTGCGCGAAGAGGCGCGTGCCGGACATCTGCTGGCGCTGCGCATCGCCTGGCTGTTTCGCGATGCCCATCATGGGCAGTGGGCGGGCCGCTGCGTAGACTCGCGGTTCGTTGAACGGGAGTGCTTCAAGGATGAACAAGAGACTAATCATCGCCCTTGGCGGTCTGCTGCTGGCGAGCCTGGCACAGGCCGATGATTGTCGGCAGCAGTTGCCCAGTTGGATCGAGATAGCCCATCCGGGCCATACAGCCAGTCAGGTGCTCGAGGATGAGCGCGGGCGTTACCGGGTGGATGCCGAACAGAGCATCTGCAAGGTTTGGCCGGCGCGGCCTGAGCTGACCTTGATCGCAATGCCACTGGTGCGCGCAGAGCACGACAGTCATGGCGAGGCGGACCTGGAAGTGCTGCTGCTCGATAGCGCCAGGCAACATGTTGTGGCACGGCTGGTGGAGCCCAACCGGCTGGACTGGGATGCGATCTACGTGACCAGGTTGGCCTTCGATACCGCGCCTTATCGCCTGCGTGGAGATGATCTGGCTTTTGGCGTTCGAATCTCGCGCGAGAACAGCTCGCGGGCTAATCCCTTCAGTGAAACGCAGCTGCATTTGTATGAACTGGCGGCCCAGCGCCTTCGACTGCTGCTGGGGGAGTTGCCGGTCGCTTTGTCCTGGGGCGAATGGGATACCAACTGCACCGGAGAGTTCAGCGAAACCAAGGGGGTGGTCATCATCACCGAGCGTATTGGTAACCAAGGCTATCGCGACCTGCGGCTCAAGGACACCCGCGTAGAACGACGCATGGCGCTGGTCGATGGCCAATGCCAGACCATCGAAGAGAGCACGCATCGCTACCAATTGCCCATCGAGTACGACGAGGAGCGTTATCTGCTGCCGATCGAATTGGTTTCCGACCCGCTCTGAAGGCGCTGCGCATGGCCTGGATGCAATCCGGGAGCGGCATAATAGATCACCCCCGGATTGCATCCAGGCTACGAGGTGGCAAGCCAGGTGAATAGCGTTCACTCGGCGCTCGCCCTTACAGGCTGACTGAAATCCCCGCCTGCAGCGTGCGCGGCTCGCCGGGGTAGGGCCAGGCGTTCCAGAAGCGCTCTGCGATGCAGCTAATACCAATGTCTATCTGTCGGTAGGTGCTGGCCTGCTGCTAGTTTGAAGCTGCATCAGAATAACAATAACCGGAGGCGTCTATGACTTCTGAACAAGCAAATGCTGCGGCCTATTGGAAGGCCAATGTGCGGCTCATTACCTGGAGCCTGGTTATCTGGGCGCTGGTTTCCTACGGATTCGCCATGATTCTGCGCCCGATGGTCGCGGGAATCTCCGTCGGCGGTTCCGACCTCGGATTCTGGTTCGCGCAGCAAGGCTCCATCCTCTTCTTTATCGGGCTCATTTTTCACTACGCGTGGAGACTGAACAAACTTGATAAAGAATTTGGCGTCGAGGAGTAAGTGGTCATGAGCCAATTCGTCATCAACATGTTGTTCGTAGGTGCGTCCTTCGCGCTCTACATCGGCATCGCCATCTGGGCGCGTGCCGGCTCCACCAAAGAGTTCTACGTCGCTGGCGGTGGTGTGCATCCGGTCACCAACGGCATGGCGACAGCCGCTGACTGGATGTCCGCTGCATCTTTCATCTCCATGGCGGGCCTGATTGCCGCCGGCGGTTATGCCAACTCCACCTTCCTCATGGGCTGGACCGGCGGCTACGTGCTGCTGGCGATGCTGCTGGCGCCCTACCTGCGCAAGTTCGGCAAGTTCACTGTGCCGGACTTCATCGGTGATCGCTTCTACAGTCGTGGCGCGCGCCTGACTGCGGTGATCTGCCTGGTGATCATCTCCGTGACCTACGTGATCGGTCAGATGGCCGGTGCCGGCGTTGCCTTCTCGCGCTTCCTCGAAGTGAGCAACTCCACCGGTATCTGGATCGCTGCGGCCGTGGTGTTCGCCTACGCCGTATTCGGCGGCATGAAGGGCATCACCTACACCCAGGTCGCGCAGTACGTGGTACTGATCGTGGCCTACACCATCCCGGCGATCTTCATCTCCCTGCAGCTGACCGGTAACCCGATCCCGCCGCTGGGCCTGTTCGGTGACCACGTCGAGTCCGGCGTGCCGCTGTTGCAGAAACTCGATGAAGTGGTGCGTGAGCTGGGCTTCGCTGCCTACACCGCCGATGTCGACAACAAGCTGAACATGGTGCTGTTCACCATGTCGCTGATGATCGGTACGGCCGGTCTGCCGCACGTGATCATTCGCTTCTTCACCGTACCGAAAGTGGCTGATGCGCGTTGGTCCGCTGGCTGGACCCTGATCTTCATCGCCCTGCTGTACCTCACCGCTCCGGCCGTTGCCTCGATGGCACGTCTGAACCTGGTGACCACCATCTATCCGGAAGGCGCTTCTGCTCCGGCGCTGGCCTATGACGAGCGTCCTGAGTGGGTCAAGAACTGGGAGCAAACCGGCCTGATCAAGTGGGAAGACAAGAACGGCGACGGTCGCATCCAGATGTACAACGATGCCGCACCTGCTTTCACCGCCACCGCTCAGGAGCGTGGCTGGAACGGTAACGAGCTGACCGTGAACAACGACATCCTGGTTCTGGCCAACCCGGAGATCGCCAACCTGCCTGGCTGGGTGGTCGGTCTGATCGCGGCGGGCGCCATTGCGGCGGCACTGTCGACGGCGGCTGGTTTGTTGCTGGCAATTTCTTCGGCGATCAGTCATGACCTGATCAAGACCTTGATCAATCCGAAGATCAGCGAGAAGAACGAGATGATGGCAGCGCGGCTATCGATGGCTGCAGCGATTCTGCTGGCGACCTATCTGGGCTTGAATCCACCAGGGTTCGCTGCGCAGGTGGTGGCGTTGGCCTTCGGTATCGCCGCGGCGACCCTGTTCCCGGTGCTGATGATGGGGATCTTCTCCAAGCGCATGAACGACAAGGGTGCGATCTGCGGTATGGTCGCCGGCCTGGTGATCACCCTGCTGTACATCTTCACCTACCTGGGCTGGTTCTTCATTCCGGAGACCAACATGCTGCCCAACACCCCGGACCAGTGGTTCATGGGTATCTCCCCGGCTTCCTTCGGTACCGTCGGTGCGCTGATCAACTTCGCTGTGGCTTACGCCGTATCGCAGGTCACCGCCGCACCGCCGCAGGAAATCCAGGATCTGGTGGAAAGCGTACGTACCCCCAAAGGTGCTGGTGCCGCGCTGAGCCACTAAGCATAATCCTGGCCTGACGCCATCTGTCGATGGTCCAGGGTCTGACAGACGGGCCTCCACTGGAGGCCCGTCTTTTTTCGGGAACAACCATATGTTGTGGACTTTGCTTGCCATCGTGGTGGCGGGGCTCGGCGCTGCCGGTATCGCTCTGCTGCTGCGCAAACTGACGCGTAACAAACTGCCAAAGTGGATCGTGCCGCTGTTCGGTGGTCTGGGGATGCTGGGTTATCAGGTGTTCTACGAGTATTCCTGGTTCGAGCATCAGCAGGCGCGCCAGCCCAAAGAGTCGGTCGTGGTCGCGACCGAAACGGGCCACGTGTTCTGGCGCCCGTGGAGCTACTTCGTACCGATGGTCACCGCCTTCACCGTGCTCGACAGCAAGAGCGTCGTACGTGAGCAGGTAGCGGACGCACCAGTCGCCGAGTTCATGCTCTATCGCTTCGAGAAGCAGCACATCGATCACGTTTCGCACCGAGCCCATCTGCTCAATTGCGCAACCGGCGAGTTGTTGCCGCTGGACGAGAAGAAACAGCCTCAGCTCGCCCAGCTCAAGCGTATCGACAAGGACGACGAACTTTATCGTCAGGTCTGTCGCTAGCGTGCTGTCTTTTCGCTGAGTGCTGCGGCGTGCGGCTGCCTTTAACTGCCGCTGGAGCCGCGATCTTGCGTAGGGTGTCGCGGGGCCGCCTAGGCCGTGCGCACCGCCCCTTCGCTGAAGGGGCCTGGCTTGGGCGCTTTTCCGCGCCCGATAGACCCAGATCAATATCCACGCCTGCCACCTGCATAGAATCGCCAGCCCCTGATTTTCGAGCTTGCGGTCATGCCCCGTTTCCCCGAACTGTTGTCGCCAGCCGGCACCCTGAAGAACATGCGCTACGCCTTCGCCTACGGCGCCGATGCGGTGTATGCCGGTCAGCCGCGTTACAGCCTGCGCGTACGCAACAACGAGTTCGACCACGCCAACCTGGCCCTTGGCATCGCTGAGGCGCACGCCCAGGGCAAGCAGTTCTACGTGGTGCTCAACATCGCCCCGCACAACGCCAAGCTGAAGACCTTCCTCAAGGACCTGGCGCCGGTGATCGAGATGGCGCCGGATGCGCTGATCATGTCCGACCCGGGCCTTATCATGCTGGTGCGTCAGCATTATCCGCAGATGCCGATTCATCTCTCGGTGCAGGCCAATACGGTGAACTGGGCCAGTGTCGAGTTCTGGCGCCAGCAGGGCCTGACGCGGGTGATCCTGTCGCGTGAGCTGGCGCTGGAGGAGATCGAGGAAATCCGCAGCCAGGTGCCGGGCATGGAGCTGGAGGTGTTCGTCCATGGCGCGCTGTGCATGGCCTATTCCGGGCGCTGCCTGCTGTCGGGCTACATCAATCGTCGCGATCCCAACCAGGGCACCTGCACCAATGCCTGCCGCTGGCAATACCAGGCCACGCCCGCGAGCGAGAACGAACTGGGCGAAATCGTCCGAGTGGTCGACCCGACCCTCGGCCAGGGCGCGCCGACCACCCAGGCCTTCGTGCTCGAAGAGGCTGGGCGGCCGGGTGAAGAAATGGCCGCTTTCGAAGACGAGCACGGCACCTACATCATGAACTCCAAGGACCTGCGCGCGGTGCAGCACGTCGAGCGGCTGCTGCGCATGGGCGTGCATTCGCTGAAGATCGAGGGGCGTACCAAAAGTCACTTCTACGTGGCGCGTACTGCGCAGGTCTACCGCCGCGCCATCGATGACGCGCTGATCGGCAAACCCTTCGACCCGAGCCTGCTGGGCAGTCTTGAGTCATTGGCGCATCGTGGTTACACCGAGGGCTTCTTGCGTCGCCATGTGCATGACGAATACCAGAACTACGCGCGCGGTAGCTCGGTGTCGGAGCGCCAGCAGTTCGTCGCTGAGCTGACCGGCGAGCGCCGTGGTGAGCTGGCCGAAGTGCGGGTGAAGAACCGTTTCGCCGTGGGCGATGGGCTGGAGCTGATGACCCCGCAGGGCAACCTGCGCTTCACCCTGGAGCAACTGGAGAGCGCACAGGGGCAGGCGCAGCAAGTGGCGCCGGGCGACGGCCATGTGCTGTACCTGCCGTTGCCGGCGGAAGTGGGGTTGGATTATGGATTGCTGATGCGCGATCTGTAGAACGGCCAAGATGGATCGCCGGCAAGCCGGCTCCTACGGGGGATTGCGTCGTAGGAGCCCGCTTGCGGGCGATGCGCTGTATATGGCCTGCTGACGCTGGCTGGCCAGTCCTTAGGGTGCGCTGTGCGCACCTTGAAGTTGCGAATAAGCTTCGTAGGGCCTGTTTACATGGCGTGTTGACGCCGGCGTTGGCTGGCCAGTTGGCGCTCCAGATCGCAAAGACTGTCGATGCCCTGACGGCGCGCCTTGCTGAACAGCATCAGCGCCAGTTCAGCGGTCACCAGGGCGTCGGCACTGGCGTTGTGGCGCTGGTGTACCTGCAGGCCAAATTCGGCGACCCACTCATCGAGCCCGCCTTGGCGAATGCGCGATTGTGGGCACAGCAGCGGGGCGATTTCGGCGACATCGAAGAACCGGTGCTGCAGGCGATAGCCCAGGCTCTGGCGCAGCGCGCGAGCCAGCATGCGCTGGTCGAACTCGGCATGAAACGCCAGCAGCGGACTGCTGCCGACGAACTCCATGAAATCCAGCAGTGCCTCGGCTGGCTCCACGCCACGGGCCACTTCGCTGGGGGCGATGCCGTGGATCAGGGTGCTGGCGCTGGCCTGGTGATCGGGGCGGTGCAGGGTGCATTCGAACTGCTCGGCGAAGTCGATGGCACCGTTGTCGATTACCACCGCGCCGATGGCCAGGACCTGATCGCGGCGCATGTTCAGGCCGGTGGTTTCCAGATCGAGGACGACGAAGCGCTGCTGGTGCAGCGGACGTTCGTCGAACGCCGCCGGAGCGCTCAAGGCCTCGCGGCGTTGCAGCTGCTGCTGGGTCAGGGCCGGACCGCGGCCGGTGAACCAGGTGAACTTGCTCATAGCTGATACCTCATGGCCAGGCTGCTCTGCAGGCGCTGCGCCTGGCGGAACGACTCGCGCAGAATACGCCGGTCCAGGTGGTTGAGGTGGTCGGGGTCGACCCGATTGGAGTAGGGCAGCTCGTCGCGTGCCTGCAGTTGATGCTGCTGCATGCGCGTCTGCTGAATGAAGTGGTAGGCCTCTTCATAGGCGGCGCCGTCCAGGGCCTCGATCACGCCCTTGGTGATCAGCGCGCGCAGGCGCTCCAGGGTGCCGACCGCACTGATGCCGTTGGCCAACGCGAGCAAACGGGCGCCGTCGACGAAGGGCGTCAGGCCCTGCACCTTGAGGTCGAGAGTGTCCTTGTCGGCGCCCGAACGGGCCACCACGAAGTCGCGGAAGCGTCCAACCGGCGGGCGGTGGCGCAGGGCGTTCTCCGCCATCATGCGCTGGAACAGGCTGTTGTTGGCGATGCGTCCGAGCAGCTCCTCGCGTAGCTGTTCGCAGCCTTCGTCCGGGCCCCAGATCGCGCGCAGGTCGAAATAGATGGTCGAGCCCAGCAGATTTTCCGGCGTGGCTTCGAGGACGAAGCCGGCGAAGCGCCGCGACCACTCCTCGCGCGACAGGCACAGCTCGGGGTTGCCGGCCATGATATTGCCCTTGCACAGGGTGAAGCCGCACTGCGCCAGGCGCTGGTTGATCTCGCGGGCGATCGGCAGCAGGCGCTCGCGGATGGCAGCAGACTCGCTGGCGCTTTCGGCCTCGAAGAGAATGCCGTTGTCCTGATCGGTGTGCAGGGTCTGCTCGCGGCGGCCCTCGCTGCCGAAGCACAGCCAGGTGAAGGGAATGCCCGGATCGCCCATTTCTTCAAGGGTCAGCTCGATCACCCGGCATACGGTGTGGTCGTTGAGCAGGGTGACGATATGGGTGATCTGCGTCGAGCTGGCGCCATGCGCGAGCATGCGGTCGACCAGCAGGCGGATGTCGCTGCGCAGCCCGGCCAGGGTCTCGACTTTGCCGGCGTGGCGGATGGTGCGTGCCAGATGCACCAGGTCGACGCGCTGCAGGCTGAACAGGTCGCGCTCGGAAATCACCCCGCAGAGTTTTTCGTGGTCCACCAGGCAGACGTGAGCGATATGCCGCTCGGTCATGGCGATGGCGGCGTCGAAGGCGCTGGCGTCCGGCGCCAGGTGGAAGGGCCTGGGGGTCATCAGGTTGCTGATCGGCTGGGCCAGGTCGACGCCGTCGGCCACCACCCGACGCAGGTCGCGCAGGGTGAAGATGCCCAGCGGCCGCTCGGCCGGATCGACGATGACGATGCTGCCGACATGCTGTTCGTGCATCAGCCGCACCGCCTCGCGCAGCGGCGTGGCGGGGGCGCAGCCGATGGGTTGGCGCATGGCCAGTTCACCCAGGCGGGTATCCAGCGAATACTGCGCGCCGAGGGTTTCCACCGCGCGCAGCTGCACCTGCTGGTTGACCTGATCGAGCAGACTGCTGACCCCGCGCAGGGCGAAGTCGCGCAGTGGGTTGGAGACGGCGAAGAGTTTGACGAAGGCAAGCTTGGACAGCAGCAGGCAGAAGGTATCTTCGGCGGCCAGGTGCTCGGTGCGCGTGGCGCGCTCGCCGATCAGCGCCGCCAGGGGAAAGCACTCGCCAGCCGTGATCTCGAAGGTGGTCTCGGTGCCACGCCGCGCACTGTGCGGGCGTTCACCGTGCACGCGGCCCTGCTTGACGATGTAGAAGTGCTCGACCGGGCCATCGCTGGGTTTGATGATCGAGTCGCCCTCGGCATAGAAGCGCAGCTGGCAGTGCTCGACCAGAAACGCCAGGTGGGCGGTGTCCATCTGGTTGAAGGGCGGAAACTTCTGCAGGAACTCCATGGTGCCGTGGATGTTCTGCAGCACCGCTGTCTTGCCCGCATCGGCCATCGCGTCGGCCTTGCTCATGGGCGTGCACCTCGCAGTTTCGGGATGTTCTCAGTGTGGCTCTGGCCCGCCGGGTTGCCCATTGCACCTAAGTAGGGTGCAGGCAGCGCCGTTTTGACGAAATTTTGACTGGTGCCCAGGCAGACTGCTCCCGCCCACGTATTCCGTAAAGAGCAAGGCATATCCATGCAGTCATCCGTACCAGCTGCCCACAAGGCGGCGCAGGTCAGTGTTGGTAGTCACCTGGCGTTCATCCTCGGCAGCGCGCTGTGCATGCTGCTGCTCTTCGCCCTGGCTCGCCTGGGGCTTCTGGCCTACAACCACGCGCTGATCGCCGATACGCCGGCCAGCACCTTCGTCGAAGCCTTTATCAATGGCGCGCGCTTCGATCTGCGCCTGATCGTCTACCTGTGCGTGCCGTTGAGCCTGTCGCTGCTCAGCGTTACGGCGATGCGTGCACGGCGGCTGCATGTGGCCTGGCTGACGTTCGCCACCAGCCTGTGCCTGTTCTTCGCCGTGGTCGAGCTGAACTTCTACCGCGAATTTCACCAGCGCCTGAACAGCCTGGTGTTCCAGTACATGCAGGAAGACCTGGGCACCGTTACCAGCATGATCTGGAACGGTTTCCCGGTGCTGCGCCTGCTGCTGGCCTGGGCCTTGGCGACGCTGCTGCTGGCCTGGCTGTTCCGCTGTATCGAGCGCGCCACGCGTGCGCGCGGGCATGCTGCGCCGCCGCGCTGGCCGGCCCGCACCGCCGTGTTCGTATTGTTCCTGCTGGTCTGCGTGGTTGCTGCCCGTGGCACCCTGCGCTCCGGCCCGCCGCTGCGTTGGGGCGACGCCTATACCACCGATTCGATGTTCGCCAATCACCTGGGCCTTAATGGCGCCCTGACTCTGGTCGACGCCGCCGAGAACTTCTTCTCCGATCACCGCGACAACAGCTGGAAGGCCACCCTGCCGGCTGACGAAGCACAGCAGATCACCCGCGACCTGCTATTGACCCCGCGCGATGAGCTGATCGACCCTGACCAGGCCGCCGTGCGCCGCGTTTACACGCCGCCGGCCGAAGGCCAACTGCCGCAGGTACGCAACGTGGTGGTGATTCTCATGGAGAGCATGGCCGGCCGCTACATCGGCGCCATGGGCAACCAGGACGGCATTACCCCCAACTTCGATGCCCTGGCCAAGGAAGGGCTGCTGTTCCAGCGCGTATTCTCCAACGGCACCCATACCCATCAGGGCATGTTCGCCACCATGGCCTGCTTCCCCAACCTGCCGGCGTTCGAATACCTGATGCGCATGCCCGAAGGTGGCCACCAGTTCTCCGGCCTGCCGCAGTTGCTCAGTGCCCGTGGTTATGACGATGTGTACGTGTACAACGGCAGCTTCGCCTGGGATAACCAGTCCGGCTTCTTCGCCAACCAGGGCATGCGCAACTTCGTCGGCCGCGACGATTTCGTCGACCCGGTCTTCATCGACCCGACCTGGGGCGTGTCCGACCAGGACATGTTCAGCCGCGGTGCCGACGAGCTGACCAAGCTCGGCAGCCAGGGCAAGCCGTTCTATGCACTGCTGCAGACGCTGTCCAACCACACGCCTTACGCGCTGCCGGAAGACCTGCCGGTCGAGCGCGTCACCGGCCACGGTTCACTGGACGAACACCTGACTGCCATGCGCTACGCCGACTGGGCGCTCGGCCAGTTCTTCGCCAAGGCGCGCCAGGAGCCCTATTTCAAGGACACCCTGTTCGTGATCCTGGGTGACCATGGTTTCGGCAACGATGAGCAGATTACCGAGATGGATCTGTCGCGCTTCAGCATTCCGCTGCTGCTGATCGGCCCTGGCGTGCAGGACACCTTCGGCAGCAGCCGCGACACCGTTGGCAGCCAGATCGACGTGGTGCCGACCATCATGGGCCGCCTCGGTCAGCCCGTGCAGCAGCAATGCTGGGGCCGCGATCTGCTGGCGCTGCCTGAGGGCGATGCCGGTGTGGCGGTGATCAAGCCGTCCGGGAGCGACCAGACCGTGGGTTTGGTGACCGGTGACAACATCCTGGTCAAACCGCGTGATCGTGATGCGCGCCTGTATCGCTACCAGCTTGGCCACGAGGCCAGTGCCGAGGTGATCGACGATGCGCAGCGGCGCAGCGATCTGGAGCGCAAGCTGTCGGCCTTCGTGCAGACCGCGACAACCAGTCTGCTGGGCAATACCACCGGGGTAACAGCGGACAAGGCAGCGCAGGCCACGCGCTAGTTGTCTGTCGCGGCTAAAGCCCCTCCCACAAAGTTGAGTGCCCTGTGGGAGGGGCTTTAGCCGCGACACTCCCCATAAAAAAACCGCCCCGAAGGGCGGTTTTTTATGGTCGAGGTGCCAGGCGAATCACAGGCCGTTCTTTTCCTTGAATTCGCGACGACGGCGGTGCAGCACCGGCTCGGTGTAGCCGTTGGGCTGCTTGGTGCCCTCGACCACCAGCTCCAGCGCGGCCTGGAAGGCGACGTTGTTGTCGAAGTCCGGAGCCATCGGGCGATACAGCGGGTCGCCCGCGTTCTGGCGATCGACCACCGGTGCCATGCGCTTGAGGCTTTCGACCACCTGCGCTTCGGTAACGATGCCGTGGCGCAGCCAGTTGGCCAGCAGCTGACTGGAGATGCGCAGGGTGGCGCGGTCTTCCATCAGGCCGACGTCGTTGATGTCCGGCACCTTGGAGCAGCCCACGCCCTGGTCGATCCAGCGCACCACGTAACCGAGGATGCCTTGCGAGTTGTTGTCCAGCTCGTTGCGGATTTCTTCTGCTGACCAGCTGGTGTCCTTGGCCAGCGGGATGGTCAGGATGTCGTCCACCGAAGCCGGGGTGCGTTTGGCCAGTTCGGCCTGACGGGCGAACACGTCGACCTTGTGGTAGTGCAGCGCGTGCAGGGTGGCGGCGGTCGGCGAGGGGACCCAGGCGGTGTTGGCGCCGGACAGCGGGTGGGCGATCTTCTGCTCGAGCATGGCGGCCATCAGGTCCGGCATGGCCCACATGCCCTTGCCGATCTGCGCACGGCCCTGCAGGCCGGTGGCCAGGCCGACGTCGACGTTGTTGTTCTCGTAGGCGCCGATCCAGGTCTCGCTCTTCATGGCGGCCTTGCGCACCACGGCGCCGGCCTCCATGGAAGTGTGGATCTCGTCACCGGTGCGGTCGAGGAAGCCGGTGTTGATGAACACCACGCGCTCGCTGGCAGCCTTGATGCACGCCTTGAGGTTGACGGTGGTGCGACGCTCTTCGTCCATGATGCCGACTTTCAGGGTGTTGCGGGCCAGGCCCAGCACATCCTCGACGCGGGCGAAGATTTCGCTGGTGAAGGCGACTTCTTCCGGGCCGTGCATCTTCGGTTTGACGATATACACGCTGCCGGTGCGGGTATTCTTGCGCGTGGTGTTGCCGATCAGGTTGTGCACCGCGATCAGGCTGGTGAACAGTGCGTCCTGGATGCCTTCCGGAACCTCGTTGCCTTCGGCGTCGAGGATGGCCGGGTTGGTCATCAGGTGGCCGACGTTGCGCACGAACAGCAGCGAGCGGCCGTGCAGGGTCAGCTCGGAGCCGTCCGGCTTGGTGTAGACCCGGTCCGGGTTCATGGTGCGGGTGAAGGTGCTGCCGCCCTTGGACACTTCCTCGGCCAGGTCGCCTTTCATCAGGCCCAGCCAGTTCTTGTAGACCACCACCTTGTCATCGGCATCGACGGCGGCGACGGAGTCTTCGCAGTCCATGATGGTGGTCAGCGCCGCTTCCATCAGCACGTCTTTGACGCCGGCGGCGTCAGTGCTGCCGATCGGGCTGGAGGCGTCGATCTGGATTTCGAAGTGCAGGCCGTTGTGCTTGAGCAGCACGGCGATCGGCGCGCTGGCCTCGCCCTGGAAACCGACCAGTTGCGCATCGTCACGCAGGCCGCTGTTGCTGCCACCCTTGAGGGCGACGACCAGCTTGCCGTCGACGATGGCATAACCGGTGGAGTCGACGTGCGAGCCGGCAGCCAGCGGCGCGGCCTCGTCGAGGAAGGCGCGGGCGAAGGCGATGACCTTGTCGCCACGGACCTTGTTGTAGCCCTTGCCCTTCTCGGCGCCACCTTCTTCGCTGATCACGTCGGTGCCGTAGAGTGCGTCGTACAGCGAGCCCCAGCGGGCGTTGGAGGCGTTCAGGGCGAAGCGCGCGTTCATCACCGGCACCACCAGCTGCGGGCCGGCCAGGCGGGCGATCTCTTCGTCGACATTGGCAGTGGTGGCCTGGAAGTCTTCCGGCTCCGGCAGCAGGTAGCCGATCTCCTGGAGGAAGGCCTTGTAGGCAGCGGCGTCATGGGCCTGACCCTTGCGCGCCTGGTGCCAGGCATCGATCTGTGCCTGCAGCTCGTCGCGCTTGGCCAGCAGGGCACGGTTCTTCGGCGCCAGGTCCTTGATGACCGCAGCGGCACCGGCCCAGAACTGGTCGGCAGCGATGCCGGTACCGGGAATGGCTTCGTTGTTCACGAAGTCGTACAGGACTTTGGCGACCTGCAGGCCGCCGACTTGAACGCGTTCAGTCATCACTTGCCTCACTCTCTCTGAGCTCTACTCAATAGCCGCTTTGGAGACGGGTTTTCCGTCTTGTAGTCCAAAGCGCGGCATACTACATCAAGATCCTGGGTAAATGCAGCGGGGTAGCGTCAGTCTGCGACCAAAAGACTATTTATGGTCACATTTAGTGCTCTTTGCGTGCATAAAAGTGCGATATTGTTCCACAAAATAAGAAAAAATCGTACACGATTAATTGAGTTGGCTGCTGACAAGTGCGCCGATATGGCCTACGCCACCTCGCCTATACTGCCTTTCAGTCATTCCGGAGCCTGCCATGACGGTATCCGCTGTTGTTGCTGCTGACCTTGTTGATCTCACCCGTCTGTTCGTCGGCTACCTACGCTTCTACCAAGTGCCGCGGGAGGCGGCGGAAGTTGCCAGCTTTCTTGGCCAGCGCCTGCAGCGCGGTGATTCGCAACTGTTCATTGCTCGCGACGAGCAGGGCGCCGCGCAGGGCTTCGTGCAGCTTTATCCCTTTCAGTCCTCGTTGGCGCTGGAACCGGCCTGGTTGCTCAGTGATCTGTATGTCGACGAACGCGCCCGCCGCTCGGGTATGGGCGAGGCATTGATGAATGCCGCCCGCGTGCATGCCGAGGCGACCGGCGCCTGCGGTCTGCAACTGGAGACGGCGAAGACCAATCTGGCCGGCCAGCGCCTTTACCAGCGTCTTGGCTACGTGCGTGACGAGCAGTTCTTCACTTACTGGTTGTCGCTACGCGGCTGACCTTCCCAATCCTGTAAACGAGTGAGGTAGTACATGGACCATCTGGTACTGACGGTGATTGCCGAGGACCAACCGGGTCTGGTCGAGCGTCTGGCCGGCTGCGTGGCCAATCATGGTGGCAACTGGCTGGAGAGCCGTATGGCGCGCATGGCCGGGCAGTTCGCCGGAATCGTGCGGGTGGATGTGCCGGCCGAGGCCCACGGCGGCCTGATCAAGGCGCTCGAAGCGCTCAGTGCACAGGGTATTCGTGTGCAGCTGGCGGCCAGCGGCAGCGAGCCGGGCGGGCGTTTCACTGCGATTCGTCTGGAGCTTGTGGGTAATGACCGACCCGGTATCGTCCGTGATATCACCCGTGTGCTGGCCGAGCAGGGTGTCAACCTGGAGAGCCTGCTGACCGAGGTGGCGCCAGCGCCGATGAGCGGCGAGTTGCTGTTCACCGCCGAAGCACTGCTGGCCGTGCCGGAAACGCTGGCGCTGGAGCAATTGCAGGCACGCCTGGAAACCCTGGCCGATGACCTGATGGTGGAGCTGAATCTGCGCGCTGAGGATTGATATCCACGGTATGCGTGGATCAGCCTGTGGATAAACTGGGGAGCCTCGGCGCACTGCCTAGTGCCCCGGGGTTTTTCATTGGCTGGCTAAAAATGCAGCAGGATCAATGGTTTGTGCACAAATGTCGGGGATGGATCTGTGGATAAGCCGGGGGTGACAGGCGCCGACCCAAGGCTGGCGCGGCCTGGCGGTGGATGGATATTTTTTGTTCAGTGAAAGAGAAGCCGGTGCGCGCAGCGCACCCTACGAGGATGCTCGGCGCGGAATCGTAGGGTGCGCCGTGCGCACCGCCGGGTTAACCGTTCGAGCGCTTGCGCAGGTTCAGCCAGATATCCAGGCTGTATACAAAAAGCCCGGCCCAGATGCAGGCGAACGCCAGCAGGGCGCTCGGCGAGAAGTGTTCATCGAACAGCAGGATGGCCTGAAGCAGTACCAGGGTTGGAGCCAGGTATTGCAGGAAGCCCAGCGTGGTGTAGGGCAGATGTCGCGCCGCGGCGTTGAAGCACACCAGCGGCACCAGGGTGATCGGCCCGGCGGCTGCCAGCCACAGTGCTTCGCTGCTGGTCCAGAAGCTTGCCTGGCTGCTCATCGCCGCAGGGTGCAGAGCCAGCCAGACCAGCGCCACCGGCACCAGCAGCCAGGTTTCCACCACCAGCCCGGGCAGTGCCGACACGGGCGCCTGCTTGCGGATCAATCCATAGAAACCGAAGGTCAGTGCCAGCACCAGCGACACCCAGGGCAGGCTGCCGACCTGCCATAGCTGCTGCAGCACGCCCAGCGCGGCCAGAGCGACGGCCAGCCACTGCAGGCGGCGCAGGCGCTCGCCGAGAATCAGCAGGCCGAGCAACACGTTGATCAACGGGTTGATGTAGTAGCCCAGGCTGGCCTCGATCATGCGGCCATTGTTCACCGCCCACACGTACACCAGCCAGTTGGTCGCGATCAGCAGGCCGCAGCCGGCCAGCACTGCCAGGCGTTTGGGATTGTCGCGCAGCTCGCGCCACCAGCCAGGGTGCTTCCAGACGAGCAGCAACAGGCCACCGAACAGCGCGGACCAGAGCACGCGGTGCACGATGATTTCCATCGCCGGGACGCTTTGCAGGGCTTTGAAGTAGAGCGGGAACAGGCCCCAGATGATGTAGGCGGTAAGGCCCAGAACGTACCCGCGTTGCGGGTTGGCGGTAGCCATCGAGAATCCTTGGTTAGGCAGCTAACGGTTGCCGCGAAATTCTAGCGCTCTGCTTCAGGGCTTGTCTGTTCGTTCAGCTTTTCCGTATACCGAAGCGCCGGCAAAGTCGTAAGGCAAACTTTACGCGGCGTGCGCAACTGTATTGGTCATACGGGGGGCGCGGTCGCTGGTAACCCTTATGCAATCCGGAGCCCTGGGATGGAACCGAAAGCATCGCGGCTGAAGCCGCTCCTACGGGGCCGGTGAACATCTGTAGGAGCGGCTGGGCGGCATTCCGCTTCAGCCGCGAAAGCTTCAGTGCGTAGCCCGGATGCAATCCGGGAACTGCGGTCCCGGATGTCATCGGCTCAGAACAGCCGCAGCGGTTCTTCATCCAGTGCGGCCATCTGTTCGCGCAGGGCGAGAATCTGGTCGCCCCAGTAGCGTTCACCGGTAAACCAGGGGAAGGCCAGGGGGAAGGCCGGGTCGTCCCAGCGGCGGGCGATCCAGGCGCTGTGATGCATCAGACGCAGGGCACGCAGGCCCTCGATCAGTGGCAGCTCGCGGGCGGCGAAGTCATGGAATTCCTGATAACCGTCGACCAGTTCGGCCAACTGGCCGAGGCGCTCATGACGCTCGCCGGCCAGCATCATCCACAGATCCTGCACCGCCGGGCCCATGCGGCAGTCGTCGAGGTCGACGACATGAAAGGCGTCGTCGCGGTGCAACAGGTTGCCTGGGTGGCAGTCGCCGTGCAGGCGAATCGGCGTATAGCGCACGCGGGCGAACAGTTCATCGAGGCGGGCGAGCAGATCGCGCGCTACCGACTCGTAGGCGGGCAGCAGGCTGCGCGGTACGAAGCCGCCGTCGAGCAGAGAGGCCAGGGCCGCATGGCCGAAGTTGTCCACCGCCAGGGTTTCGCGATGAGCGAAAGGACGGCTGGCACCGATGGCGTGCATGCGGCCGAGCAACTGGCCGAGGCGGTACAGTTGCTCGAGGTTGCCCGGCTCCGGCGCCCGGCCGCCCCGGCGCGGGAACAGGGCGAAGCGGAAGCCACCGTGCTCGAACAGCGTCTCGCCATCGCGCGCCAGGGGCGCTACCACCGGGACCTCATGCTCGGCCAGCTCGGCGCTGAAACTGTGCTCCTCGCGGATCGCCGCATCGCTCCAGCGGTCCGGGCGATAGAACTTGGCGATCAGCGGCGTTTCATCCTCGATACCGACTTGATAGACGCGGTTCTCGTAGCTGTTGAGTGCCAATACGCGGGCGTCGCTGAGGTAGCCAAGGCTCTCCACGGCATCGAGCACCAGATCCGGGGTGAGGGTGGAAAAGGGATGGCTCATGAGCGGCTCCGCGTGAGTGGGCGCCCAGTCTACCGGCTTGCGCTAAACCTAGGGCGGGTGTAACCCGCCGTTGGCGTTATTAGTCTTGCAGTAAGGCGGGGGCAACCCGCCGCTGAAATGACTGGCGGGTTGCACCCGCCCTACAGTTGCGTACCGAGCAGCACCTGACTGGCGGCGAACTGCGCGCGCACCGGATCGCCGACGCGCAGGCCCAGCTCGGCCAGGTGAGCGGATTCGAGCAGGGCGCACAGGGTCTGACCATTAGGCAGGCTGATGCGCACGTCGCTGGGGCCATCGCTGGCCGGCAGAATCTGTTCGATACGGCCTTCGAGTGCGTTGTGCTGTTCTGCACGGGGAGCCTGTAGTGGCTGCAATTCCAGCCAGCCAGCCTTGATCAGCGCGACCACGCTGCTGCCTTCGCTCAGCTGCAGGTTTTCCGTACTGTCATGGGTGATCTGCGCCTGCAGGTGGCTGCCGCCTGGTAGTTCTATGTCGATCAGATCGTTGTGCCCGTGGGCGTGAATCGCGCGCACACGGCCGGTCAGTTGGTTACGCGCGCTGGTGCGCAGCATCAGGCGGCCGAGCAGCTCCAGGTCGGCGTCGTCACCGGCGGCCTGCAGCAGTTGCACCTGCAGCGCCTGCAGGCGTTGTTGCAGTGCCAGCAGGCGCTCGCCAGCGGGTGTCAGGCGTGCACCGCCGCCACCTTTGCCGCCGACATTGCGGCTGACCAGTGGCTGCTCGGACAGGTTGTTCAACTCATCGATGGCGTCCCAGGCGGCCTTGTAGCTCAGCCCGGCGGCCTTGGCGGCGCGGGTGATGGAGCCTTGTTCGGCAATCTGCTCGAGCAGCGCCAGGCGTTTCGGGCGGCGGCTGAGCAATTGGGCGATGGAATCGAGCTGCGACATGGTTCAGGCGTGGCCAGGGAGAATGTCGGGCAAGGTGCGTGACTGCGCCTGGCGCGTCAAGTCAGCCATCGCCCGGTCGTGGCGTGCGTGCCAGGCAATACACATCGACGCGTAGGGCGCCGGCGCGACGCAGCAGGTGGGCGAGCACGCCCGCCGTGGCGCCGGTGGTGAGCACGTCGTCGACCAGCGCCAGGTGAGCGCCGGCGACCTTGGCTTGCAGTTCCAGGCTGAAGGCCTGACGCAGATTGCGCTTGCGCGTTGCGGCATCCAGCCCTTGCTGGGCGGGTGTATCGACGCGGCGCTGGAGCCATTCATGTTGCACCGGCAGGTGGAGGCTGGCGCCCAGCCAGTCGGCGAGCATCTGTGCCTGATTGAAGCCGCGTCGTCGCTGACGCTTGCGGGCCAGCGGCACTGGCAGCAGCGCCTGTGGTCGTGGCAGGCCTTCGTCATAGGCATGGCTAAGGTGTTCAGCCAGCAGTTCGGCGAGCAGACGACCGTGCGGCCATTGCGCCTGGTGCTTGAAACGGGTGATCAGGTTGTCGACGGGAAAGGCATAGCGCCAGGGCGCTTCCACACGGCTGAAACTCGGCGGCTTGTTCTGGCAGGCGCCGCAGATCATGCCGTGTGCCGGCAATGGCACCGCACAGATCTGACATTGCGCCCCGAGCCAGGGCAGTTCGGATTCGCAAGCCGTGCAGATGCTGTGCGTGGGGTGATCGGTGGTTTCGTCGCAGAGCTGGCAATGGCGCCGTTGGCGTAACCAGGCAAGGCGTTGCAGAACGGTGAGGTCAAACGGAGGCATGGCGGCTCGTCCATGAGCAGTGGTGCCTGAAGTTTAGTCAGCGTCAGCGGATGAGCCAGCCCATTACGATCAGACCGAGAAACAGCCAGATCACCCCGCCGATGATCGAGCCGCGCAACAGTGAACGAGCGCCGCTGAACAGAAACAGCAGGCCGATGATCAGCAGGATGATGCTGAAAATCGACACGTCCATGCCAATGGCCCTGGCCATACCCTGGAGAAAGTCGTCGATGGCGTCGGCCATGGCGCCCAGCACGCCGGACAGCATATCGACGATGAAACGGATGGCACGGCCCAGCGCTTCGCCGAGTCCTTCGAAAAAACCTTCTACTTGCATGCAGAACATCCTGTTGGAGGGGTAACAGGCTGTTGAAAAACTACCTGCGTTGCCATTGCTGCGTTAAAAACAGGCTCAAAATGCTCATTTACAGTTCGTAAACTCCGCTTTTTCGCCTGTTTTTGCCTTGCACTGGCTGCCTCGCCTACGTTTTTCAACGGCCTGGTAAGCATTTGGCCTTGTGCCATGACATAAGTTCTATTGGTCAATAATTGATCATATGTAAACCTGTGTCTTTGTTGTGGTTGACAGCATCCAATCGCCACTTATGATGGCCAAAGCCTGAATGCCCCGTGTGGGCCTGACAACAGATGCCACCAAGCGTCGAAGGACTTCTCAGATGAGCGCAACCGCTGCAATCACCACCCGCCACGACTGGAGCCTCGCCGAGGTTCGCGCGCTGTTCGAGCAGCCGTTCAACGACCTGCTGTTCCAGGCGCAGAGCATCCATCGCCAGCACTTCGACCCGAACCGCGTGCAGGTCTCGACCCTGCTGTCGATCAAGACCGGCGCCTGCCCGGAAGACTGCAAGTACTGCCCGCAGTCCGGCCACTACAACACCGGCCTGGACAAGGAAAAGCTGATGGAAGTGCAGAAGGTGCTGGAGGCTGCCGCTGAGGCCAAGGCCATCGGCTCCACGCGTTTCTGCATGGGTGCGGCCTGGAAGCATCCGTCCGCCAAGGACATGCCTTACGTGCTGGAAATGGTAAAGGGCGTGAAGAAGCTCGGCCTGGAAACCTGCATGACCCTTGGTCGCCTCGATCAGGAGCAGACCCAGGCGCTGGCTGACGCAGGCCTGGATTACTACAACCACAATCTCGACACCTCACCGGAGTTCTACGGCAGCATCATCACTACACGCACCTACGGTGAGCGCCTGCAGACCCTGGCCTACGTGCGCGAGGCGGGGATGAAGATCTGCTCCGGCGGCATCCTCGGTATGGGTGAGTCGGTGGATGACCGCGCCGGGTTGCTGATCCAGCTGGCGAATCTGCCGGAGCACCCGGAAAGCGTGCCGATCAACATGCTGGTCAAGGTCAAGGGCACGCCGCTGGCCGAGGAGAAGGACGTCGACCCGTTCGACTTCATCCGCACTTTGGCCGTGGCGCGGATCATGATGCCCAGGTCCCACGTGCGCCTGTCTGCCGGCCGCGAGGCGATGAACGAGCAGATGCAGGCCCTGGCCTTCATGGCGGGCGCCAACTCGATTTTCTACGGCGAGAAGCTGCTGACCACCGCCAACCCGCAGGCGGACAAGGACATGGCCCTGTTCAAGCGTCTTGGCATCAAACCCGAAGAGCGCGAAGAGCATGCCGATGAGGTGCACCAGGCGGCCATCGAGCAGGCGCTGGTCGAGCAGCGCGATTCCAAGCTGTTCTACAACGCCGCGTCGGCCTGATTCCTTTTATGTAGGAGCGAGCTCTGCTCGCGAATGACCTCCTGTCCTGGTTTTCGCTCGCGACGCTCGCTTCTACGGAAAACGTGCATGAGCTTCGATCTTGCTACGCGCCTGGCCGAGCGTCAGGCCGCCGATCTGTTCCGCCAACGCCCGCTGTTGCAGACCCCGCAGGGGCCGCAGGTGCGCGCGGACGATCAGGAGCTGCTGGCCTTCTGTTCCAACGACTATCTCGGCCTGGCCAACCACCCCGAAGTGATCCGCGCCATGCAGCACGGCGCGGAAAAATGGGGCGTCGGTGGCGGCGCTTCGCATCTGGTTATCGGCCACAGCACGCCGCACCATGAACTTGAAGAAGCACTGGCCGAGTTCACCGGCAGGCCGCGTGCGTTGCTGTTCTCCACCGGCTACATGGCCAACCTGGCGGTCGTCACTGCCTTGCTCGGGCAGGGCGACAGCGTGCTGCAGGACCGTCTCAATCACGCCTCGCTACTCGATGCCGGCCTGCTCTGCGGCGCGCGTTTTTCTCGCTACCTGCACAACGATGCGGTGAGCCTGGCCAACCGCCTGCGCAAGGCTACGGGCAACTGTCTGGTGGTCACCGATGGCGTGTTCAGCATGGACGGCGATCTGGCCGATCTACCGGCATTGTGTGCCGAGGCGCGCGCCACGCAGGCCTGGGTGATGGTCGACGACGCCCATGGCTTCGGCCCGCTGGGCGCTACCGGCGGCGGTATCGTCGAGCACTTCGGTCTGGGCCAGGATGACGTGCAGGTGCTGGTCGGTACGCTGGGCAAGGCATTTGGTACCGCCGGCGCCTTCGTTGCCGGCAGCGAGGAACTGATCGAGACCCTGATCCAGTTCGCTCGCCCCTACATCTACACCACCAGTCAGCCGCCAGCGGTGGCCTGCGCCACGCTGCAGAGCCTGGAGCTGCTGCGCAGTGAACACTGGCGTCGGGAGCATCTGAACCGACTGATCGCACGCTTTCGTCAGGGCGCTGCCGAAATCGGCCTGAGCCTGATGGACAGCCCCACGCCGATTCAGCCGATTCTGGTGGGCGACAGCGCGCGGGCGCTGAAACTCTCGTCCCTGCTCAAGGATCGCGGCCTGCTGGTGGGCGCCATCCGCCCGCCGACCGTGCCTGCTGGTAGTGCCCGCTTGCGCGTGACGCTGTCCGCTGCGCACAGCGATGCGCAGCTCGAGCTGCTGCTCGAAGCGCTTGCCGAGTGCTGGCCGCAGGTGCAGACCGATGCGTGAGACGCTGATTCTATTGCCGGGCTGGGGCCTGGACGGCGCCTTGCTGCAGCCGCTGGCCAAGGCGCTGGGTGGCGATATGCAGGTGCAGGTGTCGGCCTTGCCGCGCCTGAGCAGTGCGGCAGCGGCCGATTGGCTCGACGAGCTGGATACGCGTTTGCCACATGATTGCTGGCTGGCCGGCTGGTCGCTCGGCGGCATGTTGGCCGCTGCCCTGGCGGCACGTCGTGGCGAGCGTTGCCGTGGCCTGATCACCCTGGTCAGTAACGCCTGTTTCGTCGCCAGCGCTGCCTGGCCGACGGCAATGCCAGCGCAGACCTACGCAGCCTTCTATGAGGGTTGCCAGGAGAGCGCCGGCGCTACGCTCAAACGCTTCGCCATGCTCTGTGCCCAAGGCTGCGCCGACACGCGCGGTCTGTCACGACAGCTGCAGAACCATCTGGCGTCCAGCGACGAGCCATCCTTGCTGGCCGGGCTGCGCTTGCTGGCGACTCTCGACAATCGCGCGGCGCTGGCGGCTTTCACCGGGCCGCAATTGCACCTGCTGGCCGAGCAGGACGCTCTGGTGCCGGCGGCGGCCGGTGACGCGCTGCTGGCGCTGCTGCCAACGGGTGAGGTGGACGTGCTGGAAGACTGTGGTCACGCCTTCGTACTTGACCAGGCGGATGCTCTGGCGGCCTTGATGCTCGATTTCATCTGCGAGGCCAACGATGTCTGAGCTGCGTGGGGTACGTGGTACGGACCCGCTTTACCAATCCCTTGGTGCGCACGATGCACCCTACGGTGATGCGGCGTTGCCGGACAAACGTCAGGTCGCGGCGTCCTTTTCCCGCGCGGCGGAAAGTTACGATGCAGTGGCCGAGCTGCAGCGCAACGTCGGCACCCAACTGTTGGCGCGGTTGCCGACCTCGCTGCGGCCACGTCGTTGGCTGGACCTGGGCTGCGGCACGGGCTATTTCACCCGAGCCCTGGCCGAGCGTTTTGCACAAGGCGAAGGGCTGGCTGTGGATATCGCCGAGGGCATGCTTCGCCACGCCCGCCCGCAGGGCGGTGCTGCACATTTCATCGCTGGCGATGCCGAGGCTCTGCCGCTGCAGAGCGACAACGTCGAGCTGTTGTTCTCCAGCCTGGCGCTGCAATGGTGCGCTGACTTCCCGCGCGTGCTGAGCGAAGCGCAGCGGGTGTTGCACCCCGGTGGTGTGCTGGCGTTCTCCAGCCTGTGCGTCGGTACCCTGCAGGAGCTGCGTGACAGTTGGCTGGCGGTCGATGGTTTCGTCCACGTCAATCGTTTTCGCCGCTTCGAGGATTACCAGCAGCTGTGCGCGGCAAGCGGCCTACAGCCGCTGACGCTACAGCGTCAGGCCGAGGTGCTGCACTTCGCGGATCTGCGCAGCCTGACCACCTCACTCAAGGACCTCGGCGCGCACAACCTCAATCCGGGGCGACCGGGCGGATTGACCGGGCGCTCACGCATTCGTGCGCTGATCGAGGCTTACGAGTGTTTTCGCCTGCCTCAAGGGCTGCCGGCGACCTATCAGGTGGTGTACGGCGTGCTGCAGAAACCTTCATAGGCGCGAGCCTCGCTCGCCAACACGCTTCGCGAGCAGAGCTCGCTCCTACGGGAAGATCAGATGACCCAAGCCTACTTCGTCACCGGAACGGATACCGAAATCGGCAAGACCACTATTGCCGCTGGCCTGCTCCATGCGGCGCGCCAGCAGGGTCTGAGCACCGCAGCGGCCAAGCCGGTCGCTTCCGGTTGCATGCGAACCGCCGATGGGCTGCGCAACGACGACGCGCTGGCCTTGCTCGCCCAGTGTTCGTTGCCGCTGCGCTATGAAGAGGTCAACCCGCTGGCCTTCGAGCCGGCCATTGCCCCGCACCTGGCGGCCCGTGAAGTGGGCGTCAAACTGGATGTCGCCAGCCTGCTGCCGCCAGTACGGGCGATCCTGGCCAAGGGCGCGGACTTCTCTCTGGTGGAGGGCGCAGGCGGCTGGCGCGTACCGCTGGCCGGCGAGGAAAACCTGTCAGACCTGGCGATGGCGCTGGGCATTCCGGTGATTCTGGTGGTGGGTGTGCGCCTGGGTTGCATCAACCATGCATTGCTCAGTGCCGAAGCCATCGAGCGGGACGGGCTCAGGCTGGCCGGCTGGGTGGCCAATATCGTCGAGCCGAAGACCTCACGCCTGGAAGACAATCTCGCCACCCTCAGCGAGCGGCTGCCAGCGCCGTGTCTGGGGCGTGTGCCGCACCTGGGCAAAGTGACGGCCGCGGCGGTGGCGCAGCACCTCAATCTCGAGTTGTTGGCAGACTGGTAATAAACAGTAAAGTGACCATAGCCTTTTGCCTGTACGTTTTTTAGCCGTTTTCTGCTTCAATACTCGTCATTAGGTTCTATATCTCTCAGGGGGCTGCCGATGGAAATCTCCGCCAACGCATTCAATTCGGGTTTGAACGGTATTCAGGCCGGTCAACGTCGTGTCGAACAGGCAGCCGGTGATATCGCCAGCAACACCATCAACCCTTCTCAGCAGACCACGCAGACCCCGCCGCAGAATCAGGTCAACCCGAGCTCACAGGTTTCCGAGCGTAGCCGTCCCGACCTGACCGAAAGCCTCGTCGCACTGCGTGTCGGTGAAAACGAAGTGCGCGCCAATGCGCGTGTCGTCGACACGGCTGACGAGGTGCTAGGCACCCTGATCGATACCCGCGCTTAAGTTGTCTCACCCCGGCCGCGCGGATGCGGCCAGTGGCGGGGCAGGAGGGCGCTCATGCAGATTGGCAGCAGCCTGCCACCTTTCCTCTCCGCGCCGTCCGCCAGTTCGGCGAGACCGCTGTCGTCCGATGTTTCCCCTGATATTGCCCGTGCCGACCAGGCGCCTGTCGCCGCGCCACAGGAGCAACAGGCCGACTCCGCTGCTTCCGGCCGAGAGGAGGCGGATCGCGATACCAATTCATCGACACCTGCAGGCGAGGCCGAGCCAAGCCCCCAGGAGCAGCGCCAGCAGCAGCTGGAAATCGCCGATCTCGTGCAACGTGACCGCGAGGTGCGCACCCACGAGCAGGCGCACGCGGCCGTTGGTGGGCAATACGCCGGTGCGCCCACCTACAGCTTCAAGCGCGGCCCTGATGGGCAGCGTTACGCCGTGTCCGGCGAAGTCAGCATCGATACCGCTCCCATCCCCAATGATCCCGAAGCGACGTTGCGCAAGATGGAAATCGTCCTGCGCGCAGCACTTGCGCCCATCGAACCTTCCCCGCAGGACCTGCGTGTAGCTGCTCTGGCTCAGGCGCAGGCGGCGCAGGCGCGCGTCGAACTGGCTGAGCAGCGCCGAGAGGAAGCCACCAACGCCGTCGAGCAGCGCAAGGCACGTGAAGAAGCCAGACAAGCGGATGAGCAGCCCGCCGAGCAGTCGCAGCAGGCTTTGCCGCCAGCGCCTAATCTTGATCTGTATCGGCGTCTGGGTGAGTTGCCAGCGCCGGAGCCTCGCATCGATCTGGTCGCGTAGCCGGCCGATTGGCAGCGCTTGACAAGGGGTTGGCGTAAACGTATGTTTCAAACGCCTGTTTGATTGCTTCGGCCGCAGCCTCGTGGCCAGGCAGCCGGGAGTGATCCCGAGAGCGACCGCCAAGACGGTCACCCCAACTACTAGGAATCCACCGCAGAGGTTTACCGTTATGCCTGACTACAAGGCCCCCTTGCGTGACATTCGTTTCGTTCGTGACGAGCTGCTGGGCTATGAAGCGCACTACCAGAGCCTGCCTGGCTGCCAGGACGCCACTCCGGACATGGTCGACGCCATCCTCGAAGAAGGCGCCAAGTTCTGCGAGCAGGTGCTGTCGCCGCTGAACCGTGTGGGTGACACCGAGGGCTGCACCTGGAGCGAATCCGGCGTGAAAACCCCGACCGGCTTCAAAGAGGCCTATCAGCAGTTCGTCGAGGGCGGCTGGCCGAGCCTGGCGCATGACGTCGAGCACGGCGGCCAGGGTCTGCCGGAATCCCTCGGTCTGGCCATCAGCGAGATGGTCGGCTCGGCCAACTGGTCCTGGGGCATGTACCCGGGCCTGAGCCATGGTGCGATGAACACCATCGGTGCTCACGGTACCGACGAGCAGAAGCACACCTACCTGACCAAGCTGGTTTCCGGCGAGTGGACCGGCACCATGTGCCTGACCGAGCCGCATTGCGGCACCGACCTGGGCATGCTGCGCACCAAGGCCGAACCGCAGGCCGACGGCAGCTACAAGGTTTCCGGCACCAAGATCTTCATTTCCGCTGGTGAGCACGACATGGCCGATAACATCGTCCATATCGTTCTGGCCCGCCTGCCCGATGCACCGGCCGGTACCAAAGGTATCTCGCTGTTCATCGTGCCGAAGTTCCTGCCCAATGCCGAAGGCGGCGTAGGCGAGCGCAACGCCGTTTCCTGCGGTTCCATCGAGCACAAGATGGGCATCCACGGTAACGCCACCTGCGTGATGAACTTCGATGGCGCCACCGGCTACCTGATCGGCCCGGCCAACAAAGGCCTGAACTGCATGTTCACCTTCATGAACACCGCTCGTCTGGGTACCGCGCTGCAAGGCCTGGCCCATGCCGAAGTCGGCTTCCAGGGTGGCATCAAGTACGCTCGCGAGCGTTTGCAGATGCGTTCGCTGACTGGCCCGAAAGCGCCGGAAAAAGCCGCTGATCCGATCATCGTGCATCCGGACGTACGCCGCATGCTGCTGACCATGAAGGCGTTCGCCGAAGGCAACCGCGCCATGGTCTACTTCACCGCCAAGCAGGTGGACATCGTTCAGCACAGCCAGAACGAAGAAGAGAAGAAAGCCGCCGACGAACTGCTGGCTTTCCTGACTCCGATCGCCAAGGCCTTCATGACCGAAGTGGGCTTCGAAGCCGCTTCCCACGGCATGCAGATCTACGGTGGCCACGGCTTCATTAGCGAGTGGGGCATGGAGCAGAACCTGCGCGACTGCCGCATCTCGATGATGTACGAAGGCACCACCGGCGTTCAGGCGCTCGACCTGCTGGGCCGCAAGGTGCTGATGACTCAGGGCGGCGCCCTGAAGAACTTCACCAAGATCGTGCACAAGTTCTGCCAGGCCAACGAGGGCAACGATTCCGTCAAGGAATTCGTCGAGCCGCTGGCCAAGCTGAACAAGGAGTGGGGCGACATCACCATGAAGATCGGCATGGCCGCGATGAAAGATCGCGAGGAAGTCGGTGCCGCCTCCGTGGACTACCTGATGTACTCCGGCTACGCCTGCCTGGCCTACTTCTGGGCCGACATGGCGCGTCTGGCTGCCGAGAAGCTGGCTGCCGGTACTGATGACGAGGCTTTCTACAAGGCCAAGCTGCAGACCGCTCGCTTCTACTTCGCGCGCATCCTGCCGCGCACCCGTACGCATGTCGAAGCCATGCTGTCGGGCGCCAGCAACCTGATGGAGATGGAAGAAGAGCACTTCGCTCTGGGCTTCTAAGACTGGCTCTGAGCCATCTCTTTCGGTTGAATCACAACGCCGCCCCTCGGGGCGGCGTTGTCGTTTTTGCGCCGGGTACTGAAGGGAATGTCGCATCCTGTCGCTGTTTTCAACAGGTGAAGCAGGCAGAATGCATTCATCTCTCGCCCAGGATGTCAGCGTGATCCGTCCGGCCAATTTGCGCCTCAGTCACTTCTTCTCGTCGCTGCCTTTGCTGGCCGGTGGGATAGTGGCTGCTCTGCTGCCAGGGCTGAGCGAGTTCTTCATCTCCCTGTTCAATGTATTGCCGACGCTGCTGTTGTTGCTCGGCGGTGCGTTCTGTCTGGTCTATGGCCGTCAGCGCGAGGTGTTTCTGCTGCTGGCGCTGTATGTCGGCTACTTCCTGCTGGATATCCAGGTCGATCACTTCCGTGACAATGGCCAGATACGCGGCGATGCAGCTCTGGTCTTTCACCTGATCTGCCTGTTGCTACCACTGCTCTATGCCCTCTACGGCTGCTGGGAGGAGCGCTCGCACCTGGCGCAGGACATGTTCGCCCGCGCCTTGGTGCTGCTGGCGGTCAGCGCAGTGGCTTTCGGCTTGACGCGCCGTTATCCACAGGGTATCGCCGACTGGCTGGCACAGATTCACTGGCCGTCGCTGCATGGTGCCTGGATGAACCTGGCGCAACTGGTCTATCTGGCGTTCCTGCTCGCTTTCATCGCGCTGTCAGTGCAGTACCTGCGCAAGCCCAGGCCGCTGCACGCGGCGCAATTGGTGGGGCTGTGCGGTCTGCTGTGGATGTTGCCGCAGGTGTTCATCCTGGCCAACGCGTTGCAGGTGATGATCAGCATGGTGATGCTCATGCTGGTGGCTGCAGTGGCGCACGAGGCCTACCAGATGGCCTTTCGTGACGAGCTCACCGGGCTGCCTGGGCGGCGGGCGCTCAACGAGCGCCTGCAGCGCCTGGGGCGTGATTATGTGATCGCCATGGTCGACGTCGATCACTTCAAGAAATTCAACGATACCCACGGCCATGATGTCGGCGACCAGGTGCTGCGCCTGGTCGCCGGTCAGCTGCGCAAGGTTGGCGGTGGCGGCAAGGCCTACCGCTATGGCGGTGAGGAGTTCACCTTGCTGTTTCCCGGCAAGAGCGTGGAGCAATCCCTGCCGCACATCGAGGCAGTGCGTATGGCCATCGAGCAGTACCGCATGCAACTGCGTGATCCGCAAAACCGCCCGCGTGATGACCGCGAAGGCAAGCAGCGCCGGGCCGGCAAGGCCGCCAGCGAGGTGTCGGTGACCGTGAGCATGGGCGTCGCCGAACGTCAGGCCGAGCAACGCACGCCGCAGGAAGTGATCAAGGAGGCGGACAAGGCGCTGTACAGCGCCAAGGCCGCCGGGCGCAATTGCATCCGTAGCGCCGGCCAGCGTCGCGGGGCTGTGAAGCTGGCCTCCGGGCGCGAATAGCTGCGCTGGCAGACGAGCGGTCAGCAGAGGTTTTCCTTGGCCTCAGTCAATCAGATAGTTAGTGACTGGCTGTGAATTACTGGTCACAACAAGACCCTATGTGTCTATAAAGTTGTTCAAGTAAACTCGGCCCTCTCACGTAAGTCCGTTTTCGAGGATGTGTCATGGCCGATTACAAAGCCCCCCTGCGCGACATGCGCTTCGTGCTCAATGAAGTATTCGAAGTCTCCAAGCTCTGGGCCGAGCTGCCGGCCCTGGCCGAGGTGGTCGATGCCGATACCGCCAGTGCCATCCTGGAAGAAGCTGGCAAAGTCACCGCGGGCAGCATCGCCCCGCTGAACCGTAGCGGTGACGAAGAGGGCTGCTCCTGGGACAACGGCGCGGTGAAAACCCCGGCCGGTTTCCCCGAGGCCTACCAGACCTACGCCGAAGGCGGCTGGGTCGGTGTCGGCGGTTCGCCGGAGTTCGGCGGCATGGGCATGCCCAAGGTGATCGGCGCCCAGGTCGAGGAGATGGTCAATTCGGCCAACCTGTCCTTCGGTCTGTATCCGATGCTGACCGCCGGCGCCTGCCTGTCGATCCTCAACCACGCCAGTGAAGAGCTGAAGGCGCAGTACCTGCCGAACATGTACGCCGGCGTCTGGGCGGGTTCCATGTGCCTGACCGAGCCGCACGCCGGCACCGACCTGGGCATCATCCGCACCAAGGCCGAACCCCAGGCAGATGGCAGCTACAAGATCAGCGGCACCAAGATCTTCATCACCGGCGGTGAGCACGATCTGACCGAGAACATCATTCATCTGGTGCTGGCCAAGCTGCCGGACGCACCGGCCGGGCCGAAAGGCATTTCGCTGTTCATCGTGCCCAAGGTCATGGTCAATGCCGACGGCTCCCTCGGTGAGAAAAACGCGCTGGGCTGCGGCTCCATCGAGCACAAGATGGGCATCAAGGCTTCGGCCACCTGCGTGATGAACTTCGACGGCGCCACCGGTTACCTGGTCGGCGAGGTGAACAAGGGCCTCAACGCCATGTTCACCATGATGAACTACGAGCGCCTGGGCGTTGGCATCCAGGGCCTGGCCCTGGGCGAGCGCAGCTACCAGAGCGCCGTCGAATACGCCCGCGAGCGCATCCAGAGCCGCGCACCAACCGGCCCGGTGGCCAAGGACAAAGCCGCCGACCCGATCATCGTGCACCCGGACGTGCGTCGTATGCTGCTGACCATGAAGGCGCTGAACGAGGGTGGTCGCGCCTTCTCCAGCTACGTCGCCATGCAGCTCGATACCGCCAAGTACAGTGAGGACAAGGACACCGCCAAGCGTGCCGACGAGCTGGTCGCCCTGCTGACGCCGGTGGCCAAGGCCTTCCTCACCGACATGGCGCTGGAAACCACCGTGCATGGCCAGCAGATCTTCGGCGGCCACGGCTTCATCCGTGAGTGGGGCCAGGAGCAGCTGGTGCGCGACTGCCGCATCACCCAGATCTACGAAGGCACCAACGGCATCCAGTCGCTGGACCTGATGGGGCGCAAGATCGTCGGCAGCGGCGGCAGCTTCTACAAGCACCTGGCCGACGAGATCAAGGCCTTCGTCGCTTCGGCCGATGCCAATCTCGACGAGTTCACCAAGCCGCTGGCGGCGGCTGTGCAGAACCTCGACGAGCTGACCGCCTGGGTGCTGGATCGTGCCAAGGGCAATCCCAACGAGATCGGTGCGGCCTCGGTGGAGTACCTGCACGTGTTCGGCTACACCGCCTATGCCTACATGTGGGCCTTGATGGCGCGTGCCGCGCTGGGCAAGGAAGGGCAGGACGAGTTCTACGCCAGCAAGCTGGGTACCGTGCGCTTCTACTTCGCCCGCCTGCTGCCGCGCATTCACTCGCTGAGTGCGTCGGTCAAGGCCGGTAGCGAGTCGCTGTATCTGTTGGATGCTGCGCAGTTCTGATCCTGTGTGGTGCGTACGCAAGCCCCGGCCTGAGTGCCGGGGCTTGTGCATTTACAGGGTCAGAAAATCTCGTACGGGAACTCGATGATCAGGCGAACCTGATCTGAGGACACGTCGGACTTGCCGTTGCCGATACGGTGGGTGGCCTGACGCAACTTGAAGGACAGGTCCTTGGCCGGGCCACTCTGCACCACATAGCCCACGGCGAGATCGCGTTCCCAGTGGTCTTCGCTGTCAGCGTAGTAGGCGTAGGGGCTGCTCGGATCCATCTTGCTGCCATCGACGTCGGTACCACGGATGTAGCGGGCGTGGAAGGTCAGACCGGGCACGCCATAGCTGGCCATGTTGAGGTCGTAGAACAGACCCCAGGAGCGTTCGTTCGGGCCGTTGAAATCCACCAGTTGCGAGGAGTTGGCCAGGTAGATGGAATCATGGAAAGTGCCTGGCCCCATGCCCAGGTAGTCGAATGGCTGGTCGCCATTGATGCGTTGGTGAGTCACCTTGAAGGTGTGCGCGCCGACGGTGTAAGCGGCGGCGAACGACCAGGCGGTGACGCCGATCTCGCCGGCCAGCTTGCGACCTTCGTCATTCGAGCGATAGATGTTGAAGTCGAAGTTCAGGCTCTGATCGTCACTCAGCGAGTAGGTGTAGTTGGTGTTGGCGTAGTACTGACGCCAGATGTCCTTGTACTCCGAGCCATAGAGGCTGACGCTGAGGTTGTCGGTGATGGCGTAGTTGCCGCCGACGAAGTCCACGGTATCCGTGCTGACGCCGGCGTAGGATGCGTGGAAATCATCGTCGCTGTTTGTGCTGTTGAAGTCCTTGGAGGCGGTCATGTGTCCGGCTTCGAGGTCCAGGCCTGCCCACTCTGAACTGGTCAGCCAGAATCCGGTAGCGGTGCCCGGAACCAGGCGCGCATCGGCCGGTGCGAAAACCGGGTTGTAAGGACGCAGGTTGTTGCCATAACGCAGTTCGGTGTTGGACAGGCGCATCTTCACCGAGGCGCCGGCAGAGCCTGCTGCGTCCTTGGTGCCTTCGCCATCCGGTACCAGTACGCCCGCCTGTCCAGAGTATCCACGACCACCATCGAGCTTGATCGCCGAATAGGCGCTCAGGTCGACGCCGAAGCCAAGGGTGCCCTGGGTATAGCCGGAGGTGTAGTCGAGGCGAAAACCTTGGCCCCATTCGCGCCGGTCATCAGCACCGCCATGGCGATCGTGATTCCAGTAGAGGTTGCGGGTCATGAACTTCAGGTGGCTGTCTTCGATGAAACCCTGGCTTTCGGCCTGACTGGCCAAGGCCAGTGGTGCCCCCGTTGCGGTGCTGATGGCCAGGGCCAGTAGTGTTTTTCTGCGAAATGACATGGCTTGCTCTCCGTATGTTTTTAGACATCGTTGGCGGCAGAGAAAGGGGTGTCGCGTCCTCCCTTGGTTGGCGAGAGTGTTGAAAGGGCCGATGTGCTGGCCGTGAAGCAGCGAATCCCCCGAGTTCGCATTCGGCGAACCCGGGGGAGGGTACGGAGGTGAGGGGGGAGGTAATGGGTGAGAGCGACGGTCAGCGGTCAGATACCGACGCGATGGCGCATTGGCATCGTGTGGGCGTCGCTTTTGGCGTCCCGCAGTTCTTCTGGTGCTCAGCCTCTGCGCATTCGGCTAACGTAGAGTAGCGATGGCTGATCACTTTCCAGTGTGAGGCGCCCCTGCTCGTTCTCCAGCAGCACACCACTGTGTGCTGCCAGCACCTGCTGACCGCCCTCTGGCAGTTGATAGTGCAGAGCTTCGGGCGCGGCATTCCACAGCAGCAAAATCTCGGCATCGTTCTGCAGCGCCTGTTCGCCCTGCCACTCAAGCAACTGCAACTCATGCTTCCAGACGCCGCGTCGCGTCATCAGGTTGAGATCGGTGATCGGGCCGTCCAGCAGATGGGCGCTGATCGCTTCTTCACCGCCGAACACGGCTATGGCGCCACCGCTGAGCAGCATTTCGCGCTGCCCGTCGGCGCGTTGCAGGCACACGCCGTTACCGGCGAGCACGGCCAAGCTGCGGTCGATGCCCGGGAAGCTGGAAAAGGCACCATCCACCGCCACCTGCGCAGTGCTGATGCGCCAGGCGAAATCCTCCAGGCCGGCATCCGCTGGCGAAATAGCCAATTCCACGGTGGAGCCGCCACCGTTCTTCCAGGGCATTGCGCGGGCAGTTGTGGGGTCGAGCAGGGTGCAGGGCATGATCTCTCCAAATGTGTATACATAAAGGCTAGGCGACAAACGGTTCCGATCACAGGGTCGGCGAAGATGTCTCCAAATAGAGGCCGGTAACGCTCTATTCAGGGTATCAAGCCGTCTTGCCAGGTCTTGTGATCATAAGGTCAGGCCGTTGCTGACAGCTTGACGCCGATTCGATCCACTCATATTGTATATACAAAACAAGCCGGGAGAATCCCATGCCGATGCATTCCACCTCGAAACAGCTCTGGCGCGATGTGCAGGTCTTCGATGGCCTGGCGCAGCTGGACGAGGCGATGAACGTACTGGTCGAGGACGGTCGCATTGCCGGTCTTTGGCCGTCACGCACCTTCGACGAGGCGCTGGCTCAGGGTGCAGTCGAAGCTGGGCGTGGCGGCGTGATGACCCCAGGCCTGGTCGATTGCCACACCCATCTGGTTTATGCCGGCAACCGCGCTGGAGAGTTCGAGCAGCGCCTGGAAGGCGTCAGCTACGAAACCATCGCCCGCAACGGCGGCGGCATCCTCAGCAGCGTGCGCGCCACTCGCGCGGCCAGCGAGGACGAGCTGATCGCCGCCAGCCTGCCGCGCCTCGATGCGCTGCTGGCCGATGGCGTGACCACGGTGGAGATCAAGTCCGGTTACGGCCTGACCGTCGAAAGTGAGTTGAAGATGCTGCGCGTGGCCCGTCGCCTCGGCCAGCTGCGCCCGGTGCGCGTGCTCACCACGCTGCTCGGCGCCCACGCGCTGCCGCCGGAATACGCCGGCCGCGCCGACGACTACGTAAGCCTGGTCTGCGACGAGATGATTCCGGCCGCCGCAGCGGAAGGCCTGGCCGATGCGGTGGACGTGTTCTGCGAAGGCATCGGCTTTTCCCCGGCGCAGTGCGAACGTATCTACCAGGCCGCTCAGGCCCATGGTCTGGCGATCAAGGCCCATGCCGAGCAGCTGTCCAATCTGGGCGGCAGCGCCCTGGCCGCACGTTACGGTGCGCTGTCTGTCGACCATATCGAATACCTGGATGAGGCCGGCGTGCGCGCCATGGCCGAGGCCGGCACCGTCGCTGTTCTGCTGCCCGGCGCCTTCCACGTGCTCCGCGAAACCCAGCTGCCGCCCATCGAACTGCTGCGCCAGTACGGCGTACCGATGGCCGTGGCCAGCGACGCCAACCCCGGCACCTCGCCGATCTGCATGCCCACGCTGATGGCCAACCTGGCCTGCACCCTGTTTCGCCTGACCCCGCGCGAAGCCCTGGCCGGCATGACCGCCCATGGCGCCCGCGCCCTCGGCCTGCCCGACCTCGGCCGCATCGCGGTCGGCGCGCCAGCGGATCTGTGCCTGTGGGATATCCAGCAACCGGCCGAACTGGCCTACGCGGTGCAGGCCGGGCGCCTGCGTCAGCGCGTTTTCAACGGAGCCATTACTCATGCTCGCTGATCGTCACAGCATGGCTGCCTGGAGCGGTCGTACCGACCCGGAAACCGACAGCGCGCGCTGGCACCAGCGCATCCGCGCACTCGCCGAAGACAGCCAGCCGGGCCTGGCCCTGCTGGGGTTCGCCTGCGACGAGGGCGTGCGCCGCAACCATGGCCGCGTCGGTGCTGCCGCTGCGCCGCAAAGCGTACGAAAGGCGCTGGCCAACCTGGCCTGGCATCGTCAGGCACCGGCCTATGACGCCGGTGACGTGACCTGCGAAGACGGCGACCTGGAAGCGGCGCAGGCCCGCCTCGGTCGTAACGTCTGCGCGCTGCTGGATGTCGGCCATCTGCCGCTGGTAATCGGTGGCGGTCATGAAGTGGCCTTCGGCAGTTGGTCGGGCCTGGCCGAGCATCTGTCTGGCAATCCTGCCCCTCGTATCGGCATCATCAATTTCGACGCCCATTTCGACCTGCGCGACCCGGCCCATGTGCATTCCTCCGGCACACCCTTCGCGCAGATCGCCGAGCAGTGTGCCGCACGCGGCTGGCCGTTCCGCTACGCCTGCCTGGGCGTCAGCCGCGCCAGCAACACCCGCGCGCTGTTCGCTCGTGCGGCCGAGCTGAACGTGCTGGTGCGCGAGGATCACCAGATTCGCGAGTCGACCCTGGAGAGCATCGGCGCCGAGCTGGACGCCTTCGCCGCCGAGTGCGACGCGCTCTATCTGACCATCGACATCGACGTGCTGCCGGCCTGCGAGGCGCCGGGCGTCAGCGCGCCAGCAGCCCGTGGCGTGCGCCTTGAGCTGCTGGAGCCGCTGCTCGAACGGCTCAAGGCCAGCGGCAAGCTGCGCCTGGCAGACCTGGCCGAGATCAACCCCGACTACGACATCGACAACCGCACCGCCAAGGTGGCGGCGCGGCTGATTCATCTGCTCAGCCTCTGAGCTCGACGCTTTCCCGCACAACAACAACTACGAGGAAACCCCGATGTTCATTACCGCCCGCTGCGGCCAGGAGCCGCGTCATGTCTGAGTCCCTGCCTTTGAGCGCTGGCGTGTCGCGCTCGCGCGCATTGGCGCGCCTGCTGGGCTACAGCCTGATCGGCCTGTTGCTGTTCTTCGTGCCGTTCGAGATCGCCGGGCGCTCGACCATCCTCCTCGACCACGCCGCCAGCGCCCTGCAACTGCACGCGCGGCCGCTGGTGGTCGGCGTGGCGTTGCTGTTCATGCTCTACGGCGCGGTCGCTCCCTGGCTCGACGGCAGTTGGCGGCGCAGCCTGACCCACACGGTGTTCAGCGTGCTCAAGGTGTTCGGCCTGCTGATCGGCGCCGCCTATCTGCTGCAGCTCGGCCCGCAGGCGCTGTACCAGCCGGACATGCTGCCGTTTCTGTTCGAGAAGCTGGTGCTAAGCCTGGCGCTAATCGTGCCGCTGGGTTCGCTGGCGCTGGTGTTCCTGATCGGCTTCGGCCTGCTGGAGCTGATCGGCGTGCTGATGCAGCCGGTGATGCGGCCGATCTGGCGCACACCGGGCAAGTCGGCCATCGACGCCGTGGCATCCTTCGTCGGCAGCTACTCGGTGGGCCTGTTGATCACCGACCGCATGTACCAGCAGGGCCATTACAGCGTGCGCGAGGCGGCGATCATCGCCACCGGCTTCTCCACTGTCTCGGCGCCGTTCATGGTTATCATCGCCAAGACCCTGGGCCTGATGGGTCAGTGGAACCTGTATTTCTGGGGCGCCATGGCGGTGACCTTCGCCGTCACCGCGATCAGCGCGCGCATCTACCCGCTGTCGCGCCTGCCGTCCGAATCTACGCCCGAGGCGCAGCTGCAACCCGGTGAAAGCCGCCTGGGCAGTGCCTGGCGCGCCGGCATGCAGCAGGCCAGCAATGCGCCATCGCTGGGCTCGGCGCTGCGCGAAACCTTCGTCGATGGCCTGCGCATGACCGCCGCCATCCTGCCGAGCATTCTCGCCGTCGGCCTGCTCGGCTTGCTCGCCGCCAAGTACACGCCGCTGTTCGATGCCCTCGGCGTGCTGCTCTACCCGCTGACCTGGCTGTTCGGCCTGGACGAGCCGATGCAGGTGGCCCGCGCCATCTCCGCCGGCCTGGCGGAAATGTTCCTGCCGGCGATGCTGCTCAAGGATGCCGACGTGCTGGTGAAGTTCGTCACCGCCATCGTTTCGGTCAGCAGCGTGCTGTTTCTGTCTGCCTCGATTCCCTGCGTGCTGGCCACGCGAATTCCCCTGAGCCTGGGCCATCTGCTGCTGATCTGGCTGCAGCGCACCCTGCTCAGCCTGCTGTTGGCCATCCCCCTGGCCTACCTCGCCCAATTTCTGGGCTGGCTCTGACCGCCCACCACTGACCCGTTCCCACAGGAGCCCGCAACATGACCAAGTTCCGCGACACCGAAATCCGCGCCCCGCGTGGCACCACGCTCACTGCCAAGAGCTGGCTGACCGAAGCGCCGCTGCGCATGCTGATGAACAACCTCGACCCGGACGTGGCCGAGAATCCCAAGGAGCTGGTGGTGTACGGCGGCATCGGCCGCGCCGCACGCAACTGGGAGTGCTATGACAAGATCGTCGAGAGCCTGACCAACCTGAATGACGACGAGACCCTGCTGGTGCAATCCGGCAAGCCGGTCGGCGTGTTCAAGACCCACAGCAACGCACCGCGCGTGCTGATCGCCAACTCCAACCTGGTGCCGCACTGGGCCAGTTGGGAGCACTTCAACGAGCTGGATGCCAAGGGCCTGGCCATGTACGGCCAGATGACCGCCGGCAGCTGGATCTACATCGGCAGCCAGGGCATCGTCCAGGGCACCTATGAAACCTTCGTCGAAGCCGGTCGTCAGCACTACGCCGGCAACCTCAGAGGTCGCTGGGTGCTGACCGCAGGCCTGGGCGGCATGGGCGGCGCCCAGCCGCTGGCCGCCACCCTGGCCGGCGCCTGCTCGCTGAACATCGAATGCCAGCAGACCAGCATCGATTTTCGCCTGCGCAGCCGTTATGTCGACGAGCAGGCCACCGATCTGGACGACGCCCTGGCGCGCATCGCCAAGTACACCGCTGAAGGCAAGGCCATCTCCATCGCCCTGTTGGGCAACGCCGCCGAGATACTGCCGGAGCTGGTACGCCGTGGCGTGCGCCCGGACATGGTCACCGACCAGACCAGCGCCCACGATCCACTCAACGGCTACCTGCCGATCGGCTGGAGCTGGGCCGAGTACAAGGATCGTGCAGCCACCGACCCGGCTGGCGTGGTCAAGGCCGCCAAGCAGTCCATGGCCGTGCACGTGCAGGCCATGCTCGACTTCCAGAAGATGGGCGTGCCGACCTTCGACTACGGCAACAATATCCGCCAGATGGCCAAGGAAGAGGGCGTGAGCAACGCCTTCGACTTCCCCGGTTTCGTCCCGGCCTACATCCGCCCGCTGTTCTGCCGAGGCATCGGCCCGTTCCGCTGGGCGGCGCTGTCCGGCAACCCCGAGGACATCTACAAGACCGACGCCAAGGTCAAGGAACTGATCCCGGATGACGCCCACCTGCACCGCTGGCTGGACATGGCCCGCGAGCGCATCAGCTTCCAGGGCCTGCCGGCGCGTATCTGCTGGGTCGGCCTGGGTCTGCGCGCCAAGCTCGGCCTGGCCTTCAACGAGATGGTGCGTTCGGGTGAGCTGAGTGCGCCCATAGTCATCGGCCGCGACCACCTGGACAGCGGCTCGGTGTCCAGCCCCAACCGCGAGACCGAAGCGATGCAGGACGGCTCCGATGCCGTGTCCGACTGGCCGCTGCTCAACGCCCTGCTCAACACCGCCAGCGGCGCCACCTGGGTGTCGCTGCACCACGGCGGCGGCGTCGGCATGGGCTTCTCCCAGCATTCGGGTATGGTCATCGTCTGCGATGGCACCGACGAAGCTGCCGCGCGCATTGCCCGCGTGCTGACCAACGACCCGGGCACCGGCGTGATGCGTCACGCTGATGCCGGTTACCAGATCGCCATCGATTGCGCCCGCGAGCAGGGCCTGAACCTGCCGATGATCGGCTGAGGAAAGAGATTCCATGAATACGCTTAACCTGAAACCCGGCCAACTGACCCTGGCCGACCTACGCGCCGCCTACCAGGCGCCTGTGCAACTGACTCTGGACGCCGGCGCCCATAAGGCCATCGACGCCAGCGTCGCCTGCGTCAACCAGATCATCGCCGAGGGCCGCACCGCCTACGGCATCAACACCGGTTTCGGCCTGCTGGCCTCGACCCGCATCGCCAACGACGACCTGGAAAAGCTGCAGCGTTCGCTGGTGCTGTCCCACGCCGCCGGCATCGGTCAGCCGCTGGATGACGCCATGGTGCGCCTGATCATGCTGCTGAAGATCAACAGCCTGGCGCGCGGTTTCTCCGGCATCCGCCGCCAGGTGATCGACGCGCTGATCGCCCTGGTCAACGCCGAGGTCTACCCGCACATTCCGCTGAAAGGCTCGGTCGGCGCTTCCGGTGACCTGGCGCCGCTGGCGCATATGTCGCTGGTGCTGCTCGGCGAAAGCCAGGCGCGATACAAGGGTGAATGGCTGCCGGCCACCGAGGCGCTGGCCATCGCCGGCCTGGAGCCGATGACCCTGGCCGCCAAGGAGGGCCTGGCCTTGCTCAACGGCACCCAGGTGTCTACCGCCTACGCCCTGCGCGGGCTGTTCGAGGCCGAGGACCTGTACGCCGCCGCCAGCGTCTGCGGCGCGCTCAGCGTCGAGGCGCTGCTGGGTTCGCGCTCGCCCTTCGATGCACGCATCCATGCCGCCCGTGGCCAGCGCGGGCAGATCGACGCGGCGGCTGCCTTCCGTCACCTGCTTGGCGACAGTAGCGAGATTGGCCGCTCCCACGCCGCCTGCGACAAGGTGCAGGACCCGTACTCGCTGCGTTGCCAGCCGCAGGTCATGGGCGCCTGCCTGACCCAGCTGCGTCAGGCCGCCGAGGTGCTCGGCGTCGAGGCCAACGCGGTATCCGACAACCCGCTGGTGTTCGCCGCCGAAGGCGAGGTTATTTCCGGTGGCAACTTCCACGCAGAACCCGTGGCCATGGCCGCCGACAATATCGCCCTGGCCATCGCCGAGATCGGCTCGCTGTCCGAGCGCCGCGTCTCGCTGATGATGGACAAGCACATGTCGCAACTGCCGCCGTTCCTGGTGGCCAACGGCGGGGTCAACTCCGGCTTCATGATCGCCCAGGTCACCGCTGCGGCCCTGGCCAGCGAGAACAAGGCACTGTCCCACCCGCACAGCGTCGACAGTCTGCCGACGTCGGCCAACCAGGAAGACCACGTTTCCATGGCACCGGCTGCCGGCAAACGCTTGTGGGACATGGCCGCCAACACCCGTGGCGTGCTGGCCGTGGAATGGCTCGGCGCCTGCCAGGGCCTGGACTTCCGTGAAGGGCTGAAGAGCACCCCAGCGTTGGAACAGGCGCGTCAGGCGCTGCGCGCCAAGGTGCCGTATTACGTCGAGGACCGCTTCTTCGCCCCGGACATCGCCGCCGCCGATGCTCTGCTCGCCGAGCGCGTGCTGACGCCGCTGCTGCCGGCCGGCATGCTGCCTTCGGTGGGGTGATCGCGTTGCGCGGATGCGATCCGAGGCCTTGATATCAGGCCCCGGATTTCATCCGGGCTACGGTCTTTGTGTAGGAGCCGCGCCCCGCGGCGAATGGTGGTTACGCCGCAGGTCTTGCGCAGTGGCCGCGACCGCTTTCGCCCAGAGGCGGGGCTCCTACGAGATCACTTGTATGGCTGATGTATCATCCGCGCACCGGGCATTTCCAAGGAGCAGCCGTGACCAGTCCCACCCCGCGCTACAAGGCCATCGAGGATTTCCTCCTCGAGCGCATTCACGGCGGCGCCTATCCGGTCAATCACCAGATCCCGCCCGAGGAACAGCTGGCGCGCGACTTCGGCGTCAGCCGCATGACCGCCAACAAGGCGATCCAGAATCTGGTGCAGAAGGGTTATCTGGTGCGTCAGGCCGGGCTCGGCACCTTCGTCACCGACCGCAAGGCCGAGTCGCCGCTGCACGAGGTGATGAACATTGCCAGCGAAGTGCGCGGCCGCGGCCATGCCTACAGCAACGAAGTGGTGCGCTGCGAGGCCATCGCCGCCGATGACGAAGTGGCCCTGCGTCTGGGGCTGCGCCTGGGCGGCGAGGTGTTTCACAGCATCCTCGTGCACCTGCAGGACGGTCTGCCGATCCAGCTCGAGGACCGCTTCGTCAACCCGCGCTGGGTGCCGCATTACCTGCAGAGCGACTTCACCCAGGTCACCCCCAACGAGGTGCTGGTCGCCAGCTGTCCGATCTCGGATGTCGAGCATGTGGTTGAAGCGGTGCTGGTGGATGCGCGCACGGCCGAGCTGCTGCAGATCGACCCGGCCATGCCCTGCCTGAGCGTGATCCGCCGCACCTGGTCGGACGATCACCTGATCAGCTATGCACGGCTGATCCATCCCGGTGACCGCTACAAACTGCGCTCGCTGCACAAACGCAGAGCGTAGGCTTTCCACAAACCGTAGGAGCCGGCTTGCCGGCGATGCGCAGTGGTTTCGTCGCAGTTAAAGCCCCTGCCACTGTGCTCGGGGTCAGTCGCTGATCAGCTGATCCACTAGCGCAGGATCGTCGATAAAGCGATTGCGCGTGCCCTGCAGCACCTCAATCTTGTCGTTGCGTGCCTTTTCTTCGGCATCCGGCGGGTCCATGCGGTGCCAGGCCTTGTACATCGGCACCAGGCCGACGATGGGCAACCCGTATTCGATGTGCATGTAGAAGATCGCCCGGGCGATATTGCCCTTGGCTTCGTCACGTGGCTCCACCAGCTGGAAGCTGGTTTTCAGGTCGCAGCCGATATCGGCGAACTTGCTCGGCACGTCATCGGCCAGTTCGGCGAACTGGGCATTGCGTCGTGCCAGCTCCACGCGGCTCAGCGCCGGGTAGTAGTTGTGCAGGTCGGCGACGATGTACGGATAGCGCGGGTTCATGATGGTGCATTGGCGGTCGGTGACGCAGCGCATCGCGCTCTTGAGCTGCTTGCTGCTGTAGATCGGGCTGGCAGTGAGGGTGCCGCTTTCGCGGGCGAAGGTCTGGCCGCAATAGAGCGTGGTGCCGCCATTACCGTAAAGATCCTGCCAGAACGCCTGATCGATGGCCTGTTTGGCGTCGCCCAGTTGGGTCTGGCCATTGGCCAGGGAGAAGCTGCTGATGCAGGTTGCCAGGCAACCAAGAAGCAAGGTGACTGCGCGCATACTCTAGCCCCAGTGACCGCCGTTGTCGGAGTCTGTTGTTTTTGTAGGACAAGATGCAGTCTAGCAAGACGTACGTCACAAAAAACATGGCCAAATGCTTTCTCCCAACCTGGAGTGGCCCGGGCAAAGTCAGACGGCTGACAGAGGGAGAACTCGTGTAAGCCATGGCTTACACGATGTCACGATTTTCGCCACTGTCGGTCGATCAGGTACGAGCGTACTCTGCTGCACATGGATTCAGCGCAGGAAGCGCCTAGACGAACAGGGACACGCTGGACAGCCGCCAGGATGGTGAGCAGATCAAGGATGTCAGGACAACAGTCTGCAAGGCCCCGCAATCGCGGGGTTTTCTTTTTTCTGGCCTAGAGATTTTCAGCGGCCTGCTCAAGCTGCTCGTTGTTCGACGCGCAATTGCTCGAACCAATCCAGCGTCTCGTCCCACAGACGCTGCGCCGCAGGGCGGAAATAACCCATATGACCGATAGCGCCCAGGCCCTCAGCCTGCGAGTCGAGCGTGCGCGCCTGGTAGGGCGCATTCACATAGGCGGCCATGAAGGCATCGCGTGATGCCGGCGGTGCCCAAAGATCGTCCAGGCTGTTGAGCGCCACCATCGGTGTCTTCACCTGAGCGAAGCGCTCGGCCAGCCCCGGCATCTGCGGATCGTCGAAGAAATAGCGCGGGAAGCGGCACCAGCGTTTCCACTGACGGTACACGCCCAGCGGCAGATCCTCGCCCATGCCCAGTTTGCTCCAGGCCAGGTAGCCCTTGTAGCGCGTCATCAGCGGGCCTATCAGGCGCCACATGGCCAGCACGCGCACCTGCTCGGCCCTGGGCATCCAGCCGTGCCAACCGGCGCCGGTACCGAAGGTGTAGAAGCCGGCGACCTGATCATGGTTGGGCAGCAGGCCAAAGGCGTGACCGCCGAAGGAATGACCGATCATGAACAGCGGGCGCTCGGCGTGCCGGTGTTGATCCACCGCGGCGGCCAGGTCGAGATGGGCCCAGTCCAGATACTCCATCTCGAAACCACGCAGGCTGTCTGGCTTGGACTGGCCGATGCCGCGGTAGTCCAGGGTCATGGTGTTGAAACCACGGCTGGCGGCATGCTCAGCGAAGCGCCGATAGAAACCTTGCGGCACGCCGGTAGCGCCGGCGATCAGCAATTGTGCCTGGGGGCGCTCTGCGTGGTAGCGCGTGGCGGCCAACGGATAGTCGTCGAGGGCTAGCAGGGGCTGGGTTTCGCGGCGAATGCTCGTGCTCATGTCAGGTAGGCTCCATGCGGTGCTGGCGGGTCAGGTGGAGCAGGGTGGCGACGGCCTGTTTCAGCGGCTCGCTGCTGCCGGCGACTCGCGCTTGCAGCAGACCGCCTTCGTAGAGCGCGACGAATAGGGCCGCGAGCCCTTCTGGCTGTGGGTAACCATGACGTTGCAACTGCTGCTGCAGTGCCTGGCGAATGGCGGCGAAGGCATTGGCCAGGGCTGCACGAATTTCATGATCTTGCGGGCCGCTTTCCAGGGCCACGGTGGCTAGCGGGCAGCCGCGCTCGAAGGCGCTTTCCTGCAACTGGCCAAGCGCGCTCTGTAGCCAGATAGTCAGCGCATCGAGTGGATCGGACTGGCGCTCGAAGAGCGCAGCAAACGCCTGCTCGGCGCGCTGGCCGACACGCTCGATGGCGGCCACGGCCAGTTCGGTCTTGCCGTTCGGGAAGTGGTGATAAAGGCTGCCCTTGGGCGCATCGGCGGCGGCCAGCAGTTCGTTCAAACCAACGCCATGCAGACCCTTGCGTTGCAGGGCATCGATCATGGCGTCGATCAGTTTGTCGCGAGTAGTCTTGGTCATGGCCTGGATTATGTAGACTGGTCGGTCTAGCTGCCAGTGTCATTCAGGCCGTAGATGAGGGCATATCGGCATAGTGGAGCGCCGCCCAGTGGGCGGCGCGAGGTATCAGGCCTGCTTGGCTACCCAGGCGGCATAGGCGTCGATGAATTTCTGCAGGAACGGCTTGATGCCGTCGCTGAGTACGCCGTTCTCGTCGAAGAAGTTGCCGGCGCCACCGAGATAAGCCTCCGGCTGCTGCAGCACATGCACGTCGAGGAACACCAGGCACTGGCGCAGGTGATGGTTGGCACCAAAGCCACCAACGGCGCCCGGCGAGGCACTGAGCACGGCGCCTGGTTTACCGCTGAAGCCGCTCTGGCCATACGGGCGTGAGCCGACATCGATGGCGTTCTTCATCGGCGCCGGGATCGAGCGGTTGTATTCGGGGGTGATGAACAGCACCGCGTCGGCCGCCTTGAGCTTGCTGCGAAACGGCGCGTAGGAGGCCGGAGCGGTATCCCCGTCGGCGTCTTCGTTGTACAGCGGCAGGTCGCCGATCTCGAGGATTTCCAGATTCAGCGAGGCTGGTGCCAGATCGGCCAGCGCCAGGGCCAGTTTGCGGTTGATGGAGGCTTTACGCAGGCTGCCGACCAGTACGGCGACGTTGTAAGTCTTGCTCATGTGTACTCCAGAAGGTGAGGTGAGGAAGGAACAACCACTATAGACCCCGGATGTTTCAGCAGGTGCTGAATGCATCCAGCAGATCTTCGCTGAAGGCCTTCTGCGCCTCGCTGGGCGGATGGCCACGGTGACTGGCCAGGCGAAACTGCACGGTGAAATCCCAGGTGCCGGGCAGCGCGCGCAGGCCACCGCGGTTCACCCAGGGTTGGGCAATGTGCTCGGGCAGATAGCCCAGGTGCGCGCCGGAGAGGATGAACGCCAGGCTGCCCTCGACCTGCTCGCAACGGGCGCTGCTGCTACCGCCCTGCCAGGGCTCGTCGGCGGCGATGAAACGATAGGGATGCACAACCCGGTCGCAGTCCTGCAGGTCGTCGGCGCTCAGCGTTTGCCGCGCGAACAGCGGATGTTGGCTGCCGCAGTACAGGCGCTGGCGCTCCTCGAACAGTGGTTGGTAATCCAGCGCCGTCTGGCTGCCGGAAAAATAGCCGATGGCCAGTTGCAGCTGATCCTGCAGCAGGCGTCGCTCCAGCTCGGCGGGCATGGCGCTGAGCAGTTCGATCTGCACCGCCTGGTTGCGCTGGCGAAAACGTCCGACGGCCTTGCCGATACGCTCGATCACCTCGTCCGATAGCGCCTCCGATAGACCGATGCGCAGCTCGCCGAGCAGCTTGTCGGCCATGCCCTGGGCTTCGCCCTTGAAGGTCTCGATGGCGGCGAACAGCTTGCGTGTGGCAGCCAGCACCTGCTCGCCCTTGGGTGTCAGGCGAAAGCCGGCCTTGCCGCGCTCGCACAGGCGAAAGCCCAGGCGGGTTTCCAGCTTGGCCATCTGTGTGCTGATGGTCGACTGGCCGATGCCCAGCTCACCCTGCGCGGCGCTGAAGCCGCCGCTCTCCACCACGGTGACGAACAGCCGCAGCAGTTGCAGGTCGAGGTCGCGCAGTTGGCTGAGCATGTGTGCTCCATACATTGATGGCTGTCGATGTTGGAGTAGAACACTTCGAATTTATCCGAAGCAACGCCGGGTGCAGGATGCCGACATGCCTAGCCTCCAGCAGAGAGGCACGGCCAACCGCATCTGCCCGAGGAACCCACCATGCGTCTTGCTGCAAGCTTGCTGCTCCTGGCTATCGCCACACCGCTGATGGCCGAGCCGAAACAGCTCAATCTGTACAACTGGGCCGACTACGTGGCGCCGCAGGGGCTCGCGCGCTTTCAGGCCGAAACCGGCATCCGGGTCAAATACGACACCTTCGACAGCACCGATGTGCTGGAGAGCAAGTTGATGACCGGGGGCAGTGGTTATGACGTGGTCTTTCCCGCTTCCAGCGGCCTGTCGCGGGCGATCCAGGCCAAGGCGCTGCAACCAGTGGGGGCGCTGAAAAACGCCAGCAACCTCGACCCCGAACTGCTGGCCAAGCTGGCCAGCGTCGACCCCGGCAACCAGTACGGTGTGCCCTACACCTGGGGCACCGTGGGCCTGGCGATCAACAAGCAGGCCGTCGAACAGCGCCTACCCGGTGTGGCGCTGGACAGCCTCGACCTGCTGTTCAAGCCCGAGTACGCCAGCAAGCTCAAGGACTGCGGCATCTCCGTGCTCGACTCGCCGCAGGAGGTGATAGCCATCGCCCTCAATTACCTGGGCAAGCCGCCCTACAGCACCAAAGGCGCCGATCTGGACGCGGCCAGCGCGCTGCTCGCGGCGCTGCAACCGAACCTGCGCTACATCGGCAATGCCCGGCAGATCGACGACCTGGCCAAGGGCGAGACCTGCCTGGCGCTGACCTACACCGGTGACGCCGGCATGGCCGCTGCGCGCGCTGCCGAGGCCGGGCAGCCGTTCGAGGTGCTCTACCGCATTCCGCGCGAAGGCACGCTGATCTGGTTCGACACCATGGCCATTCCCGCCGACGCGCCGCATCCGGGCAACGCCCGTGCGTTCATCGACTTCATGCTGCAGCCCGAGGCCATCGCCGAGCTGACCAACGAGCTGTTCTTCGCCAACGCCAACCGCGCCGCCACGCCCCTGCTGGACGAGGCGGTGAGCGGTGAACCGGATATCTACCCGCCCGAAGCCGTGCGTGCGCGCCTGTTCGCCGAAGAAGTGCTGAGCCTGCGTGAGCAGCGTCAGCGCACCCGCCTGTGGACAGCCTTCCGCAGCCAGTACTGAGTCCGTAGGAGCGAGCTCTGCTCGCGAACATCACCGAAACGAGTATTCGACCATGGACCAAGCCTTCGACAACGACCAGGCCATCACCCGCGCCAGCCTCTACGGCACCGCCGCCGAGCCCACCTACGCCGGCATCACCAGCTTCATGCGCCGGCGCTACAGCCGTGACCTCACCGGCGTGGACCTGGCCATCAGCGGCGTACCGTTCGACACCGCCACCACCAACCGGCCCGGCAGCCGCTTCGGCCCGCGGGCGATCCGCGCCGCGTCGATCCAGTCGGCCTGGGCGCGGCATTTTCCCTGGGAGTTCGACCCCTTCGACCTGCTCGCCTGCGTCGACTACGGCGACTGCTATTTCGACCACGGCACGCCGCAGGACACCCCGGAGGTGATCGAGGCGCATGCCACGCGCATTCTCGAAGCTGGCAGCGCGTTGCTGACTCTGGGCGGCGATCATTTCATCAGCTATCCGCTGCTCAAGGCCCATGCGAAGAAACACGGCACCCTGGCGCTGATCCACTTCGATGCGCACAGCGACACCTGGCCGGACGAGGAAGGCAAACGCATCGACCACGGCACCATGTTCTATCACGCCGCGCGCGAAGGCCTGGTCGATCCGTCGCGCTCGGTGCAGGTCGGCCTGCGCACCACCAACGACGACGTGATGGGCTTCCAGGTACTCGATGCCCGCGAGGTGCATCGCAGTACGCCGGAGCAGATCGCCGAGCGCATTCGTGCGCGGGTGGGCGAGCATCCGGTGTACCTGACCTTCGACATCGACTGCCTCGACCCGGCCTTCGCCCCCGGCACCGGCACACCGGTGTGTGGCGGCCTTTCCAGCCATCAGGCGCTGGAGATCCTGCGCGGTCTGCGCGGCATCAACCTGATCGGCATGGACGTGGTGGAAGTGGCGCCGCCCTACGACAACGCCGAGGTCACCGCGCTGGCCGGCGCCACCCTGGCGATGGAGATGATCTGCCTGTACGCCGCGCGGCATAAGCTGGGGGAAAAGACGTAGGGTGGGACGCGCCGATGGGCATTGTTCCGGTTTGCGCTGGATTGCGGACAAAAAAACGGGCCTGTTCAGGCCCGTAAGTTCACGCTCAAAGAGTGGCCGGGCGTCAGGCTAGGCATTGCCCCAGGCCGATGGGCTCGGGGCGGAACAGTCGTGCATCCATCAGCTTCGGCTGGCGCACGATGGGGGCGAAGTCCATACGCGCGAGGATGTCGCGCTCGATATCCACGCCCGGCGCCACTTCGATCAGTTCCAGCCCTTCGACACTCAGGCGCAGCACGCAGCGCTCGGTGACGTAGAGCACCGGCTGGCCACGCTCGGCGGCCAGGCGACCGGCGAAGGTGCGGTGCTCCACCTCGGCGACGAACTTGCGTAGCTCGCCGTCCTCGACGATGCGCAGTTGGCCGTCTTCGATGCGGATGTCCTGTTTGCCGGCGCTGAAGGTGCCGACGAACACCACCTGCTTGGCGTTCTGGCTGATGTTGATAAAACCGCCAGCCCCGGCCAGCCGACTGCCGAACTTGGACACGTTGAGGTTGCCCGCCGCATCGGCCTGGGCCAGGCCGAGGAAGGCGATGTCCAGGCCGCCGCCGTCATAGAAATCGAACTGATAAGGCTGGTCGAGCAAGGCGCTATGGTTGCTCGCCGCGCCGAAGTCCAGGCCAGAGGCCGGTACGCCGCCGATCACGCCGGGTTCGGCGGTCAGCGTCAGGCGCTCGATCACGCCTTCTTCGGCGGCCACCGCTGCCACGCCCTCGGGCATGCCGATGCCGAGATTCACCACCGCGTCCGCTTTCAGCTCCAGCGCCGCGCGGCGGGCGATCAGCTTGCGCACGTCCAGCGGCATGGGCGTCAGGCTGTCCACCGGTACGCGGGTCTCGGCGGCGAAGGCGGGGTTGTAGGCGGTGGCGAAGGTCTGCTGGTGATTGGCCGGCTCGGCCACCACCACGCAATCCACCAGGATGCCGGGAATCTTCACCTGGCGTGGGTTGAGCGAGCCGCGCTCGACCACCCGCTCGACCTGGGCGATCACCAGGCCGCCGCTATTGCGCGCGGCCATGGCGATGGCCAGGCTCTCGATGGTCAGCGCCTCACGCTCGAAACTGAGGTTGCCGTCAGGGTCGGCGCTGGTAGCGCGAACGATGCCGACGTTGATCGGGAAGGTCGGGTAGAACAGGTAGTCCTCGCCATCGATGGGCATCAACCGCACCAGATCGGCAGTGGTGCGTGCATTGAGCTTGCCGCCACCGTGGCGCGGGTCGACGTAAGTGCCCAGGCCTACCCGCGACAGCTGTCCCGGCTTGCCGGCGGCGATATCGCGAAACAGCTGGGAGATCACCCCCTGCGGCAGGTTGTAGGCCTCGATGCGGTTGTCCACCGCCAGCTTCTGCAACCCCGGCACCAGGCCCCAGTGCCCGCCGATCACCCGGCGCACCAGACCTTCATGGGCCAGGTGGTTGAGGCCGCGACCCTTGCCGTCGCCTTGGCCGGCGGCATACACCAGGGTCAGATCGCGCGGCGCCTGTTCAGCGAGGAAGCGCTGCTCCAGAGCGATGGCGATCTGCTCGGCGAAGCCGATGCCGACGAAGCCGCCGGTGGCCAGGTTGGCGTTGTCCGGGATGCGCGCCACGGCTTCGGCGGCGGTCATGATCTTGCTCATTGCGGGTACTCGTGACGAAGGGGTCATGTAGGAGCCGGCTTGCCGGCGATCCATGCGGTTCAAAAGCATCGCCAGCAAGCTGGCTCCTACACCTTTTGCTGAGCGACAGTGCAGCGTCTGGGGGGCTCCCAGAGGCTTATGGCTCAGAAACTGCCAAACAGGGTGCCCAGGGTGATCACCACAACCAACGCCACCAGTGGGAAGGCCACGGTGTTGACGAAGATGAACTTGTACGACTCGCGGTGGGTGAGCTTGCAGATCGCCAGCAGCGAGATCACCGCGCCGTTGTGCGGCAGGGTGTCCATGCAGCCCGAGGCCATGGCGGCGACGCGGTGCAGCAGCTCGGGGCTGATGCCGACGGCGTTGGCCATTTCCAGGTACTGCGCGCCGAGGGTCTTCAGCGCGATCGACATACCGCCGGAGGCGGAACCGGTGATACCGGCGAGGATGTTCACCGCCACCGCTTCGGAGATCAGCGGGTTGCTGGAGACGCCCAGTACCAGGTCACGGATGATGACGAAGCCGGCCAGGGATGCGATCACCGTGCCGTAACCCACCTCGGCGGCGGTGTTGAGGATCGGCAGCATGGAGCCGAAGGCGCCGTCGTTGACGCTCTTCTTCAGGTCCATCCAGCGCTTCCAGTGCATGGCGATCAGCAGCACGATGGCGGCGCTGAGGGCGACGATGATCGACCAGATACCGATCAGCGACTTGGCGTCCTGCAGGCCGCCGTATTCCGGCTTGGCCAGGTAGCTGGTGTCGACGGCCGGCAGGATCTGCTTGGCCATCAGGAAATTGAGGGCGATGACCACGAAGATCGGCAGCAGCGCCAGCCAGAAGCCGGGAATGTCGCGACGCTCTTCGACGACCGGGTCGTCGCGGTGCTCGCCGTAGCCTTCACCCGCGGCCATCAGCTTGCGTGACTGCGCGGTGAGCCACCAGGTGCCGAGGCCGAACATGATCAGGCCGGCGATCACCCCCAGGCCCGGCGCGGCGAAGGCGTCGGTGCCGAAGAAGGGGTTGGGGATGGCGTTCTGGATCGCCGGCGTGCCGGGCAGCGCGGTCATGGTGAAGGTGAACGAGCCGAGGGCGATTGCACCGGGGATCAGGCGCTTGGGAATGCCCGCCTCGCGGAACAGCGCGGCGCCGATCGGGTACACGGCGAAGGCCACCACGAACAGCGACACGCCGCCGTAGGTGAGGATGCCGCAGGCCAGCACGATGGCCAGGATGGCGCGCTCGCTGCCCACTTTCGCGACTATGCCGTGGGCGATGGCACGCGCCGATCCCGAGTCGTCCATCAACTTGCCGAACAGTGCACCCAGCAGGAACAGCGGGAAGAACTGGATCACGTAGCCGCCCATGGCCTTCATGAACACCTGGGTGTAGGTGGGCAGCAGCAGAGCGATGTCGCCGGCGAACAGCAACGCCAGCAGGGCCAGCAGTGGGGCGAGAATTAGGACGTTGATGCCGCGATAGGCGAGGTACATCAACAATGCGAGGGAAATCAGAATACCGAGGGTACCCATGGGTGGTTCCTTTTGTTGTTGTTCTAGCGGCTCGAGGCCGTTTTATCGGGAAGGCGCGGATGCGGCAGCGCGCCTTTGCCGGATATAGAGCCAGAGTCGTGCCAGGCGGCGTTACGACTTTGGTCGATAGGGCGGGAGGCCTCTGCAGCGAGGGTTTCAGGCTTGAGTGTGTGTTTTAAGATGGGCGGGGCGAGTGACGCAGCTGTCCATATTTCTGGATTTAGTCCAGGTTTTTGGATGGTTTATTGATTTTTAGTCCAGAAAATTGGACGTTGGTGGTTTTCATAATTGCGCCCGCCCGGTTCCCATCCGGCGGGTTTCACCCGCCCTACTGGCGATGTAGGGCGGGTGCAACCCGCCAATTGTTGATTGCATAAAGGGCAGGCCCCCGGATTTCATCCGGGCTACGCAATTGCGGCCCGCCACGCTTTTGTGGGAGGGGCTTTAGCCGCGACTGTTGTGGGGAAGCGTTGCGGGTGGCACATCGCCGGCAAGCCGGCTCCTACGCAAGGGTTGGCACGGGTAGCCCGGATGCAATCCGGGGCTTTTGCGGCGCCTGATCCCCGGATTTCATCCGGGCTACAAATTGCGGACGGCAACGGTTTCCGTAGGAGCGGCTTTAGCCGCGAAGCGATTTCCGGTTCGGTGACAATCGCGGCTGAAGCCGCTCCCACGACCAGCAATCAATACCGTAGCCCGGATGCAATCCGGGGCTTTTGTGGGCGCCTGCTCCCGGATTTCATCCGGGATACGCGATTGCGGCCCGCCACGCTTTTGTGGGAGGGGCTTTAGCCGCGACTGTTGTGGAGAAGCGTTGCGGGGGCGCATCGCCGGCAAGCCGGCTCCTACAGGGTGAGGCGCTCAGCCCCGGCGACCCAGCCCATGCTGCGCCAGCTTGGCGTAGAAACCAGCGCGGGAAATGCCCAGGCGCTCGGCGGCCAATTGGCGATTGCCATCGGTTGCCGCCAGTGCCGCCTGCAACGCCTGGCGCTCGGCCTGCGCCAACTGTTCGGCCAGCGTCTGCGTCGTGCTCATCATCACTGGCGCAACGGGCGTAGGCGCGCTTGGCGCCACCGGATCGACCAGCAAACCACGTAAAACTTCGCCATCCAGTCGCCCATCGGCCGCCAGTTGCGCCCGCTCCAGCAGGTTACGCAACTCACGCACATTGCCCTTCCACAGCTGTGCGCAGAGCAGGGCGAGGGCATCGTCTGTCAGCTCCATGGGCGCCAGGCCGGAGCGGTTGGCCAGGTCATCGAGCAGGTGTTCGATCAGTGCGGGAATGTCGCTGGCACGCTCGCGCAGTGGCGGCACGCGCAGGGCCAGCACGTTGAGGCGGTAGTAGAGATCGTCGCGGAACTGCCCGGCGGCCACCTTGGCTTCCAGGTCGATATGGGTCGCGGCGATCACCCGCACGTTGAGCGGCTTGACCTGATTGGAGCCGAGCGGCTCCACCTCCTGCTCCTGCAAAACGCGCAGCAGCTTGGCCTGCAACGGCAGCGGCAGATCGCCGATCTCGTCGAGAAACAGCGTACCGCCGTTGGCCACTTCGAACTTGCCGATGCGCGCCTTACGGTCTGCGCCGGTAAAGGCGCCGGGTGCGGTGCCGAACAGCTCGGCCTCGACCAGGGTCTCCGGAATCGCTGCGACGTTGACCGCGACGAATGGGCCGTTGGCGCGCGGCGACAGATTGTGGATGCCCTGCGCCAGCAGCTCCTTGCCGGTGCCGGTTTCGCCGCGAATCAGCACGGTGGAGTCGAGCTGCGCAGCACGGCGGGCCTGGCGCTTTACCTCGCTGGCCGCACTGCTGGCGCCGATGAACCCGGCGATGGTGTAGCGCGCCCGACGCGCCTTGGCCAGCTCGTGCTGGGTGGCGAGCAGTTGCGTCTGCAGGTTGGCGTACTTGGCCATCAGCGGTTTGAGGTGGCGGGCGCGGTCGAACAGCACGAAGCCCAGGGCGCCGACCAGGGTGCCGTCCTCGTCGCGCAGCGGTATGCGGGTGACCACGAAGTGCTCGCTGCCGAAGGCCATCAGATCGAGCATGCTCGGCTGGCCGCTTTCCACCACCTCGCGCAGGCGGCTGGCCGGCAGCACTTCCTCGATCTCCTTGCCCAGTGCCGTGCGCGCATCGGCGATGCCGACCTTCTGCGCGTACTTGTCGTTGATCCAGACGATGCGTGCCTGGCGATTGACCGCGATGGTGCCCTCGCACTGCGCATCGAGGTGATCGAACAGCAGCGGCATGGCCACCGCGCGAAAGCGTTCGGGCGACACGCCGATGATCAGACCGTGCTGGTCGAGGTCGTCGCGGGAAATGGCCATGGGCGAGTGTCCGAAAATGAGATCCCGGTGATTATGGGCAGCGCCGATCAGGCCGGGCAACGTCAACAGTCATCAGACAATGGCATTCGCTGCGCGCTTCTGGAATAGTTGGGCGGCCGCGCGTAACCCGCCGGCACCTGCCGATCGCCCACAAGGCCTGCCCGGCAGCCGTGACACCTGCCGTGTCCCTTTCGCGTGCCGACCAGGCGCGCCAGGCGAGCCATCCGCTCGCCGCTGGATCCGCACCGCTTTGCCGGTGCCACAACGACAATGACCAAGATCCATACAAGGACGCCCCGATGAAACTCAAGCGACTCTTCTCCGCGCTCGCCGCTGGCGCTGCGCTGACCGCCCTGTGCGCCACCGCGCAGGCGCGTGAATACTCCGTTTCCACCGTACTGTCGGACGCCTTCCCCTGGGGCCAGGCCGCGCAGAAGTGGGCCGATCTGGTCAACGAGCGCTCCGAGGGGCGCATCACCCTGCGCGTGTACCCCAATGCGCAACTGGTCGCCGGCGACCAGACCAAGGAATTCTCCGCCATGCGCTCCGGCCTGATCGACATGGCCGTGGGCTCGACCATCAACTGGTCGCCGCAGGTGCCGGAACTCAACCTGTTCTCCCTGCCGTTTTTGATGAAGAACGATGCCGACCTCGACGCCATCACCCAGGGCGAAGCCGGCAAGCTGGCCTTCGCTGCCATCGAACAGCGCGGCATCGTGCCGCTGGCCTGGGGCGAGAACGGCTTCCGCCAGCTGTCCAACTCGGCCAAGCCGGTGCGCAGCCCGGCCGATATGACGGGCCTGAAGATCCGCGTGGTTGGCTCGCCGCTGTTCCAGGACACCTTCACCGCCCTTGGCGCCAACCCGACGCAGATGAGCTGGGCCGATGCCAAGCCGGCACTGACCACCGGCGCGGTGGACGGCCAGGAAAACCCGCTGTCGGTATTCGACGTGGCACGTGTCGACCAGGTGGGCCAGAAGTACCTGACCCTGTGGGACTACATGGCCGACCCGCTGGTGTTCGCCGTTAACCAGCGCGTATGGAAATCCCTGCCTGAGGAAGATCGCGAACTGCTGCGCCAGGCGGCCATCGACGCCGGCAAGTGGGAGATCGAGCTGTCGCGTGGCGCCCAGGCGCAGCGCCTGGGCGACGTGCGTGAGCGCGGCGTGGAAGTGATCGAACTGAGCGACACCGAGCGCGCGGCCTTCGTCGAAGCCACCGCCAGCGTGCATGAGAAATGGGCACCGCGTATCGGCGATGCGCTGATGGATGCCGCGCGCAAGGCCGTGGCCCAGCCCTGATTCGTTTTATCTGACCGCAAGCCCACACTACGGGGCGTAGTGGTGGATGTCCCGCAGCCCGCTCTGCTCCCCTCTCCCGCATGCGGGAGAGGGCCCGGGGGAGAGGGCAGGGGTGTTACCACTGGCGCGCCTTGCTCCGGTCGTTCGAGGTTCTTATGAGCAAGCAAGTCGACGCGCCGCTGGAGCGCGTGCTCGCCACCCTGGCCCTGGTGATCATCAGCCTGATCAGCCTGGCCAACGTCGTGGTGCGTTATTTCACCGATGCATCCTTTGCCTTCACCGAGGAAATCTCGGTGTTCCTGCTGGTCATCCTCACCTTCGCCGGTGCTTCGGTGGCCATGCGCAGCAACCGGCACATTCGTATCGGCCTGCTCGAGCGCCTGTTCCCGCGCCTGCGCACGCCGCTGATCCTGTTGCAGTGGCTGGCCGGCGTTTTGGTGCTGGGGCTGGTGTGCTGGTATGGCGGCCAGTTCGCCTGGGAGGAATTCCAGTGGGATTCCGAGTCGCCCGGCCTCGGCCTGCCCAACTGGTGGTACGTGATCTGGCTGCCGGTCCTGGCGCTGCTGCTGTTCGTGCGCCTAACTCAGATGACCGTCGATCGCCTGCGCGGGAGAATCAGTGATGAGCCCTGATCTCTGGCTGATCCTCAGTTTCGCCGTGCTGCTGGCGCTCGGTGTGCCGGTGGCCTTCGCCCTCGGCCTCTCCGGCGCCATCGGCATCATCGCCGGGCTGTCGCCGGACATGCTCGCGACCCTCGGCACCAACACCTACAACGGCGTGGCCAAGTACCCGCTGATCGCCATTCCGCTGTTCATCCTCACCGGCCTGGTGTTCGAGAAGGCCGGTGTGGCGCTGCGGCTGGTGCGCTTCGCCCAGGCGGTGATCGGCCCGCGTCATGGCGGCCTGGCCATGGTCGCGGTGCTGGTGTGCCTGATCATGGGCGGCATGAGTGGCTCTGGCCCGGCCGATGCCGCCGCCGTGGCCATGGTGATGCTGCCGAGCATGACCAAGGCGGGGTATCCCAAACCCTTCTCGGCTACGCTGATCGCCGCCTCGGCCTCGACGGCGATCCTGATTCCGCCGTCCATCGCGCTGATTCTCTACTCCATCGTGGTGCCGGGCGTGGACCTGCGTGCGCTGTTCGCCGCCGGCCTGTTCCCCGGCATTCTGGTCGGCCTGGTGCTGCTGGTACCGGCCTGGCTGCTGTCGCGTCACTACGGCTGGGAGTCGCCGGAATCAAGTGAGCGGCCACCGCTCGGGGAAAGCTTCAAGCAGGCGCTGCCAGCGCTGTTCGCCCCGGTGCTGATTCTCGGCGGCCTGCGCAGCGGCCTGTTCACGCCCACTGAAGCCGCCGTGGTCGGCGTGACCTACGGCGTGCTGATCGGCCTGTTCGTCACCCGCGAACTGGACTGGCGCAGCCTCTGGCGTCTGTGTGGCGAAGCCGGGGTGATCTCCGGTGTGGTCATGCTGATCATCGCCCTGGCTGGCATCTTCGCCTGGGCCGGCACCATGCTCGGTACCTTCCGCCATCTGGCCGAATGGCTGATCTCGCTGTCGGACAACGGCTGGGTGCTGCTGGCGCTGGTGATGCTCGCGGTGCTGCTGGCCGGCATGCTGCTCGATGCCATCTCCATCTACCTGATCCTGATGCCGATCCTGATTCCGGTGATGCAGCACTTCGGCTGGAACCCGGTGTGGTTCGGCATCCTGCTGGCGATGAACATCGCCATCGGCCAGTTCACCCCGCCGGTGGCGATCAACCTGATGGTCACGGCGGAAGTGGCCAAGATACGCCTGGAACAGACCGTCGGCTGGGCGGCGCTGTTCGTCGTGGTGATGTCCAGCGCCCTGCTGCTGGTGGCGATCTTCCCGGAAATCGCCCTGTGGCTGCCGCGCGTGCTGGGTTATGCGGTGTAAAACAGGCCAGGCCGTCTATAGTTGCCAGATGGTGCGCAGCGGGGGGCTGCGCACCGCTGAGGGCGGCAGCGCTGGGCACCAAGATGAGTGACGGCAACTATAACGATCACAGGGATGTAGGCGCAGGGCACTGCGAAGGGCTGCGCGAGTCGGGCAAACGCAAGCTGATGCGCACCATCCTGCTCGCCACCGGCCTGACCCTGGGCGGCTTCGCCGTGCTGCAGGCCCTGGCCGGCAACTACCCCTTCGCCATCCTCGAAGTGCTGTGCACCGCCTTGCTGCTGTTCGGCGCCTGGCGCATCGAACGCGCTCGCCATCTGTACCTGTGGATCTACCTGTATCTGATCCCGACCTTCTGCTTCATCCTCTACATCATCGTCATGCCGGACGCCTCAGCGGCGGCGTTCGTCTGGCTGTACATGATCCCGCTGCTGGCCTACCTGCTGCTGGGTAAGCAGCGCGCCTTCCTGCTCACCGCGCCGTTCATGTGCGCCGGGCTTTTGCTGTACTTCACCGACAATCACCTGACCCTGGACACACACGGCCTGATCGACCTGGGCAATGCCGCCCTGTGTGGCGTGCTGATCCTGGTGTTCGTGCATATCTACGATGGCTTGCGCATGCAGGCCTACGAGGAGCTGCAGCGCCTGGCGCAGACCGATTCACTGACCGGCGTGGCCAGCCGCGGCAGCTTCCAGCACGCCCTGCAACGCAGCATTCAGGAGGCCGAACGCAGCAACGGGCATCTGGTACTGGTGCTGCTCGACGTCGACCACTTCAAGCAGGTCAACGACCAGTGGGGGCACGCGGCGGGCGACATGGCGCTGCAGCACATCTGTCAGATCCTCCAGCAGCGCCTGCGCGTGACCGACTTTCTCGGTCGCCTGGGAGGGGAGGAGTTCGGCCTGCTGCTACGTCATACCGACAGCACCGGCGCCGACCCGCTGGTGGAAAAACTGCGCAAGCAGATCGCCGAACAGCCGCTTGAGTACGACGGTGAGCCGATCGCGCTGTCCGCCACCTTCGGCCTGGCCACCTGGCCCGTGGACGGACGCAGCGCCGCCGAGCTCTACCGCGCCGCTGATCGTCGCCTGTACAGCGGCAAGCAGCGCGGACGCAACCAGCTGGTCAGCGCCGACATACCGACCGAGCTGCTATTGGACAAATTCGACGTGCGCCTTTGAGGGCCGGCTAGCGTGCTGCGTTGGCAGGTGCGGCGGGTACGCAGGGCTGCTGGCCGGCACCCGCCAGGTTCTCGACGTTATTCAGCACGTTGTGGCCCTGGTTGACCTTCTGCGCGTTCTCCGCAACTTCCATACGCTTGGCATAGGTCGCGGTGTTGCCATTGAAGCTCTGCTGCGTCTCCAGTACGGTATTGGCCATATCCAGCAAGCTGCGTCCGGTGGCGATCAGGTTGCTGGTCGCGCTCGGCGCACATGGATCGTTGGCCAGCTGGGTATTCTGCAGCCCCTGAGTTTGCGTGTTCTGCGCCAGGCAGCCGCTCAGCGAGGCCAGCACGGTGGCGCTCATGAGGACGCCCAGGGTTCCTTTGATGTTCATCAGACATTCCCTTCTATGACCGGGCCCCGACCCAGTGCCGAGGCGTTGCCCGGATTCTAGGAATGGGTGGGGCCGCACGAAATAGTACGGGTGTACTAGTGCCTCTTTGCCTGCCAAACAGTTCCTTGCGCCGGTCGCAGGCTCCGGCCTAAGGTGCCGACACCACAACATGAGCTGTAATCAGCAGGGAAACGTCATGTCCGGGACTGTCTCCGCCGCGTATGACACCGAACGCGCCCAGGCCGGGGTGCGGATGATCTTCATGTCGGTCGCGGCCTGCTACATCGTGATCCTCTACCATCTGTCGCTGATCAACCCGGCGCTGGTATGGAAGATCTTCCTCCTGGAGTGCGTCTTCAGTGTCGTCGCCACGCTGATCTGGTTCGATATCCGGCGGCGTCCGGGCAACTATCGCGGGCGCCGGCTGATCACCATGCTCACCGACTACGCCGGTATCGCGGTGACCATGGCGCTTGGCGGCGCGGCCATGCTGCCGGTCTATGCGATTCTGCTGTGGGTCACCATCGGTTATGGCTTGCGCTACGGTTCCGGCTACCTGCTGCTGGCCACCCTGATGGCGCTGCTGTCGCTGAGCGTGGCCGCCAGCCTGTCGGCGCACTGGCAATCGCAGCCCTACCTGATCGTCACACTGCTGCTCACCACCCTGCTGGCGCCGGCCTACATGCATGCCCTGCTCAAGCGTTCGCGCCAGGCGGCCGAGGCCGAGCAGGCTGCCAACCGGGCCAAGTCGCAGTTTCTCGCCCAGGCCAGCCACGACCTGCGTCAACCCATTCATTCCATCAGCCTGTTCACCGCCTGCCTGCGCGACAGCAGCCTGGGTACCGAGCAGCGGCGCCTGGTGGAGAACATCGACAAATCACTGCACAGCGTCGCACGCCTGTTCCGCACCATTCTCGATATGTACTCGCTCGACAGCGGCAAGGTGGTGCCGCAACTGGAGTCGCTGGAACTGCGCAGCCTGCTGCAGCAACTCATCCAGCAGAATGCCGAGGCGGCGCGCTGGGCCGGGGTCGAGATGCGCCTGCGTTGCCCGCCGCTGCACGTGCGGGCCGACCCGGTGCTGCTCACCACCATGCTGCAGAACCTGCTGTCCAATGCCTTGAAATACGCGCCGGGCAAACCGCTGTTGATCGCCTGCCGCCCTCGCGGGCCAGGCGTTGCCATCGAGATCTACGACAAGGGGCGCGGCATCGCCGCCGGCCATCTCGACAGCGTCTTCGAAGAGTTCTATCGCGTGCGCCAGGAGCGAGACAGCGACGTCGAGGGAATGGGCCTGGGCCTGGCCATCGTCAGGCGCCTGGGCGCGCTGATGGACATGCGCGTGAGCATTCACTCCGTGGAGGCTCGCGGCACGCGGGCGGTCATCGACGGCCTGCAGCGCGTCGAGGCGCCGCGCGCGATGTCCTCAGCCAAGGGCAGCAGCCTGCAGACGCCGCGCATGCTCGATGGCTTGCGCGTGTGCCTGATCGAGGATGACCAGAACGTACTGCTGGCCACCGCCACCTTGCTGCAGAAGTGGGGCTGCGAAGTCGCCACCTTCAGCACGCTGCCTGATGCCTCTGCGCATTTCGATCTGGTGGTGACGGACTTCGACCTCGGCACCGAAGCGTCGGGGGCCGACTGCATCCAGCACGTGCGGCGCAGCAGTGGACGCAAGGTGCCGGCGATCATCATGACCGGGCACGACGTGCGTCGTGTGCAGGAGCAGGTGGGCGACAGCGATATTCCGATCCTGTCGAAACCGGTGCAGCCCGCCGAGCTGCGTTCGCTGCTGGTGGCCTTGAAGCTCAAGCTCAAGACCGCGTGATGCTCACACCAGCCCGGCTTTGGCCCCCTTGGCTGCGGCTGCGGCGCGGGTGCTGACGTCCAGCGTGCGCAGCAGCGAGGACACATGGATGCGTACGGTAAAGGGCGAGATCGCCAGCTCGCGGGCGATTTCCTTGTTCGACAGGCCGCGCACCACCAGCCGCAAGACCTCCTGCTGACGTGGCGTCAGTTGCTCCAGCAGATGACGATCCTCGGCGAAGGCCGGCACGCCGGCGGGTCCCAGGGTCAGGACGAACTCGCCGGCGCGCACGGCCAGCAAGGCATCGGCGATTTCATCCGGCGGCGTCGCCTTGCCGATGAAACCGTCCGCACCTGCGCTCATCACTTCATCGATCAACTCGCGGTTGTCGACCATCGACACGATCACGATCGAACTGCGCGCAAAGGTCTGGCGCAACGCGCTGATGGCTTGCGGTGATTGGCCGGGGAACAGCAGGTCGAGCATGAACAGGCTTGGCGCCGTGCTGGCTTGCGCCAGGCTCAGCACTTCATCCATGTCACCGGCTTCGAGAATGCACGCCATAGGGAAGACGCGCTGGGCGATACGACACAGGCCATCGCGGAAAACCGGGTGGTCGTCGGCGACGATGATGCGTTCTTGTTGTGATTGTTCAGGCATGTGGGGCGCTTCCATCTTGGCGCCAGACTAAAGTCATATCCCTGGCGACGCCAGCGTCTGGTTCTCAGTATTGCCGCTGACTTGCTCGCCGCGACTGAACTGCCAGGCGCTGCTCAGAGTCTATTCAGGTACCCCGTTATGGAATGTAAAGGAGTACCGCATGGACCTTATTCGTATCCTCATCGCCATCCTGCTGCCGCCGCTGGGCGTGTTTCTCCAGGTCGGTTTTGGCGGCGCCTTCTGGCTGAACATCCTGCTCACCCTGCTCGGCTACATCCCCGGCATCGTCCACGCGGTGTACATCATCGCCAAACGCTGAGGCCTTATTGGCTGATGTGTTTGGGCAAGCGGCGCCGAGCGCTGCTCGCGTAGGGTGGGTTAGCCGCCTGTGACATTGCCGATCGACTCGCAGTGTCGGCTGCGGCGTAACCCACCATCGGCGCAACGCGGTCCATCGTCTGGTGGGTTACGCGGCGCACCACCTTCATCTGCGTCTGGAATACTCGGCATTCGGCGCCGCTAACCCACCCTACGCTACGGTGGGTTTTTCGCCGTCCCTCACTCCCGCCGCAAAAAATGCACGTTGAACAGCTGCGCCGGGTCGCGCCACATGGCGACCGAGGCGAAGCCGCATGCGCCCGCCAGATCACGAAAACCGCTGGGCGTGTACTTGTAGGAGTTCTCCGTGTGCAGGGTTTCGCCAGCGGCGAAGTCGAACACGCGATCCTCGATGCGTACTCGCTGCGCCTGCCGGCTGACCAGATGCATCTCGATGCGCGACTCGGCTTCGTTATAGAAGGCCCGATGCTGAAAGCGGCGTGGGTCGATATCGCTGTGCAGCTCGTTGCGGATGCGCTCGAGCAGGTTGAGGTTGAACAGTGCAGTCACTCCGGCCGCATCGTTGTAGGCGCGCTCCAGCACCTGGCGGTCTTTCACCAGATCCACGCCGATCAGCAAGCCACTGCCTGCCGGCAGTGCCTGATGCAGGTTGCGCAGAAAGGCGCGGGCCTCATCCGGGTCGAAATTGCCGATGCTGGAGCCGGGAAAGAACGCCAACGGCCGTTGCCCAAGCGCCTCGGCGGGCAGCTTCAAGGGCTGGCTGAAGTCGGCGCACAGCGCGTGCACGTCGAGCCAGCGATAGTCGGCGGCCAGGCGACGGGTGCTGCTATGCAGAAACTCGCGGGAGATATCGATGCCCAGGTAACGCGCCGGGCGCAGGGCTTCGAGCAGCAGGCGGATCTTGCGACTGGCGCCGCTGCCCAGCTCCACCAGGCTGGCGTTGCGCCCGGCCAGCTCGGCGATATCGCGCGCCGCCAGGCGCAGAATGGTTTCCTCGGTACGCGTCGGGTAGTACTCCGGTTGCTGACAGATCAGCTCGAACAGATGCGAGCCGCGATGATCGTAAAAGAACTTCGGTGACATCGTCTTCGGGCTGGCCGCGAAGCCGCGCAGCGCTTCTTCGCGCAGGCTTTCCTGTTCCGGGCTCAGGGATTGTTCGTGGGTACGGATTGCCAATGCCATGCTCAGAGCTCCTTGGCCAGGCGCAGGCCGGAGAACTGCCAGCGCATGGTGGGGTAGAAGAAATTGCGATAGGTGGGGCGCACGTGGTCTTCAGGCGTGGCGCAGCTGCCGCCACGCAGCACCATCTGCCCGGACATGAACTTGCCGTTGTACTCACCCAGGCTGCCGCCCAGCGGCCGAAAGCCGGGGTAGGGCCGGTATGCGCTGGCCGTCCATTCCCAGACATCGCCATAGAGCTGCTGCAGGCCATCACCCGCGCCCGCCGCCACCGGCTGCAGGTGATCGTTTTTGACGAAGTTGCCCCATAGCGGTTCGTCCTGCGCGGCCACTTCCCATTCTTCCTCGCGTGGCAAACGCGCCTGCGCCCAGGTGGCGAAGGCCTCGGCCTCGAAGTAGCTCAGGTGGCAAACCGGCGCATCCAGATCCAGCGCGCGCGGGCCGCCCAGGGTCAGCTCCAGCCAGTCGTCGCCCTCGCGTTGCCAGTACAGCGGCGCCTGCCAGCCTGCGCGCTGGATATGGTCCCAACCGTCCGCCAGCCACAACGCCGTGCTGCGATAACCGCCATCGCGGATGAACTCCAGGTACTCGCCATTGCTCACCGGTCGGCTGGCTAACTGAAAGGCCTCGACGAATACCCGGTGTTGCGGCCGCTCGCAATCGAAGGCAAAGCCCTCGCCGGTATGGCCGACATGGCGCAGCCCGGCGGGAAATTCGACCCAGCGCAACTCGCCTGCAGTAGCGCCACCCGGCTTGAGGTCGTGACGATAGACCGGGCGCAAGGGGTTCTGCGCCAGGATGTGCTTGATATCCATCAGCAGCAGCTCCTGATGCTGCTGCTCGTGCTCCAGCCCCAGCTCGACCCGCTGCAGCACCTCGTCGGCAAGTTCGCTGCCTGACTGGAGCAACTGCGCCATGGCCAGATCGACATGGCTGCGATAGGCGTACACCTCGCTTACCGTCGGCCGCGACAACAACCCGCGCCGCGCCCGCTCGAAGGGCGTGCCGTGGGTCTTGTAATAGGAATTGAACAGATGGTCGTAGCGCTCATCCAGCGGGCGATAGCCCGGCAGAAAGGGCTGCAGTACGAAGGCCTCGAAGAACCAGGTGACATGCGCCAGATGCCACTTCGGCGGGCTGACGTCTGCCATGCTCTGGATCACATAATCCTCGGCCTCCAGCGGCTCACAGAGCCGCTCACTGGCAGCGCGCACCCGCTGGTAACGCTGCCATAGCTGTTCGAGGTGCGGCGGTGAAACGGCGATCCTGCTGGTGCGGTCTCGCATAACACGCATCCTTTGCTGGCGCCGCGGAGCGCGACGGTACTTAAAGCCGACCGGGCAATAAGGGCAAAGGTTCAGGGAGAATGTGGCGGTTACGTGGCAGGGGGGAGGAGGGCTACTTTATACATCTCATGCTGATGGTAGCGATCAGGTGTGCGCTGAGCCATTCATGTGCAGCTTTGTGCTAGCGAATCTGTCATCAGGAGTCGCATTTCAGCCTGAGGTAAACGTGGCCTGTCCTCGATTGTTCGTGAAACGATGACTGGCGAGCTCGATTGAGTTGGTGAATGGGCGCCAGAAACGAATACGACGTCATGATGGGTGGTGTGTGGCGAGCGGGACTTTTAACCTCTTGCTACTGGGCTAGCAGCAGCTCGACTGTAAAGGGGAGGTTCCAAGTAACCAGAATCAGGATGGCGTAGATCACGCCAATAATTCCCATCGCGACGAAAAGAGTTACTCGGCGCCTGTCTATCGGTGTGAGGAATCGATCCTGCTTGTCAGATCGAGAGGAGTAATGCTGTAGCACATCAAGCCAGGTTCTGCTCTCTTCATAAGCAAGGCTTGCATCTCGGAGATGCGAGATGAATTGAAGAACGCAAGAAAGCAATAAGTAGCCCGCCAGAAATTTAACCAGCAGGGACAGCTCGGTGCTTTCTAGCAGAACGTGAATGTTTCTCTGATCGAACTTACCTATGAATGAAAACCCAATGAAAACCAAAACGCTGAGAATGTCTCGGGTAAGCGAGCTCACCAGATCCCGGACCTTGGAAGCGTAGAGATCAGCTTGGGATTTCATGTCCTTCATGAGTTCGCGAACCTCTTTGTGATAGGCATCCTTACGGTCAAGAATCACAAAGGTGTAGCTGTCGCGGGCTTGTTGTAGTGCTACTGCAAGGTATTTCTCTGTTCCCGCTAAAAGCGTTTGGCCATGCTCGATGTCAATGGACAGTCGATCCATGACAAGTCTGAGGCGGGTCTCGGGGCGCTCCTCATAGACCCAGCAGACGGCTTCTGCCAGCTGGGAAAGAGCCTCAGCACTTACCTCTTGTCTGCTGTCGTAGAGCGGCAATGAAAGCCGTTTGGTACCCCGAAGGGTGGCGTCATAGCCATCGTCAGTGTGCTTAAGCTCTTGAACTAGGCACGCAGCTAGGGCGCATGCACTCAAACGAACCAGAGGCTGAGCCGTAGGGCTGCCGATATCTCACCAGGTCAGTGCATAGGCGCTTGGGCAAACCCGAAGAGGCTTCACTGCATTGGTGTGGATCAACCCATGGACATCTGACTGATCAGGTAGTTTGTTGGTCGGGATGCTCGACACCTGCTCCGTCGGTGGTAATACCCAAAGCAACGGTCCACCAAATGCAGCGGTCAGTCCGTTGACTCGAATCGTCGTCGGGCGAGCGAGGTCAGGCTCATTTTTACCGGGGTATTGGAACGGATCAAGACGCCCCACCCATTCCAGGAAGCCGTCAGTCGTGAAGAACAACAGCGTATTTTCGTCGTCCCGGGCGCACATTTTCTGAGCAAGTGGAGACTTGCCAAAGACCAACCTCCATGGCTCGTCATCGAAAGTGTCCGATGCCAGTTCGGCTGTATCCACTGCCGCACCCGAGATCATGACAATAGGTGCCTCAATATTGAGTTGTCTGGCTAGCGAATCAATCTGTTGAAGAGCTGCTTTCACGGCCCCACTCAGCGACTCGCCCTCCACCGTTAGGCGAAAGCTCTCATCAAAGAATTGCGTGGCATGGCCACGCAATTCAAGGGTCGCTTTAAGTAGATCCGCTATAGCGGGCATGATTCCTCAACCTTTGGCGTCCAGCCGATTCGTTTCAATGGTAACTCGGGCCCGACCATTACCTAGCTGCTCGATGGCCATACCAACCGCCTCGGCGCTCCCTTCAAAAGAAATAGTGACACCCTCAAGCGTTTGGTAGACCTGCTTTCGCTCTCTAGTACGCAAAGAAGCGGGCTGGGGGCGGAATTGTTGCCCTGCGACGCCAGCTTCGGCAAGAGCCTCCCGCAAAGACCCCATAAGCAATGCTTTACGATCAGCATCTTCGTCACGTACCACAGCGTTGAGGTAATCGTCTGTATCAAAGACGTCATGGTCATTGAGGTAGTTGAGCGACCTTCCCGCAAAGGTATTCAGATCCTCCCCGGGTGGTAGATGTTCAGCGGCCAGCTTTTTCGCCCATTTCCGTACCTGGCCATGAGCTGTCCTTGTTAATACGGCGTCCTGCTGGCGCTCTGTTACCCCGAGGAAAGCTCTAAAGTAGTCACCCAATCCCGGTTTCTTCACCCGGTCAAAAGCTAGTACATCCCATGCAAACTGGTCAGAGACATCTATCAAGGCGCTCTTTTGAATGGCGTGCTTACTCTCATTGAGAGAGTTTTGAACCTCATTGATAACAGCGACTCTTCGACCATCCTTTTCCTCGTAGCTGTAAGTAAACGAGGGTTGCTTGTCCATTTTTACTAGGAAAACTAGCTGCCTCCAATCATGTGCGGCCGCTAGGTACTTCACAATGGATACGATGAATACGCCAGCCGACATTTGCCCTTGGTGGCGGCCGGAAAAATCTGTGGTGATCTGGCGTGAAAGCTCGATGAATCTATCCGGCGCCTCAACCAGCTGTTGGCACTTCTCTTTCAGGTGTACGGCGTCCTGCTTGAACACATATTGCGTGCCTTCGGCGATATCACGCAGCCGATCTAGAAAGAACTTTTTTTGGGCGGCCTGTAGTTGCACCTCGTCGAGGAAAATAACGTCTTCATCCTCTCCAGCATCTGCGTCGATGATGTGGAAGATGAAGCTGACAATTTCCAAACTCTCGCGCTGGGCCTGACTCAACACGCCATCCAGTGGTACTGCCATGTTGCTACTCCTTTCGAGGTTTCTAATGTACTTCGAGGAATTGCCTGCCCTCATGGTGATGAAGGCAATAAACAGGTATTAAAAGCAGGGGATAGATTCGTTCTTGCGCGTGGGACTCAATGGCCTCCATGTTCTATCTCTCAAAGATTCTGCATCGTCCTGCACTTCGGAAAACCCGAGCATCCCCAGAACTGCTGTCCCGCTTTCGCCCCTGATTTCATGGTACGAATCAGCAGCGCACTACCGCATTTCGGACATTGCCGCTCGGCTGTCGGATCGCTACGGCGTTTGAGGTTCTGCAAATGCTCGCGATGTGTGGCGAGGGTCGGCGCGCGGCGGCCGGTATGCAGGGTGTGCAGCATGGCGTCGACTTCAGACTCGCTGAATACCTGCTGCTGGAATGACTGGATATAGCGGATAAAGCCGATGCCTTGGGTCACGTTGGCCGGCACTTCGGTCTTGAAGGTGCTGCCGCCGACGAAGGTGATGACCGAATGCAGGTGTTCTGGGCTGACGCCAAGGGTGGCTTCCAGGGCTTTGAGGTGTTTGTAGTTCTGGCGCAACGGGTTCTGGAATTTGAAGGTGCGTTTGTAGAGCTTCTGCGTCCACTGCGCCTGCTTTTCGCTGCCGAAGATCCAGCCGCTCATGTTCTTCGTTTCCAGCACGAAGATGCCGTAAGGCGAGAGGAATACGTGGTCGATCTGCGTGGTGCCGTCTGGCGTATTCAGTGTGACGTTGTGCAGGCGGCGGTAGGTCTGTTTGTCCAGCTGCCAATGGGCGAACAGGCGTACCAGCAGTTCACCGATCTGCCCCTTGGCCCAGGGCGATTTGAGCAGGCCGATCAGCAGGGCTGCTGGAATCAACCAGAACAGGCTGTCTATAAGCGGGCGAAGAATAAGGCCGACGTCCATATTTTCTTCCGTGAGCAAAGCCGCTTGAGTGGCGCTCGTTGTACGAGCGAGCAGGCGTGCCGAAATCCAGTTGCCTGGCACTGATCTGGATGATGGCTTATTGCTCTCAATGGCTCAAGGGAGCCCCTAAAAACTACCTGCGTTGTCATCACTGCGTTAAAAGCAGGCTCGGAATGCTCATGTACAAAAGTACAGTCGCCCGCGACTCCGACCGTTCCTCGCCTGCTTTTGCCTTGTGCTGACTGCCTCGCCTACGTTTTTAGAGGCACCCTTCTCGGGGATCGCGACCATTGTCCTATGGCCGTTGGGCGGTTACGCCAGGTTTGGGGGCATTGCGCAGGGCTGAGCGCGGCCGACAAGACAGCTGCCCGGTCCAGGCCGGGTCATTTGGCAGGAGTTTTTGTTCATGAGCCGATTAGCGCGCCTATTCGGCTCATTTGGTGAGCCGAATAAGGACTATCTGGCTCACGGTCTTCTCACCTGATGTTCGTTGGACTGTCGTGTCGCTTGCTGGTTAGCGCTTCTTCGCCAGCAATTCGGAGCGGCCAATCACTTCTCTGCTGCGCTCAGGTTTGCGCGGGCCGGAGAAGCCGGCGTCTTCGATGGCGCTATCGAGGCCACGAAAGTGCGGGGCGGCTTTGGGGCTGCGGACTGTTTCCATGCCTTCGTTCCACGCATGCACCATATGCTTGGCTACGTCGCGCCAGGCGGGCTCGTTCTTTGCGGCTTCGATGACTTCCTTGCCGACCTCTACGGCGGACTCGCAGAGTTGCTCGAGCATGGCCGCGTATTTGCTCGGGCCAATGCCCAGTACGGACTTGAAGAAGGTTTCCAGGGATCGACCCGGTGTCCAGGTTTGTCTGCCTCCCACGGACAGGCCTGGCGGGTTGCTGGCAAAGCGCGGGTAGGCCTGAGTGGTCACCAGGTCATAGACCGGCGTGAAGCCCACGTCAGATAGGGAGGAGTAGAACAGCGCGATGTTCTTCGCGTGGCAGTCGGCATTGCGTACCACGTAGTTGGTGAGCAGATGCCAGCCCAGGTGCTCGCGCTGCGCTTGCAGGCGGTCAGCGGGGATGTAGGCGCGTGTGGCATTCCAAACCCGCTCGGTGGTGGGAGCGTACTTTTCATGGGGCGGCAAACCCAGCAGCCCGCAGGCATCCTCAACGCCATAACGGGGGATGCCGTGTTCGTCCACGTCGAAGCGATCTACTACCAGGACCTTGCCGTCTTCAGACATGCGGCAGGCAGCGACCGGCACGACGTTCAGTCGCTCCAGTACGCGCATAGTGTAGAACTCGTTGAAGCCCAGAAAAGGGGTGGTTTCGTCAGAGCCCTTGATGATGTGAAAGCCTGTGCGCAGGGTCGGCTTGCCCAGCGGTTCACGAGGGTCGATGGCGTCGGTGGCAATGAACTTTGGCACGACCCCCGATACGGCGACCCGAGCGTATTGCCGCACCAGTGCGGCGAACCGTTCGCTGGTGTTTTCCGCTTTGAGCAGCTGTTCTATCTCCAGCGGCGCCATTTCGACGCCGGGCTCAACACCCTCTGGCGTGACCGAGACTCTGCCGATGCCGGTGCCGCCCACCACGCCCAGCAGGGACAGGTCGGTACCATCGAGCAGCGGGCCAAATTCTTCGCGGATAACGCCCAGCAGATACCCCTCGGGCAGGTTTTGCCGGAAGAACGGGAAGAGGTCGCGCGGCCAGCGCCAAGCTTCTTCTCGTACCGGCATCGTCAGGCTGACAAAGTCTTCCGCTGCTGTGCCCGGTAGGTACTTCAGCACATATTCATCGCGCTCCCGAGAGAGTTTGGCCACCCGCCGTGAGCTGACGTGGACGTCGAGGATCATGCTCAAGCACTCCCTGAGCGTTGCTCGTCGAGGATGTCTTCGACCGTGCGTTGGTGTCCGGCCTTGACCAGCTTCAGGTCGTAACCTGCCGCTTCCAACAGGCGAACCAGCGCCGAGACACTCATATCGCCTTTGGCCAGGGTTTCCATACGGGCTACGGTGGTGCGCGAGACGCCAGCACGACTGGCCAGCGCTTCCTGGCTCAGTTTCGCGTCACCGCGCGCCTGTTTCAGCATTTCCGAAACGTCGTAGAGAGAGGTCATTTGTAGCCCCTGGGCATCATAAATACATGTAATGCGGAAAAATGTAGCTCGTGGGCTACAGCTATACAAGCAGTCTGATTCATTTTTGTGTCTTTTGGGCTACAAAATTCGCTTGGTAATCGTTTTTTGTGGCTCTTGGGCTACAGTTTGGCTTGTGGGCAATAGCTGCGTAGCTTTTCCGGGGGGCTGGGTGGCTATAGGCGCATTACATACGAGATGTGCAAAAACACGAAAGCCGCGCAGTGCGCGGCTTTGAAGGTGGTGGGCCCACACGGACTCGAACCGTGGACCAAAGGATTATGAGTCCTCTGCTCTAACCAACTGAGCTATAGGCCCCCAGAAGGCCGGCGGATTATACCGGCGCGTTCTCGCCAGCGCCAACCGCTTGACCTGGCGGGAGAAATTTCCGGGTGAAGGCCTCGGCCGAGAGCGGGCGGCTGACCACATAACCCTGGATCTGCAGGCAGCCTTCGGCGGCCAGGCAGAGTTCCTGGGCTTTGGTTTCCACGCCTTCGGCGATCACCGTCAGTTGCATGCTGTTGCCCAGGGCGATGATGGCGCGGGTGATCGCCAGGTCGTGCGGGTCGTCCGGCAGGCCACGGACGAAGGACTGGTCGATCTTCAGTACGTCCAGCGGCAGGCGCTTGAGGTAGCTGAGCGAGGAGTAGCCGGTGCCGAAGTCGTCGATGGCCAGTTGCACGCCGAGCTGTTTGAGGTGGTGGAGGATGTCCAGCGCTTCGCCGGACTGGTTCATGATGAAGTTCTCGGTGATCTCCAGTTGCAGCAGCTCCGGCGCCAGGTTGTAGCGTTGCAGCAGTGCGCTGATGCGCGGCAGCAGGCTGGGCTGGTGCAGTTGGGCGCCGGCGAGGTTGACCGAGAGGGCGCCGAAGTCGCGGCCGCTTTCCTGCCAGTCCTGCAGTTGGCGGCAGGCTTCTTCCAGCACCCAGTCGCCCAGCGGCAGGATCAGCCCGCTTTCTTCGGCCACCGGGATGAAGCGATCCGGCGGGATGTCGCCGAACACCGGGTGCGGCCAGCGTACCAGCGCTTCGGCACCGACCAGGCTCTGGCTGCGCAGGCAGTACTTGGGCTGGTAGTACAGGCACAGCTCGTTGCGCTCCAGGGCGCGGCGCAGTTCCTGTTCCATGGCCATGCGTTCGTTGACCTGGAAGGTCAGCGAACGGGTGTAGAGCTCGCTGCGGTTACGACCCTTGGCTTTGGATTGGTACATGGCCGCGTCGGCGTTCTTGACCAGGGTGGCGACGTCGAGGCCGTCCTTGGGGTAGAGGCTGATGCCGATGCTGGCGCTGATGAAGAACTCGTGGTTGTCGAGCTGGAACGGCGCGCGAAAGCATTCGAGCAGTTTCTGCGCGACCTGCTCGGCGTCCTCCGGCTGGTGCAGGCCGGGCAGCAGGATGATGAATTCGTCGCCGCCGAGACGGGCCACGGTGTCGACATCGCGCAGCTGCAGTTTCAGGCGTGCGGCGATGGCCTTGAGCAACTGGTCGCCGACCGGGTGGCCGAGGCTGTCGTTGATCTGCTTGAAACGGTCGAGATCGAGAAACAGCACGGCGCCGAGCTTGTCGTCGGCGCGTGAGCCATCCAGGGCGCTGCGCAGGCGGTTCTCGAACAGCAGGCGGTTGGGCAGGCCGGTCAGCGGGTCGTGGTGGGCCTGATGATCGAGGCGTGCCTGGGCATGCTTGAGGCTGGAGATGTCGGCGAACACGCCGACGAAGTGGGTGATCTGGTTATCGCTGTTGCGCACGGCGCTGATGGTCAGCCACTCGGGGTACAGTTCGCCGTTCTTGCGTCGGTTCCAGATTTCCCCCTGCCAGTGACCATTGGCCGCCAGGCTGTGCCACATGGCGGTGTAGAAGGCGTTATCGTGCTGGCCGGAGGAGAGCAGACTGGGGCGCTGACCGAGCGCTTCGGCCTCGCTGTAACCGGTGATCTGGGTAAAGGCGCGGTTGACTGCGGTAATGCGCTGCTCGAGGTCGGTGATCAGCACGCCTTCGGCGGTGCTTTCGAACACGGTGGCGGCCTGCTGCAGTTCTTCCTGCATCTGCTGGCGTTCGGTGATGTCGCGGGCGATGGTCAGCAGGCATTCGTCGCCGCCAATGGGCAGCGGCTGCGCGGAAAGTTCGCAGAGGCGCAGCTGGCCGCTCTTGGTGCGCACCGGGGCGATCAGGTCGCGCACGCTGCCTTGCTCGCGAATCCGTTGCACCAGGTGTTCACGATCTTTCGGGTCGGCCCAGATGCCCAGGCTGAGGGTGCTTTGTTCGGCAATCTCGTCGAGGCTGTAGCCGGTGATGCGGCTGAAACCGTCGTTGGCCTCCACCAGCAGGCCGTCGCGCAGACGGGTGATCAGCAGGCCGTCGGGCGAGGCGTGGAAGGCCTTGGCGAACTTCTCTTCGGATATCTGCAGTTGCTGCTGGGTGCTCTTGAGCTGGCTGATGTCGCGCACCACCACGACCAGTGCCGGGGTGTTGTCGAGCACGAACTGACTGGCCGAGATGAGACCGGTGAACAGGCTGCCATCGGCGCGGCGGAAGAGCATTTCCAGGTTGCGCAGGCTTTCGTCCTGCAGGCGCAGCAGCAGGCTCGGGCCGATGCCGGGCACGCCCCATAGATCGAGTTCAGTGGCGGTCTTGCCGATGGCCTGCTCGACGCTGATGCCGGTCTGTTCGGTGAAGGCGGTGTTGGCCTCCAGCAGTACACCGTCGACGCGCCGGGCAATGATCAGGATGTCCGGGCATTGTTGGAACACCGAGGCGAACTTCTGCTCCGACAGGCGTAATGCCTGCTCGGTCTGCTTGGCGTCGCTGATGTCGACCATCACGCCGCGAATTACCTGGCGGTCGTCGCGTTGCAGCAGGGTGACGATATCGCGCACCCACACCGTGCGCCCGTCAGCGGCGAGCAGGCGGTATTCCAGGGCGTGGTCGTTGCCGGCCGAGCATTGTTCCAGGCAGGTGCGCAGGGTGCGCTGGTGATCGTCCGGGTGCAGGTGGCGTTGCCAGAAGCCGGGCTCCAGCCATTCGTGCAGGGGGTAGCCCAGCAATTTTTCCGCATGGGGTGAGACGTAGGTGTAGGTGAGCCCGCTGGACTCGGTCTCCCAGGTGATGGCCGAGAGGCTTTCGACCATGTCGCGAAAGTGCTGCTCGCGGTTACGCAGTTCCTGCTCCAGCGCTTCACGGTTGCGCATCTCGCGTTTCAGGCGGCGGTTGATGCGCAGGATGATGGCGATGACCGCCAGCAGGCCAAGCAGGGCCGGCAGACCGTAGAGCAGGGTTTCGTGCCAAACGCTGCGTTTGTCCAGCACGCTGCCGACCCAGGGTTCCTGCAAGGCGGCGATTTCTTCTGCGCTGAGCTCGGCGAAGAGTTTGTCGAGGATGCCGACCAGCATGCTCTGGCTGCGCGGGGCGGCCATGGCCAACTGATAGCGATAGGGTGTTTCGCCGCTGATATAGACGCCGTCGAGCTTGAGCTGGCGCAGGCTCCAGACGCTGGAGGCAAGATCGCCGACCATGGCATCGACCTGGTTGGTCGCCAGCGCCTGCAGGGCGGCGGCGACGTTGCGCAGCGGCAGCAGGTTGAGATCGGGGTGTTGCTGGCGCAGCAGCTCGTGCGGTGCGTAGTCAGCCACCACGGCAATCTTCAAACCGTACAGCTCATTGAGCGTTCTCGGCTGCGGCCCGCCGTTGCGGGCGAGGATGACGATGGGAAAGTCCAGGTAGGGGCGGGTGAAGATCAGGTATTCCTGGCGTTCGGGTGTCGACATCACGCCGGGGAGCAGGTCAACCTGGCCCATGCGCGCCTGCTCCAGTATCGCGCTCCAGGTGCTGGGCTCGACGGGCTGCAGCGCCACGTCAAGGCGCTCTTCGATCAGCCTTACATAGGCGGCGGTCAGGCCGTGATAGTTACCCTGTTCGTCACGAAATTCGAAAGGTGGCCAGGATGCATCGACACCCAGGCGTAGTTCGGGGTGGGCTACCAGCCAGGTGCGCTCGTCCTCGTTGAGTGTCAGGGCTAGGGCCGGGGTCATCCAGTACGCCAGGCACAACAGCACAATGGCCGGCAAGCGGGACATAACGGCCTCGTTTTGCGATCAGTATCGTCGTAGTGTAGATCGGCCATGCCGGGATGGCAGTTTGATTGCAGCGCCTGCGCTGCCTTTGGCTGGCCGGGCGCACGGCCCAGAAAGCAAAACCCCCGGCTTGGGCCGGGGGTTCTGGTATCACTCGTCGAGGAAGGAGCGCAGATGCTCGCTTCGCGTCGGGTGGCGCAGCTTGCGCAGCGCCTTGGCTTCGATCTGACGGATACGCTCACGGGTGACATCGAACTGCTTGCCCACTTCCTCGAGGGTGTGGTCGGTGTTCATGTCGATACCGAAGCGCATGCGCAGGACCTTGGCTTCACGGGCAGTGAGGCCGGCCAGCACTTCGCGAGTGGCTTCCTTGAGGCTTTCGACCGTGGCTACGTCGATCGGGGACTGCATGGTGCTGTCCTCGATGAAGTCGCCCAGATGCGAGTCTTCGTCGTCGCCAATCGGGGTTTCCATGGAGATCGGCTCTTTGGCGATCTTCAATACCTTGCGGATCTTGTCCTCGGGCATTTCCATGCGTTCACCCAGCTCTTCCGGAGTGGGCTCGCGACCCATTTCCTGAAGCATCTGACGGGAGATGCGGTTGAGCTTGTTGATGGTCTCGATCATGTGCACCGGAATACGGATGGTGCGCGCCTGGTCGGCGATCGAACGGGTGATCGCCTGGCGAATCCACCAGGTGGCGTAGGTCGAGAACTTGTAGCCGCGACGGTATTCGAACTTGTCCACCGCCTTCATCAGGCCGATGTTGCCTTCCTGGATCAGGTCGAGGAACTGCAGGCCGCGGTTGGTGTACTTCTTGGCGATGGAGATGACCAGACGCAGGTTGGCCTCGACCATTTCCTTCTTGGCGCGGCGAGCTTTCGCTTCACCGATGGACATGCGCCGGTTGATGTCCTTGATCTCGGCCAGGCTCAGGCTGCACTCGGCTTCCAGGTCGGCCAGCTTCTGCTGGCAGCGCTGGATGTCACCCTGCAGGTTGCCCAGGGCTTCGGCGTACTTGGCCTTGCCCTTGGCCAGGTCGGCGGCCCAATCCATGTCGATTTCGTTGCCCGGGAACAGGCGCAGGAAGTCGGCACGCGGCATGCGCGCATCACGTACGCACAGCTGCATGATGGCGCGTTCTTGCGCACGCAGACGGTCGAGGGCGTCGCGCACCTGGGTGACCAGGGCGTCGTACTGCTTGGGCACCAGCTTGATCGGCATGAACAGCTCGGCCAGGGTGGCCAGCTCTTCGGTGGCCTGCTTGCTGCCACGACCATGCTTCTTCAGCGCCTTGAGGACTTTGTCCTGCTGCTCGGCCACGGCGGTGAAACGGCGAGCCGCTTCTTCCGGGTCCGGGCCGCCATCGCCTTCTTCTTCCTCGTCGTCGCCGCTCTCGTCTTCTTCTTCGTCGTCGCTTTCTTCAGCGGCGGCGCCTTCCTTGACGGGAACGGGGGCGGCGGCTTCGTCAGGCACGCTGCCGTCATCCGGGTCGATGTAGCCACTGAGGACTTCGGCCAGACGGCCGCCTTCGGTGGTGACGCGGGTGTACTCGGCGAGGATGCCGTCGACGGTGCCGGGGAAGTGAGCGATGGCGCTCATGACTTCGCGGATGCCTTCCTCGATGCGTTTGGCGATTTCGATCTCGCCTTCGCGGGTCAGCAGTTCCACGGTGCCCATTTCGCGCATGTACATGCGCACCGGGTCAGTGGTGCGGCCGATATCGGTCTCGACAGCGGCGAGGGCGGCAGCGGCTTCTTCGGCTGCAGCCTCGTCGGTGTCGGCATCGGCCAGCATCAGGGCGTCTGCATCCGGAGCACTCTCGTGTACCGGGATCCCCATGTCATTGATCATGCGGATGATGTCTTCCACCTGCTCAGGATCTGAAATGTCCTCAGGCAAGTGGTCGTTGACCTCTGCGTAAGTCAGATACTTCTGCTCACGACCCAGGGTGATCAACTCTTTGATACGAGATTGCTGCTGCGCTTTTACGGACATAACACCCTATCCACTGAAGGTCTTGGCGGGCTGAAAACAAGCCGAGGATTATACCTCGGTTTTGGCTTTAGGCGCCAGTTGGGGACTTGCTGCTCGGTGAGGAGGTCAGGCTGTAGTGCTCTCTGAGCAATGTCTTCTCCTCGTCTGTGAGCTCGCTGGGGCTTTTATGAATGATGCTGCGGAGCGCCTTTTCACGCCGCCTCTGCGATTGGCTATTTGCAAGTGTAGTAATGGTGTCGAAAAACTGCTGTTCAAGGTTGTCACCCTGGATCAGCCATTCTTTCTCCGCCAGCGCCCGCAGCAGGCGACCTTGTTCGGTGCCGTGCCAGCGGGCGATCAGTTGCAGCGAACGCAGGTTGGGCGTTTTCTGCAGGGCACCGACCAAGGCCACGAGAAGCTGAGCGTAGGTGTCGTCTTCGTCGGCGAAATGGCTGACATCTTCGACCTTCTGCGCCAGGTGCGGATGGTGCAGCAACGTGCGCAGTGCGATCAGGTGCGGTGATTCGACGCTCACGGCAGTGCGCGGGGCACGTGGTGCGAAATCGCCCTTGCCCTTCTTGCTCCACTTGCCGCCGCCATCTTTTTTCCAGCTGCTCTTGCCGCCTTCGTTGCTGCGCTCGTAGTGCTGCTGGGGTGGTGCGGGCTGCTCGTAACCGCCGACGTCCGGCAGGTTGTCGTAGTAGGCGCTGTCGGGGATGTCGCCGTAATCAGGGTAATCGCCGCTGGGCGCCTGACTGGTGGTGCTCGGCGCGTGACTGCGCGGGGCACTGGCGACCTGGCTCAGCGCTTCGCCGGAAAGGCCCGTGATCTCGCTCAGGCGCTGACGCATCAAGGCGCGCAGGTTGTTGCCGGGGATCTTGTCGATCAACGGCGCGGCCAGGGTCACCAGGTGTGCCTTGCCTTCCAGTGAGCGCGGGTCGGCTTCTTCGCACAGCTGCTGGAAGAAGTAGTCGGCCAGTGGTTGCGCGTGCTGGTTGATGCGCGCGCGGAAGGCGTCGGTGCCCTCGGCGCGGACCAGGGTGTCCGGGTCTTCGCCTTCGGGCAGGAACAGAAAGCGTGCGCGGCGACCGTCCTGCAGGCTCGACAGGGTGGACTCCAGGGCGCGCCAGGCGGCGTTGCGCCCGGCAGCGTCGCCGTCGAAGCAGAACAGCACGCTGGGCACGATGCGGAACAGGCGCTTGAGGTGCTCTTCGCTGGTGGCCGTGCCCAGGGTCGCCACGGCATTGCGCAGGCCCTGCTGGGCCAGGGCGATGACGTCCATGTAGCCTTCGACCACCATGATCTCGTCGAGATCGCGGTTGTGCTTGCGCGCCTCGTAGAGGCCGTAGAGCTCCTGGCCCTTGTGGAACACCGGGGTTTCCGGCGAGTTCAGGTACTTGGGCTTGTCGTCACCCAGCACCCGGCCACCGAAGGCGATCACCCGGCCGCGGCTGTCGCGGATAGGGAACATGATGCGGTCGCGGAAGCGGTCGTAGCGCCTGCCGTTCTCGGCGTTCTCGATCAGCAGGCCGGCGTCGATCATGACCTTCTGCTGCAGGGCGTCAGCGCCCAGTTGCTTGAGCAGGTTGTCCCAGCCGGGCGGGGCGAAGCCGATGCCGAAGTCGCGGGCGATTTCGCCGGTCAGGCCGCGGCCCTTGAGGTAGTCCACCGCGTACTTGCGCTGTGGATGGCTTTTCAGCGCCTGGCGATAGTGCTCGGCGGCGGCATTGAGCAGCGGGTAGAGCGGTGAGTCGACCGGCTGTCTGGGTTTGTGTCCGCGGCCGCTTTCTTCGCGCGGCACGTCCATGCCGGCGCGTTTGGCCAGCTCCTCGATCGCCTGGGGGAATTCCAGTTGATCGTGATCCATGACGAAGCCGAGGGCGTTGCCACCGGCGCCGCAGCCGAAGCAGTAGTAGAACTGCTTGTCCGGGCTGACGGTGAAGGAGGGGGTCTTTTCCTTGTGGAACGGGCAGCAGGCGCTGTAGTTCTTGCCGGTCTTCTTCAGTTGGATGCGCGAACTCACCACATCGACGATGTCGGTGCGGTTGAGCAGGTCATCGATGAAGGATTGCGGGATCAGGCCGGCCATAGGCGCTCAGCATACTGCCCGGCGCAAGCGCGGGACAACGGATGGGTAGAAAAGCAAAAACTCCGCTCACTCGCTAAGGTGCGAGGCGGAGTCTTTCAAATGCAATGCCCGGCCAGGCCGGGCATTCGAGCGTTGCGTGTACGGTATTAGTACAGGCGAACGCTGCGACGCTGCTCGCGCTGCACTTTCTTGGCGTGACGCTTAACAGCGGCAGCGGCTTTGCGCTTACGCTCAGCGGTCGGCTTTTCGTAGAATTCGCGGCTACGTACTTCAGCCAGTACGCCGGCTTTTTCGCAGGAGCGCTTGAAACGACGCAGGGCTACGTCGAAGGGTTCGTTCTCTTTAACTTTGACGGCTGGCATCCAGGTCGTACCTTCGTTAATTACCGGTGTTCAACGCGCTCCCGGCAAATGGCTCGGGTTGCGTCGGTTTTTAAGGGTTGCGGATGTTACCCCCTCGAGCCGAGGAATGCAAAGGCCTCTGATCGAAAAGCGCTGGCCGCTCCGCCGGGCGGCGCTTATCATGCGCGCCTTTGTTCCACGCGGCAAATCAAGGCTCAAGCTCCATGCTCGTACTGGGATTGGAAACCTCCTGCGATGAAACCGGCGTCGCGCTCTATGACAGTGAGCGCGGCCTGCTGGCCGACGCCCTGTTCAGCCAGATCGACCTGCATCGCGTCTACGGCGGCGTCGTGCCGGAGTTGGCCTCGCGCGATCACGTCAAGCGCATGCTGCCGCTGATCCGCCAGGTGCTGGACGAAGCGGGCAAGCAGGCCAGCGACATCGACGCTCTGGCCTACACGGCGGGGCCCGGCCTGGTCGGCGCGCTGCTGGTCGGTGCCTCCTGCGCGCAGGCGCTGGCCTTTGCCTGGGGCGTGCCGGCCATCGGCGTGCACCATATGGAAGGTCATTTGCTGGCGCCGATGCTGGAAGAGCAGCCGCCAGCCTTTCCGTTCGTCGCCTTGTTGGTGTCCGGCGGCCACACCCAGTTGGTACGAGTCGATGGCATCGGCCAGTACCAGTTGCTGGGCGAGTCGCTGGACGATGCCGCCGGTGAGGCCTTCGACAAGACCGCCAAGCTGATGGGGCTGAATTATCCGGGCGGCCCGGAAATCGCCAAGCTGGCCGAGCAGGGCACGCCGGGGCGCTTCGTCTTCCCGCGGCCGATGACCGATCGCCCGGGGCTGGATTTCAGCTTCAGCGGCCTCAAGACCTTTGCGCTCAATACCTGGCAGCAATGCCGCGACAGCGGTGACGACCTCGACCAAGCCCGTCGCGACATCGCGCTGGCCTTCCAGCAGGCGGTGGTCGAGACTCTGACCATCAAGTGCAAGCGCGCGCTGAAGCAGAGCGGGCTGAACAGCCTGGTCATCGCTGGTGGCGTGAGTGCCAACAAGGCATTGCGTGAGCACCTGGAGCGCATGCTGGGCGAAATGAAGGGCAAGGTGTTCTACGCGCGGCCACGTTTCTGCACCGACAACGGCGCGATGATCGCCTACGCCGGTTGCCAGCGCTTGCTGGCCGGGCAGCATGAGGATCTGGCGATCAAGGTGCAGGCGCGTTGGCCGATGGAGTCGTTGCCGGCGCTGTGAGCGCCATTTGGTATTTACGCGTAGGAGCGAGCTCTGCTCGCGAAGCTTTTCGGTTCGCGAGCAGAGCTCGCTCCTACAGGTTTTGTTTTTCAGTCAAAAACGGCGCTCGCGGCCGGCGAACAGATCACGCAGATTGCTGCGGTGGCGCCAGACGATCAATCCAGTGAGCACGCAGGCCGGTAACAAGGCTGCCGGTTGTTGCCAGGCCAGCAGCGGCAGTGTCAGCGGTGTGGCGATCAGTGAGGCCAGCGAGCTGGTGCGGGTCAGCAGAAATACCAGGGCCCAGGCCGCCAGGGCGAGCAATGCGGCCGGTGGGTAGAGGCCGAGCAGCATGCCGGCGGCAGTGGCCACGCCCTTGCCGCCTCGAAAGCGGAAGTACAGCGGGTAAAGATGGCCGACGACGGCCGCCAGGCCGATCCAGGCCTGCTGGTGCAGGCTGAGGCCGAACAGCTTGGCGATCAGGATCGGTAGCAGGCCCTTGAGCAGGTCGCCGATCAGCGTCATCACGGCGAGTTTCTTGCCGGCCACGCGCAGCATGTTGGTGGCGCCGGGGTTGCCCGAGCCACTGGCGCGCGGGTCTGGCCCGCCTGCAAGTCGGCTGAGCAGTATGGCGAAGGACAGCGAACCGAGCAGGTAGGCAAGGATTGCCAGAAGCCAGAACATGGTGGCCATTCCAGGGCATGGGATGGCCCGATTCTAACGAGGTGCAGCGCCCTTGTCGTGGCGCGGAGAGTGCGGGTGGACAGAGTATTTATCGAGGGGCTGGAAGTCGACACGGTGATCGGCGCCTACGATTGGGAGCGCGAGATTCGCCAGTGCCTGCGCCTGGACCTGCAGATGGCCTGGGACAACCGCCCCGCCGCCGCCGGTGATGACCTCAACCTGGCGCTCGACTACGCCAGCGTGTCCACGCGCATTCAGGCCTTCGCGGCCGAGTCGCAGTTCATCCTGGTTGAGACCTTCGCCGAACGGCTGGTGCAGACCCTGATGGAAGAGTTCAACATTCCCTGGATGCGCCTGAAGCTGACCAAGCCCGGCGCGGTGCCAGCCGCTCGCGGTGGCGTGGGCGTGGAGATCGAGCGCGGATGCCTCTGACTCGGGTCTTTCTCGGCCTCGGCAGCAATGTCGAGCGCGAGGCTCACCTCACCGCAGGTCTCGATGCGTTGGCGGGGCTGCTCAGCGACATGCGCTGCTCGCCGGTGTTCGAGAGCCATGCGGTGGGCATCAAGAGCGGCAACTTCTTCAATCTGGTGGTGGTGGGTGAGACTGAACTGCCGCTTCTGGAGTTGGACCGCCGGCTGAAATTCATCGAAGCCGACAATGGCCGCTACGCGCCGGAGCGCAAGGGTTTGCCGCTGGACATCGACGTGCTGCTGTATGGCGAGCAGGTCGGCAATTTCAACGGTCTGATCCTGCCGCGCGCGGAAATTCTCAAGAACGCCTTCGTGCTCTGGCCGCTGGCGCTGTTGGCGCCGCAGCTGCAGCACCCGGTAGCTGGCCGTTCGTTCGCCGAGCTGTGGGCCTCGGCGCAGATCGATCAGCAGTTATGGCCGGCGGCTTTCCACTGGCGTGGTACCGAGCTGACGCCGGTAGAGTTGCTGCAGACGCGCCCTGTGTAGCCCGGATGCAATCCGGGTGGCGGCCTCAGAATTACCCCGGATTGCATCCGGGCTACGGCTGATTTCTGTTTGATCGCGCGTATCGGTGTAGGAGCCCCGCCCCGGGGCGAAAGCGATTGTGGCCGTTCAGAAAGATTTGCGGCTTGGCCACAATTCGCCGCGGGGCGCGGCTCCTACAAGGCTATTGGTCCTTGTAGGCCTTGAGCGCCTGCAGACGCTCGCGGTTGAGCGCCTCGCCCAGCTCTGCACCCTTGAATCCCTTCTCCAGCAACGGTTTGACCGGTACCTGCCGTGCTGCCTCGGCGGCGCCCAGCAGGTAGGCGGCCTGCGGATACTCGCGTTGCTCCAGGCCCAGGCGCCCGCGCGCATCCATCTCGCAGGCGGCGACGAATTCGGCGAAGCGCTGCGGGCGGCGAAACACGTCGAAGCGTTGCAGCAGTTCCAGCAGCGTCGAGGGGCGCAGCTCCAGCGCGCGGTGGCCGTGGGTATGGAATTCACCTACCAGCGATGCCAGCTCGGCACAGTCACGGGGCGCTTTGCAGCGTTCGTTGATCGCCTGTATCAGGGGCAGACCTTTGTGCTCATGGGCAATATGCCGTGGCCATTCGGCCTCCGGTGTCAGGCCTTTGCCGACGTCATGCAGCAGGCAGGCCCAGCGCACGTTCAGCTGCTGGTCGTGCTCCGCGCACTGGCGCAACACGCTCAACACATGCACGCCGGTGTCGATTTCCGGGTGGTGCGCCTGCGGTTGCGGCACGCCGAACAGATCGTCGACTTCCGGCAGCAGGGCGGCCAGCGCGCCGCAGTCGCGCAGGACCTGGACGAACACGTCCGGGCAGGGCTCCATCAGAGCACGGGAGATTTCCTTCCAGCTGCGTTCGGCGGTGAGGTGAGCCAGTTCGCCGGAATCGGCCAACTGACGCATCAGCGCCAGGGTTTCTGGCGCGATGCTGAAACCGAGCGGCGCATAGCGCGCGGCGAAGCGGGCCACGCGCAGGACGCGCAGCGGATCTTCGGCGAAGGCCGGGGATACGTGACGCAGGATGCGGGCTTCCAGGTCTTGCTGACCGCCATAAGGATCGATCAGGTTGCCATGGTCGTCCTCGGCCATGGCGTTGACGCTGAGGTCGCGGCGGATCAGGTCTTGTTCCAGCGTGACCTCGGGGCTGGCGTGGAAGGTGAAGCCGCCATAGCCGCGCCCGCTCTTGCGCTCGGTACGGGCCAGTGCGTACTCCTCGCCCGTTTGCGGGTGCAGGAACACCGGAAAGTCGGCGCCCACCGGACGGTAGCCGAGCTCCAGCATCTGCTCGGCGCTGGCGCCGACCACGACCCAGTCCACTTCACTGACGGGGCGACCGAGCAGGCGATCACGCACTGCGCCGCCGACTTTGTAGATCTGCATGTATGTTCCTCCACTGAGCGCAGAGGATACCGAAGATCGAGGTGGGGCGCGCCTTGCGGGTCGGTATATAGGTCAAGGCGTGGTCATGGCAACCGCTCAAATGGGCGGAATGATCAGGTCCAGCCTCGGGTATTCGCTGTCGCCCTCCGAACTGCCGCGCGGTGGCACATGCTGGGTGGTGATCAACTGGTCGCCCTGGCAGACCTCCAGATGAATGTCGAAGCCCCACAGCCGGTGCAGATGCTTGAGTACCTCGCCGGTGGAGTCTCCCAGCGGTTTGCGGTCATGCTGCTGATGGCGCAGGGTCAGCGAGCGGTCGCCGCGACGGTCGATGTTCCAGATCTGCACGTTGGGTTCGCGGTTGCCCAGGTTGTATTGCGCGGCGAGCAGCTCGCGGATGGTGCGGTAACCCGGCTCGTCATGAATGGCCGGCACCAGCAGTTCGTCCTTCTGGTCGTCGTCGAGAATGCCGAACAGCTTGAAGTCGCGAATCACCTTGGGCGAGAGGAACTGCAGGATGAAGCTCTCGTCCTTGAAGCTGTTCATGGCGAACTTGAGCGTGGTCAGCCAGTCGCTACCGGCGATATCCGGGAACCAGCGCTTGTCCTCCTCGGTGGGCGCCTCGCAGATACGGCGGATGTCGCGGTACATGGCAAAACCCAGGGCATAGGGGTTGATGCCGCTGTAGTAGGGGCTGTCGAACGGTGGCTGGTAGACCACGCTGGTGTGCGACTGCAGGAATTCCATCATGAAGCCGTCGGTGACCAGGCCTTCATCGTATAGGTCGTTCATCAGGGTGTAGTGCCAGAAGGTGGCCCAGCCTTCGTTCATCACCTGGGTCTGACGCTGCGGGTAGAAGTACTGGGCGATCTTGCGCACGATGCGGATCACCTCGCGCTGCCACGGCTCCAGCAAGGGCGCGTGTTTTTCCAGGAAGTAGAGGATGTTTTCCTGCGGTTCGGCGGGGAAGCGCTTGCTGTCCTTCTCGCTGCCCTTGTCTGCGCTTCTGGGAATGGTGCGCCACAGGTCGTTGATCTGCTTCTGCAGGTGCTCCTCGCGTTCCTTCTGGCGCCGGCGCTCCTCCTCGGCAGAGATGGGGTAGGGGCGCTTGTAGCGGTCGACGCCGTAGTTCATCAGGGCATGGCAGGAGTCGAGCAGCTCCTCCACGGCGTCGATGCCGTAGCGCTCCTCGCATTGCATGATGTACTGCTTGGCGAATACCAGGTAATCGATGATCGAGCTGGCGTCGGTCCAGGTACGGAACAGGTAGTTGCCCTTGAAGAAACTGTTGTGGCCGTAGCAAGCGTGAGCGATCACCAGCGCCTGCATGCAGATGGTGTTCTCTTCCATCAGGTAGGCGATGCACGGATCGGAGTTGATCACGATCTCGTAGGCCAGGCCCATCTGCCCGCGCTTGTAGCCTTTTTCTGTGGAGAGGAAGTGCTTGCCGTACGACCAGTGGTGATAGCCCAGCGGCATGCCGACCGAGGCGTAGGCATCCATCATCTGTTCGGCGGTGATCACTTCGATCTGGTTGGGGTAGGTGTCCAGCGCGTAACGTTCGGCGATGCGCGCGATTTCCTTGTCGTACTGGCGGATCAGGTCGAAGGTCCACTCCGAGCCGGTGGAGATCGGCTCGCGCTTTCTGCTGCTGGCATTCATGGCTTGGCCCTCAACTCACCAGGCGACGCTGGAACAGTTCGCGGAACACCGGGTAGATGTCCGCAGCGGACACCAGTTGCTGCTGGGCGAAGCTGTCGGCGAAGGCTTCGGCCACCTGTTCGTACTCGAACCACAGCGCCTGGTGCTCACGTGGGGTGATCTCGACGTAGGTGAAGTACTGCACGAACGGCATGATCTGGTTGATCAATATATCCCGGCACACCGGCGAGTCATCGTTCCAGTTGTCGCCGTCCGATGCCTGGGCGGCGTAGATGTTCCACTCGTTGACCGGGTAGCGCTCGGCCATGACTTCCTGCATCAGCTTCAGGGCGCTGGAAACGATGGTGCCGCCGGTCTCGCGGGAGTAGAAGAATTCCTCTTCGTCCACCTCTTTCGCACTCGTATGGTGGCGGATAAACACCACGTCGATCTTGTCGTAATTGCGCTTGAGGAACAGGTACAGGAGGATGAAGAAGCGCTTGGCCACGTCCTTGGTGGCCTGGGTCATGGAGCCGGAAACGTCCATCAGGCAGAACATCACTGCCTTGGAGCTGGGGTTGGGCTGCTTGGTCAGCAGGTTGTACTTGAGGTCGAAGGTGTCGAGAAACGGCACGCGGTGGATGCGCGCACTGAGGCGTTCGATTTCCTCCTGAATTACCTGTATATCGCCGAAGTTGTCCGGTTCTTCCCGTCGTAGTCGCTCGAGTTCGGCCTTGGCTTCACGCAGTTTGGCGCGGCTGGAACCGGACAGGGCGATGCGCCGTGCGTGCGCCGAGCGTAGGGTGCGCACGATGTTGATACGTGACGGGTTGCCTTCGTTACTTATGCCGGCGCGCACGGTCTTGAAGGTTTCCGCACCGGTCAGGTGGCGCTTGACCAGGTTTGGCAGCTCCAGATCCTCGAACATGAAGTCGAGGAATTCTTCCTGGGTGATCTGGAAGACGAACTCGTCCATGCCTTCGCCGGAGTTGCTCGCCTTGCCACTGCCGCGTCCACCACCGCCGCCTTGTGGGCGTGGAATGCGCTCTCCGGTGGTGAATTCCTTGTTGCCCGGGTGAACGGTGGTCTGTTTGCCGCCGCGGCCGTGATGCAGCACTGGCTCGTCGATATCGCGACCAGGAATGCTGATCTGCTCGCCGTGCTCCATGTCGGTGATGGAGCGCCGGCTGACGGCTTCCTCCACCGCCTTCTTGATGTGCTCACGGTAACGCCGCAGGAAGCGCTGGCGGTTAACCGTGCTCTTGTTCTTGCCGTTGAGGCGTCGGTCGATCACGTAGCTCATGACATCTCCTTCGAACCTGTTCAGAGTCTGCTGCGCGTCGGCCCTGCTGCGTTAAAAACAGTTTCGGACTGCTCATTTACAGCTCGTAAACTCCGCGTCCTCACCTGTTTTCGCCTGGCAGCGCTCTAGCTCGCGAGACTTTGAACAGGTTCTTGCCCGCCCGTGGCCACGGGCGAGCAGCGAATGACACGGCGCGCGCCGCGCGCCGGGTAGGGCTTACTGAGACTTGCGAACCCGCAGGTACCACTCCGACAGCAGGCGCACCTGCTTCTCGGTGTAGCCGCGCTCGACCATGCGTTTGACGAAGTCGTTGTGCTTCTGCTGATCCTCCTTGCTGCCCTTGGCGTTGAAGCTGATGACCGGGAGCAGATCCTCGGTGTTGGAGAACATTTTCTTCTCGATCACCACGCGCAGCTTCTCGTAGCTGAGCCAGGTGGGGTTCTTGCCATTGTTGTTGGCGCGGGCGCGCAGCACGAAGTTGACGATCTCGTTGCGGAAGTCTTTCGGGTTGCTGATGCCGGCCGGTTTCTCGATTTTTTCCAGCTCCTCGTTGAGCGCCACGCGGTTGAGGATCTCGCCGGTCTCCGGGTCGCGGTACTCCTGATCCTGAATCCAGAAGTCGGCGTACAGCACGTAGCGGTCGAAGATGTTCTGCCCGTACTCGCTGTACGACTCCAGATAAGCGGTCTGGATTTCCTTGCCGATGAACTCGATATAGCGCGGCGCCAGGTACTCCTTGATGTAGCGCAGGTAGCGCTCGCGCACCTCGGCGGGGAACTGCTCCTGCTCGATCTGCTGCTCCAGCACGTACAGCAGGTGCACCGGGTTGGCGGCGATTTCGTGCGGGTCGAAGTTGAATACCTTGGACAGAATCTTGAAGGCGAAGCGGGTCGACAGGCCGTTCATGCCCTCATCGACACCCGCGCTGTCGCGGTACTCCTGGATCGACTTGGCTTTCGGGTCGGTGTCCTTGAGGTTCTCGCCGTCGTAGACGCGCATCTTCGAATAGATGTTGGAGTTCTCCGGCTCTTTCAGGCGCGACAGGGTGGAGAACTGAGCGAGCATCTTCAGGGTGTCCGGCGCGCAATGGGCCTTGGCCAGCGAGCTGTTGATCAGCAGCTTGTCGTAGATCTTGATCTCGTCGGTCACGCGCAGGCAGTACGGCACCTTGACGATATAGATACGGTCGATGAAGGCCTCGTTGTTCTTGTTGTTGCGGAAGCTGTGCCATTCGGACTCGTTGGAGTGGGCCAGCAGGATGCCGCTGTAGGGAATCGCGCCGAGGCCTTCGGTGCTGTTGTAGTTACCCTCCTGGGTAGCGGTGAGCAAGGGGTGCAGCACCTTGATCGGCGCCTTGAACATCTCGACGAATTCCATCAGGCCCTGGTTGGCCCGGCACAGCGCGCCCGAGTAGCTGTAGGCGTCGGCGTCGTTCTGCGGGAATTCTTCCAGTTTGCGGATATCCACCTTGCCGACCAGGGCGGAGATGTCCTGGTTGTTCTCATCGCCTGGTTCGGTCTTGGCCACGGCGATCTGGTTGAGGATCGACGGGTACAGCTTGACCACGCGGAACTGGCTGATATCGCCGCCGAACTCCTGCAGGCGTTTGGTGGCCCAGGGCGACATGATCGAGCTGAGGTAGCGCCGCGGGATGCCGTAATCCTCTTCGAGGATGGCGCCGTCTTCGGTGGCGTTGAACAGCCCCAGCGGCGACTCGAATACCGGCGAGCCCTTGATGGCGTAGAAGGGCACCTTCTCCATCAATTGCTTGAGCTTCTCGGCCAGCGAGGATTTACCACCGCCCACCGGGCCCAGCAGATAGAGGATCTGCTTCTTCTCTTCCAGGCCCTGAGCGGCATGGCGGAAGTAGGAGACGATCTGGTCGATGCACTCTTCCATGCCATGGAAGTCGGCGAAGGCCGGATAACGGCGGATCACCTTGTTGGAAAAGATGCGTGACAGGCGTGAATCGCTGGAGGTGTCCAGCAATTCCGGCTCGCCAATGGCCATCAGCAGGCGCTCGGCCGCAGTGGCGTAGGCGCTGCGATCCTGTTTGCACAGTTCGAGGTACTCCTGCAGCGAGTACTCCTCCTGGCGGGTCGCCTCGAAACGTTGTTGGAAGTGACTGAAAATGCTCATGACTTCACCTCGCTCGATGCTGAAAGCTGGCTCGGGATCGGTCGTGCGTGCAGGTGCTGGGTAACTCCGGCTTAGAGACAAGTCGGGAAGAATCCCCCAAAACCTAAAAGTCGTTACCGATGGCCCGATGCCGGTTGGCCGGCTCTACCTTGAGTGGGATGGCCTGAGTAACAGAATAGTTCGTTCTGCCGAGGGTCAAGGGCTGGGTAACGATAACTGGATGTTACCGTACGTCGGGAAGTGGCGGCAGGCCAGAGCGGGCGCGGCTTGCCGCCTGAAGAAATTTATTCTTCGCTGCTTTGTGCCGTTTCGCTCGGGTAAGTGGCGTGCCACAGCTCGAAACCGCCGTCGAGGCTGTACACCTCGGAGAAGCCCTGGCCGACCAGATAGGCCGCTGCGCCCTGGCTGGAATTGCCGTGGTAGCAGGAGACGATCAGGGGTGCATCGAGATCGGCATGGGTAATGAAGTCATGCAGCGAGTGGTTGTCGAGGTGACGCGAGCCGCTGATATGGCCACTGGCGAAGCTCTGTGGGTCGCGAATGTCGACCACGACGGCGCCCTGGGTGCGCAGTTCCTGCGCCTGCTGTGGGGAAATACGCTTGAATTCGCTCATGTTCGGTGCCTTCGAGTGATTCGTGGGGGCGCCTCTGGCGCTCATTCCTTGGGACAGGTGCAGCGGTGAAGTGCTCCGCTGTCGACATCGAGCAGGGTCATCGCACCGCCCCAGACGCATCCGGTATCCAGTGCGTAGAGGCCCGGCTCCTGGCAGTGGCCTTCCAGCGCTGCCCAGTGGCCGAAGATGATCTTCTCACCGCGCATCTTGCGCTGCGGATGGCTGAACCAGGGGGCGAAGCCGGGTGGGGCGCTGCCAACACCCTCCTTGCTCTTCAGATCCAGCGTGCCATCGGCTCTGCAGAAGCGCATGCGGGTGAAGTAGTTGGTGATCACCCGCAGGCGGGTCACGCCGTGCAGGTCCTTGCTCCACTTGGCTGGCTCGTTACCGTACATGCCATCGAGAAACAGCGGCAGGCGGGCATCGTCACGCAACGCTTCTTCGACCTCGGCTGCGCGGCGCAGTGCCTTGCCCAGTGTCCATTGCGGGGGGATACCGGCATGTACCAGGGTCACTTTGCGTTCGGCGTCGTGGTGCACCAGCTTCTGCATGCGCAGCCAGTCGAGCAGGTCGTTGCGGTCCGGCGCGTCGAGAATCTCGCGCAGGGTGTCGCCCTTCTTCAGGCGTTCGACATTGTGCGCGGCGGCCAGCAGGTGCAGGTCGTGGTTGCCCAGCACGCAGGTGACCGCATGGCGAATGGAGTAGAGAAAACGCAGGGTTTCCAGCGATTGCGGGCCGCGATTGACCAGGTCGCCGACCAACCAGAGCTGGTCGTGCTGCGCATCGAAAGACACTTGTTCGAGCAGGCACTTGAGCGGTTTCAGGCAGCCCTGCAGGTCGCCGACGGCGTAGACGGCCATCAGTGCAGCGCTCCGGGCACCGCCAGACGGAACGGGGCGATGGTCGCGTCGAAGCGTTTTCCGTCTTCGGCGAGCATCTGGTAGCTGCCCTGCATGGTGCCGACCTGAGTGGCCATGACCGTGCCGCTGCTGTAGGTGTGGCTGGCGCCGGGTTCGATATGCGGCTGCTGGCCGATCACCCCAGCGCCACGCACTTCCTGCACCCGCCCGTCGCCATCGGTGATGATCCAGTGGCGCGACAGCAGTTGAGCGGGCAACTCGCCGTTATTGACGATGGTCACGGTGTAGGAGAACGCGTAGCGGTTCTGCTCCGGCTGCGACTGCGCGGCCAGGTAGCGGGTGGTGACGCTGACGTCGATCTGATAGCGAGGGTCGGACATGCGAAGAATCCGTTGAGCGTGATTGCAGTTTAGACCTGCTCGGCCGAAGGCTGCAGGGCCAGCTGGTCGGCCAGGCGGACGAAGGCGGCCAGATCCAGCTGCTCGGGGCGCAGGCTGCCGTCGACGCCTGCGGCTTCGATGGCCTCGGCGGGCAGCAACTGCTTGAGCGTGTTGCGCAGGGTCTTGCGGCGCTGGTTGAAGGCTTCACGCACGACGCGCTCGAGCAGGCGATGGTCCTTGGCCGGGTGCGGCAGGGTTTCATGCGGCACCAGGCGGACGATGGCCGAGTCGACCTTGGGCGGCGGGTTGAAGGCGCCGGGGCCAACGTTGAACAGATGCTCCACGCGGCAGTGGTACTGCACCATGATCGACAGCCGCCCCCAATCACCACCGCCAGGGCCGGCGGCCATGCGCTCGACCACTTCCTTCTGCAGCATGAAATGCATGTCGCGAATCAGCGGTGCGTTGTCCAGCAGGTGGAAAATCAGCGGTGTGGAGATGTTGTAGGGCAGGTTGCCGACCACCCGCAGGCTGCGCGGCGCCGCCTCGAGGCGGGCGAAGTCGAACTTCAGGGCGTCGCCCTGATTCAGGCGAAAGCGCGGATTGTCACCGAACTTGCCCTGCAGGATGGGAATCAGGTCGAGGTCGAGTTCGATCACGTCGAGCTGCGCGCCGCTGCCGAGCAAACCCTCGGTAATGGCACCCTGACCTGGGCCGATTTCCAGCAGATGTTCGCCTTCCTTGGCGCGAATGGCGCGCAGGATACGGTCGATCACCCCGGCATCATGCAGGAAGTTCTGGCCGAAGCGCTTGCGCGCGCGGTGTTGGTATTCGGACATGTGCGGCTCCGCGGAGCGCCTCGAGGCGTGGCGCTCGAGGCTGGATGCAAAAAAGAAAGTCGCACAGTCTACCAGCGAATGGCGCCGCGGGCGCGGGCTGCGGCCTCAGTGGTTCACTCCGTGCGGCTGGCAGCCATCTGGTAGGCGGTTTCCAGCGCCACCTGCAGGCTGCCGATATCCACCTTGCCAGTGCCGGCCAGATCCAGGGCGGTGCCATGATCCACCGAGGTACGGATGATCGGCAGACCCAGCGTGACATTGAGCGCCGCACCGAAGCCCTTGAACTTGAGCACTGGCAGGCCCTGGTCGTGGTACATGGCCAGTACTGCATCGGCGTGCTCCAGGTACTTCGGTGTGAACAGGGTGTCGGCCGGCAGCGGGCCGATCAGGTTCACGCCTTGAGTGCGCATGCGCTCCAGCGTCGGTTCGATGATCTCGATTTCCTCGCGGCCCAGATGACCACCTTCGCCCGCATGTGGATTGAGCCCGCAGACCAGGATGCGCGGCTCGGCAATACCGAACTTGCTTTGCAGATCGGCATGCAGGATGCGGATAACGCGCTCCAGGCGTTCGGCCGTAATGGCGGCCGCGACGTCTTTCAGCGGCAGGTGCGTGGTGACCAGCGCCACGCGCAAGCCGCGGGTCGCCAGCATCATCACCACCTGCTGGGTGTGAGTGAGTTCGGCGAGAAACTCGGTGTGCCCGGAGAAGGCGATACCGGCCTGGTTGATCACGCCCTTGTGCACGGGGGCGGTGATCATCCCGGCGAACGTGCCGTCCAGGCAGCCCTGGCCCGCGCGGGTGAGGGTCTCCAGCACGTAGGCCGCGTTGGCTGGTGCCAGCTTGCCGGGCTCGACAGTGACTGCCAGTGGCGTATCCCAGACGTACAGAGCGCCCGCTGCGGCAGGACGATCAGGCCATCCTTGCGGGCCGACACCCAGCAGTTCGATATTCAGCCCCAGCTGCTTGGCGCGCTCAGCCAACAGCTCGCGACTGGCGATAGCCACCAGTGGCGCAGGCTGCGCCATCTGCGCCAGCAGCAGGCAGAGATCGGGGCCGATGCCGGCGGGCTCGCCTGGTGTGAGGGCAAAGCATTGCTGCACAGTCATGGTCGCTCTCTATACGGGCTGGGGCGTCAGTTTACGCTGCCGGGCCAATAACGAAAAAGCCCGGCACTGGGCCGGGCTTTGCTGATCGATACCGCTATTACAGCTTGGTCTCGACGTAGGCTTCGTCGCGGATCTGGCGCAGCCAGGCCTGCAGTTCCTCGTCGTACTTGCGGTTACGCAGCACGTTTGCGGCCTGTTGCTCGCGGAACTGCGCGCTGCTGTCAGTGGCGCGGCGGCCCATGACCTGCAGCACGTGCCAGCCGTAAGGGCTCTTGAACGGCTTGGACAGCTCGCCGCTGGCGGTGTTGTTCATCACTTCACGGAACTCGGGCACCAGCGCGTTGGGGTCGATCCAGTTCAGATCGCCGCCGTTGAGCGCAGAACCCGGGTCTTCGGAGAAGCTCTTCGCCAGTTCGGCGAAGTCCTCGCCATCGACGATGCGCTGATACAGGCGCTCGACCAGGCGACGGGTTTCTTCTTCGCTGCGAATCTCGCTGGGCTTGATCAGGATGTGGCGAACATGCACTTCGTCACGCACCTGGGTGTCGCCGCCGCGCTTCTCGATCAACTTGAGGATGATGAAGCCGCCCGGCGTGCGCACCGGCTCGGTGATCTCGCCCGGATTCAGCTGGCTGATCATGTTGTCGAACGGTGGCGGCAGCTGACCGGCTTTACGCCAGCCCATCTCGCCGCCTTCCAGGGCGGTTTCACTGGCGGAGCGGGAAATCGCCAGTTGCGCGAAGTCTGCGCCTTGCTGCAGCTGCTGATACACCTCCTGCGCCTGACGGTCAGCCGCCTGGATTTCGCTGGAGGAGGCACCCTCGGATACTGGGATCAGGATATTGGCCAGACGGAACTCTTCCGACAGCTGCATCTTGCCCAGGTCAGAGGCGAGGAAGTTCTGTACTTCCTGATCGGTGACCTGGATGCGTTCTGCCACGCGGCGCTGGCGTACACGGCTGATGACCATCTCGCGGCGCACCTGATCGCGGGCATCGGCATAGGACAGGCCGTCGCGTGCCAGCGCTTCGCGGAACTGCTCCAGGCTCATGCCGTTGCGCTGGGCGATGGTGCCCATGGCCTGGTTCAGCTCTTCGTCGGTGATACGAATGCCGGAGCGGTCGCCGATCTGCAGCTGGATGTTCTCGATGATCAGACGCTCGAGCACCTGCTGGCTGAGTACGTTCTCGGGCGGCAGGGCGCCGCCGCGCTTGTCGATGGTTTGTTGCACTTCATGCAGGCGAGCTTCGAGTTGGCTCTGCATGACCACGTCGTTGTCGACGATGGCCACGACGCGATCCAGTGGGCGAACCTGGGCCTGAGCCGTTGCCGCCAGCAGTGCTGCGCCCAATAGCAGGGGGCGCAGGCGATCAGAAAGCTTGGTCTTCACGTTCACGGTAACCTTGAATGCCTTGGTCGAGGAAAGTTTCCACCTTGTTACCAACAACGCCGCCGAGGCCCTTGAGGACGATCTGCAAGAAAATGCCGCGGTCCGGCTCGTCGTTGCGCGATGGGTCGAGGCTGACTTCGTCGTAATCGATCCAGTAGCGGTTGATCAGGCGCAGTTTCCAGCAGCAGCTGTCGTATTCGAAACCACCGAAGGCCTCGAGGGTACGGTTGCGGCCATAGTCGTACTGCCAGCGCGAGATCAGGCTCCACTGCGGAGCCAGCGGCCAGATGACGGAGAAGTCATGCTGGTCGATCTTGTAGTAGTTCTTGATGTAGTTCGGGTTCGGCGAACCGTCGGCAAGGGTCGAGCTGCCGTAGTCCGGGTTGGTCGTCCAGGTACCGCTGTCGCGGTCGTAACGTACGGTGTCGTTACGATAGCGATAGCCGAAGTTGACGATCTTGTTCGGATTGTCTTCCGGCTGGTAATGGAACATTGCGCTGCCCGAACGGGTGGCGTGCTGGTCCGGATCCCAGTTGAAGGTCGAGGAGAAGCGCCAGTCGCGATTGAAGCGATAGAGGTACTCCAGCGCGTAAGGCGACACGTCGGCGGTGGCTTCCTGACGGGCACGGTAATCGATACCCGGCAGTTGAACCTTGCGGTCTTCGAAGTAGAAGGCCTGGCCGATGCTGAAGCGCTGACGCTCGAAACCGTTCGGCTCGATCCAGCGGCTGGTCACGCCCAGCGACAGCTTGTTCTCGTCACCGATACGATCCTTGCCGCTGAAGCGGTTTTCACGCCACAGCGAGGCGTAGCTGAAGGTCGGTTCGCCCGTGTCGAACACCGGGATATCGGTCTGGTCTTCTTCCGGTACATAGAGATAGAAGGCGCGCGGCTCCAGAGTCTGGCGGAAATCCTTGCCGAACAGCTGGGTGTTGCGGTCGAAATACAGGCCGCTGTCGACGCTGAACAGGCCAACGCCACGGTTGGGCGAACGCTTGTAGTCGACGCCGAACCACTGATTGTTTGGATCGTTTGTCGCCAGCTCAGATTTACCCTTGCCATCCAGGTTTACCTGGTACTGCGTCTGCATGTACTTGACCTGAGGTTTGACGAAGCCCCAGCTCCAGTTCAATGGCAGGCTGACGCCAGGCTCCAGGTGCAGGCGTTCGCCATCGGCACGGTTCAGGCCGGTCAGGCGTTCGTCGTACCAGAGGTCCTGCGGGCGACCGGTTACGCCGTCTTTGTCAGTGAAAAAGCCGGAGCGCAGGTTGCGATCGAAGCGCACGTATTCGGTGCCGTAGGTGAAGTCCAGGCCACCCGGATTGAACGGCAGCTTGCCGTCCAGGGTGATCTGCGGCAGGCGATCGTATGGCGTCACATCGGTGATGTTGGCCAGTTCATACGCATGCACGTTCAGGCGTGCGGTATAGCTGTCACCGCGATAGGTCAGGGTGCCGCGCTGGTCGACGTAGGTTTGCTTGTCGATGCCCAGATCGGTATCGAGGTCCTGGAAGTAGTACGGGTCGCTGATGTCGGTGTAGTCGACTTCGGCGAGCAGGCGCGAGTTCAGCCCCTGCTTGTGTTGCCAGCTGTACATCCAGCGCTGATCTTCGTACTCGGACTGCAGTTTGCGCTCGTCTTCGCTGTCGTTCAGCCACGCGCCGCCGACCTGGCCTTCACTGCTCTCGGTCAGGTAGCGGAACTCACCCTCCATCAGCAGGCCGCGTTTGGCCATGTAGGTCGGGTACAGCGTGGCGTCGTAGTTCGGCGCCAGGTTGAAGTAGTACGGCGTTTGCAGCGAGAAGCCGTTGCTGCTCGACGTGCCGATGCTGGGTGGCAGGAAGCCGGACTGGCGACGGTCGTCGATGGGGAAGTAGATGTACGGGGTATAGAACACCGGAATGTCCTTGACCCGCAGCGTCACGTTGGTCGCGGTACCGAAGCCGGTCGCCGGGTTCAAGGTGACGTTGTTGCCCTTCAGGTGCCAGGCATTGTCGCCCGGTTCGCAACGGGTGTAGGTACCATCCTTGAGGCGGATGATCGCGGTTTCTTCGCGCTTGGCGTAGAGCGCGCTACCGCGCACGTGGGCCTGGTGCATCACGTATTCGGCATTGTCGATACGCGCTTCGCCGTTATCCAGCTGCAGTTCGGCGCGGTCGCCGACCACCAGCATGCCCTTGTCGCGCAGGCGTACGTTACCGACCAGCTCGCCACGGTTTTCCGTCTGATGCAGGCTGGCTTCGTCGGCCTCGACCTGCATGCCGGACTGGCGCAGGACGACATCACCGGCCAGGGTGGCGATCTGCTTTTCCTGCTCGAAGCGTGAGGCTTTGGCGGAAACGAACATCGGCGACTCGTTCAGCGGCGTGGTGTCATCCATGCCCGGACGCAGTGGCTCGACGTAGGCGCCCGCGCAGTAGGGGCCGGCCTCGGCCAGCTGCGCGGCAGTCAACTTATCGCGCGGTACCCAGTCCAAGTGACTGTAGTCAGGGCTGCGCGAGGCGAGGGCGCGGCCCTTGCTCTCGGTGACCAGTACCGGGGCGGCATCCTGCTTGGCTACGGCCGTGCTGCTCGAGCCACCGCTGCTGACAGCATCACGGCTGTGCACCGGGCGCGGAGGCAGGGCGCTGGCCGCGGATTTCGGCGCGCAGGCCCAGCCGCCCGTGGGCGACGCCTGGCAATCGTATTGCTCGGCGGCAAAGGACTGTAGGCTGAACGCGGGCTGTAAGGCCAGGAGGCTGCCGGTGACCAGCAGCGGGAATTTCTTGCGGAACGCGGGGTATTTTACTGCCATCTTGTTAGTCCGGGCTTCCTGCGCGCTATCGGCCCAGGGGCCGCACGCCTCTCGATGGGCTGAAAAAGATGCTGGATAATAAAGCATGACCCGCGCAACGGCTAGCGCCGTCGGAGACCCCTTGATGTCTGAACACGATGTACGTCTGCAACAGTTGCAAACCTGGCTCGGCGAGCAGCTGCCCGCCCTCTTCGCAGTGCGCGACTGGGGCGCGGTGCCTGAGGCCGGGCTCACGCCTGCCAGTAGCGACGCCAGCTTTCGTCGCTATTTTCGTTGGCAGGCCGGTGAGCGCAGCCTGATTCTGATGGATGCGCCGCCGCCTCAGGAAAACTGCGAACCTTTCGTCCGCATCGCTGCGTTGCTGGCCAGCGCCGGTGTGCATGTGCCGCAGGTGTTGGCTGCCGATCTCGAGCAGGGCTTTCTGATCCTCGATGACCTGGGCCGCCAGACCTACCTGGATGTGATAAACGAACACAACGCCGACGAGCTGTTCGACGAGGCCATCGAGGCCTTGTTGTTGCAGCAGCGTTTGCCGCTGGACGGTGCTCTGCCGCATTACGACGAGGCGTTGCTGCGTCGTGAGTTGCAGCTGTTTCCCGAGTGGTACGTACAACGTCATCTGGGGCATGCCTTTACACCCGAGCAGGAAGCAGCCTGGCAGCGCATCTGTCGCCTGTTGATCGACAGCGCCTTGGAGCAGCCCAAGGTGGTGGTGCACCGCGACTTCATGCCGCGCAACCTGATGCAGAGCACGCCCAACCCCGGCGTGCTGGATTTCCAGGATGCCGTCAACGGTCCGGTGACTTATGACATCACCTGCCTGTTCAAGGATGCCTTCCTCAGTTGGCCAGAGGCGTGCGTGCAGGCCTGGTTACACGGCTACTGGGAGCGCGCCAAGGCGGCGGGCATTCCGGTGCAGGCATCGTTCGAAGACTTTCTGCGCGCCAGCGATCTGATGGGCGTGCAGCGTCACCTCAAGGTGATCGGTATCTTCGCTCGCATCTGCCACCGCGATGGCAAGCCCAAGTACCTTGGCGATGTGCCGCGTTTCTTCTCTTATATAGAGGCTGTGCTGGCGCGTCGGCCGGAACTGGCCGAGTTGGGCGAGCTGTTTGCCAGCCTGGCGAAAGATGAAGGGGCGCGTGCATGAAGGCGATGATCCTCGCGGCGGGCAAGGGCGAGCGCATGCGTCCTTTGACGCTGCATACACCCAAACCGCTGGTGAAAGCGGCGGGCGTGCCGCTGATCGAGTACCACATCCGCGCCCTGGCTGCTGCTGGCTTCACCGAGCTGGTGATCAACCACGCCTGGCTGGGCCAGCAGATCGAAGATTACCTCGGCGATGGCTCGCGCTTCGGCGTACGAATCGTTTATTCCCCTGAAGGTGAGCCGCTGGAGACGGGGGGCGGTATCTTCAAGGCATTGCCGCTGTTGGGGGCCGAGCCGTTTCTGGTGGTCAACGGCGATGTCTTCACCGACTACGCCTTCGCCGCGCTGCGCGAGCCACCCGCCGGCCTGGCGCATCTGGTGCTGGTGGATAACCCGGCGCATCACCCGCAGGGTGACTTCGTTCTGGCGGCGGGTCAGGTTCATGACGGCGGGGCGGCAGGCGAGCGGTTGACCTACAGTGGTCTCGCCGTGCTGCACCCGCGCCTGTTCGCCTCTTCTCAGCCCGGTGCCTTCAAGCTGGCGCCACTGTTACGCGAGGCGATGGCGGCAGGGCAGGTCAGTGGCGAGCACTATGGCGGCTGCTGGGTCGACGTCGGTACGCACGAGCGTCTGGCCGAGGTCGAACGCTTGTTGCAGGAGGCGCGCTAGGTGTTGTGGCCGGCCACCATGCTCGGGGCAGCGGCCGGGCTCGCCCTGGCCAGTATCCCAGGTGCTCTGCTTGGCGGTCTGCTCGGGCAGGTGCTGGATCGCCGTCTGCGCCTGCATGGCTGGGACAATCTGCGCGAGCGGTTGGGCGGCCGTGCGGCACCAGCGGATGATGATTTGCTGTTTCTGATGCTGGGGCGTCTGGCCAAGAGCGACGGCCGGGTGGTGCAGAGCCATATCCAGCAGGCGCGTTCGGAAATGCAACGGCTCGGATTGAACCCCGTCGCTCAGCGGCGCGCCATCGAAGCCTTTGCCCGTGGCAAGACCGGGCGTGACAACCTGCGTGCGCCCCTGCAGCGTCAGCGCGACCGCGCGGATGCCATGCTGCGGGCCTGCTGGCGCATGGCCTGGGTCGACGGGCGGGTATCGGCCAGTGAGCATGAGTTGATCCTGCTCTGGGGCAAGTGGCTTGGCTGGGACAGTGCCCGGCTCGATAGTCTGGGCGAGGAATACGCGCCGCGTCGCAGTCAGCAGCCGGCACCGGCTGGCGGCAGTTACCAGGAGGCGCTGCGTCTGTTGGGCGTGAATGAAGGCAGCGAGCCTGAGCAGATCAAGCGCGCCTACCGACGGCTGCTCAGTCGGCATCACCCGGACAAACTGGCCGGCTCCGGCGCCTCGCCTGAGCGCATTCGTGAAGCCACCGACACCACGCGTCAACTGCATCAGGCTTACGCGTTGATTCGCCAGCGCCGAGGGATTCGCTAGCAGGTAGTTTTCAGCTGCCTGCTGCGCGGATATGCAGCGTCAGCCAGCCGCGCAGACGGCGGTAGAGCTGCTCTTGCTGAACATCCAGATTGCCCGGCAGGGCCTTCATCGATACCTGTATGTAAGTGGGTAGTTTGGCCCGCTTGCTCGCCTGCAGGCGCTTCAGCGCAGCCATGCGCTCGGTGGCTTGATCCTTGTAGTAGAAGTCGCCGGTGGCCACGGTTAGCTGTGCGACCATCTCATCCAGTGGCGGCGCGAAGCCGGCAGGTAGTTCGGCCGCCACCATCAGCAGATTCTGCACGTTGTCCGGCTGACGTTCGCTCAGGTAGCGCGCAGCCCAGTAGGCGCCACTGCCATGCCCGAGGAGGACGATGTCTCTGGCCTGCTGCTGGCTGGCAAAGGCGATGGCGGCATCGATACGCGCCATTACCCGTTCGACATGCGCCTGGCGCCTTTGCTCGGCGGTGAGTTCCGTTGCGGCTGGTGTGGTTGTCTGCTCTGGCGCGACATCGGCAACGCTTTCATCTTCGCCATTGGTGGCTTCACCGTCAGTTGGCGCAGGCGTTTCGGAGGCCGCGCTGCGTGGCGGCAACGGGTCGCCGTCCGGGTCCGGCAGCGTCAGGCTCAGACTGTGCCAGCCGGCGTCGGGCAGTTTGCGCCGGAGCGGGCCCACCGCGGCGGCGCCATCGGCGTTTTCCACATCGCCGGGCAACAGGATCACCGCACCACTGGGCTCGCCGACGTTGGCTGGTAGCCACAGTGCGAGGAAGCTTTCGGCGCTGGCCTGCAGCATCTGCTGTTCACGTTTGTCCAGGCGTTGCTCCAGCGTCTGCGCGTCGCTGACGCTGCGTTCGGGCAACAGCGGACGTTCGCTTGCCGCAGGGGCGTCGGCGCTATCAGCCGGCGCGTCCTCGACCGGCTCCTCGGCCCAGACCGCGGGACAGGAGAGCAGGCAGAAACCGAGCAGTGCTAGTGAGTGAAGGCGCATCGATGAGGCTCCTGATCGTCTGCTACAGAGCCTAATGCCGGGCTCCGCTTTTGTCAGGCGATTGGTGCAAGACTGGAGTAAGGTAGGGGATCGCGTCACCGGATTCGCCGTGCATGAACTCCCTTCTCCGTTCCCTCTCTCTCCTGCTGATGCTGGCTGTTTCCACCGCCTGGGCCGAGAGCGCGCGCATGCCATTGCGCCCGGCCTTCGATGCCGAGCAGCGCGCCTGGCTCAAGGAGCATCCGGTGTTGCGCGTGGGCCTGCTCCAGCAGGCACCCTGGGTGCAGCGTGGTCAGAATAGGCAGTTGACGGGCGCCAACGTCGAACTGATGCAGCGTTTGCTCGAAGGCATGGGCGTCGCGCCTGACTGGCGTCTATATCCGAACCTGGAGGCCCTGGAACGGGCTGCCAGTGCTGGCGAGGTGGATCTGGCGCCAGGTCTGCAGCAGACGCCGGCGGGTCTGCGCATCTGGCATTACTCGATGCCCTACCTGCGGGTGCCGCATCTGGTGGTTGGCGAGCGTAGCGGCAATGGTGCGGTGGATCTCGATCAGTTGCCGCTGGAGCAGATGGTCGCCCTGCGTACGCCGAGCCAGGCTGCCGAGTATCTGGAGCGCACCCATACCAATCTGCGTTTGCGGGCGACGCCATCGGAGCGCGCGGCGTTGTTGCTGGTGCTGAATCAGGAGGTCAGTTATGCGGTGCTGGACGAGGCGAGCCTCAGCCTGCTGCTGCGCGAATCACGTTTCTCCAGCCTGAGCATCGTTGGCGACATCGGTCTGCCACAGCTAATGCGCCTGGCAACGCGCCGCGATCAGCCGCTGTTGTCCGGCATCGTCGATCAGACCCTGCAGGTGCTGCCGGCTCGCGAGCTGGAGGAATGGCGGGAAACCTGGATGCCTCTGCGCTATCCGCAGTCCACCGATTTCGTCGGCTTCTGGAAGACGCTCGCGCTGTTTTTCGGCCTGGTGCTGATGCTGGGTGCAACCGCGCTCTATCGGCAAAGGCAACAGACGCGTTTGCTGGAGCGTGGGCTGCTGGGCGCACGTGGCGAGCTGGATCGTCACCAGCAGGCAGCCGAGGCGTTGCGCCTGAGCCAGTTCTCCATCGATCACAGCACGGTGGGCATTCTCTGGGTCAACTGGGACAGCCACCTGCGCTACGCCAACCGTGCCGCCGAACGCATGCTCGGCTACGCCAGCGGCGAGCTGGTGGACAAGCCATTGAGCCAGCTCGAGCCCGGCCTGCACATGGATCGCTGGCTCAGCCTGTGGAAGCGCGTGCGCGAGGAGGATGAGGGCTCACCCAGCTTCGAGGTCGACTGCCTGCGCGCCGATGGCAGCCGCATGCCGGCCGATGTTTCCCTGAGTTTTCTGCGTTACCGCCAGGCCGAGTACCTGGTGGTATTTCTCAGCGACGTCACCGAACGCCGCCGTGCCCGCGCGGCGCTGGAGGAGAGCGAGGCGCGCTTCAAAGGCATCGCTGGCAACGTCCCCGGCCTGGTGTTTCGCCTGGAGCGCGCCGGGCCAGGGCAGACGGTCAACTTCGCCTATATCAGCGAGGCCAGCCAGGAAATGGTTGGCTGGCCGGCGCATGAGCTGCAACGTGAGGATCGTGGTATTCGCAGCCTGGTGCATCCGCAGGATCTGAACAGCTACCTCAACAGTCAGACGCTGGCGCTGGAGGGCGAGAGCGACTGGTACTGGCAGGGGCGCATCCTCACTGCCGAGCAGGAGGTGCTGTGGGCCGATATCCGCACCACGGCGCGCCCGCTGGGCAATGGCCGAGTGGTCTGGGACGGCATTCTCTGGGACATCACCGAGAACAAGCTGGCCGAGCTGGCGCTGGCCGATTCGCGGGCGCGCCTGCGTGAGCTGTCGGCGCATCTGGAAAGTGTGCGGGAGGAGGAAAAGGCGCGGATCGCCCGCGAAGTACACGACGAGCTGGGTCAGGTGCTGACCGTGCTCAAGCTGGAAACAGCGATGTGCGAGCTGGCCTGCGCCGGTCAGGTTGCAGAGCTGGACGAACGTCTGGCCAGCATGAAGCGCCTGATCGCTCAGTTGTTCCAGCTGGTGCGCGACGTGGCCACTGCCTTGCGTCCGCCGATTCTCGATGCCGGCATTGCCTCGGCCATTGAATGGCAGGTGCGTCGCTTCGAGGAGCGCACGCAGATTCCCTGTCTGGTCGATGTGCCCGAGCACTTGCCGCATCTGCCTGATGCCCAGGCCATCGGCCTGTTCCGTATCCTTCAGGAGGCGTTGACCAACGTCATGCGCCACGCCGGCGCGCATAGCGTCGAAGTGCGCCTGTGGCAGGAGGGCGGCAGCCTGTGTCTGTCGGTCGTCGATGATGGCAAGGGCTTCGATCCGGCGCTGCGCAAGCCGGGGCAATCCTTCGGCCTGGTTGGCATGCAGGAGCGCATGCTCATGCTCGGTGGCCAGTTGCAGATTGACAGCCAGCCGGGCGAGGGCACTACGCTGTGTGCGCGTATAAATCTGGAAGAGGAGATCGCAGCGTGATTCGGGTACTGGTGGCCGAAGACCACACCATCGTGCGGGAAGGCATCAAGCAACTGATCGGCATGGCGCGCGATCTCGAGGTGGCTGGCGAAGCCTGCAATGGCGAGCAACTGATCGAGGTGCTGCGTCGCACGCCTTGCGACGTGGTGCTGCTGGATATCTCCATGCCCGGCGTCAATGGTCTGGAGGCCATTCCGCGTATCCGCGCGCTGAGCGAGGCACCGGCGATTCTGGTGCTGTCGATGCACGACGAGGCGCAGATGGCGGCGCGTGCGCTCAAGGCCGGTGCCGCCGGCTACGCCACCAAGGACAGCGACCCGGCGTTGTTGATCACGGCGATTCGCAAGGTAGCCAGCGGTGGTCGTTATATCGATCCGGCGCTGGCCGACCGCATGGTCTTCGAGGTCGGCCTGACCGATTCGCGCCCGCCCCATGCGCAACTGTCCGAACGCGAGTTCTCGGTGTTCGAGCGTCTGGTGCGCGGGGAGGGTGTCAATGACATTGCCCTGCACCTGGCGATCAGCAACAAGACCGTGAGCACGCACAAGGCGCGCCTGATGCAGAAGCTCGGTGCTCATTCGATGGCCGACCTGGTGCGTTACGCGATGGAGCACCGCCTGGTCTGATCGGGCGCTTTCGTAGGAGCGGCTTCAGCCGCGATGAATCGCCCACCGGAGCTTCGCGGCTGAAGCCGCTCCCACGGTTTTCATGCACTGTATAACCGATGCGATCACTCGGATTTTGTAGGGCAAGCCCTACACGAGATTCTCCTCGCGCCTGATATCAGCTTGTCATCCCGCCCGATTTTTCACCCTGTCTCGCCGACCTAATCTTGGGTCATCGGCCTGAGACAAGAACAAGGGTGTGGTGTGATGGCAAACGATGTACTGGTGAGCTTCCGTGGCGTACAGAAGAGCTATGACGGCGAAACGCTGATCGTCAAAGACCTCAACCTGGATATCCGCAAGGGTGAGTTTCTGACCCTGCTCGGCCCGTCCGGTTCCGGCAAGACCACCAGCCTGATGATGCTGGCCGGTTTCGAGACGCCGACTGCCGGCGAGATCCTCCTCGATGGCCGCTCTCTGAACAAACTGCCGCCGCACAAGCGCGATATCGGCATGGTGTTCCAGAACTACGCGCTGTTCCCGCACATGACCGTGGCCGAGAACCTGGCCTTCCCGCTGAGCGTGCGCGGCATGTCGCGTACCGACATCAGCGAACGGGTCAAGCGTGCGCTGTCGATGGTGCAGCTCGACAGCTTCCGCAACCGTTATCCGGGCCAGCTCTCCGGTGGTCAGCAGCAGCGCGTGGCACTGGCCCGTGCGCTGGTGTTCGAGCCGCAACTGGTGCTGATGGACGAACCCCTCGGCGCGCTGGACAAGCAGCTGCGCGAACACATGCAGATGGAGATCAAGCACCTGCACCAGCGCCTGGGCGTGACCGTGGTCTACGTCACCCACGACCAGGGCGAGGCACTGACCATGTCCGACCGCGTGGCCGTGTTCCACCAGGGCGAGATCCAGCAGATCGCTCCGCCGCGCGAGCTCTACGAAGCGCCGCACAACACCTTCGTCGCCCAGTTCATCGGTGAGAACAACCGCCTGGCCGGCGAGCTGGTCAGCCACGATGGCGAGCAGTGTGTGGTGCGCCTGGCGCGTGGCGAGGAAGTGCGTGCCACGGCGGTCAACGTCGGTGCGGTGGGGGAGGCGGTGAGCCTGTCGATCCGCCCCGAGCGCATCCGCCTCAACGGCCACAGCGAAGCCTGCCCGAACCGCTTCTCCGGGCGCATCGCCGAGTTCATTTACCTGGGCGACCACGTGCGTATCCGCATGGAGGTTTGCGGTAAATCCGACTTCTACGTCAAGCAACCCGTGGCCGAGCTCGATCCGGCCCTGACGGTTGGTGACCTGGTTCCGCTCGGCTGGTCTGTCGAGCATGTCCGCGCGCTGGATCCACTCCAAGTCGAGTGAGCCTTTTGCGCAGTGCTTCACCTTTACCCCGTAACACAGAGGAGCTGATAAGAATGACGAAATCCCTGAAGCTCGCGGCGTTGGCCCTGGGCGTTAGTTGCGCCATGCCGGCACTGGCGGTGGATCTGACCGCGGTTTCCTTCGGCGGCGCGAACAAGGCGGCGCAGGTCAAGGCGTTCTACGAACCCTTCGAGAAGGAAACCGGCAACAAGGTGCTGGGCGGCGAATACAACGGTGAGATGGCCAAGGTCAAAGCCATGGTCGACACCCGCAGCGTGAGTTGGGATCTGGTGGAGGTGGAGTCGCCGGAGCTGGCCCGTGGTTGCGACGAAGGCCTGTTCGAGGAGCTCGACCCGGCGCAGTTCGGCGATCAAGCCAACTTTATCGACGGCGCCATCCAGCCCTGCGGTGTGGGCTTCTTCGTCTGGTCCACGGTGCTCGCCTACAACGCCGACAAGCTCAGCGCGGCGCCGACCAGCTGGGCCGATTTCTGGGACGTGAAGACATTCCCGGGCAAGCGCGGCCTGCGCAAGGGTGCCAAGTACACTCTGGAATTCGCCCTGATGGCCGACGGCGTGCCGGTCAAGGACGTGTACAAGGTGCTGGCCACCAAGGAAGGCCAGGATCGTGCGTTCAAGAAGCTCGACGAGCTGAAGCCCAGCATCCAGTGGTGGGAAGCTGGCGCCCAGCCGCCGCAGTATCTCGCCTCCGGCGACGTGGTGATGAGCTCGGCCTACAACGGTCGTATCGCTGCCGTGCAGGCCGAGAGCAACCTGCAAGTGGTTTGGAACGGCGGCATCTACGACTTCGATTCCTGGGCCATCCCGCGTGGCGCCAAGAACGCCGAACTGGCCAAAGAGTTCATCGCCTTCTCGGTCAAACCAGAAGCGCAGAAGACCTATTCGGAGAACATCGCCTACGGCCCGGCCAACAAACAGGCCATCGAGCTGCTGGCGCCGGAGCGTCTGAACCTGATGCCGACCACCCCGGAAAACATCGCCAACCAGGTGGCCATCGACGTGACCTTCTGGGCTGACTACGGCGAGCAGCTGGAGCAGCGTTTCAACGCCTGGGCCGCCCGCTAACCAGGGCGTCGCGCAGCGACGCCTTCCTCGCCCCCTTCTCCTGCGGGAGAAGGGGATGAGGGTGGCGGAGCTGCCCAAGCGATGTTTGTCGTATCCCCGAATTTCTGCCGCCTGGTGCGGCCTTAGCTTGCGGAGTTGTCCATGGCCGCCGTACTGCCTGCCACCGAGTTGCCCGGGCCAAGCCTGAAGCAGCGTCTGGCTCGTGCCGAGCGTTTCAATCGCCTGAAGTCCAAGGCGCTGATCCTGCCGCTGTTGCTGTTCCTCCTGCTGACCTTCCTGCTGCCCATCGGCGCGCTGCTCATGCGTAGCGTGGATAACCCTGAGGTGGTCGGCAGCCTGCCACGTACCGTCGAGGCGATCGCCGCCTGGGATGGCCGTGGCCTGCCGGATGAGGCGGCGTACCGGGCGATTGCCAGCGATATGCTCGAAGCGCGGCGTAACCAGAGCCTGGGCGATCTGTCCAAGCGCCTGAACATGGAATTGGCGGGCTTTCGCAGCCTGGTCAGCAGCACCGCACGCAAGCTGCCGCTGGGCGAGGAGCCGGCGTCCTACCAGGAAGCCTTCCTCGATATGGACGAGCGCTGGGGCGACCCTGCCTACTGGCAGGTGATCCGCCGCAATGCGTCGTCGGTGACGCCGTACTACCTGCTGGCCGCGCTCGATCATCGTATCGACGACCTCGGCGAACTGGCCAAGGCCACGCCGGATCAGGCCATCTATCTGGACATCTTCACCCGCACCTTCTGGATGAGCCTGGTGATCACGGTCATCTGTCTGGTGCTGGCCTACCCACTGGCCTACCTGCTCGCCAACCTGCCGACGCGGCAGGGCAACCTGCTGATGATTCTGGTGCTGCTGCCGTTCTGGACCTCGATCCTGGTGCGCGTCGCCGCCTGGATCGTGCTGCTGCAGTCGGGCGGGCTGATCAACAGCGCGCTGATCTCGCTGGGCATCATCGAGCAACCGCTGCAACTGGTGTTCAACCGCAGCGGCGTATACGTGGCCATGGTGCACATCATGCTGCCGTTCATGATTCTGCCGATCTACAGCGTGATGAAGGGCATCTCACCCAGCTACATGCGCGCGGCGGTGTCGCTCGGCTGCCATCCGTTCGCCAGCTTCTGGCGGGTGTATTTCCCGCAGACCCTGGCCGGTGTCGGCGCCGGTTGCCTGCTGGTGTTCATCCTGTCCATCGGCTACTACATCACCCCGGCGCTGCTGGGCAGCCCGAACGACCAGATGATCAGCTACTTCGTCGCCTTCTACACCAACACCACCATCAACTGGGGCATGGCCACGGCTCTTGGCGGTCTGCTGCTGGCCGCGACCCTGGTGCTCTACGTGGTGTACAGCTGGCTGGTCGGTGCCAGCAAGCTGAGGCTTGCCTAGAAAACGGCCTGCGCAGCAGGCCATCTGATGACCCTCTCCCGCTTGCGGGAGAGGGTGCCCGAAGGGCGGGAGAGGGTGCTTGTTTAGGCACCACTGCTTCTCGGTAACCGAACTCGGGAGGATGGCGCAAGAAGAGCGCCCTCTACCCCAACCCCTCTCCCATAAATGGGAGAGGGGAGCTAAAAGCTAAATGGAGTCACAGCCATGCTCAGCCCCTACATGTCACCCGTCGAGCGCCTCTGGTACTACGGCCTGCGCATTCTCTGCGGCCTGGTGCTGCTGTTTCTGATCCTGCCGGTGCTGGTGATCGTGCCGCTGTCGTTCAACTCCGGCACTTTCCTGGTCTACCCGCTGCAGGGTTTCTCGCTGCGCTGGTATGAGGACTTCTTCATGTCCGCCGACTGGATGCGTTCGCTGAAGAACAGCCTGATCATCGCCCCGGCCGCGACCCTGCTGGCCATGGTCTTCGGCACCCTGGCCGCCATTGGCCTGACCCGTGGCGAGTTCCGCGGCAAGGCGCTGGTGATGAGCCTGCTGATCTCGCCGATGATCGTGCCGGTGGTGATCATCGGTGTGGCCAGTTACCTGTTCTTCGCGCCGCTGGGCATGGGCAACAGCTACCTGTCGCTGATCCTCGTGCATGCGGTGCTCGGTGTGCCGTTCGTGATCATCACCGTGTCGGCCACGCTGCAGGGCTTCAACCACAACCTGGTGCGTGCCGCCGCCAGCCTTGGCGCCTCGCCGCTGACGGCATTTCGCCGGGTGACCCTGCCGCTGATCGCGCCGGGGGTGATTTCCGGGGCACTGTTCGCTTTCGCCACCTCGTTCGACGAAGTGGTGGTGACCCTGTTCCTCGCCGGCCCCGAGCAGGCCACCCTGCCGCGGCAGATGTTCAGCGGCATTCGCGAGAACCTGTCGCCGACCATCGCCGCCGCCGCGACACTGCTGATCGGCTTCTCCATCCTGTTGCTGCTGACCCTGGAGTGGCTGCGCGGGCGTAGCGAGAAGCTGCGTACCTCCACGCCGGAGTAGATCGCCGCAGCTGCATGTTCAGGGCCTCGCCGGGAAACCGGCGGGGCCTTGCTCGTTTCCGGGCGTAGAATGTGCAGTTTCTCCTGACCCAACAAGGCGGCCAGATGGACTTCGATGATCCCGGTTTTCGCGAGCTGATCGACGCGTTGCACGATGGCGTCTACATCACCGACGCCGATGGCATCACCCTCAAGGTCAACAGTGCCTATGAGCGCCTGACCGGCCTGCGTGCCGAGGACGTCGTCGGCCAGCACATGCAGGCGTTGGTGGAGCAGGGCGTGATCTCGCAGTCGGTGTCGCTGCGCGTGCTCAAGGAAGGCAAGGCGCTGTCGCTGATGCAGAGCGTCAGCCAGGGCAAGCGTCTGCTGGTCAGTGGCACGCCGATCTTCGCCGCCGATGGCCGGGTGCGCTACGTGGTCAGTACCGTGCGCGACATGACCGAACTGCTGCGCATGAAGCATGAGCGCGACGAGCTGCAGCAACTGAAGCAGTTACGCAACAGCACCGCCAAGCTGCATGCCGGGCAGCGTGACGATCTGCTCGATGCCTCGCCAGTGGCCAGCCTGCCGGCGTCCGGGCGGGTCTTCGCTCAGGCCCGGCAGGTCGCCGCCAGTGACGTGAAGGTGCTGCTGCAGGGGGAAACCGGCGTCGGCAAGACCCTGATCGCCCAGTACATTCACAAGAGCAGCCCGCGCGCGGCGCAGCCGTTCCTGGCGCTGAACTGTGGCGCGCTGCCGGAAAACCTGATCGAGGCCGAGCTGTTCGGTTATGTGCCGGGCGCTTTCACCGGCGCCGGCAGCAAGGGCAAACGCGGGCTGCTGGAGCTGGCGCACCAGGGCACGGTTTTTCTCGATGAGATCGGTGATCTGCCGCTAGCGCTGCAGGTCAAGCTGCTCAAGGTGATCGAGGAGAGCCGCTTCATTCCGGTCGGTGGCCTGGAGCTGAAAGAGGTGGACGTGCGCATCATCACCGCCACCCACCATGATTTGCGCAAGATGGTCGCCGACGGGCGTTTTCGCGCCGACCTCTATTACCGGCTCAACGTGGTGCCGATCCATATCCCGGCCTTGCGCGAGCGGCCCGAGGAAATTCAGCCGCTGCTGGATTTCTACCTGGCCGAATTCAACCAGCGTTATGGCCGCGCACTGAGCTGGGAGCTCGAGGCGCTCGATGCACTGACCGACTACGCCTGGCCCGGCAACATCCGCGAGCTGATCAATCTGGTCGAGCGCCTGGTGGTCACCGTCAGCGGCGAACGCATCGAGCTGTTCGACCTGCCAGAGGAGATGCGCATCGCCCGTAGCGATGCCGGCGAAGACGATCTGCTGCCCCTGCGCAAGCAGGTGGAGAACCTCGAGCGGCGCCTCATCCGCCGTGCGCTGATGCAGCACAAGACCACCCGAGAAGCGGCCAAGGTGCTGGGTCTCAGCCAGGCGACCCTGGTGCAGAAGATGAAGCGCTGGGAACAGGGTTGATTGGAAAATGGATCGAATGACGGTCTTTTGATTGATTTTCTGATCAAGTGCGTTCTGCGCAGCACTGTGACAAATCGACGCAAGCCTTCTAGCACGCCGCTTTCAGCAAGCTGGCACAGGAATGGCTATGACAGGTCCTGAACCCGTTCAGCACAACAACGCATAAAGGGCCTGCTGATGACTATTGCTGCATTCAAGATCGCCAATAAGCTGCTGACCGGCCAGGGTGCCGTGGAGCAACTGGCGGTCGAACTGCCCCGTCTGAATATCACCAACCCGCTGATCGTCACCGACGCCATCCTGATCAAGTCCGGTACGGTCGAGCATGTCCTCAAGCAGCTCGGCGAGCGCCGCTATGGCATCTATGACGGTGTCGAGCCGGAGCCGGAAATCGCTATCGTCGAAGCCTGCGCCAAGGTCTATCGCGAGGGCGGTCACGATGGTCTGATCGGCGTCGGTGGCGGCAGCGCCATCGATATCGCCAAGGCCGTGGCCGGTTACGTCGGTCATGACGGTGCGCTGGAAGAGCTGTTCGGTGTCGATCAGATCAAGCGCAAAGGGCCGCCGCTGATTGCCATTCCGACCACTGCCGGCACCGGTTCGGAAGTGACCAACGTATCGATCCTGTCGGACAAGAAAGCGCAGCTGAAAAAGGGCATCGTCAGCGACTACCTGCTGCCCGACGTCGCCCTGGTCAGCCCGGTGATGACCCTGACCTGCCCGCGCGGCGTGACCGCAGCCAGTGGCGTCGACGCCCTGGTGCACGCGGTGGAGTCCTACCTGTCGGTCAATGCCTCGCCGATCACCGATGCCCTGGCCATTGGCGCGATCAAGCTGATCGCCAAGGCACTGCCCAAGGCCTACGCCAACCCGGCTGACCTGGTGGCGCGCGAAGACATGGCCACCGCCAGCCTGATGGCCGGCATGGCCTTCGGCAATGCCGGTGTCGGCGCCGTGCATGCGCTGGCCTATCCCCTGGGCGGGCGCTTCAACATCGCCCACGGCGTCAGCAATGCCTTGCTGCTGCCCTACGTGATGGCCTGGAACAAGCTGGCCTGTGTCGAGCGCATGGCCGAGATCGCTGCCGCCCTGGGCGTGCAGACTCACGGTCTGAGCGACAAGGTCGCCGCCGACCTGGCCGTCGAGGCCATGGCCGAGCTGTGTGCCAGCGTCGATATTCCCAAGGGCATGCGCAGCTTCGGTGTGCCGGAAGACGCCATTCCGGCCATGGCCGAGGAAGCGAGCAAGATCGACCGCCTGATGCGCAACAATCCGCGTCGCCTGACGGCGGGCGATATCGAGCAGATCTACCGCGCTGCCTACTGATCTGCGCAACAACCGATGAACAGCCCCGGCAATGTCGGGGCTCGCTGCTTACAACTCTAATAAAGCTGGGTGACTCAAATGTCCGAACTGCATCAGCAAGACCTTGGTGTGGAAGCCCCCTACTGGCCGGTGGGGCCATTCAAGGTGCGTCTGCCTTTCATTCATTACCGCTTCGAACTCTCCGACTACATGCAGGGCCTGCTCATGTGTGCGGTGGATCTGGCGGCGATTCCGCTGATGACCGAATTCCTCGGCATGCCTTTCGAGGTGGCGCTGGCGGTGGTCATGCTCAACGGGCTGCTGTACCTGACCCACCATTTGCTGGGCGACCCCGTCGTCCCGGGCTGGATCACCCCGGCGATTCCCTTGCTCATGGCTTACTGCAGCCAGTTCCCGGAGGGCCCGGAGCGGGTGCATGCGCTGATCGCCTTCCAGTTGATGCTGGGGATATTTTCCATCGGCCTGGGCATGACCGGCATGGCGCGCAAGGTGGTGTCATTGGTGCCCTCTGCACTCAAGGCCGGCATCATCATGGGCGCCGGCCTGAGTGCGGTGGTGACTGTGTTCAAGGAGGGCGGTCGCTTCGACAGCTTCCCCTGGACCATTTCCATCGCCGTCGGTATCGCCTTCTATCTGGTGTTCTCCCTGCACTTCCAGCAGCTGAAGAAGCGCAGCCGCTTGTGGTGGAACTTCGCCAAGCTGGGCATTTTCCCGATCATCCTCCTGGCGGTCTTCGTCGCGCCGATCTTCGGTGAGGCGCCTTGGCCGAGCATCGAGTGGGGCATCAGCAAGCCGGACTTCGTCACCCTGTGGAACGAGTACACCGTGTTCGGCCTCGGCATGCCGCCGCTGATGATGTTCGTCACCGCCATTCCTACTGTCCTGGCCGCCTACCTGGTGGTGTTCGGTGACGTGCTGGGTGCCAAGGCGATCCTCGGCGAGGCCGACCACATCCGCAGTGACGAGAAGGTCGACTTCAACCCCAACCGTTCGCACCTGATCTTTGGCGGGCGTAACGCCTTCATGAGCATCTTCGGCCCGGACGTGGCCATGTGCGGCCCGCAATGGTCAGCCATGCAGGTGGTGATCACCGAGCGCTTCAAGGGCGGCGCCAAGGCGATGAAGTCCATCTACGGTGGCGTCGGCTCGTTCCGCTGGGGCACCAACACCGGCCTGTTGCTGTTGCCGGTGGTCACCTTGCTGCAGCCGATTCTCGGTGTAGCACTGGCGCTGACCCTGCTGATTCAGGGTTACGTCAGCGTGCGCCTGGGCATCATGGAGGCGCGCAGTCAGCGCGACCTGGGCATCGCCGGGGTCATTGGCGCGGTATTGGCGATCAAGGGCGCTGGCTGGGCCTTCGCCATCGGCGTCGGCCTGTGCGCGCTGATCTACGGGGCACAGATGTTCCGCGGTGAGAACGACCAGACCTTCACCAAGGACCTGCCGCCCGGCGAGTGAGGCCTTTCGAGTCCCTTATCCAGCCGAGGGGCGATTTCTTCCCTCGGCTGCAGGAGAAAATCATGCAATTGAACGATCCCGATCTGCTGCGCCACCAGGCCTATATCGACGGCCAGTGGTGCGAAGCCAGCGATGGCGCCATCACTGAAATTCTCAATCCGGCCAATGGCGCGTCTCTGGGGACGGTCCCGAACATCGGGGCCGAGCAGACCCGCCAGGCCATCGAGGCGGCGCAGGCTGCCCAGCCGGCCTGGCGTGCGCTCACTGCCAAGGAGCGCGCGGCGCGCCTGCGCAAATGGTATGAGCTGATGCTGGCCAACCAGGAGGACCTGGCGCGGATCATGACCGCCGAACAGGGCAAACCGCTGACCGAGGCCCGCGGCGAAGTGCTTTACGCGGCATCCTTCATCGAGTGGTTCGCCGAAGAAGCCAAGCGTGTCTACGGCGACACCATTCCCGGTCATCAGCCGGACAAGCGCCTGATCGTGACCAAGGAACCCATTGGCGTGACCGCGGCGATCACGCCGTGGAACTTCCCGGCGGCGATGATCACCCGCAAGGCCGGCCCGGCGCTGGCCGCCGGCTGTGCGATGGTGCTCAAGCCCGCGCCACAGACACCGTTCAGTGCGCTGGCGCTGGCTGTCTTGGCCGAGCGCGCGGGCATTCCGGCCGGGCTGTTCAGCGTGCTGCCGGCCGATACCGAGCGTTCCCGTGAGGTGGGCTTTGAGCTGTGCGCCAACCCTATCGTGCGCAAGCTGTCGTTTACCGGCTCCACGGGGGTGGGCATCAAACTGATGGAGCAATGTGCGCCGACCCTGAAGAAGCTTTCACTCGAGCTGGGCGGCAATGCGCCGTTCATCGTCTTCGAGGATGCCGACCTGGATGCCGCAGTCGAAGGCGCACTGGTCGCCAAGTACCGCAACGCCGGGCAGACCTGCGTCTGCGCCAATCGCTTGTATGTGCACGATGCCGTCTACGACGCCTTTGCCGAGAAACTGGCCGCTGCCGTGGCCAAACTGCGGGTCGGCCATGGTGATGAGGAGGGCGTCGTCATTGGTCCGCTGATCGACGGCAATGCCGTGGCCAAGGTGCAGGCGCATCTGGCCGATGCGCTGGAGAAGGGCGCCAGGGTGCTGCAGGGCGGCAAGGCGCATGCGCTGGGCGGGCATTTCTTCGAGCCGACGGTCATCACTGGTGTCACCGCGGATATGCGCGTGGCCCGCGAAGAGACCTTCGGCCCGCTGGCGCCGTTGTTCCGTTTCAGCGATGAAGCCGAAGTGGTGCGTCAGGCCAACGACACCGAGTTCGGCCTGGCAGGCTACTTTTATACCCGCGATCTGGGCCGCACCTTCCGTGTAGCCGAAGCGCTGGAGTACGGCATGGTCGGTATCAATACCGGGCTGATCTCCAATGAAGTGGCGCCATTTGGTGGCATGAAGGCCTCGGGGCTCGGTCGCGAAGGTTCCAAGTACGGCCTGGATGAGTACCTGGAGATCAAATACCTCTGCCTCGGCGGTATCTGAGGCAGGCGGCTCATTGTGGGAGGGGCTTTAGCCGCGATTGGCTTGGCACAAAAGCCAGAAGCTCGCCGCTGAAGCGCCTCCCACTATGCCGTGCGCAGGGTGGACAACGCGAAGCTTGTCCACCTTTCTTGCTGCGTCGCTGCCGGCCATGGTGGACAAGCCTTCGGCATGTCGCTCCCTACGCGAGGTTGGCTTCAGTCGATTGAAGGCTCTACAGCCGCTACAATGCGCGCCACCGTGACCCAAGCCCTTAGAGGTGCGCCATGCAACCCTTCGCCATCGCCCCGTCGATCCTTTCCGCCGACTTCGCCCGCCTGGGCGAGGAAGTGGACAACGTACTCGCCGCCGGTGCGGACATCGTCCACTTCGACGTGATGGACAACCACTACGTGCCCAACCTGACCATCGGCCCGATGGTCTGCTCGGCGCTGCGCAAGTACGGCATCACCGCGCCCATCGATGCGCACCTGATGGTCAAGCCGGTGGATCGCATCATCGGAGACTTCATCGAGGCCGGTGCTTCGTACATCACCTTCCACCCGGAAGCGTCCGAGCACATCGACCGCTCGCTGCAGCTGATCAAGGCGGGTGGTGCCAAGGCGGGCCTGGTGTTCAACCCGGCCACCCCGCTGGACGTGCTCAAGTACGTGATGGACAAGGTCGACATGATCCTGCTGATGAGCGTCAACCCCGGTTTCGGTGGGCAGAAGTTCATCCCCGGCACCCTCGACAAGCTGCGCGAAGCCCGCGCGCTGATCGACGCCAGTGGCCGCGAGATCCGTCTGGAGATCGACGGTGGCGTCAACGTGCAGAACATCCGCGAGATTGCCGCAGCGGGCGCCGACACCTTCGTTGCCGGTTCGGCGATCTTCAACCAGCCGGACTACAAGGCGGTGATCGACGCCATGCGCGCCGAACTGGCCCAGGTGCGTGGATGAAACCGCTGCGCGCGCTATGCGGCGGTGAGCTGCCGCGCCTGGTTATGTTCGACCTGGACGGCACGCTGATCGACTCGGTGCCGGACCTGGCCGAAGCGGTCGACCGCATGCTGGTGGAACTGGGGCGCGCGCCGGTTGGCGTTGAAAAAGTCCGCGACTGGGTCGGCAACGGCGCGCGCGTGCTGGTGCGCCGCGCCCTGGCCGGCGGTCTGGATCACGCGGCAGTGGGCGAGGCCGAGACGGAAGAGGCCCTGGCGCGCTTTCTCGATATCTATGCCGACTGTCATCACTTGACCGCGCTGTACCCGGGCGTGCATGAGCTGCTCGAAGCGCTGAGCACGGCGGCCGTCGAGCTCGCCGTGGTGACCAACAAGCCGGAGCGCTTCGTCGCGCCTTTGTTGGAGCAGGTCGGCCTTGGCGGTTATTTCCGCTGGATCATCGGTGGCGACACCCTGCCGCAACAGAAGCCGGACCCGGCCGCGCTGCTGCAGGTGATGCATCTGGCTGGGGTCGATGCGGCGCAAGCGCTGTTCGTCGGCGACTCGCGCAACGACGTGCTGGCCGCGCGCGCGGCTGGCGTGCCCTGCGTGGCGGTGAGCTATGGCTACAACCATGGTCGGCCGGTGGCCGAGGAAGATCCGCAACTGGTGGTCGATAACCTCGCCGAGCTGTTGTAATCGCATCTGTGCGTAGGAGCCCGCTTGCGGGCGATGATTCGCTTGATCGCCCGCAAGCGGGCTCCTACGGGTTGCTTAGCCCGAGCGGCTGCGATACCGTGGCCGCTCTCCTTATTCCCCCGCCTGTCGAGATCGCACCGTGGTGGTTAGCTGCAAACTCTGGATGAAAGTGATCAAGGCTCTGGCCCGTTGGCGCTGGCGCGCCTGATCTCGTCCTGCCGCCGCCGCGCGGCCCGTTTGCACCCGACCGTTTACCCCGAGCCATGAGGCTGATCATGACCCATGAAGAATTCCTGCGTTTAGCCGCTGAAGGCTACAACCGTATTCCGCTTGCCTGCGAAACCATCGCCGACTTCGACACGCCGCTGTCGATCTACCTGAAACTGGCCGATGCGCCCAACTCCTACCTGCTGGAATCCGTGCAGGGCGGCGAAAAGTGGGGTCGCTACTCGATCATCGGCCTACCGGCGCGCACCGTGCTGCGTGTGCATGGGCATGAGGTGGTGATCACCACCGACGGCGTCGAGGTCGAGCGCCATGAGTGCGTCGATCCACTGGCCTTCGTCGAGCAGTTCAAGGCGCGCTACAAGGTGCCGACCATCGCCGGGCTGCCGCGTTTCAACGGTGGCCTGGTCGGTTACTTCGCCTATGACAGCGTGCGATACGTGGAGCCCAAGCTGGCTGCCGGGGTCAATCCCGATGCGCTGGGCACGCCGGACATCCTGCTCAACGTCTCCGATGCCGTGGTGGTGTTCGACAACCTGGCGGGCAAGATGCACGCCATCGTTCTGGCTGATCCGGCCGAGGCGGATGCCTTCGAGCGTGGCCAGGCGCACCTGCAGGAAATCCTGCACAAGCTGCGTCAGCCGTTCGCCCCGCGTCTGGGTGTGGATTTGAACAAGCCTGCAGGTGAGGAGCCCGCGTTCCGCTCCAGCTTCAGTCGCGAGGATTACGAACGCTCGGTCAGCGCCATCAAGGATTACATCCTGGCTGGCGACTGCATGCAGGTGGTGATTTCCCAGCGCATGACGATCGGGTTCAAAGCGGCGCCCATCGACCTGTACCGCGCGCTGCGCTGCATCAATCCGACGCCTTACATGTACTTCTTCAACTTCGGCGATTTCCATGTGGTGGGTTCGTCGCCCGAGGTGCTGGTGCGCGTCGAGGATAACCTGGTCACCGTACGGCCCATCGCCGGCACCCGCCCGCGCGGTGCGACCGAAGAGGCCGACCTGGCGCTGGAAGAAGATCTGCTGGCCGACGCCAAGGAAGTCGCCGAGCATCTGATGTTGATTGACCTGGGCCGCAATGACACCGGGCGCGTCTCGGAAATCGGTTCGGTGAAGCTGACCGAGAAGATGGTCATCGAGCGTTATTCCAACGTCATGCACATCGTTTCCAACGTCACAGGCGAGCTGAAGAAGGGCCTGACCTCGATGGACGCGCTACGTGCGATCCTGCCAGCCGGCACCCTGTCCGGTGCGCCGAAGATCCGCGCGATGGAGATCATCGACGAGCTGGAACCGGTCAAGCGTGGCGTCTACGGCGGCGCGGTCGGTTACTACGCCTGGAACGGCAACATGGACACCGCGATTGCGATTCGCACGGCGGTGATCAAGGACGGTGAACTGCACGTGCAGGCCGGCGCCGGCATCGTTGCCGACTCGGTGCCCGCGCTGGAGTGGGAAGAAACTCTGAACAAGCGCCGCGCCATGTTCCGCGCCGTCGCGCTCGCCGAACAGACTGCCGTCCAGGCCCAGGAATAAGAGGAGCCGTACCATGCTTTTGATGATCGACAACTACGACTCCTTCACCTACAACGTCGTGCAGTACCTGGGTGAGCTGGGCGCCGACGTGCACGTGATTCGCAACGACGAACTGACCATCGCCGAGATCGAAGCGCTCAAGCCCGAGCGCATCGTCGTTTCGCCCGGCCCCTGCACGCCGACCGAGGCGGGCGTGTCCATTGAGGCCATCCTGCATTTCGCCGGCAAGCTGCCGATCCTGGGTGTCTGCCTCGGCCACCAGAGCATCGGCCAGGCCTACGGCGGTGACGTGGTGCGTGCGCGCCAGGTGATGCACGGCAAGACCAGCCCGGTGTTCCATGAAGACAAGGGCGTGTTCGCCGGCCTCAACAACCCGCTCACCGTGACCCGCTATCATTCCCTGGTGGTCAAGCGTGAAACCCTGCCGGACTGCCTGGAGATCACCGCCTGGACCCAGCATGAAGACGGCTCGGTCGACGAGATCATGGGCCTGCGCCACAAGACCCTGAACATCGAGGGCGTGCAGTTCCACCCCGAATCCATCCTCACCGAGCAGGGCCACGAACTGTTCGCCAACTTCCTCAAGCAGACCGGAGGCGTGCGCGCATGAATATCAAGGAAGCCCTGGGCCGCATCGTCGCTCAGCTCGATCTGACCACCGAGGAAATGCAGGCGGTGATGCGCGAGATCATGACCGGTCAGTGCACTGACGCGCAGATCGGCGCCTTCCTCATGGGTATGCGCATGAAGAGCGAGACCATCGACGAGATCGTCGGTGCCGCCAGCGTCATGCGTGAGCTGGCCGCGCCCGTGGTCATCGACGCCGAGCGACTGGTCGACACCTGCGGTACCGGTGGCGATGGCATGAACATTTTCAACGTCTCCACCGCTGCGGCCTTCGTCGTCGCGGCAGCCGGTGGCAAGGTGGCCAAGCACGGCAACCGTGCGGTCTCTGGCAAGAGTGGCAGTGCCGATCTGCTCGAGGCTGCCGGCGTCTACCTGGGGCTCAAGCCCGAGCAGGTGGCGCGTTGCGTCGAGAGCGTCGGCGTCGGCTTCATGTTCGCCCCCTCGCATCACGGGGCGATGAAGCACGCCATCGGCCCGCGCCGCGAGCTGGGTCTGCGCACCATCTTCAACATGCTTGGCCCGATGACCAACCCGGCAGGCGCCAAGCATCAAGTCATCGGCGTATTCAGCCAGGCCCTGTGCCGGCCGATGGCCGAAGTGCTGCAGCGTCTGGGCAGCGAGCACGTACTGGTGGTGCACGCGCAGGATGGGTTGGACGAAATCAGCCTGGCCGCGCCGACCTTCATTGCCGAACTCAAGAATGGCGTGGTCAGTGAGTACCGCATCCAGCCTGAGGATTTCGCGATCAAGAGTCAGAGCCTGATCGGCCTGACCGTCGACAACGCCGAGCAGTCGCTGGCGCTGATCCACGATGCCCTCGGCCGGCGCAAGACCGACAACGGCCAGAAGGCCGCCGACATGATCGTGCTCAATGCCGGTGCCGCCCTCTACGCTGCCGATCATGCCAGCAGCCTGCGCGAAGGTATGCAGCTGGCGCATGATGCACTGCACACCGGCCTGGCACGCGAGAAGCTGGAAGAGCTGGTGTCCTTTACCGCGGTATTCAAACAGGAGAACGAAGGGTGAGCGTACCAACCGTACTGGAGAAGATCGTCGCCCGTAAGTTCGAGGAAGTGGCGGCGCGTCGCGCTCAGGTCAGCCTGGCCGAGGTTGAGGCTGCCGCGCGCAGTGCCGATGCACCGCGTGGCTTTGCCCGTGCTCTGCTCGAGCAGGCTGCGCGCAAGCAGCCGGCAGTGATCGCCGAGATCAAGAAAGCCTCGCCGAGCAAGGGCGTGCTGCGCGCCGACTTCGTGCCGGCGGATATCGCCCGCAGCTACGAAGCGGGCGGCGCCACCTGCCTGTCGGTGTTGACCGATATCGATTTCTTTCAGGGCGCCGACGAATACCTACAGCAGGCCCGCGCGGCCTGTGCGCTACCGGTGATTCGCAAGGACTTCATGGTCGATCCCTACCAGATCGTCGAAGCCCGTGCCCTCGGTGCGGACTGCGTGCTGCTGATCGTTTCCTGCCTGGATGACGTGCGCATGGCCGAACTGGCCTCAGTGGCCAAGGACGTCGGTCTCGACGTGCTGGTGGAGGTGCATGACGGCGACGAGCTGGAACGTGCGCTGAAGACTCTGGACACACCGCTGGTGGGCATCAACAACCGTAACCTGCACAGTTTCGAGGTGTCCCTGGAAACCACCCTCGACTTGCTGCCGCGTATTCCGCGTGATCGCCTAGTGGTGACCGAAAGCGGCATTCTCAACCGCGCCGATGTCGAGCTGATGGAGATCAACGAGGTCTACGCCTTCCTGGTCGGCGAGGCTTTCATGCGCGCGGAAAGCCCGGGCAGCGAATTGCAGCGTCTGTTCTTTCCCGAACGCGGCCGGCCTGCAGTAATCGGCACGGACCCGGAATAACGCGCATGAAAAAGCCGGCAATCAAGCCGGCTTTTTCTATTGGGGGCTGGTTCAGCGCGTGCCGAAGACCACCATGGTCTTGCCCTTCACATGTACCAGGCCCTGTTCTTCCAGGGACTTGAGTACACGGCCGACCATCTCACGGGAGCAGCCGACGATGCGGCCGATTTCCTGGCGCGTGATCTTGATCTGCATGCCATCCGGGTGGGTCATCGCGTCCGGCTGCTTGCACAGGTCGAGCAGGGTGCGCGCAACACGGCCAGTGACATCGAGGAAGGCCAGGTCGCCGACCTTGCGCGTGGTATTGCGCAGGCGCTCGGCCATCTGGCTACCGAGGGCGAAGAGGATTTCGGGGTCTTGCTGGGTCAGCTCGCGGAACTTGGCGTAGCTGATTTCCGCTACTTCGCATTCGGTCTTGGCGCGAACCCAGGCGCTGCGTTCCTTCTCTGAGCCATCCTTCTCGAACAGGCCCATCTCGCCGAAAAAGTCGCCAGAGTTGAGATAGGCGATGATCATCTCGCGGCCATCGTCATCCTCGATCAGGATGGTGACCGAGCCCTTGACGATGAAGAACAGGGTTTCGCAGCGATCACCTGCGTAGATGATGGTGCTTTTGGCTGTGTAACGACGACGATGACAATGTGCAAGAAGCTTGTCGAGGTTCTTGATTTTTGGTGTAAGGGTAATAGCAACCATGCCCGAGTCCCGAATATGAAAAGTGAAGGCCTTTGTCCAACGGCAATTTCTTATTTGTTATCCGGCTAAGTGTGCCAGCATTCCGACGCCAGCTTAACAGACATACTATGACTGGGTAGTTTTTTGCGACCTGGGTAACGTAACTATGCGGAACTTTCGCGCATTCGGCGCACATCGGATTGCAGCCTGCCTGTGCTAATCTGCCAAACTTTTCCATTCTGGGAGCCAATCTCGATGAAAGCGCGTGTGCAATGGGCCGGTGAAGCTCTGTTCCTTGGCGAGTCCGGTAGTGGCCATGCCGTGGTGATGGACGGCCCGCCCGATGCCGGTGGCCGTAATCTCGGTGTTCGGCCGATGGAAATGTTGCTGATCGGCCTCGGAGGCTGCAGCAACTTCGATGTGGTCAGCATTCTGCGCAAGGGCCGCCAGCCGGTCGAAAGCTGCGAAGTGTTCCTCGACGCCGAGCGTGCCGACGAGGAGCCCAAGGTGTTCACCAAGATTCACCTGCACTTCGTGGTCAAGGGCCGCGGGCTGAAAGAGGCGCAGGTGAAGAGGGCGGTGGAACTGTCGGCGGAGAAGTACTGCTCGGCCTCGATCATGCTGGGTCGTGCCGGCGTCGATATCAGCCACGATTACGAAATCGTCGAGCTGGGTTGAATCGAGTCGTGTCAGTAACGAGGGCGCCAATGGCGCCCTCGTTCGTTTCAGACGCGGTAGGTGCTCTTGGTCATCACCTTCGACAGCAAGGTCATGCCGAACTTGATCGGTGCCGGGAAGCTTACGCCGCCCGCTGCCAGGGCACTGTTGGCGTGCTGCTGTTCGTCGATGCGCATCTGTTCGAGGATGGCGCGCGACTTGGCGTCGTGCTCGGGCAGTTGCTCCAGGTGCTCGTCCAGGTGTTTACACACCTGATCTTCGGTGGCAGCGACGAAACCCAGGCTGACGCGATCACTGACCAGTCCGGCAACGGCACCAACGCCGAAGGACAGACCGTAGAACAGCGGGTTTAGCACGCTGGGCTGGCTGCCCAGTTCGCGAATACGCTGTTCGCACCAGGCCAGGTGGTCGATCTCCTCGTCGGCCGCATGCTCCATGGCGCTGCGCACTTCCGGCAGCTTGGCGGTCAGCGCCTGACCCTGATAGAGCGCCTGGGCGCACACTTCACCGGTGTGATTGATGCGCATCAGGCCGGCGACGTGGCGCGACTCCTCACTGCTCAGCTCGGTCTCGTTCTGCACGATGGCAGGCGAGGGGCGACTCGACGTGCCGCTGAATGGCAGCAGCGTGCGCAGCGCGGCATCTGCTTGCAGCAGCAGGCGGTCGACGGGGGAATACTGGCGTTCGCTGGCCATGGGGCACCTCCAGAGGTAACAACCCGGCTAGTTTACTGCAAAGTCGCCAAGTCGTCCGTGGCTCAGAGGCTGTTCTAAAGTCTCGCGAGCTAGGATCGTGCAATACCGATGGCGGCCCCGCAAAAACAGGTGAGGAACGGTTGGAGTCGCGGACGACTGTACTTTTGTACATTCGCATGACTCGCTCCGCTCGCCCCTTCGGGGCCGCCCTGAAGGACGTTGGCCGCAAGCGGCCTCCGAGCCTGTTTTTAACGCAGCAGGGCCGACGCGCAGCAGACTTTGGGCAGTCTCTCAGGGTAGCTCGCGCAGCACGCGAAACCCCAGCGCATAGTCGCGGTGATGCGGTTGCTTGAGATCGCGCATGCTGCTGCGCAGGTAGACCGGGCCACTGTTCCAGGCGCCGCCGCGCACCACGCGCGGGCTGCTGTCGAGCAGGCCGGCGCTCTGCGTTTCGCTGCCGTCGAAGCGCTGGGTGAAGTTCGAGGCCGTCCACTCCCAGACGTTGCCCGCCGTGTCGTGCAAGCCGAAGCCATTGGTCGGGAACTGGCCGACGGCTGCCGTCTTGTTGCGTAACAGGCGCGAGCTGGCGCAACCGCGGCAGTGAGCGCGTGGCGCCTGCTCGCTGCTGTCGAGTTCGTCGCCCCACCAGTAGTAGCTCTGGCTGCCTCCGCGCGCTGCATACTCCCATTCGGCTTCGGTCGGCAGGCGATAGCGCGCGCCCGTCTCGCGTGATAACCACTGGGTGTAGGCGTGAGCGTCACGCCAGGACACATGAATCACCGGGCGCTGCGCCGAAAGGCCCCAGCCCTCGTTGTCAGGCATGGGCAGCTGGTTGGCGTCGGCGTACTTCTGCCAGTCGGCGAAGGTGACTTCGTAGCGGCCCATGGCGAAGGGTTGAGCGAACGCAATAGATCGTTGTGGACGCTCGTTGTCATTGCCACGACCGCTGGCATCGCCCATGCGGAACTCGCCAGCCGCAATGACCACCATTTCGGGGCCCTGAGCGCCGCCGGGCAACGGGTCGCTGAAGGTTTCGATAGCAACGGCCGGCAGGTTAACCAGCAGGCTGGCTGCGATGGCCATGGATACTGTGACGCAACGCGCTTTCAGCACTTGCACGGCGTGATGCCTCCGGCGACGATCTGCGTGTTCAGGCGGTCCATGCGGTAAGTTCTCGATTCTGTGAAACCGCGGATGGTAACCCTGCGTGCCTGGCTGGCCAAATCTCACAAGGAGTCGGTGTTGAAGAACGATATTCATGATCTTGGACTGGTGCTGGACTCCAAGGTCAAGCTGGTGGTGATCGAGTCCTGGGACGAGCTGCGCGTGCTGGAGACCCTGACTGGCCTGGCGATCAAGCGCGGCCTCGGTCTGCACACCTGGTCGGTGACCGAGGGCCTGCAGCGTCTGGGTTTCGGCGGCGCAGCAGTGGACGAGTCGCCGACCCTCGAGCCCGAAGCGGCGCTGCGTATGATCAAGGCCGATCTGCAGCCGAACCTCTACGTGATGTGCGACCTGCATCCCTTCCTCGATGACAACCCCAGGCTGGTGCGCCTGCTCAAGGAAATCGCCATGAGCCAGGCCGCGCACAAGCCGACGCTGGTGCTGGTGTCGCATGCGCTCAAGCTGCCTGCCGAAGTACAGCGTTTCGCGGCTCGTTTCAGTCTCGCGCTGCCGTCGGAAGACGAGCTACTGAGCATCGTGCGTGACGAGGCGACGCGTTGGAGCGAAGGCAATCGCGGCGCACGCGTGCGTACCGACAATCGCACCTTGCAGCAGGTGGTGAAGAACCTGCGCGGCCTCAGCCATGCCGAGGCACGCGCGCTGGCGCGCAACGTGATCTGCGATGACGGCGCGATCACCCAGGAAGACATCCCCGAGCTGAACAAGACCAAATTCCAGCTGCTGGATCTGGAGGGTGTGCTCAGCTTCGAATACGACACTGCACGCTTCGCCGAAGTCGGTGGGTTGGTCAACCTCAAGCGCTGGCTGGCCGAACGTCAGGCCGGCTTTCTCGAAGGCAAGCTCCTGGACGCACCGAAAGGCGTGATGCTGGTCGGCGTACAGGGCGGTGGCAAGAGCCTGGCGGCCAAGGCGGTTGCCGGACTCTGGGGCTTGCCGCTGCTGCGTCTGGACTTCGCCTGCCTGTACAACAAGTTCTTCGGCGAGACCGAGCGTAATCTGCGTGAGGCGCTACGTCTGGCCGAACAGATGGCGCCCTGTGTGCTGTGGATGGACGAGGTGGAGAAGGGGTTGGCCAGTGGCGACCACGACGGCGGCGTGAGCCAGCGCGTGCTCGGCACCCTGCTGACCTGGATGGCCGAGCGCAAGGCACCGGTGTTCGTGGTGGCCACGGCCAATGCCATCGACCGTCTGCCGCCGGAACTGGTACGCAAGGGGCGCTTCGACGAGCTGTTCTTCGTCGATCTGCCCAGTGCCGAGGTGCGGGCCGACATCTTCCGTATCCACCTGCAACGTCGTGAACTGGAACCAGGCGGCTTCGATCTCGCGCAGCTGGCTGCTGCCAGCGAGGGCTACTCGGGCGCCGAGATCGAGCAGGCAGTGGTCAGCGCGCTGTACGCTGGTCAAGCGCAGCAGCAGGCGGTCGATCAGGGGTTGCTGCTGCGCGCACTGCAGAGCACCGCGCCGCTGTCCGTGGTGATGGCCGAGCGCTTGATGGCGTTGCGAGAGTGGGCCGATGGGCGCACGGTCAATGCCGGCTGAGTACCCGGTCAGGCGCCGATGAAGGGGCGGGTCAGGCGACCACTGAGTTTGCGTACCAGCCAGCGCGGCGCGAGGCGTGGACTCAGGGCCAGCAGGCGGTTGCGCCAGCCGGGAATGATGATGGCGCGGTTCTTTTCCAGTGCACGCACGGTGATCAGCGCCACTTCCTCGGCGCTCATCATCAGCTTGCTGCCGGCAATCCGCGTGACGTCCATCTGCGCTGCACGGAAAAAGGCGCTGTGGGTCGGACCGGGGCAAAGTACTGACACACGCACGCCGCGGCTTCTCAGCTCTTCGCGCAACCCCTCGGAAAAGTTCAGCACATAGGCCTTGCTGGCGTAGTAGCTGCTCATCCAGGGGCCGGGCTGGAAGGCCGCGACCGAGGCGACGTTGAGAATCTGCCCGCTGCCGTGCTCGGCCATGCGCTGACCAAGTGCGTGACACAGGCGGGTCAGCGCCAGCACGTTGACTTCCAACTGCTCCAGCTCGCGACTCCAGTCCTGCTCCAGGAACGGACCGGCGCAGCCGAGGCCGGCGTTGTTCACTAGCAGATCGACATGCCACTGGCCTTCTTCCAGCTCCAGCAGCAGGCCGGACAATTGCAGCGGCTCGCTCAGGTCGCAGAGACGAAACAGCACTTCGACGCCGAAGCGCTGGGCCAACTCGCAGGCGATGCTTTCCAGGGCATCACGCCGGCGCGCCACCAGGATCAGGTTGCGCCCCCGGCGTGCCAGGGCTTCGGCCAAGGCCAGGCCAATGCCGCTGGACGCTCCGGTGATCAATGCATAGCTGCGCATGGTCGGGAATTACTGCTCCTGATATTCGGCGGCACGCTCGACATAGCCCTGATACTGGGGAATGGCGATGGCGGCGACGATACCGGTCACCGGCACCAGCAGGAACAACCAGGCCAGTACCTTGACTGCAGTGCTGTTGGGGGGCGGTGGTGGGCCGTAGCGGTTGACGCCTTGAGTGCCCGGGATGATCAGCATCAGCAGGGCGAACACGCTGCCGACCACCGGGATCAGGTGCACCAGCAGCAGCCAGCCGGACCAACCGATGTCATGCAGACGCTGTACGCCGATGAAGATGCCGATCACCACCGCGGCAATACTGACGATGCCCAGCGCCAACATGGCCAGGGTCGAGGACATCGCGGCAATGCCGGTACCGATCAACATGATCGGGATGAAACACAGCGTCATCGCCATCAGCCAGCCCAGGTAACGGACGCGGCCGATCCGGCCGCTGACGCCGAGGACCTTGAGCTCGGAGTACTGCGGCAATTGCTCGGCGACATTTGCCTGTGGCGGTGCATAGGGCGATGCAGCCGCTGCGACAGGTGCTTGGGCCGGAGCGGCTTCGGCCAGCTGTGCCTGGCGGGCGAGGTATTTCTCGATGATGATGCCGCAGGCGGAGCACTCGCTCGCCTTGGCCTGCTGATGACCGCATTTAGGGCAGGTCATATGCGGTGTGGCCGCGTCCACGGCCTGCTCTGTTTCGGCTTCGGTTGGCACCAGACTCAGACTGGCGGCCTGATCCAGCTCCTTGCGCACCTTGGCCCCCGCCTTCTGCAGAGCATTGAGGTACTGCTCCGCCTCGCCTTCGCCCAGATCACGCTTGAGCGCCACCGGCGTTCCGCTGAACAGACTGTCGATACGGGCAAGGTCGCTCTTGAACAGGCGGGCCAGGTTTGTCTTGACCATTTCCAACGATGCCTCGGGCATCAGTTGGCCGTCGAACACGATCTTGTAACGCGGTTGATTCATGCGAGCTTCCTTGTCGGCGGGAAGTGGGGGAGCGAAGTGCCCGTTGAGCAGCAAGCGAGGCATAAGCCTAGAGTGCCGCGAGGCCAATATACAAGCGGCCTGAAGCGCCGCTCATGGCTATTTTTCAGCTGTCGCCTATTGTGCTCCAGCGGCCGACCAGCTGGCCGCGGCGTAGTAGACGTATTTCGCTGAAATCGCCCAGCACACCTTCGCTGATCGCGGGGCGCAGAAATACCCAATCGTTGCTCGTCAGTCGTGTGCCTCTACCACCCACCAGGCGCTCCTGGTTGGCGCTACGGCCGTAGAGTTCGTCGTAGTCGAGCCCGGCCGGTGAGACGGGCTGTGCCGGCCAGCGACCGCCGTAGAGGTAGTAGGCGTTCTCTCGGTTGGGGTTCCAGGCGCTGATCAGAGGCTGCAGCGGTTGCAGGTAGGGCAGGGCGCCGTCGACCGTCTTGAGCACGGGGCTGGCGATCCACAGGGCCGGCTGATGCTCCTTGAGCAGTGGCGTGTCGAACTCCGCGGGCTTGAGCAGGGCGGAACCGACGGCGACTTCATTGAGCGAAGTCTCCTGCTGGCTGTGCAGCAGGTAGGTCAGGCTGCCGGCACCGTTGAGCAGCGGCTTTGCTGGCCAAAGATCGCTGACCCCCTGAGCGCTGCTGATGAATAGTCGATAGCGCTCATCGGTCTCGCTGAATGCTCGTAACTGATTCTGCCAGGGTGGGCTGTGTGCGACATGCGCGTCATATCCCATCAGCCCCTGCAGACGCAGTGCCGGCTGCTGGCGGAGTTGCAGCAGCGCCTGAGCCAGCGCCTGCGGGGTGGCGAAACCGCCGCGCTCCAGGCCGACGTCGATTTCCAGCGCAATGCGCAGCGGTCGCCCCAGCGCCTTGGCCAATTCACCGTATTGCATCAGGCGCTGCTGGCTGTCGATCAGCCAGGTCACCTGGCGGTCGGGATCGAAATCCTGGTGGTGCGCAAGCTGGCGATAGAAATTCAGCACAGCGGCAACCGGCATGGGTTTGCCAAGCAGCAGGTCGGCCTGGGGAAAGCTCCTGGCCAGGTGGTTCAGTTGCGGCTGATGAAAGACCATGAAGCGCTGGGTCTGCAGGCGCTTGGCCAGGTATTCCAATAGGCCGGTGCTAGCCAGCGATTTGGCCACCAGGCGCAGCTGGAGGCGACCGCCCAGTCTTGCGGCCAGCAGGTCGGCGTTGGCGTCGAGCCGGTCGAGGTCGAGCAGCAGGGTGGGGATACCCTCGTCATCGCGCTGCAGCTGCTGGTTGAGCTCGGCGAAGTAGGCGTCATGCTCGCGACCTCGATCAGTTGGGCGCAATGCCCAGCCGCCGAGCAGACCGAGCGCGCCCAGGCCCAGCAGGTGGCGACGCTTCATCGCGGCCAGCGTTGCCCCAGCGCTTGGCTACGTGTCAGTGCGGCGCGATATTCGTGGTCGAGTCGCGACACCAGCTCCTGCACCGATGGCAGATCGTCGATGCCGCCGACGCCCTGGCCGGCCGACCAGACGGTTTTCCAGGCCTTGGCTTCTTCATCCATCGGCTTGAGCTTCTCGCCGTAGTTGATATCGCCCTTGTTCTGCAGCTGTTTCAGGTCGTAGCCGGCCTGTTCCAGGCTCTGGCGCATGAAGCTGGCCGGTACACCGGACACGGCGGGTGTGTGAATGATGTCGGCGGCCCGCGCTTCGAGAATCATCGCCTTGTAATCGGCCGACGCGTTGTTCTCGGTCGTGGCGATGAAGCGTGTGCCCATATAGGCCAGGTCGGCACCGAGCAATTGCGCGGCGAGAATTTCGTGGCCGTGGTTGAGGCAGCCGGACAGCAACACGGTCTTGTCGAAGAACTGACGAATCTCGGCCAGCAGGGCGAAGGGACTCCAGGTACCGGCGTGGCCGCCAGCGCCGGCTGCCACGGCGATCAAGCCATCCACGCCAGCCTCGGCAGCTTTTTCGGCATGGCGGCGGGTGGTCACGTCATGGAACACCAGGCCGCCGTAGCTGTGCACCGCATCGACCACTTCCTTCACCGCGCCCAGGCTGGTGATGACGATGGGCACGCGGCGTTCGACGCAGATGGCCAGATCCGCCTGCAGGCGCGGGTTGCTGTTATGCACGATCAAATTGACGGCATAAGGCGCGGCGTTGCTCGCCAGGCTGGCTTCGATCTCATCGAGCCAGGCGGCGAAACCGGCGCTCTCGCGCTGGTTCAGCGCCGGAAAGCTGCCGACGATGCCGCTATTGCAGCACGCACTGACCAGCGCCGGGTTGGACACCAGAAACATCGGCGCAGCGACCAGAGGCAGGCGCAGGCGTTGATCGAGCAGGGCAGGCAGAGACATGGCGAATTCCTCAGAAGGGGCGAACGACGACCAGAATGACGATGCCCAGCAGGGCCAGCACCGGCGCTTCATTGAACCAACGATAGAACACGTGACTGCGGCTGTTCTCGCCGCGGGCAAAGCGCTTGAGCTGAGCACCGCAGAGGTGGTGATAGATCACCAGCGCCACTACCAGCGTGAGCTTGGCGTGCATCCAGCCTTGTGTGAAGTAGTACGCCGAATTGAGACTGAGTAACCAGATGCCCAGGCCCAGCGTGGCGATCATCGAGGGGATCATGATGCCGCGATACAGCTTGCGCTCCATGATGCAGAAGCGTTCGTGGCTGGCGGCGTCGCTGCTCATGGCGTGATAGACGAACAGACGCGGCAGATAGAACAGGCCGGCGAACCAGCAGACCATGGCGATGATGTGCAGAGCCTTGAGCCAGAGATAGAGCATTTTCGCTTCCCGCGCTGAAAAATGGCCTCGATAGTAGAGGCAGCTGACGGTCTGCGTCACCTCCGCGGTTGGAGCTTGGCCGATGCGGCTTTATCATCGGCAACTTTCCAATGGCTTTTGCAAAGGGGCATGTGATGATCAAGGTCGGTATCGTCGGCGGCACGGGCTACACAGGTGTCGAATTGCTGCGTCTGCTGGCGCAACACCCGCAGGCAGAGGTGACCGTGATCACTTCCCGTTCCGAGGCCGGCCTGCGCGTCGACGAGATGTACCCCAATCTGCGCGGCCACTACCCCGAACTCGCGTTCAGCGTGCCGGATGTCGCCACCCTGGGCGCCTGTGATGTGGTGTTCTTCGCCACCCCGCACGGCGTGGCCCATGCGCTGGCTGGTGAGTTGCTCGCTGCGGGCACGCGAGTGATCGACCTCTCCGCGGACTTCCGTCTGCAGGACGCCGAGGAGTGGGCCAAGTGGTACGGCCAGCCGCACGGCGCCCCCGAGCTGCTGAGCGAGGCGGTGTATGGTCTGCCCGAGGTCAATCGTGAGGCAATCAAGACTGCGCGCCTGATCGCCGTACCCGGCTGCTACCCGACCGCTACTCAGCTGGGGCTGATCCCGCTGCTCGAAGCCGGGCTGGCGGATGCCAGCAGCCTGATCGCCGATTGCAAGAGCGGTGTCAGCGGTGCCGGTCGTGGCGCCAGCGTTGGTTCACTGTTCTGTGAGGCCGGCGAGAGCATGAAAGCCTACTCGGTCAAGGGCCACCGCCACCTGCCGGAAATTCGCCAGGGGCTGCGCCAGGCAGCAGGTAGCGATGTCGGCCTTACCTTCGTGCCACACCTGACGCCGATGATTCGTGGCATTCACGCGACCCTGTATGCGCGCGTGGCCGATACCTCGGTCGATCTGCAGGCACTGTTCGAGAAGCGTTACGCCGGCGAGCCTTTCGTCGATGTGATGCCCGCGGGTAGCCATCCGGAAACCCGCAGTGTGCGCGGAGGCAACGTTTGCCGCATCGCCGTGCACCGTCCTCAGGGCGGCGAACTGGTGGTGGTGCTCTCGGTGATCGACAACCTGGTCAAGGGGGCCTCCGGCCAGGCGGTGCAGAACATGAACATCCTCTTCGGTCTCGACGAGCGTCTTGGCCTGTCGCACGCGGCCCTGCTGCCGTGATACCGGGCTGGGAGGTCCGCCTCAGCGATCCGCGTCGTGAGCGCAGACGCCGTTGGCTGCAACTGCTGCTGGTGCTCGCCGTACCGGCGGCCTTTGCCCTGGGATGGTACTGGCCACAGGTGCAGCCTCAGCAGACGCCCGAGGATACGCATGCACTGCTGACCCGTGTTGCCGAACAGGAGCAGGAACTGGAGCTGTTGCGCCAGCGCCTGGCTGTGGTCGGCAGTAGCGACAAGGTCACTCAGCAGGCCATGGAGCAGAATCGCCGCACCATCAAACTGCTGGAGGAGCAGATCTTCAAGCAGCAGCAGGATCTGGCCTTCTATAAAGGCGTGTTGGCACCTGCCAGTCGTCGTGAAGGCATTCGCATTCGCGCCTTTGAGCTGCAAGCCACGGACGCGCCGCAGCGATTTCGCTACAAATTGCTGATGAGCCGAGTCGGTGCCAGTGATGAGGCATTGCAGGGGCGTTTGCGTATCACGGTCGAAGGACTGCAGGACGGTAAGCCGGCCACTTTGGAGCTGGCGGCGCTGTCCGACGAGGTCAGCGAGAGCAGCATTGCCTTCTCTTTCAAACACTTCCAGTCCTTCCCCGAAGCGGGTCGTTTCGGCGAGCTACAACTACCTGAGGGCTTTGAGCCGCGTCAGGTCAAGGTTCAGGCGGAGGTCGAGGGCGACAAGCCGCTGAGCCGTACATTCGAATGGATAAAATCAGGAGCGATAGCCACCCATGTGGAGTAAAGACAAGACCAAACCCGACTTGCAGCGCTTCAGCGGTAAGACCAGTCTGATTGCCGCTGGCGCCGAGCTGGTAGGCGACATGCGCTTTCAGGGCGCGGTGCAAGTGGATGGTCGGGTCACCGGTAATCTGTTGGCTACCGAAGGGCTGGTGCGCGTGAGTGCAGGCGGTCTGGTTGAAGGTGAGATACGTGCACCCCATATAGTGATCGATGGAGAGGTGAGTGGTGATGTGTTCGCCAGCGGCCATCTTGAGCTGGGTTCACGCTCCCGGGTTCGCGGTAACCTGCACTACGGCCTGATGGAGATGGCCATGGGGGCGCAGATCGAGGGGCGCCTTTGCCACCTCAAGGATGGTGAGCGGCCACTCGAGCTTCCAGCTACGCTGGAAATCGAGCAATAGTTGACCAATTTCGTCGGGCAAGCGGATAATGCATGCCCAAAGCAGTATGGCGCATGGCGCCGGGAGTCCAGCATGAGCGTCGAAACCTTCACCCCTGCCCCCTTGCACTTTACCCAAGGCGCGGCCAGCAAGGTGAAGAACCTGGTCGATGAAGAGGGCAATCCGCGCTTGAAGCTGCGCGTGTTCGTCACGGGCGGCGGCTGCTCGGGCTTTCAGTACGGCTTTACCTTCGATGAGGACGTGGCCGAGGACGACACCATTGTCGAGCGTGAAGGCGTGAGTCTGGTGGTCGATGCCATGAGCTTCCAGTATCTGGCAGGTTCGGAGGTCGACTATCAGGAAGGGCTGGAAGGTTCGCGTTTCGTGATCAAGAACCCCAATGCCACCACTACCTGTGGTTGCGGGTCGTCCTTCTCGATCTGAATGCTTTGCCTGATGACAGACGCCGCGCTCGATGCGCGGCGTTGTCGTTTTCAGGCCGGGTAGATGGCGCCGAGCACGCGCAGGCCTTTGGCGCCAGTCACGCTCGGTCGATTGCCAGCAATGCCTTCAAGTGCGCAATGTGCCAGCCAGGCGAAGGCCATGGCTTCGACCCAGTCCGGGTCTACGCCCTCAGTCGCGGTGCTGCTGACCTCGGTTCCTGCCAGCATCTCGCTCAGGCGCTTCATCAGGCAAGCGTTGTGAGCGCCGCCGCCACACACCAGCAGAACGTCCGTGTGGGCTTGCGCGTTGCGCAAGGCGCTGACGACACTGCGCGCGGTGAGTTCTACCAGGGTCGCCTGAACGTCTTCGCCGGCCAACTGTGGCAATGCTTGCAGATGGCCAAGCAACCAGTCGAGATTGAACAGCTCGCGACCGGTACTCTTCGGTCCTCGGGTGGCGAAGAAGGGATCGCCCAGCAGCCGTTTCAATAGCTCCGGGTGTACGGTACCGCTGGCTCCCCAGGCACCATCACGGTCATAGGCGAGGCCCTGGCAATGCTGAATCCAGGCGTCGAGCAGAACGTTGCCAGGGCCGCTGTCGAATCCCAGAACCTCCTGGCCGGGTGAAAGCAGGCTGAGGTTACTGAAACCGCCGACATTGAGCACGGCAACCTGCCGCTGGCTATTGCCGAACAGATCATGGTGGAAAGCCGGGACCAGGGGGGCCCCTTGACCACCGGCGGCCACATCGCGGCGGCGAAAGTCTGCGACCACGCAAATGCCCGTAAGCTCGGCCAGCAATGCCGGGTTGCCAATCTGGATGGTGAAGCCGCGCGCCGGTTCATGGCGCACTGTCTGGCCATGACTACCGATGGCGCGAATCTGCTGCGCGGTCAGGTTCTGTTGCTGCAGGAGTTCGTTGATAGCGGCAGCGGCCAGTTCGACCCAGCGCTGTTCTGCAATGGCCGCGCGCGCCAGTTCATCATCGCCCGAGGTGCACAGCGCCAGCAGGTCGCTATGCAGCTGTTCTGGCATGGGGCGATAGAGGGTGGCGAGCAGGTGAGGGCGCTGATCCTGATCGATCAGCGCGATGTCCAGCCCATCCAGGCTGGTGCCGGACATCACGCCAATATAGAGGGGCACGGCTTACTGCTGGTTGGCGGCTAGCATGGTGGCCTTTTCCTGGTCCATGCGTGCCATCAGCGGCTTGCTCAGTTGCATGAAGCGTTGCTTCTCGCTCGCTGCAATCGGGTCGGCCATCGGCAGCTTCTGGCTGAGCGGGTCGACGTGTACGCCGTTGACCTGAAACTCATAGTGCAGGTGCGGGCCGGTGGAGAGTCCGGTAGTACCGATATAACCGATGATCTGGCCTTGCTTGACGTTCGCACCGTTGCGTACACCTTTGGCAAAACCCTGCATGTGTGCGTAAAGGGTGCGATAGCGCTGGCCGTGCTGGATGATCACGGTATTGCCGTAGCCACCGTTACGACCTGCCAGCGTCACGCGACCGTCACCGGCCGCCTTGATCGGCGTGCCACGTGGCGCAGCATAGTCGACACCCTTGTGTGCGCGGATCTTGTTCAGGATCGGGTGCTTGCGACCAGTGGAGAAGCGCGAGCTGATACGAGCGAAGTCCACCGGCGTGCGGATGAATGCCTTGCGCATGCTTTCGCCATCGGCATTGTAGTAGCTGGTGGTGCCTTGCTTGCTGGTGTAGCGCACGGCGGTATAGGTCTTGCCGCGGTTGGTGAAGCGTGCCGAGAGAATGTTGCCGGTGCCGACACGCTTGCCGTTCACCACCTTCTCTTCATAGATGACCTCGAACTCGTCGCCTTCGCGAATATCCATGGCGAAGTCGATGTCGTAGCCAAACACGTTGGCCAGGTCCATGGTCAGGCTATGAGACAGGCCCGCACGCTTGGCGGAAAGGAACAGCGAGCTGTTGATCACGCCGCGGCTGTATGCGGTGACCACCTCAGGCTTGACCTGATCGCGCTGGAAATCGAAGCCTTTGTCGGTACGGCTGAGGCGAATGGTTTCCAGATCGCTGAGCTTGCTCTGCAGACTCTTCAACTTGCCGTCTTCGTTCAGTTCGAAGTCCAGCACCTGGCCAACTTTGAGACGGCTGAACTGCTTGGCGTCCTTGCTGCTATTGAGCGCTTCATGCAGATCATTGGCGTTCAGACCGACCTTGGCGAACACGGTAGAAAGCGTATCGCCATTACTGACCGTGATGTTGTGGTGGTTGGGGTCGGAAGGAGGAGTTGTGTCGGCTGTTTCTAGGAGATCTTCGTCAGCGTCTTCTGCGCTGTTGTCTGCGGTGTTCGCGCTCTGCTCGATCTTTGCGAAGGGCGAAGCGGCGCCAGGCACTGGCAGTCCCGCTCGGAGGTCGTCCTTTTCCTGCAGCACCTGCTCGGTATCGTTACCGAGATCCAGGTCGAGAAAGGTTTTCTGCGCTTCGACTTCACGCGAAGGAAACACCAGCAGAGCCAGGCTCAGCAGCGCAGCTACACCGCTAGCAGCCAGGATGTGGCTTTTAGGGTAGGGCGGGGCTTTAGGAATATTTTGCGTCATGGCGTGAGGCGTTTTCTTGGAATATGCATTAACTGTATAAAATATAACCAAAATCGGCTTGGGGCAACCCTTGACATGCCGAACGGACGCTCAGGGCGCTTACCCTGGGCAAAACTTGTAATTAGTCCGCGATCTTGTATGGTTGGTTCCCTTTCAATTTCCAGTGGTTGCGGGTTCTGTCATGAAGTCGGTCGAAGAGCAGCTGGCGCTGATCAAGCGCGGTGCAGAAGAGGTTCTGGTTGAGGCTGAGCTGGTCGAAAAGCTCAAGCGTGGTCAGCCGCTGCGGATCAAGGCGGGTTTCGACCCTACCGCGCCTGATCTGCATCTCGGTCACACCGTGCTCATTAATAAGCTGCGTCAGTTTCAGGAGCTCGGTCACCAGGTGATCTTTCTGATCGGGGACTTTACCGGAATGATCGGTGACCCCAGCGGCAAGAGCGCTACTCGTCCGCCGCTGACCCGTCAGCAGGTTCTGGATAATGCTGAGACCTATAAACAGCAGGTGTTCAAGATTCTCGATCCGGTCAGGACCGAGGTGGCGTTCAACTCCACCTGGATGGATCAGCTCAAGCCCGCTGACTTCATTCGTCTGGCTTCGCAGTACACCGTGGCGCGCATGCTCGAGCGCGATGATTTCGACAAGCGCTACACCGGCAACCAGCCGATCGCCATTCATGAGTTTCTCTACCCGCTGGTGCAAGGCTACGATTCCGTAGCACTGAAGGCCGATGTCGAGCTGGGCGGTACCGACCAGAAATTCAACCTGCTGATGGGGCGCGAGTTGCAGCGCGCCTATGGCCAGGAATCGCAGTGCATCGTCACCATGCCGTTGCTGGAAGGTCTTGATGGCGTGAAGAAGATGTCCAAGTCGCTGGGCAATTACGTCGGCATCCAGGAGGCGCCGGGCGTGATGTACAACAAGCTCGTGTCCATGCCTGATGCGCTGATGTGGCGTTACTTCGAACTGCTCAGCTTCCGCTCCATGGAAGAGATCGAGCGGTTCAAACGTGATGTTGAGCAGGGCGCCAATCCACGTGACATCAAGATCAAGCTGGCCGAAGAGCTCGTGGCGCGCTTTCACGGTGAAGAGGCTGCGGCCACTGCGCACCGCTCCGCTGGCAATCGCATGAAGGATGGCGAGCTGCCGGAAGATCTGCCTGAGGTTGAGTTGGCCTCGGTTGAAGATATGCCGATCTCGTCCGTCCTTAATAAAGCAGGCCTGGTTAAGAATGCTGCCGTGGCTCGCGATCTGCTGGGTTCGGGTGGCGTGCGCGTCGATGGTGAGGTGGTTGACCGCACTTTCCTGTTCAAGGTGGGTTCGACCCATGTCTGTCAGGCCGGCAAGAAGGCCTTTGCGCGCATCACGCTCAAGGCCGAGTAACAAAACTGCAAAATAAGCTTGACGCGCATTCTGCTGGCGGTAGAATGCGCGCCACTTCAGCGATGAAGCGCTTCAAAAACTTCTTGTTAATCAATAAGTTAAGTTGAATGAAGGGCTTGCAAAGGTGGATCTGGCGTGTAGAATGCGTGCCGGTCGATAGGGTGGTGGTTTGATCCTGTTGGTGGTTCGGTCGAATGGATCGAAAGCGGTTTGAAAGAGGTGGTTGACAGCGGTTTTGAACGCTGTAGAATGCGCCTCCCGCTGGAGAGAAGAAGTTCTGATCGAAGGCGCAAGTGGTTGAGTAGAAAGAAGTTTCTCCGGAAACAAAATCGAAAAACAGCTTGACAGATAGAGAGGCTGCTGTAGAATGCGCGCCTCGGTTGAGACGAAAGGCTTAACCAACTGTTCTTTAACAACTGAATCAAGCAATTCGTGTGGGTGCTTGTGAGGTAAGACTGATAGTCAACTGATTATCAGCATCACAAAGCAACACTCGTTAATTCGAGAGTTACCTTTCATTAATTTGAAAGTTTTGCGATTGCTGAGCCAAGTTTAGGGTTTTCTCAAAACCCAAGCAGTATTGAACTGAAGAGTTTGATCATGGCTCAGATTGAACGCTGGCGGCAGGCCTAACACATGCAAGTCGAGCGGATGAGAGGAGCTTGCTCCTTGATTTAGCGGCGGACGGGTGAGTAATGCCTAGGAATCTGCCTGGTAGTGGGGGATAACGTTCCGAAAGGAACGCTAATACCGCATACGTCCTACGGGAGAAAGCAGGGGACCTTCGGGCCTTGCGCTATCAGATGAGCCTAGGTCGGATTAGCTAGTTGGTGAGGTAATGGCTCACCAAGGCGACGATCCGTAACTGGTCTGAGAGGATGATCAGTCACACTGGAACTGAGACACGGTCCAGACTCCTACGGGAGGCAGCAGTGGGGAATATTGGACAATGGGCGAAAGCCTGATCCAGCCATGCCGCGTGTGTGAAGAAGGTCTTCGGATTGTAAAGCACTTTAAGTTGGGAGGAAGGGCATTAACCTAATACGTTAGTGTTTTGACGTTACCGACAGAATAAGCACCGGCTAACTTCGTGCCAGCAGCCGCGGTAATACGAAGGGTGCAAGCGTTAATCGGAATTACTGGGCGTAAAGCGCGCGTAGGTGGTTCGTTAAGTTGGATGTGAAAGCCCCGGGCTCAACCTGGGAACTGCATCCAAAACTGGCGAGCTAGAGTACGGTAGAGGGTGGTGGAATTTCCTGTGTAGCGGTGAAATGCGTAGATATAGGAAGGAACACCAGTGGCGAAGGCGACCACCTGGACTGATACTGACACTGAGGTGCGAAAGCGTGGGGAGCAAACAGGATTAGATACCCTGGTAGTCCACGCCGTAAACGATGTCAACTAGCCGTTGGGTTCCTTGAGAACTTAGTGGCGCAGCTAACGCATTAAGTTGACCGCCTGGGGAGTACGGCCGCAAGGTTAAAACTCAAATGAATTGACGGGGGCCCGCACAAGCGGTGGAGCATGTGGTTTAATTCGAAGCAACGCGAAGAACCTTACCTGGCCTTGACATGCTGAGAACTTTCCAGAGATGGATTGGTGCCTTCGGGAACTCAGACACAGGTGCTGCATGGCTGTCGTCAGCTCGTGTCGTGAGATGTTGGGTTAAGTCCCGTAACGAGCGCAACCCTTGTCCTTAGTTACCAGCACGTTATGGTGGGCACTCTAAGGAGACTGCCGGTGACAAACCGGAGGAAGGTGGGGATGACGTCAAGTCATCATGGCCCTTACGGCCAGGGCTACACACGTGCTACAATGGTCGGTACAAAGGGTTGCCAAGCCGCGAGGTGGAGCTAATCCCATAAAACCGATCGTAGTCCGGATCGCAGTCTGCAACTCGACTGCGTGAAGTCGGAATCGCTAGTAATCGTGAATCAGAATGTCACGGTGAATACGTTCCCGGGCCTTGTACACACCGCCCGTCACACCATGGGAGTGGGTTGCTCCAGAAGTAGCTAGTCTAACCTTCGGGGGGACGGTTACCACGGAGTGATTCATGACTGGGGTGAAGTCGTAACAAGGTAGCCGTAGGGGAACCTGCGGCTGGATCACCTCCTTAATCGAAGACATCAGCTTCTTCATAAGTTCCCACACGAATTGCTTGATTCATAGTCGAAGACGATGCTGTAACGCGACCCTGTTATAGGTCTGTAGCTCAGTTGGTTAGAGCGCACCCCTGATAAGGGTGAGGTCGGCAGTTCAAATCTGCCCAGACCTACCAATTGCTTGGTGCAGAAGATTACGGGGCCATAGCTCAGCTGGGAGAGCGCCTGCCTTGCACGCAGGAGGTCAGCGGTTCGATCCCGCTTGGCTCCACCACTCTCTACGCGGTTACGGTGAGAAGAGAAAGAGTTCAGAAATGAGCGCTTCAGGTTTGGCCTGTTGAGTGCTGATTTCTGGTCTTTTGATCGGTACGAATATCGTTCTTTAAAAATTTGGATATGTGATAGAAGTGACTGATTAATTGCTTTCACTGGCAATTGATCTGGTCAAGGTAAAATTTGTAGTTCTCAAGACGCAAATTTTCGGCGAATGTCGTCTTCACGATTGAGACAGTAACCAGATTGCTTGGGGTTATATGGTCAAGTGAAGAAGCGCATACGGTGGATGCCTTGGCAGTCAGAGGCGATGAAAGACGTGGTAGCCTGCGAAAAGCTTTGGGGAGTCGGCAAACAGACTTTGATCCAGAGATCTCTGAATGGGGGAACCCACCCGGCATAAGCCGGGTATCTTGTACTGAATCCATAGGTGCAAGAGGCGAACCAGGGGAACTGAAACATCTAAGTACCCTGAGGAAAAGAAATCAACCGAGATTCCCTAAGTAGTGGCGAGCGAACGGGGACTAGCCCTTAAGTTGATTTGAGTGTAGTGGAAGGCTCTGGAAAGTGCCGCCGTAGTGGGTGATAGCCCCGTACACGAAACGCTCTTATCAATGAAATCGAGTAGGACGGGGCACGAGAAACCTTGTCTGAACATGGGGGGACCATCCTCCAAGGCTAAATACTACTGACTGACCGATAGTGAACCAGTACCGTGAGGGAAAGGCGAAAAGAACCCCGGAGAGGGGAGTGAAATAGAACCTGAAACCGTATGCGTACAAGCAGTGGGAGCCTACTTAGTTGGGTGACTGCGTACCTTTTGTATAATGGGTCAGCGACTTATATTCAGTGGCGAGCTTAACCGAATAGGGGAGGCGTAGCGAAAGCGAGTCTTAATAGGGCGCTTTAGTCGCTGGGTATAGACCCGAAACCGGGCGATCTATCCATGGGCAGGTTGAAGGTTAGGTAACACTGACTGGAGGACCGAACCGACTACCGTTGAAAAGTTAGCGGATGACCTGTGGATCGGAGTGAAAGGCTAATCAAGCTCGGAGATAGCTGGTTCTCCTCGAAAGCTATTTAGGTAGCGCCTCGTGTATCACTGCTGGGGGTAGAGCACTGTTTCGGCTAGGGGGTCATCCCGACTTACCAAACCGATGCAAACTCCGAATACCAGCAAGTGTCAGCACGGGAGACACACGGCGGGTGCTAACGTCCGTCGTGAAAAGGGAAACAACCCAGACCGTCAGCTAAGGTCCCAAAGTTATGGTTAAGTGGGAAACGATGTGGGAAGGCTTAGACAGCTAGGAGGTTGGCTTAGAAGCAGCCATCCTTTAAAGAAAGCGTAATAGCTCACTAGTCGAGTCGGCCTGCGCGGAAGATGTAACGGGGCTCAAACCATACACCGAAGCTACGGGTTCATCCTTTGGATGAGCGGTAGAGGAGCGTTCTGTAAGCCTGTGAAGGTGAGTTGAGAAGCTTGCTGGAGGTATCAGAAGTGCGAATGCTGACATGAGTAACGACAATGCGAGTGAAAAACTCGCACGCCGAAAGACCAAGGTTTCCTGCGCAACGTTAATCGACGCAGGGTTAGTCGGCCCCTAAGGCGAGGCAGAAATGCGTAGTCGATGGGAAACGGGTTAATATTCCCGTACTTCTAGTTACTGCGATGGAGGGACGGAGAAGGCTAGGCCAGCACGGCGTTGGTTGTCCGTGTTTAAGGTGGTAGGCTGGTTTCTTAGGTAAATCCGGGAGATCAAGGCCGAGAGCTGATGACGAGCGTTCTTTTAGAATGCGAAGTGGTTGATGCCATGCTTCCAGGAAAAGCTTCTAAGCTTCAGGTAACTAGGAACCGTACCCCAAACCGACACAGGTGGTTAGGTAGAGAATACCAAGGCGCTTGAGAGAACTCGGGTGAAGGAACTAGGCAAAATGGCACCGTAACTTCGGGAGAAGGTGCGCCGGTGAGGGTGAAGTATTTACTACGTAAGCCCATGCCGGTCGAAGATACCAGGCCGCTGCGACTGTTTATTAAAAACACAGCACTCTGCAAACACGAAAGTGGACGTATAGGGTGTGACGCCTGCCCGGTGCCGGAAGGTTAATTGATGGGGTTAGCGCAAGCGAAGCTCTTGATCGAAGCCCCGGTAAACGGCGGCCGTAACTATAACGGTCCTAAGGTAGCGAAATTCCTTGTCGGGTAAGTTCCGACCTGCACGAATGGCGTAACGATGGCGGCGCTGTCTCCACCCGAGACTCAGTGAAATTGAAATCGCTGTGAAGATGCAGTGTATCCGCGGCTAGACGGAAAGACCCCGTGAACCTTTACTATAGCTTTGCACTGGACTTTGAGCTTGCTTGTGTAGGATAGGTGGGAGGCTTTGAAGTGGGGACGCCAGTTCTCATGGAGCCAACCTTGAAATACCACCCTGGCAACCTTGAGGTTCTAACTCTGGTCCGTTATCCGGATCGAGGACAGTGTATGGTGGGTAGTTTGACTGGGGCGGTCTCCTCCCAAAGAGTAACGGAGGAGTACGAAGGTGCGCTCAGACCGGTCGGAAATCGGTCGTAGAGTATAAAGGCAAAAGCGCGCTTGACTGCGAGACAGACACGTCGAGCAGGTACGAAAGTAGGTCTTAGTGATCCGGTGGTTCTGTATGGAAGGGCCATCGCTCAACGGATAAAAGGTACTCCGGGGATAACAGGCTGATACCGCCCAAGAGTTCATATCGACGGCGGTGTTTGGCACCTCGATGTCGGCTCATCACATCCTGGGGCTGAAGCCGGTCCCAAGGGTATGGCTGTTCGCCATTTAAAGTGGTACGCGAGCTGGGTTTAGAACGTCGTGAGACAGTTCGGTCCCTATCTGCCGTGGACGTTTGAGATTTGAGAGGGGCTGACCTTAGTACGAGAGGACCGGGTTGGACGAACCTCTGGTGTTCCGGTTGTCACGCCAGTGGCATTGCCGGGTAGCTATGTTCGGAAAAGATAACCGCTGAAAGCATCTAAGCGGGAAACTTGCCTCAAGATGAGATCTCACTGGAGCCTTGAGCTCCCTGAAGGGCCGTCGAAGACTACGACGTTGATAGGTGGGGTGTGTAAGCGCTGTGAGGCGTTGAGCTAACCCATACTAATTGCCCGTGAGGCTTGACCATATAACACCCAAACAATCTGCGAAGGCATAGGCCGGAGACAGAGGGTGTCGATGGTGAAGTCGACAGAAAGCCGAAAATTTGCAAGAACTACAAATCATCTATCACGTATCCAAGGGATAGCGCCTAATCGCGAGATCCCAACCGAATTGCTTGACGACCATAGAGCGTTGGAACCACCTGATCCCATCCCGAACTCAGTAGTGAAACGACGCATCGCCGATGGTAGTGTGGTGCTTCACCATGTGAGAGTAGGTCATCGTCAAGCTCCTATACGAACGCCCTGATCAGGTAACTGATCAGGGCGTTCTTCTATCTGCGCAAAAATGGCGCGTGGCGGTGAGAGTCCCGGAGTGCCGGCCACCGGGACGCCGGCCGAATCATCGTCAAGCTCCTATACGAAACCCCAGATCGCCTAGCGGTCTGGGGTTTCTTCTTTGCGGCGTGGAAAACAACGCTTCGTAGGGTGCGCTGCGCGCACCGCTGATAACGCGGTTGGCGCATCCTGCGGTTGATCCGCTGTAGTGGTCTGCTGATTCCGGACACCAATTTAGGCGAAAATCCTCGCCACTAAGAGGTGTTCGATGAGTAAGCAACGACGTACGTTTTCTGCCGAGTTCAAGCGAGAGGCTGCGGTCTTGGTGCTGGATCAAGGCTACAGCCATATCGAGGCCTGCCGTTCGCTGGGCGTCGTGGACTCGGCATTGCGCCGCTGGGTGAAACAGCTCCAAGAAGAGCGCCTCGGCGTCACCCCGAAAAGCAAAGCATTGACTCCCGAACAGCAGAAAATCCAAGAGCTGGAAGCCAGGATCGACCGACTGGAACGGGAGAAAGCGATCCTAAAAAAGGCTACCGCTCTCTTGATGTCGGACGAGTTCAATCGTACGCGCTGATAGACCAGTTGAGTGAGCGGGAGTCGGTGGAAGTGATCTGTTCAGCCTTCGACGTGGTGCGGTCTTGCTACTACGCCCATCGTCTACGGCGCTGCCGTGTTGATGCGCGCCGCGTTGCACTGCGCAGTCAGGTCAATCAGCTGTTCAACCAGAGTCGAGGATCGGCTGGTAGCCGAAGCATTCTGGGCATGCTGCGTGAGGATGGCGTAAGCATTGGCCGCTTTCGCGTGCGTCGGTTAATGCGCGAGTTGGGCCTGGTCAGCAAACAACCAGGCTCGCATGCGTACAAGCAGGCTACGGTTGAACGGCCAGATATCCCGAACCGGCTGAACCGTGCGTTCGCCACCGAACGACCCAACCAGGTCTGGTGCGGCGATATCACCTACATCTGGGCGCAAGGCCGCTGGAATTACTTAGCGGTGGTGCTGGATCTGCATGCACGACGAGTAATTGGCTGGGCATTCTCCGCCAAGCCGGATACGGAGTTGGTCATCAAGGCGCTGGATATGGCCTACGAGCAACGAGGCAAACCGCAGCAGGTGCTGTTTCATTCCGATCAGGGCAGCCAGTACGCCAGCCGCCTGTTTCGGCAGCGGTTGTGGCGATATCGGATGGAACAGAGCATGAGCCGTCGAGGTAATTGCTGGGACAATTCACCGATGGAGCGGTTGTTCCGGAGTCTGAAGTCGGAGTGGGTTCCGCCGACCGGTTACCTGACAGCTCAGGAGGCTCAGCGGGACATCAGTCATTACCTGATGCACCGCTACAACTGGATCAGGCCACATCAATTCAACGACGGGCTGCCGCCCGCCGCTGCCGAAGAAAAACTTAACCCACTGTCCGGGATGGGTTGACCACTACACCGCTGACGCTTCGCGAGCAGAGCTCGCTCCTACGGGTCATCAGCGCTCGCCTCAGATGTAAGCTTTACAGGCATCAATAGAAAGGTCTCCTTGACGGTGGTCTTGTCGCCGTTGACTTTTATTGGCGGCTCTTTCAGTCGGATCTTGCACCATGGAAGTTATCTTTCCCCTGTGCGGCTTTCTTCTGCTTGCCGTTTTCTATGCAAGCTGAAGCCTCGTCGTTATCATGCCAGCCTTGTTCGTGGCGGGGCCTGGCATGCTGGAATTGTTGAAACTTCTACAGGATGGTCGATTCCATTCCGGTGAAGCCCTGGGGGCGAAGCTTGGGATAAGTCGCAGTGCCATCTGGAAGCAACTGCAAGGCCTGGAGGCCGAGCTGGGGATCGAGGTGTTCAGGGTTCCTGGTCGGGGCTATCGGTTGTCTTCGCCCATGACCTTGCTAGATGCCCAAGAGATATCTCATGGTGCTGATGGCTTGGATTGGCCGATCACTGTCGAGTCCAGCGTGGACTCTACGAACGCCGAGATCTTTCGTCGCCTCGATGCTGGAGTGCGTGCGCCTTTCGTTCTGCTTGCTGAGCGTCAGACCGCTGGGCGCGGCCGGCGGGGGCGGGTCTGGGCCAGTCCTTTTGCCGAGAACCTTTATTGCAGCGTCGTTCTGCGTGTAGATGGTGGCATGAGTCAGGTGGAGGCCTTGAGTCTGACTGTAGGCCTTGCTGTCGCTAAGGCGCTGCAATCCATTGGCATCGACGGTGCGCGACTGAAGTGGCCGAATGATGTGCTGGTCGAGGGGCGCAAGATATCCGGAATTCTCCTAGAGCTGGCCGGGGATCCGGCAGATGTCTGTCACGTTGTGATTGGTGTCGGTATCAACGTCAATATGGCGGTCGATGTGCCTGCTGTTATCGACCAGCCCTGGACCTCAGTGCGCCAGTGCCTTGGGCGCGTGCTCGACCGTAATGAGTTGGCCGCCAAGTTGTTGTTGCAGCTTCGAGATTGCCTTTCCATTCATTGGCAGCGCGGGTTTGCCGGTTTGCGCGAGGAGTGGGAAGCGTTGCATGCGTGGCGCGGGCGGTCTGTGGCGTTGACGGCAGGAAACAATGCGACTCTGGGTGTCGTGCTTGGGGTTGATGAGCGAGGCGCTATTAGGCTGAGCGTGGATGGCGTCGATCGCGCCTTCAGTGGGGGCGAGTTGAGCCTGAGGTTGCAACATGATTCTTGAGCTCGACTGCGGTAATAGCTTTATCAAGTGGCGGGTGATCTCCGTGGATGGAACGCAGCGCCTTCTTGCTGGCGTGGTCGACTCCGATGCCGCTCTCTTCGAGTCGTTGGCAGTTGCGCCTGGGTTGCGGGTAAGTCGCTGTCGCTTGGTTAGTGTGCGTAGTGACGCCGAGACCGAACAGTTGGTTGCACGTCTGCGTGAGTCCTTGGGGGTGGATGCGGTATGCGCTCAACCTGCCAGTCAGGTCGGGGTTGTGCATAACGGTTACGAAGACTTCCGGCGTCTTGGTCTGGATCGTTGGTTGGCTGTGCTGGGCGCCTATCATCTAGGGCAGCGTGCTTGTCTGGTGGTGGATCTGGGGACAGCGGTGACCGCTGACTTCGTTTCTGCCTCAGGTATGCACCTGGGCGGCTTCATTTGCCCGGGTTTGCCGCTCATGCGTGATCAGTTGAGCACGCACACGCGGCGTATTCGCTACGACCGGCAGGTGGCTCTCGCTGCTTTGCAGGAGCTGGAGCCTGGGCGCTCCACTGCGGAGGCTGTCGAGCGAGGGTGCGTATTGATGTTGCGCGGTTTTGTTGCCGAGCAGTTGCTGCAGGCGCAGGCTCGTTTTCCTGAGGGTTTCGAGGTCTTCCTGACTGGAGGCGATGCGGATCTGGTGCGAGATGTGGTCCCGGGAGCGCAGGTTGTTCCTGATCTGGTATTTGTCGGGCTGGCTATCGCCTGTCCCTTGAGCTGAGGCGAGGTATGCGTTGGTTTCTGCTATTGCTCCTGCTACTTAACGCCTTCTATTACGTCTGGCATCAGCAGCAGGCTCCCTTACGTGCCAAAGAGGTGGCTCCAGCAGGTGCTTATCAGGCGGCGCGTAAAGATATCCGTTTGTTGAGTGAGGCGGATGCGCCGCGCTCGCGTGCAGATTCGTCGACACCGGCTGATGCGGCTGTTCCTGATGCGGCTGTTTGCCTCTATCTAGGGAGTTTCGAAGAGGAGTCGAGGGCCAGGGTTGTGGAGCAGCGTCTGTTGAGTTTGGACATACAGGCTGAAGTGCGCGGTGTCGATGCGGCGGCGGGGGTCGAGTATTGGGTTTATCTGCCGCCTCTGGCTTCCCGTCAGGCCTCGCTGAGGCAGTTGCGCGAACTGCAGGCCCGCCGTATCGATAGCTACATCATCACTCAGGGCGAGCTGGCGAATGGCATATCGCTCGGCATATTCCCTCGCAATGACTCGGCCAATAGCGTCATGCAGCGTTTGCGGGATGTGGGTTACGAGCCGCAGATTCGCGAGCTCTCGCGCGCGCATCGCAGTTTCTGGGTGCGCGTTGCTCCGGAAAGTCGGCGCTTGGCAGATGAATTTTTGCTTGGGCGGCTCGCGGGTGACTTCGCAGGTTTGCAGCATCAATTAATGCCTTGTGAAGGCGTTGCATTGCTCCAGTAGTTTGCATAGAATGGCGCCCGCTTCGCAGGGTGGTCAAAGTTGGTTCCCGACGAAGATGTTGTCAAAGTAGCTAACCTCAAGATTTTAATGAGAAAAAGCTTGACAGCAGGGTGGCAGATCTAGAAAATGCCGCCTCACTTTGGAGGGGTTCCCGAGCGGCCAAAGGGATCAGACTGTAAATCTGACGTCATCGACTTCGAAGGTTCGAATCCTTCCCCCTCCACCAGATTCAGCGTGAGCTGCAAGCTCCGCGGGTATAGTTCAGTGGTAGAACCTCAGCCTTCCAAGCTGATGATGCGGGTTCGATTCCCGCTACCCGCTCCAGTTTGTGGTTGGCGCAACAGAGTTTGGCTCATGTAGCTCAGCTGGTAGAGCACACCCTTGGTAAGGGTGAGGTCAGCGGTTCAAATCCGCTCATGAGCTCCATCTAATGAAGGCAGATATGAAAGTATCTGCCTTTGTTTTAATGGCGGCATGGCTTGCTCAATTCTTCGCTAGGAGACGGTCAAGATGGCTAAAGAAAAATTCGAACGTAACAAACCGCACGTCAACGTTGGCACCATCGGTCACGTTGACCACGGTAAAACCACTCTGACCGCTGCTCTGACCCGTGTCTGCTCCGAAGTTTTCGGTTCCGCTCGCGTTGACTTCGACAAGATCGACAGCGCCCCGGAAGAGAAGGCTCGTGGTATCACCATCAACACTGCCCACGTAGAGTACGATTCCAACATTCGTCACTACGCGCACGTTGACTGCCCGGGTCACGCCGACTACGTGAAGAACATGATCACCGGTGCTGCCCAGATGGACGGCGCGATCCTGGTCTGCTCGGCTGCCGACGGCCCGATGCCGCAAACTCGTGAGCACATCCTGCTGTCCCGTCAGGTTGGCGTACCGTACATCGTTGTCTTCCTGAACAAGGCTGACATGGTTGACGACGCTGAGCTGCTGGAGCTGGTCGAGATGGAAGTTCGCGACCTGCTGAGCACCTACGATTTCCCGGGTGACGACACTCCGATCATCATCGGCTCGGCGCTGATGGCTCTGAACGGCCAGGACGACAACGAGATGGGCACCACTGCCGTCAAGAAGCTCGTCGAGACTCTGGATACTTATATCCCTGAGCCGGTTCGTGCCATCGACAAGCCGTTCCTGATGCCGATCGAAGACGTATTCTCGATCTCCGGCCGCGGTACTGTAGTGACCGGTCGTGTAGAGCGCGGTATCGTCCGTATCCAGGAAGAAATCGAAATCGTTGGTCTGCGTCCGACCACCAAGACCACCTGCACCGGCGTTGAGATGTTCCGCAAGCTGCTGGACGAAGGTCGTGCTGGTGAGAACTGCGGCGTGCTGCTGCGCGGCACCAAGCGTGATGAAGTCGAGCGTGGTCAGGTTCTGGCCAAGCCGGGCACCATCAAGCCGCACACCAAGTTCGAAGCTGAAGTGTACGTTCTGTCCAAAGAAGAAGGTGGTCGTCACACCCCGTTCTTCAAGGGCTACCGTCCTCAGTTCTACTTCCGTACCACTGACGTGACCGGTTCGTGCGAACTGCCGGAAGGCGTTGAGATGGTAATGCCGGGCGACAACATCAAAATGGTTGTTACCCTGATCAAGCCGATCGCCATGGAAGATGGCCTGCGTTTCGCAATTCGCGAAGGCGGCCGTACCGTTGGTGCTGGCGTGGTTGCCAAGATCGTCGAGTAATCGGTTGATCTGTTCCTCTCAGGCCGGCATAATGGTCGGCCTGATTTTGCTTTAGGTCAGTAGCTCAATTGGCAGAGCGGCGGTCTCCAAAACCGCAGGTTGGGGGTTCGATTCCCTCCTGACCTGCCATTTTCTAACGAATCTGGCGTGTCTTTCACAGGATCCTCTCGAATGAATGTTAAGGCTGAAGCCAAAGACTCTCGCTTTGATCTGGTCAAGTGGCTGGTTGTCGCTGCCCTGGTTGCTGTGGGTGTTGTCGGTAATCAGTACTTCTCTGCTGAGCCGGTTCTGTATCGCGTTCTGGGCTTGGTTGCGTTGGGTGCTGTTGCTGCTTTCGTGGCGTTTCAGACTGCTCGTGGTCAAGCGTTCGCGGTGCTGCTGAAAGAAGCGCGTGTCGAGATTCGTAAAGTTGTTTGGCCGACCCGTCAGGAAACCATGCAGACCACTCTGATCGTGGTTGCGGTGGTCCTGGTGATGGCGCTGCTGCTGTGGGGGCTTGATTCCCTGCTCGGTTGGCTTGTTTCCCTGATTGTTGGTTAAGGGTGTCTCGTGGCTAAGCGTTGGTACGTCGTGCATGCCTACTCGGGTTACGAGAAGCATGTGATGCGCTCGCTCATCGAGCGCGTGAAACTGGCTGGTATGGAAGATGACTTTGGCGAGATTCTCGTTCCCACTGAAGAGGTGGTCGAGATGCGCAATGGTCAGAAGCGCAAGAGTGAGCGCAAGTTCTTCCCTGGCTATGTTTTGGTGCAGATGGAAATGAACGAGGCGACTTGGCACTTGATCAAGGATACGCCGCGCGTCATGGGCTTCATTGGTGGTACGGCCGACAAACCGGCGCCGATCACCGAGAAAGAAGCCGAAGCCATTCTGCGTCGTGTTGCCGATAGTGGTGACAAGCCCAAGCCGAAGACGCTGTTCGAGCCGGGCGAGATGGTACGAGTTGTCGATGGCCCGTTCGCCGATTTCGGTGGTGTGGTCGAAGAAGTGAATTACGAGAAGAGCCGCATCCAGGTTGCTGTGACCATTTTCGGTCGCTCCACCCCGGTCGAGCTGGAGTTCAGTCAGGTCGAGAAGGCATAACTGACATAAGCATCCCTCACCCCGCAGCCTTAGGCTGCGGGGTTTTGTCGTCACTGGGATAAATGCGTAAGTAACCTCGGGGAGCCGTCAGGCGTTCGAACCCGAAATTGGAGTAGCTAATGGCTAAGAAGATTCAGGCTTATATCAAGCTGCAGGTTAAAGCCGGTCAGGCAAACCCGTCGCCACCCGTCGGCCCCGCTCTGGGTCAGCACGGCGTGAACATCATGGAATTCTGCAAGGCGTTCAACGCCAAGACTCAGGGCATGGAACCCGGTCTGCCGACTCCTGTGATCATCACCGTTTACAGCGACCGCAGCTTCACCTTTGAAACCAAGAGCACCCCGGCATCGGTACTGCTGAAGAAGGCCGCCGGCCTGACCAGCGGTTCCGCTCGTCCGAACACCGTCAAAGTAGGCACCGTTACCCGTGCTCAGCTGGAAGAGATCGCCAAGACCAAGCAGGCTGATCTGACTGCCGCTGACCTGGATGCGGCCGTGCGCACCATCGCCGGCTCCGCTCGTAGCATGGGCCTGAACGTGGAGGGTGTGTAATGGCTAAGTTGACCAAGCGCCAAAAGGCCATCGCGGCCAAGGTTGAAGCCGGCAAGGCATACACCTTTGAAGAAGCTGCCGGCCTGCTGGCCGAGCTGTCTGCCGTCAAGTTCACCGAGTCCTTCGACGTCGCCGTGAACCTGGGTGTAGATCCGCGTAAATCCGACCAGGTTGTACGTGGCGCCACCGTTCTGCCGAACGGCACTGGCAAGACCGTACGCGTTGCCGTGTTCACCCAGGGTCCGGGCGCTGAAGCTGCTCTGGCTGCCGGTGCTGACAAGGTTGGTATGGACGACCTGGCTGCCGAAATGAAGGCAGGCGATCTGAACTACGACGTGGTCATCGCTTCTCCGGACGCCATGCGCGTCGTTGGCCAGCTGGGCCAGGTACTGGGCCCGCGCGGTCTGATGCCGAACCCGAAAGTCGGCACCGTTACTCCGGACGTCGCTACCGCTGTCAAGAACGCCAAGGCTGGTCAGGTGCGTTTCCGTACCGACAAGAACGGCATCATCCACACCTCCGTTGGCAAGGTCGGCTTCGAAGCCGCTGCGCTGAAGCAGAACGTGGAAGCCCTGCTGTCCGACCTGAAGCGTCTGAAGCCGTCGACCTCGAAAGGTATCTACGTCAAGCGCGTGACCCTGAGCACCACCATGGGTCCGGGTCTGATCATCGATCAGGCTTCGCTCGACGCGTAAGTGATTGGGCCGGTAGCCATGGGCTGCCGGCTTTGAAAGATTGGGGTCCCTGCCTGGCGGGGGCTATCCAAGACCGTAGGTGACTCGCGTTTTAAATGTCAGGTTCGCCTGATGGCCTACGCAGATGGTGCTCCCGATTCGTTACCGAATCAGACACCAAAACGCCGCCGAGCTCCGGTTCGGCGATACGGTAAAAACCAGGAGTAAACCCGTGGCAATTAAACTCGAAGACAAGAAGGCCATCGTCGCTGAAGTCAACGAGGCTGCCAAAGCCGGTCTGTCCGCTGTCGTGGCTGATGCCCGTGGCGTGACCGTCGGCGCAATGACCGGACTCCGTAAAGAGGCCCGCGAAGCTGGTGTGTACGTGAAAGTCGTGCGTAACACCCTGCTCAAGCGCGCCGTTGAAGGCACTCAGTTTGACGTGCTCAACGACGTGTTCAAAGGCCCGACCCTGATCGCATTCTCCAACGAACACCCGGGCGCTGCTGCTCGTCTGTTCAAGGAGTTCGCCAAGGGTCAGGACAAGTTCGAGATCAAGGCAGCTGCGTTCGAGGGCAAGTACCTCGCAGCAAACCAGATCGACGTACTGGCAAGTCTGCCGACCCGCGACGAGGGCATCGCCCAGCTGATGAGCGTTATTCAAGGCGCCACCAGCAAACTCGCTCGCACTCTGGCAGCCATTCGCGACCAGAAAGAAGCTGCTGCTGCCTAAGGCAGCGTGAGCCCTTTCGAAATCAAACGTTTAATTTGATGGTCGCGTAGGCCGTCACCCCAATACAGGAATTGATAGTCATGTCTCTGACTAACGAGCAAATCATCGAAGCTATCGGCCAGAAATCCGTTATGGAAATCGTTGAGCTGATCAAAGCGATGGAAGAAACCTTCGGCGTTACCGCTGCTGCCGCTGTTGCCGCCGGCCCGGCTGCTGCCGCTGCTGCTGTCGAAGAGCAGACCGAGTTCAACGTTGTCCTGGCTGAAGCCGGCGACAAGAAAGTGAACGTGATCAAGGCTGTTCGCGAGCTGACCGGTCTGGGCCTGAAAGAAGCCAAGGAGAAGGTTGACACCGCTCCTCAGGTCATCGCTGAAGGTCTGACCAAAGAAGCTGCTGAAGACGCCAAGAAGAAGCTGGAAGAAGCTGGCGCCAAGGTCGAGCTCAAGTAAGTTCGTACCTTGCGTCTACAGCCCGAGCGACTCGCACAAGGCTGATGGCTGGTGGCTTTTGCCACCGGCCTTTTTCCGTTCTAGGTTGGCTGTTCAACAGCCGGCCTGGAGCCGAAAAGACCCCGCCCGAGAGGCGGTTGCAAACCGAGGGTTTGCACGATTTTCTGGTCACCGCCGCCGGCGCTGGCCAAACAAGCAGGTGACCAAGCTGGGGAACGCTGATGGCTTACTCATACACTGAGAAAAAACGTATCCGCAAGGACTTTAGCAAGTTGCCGGATGTCATGGATGTGCCTTACCTCCTGGCCATCCAGCTGGATTCGTACCGCGAATTCCTGCAGCAAGGGGTGAGCAAGGAACAGTTCCGCGACATCGGCCTGCATGCGGCCTTCAAATCGGTATTCCCGATCATCAGCTACTCCGGCAACGCCGCCCTGGAGTACGTCGGCTATCGCCTGGGCGAGCCGGCGTTCGACGTCAAGGAGTGCGTCCTGCGTGGCGTGACCTTCGCCGTGCCGCTGCGCGTGAAAGTGCGCCTGATCATTTTCGACAAAGAATCGTCGAACAAAGCGATCAAGGACATCAAAGAGCAGGAAGTGTACATGGGCGAGATTCCGCTCATGACCGAGAACGGTACCTTCGTCATCAACGGTACCGAGCGTGTGATCGTGTCCCAGCTGCACCGTTCGCCGGGTGTGTTCTTCGACCACGACCGTGGCAAGACCCACAGCTCGGGCAAGCTGCTGTACTCCGCTCGCATCATTCCTTACCGCGGCTCCTGGCTGGACTTCGAGTTCGATCCGAAGGACGCGGTATTCGTGCGTATCGACCGTCGCCGCAAACTGCCGGCTTCCGTCCTGCTGCGCGCACTGGGCTACAGCACTGAAGAAGTACTGGATGCCTTCTATGACACCAACGTCTTCCATGTGAAGGGCGAGAGCCTGAGCCTGGAGCTGGTTCCGCAGCGTCTGCGCGGCGAAATCGCCGTTCTCGACATCAAGGACGGCAGCGGCAAGGTGATCGTGGAGCAGGGCCGTCGTATCACGGCTCGCCACATCAACCAGCTGGACAAGGCTGGCATCAAAGAGCTGGAAGTTCCGCTCGACTACGTCATTGGCCGTACCACTGCCAAGGCGATCGTGCACCCGGCTACCGGCGAAATCATCGCCGAGTGCAACACCGAGCTGACTGCCGACCTGCTGGTCAAGATGGCCAAGGCGCAGGTGGTTCGCTTCGAGACTCTGTACACCAACGACATCGACTGCGGTCCGTTCATCAGCGACACGCTGAAGATCGACAGCACTACCAATCAGTTGGAAGCGCTGGTCGAGATCTACCGCATGATGCGTCCCGGCGAGCCGCCAACCAAGGATGCTGCCGAGACCCTGTTCAACAACCTGTTCTTCAGCGCCGAGCGTTACGACCTGTCTGCCGTTGGCCGCATGAAGTTCAACCGTCGTATCGGTCGTACCGAGATCGAAGGTTCGGGCGTGCTGAGCAAGGAAGATATCGTTGCCGTATTGAAGACCCTGGTCGACATCCGTAACGGCAAGGGCATCGTCGACGACATCGACCACCTGGGTAACCGTCGTGTACGTTGCGTCGGCGAAATGGCCGAGAACCAGTTCCGCGTTGGCCTGGTGCGTGTAGAGCGCGCGGTCAAGGAACGTCTGTCGATGGCCGAAAGCGAAGGCCTGATGCCGCAAGACCTGATCAACGCCAAGCCGGTTGCGGCGGCGGTGAAGGAGTTCTTCGGTTCCAGCCAGCTCTCGCAGTTCATGGACCAGAACAACCCGCTGTCCGAGATCACCCACAAGCGCCGCGTTTCCGCACTCGGCCCAGGTGGTCTGACTCGTGAGCGTGCAGGCTTCGAAGTCCGCGACGTACACCCGACTCACTATGGTCGCGTGTGCCCGATCGAAACGCCGGAAGGTCCGAACATCGGTCTGATCAACTCGCTGGCTGCCTACGCCCGCACCAACCAGTACGGCTTCCTGGAAAGCCCGTACCGCGTGGTCAAGGAAGGCAAGGTCACCGACGAGATCGTGTTCCTGTCCGCCATCGAAGAGGCCGACCATGTTATCGCCCAGGCGTCTGCGACCCTGAACGACAAGGGTCAGCTGATCGACGAACTGGTAGCCGTACGTCACCTCAACGAATTCACCGTCAAGGCGCCGGAAGACGTGACCCTGATGGACGTGTCGCCGAAGCAGGTCGTTTCCGTCGCTGCCTCGCTGATTCCGTTCCTCGAGCACGACGACGCCAACCGCGCCCTCATGGGTTCGAACATGCAGCGTCAGGCTGTACCGACTCTGCGTGCCGACAAGCCGCTGGTAGGTACCGGTATGGAGCGCAACGTCGCCCGTGACTCCGGCGTCTGCGTCGTGGCCCGTCGTGGTGGTGTGATCGACTCCGTCGACGCCAGCCGTATCGTGGTTCGTGTCAACGATGACGAAGTCGAAACTGGCGAAGCCGGTGTCGACATCTACAACCTGACCAAATACACCCGCTCCAACCAGAACACCTGCATCAACCAGCGTCCGCTGGTGAGCAAAGGTGACAAGGTGGCGCGTAGCGACATCATGGCTGACGGCCCGTCCACCGATATGGGTGAACTGGCGCTGGGTCAGAACATGCGCGTGGCGTTCATGCCGTGGAACGGCTTCAACTTCGAAGACTCCATCTGCCTGTCTGAGCGCGTGGTTCAGGAAGACCGCTTCACCACGATCCACATTCAGGAACTGACCTGTGTGGCGCGTGACACCAAGCTCGGCCCAGAGGAAATCTCCTCTGACATCCCGAACGTGGGTGAAGCTGCTCTGAACAAGCTGGACGAAGCCGGTATCGTCTACGTCGGCGCCGAAGTCGGCCCGGGCGACATCCTGGTCGGTAAGGTCACCCCGAAAGGCGAGACCCAGCTGACTCCGGAAGAGAAGCTGCTGCGTGCGATCTTCGGTGAGAAGGCCTCTGACGTTAAGGACACCTCCCTGCGCGTGCCGACTGGCACCAAGGGTACCGTCATCGACGTGCAGGTCTTCACCCGTGATGGCGTGGAGCGCGACTCGCGCGCCCTGTCCATCGAGAAGATGCAGCTGGACGAGATCCGCAAGGACCTGAACGAAGAGTTCCGCATCGTCGAAGGCGCGACCTTCGAGCGTCTGCGTTCCGCTCTGGTTGGCGCTATCGCCGAAGGCGGCGCTGGTCTGAAGAAAGGTACCGCGATCACCGACGAGTTCCTCGACGGTCTTGAGCGTGGCCAGTGGTTCAAACTGCGCATGGCCGACGACGCCCTGAACGAGCAGCTGGAGAAGGCTCAGGCCTACATCTCCGACCGCCGTCAGATGCTCGACGACAAGTTCGAAGACAAGAAGCGCAAGCTGCAGCAGGGCGATGACCTGGCGCCGGGCGTACTGAAGATTGTCAAGGTTTACCTGGCCATCCGCCGTCGCATCCAGCCGGGTGACAAGATGGCTGGTCGTCACGGTAACAAGGGTGTGGTCTCGGTGATCATGCCGGTCGAAGATATGCCGCATGACGCCAACGGTACTCCGGTTGACATCGTACTGAACCCGCTGGGCGTTCCGTCGCGTATGAACGTCGGTCAGATTCTCGAAACCCACCTGGGCCTCGCGGCCAAGGGCCTGGGCGAGAAGATCAACCGCATGCTCGAAGAGCAGCGCAAGATCGCCGAACTGCGCAAGTTCCTCGCTGAGATCTACAACGAGATCGGTGGCCGTCAGGAAAACCTCGACGAGTTCTCCGATACCGAGATCCTCGAGCTGGCGAAGAACCTCAAAGGCGGTGTACCGATGGCGACTGCCGTGTTCGACGGCGCCAAGGAAACCGAGATCAAGGCCATGCTGAAGCTGGCTGATCTGCCGGAGAGCGGCCAGATGCGCCTGTTCGACGGTCGTACCGGTAACCAGTTCGAGCGTCCGACTACCGTCGGCTACATGTACATGCTCAAACTGAACCACCTGGTGGACGACAAGATGCACGCCCGTTCCACTGGTTCCTACAGCCTGGTTACCCAGCAGCCGCTGGGTGGTAAGGCGCAGTTCGGTGGTCAGCGTTTCGGGGAGATGGAGGTCTGGGCACTGGAAGCCTATGGCGCCGCCTACACCCTGCAGGAAATGCTGACCGTGAAGTCGGACGACGTGAACGGCCGTACCAAGATGTACAAGAACATCGTGGATGGCGATCACCGTATGGAGCCGGGCATGCCCGAGTCCTTCAACGTACTGATCAAAGAGATCCGTTCGCTCGGCATCGATATCGATCTGGAAACCGAATAACACGACGTGAATCGGCAGCGGGGCTAGTCCAGCTCGCTGCCCGCTCCGCCAGGAGGAAAGGCCTTGAAAGACCTACTGAATTTGCTGAAAAACCAGGGTCAGATCGAAGAGTTCGACGCCATCCGTATCGGATTGGCCTCGCCTGAGATGATCCGTTCGTGGTCGTTCGGTGAAGTTAAAAAGCCGGAAACCATCAACTACCGTACCTTCAAGCCAGAGCGCGACGGCCTGTTCTGCGCCAAGATCTTTGGCCCGGTCAAGGACTACGAGTGCCTGTGCGGCAAGTACAAGCGCCTCAAGCACCGCGGTGTGATCTGCGAGAAGTGCGGCGTTGAAGTGGCCCTGGCCAAGGTTCGTCGTGAGCGCATGGCGCACATCGAACTGGCCTCGCCGGTCGCCCACATCTGGTTCCTGAAGTCGCTGCCGTCGCGTATCGGCCTGCTGATGGACATGACCCTGCGTGATATCGAGCGCGTGCTCTATTTCGAGAGCTACGTCGTGATCGACCCGGGCATGACTACCCTCGAGAAGGGTCAGCTGCTGAACGACGAACAGTACTTCGAAGCCCTCGAAGAGTTCGGTGATGACTTCGACGCGCGCATGGGCGCCGAGGCCGTGCGCGAGCTGCTGCACGCCATCGACCTGGATCACGAGATCGGCCGCCTGCGCGAAGAAATTCCGCAGACCAACTCCGAGACCAAGATCAAGAAGCTGTCCAAGCGCCTGAAGCTGATGGAAGCCTTCAAGGACTCCGGCAACCTGCCGGAGTGGATGGTGCTGACCGTTCTGCCGGTTCTGCCGCCGGATCTGCGCCCGCTCGTTCCGCTGGATGGTGGCCGTTTCGCCACTTCCGACCTGAACGATCTGTACCGCCGCGTGATCAACCGTAACAATCGTCTGAAGCGCCTGCTCGATCTGTCCGCGCCGGACATCATCGTGCGCAACGAAAAGCGCATGCTGCAGGAAGCGGTCGACGCCCTGCTCGACAACGGCCGTCGCGGTCGCGCCATCACTGGCTCGAACAAGCGTCCGCTGAAGTCGCTGGCCGACATGATCAAAGGTAAGCAAGGTCGCTTCCGTCAGAACCTGCTCGGTAAGCGCGTGGACTACTCCGGTCGTTCCGTGATCACCGTGGGCCCGACCCTGCGTCTGCACCAGTGCGGTCTGCCGAAGAAGATGGCTCTCGAGCTGTTCAAGCCGTTCATTTTCGGCAAGCTGGAAATGCGTGGTCTGGCGACCACCATCAAGGCCGCCAAGAAGATGGTCGAGCGCGAGCTGCCGGAAGTGTGGGACGTTCTCGCTGAAGTGATCCGCGAACACCCCGTCCTGCTCAACCGTGCGCCGACCCTTCACCGCCTGGGCATCCAGGCGTTCGAACCGGTACTGATCGAAGGTAAAGCGATTCAGCTGCACCCGCTGGTCTGCGCCGCGTACAACGCCGACTTCGACGGTGACCAGATGGCCGTTCACGTGCCGCTGACCCTGGAAGCCCAGCTCGAAGCGCGCGCGCTGATGATGTCGACCAACAACATCCTGTCGCCCGCCAACGGTGAGCCGATCATCGTGCCGTCGCAGGACGTGGTACTGGGTCTGTACTACATGACCCGTGAAGCGGTGAACGCCAAGGGTGAAGGTCGCGTCTTCGCCGACCTGCAGGAAGTCGACCGCGTGTTCCGCGCCGGCGAAGCGTCCCTGCACGCCCGCGTGAAAGTGCGTATCAACGAAACCATCAAAGAGAAAGATGGTTCGATCACCAAGAACACCCGCATCGTCGACACCACCGTCGGCCGCGCGCTGCTGTTCCAGATCGTACCGGCCGGCCTGTCTTACGACGTGGTCAACCAGTCGATGAAGAAGAAGGCGATCTCCAAGCTGATCAACCAGTGCTACCGCACCGTTGGTCTGAAGGACACCGTGATCTTCGCTGACCAGCTGATGTACACCGGTTTCGCTTACTCGACCATCTCCGGTGTGTCGATCGGCGTGAACGACTTCGTCATCCCGGACGAGAAGGCGCGCATCATCGACGCCGCCACCGAGGAAGTGAAGGAAATCGAATCGCAGTACGCCTCCGGCCTGGTTACCCAGGGCGAGAAGTACAACAAGGTGATCGACCTCTGGTCGAAGGCCAACGATGAAGTCTCCAAGGCGATGATGGCCAACCTCTCGAAAGAGCCGGTTGTCGATCGCGAAGGCAAGACCGTCGAGCAGGAGTCCTTCAACTCCATGTACATGATGGCGGACTCCGGTGCTCGTGGTAGCGCCGCCCAGATCCGTCAGCTGGCCGGTATGCGTGGTCTGATGGCCAAGCCGGACGGCTCCATCATCGAAACGCCGATCACCGCGAACTTCCGCGAAGGTCTGTCGGTTCTGCAGTACTTCATCTCCACTCACGGTGCTCGTAAAGGTCTGGCGGATACCGCACTGAAGACCGCGAACTCCGGTTACCTGACTCGTCGTCTGGTCGACGTGGCGCAGGATCTGGTGGTGACCGAGATCGATTGCGGTACCGAGCACGGTCTGCTGATGACGCCGCACATCGAAGGCGGCGACGTGGTCGAGCCGCTGGGTGAGCGCGTACTGGGTCGAGTAATCGCCAAGGACGTGTTCAAGCCAGGCACCGAGGACGTCATCGTTCCGGCCGGCACCCTGATCGACGAGCAGTGGGTCGAGTTCATCGAGCTGAACAGCGTCGACGAAGTGGTCGTGCGTTCGCCGATCACCTGCGAAACCCGCTTCGGCATCTGCGCCAAGTGCTACGGCCGCGATCTGGCTCGTGGTCACCAGGTCAACATCGGTGAAGCTGTCGGCGTTATCGCTGCGCAGTCCATCGGTGAGCCGGGTACCCAGCTGACCATGCGTACGTTCCACATCGGTGGTGCTGCAAGCCGTACTTCGGCTGCCGACAGCGTCCAGGTGAAGAACGGTGGTGCGATCCGTCTGCACAACCTCAAGCACGTCGAGCGCGTGGACGGCAATCTGGTAGCGGTTTCCCGCTCCGGCGAGCTGGCTGTGGCTGACGAGTTCGGTCGTGAGCGTGAGCGCTACAAGCTGCCGTACGGTGCCGTGATTTCCGTGAAGGAAGGCGACAAGGTCGACGCTGGCGCCATCGTCGCCAAGTGGGACCCGCACACCCACCCGATCGTGACCGAAATGAAGGGTACCGTGACCTTCGTCGGCATGGAGGAGGGCATCACCATCAAGCGCCAGACCGACGAACTGACCGGTCTGACCAACATCGAGGTTCTCGATCCGAAGGATCGTCCGGCTGCTGGCAAGGACATTCGTCCGGCCATCAAGATGGTCGACGCCAACGGCAAGGAACTGCTGCTGCCGGGTACCGACGTTCCCGCTCAGTACTTCCTGCCAGCCAACGCCCTGGTCGGCGTGGCTGACGGTGCGCAGATTGCGGTCGGTGACGTTATCGCCCGTATCCCGCAAGAGACCTCGAAAACTCGCGACATCACCGGTGGTCTGCCGCGCGTTGCCGACCTGTTCGAAGCCCGTCGTCCGAAGGAAGCTTCGATCCTGGCGGAAATCAGCGGCACCATTTCGTTCGGTAAAGAGACCAAGGGCAAGCGCCGTCTGGTCATCACCCCGACCGATGGTAGCGATCCGTACGAGGAGCTGATTCCGAAGTGGCGTCACCTGAACGTCTTCGAAGGCGAGCAAGTGAACCGCGGCGAAGTTATCTCCGACGGCCCGAGCGATCCGCACGACATCCTGCGTCTGCTGGGTGTGAGCGCGCTGGCCAAGTACATCGTCAACGAGATCCAGGACGTTTACCGTCTGCAGGGCGTGAAGATCAACGACAAGCACATCGAGACCATCCTGCGTCAGATGCTGCGTAAGGTCGAAGTCAGCGAGTCCGGCGATTCGTCCTTCATCAAGGGCGATCAAATGGAGCTCACCCAGGTTCTGGGCGAGAACGAGCGTCTGGCCGAAGAGGACAAATTCGTCGCCAAGTACACCCGCGTACTGCTGGGTATCACCAAGGCGTCGCTGTCCACCGAGTCGTTCATCTCGGCAGCGTCCTTCCAGGAAACCACTCGCGTCCTCACCGAGGCAGCGGTTACTGGCAAGCGCGACTACCTGCGTGGTCTGAAAGAGAACGTGGTCGTGGGTCGCCTGATCCCGGCCGGTACCGGTCTGGCCTATCACAGCGAGCGCAAGCGCAAGCGTGATGCCGACAAGCCGGTGCGTGTCAGCGCTAGTGAGGTGGAAGCCGCACTGACCGAAGCGCTGAACTCCAGCGGAAATTGAGTCGAAGCCTCGCTGGTTCGCTAGCGGGGCTTTGCCTTGACTGGGGGCGTGAGTCTCTTTAGACTCATGCACCCCTAAATTTGGCAGGGCGTTGTGCTCTGCCATCTTTATTTGTGAGCGTCGAAAGACAACAGTGGAGCTAGTAGATGGCAACTATCAACCAGCTGGTACGTCAGCCGCGTAAGCGTATCGTCGAGAAATCCGACGTACCTGCGCTGCAGAACTGCCCGCAACGTCGTGGCGTGTGCACTCGCGTGTACACCACTACGCCGAAAAAACCTAACTCGGCACTGCGTAAAGTATGCCGCGTGCGTCTGACCAACGGTTTCGAGGTTTCCTCGTACATCGGTGGTGAAGGCCACAACCTGCAAGAGCACAGCGTCGTGCTGATCCGTGGCGGTCGTGTAAAAGACCTTCCGGGTGTGCGCTACCACACCGTGCGTGGTTCGCTGGATACCTCCGGCGTCAAAGACCGTAAGCAAGGTCGTTCCAAGTACGGTACCAAGCGTCCGAAATAAGGCCGCTTGAATCTTTATATTTAGTTGAGTCGATAAGAGTAAGGTCGGGCGCGGCTTTTGCCGAAAGTCCCGGGCTAACCTGAAGACCGTTTGAGGGCTTATCATGCCAAGACGTCGTGTAGCAGCAAAACGTGAGATTCTCGACGATCCGAAGTACGGATCGCAGATTCTCGCCAAGTTCATGAACCACGTGATGGAAAGCGGCAAGAAGGCCGTGGCCGAGCGCATCGTTTACGGTGCTCTGGACACAGTCAAAGCACGCAAGAACAGCGATCCCCTGGAGATCTTCGAGAAAGCTCTCGACGCCATCGCTCCGCTGGTCGAAGTCAAGTCCCGCCGTGTAGGCGGTGCTACCTACCAGGTTCCGGTCGAAGTTCGTCCGTCGCGTCGTAACGCTCTGGCAATGCGCTGGCTCGTAGACTACGCCCGCAAGCGCGGCGAGAAGTCCATGGCTCTGCGTCTGGCTGGTGAGCTGCTGGATGCTGCTGAAGGCAAAGGCGCTGCTGTCAAGAAGCGTGAAGACGTGCACCGTATGGCTGAAGCCAACAAGGCTTTCTCGCACTACCGCTTCTAATTCCGGCTCCACTAACCTTGCGAGGGCTTTATGGCTCGTAATACAGCAATTAACCGCTACCGTAATATTGGTATCTGTGCCCACGTTGACGCGGGCAAGACCACCACTACCGAGCGGATCCTGTTCTACACAGGCCTGAGCCACAAGATGGGCGAGGTGCATGATGGCGCCGCGACCACCGACTGGATGGTTCAGGAGCAGGAGCGTGGTATTACCATTACTTCTGCTGCTATCACCACCTTCTGGAAGGGTTCGGTTGGTCAGTACGACAACTACCGCGTAAACGTCATCGATACCCCCGGTCACGTTGACTTCACCATTGAAGTAGAGCGCTCGCTGCGCGTGCTCGACGGTGCTGTCGTTGTGTTCTGTGGTACTTCGGGCGTTGAGCCGCAGTCCGAAACCGTATGGCGTCAGGCCAACAAGTACGGCGTTCCGCGTATCGTCTACGTGAACAAGATGGACCGTGCTGGTGCCAACTTCCTGCGCGTCGTCGGTCAGATCAAGAACCGTCTGGGCCACACCCCGGTACCGATTCAGATCGCCATCGGTTCAGAAGAGAACTTCGAAGGTCAGGTTGATCTGATCAAGATGAAGGCCATCTACTGGAACGAAGACGACAAGGGCACTACCTATCGTGAGGAAGAGATTCCTGCTGAGCTGGTAGACCTGGCCAACGAGTGGCGCTCGAACATGGTTGAGGCTGCTGCCGAAGCCAACGAAGAGCTGATGAACAAGTACCTTGAAGAAGGTGACTTGTCGGCCGAAGAGATCAAGGCTGGTCTGCGCGCCCGTACCCTGGCGAGCGAGATCGTGCCGGCTGTCTGCGGCTCCTCGTTCAAGAACAAGGGTGTTCCCCTGGTTCTCGATGCTGTCATCGACTTCCTGCCTGCTCCGACCGAGATCCCTGCGATCAAGGGTATTCACCCGGATCTGGCCGACAAGCCGAAAGAGGAAATCGCCGAAGGCGATTACGACGAGCGCCATGCCGACGACAACGAGCCGTTCTCGGCTCTGGCGTTCAAGATCGCTACCGACCCGTTCGTCGGTACGCTGACCTTTGTGCGCGTCTACTCGGGCGTTCTGGAGTCTGGCCAGTCGGTCATCAACTCCGTGAAAGGCAAGAAAGAGCGCGTTGGTCGTATGGTGCAGATGCACGCCAACCAGCGTGAAGAGATCAAAGAAGTGCGCGCTGGTGACATCGCGGCTCTGATCGGTATGAAGGACGTCACTACCGGTGAAACCCTGTGCGATCCGGACAAGCAGATCATCCTCGAGCGCATGGACTTCCCGGAGCCGGTCATTTCGGTAGCTGTAGAGCCGAAAACCAAGGCTGACCAGGAGAAGATGGGTATTGCACTGGGCAAGCTGGCTCAGGAAGACCCGTCGTTCCGCGTCAAGACTGACGAAGAAACCGGTCAGACCATCATCTCTGGTATGGGTGAGCTGCACCTGGACATCCTCGTTGACCGCATGAAGCGCGAATTCAACGTCGAGGCCAACATCGGCAAGCCACAGGTTTCCTACCGTGAAACCATCACCAAGGACGCTGTCGAGATCGAAGGTAAGTTCGTTCGTCAGTCCGGTGGTCGCGGTCAGTTCGGTCACTGCTGGATTCGTTTCTCGACTCCGGACGTGGACGACAAGGGCAACATCACCGAAGGTCTGGTGTTTACCAACGAAGTCGTAGGTGGTGTGGTTCCGAAGGAATACATCCCGGCGATCCAGAAGGGTATCGAAGAGCAGATGAAGAACGGCGTTGTTGCCGGCTATCCGCTGATCGGCCTGAAGGCGACCGTGTTCGATGGTTCCTACCACGACGTCGACTCCAACGAGATGGCGTTCAAGATCGCTGCCTCCATGGCGACCAAGCAGCTGGCCCAGAAGGGTGGCGGTAAGGTGCTTGAGCCGATCATGAAGGTAGAAGTGGTAACTCCTGAGGATTACATGGGTGACGTGATGGGTGACCTGAACCGTCGTCGTGGTCTGATCCAGGGTATGGAAGATTCGGTGTCCGGTAAGGTTATCCGTGCCGAAGTTCCGCTGGGCGAGATGTTTGGTTACGCTACCGACGTCCGTTCCATGTCCCAGGGTCGCGCCAGCTACTCCATGGAATTCTCCAAGTACGCAGAGGCTCCGGCGAACATCGTCGAAGCACTGGTTAAAAAACAAGGCTAATCCCGCCCTTTAAGTAAGAGGTTTACTGTCGTGGCTAAGGAAAAATTCGAACGTAACAAACCGCACGTCAACGTTGGCACCATCGGTCACGTTGACCACGGTAAAACCACTCTGACCGCTGCTCTGACCCGTGTCTGCTCCGAAGTTTTCGGTTCCGCTCGCGTTGACTTCGACAAGATCGACAGCGCCCCGGAAGAGAAGGCTCGTGGTATCACCATCAACACTGCCCACGTAGAGTACGATTCCAACATTCGTCACTACGCGCACGTTGACTGCCCGGGTCACGCCGACTACGTGAAGAACATGATCACCGGTGCTGCCCAGATGGACGGCGCGATCCTGGTCTGCTCGGCTGCCGACGGCCCGATGCCGCAAACTCGTGAGCACATCCTGCTGTCCCGTCAGGTTGGCGTACCGTACATCGTTGTCTTCCTGAACAAGGCTGACATGGTTGACGACGCTGAGCTGCTGGAGCTGGTCGAGATGGAAGTTCGCGACCTGCTGAGCACCTACGATTTCCCGGGTGACGACACTCCGATCATCATCGGCTCGGCGCTGATGGCTCTGAACGGCCAGGACGACAACGAGATGGGCACCACTGCCGTCAAGAAGCTCGTCGAGACTCTGGATACTTATATCCCTGAGCCGGTTCGTGCCATCGACAAGCCGTTCCTGATGCCGATCGAAGACGTATTCTCGATCTCCGGCCGCGGTACTGTAGTGACCGGTCGTGTAGAGCGCGGTATCGTCCGTATCCAGGAAGAAATCGAAATCGTTGGTCTGCGTCCGACCACCAAGACCACCTGCACCGGCGTTGAGATGTTCCGCAAGCTGCTGGACGAAGGTCGTGCTGGTGAGAACTGCGGCGTGCTGCTGCGCGGCACCAAGCGTGATGAAGTCGAGCGTGGTCAGGTTCTGGCCAAGCCGGGCACCATCAAGCCGCACACCAAGTTCGAAGCTGAAGTGTACGTTCTGTCCAAAGAAGAAGGTGGTCGTCACACCCCGTTCTTCAAGGGCTACCGTCCGCAGTTCTACTTCCGTACCACTGACGTGACCGGTTCGTGCGAACTGCCGGAAGGCGTTGAGATGGTAATGCCGGGCGACAACATCAAGATGGTTGTCACCCTGATCAAGCCGATCGCCATGGAAGACGGCCTGCGCTTCGCAATTCGCGAAGGTGGCCGTACCGTTGGTGCCGGCGTGGTTGCCAAGATCATCGAGTAATCGACGATCCGCTTGAGAGAAAAGGGCCCTTCGGGGCCCTTTTCTTTTGTCGCCACCATCCCTGGCGGGCGACCCTTCAGGCCGTCGCGGGGCGACGTCAAAAATCACTCCCGGTGATTTTTTGAACTGGTTAAAAGTTGACACCCCCAGGGGGCATCCGTACAATTGCGCCTCCCTCGAGCGGGCGTAGTCCGTCTGTGGGGATTAGCAGCTTGGAATCTGAGGTCAAAATGCAAAACCAACAAATCCGTATTCGGTTGAAGGCTTTTGACCATCGCCTGATCGATCAATCTACCCAGGAAATCGTGGAAACCGCGAAACGTACTGGTGCTCAGGTGCGTGGTCCGATTCCTCTGCCTACTCGTAAGGAGCGGTACACCGTTCTGATCTCTCCGCACGTCAACAAGGACGCGCGTGATCAGTACGAAATCCGCACTCATAAGCGTGTTCTGGACATCGTCCAGCCGACGGATAAAACCGTTGACGCGCTGATGAAGCTCGACCTTGCGGCAGGCGTGGAAGTGCAGATCAGCCTCGGCTAAAACCTGGCGGTTTTAGTCGTGTAACGCTCTGAAATGGGCGGCCATAGCGGGTGAAAGCCCCGTACACTCATGAGGTTTACAACATGACTATTGGTGTAGTCGGTCGTAAGTGCGGCATGACCCGCATTTTCACCGAAGAAGGTGTCTCCATTCCGGTCACGGTCATCGAGATCGAGCCGAATCGCGTCACCCAGTTCAAAAACGAGGAGTCCGATGGCTACCGCGCAGTGCAGGTCACTGTCGGCGAGCGTCGCGCCTCGCGCGTCAGCAAGGCTCAGGCCGGTCACTTCGCCAAGGCGAACGTCGCGGCAGGTCGAACCGTTCTGGAATTCCGTCTTGAAGAAGGCGACTACCAGGCCGGCGATCTGATCAACGCTGAAATTTTCCAAGCTGGTCAGCTGGTGGATGTCACCGGTCAGTCCAAAGGTAAAGGCTTCGCCGGTACCATCAAGCGTTGGAACTTCCGCGGCCAGGACAATACTCACGGTAACTCCGTTTCTCACCGTGTACCGGGTTCCATCGGTCAGTGCCAGACCCCGGGTCGTGTATTCAAGGGCAAAAAGATGTCCGGTCATATGGGCGCTGAGCGCGTGACCGTACAGTCCCTGGAAGTCGTTCGCGTAGACGCCGAGCGTAACCTGCTGCTGGTCAAGGGTGCCGTTCCGGGCGCTACTGGCGGCGACGTTATCGTTCGTCCGGCTGTCAAGGCGTAAGGGGAGAATCTGAGATGCAATTGAATGTAAATGGCGCTCAGGCGATCGAAGTGTCCGATGCGACCTTCGGTGGCGAGTTCAACGAGACCCTGGTTCACCAAGCAGTCGTAGCCTACATGGCTGGCGGTCGTCAAGGTACCAAAGGCCAGAAGTCCCGTTCCGACGTTTCCGGTGGCGGCAAGCGCCCGTGGCGTCAGAAAGGCACCGGTCGTGCTCGTGCCGGTACCACTCGTGGTCCGATCTGGCGTGGCGGTGGTGTGACCTTCGCAGCGTCCACCCGTAACCATGATCAAAAGCTGAACAAGAAGATGTACCGCGCAGCTCTGCGCTCCATCCTTGCTGAGCTGGTTCGTACCGACCGTCTGGTCGTAGTCGAAGACTTCGCCGTTGACGCGCCGAAGACCAAGACTCTGCTGGCCAAACTCAATGGCCTGGGCCTGACCGACGTGCTGATCGTATCCGACGCTGTCGATGAGAACCTGTACCTGGCTGCCCGCAACCTGCCGCACGTTGATGTACGTGACGTTCAGGGTTCCGATCCGGTCAGCCTGATCGCGTACGAGAAGGTGCTGGTCACCGTTTCGGCCGTGAAGAAATTCGAGGAGCTGCTGGGATGAACCAGGAACGCGTATTCAAAGTGCTGCTTGGCCCGCACATCTCCGAGAAGGCCACGGTTCTGGCTGACAAGCAAGGTCAGTTCGTTTTCAAAGTCGCTACCGATGCGACCAAGCTGGAAATCAAGAAGGCTGTCGAAGGCCTGTTCGGCGTGAAGGTTGAGCGCGTTACTACTCAGAACGTTCTGGGTAAGAGCAAGCGCACCGCTCGCGGTCTGGGCAAGCGTAACGACTGGAAGAAGGCAGTTATCTCCCTTCAGCCGGGCCAAGAACTCGATTTCACCAGCAGTGCTGAGTAAGGAAGGGGTGCATCATGGCAATCGTTAAATGCAAACCGACTTCCGCTGGCCGCCGTTTTGTGGTCAAGGTGGTCAATCAGGAGCTGCACAAAGGCGCTCCATACGCTCCGCTGCTCGAGAAAAAGTCGAAGTCCGGTGGTCGTAACAACAATGGCCGTATTACCACCCGTCATATCGGTGGTGGTCATAAGCAGCATTACCGTCTGGTCGACTTCCGTCGCAACGACAAGGATGGCATTCCTGCCACCGTCGAGCGCGTGGAATACGATCCGAACCGTACTGCTCACATCGCTCTGCTGAAATACGCTGACGGCGAACGTCGCTACATCATCGCTCCGAAGGGCGTTTCTGCTGGCGACCAGCTGATTGCGGGCATCATGGCTCCGATCAAGCCGGGCAACAGCCTGCAGCTGCGCAACATTCCGGTAGGTTCGACCGTTCACGGTATCGAGCTGAAGCCGGGTAAAGGTGCTCAGATCGCTCGTTCCGCTGGTGCTTCCGCTCAGCTGATCGCTCGTGAAGGTGCCTATGTGACTCTGCGTCTGCGCTCCGGCGAAATGCGTAAAGTCCTTTCCGAGTGCCGTGCGACCCTGGGCGAAGTCTCGAACTCCGAGCACAGCCTGCGTTCGCTGGGTAAGGCCGGTGCCAAGCGCTGGCGCGGTGTTCGTCCGACCGTTCGTGGTGTTGCCATGAACCCGGTTGATCACCCGCACGGTGGTGGTGAGGGTCGTACCTCCGGTGGTCGTCATCCGGTGTCGCCATGGGGCTTCCCGACCAAGGGCGCGAAGACCCGTGCTAACAAGCGCACCGACAACATGATCGTCCGTCGTCGCAAGTAAATAGAGGGATACGACAGTGCCACGTTCTCTGAAAAAAGGTCCTTTTATCGATCTTCACCTACTGAAGAAGGTCGAAGCGGCGGTGGAAAAGAACGATCGCAAGCCGGTTAAAACCTGGTCGCGTCGCTCCATGATCCTGCCGCAGATGGTCGGTCTGACCATCGCTGTGCATAACGGTCGCCAGCATGTCCCGGTCCTCGTGAACGAAGACATGGTCGGCCACAAACTGGGCGAATTTGCCGGCACCCGTACCTATCGTGGTCACGTTGCCGACAAGAAAGGCAAGCGTTAAGGGGTTTGGAAATGGAAGTAGCCGCTAAGTTGTCGGGCGCTCGCATCTCCGCCCAGAAAGCTCGCCTGGTCGCCGACCAGATCCGCGGGAAGAAGGTGGGCGAAGCGCTCAACCTGCTGGCTTTCAGCAGCAAGAAAGCCGCCGAGATCATGAAGAAAGTGCTGGAGTCGGCCGTTGCCAACGCCGAGCACAACGAAGGCGCAGACGTTGATGACCTGAAGGTCAGCACCGTTTTCGTCAACGAAGGGCGTTCGCTTAAGCGCATCATGCCGCGTGCCAAAGGCCGTGCTGATCGCATCGTCAAGCGGTCTTGCCATATCACTGTCAAGGTTGCGGACAAGTAACGGAGTCGATCAGATGGGTCAGAAAGTACATCCCGTTGGCATCCGCCTGGGAATCGTCAAGGATCACACTTCGGTTTGGTATGCAGATGGTCGCACTTACGCCGACTACCTGAACGCCGACCTGAAGGTTCGTGCATACCTGCAAGACAAACTAAAAAGCGCGTCCGTTAGCCGTATCGACATCGCTCGCCCGGCTCAAACCGCACGCATCACCATCCACACCGCTCGTCCCGGCATCGTGATCGGCAAGAAAGGTGAAGATGTTGAGAAGCTGCGTCAGGACCTGACCAAGCAAATGGGTGTGCCGGTGCACATCAACATCGAAGAGATCCGCAAGCCGGAGCTCGACGGTATGCTGGTTGCACAGAGCGTAGCTCAGCAGCTGGAGCGCCGCGTAATGTTCCGTCGCGCCATGAAGCGCGCTGTACAGAACGCCATGCGTATTGGTGCCAAGGGCATCAAGATCCAGGTGAGTGGTCGTCTTGGTGGCGCTGAAATCGCCCGTACCGAGTGGTATCGCGAAGGTCGTGTGCCCCTGCACACCCTGCGTGCAGATATCGATTACGCCACCTACGAAGCGCACACCACTTACGGTGTGATCGGCGTCAAGGTTTGGATCTTCAAGGGTGAGGTCATTGGTGGCCGCACTGAAGAGCTGAAGCCGCAAGCGCCCGCTCCTCGTAAAGCTGCTAAGAAATAAGGAGTACGCATCATGTTGCAACCAAAGCGTACGAAGTTCCGCAAGCAGATGACCGGCCACAACCGTGGTCTGGCTCAGCGCGGTAGCAAGGTCAGCTTCGGCGAGTTCGCGCTGAAGTCTGTAGCCCGCGGTCGTCTCACCGCCCGTCAGATCGAGTCCGCTCGTCGTGCTCTGACTCGTCACGTAAAACGTGGCGGCAAGATCTGGATTCGCGTATTCCCGGACAAGCCGGTTACCAAGAAGCCTCTCGAAGTGCGGATGGGTAAAGGTAAGGGTGGCGTCGAATATTGGGTAGCCCAGATCCAGCCAGGCAAAGTCCTGTACGAGATCGAAGGCGTTTCCGAAGAGCTGGCGCGTGAGGCTTTCGCCCTGGCTGCTGCAAAGCTGCCGCTCGCCACCACCTTTGTTAAGCGGACGGTGATGTGATGAAAGCGACCGAACTTCGTGAAAAAACCGCACAGCAACTGAACGAGCAACTGCTCGGTCTGCTGCGCGACCAGTTCAATCTGCGCATGCAGAAAGCAACTGGCCAGTTGGGGCAGTCTCACCTGCTCTCGCAAGTTAAGCGCGACATCGCTCGTGTGAAAACTGTGCTCAACCAGCAGGCAGGTAAGTGATCATGGCTGAAGCCGAAAAAACAGTCCGTACGCTGACCGGCCGTGTTGTCAGCGACAAGATGGACAAGACCATCACCGTTCTGATCGAGCGCCGTGTAAAGCACCCGATCTACGGTAAATACGTCAAGCGTTCGACCAAACTGCACGCTCACGACGAAACCAACCAGTGCAAGATCGGCGACAAGGTTTCCATTCGCGAAACCCGTCCGCAGTCCAAGACCAAGTCCTGGGCTCTGGTTGAAGTCGTCGAACGCGCAGTTGACGTCTAAGGGCTAGGGGTCGGAGAAATTTTATGATTCAGACTCAATCCATGCTCGATGTGGCTGACAACAGTGGTGCACGTCGTGTTATGTGCATCAAGGTGCTGGGCGGCTCTCATCGTCGCTACGCCGGCATCGGCGACATCATCAAGGTCACCGTCAAGGAAGCAATTCCGCGCGGCAAAGTGAAGAAAGGTCAGGTCATGACTGCAGTGGTTGTTCGTACCCGTCACGGCGTTCGTCGTGCCGACGGTTCGATCATCCGCTTCGACGGCAACGCTGCTGTTCTGCTGAACAACAAGCAAGAGCCGATCGGTACCCGTATCTTCGGGCCAGTGACCCGTGAACTGCGTTCCGAGAAGTTCATGAAGATCGTCTCGCTCGCCCCTGAAGTGCTTTAAGGAGATCCGACATGCAAAAGATTCGTCGTGACGACGAGATCATCGTGATCGCCGGCAAAGACAAAGGTAAGCGCGGTAAGGTGCTCAAGGTTCTCGCTGACGACCGTCTGGTCGTCGGTGGCATCAACCTGGTGAAGCGTCATACCAAGCCGAACCCGATGTCGGGCGTTCAAGGCGGTATCGTCGAGAAAGAAGCGCCTCTGCACGCTTCCAACGTTGCCATCTTCAACTCTGAAACCAACAAGGCTGACCGCGTTGGCTTCAAGACCGAAGACGGCAAGAAAATTCGTGTCTTCAAGTCCACCCAGAAGCCGGTTGGCGCTTGAGAATCCGTAGGTAAATACCATGGCACGACTGAAAGAGATTTACCGGAAGGAAATCGCGCCCAAGCTGAAGGAAGAACTGAAGCTGGCGAACGTGATGGAAGTTCCGCGCATCACCAAGATCACCCTGAACATGGGCCTGGGCGAAGCGATCGGTGACAAGAAAATCATCGAAAACGCTGTTGCCGACCTCGAGAAGATTACCGGTCAGAAAGTCGTTGTGACTCATGCCCGCAAGTCGATCGCAGGTTTCAAGGTTCGTGAAGGTTGGCCGATTGGCGTCAAGGTCACTCTGCGTCGCGAGCGTATGTACGAGTTCCTGGATCGTCTGCTGTCCATCTCCCTGCCGCGCGTGCGTGACTTCCGCGGCCTGAATGCCAAGTCCTTCGATGGTCGTGGCAACTACAGCATGGGCGTGAAAGAGCAGATCATCTTCCCGGAAATCGATTACGACAAAATCGATGCGCTGCGTGGTCTGGACATCACCCTGACTACCACTGCCCGTAACGATGATGAAGGCCGCGCTCTGCTGCGTGCTTTCAACTTCCCGTTCCGCAACTGATCGGAGTCTGGATAATGGCCAAGACAAGCATGAAGAACCGCGAGCTGAAGCGTCAGCAAACGGTTGCCAAGTACGCCAAGAAGCGTGCCGAGCTGAAAGCCACCATCGCTAATCCGAACACCAGTCCGGAAGCGCGTTGGGAAGCTCAGGTCGCTCTGCAGAAGCAACCACGGGACGCCAGCGCCTCGCGCCTGCGTAACCGTTGCCGCATCACCGGCCGTCCGCACGGCGTTTACCGCAAGTTCGGTCTGTCGCGTAACAAGCTGCGCGAAGCCGCCATGCGCGGTGACGTACCGGGCCTGGTGAAAGCCAGCTGGTAATAGCAGTAAAAAAGCGAAGCCGGCCTAGTGCCGGCTTTGTCTTTATTTGAACAAGCCCCTTTTGGGGCTTGATTCATTTTTGATCGGTCTCTAGAATGTCCGGCTCTCCTGAGCCTGGTATTTCCATGCCGAGCTTTTGGATGATCCCACAGCCCTCGGGCTGTTCTTTTTGTATCAGGAGCGTCTAGCCCATGAGTATGCAGGACCCGTTAGCGGACATGCTAACTCGTATCCGTAATGCCCAGATGGCTGAAAAGTCCGTCGTAAGCATGCCTTCTTCCACTCTGAAGGTAGCCGTAGCCAAAGTTCTGAAAGACGAAGGTTACATTGCGGGTTATGAAGTCAATGGTGAAGCCAAGCCACAACTGTCCATCGAGCTGAAGTACTTCGAAGGCCGTCCGGTCATCGAGGAAGTCAAGCGCGTGAGCCGTCCTGGCCTTCGTCAATACAAATCCGTCGATGACCTGCCGAAGGTTCGCGGCGGTCTCGGTGTTTCCATCGTCTCCACCAATAAAGGTGTGATGACGGATCGCGCTGCGCGCGCTGCCGGTGTCGGCGGCGAAGTGCTCTGCACCGTGTTCTAAGGGGGGGATAAGCATGTCTCGCGTTGCTAAGAACCCCGTTGTGCTGCCTGCCGGTGTCGAGATCAAACTCGCCGGTCAGCAGCTCTCGGTCAAGGGTGCCAAGGGCGCTCTGGAACTGAACGTTCACTCGTCCGTGGAAGTGATCCAGGAAGGTAGCGAACTGCGTTTCGCCGCTCGTAATGGCGACCAGCAGAACCGCGCTATGGCCGGTACTACTCGTGCTCTGGTGAACAACATGGTCATCGGTGTCAGCCAAGGCTTCGAGCGTAAGCTGCAACTGGTCGGCGTGGGCTACAAAGCTCAAGCCAAAGGCCAGGTGCTGAACCTCGCACTGGGCTTCTCCCACCCGATCGACTACGAATTGCCGGAAGGCGTCGTGGCTGAAACCCCGAACCAGACCGAAATCCTGATCAAGGGTATCGACAAGCAACTGGTGGGTCAGGTGGCTGCGGAAATCCGTGACTTCCGTCGTCCTGAGCCCTACAAGGGCAAAGGCGTTCGTTACGCGGATGAAGTTGTCCGTCGTAAAGAAGCCAAGAAGAAGTAAGGGGCTGAAAAATGACCGACAAAAAAGTTACTCGTCTGCGTCGCGCTCGCAAAGCACGCCTGAAAATGCACGAGCTCGAAGCCGTGCGTCTGTGCGTGTACCGCTCTTCGCAGCACATCTACGCCCAGGTCATCTCGGCCGACGGCAGCAAGGTTCTGGCCAGCGCCTCTACCTTGGACAAAGCACTGCGTGATGGCGCCACCGGCAACGTCGACGCAGCCAAGAAAGTTGGTGCGCTGGTTGCTGAGCGTGCGAAAGCCGCTGGTGTGACCCAGGTGGCATTCGACCGTTCTGGCTTCAAGTACCACGGCCGCGTCAAGGCGCTGGCTGATGCTGCTCGTGAAGGCGGGCTGGAGTTCTAAGTTATGGCAAATAACGACCAAAAGCGCGACGAAGGCTACATCGAGAAGCTGGTTCAGGTTAACCGCGTTGCCAAGACCGTAAAGGGTGGCCGTATCTTCACTTTCACCGCGCTGACCGTGGTAGGTGATGGCAAGGGTCGCGTCGGTTTCGGCCGTGGCAAGTCCCGCGAAGTTCCGGCTGCTATCCAGAAGGCGATGGAAGCTGCTCGTCGCAACATGATCCAAGTTGATCTGAACGGCACCACTCTGCAGTACCCGATCAAGTCCGCTCACGGCGCCTCCAAGGTGTTCATGCAGCCGGCTTCGGAAGGTACCGGTATCATCGCCGGCGGCGCCATGCGTGCTGTGCTGGAAGTGGCTGGTGTGCAGAACGTTCTGGCCAAGTGCTACGGCTCGACCAACCCGGTGAACGTGGTTCACGCCACTTTCAAGGGTCTGAAGACCATGCAGTCTCCGGGTTCTGTTGCAGCCAAGCGTGGCAAGAGCGTCGAGGAGATTCTCTAACCATGGCTAATACCGTCAAAGTGACTCTGATCAAGAGCACCAATGGCCGTCTGGCCAATCACAAAGCTTGCGTCAAGGGCCTGGGCCTGCGTCGCATCGGTCACACCGTAGAGGTTCTGGATACTCCGGAAAACCGCGGCATGATCAACAAGGCTTACTACCTGTTGAAGGTGGAGGGTTAATCATGCAACTGAACGATCTGCGTTCCGCGCCGGGTGCCCGTCGCGAGAAGCACCGTCCGGGCCGTGGCATCGGTAGCGGTCTGGGTAAGACTGGTGGCCGTGGCCACAAGGGTCAAACCTCCCGCTCCGGTGGTTCCATCGCTCCGGGTTTCGAGGGTGGTCAGCAGCCGCTGCACCGCCGTCTGCCGAAGTTCGGCTTCGTCTCCCTGAAGGCTATGGATCGCGCTGAAGTGCGTACCTCCGAGCTGAACAAGGTAGAAGGTGTTGTAACTCTGCAGGCTCTGAAGGATGCCAATCTGGTAGGCCATCACGTACAGCGTGTGAAAGTCATGCTGTCTGGTGAGGTTACCCGTGCGGTCACCCTGAAAGGTATCGCCGCCACCAAGGGTGCGCGTGCGGCTATCATCGCGGCTGGCGGTAAGTTCGAGGACTAAATGGCTAAGCAAGGTGCTCTCTCAGCGCTGGCAGGTGGCGGGTTGTCCGAACTCTGGGCTCGTCTGCGTTTCCTGTTCCTGGCGATCATCGTCTACCGGATAGGTGCGCACATCCCGGTTCCTGGCATCAACCCAGACCGACTGGCGGATCTGTTCCGGCAGAATGAGGGGACCATTCTTAGCTTGTTCAACATGTTTTCCGGCGGCGCGCTGGAGCGGATGAGCATCTTTGCACTGGGGATCATGCCGTACATTTCGGCATCGATCATCATGCAGCTGATGACCGCTGTCAGCCCGCAGCTGGAACAGTTGAAGAAGGAAGGTGAAGCTGGCCGTCGCAAGATCAGCCAGTACACCCGCTACGGCACTCTCGTTCTGGCGTTCGTTCAGGCTATCGGTATGTCCGTTGGTCTGGCTAGTCAGGGCGTTGCGTTCTCGGGCGATTTCGGCTTCCACTTCGTGGCGATCACCACTTTCGTGGCGGGCGCGATGTTCATGATGTGGCTGGGCGAGCAAATCACCGAGCGCGGTGTCGGCAACGGTATCTCGATGCTGATTTTTGCAGGCATCGTGGCCGGTCTGCCGTCGGCAATCGGGCAGTCTTTCGAGTCTGCTCGTCAGGGCGATATCAACATCTTCGCTCTGATCGCCATCGGCCTGTTGGCAGTAGCGATCATCGGTTTCGTGGTGTTCATTGAGCGTGGTCAGCGTCGCATTGCGGTGCACTATGCCAAGCGTCAGCAGGGCCGCAAGGTCTTCGCTGCGCAGACCAGCCACCTGCCGTTGAAGGTGAACATGGCGGGCGTAATCCCGGCCATCTTCGCCAGCAGCCTTCTGCTGTTCCCGGCCTCGCTGGGTGCCTGGTTTGGTCAGTCCGAGGGTTTGGGCTGGCTGCAGGACATTTCGCAGGCTATCGCTCCTGGTCAGCCGTTGAACATTCTGCTGTTTAGTGCAGGGATCATTTTCTTCTGCTTCTTCTACACAGCGCTGATGTTCAACCCGAAAGACGTAGCGGAAAACCTGAAGAAGTCCGGTGCCTTTATTCCGGGCATCCGTCCGGGCGAGCAGTCTGCACGCTATATCGATGGCGTTCTGACCCGCTTGACCATGTTCGGTGCTCTTTACATGACGGCCGTGTGCCTGCTGCCCCAGTTCCTGGTGGTTGCGGCCAACGTTCCGTTCTACCTTGGCGGGACCTCGTTGCTGATCGTGGTCGTGGTTGTCATGGACTTCATGTCCCAAGTGCAATCGCACCTCGTGTCTCACCAGTACGATTCCCTGATGAAGAAAGCCAACCTGAAGGGCTATGGCAGCGGCATGCTCCGCTGATCCACCCGTAAGGTTCGAGGAGTTGGTAATGAAAGTTCGTGCATCGGTGAAAAAGCTGTGCCGTAACTGCAAAATTATCCGTCGCGAAGGTGTCGTGCGGGTGATCTGCAGCGCAGAGCCGCGTCACAAGCAGCGCCAAGGCTGAGTGTGAACCACGCGTGATAAGCCCGGCAGCTAGTGCGCTGCCGGGTTGATTATTTGTTATTACAGCGTTAATATCTCGCGCCCTATTTCTTGGCTTCCGGGGCGTAGGTAGCTGTCAATTGGAGTTCCACTGAATGGCCCGTATTGCAGGCGTTAACATTCCGGATAACAAGCACACTGTTATCTCGCTGACCTACATCTTCGGTGTTGGTCGCACCACTGCACAGAAAATCTGTGCCGCTACCGGTGTAAACCCGGCTGCGAAAATCAAGGATCTGACTGACGAGCAGATCGAACAGCTGCGTGGCGAAGTAGCCAAGGTGAATACCGAAGGCGACCTGCGTCGTGAAGTGAATATGAAGATCAAGCGCTTGATGGATCTGGGTTGCTACCGTGGCCTGCGTCATCGTAAAGGTCTGCCGGTCCGCGGTCAGCGTACCAAGACCAACGCTCGCACCCGTAAGGGCCCGCGTAAGCCGATCCGCAAGTAATCGCATTCGCGAATCGACAGGAATTTAGTCATGGCAAAACCTGCTGCTCGTACTCGTAAAAAAGTCAAAAAGACGGTGGTTGATGGCATCGCCCATATCCACGCGTCTTTCAACAACACTATCGTGACCATTACCGACCGTCAGGGTAACGCCCTGTCCTGGGCTACCTCCGGTGGTTCGGGTTTCCGCGGCTCGCGTAAGTCCACTCCGTTCGCTGCCCAGATCGCCGCCGAGCGCGCTGGTCAGGCTGCACTGGAATACGGTCTGAAGAACCTCGACGTCAACGTCAAAGGTCCAGGCCCAGGTCGCGAATCCGCCGTGCGTGCTCTGAACGCCTGCGGCTACAAAATCGCCAGCATCACCGACGTGACGCCAATCCCGCACAACGGGTGCCGTCCGCCGAAGAAGCGTCGCGTGTAATCAGGAGACAGTGAGAAATGGCTCGTTACATTGGTCCCAAGTGCAAACTGTCTCGTCGTGAAGGCACCGATCTCTTTCTGAAGAGTGGTGTTCGCGCGCTTGAATCTAAGTGCAACATCGAAGCAGCCCCGGGTATCCACGGCCAGCGCCGTGGCCGTCAGTCCGACTACGGCACCCAGCTGCGTGAGAAGCAAAAAGTTCGTCGTATCTACGGCGTACTGGAGCGTCAATTCAGCGGTTACTACAAGCAAGCTGCCAGCCAGAAAGGCGCCACCGGCGAAAATCTGCTGCAACTGCTGGAGTGCCGTCTGGACAACGTGGTTTACCGTATGGGTTTTGGCGCTACTCGTGCCGAGTCCCGTCAGCTGGTTTCGCACAAAGCGATCAGCGTCAACGGTCAGACCGTAAACGTACCGTCCTACCAAGTTAAGGCTGGCGACGTCGTTGCTGTTCGCGAGAAATCGCGCAATCAGCTGCGCATCGCTCAGGCTCTCGAGCTCTGCGCCCAGCGTGGCCGTGTTGAGTGGGTAGAAGTAGACGCCGAGAAGAAGTCTGGTGTGTTCAAGAACGTACCGGCTCGTGGCGATCTGTCCGCTGACATCAACGAGAGCCTGATTGTCGAGCTCTACTCCAAGTAAGGGCTAGAAAATAGGTGCATCCATGCAGATTTCGGTAAATGAGTTCCTGACCCCCCGTCACATCGATGTGCAGGAGGTCAGTCCGACCCGCGCCAAGATCACCCTCGAGCCTCTCGAGCGTGGCTTTGGCCATACCCTGGGCAACGCGCTGCGTCGCATCCTGTTGTCCTCCATGCCTGGCTGTGCAGTAGTCGAGGCCGAGATCGATGGCGTACTCCATGAGTACTCCGCGATCGAAGGTGTGCAGGAAGATGTCATCGAGATCCTGCTCAACCTGAAAGGTCTGGCTATCAAGCTGCACGGCCGTGACGAAGTGACCCTGACTCTGGCTAAGAAGGGCCCGGGCGTAGTTACCGCTGCCGATATTCAGCTGGATCACGATGTCGAAATCGTCAATGGCGACCACGTAATCGCCAACCTGGCTTCCAATGGCGCGCTGAACATGAAGCTCACCGTGGCTCGTGGTCGCGGCTATGAGCCGGCTGACGCGCGTCAGAGCGACGAAGATGAAAGCCGCAGCATTGGTCGCTTGCAGCTGGATGCTTCGTTCAGCCCTGTGCGTCGGGTTGCTTACGTGGTGGAAAACGCCCGTGTCGAGCAGCGCACCAACCTGGACAAACTGGTTATCGACCTGGAAACCAACGGTACCCTAGACCCTGAAGAGGCTATCCGTCGTGCCGCGACCATCCTGCAGCAGCAGCTGGCCGCGTTCGTCGACCTCAAAGGTGACAGTGAGCCAGTGGTGGTCGAGCAGGAAGACGAGATCGATCCGATCCTGCTGCGTCCTGTCGATGACCTGGAACTGACCGTACGTTCGGCCAACTGCCTCAAGGCAGAGAACATCTACTACATCGGTGATCTGATTCAGCGCACCGAAGTAGAGCTGCTCAAAACCCCGAACCTGGGCAAGAAATCCCTGACCGAAATCAAGGATGTTCTGGCTTCTCGTGGTCTGTCCCTCGGTATGCGCCTCGACAACTGGCCGCCGGCAAGTCTGAAGAAAGACGATAAGGCCACTGCCTGATCGTCATCATCACCGAACGAACAAGTTTGGTAAGGAATTGAACCATGCGTCATCGTAAAAGTGGCCGTCACCTCAGCCGCACCAGCGCTCACCGCAAGGCCATGTTCCAGAACATGGCGGTCTCGCTGTTCGAGCACGAGCTGATCAAAACTACCCTGCCGAAAGCCAAGGAACTGCGTCGCGTTGCCGAGCCGCTGATCACCCTGGCCAAGGAAGACAGCGTTGCCAACCGTCGTCTGGCCTTCGACCGTACCCGTTCGAAAGCCATCGTCGGCAAGCTGTTCAACGATCTGGGCAAGCGCTACGCCACCCGTAACGGCGGCTACCTGCGCATTCTCAAGTGCGGTTTCCGCGCTGGCGACAACGCTCCGATGGCTTACGTTGAACTGGTCGACCGTCCGGTCGGCGGTTCGGTAGAAGCTGCCGAGTAAGTTGCTGGTTGTACAAGAGACCGGGCCTAGTGCCCGGTTTTTTGTTGCCTGAATTTATTGCGTTGGAGCGCGTACTGGGTGCTGTTGGCGTTTTCTGGGGCCGTGCGCAGGGTGTTTGGCTCATGAAAGAAAATAACTATTGCGCCGTTATGCTTCATGAATTGGTTCGGCTGGCGAAGCGGGTCTAGGCTTGTCCCATTGTCGGTCGCACTCGCTGGGACCGACCCGATGAGGAGAAGGAGAGAACCATGTCGAACCAAGGTAAATGTCCGTTCAACCACGTCGCTGGTGGTGGCACGACCAACAAAGATTGGTGGCCGAATCAGCTGCGTGTTGATTTGCTCAATCAGCATTCCGACCGATCCAATCCGCTGGGTGAAACATTCAACTACGCCGAAGCCTTCAAGAAGCTCGATTACAAGGCGCTCAAGGCCGACCTGGTCAGACTGATGACCGACAGCCAGGACTGGTGGCCTGCCGACTTCGGCCACTACGGTCCGCAATTCATCCGCATGGCCTGGCACTCTGCTGGCACCTATCGCACCACCGATGGCCGTGGTGGTGGCGGCCGTGGTCAGCAGCGTTTCGCGCCGCTCAACTCCTGGCCGGACAACGTCAACATCGACAAGTCGCGTCGCCTGCTGTGGCCGATCAAGCAGAAGTATGGCCAGTCCATTTCCTGGGCCGATCTATACATTCTCGCCGGCAACGTCGCGCTGGAATCCATGGGTTTTCGCACCTTCGGCTTCGGTGCCGGTCGCGAAGACGTATGGGAACCGGATCAGGACGTCAACTGGGGCGCCGAAGTCGCCTGGCTGGGTGTCGATCCCAAGCGCGTCAATGATGAACGCGAGCTGACCGCACCCTTTGGCGCCACCCACATGGGGCTGATCTACGTGAACCCGGAAGGTCCCAATGCCAGCGGCGACTATATGTTAGCGGCCAAGGACATTCGCGCCACCTTCTATCGCATGGCGATGGACGACGAAGAAATCGTCGCCTTGATCGCTGGCGGCCACACCTTCGGCAAGGCACACGGCGCGGCGCCGGAGTCGCACAAAGGGCCGGAGCCCGAGGCTGGACCTATCGAAGCTCAGGGGCTGGGTTGGACCAGCAACTTCGGCAGTGGCTTTGGCAAGGACACGGTTTCCAGTGGCCTGGAAGTGACCTGGACGAAGACTCCGGCGCTGTGGAGCAACAATTTCTTCGAGAACCTGTTCAAGTTCGAATGGGAACTGACCAAGTCCCCCGCCGGTGCCAAGCAGTGGGTGGCCAAGGACGCGCCGGAGATCATCCCGGATGCGCACGTGCCGGGTAAATTCCACAAGCCGACCATGCTCACCACCGACCTGACTCTGCGTTTCGATCCGGAGTTCGGCAAGATTTCCAAGCGCTTCTATGAAGATCCGCAGGCCTTCGCCGATGCCTTCGCGCGCGCCTGGTACAAGCTGACCCACCGCGACATGGGGCCGAAAGCCCGCTACCTGGGGCCGGAAGTGCCGAAAGAGGACCTGATCTGGCAAGACCCGCTGCCCGCTGCCATCCACAACCCGAGCGCTGCCGATATTGCCGATCTGAAAGCGAAGATTGCGGCATCCGGGCTGTCGGTGGGTGATCTGGTGTCCGTGGCCTGGGCTTCGGCCTCGACCTTCCGCGGTGGCGACAAGCGCGGTGGTGCCAACGGTGCGCGCCTGGCTCTGGCGCCGCAGAAGGATTGGGCCGCCAACCAGCGGGCGATCAAGGCGCTGCCGAAACTGGTGGAAATCCAGCAGGCATCCGGCAAGGCCTCACTGGCCGATGTGATCGTGCTGGCCGGTAATGTCGGTGTCGAACTGGCCGCCAAGGCTGCCGGTGTGAGCGTAGACGTACCCTTCGCGCCGGGCCGGGTCGATGCGCGTCAGGATCAGACTGATGTCGACTCCTTCGATGTGCTGGAGTCTGCTGCCGACGGTTTCCGCAACTACAGCAAAGGCAACCTGGGCGTGCCCACCGAGGCGATGCTGATCGACAAGGCGCAGTTGCTGACACTGACCGCGCCGGAGATGACTGCGCTGGTCGGCGGTCTGCGTGTGCTGGGCGCCAACTACGATGGCAGTCAGCATGGCGTGTTCACCGACAAGGTCGGTGTGCTGTCCAACGATTTCTTCGTCAACCTGCTGGATATGGGCACCGTATGGAAGGCAGCCGATGACAGCAACGAAGTCTTCGAAGGGCGTACACGCAAGGATGGCCAGGTGAAATACACCGCCACCCGCAACGACCTGGTGTTCGGCTCCAACTCGGTGCTGCGCGCCTACGCCGAGGTCTATGCCAGTGCTGACGGCAAGGAGAAGCTGGTCAAGGACTTCGTCGCCGCTTGGGTCAAGGTGATGAACCTGGATCGTTTCGATCTGGCTTGAGTCTGACCCGCGCACCGATGGTGCGTCGTTAAACCGCAACGCCTCCCTCGTGGAGGCGTTGTGCTTTTGCTTGACCGAACCGGGCGTCAGGCGGAGCATTGCCCCCTGCTCACGAATGCAACAAGGATTGCCGGCATGAAAGGCCATACCGAAGTCATCGACTATCTCAAGCACCTGCTCAAGGGCGAGCTGGCTGCGCGCGACCAGTACTTCATTCATTCGCGGCTGTATGAGGACTGGGGCTTCAGCAAGCTCTACGAGCGCATCAATCACGAGATGGAAGAGGAAACCCAGCACGCCGATGCGTTGCTCAAGCGCATCATCTTCCTCGAGGGTGTGCCGGACATGGTGCCCAACGCTTTCACGTTCGGGCAGACCGTACCCGAGGCACTGAAGCTGGATCTGGCCCTGGAGTACGAAGTGCGCGCGGCCCTGAGCAAGGGCATCGAGCTGTGCGAGAAGCACCAGGATTACCAAACCCGCGACATCCTTCTGGTCCAGCTCAAGGACACCGAGGAAGACCACGCCTACTGGCTGGAGATTCAGTTGCAGCTGATTGACAAGCTGGGGCTGGAGAAGTACCTACAAAGTCAGATGTAAGCTGGCCTGCCAAAAAAGAGCCCCGCATCTGCGGGGCTCTTTCGTTTCAGGCGCGGTCGCGTTCCAGCAACGGTTTGAGGAAGTGTCCGGTGTGTGATGCCGGGTTGTCGGCCACGTCCTCCGGTGTGCCGGTGGCGATGATCATGCCGCCGTTGGAGCCGCCCTCGGGGCCGAGATCCACCAGCCAGTCGGCGGTCTTGATCACGTCCAGGTTGTGCTCGATCACTACCACGGTATTGCCGTGGTCGCGCAGGCGGTGCAGCACATCGAGCAGTTGCTGGATATCGGCGAAGTGCAGGCCGGTGGTCGGTTCGTCGAGGATATACAGGGTCTTGCCGGTATCGCGCTTGCTCAGTTCGCGACTCAGCTTGACCCGCTGCGCCTCGCCGCCAGACAGGGTGGTCGCGCTCTGGCCCAGCTTGATGTAGGACAGACCGACGTCCATCAGTGTCTGCAGCTTGCGGGCGATGGCCGGTACGGCGTCGAAGAAGGCGCGAGCTTCCTCGATGGTCATGTCCAGCACTTCAGTGATGCTCTTGCCCTTGTACTTCACTTCCAGAGTTTCGCGGTTGTAGCGCTTGCCCTTGCACACGTCGCACGGCACGTAGATGTCCGGCAGAAAGTGCATTTCCACCTTGATCACGCCGTCGCCCTGGCACGCCTCGCAGCGCCCGCCTTTGACGTTGAAGCTGAAGCGGCCCGGGCCATAACCGCGCGAGCGCGATTCCGGCACACCGGCGAAGAGTTCGCGGATCGGTGTGAACAGACCTGTGTAGGTAGCCGGGTTGGAGCGCGGCGTGCGGCCGATCGGGCTCTGGTCTATGTCGACCACCTTGTCCAGGTGCTGCAGGCCGTCGAAGGAGTCGTGCGGCGCCGCTTCCAGGGTGGTCGCACCGTTCAGTGCCGTAGCAGTGAGCGGGAACAGGGTGTTGTTGATCAGCGTCGACTTGCCCGAGCCGGACACGCCGGTGACGCAGGTGAGCAGACCTACCGGAATCTCCAGATCGACATTGCGCAGGTTGTTGCCCCGTGCGCCCTTGAGCTTGAGCAGTTTCTTCTTGTCACGCGGGGTGCGCTGCGCCGGATAGCGGATCTTCTCACGGCCGGACAGGTATTTGCCGGTCAGCGAGTCGGGGTGATTCATCACCTCGTCCGGCGTGCCTTCGGCGACGATGCGGCCGCCATGCACGCCGGCGCCCGGGCCGATATCGACCACGTAATCGGCCATGCGGATGGCGTCTTCGTCGTGCTCGACCACGATCACCGTATTGCCCAGGTTGCGCAGGTGGTTGAGGGTGCCCAGCAGGCGCTCGTTGTCGCGCTGGTGCAGGCCGATGGAGGGCTCATCGAGGATGTACATCACGCCCACCAGGCCGGCGCCGATCTGGCTGGCCAGGCGGATGCGCTGCGCTTCGCCGCCGGACAGGGTGTCGGCGCTGCGATCCAGGGTCAGGTAGTCGAGGCCGACGTTGACCAGGAACTGCAAGCGTTCGCGGATTTCCTTGAGGATCTTCTCGGCGATCTCGCCGCGGCGGCCGGTCAGGTGCAGGTTGGCCACGTAATCGCAGGCGTCGCCGACCGGCAAGCCGGTCACCGCCGGTAGGGTCTTTTCGCCGACCCAGACATGCCGCGCTTCGCGGCGCAGGCGCGTGCCCCGGCAATCGGGGCAGGGCTGGGTGCTGAGGAACTTGGCCAACTCCTCGCGCACGCTGGCCGACTCGGTCTCACGGTAGCGGCGCTCGAGGTTGGGAATGATGCCCTCGAAGGGGTGCGAGCGTTTGACGATGTCGCCACGGTCGTTGAGGTACTTGAAGTCGACGCTCTGCGTACCGCTGCCGAACAGGATGACTTTCTGGTGTTCGGCGGCCAGGTCGTCGAAGGGCTCTTCGAGGCTGAAGCCATAGTGCGCGGCCAGCGAACCGAGCATCTGGAAGTAGTAGACGTTGCGTCTGTCCCAGCCGCGTATGGCGCCTTCGGCCAGGGTCAGTTCGCCATTGACCAGGCGTTTGACGTCGAAGAACTGCTTCACGCCCAGGCCGTCGCAGGTCGGGCAGGCGCCGGCCGGGTTGTTGAAGGAGAACAGCTTGGGTTCCAGCTCGCTGATCGAGTGGCCGCAGTGCGGGCAGGCGAAGCGCGCGGAGAAGATGATCTCTTCGCCCGGCTCATCATCCATGGGAGCGATCAGGGCGATGCCGTCGGCCAGGCCGAGGGCGGTCTCGAAAGACTCGGCCAGACGCTGCTGCAGATCTTCACGGACCTTGAAACGGTCAACCACCACGTCGATGGAGTGCTTCTTCTGCTTGTCCAGCTTGGGCAGCTCGTCCAGCTCGAACAGCTTGCCATTGACCCGTGCACGGACGAAACCCTGGGCGCGCAGCTCCTCGAACACCGACAGATGTTCGCCCTTGCGCTCGCGGACCACCGGTGCCAGTAGCATCAGCTTGCGGCCTTCCGGTAGGGCCAGCACCTGGTCGACCATCTGGCTGACGGTTTGCGCCTCGAGCGGCACGTCATGGTCCGGGCAGCGCGGAATGCCGGCGCGGGCATACAGCAGGCGCAGGTAGTCGTAGATTTCGGTGATGGTGCCGACGGTCGAGCGTGGGTTGTGCGAGGTAGATTTCTGCTCGATGGAAATCGCTGGTGACAGGCCTTCGATGGTGTCGACATCGGGCTTTTCCATCATCGACAGGAACTGCCGGGCGTAAGCCGACAGCGACTCGACGTAACGGCGCTGGCCTTCCGCGTAAAGGGTATCGAAGGCCAGAGAGGACTTGCCGGAGCCGGACAGGCCGGTGATCACGATCAGCTTGTCGCGCGGCAGAGTCAGGTCGATGTTCTTCAGATTGTGGGTGCGAGCCCCACGGATCAGGATTTTGTCCACTTAGGGAACCTCTGAATGCTGTCTGCGTTGCCACTGCCGCTTCAAATTCAGGCGGCTTGCAACGGGCCTCGCTGGGCGGGCGGAAAACGGTCGAGTATAGGGCCAGGCGCTACCCTGCGGCAAAGTGTGCGCCTGTGCCGAAACGACGGCGGCTGCTAGAATCGCCGGCTGATTTCCTCAGGGTTCATTCGATGCACGATCCGCACAGCGAGCGCATGAGTAGTAGCGAGACCCGCGCGGCCGGCGGCCTGGCTATGGTGTTCGCGTTTCGTATGCTGGGTATGTTCATGGTGCTGCCGGTGTTGGCCACCTACGGCATGGATCTGGCGGGCAGTACCCCCGCGCTGATCGGCCTGGCCATCGGTGCCTATGGTTTGACCCAGGCTGTGCTGCAAATTCCCTTCGGCATGCTCAGTGACCGTATCGGCCGACGCCCGGTGATCTACGCTGGCTTGCTGATTTTTGCTGCAGGCAGCGTGCTGGCGGCCAACGCCGATTCGATCTGGGGCGTGATCGCCGGGCGTGTGCTGCAGGGGGCTGGAGCGATCTCGGCGGCGGTGATGGCGTTGTTGTCGGATCTGACTCGCGAGCAGCACCGCACCAAGGCCATGGCCATGATTGGCATGAGCATCGGTCTGTCGTTCGCCGTGGCCATGGTGGTCGGCCCGCTGCTGACTCGCGCCTTCGGCCTGTCCGGGCTGTTCTGGGCGACGGCGGCGATGGCGTTGCTCGGCATCCTGATCGTCGCCGGCATCGTGCCGAAAGACGCCGGCCCACTGCAGCATCGCGAATCCGGCGTGGCGGCACAGGCGCTGTGGCCGACCCTCAAGCACGCCGACCTGCTGCGTCTGGACTTCGCCATCCTGGCCCTGCATGCGGTGCTCATGGCCAGTTTCGTCGCCTTGCCGCTGGCGCTGGTGGAGCAGGGCGGCTTGGTCAAGGAAGAGCACTGGTGGGTTTACCTCACCGCGCTGCTGATCGGCTTCTTCGGCATGGTGCCGTTCATCATCTATGGCGAGAAAAAACGCCAGATGAAGCGCGTGCTGCTCGGTGCCGTCAGCGTGTTGCTGGCTTGCGAGCTCTACTTCGCTTTCTTCGGCAGCAGCCTGCGGGCGCTGGTACTGGGTATCGTGGTGTTCTTCACCGCCTTCAACCTGCTCGAAGCCTCGCTGCCGTCGCTGGTCAGCAAGGTGGCGCCGGCAGGTGGCAAGGGCACTGCGATGGGCGTCTATTCCACCAGCCAGTTCCTCGGCGCAGCCCTGGGCGGCATTCTCGGTGGCTGGCTTTACCAGCACGTAGGCCTGGGCGGTGTGTTCATCGGCTGCGCCGTGCTCTGTGCAATTTGGCTGGCTATTGCTGTTACTATGCGCGAACCGCCGTACGTGACCAGTTTGCGCCTGCCGCTCGATGCCGCGGCACTGGCCGATGTCGGACTGGTCGAACGCCTCAAGGCAACGCCGGGAGTGGCGGACGCCGTGGTGGTGGTCGACGAAGCGGCCATCTATATCAAAGTCGATACCCAACAAGTGGATCGCACGACGCTGGAAAGCCTGATCATATCGGCACCAGCGGCGTGCCGAGTCTAGGAGAACGTTATGGCCCGTGGGGTTAACAAAGTCATTCTGGTCGGCACCTGCGGCCAGGACCCGGAAACACGCTACCTGCCCAGCGGCAACGCGGTCACCAACCTGAGCCTGGCCACCAGCGAGCAGTGGACCGACAAGCAGACCGGGCAGAAGGTCGAGAAGACCGAGTGGCACCGTGTCGCCCTGTTCGGCAAGGTCGCCGAGATCGCCGGCGAGTACCTGCGCAAGGGTTCGCAGGTGTACATCGAAGGCAAGCTGCAGACCCGCGAGTGGGAAAAGGACGGCATCAAGCGCTACACCACCGAGATCATCGTCGATATGCAGGGCACCATGCAGCTGCTGGGCGGTCGTCCGAGCGGTGATGAAGGCGGCGCTCCGCGTCAATCGCGTCCGGCTCCGCAGCGCGAGCCGCAACAGGCCCCGCGTCAGGAGCGTCCTGCTCCGCAGCAGGCCCAGCCAGCGCCTGACTACGACAGCTTCGATGACGACATCCCGTTCTGATCTGAGCGGGCTCTAGCCTATGCGAATGCGCCTGATGCTGCTGGGCGGTGGTAGTGCCCTGGGGCAAGCGCTGATCCGTCTTGGCGCCGAGGAAGATATCGGCTTCCTCGCGCCACGCCCGCCGGAAAATGGCTGGGATGCGGCGAGCCTCACCGAGTTGCTCGACGAGACCCGCCCGGATGCATTGATCAACCTGGCTTACTACTTCGACTGGTTCCAGGCCGAGTCGGTGGCCGATTCGCGCCTGCAGACGCAGGAACGCGCGGTGGAGCGTCTGGCTGAGCTGTGCCAGCACCATTCCATCGTCTTGCTGCAGCCGTCCAGCTATCGAGTCTTCGATGGTTCGCGTGTCACCGCATACAGCGAAAAGGAAGAGCCGGTGCCCCTCGGGCTGCGTGGCCAGGCGCTGTGGCGTCTGGAGCAGAGCGTGCGGGCCATCTGTCCGCGTCATGTGCTGCTGCGCTTTGGCTGGTTGCTCGATGACAGCCGTGAAGGGTTGCTGGGGCGCTTTCTGCTGCGCGCCGAGCGCGACGATGCGCTCTACCTCGCCGATGACCGGCGTGGCAACCCCACCCCGGTGGACGATGCTGCGCGGGTGATTCTGGCTGTGCTCAAGCAGCTCGATTGCGAGTCGCCCTTGTGGGGCACCTATCATTACGGCGGCCATGAAGCGAGTACGTCGCTGAGCCTGGGCCAGGCAGTGCTGAGCGAGGCGCGTCACTATCGCAGCAATCTGGTCGAGGATGTTGCGCCGCAGGCGCACGCCGCCCGTCCGGATGCAGCCGATGAGCCGCAGCATGCCGTGCTGGCCTGCAAGAAGATTCTTCACACCTTCGGCATCAAGCCGCGCGCCTGGCGCTCCGGCCTGCCGAGCTTACTGGATCGTTACTATCGCCATGGCTGAGTTTCTCGTTACGGGTGGTGCAGGCTTTATCGGTTCAAACCTGGTTGACGCCTTGCTGGCCGCTGGTCACGGGGTGCGCGTGCTGGACAATCTGTCCATGGGCAAGCGCAGCAATCTGCCGCTGGACAACCCGCGTTTGCGCTTCATCGAGGGCGATGTCGCCGATGCCGAGGTGGTCGCGCAGGCGGTGGCAGGTTGTGCAGGGGTAGCGCATCTGGCTGCGGTGGCGTCGGTGCAGGCCTCGGTGGATGATCCGGTGTCCACGCACCAGAGCAATTTCATCGGTACCCTGAATGTCTGCGAGGCTATGCGTCAGCATGGCGTGCGACGCGTGGTCTATGCCTCCAGTGCGGCCATCTATGGCAATAACGGCGAGGGCGTGGCAATCGATGAAGCCACCGCCAAGGCGCCGCTGACGCCTTACGCGTCCGACAAGCTGGCCGGCGAACACTACCTGGATTTCTACCGCCGTCAGCATGGCCTGGAACCGGCGGTGTTTCGTTTCTTCAATATCTTCGGGCCGCGCCAGGATCCATCCTCGCCGTACTCCGGGGTGATCAGTATCTTCACCCAACGTGCGCAGCAGGGGCTGCCGATCAGCGTCTTCGGTGATGGTGAGCAGACCCGTGATTTCTTCTATGTCGGTGATCTGGTCGCGCTGTTGATGCAGGGCTTGCTCAGCGAGCAGGTGGTGAGTGATCCGCTCAATGTGGGTTGGAGCCAGGCGGTAAGTCTCAACCAATTGCTGGCTGAGATCGGCGTGCTGTGCGGCGGCCTGCCGCCGGTGACGCACTTGCCGGCCCGTGCTGGCGATATTCGCCATTCGCGTGCTGACAATGCGCGCTTGCAGGCTCATTACCACATGCCAGAGCAGACGCCGCTGCGTGAAGGCTTGCGCCAGCTGCTCGGTGTGTGAATCGAGCTCATGAAAAAGCCGGCATACGCCGGCTTTTTCGTTTCTGCGAGGGTTATCAGAACTTGTAACCCAGGCCGACCATGTAGATGAAGGGGTCTACGTCCACGTCAACCTTGGCCCGCACACCGAGGGCGGTGTTGTCGACATAGGCGGTGGTGTCGATGTCGATGTAGCGCACCTGGGCGTTGAGCATCAGGCTATCGGTCAGCATGTAGTCGGCGCCAACCTGCCAGGCCAGGCCCCAGGAGTTCTTCGCACGGAAATTGTCGAAGCCGTTGGCGCTGGCGGCGCTACCGACGTGCTCGTCGAAAATCCAGGTGTAGTTGATGCCGGCGCCGACATAGGGCTGGAAGGCTGACTTGGCGTCCAGCGGGTAATACACCAGGCTCAGGGTCGGCGGCAGGTGCTTGAGGCTGCCCAGCTTGCCATTGGCTGCATCGAGGACGGTGCCCTTGATCTTCACGTCGTGCTCGAACGGCGTTGCCGCCAGCAATTCGATGCCCAGATTGTCGGTGAGCATGTAGGCGAAGTTCAGGCCCAGCTGGGTGTCACTGCTCATGGTTGCTTTGCCGCCCAGGTCGGTGCCGGCGAGGCCGCCGCGATCAACCTTGACGCTGGAGGAATCGGCCTCCGGGTTGACGGTGATGGCGCCGGCGCGGATGAGGATGTCGCCGGCCTGGTGGGCCTGGGCAACAGGGGCAGCGATGGCGAGGGCCAGCAGCGAGGCAGTGAACAGTGACTTGTACATAGCGAGCTCCAGTTCGAGTCGGTTGTGTGTCTTGGCTGAAATCAATGCTAAGCCAAGCAACAATTCAATTTTTGACCTGGCTCAATAGATCGACGGGCTCTGCTGCGGTGTTTTGTCCATTGCTTCGAATGCGTCTGTAGATGATAATGTTTCTCTTTTTGAAGCAAGCCCGTCTGTCGAGGACCCTCTGCGCATGAATCGCTTCCCCCACCGTTCCCTGGTTGTGGCACTGATGTTGAGCAGCGGCTCGCTGCTCGCCGCGCCGCTGGATGCTGCGCTCGACGAAAGCCAGCGCCTGGCCGCCGAGGCGAAAGCCTCCCAGGGCCGTGTCGAACAGCTGGATGACGCCAGCCGTGAGATGCTCAATGAGTACCGAAATGCCTTGCAGCAGGCTGAGGCTTTGAAAGGTTATAACAGTCAACTTCGTGACCTGGTCGAAGCCCAGCGTCAGGAGCTGGCCAGTTATCAGAAGCAGCTCGATGGCATCGAACGCACCCAGGAGGCGGTAAGCCCGCAGATGGTCAAGATGGTTGAGGTGCTGGGTGAGTTCATCGCCGCCGACCTGCCGTTCCTGCCCGAGGAACGTGAAGACCGTCTGGCTCAGCTGCAGGATCTGCTGCCACGCGCCGATGTCAGCCTGGCCGACAAATATCGCCGCATCCTCGAGGCCTATCAGATCGAGAGTGACTATGGCCGCACGCTTGAAGCCTGGCGTGGTGAGCTGACCCAGGGCGACGGTGGTTCGCGCAGCGTCGAGTTCCTGCGCCTTGGTCGCAGCATGCTCTATTACCAGACCCTCGATGCTCATGAGAGTGGCTGGTGGAACCCGCAGACCAAGGCCTGGGAAGTGCTCGACGGCAGCGCGCGTCGTCCGCTGACCCAGGCTATCGCCATCGCCCGTCAGCAACAGGCGCCTGCCGTGCTGTCCCTGCCGATCAAGACCCTGGCCGAGGAGGCCGCACAATGAGTCGTCGTGTTGTAGCCGTATTGGCGCTCAGCCTGTTGCCGGCACTGGCCGCCGTGGCCGAAACCCTCAACCCCGATCAACTGCTGCAGCGCATCCGTAGCGAGCGCGCTGCCGAAGTCAGCGCCATGCAGGAGCGCGAGCAGGCGTTTCTCGCCAAGCGTAGTGAGCAGGCGCAGTTGCTGGCTGCCGCACGTTCCGCGCTGAATACTCAGAAAGCCGAAAGCGAGCGCCTCAAGGCCGAGTTCGACCGGCAGGAGGCCGAACTGGCCGAGCAGGAAAAACTGCTGGCACAGCGCGTTGGTCACCTCGGTGAGCTGTTTGGCGTGGTGCGCCAGAGCGCGGATGATGTCGCTGGTCAATGGCAGGACAGTCTGCTCAACGCCCAGTATCCGGAGCGTCTGAAGCGCCTCAAGGCGTTGGCTGAAAGCCGCTCGCTGCCGTCCGCCGAAGACCTCGACGGCTACTGGATGCTGCTGCTTGAAGACCTGGCCGCTAGCGGTCGTATCGAGCGCCTGCAACTGCCGGTGGTGAATGCCGATGGTTCGCGTCAGGAGCAGCAGGTGCTGCGAGTCGGTGCCTTCGCCGTGTATGGCGAGGATGCCTTCCTGCGTTACGACGCCGATGCCGGGCAACTGGTGGCGCCGCCGCGTCAGCCGTCCGGCCTGGGCCAGGTCAAGGACTACCTGAGCAGCACCGATGCGCTCGCCACGCTGCCCATCGATCCGAGCCGTGGCAGCCTGCTGGCGCAGCTGCAGCAGCAGCCGACCCTGTGGGATCGGCTGCAACAGGGCGGTCTGGTCGGTTGGGTGATCGTCGTGCTGGGTGCTTTCGGCCTGCTTCTCGCTGTGTGGCGCATGGTCTACCTGGCTCGCGTTGGTAGCGGCGTCAAGGCGCAGATGCACGACCTCAGTGCGCCGCGTAATGACAACCCGCTGGGCCGCGTGATTGGCGTACTGGGCGCCAAGCCACAACTGGCCGACCTGGAGACGTTGGAGCTGAAGCTCGACGAAGCGATCCTGCAGGAAACGCCGCCGCTGGAGAAAGGCCAGGGCCTGCTCAAGCTGCTGGCAGCCGTTGCACCGCTGCTCGGCCTGCTGGGCACCGTGACCGGCATGATCGTGACCTTCCAGGCCATCACCCAGAGCGGTGGCGGCGACTCGCGCCTGATGGCCGACGGTATCTCCCAGGCGTTGGTAACCACCGTGCTGGGCCTGGTGGTAGCCATTCCGCTGCTGTTCCTGCACAGCCTGCTGGCCAGCCGCAGCAAGGGCCTGATCCAGGTTCTGGAGCAACAGAGCGCTGGTCTGATTGCCCTGCACCTGTCGGGAGCGCCGCGCCGTGACTGACCTGTTCGCCTTCTGGCTGCGTGCAGTCGACAGTGCTCATGCACTGCTCGACTTCATGAGCGCTGGCGGCTTGGTGATGTGGGCGCTGGCGGTGCTCTGCGTGGTGTTCTGGACCCTGGTGTTCGAGCGTTTCTGGTACATGCGCAGGATTTTCCCGCGCTGGGTGCAGGAGCGCCGCGAGGCCTGGCAGCAGGTGCTCGCCGATGACAACGGCAACTGGCAGCGCGCCGTTCGCCTGGCCTGGCTGGCGCAGGCGCGTCAGCAACTGGCGGCGCCGCTGCGCCTGGGCAAGACCCTGGTGGCGCTGTATCCGCTGCTCGGCCTGCTCGGCACCGTGCTTGGCATGATCGCCGTGTTCGATGTGCTCGCCCTCAATGGCACCGGTAACCCACGCGGCATGGCCGCAGGCGTGTGGCAGGCGACCCTGCCGACCATGGCCGGCATGGTTCTGGCCATTCCTGGATTGTTCAGCCTGGCGCGCCTCGAACGCGAAGCCAGCCAGGCCATCGAGCGGCTGGCCGACCAGCTGCGTCACGACTGAGATCGCCCAACATGAGAATGCGTCGTCACCACCAGCAGGACGAAGATACCGGCATCGACCTCACACCGATGCTCGACGTGGTCTTCATCATGCTGATTTTCTTCATCGTCACCAGCTCCTTCATTCGTGAGTCCGGCGTCGAGGTGCAGCGTCCGCAGGCGGAAACCGCCAGCCCGCAGGACAAGGGCAACATCCTCATTGCCGTCACCGCCGACGGGCAGATCTGGATGGACAAGCAGCCGGTGGACATCCGCAGCGTGCGGGCGCATGTCGAGCGCATGCGCGTCGATCAGCCGGATGGCGCCGTGGTGGTGCAGGCCGATCAGGATGCGCGTACCGGCCTGGTCGTCCAGGTGATGGATCAGGCGCGCCTGGCTGGCGTGCAGGATGTCGCCCTGGCCGCCGGCAGCGGAGTCAATTGATGCGTCTGCCGCTGTCTTTTCTCGGTGCCTGCCTGATGGCCCTGGGGCTGTTCGCCCTGATGCTGTACATGGTCGCGCCGCCGAGCGCCAAGGTAAGTCAGGACCCGGTCAGCGTGGCCAACTTCGTGCGCATGGACGGTAACTCCAGCGAGACCGCCAGCCGCACCCGTCAGCAGGCACCGCAGCCACCTCAGCCGCAAACGCCGCAGCCACCCACGCCGCCGACACCGCAAACGGCTACGCCAAATGCCAACCTGCCGGCGCTGGACATCCAACTGCCAAGCCTGGCCAGTGGTATCGCCGTCAACAGCGCGCCTGCGCCGAGCTTGTCCGGTCTTGCACCGGGGGCTCCAGCGCCGGCACCGCCGAGCCAGGCCGCCGAGTCCGGTGGGCAGATGGGCGGGATGGAGAGCGAAGTCATGCCGCTCAACGACGTGCGCCCGGAATACCCGCGTTATGCGCTGCAGCGTGGCATCGAAGGTTTCGTCAAACTGGCTTTCACCATCAATCGCTCCGGCAATGTGGAGAACATCCGCGTGCTGGAAGCCAACCCGCGTAACGTCTTCGAGCGCGAAGCACGCCGCGCCGCGGCACGCTGGCGCTTCGCGCCACGTACCGAAGGTGGCCTGGCGGTGGACCGCGAAGCGGTGAAGACCCTCTACTTCCGTCTGGAAAGGAGCTGACCATGTACCGTTGGTTGTTGCTCGTGATGCTCAGTGCCGCAGCCCTGCCCGCCATGGCCCAGCAGACCATCGACCCGGCCGTGTTCAAGGCTTTGAATGCGGCGCAAGGCGCGCAGCAGAAGGGCGATTACAGCGCCGCGCGGCGCGCGCTGGATGAGGTCCAGACCAAGAGCGGCAGTCTTGAGGAGGCTCTGGTCTGGCGCAGCAAGGCTTACGTGGCCTGGTCGGCCGGCAACAATGCTCAGGCCATCGACTGGCTGGACAAGGCTGTGCGTAGCGGCAAGCTTGACGATGAAATGCTGGCTGGCGAGCGCCTCAATCTGGCCAAGCTCAACCTGGGTGAGCGCCGCTACGCCAAGGTCGTCGAGTTGCTGGCGCCGAATCAGAGCAGTGCCTCCGAGGAGGTACTGCAGATGCTGGTGCAGGCCTATCAGGGCATGAACCAGCCGGCCAAGGCGCTGCCCCTGGCCGAGCGTTACGTGCAGGCCAATCCCAAGGCCGCCGATATCTGGCTGCAGTTTCTGGTGGGTGCCAATGCCGATCTGAAACGTTATGCCCAGGCCGAGCGCTGGCAGCGCCAGTTGCTGGCGCGCCAGCCGAACGATGCCAAGGGCTGGCGTCAGCTGGCTGCCCTGCAGCAGATGGCCGGCAGTAATGACAAGGCGCTGGCGACCCTGCGTGCGGCGCACAGCAAGGGTCTGCGTTTCAGCGAAGCGGAGCTGGACAACCTAGTGCTGCTCGCCGGTGCTGCCGATCAGCCCTGGCAGGGCGCCAAGCTGCTTGCCGGCATGCTCGACAGAGGTCTGCTGGCCAATACCACCGCGCGTCAGGAACGCTTGGGGCTGTTCTGGTGGCAGGCGCGTGATCGTTCCGCTGCGGTGCGCGTGCTGCGTCCTCTGGCTGAGCGCAGCGGCAATGGCAAGCATTGGCTTTATGTTGCACAGCTGGAGCTGGAGCAGTCGCGCTGGCAGGCTGGCCTGGATGCACTGGCGCGTGCCGAGCGTGGTGGTGCCGAGCGAGCCAAGGTGCGCTCCTGGCGGCAATGGGCGGAAAGCGAGCTGCGCTTCGAGCGGGAGAACCGGGTCGCCAGTCGCAGTTGAGTCGTTTTCGGTGCGCGCGGCGCACCCTACTTGGGTGACCGCCGCCTGTAGGTGCGCCGCGCGCACCAAGTAAAGGCTATGTCTGAGTTAACTGTTGCATATCCCTATACCCCAACGCCTCTTTCAAGCAAATCAATGGGTTGAGCTGTGTTTTGTAGCGCTCAAGCAGGCGGCGCCAGCCCAGATAGTTCGTTAGGTACTTGGTGGCCACACCATGAAAAGGAATCATCCAGCTCTTGAGTCGGCTGTCGTAGGCATTCACGTTCTGGATGTGGAAAGCACCATCAACCCGTCGATTCTGGCTCGGGTTAATCGGTCGGTGAGTGATGCCTTCAACCTTGGCGAAATGGGCGTAGACACTTGCGCTGTCAGTACAGAGAATCGCATCCGCGTCTATCAGCGGGCGTAGCCGCTCCCCTATGTGCTGTGCATCCAGCTTTTCCAACTTGAAGTCTGCCTGCTGACCACTGCGATCTCTTACCACCAGCACAGGAATTTGCTCGGCAGACAGTCCGCGTCGTTTGGCGCTGCCACCGCGCCGACGAGGCGGTCGAGGCAGTTCGCGTTGCCCTTTGAAGGACTCCAGGAAGAAGGTTTCATCTGCTTCAACAATGCCTGACGCGTGCTGGGCCTGGTGATCGGCAATCCGAGAAAGAAACCTATGTCGCCACAGGAAAGCTGTGTTTTTGCTGACGCCACAATGAACGGCGGCCTTGCGCACGCTCAGGCTCTGGGTCAGTGCGTCCGCATAGTCTTGCCAGAGATGGCGCTTTCTCAGTCGCGCCATTGGGGTGCCCGTCAGGGCATTGCTGGTTTTGCCGCAAACCTTACAGCGGTATCGCGGCAAGTCACCACTGGAACCCCAGGGGCGCAGTTCCCGCGATTGACAATGCGGGCAATGGCTTGGGGCCTTGATTGCGTCCTGCGAGTGCCTGGCAGCTGGCAAGAGCTTGGATCTCAACTGGTCGCGTTGCTCTGGGTTGAGGCTGGAAAGCTGTGCCATCCACCGCGAAAACTGAACCGCTTTCATGATAGATCCCTCATGCTGGGAAAGATCACGATTCAGTTTAGACCACTGCAACAGATAACTCAGACAGAGCCCAAGTAAAAAGCCAGACTCCAGGGTCTGGCTTTTTTTGTTGTAGGCGCGTGGGCGGTGTTCCGAGTTATCCGCGAATCTTTTCGCGGCTGAAGCCGCTCCTACAGTCACACCTACGAATGCCCGGCAGGGTCAGCTATCCGGCAGTTCGTAGGCGTAGATCTTGTCCGCTTCCATCTGATAACCAACCTCGGCCAGCTCACTGCTGACATGTTCGGTTTTCAGTGGGCCTTCCACCCAGAACGGTTGGTACAGCGCATCGAGCAGCACGCCCAGCTCGCTGGTGACGTGGACGATCTGGTTCGAGGGCGGCGGTGGTACGTGAATGCAGGCGCCGAAGTAGGGCACCAGCAAAAACTCCACCACGCGGCCTTCGTCGGTCACGTCCAGCGGCACGATATAGCCGGGCAGTTTCACCTGCTGGCCATTGAGCTCCCTGACCACCGGAGCGGCGGGCGATTGTTGCATGGCGGCCGGGCCGGCTTCTGACAAGGCGTCAGCCAGTTGCGAGAGGTCGTGAATCGGCGTTGGGTCGACCACCTGTGGCGGTGCATCCGGCGGGATCAGGTCTGACCAATTGAGTTCGCGCACATCCGCAGCAGCCAGTGGCAGGGCCAGGGTCAGCAGCAGGGTGGCGAGCACGGGGCGGGACATGAGAAACCTCTTGGTAAGAGCGCCTGCGCAGTGTACGACAGGCGCCTGCAACTTTGCCTCAAAGCCTGATCGACAGCCCATCGGCCAAGGACTGCCGATAGGCCCGCCAGGCCGGCACGCTGCCCATCACCACGGCAGCGGCGATAATGCTGCCCAGCAGTTTCCACTCGTAGCTCGACGGGGCACTGAGTGCCAGGTACAAGCCGTAATTGGCCTGGACGAAGCCCTGGCTGCCGGCGATGCCCAGATAGAGCAGCGCGACACCTAACGCCACGCCGGCCAATGCCAGGGCGAAGGCTTCCAGCACCAGCAGACTGGCGATATGCCAGGGACGGGCGCCCACCGAACGCAGGATGGCCATCTCCCGGCGGCGCTCGTTGAGGCTGGTGAGAATCGCCGTGAGCATGCCGATCAGGCCGGTCAGCACGACGAACAGCGAGACCACGAACAGCGCCTGCTCGGCCGTGCCCATCAGGCTCCACAGCTCCTGCAGGGCAACCCCCGGCAGGATCGCCAGCAGCGGCTCGCCACGAAACTCGTTGATCTCGCGTTGCAGGCTGAAGGTGGCGATCTTGCTGTTGAGGCCCAACATGAAGGCGGTGATCTGCTTGGGCTGCAGCGCCTGTCCACAAGCTACTGCGCTTGACGCTGCTGCGTTGAAAGCAGGCTCGGAATGCTCATTGAGACTCGACTCAACTGCGCTTCCTCGCCCGCTTTCGCCTTGCCCCGTCTGCGCTCGCGACGCTTGTGAACAGGCGCTTGCCCACTCTCGCACCTGATCCGCGCTGATCTGCGCCGCGCCGCGTGCCGGCATGCCGTTTTGCCAGTCGATGTGCAGCGCCTCCATGCCAGCCAGGGAAATGTGCAGCGTGCGGTCGACCGGTGTGCCGGTGCGTTCGAGGATGCCGACCACGGTGAACGGCTTGTCGTCGTGCTTGACCAGGCTGATGGTGGCGACGCCGTGTGCCAGGACGATGTTCTCGCCGAGACCGTAGCCCAGCGCCTGGGCCACTTCCGCGCCGAGTACTACCTCGAACGGGTCGTCGGCAAACTCACGACCCTTGGCCAGCTTCAGCGCCTGGCTGCGGGCGTAGCGGTAGTGCTCGAAATAGGCGGTGCTGGTGCCCATGACTCGATAGCCGCGGTGCGAGTCACCGAGGGAAATGGGGATGGCCCACTTCACCTGACGGTGGTTGGCGAAGTGCTCGAAACTGTCCCAGCGGATGTTGTTGGTGGCGTTGCCGATGCGGAACACCGAGTAGAGCAGCAGGTTCACGCTGCCGGAGCGGGCGCCGACGATCAGGTCGGTGCCGCTGATGGTGTTGGCGAAGCTGGCGCGGGCTTCGGTACGTACACGCTCCACGGCCAGCAGCAGGCAGACCGAAAGGGCGATGGCGAATACCGTGAGCAAGGCGGTGAAACGGCGGTTGGCCAGGCTGGCCAGGGCGATGCGGATCAGATGCATCTCAGGCCTCCTGAGGGCGCGTGGCGCGGTTGAGTTCGGCCAGTGAAAGGTTGCGGTCGAACAGCGGGGCCAGACTCTGGTCGTGGCTGACGAACAGCAGGCTGGCGCCGGCGGCGCGGCATTCGGCGAACAATAGTTGCAGGAAGGCTTCGCGGGCGTCGAAGTCCAGTGCGGAAGTGGGTTCGTCGGCGATCACCAGCTCCGGCTGGCCGATCAGCGCGCGGGCGGCGGCGACCCGCTGTTGCTGGCCGATGGACAGTTCATCGGCGCGCCGGCCAAGCAGCTCGGCGCGTAGCCCCAGGTGATCGAGCAGCGCAGCGGCGGCTGCATCGATGCTGCCGTGGCGCTGGCGCGCGCGTTCGGCACGCAGGCGCGAGAAGCGGCAGGGCAGTTCGACGTTCTCGCGCACTGAGAGAAACGGCAGCAGGTTGAACTGCTGGAAGATGTAGCCGGTGTGATTGACACGGAAGCGATCACGGGCACCGGCCGAAAGCTGGCCCAGGTCCTGGCCAAGCAGGCGGATATGGCCGCTTTGCGCCCTTTGTACGCCACCGAGCAGGCCGAGCAGGGTGGTCTTGCCGCTGCCGCTGGGGCCCTTGAGAAACAGGGTTTCGCCGCGCGCCAGGGTGAAATGGGGAATATCCAGCAACTGCGCCTGGCCAGGCCAGGCGAAGCCGAGATCGGCGAGTTCGATCAGAGGTTGGGTCATGGTTTCTTCGAATCGTCGTTCATGAAAAGCCGGGCGTGGTGGCCTGATTGTCTGAGCCGAGCTCGCGGATGGCATTCACACCTGCGGAGCAGGTTTGTAGGAGGCGCTTTAGCGGCGAGCTTTTTCGCGGCTAAAGCGAGTCGCCACCTGGTCCTCCCACAAAACCGATGGGGTGGATGAAAAGAGCGTCAGCTACGCGCCCCGATCCACCCTACGGCATCAGAAAGACAGACGTGGCTGGGCTGGAGTCAGTTCCACGCCCTGTTGGCCGTTCGGGCCGATCAGTTGTACCTGAATCTTCTCGGTGGCAGGGAAACGTTTGAACAGCTCGGCCAGATCCAGTTGTTTCAATTCGTTGGCCTTGGCGCATTCGAAGCGGTAGTGCGCATGAATGTCGCTGTGTTCGCCTTCGTGCTTGTGATCGTGATGGTCATGCATGTGGTCGTGCGCTTTGCCAGCGAACAGGGGGCTTTGCAGTTCGACCTGGGTGGCCTGGCAGTCGCCGCTGGTCAGGGCGAACAGGCTGATGGGGCGCTCCAGCTCGCGCTTGGCGGCCGCGATCTTGGCCTTGTCGGCATCGCTTTTGGCTGCATGTTCGAAGCCGACCAGGTTCATCGCCGGGCTTTCGAATTGCAGCTCCAGCAGGTTGCCGTCCAGCGCGGCATTGAGGCTGGCGACACCATGCTCGTGGGCTCCCAGGCTGTCGTGGGAATGTTCGTGGCCGTGATCATGGCCGTGCTCATGAGCCTGGGCAGCGACCAGGGGCAACAGGGCGAAGGGCAGGGCGAGCAGCAGGTGGCGCATGGTTATCTCCAGCGTAGGTGCGATTTGATTGTTACGTTATAACAACTTTCGTGGCGAACTGGCCAGCCTGGCGCTGCCGTGGGAGCATGTGAATTCCTGACTGGAGGCTGAACATGGTGCGAATACGTGGGCGCATTGGCGACTGGCCGGTGGATCTGACGCTGGAGCTGGATGCCGAGGACTGGGCGCAACTGGCGCAGCACGTGGCGGTTACGCCGGTTGCCAATGTGGTGGCACCGACTCCCATGGCGGATGCAGGTGATGCGTTATGGCAGACCGCATTGCAGCTGGTGCGTGAGGCGGGGCAGGTCGAAGGGCCACGGCTGATGGCGCAGCTGGCTGCGCTGGCTGGTGGCGAAGCTGCAGGTAAGCGCTTGCTGGTGCGCCTGCGCCACTGCTCGCAGATCCGCATGGAAACCGGCGCGGATGCGCCGATCTATCACTGGCAGGAGTAGTCGCTCAGGCTGTTAGGGTGTCGCGCGCTGCCATGCAGCGCGCAACGAGGCGCTAGCGCCGCCATCGCTGGTGCGCACCACAAGGCGAGGGTCGTAGGGCGTACCGGGGCGCCGGCCGCTCGGAAGCAGTACGCCGTTGAGGGGAGTGTTGGACGTGAGTTGCGGTGCAGAACTTGGCACGGCCCGGCGGACTGTTCGCTTCGCTACGAGCGGCCGGCGTTCCGATCCGCCCTACGGCTAGCGCGATCCAACGCTGGGATCAGTAGATCGCCTGATACAGCTTGCGGCGGTATGTGGTGACCAGCGGGTGGTCGCCGCCGAGCAGATCGAACACTTGCAGCAGGGTCTTGTGTGGCAAGCCGTCACTGTAGCTGCGATTGCGCACGAACAGCTTGAGCAGGCCGTCCAGCGCCGCTTCGTACTGCTGGCGCGCCAGTTGTTGCACGGCCAGTTGATACAGCGCTTCGTCGTCCTCGGCATTCTGTGCCAGGCGGCTTTTCAGCGTGGCAGCGTCCGGCAGGTCGACGGCCTGGCGCAGGAAAGTCAGCTGTGCCTTGGCGCCGGCCAGCGCCTGCTTGTGCTCATCACCCTTGACCGCGTTGAGCACGGTTTCCGCCTCGCCCAGCTCGCCGCGTTCTGCCAGGCAGCGTGCGTAGAGAATCAGCGCGGCCGCGTTCTCGTTGTCTTCCGTCAGCACCTGCTTGAGTAGCGCTTCGGTGTCGGCAAAACGTCCTTCGGCGAACAGCGCCTGGGCGGTCTCCATCGGGTCGGCAGCGGCAGGAGCCGGTTCGGCGACATGGGGTTTGAGCATCTCGCGGATCGCCGCTTCCGGCTGGGCGCCGGCGAAGCCGTCCACCGGCTGACCGTTCTTGAACAGCACCACGGTCGGCAGGCTGCGAATGCCGAAACGCATGACGATGTCCTGCTCGATATCGCAGTTGACCTTGGCCAGCAGCAATTCACCGGCGTATTCCTCGGTGATCTTCGCCAGCATCGGCATCAGCGCCTTGCACGGCGCGCACCACTCGGCCCAGAAGTCCACCAGTACCGGTTTGTGGAAGGAGTTCTCGATCACCAGTTGCTCGAAGCTGGCGGCGCCGGAGATGTCGAAGATGTAGGGGGAGTCGCTCATGGTCGGTCTCGAAAAAGCAGGGCAATGGCCTATTAATGCGGGCAGCGTGGCGCGGTTACAAGGGGCGCGCGGCGTGATACAGGCTGACTTCGCGGAATTCCGCCGGCTCGGCCAGGTCCGGCCAGGTGCAGCCATCCAGCAACGCCAGGCGCTGGTAGAGCGGATGTTGGAAATCCTTGACCCGCGAATCGGCCACCAGCGCCTGACGGCCGCGGCTGAGAAAATGATCGAGCAGCGGCAGGTTGGCGCGATCGTAAAGCACGTCGGCGACCAGAATCAGGTCGTAGCGGTCGGCTTCGGCGAAGAAATCTTCCGAGTAGTTCAGCGTCACGCCGTTGAGCTCGGCATTGGCGCGGCTGGCGGCCAGCGCCACGGGGTCGAGGTCGCAGGCCACCACGTCGGCGGCACCCGCCTTGGCTGCGGCGATGGCAGCCACGCCGGAGCCTGCGCCGAAATCCAGCACGCGTTTGCCGCGTACCCACTCGGGGCGTTCGGCCAGCCAGCCGGCGAGCACCAGGCCGCTGGCCCAGCAGAAGCACCAGTAGGGCGGCTCTTCGAGGATGCGCCGGGTTTCCTCGGGGTTGAACGCGCGATCCATATTGCTGGCGTCGATCAGCCACAGGGCGATATCGGTACCCGGCAGCGTTTCGGCCACCAGGCGGGCATCGCCGAGCAGTTCGCTCAGTGCCTGCTGCAGCGCTTCGGGTGGCCTCATGGCGCCGGCACCAGTTGCAGGGCGCCAAGGTCCTGATCGCGCAGCTCGACGATGGTGCGTGCCGGCAAGCGTTGCACCAGGCGCCCGGAGTGACTGACCCGGCCACGCAGTTCCAGGCGCAGATCCTGCGGCACCTGCTGCATGTTCAGCGGCAGACGAAACGGCAGCGCTTCGCCGTTGCCACGCAGATGAACCTGGCCGAGCAGCGCGCGCGGCCTGCCGCGCATATCCACGCCCAACAGTGCCAGGTCGACATCGGCGCCTGCCGCGACGCCAAGCAACTCGCCACGCAGGCCAGGGCCCTGGATCGGCGCAGTGTTGGGTTCTGCCGGTGCAGGTGCCGGCATGGGGGGCGGCACGGTGGTGGTTGGCTCGCCGGCGCAGGCGACAAGCAGGCTGCTCAGGGCCAGTGGCAGAAGGGGCAGGTATCGGTTCATGGCATGTACTGCTCTTGGAGGTGCTTGCCCATAGCTTAATTTGTCTTGTGCCTGCCAAGCAGGCCTTCTCAAGGCTCCTTACATTTTTCAACGGCGTGCTATGCGCTACCATGATGCCTTTGCCGCCAATCAGTCAGCGCCTGCCATGCATTGTCCCTTCTGCGCCGCCAACGACACCAAAGTCATCGATTCCCGTCTGGTCGCCGAGGGCGATCAGGTGCGCCGCCGCCGCGAATGCGTGGCCTGCGGCGAACGTTTCACCACCTTCGAAACCGCCGAACTGGTGATGCCGCGCCTGATCAAGCAGGACGGCAGCCGTCAGCCTTTCGATGAAGAGAAGCTGCGCGCCGGCATGCAGCGTGCGCTGGAAAAACGCCCGGTAAGCGTCGAGCGCCTGGAAGAGGCCATCGCCCGCATCAAGCAGCAACTGCGTGCCACCGGTGAGCGCGAGGTGAAATCGCTGGTGCTCGGTGAGTTGGTGATGACCGAGCTGAGCAAGCTCGACGAGGTGGCCTACATTCGTTTCGCCTCGGTCTACCGGCGTTTTCAGGATCTCAACGAGTTCCGCGAAGAAATCGAGCGCCTGGCCCGCGAGCCGTCGAAAAGCCGATGAGCGAGCGCGATCACCTGTTCATGGCGCGCGCCCTGCGGCTGGCGCGCAAAGGTCTTTATTCCACCCATCCAAACCCGCGTGTCGGCTGCGTCATCGTGCGTGATGGCGAGATCGTCGGCGAGGGCTGGCATGCCCGTGCCGGCGAACCGCACGCCGAGGTGCACGCCCTGCGTCAGGCCGGCGACAAGGCGCGTGGTGCCACCGCCTACGTGACTCTGGAACCCTGCAGCCACCACGGGCGTACGCCGCCCTGCGCCGATGCGCTGGTCGCCGCCGGCGTCGGCCGGGTGGTCGCGGCGATGCAGGACCCCAACCCGCAGGTCGCCGGGCGCGGCCTGTTGCGCCTGGCCAATGCCGGTATCGAAGTACTGTCCGGCGTGCTGGAGGCCGAGGCGCGAGCGCTCAATGCCGGTTTCATCAAGCGCATGGAGAGCGGGCTGCCGTTGGTGCGGGTCAAATCGGCGATGAGTCTCGATGGCCGCACGGCCATGGCCAGTGGCGAAAGCCAGTGGATCACCGGCCCGGCGGCGCGTGCCGAGGTGCAGCGTTTGCGTGCGCAGTCCAGCGTGGTGCTCAGCGGCGCCGACACCGTGCTGGCCGACGACGCCCGGCTGACCGTGCGTCCTGACGAGCTGGGATTGGGTGTCGAAGCCACCTTCATGGCCGCCTCGCGGCCGCCGCTGCGGGTGCTGGTTGATGGCCGGCTGCGGGTACCGCTGAGCAAATCCTTCTTCCAAGTCGGCCCGGCTCTGGTGGCCACCTGTGCGGCCGCTGCCGCGCGCGACCGCTATCTGGCCGACGGCCACGAACTGCTTGCCGTACCGGGCAGCAATGGTCACGTCGATTTGCGCAAGTTGCTGCTGGAGCTGGCCGGCCGTGGCGTCAACGAGGTGCTGGTAGAGGCCGGGCCGCGTCTGGCCGGCGCCTTCGCCCGCGCCGGGTTGGTGGACGAGTACCGCATCTTCGTTGCGCCCAAGCTGCTGGGTTCCAGTGCTCGGCCGTTGTTCGAGCTGCCGCTCAACCGTATGGCCGAGGCGCCGGAGTTGCAGATTGTCGATATCCGCGCCGTGGGCGACGACTGGCAGATCACCGCGGTGCCCAAGGCCAGGTAGGGTGCGTCGCAGTTCTCTCTGAGTCCCCCTTGTCTGGTGGCAACCACTCGAGCGGGCCTGGCCGATCGGCGGTTGACCCTGCTGCGCGCAGCGCACCCTACAAGCCATGCGCCACAGCGATAAATATGGTAAAACGCCCCGCGGCCATTCATATGGCCGCAACGTTCTCAGGGCGGGGCGAAATTCCCCACCGGCGGTAATGGTTCGTAGAACCTAGCCCGCGAGCGCTCGCCATGGCTTCTGCCTGGCGAGGTCCAGCAGACCCGGTGCGATTCCGGGGCCGACGGTATAGTCCGGATAAAGAGAGAGCGGGATTCCCTCCACGGGCGCCTCGTGCGTGTCCGCGAAATCCCTATCGATCGGCATTGCCCTGTTTTTGACCAAAACAGGAGTTCGTCCATGCTGTTCAGCAATACCTTCAACGTGAAACCGGAGGGCGTATGTTCACCGGCATAATCGAAGCCATCGGCAGTATCCGCGCCATGACGCCCAAGGGCGGCGACGTGCGCGTCTACGTGGCCACCGGCAAGCTCGATCTGGGTGACGTCAAACTCGGCGATAGCATCGCCGTCAACGGCGTGTGCCTGACCGCTGTGGAACTGCCTGGCGACGGCTTCTGGGCCGACGTCAGCCGCGAGACGCTGGCGCGCACCGCCTTCGTCGATCTCAAGCCCGGCAGCGCGGTGAACCTGGAAAAGGCCCTGACGCCCACCAGTCGCCTCGGCGGGCACCTGGTCAGTGGCCACGTCGACGGCGTTGGCGAGATCGTCTCGCGCGCCGATAACGCCCGCGCCGTGCAGTTCAAGGTGCGCGCCCCGCGTGAGTTGGCCAGGTACATCGCACACAAGGGCTCGATCACCGTCGACGGCACCAGCCTGACCGTCAACGCGGTCGATGGCGCCGAGTTCGAGCTGACCATCGTGCCGCACACCCTGGCCGAGACCATCATGGTCGACTACCAGGCCGGGCGTAAGGTCAACCTCGAGGTCGACCTGCTGGCGCGTTACCTGGAGCGCCTGCTGCTCGGCGACAAGGCCGCCGAACCCAAGGCCTCGGGCCTGACCGAAAGCTTTCTCGCCGAACACGGCTACCTGAAGAATTGAGGAGACGCCCCGATGGCGCTCAACACCGCTGAAGAACTGATCGAAGACATCCGCGCCGGCAAGATGGTCATCCTCATGGATGACGAGGACCGTGAGAACGAAGGCGACATCATCATCGCCTCCGAATGCGTCACCGCCGAGCACATCAACTTCATGGCCCGCTTCGCCCGTGGCCTGATCTGCATGCCGATGACCCGTGAGCGCTGCGAACTGCTCAAGCTGCCGCTGATGGCGCCGCGCAACGGCTCCGGCTTCGGCACCAAGTTCACCGTCTCCATCGAGGCGGCCGAGGGCGTGACCACCGGCATCTCCGCCGCCGACCGCGCGCGCACCGTACAGGCTGCCGTGGCACGCAACGCCGTGGCCGAGGACATCGTCAGTCCGGGCCATATTTTCCCGTTGATGGCTCAGCCCGGCGGCGTATTGGCGCGTGCTGGTCACACCGAAGCGGCCTGCGACCTGGCGCGCATGGGCGGTTTCGAACCGAGCGGGGTGATCTGCGAGATCATGAACGACGACGGCACCATGGCGCGTCGCCCGGAGCTGGAGAAGTTCGCCGAAGAGCACGGCCTGAAGATCGGCACCATCGCCGACCTGATCCACTACCGCCTGATCCACGAGCGTACCGTCGAGCGCATTAGCGAGCAGCCGCTGGACACTGAGCTGGGTCAGTTCAATCTGGTCACCTACCGTGACGGCGTCGAGGACACCGCGCACATGGCGCTGACCCTGGGCACCATCTGCGCCGAAGAGCCGACCCTGGTGCGCGTGCACAACATGGACCCGCTGCGCGACCTGTTCATGGTCAACCAGCCGGGGCGCTGGAGCATGCGCGCTGCCATGGCGGAAGTGGCCAAGGCCGGCAGCGGCGTGGTGCTGCTGCTGGGCAACCCGCTGACCGGGCCGGAGCTGCTGGCGCTGATCAGCCGCCAGCAGCCGGCCAACCCTGCGACCTACAGCACCGTGGGTGCCGGCTCGCAGATTCTGCGCGACCTCGGCGTACGCAAGATGCGCCTGATGAGCTCGCCGATGAAGTTCAACGCGATATCCGGCTTCGACCTCGAGGTTGTAGAATACCTGCCTTCTAAATAAGAAGCGGCTCGACAGAGCCGCATCTGATGACCCTCTCCCTCCGGGAGAGGGTGCCCGGAGGGCGGGAGAGGGTGTTATGGCCAACGCCTAACCCTCTCCCCCGACCCCTCTCCCGCAAGCGGGAGAGGGGAGCTAAAGCACGTAGCCCGGATGAAATCCGGGAAGATCGGCACACTGGCCCCGGATTGCATCCGGGCTACGCTGACAAACGAATTTTATTTTCGGAGCGCTCAGTGCTCCGGCTCTTTAACCCATGTGAGACCCGTCATGACCCTGAAGACCATCGAAGGTACCTTCATCGCCCCGAAGGGCAAATACGCCCTGGTGGTAGGCCGTTTCAACAGTTTCGTCGTCGAGAGCCTGGTCAGCGGCGCTATCGACGCCCTGGTTCGCCACGGCGTGAGCGAGAGCGACATCACCATCATCCGTGCGCCGGGTGCTTTCGAGATTCCGCTGGTTACCCAGAAGGTTGCTCAGCGTGGCGAGTACGCGGCGATCATCGCCCTGGGCGCGGTCATCCGTGGCGGCACCCCGCACTTCGAATACGTGGCAGGCGAGTGCACCAAGGGCCTGGCCCAGGTCTCCATGGAATATGGCGTACCGGTCGCCTTCGGCGTGCTGACTGTCGACTCCATCGAGCAAGCCATCGAACGTTCCGGCACCAAGGCAGGTAACAAGGGTGCCGAAGCTGCGCTGTCTGCCCTGGAAATGGTCAGCCTGCTGGCGCAGTTGGAGGCCAAGTGAGCAACTCCGGTAACGGCCAGCCGGCCAAGAAGGGCCCCAGCGGCAAGATCCTCGCGCGCCGCGAAGCCCGTACCCTGGCCATGCAGGCCCTGTACTCCTGGCATATCGCCGGGCAGCCGCTGAACGAGATCGAAGCGCAGTTTCGCGTCGACAACGATTTCAGCAAGGTCGATGGTGCCTACTTCCACGAGATCCTGCACGGCGTGCCGCGGCAGAAGACCGAGCTGGACGAGACCTTCACGCCCCTGCTCGATCGCCCGCTGGAAGAGATCGATCCGGTCGAGCTGGCCATCCTGCGCCTGTCCACCTACGAGCTGAAGAACCGCGTCGACGTCCCCTACAAGGTGGTGATCAACGAAGGTATCGAGCTGGCCAAGGTGTTCGGTGCCACCGACGGACACAAGTTCGTCAACGGCATTCTCGACAAGCTCGCGCCCAAGCTGCGTGCCGCCGAAGTCAACGCCAACAAGCGGTGAATGAGTTCGAGCTGATCCGTCGCTATTTCGCCGCCGCCCGTTGCGCTCAGGGCGGCGACGGTGTGGTTCTCGGTATTGGTGATGACTGCGCGCTGCTGGCGTTGCCCGCCGGTGAACAGCTGGCGGTTTCCACCGACACCTTGGTCGCCGGGGTGCATTTCCCTGAATCCTGCGATGCCTTTCTTCTCGGTCAGCGTGCGCTGGCTGTTTCCGCCAGTGATCTGGCCGCCATGGGCGCTACGCCGCTGGCCTTTACCCTCGCCCTGACCCTGCCGAGCGCCAATGAAGCCTGGCTGGCCGAGTTCGCTCGTGGCCTGCAAACGATGGCGCAGAACTGTTCATTGGCGCTGGTCGGTGGCGACACCACGCGTGGTCCGCTGAGCCTGACGCTCACCGTGTTCGGCCGAGTGCCGAGCGGGCAGGCGCTGCTGCGTAGCGGCGCGCAGGTGGGTGATCTGCTCTGCGTCGGCGGCGAGCTGGGCGATGCCGCGGGCGCGCTGCCGCTGGTGCTGGGGCAGCGCGAGGCGGCGGCGGACATCAGCGAAGCATTGCTGGCGCGCTACTGGTCGCCGCAACCGCAATTGGCTTTGGGGCAAGCGCTGCGTGGCCGCGCCACGGCCGCGCTGGATATTTCCGACGGCCTGTTGGCCGACTGCGGGCATATCGCCAAGGCTTCACAGGTCGCCCTTAAGATCGAACTGGAGCAAGTGCCGCTGTCTGCAGCGCTGCGCGCCTTCGCCGGCGAGCAGCAGGCACGGCTCTGCGCGCTCGGTGGTGGCGACGACTACCGACTGGCCTTTACCCTACCGCCAGCCCTGCTCGCCGATCTGCAGGCCGATTGGCCCGAAATACGGGTGATTGGCCGTGTGCAGGCCGGTACTGGGGTAGAGTTGCTGGACGCCGCCGGCCAGCCCATCGAGCCGCCGCGTGGCGGTTACCAACATTTCTGACAGGACGGAGTACGCGTGACCGATCACCCCAACCAGGTTCCCGCCGAATACGTACCGCCCTCGGTGTGGCGCAATCCCTGGCACTTCATCGCCTTCGGCTTCGGCTCCGGCACCCTGCCCAAGGCGCCCGGCACCTGGGGCTCGCTGGTGGCGCTGCCCTTCGTGCCGCTGTGGCAGATGTTGCCGGACTGGGGCTACTGGCTGATGCTCGGGGTGACCATGCTGTTCGGCTTCTGGCTGTGCGGCAAGGTCGCCGATGATCTGCGCGTGCACGATCACGAAGGCATCGTCTGGGACGAAATGGTCGGCATGTGGATTACCCTGTGGCTGGTACCCGAGGGGTGGGTCTGGTTGCTGCTAGGCTTTCTCATGTTTCGCCTGTTCGACATCGTCAAACCTTGGCCGATTCGCTGGATCGACCGCCACGTACATGGTGGCGTCGGCATCATGCTCGATGATGTCATCGCCGGGGTCTTTGCCTGGTTGGCGATGCAGGGATTGGTCTGGGGCTGGGCCAACTATGGAGCCGGGCTAGGTTTCTAAGGAGTGGACATGCGCATGAGGCAAGTCTGGCTGGGGATGCTGCTGATACTCTCTGCCTTGTCTGGTGCTCAGGCTCAGAGCGAGCTGCCAGGTGAAATACGTCTGGCCAGTGAGATCTGGGAAGCCTATACCGAAGCCGATGGTACCGGTCTGGGCTGGGACCTCATGCGCGAGGTGTTCGAGCCGGCAGGCGTCCGTCTGGATATTCACAGCGTGCCATACACCCGTTCTGTCGGGTTGATGCAGCGTGGCGAAGCCGATGCCTGTGTCGGTTCCTATCGTGACGAGGTCGAGGGGCCGGTGTTCTACCCCAAGCACCACTATGACCGTGATCAGATCGTCGCACTTGGCCTCAAGGACAAACCGGTGCCGACCCTCGACAGCCTGGGCAAGTACCGGCTGGTCTGGGGGCGAGGCTACGGTTACGAGGAATATCTGCCGAATGTGCGCGACTACCGGGAAGTACAGCGGCGCGACGGTATCCTCGGCATGCTCGAGCTGGGCCACGCGGATTTCTATATCGATGCCCGTCCTGAGGTCGACTACATAATGGGCCGGGCCGCCAAGCCGCAGCAATACCGGGTGACGAATCTGACGCAATTGCCGCTCTATCTCGGCTTTGCTGATACGCCACGCGGCCATACCCTGGCCAAGCTCTTCGATCAGCGTATGACGCAGCTGATCGCCAGTGGTGAGCTGCGGCCAATCTTCGAGCGCTGGCAGCAACCCTATCCCTTCGACTGAGCCGGGAGGCCTTCACACATGCAGCTTCGTCACTGTCTCGCCGCGCTGGCGCTGCTATGTGCGAGTTCTCCCTGGGCGGCCTCTCAGGTCCAGGTGGTTGGCCTGTTTCCCGGTGCGGCGGTGCTCAATGTCGATGGCCAGCGCAAGCTGGTGCGGGTCGGCCAGAGCGGTCCGGGCGGGGTAGAGGTAGTCAGCGTCGACAAGCAGGGCGCGGTGCTGCGTGTCGAGGGAGTCGAGCGCGCCTATCCACTGAGTCGTGAATACAGTGCCGGTTTTGCCGAGCCGGTAAGGAAGCGCCTGAGCATCGCCAAGGGCATTGGCGGACATTACTGGGTGGCCGGTTCGGTCAACGGCCAGACGGTGCAGTTTCTGGTGGATACCGGCGCCACCTCGGTGGCGCTCAACGACGCCCATGCCCGACGCCTGGGTATCGATTATCGAGTCAGTGGGCGGCCGTTACAGGTCAACACCGCCAGCGGCGTGGCGCGTGGCTGGCGAGTGATGCTCGACCGGGTCAAGGTCGGTGATCTCGAGGTGCTCGGCGTCGAAGCTGTGGTGCTCGAAGGTGGCGCGCCGCATGAGGCGCTGCTGGGCATGAGCTTCCTCGGGCGGGTTGGCTGGCGCGAGGAGCAGGGGATGCTAGTGCTGGAGTCGAAGCACTGATGACAGAGCCTGCTTTCTGTAGGAGCGAACTCTGCTCGCGAACATGGGCAGCACAGAAGCTTCGCGAGCAGCGTGTAGGGCGTACTCGCGAAGCAGTACGCCGTTGGAGCTGGAGTTCCGCTGGTACGTCGTGGTGCCGAACTGGGCATGGCCCGGCGGACTGTTCGCTTCGCTCCTGAGTCCGCCCTACGCTCTGCAAGCCTGAAGCTGGTGGTACAATCCCTGCCTTTCTGCCTGATTGGAGTTGTTCCGGTGTCCGTCGTGTTCGTCGCCGCCTCCCAACTGCCCACGCCCTTCGGTGTGTTCACCATGCACGGTTTTCTCGATGAGGCTACCGGCAAGGAACATGTCGCCCTGACTTTCGGCAACGTCGCCGACGGTGCACCGGTGCTGGGGCGTCTGCACTCCGAATGCCTGACCGGCGACGCGCTGTTCAGCCTGCGTTGCGACTGTGGTGCCCAACTGCAGGCTGCGCTGCAGGCCATCGCCAACGAAGGTCGCGGCGTGCTGCTGTATCTGCGTCAGGAGGGCCGGGGCATTGGTCTGCTGAACAAGATCCGCGCCTATGAGCTGCAGGACGGTGGCGCCGATACCGTGGAAGCCAACGAGCGCCTGGGTTTCGGTGCTGACCAGCGTGACTACGCCATCTGCCTGCCGATGCTCGAGCATCTGGGCATCGACAGCCTCAAGCTGATGACCAATAACCCGCGCAAGGTCAAGGCGCTGGGCGACATGGGCATCGCCGTGGATCACCGTGTGCCGTTGCAGATTGCACACAACCCCTACAACAAGCGCTACCTCGCCACCAAGGCCGGCAAACTCGGTCATATGCTGGGCAACCAGCATCAGGGTGAGACCGAGGAGCGCCTGTGACCCGAGGCCAGGTAAAGCGGCGTCTTGCGCTGGCCTGGTGGCGTCAACTGGGCGTGGCGCTGGCGCCCTTGTTCATGTTCAACCTGCTGTTCGGCGGTGGCGGGCACACGGTCATGAGCATGCCGATGTTCATTGCCGGCCTGGCTTCGATGTTCGTCAGCCTGCCGTTGTTCTCCGCTTACAAACGCGCCCTGATCGCGACCGAAAAGGCTCTCGACAGCGACGATGAGCCGGCCGCCTGGCTGGAGTTGGATCGTGTGCGTCTGCGCGCCCTGCTTGGCGCTGCGCTGCCTGCGTGGATCGCCGCGTTGGCAGTCCTTGCTGGCCTCGAGGCGATCCCGTTGGTACTGCTGGCGCTGTCGTCCATCGTGCTACACAGCCTCTACCGCATACCTCGCCAGTTGGGTTGATGCGCACGCTGCTGCTCGCGCTTTGCCTGCTGGCGTTGCCGCTGACAGCCGCCGAGCGGGTGATCAGCCTGGCCCCATCGCTCAGTGAAATCATGCTCGATCTGGATGCCGCCGACCTGCTGGTCGGCGTGCTCGAAGGTGATGAGCGTCCCGCCGCGCTGGCGCATCTCCCCACAGTCGGTCGTTATGGCCAGCTGGAATTCGAGCGCCTGTTGCAGCTGGCGCCGGATCTGATCCTCATCGCGCCTGGCAGTGTGCCGCCGGCGCAACAAGCGCAGTTGCAGCGTTTCGGCATTGACCTGCTGATCGTCGAGCCGCAGCGCCTCGAGCAGCTCGGCGATGCCTTCGAGCGGATTGGTGAGCGAGTGGGCCGGATGGAGCAGGGCGAGCGGCTGGCGGCCGAGTTTCGCGCCGAGCTGCACGCGCTGCGCCAGCGCTACCAGCGGGAGCAGCCCCTGACGGTGTTCTATCAGATCTGGTACCAGCCGCTTTACACCATCGGTGGCGAACAACTGATCGGCGATGCCCTGCAGGTGTGTGGCGCGCGCAATCTGTTCGAGGACCTGCCGCAGCCGGCGCCGCAGATCAGCGTCGAGGCGGTACTGGCGCGTGATCCCGATGTGATTCTCGGTGGCAGCAATGCCGAGCTGAGCGCCTGGCAGGCCTGGCCGCAGTTGCATGCGGTGCGCCTGGAGCAGGTCTGGGCAGTGCCGGACAAGGGCCTTGAACGGCCCAGCCGGCAGATGCTGGGTGCCATCGAGCAGTTATGTGAGCGGATGGCGGGTGCGCGGTAGCCCTTCAGGCGGTACGCACGGCGCACCCTACAGCGGTGGTAGGGTGCGCCGTGCGCACCAAGGTCAGAGGTGTGGCGTCCAGGTGACGGCGAACAGCACGGTACGCCCGGCGCTGTTATAGCCGAAACGGCCATTGGGTGTGCTGTAAGTCGTTTCTGCGTAATCCTTGTCCAGCAGGTTATCCAGCTTTAGGCTCAGGCCAAGCTCTGGCATGGCCTGCCAGGCAGCGCGGAAGCTGAGCAGGCCATAACCGCTCATCTCGATCTCGTTGTCGGCGTCGTCGTAGCGACCACTGACTGCACGCCAGCCAGCGCCGAGTGAGACATCGCCAAAGCGGCGGTCGAGGTCCAAGCTCAGCGTGCGTTTGGCCCGGCGCAGCAGGGTATGGCCGCTATCGCGGTCACGCGGGTCGATCAGGGCCAGCGCGAGATTGCCTTGCCAGCCGAACAACTCCTGCTGCACGGCGGCTTCGAAGCCATTGATCCGGGCTGTCTGGACGTTCTGTGGAATGAAGTTCTCGTCCAGGACGATGGCGTCCTCGATATCAGTTCGATACACGGAAGCCTGCAACGATCCTGTTTCGCTGTAACGGCTGCGCCATTGCAGCTCATAGTTTTTCGATTTTTCCGGTTTCAGGTTCGGATTTGCACTTTCTGAGCAGCCAAAGGTGGGGTCACAGTAAGGCGGATAATAGAGGTCATTGAAAGTTGGCGCTCTGAGACCTTCGCTGTACGACAGGATCAGGTCGTTGGCACTGTTCAGGGGCAGGGTCAGCGCCGCGTTCCAGGTGTTCTCGCTGCCGAACTGCTGGTTATCGTCGTGGCGCAGTCCCAGCTCGGTCGAGAATGTATCGCCGCTGTAGCGGTGTTGGACGAAAGCTGCGCGGTTCCAGCGTGAATCCTCCGCGAAGTCTGCGCTGCTGTGCAGGCGATCCTCGTACCAGTCGGCGCCAGCCAGAATTTGCTGGTGGTCGGTGAGGGTCAGGGTATTTACCCAGCTCGCCGAGTCGCGATAGGTGGTGTAGGTAAAGAATGAATCGATTGACGCCAGCGGCGAGTCATCACCCGTGTCGCGCTGGTCTTTACTGTGACCCATTTCCAGGCGGCTGCTCCAGCGCTCGTTAAGGCGGCCGTCGATGAACCCGGAAAGGCTGCTGAGCTGAAAGTCCGTAGTTGGCTGCATTCCTGTGAAGTCATACTCCACCTGACCGCGTTGATCGAGCGCACTGAAACCAACTTGCAGGTCGTCAGTGAGGCGGTGCGAGAGATTCAGGCTGAGCGAGCGGTTGCGGTAGGCGTCATCGTCGCCATTGGCGCCGAAAGCGTCTCGGGTGGCGTCGATGCCGGCTGTCTCGTCCAGGGCCGCTCCCAGGTGAAAGCGTGTGCGCTCGTTGCCGCCGGAGAGGCCGAGACTGCGCTGGTAAGTGCTATCGCTGCCAGCCGCCAGACGCGCGTAAGGCTTGAGGCCTTGGCCATGGCCTTGGCGGGTGAAGATCTGAATCACCCCGCCAATGGCGTCGGAGCCATACAGCGCCGAACGCGCGCCACGCACCACTTCGATACGCTCGATCTGCTCGGGGGCGAGAAACTCCAGGCTGCTGGTGCCGCTTGAGGCTGCCGCGATACGTTGGCCGTCGACCAGGACCAGGGTCTGCGCCGTGCTGGTGCCGCGCAGGAACACGCCCGTCTGGCTGCCGGCACCACCAGTGCGGACGACGCTGAGGCCGGGCACGCGCTCCAGTAGCTCGGTAACGCTGCTGACCTGCAGGCGCTCGATGTCGTCCCGCTCGAACACCGTGGTGGCAGCGGTAGCCTGTGCTTGCGGTTCGGCCAGGCGTCCGGAGGTGACGACCAGCGGCTCGGCCACGTAGGGCTCGGCGGCCAGCGAGAGACCTGGCATGACGGCGATGGCCAGAGCCAGACGAGACAGTTTCATTATCTTTCCTCAACGGTCGGCAGACGGTCAAGGAGGGCAGGTGCAAGCGCAGGCAGGGCAGCGCTTGACCGTGCTGCCCTCCGCAACACCAGTCGCACCGCCTGGGCCGGTCTCCGGGCTCTCGACCCGCGTCCGCCTTCCCAGGCAGGGCCCAGTGGCTGTTGAACGCGGCGCACGCTCAGAGCGTGCAGTCGATTACCGTTGCGGGGGCAGCGCCGGGATTGCTCATGACGAGCGCACCGGCTTCCCGTTTAACGCCGCTTGCGCAGCGCACCCTGGCGGAACATGAATGGCGCGCACCTTAGTGCGCGCGCATATGAATCACAAGCAAGCGCCGCTCATATAGCGATGAGCGGGCTTCATGCTCAGGCCTGCAGCAAACTCAGACGCTCACGTACCGCGCGTTCGATCCCTGCTTCGTCGAGGCCGCACTCGGCGAGCATCTGGCTCGGCTTGGCGTGCTCGACGTAGTAGTCCGGCAGGCCCAGGTGCAGCATCGGCAGCTGGATGTTCTCGGCGGCGAAGAATTCGCTGACCGCGCTACCGGCGCCGCCCATGATGCTGTTTTCTTCGATGGTCACCAGCAGCTCGTGGCTGCCTGCCAGTTCGCGCAGCAGGGCTTCGTCCAGCGGTTTGACGAAGCGCATGTCGACCACCGTGGCGTCCAGCGTTTCACCGACGCGCAGGGCTTCGGCCAGTTGCACGCCGAAGGCCAGCAGGGCGACGCCCTTGCCTTGGCGGCGCACCACTGCCTTGCCGATCTCCAGCGGCTCCAGGCCGGCATCGAGCGGCGCGTTGGGGCCGGTGCCGCGCGGATAGCGCACCGCCGCCGGGCCGTCGAACAGGTGGCCGGTGGTGAGCATGCGGCGCAGCTCGTTCTCGTCGCTCGGCGTCATCACCAGCATGCCGGGGATGCAGCGCAGGTAGGACAGGTCGAAGCTGCCCGCGTGAGTCGGGCCGTCTTCGCCAACCAGGCCGGCGCGGTCGATGGCGAACAGCACGTCGAGGTGCTGCACGGCGACGTCGTGGATCAACTGGTCATAGGCGCGCTGAAGGAAGGTGGAGTAGATCGCCACCACCGGCTTGGCACCTTCGCAGGCCATGCCAGCGGCCAGGGTCACGGCGTGCTGCTCGGCAATGGCGACGTCGAAGTAGCGCTCGGGGAAGCGCTCGCTGAAATCCACTAGGTCGGAGCCTTCCTTCATCGCCGGGGTGATGCCGACCAGGCGGTTATCGGCTGCGGCCATGTCGCACAGCCACTGACCGAACACGTTGGAGTATTTCGGGCCGCTTGGCCGCTTCGGGCTAGAGAGCGGCGCGGCGACCGGGGTCACCGGTTCCAGCTTGGTGATGGCGTGGTAGCCGATGGGATCGGCCTCGGCCGGGGCGAAGCCCTTGCCCTTCTTGGTCACCACATGCAGGAACTGCGGGCCGTCGAGGTCGCGCATATTGCGTAATGTAGCCAGCAGGGTCGGCAGGTCGTGGCCGTCGATGGGGCCGACGTAGTTCCAGCCCAGTTCCTCGAACAGGGTGCCGGGTACCAGCATGCCCTTGGCGTGTTCCTCGACCTTGCGCGCGATTTCCCAGGCGCCGGGCAGGCGCGAGAGGATCTTCTTGCTGCCCTCGCGCATGCTGGCGTAGGTGCGGCTGGAGATGATCTTGGCCAGGTAGTTGGACAGGCCGCCGACATTCTTGGAGATCGACATGTCGTTGTCGTTGAGGATCACCAGCATGTTGGCGCCGACGTCGGTGGCGTGGTTGAGCGCTTCGAAGGCCATGCCGGCGGTCAGTGCGCCGTCACCGATCACTGCCACGCTCTTGCGCTTCTCGCCCTTCAGGCGGGCGGCGATGGCCATGCCAAGGGCCGCGCTGATGCTGGTGCTGGAGTGGCCGACGCCGAAGGTGTCGTACTCGCTCTCGCTGCGCCGCGGGAAGGCGGCCAGGCCGTCTTTCTGGCGCAGCGTGCCCATGCGCTCGCGCCGGCCGGTGAGGATCTTGTGCGGGTAGGCCTGATGGCCGACGTCCCACACCAGGCGGTCATCGGGGGTGTCGAAGACGTAGTGCAGGGCGATGGTCAGCTCGATCACGCCGAGCCCGGCACCGAAGTGCCCGCCGCTCTGGCCAACGCTGTAGAGCAGGTATTGGCGCAGTTCGTCAGCGAGGGTTTCCAGGTCCGCTTCGGCCAGGCGGCGCAGTTCGTCGGGCGTGTTGGCGCTGTCGAGCAGCGGCGTCAACGGGCGCTCGCGGGGGATCTCGTGGAAAGTGGTCGGCATCAGGCGAATCGTTATAGGTGTAAAAGATGCGGCAGTTTACCTGATGCCGGGAAAACAGCCCAATCTGCTGACCACATCGGCGTTACCGGTAGTTTCGTGCGAGAAAATCCAGCAGCAGGGCGTTGACCCGCTCGCCGCATTCGGCCTGCAGCCAATGGCCGGCGCCGGGCAGGTCATGGCGTTCCAGGTGCGGCACCTTGTCGCCCATGCGTTTCAGCGTCGGCGCCTCGAAGCGGCCCACCGGATCATGCTCGCCGAGCAGGAATAGCGTTGGCTGCTCCACCTGAAGCTCGGCCAGGGCCTCGGTGCGTTGCCAGTTGCGCTCGAAGTTGCGGTACCAGTTCAGCGCGCCGCGAAAGCCGTGGCGCTCGAAGGTGCGCAGGTAGTGGGCGAACATCGCCTCGTTGCACCAGGGCGGCAGTGGCAGGTCATCCGGCATGCCATCGAACAGTCGCGCATCGGCTGGTTTGTCCGTTGCCAGCAGGGCATCGCCGAGGCCGCCGAGCAGCAGGCGCAGGCTGCGGCCGATGTCTTCGTCCAGCTCGGCCTCGGCCACGCCCGGTTGCTGGAAATACAGGATGTAGTGGAAACGCCCGGCGTAGGCCTCGCGCATCATCTCGATGGCCGGGCGTTTCGGCCGGCCGCCGAAGGGCACCGACAGTGCGCCGAGCGCCTTGACCCGCTGCGGCTCCAGCAGTGCCAGGTGCCAGGCCACCGGCGCGCCCCAGTCGTGGCCGACCACCGCCACCTCACGCTGGCCGAGCATATCCATCGCCGCCTGGATATCGCCGCACAGGGTGAGCAGGTCATAGGCCGTCGGATCAGCCGGCGCGCTGCTGGCGCCGTAGCCACGCATTTCCGGGGCGAACACGCGATAGCCAGCGGCGGCCAGAGCCTCGATCTGCGGATTCCAGGCGTACCAGCACTCGGGAAAACCATGCAGCAGCCACACCGGCTTGCCGTGCTTGGGGCCGGCGCTGTACAGGCTGAGTTCAATGCCGTTGACGGCGAGCAGGCGGTGATCGAGGTGCATGGATAATTCCCTGGCTATGCCTGAGTTAAATGTTGGGGGGTAAAGGGCCGTAGGGTGGGCCGGGCGGCGCTCCGCTTCAGCCCATCGCCGACGGTCAGCGTGGGCTAAAGCCCACCCTACAAGGCTCCGAACCTTCCCGGAACTGCTTGGCAACAGCTAACGCGGACATCGCCAATTCCTTACCAGGTGTCGATGAAGGGACGTTTCTTGCCGTCGCGTCGGGGTGGACGCGGCGCCGCATTGAGCCCGCGCAGCAGCCAGGCGCGGCTGTCGGCCGGGTCGATCACCGCGTCGATCTCAAGATAGCTGGCCATGTTCAGCGCCTTGCCGTTGTCGTAGGCCTTGGCCACCAGCTTGTCGAACAGTGCCTGGCGCGCGGCTTCGTCCGGCTGGGCCGCCAGTTCCTTGGCAAAACCCAGGCGCACTGCACCTTCCAGGCCCATGGCGCCGAATTCGCCACTGGGCCAGGCGGCGGTGAACAGCGGCGAATGGAAGCTGCCGGCCGCCATGGCCTGGGCGCCGAGGCCATAGCCCTTGCGCAGCACCAGGGTGAAGAACGGCACCGTGAGGCTGGCGGCGGTGACGAACAGGCGCGAGACGTGGCGCACCGTGGCCTGTTTCTCCGCCTCCGGCCCGACCATGAAGCCGGGGGTGTCGCACAGCGAGACGATGGGCAGGTCATGGGCCTCGCACAGTTGCAAAAAACGCGCGGCCTTGTCGCCGGCCACCGCATCGATGGCGCCGCCCAGGTGCGCGGGGTTGTTGGCGATAAGGCCGAAGGGCTTGCCTTCGATACGAATCAGCGCGGTGATCAGGCCGGGTGCGAACTGGCGGCGCAGTTCCAGCACGCTACCGTGATCGGCGAGCAGCTCGATCACCTTGCGGATGTCGTACACGCGCAGGCGGTTTTCCGGGATCACCTGGCGCAACTCGCGGCTATCGCTGCATTGCCAGCCGGGTAACGAGCCTTGGAAATAGCCCAGGTATTGCTTGGCCACGGCAACCGCTGCGGTTTCGTCCTCCACCAGCACGTCGATCACCCCGTTGGGGCCTTGCACGCTGGTCGGGCCGACCTGCTCGGGGGTGAAACTGCCGAGGCCGCCACCTTCGATCATCGCCGGGCCGGCCATGCCGATGGTCGCGTTCCTCGTTGCGATGATCACGTCGCAGCAACCAAGCAGCGCGGCGTTGCCGGCGAAGCAGCGGCCGGAGACCACGCCCACGGTCGGCACCAGACCGGAGAGTTTGGCCATGGCCACGAAGGTATGACAGTCCAGCCCGGCTACGCCGACGAAGTCGGTATCGCCCGGGCGGCCGCCGCCGCCTTCGGCGAACAGCACCACCGGCAGGCGCCATTGCTCGGCCAGGGCCAGCATGCGGTCGGTCTTCTTGTGGTTCATCACGCCCTGAGTACCGGCGAACACCGTGTAGTCGTAGGCGATGGCCATGCAGCGCGCGGCCTCGGCGCCGAAACTCGCGGCGTTCACCGTGCCGATTCCGGCGACCAGGCCGTCGGCCGGGCTCAGCTCCAGCAGCTCCTCGGGCGAACGCCGACGGCGCTGGGCGGCCAGGGCCATGGCGCCGTATTCGATAAAGCTGTCTGCATCGAGCAAGTCCGCCAGGTTTTCCCGCACGGTGCGCTGGCCGGTCTTGCGCCTTTTCGCCACGGCCTCGGGGCGACCCGCATCGGTCAGGCGCGCGTGGCGTTCCAGTACCTCGGCCAGATCGGCGCGGATATGCGCCAGGTCGACTGCCTGCTCGCCGTGGGCGTCGAGGCCATCCACCTCGGCTGGCTCCAGGAATGCCAGCGCCTGGCCCTCACCGATGGCGTCACCGGGGGCCACGGCCAACGCACGGACGATGCCGCTGTGCTCGGCCTTGACCTCGAACTCCATTTTCATTGCTTCCAGCACGGCGATGCGCTGGCCAGTGGCTACGGCATCGCCCTCGGCTACCTCCAGGCTGACCAGCACGCCAGCGTTGGGGGCGCTCAGGGCCAAGGTGCCGGGCGGTGCATCGACAGTGGCCTTGGCGCTATGCAGCGAGGCGTCAGTGGCGAAGTAGCGGTGCGGGTGGGCCTGTGCGCGGGCTGCCAGCAGGGCGTCCAGTTGGCGTTCGACGTAGGTGGTGTCGACCTGATTGGCGATCACCGCCTCGCAGTGCAGCAGGTTCTGCAGCAGGTGCAGGTTGCTCGCCACGCCGTCGAGGCGGAACTCGCACAGCCCCCGATAGGCACGGCGCAGGGCACCGGGGTAGTCACCGGCGCTGGCGATCAGCTTGGCGATCAGCGAATCGTAGGCCGGGCTGACGGTGTAGCCGGCATAGCCGCAGCCATCCACACGCAGGCCGGGGCCGCTGGGCGGCTGGTAAGCGCTGAGCACGCCGCTGGCCGGGCGCGTCGTACCGTCGGCGAGCAGGGTTTCCAGATTCAGGCGCACCTGCACGGCATAACCGTTGGTCGCGGGCGGTGTGAGCAGCTTCAGTTCGGCCAGGCTGCTGCCGGCGGCCAGGTGCAGTTGCGTGTGCAGCAGGTCGACACCGGTGACCTGCTCGGTGACGGTGTGCTCCACCTGCACGCGCGGATTGGCCTCCATGAAGTAGAAGCGTCCTGGTTGGTCGAGGTCGAGGAGGAACTCGAAGGTGCCGATGCCGCGATACTGCACCTCGGCGGCCAGGCGCAGGGCGCTGGCGATGATCGCGTCACGGGTAACCACATCCAGATCGGGGCTGGGCGCGATCTCCACCAGCTTCTGATGGCGGCGCTGCAGGCTGCAGTCGCGCTCCCACAGGTGGCTGACTGCGCCACTGCCGTCGCCGAGTACCTGCACTTCGATATGCCGGGCGCGGCGTACGCGCTTTTCCACGTAAAGCGCGCCACTGCCAAAGGCGCCCTGGGCCTCGGAGGCGCAACGGGCAAAGGCCTCGGCCAGTTGCGCCGGCTCGTCCACTGCACGCATACCGCGCCCGCCACCGCCGGCCAGGGCCTTGAGCATCACGCTGCCGTGTTCGGCGAGAAAGGCCTTGGCCTGCTCTGGCGTCACCGCCTGGTTGATACCGGGCACCAGTGGTACGTCGCAGCGCTCGGCGAGATCACGGGCGGCGGCCTTGTCGCCGAAAAGCTGCAGGGTTTCCGGCGTCGGGCCGACGAAGGTCAGCCGGGCAGCCTGGCAACGGCGGGCGAACTCGGCGTTCTCGGCGAGAAAACCGTAGCCGGGGTGGATGGCTGCACAGCCCTGTTCACGGGCGATGCCAATGAGCTGATCCATATCCAGATAGGCCGCCGGGCCGCGTCCCGCCAGCGCCACGGCCTGATCTGCCTTGCGCGTGTGCAGGCAGGCGCTGTCGTCCTCGGCGTACACAGCGACGCTGCGGATACCGAGGTCGGCGCAGGCCTGGGCGATACGAATGGCGATCTCGCCGCGGTTGGCGATCAGCAGGGCGGGGAAGGGCATGGCGGCTCCGGACGTCTTGTCGTTATGGAGCCATCTTAGGAGGCTGGTCGCGTGGGTAAAGCAAGCCTTATGCGGCGATCATGCGGTCATAGATGACAATGATGGAGCGGGGCGGCTATCGCGGCTGAAGCCGCCCCCACAACAGCGGCCTAGCTGCGTCGTTCGACTATGTAGCGCGCCAGCTCGCGCAGCGGTTCGGCGCTGTTGCCGAACGGGCGCAGCACGTGCAGGGCCTGGTCGCGCAGCTCCAGTGCGTAGTCCTTGGCCGCGTCGAGGCCAAGCAGGGCGGGGTAGGTGGGCTTGTCGTGGGCTTCGTCCTTGCCCTGGGTCTTGCCCAGGGTGGCGGTATCGCTCTCCACGTCGAGGATGTCGTCCTGCACCTGGAAGGCCAGGCCGATGGCGCGGGCGTATTGCAACAGGGCCTTGTGCGCCAGTTCGTCGGTGTTGCCACTGGCCAGGGCGCCGAGCGCCACGCTGGCTTCGATCAGCGCGCCGGTCTTGTGCCGGTGCATCACTTCCAGCGCCTGCTGGTCGAGTTGCAGGCCGACCGAGCCAAGGTCGATGGCTTGACCGCCGACCATGCCGGCCGGGCCTGCAGCCTGGCTCAGCAACTCGATCATCTGCAGGCGCGTCTCGGCATCCTGCGGATTGCGCCGGTGGTCGGCGAGCACTTCGAAGGCCAGGCTTTGCAGACCATCGCCAGCAAGGATGGCACTGGCTTCGTCGAAGGCCTTGTGGGTGGTCGGCTGACCGCGACGCAGGTCGTCATCGTCCATCGCCGGCAGATCGTCGTGCACCAGCGAGTAGGCATGGATCAGCTCCACCGCACAGGCAGCGCCATCGGCACGTTCGAGATCACCTTCGAGAGCCTCGCAAGCGGCATAGACCAGCAGCGGGCGCACGCGCTTGCCGCCGTTCATCACGCTGTAGCGCATGGCCTGGTAGAGGCGTTCGAGCTCTGTGCGTGGAGCTTGAAACAGCGCTTCCAGTGCAGTGTCGACGCGGGTCTGGCAGCGTTTCTGATACGCCGCAATCATGCGGGCTCGTCCGTGTCGAAGGGGGCGGGCTGCAACTCACCGTCGCGCTCGAGCAGAATCTGTACCTTCTGCTCGGCCTGGGCCAGGGCGGCCTGGCACTCACGGGTTAGGCCGATGCCCTGCTCGAAAGCAGTCAGCGAGTCTTCCAGCGACAGCTCGCCGCTCTCCAGGCGCTCGACCAGCGTTTGAAGCTCGGCGAGGGAGTGTTCGAAGTCGGGGGCGGCTTTTTTGCGGGCCATGGCGGCGGGTCTCGGGAAGCGTAGAAACGGGCGCGACACTAGCAGAGGCGGGCCTCTCGGGCAAATCAGCGGGTTTTGGAGGCGCATAGCCGTGCGCCTGGGTAATGTCGATTCAACGCGATCATTCGTAGGAGCCCCGCCTCGGGGCGAAGCTTTTCAAATTCGCGGCGCCTTGATTCGCGGCGGGGCGCCGCTCCTAACACATTCGATACGTCGACGCCTAACTGAGTGGCATTAGGCGTGCTCGGACACTGTCCGGTCTATTTTTCGCAGGGCTGGTTTTTACGCCGAGAAGTAGGTGCTCCAGAAGTAGTACAGGGTCATCGTGCTGCCGACCAGGATGACGAAGCTGCGCAGCAGTGCCGGCGGCAGCTTCTCGCCCAGTGCGCCACCGGCATAACCGCCGATGGTGGCGCCGGTGAGCAGGATCGCCAGCTCGTACCAGCTGACCCGGCCGGCGATGACGAAGGTCAGCGTGGCGATGCTGTAGATCACCGCCGAGATCAGGTTTTTCAGCGCATTGGCGCGGGCCAGCGGGTGGCCTTCGATGGAAAACGCGGCCAGTTGCAGAATGCCCATACCGGCGCCGAAGTAGCCGCCGTAGATCGACACGCCGATGTGTGCACCCAGCGACAACGGCGTGTGCGGCGGATGCTCGGCGGCCTTGCGCCGCGCGGCCAGAGCGCGCCCCAGCCAGGGGCTGGCAGCGAACAGCGCGGTGGCGGCCAGCAATAGCCAGGGGATCAGCACGCGGAACACATCGTCGCCGCCGGCCAGCAGCAACAGGCCGCCGAGCAGGCCGCCGGCCAGACCGGCCAACAGCAGTGGAAGCAGATAACGCCCCAGCGGCCGCAACGAGGCGCGTGCTGCCCACGCACCAGCCAGGCTGGCCGGCCACAGCGCCACGGCATTGGTGGCATTGGCCGTTACCGGCGGCAGGCCGGCGGCGAGCAGGGCGGGGAAGGAGAAGAAGGTACCGCCGCCAGCCAGGGCATTCATGCCCCCAGCGGCGAAACCGGCGAGGGCCAACAGCAGCAGATCAGGCAGGGACATCGGGCAGGCTCGCACAAAAAGGTGCAGCATAGAGCTGACCCAACGGTCAGCCAAGTGCGACCAAAGTGACGAACCTGCCAATTGTCGTCTGTGCCAGGCCTGTGCTTTGCGGCATCATCGCGGGCATCTGTTTTCGGTGCCTGCGATGAACATCGACACCCGTATCAAATTCCGCCACCTGCTGTGCTTTCTCGAAATCGCCCGCCAGCGCAGCTTCGCCAAGGCAGCCGATGCCCTGGCGGTCAGCCAGCCGGCGATCTCCAAGACCCTCAAGGAGTTGGAAGAAATCCTCGAGGCCAGCCTGTTCGAGCGGGGCAGGAACGGGGTGAGTCTGACCGCTGCTGGGGTCGCCTTCATGCGTTACGCCGGCCCGTGCGTGCAGGCGCTGCGCGATGGGGTGAACAGTCTTCGCGAAGGTGAGCACGAGGCCGGCCAGGTGCGCGTCGGTGTGCTTTCTACCGTAGAGAGCCTGCTGATTCCCGAGGTGGTGCGGCGCCTGCATCAGCGTCACTCGGCGCTGGTGGTCAGTGTTGCCACTGGGCCGGGCGCCTACCTGCTCGGTCAGTTGCGCGTCGGCGAGCTGGACCTGGTGGTCGGGCGCATGACCGACAGCCCGGACATCCAGGGCCTGACCTTCGAGCACCTGTACAGCGAATCGATGAGCCTGGTGGTGCGCCCCGGTCACCCGCTGCTGGCCGTCGGCGCCGCCGCGCTGGGACACCTTGGCGATTACCCGCTGGTGCTGCCGACGGCCGGTACCACCATCCGCAAGCACGCCGACAGCCTGTTCGTACAGTGCGGGGTGACGCCCTCGCGGCAGCGCCTGGAGACACTGTCGCCGGCGCTGAGTCGGCGCTACGTGCTGTCCGGCGATGCGCTGTGGGTGGCGCCGCAGGACGCGGTGTGCCTGGACGTGCAGCGCGGCGAGCTGGTCGAGCTGCAGCTGGGTGTGCAGGAACCGGGTGGCTCGGTGGGCATCTGCCGCAACAGTGCTCTGGCCCTGCCGCTGCCCGCCGAGCAGTTCTGCGCGGCGCTGCGTGAGGTGGCCGAAGCCTACCGCGAAGGGCTTTTTTTATAACCATTTGGTTATGGATAGACGGCGTCTTTTCAATATTCCCCGCGTCTGCTTTGGCGGAAACTGTGCGTCAGCCTGATCCCAGGTCGACTCCACAATACTCACAACAGGAGCGCACCATGCCTGCCGAGGACAATCGCCGTTTCGTCATTCGTGACCGCAACTGGCACCCCAAAGCCCTGACGCCCGACTACAAGACCTCCATCGCCCGTTCGCCGCGCCAGGCGCTGGTGAGCATCCCGCAGTCGATCTCCGAGACCACCGGCCCGGACTTCTCGCACCTGAAGTTCGCCGAGCACGACAACGACCTGCTGCTGAACTTCAACAACGGTGGCCTGCCCATCGGCGAGCGCATCATCGTCGCCGGCCGGGTGATGGACCAGTACGGCAAGCCGATCCCGCATACCCTGGTGGAAATGTGGCAGGCCAACGCCGGCGGCCGTTACCGGCACAAGAACGACCGCTACCTGGCGCCGCTCGACCCCAACTTCGGCGGTGTCGGCCGCGCCCTGACCGACAGCGAAGGTCGTTACATCTTCCGCACCATCAAGCCCGGCCCCTATCCGTGGCGCAACAACCCCAACGACTGGCGTCCGGCGCACATCCACTTCTCGCTCAACGGCCCGTCGATCGCCACGCGTCTGATCACCCAGCTGTATTTCGAGGGTGATCCATTGATTCCGCTGTGCCCGATCGTCAAGGCGATCGCCAACCCGGATGCGGTGCAGACGCTGATTGCCAAGCTGGACATGAGCACGGCCAACCCCATGGACTGCCTGGCCTACCGCTTCGATATCGTGTTGCGCGGCCAGCGGAAAACCCATTTCGAAAACAACTGATGAGCCGCCCAGGATCTGCTGCGCGTCGGCCAGACGGCGTTAAAAACGGCTTCGGAATGCTCATTTACTACTCGTAAACTCGAGTGCGAGCCCAGTCCGTTCATCAGCCCTTTTTGCCTTGTCTGGCTCTAGCTCGCGAGATCCTGAGCAGGCTCATAGGAGGATGACCATGCCTGTTGAATTACTGCCGGAAACCCCCTCGCAGACCGCCGGCCCCTACGTGCACATCGGCCTGGCCCTGGCCGCGGCCGGCAACCCGACCCGTGAGCAGGAAATCTGGAACCAGATGGCGGGGCCCGACGCGCCCGGCGAGCACATCGTGCTGGTTGGCCATGTCTATGACGGCAACGGCCACCTGGTGCGCGACGCCTTCCTCGAACTCTGGCAGGCCGACCACCAGGGCCAGTACGACGAGGATTACGACCAGTCCAAAGCGTTCAACGGTTTCGGTCGTACCGCCACCACCTTCGATGCTGGTAGCGAGTGGACCGCCTATACGGTCAAGCCGGGCGTGGTGCGCAACGCCGCCGGCGTGCCGATGGCGCCGCACGTCAACGTCGCGCTGTTCGCCCGGGGCATCAACATCCACCTCAATACTCGCCTGTATTTCGAGGATGAGGCCGAGGCCAACGCCAAGGATCCGGTGCTCAACCTGATCGAGCAGCCGCAGCGCCGCGAGACGCTGATCGCCAAGCGCTGCGAAGTCGATGGCAAGCCGGCCTATCGCTTCGATATCCGCATTCAGGGTGAGGGCGAGACGGTCTTCTTTGACTTCTGATTTGTGCTCGCAGGCCGCGCGCTTCATCGAGGCGCGTGGCCTGCATCTGGACGATGCCCAGCAACGGATGCTAGGCCGCCTGGCCGATTGGCTGCAGGCACGCCTGCGGCCGTCTGGCTGGCGGCGTCGGCCTGCGGCTGGCGCCTACCTGTGGGGCGGTGTCGGGCGTGGCAAGAGCCTGGTGCTGGAGGCGCTGTTTCAGGCTGCCCCCTGTCAGGCCAAGCGCCGCGTGCATGTTCATGCGTTCCTGCAGGAAGTGCAGCAACGCATGCTGCGCCATACCGGGAAAACCGACCCGTTGCAGCGCGTAGCCGACGAACTGGCCAACGAAGCACGGCTACTGTTTCTCGACGAGTTTCACGTGCACGACATTGGTGATGCGATCCTGCTCGGGCGCCTGCTACAGCCGCTGATCGAACGGGACTGCATCCTCCTGTTCAGCTCCAACTACGCCCCGTCACAGTTGTGTCCCAACCCGCTGTATCACAGCCGTTTCAAGCCCTTCGCCGACCTGCTGCAGCGCCGCTGCCTGGTGCTGCAGATGGATGCCGGCCCCGACTATCGTGCCGGCAGCACACAGCACTGGGGACTTTATCTGCAAGGCCCGGCCAGGCTGCTGGAGGCGCGCCTGGCGCACCTGTCGGCCATGTCGCAGCTGCTTGTGCAGCGCCGCACTCTGACACTGCGCGGCATGGACGAGCGAACGATCTGGCTGGATTTCTCCGTACTGTGCCGGCAGCCGCTGGCCAGCAGTGATTACCTGCAGCTATGCCAGCGCTTCGCGCACATCGCCATTGGCGAGTTGCCCGCACTGGGGCGTTGTACGCTGGACGAGCAGCAGCGCCTGATCAACTTCGTCGACATCGCCTACGACAGCGGCTGCGAGCTTTGGCTGCAGGGGCCGCACAGCCTCGAGACGCTGTGCGCCGATGTCGGTCATGGCGACTTTTCTCGCACCCGCAGTCGCCTGGCGCAGCTGCGCCAGGCGCCCATGGAGAGCCTTGCATGCTAGCGGTTCTGAGCATTACCGCACCGATCTTCATCCTCATCGGCCTGGGCTTCTTCTCGGCCCGAATCGCGCTGGTCAACCGTGACCAGGTGCGTGGTATGGGTACCTTCGTCATCTACTTCGCGCTGCCTTCGCTGGTGTTCAAGGCGTTGGCCGAGCGCAGCCTGAGCGAGGTGCTCAACGGCCCCTACCTGGCCGCCTATGCCATGGCGTCGCTGAGCCTGTTCGGCATCGGTCTACTGCTGGCGCGGCGTTGGCGCGGTCTTGACCTTTCCAGCAGCGCGATCCTGGCCATGGGCATGGCCGTGCCCAACAGCGGTTTCGTCGGTTACCCCATCGCGGTGATGGTGATCGGCCCCACGGCGGCGCTGGCCATGGCGCTGGGCATGCTGGTGGAGAACCTGCTGATGATTCCGCTGGCACTGGCCATCGCCGAAGCGGGTCGGCAGGGCGGACAGGGCTGGACGGTGGTGCGTGAAACGGCGCTGCGCCTGCTGCGCAATCCGTTGATCATCGCCATCGTGCTGGGGCTGGGCATGTCGCTGCTGGAACTGCGCCTGCCAGTGGTGCCTGCACGGGTCATCGAGATGCTGGCCGCGGCCTCTGCACCGGTGGCGCTGTTCGTCATCGGCGCCACGCTCAACGGCATGAAGGCCGGCGGTATGGCGGCGGATCTGGCACAGACCTCCATAGGCAAACTGATTCTGCATCCGCTGCTGATGTTTGCTGCGCTGAGCCTGGTGCCGGGCGTCGATCCGCTGCTGATGGTCGCCGGTGTGCTGTTCGCCAGCGCACCGATGTTGAGCGTGTTCCCCATCCTCGGCCAACGCTTCGGCCTGGAAGAACGCTGCGCCGCCGCGTTGGTGGGGTGTACGGTGCTGGCCTTCTTCAGCATCAGCGTGTTGCTTGCGCTGTTGCGTTGGCAAGGCTTGCTGCCGGGCTGAGGCTGGCTATGAACTGTGGGAGGCGCTTCAGCGGCGAGAATCATTGACAGCGGTCGCGGCTGAAGCCCCTGCCACAGGGGGCGCTCATTGTTTGGCACTATTTGCGATTACCGCACGACAGTTCGATAATCGCCTGGCACCGTCGACCGCCCCGGAGGTTCCATGAGCGATACCCGTCCGCCCCTGTCCAGTCTGGCGCCGCCGCCCTACGTGTCGCCAGCCAAGCGCATCGAGGAATTTGCCGGCGATCCCAATTTCATGACCTCCCTGGCTCGCGGCCTGGCGGTGATCAACGCCTTTCAGGAGCGCAAGCGCCACCTGACCATCGCGCAGATCAGCCACCGCACCGAGATCCCCCGTGCCGCGGTGCGCCGCTGTCTGTACTCGCTGATGAAGCTGGGCTACGTCACCACCGACGGGCGTACCTATTCGCTGCTGCCCAAGGTGCTGACCCTGGGCCACGCCTACCTGTCGTCGACGCCGCTGGCGGTGTCCGCCCAGCCCTATCTCGACCGCTTGAGCGAGCAGTTGCACGAGGCCTGCAACCTGGCCACTCTGGAAGGCGAGCAGGTGCTCTACATCGCCCGCTCGGCGATTCCGCAGCGGCTGATCTCGGTGGATCTTAGCGTCGGCAGCCGCCTGCCGGCCTACTGCACATCGATGGGGCGCATCCTGCTGGCCGCGCTGGACGACGACCAGTTGCAGGACTACCTGGCCCACGCCGAGCTGCAGCCCAAGACCAGTCGCACCCTGCACACCCCCGAGGCGCTGTGGGAGTGCCTGCAGCGCGTGCGCCACCAGGGCTGGTGCATCGTCGACCAGGAGCTGGAGCAGGGCCTGCGTTCGCTGGCAGTGCCGGTATACGACTCGGCCGGCCACGTGCTGGCGGCGATGAACGTCAGCACCCACGCCGGCCGCGTGCCGGTCAGCGAGCTGGAGAAGCGCTACCTGCCGCTGATGCTCAGCGCCAGCCGCGAGCTCAGCAGCCAGCTGTTTCGCCCGGCCTGAGCGGCCGCCTCGACGCTTGTTCGTAGGAGCCGCGCCCCGCGGCGAAAGCGATCGAGCAGACAACGCAGAACGACAAGGCTTCGCCCCGGGGCGGGGCTTCTAGGAAGACTGCCGGTGTCGGCGGCCTATTGCGTCAGTTCACGAAAGCGGGCGGTAATCGCCCGCAGCGATATTCGGCCAAGGTCGGATTGCCTAAGCTCACCGAGCCGCTAACCTGCTGCGGTCAACCGTTGATCGGTTTGTGATCAGATACGGGCCATTTGCCTGTATCTATGGTTCGAGCGAGGAGGGCAGCCTTGGCCCGTCAGCACTCGCCACTTAAATAACAATGACAAGAGTGCCGTGAGTTATGAACCGTCTGCTGAACGAGAAGAGTCGGCTGTTCGCCAATGCCGATCCTTATGCGGTGTCCGACTACGTCAACCAGCATGTGGGGTCGCATTGCATCCGCCTGCCCAAGAGCGGCCGCCCGGCCGCCAGCCTGAGCCATCGCAGTTTCGGCAGTCTCGACCTGTGCCGCATCAGCTACGGCGGCAGCGTGCGCGTCACCTCGCCGGCGCTGGAGACCATCTATCACCTGCAGGTGCTGCTGCAGGGCCACTGCCTGTGGCGCGGCCACGGCCAGGAGCACTACTTCACCCCCGGCGAGCTGCTGCTGATCAATCCGGACGACCCGGTCGACCTGACCTATTCCGATGACTGCGAGAAGTTCATCGTCAAGCTGCCGGCCAGGCTGATCGAGCGCGCCTGTAGCGACAACCACTGGCAGAGCCCGAGCGACGGCGTGCGCTTCGCCTCGCGCCACCAGCTGCAGCAGCTCGACGGCTTCGCCAGCCTACTCGGTCTGGTCTGCGACGAGGCCGAGAGCGAGCAGTCGCTGCCGCTGGTGCAGGAGCACTACACGCGGATCATCGCCACCAAGCTGCTCGGCCTGCTGAGCAACAACGTCAGCCGCCAGGAACTGGCCGAGAGCAGCCCGTCGTTCGAGCGCCTGGTGCAGTTCATCGACGACAACCTCAAGCAGGACATCAGCCTCGAGCAGCTGGCCCAGCTCGCCCATATGAGCCCGCGCTCGCTCTACGCGCTGTTCGACAAGCACCTGGGCACCACGCCCAAGCACTACATCCGCCAGCGCAAGCTGGAACGGGTGCGCGCCTGCCTCAGCGATCCCGTGGCCAGGGTGCGCAACGTCACCGAGGTGGCGCTGGACTACGGCTTCCTTCATCTCGGGCGCTTCTCCGAGAGCTACAGGAGCGCCTTCGGCGAGCTGCCTTCCGATACCCTGCGGCGGCGCGAGTCCTGAGCGGCTAGCCGTCCACGGCCGCGAACGCTTTTTCCCGCGTAGCCCGGATGCAATCCGGGAGCGATGTGCCCGGTGCCCCCGGATTGCATCCGGGCTACGGCTCTGATTTCCCCTCTCCTTCGTGCCCTGCAGAAAACGGATAAAGGTTCTGCACGAACTGGATATTGTCGGACAGTCGGGCCGCATAGTCTGGGAACCGTTGAAACAATAACAACGGAGCCATGGCCATGACCCTGGGACTCGACTACCTCAACAGCCTGCTTGAAGAAGACAAGGACAAGGGCATCTTCCGCTGCAAGCGCGAGATGTTCACCGACCCGCGCCTGTTCGACCTGGAGATGCAGCACATCTTCGAGGGCAACTGGCTGTACCTGGCCCACGAGAGCCAGATCCCCAAGGTCAACGACTACTACACCACCCACATGGGGCGCCAGCCGATCTTCATCGCGCGCAACAAGGACGGTGAGCTCAACGCCTTCATCAACGCCTGCAGCCACCGCGGCGCCATGCTGTGCCGCTTCAAGAGCGGCAACAAGGCCAGCTACACCTGCCCCTTCCACGGCTGGACCTTCAACAACAGCGGCAAGCTGCTCAAGGTCAAGGATCCCAAGGACGCCGGCTACCCGGACAGCTTCAACTGCGACGGTTCCCACGACCTGCAGAAGGTCGCCCGCTTCGAGTCCTACCGCGGCTTCCTGTTCGGCAGCCTGCGCGAGGACGTGGCGCCGCTGCAGGACTTCCTCGGCGAGTCGAAGAAGATCATCGACATGATCTGCGACCAGTCGCCGGACGGCCTGGAAGTGCTGCGCGGCTCGAGCACCTACGTTTACGAGGGCAACTGGAAGCTGCAGGCGGAGAACGGCGCCGACGGCTACCACGTCACTGCGGTGCACTGGAACTACGCCGCCACCCAGCAGCAGCGCAAGCTGAAAGAGGCCGGCGACGACATCCGCGCCATGAGCGCCGGCGGCTGGGGCAAGAAGGGCGGCGGTTTCTACTCCTTCGAGAACGGCCACCTGCTGCTCTGGACGCGCTGGGACAACCCCGAGGACAGGCCGCTGTTCGCCGACCGCGAGCGCCTCGCCGCCGAGTTCGGCGAGGCTCGCGCCGACTGGATGATCGGCCATTCGCGCAACCTCTGCCTGTACCCCAACCTGTACCTGATGGATCAGTTCGGCTCGCAACTGCGCATCGCCCGCCCGCTGGCGGTGGACAAGACCGAGGTGACCATCTACTGCATCGCGCCCAAGGGCGAGAGCAGCGAGGCGCGCGCCCGGCGCATCCGCCAGTACGAGGACTTCTTCAACGTCTCCGGCATGGCCACCCCGGACGACCTGGAAGAGTTCCGCGCCTGCCAGCAGGGCTTCGCCGGCCGCGCCATGGAGTGGAACGACATGTCCCGTGGCGCCAGGCACTGGATCGACGGCGCCGACGAGTCGGCCAGGGAGATCGACCTCAAGCCGCTGCTGTCCGGCGCGCGTACCGAGGACGAGGGTCTGTTCGTGCTGCAGCACCACTACTGGCAGCAGCAGATGATCCAGGCCGTGAAGAAAGAACAGGACCAACTGATCCACGTGGAGGGCGCGTAAATGAGCCTGAGCTACGATGCCGTGCGCGATTTCCTCTACCGCGAGGCGCGCTACCTGGACGACAAGCAGTGGGACGAGTGGCTGGAGCTGTACGCCCCGGACGCCGAGTTCTGGATGCCGGCCTGGGACGACCAGGATCGGCTGGTGGAGAACCCGCAGACGGAGATCTCGCTGATCTGGTACGGCAACCGCAGCGGCCTCGAGGATCGGGTGTTCCGCATCCGCACCGAGCGCTCCAGCGCCACCATTCCGGACACCCGCACCTCGCACAACATCAACAACATCGAGATCGTCGAGCAGGCCGACGGTCAGGCCCGGGTGCGCTTCAACTGGCACACCCTGAGCTTTCGCTACAAGACCGTCGACCACTTCTACGGCAGCAGCTTCTACACCCTCGACACGCGCGGCGAGAACCCGCTGATCAAGGCCAAGAAGGTGGTGCTGAAGAACGATTACGTGCGGCAGATCATCGACGTTTATCACATCTAAAAACACGCCCTGAAGCTATTGCACTTGCTCATGCTGCGTTGCAAGGCGGTTCGAAATGCTCATTCACAGTCGTGAACTGCGCTTTCTCACCCCCTCGCGCCTTGCCTGAGCTGCGCTCATGACGCTTCAGACCGCGTTTTGCCATTTCAGAACTGCATAGCGAGGTGCGCCATGAGCCACAAGATCGCACTGAATTTCGAAGACGGGGTGACCCGCTTTATCGACGCCAACCTGGGTGAAACGGTGGCCGATGCCGCCTACCGCCAGGGCATCAATATCCCGCTGGACTGCCGCGATGGCGCCTGCGGCGCCTGCAAGTGCTTCGCCGAAGCCGGCCAGTACGACCTCGGTGACGACTATATCGAGGACGCCCTGAGCGAAGCCGAGGCCGAGCAGGGCTATGTGCTGACCTGCCAGATGCGCGTCGAGAGCGACTGCGTGATCCGCGTGCCGGCGTCGTCGCAGCTGTGCAAGACCCAGCAGGCCAGCTTCGAGGCGGCCATCAGCGCGGTGCGCAAGCTCTCCGACAGCACCATCGCCCTGTCGGTCAAGGGCGAGGCCCTGAGCCAGCTGGCCTTCCTGCCGGGGCAATACGTCAACCTCCGGGTGCCGGGCAGCGAGCAGAGCCGCGCCTACTCGTTCAGCTCGTTGCCCAAGGATGGGGAAGTCAGCTTTCTGATCCGCAACGTGCCGGGCGGGCTGATGAGCAGTTTTCTGAGCAATCTGGCCAAGGCCGGCGACAGCATCAGCCTGGCTGGCCCGCTGGGCAGCTTCTACCTGCGCGAGATCAAGCGGCCGTTGCTGCTGCTGGCCGGCGGCACCGGCCTGGCGCCCTTTACTGCGATGCTGGAGAAGATCGCCGCTGAAGGCTGCGCGCACCCGCTGCACCTGATCTATGGCGTGACCCACGACCATGACCTGGTCGAGCTGGACAAGCTGGAAGCCTTCGCCGCGCGCATCCCCGGCTTCAGCTTCAGCGCCTGCGTGGCCAACCCCGAGAGCAGCTACCCGCACAAGGGCTACGTCACCCAGCACATCGAACCCAAGCACCTCAACGACGGCGAGGTGGACATCTACCTGTGCGGCCCGCCGCCGATGGTCGAGGCGGTCAGCGCCTACATCCGCGAGCAGGGCATCGCCCCGGCCAATTTCTATTACGAGAAGTTCGCCGCCAGCGCCTGAGGCACGCAGCCCGGTGCTTTTGTAGGAGCGGCCGGGCGGCGTACCGCTTTAGCCGCGAACCAGTGTGCAAGAGCTTCGCGGCTAAAGCCGCTCCTACGAGTTTGGCGATCAGATCGAGAGTCGTAGCCCGGATGAAATCCGGGGTAAGTCCACGAACCAGCCCCGGATTGCATCCGGGCTACGGTCGCACCATTTGATTGAGGTCGACAGATGAACAAGCGTTTCCAAGACAAAGTCGCCGTGGTCACCGGCGCCGCCCAGGGCATCGGTCGCCGCGTCGCCGAGCGGCTGCTGGAGGAGGGCGCGCAGGTGGTGGCGGTGGACCGCTCCGAGCTGATCAATGAGCTGGCCGAGCAGCCCGGCGTGCTGTGCCTGACCGCCGACCTGGAGCAGGCCGGCGACTGCCAGGGCGTGATGCGCGCGGCGGTGGAGCGCTTCGGCCGGCTCGACATCCTGATCAACAATGTCGGCGGTACCATCTGGGCCAAGCCGTTCGAGCATTACCGCGAGCACGAGATCGAGGCCGAGGTGCGCCGCTCGCTGTTCCCTACCCTGTGGTGCTGCCACGCCGCGCTGCCGCAGATGCTCGAGCAGGGTAGCGGTGCCATCGTCAACGTCTCCTCCATCGCCACCCGCGGGGTCAACCGCGTGCCCTACGGCGCGGCCAAGGGCGGGGTCAACGCGCTCACCGCCTGCCTGGCCTTCGAGACCGCCGAACGCGGCATCCGCGTCAACGCCACCGCCCCCGGCGGCACCGAGGCGCCGCCGCGGCGCATCCCGCGCAACGCCGCCGAGCCGAGCGAACAGGAGCAGGCCTGGTACCAGCAGATCGTCACGCAGACCGTCGAGAGCAGCCTGATGAAACGCTACGGCAGCATCGACGAGCAGGTCGGCGCGATCCTCTTCCTCGCCTCCGACGAGGCCTCCTACATCACCGGCGTGACCCTGCCGGTGGGCGGAGGGGATCTGGGCTGACGCATCACCTGTAGGAGCCCGCTTGCGGGCGATCCATCAAGAGCATCGCCCGCAAGCGGGCTCCTACAAACACCAACCGAACCGTTCACAACAAAAACAAAACCGAGAACCGATGCCATGCGACAGATCGACGTACATCCCGTCATCGACAACGCGCGCTTTAGCCGCTTCCACTGGATGGTCATGGCGCTGTGCGCGCTGCTGCTGATCTTCGACGGCTACGACCTGTTCATCTTCGGCGTGGTGCTGCCGGCGATCATGCAAGAGTGGAACCTGACCCCGCTGGAGGCCGGTGCCCTGGGCAGCTATGCGCTGTTCGGCATGATGTTCGGCGCTCTGCTGTTCGGCACCCTGGCCGACAGGATCGGGCGCAAGAAGGGCATCGCCATCTGCTTCGTGCTGTTCTCCACGGCGACCATCCTCAACGGCTTCGCCAGCAGCCCCAGCGAGTTCGGCATCTTCCGTTTCCTCGCCGGCCTCGGCTGCGGCGGCCTGATGCCCAATGCCGTGGCGCTGATGAACGAGTACGCGCCCAAGCGCCTGCGCAGCACCCTGGTGGCGGTGATGTTCAGCGGCTATTCGCTGGGCGGCATGCTCGCCGCCGGCGTCGGCATCTACATGCTGCCGCGTTTCGGCTGGGAGTCGATGTTCTTCGCCGCGGCCATTCCGCTGCTGCTGTTGCCGCTGATCCTGTGGAAGCTGCCGGAGTCGGTGGGCTTCCTGGTGCGCCAGGGCCGTCACCAGCAGGCCCGCGAGGTGCTGCGCAAGGTCGAGCCGGGCCTGGTCATCGAGGCGGGCGACCAGTTGCAGATGAGCGATGCCAAGGGCCAGGGCGTGGCGGTGCTGGAGCTGTTCCGCGAGGGCCGCGCGCTGCGAACCCTGTGCCTGTGGCTGGCGTTCTTCTGCTGCCTGCTGATGGTCTACGCGCTGAGCTCCTGGCTGCCCAAGCTGATGGCCAGCGCCGGCTACAGCCTGGGGTCGAGCCTGTCGTTCCTGCTGGCGCTGAACTTCGGCGGCATGGCCGGGGCGATCCTCGGCGGCTGGCTGGGCGACCGCTTCAACCTGGGCAAGGTGATGGTGGCCTTCTTCGTCGCCGCCGCCGTGTCGATCAGCCTGCTCGGCTTCAACAGCCCGACGCCGGTGCTGTACGGGCTGATCTTCGTCGCCGGCGCCACCACCATCGGCACGCAGATCCTGCTGTACGCCGGCGCCGCGCAGTTCTATGGCCTGTCGATCCGCTCCACCGGCCTCGGCTGGGCCTCCGGCATCGGCCGCAACGGCGCCATCGTCGGCCCGCTGCTCGGTGGCGCGCTGATGGCCATCAACCTGCCGCTGCAGCTGAACTTCATCGCCTTTGCCGTGCCGGGCGCCATCGCCGCCCTGGCCATGGCCCTGTTCACCCTCAGCGGCCAGCGGCGCCAAGTGGCGTCCGCGGCTCTGGCGGCGGCCAAGGCCTGAACCTTCCCGAACCTGGAAACCTGAAATGAGCCAAGTCCTGATCGAAAGCCTGACGGCGACCATCGTCGACCTGCCGACCATCCGCCCGCACAAGCTGGCCATGCACACCATGCAGAAGCAGAGCCTGGTGATCATCCGCCTGCGCTGCGGCGATGGCATCGAGGGCATCGGCGAAGCCACCACCATCGGCGGCCTGGCCTACGGCAACGAAAGCCCGGAGAGCATCAAGCAGAACATCGACAGCCACCTGGCGCCGGCGCTGATCGGCCAGGACGCGGCCAACGTCAACGCCTGCATGCAGCACCTGGACAAGGTCGCCAAGGGCAACACCTTCGCCAAGTCCGGCATCGAAAGCGCGCTGCTCGACGCCCAGGGCAAGCGCCTCGGCCTGCCCGTCAGCGAGCTGCTCGGCGGCCGCGTGCGCGACAGCCTGGAAGTGGCCTGGACGCTGGCCAGCGGCGATACCGCCCGTGATATCGACGAGGCGCAGCAGATGCTGGATATCCGCCGCCACCGCCTGTTCAAGCTGAAGATCGGCGCCGGCGAACTGCAGCACGACCTCGACCACGTCATCGCCATCAAGCGCGCCCTCGGCGACGCGGCCAGCGTACGGGTCGACGTCAACCAGGGCTGGGACGAGTCCCAGGCCATCCGCGCCTGCCGGGTGCTGGGCGACAACGGCGTCGACCTGATCGAACAACCCATTGCGCGGATCAACCGCGCCGGCCAGGTGCGCCTGAGCCAGCGCAGCCCGGCGCCGATCATGGCCGACGAGTCGATCGAGAGCGTGGAGGACGCCTTCAGCCTGGCGGCCATTGGTGCGGCCAGCGTGTTCGCCCTGAAGATCGCCAAGAACGGCGGCCCGCGCGCCGTGCTGCGCACCGCGGCCATCGCCGAGGCGGCCGGTATCGCCCTGTACGGCGGCACCATGCTCGAAGGCGCCATCGGCACCCTGGCCTCGGCCCATGCCTTCGTCACCCTCAAGCAACTGACCTGGGGCACCGAGCTGTTCGGCCCGCTGTTGCTGACCGAGGAAATCGTCAGCGAAGCGCCGCTGTACCGCGACTTCGCCCTGCAGGTGCCGCGTACTCCGGGCCTCGGCCTGACCCTGGACGAGGAGCGCCTGGCGTTCTTCGCCCGCAAGTGAAACGGAGGAAATCCTGATGCTGTTCCACGTGAAGATGACCGTGAAGCTGCCGGCCGACATGGACCCGGCACGCGCCGCGCAGATCAAGGCCGAGGAGAAGGAGCTGGCCCAGCGCCTGATGCGCGAGGGCACCTGGCGCCACCTGTGGCGCATCGCCGGGCACTACGCCAACTACAGCGTATTCGACGTGGCCAGCGTCGAGGCGCTGCACGACACCCTGCTGCAACTGCCGCTGTTCCCCTACATGGACATCGAGGTCACGCCGCTGTGCCGGCATCCCTCGTCGATCCATGCCGACGACCGCTGATTTCCCAGAACAACAACGAGGTACGCCACCATGACCGTGAAAATCTCCCACACCCAAGACGTGCAGAACCTGTTCCGCGAGGCCTGCGGCCTCAACAACGAGCAGGGCAGCCCGCGCCTCAAGCAGCTGATGCTGCGCATCGTCGGCGACGCGGCGAAGATCATCGAAGACCTGCAAGTGAGCGACGACGAATTCTGGCAGGCGGTGGACTACCTCAACCGCCTCGGCGCGCGCAGCGAGTTCGGCCTGCTGGTGCCGGGCCTGGGCCTGGAACACTTCCTCGACCTGCTGCAGGACGCCAAGGACGCCGAGGCCGGCCTCAGCGGCGGCACCCCGCGCACCATCGAGGGCCCGCTGTACGTGGCCGGTGCGCCGCTGGCCGAGGGCGAGGTGCGGATGGACGACGGCAGCGAGCCGGACGCCACCGTGATGTTCCTCGCAGGCGTGGTGCGCGATACCCAAGGCAAGCCGGTGGCCGGCGCGGTGGTCGATCTGTGGCACGCCAACACCAAGGGCAACTACTCCTACTTCGACCAGAGCCAGAGCGACTACAACCTGCGCCGGCGCATCGTCACCGACGCCGAGGGCCGCTACCGCGCACGCAGCATCGTGCCCAGCGGCTACGGCTGCGACCCGCAGGGTCCGACCCAGGAATGCCTCGATCTGCTCGGCCGCCACGGCCAGCGTCCGGCGCATATCCACTTCTTCATCTCCGCGCCGGGCCATCGCCACCTGACCACCCAGATCAACCTGGCCGGCGACCAGTACCTGTGGGACGACTTTGCCTACGCCACCCGCGAGGGTCTGGTCGGCGATATCCAGTTCGTCGAGGACGAAGCCGCCGCTCGTGATCGCGGCATCCAGGGCCCGCGCTTCGCCGAGCTGACGTTCGACTTCCAACTGCAGAAGGCCCCGCAGGCCAAGGCCGAACGCCGCAACGCACGGCCGCGCGCACTGCAACAGGCCTGATGCCTGCCGCCGATCCGTAGGGTGCGCCGTGCGCACCAGGGCCTTCGGGCCGGACATCCGGTGCGCGCAGCGCCCCCTACGGTCGTCGCCAACAACGAGAGCGCTCCCCGAGGAGCGCCGCCAATACCTTGCGAGGCCCCATGAAAGCCTTGATCAACGATTTCTCCCTGTCCGCGCTGGTGGCCGGTTTCATTGCCACCGTGATTTCCTACGCCGGCCCCCTGGTGATCATCTTCCAGGCGGCCGAGAGCGCGGGGATGTCGCATGCCGTGCTGTCGTCCTGGGTCTGGGCGATTTCCATTGGCAGCGCGGTGCTCGGCATCGTCCTCAGCCTGCGTTACCGGGTGCCGATCATCATCGCCTGGTCGGCACCGGGCTCGGCGCTGCTGGTGTCGTTGCTGCCGCAGATCAGCCTGAACGAAGCGGTCGGTGCCTATATCGTCGCCAGCCTGATCATCTTTCTGGTCGGCATCAGCGGTGCCTTCGATCGCATCATCAGCAAGCTGCCCGCGGCGATTGCCGCCGGCATGCTGGCCGGCATCCTGTTCAGTTTCGGCACCGGCCTGTTCGTCTCGCTGCAGAGCCGGCCGTTTCTGGTGCTGGCGATGTTCGCCACTTACCTGCTGGTCAAGCGTCTGCTGCCGCGTTACGCGGTGATGGCGGTGTTGCTGGTCGGCTGCACGATCGCCTTCGCCACGGGCGATCTGCGCCAGGAGGCGTTGGTCATCGGCCTGGCCGTACCGGTGTGGATCAGCCCCGAATTCACCCTGTCGGCGGCTCTGAATATCGCCTTGCCATTGGTGATGGTGGCGCTGACCGGGCAGTTCGTGCCAGGCATGGCGGTGTTGCGCGGGGCCGGTTACCAGACCCCGGCCAGCCCGATCATCGCCAGCAGCGCCCTGGGTTCGCTGCTGCTGGCCCCCTTCGCCTGTCACGGCCTCAACCTGGCCGCGATCACGGCGGCCATCTGCACCGGCCGCGAAGCCCACGAAGACCCTTCCAAGCGTTACGTCGCCGGCGTGGTGGGCGGTCTGGCCTATCTGCTGTTGGGGTTATTCGGCGCCACCTTGGTGTCGCTGTTCACCGCCTTTCCTAAAGAGTTGATCGCCGCCCTGGCTGGTTTGGCGCTGTTCGGCGCAATTGCTGGTGCGCTGGCGAGTGCCATGGCCGAGCCGGATGACCGCGAAGCGGCGCTGATTACCTTTCTGGTAACGGCTTCGGGCATGTCGTTTCTCGGTCTATCGGCGGCTTTTTGGGGGCTGATGTTTGGTCTCGCCGCGCACTTTTTGCTGGGTTCACGGCGCGCTAAACAGGCGCCGCGGACAGCGGCTGCCAGCGCACAGGAGGCCGTCCGCTAAGCGTTCAATTTTATTGGTTATTTTCGCCCTGCAAGGCATGCCGTGCAGGGCGAGGTAAGACCACCCGTTTGAATTGTCGCGCCTCGCTGCCGGCAAGGGTGGAAGTCTGCATCACTACAACAACTACAAAGGAGTGAAACGATGAAACAACCAACCTCTGCACTTCGTGTGCTGAGTGCACCCCTGTCTCTGGCTGTTGCCCTGGCGTTGCCCTCGACCGTTATGGCGGCCGAAGGCGGCTTTATCGAAGACAGCACTGCGACCCTCACCGCGCGTAATTACTACTTCAGCCGCGACTACTCCGACATCGTTGGGCCCAGTCAGCAATCCAAGGCCGAAGAGTGGGCGCAGGGTTTTATCCTTAACTTCAAATCCGGTTATACCCAAGGCCCTGTTGGCTTTGGCGTAGACGCTGTCGGCCTGCTCGGGATCAAACTCGACAGCAGCCCTGATCGCATCAATACCGGCTTGTTGACAGTCAACGATGACGGCCGGGCGACGGATGATTACAGCCGTTTTGGCGCGGCGCTGAAGGCCAAAGTGTCGAAGACCGAGCTAAAACTCGGTGAGCAACAACTGGTGCTGCCGATCCTTTACTTCGGTGATATCCGCCTGCTGCCGCCTACTTACCAAGGTGCCACGGTGGTCTCCAACGAGATCGACGGTTTGACCCTGCAAGCCGGTCGGTTGAACTCCACCAGTCTGCGTGATGAGGCTGGCGATGGAAAAATGGGCGCCATGGTCGGTTTCGTGCCGCGGCGTCAGGCCGGCAAGTTAGTCACCGCTGATCACTTCAATTACAGCGGTGTTGATTACGCCTTCAATGACAAACGCACTACGGTGGGTGCCTGGTACTCGCAATTAGAAGATATCTATAACCAGCGCTACTTCAGCCTTAAACACAGTGAGCCGGTAGGTGATTGGGTTTTGGGGGCCAGCCTCGGTTACTTCGATTCAAGCGAGGACGGTAAAAAGCTCATCGGTGAGCTGGACAACAAAGCGGTGTATTCCCTGCTGTCGGCCAAGTACGGCGCTAACACCTTTTACCTGGGCTACCAGGCGATGTTCGGTGACGACGGCCTGCCGCGCGTGTTCGCCAACGTCAGCCCGCTGGGTAACGAAGTGCCCACCTACACCTTTGACGCCGCTGACGAGCGTTCATGGCAGGCGCGTTATGACTACGACTTCGCCGGTTTGGGCCTGCCAGGCCTGGTGGCCGGCGTGCGCTACCTCAAGGGCGACAACGTCGATACAGGGCGCGGTTTTGAGGGGCAGGAGTGGGAGCGCGACCTGGATGTCAGCTACACGGTCCAGAACGGCTCGCTCAAGGGGCTGAACGTCAAATTGCGCAACGTCACCGCGCGTTCCAACTACCGCACCGACGTTGACGAGAATCGCCTGATTTTCAATTACACCTGGAACCTGCTTTAAGCCTCACCGACCTACCGGCCCTAGGTCGGTAGGTCGCAGCTACAACGGTAATCCTGATGGTTTTCCTTGCATGCTGCGCCGCAGAGCGCCGCTGGAGATAACAATGAAAAAGAATAACAAGATGCTTTGCTCGTTCCGCACCACCTTCACCACCAGCGCCCTGGCGCTGGCCCTGAGTGCTGCCATAAGCAGCCAAGGCCATGCTGCCGAGCCGGTGAAAATCGGTTTGCTGCTGCCCTATACCGGCACCTTCGCCGCATTGGGCGAGGCCACCACCAATGGCCTGAAACTGGCCATCGAGCAGCACGACAACAGCCTCGGCGGTCGTTCGGTGGAATATGTCACGGTCGACGACGAGTCCAACCCGGGCAAGGCGGTGCAGAACATGCAGCGTCTGGTGTCCGGTGCCAATGTCGACGTGGTGGTCGGCCCGGTGCATTCCGGTGTCGGCATGGGCGCGGTCAAGGTCGCCCGTGAAACCGGCGTGCCGCTGATCATCCCCAACGCCGGCTTCAATGCCGCCACCGGTCCGCTGTGTGCGGCGAATATCTTCCGCACCTCGTTCACCTCCTGGCAGACCGCCTACCCGATGGGCCAGGTGGCGGTGGACAAGGGTTACAGGAACATCGTCACCGTGGCCTGGCGCTATGGTTTCGGCACCGAATCGGTGGACGGTTTCAAGGAAGGTTTCGAGAAGGCCGGCGGCAAAGTCAGCAAGGAAATCTACGTGCCGTTCCCGGACGTCGAGTTCCAGTCGCAACTGACCGAAATCGCCGCGCTCAAACCCGATGCGGTGTTCGTGTTCTTCGCTGGTGGCGGTGCGGCCAAGTTCGTCCAGGATTACGCGGCGGCCGGCCTGCAGGGCAAGATCCCGCTGCTCGGCTCAGGCTTTCTCACCGAGGGCACCCTGGCCGCCCAGGGCGCGGCCGCCAGCGGTCTGCTGACCACGCTGCATTACGCAGACAGCCTGGATACCCCGCAGAACCACAAGTTCCGCGAGGACTACCGGCAGAAGTTCGGCAAGGAAGCCGACATCTACGCGGTGCAGGGTTACGACACCGGTTTGCTGCTGGCCCAGTCGCTGGCCAAGGTGGCTGGCAATACCAGGGACCGCGCGGCCTGGAATGCGGCCATGGCCGAGGCCAGGATCGACAGCCCGCGGGGCGAGTGGAGTTTCTCCAGGGCACATAACCCGGTGCAGAACGTCTACCTGCGCGAGGTGCGTGACGGCACCAATGTGGTGGTCAGTACGGCGGCCAGTGCCCTGGCCGACCCTGCGCCGGGCTGCAAGCTCTAACCCGCAGCGTTATTCCCTCGCCCTGGCCGTTAACGCTTGGCTGGTGGGGCGGGTTGCTTGAGTCGAGTTCGTTTGCCGGGGTCTGGATCCCGCGTTGCCGCACCTGGTCATGGCCGGCCATGACCCGTCGCAATGCCTTGTCCAGGCCCTCGGTTGCCAGGCTCGCCTCAGTCGACCCGTCTTGTCGTCCAGTCCTGGCCAGGGGGCGGGTCTGCCTCATTCCCGACCTTGGTACGCACGATGGAACTTTCCACGATTCTTATCCAGACCATGAACGGTCTGCAGTACGGCCTGCTGCTGTTTCTCATCGCCAGCGGCCTGACCCTGATCTTCGGCATCATGCACATCATCAACCTGGCCCACGGTGCGCTCTACATGGTGGGCGCGTACCTGATGTACTGGTTGAGCGGGCTGGTCGACAACTTCTTTCTCGCCATCCTGCTGGCGGTGCCATTGGCGGCGCTGCTGGGAGTGCTGATCGAGCGCTTTCTGATCCAGGCGTTGTACAGGCGCGAGCACCTCGACCAGGTGCTGATGACCTTCGGCCTGATCCTGGTGATCGACTCGCTGCGCAGCATCATCTGGGGCAACGACGTGCACAGCGTGGCCATCCCGGCGTTGCTCGGCGGCTCGATCCAGTTGACCGAGACCCTCGATTACCCGGTGTACCGCCTGTTCATCTCCGCCGTGTGTGCGGCCATCGCCCTGGCCATGTACCTGATCCTGCAACGCACCCGCCTGGGCATGATCATCCGCGCCGGTTCGAGCAACCGCGAGATGGTCCAGGGCCTGGGTATCAATATCCGCGTGATCTACACCCTGGTGTTCGCCGCCGGGGCGGCGCTGACCGCTTTCGCCGGGATGATCGCCGCGCCGGTGTCTTCGGTGTATCCGGGCATGGGCAACCAGATCCTGATCATCGCCTTCGTGGTGGTGGTGATCGGCGGCCTGGGGTCGATTCGCGGGGCCTTTCTCGGGGCCTTGCTGGTGGGCCTGACCGCCACCTGGGGCGCGGTGCTGGTGCCGCAATACGCCGGCATGGCGGTGTACGTGCTGATGGCCGTGGTGCTGTTGTTCAAGCCACGCGGGCTGTTCGCCTAATAACCATTTCGGGGACTTTCTTATGCACGCATTACCTCGCCCGATCCAGCTGCTGCTTGCGCTGTTGCTGCTGCTGATGGCCGCTTACCCGCTGTTCGGCGCAACTCTGGCCGGTGACAAGCACGACTTCTTCCTCCAGCAACTGACCAGCATCATGATCCTGGCCATTGTCGCCCTGGGCCTCGATCTGCTGGTCGGCGTCAGCGGCATGGTCAGCCTGGCCTCGGCGGCGTTCTTCGGCATGGCCGGTTATGCCCTGGTGCTGTTCGCCCCGGAATACGAGGCGCTGAGCATCTGGATCGCCTTGCCGGTGTGCCTGGGCCTCACCGCCCTGGCCGCGTTGCTGATGGGGGTACTGATCATCCGCACCTCGGGGATCTTCTTCATCATGGTGACCATCGCCTTTTCGCAGATGCTCTATTACCTGTTCCACGATGCGTCCTTCGCCGGTGGTTCGGACGGTGCCTACCTGTTTATGAAACCCGAGGTCGCCATCGCCGGCGTTCAACTGCTCGACCTGGAGAACCGCACCACCCTGTTCTATGTGGTGCTGGCTTCCCTCGGGCTGTTGTTCGTGCTGCTGCGCACCTTCCTGCGCGCGCCCTTCGGCCGGGTGTTGCTGGGTATCAAGGAGAACGAGCAACGGGTCCGCGCCATGGGCTACAACCCGTTGTTCTACAAGCTGGTGGCGTTCGTCATCGCCGGCACCATCGCCGGTTATGCCGGCATGCTGTCGGCCACCCAGTACGGCTTCGTCAGCCCCGGCCAACTGAGCTGGCAGATGTCGGCGCACATCCTGGTGATGGTGATTCTCGGCGGGATGGGCACCCTGTTCGGGCCGATTCTCGGTGCCTTCGCCTTCGAGGGCCTGCACCACTGGTTCGCCAGCATGACCCCGCACTGGGAACTGCCCATGGGCGTGGTGGTGATCTGCATGGTGCTGTTGCTGCCACGGGGTATCGCCGGCCTGCTGCTGCAACTGGCGCAGCGCAAGCCGGGCAAGACCAAGAAAGCGCCGCTGAGCGGTGCCATCAACGAGGAGGCCGAACGATGAGCGGATTGATTCTGGAAACCCGTGACCTGACCAAGACCTTCGGTGGCCTGACCGCCGTCAGCGCGATCAGCCTGCAAGTGGCCCCCCGCGAGATCCACGCGATCATCGGGCCCAACGGCGCGGGCAAGAGCACCATGGTCAATCTGCTCTCCGGTCACCTGCGCCCCTGCGCCGGCCAGGTGATCTTCAACGGCCGGGACATCACCGGTCTGGCCCCCAACCAGGTGTCGCACCTGGGAGTGGGGCGCAGCTTCCAGCGCACCAATATCTTTCCCAGCTTTACCTGCCTGGAAAACTGCATGCTCGCCGCGCAGTCGCGGATGAAGAACTCGTTCCGCTTCTTGCGCCGCAGCGACAGCTACCCGCTGGTGCGCGAGCGTGCGGAAAAAGCCCTGGAGGCGTGCGGCCTGAGCAGCAAGGGCCACAGCATCGCCAGCTCCATGAGCTACGGCGAGCAGCGTCAGCTGGAGATCGGCATGGTGCTGGCCACCGAACCGAGCTTCCTGCTGCTCGACGAGCCGATGGCCGGGATGGGCAAGGAGGAGTCGAGCCGGGTGGTCGAACTGCTCGCCGAGCTGTCGCGCGAATACTCGCTGGTGCTGGTCGAGCACGACATGGACGCGGTGTTCAGCATCGCCAGGACCCTGACCGTGATGGTCAACGGGCAAATGCTGGCCAGCGGTCCGCTGGATCAGGTGCGTAACGACCCTGCGGTGCAGGAAGCCTATCTGGGCGACGGCGAGGAGCAATTCTGATGAGTACGCCAACCACAACAACCCCGCTGGTCGAGGTGCGCGGCCTGCACACCTATTACGGCAACAGTCATGTGCTGCATGGCATCGACCTGCAGATCGCGCCGGGGGAAACCCTGGCCCTGCTCGGGCGCAACGGCGTGGGCAAGAGCACCACCATCCGCTCGCTGCTCGGCCTGACCCCGGCGCGCAGTGGCGAGGTGCGGATCAGGGGCGAAGACCTCACCGGCAGCGCCGCGCACAAGGTGATCCGCCGTGGCATCGGCTATGTGCCGGAAGGCCGGGGCATGTTCCCCAACCTGACGGTGCGCGAAAGCCTGGTGATGGCTGCCCGAGCCGGACTCGACGGTCGCCGCGACTGGGATCTGCAGCGGGTACTGGAAACCTTCCCGCGCCTGGGCGAGCGCTTCGCTCACCTCACCGGAAACCTCTCCGGCGGTGAGCAGCAGATGGTCGCCATCGGCCGCGCACTGATGACCAACCCCGAGCTGATGATTCTCGACGAAGCCACCGAAGGCCTGGCCCCGCTGATCCGCAAGGAAATCTGGGCGGTGATCCGCCTGATCAAGGCCAGCGGCATCGCCACCCTGGTGGTCGACAAGAACGTCAACGTGCTGCTCGACCTGACTGACCGCAGCATGATCATGGTCAAGGGGCGGGTGATGTATGACGGCCCCAGCCAGGCGTTAAAGGGCCAGCCCGAGATCCTCCAGGCCCATATCGGCCTGTAACACTCACCCCGCGCCGCACGCGGGTAGCAGCCGAGCACAGGCCCCTGTGCTCGGCTTTCTTGCATGTGTAACTAAGTAGAGAAGATATGGATAATTTTCGCCCGGACAGCGCTCCCCGCAACTGGAAAAAACCGCTGGCCAGTCTGTTGTTGATAGGCAATGTGCTGGGGACTGTCGTATTAGGTGTTTTCGGCAGTGGCAGTTGGGAGCCAGGCTTTGCGTTGCTGCTGGTGGTGCCCGCGTTACTGGCGGGTTTCCTCTATTCGACCCAGCCGCCTCGGGTCATTGAGCGTGTGCTGCAAAACTGCGATTGGTCACAGCCGCCTTCGCCCGAGGAGACTGCGTTGGCGGTGGTGCCTGCCGCTGTGGTGGATACCACGCCTCAGTTTATGCTTGACCCGGCGCTGAGCCAGCATCAACACGAACTGCTTAACGCCATCGAGCAGAGTCAGGCCGACATGCAGTTTGCTACCGAACTGGCGCAGCAGTCCGGCCAGAAGGTGACTAGCAGCGCCGAGAGCATTCAAGCGGCCAGTCAGTCGATCAGCGAGCTGGCCGATTATCTGCAGCGCACGGGGGAGGTGTTCAACACCCTAGGTGAGCAATCTCAGCGCATTGGGGCGATTGTCAGTAGCATTCAGGATATTGCCCGGCAGACCAACTTGTTGGCGCTTAATGCGGCCATTGAGGCCGCGCGTGCTGGCGAAAACGGCCGAGGCTTTGCCGTGGTGGCCGACGAGGTGCGCAACTTGGCTGTGCGTGCCAACGATTCCAGCGAACAGATCCGCCAGATCGCCGGCAACCTGCAGCGTTCGGCCGACGAGGCGCGGCTTGGCATGCAGCATGCCACCGACTCTACGCGCCACGGTCTGGACACCACCAGCGCTGCCCTGCAGGCCATGGCCGAAATGCGCGCAGGGGCCAAGGCGCGCCAGGAAATCGTACTGCGCATCGTCGCCCAGCTCGTCGGCCAGCGTGAACGCATCCTGCAGATGCAGGCGCTGTGTGCGGCAGCAGAAGCGGCAGACTGAACGTCTAGATTTGTTCGATTATCGAACAGTAAGTCGATTATCGGATTGTTTGCGTGTCGGTCCGCGGGTACTTTTTCTCTACCCGGCGTGTTGCTACGTCCCGATAACAACCGAGATCACCATGGCTGAAATTATTTCCCTGCATGACGCGGTTAAACGCTTCGTCAACGACGGCGATACCATCGCCCTCGAAGGCTTTACCCACTTGATTCCGACTGCGGCGTCGCACGAGATCATTCGTCAGAACAAGAAAGACCTGACGTTGGTGCGCATGACGCCCGACCTTGTGTATGACCTGCTGATCGGTGCCGGTTGTGCGAAAAAGCTGATTTTTTCCTGGGGTGGGAACCCCGGTGTGGGCTCGCTGCATCGCCTGCGCGACGCGGTCGAGAAGGGCTGGCCGCACCCGCTGGCCATCAGCGAGCATAGCCACGCGGCGATGGCCAATGCCTATGTCGCCGGGGCCTCGAATCTGCCGTTTGCGGTGCTACGTGGCTACCAAGGCTCGGACTTGGTCAAGGTCAATCCAGACATCAAATTTATCGCGTGCCCTTATACCGGCGAGCAGCTGGCCACTGTGCCGAGCGTGCGCCCGGATGTGACCATCATCCACGCGCAGAAAGCCGACCGCGCCGGCAACGTGCTGATCCAGGGCATTCTCGGGGTGCAGAAAGAGGCAGCCTTGGCGGCCCAGCGTTGCATCGTTACCGTCGAAGAAATCGTTGATGACCTGCAAGCACCGATGAACGCCTGCGTATTGCCGAGCTGGGCGCTAACCGCCGTGTGCGTCGTGCCGGGTGGTGCGCATCCGTCTTATGCCCACGGTTACTACGAACGCGACAACCGCTTTTACCAAGCGTGGGACCCCATCGCGCGCGACCGCGAAACCTTTACCGCCTGGATCGATACCTACATCCGTGGCACTGAAGATTTTCTGCAGTTCCAGGCGAAATTGAACGCGGAGGCCAAGTGATGAGCGACTTCAACACCAATGAAATGATGACCGTGGCGGCTGCGCGCAACCTGGGCAACGGCAGCGTCTGCTTCGTCGGCATCGGCTTGCCATCCAAGGCGGCCAACCTGGCGCGCCTGACCCACGCCCCTGAAGTGGTGCTGATTTACGAGTCCGGCCCCATCGGTGCCAAACCGACCGTGCTGCCACTGTCCATCGGTGACGGCGAGCTGGCCGAAACCGCTGACACCGTAGTGCCGACTGGTGAGATTTTCCGTTACTGGCTGCAGGGCGGGCGCATCGACGTCGGCTTCCTCGGCGCGGCCCAGGTCGACAAGTTCGGCAATATCAACACCACGGTGATCGGTGACTACCACAACCCCAAGGTGCGCCTGCCCGGCGCCGGCGGCGCGCCGGAGATCGCTGGCAGCGCCAAGGAAGTGCTGATCATCCTCAAGCAGTCGCACCGCACCTTCGTCGACAAGCTGGCCTTCATCACCTCGGTCGGCTTCGGCGAGGGCGGCGACCACCGCCAGCAGCTCGGCCTGCCCGGCAAGGGCCCGGTGGGCATCATCACTGACCTGTGCATCATGGAACCGGAAGCGGGCAGCAACGAATTCATCGTTACCTCGATGCACCCGGGCGTGACCCGCGAGCAGGTGATCGAGAATACCGGCTGGGCCATCCGCTTTGCCGACAATCTGGCCGTGACCGAGGCGCCGAACGACAGCGAGTTGGAAGCGCTGCGCGCCCTGGAAACGCGCACCGCCGCCGCCCATGGCCAGGCCGGGGGTGAGGAATGAGCCGCGACGTATTCATCTGCGACGCCGTGCGCACGCCGATTGGTCGCCTCAATGGCGCGCTGTCGGCGGTGCGCGCCGACGACTTGGCGGCGATTCCGCTCAAGGCGCTCATCGAGCGTAACCCGCAGGTCGACTGGTCGGCAGTCGATGAAGTGTTCATGGGCTGCGCCAACCAGTCCGGCGAGGACAACCGCAACGTGGCGCGCATGGCGCTGCTGCTCGCCGGTCTGCCGGAAACGGTGCCGGGGGTGACCCTCAACCGCCTGTGCGCTTCGGGCATGGAGGCGGTCGGTGCCGCCTTCCGCGCCATCGCCTCGGGCGAGATGGAGCTGGCCATCGCTGCTGGCGTCGAGTCGATGACCCGTGCGCCTTACGTGATGGGCAAGGCCGACAGCGCCTTTGGCCGCGGCCAGAAGCTGGAAGACACCACCCTGGGCTGGCGCTTCGTCAACCCGTTGATGAAAGAACAGTACGGCGTCGATCCGATGCCGGTCACCGGTGACAACGTCGCCGAGGATTACGGCGTCAGCCGCGCCGACCAGGACGCCTTCGGCCTGCGTAGCCAGCAGCGTGCGGCGGCCGCTCAGGAGAGTGGTTACTACGCCGAGGAAATCGTCCCGGTAGTGATCAAGACCAAGAAGGGCGAGATCGTCGTCGACCGTGACGAGCACCCGCGTGCCGACACCACCGCCGAAGGCCTGGCCAAGCTCAAGCCGGTCAATGGCGAAGGCAAGACCGTCACCGCCGGCAACGCCTCGGGCCTCAATGACGGCGCCTCGGCGATGATCCTGGCCTCTGCCGAAGCCGTTCAGAAGTACGGCCTCAAGCCGCGCGCCAAGGTGCTGGGTATGGCCAGCGGCGGCGTGGCGCCACGCATCATGGGCGTCGGCCCGGTACCGGCGGTGCGCAAGCTGCTGGCGCGGCTGAACCTGAGCATCGAGCAGTTCGACGTGATCGAGCTGAATGAAGCCTTCGCCGCCCAGGGCCTGGCCGTCACCCGCGACCTCGGCCTGCCGGACGATAGCGCCAAGGTCAACCCGAATGGCGGCGCCATCGCCCTCGGCCACCCGCTGGGCATGAGCGGCAATCGCCTGGTGCTCACCGCCGTTCACCACCTGGAGAAGACCGGCGGCAAGCTCGGTCTGGCGACCATGTGCGTGGGCGTGGGCCAGGGTTTGGCGCTGGCCATCGAGCGGGTGTGAATGACATCTGTAGGGTGGGCTTTAGCCCACCATGTCCATAGTGCGTGAAGGGATGGTGATTCGCTTCAGTCCACCATGACGCCCCCGGTGGGCTGAAGCCCACCCTACGCACTGTGCGCTGTCATCATGGGGGGCTAAAACGGATCGCCGCCCGGCCCACCCTACGCCCGGTCATCGGGCTGGTGTGAACCTTGTGGGAGGCGCTTCAGCGGCGACGCCTTTAAGCCGTCGCGGCTAAAGCCCCTCCCACGGTGCCGTGCGCGGCGCCGCCGGTTGATGCCACACTAGCCGTACATTTTTCCCAGGAGCGTTTCGCTCGTGAGCAACCAACTCTTCGATGCCTACTTCACCGCCCCGGCCATGCGCGCGATCTTCTGCGATGCCGGCCGGGTGCAGGGCATGCTCGACTTCGAGGCCGCGCTGGCGCGGGCCGAGGCACATGCGGGGCTGATCCCCGCCGAGGCCGTGGCGCCCATCGAGGCCGCCTGTAAAGCTGAGCTCTACGATTACCCGGCGCTGGCCCAGGCCATCGCCACGGCGGGTAATTCCGCCATTCCGCTGGTCAAGGCACTGGGCAAGCGCATCGCTGCGGCAAGCCCCGAGGCCGAGCGCTTCGTGCACCTCGGCGCCACCAGCCAGGACGCCATGGACAGCGGCCTGGTACTGCAACTGCGCGCCGCCATCGAGCTGATCGAAAGCGACCTCGCCACCCTGGCCGATGCCCTGGCGGCGCAGGCCGAGCGCCATGCCGACACGCCGCTGGCCGGACGCACCTGGCTGCAGCAGGCCACTCCGGTGACCCTGGGCATGAAGCTGGCCGGCGTGCTGGGCGCCGTCACCCGCCATCGTCAGCGCCTGAGTGAACTCAAGCCGCGCCTGTTGTGCCTGCAGTTCGGCGGCGCCTCCGGCAGCCTGGCGGCGCTCGGCGCGCAGGCCTGGCCGGTGGCCGAGGCGCTGGCCGCCGAGCTGCACCTGCACCTGCCCGAGCAGCCCTGGCACACCCAGCGCGACCGCCTGGTGGAGTTCGCCAGCCTGCTCGGGCTGATCGCCGGCAGCCTGGGCAAGCTTGGCCGCGACCTCAGCCTGCTGATGCAGACCGAAGCCGGCGAAGTCTTCGAACCCTCGGCGCCGGGCAAGGGCGGCTCGTCGACCATGCCGCACAAGCGCAACCCGGTCGGCGCCGCGGTGCTGATTGGCGCCGCCACCCGCGCGCCGGGCCTGGTGGCGACGATGTTCGCCGCCATGCCGCAGGAGCACGAGCGCAGCCTCGGCCTGTGGCACGCCGAGTGGGAAACCCTGCCGGAGCTCTGCTGCCTGGTCTCCGGCGCGCTGCAGCAGGCGCTCCTGGTGGTGCCGGGGCTGGAGGTGGATGCCGCGCGTATGCGCGCCAATCTTGAGCTGACCCAGGGGCTGGTGCTGGCCGAGGCGGTGAGCATCGCCCTGGCGCAGAAGATCGGTCGCGATGCTGCCCATCACCTGATCGAACAGTGCTGCAAACAGGCCGTGCGCGAGGGCGTTCACCTGCGCGCCGTGCTCGGCGCCAACGCTGAGGTCAGCACACAACTTTCTGCTGCCGAGCTTGATCGTCTGCTCGATGCGGCGCATTACCTGGGCCAGGCTCGCCGTTGGGTCGAGCGGGCCGTTGCCGAACACAACCAATTGTCGCGTTAGGAGTCATTCATGCCTGCCGTACGTCTCGCTGATGGCGATTTGAACTACCTGCTCGAAGGGCCGGCCGGTGCGCCGGTGCTGGTGCTGTCCAACTCGCTGGGCACCGACCTGCACATGTGGGACGTGCAGATCGCGGCCTTCACCCAGCACTTCCAGGTGCTGCGTTACGACACCCGTGGTCATGGCGCTTCGCTGGTGACCGAAGGCCCGTACAGCATCGAACAGAACGGCCGCGACGTGCTGGCCCTGCTCGATGCGCTGGGCATCGCCAAGGCGCATTTCTGTGGGTTGTCCATGGGCGGCCTGATCGGCCAGTGGCTGGCGCTCAACGCGCCCGAGCGCATCGCGCGCCTGGTGCTGTGCAACACCGCCGCCAAGATCGGCGCGCCGGAGGTGTGGAACCCGCGTATCGACACTGTGCTGGCCGGCGGCGCGCAGGCCATGCGCGATCTGCGCGACGCCTCGATCTCGCGCTGGTTCACCGCCGGCTTCGCCGCGGCGCAGCCGCAGCAGGTCGAGCCCATCGTCGGCATGCTGGCGCAGACCTCGCCGCAGGGCTACGCCGCCAACTGCGCGGCGGTGCGCGATGCCGATTTCCGTGAGCAGCTCGGCGCGATCCGCGCGCCGACCCTGATCCTCTGCGGCAGTGGCGACCCGGTCACCACCACCGAGCACGGCCGCTTTATGCAGCAGCGGATCGAGGGGGCGAAGCTGGTGGAGTTCCATGCCGCGCACCTGTCCAACGTCGAGGCCGGCGTGGCCTTTACCCAGGCGCTGCTGGATTTCCTAACCAGCTGATCGCCGCTTTTCTGTAGGAGCGAGCTCTGCTCGCGAACAGCGCAAGAGCTTCGCGAGCAGAGCTCGCTCCTACGCCCCTATTCGAGGATTGATCGATGGACGAAAAACAACGCTACGAAGCCGGCATGCAGGTGCGCCGCGCGGTGCTCGGCGATGCCCATGTCGACCGCAGCCTGGACAAGCTCACGCCGTTCAACAGCGAGTTCCAGGAGATGATCACCCGTCACGCCTGGGGCGATATCTGGACGCGTCCCGGCCTGCCACGTCATACCCGCAGCCTGATCACCATCGCCATGCTGATCGGCATGAACCGCGAGGGCGAACTGAAACTGCACCTGCGCGCCGCGAAGAACAATGGTGTGACCCGCGACGAGATCAAGGAAGTGCTCATGCAGAGCGCCATCTACTGCGGCATCCCGGCGGCCAATGCCACCTTCCACCTGGCCGAGGAAGTCTGGGACGAATTGGGCGTGGAATCGCTGGAAGACTGATTCGTACGAGCGATACAGCGCTGCCCGGACCACGCATCCGGGCGGCGCTTTTTTAGGTTCTTCGCGGACTCTGGGGGAAGAGCGAGTTGACAGACAGGGAAGTGGGTAAATTGGCAGTCGCCAAACACACCAACACCCACACTCTGCTGTCGCCGTGCATCCTATTGATCTTGCCGCTTTCTGGCCAGGCTACGAAGTCGTCGCCTCTCGCTCCGTTGCTGAAAACACCCTGCTGATTGAGCTGGAACCCCAGGCCGCACGACTGCCCCGGTGCGGACGCTGTCAGCAGCCCAGTCCATTGATTCATGAGCGGCGTCTGCGCCAAGTGCGTGATCGTGATCTGTTGGATCAGCGCGTGTTGCTCCAACTGCCCGTACGTCGCGTTGACTGCCTGCGCTGTGGCCGAGTGACCGAGCGGATCGACTGGCTTGAGCCGTCCTCTCGCCTGACTCAGCGTTTACGGGTCTGGCTCGAGGGCTTGCTGCGGATATTGCCCATCAGCCACGTCAGCCAACTCACTGGATTGCACTGGCACACCCTCAAGACACTCGACAAACGCCGCCTGGAGGCCGAGGTGGGGGATTTCGAGCCAGGCACTGTACGTCGCCTGGTGATGGATGAGTTCGCTCTACACAAAGGCCATCGCTATGCCACGGTGATCATGGACGCCGAGCGAACGCGGGTACTGTGGGTCGGTCACGGCAATAGCCGTGAGGCCATTCGTCCGTTCTTCGAATTGCTCGGTGAGCGCTGCCAGCAAATCGAGGCGGTTGCCATGGACATGAACACCGCCTTCGATCTGGAGGTAAAGCAGCATTGCCCTCAAGCCGAAGTGGTGTACGACCTGTTCCATGTGGTGGCGCGCTACGGGCGTGAGGTGATTGACCGCATCCGCGTCGACCAGGCCAACCTGTTGCGCGATGACAAACCGGCACGCAAGGTGGTCAAGCGCAGCCGCTGGCTGCTACTGCGCAATGCAGAAAACCTCAAGGACAGCCAAGCCGTTCAGCTACAGGAGTTGCTTGCTGCCAACCAGCCATTGGCCACGGTTTATGTGCTCAAGGACGCGCTGAAGGAAGTTTGGTACGCCCCGAGCGTATGGGAGGGCTGGCAACGCTGGCGGGCCTGGCTACGGCAGGCCCGTGACAGCGGTTTGGCACCGCTACAGCGCTTCGCCAAAAACCTTAGACGCTATATTCGCGGCATCCTCGCCAGCGCCAATTTCCCTATGCATACCAGCCTGTTGGAGGGTGTGAACAACCGTATCAAGGTGATCAAGCGCATGGCCTATGGCTTCCGGGACTCAGACTACTTCTTCCTGAAAATCAAGGCCGCCTTCCCCGGGAAAGCGCGATGAACCTAAAAAAGCCGGCTTGTGGCCGGTGTTCTTATTAAATATGTTATTGATTTTAAAGTACTTTATTTTTGCTTTTCGTATTGACCCACACTTTGACCCACACTGATGCAGGTTGCTGCCCTGGGAAGCTGATCTCAGATGTTCCTAGGGCTCATCATTTCATGCTTCGCTACGACGGCCCTGATTGCCTCCTGGATCTCGCGCATTCGCTTCTCGGCAATCCTGTTAGCTTCGGACTCCTGCTCAGCCGAAAGTTCAGGGGTCTGCTCGTTGAGGTATACCTGCCAGCCAGCCAGTCGTCTCAGGTTGGCGTCCAGGTGCTTGGTAGTCACTTCGAGCCTGATCTTGTTCAGCTCCTGCGCAAGCTTGCTTGAGTTGCGGGTGATTGTTTTCTCCAGGGCCTCGCGTCGCTTTCCCTCTTTCTGATCTTGGCTCGACTGCAGGGCGCCTGCGATCAGGCTTTCGATGATCGCTGTTTCGGTGGTGTCAGCATTTTTTGCAAGGATTTTTAGCTTGTCCTTGGTGTTGAGAGGCAGGGTGAACGAGCACGTCTTTCGACCGCCTTCTGCTTGCCGATAGCGCCGCTGTCTGATGGCGTTTCTCAGTCGTTCAATGAGCTTCACGCCTGCTACATCTGACTCCAGGGTGCGGATCGAGTCGCCAAAGGTGATGAAAACCATGGCGGGCGACGGGTCGGGCTTAGGCTCAAGTTCATCAGGCCATCGATTCAGCAGGTAGTTTGCAGCCCACACTGTCTCCTCACGATCGAGCTTCTTTAGCCAGCCCGGCTTATTCCCGGTCGTCTCCATCCAATTTTCTCCTGTTGCTGAGCGGTGCCGCTGCGCGGTGGATGCTCAGCTAATTGCGTGGTGTTAACAGCGATGTTAACTGCCTTGTTAGCGGATGTTAATAATGAGCTGTTAACGTATCCGTTACATGAATTGTGGATACTGATTCTATAGGTATAAAATCACTTCAAATCTGTGTTTTATCTGGGCTTATTTGCGCATGATAGCTCTGTCATCACTAATAGATGTTAATGCTGAATCAAGATTTTTTCTTCAGGCTTTGATGCTCAGAAAGCCTGACTGGCTGGGTGCGCCTTATGAGATCAAGTCGGTAGCGAAGGAGCTCTGCTTGACGGAGAGGTTCGCTAGAGATGCGTCGAGGGAGCTGATCAGGGCTGGGCTTCTGATAGAAAATAAGCAGCACGGTGGTCTTGGGCGCCCAGGTGTCGGTTACGTAGCCTCGGAGTACGTACGCAGAGTGCTTTGCGAAGTGGACAGAGATCTTGCCCACCACGAGCTCATCGTTCGCCTTTTTCTTGAGCCGAATATCTATGCGACTGGGCTGGAGGCCACGTCGACATCGATAGCTCAGAAGGAAAAATCATCCCGTCCAGCTATCCGCAAAGATGGTCGGCCTGCCGCCCCGGGGGCTAAGGGACGGCTGGGCGCTGCAAGTCGTGTTTTATTGGCGGCTCTTCTTAGCGAGGCCGATAAGTGCGGTGTAGTGGCGGAGCTTAGCGGGCGCAAGCTGAGGGAAATGACGGGGCTCGATTCCTCGTCGATCAAGCACCAATTGAATCGTCTGTTGAGCTTGGGTTTTCTTCGAAGCTATGTGCCGGGGGTGTCGAATGGGGTCTTGGTCGGCTCGAAGACTATGAGCATCTACTACCTGAACCTCGACCACCCCCAGCTCCCAGTGAGGCAGGGGAAGCAGGAGCGGGGCTTGGTGGTGTATGCAGTTAAAGGGCCGCAAAAGTACGACCTGGTCGAAGCTGCGCTGCCTTCAACGGTGCAGCTAGCAGGGGTGGATAATCAAGTTAAAGAGATGCTTTATCACAGGCTGGCAAGTCATGCGTCACAGCTGCTGACGGCTCTCTGGTCTGACCCTGAGTGCGATATTGCCGATCTGAAGGCTGCAGGCTTCGAAAGCGTTGGCGGTAAGTCAATCGAGCCACTGACGGTTAGCCCCGAACCGAGCGAGCCTGACCGATGGAGTGACTTCAAGGAAAGCTTGCATGCTGAGGCGTGTCGATGGGCCGAAAGCATCTACAAAGGGCTGCGCCGTATGAACGTATGGCCAGAATACAGCCCACAGCTGGTGAGGCTCATACCTGCACCTGACGCAGGGGATGGCTGGAGCGTCGTGTCGCTGATTGTCTATCCAGCGCCCAAGGCCAGTAATACATGCCTTTGGGTATGGGACGTGCGCGGAGGGAGGTCTGACCCGTATGTGGGAGAGGAGGCGTTAGGTTTGGAGCTGCGCTACAGGCTGGCGCTCTTGACCAAGACCAAGGTGCCCTAGGCCAAGCTAGGGCAGGTGATTTTTTACTGCCCCTGCAGATCCTCTGAGCCACAGAGGAGCCTGCTCATGCGAATCATCCGTCTGAAAGAAGTCATCGACTCGACCGGCCTGTCTCGGTCGACCCTGTACAAGTACATCTCGGAAGGCACCTTCCCGAAACCGGTATCGCTGGGCGACCGCTGCGTCGGCTGGGTCGATAGCGAGGTGCACGATTGGATCCTGGCTCGGATCGAGGAGCGTGACCAAGCCGAGGGTGCCGCTACGCGCCCGATTGGCCATCTGAGTATGGCCAGCTAGAACCGCCACCTGCGCCATGATCGGCTTCGGCTGGTCATGGCGCTTATGCCGACTCGAACAGCTTTGGGCTCTCAGCTAACTCTCCCAAAGCTCAATGCGGCAAATCTCTCGACAGGCTTGGCAATGTTGCTCTCCATTGCCCGGCCTGCTCGGGAGGGTCGGCTCTGGTCAGGGCTGCATCTATTGATATAGCTATTAACTACCAACTCTTACTAACCATCACTAACCATCACTACCCATCACCACTGACTACACCAGAGGGAAAGAAGACCAGTAAAAAAAGAAAAAGACCACTTACCTGGTATGCACCAACAACCAACCAGGTACTCAGCCATGAACAACCGCAAGCACAACACCCACCTCTCACAGTCCGACATAGCCCTGAAGATCGAATCACTCGTCCAGGCTATCGAGCGCAGCGATACACCCGCATATCGGATTACGCACAAACGTTCAGGCTATGAGCAGGTCGAGCAGACCAGACTCTCCCGGTACTTCACCAACGTCCAGCAGATGTACAACCTGTTCGATGACCGAGTGCCATACGACTACAGCGAGCACCTGCAGGCGTTCCGGGAAGCCTGTGACGACATCGGCCTTCAGCGTTCACCCAATGGCCCTGTCTGCATGAGCGAGACAGGTACGTACTGGCTCAGTCATCAACAGAGCATGAACGTCCTCACCGAACGGATCCGTGAGTTGACCCGTCAGCAACGGTATCGGCGTAGGCCTGGGGGACGAGCCTATGAGGCACGCAAGCAGGAGGCGGAGATCATCGCGTACACGGATGCTGTGATGAGCCTTTACTCCCGCACTACGGTCATCAGACTGGACCTCTACTACCGACCTGAAGCTCAGGCCAGGCAGCGCGTCGAGCAGGTATTCGATCACCTGGATGATCTGATCTATGAGCACAGCCGTAATCCGATCTTCAAGCACCTTATCGGCTACATCTACGCCGTGGAGCAGGGGGATCGAAATGACAGTAGGGGTTACCACATCCATGCAGCCTACTTCTTCAATGGCAACATAGTGTGCCGGGATGCGCATAAAGCGATTGAGATCAGCGAACTGTGGGAGGAGGTCACTCGCCGTCAGGGCTATGCCCATAGCTGCAATCACGACAAGGATCAGTACGGCGACAAGCTAGGCATTGGCCAGATCGAGAGGGACGATCAGTCGAGACGGCCCCATACGCACTACGCCATGAAATACCTAGTCAAGGACGATCAGCACCTGCGCTTGAAGCCTGCGGGGGCTCGCTGTCTGCGTAAGGGCGCACTGCGGCGGTTCGTGCGGCGATGATCTAGGCCGTCGAACTGCTTCAGAGGCCGTCTCCGAGCTGACAAGTACTCGGCGCTTATCGCGATGTTCATTTCGACTCACATGTGCACGCCCGGCCTTGACGTGGAAGGCCGGGCGTCCGGGTAGTCGAAGAGTGTCTTGATTTGTTGCGAATCAAAATGATCTTTAAACGATGCTTCCATGATTTTTAATTGCGGGCATAGTGACCGCAATTTATGCTGCTCCGGCTTTATTTACGGCCAGTCCAACCATGACCGCTGAAACTCTCTCGCAGCTAACGCAAGCCCAGCGTGATCGCCTCGCCTACCTGGAGTTACGCCTGCGATTCGTGGGGGAGATAGGCCGGCAGGATCTGCTTCAGCGTTTTGGCATTAAAACGGCTGCCGCTACTCGCGACCTCGCCACCTATCGTGAGCTCGCCGGCAACAATCTGGCGTATGACCGCAGCAGCAAAATCTACACGCCGACCAAGGAGTTCCGGCCGATCTTCACCTTCTCTGCTGACCGGGTAATGGCCTGGCTGGCAGAGGGTTTTGGTGATGGCGAGCCGGCGAGCAGTGCGCCGGGAATCTCCTGCGTAACGTCCGGGCGTCTTACCCAGCCGGATCTGGATACGCTGGGTATCGTGACGCGTGCCATTTACCACCGCTGCCCTCTGCGTGTGGATTACTACTCCCTAGGCAGCGGCAAGACCCAGCGGGAGATCGTCCCGTTTGCCCTCATCGATACGGGCTTGCGCTGGCACGTGCGCGGCTATGACCGTAAGCGCGGTGCGTTTCGGGACTTCGTGGTCACGCGCATCAGGCGGCCGAAGCTGCTGATGGAGTCTCCCGTCGCCGAGCACGAGCGACCGGAGCAGGATGTCCAGTGGAGCCGGATATTGGAGGTCGAACTGGTGCCGCACCCCGACCAGCCGCATCCGGACATCACCGCTATGGATTACGCCATGCAAGACGGCGTGCTGCGCCTGAGGTTGCGCGGGGCCACGGCGGGTTACGTACTGCGCAAATGGAGCGTCGACTGTTCGCCAGATCATCGGCTGCGTGATCCGGAATACCGCCTCTGGCTGAAAGATCCCCTGCTGCTCTACGGCGTGGAAACAGCGGTGCTGGCGCCCGGTTACCGAACAGCCTGAACGAACGATTACATACACGCCGCGATGCGTTAGTCATCCGGCGACACGAAAACTGAGAGTGATTACCGCCCCATGAGCAACACCAGAGATCTTGAACGCGCCGAACTGCACAAAACCATCTGGCGCATCGCCAACGACCTGCGTGGCAGCGTCGATGGCTGGGACTTCAAGACCTACGTTCTTGGCATGCTGTTCTACCGCTTCATCTCGGAGAACCTGACCAGCTACCTCAACGAACAGGAGCGTCGGGCGGGTAGTGCGGATTTTGACTACAGCGATTTGGCAGACGCCCACGCTATCGTGGGCCGTTACGAAACGGTTCAGGAAAAGGGCTTCTACATCCTGCCGTCGCAACTGTTCGCCAATGTGCGCAAGCGCGCCCGCCATGACCCGAACCTCAACGAAACCCTGTCGAAAGTGTTCAAGGACATCGAGGCCTCGGCGTTGGGCGCGGGTAGTGAGGACGACTTCAAGGGGCTGTTCGATGACCTGGACGTCAACAGCAGCAAGCTCGGCCCCACCGTGGCCAAACGCAACGAAAAGCTGGTCAAGCTGCTCGATGCCATCGGCGATCTGCCGCTGGGCAACAGCTCGGGCAATTTTGTCGACAACAGCATCGACCTGTTCGGCGACGCCTACGAATACCTGATGCAGATGTATGCCTCAACCGCCGGCAAGTCCGGTGGCGAGTTCTACACCCCGCAGGAAGTCTCCGAACTGCTGGCCCGCATCACGGTGGTGGGCAAGAAGGAGGTCAACAAGGTTTATGACCCAGCCTGCGGCTCCGGCTCGCTTTTGCTCAGCTTCTCCAAGGTGCTGGGCCACAACAAGGTGCGTCAGGGCTTCTACGGCCAGGAAATCAACCTCACCACCTACAACCTGTGCCGGATCAACATGTTCCTGCACAACGTGAACTACGAGAAGTTCAACATCGCCCATGGCGACACGCTGACCGACCCGGCGCACTGGGATGACGAGCCCTTCGAGGCCATCGTCTCTAACCCACCGTACTCGATCAAATGGGAGGGCGATGCCAACCCGCTGCTGATCAATGACCCGCGCTTCGCTCCGGCCGGCGTGCTCGCGCCCAAGAGCAAGGCCGACCTGGCCTTCACCTTGCACATTCTCAGCTGGCTGGCAGTCAACGGCACGGCTGCCATTGTCGAGTTCCCCGGCGTGCTCTATCGCGGCGGTGCGGAAGCCAAGATTCGCAAGTACCTGATCGACAACAACTACGTCGATGCCGTCATCCAGTTGCCGCCGGATCTGTTCTTCGGCACCACCATCGCGACCTGCATCGTCGTGCTGAAGAAGTCCAAGCGCGACAACGCCACGCTGTTCATCGACGCCTCCAGCCTGTTCGTGCGTAGCGGCAACAAGAACAAGATGTTGCTCGATCACCAGCGCAAAATCCTCGACGCATTCACCGCTCGCCAGAACATCGACCATTTCGCACGCATGGTTGAGAACGGCGACATCGCCGCCAACGGCTACAACATCGCCGTCTCCAGCTATGTCGAGCAGGCCGACACCAGCGAAGCGGTAGACATTCGTGAGCTCAACGAGAAAATCAGCGGCATCGTTGCCCGGCAAACGGAGCTGCGGAAGCAGATCGATGCCATCGTTGCGGATCTGGAAGGAGCCCTGGCATGAGCGAGCAGCCAGCAGGGGAGATCATTCTTTACCAACGTGGCGATGCAACCGCCATCGATGTGCGGCTAGACGGCGATACCGTCTGGCTGACCCAGGAGCAGATGGCGGAACTGTTCGGCAAGGCCAAGTCGACCATCAACGAGCACATCAAGAACGTCTTCGAGGAAGGCGAGCTGGTGCCGGAGCAGGTGATGAGAAAAATCGGAATTTCCGAATTTTCTACCAAGCCGACCAACTTCTATAACCTCGACGTCATCATCTCGGTCGGCTACCGGGTCAAGTCGCAGCAGGGCACGCGCTTCCGCATCTGGGCCACCGAGCGCTTGCGCGAATACCTGGTCAAGGGCTTCACCATGGATGACGCGCGCCTGAAGAACCTGGGCGGCGGCAGCTACTGGAAAGAGCTGCTGGATCGCATCCGCGACATTCGCTCCAGCGAGAAGGTGCTCTACCGCCAGGTGCTCGACCTGTACGCCACCAGCGTGGATTACGACCCCAAGGCCGAAGCCAGCGTGGTGTTCTTCAAGGCCGTACAGAACAAGCTGCATTACGCAGCCCACGGCCAGACAGCGGCGGAAGTGGTCAGACAGCGCGCCGATGCCGGTAAGCCCTTTATGGGCCTGCTGTCCTTCAGTGGCAAGCAGCCCACCAAGGCCGAAGTCACCAATGCCAAGAATTACCTTAACGCCGACGAACTCAAACGCCTGAATACCCTGGTCTCGGCCTATTTCGACGCCGCCGAGTTCCGTGCCATGAACCATGAGCCGACCTATATGAAGGACTGGCTCGCGCACCTGGAGCAATTGATCCTGGCCATGGGTGGTAAGGCTCTGGAAGGTGCGGGCAAAGTCAGCCATCAGCAGGCCATTGCTCACGCCGAAACGGAATACGCCAAGTTCCGTGCCCAGTTGGCTGAGCAGCCGAGCGAGGTGGAAGCGGCCTATCTGGAAACAGTGAAGACGGTACAGAAGAAGATCAGCGGGAAGAAAAAGCCATGAGCCGGATCGATGCGTTGATCGCCGAGCTTTGCCCGGAGGGGGTGGAGTTCAAGGCAATTGGAGATTTGGGCGAGCTTGTGCGTGGCAACGGCATGCCGAAATCTGATTTTGTGGAGTCTGGAGTTGGATGTATCCACTACGGACAGATTTACACTCACTATGGCATTTGGGCGACCGAAACGAAGTCATTTGTTCCGGGGGCAAAGGCCGAAAGGCTAGCCAAGGTCGATCCTGGTGATCTTGTAATCACCAACACCAGTGAAAACATTGATGACGTTTGCAAGGCTGTTGCGTGGATTGGAGAAGCCCAGATTGTCACAGGGGGACATGCCACGGTCTTGAAACATGACCAAGACCCGAAATACCTCGCTTACTACCTGCAAACACCAAGTTTCTTCGCAGATAAGAAAAAGCATGCGACGGGTACGAAGGTTATCGATGTTTCGGCAAAGAGCCTTGCGAAGATCAGGATTCCGGTGCCACCACTCGCAGTGCAGCAGGAAATCGTGAAAATTCTTGACGCTTTCACGGAGCTTGAGGCGGAGCTTGAGGCGGAGCTTGAGGCGGAGCTTGAGGCGCGTCGCAGGCAGTACAAGTACTACCGCGACGCCTTGCTCGCTTTCAGCGATCAAGATATTCGCTGGGCCGCGATGGCCGAGCTCGGCGAGTTCATCCGGGGGCGGCGGTTTACCAAGGCTGATTACGTCGAGGACGGTGTGCCTTGTATCCACTATGGCGAGATTTACACCCGCTACGGTACGGCCGCAGATACGGCCATCTCGCATGTGCGTGCGGATATGGCCGCTTCACTGCGTTATGCCAAGCCCGGTGATGTAGTGGTTACCGACGTAGGGGAAACCGTAGAGGACGTTGGCAAGGCCGTGGCCTGGGTTGGCACCGAGGATGTTGCGATCCACGATCACTGCTACGCCTTCCGCCATTCGATGAACCCGAAGTTCGTTTCCTACTGCATGCAAACGAGCTCATTCATTGCAGAGAAGGCCAAGTATGTGGCGCGTACCAAGGTCAACACCTTGCTGATTGGCGGGTTCTCCAAGATTCGTATCCCAGTCCCATCGCTTGAAGAGCAAGAGCGCATCGTCGCCATCCTCGACAAGTTCGATGCGCTGGTAAATGACATCTCCATCGGCCTGCCTGCCGAGATCGCCGCTCGCCGTCGGCAGTACGCCTACTACCGCGACCGTTTGCTCACATTCAAGGAAGCCGCATGAGCATTGAGAACCAGCCCTATCGCTACGAGGCCATTGCACTCTCCAACGAGAGCACGGTGGTGGCCGAATTTCTGCCGGATGCGCTGGGTGTGCGCGAGACCGGCTACCAGAGCGAGGCGGCGCTGGAGAGTGCTTTTATCGAACAACTGCAGCGGCAGGCCTACGAGTACCTGCCGATCAGTTCCGAGGCCGAGCTGGTCGCCAACCTGCGGGCTCGGCTGGAGCAGCTCAACAAGATCGAGTTTTCCGACACGGAGTGGCAGGGCTTCCTCGCCACCTGCATTGCGGGCACCAATGACGGCATTCTGGAAAAAACCGCGCGCCTGCAGGAGGATCACGTCCAGGTCTTGAAGCGCGATGACGGCAGCAGCAAGAACATCTACCTGATCGATAAGGCCAATATTCACAACAACGTCTTGCAGGTGATCAACCAGTACGAAACGCCGACCGGCGAGCACGGCGGCAAGCACGCCACGCGCTTCGATGTGACGGTACTGGTCAACGGCCTGCCGATGGTGCACATCGAGCTCAAGCGCCGTGGCGTGGACATTCGCGAAGCCTTCAACCAGATCAACCGTTACCAGCGCGACAGCTTCTGGGCGGGCAGCGGCCTGTTCGATTATGTGCAGCTGTTCGTGATCAGCAATGGCACGCTGACCAAGTACTACAGCAACACCGTGCGCGACGGGCACTTGAAGGAGCAGGCCGGCAAGCGCAGCAAAAGCAAAACATCCAACAGCTTTTCCTTCACCAGTTGGTGGGCCGACGCGCGCAACCAGCCCATCACCGAGTTGGTGGGCTTTACCAAGACCTTCTTTGCCAAGCATTCATTGCTGAACGTACTCACCAAGTACTGCGTGTTCGATGTAGATCGCAAACTGCTGGTGATGCGCCCCTACCAGATCGTGGCCGCCGAGCGCATCCTGCAGCGCATTGCCACCTCAACCAATCACCGCCAGCTGGGCACTGTGGCGGCGGGTGGTTACATCTGGCACACCACAGGCTCGGGCAAGACGCTGACCAGCTTCAAGGCCGCCCAGCTCGCCCGTGGCCTGCCGGACATCGACAAGGTGCTGTTCGTGGTCGATCGCAAGGATCTGGACTACCAGACCATGCGCGAATACGAGCGCTTCGAGAAAGGCGCGGCCAACTCCAATACCTCGACCTCGGTGCTGCAGAAACAGCTGGAAGACCCGAACGCGCGGATCATCATCACCACTATTCAGAAGCTCTCGCGCTTCGTGGCCAAGAACAAGAAGCACCCGGTGTACGACGCGCATGTGGTGGTGATCTTCGACGAGTGCCACCGCAGCCAGTTCGGTGACATGCACAGCGAAATCACCCGTGTGTTCAAGCGCTACCACCTGTTCGGTTTCACCGGCACGCCGATCTTTGCGAAGAACTCGGGAACCGGTGGCAACCCGTTACGCCGCACCACCGAGCAGGCCTTTGGCGACAAGCTGCACACCTACACCATCGTCGATGCGATCAACGACAAGAACGTGCTGCCGTTTCGCATCGACTACATCAATACCCTCAAGGTGCAGGCGCGGATCAAGGACAAGCAGGTCTCGGCCATCGACACCGAGCGTGCCCTGCTGGCACCAGAGCGCATCAGCCAGATCGTCGGTTATATCCGCGAGCATTTCGATCAGAAGACCAAGCGCGCCAGCACCTATCGCCATGACGGCAAGCGGGTGGCTGGCTTCAACTCGCTGTTTGCCTGTGCCTCGATTGATGCGGCCAAGCGTTACTACGCGGAACTTGCCGCGCAGCAGCAGGAGCTACCCGAGGCCCAGCGGCTTAAGGTTGGGCTGATCTACAGCTTTGCCGCCAACGAGGACGACGAAGACGGCCTGCTTGGCGAGGAGGAGTTCGAGGCCGAGGGGCTGGATCAAAGCTCGCGGGATTTTCTGGACGCCGCGATCAAGGATTACAACGCGCTGTTCGCCACGAGCTTCGACACCTCGGCGGACAAGTTTCAGAACTACTACAAGGATCTGTCGCAGCGCCTGAAGAAGCGCGAGCTGGACCTGGTCATCGTGGTCAACATGTTCCTGACCGGCTTCGACGCCACCACGCTGAACACGCTGTGGGTGGACAAGAACCTCAAGGCGCATGGCCTGATCCAGGCGTATTCGCGCACCAATCGCATCCTCAACTCGGTGAAGACCTACGGCAACATCGTCTCCTTCCGCAATCTGGAGCAGGAAACCAACGATGCGCTGGCCCTGTTCGGTAACAAGGACGCCAAGGGCATCGTGCTGCTGAAGCCTTACGCCGAGTATTTCGCTGAGTACCAGACGCGCATCGGCGAGCTGCTCGACAAATTCCCTCTGGGGCAGGCCATCGTCGGCGAAGCGGCGCAGAAAGCCTTCATCAAACTGTTTGGCTCGATCCTGCGGCTGAAAAATATCCTGACGGCTTTCGACGATTTTGCCGGGAACGAGATTCTCAGCGAGCGTCAGTACCAGGATTACCAGAGCGTCTATCTGAATCTGTATGCCGAGTTCCGCACGACGTCCGAAGCGGAGAAGGAGTCGATCAACGACGACGTGGTCTTCGAGATTGAGCTGATCAAGCAGGTGGAAATCAACGTCGATTACATCCTGCTGCTGGTCGAGCAGTACCTGAAGAAAAAGGGCTCGGGCGAAGACAAGGAAATCCGCGCCACCATCGAACGCGCCATCAATGCCAGCCCCAGCCTGCGCAACAAGAAGGATCTTATCGTTCAGTTCGTGGAGTCGGTGAACACCAGAGCCAAGGTGGGCGCTCAGTGGCAGAGCTTTATGGCGGCCAAGAAGACCGAGGAACTGGAGCGCATCATCTCGGAGGAAAACCTCAACGCCGATGCTGCGCGCGAGTTCGTTGAACAGGCGTTTCGTGATGGCTCAATCCCCACGGCCGGCACAGCAATCACCAAGATTCTGCCGCCTGTTTCGCGCTTCTCCCAGGGCAACGGGCATGCGACCAAGAAGCAGGCAGTGCTGGGCAAGCTGGCGGTGTTCTTCGAGCGTTATTTCGGGTTGGTTTGAGGCAGGGAAAATAAAAAAGAAAGTAAGAGCATATGGGCAACCTAAGCTGCCCATATGCTCTTACTGCTATTTGGTTTGCTTGATGACTTTGATCGTTTAGTTAAAGGGGCCGGCTAAAGCAGGCCCCGAGTGAGCGAAGCGAACGACTTAAGCCATATGCTAGAAGCCTTTTCGCAGAACTGCTTTTTGAGCGGTTGCATGGGTTACGTGATAGTTCTGCATACGGCCGCGATTTTATTGCCATCTGGGTCGCGAACATAAGCGGCATAAAAATCGCTGCCGTACTGCGGCCGTAGTGCAGGTACTCCTTCAGATGTGCCGCCGTTCTCAATTGCTGCAGCATAGAAATTTCTGACCTCTTCCCATGTGTTGGCACGAAGAGCAACCATTGTGCCGTTGCCAGAAGTCGCAGTGTTTGAGTTGAAAGGCGTGCATACCCAGAGTGCAAGCTCTTTTGCTCCTCCAGCTTCATAGGTGCCCCAGCCGGCCCAGCCGTTCCAATTCGGCTCGTCACCTGTGTCGCATCTATTGAGGCCGAGCGGGGCAAGAGCTGCATCATAGAATTTAATTGCGCGCTCAAGATCGTTCGTGCCGAGGCATATGTATGCGAACACAGATGTTTACCTATGGCTTCTAACCAGCGATAGAACCCCGCTGAGGATCCGGCACGCCAACACCACAGCGATCAGAAATCGTGGAAAGCGCACCATCAGAATCACCAGCAGCGATGCTTCAGACAGCCTGACAGGGTCCCGGTGGCCTGAGGCTACGGCAGTTTGCCTTTGCTGCACCAGCCCTTCCACTCATCCAGCTGCTCGCCGACGATCATCGCGTCCTCGCCCACGTCATCACGGAATGCCTTGATCCAGGCATTTAGACATTGCTCTGGATTGGTGCTTGCGCTGGCGTTTCCACCATTCAGGTCAGCCTGGAATTGCTCCCAGCCGCCGTCATAGTGCTGACTCAGCTCGAACTGGATCGCCTTCTGGTTATCGATACCCGAGTTCTCATAGAACTCTACGAGCATCTGCCCGGCCTCGGCGTAGCTGACCGCCTCGCCATCGAAAGCAGGGCCAAAGCCCTTCAGATAAGCTACAGGCTTGCCATCGCTGCTTTGTCCCATGTAGTACCAGATGGACAGCCTGACGTTTTCATCTTTGGGGTGATTGCCAACGACCGTGCCCTGTACCCGGCAGGTACCCTTACGACATACAGCCTCGTACTTGTTGGGATAGTTGAGATTCCGGCCTTGCTGTGCACTCCATTCGGTGATGTTCCGACTGGACATCAGCCAGACACAGTTCAGGGTGCCCTCATTGGTCAGGTGCGTTTTGCGCTGGAAACTGCAGGGGATCGCCTCGGGCAAGCCTTGCGGACTCAGTTCGTCTGGGAATGAGCCGTGCTGGTAACCGATAGCCATAGCTACCTGGCCATAGAGGCTGAAGACTATGGACAGCAGTGTGGTGGTGATGATTTTCTTCATGTCTTATCTCTCGTTGTTGGCCAGGGTCACTTCTTGTACGTGACCGTGAGCTTCTTGTTCACGTAGTCCTTAAGGACTTCGTAGTCGGGGTTGTACGTGGCCAATTGGTGGCCGGCGGTTGCTGCTGCGGCTATTGCGCCAATGGCAATTCCGGCAGGGAGGGAGGCCGCCCCCATGAGCCCTCCGATGAATCCGCCCTGTGCAATAGTCGCCTTCATGTCGCTGCGGATCCTGCACTTCATGCCCAGTGCCTCGATCTTAGTCTCGACCAGCTTGATCCCTTCCATAAAGTTGCCTCTCAGGCCGATGACCTCGAAAGACCGCTTGTTCTTCAGTAGCCCCTCAATCATGGCTTCATTCAATCCGGTAACAACATTCATCGCGCGCGACTCCCTGCATGGGCTCAATGGGTATGAAATAGGTTGGGTGTCAACCTAATGAGGTGAGTCTCGGTTTGTGAGGTCCTTCCTGTCAACGGGGTGGTGTTCGACCATTTGGGTTGACTTGGAGGGTGCATGCCGAAGAACGATTCAAAGCCGCTGGCGGAGCAGATTGGTCGTGCCATTGCCCGTCAGCGCATTCGTCGTGACCTCAGCCAAGAGAAGGTCGCCGAGAAGCTCAACATCGGTGCGGAGGCGGTTTCTCGCATTGAGCGTGGGCTGGTGATGCCCAATGTTGAGCGTCTGGTTGAATTGGCAGCCGTTTTTGAATGTGAGACGGCCGACCTGCTAACAGAGGGGAGTTCTCTACCTGCAGATCAGGCGCGTCGGCTACAGAGCCTGCTGGCTTCGCTGAGCGCAGAGGATCGGCTGCTGGTGCTGGATATTGTGGAGCGCTTGGTCGAGCGCTTTGCCCTCAACTGAGCGCCGAATGTCACTCTGCGCCCTCGTTGAAGCGCGCCCCACAACGTAGGCACAAGCAGTCAAAACCTGCGAAGTGAAAGCGCCCGACATCCTCAGCTACACGCAGTGCCGATGGGTAAGAGGGAAGAATCTCCGTTAACCCATTAGTAAGCGCCTCGTGGCTACCCTCTACCGGCGTGCGCCGTGCACCCTGGATTGCGCTGTCGACAAGCCCCAGAAGCAATGCAAGACCTTTGGCTGCTTCGCACGTGATGACGGCCCTGGACTCGCAGATCAAACAGTTTTGACTCATTTTGATTCTCCCAATTGGATAGTCGTTGGCCCCTTGCTGATCGGCATGGCCGTATCACTGCGCCGAAGGCTTGGTGGCTTTGGTTTGGTCCGGATTGCGAAAGACTTTCAGCAGTTTGCAGAGGATCCAGCAGGACAGGACAACAGCGACAAGCAGAGGTGGAAAGCGCAGCATCAGCAGCACGCTGATAACCAGCGCGCCTGCTGCAGCCAACGCGCCGATGAAGGTGAATAGGCACAGCAAAAATCTCAGTAGTGTCATGTCGAATCTCCGAAGGCCTGCCCGGGGTGGGCAGGCAAAGGGTTAGTGGGTTTGGCTGGCGAGCACTTCCAGCTTGTCTGCCAGCGAGCTGGGCGCAGGCGACGCTGTGTCGCCCTGACTGTCGGTTGTCGGGTCCGGGCTGGCGAAGAACTCCTCGACGATGGCACCGACATCCTCCTCGCTGTCCTCGAATGCGCCGTTGCCAAAGCCGCGTCGCGCAGCTTCATCCAGCGCAGCCTGATTGAAGCCGGCAGCCTGCCGCCGCGAATCGAGTTCACTGGCGGACACCAGTGCCTCTGCCATGTCCATGCCGCCGCGTACCGTCAGATCGGCGTAGAAAATCGGCGTGCCATGACTCTGGCGAGTCGACTTACCTCGCAGGCGCAACTCCAGCGGCAGACAGGCCAGGCGGTTTCCAGAGATGGCCTGGAAGTAATGCAGACGAGCGGCCAGGGTGCGGATGCTGTTGAAGCCGGTGGTGCGGAACACGAAGCTGCCCAGCGGATCCTCATCACCAATGACCACATTCAGTCGGCCGTAGGGCTTACAGGCACCGCCTTTGGCCAGTGGGCAGGCATCCGGTGAAGGGCAGGGCAGCGACTGCATGCCGTCCTGGGTAACCCGCTTACAAGTCTCGCCATTGCCCACGCAGACGGGGCGTCCGGATTGCCGGTCGAACAGCGTGTAGTCGGCTCGGAAATTCAGCTCCGGTTCGTTGAACAGCAGGCGTACCGGAATGCTGCGCAGCTTGTCGTCCTTGCCCTGACGCAGCTCGTCATTGAGTGGGTGAAGTAGCCAGCCGTCCTTGCCTTGCACCTGGGAAGTGATGGTGAATTGGTCATCCTTCTCGGGCAGGCGCTTGCCGTTCTTCTCGATGACCTTACCGATGGAAATCCGCCCGAGTATCGGTGGAGTGATAGCCAGACCTTTGAGCATGGTAATTCTCCTGGAAATGAAAAAAGGCCAGCCACGCAGCGCGAACTGCATGGACTGGCCAAGGGGAGGGAAGGGATGAATGAGGTTGGTTTCAGCCGACCAGGAAGCGCCGTGCACCCGGCTTCAGCAGTGGGTACTTGGCCTGCAGGTGCGGCTTGTCCTTGAGCAGTTGAGCGACATCGAGGCCGATGCTGTCCTTGGCTTTGCGCCAACTGACGTAGCCATTGGAAAACTCCGCCCGACTGGCGTCGCCCATGGCCTGCTGCAGCATCTGCTTGAGCTCGGCCTCACGCTTTTCCTTGTCGGCAATCGACTGGCGAACGGTCTTCAGTTCAAGGAAGGCTGCGGCCAGTCCGGCATGGCTGCTGAAGTCGACGGTCAGGCCGTTGTCCTCCGGATAGAGGCAGCGCAGGGCCAACTCTGCTGAAGCCGTGCCATCAGCCGGTGGTGGCGTATCCGTTTCCACGTAGTGCCAGAACTTGCGCTCCAGCTCGATCAGGCGAGCAATCATCTGCTCGTCACGCTCGATACGGTGGATCTCCAGCGTCTGGCCACCGAGTAGCACGGCTACATCTGCAGCCTGCTTGCCGGTGACTGCGAGCTGGTGCATCACTTGAAGCTGGACATACTCGGGCACGCCCTCTTTCCAGAGGCGTGCCCCGTTTATGCCGGCTGTCTTGCATTCCAGGATCTGCACATCGTCGGCCCCGATCACCTCGCGGTCGATGTTGGCCAGCATCCAGGGCAACTCCGGATCAGGATGCTGCAGCACGGCGTTGATGCGGCGTACCTTAGTCTTCGTGCGCTTGCTGTAGTGCCAGGCCACGATAGGCTCCAACACGTTGCCCCAGTACATCGGGCTTTCCTCATCCTGAGGATCAGCTTTGGGCATGCCAGCATCGCGCCCGGTCTTTTCCATCCAGAGTTCCAGCTGCGACTTATAGGGGTTCAGACCGACCGCCGCCGCAGCGTCCGAACTGCCGATGCCTTGTTTGCGGATCTGCAGCCAATCCTCTCGGGGCAGCTCCTTGGTGCTGACCAAGCGCAGAGCCGGACGGGACTTGCTGGTGCTGCGATTCAATGAAGTAGCTTTCATAGCGTTCACCTTGCAGAAATGGAAACGCCCGACCTGCAACGAAGCGGGTCGGGCGTTATGGGGGGGGTAACAGGTCAGGCGACCAGTTGCAGAGCTGTATCCAGGGCGCGTTGCTTGATCTGGGCACCTTGGCCGAACCAGGCAGAGTCGAGGCGGTACTCCGTGCTGCGTGCCCGGCGCTCGTGATCGACGTACTCGGTCACTGCATTGAGCAAGCCCCAGGCTGTGCCGCGTGCCGAGTCCAGTTCGCTGCCGCGACCACGGCCTTCGTACAGCTCCTGCACTTTGCGCATAGCGCGCTCGTTCGGCAGCTGCTCCGGCAGAGCGCCGGTTGGGCTGGTCTCGCACATCACGTTCATAAAGAAGCCCAGCGCCTCATGCCACTGCACCTTGCGTTCAGCCAGGTGGCGCATGCGGTACATAAACTCATCCCATTGCGAGACGGCTATGCCGAGCTGCTTCTTCACCAGATCGCCGTCGAAGCGGGTGCTGTGCGGCACCTTGATCGCACGGCTGGTGCCGTCCAGGGCGATGGTCAGCGTGTTGTTGCAGACTACGCGGATAGTCGTGGGCGTTGCGGTGGTGGCCAGAGTGCCGTCACAGGAAGTGGCCAACAATAGGTAGCCATTCACCTGGTCGTTGCCCTTGAGCGCAGCGTTCTGCCCGGTACGTGCCAGCGCCCAGAACTTGCGGCCGCCCTTGAGCACCCCAGCGGTTTCCAGCTCGTAGCCAGACACTTCGGTCAGGTCTCGGTAGAACTCCAGAACATCCTTTGGCTGCACGGTGTGGTAGCGCTGCGAGACCACCGACAGCGGTGCCTTGGTGTCCGAACGGTAGAGCACCTTCTGTTCGGGGAAAGAATGTATCGCGCCCAGATGGCCGATGGCGTCCGACTTGAAGTGCACAGGGCTTTCCAGAATCTGCCAATCCATGCCGGCTTCGCGTTGCCAGACTTCGATGGGCTGTTTCTGCGGCAGGTTGTTGCCCAAGCCGTGCCACGGAGTAGCGCCAACGTAGGCCATTTGTTCGATTTGATGAGCCATGACGAGTTTCCTTTAGGTGCAGGCCGGCAAAAAGCGCTGCGCATGGCGCAGCACCGGCAATCAGTGATGGAGAAGGAAGAGGAGAGCGGTGGCCGGATCAGGTCGGCAGGTTGAAGCGATGACCGCAGATCAGGCAGAGGTTGTGGGCCAGGACGTGACGGTCGAGTGACTCGCCGAGCTGAGCGCCGAGCGCACAACCACCGACGCCTCCGACCAGGCCACCGAGAATGGCGCCGGATGCCGAGCCGAGTGTGATACCTACAGGGCCGGCAATTACGCCGAGTGCTGCGCCGGCCTTGCCGCCTGCCAGAGCAGCACTGATGCCGCGTGCGAGGCCGCCGACAGCGCCGATGGCCGCGCCGGTTTTCATGGCGTGATGGAACGAAGCGACTTTGGGGGAGTGACAGCGAGGGCACTGCAATGACATGGGGGGAACCTCTTTGGTGCGGATGTCATTGCAGTAATGTGTGGTTGAGATTTTTTTGAATCGAATGGCTGCTTTTCAGCAGCGCTAACTGAGTGCGAACTGGCTGGAGTCGGCCAAAAGCAGTCTTTGATTGGTGACCAAGCGGCCCTCGTGCGGGGGCAGTTATTAGGCCCAAAGGTCTCTAGGAAAGCCGGGGCTATTGATAGGGCCGGTTCACCTCTAGCATTGTGGTCAGGTGGTACTGATGAAGTCAGGTGGTGAGTCCACTCATGATCAACAGCGATGCACTCGGCCCTGCGAAAATTACATCGAGATTAGTGCCGGCTCAGTTAGCCGCGTGCTCAGAAAGCCCAGCTGGATCAATTACTCGAATATGCCGAAAACCGATCTTAATCAGTCCCGCCTTTTCCAGTTGTTTTAGCAGCCCGTTGATAGTCTGGCGGGAAGAACCAAGTATGGAGGCTAAATCCGCCTGAGAAACATTCAAAATAACTTCCTCAGAGCCTGTTGCCGGTGGTTGCAGCAACAACAGTTCTGCTAAACCTGTACGCAGCCGTTGCAGCGGCACGATCATCTGGCCATCGGCAAAGTGCCGCATAAAAGCGGCATAGCGCTTGGCAATAAAAAGTGTAATTGCCTTGCAATAGAGAGGTTCCTCTTCAAGGATTCGCTCGAATTGCTGCAGAGGCAGCATTAGTAATTGCACATTGGTATCGGCGATCACAGCCACATCGGCCTTTTCGCCTGTAATCAGGGCGAGGAAGTCGAACCAAAATCCTCTCTCGCCAATCATATAAAGCTTCTCCTCACCCTCGAATAGCAGCCGCGAAACCCGCACGCGCCCCTCAAGCACTACTGAGGCTGCAGTCGGTCGGCTGCCTTGGGCAGTGATCACCTGCCCTTTGCGATAGTGGCGCAATACGGAAGACTGGATGATTTTGTCTTGCACTTCCCCCGGCAAGCTTGCGAACCAGTCATCTGCCTCGCGCAGGCGGTAGATTGTCTGATGGGCTGCGTCATCTATGTTTTGCATTTGGAAACCTTGGAAACATCGATGTTGGGTCTTAACCACATTCGACAGTTTCCCAAGATATGGGATGCAGGGGAAGCCGAATTAACGGCTCGCAGCTAACAGCGGCACCACCCTATCCCGGTGCAGCAGCAGCAGGGCTAAAGACAGCAAGTAGTGCAGCCATTGGATGCCAGATAGCGGTCCGAGCATCTCTTCACCGGTTGCACCGGCCGCTAGACTAACGATGAACACTAGCGCCGCCCCGAGTGGCATTACCCGCCGCGTCACTAAGGCTGTGGCACAGATTAACAAGACAGAGCCAAGAGGCACCAGCATGCGCCAGGTGTCAAATCCCGACACGCTAATCACCACCCCGAAGCTCCCAACCAAGAGCGCGAAGCGCCCTGCGGCCGTGATGCGCTGAGCAACAGAGTCATCTGGCCAGCGCAGTGCAATGACCAGCAGCGGGAAACCTGCGCTGGCGGCAACCAGGCCGGTAAAGCGATGTGGGCCGGCGAACAACTCACCATACTGGTAATGCAGTGTACCAATCGCTGCCGCCAGGCCGATCAGGCCGCAACCAATGGCTAGAGCAGGGCGCTGGCGCAGCTGGACAAAGGCAATGGAAAAGGCAACCACAGCCAAGATCAAGTCGGAAATGGCATCGGCATTCATTGGGAAGTCCACAAAGCAGCAGGTTTGAAGGAAGTGCGGCTGAGCCATGCAGCGCTGCCTAGCATTACAACCAATAACATCAGCTTGAGTGCGATGGGCATACTAAAACCGAACCAGTCAGGTAGAGCAGCAAAGGCAATGCCCAGTCCTATGACACGGCACTGCTCAAAACGCCGTGCATTGGCACGTCCTTCCAATAGTGACGTGAGAGAGATTGCCGAAATGGCAAAGCCAGCGGCGTAGAGTGCCAGTAAGGTCTTCGGCAAGGTGTTGAGTAGCGTCAGAAAATGCATGAGGAACAACATTGCAAGCACCTGATGCACTACCGCATAGCGTTTGACCGCATCGGGTGTACACGGATCGTAATACTTAAACTGCGACGGCTCGTAAGGCTCGCTCGCCTCATCGTGCCAGCCACCAGGTGGTGCCAGCCAGACGCCAAGTTTAGCCCGCCAGCCCGGGGTGGCTTTGGATTTCTGCCAGAGCTCAATGTAGTAATGCATGTTGCCCCAGAATGGGTTAAGGCTCTGCAACGGTGTGCGCACGCCGTAGATGACCTTCTCGTCCTTGCGCTCCTCGGCGAAGGTACCGAATAGGCGATCCCAGAGAATCAGAATGCCCCCGTAGTTTGTGTCCATGCAGTAGTCATTTTGCCCATGATGGACGCGATGGTTTGAGGGTGTGACGAAGATGCGATCAAGCCAGCCCAAACGACCAATTACCTCGGTATGCACCCAGTACTGGTAAAGCAAGTCGATCAGCAACACCCCGGCAAACACGCTGGGCGGCACACCGGCCACTGCCATCGGTAGATAGAATATCCAGCCCAGAAGTGCGCTCGTCGAGGACTGGCGTAAGGCTGTTGCCAGGTTGAAGTACTCGGAAGAGTGATGCGATACGTGCCCGGCCCACAGCAAGCCAATTTCATGGTTCATACGGTGATGCCAGTAGTAGAAAAAGTCGTAGGCCACAAGGGCTCCGACCCATACCCACAGGCTATCGCTAGGCAAGGTCGTGGCGCGGTAGGCTTCGAATACCAGAGTGTAAACGCCCAGTTTCGCAAACTTGGTGAACGCCCCAACCACCTGGCTCAATAGACCATATTGGTAGCTGCTGATGGCATCAGGTATGGAATACGCCGCTAGCCCGCGGCGGTGCGCCAGCCATGCTTCCAGCAAGGTGGTGGTTAAAAAAATCGGTATGGCAAACACGATCAGATTCATTGCGCGCGATCCTTTTCTCTCGACTCAAGAAAGTTGAGCGGCTGATGGCTTTCAGCGACTCAGCGACCAGGCAAGTTAGCACTCTTGACTGTGCCCACTTGTCGGCTCGGCGACAGGTTCTGCACGGCAATAGTGGCAACCTAGCTGACCACTCGTGCCGGGGCTCAGTGCTCAGTGCAGCCCTGGTGTAGTCCACTTCAAGGAGAATAAGCGTGAGTAAAGTAGTCGCAATTAGCGGTGGATTCGGTTGTCTAGGTATAGCGGTAGGCGAGGCGTTCGCGGCCAATGGTTGGCGGGTGGCCCTGATTGATCAGGCCAGCGTGCCGCGACCCCTGGCCGACACGGCGCGCTCTGAAAAACTGCTTATCGGCGCGGTCGATCTAACCGATCTGCACATGGCAAATTGTGCAATGCAGCAGGTGCAGCAGCATTTTCAAGGATTAGATGCGCTCATCAACGTGGCGGGTGGTTTTCGCTGGGAGACCATCGAGGGCGGCGATCTTGCGACCTGGGATTTGATGTATCAAATGAACGTGCGCACTGCCGCAACGGCTAGCATGGCCGCGCTGACACACCTGAAGAAAGCCGAAGCCGGGCGCATTATCAACATTGCAGCCGGAGCGGCCAGTAAGGCCAGCCTAGGCATGGGGGCCTATGCTGCAGCAAAGTCCGGGGTGATGCGCCTTACGGAGGCGTTGGCCGAAGAGTTGAAAGATCAGCGCATCACGGTCAATGCGATCATGCCATCGATCATCGATACCCCGCAGAACCGCCTCGATATGCCTGATGCGGATGCCACCCGCTGGGTTACGCCAGAGCAGGTCGCTAATGTGATCGTATTTTTAGCCTCTCAGGAGGCTAGTGCAATCACAGGTGCAGCTATCGCTGTAAATGGGCGGTGCTAATTTATTAGGCCGGCTGTCGACATAGCAGAGTGGCTGCCTAGAGCCGTTCTTCTCACCCAGGGTTCGCCCGATCCTAATGATCCTAATGATCCTAATGATCCTAATGATCCTAATGCGGCATGCGTGGCCTATGCGTGGGGAACTGCCTGTTGTTACCGGCTGCTTTGGGCTTGCTGTGGGTCACTTCTTGCTCGTGCAGAACTTGGCCCATTCCGCCATCAGTGCACTGCGCTTCTCCAGAAGGTCGGAGCGCGAATAGGCCGCCTCGGTCTGGTCGCGTTCATCATGGGCAAGCGCAAGCTCACAAACCTCTCTCGGGTAGTTGGTGCATTCGGGTGAAAGCGCCAGCCGATGTTTTCGTAATCAGCGACGTCTCTTTCCATTCAGCCTAAGTCCTTTTTCCAGCTGTCCAGCATGTCCGCCCATCTCTGCATCATCATGGCTCGATCACTCAAATACTCGGCATGGTTGTAGGTGCGGCGGACAGCGTTTTGCTCGGTATGGGCGAGCTGTCTTTCGATCCAGTCTGCTGAATAGCCCATCTCATTGAGTCTGGTGCTGCCCGTTGTCCTCGTGGCATGCGGGCTGTATTTACCTCCCCAGCCAAGGGTGTTGAGCATCTGGCGGAATGAGGCCGCAACCATTGGGCGGGTGCGTACGTCGCGGTGAGGAAATACGTGGGTGTATTTTCCTGTGATGGAATGCAGGCCTCGCAGTATTTCGACTGCCTGTCGCGGCAGTGGCACCGTGTGCTCTTTGCGCTTCTTCATCCGCTCGGCGGGAATGCGCCAAAGCGCCTTCTCCAGGTCAAATTCTGCCCACTGAGCCTCTACAGCTTCATTGGGGCGGCACAGAGTCAGCCACATGAGCTGGAAAGCGCAGAGGGTCTCATGGCGTCCGCCGTGAGATTCGACATCGCGTAACAGTTGGCCAATTTCTTCGGTGGAGAGAGGGCGTTTGTGCTGAGTCTTGTTGGCTGGCAGGGCTTTTCGAACGGGGTGTACCGGGTCGGTGCTGGCTCGCAACGTGGAAATTGCCAGTTCGAAAACTCCGGACATGCTCCGCTTGGCCTCTGCGGCAACAGATGGGCCATTATCTTGAGCGGCTGCTCTGAGCACTTCAAGAATGTGCATGGGGGTGATGGCTTTGATCGGCAGTTCACCGATTTTGGGAAATACGACGCGTTCAAGCATGTTGAGTCGTCTGGACTTGGTGATCTCCTCCCAGTCCTTCAGTGAAAGCCACTCTTTGGCGACGGCTTCAAACGTAATGGCCTTCTCGTGGTCGCGCTTCACCCGCTCCTGTTGCCGGTGGTGCGCGGGATTGATGCCCTGTATGACTAGGGCACGGGCTTTCACGCGCTCATCGCGTGCCTCTGCAAGAGTGAAGCGGCGCCCTTTGCGGCGCTCTTCGGCGTGCTCGGGTGATTCCCCTTTGGGCGCGATTACATAGTCCCCAATCGCGAACACGCTTTCCTTCCTGCTAGTTCCGTCGTTCAGCTCGAACCGATAGCGCCATGCCTTAACCCCGTTAGGCTTCACCTCAAGGTAAAGGCCATTGCCATCTGTGAGCTTGTAGGGCTTTTCCTTGGGCTTGGCGGTACGGCACTCGGTATCGGTAAGCGGCATGGCTGCTCAATCCTGGTATACCCGGTTATATGGGGAGGTGAATTTTTCGATACCCGGTAGCGTACCCGGTAAATATGCGGATCGTATAGATTCTTTTCGGACCTTTTCGGAAAAGAAAAACCCCTTAAGGCTTTATTCCTCAAGGGGTTTCGTATCCGGTAAGATCCGGTGAAATCCTAATTTCTGTTTAGACGTTGAAGCGGAAGTGCATCACGTCGCCATCCTTGACGATGTATTCCTTGCCTTCCAGGCGCCATTTGCCGGCCTCCTTGGCGCCAGCCTCGCCCTTGTACTGGATAAAGTCGTCATAGCTGATGACTTCGGCGCGGATAAAGCCTTTTTCGAAGTCGGTGTGGATCACGGCGGCGGCCTGCGGGGCGGTGGCGCCGATGCGCACGGTCCAGGCGCGTACTTCCTTGACCCCGGCGGTGAAGTAGGTCTGCAGGTTGAGCAGCTGGTAGCCGGCGCGGATCACGCGGTTGAGGCCCGGCTCGGTCATGCCCATGGTTTCCAGGAACATCTGCATTTCTTCCAGATCGTCCAGTTCGGCGATCTCGGCTTCGATCTTGTTGCACACCGGCACCACGATGGCGCCTTCTTCTTCGGCAATAGCGCGCACCACGTCGAGGTGCGGGTTGTTGTCGAAGCCGTCCTCGGCGACGTTGGCGATATACATCACCGGCTTGGTGGTGAGCAGGTGGAAGGTCTTGGCCAGGCGCTTGTCGTCGTCACCCAGGTTCTTCAGCAGGCTGCGTGCGGGCTTGCCTTCGGTGAAGTGGGGGATGAGCTTTTCCAGCAGGGCCTTCTGGGCCACGGCTTCCTTGTCGCCGCCCTTGGCGCTGCGGGTGACGCGCTGCAGTTGCTTCTCGCAGCTGTCGAGGTCGGCCATGATCAGTTCCAGGTCGATGATCTCGATATCGCGCTTGGGGTCGACGCTGTTGGCGACGTGGATGACGTTTTCGTCTTCGAAGCAGCGCACCACGTGGGCGATGGCGTCGGTCTCGCGGATATTGGCGAGGAACTTGTTGCCCAGGCCTTCACCCTCGGCGGCGCCCATCAAGCCAATGCGCAGCGGCTGACCGGCAGCCGGACAAACGCTGCGCACTACGCTGAGCAGGGCCATCACATGCAGCTGCTCCAGCAGCCTGTCGGGACGCCCGAAGCGCTCGTCCCAGCTGATGACCACCTGCTCCCGTGTGACGCTGACCTGGGCCCAGTCGCAGCCATAAAACCATTGATCCAGCAGCAGGTAGGTCTCGAAAAACTCGCTCAGAGTGCGGGTGTTGACCAGCAGGTAGCCCAGCGGTCCGACATGCTGCAGGCGCACATGCCGACCGATGTCGAGTCCGCGCGCGGGGCCAGGGGCCAAGGCAATCGCCGCATGCACTTGCGCCTCCCACTGTTCGAGTGAGAGCGCCACCCCACGCGGGGCGGCGGAAGGGCGAGACAGACCAAGGCTGGCCAACCAATCGTTGAGAATGGCACCAAAGGCGCAGGGCACTACGATCAAGCGAGCAACCTCAAATGAACGCGCACGTTACCTCACCCAGCCCGCCGATACGGAAGCTCAGGCGGTCGCCGCGCGCCAGTTCCAGCATCGGCGCCTGGGCGCCGGTGAGCAGCACATCGCCAGCACGCAGCGGCTGGCCCAGGCTGGCCCGCTTGCGCGCCAGCCACAGGGCCGTGGCCAGGCAGTCGGACAGGGACAACTCGATAGCGGAGTGCACCGACTCGCCATTGCGTTGCAACTCGGCACTCAGCGTCTGCCCCGCCAGCTGCGCCAGCGGCACCACCTGTTCGCCCAGCACATAGAGCCCGGACGACAGGTTGTCGGCAACCGCGTCGAGCAGGGTCAGTTTCCAGCCCTCGAAGGCCGAGTCATTGATCTCCAGCGCCGGTACCACTCCGGCTATGCCGGTCAGCAGCTGCTCCAGCTCGATCTCACCTGCCGGCAGATCCTGCCCCAGCACCACAGCCAGCTCGATCTCCGCCCGGGGCTGCAGCAGCCGTTCCCAGGCGATGCTCTCGCCCGAGCGGCAGGCGGTATCGGCGAACAGCCAGCCATACACCGGTTCCTCGACCTTGAGCGCGGCGCGCAGGGTCGCCGAGGTGAGCCCGGCCTTGGCGCCGCTCAGGTGCCGGCCCTGTTCCAGGGCCTGACGCATGCCCACGGCCTGCACCTGATAGGCGTCGTCCAGACCTTTCAGGGCGAAGCGCTCGCTGACCAGCGGGCCGGGCTGGCGCCGACTGCGCGCCTCGGCCAGATGGTCGGCGGCGGCCTGCAGATATTCACTGACACCCAATGCTTGGCTCATCGGCTGGGCACCTCGCCGACCACGGTGGTCCGGAACATCTCGCGGCGCATGCCGTGGTAGTCGGAAATCGGCAGGTGCCAGGTGCTGCGGTTGTCCCAGATGGCCAGGGTGCCCTGGCGCCAGCGCATGCGGCAGGTGAAGGCCGGCGATGTGGCCAGGCTGAACAGGTAGTCGAGCAGCGGCTTGGACTCTTCCGAGCGCAGCCCCTCGATGCCCACGGTGTAACCCGGGTTGACGAACAGCACCTTCTTGCCGGTTTCCGGATGGCGGGTCACCAGCGGATGGCTGCGGGTGTCCGCGGAAGTATCGTTGCCGAAGTTGATCGCCATGTTCTCCAGCAGCGCATTGTGGTTGGCGCCAACGCCGTAGGCGCGCTCGGGACTGTGGATTGCGTTGAGGTTTTCCAGCAGCGCCTGCATGCCCGGCGACAGCCACTCGTAGGCCAGCGCCATGTTGGCGTAGCAGGTGTCCCCGCCAAAGGGCGGGATGTCGTGGCCATAGAGCAGGGTGAAGGCCGGCGGACGCTCCTGGAAGGTCCAGTCGGTATGCCAGGCACCGCCGAACACGAAGGGCGCCTTCTCGTCAGCTTCCTTGACTACCTGCACCACGTGCGGGTGCTCGGCCATGGTCTTCACATAGGGCTCACGGCCGAACTCGCCGAACTGCTGGGTGACCCGTTCCAGATCGGCGGGGCTCAGCTCCTGCTCGCGGATGAAGACCACCTTGTGCGCTAGCAGGGCCTGGCGCAGCTCGGCATAGCCCTCCTCGCTCAGGCTCTTCAGGTCGAGCCCCTCGACATCCGCGCCGATGGCGCCGGTGGTCGGGGTGACCTGGATATGGCGATAGTCGGCCGCACGGTTGTGGCTGGGCAGGGCGTAGATGAATTCGTTCATGGCAGGGACTCAGGCTGTTGGACGTGGCAGCAGAATGCGACGCGAGCGGCTGAACGATCTATGATAATTACCGCCAAAAATTGTTAACTACTGCCAAACAAGAGGCCTGCGATGAACTGGCGCCAGAGCCGCCCGCTGACCGGCGTGCGCTACCTGCTCGAAGTCGCCCGCGCTCAGGGCGTGGGCCCAGCAACCTGCCTGCTCGGCAGCGCCATCGCCACGGATGCGCTGCAACAATCCAATGCGCAGATCGAGGCCTGGCAGGAGCTGGCGGTGATCCGCAACCTGCTGGAACACGCTGGCCGCCCCGGCCTGGGTTTTGTCGCAGGCAAGCACTACCACCTGACCTCGCTCGGACTGCTGGGCTTCACCATGCTGGCCAGCCGCACGCTCGACGAGGCCTTCGCCGCCTTCCAGCGCTATCAGCTGCTCGCCCTCACTCTCTGCCCGGCCCGCATCGAAACCGACAAGCGCGGCACTTGGTTGCTTTTCGATGCCAGCGTACTGCCACAGGACGCCCGGCGCTTCGTGATCGAGCGCGGCCTAGCCGGTTGCCTGAGCGTGACGGCCGAACTGCTTCAGCGCCCGGCCGTGCCCCTGGCGGTAGAAATGACGGCCGCGGCTCCGGGCGACCTGGAAGCCCTGCAACGTGACTTCCCCTACCCGGTGCGCTTCGGTGCGCCGCGCGACGGCATCCTGTTCAGCAACGCCGAACTGCACCTCAACCTGCCGCAGGCGCATATCAGCGCCCAGCTTGAAGGCGAACAATTGTGCGAGCGCCTGTGCAACGAGATTTCCCATGATCTGGTCGCCCCGCCGACGGCCCGTCTGGTGCAGCAGGTAGTGATCCGCGACTCGGCCAGCCTGCTCACCAGCCGCACCGTGGCCCAGCACCTGGGGCTGTCCGAACGCACCCTGCACCGCCGCCTGGCCGCCGAGGGGCACTCCTTCCAGCAGCTCAACGAACAGATCAAGCGCCGCCTGGCCGAACGCCTGCTGCTCGACTCACGCCTGGATCTGGGCAGCATCGCCCAACGCCTAGGCTATGCCGATGGCGCCAGTTTCTCGCGCGCCTTCAGCCGCTGGAATAAGTGCTCGCCTGGTTATTGGCGTAACCGAACCAGCTGCTTGGTAGTAAATGATGGAAGTAGTGATGGCAGTGAAACTTAAACACCTCCATCGTGGGATTCAGGAGCCCCTCTGACCCTTCCCAGCTTTACGTGGGTAGTCGGTAGCGAACTAGGGGGCCTCGCTCCCCGAAGTCCTTTCATCTAAGCCTGTTGGGGGCGACTTTCTTGTGATAGCGCAGCGCCTCATTTCTCACTTTGGCAACCGTGTGAGAATCGCCCCGGTTTTTGATACCCCCAACCCTCAAAGAGGGTCCGCTAACCCCATGCATGAGCGCCCGCTATTGGCCGGTTTCTGTCTGTTGTTACCGGCTGCTTTGGGCTTGCTGTGGGTCACTTCTTGCTCGTGCAGAACTTGGCCCATTCCGCCATCAGTGCCCTGCGCTTCTCCAGAAGGTCGGAGCGCGAATAGGCCGCCTCGGTCTGGTCGCGTTCATCATGGGCAAGCGCAAGCTCGCATACCTCTCGCGGGTAGTTGGTGCATTCGTTTGCCCAGTCCCGGAAGGTCGATCGAAAGCCATGTCTCGTGATGTCTGCATACCCCAGCTTGTGCAGCAGGTTGCGTATGGCGTTGCCATGCATGACACCATTCTTCCCTTGCCCAGGGAAAAGATATGTTGAATGAGTCGTATTCATGATATTCAGCATCTCGACTACCGGGGGTGATAGAGGAATGACGAAAGGTTTTCGCATCTTCATGCGCTCAGCCGGCAGTGCCCAAGTGCCAGTTTCGAGGTCAAACTCAGACCATTGAGCATGTTGGATCATGTGGTAACGAGCACCGGTCAGAATCAGCAACCTGGTTGCGATGGCGTCACGTGTATCGATGTTGGCCAGGGTGGATATCAGCTTCGGAGTGTCTTTCCACTGCAGTGCTGGGAAGTGCTGGCGCTGCCTGGCCTTCTTCTTCTCTGCCTTGCTCAGCAAGTTGTCCAAGTGCCCGCGCCAGCGGGCAGGATTGTCTCCCTCGCGTAAACGCCGAGTCTTGGCTGCATCCAGTATTTGCTCGATCTGGCCCCTGATTTCATCAGCAGTCCGTGTCTTGGTTACCCAGATGGGTTGCAATGCAGCAAGCACATGCTCGGTGCTGATGATGTCGGCCGACAACTTGCCCATGGTCGGGAAGGCGTAGAGCTCCAGTTTGCGCAGCCAGCCTTTCCGCCACTTCTCAGACCAACTGCTGCCGTGTGCTTGTTGGTATTCGCGAGCGAGATCTTCGAACGTCGTGCGACGTGCTGCAGCCTGGCGTTCGGCTTCGCGCTTGGCTTCCTTTGCTGCATCGCGGGTTGCCAGTGGGTCGCTTCCGGAAGCTAGAAGCTTGCGTTGATCGGCGGCCAACTGCCGGGCTTGGCTGAGTGTGACGGTTGGGAAGGGGCCTAGCCCCATTTCGCGGCTGCGGCCATCCAGCTTGTAGCGGAAGATCCAGCTGGTGCCGCCGCTCTTGGATACCTGGAAGTACAGGCCATCGCCATCATTGGTTTTTCCTGGCGTTGCAGCCTTGGCTATCGACTCCACGGTCTTGCTGGTCAGCTTGCCCATTACTCGCTCCTACTCCAACCCACACCCCTCGACCCACACTTTGACCCACACCTTGGTCGCGGATTTTATGGATGGTTACTGGATGTCTTAGGACGAATGCTAAGCTGCAGGGCCCGTATTTGCTAGTGCTGTAGGATCTTGTCGGATTTCTTCGGGCAATAAAAAAGCCGGCTTGTGGCCGGCTTTTCGGAGGTGGTCAGGACTTATTTTTGGTAAGCCGCGACTGCCTTGTTGATCAGGCCGCGGGCTTCTTCAGCGCCGCCCCAGCCTTCTACCTTGACCCACTTGCCCTTCTCCAGATCCTTGTAGTTCTCGAAGAAGTGCTTGATCTGCTCGATCAGTAGCGCGGGCAGGTCGGTGTATTCCTGAACGTCCGTGTACAGAACGGTCAGCTTGTCGTGCGGGACGGCAACCAGCTTGGCGTCGCCGCCGGCTTCGTCGCTCATGTGCAGTACGCCGACCGGACGGGCGCGGATCACCGAACCCGGCGCGACCGGGTAAGGGGTCACGACCAGCACGTCGAGGGGGTCGCCGTCGTCAGCCAGGGTGTGCGGGATGAAGCCGTAGTTGGCCGGGTAGAACATCGGGGTGGCCATGAAACGATCGACCATCAGGCAATCGCTGTCGTGGTCGATTTCGTATTTGATCGGCGCGTGGTTGGCCGGGATTTCGATGGCAACGTAGATGTCGTTCGGCAGGTCTTTACCAGCCGGGATCTTGCTGTAGCTCATGGGGGAAACTCCCAGGGATGGCCAAAAAAGTGGGGCGCATTATAGGCGTATTCGCAATGCGTTACTACGGCAGCCTACTCAGCCATTGGTCGCGTTTTCGACCGTCTTGTAGTCGGGGTGTTCCGCTTGCAGACGCTGCAATCGCGCCAGGCTGTCCTGGCGGTAGAACAGGGCCAGTTGCCGGTAGACCTCGGGGAAGGCGTCAGCCAGCAGATCCGGTGCAGTGAAGAAGTATTCGCTGGTCACCGCGAAGAATTCCGCCGGATCTTCGGCTGCGTAAGGGTCGATGGCGGTTTCCGCCTCGGGATTGGCGTCCAGCTCGGCGTTCAGTGCGTCATAGGCGCTCTGCATGGCCTTGGCCCAGTCCTGCACACGCATGTCGCGGTGCAGCGGCGGCAGGCCATTGGCGCCACCTTCGAGCATGTCCAGCTTGTGCGCCAGTTCGTGGATCACCAGGTTGTAGCCTTCCCAGCCACCGCTGGTTTCCACGCCCGGCCAGGCGAGGATCACCGGGCCTTGCTGCCAGGCTTCGCCGCTGCGTGCGTCGTCCCATTCGTGTTCGATACCGCTGGCGTCGCGGTGGCGCTGTGGACTCACGAAGTCATCCGGGTAGAGGACGATTTCGTGAAAACCCCTGTACCAGTCCAGATCGCCCAGGTGCAGCAGTGGCAACTGCGCCTGGGCGGCCAGCAGTAGGTGCTCGACCGGGCCGAGCGCCAGCCCTGGTAGGGCGGTCAGGTGCTTGTCATGCAGGAACAGCACGGCGCGCTCGCGCAACTGCTGCTCTTCGTGCTCGTCGAGGCCATCGAGAATCGGCAGGCGTCTGCGTACTTCGGCCCAGTGGGCCGGATCGACAGGGTTGTTTTCGAGGGTGCGACGACGGCGCCAGGCCTTGAAGGACCACATGCATGCGGGCTCGTTGAGAAGACCCGGCCACCATAAGGGTGCCAGGCGCTCGCCACAAGTCGGCATAAAGGCTGCAAAGCCTCTTGCAGCTTCGCTGCAGCAGGAGGGCTGAGCATGGCGCTGCAACTGCTGGAACACCCTGGAATCACGCTGGCGTCCGGCACCGGGCTGGACTTGTCGCACCAGGCCGCGCGGGCTCGGGCGATGTGGCTGGCCGGTCGCCAGCAGCGTCCGCCGTTGCTGCTGGTCGTGTTGCTTTGGGCGCGCCGCTGCCCCGATGTGGTGCAAAGCCTGGAGCGTCATCTGGACGCCCTGTTCGCCGATTTTCGCTGTACGCCTGAGGGCTGGAGTGAAACCCAGGCGGCGCGCCAGGTACTGGCCGCACTGAATCTCCAGCTGTTTCGCCGGCAGCAGGCCGGGCAGGGCGTCGCCGACTTGCATGCCGGTGTGCTGCTGATGCAGGGCGATGAGTTGCAGTTTCTGCAGGCGGGCAGTGTCGGCCTGGCGCGTGCGCACACAGGCGCCTTGCAGATCCTGGCAGGTCGTGAGGGGCAGGCTCTCGGCGCCCAGGCCGAGCTGGCGCTGGTTCAGCACAATCTGTTGCCCAGCCGTGGCGAGCATCTGCTGCTGGCGCCGCAACCGCTGCTCGATGTGAGTGATCTGCAAGGGCTATGTATCCAGGCGCAGGGGGGCTTGTGCGAGCGGTTGCAGCCGCTGTTGCAGGCCCCCGGCGCTGCAGTGCTGCTCGGCGTTGGGGAAACCCAGTGCCTGACGCCGGCGCCGTCCGCTGCGCCGCGCCCGGCGCTGGCGCAGATCGCCTGCGGCCAGCAGCTCGATGGTTGGACGCTGTTGCGTCAATGTCCTTATGGACCGCCTGGGCGTTTGTATGTCGGGCGTGACGAGTCCGGACGGGAAGCCGTGCTCTGGTTCGCCGAGGAAGATGCAGGCGAAGCCTTCTGGCAGCGCGAGTGGGCATTGCGGCGCAGTCCGCAGCAGGCGTTGCCGCAGGTGCTGTCGCCGCATCAGGCGCGCAGTCACGGGTATCTGGTCCTGGCCAAGCCGCCCCGCGGCATGCGCAACCTGTTCGATTGGGTGGCCGCCCATGGTGCGCCGGATACACAGACGCTGATGGGGGTGGTGACGCAACTGATCGCAGCCGTGCGTTCGTTGCAGCGCCGTGGCATGCAGGGGCTTTGGCTAAACCCCAGGCAGATTCTGCTCGGTGATGACGGGAGGGTGCTGTTTCTGCCTGGCGCAGCTGCGATCCTGCCCGGTGTAGCGCGTCAGTCTTTGCCTGAGCAGGCTGTACCGCTGGCGCCGGAACTGCGCAGCGGCCGTGCGCTGGATGGTCGTGCCGATCAGTTTGCCCTGGCGGCGCTGGTCTATTGGCTTATGAGTGGGCAATGGCCGGAGGCGGCGCGCAGTGACGTCAGGCCCGGACACTGCTATGTGCCGCTGGCGACCTTTACCGGGCATGTGCCGCAAGGCTGGGACGGCGTGCTCGCCCGGGCCCTGGCGCCACAGCCACAGGCACGTTTCGAGGCGCTATCGGAGTTTCAACTGGCATTACAACAGCCCTTGCAGGCGCGTCGCAGTCAGGCGCTGCGGCGCGTGCCAATGCAGCCGGCACGCCTGGCTGCGCTGGGCCTGGTCACGTTGCCATTGCTGCTGGGGCTGCTGCTCAGTCTTGGTGGCTGACAGGCAGCCGCTGCGCCTGCGAGTCGATCAATCGGAATTGATCGGCAGTACGTAGTTCTTGAACTGCTCGTCCTCGACGAAGCCGATGGACTCGTAGACCTTCTGCGCCACCTCGTTGTCGCGGCTGGTGGCCACGCGCATGCGCACGGCGTTGGTTTCCTTGGCCATGTGCTTGGCGGTGTGCAGCAGGCGGTCGGCAACCAGTTGGCGGCGAGCATCCTCGGCGACGTAGATGTCGTTGAGAATCCATACGCGTTTGAGCGAAAGCGAGGAGAAGCTGGGGTAGAGCTGGCAGAAGCCGAGCAGCTTGTCTTCATCGTCGGCCAGGGCCAGGTAGATCACCGACTCCTTGCGGCGCAGGCGCTTCTCGAGGAACTTGCGTGACGACTCGGGGTAGGGCAGCTCGTTATAGAACTCGCGGTATTTGACGAACAGCGGGGTCAACAGGTCCAGGTGCTCCAGGGTGGCTTGGACGATGCGCATGGTGGGCCTCGGCTTCTCTCTGTAGTGGGGCAGGAGTGGCGATGCAGCTGTTGTGCCAGCGGGTCAGCCGATGCTGCCTCAAAGCCAGTTGAAAGCGCAATCAAAGCAAGCGTTTGATTTTCTGGCTGCGGAGCAACTTGGTATTGGTGCATCTGTCTGAACTGGGCGCAGCAGTCGCCTGGCGGGTGCTGTGCTAACCTGCCGCCATCGCTTTAAGCCCTATGCGTAGGGCGCGTTCAGAGGTCATCAATGCACATCCATATTCTCGGCATCTGCGGCACTTTCATGGGGTCGCTGGCTGTTCTGGCCAAAGAGCTCGGCCATCGCGTCACCGGCTCCGATGCCAACGTTTACCCGCCCATGAGCACTCAGTTGGAAGCCCAGGGCATCGAGCTGATGCAGGGCTTTGATCCGGCGCACCTGCAGCCGGCACCGGATCTGGTGGTGGTGGGCAATGCCATGAGCCGTGGCAACCCGGCGGTGGAATACGTGCTGAACAAGGGGCTGCCCTACGTTTCCGGCCCGCAGTGGCTGGCCGATCACGTGCTGCAGGGGCGCTGGGTGTTGGCGGTGGCCGGTACCCACGGCAAGACCAGCAGTTCCAGCATGCTGGCCTGGGTGCTGGAACATGCCGGCATGAGCCCGGGCTTTCTGATCGGCGGCGTGCCGCAGAATTTCGGTATTTCCGCGCGCCTGGGCGGCACGCCGTTCTTCGTGGTCGAGGCCGACGAGTACGACAGCGCCTTCTTCGACAAGCGCAGCAAGTTCGTCCACTACCGCCCGCGTACAGCGATTCTGAATAACCTGGAGTTCGATCACGCGGACATCTTCCCGGATCTGGCGGCCATCGAGCGGCAGTTTCATCACCTGGTACGCATCATCCCCAGCGAAGGTCTGGTCATTCATCCGGCTAGCGAAACCGCGCTGGCGCGAGTGATCGAGATGGGGTGCTGGACTCCGGTGCAGACCACCGGTGAAGGTGGCCAGTGGCAGGCGCGCCTGCTCAGCGCCGATGGCTCGCGCTTCGAGGTGAGTTTCGACGGCAAGGTCGAGGGCACGGTGCAATGGAACCTGACCGGCCAGCACAACGTCGCCAATGCCCTGGCCGTGCTCGCTGCGGCGCGCCATGTCGGCGTGGTGCCAGCGCTGGGCATCGAGGCGCTGGGCCAGTTCATCAACGCCAAGCGGCGCATGGAGAAGGTCGCCGAGGTGGCGGGTGTGACCGTCTTCGACGACTTCGCCCACCACCCGACTGCCATTGCCACCACCCTGGATGGCTTGCGCAAGCGTGTCGGCGACGATACCCAGGTGATCGCGGTGATCGAGCCACGCTCCAACTCGATGAAGCTCGGCGCCCATCGCGACGGTCTGGCCGAGTCCGCCGCACAGGCCGATGCGGTGTTCTGGTACGCGCCGCCGAATCTCGGTTGGGACCTGGCCGCCACCGTGGCGCAGGCGCGCAACCCGACGCGCGTGTGCGACTCGCTGGATTCGATCATCGATGGTGTGAAGGCCCTGGCGCGCCCCGGTACCCAAGTGGTGGTTATGAGCAACGGTGGCTTCGGTGGTTTGCATGGCAAGCTGGCCAAGGCTCTGGACTGAAACGCATACCCCAGCGGTAGGTCGGGTGAAACCCGCCACATATCAAGAACCGGCGGGTTGCACCCGCCCTACGGAGCATCCATGAGCGGCCCTGAGAGAATTACCCTGGCCATGACCGGCGCCTCGGGCGCGCAATACGGCCTGCGCCTGCTCGATTGTCTGGTGCAGGAAGATCGCGAGGTGCACTTCCTGATCTCCAAGGCCGCGCAACTGGTGATGGCTACCGAAACCGACGTGGCGTTGCCGGCCAAGCCGCAATCCATGGCCCAGTTTCTGACCGAGTACACCGGCGCGGCGCCGGGGCAGATTCGCGTCTACGGCAAGGAAGACTGGATGGCCCCGGCCGCTTCCGGCTCCGGCGCGCCGACTGCCATGGTGGTGGTGCCATGCAGCACTGGCACCCTGTCGGCCATCGCCAGCGGCGCCTGCAACAATCTGATCGAACGCGCCGCCGATGTGGCATTGAAGGAGCGCCGCCAGTTGATCCTGGTGCCGCGTGAGGCGCCGTATTCGAGTATCCACCTGGAAAACATGCTCAAGCTGTCGAATCTGGGCGTGACCATCCTGCCGGCATCGCCCGGCTTCTATCATCAGCCACAGACGCTGGATGATCTGGTGGACTTCGTGGTCGCGCGCATCCTCAATTGCCTGAATATCCCCCAGGACATGTTGCCGCGCTGGGGCGAGCATCATTTGGTGTCGGATGACTAAGGAGAGTGCTGATGTCCATTGTGAGTCGCTGTGTGTTGGGAAGCGTCCTCACCTTGTCGTTGCTGCCGGTTGCAGAGGCCTCCATGCGCTGCGGTACCGCCCTGGTTTACGAGGGCGAGCGTAGCGTCGAGGTGTTGCGCAAATGCGGTGAACCCGATCAGCGTGAGGTGACGCCACCCAGCAGTCCACAGGGTGGCGGCGTGACAGTCGAGCAATGGATGTATGGGCCTCGCAATGGCGTCTATCGCTACCTGCGTTTTCTCGATGGCAAGCTGGTGGAAATAAGGGGCGAGCGCGGATGAGACGGACTTTGGCACTCACTCTGCTGCTGGCGCTGAGCCTGACCGGCTGCGCCACCGTGCGCACGCTGGATGCGGCCAAGCCCGGTGCCCCTGTGGTTTATGCCGGGACGCGGCTGGATTGGTACACGATCAATGGCGGCTGCTGCCCGCTGGATCGTTTCGGCGCCGAGGCGCCGCGTTATCCTGGATTGGATCTGCCGGCCAGTGCGCTGCTCGATACCCTGCTGTTGCCGTTTTCGCTGGCCACGGCGCTGGGTGTCAGCCTAGGTGTCAGCGGCGGGTTGTAGCCCGGATGCAATCCGGGAAAGGCGCTGGTGCGCGCGGCGCGCCCTAGCGGATTGGCGTTGGCAGCGTCGTTCAGCAGGTTTCCGTTTCCACTTCCTGGCACACGTCAATCCATTCGGCATCGACCAATTCGGCCATGCGCTGCGGGGCGATACGCACCGCGCTGTGGGTGGCGCCGGCGGCCGGCAGCACTTCATCGAAGGCCAGCAGCGAGCGGTCGCAATAGACGCTGAGCGGTGTGGCCAGGCCGAATGGGCAGACGCCGCCCACCGGGTGGCTGGTCAGTTCGACCACGGTCTGCGCATCGAGCATGCGTGCCTTGGCACCGAAGCATTCCTTCATCTTGCGGTTGTCGATACGCGCATCGCCACGGGCGACGATCAACACGTCACGCTCGGCGATGCGGAAGGCCAAGGTTTTGGCGATCTGCCCTGGCGCCACGCCATGCGCTTCGGCAGCCAGCGCCACGGTGGCGGTGCTGGTCTGCAGCTCGATGATCGTGATGTCGGGCGCCTTGGCGGCGAAGAAGGCGCGGACAGAGGCCAGGCTCATGAAACGGTCCCCCAGGGCTGTCGAGGTGGGCACGGTGCGCCGCTGCTGCAGTCGTGACCGTGCTGAAAAACAAACGGCCATGCTCGCGCTGCATGGCCGACACGTCAATGCTAGATAGCCTCAGTTTGCCAGCCGATGGGCTGCTTTTGCTGTCTCATCGAGCCCGTAGCGACCTTTTTCGTCTCGCGTCACCCGACCCATGGCCACGTCGGGGTCGTGGGTGAATACCAAACGGCCGCCGCGGGCGACCAGGTCGGCCAGCAGCGCCTCCTTCTCCTCGATCAGGCCTTCAGGGAAACGGTCGTAACCCATGGTGATCGGCAGGTGCACCCAGGGCGCGCCAGGGATCAGGTCCCCGGGAAACACCACCGGCCCGCCCGGCATGGCCACTTCCGGCAGTAGTTGGCCCGGCGTGTGGCCGTCGCTCCAGTGCAGGCGCCAGTCGGTGCCGAGCAGTGCGCAACTGTCGGTTTCATCGATCAGATGCAGGCGTCCGCTGGCTTCCAGCAGAGTCAGCAGCTCCGGGATATAGGAGGCCTTGTCGCGGGCGTGTGGCGTGCAGGCTCGCTGCCACTGGCGTCGACCGGTGACGAAGCGCGCGTTGGGAAACAGCAGGCGTGCCTGTTCGCCATCCTGCCAGGCGGCGAGCAGGCCGCCGGCATGGTCGAAGTGCAGGTGGGTGAGCACGACGATATCGATATCGGCATCGCTCAGGCCGAGTTTCGCCAGTTCATCGAGCAGGACGTGATGCGCTTCCTGCACGCCGAAGCGCTGTTTCAGCTCGGGGCTGAAGAAGGCGCCGATGCCGGTTTCCACCAGGATATTGCGCGCGTCTTCCTGCACCAGCAGGGCGCGGCAGCCGAGGTCGATGCGGTTCAGTTCGTCGGCCGGCATCCAGCGTTGCCAAAGGGCCTTGGGTGCGTTGCCGAACATGGCGCCGCCATCGAGTTTCTGGCTGTTGCCGGTCAGGGTGGTCAGGGTTCGCATGACGGTATCTCTTGTTCTTGAAGGCGGCTGTGCTCGATCTTGTATTGTCGCCGAGCCTTGCCGGGGGAAAAGCGCCGGCGCCGGTGAATAAAAAGCGCGGCGCCGAAGCAGCCGCGCAACACGCTCAAACCTGTAGGGCGGGTGCAACCCGCCGGTTTGGCGGTGGCGGGTTGCACCCGCCCTACTAAAACTGCTCGGCGGCCAGACCGTAAAGCGGCTGGCTACCACCACGAATGCTCGCTTCCAGGCTCAGGGTACGCGGTAGCAGGCGGGCGAAGAAGAACTCGGCGGTGGCGAGCTTGCCGCCGTAGAAGGCTTCATTCTCTGTCTGCTTGTTCTGCGCCACCGCGGCCATGCGCGCCCACATGTAGGCGTAGGCGACGTAGCCGAACAGGTGCAGGTACTCCACCGAGGCGGCGCCGACCGAGTTGGGATCAACCTTGGCCTGCTCCAGCAGCCAGCCGCTGACCGCTTCCAGGCGTTCCAGCGCTTCTATCAGGCGATCACCGAAGGGCGATTCATGGGCATGGGCGAAGTCGCGCACCTCGCCGGCGAACAGGCGCAGCGCGGCGCCGCCGTTGGCCACCACCTTGCGTCCGAGCAGGTCGAGTGCCTGGATGCCGTTGGTGCCCTCGTAGATCTGCGCGATGCGCACGTCGCGCACCAGTTGCTCCTGGCCCCATTCGCGGATGTAGCCGTGGCCGCCGAATACCTGCTGGCCGTGCACGCAGCTTTCCAGCCCGGTGTCGGTGAAGAAGGCCTTGGCCACCGGGGTGAGCAGGGCGACCAGTGCTTCGGCGTTCTGCCGTTCCTCGGCATCCTCGGCGTACTTGGCCAGATCGAGCTGCTGGCCAACGTAGCAGGCGAAGGCACGACCGCCCTCGTTCAGCGCCTTCATGGTCAGCAGCATGCGGCGTACGTCGGCATGGACGATGATCGGGTCGGCGATCTTGTCCTTCGCCACCGGGCCAGTGGCGGCGCGGCTCTGGATACGTTCGCGGGCGTAGCTGACGGCCGACTGATAGGACGCCTCGGCGCAGCCGATGCCCTGGATGCCGATGGACAGGCGCTCGTAGTTCATCATGGTGAACATCGCCGCCAGGCCCTTGTTGACCTCACCGATCAGGTAGCCGGTGGCGCCGTCGAAATTCATCACGCAGGTGCTTGATGCCTTGATACCCATCTTGTGTTCGATCGAGCCGCAACTCACGGCGTTGCGTGCACCGAGGCTGCCATCGGCGTTGACTATCACCTTGGGCACCAGAAACAGCGAGATGCCCTTCGGCCCGGCCGGTGCGTCCGGCAGCTTGGCCAGCACCAGATGGATGATGTTCTCGGTCAGGTCCTGTTCTCCACCGGTAATGAAGATCTTGCTGCCGGTGATCGTGTAGCTGCCGTCGGCCTGCGGCTCGGCGCGGGTTCTGATGATGCCCAGATCGGTGCCGGCATGGGCCTCGGTCAGGCACATGGAGCCAGCCCAGCGGCCCTCGTACATCGGCGGCAGGTAGGTGGTCTTGAGTTCTTCGCTGGCGTGGGCGTCGATGGCCAGGCAGGCGCCGGAGCTCAGCGCGGAATACAGCGCGAAGCTGGAGCCGGCGGCGTAGAGCATCTCCTCGAAGGCCACGGCGAGCATCTTGGGCATGCCCATGCCGCCGTAATTCGGGTTGCCGGACAGGCCCACCCAGCCACCTTCGGTGTAGGTGGCGTAGGCTTCGCGGAAACCGGCCGGGGTGCGCACGTTGCCACCCTCCCACTGCGCGCCTTCCTCGTCGCCGCTGCGATTCAGCGGGGCGATCAGCGTGCCTGTGACCTTGGCCGCTTCTTCGAGTATGGCGTCGGCAGTGTCGGCATCGACGGTTTCCGCCAGGGCCGGCAGGCGTGCCCACAGGCTCGGCGCCTGGAAGACTTCATGGAGGACGAAGCGCATATCGCGCAGCGGGGCGTTGAATTCGGGCATGGTGCAACCTCGACAGCAGTGGCGCCGCGACGAGCGCGGCGCGTGTGGAACGAAATCCGTCAGTCGGCTTCCGCCGGACTTTGCGGCTTATCCTTGATGCTGGTGAATTTAAGCAGATGGGTGCGTTCGACCAGAATGTACAGCGCCGCGCCCGCGGCCAGGCCCCAGCCCGCGCCGTAGACAGCGAGCACCACACCCATGGTGCCGGCGATGCCGCGCTCGGTGTTGTTGTTCAGTTGCTCGAAGCCGACCATCAGGCAGATATAGCCGGTGAGGATCAGCGTCAGCGACAGGGCGATCGGCAGCACCGGCTGGAAGAAACTGACCAGCGGCAGCATGAACAGCGCGGCGAAGCCGGTGATCCAGAAGGTGCCGGCGCCGCTGTAGATCGAGTCCATCGCCTTGCGCCCGTACTTGTAGCGCTCGGCCATGGTCGCCGCCACCGCTGTCCACAGCGGGCCGGCCAGGCCCGGGTAGGGCGCGAAGAAGGCGTGCAGGGCGTTGCGGATGGCGGTCACCAGATGGATGCGGTCTACGTTGTTTTCGATCACCTCGTCGGTGCGCAGTTCATCGGCGCGCTGCATCAGCGACTGGCCGACGATGATGTCGCCGAAGGCGATCACGTAGGCGATCACCGCCGTGGGCACGGCCAGCAGGAACACGTCGAGGCCGGGGAAGCCGACGTTGAACGGCAGGTAGTTCCACATCTCGCCGAAGGCCGGCGCGGTGATGCCCCATTTCACGTCCGGCATCTTGTACTCGCCCACGGCGATGCCGATGAAAATGGCGATCAGCATGCCCGGCACCATGCCGTAGTTGACGATCTTGCGCGCCAGCGGCACGCGCTCGGTCAGGCCCTTGAACGACACCGAGAACATCAGGTACAGGCAGATCAGACTGCCCAGCACCAGGGAGATCGGCGTGTTGGCCAGACGGCCGCCCGCGCTGATTTCGCCCATCAGCGCGGCAATGCCGGCACCGATGATGATGCCGCCCTTCATCGAGTTGGGGATCAGCCGCACCAGGACACTGCCCAGGCGGGTGACGCCGAGGAAGAGGAAGATCACGAACACCAGAAACTGCAGGGCGAACAGCGCCTGAATGGCCGCAGGGCCCGGCTCGTAGTTGCCGAGAAACAGCAGCACCACGGGAATGCCGGGGGTGATCCAACCCGGCACCAGCGGCACACCGAGCAGCGCCGGCAGCATGAAGCCGATGCCGCACACCACTACATAGGCCAGGGCCACGTCATAGGGCAGGCCGAGGTATTTCTCCAGCAGCGGGATCATCGCCAGGCTGACCACGAACATGATCAGCGCCTGCAGCATCTCGGCGGTTTCCCAGCGGTAATGCACGAAGGGTAGACGTACCTTGAACGGGCCGAAGGGCCAGTAAGGTTGTTCGTCGCCGTCACGGCGCTTGAAAATTTGCATGAAGGTTCTCCGTCGGCCGCCAGGGCCGGTTCTTGTTGTTGTGAAAACGGTTCATTCACCCCTCTCCCTGCGGGAGAGGGGCCGGGGGTGAGGGCCGCTTCTACAGCGCCTTGGCCATATCGCGCAGGACGAACTTCTGGATCTTGCCGGTGCTGGTCTTGGGCAACTGGGCGAAGACCACGGTCTTGGGCACCTTGAAGCCGGCCAGGTGTTCGCGGCAGAAGGCCATGATCTCGCTGTCGCTGGCCTGCTGGCCGGTCTTCAGGGTGATGAAGGCGCAGGGCGTCTCGCCCCATTTTTCGTCCGGGCGGGCGACCACCGCCGCCTCCAGTACCGCCGGGTGGCGATAGAGCACGCCCTCGACCTCGATGGTGGAGATGTTCTCGCCGCCGGAGATGATGATGTCCTTGAGCCGGTCGCGGATTTCCACGTAGCCGTCGGCGTGGCACACGCCCAGGTCGCCGGTGTGGAACCAGCCGCCCTCGAAGGCCTCGGCGGTGGCGCTGGGGTTCTTCAGGTAGCCCTTCATCACGGTGTTGCCGCGCATGAAGATCTCGCCGATGGTCTGGCCGTCGCGCGGCACCGGCTGCAGGGTTTTCGGGTCGGCGACCATCACCCCTTCCAGGGTCGGGTAGCGCACGCCCTGGCGCGCCTTGATGGTGGCGCGCTCTTCCAGCGGCAGTTCGTCCCATTCGTCGTGCCAGGCGCACAGCGTCACCGGGCCATAGACCTCGGTAAGGCCGTACACATGGGTGACATGGATGCCCATTTCCTCCACCGCGCCGATCACCTTGGCCGGTGGCGCCGCGCCAGCGACCATGGCCTTGACCGGGTGATCGATGGCCGCCTTGGCCTCGGCCGGCATGTTCACCAGCGCGTTGAGCACGATGGGTGCGCCGCACAGGTGGGTGACCTGCTCGTCGCGGATCAGGGTGAGGATCTTCGCCGGGTCGACGCGGCGCAGGAACACGTGCACACCAGCCAGGGCGGTGATGGTCCAGGGGTAGCACCAGCCGTTGCAGTGGAACATCGGCAGGGTCCACAGGTAGACCGGGTGGTTGCCCATGGCCCAGGTCATCTGGTTGCCCATGGCGTTGAGGAAGGCGCCGCGGTGGTGATAGACCACGCCCTTGGGGTTGCCGGTGGTGCCGGAGGTGTAGTTGAGGCTGATGGCCTGCCACTCGTCGGTGGGCCACTGCCAGGCGAACTCGGGGTCGCCTTCGGCAAGGAAGGCCTCGTAGTCCAGATCGCTGACTGCCTGGCCTTCGCCGTACTCGGGGTCGTCGACGTCGATCACCAGTGGCGGGTGGTCGAGCATGCCGATAGCGGCGTGGATCACGTCATGGAACTCGCGGTCGGCGATCACCACCTTGGCCTCGCCATGCTGCAGCATGAAGGCGATGGCCTCGGCATCCAGGCGCACGTTGAGGGCGTTGAGCACCGCACCGATCATCGGCACGCCGAAATGCGCCTCGAGCATGGCCGGGATGTTCGGCAGCATCACCGCCACCGTGTCGCCCTGGCCGATGCCGCGGCCGGCCAGCGCCGAGGCCAGACGGCGGCAGCGCGCGTAGGTCTCGGCCCAGTTGCGGCGGATCGAGCCATGCACCACGGCCGGGTAGTGCGGGTATACCGCCGCGGTACGCTCGATGAAGCTCAGGGGGCTGAGGGCGACATGGTTGACGGCGGCGCGGCCGAGGCCCTGCTCGTAGATCGACATGGCGGATACACCTTTGGCTGATTGTTAGCTCTGGTTATTCCGGTAATGATGCAGGCATTACCGAAGCTTGCTGGCGGTAATTTATAGGTCATTTCTATTTTGTATGGAAGTTGCACTAAGGTTTTATAGAATAATTACTATATGAATCTGTCGAGCGATCAGGCGGCCGTGCCGCTGCAGGCCTGGCTGCGCATCCAGCGCGAAGCGCCGTCCCTCCACGCGCGAGCGGCGGCCCTGCGCCGCGCCGTACTCGGCTGCCCACAGGTGCGCCAGGCCTGGTACCTGACCTGGCAGCCGGCCAGCCGCACCTATGCCCAGGACGACGGTGGCCCGCGCCTGCCGCCGGGCCAGGGCGATCCGCTGGCCGCCAGCGATCAGACTCTGTTCGAGGCGCTGACGACGCAGCCCTGCCTTAGCCTGGAAGCAGTGCGTCAGCTGCCCTGCTGGCTGGCCGGGCGACTGCGCCGCGCTGCGATTCATCATGGTCAGGCCCTGGCGCTGAGCCTGGAGGAGGGTGGTGCCGGCCTGTTGTTGCTGCAGGTGGACGAAGATGCCGGCCTGGAGTGGTTGCCCTGGCTGCGCGAGCTGCTGGCGCAACTGATCGCGCTGGCCGGTGGCATGGCGCGTAGCGCGCCGCTGCTGTCGGCCGATCCGCAGCCGGCGTTGCTGCTCGATGCGCGTGCACGGCCGCTGGAGTTCAACCAGGCTTTGCAAGAACTGCTCGGCGAGCGCCCGCTGGCCCAGGTCGGTGAACTGCTGCCGGTCAATCATCTGCCGCTGGTGCGCGCCTGCTTGCAGCAGTCGCGCGCCATCGAGGCGGTGGAGGCGCAGGACGGCGAGCGCATCCTGATCTGGAGCTTCATTCCCGATGTGGCAGAGCAGCGGGTGCTGGCGCGCTGCCGCGAGGCGACCCAGGAAATCCGCGAGCAGCGCGAGGCCGCTCGGGCACGGCGGCTGTACCGGCTGATCACCGAGAACACCACCGATCTGATCTCCCGCCACACCCCGGACGGCGTGTTCCTCGACGCCACGCCTGCAAGCTGGACGTTGCTAGGCTATTGGCCGGAAGAACTGCGCGGCTTGGCGGTCGACGGCCTGCTGCATCCGCAGGACCAGTTGCAGCAGGCCAAGCAGGCGCGCGAGGCGCTGGAGCAGGACGGCTACCACACCATGAGCTATCGCATTCGTCATCGCGACGGCCATTACCTGTGGTTCGAGACCGCCAGCCGCGCCATTCGCGAGACCTACACCGGCGCGGTGGTCGAGGTGGTCAGCGTCTCGCGCGACATCACCGCGCGCATCCAGGCCGAGGAGAACAAGCGCCGCCTGGAGGACGAGCTGGCGCACACCACGCGGCTGATCACCCTGGGCGAGCTGGCCTCGGGCATCGCCCACGAGATCAACCAGCCGCTGGCGGCGGTGGTCAACTACGCCAGCGCCAGCCAGCGCTACCTGCAGGGCGTCGGCGGCGATCAGGCCGCTGTCGACAAGGTGGCCCAGGGCCTGGCGCGCATCACTGAACATGCCAACCACGCCTCGGCAGTGATCAAGCGCCTGCGCGCCTTCCTGCGCAAGGGCCAGCGGCGCATGCAGGCGCTCAATCTGGCCGAGGTGGCGCGCGAGGCCGTGCGTCTGTGCAACTGGGAGGCGGGCGCGGCACAGGTAGCGGTCAGCGACGCCTTGCCGGACAATCTGCCGCCGGTATTCGCCGACCGAGTGTTGCTCGAACAGGTGCTGCTGAACTTGTTGCGCAACGCCATCGAGGCCAACCGCGATCAGCATCCGGGCAGCGCATCGCAGATTCGTCTGGAGGCCGGCGAGCGCGACGGCAGCCTGATGATCCGGGTGATCGACCAGGGGGCGGGCGTCAGCGAGGAGCAACTGGGCAAACTGTTCACGCCCTTTTACACCAGCAAGGCTGATGGCCTGGGGCTTGGCCTGTCCATGAGCCGCAGCATCGTCGAAGGTTTTGGTGGGTCGCTGGAGGCATTGCCGGCCGAGGGCGGCGGGTTGTGCCTGGAGTGTCGTTTGCCGTTGGGCAGAGAGGATTAGGTTGATCTGTAGGAGCCGGCTTGCCGGCGATCAGGGCTCGTGGCGCGACGCGAATCGGCGGACTGTTCGCTGGCGCTCCTGAGTCCGCCCTACGAGCGGCCAAGTCACTGATAACAACAAGAGGAGCAGCACAGGGATGCAACAACTGGTTTACGTGGTCGATGACGACCAGGGCATGCTCGACTCGACCCTCTGGCTGCTGGAGTCGGTAGGCCTAAAGGGCGTGCCGTTCACCAGCGGCCGCGCCTTTCTCGAGGCCTGCGACCCGGCGGCCAATGCCTGCGTGCTGCTCGATGTGCGTATGCCGGGCATGGGCGGGCTCAATGTGCAGGAGGAGATGCGCGCGCGCGGTATCGACTTGCCGATCATTTTCGTCAGCGGTCACGCCGACGTGCCCATCGTCGTGCGCGCGTTCAAGGCCGGCGCGGTGGATTTCATCGAGAAGCCCTACAACGAGCAACTGCTGCTCGACAGCGTGCAGCAGGCGCTGGAGCGCCGTAAGCCTGTAACCCGGCGTGATCCGCGTCTGGCCGAGGTACAGGCACGGCTTGATCAACTCACCCCGCGTGAGCGTGACGTGCTGTTGCCATTGGTGCGCGGCTACACCAACCGTGAAGTCGCCGAGCAGCTGGATATCAGCGTGAAAACCGTCGACCTCTATCGCTCACGGGTGATGAAGCGCATGCAGGCCGAGACGCTGGCCGAGCTGGTGGGTATGGCCATCGCCGCCGGTCTGGTCGATCCGCTGGCGCTGCGTTCCGGCGCGGTAAGCTGCTAAGTCAGTCGGCCCAACCTCGATAGACGTGGGTCATCGGCCGTGGCCCTTTGAGGTAGCCGGTTTCCAGTTGGCGGATATGAAAACCGCCGGCCTCGATCAGTGCGGGTATGTCGCGATCCAGATGGCAGCCGCCGGCCAGCGGTTTCCACAGCGGCGTCAGGCGCTTTTGCCAGCGCACCACCGGCAGATCCGGCGCCAGACCGTGTTCGCAGAACAGCAGACGCCCGCCAGGCTTGAGTACGCGGCGCATTTCGCGCAGGGCGGCGATGGCATCAGGGATGGTGCACAGGGTGAAGGTGCAGACGATGTCATCGAAGCTGGCATCCGCCGCCTGAATCTGCCCCAGCTCCAGGGCGATCATTTCCACCGGCACCTGGCAGCGTGCGGCGCGGTCGCGGGCCAGAGCCTGCATTTCCGCGGACGGGTCGACGCCAACCACCACCTCGACCCGCTGTGGGTCGTAGAAACTCAGGTTGAGTCCGCTGCCGATGCCGATTTCCAGCACGCGACCGCGCGCCTGTGGCACGAGTTGCGAGCGCGCCTTCATCACCGCGCCCATGCCGCAGGCGAAATCGATCAGGTGCGGCAGGATATGGCGGTCATAGAGGCCCATGGTTCAGGCTTCGTCTTGCTCGTCGTCGCCGTCATCGTTGTCGCCGCGATAGGCGGCAAAGCATTTGAGGGTATGACTGACTTCGCTGCCTTCGATCAACCAACTGTCGTCCGCTTCGCTATAGCGCGCAGCCTGTACCGAAGCCAGGGAGAACTTCCACAGGCGGCGCTCGCGACCATCGATGCAGTGCACCTGCAGCAGCGGTTTGGCGGCGCTGTCGCTGCCCGCCGAGCCGGCGCTGATCTGTGCCAGCAGTTCGGTGTCGAGGTCGAACTGCCAGGCATACAGGCTGTCGATCTCCAGCATGTCGGCGTCTTGCAGGGCCTCGATCAGGCTTGTCGGTTTCATCGCTTCATCCACGGCATCAGCGCCCCAGCCGGCGCAGGTCGGAAGACTCTATCACGCGCACGCCGTCTCCCTCTTCCAGGGCCAGGCGCCACAGGGCGCGGGCCAGGGCGCAGGCGTCGATGCCGCGGTACTTGCCCGGGAGCCAGCGCAGCAACGGGGCGGCGAGGCGCTCACCGAGACGAAACTCATGGCGCGCGCCGAGCAGCAGCGACGGGCGGGCGATGGTCAGTTGCGGCCAGTCCATGGCTTTCAGCGCCTCTTCGGTCTCGCCTTTGATGCGGTTGTAGAACACCTTTGAGCCGGGGTCGGCACCGAGGGCGCTGATCACCACCAGATGCCGTGCGCCCAGCTCGCGAGCGCGACGAGCGAAGGCCAGTACCAGGTCATGATCGACGGCACGGAAGGCTTCCTGCGAGCCGGCCTGCTTGATGGTGCTGCCCAGGCAGCAGAAAGCGGTATCGACCTGGCCGGACAACTGCGGCAGCAGCGCTTGCAGGTCGCCCACCGGGTTTTCCAGATGCGGGTGGGCGGCCAGGGGGCGGCGGGTAGGCGCCAGCACGCGGGCAACCGTCGGCTCGCTGAGCAGGCGGTCGAGCAGGTGTTCACCGGTAAGCCCGGTGGCGCCAGCGAGAAGGATGTGCTGTGGGGTCAGGTACATGCGGTTGTCTCTTGTCCGTTACAGTTCAGCTTAGTCCTTTGCCGGACCGCTGGCCACGGCACCGAGCGCGCGCTCGGCCTGGCTTTGGCGTAGTTCGCGCCAGTGCTGGAGTACGCCGCGGGGCGCCCAGATCTGCGGTTCGGAAGGTTCGAAGCCGTCGCTCTGCTCACGCTCGGCGACGCGTTCCTTGGTCAGCTCGAAGGCCCGCTCGAGGTTGTCGGTTTCGCCCAGCGCCTCGGCGAACAGGGCGCGACCGAAGTAGGTGAAGTCGTTCTCTTCACTGCAACCGAAGGACACCCGGTCGGCACGTGCGGCGGTCATCACCAGGGTCTTTTCGTCTTTCAGCGGCGGGATGAATCCGCCGGAATAGCAGGCGGAGATCACCACCACCTTGTTGCGCTGCTTGAGTGGAGCGAGCAGGGCAGCCAGCTCGCTGGCGGGCAGGTCGGCCAGTTGCAGGCGCGGCTGGTCGAGATTGAGCTCGTGACGGCGCGAGCCGTGGCTGGTCAGATAGATGAAGATCAGGTCTTCTTCGCCACTGCGTTCGGCCAGCGCCTGCACCACGCGGGTGAGATTCTCGCGGGTGGCCAGTGGGCGGTCGGCAAGATGGTCGCGGTGGTTGATCAGGCTGATGCTGCCATGGGCGCCGAAGCGCTCGCGCATCAGCCGGCTGACGTAGTCGGCTTCGCGCATGAATACGCTTTGCTTGCCGTCGCCGGCCAGGGTCAGTGCATACAGCTCGCGCGCCGGGGTTGAGGCTGGAATCGCGGCGATGGCTTCATCGAGCAGGTGCCCTTGTTGCAGCAGACCCAGCTCGAGGCTGTCGGGCAGCACCTGACCCTGTGCGTCACGTACCAGGCGGCCGCGTTGCCAGGTGCCGGACTGACGGCTGCCATCGGCCAGGGTCAGGGTGCCCACGCCACTGTAATCACCGCCTGAGAAATGGCCGCGGTAGGCGCTGCCATCGGGCAGGGTGAGCAGGCCTTCGCCTTCGTACTGCCAGTCGGCGAATTCGCCGAGGTAGCGGATGCCGGCGCCGTCGGTATATTCACCGGGGCCCTGCATCACGCCTTCTACGAATTCGCCGGCCCAGGTCTCGCCGCCAGCGCTCTGGTAGCGACCTTTGCCATGAAACTCGTCGTTCTTGAAACCGCCGCTGTAGTTGTCGCCATCGGCGTTCTGGTAACTGCCCTGGCCGCTGAGCAGCCCTTGGGCGAACACGCCGCTGTACTGGTTGCCGTAGGCGTCGCTGCGCACGCCCTGGCCCTCTGGTTGACCGTTAACGAACTGGCCCTGGAAGCTGCTGCCGTCGGCCATCTCCAGTTTGCCCAGGCCATGGAAGCGGTCGTTGAGAAATTCACCCTGGTAGCGCTGGCCGCCCTGTTCGAGCAGGCCGACGCCGCTGAAGCGATTGCGTTCGAAACCGCCCTGGTAGCGACTGCCATCGCTGTAGGTCAGGGTACCCTGGCCATGGAACATGCCTTCGTGGAAGTCGCCCAGATAGTGCTCACCCCCCGGGCCTTGCCATTCGCCGCTGCCTTCGAGCATGCCGTCCTTGAACTGACCAACGAACCAGCTGCCATTGCGGTAGTCCAGGCGCCCCGGCCCCTGCAACAGACCCTCGACTATCTTGCCGCGATACTGGCCACCATCTGGCAGGGTGGCATTGGCCGGCAGCAGCGGGCGTGCTTCGTCGCAACCGGCAAGCAGCAGAGACAGGCAAAGAGGCAGCAAGCGCATGGCAAGGGGATTCATGAGGGACGTCCAGGTCGGTGCTTTGTCCGCAGTATGCCGCAAGCCTGGACGCTTGCGTTGCCGAGTCGCACGCTTTGCTGATGTGAGAACGCTCCCGTTCCGGCGGATGACACCGGAAACGGGAACAGGCAGGGGTCAGACGAAACAGAGGGTCAAGGGTTCGGCAATATAGGCCGGCTTCTCCTGGCCTTCGATCTCCAGTACGGCGCGGGCCTTGAGCAGCCACTGGCCGGGATTCTTCTCGCTGGCGTCGGTCAGGGTGACCACCAGGCGCACCTTGGAGTCGACCTTGACCGGCTGGATGAAACGCACGCTGTCGAGACCGTAGTTCACCGCCATCTTCAGGCCCTGCGGCATGATCATGATCTTTTCCATCAGCATCGGCACCAGCGATAACGACAGGAAACCGTGGGCGATGGTGGTGCCGAAGGGGGTCAGCTTGGCCTTTTCCGGGTCGACATGGATGAACTGATGGTCGCCGGTGCACTCGGCGAACTGATTGATGCGCTGCTGGTCGATGGTCAGCCACTCGGACTTGCCAAGTTCCTTGCCAACATAGTCCTTGAGCTCTGCTACGGGTACGAACGGCATAGTTCCTCCTTGAGGACGCGGGTGTTTTTCTTGTGTGCGTGAAACCGTTGCGGCCTAGATCATCACGGGGCCGGCAGCGGGTCAAGCCTGCCTTGGCGTAATGAATGACGCGGCATAGGCCAGCCTGACGAAGCAATACAGAGGCCAGCGCGCCTATAATGGCTGACATGCCTCAATAGATGCCCGGAATCCCCTCTAGTAGGCCGCTGAAAAACTACCTGTGTTGTCATTGCTGCGTTAAAAACAGGCTCAAAATTCTCATTTACAGCTCGTAAACTCCGCTTTTTCGCCTGTTTTTGCGGGGCCGCCACCGGTATTGCACTGACTGCCTCGCCTACGTTTTTCAGCGGCCTACTCGCGAGCGGAAATACGGCCATCGCTCGTCTTCTGGAGACCTCAAACATGCTGCTTCGCGGCCTTTCCTGGCTGGTGCTGTGCCAGTTGCTGGGTACCGTTCTCAACGTCCTGCTGTTACCGATGTTGCCAGGGCCGATCATCGGCATGCTGCTGTTGTTCGTTTTTCTCATGCTGCGCGGCGAGGTGGGCGAGCCGCTGAGCGTTGCGTCCAGCAGCCTGCTCAAATACCTGCCGCTGATTCTGGTGCCGCCCGCCGTGGGCGTGATGGCCTATGCCAGCGATATCGCCGCCGATTTCTGGGCCGTGGTCGGCGCGCTGGTGCTGTCGCTGCTGGTATCGCTGGCCTTCGCCGGCTGGCTGATGCAGAAACTGATCGAGCGCCAGCAGCGCCGGGAGGATGTATGAGTCCCGATTGGCAGAACGCCTGGCAGGCGCTGACCCATCACCCGCTGTTTGGCATCGGCATCACCCTGGGCGCCTATCAGTTGGCCATGGCCGCCTACGAGCGCACCCGCTGGGTGTTCCTGCAGCCGGTGTTGGTGTCGATGCTCACGGTTATTGGCATCCTGCTGCTGTGCGGTCTGAGTTTTGCCGAATACCGGAGCAGCGTTGCAGCGCTGACCCTGCTGCTCGGCCCGGCCACCGTGGCCCTGGCGGTGCCGCTGTATCTCAACCTGCGGCGGATTCGTCAGCTGTTCTGGCCGATCATCCTGACCTTGCTGGTTGCTGGTACCTTCGCCACCGTTCTTGGGGCGGGGCTGGCCTGGTTGTTCGGTGCCGAGCGGCTGATGCTGATGAGCATGGCGCCCAAGTCGGTGACTTCGCCGATCGCCATGCTGGTGGCTGATCAGATCGGCGGTATCGCGGCGCTGGCGGCGGTGTTCGTGATGATCACCGGGGTTATCGGCGCTATCGTCGGGCCGTCCATTCTGCGTCTGTGCAGGGTTCATCATCCGGCAGCGCAGGGCATGGCGCTGGGCATCACCGCGCATGCCGTGGGTACGGCGCGAGCGCTGCAGGAGAGCGATGAGTGCGGTGCCTTCGCGGCATTGGCGATGAGTCTGATGGGGGTGATTACCGCCGTGCTGTTGCCTCTGGCGATTGTCCTGTTGCTGTGAGAGCCTCCCCCGATGATCACTGATGCCCTGGTACCCCTGCATTGATAACAGGCTGTTAAACCATGAATCTGCCGCTGTTCCCGCTCAATACCGTACTGTTTCCCGGTTGCGTACTCGACCTGCAGATATTCGAGGCGCGCTACCTGGACATGATCAGCCGCTGCATGAAACAGGGCAGTGGTTTCGGTGTGGTGTGCATCGTCGAGGGCGCTGAAGTGGGCGCAGCTGCCAGTAGTTTTGCAGCCATTGGCTGCGAGGCCCTGGTGCGCGACTTTCAGCAGCGTACCAACGGCTTGCTGGGTATTCGCGTCGAAGGTGGGCGGCGTTTTCGTGTCGAGCGCGCCCAGGTTCTGCCTGACCAGCTGACCGTCGCCGAGGTGCAGTGGCTTGATGAACAGCCAGACAGCCCGCTACAGGCCGAGCACGCCGATCTGGCCGCCCTGCACGCTGCCCTGGCCGAGCATCCGCTGGTGGCGGGGCTGGCCATGGAAGGCGTGGTCGCCGGTCAGCAGCAACTGGCCAATCAGCTGGCCTATCTGTTGCCACTGGAGCCGGCGCAGAAACTGCAGCTGCTACAACTGGATGACCCGGAACTGCGCCTGAGCCAGTTGCAGGCCATGGTGGAGCACCTGCAGGGCGATGCCTCATAGGGGGGGGCGCCGTACACCCCTCGATGCGTGAGTGACCCGGCGACGCTCCAGGCTTCAATAGCTGTAGCGTAACTGAGTCGCCGACAGCTCCCAGGTGACCATGGCGCAAAACAGCGCAGCGCAGGCCGGAATCACCAACCACCACACCTTCGCCGGCAACGGCTGCATCGGCGCTGCGCGCTGAATCAGGGCCAGGCTGAGCGCACAACTGGTCGCCGCCACCAGGGCACCGGCGATGATGTCGCTGGGCCAGTGCACCCCCAGGTACACCCGCGACAGGGCGATGGTCAGGGCTGGCAGGCTCGCCACCAGCAGCCAAGTCAGGCGTGTGCGCGCCGCGCTGCCACGACCGGCCAGCACACCCAGGGCCAGGAAGAAGGCGAATGCCGCAGAGCTGTGTCCGCTCGGCAGGCTGTAGCTTTCCAGCGGCTGCAGCAGGACATCCGGGCGTGAACGGGCCAGTAGGTTCTTCAGCACCGTGGTTGCGGTGGAGGCGAGCAACAGGGCGCCAGCGACGAACAGTCCGGCCTGCCACCGACGTGCGGCGAACAGCAGCGCCACCAGCAGGACGCCGGTGGCGAACTGGATATGGAAGTCTCCGAAGCGCGTGATAAACACCGCGATGGGATCGAAGGCGGTGCTGCGCTCGTCCTGCACCAGCGTCATCAGGCCCTGGTCGAGGCTGTCCAGGCGCGGGAAGCCGATCAGCATGGCGGCCAGGGCGATGGCGCCGAGCAGTGCGGCCAGGCTGGCGGCCCAGCGCCGTTCACGCAGGCTGGCCTGCATGATCAGCAGCAACATCACCGCCAGGACTGCGCTGACGATGCCGGCCGCACCCCAGAAACCTTCTGGTAGCGGCAGGCGCAAGGCGGCGCCGGTGGCCCAGCCGGGCAGCATGTAGGCCACTGCCCAGCCGGCGGCAGCCAGCAGGCTGACCAGGGCGAAGCGCACGGCCGGCATGTCCAGCATACCGGCGACCAATGGCAGCATCGGCCGCAGCGGGCCGATGTAGCGGCCGACCAGCAGGCTGATCACGCCATAGCGCTGGAAGTAGTTCTCTGCGCCGGTCAACCATTCGGGATGGTCGCGCAGCACCGGCAGGCGCCGGATGCCCTGGTGGAAGCGGCGACCCAGCCCGTAGGAAATCGCGTCGCCGAGCAGGCCGCCGGTATAGGCGAGCAGCAGAGTCTGCCACAGCTCCAGGGCGCCATTGCCGGCCAACACGGCGAGGGTGAAAAGCACCACGGTGCCAGGGATGACGATGCCGGCCACTGCCAGGCACTCCAGGCAGGCGACCAGGAAAATGGCCAATGCCAGCCAGTGCGGGCTGCCTTGCAGCCAGGTGGTCATGCTGTCGAACCATTGCATCATGGTCGGGTAGGCTCCAGCGTGTGTAGTTGATAGTCGCGTCCTTCGACCTGTCCACGGCGCAAAGGGTTGCGCGTGCAGTGGCGGGCATAGCGGGCGTCGACGAAACGGTAGGGCAGGTGCTCGTCGCGGCCCTTGGGAATGCCCAGGCGCGCGCACTGGATGATCGCGTGCGGTCGTTCGTCGACATCCTCGACGAACAGCTGTTGTGGGTCGAAGCGGCGCGCATCCCAGTTCGGTACTTTCAGGCCCAGCGCTTTGCACAGCAGTGTCTGCCCGGCGCACAAACGTTCGGGGGCGCGGGGCTGGCCGAGGCTGCCTGGGTTGTTGCGTTGCATCGCCGCCAGGGCATCGGGGCCGCTGATGGCGTCGACCCAGGGATGCGCGGACTTGATCAGCACCGCGTTACCTGGCCCATGAGCACTGAAGTTCAGCGAATCGCCGCCGCGCGCGTAGTACATGTAGATATGCCCGCCATCGGCGAACAGTGCCTTGCGCTTCTCGGTGTAGCCGAGCGATGCGTGGCTGCCCTTGTCGACCAGGTAATAGGCCTCGGTCTCGATGATCCGTGCACTCAGCCACAGCGTGCCGACGCGATGGCGGATGACCTTGCCGAGCAACTCGCGGGCCAGCAACTGTGCATCGCGATCGAAGAAGGTATCGGGCAATGCCCTGGCGCCGGGCCAGGGCAAACTGAGTGTGGGTTCGGCAGGCTTCATCTGTCGTAAGGGGGGGGCTAGGTCTCGCGCGGCGAGCATAACAACAAGAAGCTTAAAAATGCCTGAACGTTCCAGCACCCTTGGTGCCGATGTTTGCCCATCGGTGCGCTACCCCGGTTAGGTCCGGCGTTGCCCAGCATTCATCACCTGGCGGACGAGCTGCCTACCGCTTGCCAGACGCCGCTGGGCGTGGCCTTGCGAGCCCGCTATAATCAGCCCCTTTTTCCAACTGCCAGACCTCCGCCGCCATGACCGAGTCCGTGCACGACTACATGACCCGCCTGGGCCAGGCCGCCCGCCAGGCCTCCAGGGTGCTCGCCCGTGCCAGCACCGCGCAGAAGAATCGCGCGCTGCAGGCCGCTGCCAATGCCCTCGACGCCGCTCGCGCCGAGCTGACCGCCGCCAACGAACTGGACCTGGCAGCCGCCCGCGCCAGCGGTCTGGAGCCGGCCATGGTCGATCGCCTGGCGCTGACGCCGAAGGTGATCGACAGCATGATCGAAGGCCTGCGCCAGGTGGCGACCTTGCCTGACCCGATCGGCGAGATTCAGGGTATGCGCTACCTGCCGTCCGGTATCCAGGTCGGCAAGATGCGTGTGCCGCTGGGCGTGATCGGCATCATCTACGAGTCGCGGCCGAACGTGACCATCGATGCGGCCAGCCTGTGCCTGAAGTCCGGCAACGCCACCATCCTGCGTGGCGGCTCCGAGGCCATTCATTCCAACCAGGCGATTGCCCGCTGCATCCAGCAGGGCCTGGCCGAAGCCGATCTGCCGGCAGCTGCCGTGCAGGTGGTGGAAACCACCGACCGCGCGGCTGTCGGTGAGCTGATCGCCATGCCGGAGTTCGTCGACGTGATCGTGCCGCGCGGTGGCAAGGGCCTGATCGAGCGCATCAGTCGCGACGCCAAGGTGCCGGTGATCAAGCACCTGGATGGCGTCTGCCACGTTTATATCGATATCGCTGCCGACCTCGACAAGGCCATTCGCGTTGCCGACAACGCCAAGACCCAGCGTTATTCGCCGTGCAACGCCATGGAAACCCTGCTGGTGCACCAGGCTATCGCCGCGCGTGTGCTGCCGCCGTTGGCCGCGATCTACCGCGATAAGGGCGTGGAGCTGCGTGGCGATGCCGCGACCCGCGAACTGCTCGGCAGCGATGTGCTGGAAGCGAGCGAGGACGACTGGTTCGCCGAGTATAACGCGCCGATCCTGGCGATTCGCATCGTCGACTCGCTGGATGCGGCCATCGAGCACATCAACCACTACGGCTCGCAGCACACCGATTCGATCATCACCGAGAACTTCAGCGATGCTCGGCGCTTCCTCACCGAGGTGGATTCCGCTTCGGTGATGGTCAATGCCTCGACCCGCTTTGCCGATGGTTTCGAGTACGGCCTGGGCGCGGAGATCGGTATCTCCACCGACAAGCTGCACGCCCGTGGCCCGGTTGGCCTGGAGGGGCTGACCAGCGAGAAGTACGTGGTCTTTGGCGATGGACACATTCGCACATAAATGAAACGGATCGGCGCCCGACGCATCGGCCTGCTCGGCGGTACCTTCAACCCGGTGCACATCGGGCATCTGCGTGCCGCACTGGAAGTGGCCGAGTTCATGGCGCTGGACCAACTGCGGCTGATTCCCAGCGCCAGGCCGCCGCATCGCGACACGCCGCAGGCAACAGCCGAGCAACGCTTGGCCATGGTTCAGCTGGCGGTGGCCGGCGAGCCGCGGCTGACGGTCGATGACCGCGAGCTGCGCCGTGACAAACCGTCTTATACGGTGGACACGCTGGAGTCTGTGCGCGCCGAGTTGGCAGCGGACGATCAGCTGTTTCTGCTGCTCGGCTGGGACGCTTTCTGCGGCTTGCCGAGTTGGCATCGCTGGCAGGAACTGCTTGAGCATTGCCACCTGTTGGTGCTGCAACGGCCGGATGCCGACAGCGAAGCGCCGGAGGCGCTGCGCGATCTGCTGGCCGCGCGCAGTGTCAGCGACCCGCTGAGCCTGCAGGGTGCTGGCGGGCAAATCAGTTTCATCTGGCAGACTCCGCTGGCGATTTCCGCCACGCAGATTCGCCATCTACTGGCAACCGACCGCTCGGCGCGATATCTGCTGCCGGATGCGGTACTGGCCTACATCCAGGCGCACGATCTGTACCGTGCGCCCAATGCTTGAAACGCCGCGCATGTGCGCCGGCGTCCATTACACGAGGCAAATGAGTCATTTATGAGCAAGCAGAACATGCCCAGCGAAGAGCTGGTCAAGATCGCCGTGGCGGCGCTGGAAGAAATCAAGGCGACCGACATCACCGTGATCGACGTCAAGGACAAGACCAGCATCACCGACTTCATGGTGATCGCCAGCGGTAGCTCCAGCCGTCAGGTCAAGTCGCTGGTGGAAAACGTGCTGGAAAAGGTCAAGGAGCAGGGCGTGCGCCCGATCGGTAGCGAAGGTCTGGACAGCGGCGAATGGGCCCTGCTCGACTTGGGCGACATCGTCGTGCACGTGATGCTGCCGACCGCGCGTCAGTTCTATGACCTCGAGCGCCTGTGGCAGGGCGCCGAGCAGAGCCGCGCTCAGCACAGCGCCGAGTAAGCGCAAGCCGTGCGGATCAAACTGATCGCCGTCGGTTCGCGCATGCCGCGCTGGGTCGAGGAGGGCTGGCAGGAGTACGTCAAGCGTCTGCCTGCAGAACTGCCGCTGGAGCTGGTGGAAATTCCCCTCAACACCCGCGGCAAGAATGCCGACGTTGCCCGCCTGATCCGTCAGGAGGGGGAGGCCATGCTGAGCAAGGTGCAGCCCGGCGAACGTATCGTCACGCTGGAGGTCCATGGCAAGCCGTGGAGCACCGAGCAGCTGGCGGCGGAGCTGGAGCGCTGGCGTCTCGATGCGCGCAACGTCAACCTCATGGTCGGTGGCCCGGAAGGGCTGGCGCCGGAGGTCTGTGCGCGCAGCGAACAACGCTGGTCGCTGTCGCCACTGACCCTGCCGCATCCGCTGGTGCGTATTCTGCTCGGCGAGCAGATCTACCGAGCCTGGACCGTGCTGTCCGGCCACCCGTATCACAAGTGATCACCTAGTCATGCCGCAGCCGATTCGCCTCAAGGATCACGAAAAGGACGCTCGCCTGGTCAAGCGCCGGGTGCTCGTCGGCGGGGTGGTGATCATCCTGCTGACGTGCGTGCTGATCATGCGCATGTACTACCTGCAGGTCGTGCAGTACGAGCATCACAGCACCCTGGCGGAAAACAATCGCATCCACGTGCAGCCGCTGCCGCCGACCCGTGGGCTGATCTTCGACCGCAATGGGGTGATCATCGCCGACAACCGTCCCAGCTTCAGCCTGACCGTAACCCGCGAGCGCGCCGGTGACTGGTTGAGCGTGCTCGATACGGTAGTCGAGGTGCTCGAGCTTTCCGAGGATGAGCGCGTGCTGTTCGAGCGCCGCGTGCGCCAGGGGCGGCGTCCGTTCGAGCCGGTACCGATCCTGTTCGAGCTGTCCGAAGAGCAGATCGCTCGTATTGCGGTCAACCAGTTCCGCCTGCCGGGCGTCGAGGTCGCCGCGCAGCTGGTGCGGCATTACCCGCAGCAGGAACACTTCGCTCATTCGGTCGGCTACGTCGGGCGCATCAACGAGCAGGAGCTCAAGCGTCTGGATCCGACCGATTACGCCGGTACCCACCATATTGGCAAGACCGGTATCGAGCGTTTCTACGAGGACGAGTTGCACGGCGAAGTCGGCTACGAAGAGGTCGAGACCAATGCGCGTGGTCGCGTGCTGCGGGTGCTCAAGCGCGTCGATCCGAAACCGGGCAAGGACATCGTGCTCAGCCTCGATGTACAGCTGCAGGAGGCGGCCGAGAACGCCCTGGGTGGTCGACGTGGAGCAGTGGTGGCTATCGACCCGAATAATGGTGAAGTGCTGGCGATGGTCAGTCAGCCCAGCTTCGACCCCAATCCCTTCGTCACCGGTATCAGCTTCAAGGCCTATGGCGAGCTGCGCGACTCCATCGATCAGCCGCTGTATAACCGGGTGCTGCGCGGCCTCTATCCACCAGGCTCGACCATCAAACCGATGGTTGCTGTGGCCGGTCTCGATGCAGGGGTGGTCACTCCCACTTCGCGGGTGTTCGACCCCGGTTTCTATCAGTTGCCCAATCACAGCCACAAATACCGTAACTGGAACCGCACCGGTGACGGCTGGGTCGATCTCAACCTGGCCATCGCCCGCTCCAATGACACCTATTTCTATGATCTGGCGCACAAGATGGGCGTTGATCGCATGCACGATTACATGAGCCGCTTCGGCCTCGGGCAGCGCGTGGCGCTGGACATGTTCGAGGAAACCGCCGGCCTGATGCCTTCGCGTGACTGGAAGCGGGCACGTTATCGTCAGCCCTGGTACCCGGGCGAGACGCTGATTCTCGGCATTGGCCAGGGCTACATGCAGACCACGCCGCTGCAGTTGGCGCAGGCCACCGTGCTGATGGCCACGCGCGGCAAGTGGATTCGTCCGCACCTGGCCAAGAGCGTCGACGGCCGCCTGCCTGCTGACCCCAATCCGATGCCCGATATCGTCCTGCGTGATCCGAAATTCTGGGATTACGGCATTCACGGCATGGAAGAGGTATTGCACGGCCCTCGCGGTACCGCGCGCAAGGTCGGTGACAGTTCGGTCTACCGCATCGCGGGCAAGAGCGGTACGGCGCAGGTGGTGGCGATCAAGCAGGGTGAGAAGTACGACCGCAACAAGGTGCAGGAGCGCCATCGTGACCACGCCCTGTTCATTGGTTTTGCGCCGGCGCAGAAGCCGCAGATCGCCGTAGCGGTCATGGTGGAAAACGGCGAGTCAGGCTCTGGCGTCGCCGCCCCGGTGGTCAAGCAGGTGATGGACGCCTGGCTGCTGGATAAAGAGACCGGTCAGCTCAAAGCCGAATTCGCCTTGCCCCAGACTGCCGAGGTCAGCCAGCGATGATCAGCAATTTCGACCGCACCCTGTCCGACGAGGACGTACTGCGTCGTCGCGCCAGTCTGTTGCAGCGCATGCATATCGATGGCTGGTTGCTGTTGCTGCTGCTGATTCTGGGCACTGGCAGTCTGTTCATTCTTTATTCGGCCAGTGGCAAGAACGTCGACCTGCTGCTCAAGCAAGCCTCGTCTTTCGGCATAGGCATGCTCGCGGTGGTGGTGATCGCCCAGTTCGACCCGCGCTTTATGGCGCGCTGGGTGCCTCTGGCCTATCTGGCGGGTGTCGCCTTGCTGATAGTGGTGGAGGTGATGGGCCACACCGCGATGGGGGCGACACGCTGGATCAATATTCCCGGGGTGATCCGTTTCCAGCCTTCGGAGCTGATGAAGATCATCATGCCGATGACCATTGCCTGGTACCTGTCACGGTATAACCTGCCGCCACGCTTCAAGCACATTGTCATCAGCCTGGCGATGATCGGTATTCCCTTCGTGCTGATCGTCAAACAGCCGGACCTGGGGACTTCGCTGCTGATTCTCGCCTCGGGCGCCTTCGTGGTGTTCATGGCTGGCCTGCAGTGGCGCTGGATCATTGGTGCCGCCGCCGCTGTGGTACCGATTGCGGTGGGCATGTGGTACTTCGTCATGCATGACTACCAGAAGCGCCGTGTGTTGACCTTCCTCAACCCGGAGAGCGATCCGCTGGGGTCGGGTTGGAACATCATCCAGTCCAAGGCGGCCATCGGTTCTGGTGGTGTATTGGGCAAGGGCTGGTTACTGGGTACCCAGTCGCACCTGGATTTTTTGCCGGAAAGCCATACGGACTTTATCATTGCCGTGCTCGCGGAGGAGTTCGGCCTGGTCGGCGTCTGTCTGTTGTTGCTGCTCTATCTGCTGCTGCTGGCGCGTGGCCTGGTGATTACCGCCCAGGCGCAGACGTTGTTCGGCAAGCTGCTGGCCGGGGCGCTGACCATGACCTTCTTCGTCTACGTATTCGTCAACATCGGCATGGTCAGCGGGCTGCTGCCGGTGGTTGGGGTGCCGCTGCCCTTCATTAGTTATGGCGGAACCCATCTGGTCACGCTGTTGTCAGGCTTCGGGATATTGATGGCGATCCACACCCACAGAAAGTGGATCGCTCAGGTTTGATTTGGGGGTTTTTAGTTAATGCATTCTCTGCGTAGTTGGGCTGCTCGTACGCTCATTGGAGTCGGTATCGCCGGCGCGCTTGGTACTGGTGCACAGGCGCTGGCGGCCGATTACGACGGCTCGCCGCAGGTGGCCGAGTTCGTCGAGGAAATGACCCGCGACTATGGCTTCGCCAGCGAGCAACTGGTCAGCCTGTTCGCCGAGGTTGAGCGCAAGCAGGCGATTCTCGATGCCATCTCGCGCCCGGCAGAGAAGGTCAAGCCCTGGAAGGACTACCGGCCGATCTTCATCACCGACAAGCGTATCGCTCACGGCGTGGAATTCTGGAAAAACAACCAGGCTGCACTGGAGAAGGCCGAAGCCGAGTACGGTGTGCCGCCGCAATTCATCGTCGCCATCATCGGCGTGGAAACCTTCTATGGCGGCAACACCGGCAGTTGGCGGGTGATGGACGCCCTGTCGACCCTGGCCTTCGATTATCCGCCGCGTGCGCCGTTCTTCCGCAAGGAGCTGCGCGAATTTCTGCTGCTTACCCGTGAGGAACAGGTCGATCCGATCACCCTCAAGGGGTCTTATGCTGGCGCCATGGGCTTGCCACAGTTCATGCCGAGCAGTTTCCGTGCTTACGCCGTGGACTTCGATGGCGACGGCCATATCAACATCTGGAGCAACCCGACCGATGCCATCGGCAGTGTTGCCAGCTATTTCAAGCGCCACGGCTGGCAGGCCGGCGGTCAGGTCGCCAGTCGCGTCGAGGCCAGTGGTACTCGCGTCGACGAAGGCCTGACGCAGGGGCTGGATCCGGTAAAGAGCGTCGCCGAGCTGCGCGCGCTGGGCTGGCAGAGCCAGGACAAGCTGGCCGAAGATCTGCCGGTCACCGCGTTTCGTCTGGAAGGTGCGCAAGGCGATGAATACTGGTTCGGTTTGCCCAACTTCTACACCATCACCCGCTACAATCGCAGCGTGATGTATGCCATGGCGGTCAACCAACTGGCCGAACTGCTGGTCGAAGCGCGGGGTAATCGATGAGTGCGTCCAAACTGCTGCCGCTGGCAGCCTGCGTAACTGCAGCGCTGTTGCTGGCGAGCTGTTCTTCCAAGCGAGCACCGCAGCCTGCGGTGGTGCCCGGTCCGTCGGCTGGTATTTCCGGCCCGGATGATTTCAATCGACCGCACAAGGATGGCGCGCCCTGGTGGGATGTCGACGTGTCGAAGATTCAGGACGCCATCCCCATGCCCCATTACGGGCCGGTCAAGGCCAGCCCCTATGTGGTGTTCGGCAAACAGTACTACCCTATTCAGGATGCCCGTCGCTACCAGGCGGTCGGTCCGGCTTCCTGGTATGGCACCAAGTTTCATGGCCAGGCCACGGCCAACGGCGAGACCTACGACCTGTACGGCATGACCGCAGCACACAAGACGCTGCCGCTGCCCAGCTACGTACGGGTGACCAACCTGGAAAACGACAAGGTGGTGATCCTGCGGGTCAACGACCGTGGGCCGTTCTACTCCGACCGTATCATCGATCTGTCCTTTGCCGCGGCCAAAAAGCTCGGTTTCGCTGAAAAAGGCACTGCGCGGGTCAAGGTCGAAGGCATCGACCCGCATGAGTGGTGGGCGCAGCAGGGCCGTCCGGTGCCGCTGGTACTGGCTAACAATCAACCGGCCAAGGCTGCCGTTGCCCAGCCTGTCGCGCAGCCTGTCGAGCACTATTCGCCGCCGCCGACGCAGCACGCCGCTGCGGTGGTGCCGGTGCAGATCGACGCAAAAAAAAACGATTTACTCGCAGTCTCTGGCCTGTTTCTCCAGGTGGGAGCCTTCGCCAATCCGGACGCTGCGGAGCTGCTCAAGTCCAAGCTGAGCCAGACCAGCAGTGTGCCGGTGTTCATCAGCTCAGTGGTGCGCGACCAGCAGATACTGCACCGCGTCCGCATGGGGCCGATCAGCAATCAGGGAGAAGCTGAGCAGCTGCAGAGCAGCGTGCGCCTGGCCAATCTGGGGCAGCCCACGCTGGTACGTGCCGACTGATGGCAACTTAACCGGCGTTTGCCGGACTAAATCCGAGGCTCGCCGTTCGCGGCGAGCTGTCCGATGACCCACCTGGGTCGCTAAACCCAAGCAAGAAATCTCGAGAGACGGATGAACATCACCAGCTTCGCGCAACGTGCCTTCCTTTTCCTGGGCCTGCTGAGCGCTCCGCTCGCCTGGTCCAGCCAGCAAGTGGTCCCCGCGCCCCCGCAATTGGCGGCGACTTCCTATGTCCTGATGGATGCCGCCAGCGGCCAGGTCCTGGTGGAGAGCAACGGCGATCAGCGTCTGCCGCCGGCCAGCCTGACCAAGCTGATGACCGCCTATATCGCGACTCTGGAGATCAACCGGGGCCAGATCAAGGAAAGCGACATGGTCCGCGTCAGCGAAAAGGCCTGGCGCAAGGGCGGCTCGAAGATGTTCATCGAGGTGGGCAAGGAAGTCTCGGTGGATGACCTGCTGCACGGCATCATCATTCAGTCCGGCAACGATGCCAGTATTGCCATCGCCGAGCACATCGCCGGTAGTGAAGATGCCTTCGCCGACATGATGAACACCCATGCCCAGCGTCTTGGCATGAGCAATTCGCACTTCATGAACTCCACCGGCTGGCCGGACCCGGAGCACTACTCCTCGGCCCATGACATGGCCAAACTGGCCCGCGCGATCATCTACGAAGATCAGGCCCACTACGATATCTACAAGCAGAAGGAATTCTTCTGGAACGGCATCAAGCAGCCCAACCGCAATCTGCTGTTGTGGCGCGACAATACGGTCGATGGCCTGAAAACCGGTCACACCGAGGAAGCGGGCTACTGCCTGGTGGCTTCCGCCGTGCGTGACGGCCAGCGTCTGATTGCGGCGGTGTTCGGTACCGTCAGTGAACAGGCCCGTGCTGCCGAAGTGCAGAAGCTGCTGACCTATGGTTTCCGTTTCTTCGAAAGCCGCACCTTCTATCAGAAAGGCGCCGAGCTGGCTCAGGCCACTGTCTGGAAAGGCACTGCGCATCAGGTCAAGGCCGGCCTCGCCGAAGACCTGACCCTGACCATGCCCAAGGGCCAACTGGAAAAACTGCAGGCCAGCATGACCCTCAACCCGCAACTGATCGCACCGATCCAGCAGGGCGATGTGATCGGCAAGGTCGAAGTCAAATTGGGTGACGAGGTGGTGCGCAGCACTGACCTGGTCGCGCTGGAATCGGTTGAAGAGGGCGGCCTGCTGCGTCGTCTGTGGGATAGCATTCGGATGTTCTTCTTCGGCCTGTTCAACTGACAGCCGCCTCTGAAAGCGACCGGCGTTGTCGTCATGGCGTTGAAACAGGCTGCAGCAATGCCCATTTACATGCTGTAAGCCGCGCTTCTTCGCCTGACTGCTCCGTCTGCGCTTTAGAGGCTCACCGATTTAGCCAGCCGCTCCAACCCGGGGCGGCCCTTTCTGGACGGGCCACAAGCCCGCTGATGCCATGACCGATAGCGACGTTCAACCGCCAAAAATCGAATTCCCCTGCGAGCGTTACCCGATCAAGGTTATCGGCACCGCTGGTGAGGGTTTCTCCGACCTGGTGATCGAAGTGATCCAGCGCCACGTTCCCGATCTGGATACCTCCACGCTGGTGATGCGTGACAGTCGCAACGGTAACTTTCTTTCCGTTCAGGTGCTGATCACTGCCACTGGTGTCGAGCAATTGCAGGCGATTCACGTCGACCTGCGTGCCACCGGTCGCGTGCATATGGTGCTGTGATAGCCATGCCCGAGCTTGTCGTCCGTCATCTCGGGCTGGTCGACTACCAGCCTACGCTGGAGGCCATGCGCGAGTTGACCCGTGAGCGCGATGCGCAGACCCCGGACGAAATCTGGTTGCTGCAGCATCCCAAGGTGTTCACTCAGGGCCAGGCTGGCAAGGCCGAGCATGTGCTCGCTGCCGGCGATATTCCGGTGATTCAGGTCGAGCGCGGCGGGCAGGTGACCTATCACGGCCCTGGTCAGCTGGTGGCCTATCTGATGCTCGATCTGCGTCGCCTTGACCTTGGTGTGCGTGAACTGGTCACCGCCATGGAGCAAAGCCTGGTGGAGCTGTTGGCCAGCTATGGCATCGAGGCTGCGCCCAAGGCGGATGCGCCCGGTGTATACGTGGCAGGTGACAAGATCGCCTCGCTGGGGCTGCGCGTCAGCCGTGGCTGCTCCTTCCATGGCCTGGCGCTGAACGTCGATATGGACATGTCGCCTTTCCTGCGCATCAACCCATGTGGCTACGCGGGGCTGAAGATGGTGCAGATGCGTGACCTGCTGCAAGCGCCGCCCGTGTTCGACGAGGTGTCGCGACGTCTGGAACAGGCGCTGCGTGCCCGTCTGGGTTACGCGTAGCCACGCATACTTACTGACAGTAACGAAAAAGGGACGCCGAGGCGTCCCTTTCGTTTTCCCTGAGGATCTGTCTCAGTTCAGATTCAACGCCGGAATCAGGCTGGCGTTGACCTCCTGGCCGGGCACCGGAACCGGAGCGGCGAGACCCAGATTGTTCTTCTCGAACACGCGGTCGGCGCGGTAGCTGGAACGCACCAGCGGGCCAGCGGCGACTTCCATGAAGCCTTTCTCCAGGCCGATGTCGCGCAGGCGGTTGAATTCTTCAGGGCTGACCCAGCGTTGCACCTTGAGGTGGTTGCGCGTGGGTTGCAGGTACTGGCCGAGAGTGAGGATGTCCACGCCGATGGCGCGCAGGTCATCCATGGTCTCGAGGATTTCCTCGTCGGTTTCACCCAGGCCGAGCATCAGGCTGGTCTTGGTCAGTACGTCCGGACGATGCTTCTTGGCGTGCTCGAGCACCTTGAGGGTCTTCTCGTAGCCGGCGCGTGGATCGCGAACCACATAGGTGAGACGTTTGACCGTCTCGACGTTCTGCGCGAAGACTTCGAGACCGGAGTCGACCACGCGCTCGATGGCCTGATGATCGCCATCGAAATCCGGGGTCAGGGCTTCGACCACCACCTGCGGGGTGTTTTCCTTGATCGCTCGCACGCAGGCTGCATAGTGGCCGGCGCCGCCATCTTCGAGGTCGTCACGGTCCACCGAGGTCAGCACGATATAACGCAGGGCCATCAGTTCCACCGACTTGGCAGTGTTCTGCGGCTCTTCCAGGTCAAGCCAGCCATTGGGGTTGCCGGTGTCCACGGCGCAGAAGCGGCAGGCGCGGGTGCACACCGAGCCCATCAGCATGATGGTGGCCGTGCCGTTGGACCAGCATTCGCCCATGTTCGGGCAGTGCGATTCCTGGCAGACGGTACTCAGGCGGTGTTCGCCGACGTTGCGCTTGACCGCCTCGAAACGGCTACCGCCAGGAGCCTTGACCCGCAGCCACTTGGGCTTGGGTTCGAACACCTGGGGTTCGGCCGAGGCGCGGCGCTTCTGACCATCCTTGATCGCGGTGATGCCTTGGGCGGTGCGAAATTTTTCGCCGCTGGCGACGGATTTGGGCGAGGAGGTGTCGGACATCGGAAATCTGGGCTCCGGTAGAGGCTCCGTGGGCAGGTGGCTTTTGGCCGCCGGCCAGTCTATCACAGAAGGTGTATGCAGACGCTGAGGCCGCCTGTCGACAAAACACCGCCAAGGCGTTTTTTGGGGGGGGCGTCGCTGTGACCGCTCGGCAAGGCGCTTGCCGATGATGGCAAGCCCCCCTGAGGTGTCAGTGCTGGATTCAGCGTGTGCGCAGCTGTTGCAGCTGTTGCAGCAGTTGGGTGTTGGGGTAGCCATCGGCTGGCCAGTTCAACTGCAGTTGCAGGGCGCGAATGGCCTTGCGCGTGTTGGCGCCGATGATGCCGTCGGCCGGACCCGGGTCGAAACCGGCCTGGGCCAGCAGCTCCTGCAGCTCGACACGTTCACTACGCCCCAACTGACGCTCACCCCGGGGCCATTGCCCCTTGATTTCGGTGCTGCGTAGCAGGTTGTCGGCGAGCAGGCCGATGGCCAGCGCGTAGGACGTGGAATTGTTGTACTTGAGGATGCTGCGGAAGTTATCCAGCAGCAGGAAGGCCGGGCCTTGGTGCCCGGCAGGCAGCTGCAGGCTGGCGCGCGCGCTGGCGGCTGCGCCGGTCGGTGCCAGTGGGCGCACGCCGAGTTCGGCCCACTCGGTCAGGCTGCGACGCTGGTCCGGGTCTGCCAGGGCATAGTCGAAGTCGCTCGGCAGGCGCACCTCGAAACCCCAGGGCTGGCCGCGCTGCCATCCCGAGGCTTGCAGGTAATGAGCCGCCGAGGCCAAGGCATCGGCCGAGGAGTTCCACAGGTCGCGCTTGCCGTCGCCGTCGAAGTCGACCGCATGCTGGTTGTAGGTGGTGGGCATGAACTGGGTCTGGCCCATGGCGCCGGCCCAGGAACCGATCATGCGATCGCTGGGTACATCGCCGTTCTGCAGGATTTGCAGGGCGGCCAGCAACTGAGCACGCCAGAAGCCCTGGCGGCGACCGTCATAGGCCAGGGTGGCGAGGGAGCGTATTACGCTGTGGCTACCGATATTGTTACCGAAGTTGCTCTCCAGGCCCCAGATGGCCACCAGGATCTGCGCTTCGACGCCATATTGCTGCTCGATACGTTGCAGCATGGTGTTGTGCTGGGCCAGCAATACTCGGCCGCGGCCGATGCGGCTGGAGGAGACGGCACCGTCGAGATATTCCCACACCGGGCGAGTGAACTCGGGCTGACTGCTGTCTGCCTTGAGCACCGCAGGGTCAGGGGTGACGCCAGCGAATACGCGATCGAACAGCGCCGCGTCGATGCCGGTGGCAATCGCTTCGCTACGCATGGCCTGACGCCAGTCGGCGAAACTGGGCAAGGTTGTTTCGGTTGCAGTCTGGACCGCTGCAGGGGCTGTGGCGGTAGGCAGATTTTCCGCCGGGGCCTGGGCGCAGGCCGCCAGCAGCAGAAGAGGAAGCAGAGCCAGGACGCGACGAGGAAGCTGGTGTGGCATGTCTATCTCAGGACGTTTAAGCAGGCGCTTACCTTAGCATGCTCGGGCAACAGGCAGGGCCATCAGTGAGTCAACATAGCCCATAAAGCAAGAAGCCTCCCAATTGTGGGAGGCTTCGCGGCGGTAGCTGCCTTTGCCTTTCTGTGGCCGTTCCTGGCGGGAGCGAAACAGCGGCTGGGCGACGATGGATTTGGCCTTGTTCGGCCGTTTGCCGGTTTTCTTGCTCATGGCATTTCCTCATGCAGACTGGCCTGCGCCAATGCAGGCGGCGAGGACTATGCGCCGCTGTTCAGAAAATGTCCAGACGGGGCGTAGGGCGGGTGCAACCCGCCATCATCGGGTGGCGGGTTGCACCCGCCCTACGGAGAAAGACGCAGCCGTTGCCCGGCCAGTTGCAGGGTCAGCTCGTAGGGTGGGCTTTAGCCCACCAACGGTGGTGGACGTGGGCTGAAGCGGATCGCCGCCCGGCCCACCCTACAAGGAAGCAGGCAGCAACAATTACAGGCGCAGGCGCTGTCCGGCTAACTGCAGGGTCAGCATGGCCAACTCGCTCCACGGATCACCGGGCGCCTGACCCTTGATCTGTGCGTCGATCAACTGCGCCTGCTGCAACAGCTCGCCCCAGCGTTTGCTGCTGTGACGTTGCAAGGCCTTGGAAACCAGCGGCCGGCGTTTGTCCCAGACGGGCGGGCGGGCGCTGGAGAAGGCCTTGTCCAAGGGGATGCCCTGGCTCTGCTGATGGGCGATGCTGGCCAGCAGGCGAATCTCGCGCGCCAGCGCCCAGAGGATCACCGGGGTTTCCACGCCCTCGCCACGCAGGCCTTCGAGCATGCGCAGGGCATGGGCGGCGTCACCACCGAGGGCACAATCGATCAGGCCGAAGACGTCGAAGCGGGCGCTGTCGGCCACTGCTGCTTGCACGGTCTCGGCGTCGACCTGATTGCCTTCGGCGAGCAGCTTGAGCTTTTCCACTTCCTGGGCGGCGGCCAGCAGGTTGCCTTCTACCCGCGCGGCGATCATTTCCACCGCGTCGGCGCTGGCGCTCAGGCCGGCCTGCGCCAGGCGCTGGCGAATCCACTGCGGCAACTGGTTGGCGTCTACCGGCCAGATCTGGATGAACTGGCTCACCTGGCCGTCGATCAGGGCCTTGGCCCATTTGGATTTCTGCGTGCTGCCATCGAGCTTGGGCAGGCTCAGCAAGAGGACGGTGTCCTCGGGCGGGCGGGCCAGGTACTCGAGCAGGGCGGCTGTGCCCTTGTCGCCTGGCTTGCCGGAAGGCAGGCGCAGTTCCAGCAGGCGCTTCTCGGCGAACAGCGAGAGGCTGGCGCCAGCCTGCAGCAGGTTGCCCCAGTCGAAGTTGGCTTCGGCATTGAACACCTGGCGTTCGCCGAACCCCTGCTGGCGGCAGGCATTGCGAATGGCGTCAGCGGTTTCCTGGCACAGCAATGGCTCGTCGCCGCTGATCGCATAGACAGGTGCCAGTGCGCCTTGCAGGTGTTTGCCGAGTTGCGCGGGGGCAAGCTTCATCGGGGTGATGTCATCAGGGGCAGGGCGTCGGGCCGCGGCTGCGGCCCTTGGGCCTTTAGCGGGACGGCAGTTCGATCGGCGACTGCTGCGGCGCGACCTGGCTCTCACGAGCCCGGCGCTGCGCTTCCAGTGCTTCGGCTTCGGCCTTGGCGCGGGCTTCGGCGGTCTGCTGCAGTTGGTCCAGTCGCTCGGGCGTGATCTGCTGCAGGCTGAACATCAGTTGCTGGATCATTTCACGGCGCAGCTCGCTGCGCAGCTGAGCCGCTTCCTGGTCGGAGCCGGCTAGGTTGTTGTCGTCCTGCTGGTAGTAGTTCTGCACTTCCACCTTGTTGCCGGTCAGCAGCAGGTTCTGTGTGCCGCGAATCTCGTATTCCAGGCCCATGGTCAGCTCGTACTCGGCGGTACGCGCGCCGCTGCTGTAGCTGGCGCCGCGACGATTCTCGGTCTCGCGGGCGATTACCAGCTTGTAGGGGGCGCCGGAGTAGACGCGAACGTCGTTGTTCTCCAGCACTTCACGTACTTGCTGCACGGTGTCGCCGTAGGCATCGCGCGCGCTGACGTCGAGCTCCTTGAGGGCGAACTGCACATCGCCGGTGCCACGCAGCTGGAAGCCGCATGCGCTGAGCAGGCCAGCCAGGCCGATGACCAGCAGATTCCGTTTCATCATTCTCATATCCCCTTGGCGGATCACGGCGCCACACATATGTGGCGCCGAGCTTAATCAGTTGGCGACTATGTTGACCAGCTTGCCTGGCACCACGATGACCTTGCGAATGCTCAGGCCTTCGGTGAAGCGCAGGACGTTCTCGTTGGCACGAGCGGCGGCCTCGACGTCTTCGCGGCTGGCGCTGGCCGCAACGATGATCTCGCCGCGCAGCTTGCCGTTGACCTGTACCACCAGCGTCAGGCTGTCCTGCACCAGAGCGGATTCATCGACCTGCGGCCACTGCGCATCGATCACCGCATCGGCATGGCCCAGGCACAGCCACAGCTCGTGGCTGATGTGCGGGGTGATCGGCGCCAGCAGCAGAGTGACGATTTCCAGACCTTCGTGCACCAGCGCGCGGTCCTGTTCGGTGGCGGTGGCGGCCTTTTCCAGCACGTTCATCAGGGTCATCACCTGGGCGATGGCGGTGTTGAACTTGTGGTGCTGGCCGATATCGTTGCTGGCCTGCTTGATCGCCAGGTGAATGGCGCGGCGCACGGTTTTCTGTTCGTCGGTGAGAACGGAGACATCCAGCTTGCCCGGCAGACCGGCGCTGACATGGCCGTGAGCCAGACGCCAGACACGACGCAGGAAGCGGTTGGCACCCTCGACGCCGGCATCCGACCATTCGCAGCTCTGATCGGGCGGCGAGGCGAACATCATGAACAGGCGGCAGGTGTCGGCGCCGTAGGCATCGATCATGGCCTGCGGGTCGACGCCGTTGTTCTTCGACTTGGACATCTTCTCGGTGCCGCCGATTTCCACCGGCAGGCCGTCGGACTTGAGTTTGGCGCTGATGACCTTGGCCTTGGCATCGCGTTCCAGCTCGACATCGGCCGGGTTGAACCAGTCCTTGCCGCCGTTTTCCAGGGTGCGGTAGTAGGTCTCGGCGACCACCATGCCCTGGGTTAGCAGGTTCTTGAACGGCTCGTTGGACGACACCAGGCCTTCGTCACGCATCAGCTTGTGGAAGAAGCGCGCGTACAAGAGGTGCAGGATGGCGTGTTCGATGCCGCCGATGTACTGATCCACCGGCAGCCAGTGGTTGGCTGCAGCCGGGTCGACCATGCCGCCCTCATAGTGCGGGCTGGCGTAGCGGGCGAAGTACCAGGACGACTCGACGAAAGTGTCCATGGTGTCGGTTTCGCGCTTGGCATCGGCACCGCACTTCGGGCACTTGCACTGGTAGAACTCGGGCATGCGCGCCAGCGGCGAGCCTGCGCCGTCCGGCACCACGTCTTCGGGCAGCACCACCGGCAACTGGTCTTCCGGCACCGGCACGTCGCCGCAGGCGTCGCAGTGGATGATCGGGATCGGGCAGCCCCAGTAGCGCTGGCGGCTGATACCCCAGTCGCGCAGGCGGAACTGGGTCTTGCGCGCGCCGTGGCCGGTCGCTTCGAGGTCGGCGACTATGGCGTCGAAGGCGGCGCTGAAGTCGAGGTTATCGTACTTGCCGGAGTTGACGGTGGTCAGGCCGTCCTTGTCGGTGTACCAGGCCTGCCATTGCCCGCTGTCGTAGTCCTTGCCCTCGCCGGCGTAGACCGGCTGGATCGGCAGGTCGTACTTGTGGGCGAACTCGAAGTCGCGCTCGTCGTGGGCCGGCACGGCCATCACCGCGCCTTCGCCGTAGCCCCACAGCACGTAGTTGGCGACGAACACCGGCAGCTTGTCGCCGGTCAGCGGATGAATGACGAACTGGCCGGTGGCAACGCCCTTCTTCTCCATGGTGGCCATGTCGGCCTCGGCCACGGAGCCGGCCTTGCACTCGGCGATAAAGGCGGCGATGGCCGCATTGCCCTCGGCAGCGCGTTGGGCCAGCGGGTGTTCGGCGGCCACGGCCACGTAGGTGGCGCCCATCAGGGTGTCGGGGCGAGTCGAATAGACCTTGAGCTGGCCGTCGATGCCGATGCTGGCGACGTCATAGTCGAACACGATGTCGGCACCGTAGCTCTTGCCGATCCAGTTGCGCTGCATGGTCTTGACCTGCTCGGGCCAGCCATCCAGTTCATCCAGGCTGCTCAGCAGCTCTTCGGCATACGCAGTGATCTTGAAGTAGTACATCGGGATTTCGCGCTTCTCGATCAGCGCGCCCGAACGCCAGCCACGGCCGTCGATGACCTGCTCGTTGGCCAGTACGGTCTGGTCCACCGGGTCCCAGTTGACGGTACCGTTCTTGCGGTAGATCACGCCCTTTTCGAACAGGCGGGTGAACAGCCACTGTTCCCAGCGGTAGTAGTCCGGTTTGCAGGTGGTGACTTCGCGCGTCCAGTCGATGGCCAGGCCCAGCGATTTGAGCTGGGACTTCATGTAGGCGATGTTCTCGTAGGTCCACTTGGCCGGTGCGACCTGGTTCTTCATCGCCGCGTTTTCCGCCGGCATGCCGAAGGCGTCCCAGCCCATCGGCTGCAGCACGTTCTTGCCCTGCATGCGCTGGTAGCGCGCGATCACGTCACCGATGGTGTAGTTGCGCACGTGCCCCATGTGTAGCTTGCCGCTGGGGTAGGGGAACATCGACAGGCAGTAGAAGGTGTCCTTGCCCGGCTGTTCGCTGACGACGAAGGATTGTTGCGCGTCCCAGTGGGACTGCGCGGCGGCTTCTATTTCACGGGGCGAGTACTGTTCGTGCATGGCTCTGGCGCTGAAGGAATGGGGCTTGCGGAAAACGCCGTAGCATACATGAGCGCCGTCTATCGAGGGAAACCCAGATTGCATGCGCACGCCGTTGGTCGCGGCGCAACGCTGCTTGCAGCGCCTTCGCTAAACTTTAGTCATGGCCCGCACATATCGGCTATCGCGAGGTGTCAAATGGCTGTTGCACGGCAAGCGGAGAGGGGAGATGGCCTCTATGGGCGACTGCTGCAGCGCCTTGCGCTGGCGCTGGAAGAGGCCGATACCGCCAGTCGCCTGCATGCCGAACCCCTTCGCGAACTGGAGCTCGATGGGCTTAGCCCGGCGGAGCTGGAGCTGATCCGCGCCTATCTCAACCGTGACCTGCATTGGCTGCGCGGCTGGCACGCGGCAGCCGAAGAGCTGGCGTTGATTCAGCGTCAGGCATTGCGCAGCGGCAAGGCGGCAGGCAGCAAGCCGATGGGCAGGCCCAAACCCCTGATGAAGCGTCGCCAGGCGCTCTGTTGCGCGTTGTGTGGGACGTCGGTGAGCTGGCATCGCGGGCAGGATGCGCAGGCGTGCCAGGCCTGTGGTTCAAAGCTGTTTCGCAGCGGCAATACCCGCTAGGATCAGGCGCCCCGGAGGTGCCTGATGCCGATTCGCTACATTCTCAAACAACTGCTGATGCCGCCCGGCATCCTGCTTCTGCTGATGTTGCTGGGCTGGTGGCTGCGTCGCCGTTTTCCCCGCTTGGCTATGGCCTGTTTGCTGATGGGCTTTGGTGGGCTGTGGCTGATGAGCTTGCCAGCGGTGATGCAATGGAGTGCAGGCCTGCTCGAACGTGAGCCTGCGCTTGAAGAGGCGCAGTGGGCGACGCTGGCGCAGCGTGTCGATGCCATCGTGATTCTTGGCGCCGGACGTGAGCAGAACGATCCAGGCTGGGGCGCAACCGATCAGCCTGGGCTGATGGCCCTGGAGCGCCTGCGCTATGCCGCGCGCCTGGCGCGTGCATCCGGCCTGCCAATGGCGGCCAGCGGTGGCCTGCATTACGGCCAGCCACCCAGCGAGGCGGCGCTGATGGCCGATGCCATGCAGCGTGATTACGGCCTGGACATTCGCTGGCGCGAAGAGCGCAGCCGCACCACCTGGGAGAATGCCGCGTTCAGCGCCGAGTTGCTGCAGCCGCAGGGCGTGCGTCGTGTGGTGCTGGTTACGCAGGCCTGGCACATGCCGCGTGCCCGCTGGAGTTTCGAGCAGGCGGGCTTCGAGGTGATCAGCGCGCCGATGGGCTACCTCAGCGCAGGTTACGAGCGCCCGCTGGGCGGCTGGCTGCCGGAATCGCGGGTGATCTGGCAGAGCAGTCTGTTGCTCAACGAGGCCATCGGGCTGCTGGCGTATCCAATCGTCTACGGCAAGCAGTAGGGCGTACTCGCCGCAGACAGTCCGCCTGCGGATTCTGCGTTCCGAGGGCTGGCTGGCTGGCTGGCGGGCTGCTCGCTTCGCTCGCGAGACCGCCCTACAGATCCTGGCCAGCCCGTAGCCCGGATGCAATCCGGGGCGTCGTGCGGCTTACTTCCGGATTTCATCCAGGCTACATTCGCTTGCCGCCGCGTTTAGACCGTCTTGGCCATGCGGCTAGCCAGCAGCGCCCAGCCCAGCAGCAGGGCGCAAAGGATCGCCAGTGGCCAGATGCGCCATTGCAGGTAGGGCGTGAGCCCCTGCATCGGCACCACCTCGCCATACAGTACGCCGCGTTCGAACTGCGGCAAGGCGGACTGGATGCGCCCTTGTGGATCGATGATCACCGTCATGCCGTTGTTGGTGGCGCGGATCATCCAGCGCCCGGCTTCCAGTGCGCGCATCTGCGCCATCTGCAGGTGCTGCAGCGGGCCGATGGAGGTGCCGAACCAGGCATCGTTGCTCACCGTCAGCAGGATGTCGCTGTCCGCCGCCAGTGCCGCCGCGAACTCCGGGTAGACCACTTCGTAGCAGATGAACGGTGCGATGCGCTGCCCCTTGGCCAGCAGCGGTGATTGGTCACTCGGGCCGCGGGCGAAGTCGGACATGGGCAGGTCGAAGAAGGCGATCAAGCCGCGCAGCAGGTCTTGCAGCGGCACGTATTCACCGAAGGGCACCAGCTTCTGCTTGAGGTAGGTACCCTGAGCGTCGCCGAAGCTGGTGATGGCGTTGTAATAACGAACCTCGCCGCGCTCGTTGGACTGGCGTACCGGCACGCCGGTGATCAGCGCGCTGTTACGGTCGCGGGCGAAACGATCCATCACGCCGATATAGCCCTGGGCCAGGTCCTTGAGTAGCGGTATGGCCGTTTCCGGCCAGACCAGCAGATCGACGCGTTCGGCGCTGAAACTGAGATCACGGTACAGCGCCAGCTGCGCGTTGAGTTGCTCCGGATCCCATTTCAGATGCTGTTCGACATTACCCTGCACGGCGGCAACGCTCAGGCTGTTGCCGGCTGGCCGTGTCCAGCTGTGATCATTCAGCGCCAGGCCGGCGATCCAGGGGCTCAGCAACAGGAGCAGGGCGCAGAGGTAGCGCGGTTTGTGCGCGCGCAGACGTTCCAGGTTGATGATCAGTGCGGCCGACAGGGCGATGACGAAGGAGGCCAGCCACACTCCGCCGACCGGCACCAGCCCGCTCAGTGGGCCTTCGAGTTGGCTGTAGCCAGCATAGAGCCAGGGAAAGCCGGTGAGGAACCAGCCACGGAACACTTCCTGGGCGACCCACAGCGCGGCGAAGGCCAGGGCGTCGGCCAGCGGCGCTTCGCTGCGGCGGATCCAGCGCGCCCAGAGCGCGGCCATCAGGGCGAAAAACAGGCCCAGCCCAGCGACGAAACCCAGGGTGAGCAGGCCGGCCAGTGCCGGCGAGGCGGCGCCATAGTCGTGGATGCTGACGTACACCCAGCTGGTGCCGGCGGCGAACAGGCCGAAACCATAGCTCCAGCCGCGCACTGCGGCCTGGCCTGGGCGTAGATGGCGCAGGCCGAAATAGAACAGGGCAATGGACAGCACAGCCAGTGGCCAGAGGTCGAACGGGGCGAGGGCCAGAGTGGTCAAGGCGCCTGCGCCGCAGGCGAGCAGGTGGCCGGGCCAGCCCGGACGAGTGATCCATTGCAACATGGGGCAAATCCTTGGAAGCGGGGTGGCGCAAGGGTAGGGGCAGGCAGTGGCAGGCGGCAAGTGCCAGGGCTGTTCTTAAAAAGCCATCTATAGTCACTCCCGCGAAGGCGGGAGCCCAGGTGATTCGCAGGTTCTGGATGCCCGCGTGCGCGGGTATGACGGCTTTTTCAGTGTTTCCCTGGCCCGGATGCAATCCGGGGAGGCGCTCTGGTCATCCCCGGATACCAGCCGTCAGCGACTGATCGGCGTCAGGCGCAGCAGGTGGATGCGGCGGCTGTCGGCGTTGAGTACGCGGAAGCGGAATTCGCCGATCTCGGTGACTTCGTTGCGCTTGGGCAGGTGGCCGAAGGCGTTCATCACCAGGCCGCCGACGGTGTCGTATTCGTCGTCGGAGAACTGGCTGTCGAAGGTCTCGTTGAAGCTGTCGATGGGCGTCAGTGCCTTGATCAGGTAGTCGCCGGACGGCAGTGGCTTGATGTAGCCGTCTTCCTCGACATCGTGCTCGTCTTCGATGTCGCCGACGATCTGCTCCAGCACATCCTCGATGGTCACCAGGCCGGCCACGCCGCCGTATTCGTCGATGACCACGGCCATGTGGTTGTGGTTGGCGCGGAACTCACGCAGCAGCACGTTGAGGCGCTTGGACTCGGGCACGAAGGTGGCCGGGCGCAGCAGGTCCTTGATGTTGAAGTTGGGCTGCTCGCCCTGCAGGATCAGCGGCAGCAGATCCTTGGCCAGGAGGATGCCAATGACGTCATCGAGGCTTTCGCCGATTACCGGGTAGCGCGAGTGCGCGGCGTCGATGATCGCGGGGAGAAACTCCTGCGGCGTCTGCGTGGCCTTGATGCTGATCACCTGCGAGCGCGGCACCATGATGTCGCGTACCTGCAGGTCGGCGACCTGGATGGCGCCTTCGACGATGGCCAGCGCCTCGCTGTCGAGCAGCTTGTTCTGGTGGGCTTCGCGCAGGACTTCCAGCAGCTCCTGGCGGTTTCTCGGCTCATGAGCAAAAGCCTGGGTCAGCTTGTTGAACCAGGACTTCTGCTCGTTGCTCGATCGGTCTTCGCTCATGGCGTTTTACTCGGGGTCCTTTTCATTAGGCGGTTCATCGCCGGCATAGGGGTCGGGATGACCCAATTCGGCGAGCAATTGTCGTTCCAGATCTTCCATCTCGAGGGCTTCGTCGTCCTCGATATGGTCATAGCCGAGCAGGTGCAGGCAGCCGTGGATCACCAGGTGTGCCCAGTGCGCGTCCAGCGCCTTGCCTTGCTCGGCGGCTTCGCGCTCGACCACCGGCACGCAGATCACCAGATCGCCCAACAGCGGAATGTCGAGAATGCCGTCGGGAATTTCGGCGGGGAAGGACAGCACGTTGGTGGCGTAGTCCTTGTGCCGCCAGGTGTGGTTCAGCTCGCGGCCTTCGGCCTCGTCGACCAGGCGAATGGTCAGCTCGGAATCGGCCGTGCGCTGGCGCAGCGCCAGCTCGCACCAGCGGCGCAGCTGTGCCTCATCAGGGTGCTGGCCGTCAGTGGCCAGTTGCAGGTCGAGCTCAAGCATCCTGGCCGTCGCCCTTGCCGCTCAGGCGTGCGTCGTGGCGCTCGTAGGCTTCGACGATGCGCTGCACCAGCGGGTGGCGCACCACGTCCTTGGGCTTGAAGTGGGTGAAGCTGATGCCGGGTACGTCACGCAGCACTTCGATGACATGGGCCAGGCCGCTCTTGGTGCCGCGCGGCAGGTCGACCTGGGTAATGTCGCCGGTGATCACGGCAGTGGAGCCGAAACCGATACGGGTGAGGAACATCTTCATCTGCTCGACGGTGGTGTTCTGACTCTCGTCGAGAATGATGAAGCTGTTGTTAAGCGTGCGGCCGCGCATGTAGGCCAGCGGTGCGATCTCGATCACCTGTTTCTCGATCAGCTTGGCCACGTGGTCGAAGCCGAGCATTTCATAGAGCGCGTCGTACAGCGGGCGCAGGTAAGGGTCGATCTTCTGTGCCAGGTCGCCGGGCAGGAAGCCGAGCTTCTCGCCGGCCTCGACCGCCGGGCGCACCAGCAGGATGCGCCGCACCTGCTCGCGCTCCAGCGCGTCCACCGCGCAGGCCACGGCCAGGTAGGTCTTGCCGGTGCCGGCCGGGCCGATGCCGAAGTTGATGTCGTTGTCGAGGATCGCCTTGACGTAGCGCTGCTGGTTGGCGCCGCGCGGCTTGATCACGCCCTTCTTGGTGCGCAGGGTCACCTGAGGCAGGTTGCTGGGGTTGACCAGCTCCTCGACGCCGGATTCCTGCAAATACAGGTGCACCAGGTCGGGCGACAGTTCGGTGGCCTTGGTTTCGCGGTACAGCTTGCGCAGCAGGGTTTCGGCGGCCTGGGTCTTGTCGGCGCTACCAAGCATTTCGAACTGGTTGCCACGGTTGCGGATTTCCAGGCCGAGGCGCTCTTCGATCAGGCGCAGGTGCTCGTCGAACTGGCCGCAGAGGTTGGCGAAACGGCGGGCCTCGAAGGGTTCGAGGGTGAAACGATGAGGTTCTAGAGAGGCGTTCAAGGTGATGGTGTGATCGTCACTTGTCTGGGTATTGAAAGGCAGCATAACGCTGGCCGCCGACAACGCAAAGTGGGGGCGCCCGCTACGTTAGTGGAGGGTGTCGGCATCCAGCAGGGTGCCGCGCAGCGAATGGGGCAGGGCGTCGTCGATATGCACGTCGACGAACTGGCCGATCAGGCGCGGATTATCGCAGCGGAAATTGACGATGCGGTTCTGCTCGGTGCGGCCCTGGAGCATGCCCGGGTCCTTCTTCGAGTAGTCGCTGACCAGAATGCGCTGCACCGTGCCGACCATGCGCCGGCTGTTCTCGAAACCGTTCTGGTTGATGCGGTGCTGCAGCAGGGCCAGACGCTGCTTCTTCACTTCTTCCGGGGTATCGTCGACCAGGTCGGCGGCCGGAGTACCTGGGCGCGAGCTGTAGATAAAGGAGAAGGAGAAGTCGAAACCGACGTCCTCGATCAGCTTCATGGTCTGATCGAAGTCCTTCTCGGTCTCGCCAGGGAAGCCGACGATAAAGTCCGAGCTGATCAGGATGTCCGGCACGGCGGCGCGCAGCTTGCGGATGCGCGACTTGTATTCCAGCGCGGTGTGGTTGCGCTTCATCGCCGCGAGGATGCGATCCGAGCCGGACTGCACCGGCAGGTGCAGGTATTTCACCAGCTGCGGGATCTCGGCATGGGCGGCGATGATCGCGTCGGAGAACTCCAGCGGGTGGCTGGTGGTGTAGCGGATGCGCTCGACGCCATCGAGGGCAGCCACGGCATGCAGCAGTTCGGCGAAGTCGGCGATATGGCCATCCGGCGCTTCCCCGCGATAGCCGTTGACGTTCTGCCCGAGCAGGGTGATTTCCTTGACGCCCTTCTCGGTGAGGGAGGTGATTTCCATCAACACGTCGACCAGTGGGCGGCTGACTTCCTCGCCGCGGGTGTAGGGCACCACGCAGAAGGTGCAGTACTTGCTGCAACCTTCCATCACCGAGACGAAGGCGCTGGGGCCGTCGACGCGCGGCTCGGGCAGGCGGTCGAACTTCTCGATCTCGGGAAAGCTGATGTCCACCTGGGCGGTCTTGGTTACGCGCGCGGCGTCGATCATCTCCGGCAGGCGGTGCAGGGTCTGCGGGCCGAAGACCACGTCGACATAGGGCGCGCGATCGCGAATCGCCGCGCCTTCCTGGCTGGCCACGCAGCCGCCGACGCCGATCACCAGGTCCGGGTTGGCCTGCTTCAGCTCGCGCCAGCGGCCGAGTTGGGAGAACACCTTGTCCTGCGCCTTCTCGCGGATCGAGCAGGTATTGAGCAGGATCACGTCGGCTTCTTCGGGTTTTTCCGTGACCTCCAGGGCCTGATGCTCGCCCAGCAGGTCGACCATGCGCGAGCTGTCGTACTCGTTCATCTGGCAACCGTGGGTTTCGATATAGAGCTTCTTGGTCATGGCACTGTCTGAGGTGGTTAAAAAATGACCGCGCATTATAGGGGAGAGGTGGGCGACAGGCTACAAGCTTGCGGCCACAGGCAGGTGCATCGTCGTCCATGCCCGGATTGCATCCGGGCTACGCGTGCGGCGCTGTGCTATTCTGCGCGCCCCGTTTTTCCTGGCTTCGAATCTCCATGAGCAAGCGTGATCCCATCTACAAGGTGATTTTTCTCAACCAGGGCCAGGTATACGAGATGTATGCCAAGCAGATCTTTCAAAGTGATCTGTGGGGCTTTCTGGAGGTTGAAGAGTTCGTCTTCGGCGAGCGCAGCCAGCTGGTGGTCGACCCCAGCGAGGAGAAACTCAAGGCGCAGTTCGAGGGTGTGGTGCGCAGCTTCGTACCGATGCACGCGATCATCCGCATCGACGAGGTAGAGCGTCTGGGTACGGCGAAGATCAGCGAAGCCAAGGGCGGTGGCAACGTCATGCCATTCCCCATGCCGATGCCGGACAAATAAGCGACAAGCTGCAAGTAGCAAGTAGGGTGGGCTTTAGCCCACCGGCGGTATCGAGAGGCTACTTGGTGGGCTGAAGCCCACCCTACGCCTGGCTCTACCTTTAGGGCAACGGCGCGAAAGGCGAGCGACCTTCGGCGGTCTGCAGCTCCAGCAGATAGCTGCGGAAGATCTGCCCCAGCACCTGGCTGGCGATTTCCAGTTCATCGCGGCGCATCTGTGCCGACACCAGGTCGGCGCTGTCCATGGCTTCGTCCGAGCCATTGACCGAGGCCATCTTCAACACGATGTAGGCCTGCACGTTGTTGGCCGGTACGCCTTCGCCGCGGAAGAACATGGTGCCCAGGCGCAATTGGGCTTCGGCATGGCCCTGCAGCGAGGCGCGCTCGAACCAGGTCAGGGCTTGTTTGAAATCACGTGGCGTGCGTTTGCCGTCGTAGTAGTACTCGCCCAGTTCATAGGCCGCCTGCATGTTGCCGGCGCGGGCCATTTCCTGGCAGCTGGCCAGGGCATCGGGCATTTCTTCGGGAGCGGCGTTCAGGGCGCAGCTGCCGCTGGCGGGGATCAGCAGAGAGTTGCCGCCTGCGAGCGCAAACAGCGGGAGGAAAAGCAACAGGCAGCCCAGAGACAGGGTGCGGCCGGTGCGGTTCATCTGGATAACGGGACCTCGGCAGTTCAGGTCGGGTGACGTGCCCGGTCGGCGCAAAACGTGCCGACCGTCGCATTATGGAATAAACCGCGTGCTCCTTACAAAGGCTTTACCCGGTCTGTCGTTTCGCACTTCCCGGCAGGCTCAGCAGCAGCCAGGCCAGCAGTGGATACGCTGGAGTGAGCAGAACGTGGAACAGATCGATACGGCGCAGCGGGCCGATCACGCCTTCGGTGCCTACCGCCAGGCCGGCCAGCAGGAACAATCCCACCACAACGCCTGCGCTGATCGCTGGCGCCCGGCGCGGCCATTGGACTGCGCCGGCATAGAGAATCAGCGCCAGCGTGGCCAGGTTCAGCACCAGGCGGTAGTCCTCCAGGTAGCCCATCTGCCGGAACAGCTCGAAGAAGGCGCACAGGCCCAGCAGGATACGTCCCCAGTTCGGCCGGCTCCAGGCCCAACCACGACCCAGGGCCAATGCCGCGGCGCCGAGCAGCGGCAGACCGAGAAAGTTGCTGGCCTGGGAGAGCCACAGGTGTGCGGCCTGCCAGCTCGGATCGAAGCCGAAACGGATCACGCCGACGCTGGCCGCTGCTGCCGGCAGCAGGAAGCCGAGCAGGGCGCAGAACAGCGCTGGCTGATCGCCCTCGCCGTAGCGCCCGCGCGCCCGGCCGATCAGCCAGACACAAACGCCGCAGGCCAGCGCCAGCAACGCATCACTGAAGGCGGTGCTGTATTGCATCAGGTTTTTTTCAGCTCGGCGAAGGCGCGCTCGGCGGCGGCGAAGGTGATGTCCAGCTCCATGTCGCCATGGGCGATGGAGGTGAAACCGGCTTCGAAGGCGCTCGGCGCCAGGTACACACCGCCGTCCAGCATCAGGTGGAAGAAGCGGTTGAAGCGCGCGCTGTCACTGGCCATTACGTCGGCGAAGGTGACGATGTCGTCGGCGCCGCTGAAGTACAGGCCGAACATGGCGCCTGCCTGGGTAGTGACGAAGGGGATGCCGGCTGCATCCGCGCGCTGCTGCAGGCCGTCGAGCATGCGCGTGGTGTAATCGGTCAGCTCGGTGTGGAAGCCCGGTCGGCTGATCAGCTTCAGCGTGGTCAGGCCGGCGGCCATGGCCAGCGGGTTACCCGACAGGGTGCCGGCCTGGTAGACCGGGCCGAGCGGGGCGATGCATTCCATGATCGCGCGTTTGCCGCCGAAGCAGCCGACCGGCATGCCGCCGCCGATGATCTTGCCGAAGGTGGTCAGATCCGGGGTGACGCCATAGTGCGCCTGGGCGCCGCCGAGGGCGACACGGAAACCGGTCATCACCTCGTCGAAGATCAGCACCACACCGTGCTTGTCGCACTGCTCGCGCAGGCCTTCGAGGAAGCCCGGCGCCGGCGGTACGCAGTTCATGTTGCCGGCCACCGGTTCGACGATGATGCACGCCACTTCTTTGCCGACCTGCGCTAGGCACTCGGCCACGGCATCGATATCGTTGAACGGCAGGGTCAGGGTGTGTTTGGCGAAGGCCGCTGGCACGCCGGCGGAGTTCGGCACGCCCTGGGTCAGGGCGCCGGAGCCGGCCTTGACCAGCAGGCTGTCGGAGTGGCCGTGGTAGCAGCCCTCGAACTTGATGATGCTGTCGCGGCCGGTGTAACCACGGGCCAGACGGATGGCGCTCATGGTCGCCTCGGTGCCGGAGCTGACCATGCGCACCATCTCCATCGACGGTACCAGCGAGCACACCAGCTCGGCCATCTCGGTTTCCAGGGCGGTCGGCGCGCCGTAGGACAGGCCGTGCTGCAGTTGACGACGCACCGAGTCGAGCACGTCCGGGTGGCTGTGGCCGAGGATCATAGGGCCCCAGGAACCGACGTAGTCGACATAGCGCTTGTCGTCTTCGTCCACCACGTAGGCGCCTTCGGCATGCTTGAAGAACAGCGGCGTGCCGCCAACGCTGCGGAAGGCGCGCACCGGCGAGTTGACGCCGCCGGGGATGTGTTTCTGGGCGTTGGCGAAGAGGATTTCGGAGCGGGACATGGCAGGTTCTCTCTGAAAAGGGATCAATCGAACAGCGCGGCAAAGGCGCGGGCGCGGTCTTGCACCTCAAGGGCGGAGTCCGCAGCGAACAGAGCGTGGATCACGGCGACCATGCTGGCGCCGCGGGCGATCAGGCCGGGGGCGGTTTCCAGGGTCACGCCGCCGATGGCGACGATGGGCTGGGCAAAACGCGTGCGGGCCTGATCCAGCAGCTCCACGGTCGCCGCCGGGGCGCCGGGTTTGGTGTTGGAATTGAAGAAACGACCAAAGGCGATGTAGCTGGCGCCTTCGGCGACGGCGCGCTCGGCCAGCTCCAGCTGGGCATGGCAGGTGCCGCCGATCACGGCATCCGCGCCGAGGCGGGCGCGGGCTGCGGCCAGCGAACCGTCGGTCTGGCCCAGGTGCAGGCCGACGCCCAGGCGCGCGGCCAGCTCCAGGTCATCGTTGATGATCAGCGTGGCGCCATGGCGTTGACACAGTTCGGCCAGTGCCTGGGCTTCATCGAAGCGGCGCACGGTATCGGCGGACTTGTCGCGGTACTGCAGCAGCCGTGCACCGCCAATCAGCGCGGCTTCGGCGTAGGGCAGCAGCTTGCCGCCGGCCAGCAGCGGCGTATCGGTGATGGCGTAGAGGCCGCGCAGGCTCATTGGCCGTAATCCAGCGGCAGGCGGCGTGGCACGTACTGGCCGTGGCCGGGTTGCTCGGCATCACGCAGGGTGCGCCAGGTGTAATCGAGGGCGCTGCGTACTGCGCTGAGCAGCTCCTCACCCAGGGCCAGGCGCCCGGCCAGGGTGCTGGCCAGGGTGCAGCCGGAGCCATGGTAGCTGCCGGGCAGGCGCGCGCAGGTAAAAGTATGGCGGCCGCCATCGCGGCTGTACAGGCGGTTGTGCACTTCGGCTTCATCGCCATGGCCGCCAGTGATCAGCAGGTGCTCGATGAAGGGCAGCAGCTTGTCCGCGCACTCGTCGGCCGTACCTTCCGGCAATTCGGCGAGAATGCGTGCTTCCGGCAGGTTCGGCGTGGCGATGGTGGACACGGCGAACAGCCGCTCGCGCATGGCATAACCGACGTCGTCCTTGCCCAGCAAGCCGCCACCGCCGGCACGCAGCACCGGATCACAGACCAGTGGCACGCCAGGCAACTGGCTCATCACCTCGAGCACGGTGTCGACCATGTCCACCGAGCCGAGCATGCCCAGTTTGACGGCGGCCACCGGCATGTCGGCGATCACCGCGCGGGCCTGGGCCAGCACCCAGTCGCGGTCGAGCACGCGGAAGTCGGAAACGTTGACGGTATCCTGCACGGTCAGGGCGGTCACCGTCGGTGCGGCGTGGCAGCCTTGGGCCAGCAGGGCTTCGATATCGGCCTGCAGACCAGCACCACCACTGGGGTCGTGACCGGACATGCAGAGCACTACGGGGCGGAAGTTTGGCGTTTTCATGGTGCGCGAGCTTATCACTAACAGGCCTAAATTCGCTGCACGCCATGCCGGTCGTTAGCCTTTCTGATTCTCGTGCGTATTGGCGTTAGCCAGTCTGGAAATGGCATCATGCGCGGCCCTGCCGCCTTGCCCGACTGCCTCCGATGACGCTGCGTACCTGCCTGATCATGATGACCGCCCTGGCGGTGATCACCGATAACCTGATCATTCCTTTTTATCCGCAGTATTTCGCCGAGCGTTTCGACAATCCGCCGGAGCAGCATGTCGGTCTCTATCTGGCGGTGGTCAGCCTGGTGGTGATGGCGGTGTTTCCGCTCTGGGCGCGTCTGGCCAAGCGCGTGCACCCGGTGCGCATCCTGATCAGCGCGCAACTGATGGCCGGCAGCCTGACCGCCGCCTGCTATTTCATCGACTCGCTGCCGCTGTTCTGGGTGGTGTCGTTGCTGATGGTGGTGTTCAAGGGCAGCTACCTGCTGATGTACCCCTACGTGATGAGCCTGCAGCAGCAGGACAACCACACCCAGACCATCGGCACCCTGTCGGTGGTGGTGCACTTCGGTGCCATTCTCGGCGCTGCGCTGGGTGGCCTTATTCTGCAGATCATGAACATTGGCGATGTGTTTCTGGTGATGGCTGCCGGCGACTTCATCCAGATGGCCATCTGCATGCATCTGGTGCGTGGCTACCTGCCGGCTCCGGGCGAGCAGCCGGCGAGCGACGAGGCACCGGTGAAGAACGAGGCGCGCAGTCTGCCGGCGATCTACCGCCTGTGCCTGGTGATGCTGCTGTTCTACTTCGTCGGTTACGTCACCCGGCCGTTCTTTGCCGTCTACTGGCAGCAGGTGGCGCACTGGAACAGCGAGATGGCCGCCGGCTTCGTCTATGCGTTGCCTGGCGCCGTAGCCGTGTTGGCGCTGTGGTGGGGGCGCCGCGCGACCAAGCAGGGCAACACCCGTGACGGCATTCTCGCCGGTCTGCTGCTGGGCGCGGCGGCCACCTTCATCCAGGGCTTCGGCGATCAGTGGCTGATCCTGCTCGGCCGCGTGCTGTTTGGCTGGGCGCTGTATCAGGTCACCGTGCGCCTCGATGCCTTGCTGTTCGAGCTCAGCTCGCCGGAGCACTACGCGGTGGACTTCAGCAAGATCAATATCTTCCAGTGCCTGGGCAACATGGGCTCGGCCTACGGCGCGGGCTTGCTGGTCAGCCACTACGGTCAGGCGATGCCGTTCTGGGTCGGTGCTGCCGGGCTGCTGCTGACCGCCGCGTTGTTCCCGATGCTGGTGCGCAAGCCCAAGGTGGCCTGAGTCTTGAGTGGCGAATGATAATTTGATGCAGATGCGTATCAATGATTAAATTCGCTCTTCGCATTGCTTCCATCATCCGGATTCGCCGCGATGCACGATATTCACCACCTGCTCGACGTGATTGCCCGCAGCCTGCCTGGGCTGCAGGGGCGTATCGGTGTGCCCGGTGCCGATCTGCTGGTGTGCGGGAGCGAGGGCAACGACCGGCGTATCGCCGCGCTCTATCAGTACTGGCAGCAGGCTCATCCCGAGGCCGGGCCGCATTACTGGACGGTGCGCAGCTGGACCTACCTGGTCTGGCAACCCATCTACCTGACCTTGCTCGGCGTACACCTGGCGCAGCGCGTGCCCTGTCTGGCGAGCCTGGGGCAGGCGGTGCAGGGCGGCGTGGTGTCGGGTTTCTGTCTGCCCGAGCACTGCCCGCAGCAGGCTACGGAAGATCAGCTGATCGGCCTGGCTGCCAGCCAGCTCGAGCAACTGCTGCGCCGCCAGCACGCCGAGTTCTGCCAGGTACAAAGCATCCACGGCAAGCTGGCCCAGCGCCTGGCGGCCGATTACGTGCTGGCCGCCTTGTTGCTGGTGCAGCGCCAGCTGACTCTGGACAACCAGCAACTGCGCGCGCTGGCGGCACGCTGGCTGGAGGCATTGGACTTGCGTGGTGGCAGCGACCTGCTGGAGGTGCGGCTGGACGATGGCCGCGACTGCCTGACCCTGGAGCGCAAGGCCTGCTGTCAGCATTTTCGGCGTTGCGATGGCGAGCTGTGCAGCACCTGCCCGAAGCTACGGCGTGACGAGCGCCTGCTGCGCCTGCGCGAGGAGCTGGCCCTGGCATGTTGATGTTGCGTGATATCGAAGTACGCCGCGGCGAGCGGGTGACGCTGGCGCTGGACGAACTGCACCTCGAAGGTGATCGCTTCACCGTGATCCTCGGCCACAACGGCTCGGGCAAGTCGACCCTGATGAACCTGCTGGCGCGGCAGCTGCAGCCGACCCGAGGTTCGCTGCAGCTGGACGGGCGTACCCTGGCCGGTTTTTCTGCCCGTGACTTTGCCCAGCGCGTGGCCTTCCTGCCACAGCACCTGCCCGATGTCGCTGGCCTGACCGTGCGCGAACTGGTGCATCTGGGGCGCTTTCCCTGGCGCGGCCTGCTGGGTCGCTGGCGCGCCGAGGATCACGCGGCCGTCGATGAGGCGCTGGCGCAGACCGATGTCGCCCACTACGCCGAGCACCTGGCCGACAGTCTCTCCGGCGGTGAGCGCCAGCGCGCCTGGATCGCCATGCTGCTGGCTCAGCAATCACCGCTGCTGCTGCTCGACGAGCCAACCTCGGCGCTGGACCTGGCCCATCAGTACGAGCTGATGGGCCTGCTGCGTCAGCTCAACCGCGACAGCGGGCGCGGCATCGTTGCCATCCTCCACGACATCAACCTCACCGCGCGGCATGCCGACCGGGTGATCGCGCTCAAGCAGGGGCGGATCTTTTTCGATGGCAGCCCGGACGAGCTGCTCAGCGGGCCGTTGCTCAGCCAGCTCTACGACATCGATATCGAACTGATCGAACAGCCCGGCAGCGCCCGCAAGATTGCCGTGGTGGCCTGAGCATGGCGGCAGTTTCGGCGCCCTCACGCCACCTTCTGACGCTGCTCGCGCTGCTGCCCCTGGCACTCCTGCACCTGTGGCTGGCGGCCGATCTTGATCCGTTCGAGCTGTGGGCGATGCTGGCTTCTGCCGAACACAGCTTCGAGTTTCTGCAGCTGCAACTGTCGGCTCTACCCAGGCTGAGCATGGCGCTGCTGACCGGCGCTGCGCTGGGACTGTCCGGCAGTCTGTTGCAGCAGATCACGCAGAACCGCCTGGTTTCCCCCATGACCATCGGTGCCTCGTCCGGGGCCTGGCTCGGGCTGGTGCTGGCCACGTTGCTGGTGCCGACCTTCGCGGCCGATCACGGGCAGTGGGCGGCACTGCTCGGCGCACTGCTGGCGGTCGGTCTGGTGCTGCTGATTGCCGGGCGCAGTGGCATCGGCGGGCTGCCGCTGGTGCTGGGCGGCATGGCCATGAACCTGTTGCTCGGCGCGCTGGCTGCCGGGCTCGTGCTGATCAACAACCAGTACACCCAGGGGTTGTTCGTCTGGGGCGCGGGTGATCTGGCGCAGATCGACTGGCACTGGGTGCAGTGGCTGTGGCCCAAGCTGTTGCTGGCAGTGCCGCTGCTGATCCTCGCACCGCGGCCGTTGAGCTTGCTGCAGCTTGGCGGCGATGCTGCTCAGGGCCGTGGCCTGGCGCTGTGGCCGGTGATGCTGGTGCTGTTCCTGGCGGCGCTGTGGCTATGTTCGGTGTCGATCACGGCGGTCGGCCTGATCGGTTTCATCGGCCTGCTCACGCCGAATTTGGCGAAGATGCTTGGCGCCCGTACGGCGCGTGATGAGCTGTGCTACAGCGCGTTGCTCGGTGCCTTGCTGCTGCTCGGTACCGACGCCCTGGCGCTGTTGGCCAATCGTGTCAGCGGTCAACTGGTGCCCAGTGGCGCGGCGGCGGCGTTGATCGGTGCGCCAGTGTTGTTGTGGCTGGCGCGCCGACATCTGGCTGCGGAGGACCCGCGCGGCCTTCAGTTGCCGCGCGGCGCCGAGCGTTTCGGCTGGCGCAGTGCGCTGTGGGTGGCGCTTCTCGCCGTGCTGGCGCTGACCGTGGCGCTCGGGCTGGCGCGTGGTGTCGATGGCTGGCACCTGCAGTGGCCGTCGGCGCTGGTCTGGTCGCTGCGCTGGCCGCGCGTGCTCACCGCGGCTTCTGCCGGCGCCGGTTTGGCGATTTCCGGTCTGCTGCTGCAGCGCCTGCTGCGTAACCCGCTGGCCAGCCCGGATATTCTCGGTCTATCCGCGGGTGCCACGCTGGCGGTGATGCTGGCGCTGATCATCTTCGGTGGCGCGGTGTTCGGCGCGGTCGCGCCGCTGGCGGCCTTCGTCGGTAGCCTGGCGGTGCTGGCGGTGTTGATGCTGCTGGGCCGGCGTCATCACTACTCACCAGCGCTGATGGCGCTGCTGGGGATTTCCCTTGGCGCGCTGCTCAACGCCGCCTTGCAGTTCGTGCTGGCCAAGGGCAGCGGTGACTCGTTCGCGTTGCTCGGCTGGCTGGCCGGCTCCACCTACCGCGCCACACCGGCACAGGCATTGTGGCTGACGGTTGGCGTGCTGCTGTTCGGCGCTCTGGCATTGCTGTTCCAGCGTGCGCTGACGCTGATTGGCATCGGCGATGGGGTGGCCGCCAGCCGCGGCTTGAACGTGCCGCGCTTGCGTCTGGTGCTGCTGGTGCTGGTGGCGTTGCTGTGTGCGCTGGTTACCAGTCTGCTCGGGCCAGTGGCGTTTCTGGGGCTTTTGGCCCCGCATATCGCGGTGATGCTCGGCGCGCGCCGGGTGCTGCCGCAGCTGCTGCTGGCGGCCTCGCTGGGCGCGGTGCTGATGCTGCTGGCCGATTGGGTCGGCCGCACCCTGATCTTCCCGTTGCAGATTCCGGTGGGCATTGTCGCCTCGGTGTTGTGTGGCAGCTATTTTGTCTACCTGCTCATCCGTGGGAGGTTGGCGTGAGGCGTTGCTTACTCGGCTTTCTACTGCTTTGGCTGACGCCTGCCTGGGCCAGCGCTGAGCCACGGGTGGCCGCGCTGAGCTGGGAGGCCACCGAGCATTTGCTGATGCTCGATGTGACGCCGTTGACCGTCGCCGATGCCGGTGACTACCGCGCCTGGGTGGTGCGGCCGACGCTGCCCGCAGGTGTGCCGTCGAGCGGTTCGCGCCTGGAGCCCAATCTCGAATTGCTGGCCGAGTTGCAGCCTGAGTTGATCGTCATCCCTCCTTTGCTGGAAGACATCCGCCCGTTGCTAGAGCGTATTGCGCCGGTTCAGGTATACCAAGGTTTCAGCCAGCAGCACGATAATTTGCAGGTGCAGCGCGAGGCGTTTCTCGACCTGGCGCGTGCACTCGGCCGCGAGGTGCTGGCCAAGCAACGCCTGCAGGCGATGGACGCCGAGCTGGCGCAATGGCGCGAGCGGCTACGGGCTCATTACGGGCAGCGTCTGCCGGCCGTCACGGTGATACGCCTCTCGTCGCCGACGGCCGCCTTCATCAACGGCCCCAACTCCATGCCGCAACATGCGCTGGCGCTGCTCGGCCTTCAGCCTGCGATGGACCTGGCGCCGAGCCCCTGGGGCATCACTCAGGTACCGATCACCGCGCTGGGTCGCATCGAAGAGGGCGTCGTGCTGCATATCGAACCCTTTGCCCAGGAGGCGCAGTTGTTCGCCTCGCCACTGTGGCAGGCGATGCCTTTCGTGCGTGAGCAGCGCTTCGCCGCGATACCCTCGACCTGGACCTATGGCGGCGTGTTTTCCCTGCAGTATCTGGCCGAGGCCATAGGTGAAGCGCTGCTTAAACTGCCGTCTGAATCTGGAAAAGCGTCCCAACAGTCCCTAGAGTAGAGCGATTCGAATATAAGTCTGCCGTGCGTGACGGCGCCATCTGATGGGCTAATGGGGGCCTGGGCGTTGTCCGACAGGGTTTTGGAGTCGTATGTACCGGCTGCTCCTGCTCATCGTGAGCCTCGTTTTTTCCTCGCTCGTGGGCGCCGTTACCTTCGACGAACATATGCGCACTTTGCCTCTGGGGCAGAGCATGTACGTGTTCGAGGACGTGCGCGGCGATGCCAGCATTGACGACATCGCCTCGCCCGCCGTGCAAGGTAGTTTCCGTCTGCATGACAAGCCCGTGCTCAACGCCGGCTATTCGCGCTCGGTATTCTGGCTGCGGCTGGACCTGCACTATCTGCCGCGCCAGGCGCAGGGGGACCGCAACTGGCTGCTGGAGCTGGCTTATCCGCCGCTCGATCACCTTGAACTCTACCTCCCTGACGAGGCCGGCGGCTTCGTCCTGGCTCAGCGTACTGGCGATTCGTTGCCTTTCGTCACTCGCCAGATCCGCCAGCACAATTACCTGTTCGAGCTGAACCTCGAGCCGAACCAGAACAAGCGCATCTATTTGCGCCTGGAAAGCCAGGGTTCGATCCAGGCGCCGCTGACCCTGTGGGCGCCCAACGCCTATCTGGAAGAGCAGCCCGCGCGTATCTACGTGCTTGGCATCATCTACGGCGTGCTGCTGGTGATGCTGGTGTACAACCTGTTCATCTTCCTCAGCGTGCGCGACACCAGCTACCTCTATTACATCCTTTATATCGCCTCGTTCGGCCTGTATCAGGTCTCGGTCAACGGTGCCGGCATCGAGTATTTCTGGCCCAACAACCCCTGGTGGGCCAATGCCGCGACGCCATTTCTGATTGGCTCGGCCGCCTTGTTCGGCTGCCAGTTCGCCCGCAGCTTCCTGCACACTGGCGAACACAGTCCCTGGGTCGATCGCCTGTTGCTGCTGCTGATGGCCTGCGGCGCCGTGGTGATGATCCTGGCGCTGAGCGTCAGTTATGCCACGGCATTGCGTCTGGCCACCTACCTGGCCCTGCTGTTCACCGTGGTGATCTTCGCTGCTGGGGTGCTTGCCTGGCTGCGCGGTATGCGCGTGGCGCGTTACTTCATCTTCGCCTGGACCGCCTTTCTCATCGGCGGCATCGTCAACACGCTGATGGTGCTGGGCTACCTGCCCAACGTCTTTCTCACCATGTATGCCAGCCAGATCGGCTCGGCGCTGGAAGTGGGCCTGCTGTCGCTGGCGCTGGCTGACCGCATCAACGCGATGAAGGAAGAGCGCACGCGCATTCTCCAGGAGGCCGGACGCAAGCTCGAAACGCTGAACCAGGAACTGGCCGACAGCAACCGTTTCAAGGATGAATTCCTCGCCACCGTGACCCATGAGCTGCGTACGCCGATGAACGGGGTGATCGGCTCGCTGGAACTGATGCAGACGGTGAAGATGGACATCGAACTGGAGCAGTACCAGAAGACCGCCGCAGCGTCCGCGCGCGACATGATGCGCATGGTCAACGACATCCTCGCGCTCACCGAATTGCAGGCTGGCAAGCTCTATCCGCGGCGCGAGACGTTCAGCCTGCGCGGGCTGTTCGATGGTCTGCGTGCCCAGTATGCGGCGCGCGCCGAAGACAAGGGGCTGACGTTCGCCCTGGAGCTGGACGACAACCTGCCCGACACCCTGGAAGGCGACGCGGCCAAGCTGGCACAGGCGCTGGGCTATCTGCTGGACAACGCCATCAAGTTCACCAGCCAGGGCGGCGTGACCTTGCAGGTCGGCCGCGTCGGTAGCGTGGGCAGCAACCTGCCGTTGAGTGTGGTGGTCAGCGATACGGGGATCGGATTCGCGCCCGGCGACGGCGACCTTTACCAGCGCTTCCATCAACTCGATGGCTCGATGACGCGCAAGTACGGCGGCCTGGGCATCGGCCTGGCGATCTGCAGGCAACTGGTCGACCTGCTTGGTGGCGTGCTCAGTCACGAGTCGCAGCCGGGGCAGGGCAGTCGGTTTCGCCTCGATGTGCCGCTGACTCTGCCGCTGCAACCTCAGGTCAGCGATGTTCGCCCGGCACGGCCGCAGGGTGGCGCGCTGCAGCGCCAGGCGCAGCAATGCACGGTACTGATCGTCGAGGACAATGCGATCAACCAGCTGGTAACCCGCGGCATGTTGCTCAAGCTCGGCTACCGCGTGCGCACTGCCGACAATGGTGCCGAGGCGCTGGAGTTGCTGCGCGGCGAGACGGTGGATGCGGTGCTGCTCGACTGCCAGATGCCGGTGATGGACGGCTTCGCCACCTGCCGCGCACTGCGCGCCCTGCCGGGCTGCGCCGAGCTGCCGGTGCTGGCGATCACCGCGCACAGCCACAGCGGCGACCGCGAGCGCTGTCTGGCTGCGGGCATGAGCGACTACCTGGCGAAACCGGTGAAATTCGACGAGTTGCGCGTGCTGCTGCATGACTGGGTGCTGTGCCGCCCGGCAACGGTTTCCGGTGGCGCCGCGCCGGTCTGACTCTTTCGCAGGGCGTGATGAAGCCGCTGGGCCCTGTAGGAGCCGGCTTGCCGGTGATGCTTGGCGACTGTCAGATCGATGATCGCCAGCAAGCTGGCTCCTACAAGTGCAGCTTTGCACGAGCAACCTCTTTCCCGATTCGGCGGCAGATTTGGCCGGATCGTCCCTTTAGCCATGGTCTGAATCCTGATTCACTGCATGCAGGTGAATCAGGATTCAGACCATGGCTTATCGCACCACCGAAGCTCGACTCGATCGCGACCAAGCGTTGCGCGCGCGTATTCTCGACTGCGCCTTGCTGCGAGTAGCCGAGGGCGGTTTCGCCGCCCTGACCATGCAGGCGTTGGCCGACGATGTTGGCATCGCCACCGGTAGTCTGTACCGCCACTTTCGCAGCAAGGGTGAACTGGCCGCCGAGGTATTCGCCAGCGCCAGCCAGCGTGAGGTAGATGCTCTGGCCGCAGCCTTGCGTGGGCCGGGCAGCGCCAGTGAGCGCCTGCGCATCGGCCTGGAACAGTTCGCTGCCCGCGCCTGGCATAGCCGCCGCCTGGCCTTCGCACTGATCGCCGAACCGGTCGACCCGGAAGTCGACGAGCAGCGCCTGCTCTATCGCGAAGCCTACGCCGAACTGTTCATCGATCTGCTGGAGGAGGGTGCCGGCGCCGGTGAGTTTCGCGTCGAGCAGATTGGCCTGATGGCGGCCTGCCTGGTCGGCGCCATTGCCGAAGCGCTGGTCGGCCCTCTGTCGCCACCTGCTCGCGCCGCTCGTGAAGCAGGCCAACCCACCCTGGAGCTGGCTCAGGTCAGCGCCAGTCTTGCCACCTTCTGTCTGCGCGCCGTCGGCGCCAAGGAGCCCATGCGATGAAACCCAGCCTGCATGCCGAAACCCACGAGGTGTTCAACCAGGTACCGAGCCTCGATGGTGCCAATCTCTATCGCCTCGACCTGCCGCTGCAGGAGTGGATTCGCCGCTACGATGGCGCCTGGGCCCACGAGCGTTTGAGCGCCTATGGTGCGCTGGCCGGCGGCGCCCTGATGCAGGCCGGCTTTCTTGCCAACGAGAACAAACCGGTGTTCAAGAGTCATGATCGCTACGGCAATCGCATCGACCTGGTCGAGTTTCACCCGGCCTACCACGAGCTGATGCGCACGGCGGTCGAGCATGGCCTGCCGTCGCTGCCCTGGACCGATCCGCGCGCCGGCGCCCATGTCGCCCGTGCCGGCCTGACCTATATGCACAGCCAGGCCGAAGCGGCCAGCGGTTGCCCGTTGACCATGACCTTCGCTGCCGTGCCGGCCATCCGCCTGCAGCCCAACGTGGCCGAGCAGTGGCTGCCGAAGATCCTCGCCACCGAGTACGACCCACGCAACCTGCCGATGGAGCAGAAGACGGGCGTGACCATCGGTATGGCCATGACCGAGAAGCAGGGCGGCACCGACGTGCGTGCCAACACCACCCGCGCTTATCCCATCGGCCTCGGCGGGCCGGGGCAGGGCTATGAGCTGGTGGGCCACAAGTGGTTCTGCTCGGCGCCGATGTGCGACGCCTTCCTCACCCTGGCCTACACCGACAAGGGCCTGTCGTGCTTCCTGCTGCCGCGTCACCGCCCGGACGGCACGCGCAACGCGTTCTACATCCAGCGCCTGAAGAACAAGCTGGGCAACTGGGCCAACGCCTCCAGCGAGGTGGAGTACCGTGGCGCTTTCGCCTGGATGCTCGGCGAGGAAGGGCGCGGCGTGCCGACCATCATCGAAATGGTGGCCATGACCCGCTTCGATTGCATGGTCGGTTCCAGCAGCCTGATGCGCCAGGCGCTGACCCAGGCTGCGCACCACTGCGCGCATCGCCAGGTGGGTGGCAAGCTGCTCGCCGACCAGCCGCTGATGCAGAACGTGCTGGCCGACCTGGCGCTGGAGAGCGAAGCCGCGCTGGCCCTGTGCATGCGCATGGGCCGCGCGCTGGATCACGCGCATGACGCGCAGGAAGACAAGTTCGCTCGTCTGGTCACTGCCGTGGGCAAGTACTGGATCTGCAAGCGCGCGCCGGAAATGATCTACGAGGCCAGCGAATGCATGGGCGGTGCGGGCTATGTCGAGGAAACCATCATGCCGCGCCTGTACCGCGAAGCACCGGTCAACTCGATCTGGGAAGGCTCGGGCAACGTGCAATGTCTGGACGTGCTGCGCGCGCTGTCCAAGGAGCCCGGCGTACTCGATGCGCTGTTCGCCGAGCTGGGCGATGGCCACGGCGATGCCCGCCTGAAGGCGCATATCCAGCGCCTGAAGGCAGATTTCGCTGATACAGCCGATATCCAGTACCGCGCCCGCCAGCTCACCGAAGACATGGCCGTGGCACTGCAGGCCAAGCTGCTGCTGGAGGCCGGCAACGCCACGGTGTCCGACGCCTTTATCGCCAGTCGCCTGGAAGGCCGCGGCCGCGTCTACGGCACCCTGCCGCGCGGCGTCGACGTCGAGGCGCTGCTGGCGCGTAGCACGCCGCACCTGGTCTGAGCGAGGGCCGCCCGGCACGCTGTTTTTTAGCCGGGCAGGCGAGTAATCTTGCCGCCGATGGTTCTGCGTGCACGTCTGTGACGCGGATGAAAAGGGAACAGGGTGCGGCGAATCTCGCCAATGCCCTGGCTGCCCCCGCAACTGTAAGCGGCGAACGATGCCCTCATGCCACTGACTTCGGTCGGGAAGGCGGGCGAAGTGCCAAGCCGTGAGCCAGGAGACCTGCCATCGACAACGGGCGTTTCGCCCACCCCCCTTATCCGAATCGTCGCGCGGTGGGCGCGGCAAAGGAACTCGCATGCATATCGAACCCGGTGTCGTCGAAGGCGCCAAGATCCTGCTCAGCTACGCAACGGTCGTCACCGCTTTCGGCCTGACCGCCAAACTCGCCCTGGACAGCGTACGCAACAACGGCGGTGTCGCCGCCCTGGCGCTACGCAGCCTGCTGACCACCGCCCTGGTATTCTGCTTCTTCGAAGTGTTCCCGCATCATGCGGTGGGCGTTTCCGAGGTGCATCTGATCCTCGGCTCGACCCTGCTCCTGCTGTTCGGCGCCGGTGCTGCTGCCATTGGCCTGGCCGCGGGGCTGTTGTTGCAGGGGCTGCTGTTCGCCCAGTTCGACCTGCCGCAGTACGGCATGAACGTCACCACGCTGTTGATCCCGCTGTGGGGTATCAGCCTGCTGGCCAAGCGCATCGTCGCGCCGGGGACCGCGTACGTCGATCTTTCCTACAAGCAGGCGCTGGCGCTTTCGACCGCTTATCAGGGCGGCATCGTCGCATGGGTCGGGTTCTGGGCCTTCTATGGTCACGGCTTCTCCAGCGAAAACCTGGCAGCAGTGGGCAGCTTCGGCCTGGCCTACATGAGCGTGATCCTGGTCGAGCCGCTGATCGACCTGGGCGTGCTGGCCGCTGCCAAGGCGCTGTCGCGTTTCAGCCAGGGGCCGCTGTTCAACGTGCGCCTGCATCAGCCGGCCTGAACCGGTCGCTCAGCGGCGGCGTTGCCAGATCATCTTGCCGGTATTGCTCTCGGTGACCAGGTACTGGTCGCTGAAGCGGTAGTAGGCGGCGGGTTGATAGTCGGCGGCGCCAGCCAGGCGCACCATCAGCATGCCGCCCTGGCTGCGCCAGTGGCCGCTGTACTGCACCTCGCCTGGGCTGTCGTAGCTCCAGTCGCCTCCGCCGCCGACCGCGCGGCTCCACTGGGTGACGCTGCCGTCGGCATTCAACTGCAGGGTCATCAGGGTGTTGAACGAGGCGAGGCTGGCAGCGCCGCTGTTGATGATCTTCTCGTGTACCCAGGTGCCGACCAGTGTCGGGTCCAGCGTGCCTGACGTAGGTGGCGTCGCAATCGCCGCCTCGCGCTGAAATAGCGCCTGGCGTTCCAATACTTCCCCGTTTCTTGGGTTACGCGCAGCGATACTGGCGTTGAGCATCGCGTTGGCGTAGGTCGCGTTCATGTTCGCCAGTAGCAGGCCCGATTGCGGGTCGCTGATCTCGGCGCGCAGCAGCTTGCCGTCGTAGCGACCTTTGACGACCAGGCGCAGGTGCTGGCTCTCGACGTACTCGCCTTCCACCACGGCGTCGTTCTGGCGCAGGATCAGCTCGCTCGGCTGGCCGTCGAGCGTGGTTCGGTAGTGGCCATCGAGTTCACCGGCTTGAGCGCTTGAGCATGAGGCCATGGCCAGCAGCAGAACGATTGCACGAGGCATGATGGTGACCTCTGACGAATTGATCCAAGCCTAGCCGTTGGCAGCGATAGGCGGGGGATCGCGCTATGTTTTCGTCAACGTATGCAGGCAAGATAGGCGCGTACGTTCAGTCAGGAAGATGCACTGTGAAAGCCTGCTCAGATGATTTCATCATTGCCTACACCCCCGAAGAGGCCGTCGACCGCCTCGCCGCCCTGCATCAGGAAGCCACCGGTGCGTTGAGCCAGGCGCTCAAACGCTACCTCAAGGAGCGCATCCGCCCGGATGCCAGCGAGCACTGCCTGTTCCGTTACCCCGAGCTGCGCCTGACCTACCTGTGCCAGGGCGAGGTGCCGACCACCGTGCGCGCCTACGCCAAGGTACAGGTGCCAGGCACCTATGCCATCACCGTGACCCAGCCAGCGGCCTTCCGCAAATACCTGCTGGAGCAGCTGCGCCCGCTGATGAACGACTTCACCCTGCGCGTCGAGGTCGGCCGCAGCCAGCAGAACATTCCCTATCCCTACGTGGTCGAGGGCGGCGATGAGCTGGCCGGCAGTGGCGTGACCGCCGCCGAGCTGGCGCGGGTATTCCCCAGCACCGACCTGTCTGCTGCTACCGACGGCACCGCCGATGGTCTGTACGACTGGGAGAACATCGACCCGCTGCCGCTGGCACTGTTCGACGCGGCGCGCACCGATTTCTCGCTCAAGCGCATCCAGCACTACACCGGCAGCGACTGGCGCCACGTGCAGCCGTGGATCCTGCTGACCAACTACCACCGTTACGTCGACCAGTTCATCCGCCACGGCCTGGACATGCTGGTGGGCGACTCGCGTTTCACCCGCATGGTGCTGCCGGGCAACGTGGTGATCGAGCGCGGCATGGCCGAAGGCGAGATGCAGGCGATCATCGAGAACGTGGTCTGGCACCGCTACCAGATGCCGGCCTACCACCTGCAGGCCGAGGACGGCCATGGTATCACCCTGGTCAATATCGGCGTTGGCCCATCCAACGCCAAGAACATCACCGACCACCTGGCCGTGCTGCGTCCGCACTGCTGGCTGATGATCGGCCACTGCGGCGGCCTGCGTCAGTCGCAGACCATCGGTGACTACGTGCTGGCCCACGCCTATATGCGCCGCGACGGCATTCTCGACCGCGTGCTGCCGCCGCATATCCCGCTGCCGGCGCTGGCCGAGGTGCAGCAGGCGCTGCAGGAAGCCGCCAAACTGGTTACCGGCGAAGAGGGCGACGAGTTGAAGAAGCGCCTGCGCACCGGCACCGTGTTGACCTACGACGACCGCAACTGGGAGCTGCGCTGGGCCCAGGAGCGGCCGTTGATCAACCTGTCGCGAGCTGTTGCAGTGGACATGGAAAGCGGCACCATCGCAGCGCAAGGCTATCGCCTGCGGGTGCCCTACGGCACGCTGCTGTGTGTGTCGGACAAACCCCTGCACAGCGAGATCAAGCTGCCCGGCGCAGCCGGCGCCTTCTACGAGCGCGCGGTGACCCAGCACCTGCATATCGGTATCGCCGCGCTGGAGCTGATGCGCAGCCAGCTCAACTCGCTGCACTCGCGCAAGTTGCGCAGCTTCGACGAGCCGCCGTTCCGCTGATAAGCAGGGCGTGGCCTGATGCTGATCAGATAAGTTCTTTACCGCCCCTCTCTTACTTGCACTAGGGGGCGTTTTTGTAGGAGCCAGCTTGCTGGCGATGCTTTTTATGGCGGATCGCCGGCAAGCCGGCTCCTACAAAGATCGAGGGCAACGGCTTAACTAACTGGCATCAGGGCGTGGCCTGACGCACAGTCTGGCCACGCCCCGGCGGTACTGATCCGCGCGCTGGTTTAGACTCGCCCCCGTCATGGACGAACGAGGCGATACGCATGGAACAGGCACGTCTGCTGCTCACAGCGTTGTGGGAACCCTTCAGCTTTTTCAGTCTTTTCCTCTACACCGGCCTGGCCCTTACGCTGGGCGTTGTGGCTGGTCTGCTGCTGGCCGTCAAGCTGCACCGGCTGGGCTGGTTGGCGCGTAACAATCGCTGGCACCACTGGCTGCTCAAACTCTACTTTCTGCTGTTGCCGCTGGCCGGAGGTTTCCTCGGTTTCCAGGGTGGGCTGTTGTATGGCAGCCAGCAGCAGATCAATCGCCATCTCGATAACTACGCGCCATTGGTGCAGGAGCTGGCCGACGACATCTGGAGTGATTTCCAGGCCTATGTCGAGGCGCAGGAAGCGCAAGGGTTATTGGCGGTGCAGGATGTCAGCGTGCAGACCCTGCTCAATCAGTTGGCGCTGGATTACCTGCGCAGCGAGCGGCTGCTGGAGGCCGCCGAGCGTGCCGAGGCCTCGACCACCGAGCGCATCGCCTTCGATCTGCTCGACCGACTGCGTGCCAGTCTGCTGGGCAAGGCGATTGGCGAAATGGCGGTAGAGAAAACCGCTCGTTACAGCGGCCTCAACGAGAAGGTACTGAATCAGGTACTGGATGCGCGTATCGAACAACTGTTCCAGGCCGAGTTCCTGCTCGGTCTGCTCAAGCGGCAGATCAGTCATGTGTTCAAGCCGCTCTATATCGCCTTGCTGATTCAGATTGGTCTGCTGCTGGCACTGATCGCTGCGGAGTGGGGCGTTTCTCGCTGGTTACGGCAGACGCCCGGACGTTTGCTTGCCGAGCCTCTGCCGCTGGCCTGAGTCAGGCCGCGACCGGCGCCTCGTCACGCAGCAGTTCGGCCAGCGCAGCGCGGTCGATATTGGCGCCGCTGAGCACCACGGCCACGCGCTGGCCGGCGTTGCTTTCGCGCTCCTGCATTAGCGCGGCCAGCGCCGCTGCACCGGCGCCTTCGGCGAGGTTGTGGGTGTCCTCGTGATAGGTGCGGATGGCAGCGCGGATCTCCTCGTCGTCGACCCGTACGATGCGTGCTGCGCCGGCGCGGATCATGTCCAGCGCCAATTCCTGCGGCTGGCGGCAGGCCATGCCATCGGCCAGGGTGTCTGCACGTTCGGTCTGCACCAGCCGGCCTTGTTCGAAGCTCCGTGCATAAGCATCGGCGCCGCTGGCGACGACGCCGACGATTTCGGTGTCGAGACCAAGCAGGTCGCGGGTGCGGATCATCCCGCAGATACCCGAGCCGAGGCCGATGGGCACATAGACCCGGCGCAGATTCGGTACCGCCTCCAGCAGTTCCAGGGCATAGGTAGCCACGCCGCGCACCAGATCCTCATGCAGTGACGGCACCCAGTGCAGGTCGTCGCGTTCGGCGATACGCGCGGCTTCGGCGCGGGCTTCGTCGAAGTCGCGGCCATGTTCGATCACCTCTGCGCCGAGTGCGCGCATCGCCGCGTTTTTCTCGCGGGCGTTGCCGTGTGGCACCAGGATGCGGATCGCCAGGCCGGCCTGGCGCGCGGCCAGTGCCAGGCTCTGGCCGTGGTTACCACGAGTGGCGGTGACCAGTCCACGCACCTGCGGCTCGCGGCGCAGCAGGGCGTCGATGTAGACCAAGCCGCCACGCACCTTGAAGGCCGCAGTCGGGGCGTGATTCTCGTGCTTGACCCAGACCTCGCAGCTCAGGCGCTGGGCAAGTAACGGCCAGGCCAGTTGTGGCGTGGGCGCCATGTGGCGGTGAACCAGTTCAGCGCTCTGGCGCAGTTGGGCGAGGTCGAACATGACAGGCACTCCGAGTGGTGTTGACCCGGATGCTAGTGCGGCGCATTGTATGGGTAAATCTTTATATTGCATGGCAAGCAATGTGGCTTCCTGACCTTCAAGACAGCTCCCTACCGACATACCTGGCATTGGTCGAAGCCATTGCCTCGGCCATCGGTCGTGGTGAACTCAATCCCGGTGAGCGCCTGCCGCCGCAGCGGCGCCTGGCCTGGACGCTGGGTATCAACCCGAGCACGGTTATGCTCGCTTACCGTGAGGCGGCGCGTCGGCATCTGGTTTCTGGCGAGGTCGGGCGCGGCACCTACGTGCTGGCTGGCAGCCGCGAGGCGAGCCTGTTCCGGCTCAAGCAGCCGGCCGCGCAGGGCGAGCTGATCGACCTGTCGACCAACGTGCCAGTGCATGACCCGGACAATCACGATCTTTCCGCCAGCCTTGCCGCGTTGGCTGCACGTGGCGAGCTGGATGCGTTGCAGGCCTACCCGTCGGCAGCACTGGTCGAGCGCGCGCATCTGGCTGGCGTCACCTGGCTGCGCCGGCGTGGCCTGGAGCTGGCGCCGGGCGGCCTGCTGCTTTGCGCCGGTGCCCAGCAGGGTGTGTCAGCGGCGTTGCTGGCGCTGTGCGAGGCCGGCGAGCCGATTCTGGTGGAGCGCTACACCGCGCCGGGAATCAAGGCCGCCGCGCGCCAGTTGCGTCTGCCGCTGCATGGCGTGGCGATGGACGAGCACGGCATCCTGCCCGATGACCTCGACCGCCAGGCGCGTGCCACTGGCGCCCGTGTGGCGGTGCTTACGCCCTGTTTGCAGAACCCCACCGGGGCCAGCCTGGACGCCGAACGGCGCGTGGCCATTGCCGAGGTGGCGCGGCGGCGCGGGCTGTGGATCATCGAGGATGATGTCTACGGCGTGCTCGGTAGCGAGGCGCCGCTGGCGGTGCAGCTTGCCGAGCGCTGCCTGCTGATCAGCAGCCTGTCCAAGAGCGTCGCGCCCGGTTTGCGTCTGGGCTTTATCGCGGGGGCGCCGGAACTCCTTGAACGCATCGACCCCGAGGCCCAGGCCACACGCTGGGCGGTTACGCCGCTGAGTCTGGCGCTGGGCTGTGAGTGGATCGAAAGCGGCATTGCCGAACAGCGACTGGCCTGGCAGATCGACGAGCTGCAGCAGCGCTGGCGCCTGGCTGCGCGCGTGCTCGGGCCGCGCATGCCGCAGGGCAGGGCGATGTCGCCGCATCTTTGGCTCGATGGTACGCCGCCGGTTGGTTTGGCTGAGGCCTGCCGGCAGAACGGCGTCGAGGTGGTGCCGGCCGAGGTGTTCGCGGTCGAGGCCAATCCGGGGCGCGCGGTGCGTATCAGCCTTGCGGCGGCAGCCAGCCGGGTCGAACTCAAGCGGGCGTTGGAGGGGATCGTGGCGGCTTGGGCGATGGGGTAGGTGGGGGCCGGCGGGCTGTTCGCTTCGCTACTAGCGGCCGGCGTCCCGGACCGCCCTACGGCTGGCCCACGCTACGATGCTGCGAGTTGCATATGCAGGATCGGGAAGGGCCGCCCGCCGCCATCCAGGCGCGAGCGATCGGTCACCACGAAGCCCAGGTGCTGATAGAAGCCCACGGCCTGCGGATTCTGCTCGTTGACGTCGACCCGGGTGGCGCCCAGCGCGTCGATGGCGTGGCGCATCAGTCGCTTGCCCACGCCCTGGCCGTGGCAGGCCGGGTCGACGAAGAGCATTTCCACCATGCCTTCGCTGGTGCCGAGAAAGCCCAGTATTCGCCCCGATTCATCGCGTGCGCAGGCCAATTGCACGGCCGGGAAATACTGCTCGTGCAGCAAGGGCTTGATCACCTGCAGGTCGCTCTCCGGCAGGAAGTGGTGGGTGGCGCGTACGGCGGCCTCCCAGATTTCCACCAGGGTAATCAGGTCGGTATCGGTGGGGGTGTCGAGCATCAGCGACATGGCGGCAGGCATCTTGAATGAAGCGGGGCGCAGAGCATGCCAGCTCGGCGCCCGCGCTGTCATTTGCTGGCGTCGAGCACCACGCGGTAGCGCGCCTTGCCGCTGCGCAGATGGTCGATGGCCGCGTTCACCTGGCTCATAGGGAAGTGCTCGACCTGCGGCAGGATCTGGTGACGGGCGCAGAATTCGAGCATGGTCGCCATGCTCGACGGCGAGCCCACTGGCGAGCCGGACAGGCTCTTCTGCTGCGGGATCAGGTTGAACACGTGCACCGGGATGGCGCTGGGCACGATGCCGACGAAGTGCAGGCGGCCCTTGCCGCGCAGGGTAGCGATCAGCGCCTGCCAGTCCAGATCGGCGCTGGCAGTGACCAGGAGGAAATCCAGGCAGCCGGCAATCGCCTTCATCGCCGCGCTGTCGGTGGAGGCCACCACCTTGTGCGCGCCCAGGCGTTTGGCTTCGTCCTGCTTGTTCAGCGACGAGGTGAAGGCGGTCACCTCGCAGCCCCAGGCGTTGAGGAAACGCAGCGCCAAGTGGCCGAGGCCGCCGATGCCGACCACGCCGACGCGATCCGTCGGCTTGATGTCGAATTCCAGCAGCGGGCTGAACACCGTCGAACCGGCGCAGAACAGCGGGCCGACCAGCGCCGGGTCGAGGCCCTCGGGCAGCGGCACGGCCCAGGCCCAGTGCGAACGCAGACGGTCGGCGAAACCACCGTGGCTGCCAACGATGGTCGGCTTCACCGAGCGGCACAGCTGGTGCGAGCCTTCCATGCACGAGCCGCAATGCATGCAACTGCCCTTGTACCAGCCGATGCCAACTCTTTGGCCCAGCGCGAGGCCACGCGCCTGCTCGCCTAGGCGGACGATGGTGCCGACCACTTCATGACCGGGGATGAAGGGGTAGCGGGCATTGCCCCATTCGTTGTCGATCATCGACTGGTCGGAATGGCAGATGCCGCAATACTCCACCGCCACTTCCACTTCTTCGGCGCCGAGCGGGCCGGGGTCGTAGCTCAGGCGCTCCAATGGTGCCTTGGGCGTCGTGGCGGCCCAGCCGGTGAAGGTGGCGAGTTCGGCGTTGTTGCTCATCGCTGGCTCCTGATCGCAGGGGGTGAATCCGCAGCTTAGTCGCTCTGGCAGGACGTGGAAGCACCATCAGCGCCGCTTATCGTGGGTTACACTGCGCGCCCCAGTGCCACCGAAGCCAGTTGCATGTCACGCCCTCGTCCTCCCGCCAATCGCCGCCCTGCAGCCCCGCGCCGCGTGGCCAAGGCGCCGCCTGAGCAGCCGCGCCTGCTGGTATTGAACAAACCGTTCGACGTGCTCACCCAGTTCAACGATGAGCTGGGCCGTGTGACGCTCAAGGAGTTCGTCGACGTACCTGGCGTCTATCCGGCCGGGCGTCTGGATCGCGACAGCGAAGGCCTGCTGTTATTGACCAACGATGGTCGTCTGCAGGCGCGTATCGCCGACCCCAAGCACAAGCTGCCGAAGACCTATTGGGTGCAGGTGGAAGGGGAGCCGAGCGAGGCGCAACTGCAGCAGCTGCGCGATGGCGTGACGCTGAATGACGGCCCGACCCTGCCGGCCGAGGCGCGGTGTCTGGACGAGCCCGAGCTATGGGAGCGCAACCCGCCGGTACGCTTTCGCAAGAGCGTGCCGACGGCGTGGCTGGAGCTGGTGATTCGCGAGGGGCGCAATCGTCAGGTGCGGCGCATGACCGCCGCCGTCGGCTTGCCGACCCTGCGCCTGGTGCGCGTGGCCATCGGCCCCTGGCGTCTGGACGGGCTACAGCCTGGGCAATGGCGTGAGGTGCCAGCGTTATTGCCATAGGGCGCGTCATTGCCGGCGAAGTTGGTGCGCACGGCGCACCCTACGGCCGGCGGTGTCCCTGTAGGGTGCGCCGCGCGCACCAGGGTCACGCCGATTGGGGCGGGTATAGGGGGAGAACGGCGGCGGCTGCGATGATCAGTAAGGTGCACCACGCAGCGGACGTTTTGTCGCAGAGGCCGGGCCGGCGACCCTGACCTGAATCAATAACCGGCCTTGATCACGGCGATACCTTTGTTCAGCACTTCACGCCAGGCCTGGCGCACTTCTGCGTCGCACTCCTTGTCGTGTTCGCCGATGGTCGCCAGCAGCGCGTCGAGCCACAGGTCGTAGAGTTCCGGGCGAATGTCCAGATGCTGGCGCGAGTGCGATTCGCCGAGGGCGCGCAGCTTGGTGTCAGGCATGCCGCGGGCGTGCATCACCAGGTTGAGAATGCCCTGGCGTAGCAGCTGCTTTTGCGCGCTCATGTCGGTGTCGACGAACTTCTCGCGAATCAGCGGTGAGCTGGCGAGGAAGTGGCGGTAGAAACTGTCGAAGAAATCCGGGCTGGCGCAGCAGCGTCCATAGCTCTGCATCACCAGATTGGCGGCGCTCATGTGTCACTCCTTGAGTGGGCGGTAGGCCGCGCAGGCGGCCTGGTATCGATCGGAGATACTGCGCTGGCAGGCTGGGTCAGCCGTGAATGCCGCGCGCGGTCTCGATGATGTAGGTGATGATCGGCTTGGCGAGGAAGGCGAACAGGCACAGGCCCAGGCCGAGGAACAGGATGGCGGTGCCGAGGCGGCCGGCCTTGGACTTCTTCGCGAGGTCCCAGATGATGAAGAACATGAACAGCATCAGGCCGCCCACCAGGACGTACATCATCAGGGCTTCAAATTGTTCGGTTTCCATGGTGCCTCATGATTCGGACGGAAAACGCAGGGCCGGAATTATACGCGCCCTGACCTGGCGCGCGGCATGATCCGCTTCACCCTGCGACTTTCAGTCGCGCAGGTGCTGTAGCGGCAACTGCGTGCTGGAGAGAATCTGCTGCAGTACGAAGCTCGAGCGCACGCTGGAAACACCATCGATGCGAGTCAGGGTGCCGAGCAGCAGCTTCTGGTAATGGTCCATGTCCGGCACCACTACCTTGAGCTGGTAGTCGGCGTCCATCCCGGTCACCAGGCAGCACTCCAGCACCTCGGGGCATTTGCGGATTTCGTCCTGAAAGTGCTCGAAGCGCTCGGGGGTGTGCCGGTCCATGCCGATCAGCACGTAGGCGGTCAGGCTCAGGCCAAGCTTCTTGCGGTCGAGCAGGGCGACCTGGCCGGTGATGTAGCCATCGTCCTCCAGCTGTTTGACGCGGCGCGAGCAGGGCGAGGGCGACAGGCCGATACGTTCGGCCAGTTCCTGGTTGGACAGGGCAGCGTTGCGCTGCAATTCGGCGAGAATGTTCAGGTCGTAACGGTCGAGTTTGTCCATTTTTTAACTGGCTCATTATTGGATTGCGCTAGATAGTGCTCCTTTAGTTGTTAATTGCGCAATTGGTAACTTTGTAAGCAATCTTAGCAATCTTATTTCGGCGCGACAGGCGTAAGCTTTCTCTCAGTTTCACGGCCCGGACGACAAGTCCTACCGGCCTCGCCCAACCAGGTGAGCCGGCGCCGACGGTCCTACCGGATCGCACCGGCACCCGGGTCCGCACTGCCCAACCAGGCGGGCGACGAAAGCGGCGACAGCATCGCCAGCACCGGACAGATTTCCCGAGGGGGCCGCGAGGCCCCTTTTTTATTGCCTGGGATTTCTGCAGGAGGCTCGTGGGCTTGGGCGATTTTCGAGAGGCGGGGCGTTGTGGTCAGCGTTGGACCACTTCCGGCGGATCGGCATGCACCAGCACTTCGGCACGTGGATAGTGCTCATGAATCGCCTTCTCCACAGCCACGCAGTGAGCATGGGCCTGCGACAGGCTCATCTCACCCGGCAGCTCCAGGTGCAACTGGACGAACCAGCGCGTACCGGAAATGCGTGTACGCAGATCGTGCGCGCCGAGCACGCCCGGCACCGAGGTGGCCAGCTGGTACATATGCTGAGTGGTCTCGCTGGGCAGTTCCTCGTCCATCAGTACGGCCACAGCGCCGCGCACGATGCTGATGGCGCTCCAGAAGATGTAGAAGGCGATGCCGATGGCGAAGATCGCATCCATCTGCTGCCAGCCGAAACGGGTCAGTAGCAGGGCGAGGAGGATGCTGCTGTTGAGCAGGATGTCGGAGCGGTAGTGCAGCGAGTCGGCGTGAATCGCGGTGGAGCCAGTCTCGCGCACCACCTTGCGTTGAAAGCTCAGCAGGGCGACGGTCAAGGCCAGCGACAGCAGCATGACGGCGATGCCGATACCTTCGGCTTCCAGCGGCTGTGGCACTTGCAGGCGCTCGACGCCCTGCAGGCCAATGAGCACGGCACTGACACCGATGAACAGCGCTTGGCCCAGCCCGGCCAGCGCCTCGGCCTTGCCGTGGCCGTAGCGGTGATCCTCGTCGGCAGGGCGCAGGGCGAAGTGCACGGCAACCAGGTTGATCAGCGAGGCGGCGCTATCGAGCAGCGAATCGGTGAGGCCGGCCAGCAGGCTGACCGAACCGCTCAGCCACCAGGCAACCGCCTTGGCCAGTACCAGGGTCAGCGCCACCGTCAGCGCTGCCCGGGTGGCCAGGCGCATCAGCCTGGCGTGCTGTGGGTCATGCATGGATTCAGGCGGCCGGACGCAGGCCGTAGGCTGCCAGTTGTTCGGCGCTGCCGCTGTGCTGGATCAGGCGCGGATCGTCCAGCGGCAACTGGTGGCCGGTGCTGGTTTCGATCAGGGTCTTGAGCGCGTACTGGTCGACCTTGCCGTCTTCGCCGATCAGTTGCTTGAGCTGCTGCGGGTCGACCTGGGCGGTCTGGCCTTCGGGCAGGTAGATGGCGCCGGTGGCGAAGTCCACGGCGAAGGCGATCAGGCCAGGAATCACGTAGAACAGGATGCCGATGGCATTGGCTCCGGCGATCACCGGGTCGATCCGGCCTTCGATCTGGCCGCGGCGGTCCGGGTAGAAGATCGAGCCGCAAGCAGTCAGTTGGGCGAGCAGGGTAGCGGCGACAACGCCGGCGATGAAGCGGGATTTCGTGCGCATGAGCACCTCCAGAAAAAAGTGGCGCAACTATAGCAAGGCGATGATTGCAAAACTGCAGCGCGCTGTTTCAGACCAGCAAGTTGGCAGGCGGTTCGCCGTTATAATCGCCGACCTGCTGTGGAGAAATGATGAACACCCTGCCGATCGATTCGCTGCTGCCTGATTTGCGTGATGCGCTGAGCGCCCGCCACGAAGTGGTGCTGGAGGCGCCGCCCGGCGCTGGCAAGACCACCCGCGTACCACTGGCGCTGCTCGATGCGCCCTGGCTGGCCGGGCAAACCATCCTCATGCTCGAGCCGCGTCGCCTGGCAGCGCGTGCCGCGGCCGAACGCCTGGCCAGCGAGCTGGGCGAGCGGGTCGGCGAGACGGTTGGTTATCGCATTCGCCTGGACAGCAAGGTGGGGCCGAACACGCGCATCGAGGTGGTCACCGAAGGCATCCTGGCCCGCCGCCTGCAGGACGATCCGGCGCTGGATGGCGTCGGCCTGGTGATCTTTGATGAATTCCATGAAAGAAGTCTGGATGCCGATCTGGCCCTGGCGCTGACGCTCAACGGCCGCGCCATGTTCCGCGGCGAAGACAGCGGCGAGGCACCGCTCAAGGTGCTGCTGATGTCCGCCACTCTCGAAGGCGAGCGTCTGTCGGCACTGCTTGGCGAGGCGCCGGTGCTGCGCAGCGAAGGGAGCATGTTCCCGGTGGATATCCGCTGGAGCGCGCCGCTGGCGCCCGGTGAGTGGATCGAACCGCGGGTTGTGCAGACGGTATCGCAGGCCCTGGCCGACGAGCCGGGCAGCCTGCTGGTGTTCCTGCCGGGGCAGGCCGAGATTCGCCGCGTGGCCGAGCAACTGGGCGAGGTGCTGAGCGGGCACGACGACATCCTGCTCTGTCCGCTGCATGGCGAGCTGGATCTGTCCGCCCAGCGTGCCGCCATCGAGCCGGCGCCTGAGGGCAAGCGCAAGGTGGTGCTGGCCACCAATATCGCCGAGACCAGCCTGACCATCGACGGCGTGCGTGTGGTCATCGATGCCGGCCTGGCGCGGGTGCCGCGCTTCGACCCGGCCAGTGGCATGACCCGCCTCGACACCCAGCGCATTTCCCGCGCCTCCGCCACCCAGCGCGCCGGTCGTGCCGGGCGCCTGCAGCCGGGCGTGTGCTATCGGCTGTGGTCGCAGGCGCAGCACGAACAGCTCAGTGCCTATTCCGGCGCGGAGATTTTGCAGGCTGATCTGGCCGAACTGGCCTTGCAACTGCTGCGCTGGGGCGTGACACCGCAGGAACTGAGCTGGCTAGACGTGCCACCGCCTGCCGCCTACGCCCAGGCGCTGGATCTACTCGGTCGCCTTGGTGCGCTGGATGAACGTGGTGCACTCAATGCCCACGGCCAGGCCATGGCCGAGCTGCCGAGCCATCCGCGTATTGCCCATCTGCTGCTGCGCGGCCAGGCGCTGGGCCTCGGTGCGTTGGCCTGCGATCTGGCCGCGCTGTTGTCCGAGCGCGATATCCTGCGCGGCGGTGGCGCCGACTTGCACAGTCGTCTGGCCCTGCTCAGCGGCGAAAGCCGCGCCGCGCGCAACGCCGTGGGCGGCGTGCAGCGCGCGCGGCAACTGGCCAAGCAGTTCCAGGGGCTGCTCAGGGGGCGGTCGGCGAACCAGATGGTGAGTGATCCCGAGCATCCGCGCTGGCTCGGCTGCCTGCTGGCTTTCGCTTACCCCGACCGCATCGCCCAGCAGCGCCGTGTTGGGGGTGCCGACTACCGCCTGGCCAATGGCCGCGCCGCGCAGTTCGGTGAAGCCGATGCGCTGATGAAGCATGAATGGCTGGTGGTGGCCGACCTGGGCAGCCGCCAGGGTCAGCGCGAGGAACGTATCTATCTCGCCGCCGATCTCGACCCGGCGCTGTTCGAGCGTGAGCTCGCCGAGCAGGTCGCGACGCTGGACGTGCTCGACTGGGACGAGCGTGAAGGCGTGCTGCGCGCCGAGCGCCAGCGCAAGGTCGGCGAGCTGGTGCTGGAACGCCAGGCGCTGGCCGCGCTGGACGAGGCGGCGCGCGGCAGCGCCCTGGTCGGCCTGGTGCGGCGCAAGGGCCTGGAACTGCTGCCCTGGACTCCGGAGCTGCGCCAGTGGCAGGCGCGGGTGGCCCTGTTGCGTGAGCTGGACCTGCAGCAACAGGGGCAGAGCGAATGGCCGGACTTGTCGGATGCCGCGCTGCTGGCCAGCCTCGAGCAGTGGCTGACGCCATTCTTAAGCAAGGTCAACCGCCTCAGCCACTTCGCAGGCCTCGACCTGCCGTCGATCCTGCAGACGCTGCTGCCCTGGCCACTGCCGCAACGCCTCGACGAGTTGGCGCCGCGCGCGCTGAGCGTGCCGTCCGGCTCACGCATTGCCATCGACTACACGGAAAACCCGCCGGTGCTCGCCGTGCGCCTGCAGGAGCTGTTCGGCCTGGCCGCCACGCCGCGCATCGCTGGTGGCCGCCTCGGCCTCAAGCTGCATCTGCTGTCACCCGCGCGCAGGCCGGTGCAGGTGACGCAGGACCTGGCCAGCTTCTGGGCCAATACCTACCTGGAGGTGAAGAAGGACCTCAAGGGGCGCTACCCGAAGCACTACTGGCCGGACGACCCATTGATCGCCGAGCCCACGGCGCGGGCCAAACCGAGAAAATGAGAAGTCGATGCTGACCCTGGACGTCGGGCCCTTGGCCCTTGGTGTTTCCCATGTGCTGCTGTTTGGCAGCCTGCTGCTGGCCACACTGGTTGGCTGGTTGATCGGTCGTCGCCACGGCTGCAATCCGGAAAGTCAGTTGTTCCGCATGCTGATGCTGGGCTTGCTGGTGGCGCGGCTGGCGTTCGTGCTGGTGTATGCCGAGTATTTCCGCGATCAGCCGTGGCGAGCGGTGGATATCCGTGATGGCGGCTTCATCGCCTGGCCGGGTGTGCTCGCGGGACTTGCGTTGGGCGCCTGGTATCTCTGGCGCCAGGCACAATTGCGCCGGCCGTTGGGCGTGGCGATGGGCGTCGGTCTGGCGCTGTGGCTGGGTGGCAACCTGATGTTGCATGCGCTGGAGCAGGGCACGCGACTGCCTGATCTGCAGGTGCGGGATATGCAGGGTAATCCGGTGAACCTGCGTGACTACGCCGGCCAGCCGCTGGTGGTCAACCTGTGGGCCACCTGGTGCCCGCCATGTCGACGTGAGATGCCGGTGCTGATGCAGGCGCAGCAGCGTGAGGCTGCTATCACCATCCTGTTCGTCAACCAGGGGGAAAGTGCTGCGCTGGTGGGTGAGTTCCTCGCCGCGCAGCAACTGAGTCTGGACAATCTGCTGCTCGACGAGCAGGTGCAGCTGGGTCAGTTGGTGGGCTCGCGGGCGTTACCCACCACGCTGTTCTACGATGCCGAGGGCCGGCAGGTCGGCAGTCACCTGGGCGAGCTGTCGCACGCCAGCCTGGAGCGTGCGCTGGCCAGGCTGCGCGGCGATTGAAGGGTCAGTACAGCTGCAGATCCTCGCCGGCATCCTGCAAGCGCTGATAGGCCCGGTCCAGATCATCGCGCAGGCGCTCGGCATCAGGCGCACGTCGCGAATAGATCAGCCGCAGCGGCAGACGCTGTACCTCGACGAAGGGCAGTTCAGCCATGCCCAGCGTGCGCATGGCCTGTTCAACGGGCGCCTGGTAGTCCAGCAGGTAGTCGCCACGTCGGCGCTGGAGCATCTCCAGTGCCGAGATGTGGCTGCGGGTGCGGTGAAGGGAGATATTGCGTGCCGGATCCTCCAGCCATTGGTTGACGTCCTGCCAGTAGCTGTAGCCCGTGATCAGAATTACCCCGCGACCTGTCAGATCGTCTGGAATGGTGGGCGCGGGTGTGTCCTGTCGGAAGTACAGGTTGAGGGTGATTTCGCCCAGCAGGTGCCAACTCTCGAGGGTCTGCCCGGCCAACTGCGGTTTGCCGGATGCGCCAGCCCAGAGCTGGATGCTGCCATCGAGCAGGCCGCTGTAGAGTCGTGCGCCGGGGTAGGAGCGAAAGTCGGCTTCATAGCCTGCCGCCTCGAGCAGGCGCGCCGTCAGATCAAGCCCCGAGCCGCTGGGTTGACCCTGGGCGTCGGTATAGGAAAAGGGCGGAAACTCGTAGTACCCCACATGAATGCGTGGCCTAGCCTCGGCAGTGCAGAGAGCCGGCAGCCAGAGCAGAGCGATGAGTAGCAGGCAGAAGCGTATAGGCATTTGGACCGCGGCGATTGGCCGTCTTGTCTTTTTTTTGTAATACCCGGCTAGCATGGACAAAACCGGGTTGGCTTGTCCAGCCCGGTTCATTCCTGGCTGGGCAGGAAGAAACGCCCGATCACCGGCAGGTGGTCGGAAATGCTCAGGGTGTCGTGCTGCCGCACCCGGCTGGCCAGTGGTGTTAGGCGCGGGCTGTAGAACAGGTAGTCGAGGGTGCGATCCGGGCCACTGGCGGCCGGGTCGTTGGGATAGTGGGTGTACCACTGCGCCTGCTGTGCGCCGCTGGCCTGTTGTAGGCTGGGGATCATCGGGTAGCGCCGGGCCAGGTCCTGTAATTCGCTGTCGGCGGCGTACCAGCTACGTTGATCCTCCGGCAGATGCTGGAACTGACCGGGTGGCAGCAGGTTGAGGTCGCCGCCCAGCACCCAGGTTTTGTCGCTGGTTTGCAGCTGCTGGAGCAGGCCGTCGGTCATCTCCACCTGGCGCTGCATGGTGTCCTCGCCCTGGGCGAAGGCATCGAAATGGGTGTTGATCGCCACCAGTTCGTCGCCACCACGAATCGGCAGGTAGCTGACCAGCAAGGCGCGCTTGAGCTGGAACTGACGGCTCAGCAGGTCGCTCTCGAGCATGGGCAATTGCAGGCGTTCGGCGCGGGCGATCTGGAAGCGACTGAGGGTGCCGAGTTTCATGCCGACGCTGCCGAGGATGCGCGGGTGCGGAACGAAACCGGCCTTCCAGTAGAAGGCCTCGGTGCTGCAGGGGTAAAGGTCGCTCAGGCGCGCTTGCAGCAGGGCCAGCTGATCCTGGTAGTCGCTGGCCTTGGCCTTGTCGTGCAGCTCCTGCAGCAGTACGACATCCGGTTGTTCGTCGCGCAGCACGCGCACCACTTCATCCAGGGTGACGGCCAGGTCGGCGCTGCTCGGGCGCTCGTCCGGTCCATCGCCGCCGGGCAGGTCGTACCAGAACACGTAGCGCTTGCCGGCCAGGTACTGCACGTTCCAGGTCATCACCTTGAGTGCCTGGCCGGGCTGCAGCTGCGCCACCTGCCCGCTGCATGACACGGCTGCTTCTTCATGGGGCAGCGGGCGCCAGGTCAGGCTGTACACCAGCGCAATCAGCACAGCGAGCAATGGCAACACAATGAGCAGGAGCAGGCGAAGCGGGCGAGGCAGGGACATGGCGAAACGGGCGACTATGCTGGAAGGAGGCGAGGATACCTGACTGCGGCCTGTCGGCCCAGGCATGCGCGATCCTGCCGGGAGGTTGCGATGAACCAGCCGCTGATCGCTCAGCGTGGCCCCTACGCGGTGGATGTGGAGGCCGGTCGGGATTATTTCTGGTGCCGTTGTGGGCGCAGCGCCAGCCAGCCATTCTGCGATGGCAGCCACAAGGGCAGCGGGCTGACGCCACTGAAGTACCATGCCGAGCGCGCCGAACAGGTATTTTTCTGTGGCTGCAAGCACACAGCCACGCCGCCCTGTTGCGATGGCAGCCATAACAGGTTGTAGTGTCGCCGAGGCCAGGGCAGCGGGAGCAACGCATGTATCGCAAGGTATTCGCCAACAAGGTGTTCGACCGCAAGGTCGTACTCATCACGGGTGGATGTGCCGGCATCGGTCGCGCCTTGGCGATACGCCTGGCCCAGGCTGGTGCGCGCCTGGTGATTCTCGATCTGCAGCAGGCAGCGCTGGACAGCCTGGTGCAGCACCTGGCCGATCATCACAACGCCGAGGCGCTGGGGCTGCTCTGCGACGTGGCTGACGCCGAGGCGGTGCAGCGCGCGGTGGCGCTGGCGGTGGAACGTTTCGGCGGTATCGATGTGTTGGTCAACAATGCCGGCATCACTCATCGCAGCACCTTCGCCGAGACCAGTCTGGAAGTGTTCCAGCGGGTCATGGCGGTCAACTATTTCGGCGCGCTCTACTGCACCCAGGCAGCGCTGCCCAGCCTGATTGCCCGCGGCGGGCAGATCATCGTCCTCAGCTCACTATCGGGTATCGCGCCGTTGCTCTATCGCAGCGCTTACAACGCCAGCAAGCACGCGCTGCATGGCTTGTTCGAGACGCTGCGCTTTGAGCTCAAGGGCTCGGGTGTGAACGTGATGCTGGTGTGCCCAGGTTTTACCGCGACCGACCTGCGCAAGAACGCTCTGGTCGGTGACGGCTCGGTGGCTGCCCAACCGCCCTTGGCGATGGGCAAGGTGGCCTCGCCGCAGGATGTCGCCGAGGCCATCTATCATGGGGCACTCAAGCGTCGGCGGCTGCTGGTGTTGTCCAACGTCGATTGGCGCGCCCGGGTGCTGGCGCGCTTCTTCCCGAGGTTGTTCGAGCGGGTGTTGCTACCGCGGCTTTCCGGGTTGCGGCCACAGCGTTCGGGGCGCAATTGATGCGTCTTTGGCTACTCGCACTGTTGATTCTGACGCCTCTGTGCCGGGCTGGCGAAGGCGAATCCCTACGGGTGATGACCGACCTCTGGCCGCCCTTTCGCATGGAGGACGAGAACGGTCAGTTGCAGGGGCTGGATATCGATCTGCTGGCCTTCGTCCTGGCCGCCGGCTGCCAAAGCTGCCTCGTGAAAGGCATGCACCGAGGCCTTGTCCGGGGCGATGAAGCCGAAGTGACTGCCGTTGCCGAGGGTCGCCGGCTGACCATTGATTGGCGTCTGCATCCAGAACTCCGGGTAATCGCGGCCGAAGGCCACCGCCCCAGGATGGCGCATGATTTCCCGACAACAGAGGGTGGCAAGCACCTTGGCGTAGAGGGTGCTGGTAGCCTCGAAGTCATTGGTGCCGATGGATACGTGGGACAGGATGCTGGGGTTCGTTTCGCTCATGGCGCGCTCCGGGCCGGGGAAAACAGCAAGCCTAGTCACTGTTCTCACCATTTGCCGCCTGCTGCGGTTCGAGCAGCATGAACAGGCGGAACAGCACCACGATGGCGAACAACTGCAGGAAGCCGTTGCCGGTCTGATGCAGCACCCATAGCAGGGTGTCGCTCTGGCTCGGCTGCGTCCACCAGTCGAGCAGCCACAACGGCACCAGCACGTTGGCCAGGCAGGTGAACACCGGCCAGAAGCGCCCCTCGGTCAACGTGAAGCTGGCCTGCAACGCGCGTAGCGGCGGCTCCTGGCGCAGTACCAGAATCAGTTCGGAAAAGGCCAGGCGCATCATGATCCAGATGCCCGGCACGATGAACAGCGACAGGCCGAGCATGATTGCCAGAGTGCTCAATCCGGTCATCAGGGCGAAGGTCGGCCACAGTTGCAGCCCGGCCGCGAACAGCTGCGCGTTGCCGGGCGTCTGGCCGATGCTGCGCGCATGCAGGAAGAGAATCAGCGGTGCGGCATACAGCGGGTAGAAGAGTATGCCGAGCAGCACGCCATAGGCCGGGTTGGCGCCTTCGCCGAGCTGGGCGGCGAGGATCGTCTGGGCGATGGCTTCGAGCAGCAACAGCGGCAGGGTCAGGCGGGCAATGGCCAGCAGGTTGTGGCTGGAGAAAAACCAGGCGTCGCGCAGCACGGACAGAGGCTTCATTGGCAGGTTACCAAGTGTGAGGGCGTGGGCGCTGTGGCCGTTCGCCGGGGCAGTCGAATGGGTTCAAGAGTACTCCAGCTGCGCGTTGGGCTGCGCCTTGAGCAGACGCGGCAGTTCGCTGCCGGGCACTTCCAGGGTCAGTTCGGGTGGGCCGGGTGAATACAGCAGGAAGTCGCAGGCCAGCACCGCGCGGTCGATCAGCAGGGTGATGCCGGCGTCATGGCCGAACGGACAGGCACACATCGGCACGCAGCCGGTTTGCTCGATCAGTTCCTCGTCGCTGGCGATGCGCGGGCGACTGCCGAGCAGCGTCTTGAGCCTGGCCCAGTCGGCGCGGGCGCCTTCGAGGCTGATCAGCATGGCGTAGCGTTGAGCACCGGTGCGCAGGAACAAACTCTTGCTCTCCACGCCGCGCAGGCCGAAACGTTGGCGCACGGCATGGGCGGTGGGGTAATCCAGCACCGGCTCATGCTCGACCAGGCGGTGGCTGATTCCCTGGCTCTGGAGCAGGTCGAGGTTACGCTGGCACAGCTGTTGTAGAAACGTCATGGCGCCAAGGATAGGGGCTGCGCCGCGCTCGGGCCAGCCCCGGCCGCATCCGCGGCCCAGCTCTGGCATACTGGTGCCTTCGTCGCCCCCGAGGACTCCCGGTGAAGAAGATCGCCGTATTCGCCGATGTGCAGAACCTCTACTACACGGTGCGCCAGGTCTATGGCTGCCACTTCGACTACAGCGTGCTGTGGGCCGAGGTCAGCCGCCGTGGCGTAATCGTCGAGGCGTACGCCTATGCCATTGACCGTGGTGACGCCAAACAGCAGCAGTTCCAGCAGACCCTGCGCAAGCTGGGCTTCACCGTGAAGCTCAAACCCTACATCCAGCGCAGCGACGGCTCGGCCAAGGGCGACTGGGATGTCGGCATCACCATTGACGTGCTCGATGCCGTCGAGCGCGTCGACGAGATCGTCCTGGCCTCCGGTGACGGCGACTTCGACCTGCTGCTCGAGCGCGTGCGCAGTCGTGGCGTCGAGGCCATCGCCTATGGCGCGCCCGGGCTGACGGCGCAGTCGCTGATTCGCGCGGCCAGTTTGTACGTGCCCATCGAGGGTGAATTGTTGCTGCGCAATCACTGAGACGCTGTCAGCAGGTTCACCGCTGTGCTCGCCATGCTCATGTATTTCAATACACTCCGCTTGCTGCGCGCAGGCGAAACGCGACCTGCCATCGCTCGCGACGACTTCTTCACATGTTCTGAGGTTTTACGTGGAATCCATTGCCGTCATCGACTTCGAAACCACTGGCGTGTCGCCGGCTCAGGCGCGCGCCACCGAAATCGGCGTGGCGATCATCGAGGACGGGCGCATCGTCGACCGCTACCAGAGCCTGATGAATAGCGGCGCCTGGGTGCCGCCATTCATCGAGCAGCTCACCGGTATCAGCAACGCCATGCTGCGCAAGGCGCCGCCGTCGGAGCAGGTGATGAACGAGGTGGCCGACTTCATCGGCGAAAGGCCGTTGCTGGCGCATAACGCTTCCTTCGACCAGAAATTCTGGGACGCCGAGCTGGCGCGGGTACGCCGGCGTCGTGCGCAGCCCTTCGCCTGTTCGCTGCTGCTGTCGCGCCGTCTGCTGCCCGAGGCGCCAAGCCACAAGCTGGGCAACCTCAATGCCTGGGCCGGCCTGCCGGATACCGGTCGTGCCCACCGTGCGCTGGCCGATGCCGAGATGGCCGCGAACCTGACACTGCACCTGTTCGGCCTGTTGCGCGAGCGCCATGGCCGGCACCAGGCCGATCATGCCTTTCTCTGCCAGTTGCAGAATCTGTCGGCTGCCAAGGTACGGGCGCTGCTGGCCGCGGCGTAGCCTGGATTACATTCGGGCCATGCAGTACGCCGCTTCTTGGGTAGGAGCCCGCTTGCGGGCGATCCGTTGCCAATCGCCCGCAAGCGGGTTCCTACAAGCGGGTTGGCACGGGTAAACTACGCGCCAGTTCTTTTACTTCCTGCGGTTACCCGTCATGACCTTCGCCTCTCTCGGTTTGATCGAGCCGTTGCTGCATACCCTTGCTGATCTCGACTACCAGACCCCGACCCCGGTACAGAGCCAGGCCATCCCGGCCGTGCTCAAGGGTCGTGATCTGATGGCCGCGGCGCAGACCGGCACCGGCAAGACCGCTGGTTTCGCCCTGCCGCTGCTGCAGCGCCTGACTCTGGAAGGCCCGCAGGTCACCAGCAACAGCGTGCGTGCGCTGGTGCTGACGCCGACTCGCGAGCTGGCCGAGCAGGTGCTGCAGAGCCTTTTGAGCTACGGCCAGCACCTGCCGCTGACCAGCTATGCGGTGTACGGCGGGGTCAGCATCAACCCGCAGATGATGAAGCTGCGCAAGGGCGTCGATGTGCTGGTGGCCACGCCGGGGCGACTGCTCGACCTGTATCGGCAGAACGCGGTGAAGTTCTCCCAGTTGCAGACCCTGGTGCTGGATGAGGCCGACCGCATGCTCGACCTGGGTTTTGCCCGCGAGCTGGACGAGCTGTTCAGTGCACTGCCGAAAAAGCGCCAGACCCTGCTGTTCTCCGCCACCTTTTCCGATGCCATCCGGCAGATGGCCGGCGAGCTGCTGCGCGACCCGCTGTCGGTCGAGGTCAGTCCGCGCAATGCGGCGGCCAAGAGCGTCAAACAGTGGCTGATCCCGGTGGACAAGAAGCGCAAGAGCGAGCTGCTCCTGCACCTGCTGCAGGAAAAACGCTGGGGCCAGGTGCTGGTGTTCGCCAAGACCCGCAAGGGTGTCGATCAGCTCGAACAGGAGCTGCTGGCCATGGGCGTGTCAGCCGATTCGATTCACGGCGACAAGCCACAGCCGAGCCGCCTGCGCGCACTGGAACGCTTCAAGGCTGGCGAGGTGCAGATTCTGGTGGCCACCGACGTGGCCGCGCGTGGCCTGGATATCGATGACCTGCCGCTGGTGGTCAACCTCGACCTGCCGATCAACGCCGAAGACTACGTGCACCGTATCGGTCGTACCGGCCGCGCCGGCAGTACGGGCGAGGCGATCTCCCTGGTCTGCGCCGACGAGGTGGATCAACTGGCGGCGATCGAGAACCTGACCCAGCAATTGATCAAGCGTGTCGATGAGCCGGACTTCATCCCCGATCACCGCGTACCGCTGACGGCGGTCGGTGGCCAGGTGCTGAAAAAACCGAAGAAACCCAAGCAGAAGCTGATCCCCGGTGCGGGCGCCGCGAAGAGCGGCGGCAGGGGCAATATTCACCTCGGCCGCTGGTTCGAGGAAGAGGACGCCAAGCCCAAGGCCAAGGCTGTGCGCAAGGTACCGAGCTTCGGCAGCAAGCCCAAAGGCGGCAAGAAGTAGGGCAGCGCACTCAGTTGTAGCACGGGTGAAATCCGGGGCAGATCGCTCGCGGCTAAAGCCCCTCCCACATGGCAGGACATGTTCCGTGGGAGGGGCTTTAACCGCGACGGCCATGGCGCATGGAAACCTAGAACCGTAGCCGGGTGCCCAATTGCACCACGCTTTCCACTTTGCGCTCCAGCCAGGGGCGGTCAATGTCCGGGAACAGCTCGAACAACGAACGCCCCTGTACCTGGTCCGGCCCCAGCCCGGAATGGTTCTCCATGAAGGCATTCCACACTTCGAGGCGGTATTGGCGGTCGAGCACCACCACGCCGACGTCGATGCATTGCGCGATGTCGAGCAGCCGGTGAACTTCCTTGATATCGATCTGTGCGGGCATCGCCTCACTCCATCAGGTAGTCGATCTTGTTGGTCAGGCGTTTGATCGAATCTTCGGTGAACAACAGCAGATCGAAGTGGATGGCATGGCCTTCCAGGCTATAGCTGATCTCCACGGCCAGGGCTTTGCCCCAGCGCTGGCGGTTGACCTGGATCAGCTGGTCGAGACTGGCATGCTGGCCTGGTCCAGTAACATCTCCGAGGTTTGCGCTTTGTTCTCCGGCTGCCAGCCGAGCAGGCACGCCATGTCGTCCACTTCCGAGTCATGGAACAGCAGCAGCGCCTCTCCGGCGATGGTCTCGCCGATGAAACCCTGGCAGATGGCGCTGAAGCGCTCGCCGCCCGGCCCACCCTACAACTACACGGCATGCAACCAGTCGAGTAGGCCCAGCGCCGCGACCCGCCCGCTGGCGAAGCAGGCGGTGAGCAGGTAGCCGCCGGTGGGCGCTTCCCAGTCGAGCATTTCACCGGCGCAGAACACGCCGGGCAGGGATCTGAGCATCAGTCCTTCGTCCAGCGCCGCGAAGGGCACGCCGCCAGCGCTGCTGATCGCCTCATCTAGCGGCCGAGGGCGCAGCAGGGTGATCGGCAGCGCCTTGATCCAGGACGCCAGAGCAGCCGGTTCGGCAAATGCGGCAGCCGGCGCCAGTTCACGCAGCAGGGCAGCCTTCACGCCGTCCAGCCCGGCCTGGCGATGCAGGTGCTTGGCCATCGAGTGCTTGCCGCGTGGCTTGGCCAGCGCCTGCAGCAGCTTGACCAATGGCATCCGCGGCAACAGGTCGAGGTGAATCACGGCCTGGCCGTCGGCCTCGATGGCGCTGCGGATATCGGCGGAAAAGGCGTACACCAGGCTGCCTTCGATGCCGCCTGCAGTTAGCACGAACTCGCCGATGCGAGGCGCCTGGCCAGGCAGGCTCAAGGCGACGTTCTTCAGTGGCGCCCCGGCGAATTTTTCCCTGAGATGATCGCTCCAGCCCTCGACCTCGAAGCCGCAGTTGCTCGGCTTCAACGCCGCGACCTCGATACCGCGCGCCTGCAGCAGCGGCACCCAGGCGCCATCCGAGCCCAGTCGCGCCCAGCTACCACCGCCCAACGCCAACAGGCAGGCATCGGCGGCCAGGGCGCGCTCGCCGTCCGCGCTGGCGATGCGCAGGCTGCCATCGGCGTTCCAGCCCAGCCAGCGGCTGCGGGTGTGGATCATCACGCCCAGCTCGCGCAGCCGGCGCAGCCAGGCGCGCAGCAGCGGCGCGGCCTTCATGTCGCAGGGGAACACACGGCCGGAGGTGCCGACGAAGGTGTCGATACCCAGGCCATGAATCCACTCGCGCAAGGCATCAGCGTCGAATTCGCGCAGCAGCGCTGCGATCTCGGCCTGACGCTCGCCATAACGGCCGATGAAGGCGTCCTTGGACTCGGAGTGGGTGATGTTCATGCCGCCGACGCCGGCCAGCAGGAATTTGCGCCCCACTGAGGGCATGGCATCGAACAGCTCCACGCGCACGCCGCCTTGCGCCAGCACTTCGGCAGCCATCAGCCCGGCAGGGCCGCCGCCGATGATGGCGACGTGATGAGCGGTGGTCGGGCTGTCTGTGGTCATGGTGGCGGGGCGGTCAGGGAACGGCTGTGCATTCTACCAGGCAGTTGAAATACGTAGGCGAGGCAGGCAAGACAATACCTATGGCGGCCCCGCAAAAACAGCCGAAAAACGGTCGGAGTCGCGCTCGACTTTACGTGCTGTAAATGAGCATTTTGACTGGGCTCGCACGCGAGGCTGTTTTTAACGCAGTATTGCCAACGCAGGTAGTTTTTCAGCAGCCTGGTACCCGAGTGCTCCTCGGCCTTGTCATTTGCCCTGGGTTGGGGCAGGTTCTGTCCGAACCTTTTTGGCTGGAGCCCGTTATGTCCCAGATCTGCCCCGATATCGATCCCGATGGCCTGCTCGAATATTCGGTGGTCTACACCGACCGCTCGCTGAACCATATGTCGCAGTCGTTCCAGGGCGTGATGCGCGATATCTCTGCCACCCTGAAACAGGTCTATAACGGCCATGCCGTGGCAGTAGTGCCTGGCAGCGGCACCTATGGCATGGAGGCGGTGGCGCGCCAGTTGGCCACCGAGCAGACGTGCCTGGTGATCCGCAACGGCTGGTTCAGCTACCGCTGGACGCAGATCTTCGAGATGGGCCGGATTCCCGCCGAGGCCCATGTGCTCAAGGCGCGTCCGGTTGCGGACGGCCCACAGGCAGCCTTCGCCCCGGCGCCTCTGGACGAAGTGCTGACCACCATCGCCGAGCACAAGCCGCAGGTGGTGTTCGCCCCGCACGTGGAAACCTCCTCGGGGATGATCCTGCCGGACGACTACCTGCGCGCGGTGAGCGATGCGGTGCATGCGGTCGGCGGCCTGTTCGTGCTCGACTGCATTGCCTCCGGCACCCTCTGGGTGGACATGCAGGCCTGCGGCATCGACGTGCTGATCAGCGCCCCGCAGAAGGGCTGGAGCGCCTCGCCGTGTTGCGCGCTGGTGATGCTCAGCGAAGCCGCCCAGGCGCGCGTCGAAGCGACGCAGAGCACCAGCTTCGCCTGCGACCTGAAGAAATGGCTGCAGATCATGCAGGCCTACGAGCAGGGCGGCCACGCCTACCACGCCACCATGCCCAGCGATGCCCTGGCGCGTTTCCGCGACGCCATGCTGGAGGCCAAGGCCATCGGCTTCGCCAAGGTGCGCGAGCAACAGCAGGAACTCGGTGATAGGGTGCGCGCACTGCTGGCCGCGCGCGGCTTCAAGAGCGTCGCCGCCAAGGGCTTCGAGGCGCCGGGCGTGGTGGTCTGTTACACCGACGATGCGCAGATCAAGACCGGCGCCAAGTTCGCCGCCGTCGGCCTGCAGATCGCCGCCGGTGTGCCGCTGCAATGCGACGAGCCGGCCGACTTCCAGACCTTCCGCCTGGGCCTGTTCGGGCTGGACAAGCTGGGCAATATCGAGCGCACCGTGGCGACCCTGGAGCAGGCGTTGGACAAGGTGCTGGCCGGCTGATCGTCAGGATCACGTAGGGCGGGTGCAACCCGCCACTGGCGAATTGGCGGGTTTCACCCGCCCTACAGGGCTAGTCCAATCCTCGCGCTGCCATACCGTGGTTGCTCTGTGAGGGGAGATGCTGTCGCGGAGGGGGATGCCTTCTGGAGGCGGGAGCAACCCGCCACCTGCGAATTGGCGGGTTTCACCCGCCCTACGAGTGTCTAGCCCAACCCGCGCGCAGCCCAAACCCTCGCCGCGCTGTGATGCAGGATGCCGTGGCGGCGGGCGAGGGTGGCGTGGTCCTTGGAGTAGCCGCCGCCGATCACCCCCAGCACAGGAATATCGCGGCCCAGACAGTGCTGCAGCACGGCTTCGTCACGTGCCGCCAGGCCAGCGTCGGTGAGTTGCAGGTAGCCCAGGGCATCGTCCTTGTGCACGTCGACGCCCGCATCGTAGAGCACCAGGTCCGGCTGGTAGATCGGCAGCAGGTAGTTGAGGATGTCGTCCACCACCTTGAGGTAATCCTCGTCGCCCATGCCGCGTGGCAGGGGGATATCCCAGTCGCTCTGCGCCTTGCGTGCCGGGAAGTTCTGCTCGCAATGCAGCGACACGGTAACGGCGTCCGGTTCGTCTTCCAGCAGCCGCGCGGTGCCGTCGCCCTGATGCACGTCGCAATCGAAAATCAGCACCCGGTGCACGCGTCCAGCTTCGAGCAGATAGCGGGCGATCACCGCGAGGTCGTTGAAGATGCAGAATCCTGACGGAAAGTCGTAATGCGCATGGTGCGTGCCGCCAGCCAGGTGGCAGGCCAGGCCATGACGCAGGGCCAGTTCGGCGGTCAGCAGCGAGCCGCCCACGGCGCGCACGGTACGCCTCGCTAGGGCATCGCTCCAGGGCAGGCCAAGGCGGCGTTGGTCCTCGTAGGAAAGCTCGCCAGCCATGTAGCGGGCGATATAGTCCGGGCAATGCACCAGGGCGAGGATCTCCGCCGGGCACAACTCGGGACGCTGTAGCTCGGCATCGGTGGTCAGGCCGCTGTCGACCAGGTGATCGCGCAGCAGACGGAATTTCTCCATGGGGAAACGATGCCCGGCCGGGAAGGGCGGGCTGTAATCCTCGTGGTAGACCAGCGGTAGCGGCATAGAGTAAGTGCTCATCGAATCGACGCGCTATGGTCGCAGCCAATCCAGGCAATCACCAGGCCTCCGCCTTTTCGCCGGGCAACCAGCGGCAATGGCTTGACGTTGTAATCGGCGATCCAATTGATACGCACACTGGTCACTATGCCCCGTCAGAGCATGGATGGTGTGGGCGTTTTTCAATCGTCGGGAGAAAGTCATCACAGCACGTAGAGCAGAATCGCCACGAAATGCAGCAGGCTGCCGGCCATGACGAACAGGTGCCAGATGCCATGCCAGTGGCGAAAGCGGCTGTCGTAGGCGAAGAAGATGATGCCTACGGTGTAGAGCACGCCACCAGCCGCCAGCCATTTGAAGCCGGTCATACCCAGGGCGGCGATCAAGGGCTTTACCGCCACCAGCACGATCCAGCCCATCACCGCGTAGATGATCAACGACAGCACGCGTGCTTCGGAGCGAGGCTTGATTTCCTGCAGCATGCCGATCAGCGCCAGGCTCCATACGATGCCGAACAAGGTCCAGCCCCAGGGGCCGCGCAGGGTTACCAGGCAGAAAGGGGTGTAACTGCCGGCAATCAGCAGGTAGATCGACAGGTGATCGAGTTTTTGCATCACCCGTTTCGCCGGGCCGCGCATGCTGTGGTAGAGGGTGGAGATGCTGTACAGCAATAGCAGGGTGACACCGTAGATGGCCACTGCGACTATCTTCCACAGGTCGCCCGTGGAGCTGGCCAGTACCAGCAGCCATACCGCACCGATGGCCGCCAGAACGGCGCCAATCAGGTGGCTCCAGGCGTTGAATTTTTCTCCGTGGTACATGCTATCTGTCGTCGTCCTTTATGCCTGGCTTTGCCAGATATTTTCTGCGCGGGTTCTCGTATGACAGCTCGCCAGTCAGGTCGCTGTCGACCAGGTGATCGTGCAGCAGGCGGAATTTCTTCATGGGGAAACGATGCCTGGCCGCGAAGGGCGGGCTGTATGCGGCATACAATAAGTGCTCATCGAGTCGACGCCATATGGTCGCAGCCAATCGAGACAATCGCCATGCCCCTGATCGAAACCTCCACCGAGCGCCTCTTGCTGCGTGCCTGGCGCGACAGTGACCTGCCGGCGCTGGTCGCACTCAATGCCGATGCCGAGGTGATGCGTCATTTTCCCGCGCCTATGGACGCCGAGCACAGCGCACAACTGCTGGCGCGCATCCGGGCGCATTTCGATGAGCACGGCTTTGGCTTCTGGGCGCTGGAGCGGCGTGACACTGGCGAACTGATCGGCGTCACCGGCCTGGCACAGGTCGGCTTCGATGCGCCGTTCGTACCTGCCGTGGAAATCGGCTGGCGTCTGGCGCGGGCGCACTGGCGTCAGGGTTATGCCAGTGAGGCGGCGCGCGCTTCACTGGCCGTGGCCTTCGAGCAGCTTGGGTTGGACGAGGTATTGAGTTTCACCGTGCCGGCCAACCTGCCGTCACAGGCGGTGATGCGTAGCATCGGTATGCAGCGCGACGATAGCGGCGATTTTCTCCATCCGCGCGTGCCGTCCGGTCATCCCTTGCAGCCGCACGTGCTCTACCGCATAAGCCGCGAGCAGTGGGAGGCGCAGCGATGACGGACGTGCTCGCCTATCACCAGCTCAGCAAACACGCCCCCGAGCGCTTCGCACCGGGGCCGGGGCAGTTGGATTGGGCAACTCAGCCGGCACCGTTTCGTCGCTACGACGGTGCCCGGCTGATCGAGCTGTACCACCGCCCGCTGGAGGAGGGGCCGGCCTACGATGTTGCATTCGCCGGACCGCAGGCGCCGCCCGCACCACTGAATCGAGGTAGCGTCTCGCAACTGCTGTACGACAGCCTGGCCATTTCCGCCTGGAAGGAGGCTGGCGGCAGCCGCTGGGCGCTGCGGGTCAACCCGTCGTCCGGCAACCTGCACCCGACCGAGGCTTATCTGCTGTTGCCGCCGGGTGCCGTGGCTGAAGCCGCTGTGTTGGCCCACTATGCCCCGGATATCCATGCGCTGGAGATACGCAGTGAGCTGCCTGCGCCGCTCGGCCAGCAGCTTGCCAACAGCCTGCCGCCGGGTGGTTTTCTCCTCGGCCTGAGCAGCATTGCCTGGCGCGAAGCCTGGAAGTACGGCGAGCGGGCTTATCGTTATTGCCAGCACGACCTGGGGCACGCCCTGGCGGCGCTGGCCATCGCCGCCAGCGTGCAGGGCTGGCAGGTGCGTATGCTCCACGGCGTGGCCGAAGTGTGTCTGGACGGCCTGCTGGGGCTGGATGATGAGGGCTTTCACGAGGCCGAACACGGCGACTGCCTGCTATGGATAGGTCCTGCGCAGGCGATGGAGTTCGCGCTGCCCGAGACCCTGCTGACGGCGTTGGCGCAGCTTGAGCGGAGCGGTGCGCCCAATCGCCTGTCCCGTGAGTATCGCCACTGGCCCGAGTTGCAGCGCATACATGGGCTATGCCTTGCGCCGGCACGTCCTCGCGCCGCCTGGAGCGTAGATGCTGCTGGTGTTCGCAATGACAATCCCGGCCTACCCTTGAGGCCCATCCTGCATCGCCGACGCAGTGCGCAAAGCATGGACGGCCGCAGCGGTATTCAGGCTGCACTGCTGCTGGCCTGGCTGCGCCGCCTGATGCCGGTGCAATCGCCGGTGCCGTTCGCCGTCAGCGGTGAGCCGAGCGAGATCGACCTGCTGCTGTTCGTCCATCGTGTGCAGGGGCTTGCGCCTGGTCTGTACTGGCTGGATCGCACGGGCAGCGGTGTGCAGCCGCTACGCGAGGATTATCTGTGGCAGCGGGTGGACGAGGATCTGCCGCTGTATCGTCTGCTTGAAGGCGATGCGCGTGGTCTGGCGGGGTTTCTCAGCTGCGGCCAGGACATTGCCGCCGACGGCTGTGTCGCCTTGGCCATGCTGGCGCGGGTGGAGCGCGCCGTGACGGATGGCGCCTGGCGTTATCCACGGCTCTACTGGGAATGTGGCCAGATCGGCCAGTTGCTCTATCTGGAAGCCGAGGCGGCCGGGCTTTCGGGTACTGGCATCGGTTGTTATTTCGACGACGCTTTGCGGGAATTGCTCGGAGATGCCGACAGCGGCTGGCAAAGTCTTTACCATTTCACCCTTGGCCGCGCTGTATGGGATGAACGCCTGACTTCCCTGCCGGCCTATTCCCAACCGCGATTACCAACCCCTGCACAAGGAGAGACTCCATGACCCAGGTACTCGACGATCTGGTCGCGCTGCTGAGCCTGGAACAGATCGAGGAAAACCTGTTCCGTGGCCGCAGCCAGGATCTCGGTTTTCGCCAGCTGTTCGGCGGCCAGGTGCTTGGCCAATGCATTTCCGCCGCCAGCCAGACGGTCGAGGAGGCGCGCCACGTGCACTCCATGCACGGTTATTTCTTGCGTCCCGGCGATGCCAGTTTGCCGGTGGTCTATCAGGTCGAGCGCACCCGCGATGGTGGCAGTTTCAGCACCCGCCGCGTGGTGGCGGTACAGAAGGGCCATCCCATCTTCTTCTGTAGTGCCTCGTTCCAGTACGAGGAGGAAGGTTTTCACCACCAGAGCCCGATGCCGGACGTTCCCGGCCCCGAGGGCCTGAAGTCGGAAACCGAGCTGGCACGGATGGTTGCGCCGATGATTCCCGAGCGCATGCGCGAGCGGTTGATCAGCGACAAGCCGATCGAGATCCGCCCGGTCACCCTGATCAACCCCTTTGCCCCGCAGCCCTGCGAACCGGTCAAGTACGTGTGGTTCCGCGCGGCCGGCGAGCTGCCGGACGACCCGCAACTGCACAAGTACCTGCTGGCTTACGCCAGTGACTTCAACCTGCTGACCACCTCGATGCAGCCCCACGGCGTGTCGGTGTTCCAGAAGTTCATGCAGGTCGCCAGCCTCGACCATTCGCTGTGGTTCCACCGCAACCTGCGTATGGATGACTGGCTGCTCTACGCCATGGACAGCCCCTGGGCCGGCAACGCCCGTGGTTTCTCCCGTGCCAGCATCTATAACCGCCAGGGCGAGCTGGTGGCCTCGGCCGCGCAGGAAGGCCTGACCCGCGTGCGCGAGGACTGGAAGTGAATAGATTGCGCGAAGCACGTCACTGGGTGTTCGACATGGACGGCACCCTGACCCTGGCCGTGCATGATTTCCCGGCGATCAAGCGGGCGCTGGGCATTCCCCAGGAGGAGGACATCCTTCATCACCTGGCGGCGCTACCGGCAGAGGAGGCCGCGGCCAAGCATGCCTGGCTGCTCGAGCACGAGCGCGAGCTGGCAGTGGCCTCGCGCCCGGCGCCGGGCGCCATCGAGCTGGTGCGCACCCTGTGCGAGCGTGGCTGCCAGCTCGGCATCCTCACCCGCAATGCTCACTCGCTGGCGTTGCTGACATTGCAGGCCATCGGCCTGGATGACTGCTTTGCCAGGGCGGACATTCTTGGCCGCGATGAGGCTCCACCCAAACCGCATCCGGGTGGGCTGCTGCACCTGGCCGAGCGCTGGAGCGTTACGCCGCGTGAGCTGGTAATGGTCGGCGACTACCGCTTCGACCTGGAGTGCGCCCAGGCCGCCGGTGCGCGCAGCGTGCTGGTCAACCTGCCGGACAACCCCTGGCCGGAGCTGACCGAGCTGCACGCGCAGGATTGCGCGCAGCTGTTGGCGGGGCTGAGCTGAGCGCAGAACAGCGCCATGCTGTCCATGTCGCGCCGACACCCAGGCAGCGCCAATGGCCCCCGGATTTCATCCGGGCTACGGTATGGAGCCCAGTCCCGTCAGGACTCGTAAAAAAACGCCCCCGCAAAGACTGCGGGGGCGGCGCGTTGGATAAGGTCGTCCTTGAAGCGGGTTACGCGCGGTCAACCTTGTGGGGCGTTGCTCCCCGTATTGCTCCAGCCACCACCCAGGGCCTTGTACAGCTCCACTTCGCTGCTGAGCTGGGCCAGGCGGTCGGCGATCAGTTGCTGGCGCACGCTGAACAGCTGACGCTGGGCGTCGAGCAGGGTCAGGTAGCTGTCCACGCCGGTGCGGTAGCGCCGTTCGGCCAGGTCGTAATAGGTCTCGGTGGTTTCCAGCAGGGCGCGCTGGGCGTCCAGTTGCTGGCGGTAGGTGGTGCGCGCAGCCAGGCGGTCGGCGACTTCCTGGAAGGCCACCTGGATGGCCTGCTCGTACTGCGCGACGCGGATGTCGCTCTGCAGCTCGGCGTAGTCGAGGTTGGCGCGCAGGCGGCCGGCGTTGAAGATCGGCAGGCTGATCTGCGGCTGGAACAACCAGGTGCCGGAACCACTGTCGAACAGGCCGGACAGCTGGCTGCTGGCCGTGCCGGCGTTGGCGGTCAGGCTGACGCTGGGGAAGAATGCCGCGCGGGCGGCGCCGATGTTGGCATTGGCCGCCTTGAGCTGGTACTCGGCCTGCAGCAGGTCGGGGCGACGCTGCAGCAGGTCAGCGGGCAGGCCAGCCGGCACCTGTTCCAGCAGTTCGGCGTTCAGGGCCAGACCTTGCGGCAGCTCGGCCGGCAGGCCGGTGCCGAGCAACTGGGTCAGGGCATTGCGGTCCAGGGCGACCAGGCGCTGGTACTGCGCCAGGCTGACGCGGGCGCTGTCCACGGCACTGCGCGCCTGGCTCAGGGCCAGGGCATCGGCCACGCCGACGTCGAAGCTGCGCTGGGTCAACTGGTAGCTTTCTTCGAAGGTCTTCAGGGTGTCCTGTGTCAGTTGCAGCAGGGCGAGATCCGCTTGCCACTGCAGATAGGCGTTGGCCACGCTGGCGACCAGGCTGATCTGCGTGCTGCGTGCCGCCTGCTCGGTGGCCAGGTACTGCTGCAGGGCCTGCTCGCTGAGGCTGCGGATGCGGCCGAAGAAGTCCAGTTCCCAGGCATTCACCCCCAGGGTTGCGCTGTACTGGCTGGCCGTGGCGCGCTCGCCGGTCTGGCTCAGGTCGGCCGGCAGGCGCTGGCGAGTGCCGGCGCCGTCGGCGGAAACCGAGGGCAGCAGGTCGGCGCGCTGGATGCGGTACAGCGCGCGGTAGGCCTCGACGTTCAGCGCGGCGACGCGCAGGTCGCGGTTGTTCTCCAGCGCCACCTGCACCAGTTGCTGCAACGCCGGATCGCGGAAGAACTCGCGCCACTGCAGGTCAGCCGCGGTACGGCTGCCTTCGCTGGCGGCGCTGCCGTAGGCCTCGCCTTGCGGCCAGTCGGCAGCGACCGGCGCATCGGGGCGCTCATAGTCGGGAATCAGGCTGCAGCCACTGAGCAGGGTCGCGGTGATAGTCAGAGATAACAGGGACTGCCTCATTGCAGGGACTCCTCCTCGGTGGGCTCGGCTTTCTTCTTCTCGAACAGCGAGCAGATCAGCACGTAGAACAGCGGAATCCAGAAAATCGCCAGCACCATCGCGCTGAGCATGCCGCCGATCACCCCGGTGCCGATGGCGTGCTTGCTGCCGGCGCCGGCGCCGCTGGCGATGGCCAGTGGCACTACGCCGAGAATGAACGCCAGCGAGGTCATGATGATTGGGCGCAGACGCATGCGGCAGGCTCCGATGGCCGCGTCGACCAGGCTCATGCCCTGTTCGTACTGGGCCTTGGCGAACTCGACGATAAGGATCGCGTTACGCGCCGACAGACCGATGGTGGTGAGCAGGCCGACCTGGAAGAACACGTCGTTGGACAGGCCGCGACCGTAGGTGGCCAGCAGCGCGCCGATAACGCCCAGCGGTACCACCAGCATCACCGAGAACGGGATCGACCAGCTCTCGTACAGCGCCGCCAGGCAGAGGAACACCACCAGCAGCGACAGGGCATACAGCGCAGGCGCCTGCGAGCCGGACAGACGTTCCTCGTAGGACAATCCGGTCCAGGAGAAGCCGACGCCCTCGGGCATCTGCGTGGCGATTTCCTCGACCGCGGCCATGGCGTCGCCCGAGCTGTAGCCGGGGGCCGGGGCGCCGAGGATCTCCACCGCCGAGACGCCGTTGTAGCGCTCCAGCTTCGGCGGGCCGTAAGTCCACTCGCCACTGGCGAAGGCGCTGAACGGCACCATGCGGCCCTGGTCGTTGCGCACGTACCACTTGTTCAGGTCTTCCGGGCTCATGCGCGCTTCGGATACGCCTTGCAGGTAGACCCTTTTCACCCGGCCGCGGTCGATGAAGTCGTTGACGTAGTTGGAGCCCCAGGCAATCGACAGGGTGTTGTTGATGTCCGCCAGTGACAGACCGAGGGCGCGGGCGCGCTCGTCGTCGATCAGCAACTGGTACTGCGGCTCGTCACGCAGGCCGTTGGCGCGCACGCTGTCGAGCACCGGATGCTGGTTGGCCAGTTGCAGGAAGCTGTCACGCGCTTCGTTCATCACCTGGTGGCCGACGCCGGCCTGGTCCTGCAGGAACAGGTTGAAGCCGGTGGCGTTGCCCAGCTCCATTACCGCTGGTGGGGCGAAGGCGAACACCAGGGCGTCGCGGAAGCTGAAGAAGTGCGTCTGCGCACGTTGCGCCAGCGCGGCTACGCCATTCTCCTCACCCGGGCGTTCACCCCAGGGCTTGAGCATGATGAAGGCCATGCCGGAGCTCTGCCCGCGGCCGGCGAAGTTGAAGCCGGTGACGGTGAACACCGATTGGACCGTGCTCGCCTCGTCCTCCAGCAGGTACTGGCGCATCTGATCCACGACCACCTGGGTGCGTTCGGCACTGGAGCCGGCCGGCGTCTGCACCTGGGCGAAGAGCACGCCCTGGTCTTCCTCGGGGAGGAAGGCGGTGGGGATGCGGGTGAACATGAAGGCCATGATGCCGACGATGGCGAGGTACAGCAGTAGGTACGGCGCCTTGCGTTTGAGTACGGCGGCCACACCGCGCTGGTAAGCGTTGGTGCTGCGCTCGAAGGTGCGGTTGAACCAGCCGAAGAAGCCGCGCTTCTCATGGTGCTCGCCCTTGGCGATGGGCTTGAGCATGGTGGCGCACAGGGCCGGGGTGAAGATCAGCGCCACCAGCACCGACAGGGCCATGGCCGAGACGATGGTGATGGAGAACTGCCGGTAGATCACCCCGGTGGAGCCGCCGAAGAAGGCCATCGGCAGGAATACCGCCGACAGCACCAGGCCGATGCCCACCAGGGCACCCTGGATCTGCCCCATGGACTTGCGCGTCGCTTCCAGTGGCGACAGGCCTTCCTCGTGCATCACCCGTTCGACGTTCTCCACCACCACGATGGCGTCGTCCACCAGCAGGCCGATGGCCAGGACCATGGCGAACATGGTCAGGGTATTGATGGAGAAACCGAACGCGGCAAGTATGCCGAAGGTCCCGAGTAGTACCACCGGCACCGCCATGGTCGGGATGATTGTGGCGCGCAGGTTCTGCAGGAACAGGAACATCACCAGGAACACCAGCACGATGGCCTCGAACAGGGTCTGTACGACCCCTTCGATGGAAGCCGAGATCACCGGTGTGGTGTCGTAGGGGAAGACCACTTCCATGCCGGCCGGGAAGAACGGCTCGAGATTGGCGATGGTTTCACGCACCGCCTTGGCGGTGTCCAGGGCGTTGGCACCGGTGGCCAGGCGAATCGCCAGACCGGAGGCCGGCAGGCCATTGAACTGCGCGTTGATCGCGTAGTTTTCACCGCCCAGCTCGACCTTGGCGACATCACCCAGGCGCACCTGGGAGCCATCGGCCTGCACCTTGAGCAGAATCTTGCGGAACTCTTCCGGGGTCTGCAGGCGGGTCTTGCCGATGATGGTGGCGTTGAGCTGATTGCCCGGCGACGCCGGCAGCTCGCCGAACTGGCCGGAGGAAATCTGCACGTTCTGCGCCTGGATGGCGCTGCGCACGTCCACCGGGGTCAGTTGGAAGCTGTTGAGCTTGGCCGGGTCGAGCCAGATGCGCATGGCGTACTGCGCACCGAACACCTGGAAGTCGCCGACGCCGCGGGTACGAGAGATCGGGTCCTGCAGGTTGGAGACGATGTAGTCCGACAGGTCCTCGCGGGTCATGCTGCCGTCTTTCGACACCACGCCGATGACCATGAGGAAGTTGCGCACCGACTTGGTCACGCGGATACCCTGTTGCTGCACTTCCTGTGGCAGCAGCGGAGTGGCCAACTGCAGCTTGTTCTGCACCTGGACCTGGGCGATGTCCGGGTCGACCCCCTGTTCGAAGGTCACGATGATTTCCATGCTGCCGTCGGAGTTGCTCGCCGAGCTGATATAGCGCAGGCCGTCGATGCCGTTGAGCTGCTGCTCGATCACCTGCACCACGGTGTCCTGCACCGTCTGCGCCGAGGCGCCGGGGTAGGTGACCTGGATGGACACGGCGGGTGGCGCGATGCTCGGATACTGGTTGATCGGAAGCGATAGGATGGACAGGCCGCCCGCCAGCATGATCACCAGGGCGATCACCCAGGCGAAGATCGGCCGGTCGATAAAGAATCTGGACATTCAGTACTTCTCCGTTAGTCCTGGCCGTTGGCTGGTTCGGCGTCTTGGGCAGGCTGTTCGGTCTTGACGTTCGTCGCCGGCACGGCCTTGACCTCGGCGCCGGGCTGTACGAACTGCAGGCCCTCGGTGATCAGGCGGTCGCCTGCGTTCAGGCCTTCCTCGACCAGCCAGGCGCTGCCGGCGGTGCGATCAGCCTTGAGCACGCGCAGTTCAACCTTGTTGTCTGCACCCACCACCATCGCCGTCGGCTCACCACGCTGGTTGCGGGTCACACCCTGCTGCGGGGCGAGGATGGCGTTTTCCTTGACCCCCGACAGCAGCTCGGCGTGCACGAACATGCCCGGCAGCAGCAGGTGATCTGGGTTGGGGAATACCGCGCGCAGGGTCACCGAGCCGGTGCTTTCGTCCACTGCCACCTCGGAGAATTCCAGGGTGCCTTCATGGGCGTAGCGGCTGCCGTCCTCCAGCTTCAGCGCGACCTTGGCGGCGTTCTCGCTAGCCTTCTGCAGGCGGCCCTCGGCCAGGTCACGGCGCAGGCGCAGCAGTTCCTTGCTCGACTGGGTGACGTCGACGTAGATCGGGTCGAGCTGCTGAATGGTGGCCATGGCGCTCGCCTGGCCGTTGCTCACCAGCGCACCTTCGGTCACGGCGGAGCGGCCGATGCGACCGCCGATCGGCGCCAGCACCTTGGTGTAACGCAGATCGATGCGTGCCTGTTCCAGTGCGGCGTCAGCCTGCAGGGCGGCGGCGTGAGCTTCATCATAGGCCTGTTGGCTGACGGCCTTGTCGGCGACCAGGAGCCTGTAGCGATCGGCCAGGGCCTTGGCGGAAAGCTGCGTGGCCTGGGCGCTCTTCAGCGTAGCCTCGTAGGTGGCTGGGTCGATCTGGTACAGCTGCTGGCCCGCCTTGACCTCGCTGCCTTCGGTGAACAGGCGCTTCTGAATGATGCCGTTGACCTGTGGGCGCACCTCGGCGATGCGATAGGCGCTGGTGCGCCCCGGCACTTCACTGGTCAGTGCGAAGGGTTTGGCTTCGAGCGTGACCACGCCGACTTGCGGGGTTTGCTGGGGCGGTGGGGCGCTGGATTCCTGGCAGCCGGTGAGACTGAGCATTGCCACGGCGATGGCGGAAACCAAGACAGCGGAGGCTGGCTTCGAGTGCATCTGAGAACCTCGTTTTTATCGAATCATGGCCCAAGGGGCGCGAAGGGGACGAAGGCAGGGGAAAAATCGATGCAGGAATATACTTACATGCGTGAATGTTTGTAAATGCCTAAAGCTGCCTGCATACTCTCGCCCGTCCTTCCTTGGCGAAGGATTACTGCAAGGCAAAAGTAGGTGACAAATGGCCAGAAGAACCAAAGAGGAAGCGCAGGCGACGCGGGTGCAAATACTCGATGCTGCTGAGCGGGTGTTCCATGCCCAGGGCGTTTCCCGTGCGTCGCTGGCCGAAGTGGCGAAAGAAGCCGGCGTCAGTCGCGGCGCCATCTATTGGCATTTCGAGAACAAGGTAGACCTGTTTCAGGCGATGCTCGAACGCCTGCGCCTGCCGCTCGAGGAGCTGGCGCGTGCCAGCGAGAGTGAGGACGAGCCCGACCCGCTGGGCTGCATGCGTGAATTGCTGATCACGGCGCTGACTCGGCTGGCTTGTGAGCCACAGACTCACCGCACCTATGACATCCTGCGCTACAAGTGTGAATACACCGGTGAGCTGCTCGGACTGCGTGAACGCATGCAGGCGCTGAGCCTGGAGTGCGATCAGCGCATCGCCAAGGCGCTGAGCAATGCGGTCAACAAGAACCAGCTGCCGAGCGACCTGGACTGCGCACGCGCTGCCGTCTGTCTGCATGCCTATATGGAAGGTATCGAGGCCAACTGGCTACTGGTGCCCAATTTCGACCTGGCGCAGCAGGCGCCTGCGCTGGTCGACACCGTGTTGGATATGTTGCGCAGCCCGGCGTTGCGCCTGACGCCGGGCGGTCAGGTGCCTGGCGAGAGGTAGGGGGCGCAATCAGGGCTGAGCTTCAGCTCGCCCGACGCTGCACGGGCCAGTCGGGCAGGTTATGCGGCGCGCGCAGCCGCGCTTCGAGTTTGGCAACGAACTGGTGCGCCTCTTCTTCGCTGCGAAAACTCACGCAATGCTGATCCAGGCGCACCTGCCACAGGCATTCGCCGCCCTGATTCTGCGGTTGGACGACAATCTTCATGCTGAACACCTCCTTGAGCTGCGACGAGTCGTCGACGCTACTTGGGGATAGTCAGGATAGTCCGCTTGCATGACCTTTATTCTGACGTGGGTCAAAGGGTCGACCAGCGTTAAGAACGCTTTGCGATAAGCAGCGTGATGGCGGGGGTGGGATGCAAGAGCTGGTGGGCTGAAGCCCACCCTACGCCCACCTTACGGTCGTGCCGTGGGTTGTAGGGTGAGCCAGGCGGCGTTCCGCTTTAGCCCACCACACCGACCCACCACATTCGACTTCACAAACCGCCAGCCTCAGAACCCTTCGAGCACGATCTTGCCCTTGGCCTTGCCACTCTCCAGCAATGCATGGGCGCGACGCAGGTTGGCGGCATTGATGGTGCCGAAATGCTCACCGAGGGTGGTCTTGAGCACGCCGGCGTCGACCAGATCGGAGACCCGCTCCAGCAGACGATGCTGCTCGATCATGTCTGCGGTCTGGTACAGCGAACGGGTGAACATCAGCTCCCAGTGCAGCGACAGGCTCTTGAGCTTGAGTTGCATCACGTCCAGCGGTTGCAGCGGGTCGTCGATTAGCGCCAGACGCCCCTGCGGCGCCAGGCACTCGACCAGTTGCGCGTAGTGCTGGTCGGTCTGGGTCAGGCTGGCGACATGGGTGACCTGGCCGATGCCAATGCGCGCCAGTTCCTCGCTCAGCGGCTTGCTGTGATCGATCACATGATGTGCGCCCAGATCACGGACCCAGGCCTGGGTTTCCGGGCGCGAGGCAGTGCCGATCACGGTCAGGCCGGTCAGGTGGCGCGCCAGTTGGGTGAGAATCGAACCGACGCCACCGGCGGCGCCGACGATCAGCAGGCTCTGGCCTTGATCGGCCGAGCTTTCGGCAACCTGCAGACGTTCGAACAGCAGTTCCCAGGCGGTGATGGCGGTCAGCGGCAAGGCTGCAGCTTCGGCGAACGACAGGCTGCCCGGCATATGGCCAACGATGCGTTCATCGACCAGGTGCAGTTCGCTGTTGGCGCCGGCACGGTCGATGGCGCCGGCGTAGAAAACCTTGTCGCCCGGCTTGAACAGGCTGACCTCACTGCCTACCGCCTTGACGGTTCCGGCTGCATCCCAACCGAGCACCTTGGCGGCACCGTTGTCCGGCGCATCGCCAAGGCGGATAACGCCATGGCGGATCTTGGTGTCGACCGGGTTGACCGAGATGGCTCGAACCTCGACCAGCAGATCGTGCGGGCCCGGAGTGGGATCGGCCAACTGCACGTCCTGCAGCGCTTCGGGATGCTCGGCAGGCAGGGGTTGGTAGTAAGCGACGGCTTTCATGGAAATGCTCCTCTGTGAGAAATCAGGTAAGGGGTTGCAGGGGGAGCAGATCGATGCCCGCAAGCCGCTCGCCGAATGTGTTGGTGAAATGTACAAAGTGAGGCGCTGCGCGGTGCTGGTCCAGTGCCTCGGCGTCGCGCCATTGTTCGATCATCACGAACTGGTGCGAGTCCTCCTTGTTGCGGTGCAGTGCGTACTGCAGGCAGCCTGGCTCGGCGCAAGTGGCCGTGACCAGACGTTGCAGGCCCGCGGCCACTGCCTCGGCATGTCCTGGCAGGGCATTGATGGTGGCGATCAGTGTGAGAGCGGTGGTCATGGTTGGCTCCGGTGGAGGTATTGGAACCATGTTCGTTTATTTGTGTGGCAAGAAAAATAGGCTGGTAATAGAGTCTCTTTCATCATTTTTTTGAAAGTGAATGGCCATGCTTCGCTTCGACGACCTGCAACTCTTCGTGCGTACCGCCGAAACCGGCAGCCTGTCCGCTGCGGCGCGGCTGCTGGATGTTTCGCCAGCTGTGGCCAGCGCCGCCCTCAAGCGTCTGGAGCAGCAGCTGCAGGTGCGCCTGCTGGCGCGTTCGACGCGCAGCCTGCGCCTGACGCCCGAGGGCGAGCTGTATCTGGTGCATGCCCGGCTGGCGCTGCAGAGCCTCGAGGAAGGGCGCCAGCAACTGGTCGGCAGCCAGGAGGGGATTTGCGGCGTATTGCAGCTGTCGGCGCCGTCGGATCTGGGGCGCAATACGTTGTTGCCCTGGCTCGACGCGTTCCAGGACGAGCATCCGCAACTGCAGCTGCGCCTGCTGCTGGCAGATCGGGTGACCGATCTGTTTCGTGAGCCGGTGGACATCGCCCTGCGTTACGGCGCCCCGGAGGATTCCAGCCTGGTGGCGCTGCCGGTGGCACCGGATAATCGTCGAGTGCTCTGCGCTTCGCCTTCCTATATCGCCCAGCACGGTTCGCCGCAGAGCGTGGAGGAATTGCATCAGCACAACTGCCTGCTCTATATGCTGCATGGCCGAGCCTATGATCGTTGGCACTTTCAGGATGGCAAGCGCGAGGTACTGATGAACGTCGCGGGTGACCGCGTCTGCGACGATGCCGATGTCACTCGGCGCTGGGCCGTGGCCGGGCGGGGTGTGGTGTACAAGTCCTGGCTGGATGTCGCCGAAGACGTGCGCGAAGGGCGCCTGCAGGTGCTGCTGCCGAACTGGCTGGGCGAGCCGACGCCCCTGTATCTGGTGTGCGCGCACCGTGCTCAGCTGAGCAAGGCGGTGCATCTGCTGCGCGAATTCGTGCAACTGCGCTGCCAGCGTTTGCTGGACGCTGCGCCATGGCGTTAGCACTTGATGCGATAAAGCCAGCAAGCCCTGCTAGACTCTCGTACGCAGTGCCTGCGGCAACGCACCGCAGTGTCGCGCTGCCATCCTCTGTTTAGAGTCGCGCCCCATGAAACTGGCCCGCAATGACCGCTCACTGACCGCTTGGGTGCTGTACTTCAGCATCCTGTTCAGTGCGTTCGTCTGCGCGATCAGCCACGGCCAGATGGCCGGCATGCAGCTCAGCGGTCTGGATGGCCAGTACTGCTCGTTCGATGGCAACTTCGGCGCCGGCGCCGACCTCGACGGCTCCGGCATCGTTGCGCCCAACCCGGCTACCGGTACGGGCTGCGCCTTGGCCAGTTTGTTCAGTGCGCTCATCCTGGCGGCATTCTTCGGGCTGCTCGGCCTGCTCGTGGCCGAACGTGTGCGTCCGCTGGCGGCCCTGCATATTCCCCGTCTTACCCGCTATCGCTGGCCTCCCGCCAATCCCCGCGCTTCTCCCTTCCTGCTTCCTGCGCTCTGAAGTCGCCCGTTAAACCTGGCTTTGAGGCTAGGTCGCGTGCGGGCTTATCGAACAAAAGCCTGGAAGCCTTACATGTTTCGTATGACCACCCTGGCGCTGCTCGCCTGCAGCACCTCCCTTGCCTGGGCGCAAGATGACGCCTTGACGCTGCCTGCCAGCACCGTATCTGCCGTTGCTGCAGAGCCTGACGAGGCTACTGGCATCAACCTGGACAAAACCATCGAGAGTGGCTCGCGCCTCAACCTCAGCGCTCGTGAAAATCCGGCCTCGGTCAGCGTGGCGGATCGGGCGACCATGGAGCGTCTGGGCGTACGCAACTTTCAGGATGCTGCCAATGCCTTGCCCGGCGTGAACGCCTCGGCACCACCCGGCTGGGGCGGCTACGTGGCCTATCGAGGTTTCAATGGCGCACAGATCGGCCAACTGTTCAATGGCATCAACCTGCAATACGGCGGTTCGGCGCGTCCTGTTGGCGCCTGGATCTATGATCGCGTCGAACTGCTGGGCGGGCCGTCGTCCTTCCTCAATGGCAGTGGCGCGGTTGGCGGCAGCCTGAACTACATCACCAAGCTCGCCAGCCGCGATAAGGACAGCTTGGAAGGGCGCGTCAGCTACTCGCGCTACGACACCTGGGAAACCGCCATCGGCGTCAATCAGGCGCTCAATGAGGGCGACGGTCCGCGGCATTACGCGCGCCTGGATTACAGCCGCACTCACACCAACGGTTATATCGACCGCCAGGAAAACCAGGCCGGCAACCTGGCCTTCTCCCTGCTCAGCGACATCAACGACCAGCTCTCCCACACCCTGGCCATCGAGTACCTGGAGGAGCAGGAAGACAGCCCGTACTGGGGCTCGCCGGTGTTGCAGCCACTGAGTGGCAAGCTGCGTATCGACAAGCACAACCGCTTCAACAACTACAACGTCGAGGACGGCCGCTACGAGCAACGCACCCGCTGGCTGCGCTCGATTACCGACTACCGCCTCGATGACGCCACCCAGCTGCGCAACACCTTCTACCACTACAAGGGCCAGCGCGATTACCGCAACCTCGAGCGTTATCGCTACAACGCCGCCAATACCGAGGTGACCCGTTCTGCTGCTTACCGTCAGCGCCATGATCAGGAGGTCAATGGCGACCGCTTCGAGCTGACCCATGCCGGCGATCTGTTCGGTCTGGCCAGCGACTGGGCCTTCGGTCTGGAGTACAGCCGCAACCAGCAGACCAACTACCCGCTGTCGATCTCGGCGAACTTCGACACGGTAGACCCCAACGGTTTCGATCCAGGCGAGTTTCTCGACATCCCCGGCATGGACGCCCCGCGTACAAAGGGTCGCAGCACCTGGACCGATACCGCCTCGGCCTTCGTCGAGAACCGTACCCGGCTGACCGATCGCCTGGCGCTGATCAGCGCGCTGCGCTACGACCATATCGACTTCGAGGTGGTCGAACATGTAACCCGCGTCGAGCTGGATCGCCGCTGGGATGCCTTCACCGGACGCGTCGGTCTGGTCTATGACCTCACCGATGCCGTCAGCCTCTACACCCAATACAGCACCTCGGCCGAACCGCCAGGCGGCACCCTGACCAGCGCCTCGGTCGCCCAGGTCGCCGATTTCGACCTGAGCACCGGCCGCCAGATCGAGGTGGGCAGCAAGTTCGACTTCCTCGATGGTCGCGGCTCGGCGACGGCGGCGGCGTACCGCATCGTGCGCAAGAACATCTCGGTGCCGTCTTCCAGTGTGCCGAACACCACCGAGCAGGCCGGGCAGCAGACCTCCACCGGTGTCGAATTGGCCGCCTCGTTCAAGATCACCCCGCAGTTGCTCGCCGCCGGTAACTTCGCCTGGGTACGTGCCGAATACGACGAGTTCAACGAAAACGTCGGCGGTGTGGCGGTATCGCGCAAGGGCAAGAACCCGGTGAACATCCCCGAGCGCGTGGCCAACCTCTGGTTGACCTACGACGTTGCACCGGACTGGCAGGTGGGGGCCGATGCGCGTTATGTCTCCTCGGTCTATGCCAACACCGCCAACACCATGTGGGTGCCGTCGTACACCGTCTACGGGTTGTTCCTCAAGCACGACCTGGATACTCACACCGAGCTCAGCGCGCGGTTGCGCAACCTCACCGACGAGACCTACGCCCGCTTCATCCACCAGAGCAACACCCAGTACTACCTGGGCGAGCCGCGCAGCCTGGAAGTGGCTGTGCAATGGCGTTACTGATGGCGCTGAAACGCCAGCTGTACCTCTGGCATCGCTGGCTGGGTATCGGCCTGTGCCTGCTGATGGCGCTGTGGTTCGTCTCCGGGGTGGTGATGCTGTATGTCGGCTACCCCAAGCTGACCGGCAGTGAGCGCCTCGGGCATCTACCGGCACTGCCCGCGAGCTGCTGCGCCGAGGTGCCGGCGCAATGGGCACAGCTGCCGTTGCGGCGCCTGCGTCTGAGCAGTCTGGGCGGCCAGCCGTTCTATCTGCTGGAGTTGGCCGACGGGCGCCGCGTGACCCTGAATGCGCGTAGCGGTGAGCCGCTGCAACGTGCCGACGAAGCCTGGGCGCTGGCTGGCGCTCGGCAATATGCCGGCGATGTGCCGCTGCGCTATCGCGGCCAGTTCGAGGAGGACGTCTGGACGCATTCGCGTGCGCTGGATGCCGAGCGCCCGTTGCATCTGGTCGAGCTGGGCGATGCCGAGCGTACCTGGCTCTACCTGTCGGGCAGAACTGGCGAAGTGGTGCGTGACGCCAGCCTGCAGGAGCGGCGCTGGAACTGGCTGGGTGCCTGGTTCCACTGGCTCTATCCGCTACGCGGTGGCTTCGGTTTCGACAATGGCTGGCGCGTACTGGTGATCGGTTTGTCCCTGCTGGGCACGGCCATGGCCGTGCTGGGCATGGTGGTTGGCCTGATGCGTTGGCGCTTTCGCAAACCCTATCGCAACGGCTCCCGCAGCCCTTACTCCGGCGGCTGGTGGCGTTGGCACCATATCGGCGGCCTGCTGTTCGGCGTTGTGCTGATGGCGTGGATCTTCAGTGGCCTGATGTCCATGCGGCCCTGGGGCACCACCGACAGCCGTTCACGCCTCGACGCTGCGTTGATGCAGGGCGGCGCGCTACGGGCAGCGGACGTTTCGCTCTCGGTTAGCCGCGCACTGCGACGGCTGCGCTCGGAGCTGGATGTAGTCGAGGTGGAATGGCGTCGCCTCGATGGCCGCACCTATCTGGTGGCACGAGCTGCGACCGGCGAGAGCCGCATGCTGCACGGCGAGACCTTGCTGCGTCAGCTGCCCCGCGAACAACTGCTCGATACGGCCCACCTCATGGCGCCGGATGTGGCACTGCAAAGCGAGTGGCTGGAGCGCTTCGATACCTACTACTTCGCCCGCGATGCGCAAAGCATGTACGGCTCGCAGAACCGACCGCTGCCGGTGCTGCGGGTGCGCTTCGATGACCCGGAGCAGACCTGGGTCTACCTCGACCCGGCCAGCGGCGAGATGATCGCGCGGCATGACCAGCGCCAGCGCGTCGGCCGCTGGCTGTTCAACCTGCTGCATAGCTGGGACTGGCCGCCGCTGCTGGAACGCCCGCTGCTGCGCGAAGCTCTGATCATCGCCTTCAGCCTTGGCGGTCTGGTGATCTGCCTCAGCGGCACAGTGTTGGGATGGCGACGTTTGCGTCGCTCAGGAGTACCGAGCCGCAGAAGCACGCTCCTGCGAAACGAAGGAAGGTCGTAGTGAACCCCTTTCATGAAACCCCTTATGGAGGCACCTGTCATGCGTGAGTCCACCTCGTTCTACAACCTGGCCTGGCGCTGGCACTTCTATGCCGGGCTGTTCGTCATCCCGTTCATGATCCTGCTGTCGATCACCGGGATCATCTACCTGTTCAAACCGCAGCTCGACGCCTGGATGTACGCCGACCTGATGCAGGTGCCGGTCGCCGAGCAGCGCCTCAGTGCCGATCAGCAACTGGCTATCGTCCGCGAAGCCTATCCGCAGGCGACGGTCAGCAAATACCTGCCGCCCGCTGTACAGGATCGCAGTGCGCAGTTCGTGATCAATCAGGGCGGCCAGGAGCTGAACCTGTTCGTCGATCCCTACAACGGCAGCCTTCTCGGCGCCCAGGACGCCCTGTGGAATCTGCAGGCGGTGGTGCGCAAGCTGCACGGTGATCTGCTGATCGGCACCGTTGGTGACCGGCTGATCGAACTGGCCGCTGGCTGGGGCATCGTGCTGGTGGTATCCGGCCTGTACCTTTGGTGGCCGCGCGGCAGCAGCGGGGCGGGTGTGTTGTGGCCACGTCTGAGCGCAGGGGGGCGCCTGTGGTGGCGCGACCTGCATGCGGTCACCGGCTTCTGGGGCAGCGCACTGCTGCTGTTCATGCTGCTCACCGGTATGACCTGGACGGGCTACTGGGGCGCGCAGTTCGCCGGTGCCTGGAATCATTTTCCCGCCGCGATGTGGGATGACGTGCCCAAGTCCGGGCAACTGACCGGCAGCCTCAACAGCAGCAGCCAGCAAACCGTGGCCTGGGCGGTGGAAGTCACGCCGCTGCCCGCGTCCGACCCGCATGCCGCGCATCACGGCCATGCCGGGCATCGGGCCGCAGCGGCCTCCACCAGCCTGCTGCAGCATGTGGTCGATAGCGCCGCCGAGCGCGGTGTCCAGCCTGGTTACAGCATCAGCCTGCCCCAGGGCGAGCAGGGCGTTTACACCGTCGCCCTGTTCGCCGACGATCCACGCAACGATGCCACGTTGCACTTCGATCAATACAGCGGTGCGGTACTCGCAGACGTGCGCTGGCAGGACTACGGCCCGGTGGCGAAAACCGTGGAAACCGGGGTGATGCTGCACGAAGGCAAGCTGTTCGGCCTGGCCAACCAACTGCTGATGGCGGCGGTCTGCCTGCTGATCATCTTCAGCTACGTCAGCGGCCTGGTGCTGTGGTGGAAACGCCGCCCGGCCGGACGCTTCGGTGTGCCGCCGCTGCGCCACGATCTGCCGCGCTGGAAGACCGCCATCGGCGTGATGATCGTGCTCGGTGTGATCTTCCCGCTGGTCGGCGCTTCGCTACTGCTGGTCTTCGTTCTTGACTGGCTACTCTCGCGCTTTCGCCAACTGCGGCCATCGACCCGGCCGCTGGCATGAGTGAACAGTTTGATCGTCGCAAGACGTTGTACGCTCGACCCATGATTCGATTCCAAACCAGGAGGCAACACCCCATGACCCTGAAGAAAACCCTGCTCGGCCTCACCCTGCTGCTGCCGACGCTGTTGGTGCAGGCCCACGAGTACGATGCAGGCCAACTGCATATCGACCACCCCTGGTCGCGCGAGATGCCGCCGGTGGCGCCGACTGCTGCCGCTTATTTCGTCATCCACAACAAGGGCAGCGAAGCCGATCGTCTGCTCAGTGTCAGCACCCCGGTGGCCGGCAAGGCCGAGTTGCACGAGCATGTGCATGCCGATGGCGTGATGAAGATGCAGCAGGTGCAGGACGTGGCCATCCCCGCTGGTGGCGAGGTGAAGTTCGAGCCCATGGGCTATCACGTCATGCTGTTCAACCTGAAGCAGCAGGCCAAGGATGGTGAGCGCTTCCCGCTGACCCTCAACTTCGAGAAAACCGGTGCTGTCGAGGTCGAGGTCGCCGTGCAGAAAGATGCGCCGGCAGGCCATGATCATGCTGCCGGTCATGATGCAGGCAAGCACCAGCACTGATACTGTTCACGGCACGCAGGCGCACGCTCGCCGCCCAGCTTGGGCTGCTGGCGTTCGTCCTCATCATGCTGGCGCCACTGGCGTCGCAACTGTGTGCCGAGCCAGCTGACTGGCGCTGGCTGAACGAGCTTGGCTGTCATGACGGGGCGGGCAGCGTGCCGGCCCCAACGAGCAGCTCCAGCCCAGTGTTGCAGGTGGATGCCTGCGGCTACTGCTCGCTGCTCTCGCATTGTCCGGTGCTGGCCGACGATGGCTCGGTGCTAGCGAGCCGCTTGGAGTTATCTCGCGATACCTCCCTGAGGTTGCCTGAGCGACCGCTGCTGGGCGCCAACTTTCCTCATGCGCTGTCACGCGCACCGCCGATGCGTACCTGAAGTCACCACTCCCATGAGGCCGTTACCAGGCCCCTTCGGCAATCGACTTTTCAGGTATCCGCATGTCCGTTTCCTTCGTTTCGGGCGCCGCGTCCGTGCGCACTCGTTTTCCCCTGACCGTTCTGGCCGTAGCCTGCGGCCTGTGTTCCGTGACTGCCCTGCAGGCTGCCGAGGAGCCTGTGCACGAACTGCCACCCAGTGTGATCACGGCAATCCAGCAAAGCTCGCCGCTGACTGTGGTGGCCGACGCCAAGGAACCACGCCAGCCGGTGCCTGCCAGCGATGCGGCCGACTGCCTCAAGACCATTCCCGGTTTCTCCGCAATTCGCAGCGGTGGCAGCAACAGCGATCCGGTGTTGCGCGGCCTGTTCGGCTCGCGCCTGCTGCTGCTCACCGATGGCGGGCAGATGATCGGCGCCTGTCCGGGGCGGATGGACGCACCCAGTTCCTACATCTCGCCAGAAACCTTTGATCGGCTGACCGTTACCAAGGGCCCGCAAACCGTGATCTGGGGGCCGGGCGCGTCCGCTGGGGTGGTGCGTTTCGATCGCGAGCCGGAGCGTTTCGGTGAGCTGGGCGCGCGCCTGCATGCCAGCGTGCTGGCCGGCTCCAATGGCCGTTTCGACCGAACCCTGGATGGCGCCGTGGGCAGCGAGCAGGGCTACCTGCGGGTGATGGGTAACCGCTCGCAGTCGGACGATTACGACAACGGTGACGGCGACACCATCGCCTCGCGCTGGGACAAGTGGAACGGCGACGTGGCCCTGGGCTGGACGCCGGATGCCGATACCCTGATCGAACTCACGGCTGGCCGTGGCGATGGCGAAGCGCGTTACGGTGGTCGTGGCATGGACGGCACTCAGTTCAAGCGCGAAAGCCTCGGCCTGCGCATCGAGCGCAGCAACCTCGGTGGCGTGCTGGATAAGGTCGAGGCCAAGGTCTACTACAACTACGCCGACCACATCATGGACAACTTCCGCCTGCGCGTGCCGGACCCGAGCAGCATGATGGCCGGGCCGATGGCGGCGCAGGTCGACCGTCGAACCCTCGGTGCACGCCTGGCCGCGACCTGGAAGTGGGACGACGTCGAGCTGATCACCGGCGTCGATGCGCAGCGCAGCGAACACCGCCAGCGCAGCTCCAGCGGCGGCATGATGGGCATGCCCTATGTCGACGCTGATCGCTTCCCCTGGGACAAGGACGCGCTGATGCACAACTACGGCGTGTTCGCCGAAGCCACCTGGAGCCTGGCCGAGGGTGATCGGCTGATCTCTGGCGCACGCCTGGATCGCGCCTCGGCCAAGGACTACCGGCAGAACTTCAGCGACATGATGGGCATGACCACGACCAACCCGACGGCGGGCGAGACCCGCGCCGATACCTTGCCCAGTGGTTTCGTGCGCTACGAGCACGACCTGTCCGACTCGCCGACCACCGTCTATGCCGGCATCGGCCACGTGCAGCGCTTCCCCGATTACTGGGAGCTGTTCTCCGCCGGCCTCAATGGCCCGGCCGACGCGGACAACGCCTTCGATGGCATCAAACCGGAGAAGACCACCCAGCTCGATATCGGCATCCAGTACCAGGACGACAAGCTGCAGGCCTGGGCCTCGGCCTATGTCGGGCAGATCCGCGACTACATCCTGTTCGACTACCGTGGCATGAGCACGCAGGCCGACAACGTCGACGCGCGCATCATGGGCGGCGAGTTGGGCGTGGCCTACGCCTTCGACTCCAACTGGAAGGCCGACGCGACCCTGGCCTACGCCTGGGGCAAGAACAGCAGCGACGGTGAAGCGCTGCCGCAGATGCCGCCGCTGGAAGCGCGCCTGGGCCTGACCTACCAGCGTGACGACTGGAGCGTCGGTGCCCTGTGGCGTGTGGTCGATGGCCAGGGGCGCATCGCCGAAGGGCGCGGCAACGTGGTGGGGCAGGACTTCGGCGACAGCGCCGGCTTCGGCGTGCTCTCGCTCAATGGCGCTTACCGCGTTAGCCAACAGGTCAAACTCAGCGCCGGCGTGGATAACCTGCTCGACAAGAACTACGCCGAACACCTCAACCTGGCTGGCGACGCTGGCTTCGGCTTCCCGGCCGAAACGCGTATCGACGAGCCGGGCCGTACCTTGTGGGCCAAGGTCGATTTCGACTTCTAAGCCATAGCTAGCCCGGAGCTACGAAGCGTAGCGATCCTCTCGTAGGCGTCCGCTTGCGGGCGATTGGCGCTTGCACAATGCGGATCGCCCGCAAGCGGGCTCCTACGTTTGGCCGGGCACGGTAGCCACCTTTCCCGGATTACATCCGGGCTACGATTTTGCGTGCGCTAATAGAGTCTTAAGGTTCAGGCGCCAGAGTAGTCCCCGCAGACACACTTTCCCCTGCACCGAGAGGACTACACCATGCGCAAACTGCTTCTGCTGTCTCTGGCTCTGGCCAGCCCGCTGACCTTCGCCGCCACCGAATGCACCACTGCCGACAAGTCGCAGTGGCAGGATCAGGACAAGTTCCAGGCCGACCTCAAGGCCCAGGGCTACGAGATCAACAAGTTCAAGGTTACCGGTGGCAACTGCTACGAAATATACGGCTTCGACAAGGACGGCAAGAAGGTCGAGATTTACTTCGATCCGGTCAGCGGCAAGCCGGTCAAAAGCAACGTAGAAGGCTGATGAGCGCCGCGACCGTGCGCGTGTGGGACCCAGTGGTGCGCTTGTTCCACTGGTCCCTGGCCGGCGCTTTCCTGGCCAACTACTTCTTTACCGAAGAGGGCGAAGACTGGCATCGCTGGTTCGGCTACTACGCCGTGGCCTGGCTGGCGATCCGCCTGGTATGGGGTTTCGTCGGCACGCCGGCGGCGCGCTGGGCGGATTTCTGGCCGACCCCGGCACGCCTTGGTGCGCATTTGCGTGCGTTGATTGCCGGTCAGCCCTATCACCGTCTGGGGCATTCGCCGTTGGGCGCGCTGGTGATGCTCCTGATGATGACGCTGATGCTCGGTCTGGGCGTGACCGGCTTTCTGATGGAGGAAGTCGATTATTTCTGGGGCGCGGATCTGCCGCTGGAAATCCACGAATTCTGTGCCAACGGCCTCATGGCGGTGGTCGGCTTGCATATCGCTGCAGCGCTATTTGAGAGCTATCGGCTGCGCGAGAACCTGCCGTTGTCGATGGTGACTGGCAAGCGGCGCAAGCTGCAGGAACACTGAGCGTACAGTCGCGGCTAAAGCCCCTCCCACGGAGCGTGGGTACTGTGGGAGGCGCTTCAGCGGCGATGCTCTTGCTCAGGCCAGGCGCGCATCCAGGCTGTTCTGCGCCAGGCGCTTGGCCTGGGCTTCGGTCATGCCCAGGTGTTCGTGCAGGGCGGCGAAGTTCTCGCCGACGTAGCCGCCGAAGTAGGCCGGGTCGTCCGAGTTCACCGTCACCTTCACGCCGCGTTCGAGCATCTCGAGGATGTTGTGCTGGCCCATGTGCTCGAACACGCAGAGTTTGATGTTCGACAGCGGGCAGACGGTCAGCGGGATCTGCTCGTCGATGATGCGCTGCATCAGCCGTTCGTCTTCGATGGCGCGCACGCCGTGGTCGATACGCTTGATCTTGAGCAGGTCCAGCGCCTCCCAGATGTATTCGGGTGGGCCTTCCTCGCCGGCATGCGCCACCGCGTGCAGGCCTTCGCTGCGTGCCTTGGCGAACACCCGCTCGAATAGCCGCGGCGGGAAGCCCTTCTCCGAACTGTCGAGGCCAACGCCGATAAAGGCATCGCGAAACGGCATGGCTTGTTCCAGGGTCTTGAAGGCCTCGTCCTCGGGCAGGTGACGCAGGAAGCTGAGGATCAGCCCGTGGCTGATGCCCAGCTGCTTCTCGCCGTCGAGCAGCGCTTGCTGGATACCGCGCAGCACCACCTCGAAGGGAACGCCGCGGTCGGTGTGGGTCTGCGGGTCGAAGAAGGGTTCGACATGAATGACGTTCTGCGCCTTGCAGCGTTGCAGGTAGGCCCAGGTCAGGTCGTAGAAATCCTGCTCGGTGCGCAGCACGTTGGCGCCGGCGTAATACAGATCGAGAAATTCCTGCAGGTTGTTGAAGGCATAGGCCGCGCGCAGGGTCTCGACATCGGCCCAGGGCAGGGCGATCTGGTTGCGTTCGGCCAGGGCGAACAGCAGCTCGGGCTCCAGCGAGCCTTCCAGGTGCAGGTGCAGTTCGGCCTTGGGCAGGGCATTCAGCCATTCGGGCATGGTCGGTTCTCGTTGTCAGGCTTGGGTAGCAGCAAAGTTTAACTGTTGGGACAGGATCGTGCTGCAGCTGGCGAGCCAGCTGCGCAGGGTGGACTGATCGTTCCCACGCTCCGCGTGGGAATGCCCTTGCAGACGCTCTGCGTCTGAAGGACGCAGAGCGTCCCTGGCTGGTCTCCCACGCCAGAGCGTGGGAGCCATCATCAGCCCTACGCTTCCTCGCGCCGATAGGCATAGGTATCGGCGAACCTCGACAGCAGGTACGCGGCGCTGGTCACCGGTGTGTACTTGGCCGGGTTGTCCGCGCTGGAGCAGTTCGGCAGGCAGTCGATCAGCGTGTCGGGATGCGGTTCGGCGAAGAACGGCATGGAGTAGCGATCCACCCCCAGCGGGCTGATCACCCGGTGCGGCGTCGAGGTGTACCGATCGTTGCTCCAGCGCGCCATCATGTCGCCGATGTTGACCACGAAGCTGCCGGCAATCGGCGGCGCGTCGATCCACTCGCCATCGCGTGCACGTACCTGCAGGCCGCCGGCATCGTCCTGGTAGAGCAGGGTGATGCAGCCGTAATCGGTGTGTGCGCCGGCGCCTTGTTGGTCGGCGCTGGTGGCGGTGTGGCGCGGCGGGTAGTGGATCATGCGCAGCACGCTGATCGGCTCATGAAAGCGCGCGTCGAAGAAATCGTGCTCGATGTCCAGCGCCATGGCCATGGCGCGCAGCAGGGTCTTGGCCAAGTCCTGCATATCGGCGTAATGCTGTTCCATCAGCTCGGCCCAGCCGGGTAGATCCGGGTGGCGATTCGGCCCTCGCAGTGGTTTGCCTGCCAGCACCTCGGGGTGATCGGCCGGCATGTGGAAACCCATGTCGAAGGTTTCCTTCAAATCGCTCGGTTTGCTTGGGTCGAGCTGTTCGGTGGCGATGGCACCGTAACCGCGGTGGTGGGCGGTCTGGGTGATATCGATCTTGAGTTTGTCGTCGGCAGGCAGGGCGAAGAAGTGCTTCGCCGCACTGAGCAGGGCGTCGATGCGCTCGCTGCCGATGGGGTGGCCGACGATATAGAAGAAGCCCCAGTCGCGGCAGGCGCGGTCGATCTGCTCGGCCACGGCAGGCCAGGCCAAAGCGTCGTCAGCGTAGAGAGGGGCGATGTCGATGATGGGTAATGCGTTCATGTTGAGCCTCGGGTGGGCGTTGCTGCGAGTCTTCTCGTACCCAGGGCAGCGGAAAGAGATCTCGGATGAGATCCCCTTGATGCGGTTCTGCAGTGCAGGGACGGCATCGGTAGTTGCCAGGTGGCGGGTTACTTCGGTATCTCGGCCTTCACGTTCTCCACGTAGTAGTTCATCGAGGCCAGCTCGGCATTGGTCGCGCTTGCGCCTTCGGCAATGCGCACCGCGCCGCTCTGATCCTTGATCGGGCCGGTGAAGGGGTGGAACTTGCCGCTGCGAATGTCGGCGATGATCTGCTCGGCCTCGCTCTTCACGTCAGCCGGCACCAGGTCGCTGATCGGCAGCTCGATGGTGTCCTCGGCCAGGCCGCCCCAGAAATCCTGCGGCTGCCAGGTACCGTCGATCACAGCCTGGGTGGATTTGACGTAGTGCGGGCCCCAGTCGTTGACGATGGAGGTGAGCACGGCCTTCGGCCCGAAGTGAGCCATGTCCGAGGCGTAGCCTACGGAGTAGATGCCACGGCGCTCGGCGGTCTGGATCGGCGCCGGGCTGTCGGTGTGTTGGAACATCACGTCCACGCCCTGGTCGATCAGCGCGTTGGCGGCATCGGATTCCTTGCCCGGATCGAACCAGGTGTTGACCCACACCACCTTGATCTCGGTGCCCGGGTTGTACTTGTCCAGCGCCAGCTGGATGGCGTTGATATCGCGGATCACCTCGGGGATCGGGAAGGAGGCAACGTAGCCGACCTTCTTGGTCTTGGTCATCTTCGCCGCGAGGAAGCCGCCAACGTAGCGACCCTCATAGGAGCGCGACAGGTAGGTGCCGACGTTCTTGTCCTGCTTGTAGCCGGTGGCGTGTTCGAAGGTCACCTTGGGAAATTGCTTGGCCACCTTGATGGTCGGGTTCATGTAGCCGAAGGAGGTGGTGAAGATCAGGTCGAAACCACCCTTGGCCATGTTGCGGATCACCCGCTCGGCGTCGGCGCCTTCCGGCACGTTCTCGACGAAGCTGGTGGTGACCTTGTCGCCCATTTCCTTGCTCAGCATCTGCCGGCCCTGTTCGTGCTGGTAGGTCCAGCCATGGTCGCCGATGGGGCCGATGTAGACGAAGCCGACCTTCAGCGGATCGGCGGCGGAGGCGCTGAGCATGGCGCCAAAGCCCAGGGCGGCGACGAGGGTGCGCAGCAGCGGTTTCTTGCTCTTCTTGTGCATGGTGGGTGCAGCTCCAGTCTTGGTGTTGGGGTGGCCGTTGGTTGGCTGATCCCCTGACTGCAAAAAGCTGACCAACAAGACAGATAGCCTTACTGAAAGCCTTTGCGGGCAAGAGCGGAGAATGGTGTGGAGCGCTATTGGTGCGATGGCCGTGCAGATGCTGCGTTGTGGTGCGATTGCCCTGCTGCAAACCGTAGGGTGCGCCGTGCGCACCGGCAGTTTTTCGGTGCGCACGGCGCACCCTACGGTTCAGGATCAGGCGTTGACCAACTGCTTCGCTGCCTGGCGGTGATCAGCGATCAGCTGCGCCACGTCCAGCCCCTCGATCTGCCCGTCGATGACGCGCCAGGTGCCGCCGATCATCATCCGGTCGGCGCGGTCGGCGCCGCACAGCAGCAGCGCGGAGAGTGGATCGTGGCTGCCGGAGAAGCGCAGCTCGTCGAGCTTGAACAGCGCCAGGTCGGCTTGCTTGCCCACCGCCAATTCGCCGATATCGCTGCGCCCCAGCAGCTTCGCCGAACCCTTGCTGGCCCAACCGAGCACGCGTTGCGGAGTGATCTGCTCGGCGCCATAGCGCAGGCGCTGGATGTACAGCGCCTGGCGCGCTTCGAGGATCATGTTCGAGGCATCGTTGGAGGCCGAGCCGTCGACACCCAGGCCCAGCGGCGCACCGGCAGCTTCCAACTCGACACTGGGGCAGATGCCCGAAGCCAGGCGCATGTTGGAGCTGGGGCAATGGCAGATGCCGGTGCCGGCGGCGCCGAGGCGGATGATTTCCTCGGGGTTGAAGTGGATGCCATGGGCCAGCCAGGTGCGCGGGCCGAGCCAGCCGACGCTGTCCAGGTAATCCACTGTGCGTAGGCCGAAGCGCTGCAGGCAGAAGTCTTCCTCGTCGAGGGTTTCGGCCAGGTGGGTGTGCAGGCGTACGTCCAGCTCCTCGGCCAGTTCGGCGCTCTGGCGCATGATTTCCTGAGTCACCGAGAAGGGCGAGCAGGGCGCCAGGGCGATCTGGATCTGCGCGCCGTCGCCGCGCTGGTGGTACTGGCCGATCAGGCGCTGGCTGTCGGCCAGGATCACCTCGCCCTGTTGCACCGTCTGCTGCGGCGGCAGGCCACCATCGGCTTCGCCCAGGCTCATGGAGCCACGGGTGAGCATGGCGCGCATGCCCAGTTCGCGCACCGCCTCGACCTGCACGTCGATGGCATTTTCCAGGCCGCCGGGGAACAGGTAATGGTGATCGGCGGCTGTGCTGCAGCCGGACAGCAGCAGTTCGGCCAAGGCCACCTTGCTGGCCAGCGCCAGTTTCTCCGGCGTAAGGCGCGCCCACACCGGGTAGAGCGTCTTCAGCCAGGGGAACAGCGGCTGATTGACCACTGGCGCCCAGGCGCGGGTGAGGGTCTGGTAGAAGTGATGGTGGGTGTTGATCAGGCCCGGCAGCACCACGTGCTCACGGGCATCGAAGGTTTGCTCGCAGGGTGTTGAAGGCTGCTGGCCTTTGCTGAGCACTTCGGCGATGCGGCCATCCGCGATCACCAGGCCGCCGGAAGCGTCCAGGTCGTTGGCGGTGAAGATGGCAAGAGGGTTCTTGATCCAGATACGGGTAGCTGCCATGAGCAGGCTCCTCTGAGGTTGATGTCAGGTAAGCCAGCTCAGTGTTGACCCTGTCTGCTGATCCAGGTGCGTCGGAAATGACGTGCGGGGAAGATAGCTGACTCTGGAGTCAGGGGCAACAAGCCTGTTGCGGCTGAAGCCCCTCCTACAGGATGTGCGTCGCCTGTTGTAGGAGCGGCTTCAGCCGCGATTCATGGGCGAATCAATGCCCCGGCTGCCATGGCTGGCCCAGCGATACCGGCGCATACAGCCGGGTCTTGATCGCATCACGCGAGAGCAGCACCAGCACCACAATGGTGGCCACATACGGCAGCATGGCCAGCAGGTTCGAGGGGATCGACAGGCCGATACCCTGCGCCACCAGATGGAGGATGCTGGCCAGGCCGAACAGGTAGGCGCCGAGCAGCACGCGCAAGACGCGCCAACTGGCGAACACCACCAGCGCCAGGGCGATCCAGCCGCGCCCGGCGGTCATGTTCTCCGCCCACATCGGTGTATAGGCCAGTGACAGGTAGCCGCCCGCGAGACCTGCCATGGCGCCGCCGAACAATACTGCCAGGGTGCGCACGCGCAGCACCGGCAGGCCCATGGCGCTGGCGGCATCCGGGTTCTCGCCAACAGCCTGGATGATCAGGCCGATACGGCTTTTCAGCAGCACCCAGGCGACCAGGGCGAAGAGGGCGAAGGACAGGTAGATCAGCACATCCTGGGCGAACAGCATGCGCCCGATCAGCGGGATGTCCGCCAGCAGCGGAATGACGATGGGCTCGAAACCGGACAGCGGCTTGCCGACCCAGGCGGCGCCGACGAAGGTGGAAAGACCCACGCCGAAGATGGTCAGGGCCAGGCCGGTGGCCACCTGGTTGGCGTTGAAGCCCAGCGCCACGGCGGCGAACAGCAGCGACAGCAGCATGCCGGCGGCGATGGCCAGCAGCACACCGAGCCACAGGCTGCCGGTGCTGAAGGCGACGATGAAACCGATCACCGCGCCGAACAGCATCATGCCTTCCTGGCCGAGGTTGAGCACGCCGCTCTTCTCGCACACCAGCTCGCCCAGTGCCACCAGCAGCAACGGCGTACCGGTGCGCACCATGGCGTAGAAGATATTGGTCAACAGATCGAGATCCATGGGGATTCCTTTGCATTCATGCTCTTTGTGGGAGGCGCTTCAGCGGCGAAAGCGGAATGCCGCCCAGCCACTCCCACAGTCAGGTGGTCGCCTCGGCGAGCGTCTCGCGCTTGCCCCATTTCCACTTCAGCCGTGGCCGGTAGAGGATCAGCACGTCGCAGGCCAGCAGGTAGAACAGCATCATTCCCTGAAACAGCTGGGTGATCGCCTGCGGCAGGTTGAGATTCATCTGCGCGTTCTCACCGCCCAGGTAGAGCAGCGCCATCAGCAGGCTGGCGGCGACGATGCCGAGCGGATTGAGGCGGCCCAGAAAGGCCACGGTGATCGCCGCATAGCCGTAGCCGGGCGAGACCTGTGGCACCAGTTGGCCAATCGGCCCGGCCACTTCGCCGACGCCGGCTATGCCGGCCAGGGCGCCGCTGACCAGCAGGGCGAACCACACCAGGCGTTTCTCGCGAAAGCCGACGAAGCCGGCGGCGCGCTTGTCCAGGCCGAGCACCTTGATCTGGAAGCCGAGAAAGCTCTTGTGCAGCAGCACCCACACCGCCACCAGGGCCAGCAGTGCCAGGTACAGGCCGCCATGCAGGCGACCGTCCTCGCTGACCAGTGGCAGGCGGCTGGCATCGCCGAACATCGCCGACTCGGGGAAGTTGAAACCGGCCGGGTCCTTCAGCGGGCCATGCACGAAGAACAGCAGCAGGTTCAACGCGATGTAGTTGAGCATGATGCTGGTGAGGATTTCGTTGGCGTTGAACTGCGTGCGCAGCCAGGCGGTAAGCCCGGCCCAGGCCGCGCCTGCGCAGGTGCCGGCCAACACGACCCAGGTCAGTGCCCAGCGGCTGTCCCAGTCGATCAGTTGCAGGGCCATGGCGCTGCCGGCGAGGGCGCCGATCAGCAGTTGGCCTTCGGCGCCGATGTTCCAGATGCGCGCCTGGTAGGCTACCGCCAGGCCCAGGGCGCAAAGCAGGATCGGCAGCGCCTTGACCAGCAGTTCGGAAACGCCATACCAATCGCTGACCGGTGCGATCAACAGGGTGTGCAGGGTCTCCAGCGGGTCATGGCCGAGCAGGGTGAACAGCAGCATGCCGCTGAGCAGGGTCAGTACGGCGGCCAGCAGCGGCGACAGCCAGAGCATGGGGCGCGATTGCTGGCCGCGCGGTTCCAGGGATAACAGCATGACGGGCTCCGTCAGCAAGCCGCAGCGGCGGCGGGTTGATCGAATTCACCGGCCATCCAGCGGCCGACTTCCACGGTGGATACCTCCACCGTCTCGGCCAGTGGCGACAGGCGCCCGCTGCACAGCGCGCCGATGCGGTCGCTGATCTGGAACAGCTCGTCGAGGTCTTCGGAGATCACCAGGATCGCCGCGCCAGCATCGCGCAGGGCGATCAGCGCACGGTGGATGGCCGCAGCGGCGCCAACGTCCACGCCCCAGGTCGGGTGCGCGGCCACCAGCAGTTTCGGGTTTTGCAGGATTTCCCGCCCCAGGATGAATTTCTGCAGATTGCCGCCGGACAGGCTGCGCGCCGCCGTGTCGGCATCCGGCGTTTTCACCGCGAAGCGGCGAATGATCTCTTCAGCCAGCGCGCGTACCTTGCCGCGCTGCACCAGGCCGCCCTTGACCAGTCCCTGACTGAAGGCGGTGAGTAGGGCGTTGTCCACCAGGCTCATCTCCGGCACCGCACCGTGGCCGAGGCGTTCGGCCGGCACGAAAGCCAGGCCCAGCTGGCGCCGCGCATCAGGGTGCAGATTGGCCACTGGCGCGGCATCCAGGCTGACCCGCTCGCGTTCGCCACGCGGTAGGCGGGTTTCGCCGCTGAGCAGCGCGAGCAGCTCGTCCTGGCCATTGCCGGCCACGCCGGCGATGCCGACGATCTCGCCACTGCGTACTTCCAGACGAAGGTGTTCGAGCGAGCAGCCGAAGGGATCGGGGTTGTGCCAGCTGAGGTCGTCGACACGCAGGCGTGGCAGGCCGCCGCTGACTTTCGGGTAGCTGCTTTCCAGCCCCTCGGCATCACCGACCATCAGCCGCGCCAACTCCAGGTCGCTGCATTCTGCCGGCACGCAATGGCCGGACACCAGCCCGCCGCGCAGCACCGTGGCGCTTTGGCACAGCGCGCGCACCTCGCCGAGCTTGTGGCTGATAAATAGGATGCTGCAGCCCTCGGCGGCCAGGCGGCGCAGGGTGACGAACAGTTCGTCGGCCTCCTGCGGGGTGAGCACCGAGGTGGGTTCGTCGAGAATCAGCAGTTGGATGTCCTGCATCAGGCAACGGACGATTTCCACCCGCTGGCGCTCACCGATGGACAGGCTATGCACCAGGCGCGTCGGCTCCAGCGCCATGCCGTAGCGCTGCGACACCTCGCGAATTTTCGGCTCCAGTTGCTTCGGCGTACCGGCGCCCGCGCCCATGGCCAGGGCGATGTTCTCGGCCACGCTCAGGGTCTCGAACAAGGAGAAATGCTGGAACACCATGCCGATGCCCAGGCCGCGCGCCATGGCCGGATCACGCATCTTCAAGGCCTGACCCTGCCAGCGAATCTCGCCACTGCTGGGTTGAGTGACGCCGTAGATGATCTTCATCAGCGTGCTCTTGCCGGCGCCGTTCTCGCCAAGCAGGGCGCGGATCTCACCGGGGGCGATGGTCAGGTCGATACGGTCGTTGGCCAGACAGCCGGGGTATTGCTTGCTGATGGCCGTCAGCTGCAGGCGTGGGGAAGCGGGTGGGGCGGACATGGGAAGCGCTCATGAACATGACTGAGCGGGGCTAAAGCAAAAACTTGGCCAGTGAGTCAGAAAATCCATTTTATGGGCTCTCGCCTATGGCCGAGCGCAATGCAATGCTTGCCATTGGTGCGCGTCTTTCCGTGTGCTGCGCACAATGCACCGTATTCGCGCGTGCGCGGCTAAAGCCCTTCCACAAAAGCGGTACCCACCTGTGGGAGGGGCTTTAGCCGCGACCGTTGCCCGGATGTAATCCGGGGGGCACCAGAAATCACTACTTGTGGCTACCAGGGCTAGCTTCTGCGAGCAGCCCGGGTTGAGCGTTTTTACCAGGGCAAAGGATTGCCCTCGAAGTCCTGATAACGCAGGCCTGGCCGGCCGACGGCAGCGCTAACCTGTTCGACCATACCCTTGCAACTGCTGTCGATATCCAGCGGGGCGTCGGCGCCGCCCATGTCGGTGCGTACCCAGCCTGGGTGCATCAGCAGCACGCCGAGTTTTGGGTTGTCCTGAGTGCGCACGAAGCACTGCACGAGGTGGTTGAGCGCAGCCTTGCTGGCGCCGTACAGCGGCATGCCCAGGCCGGCACCCGCCTCGATGCTGCCGAGGATCGAGCTCATGAACACGATCAGCCCATGCTCGGCGGCCAGGTTCGGCAGCAAGCGCTCGGCCACGCGCAGCGGGGCGACGGCGTTGGTCAGGAACAGCTGACCCATTTCCTCGGCGCTGGCCTGTGCAGTGCTGTGGTGCTCGGGGCCGGCGACCCCGGCATTGACGAAGATGACGTCGAACTGCTGATCATTCAGGCGGCCAGCCAACTGCTCGAGGCTGTCCGGATCAGTCATCTCCAGTTGCTCCACGCGCACGCCGGGCAGTGCCTGCAGCGGCGCTTGTTGCGCGGCGCTGCGCACGGTGGCGGTCACGGCCCAGCCCTGGGCGGCGAATTCACCGGCCAGACCAAGGCCGAGGCCACGTGAGGCACCGATGATCAGAATGGATCGGGAGGCAGTCATGTCAGGCTCCATGGCGGATGAGAAAGAAGATCAGCATAGCGAATGTCGATCCGATAAGCCTGGCACGGCAATCCCCTGTAGGAGGCCAGCCCCGGGGCGAAGCTTTTCGAGTGCGTCCAGGCACGATTCGCGGCGGGGCGCCGCTCCTACATTTTTGCTGCAGTGTTATTCCGTCAACCTGGCGCCTTGGCTGTGGCCATGGCCGGTTTCGCGGTCGTAACGGCGTTCATGTTCGAGATGCCGTTGCAGCACGGCATTGGCGCGCCGGTTGGCCTGCTGTTGCAGCTCGGTGCAGCTGGGGTATTCAGGTGTCGCCAGCAGCGCCGCGTCGATCTCGGCCGCCGCCGCCTGGCCGATGCGGTAATGGCCCAGCTCATGCTCGCGCAGTGCGCCCAGATACTGTTCGAAACGCTGGCGCTGCTGTGCGTCGCCGCCACCGAGGCGGGGCAGGGTGATGGTGGCGCTCAACCGGGTGCGGGTGAGGTCGATCTGGCAGCGACCATCACGCTGTTCGCGCCACCAGAAGTTCCATTGCACCTGCCAGCGTGTGTAGGCGTGGTAGATCTGGCCGTTCTGGCGAATCGGTGAGGCCTGGTTGATGGCGCGGCTGAGGGACTCTCCGGACGCTACCTGCAGGTCGTAGTACTGTTCCTGCAAACGCTCCTGCACTTCGGCGTGGGCCGACAGGGCGAGCCACAGCAGCGGCAGCAGGGCAGCGGTCGTTCGTTTCATGGCGCTTTCAGATTCTCGCGGCCACGGCTGATATCGCCAAGAAGGCGCTCCAGCACCGCGCGTTCGTCCGGTGCCACGGCCAAGTGCAGACGCGCGCCGGCAGCATCGTAATCCTCGCTTTCGATCAGGCTGTCGAACTCGTTCAGACGCGCCTTGAACAGCGGCAGTTCGGCGAACTGCAAATGACAGTTGAAGGGCTGCCGCAGCACCAGTTCACGGCGCTCGCCAGCTTGCAGGCATTTCGCCGCGCTACCGCCGTAGGCGCGGGCCAGGCCGCCGGTGCCGAGCTGAATGCCGCCGTACCAGCGAATCACCAGTACCACCACCTGATCGCAGTCCTGCCCCTCGATGGCGGCAAGGATCGGCCTGCCAGCCGTGCCACCCGGTTCGCCGTCGTCGTTGAAGCGGTACTGGTTGCCGACCTTCCACGCCCAGCAGTTGTGCGAGGCGGCCAGATCGCTGTGGCTGTCGATAAAGGCTTGCGCCTCGGCCGCGCTGGCAATCGGCGCGGCGAGGGCAATGAAGCGGCTCTTGCGAATCTCCTCGCGGTATTCGCAAGGGCCGAGCAGGGTGAACGCCATCAGGCTTTGGCAGCAGGCGTCAGGCCGCAGCCCTTGAGGATGATCTGCACCAGTTGATCGGAGGCTTGCTCGAAGTCCTGTTTGGTCAGGCGCGAGCTCTGCTTCACGCGGCAGATCTGCGAGGCGAAGTCGGCGTAGTGCTGGGTGCTGCTCCACAGCAGGAAGATCAGGTGGATCGGGTCGACCGGGTCCATCTTGCCGGCGGCGATCCAGCCTTCGAACACCGCAGCACGGCCACGGAACCAGTCCAGGTAGTTCTGGTTGAAGTACTGCGACAGGCAGTCGCCACCGCTGATCACTTCCATGGCGAAGATGCGCGAAGCCTTCGGCTGGCGCCGGGAGAATTCCATCTTGGCGCGGATGTAACGTTCCAGCGCTTCGGCCGGGTCGTCATCGACGCTCAGATTATTGAAGGTGCTGTCCCACAGTTCGAGGATGTTGCTCAGCACGGCCAGGTACAGCCCCAGCTTGTTGTTGAAGTAGTAGTGCAGGTTGGCCTTGGGCAGGCCGACGTTCTGCGCGATGGTATTCATGCTGGTGCCCTTGAAGCCGTGCCGGGCGAATTCTTCCTCGGCAGCCTTGATGATGGCTTCTTCATTCTTCTGGCGAATGCGCCCGGCGGGCTTGTCGTGGGCGCTGTGGGCGGGGACTTCGAAGGTCATGGGGCGATTCCGGGCTGATCTTGGGGCAGAGCGTTTGCACTGATACCCCAGCGCCGCTTGGGTGACAAGCGCAAGTCGCGGAAAAATGGCAGGAAATACCCTCACGCCGGGCTTGTGCACCAGGTTTGTGCGCGGGCCGACCCCCGTGCACCTGGACGCCTCAGGTTTCCTGCTCTTGTCCAGCCGTGCTCGCGCTGGCTGATTCCAGCGGCAACAGCAGGTTCATCAGGATGGCCGTCAGGCCGCCGCTGGTGATTGCCGAACCGAATACGTTCTGCACCAGCGTGGGCATCTGGCTCAGCAGGTCCGGCTGGCTGGAAACGCCGAGGCCGATGCCGAAGCTGGTGGCCATGATCAGCAGGCTGCGTCGGTCCAGCGGCGCCTGGGCGAGAATGCGAATGCCAGCGGTGGCGACCGTGCCGAACATCACCAGGGTAGCGCCGCCCAGCACCGGTTTGGGAATCTGCTGGAGGATGGCGCCGAGCACCGGGAACAGGCCGAGGATCAGCAAAATGGCGCCGATGTAGTAACCAACGTGGCGGCTGGCCACGCCGGAGAGCTGGATCACCCCGTTGTTCTGGCTGAAGGTGGTGTTGGGAAAGGTGTTGAACACCGCGGCGATCAGCGAGCTGACGCCATCGCCGAACACTCCGCCCTTGATCCGTTGCAGGTACTGCGGGCCGTTGATCGGCTGTTTCGAGATCATGCAATTGGCGGTCAGGTCGCCGGTGGTTTCGATGGCGGTGATCAGGTAGATCAGCGCTACCGGGACGAAGGCCATCCAGTCGAAGTCGAAACCGTAGCGAAACGGGATCGGCAGGCTCACCAGCGGCAGTTCGGGCAATGCCTTGGGCACCAGCACACCGCTGAGCCAGGCAGCCAGTGAGCCCACCACTAGGCCGATGACGATCGCCGACAGGCGTAGCCAGGGATTGCTCAGGCGGTTGAGCACGATGATGGTCAGCAGCACCAGGGCGCCCAGAGCCAGGTTGATCGGCGCACCGAAGTTCTCCGCCTTGGCGCCGCCGCCGACATCGGTGATGCCCACCTTGATCAGGCTGACGCCGATGATGGTGATGACGATACCGGTTACCAGCGGCGTGATGACGCGTTGCAGACGACCGATGAAGCGGCTCAGGACCATCTCGATGAAGGCGCCGAAGAAGCACACGCCGAAGATCATCGCCAGTATGTCGTCCGGGCTGCCGCCGCGTGCCTTGACCATCAAGCCAGCTGCCAGCACGGCACTGAGGAAGGCGAAGCTGGTGCCCTGCACGCAGATCATTCCGGCTCCGATGCCGAACGGGCGGCGCGCCTGGATCAGGGTACCGACGCCGGACACCATCAGGCCCATGCTGATCAGGTAAGGCAACTGTTCGTGCAGGCCGAGCACGCCGCCGATGATCAGGGTGGGGGTGACGATGCCGACGAAGCAGGCCAGTACATGCTGCAGCGCGGCGAAGAAGGCCGGCAGCGGCGCAGGGCGGTCGTCCAGGCCGTAGAGCAGTTCGGACGATGTCGGTGATTCGGTGGTCATGGCGAGTTCTCGCAGCAGAGGGCGCTCGCCCTTATGCAAGAAGCTGTCCATGTGATCAGTTTTTTTGGAGTTCTGCGCAGCAGCATGCTTTTCATGGGGTACAGATACCTGATCTGCTCGCATCCGGCGGTCTTGTCATGTTCGCAATGCACCGCGCTGGCTCGGCATGCGCGGCCATGGTGCGGGCTCAGGCTTCGGCCAGGGCGTCGAGAAAACTCTCCAGCACCAGGTGCGCGCGGCGGCCCTTGCGCGTCACCGCTGCCAGGTTGATGTCGTAGTAGCGAGTGGACGCCTTGAGCGCGCGCAGGCGACCCTGCTGCACCCAGGCCTGGGCGTAGTGGTCGGGCAGGTAGCCGATATAGCGCCCTGTGAGGATGAGAAAGGCCATGCCTTCACGGTCCGAGGCGCTGGCCGTGCAATTGAGCGCCTGGTAATGGCTCTGCACCTCGGGCGGCACGCGAAAGGTTGGGGCGATGGCCTCCTGGGCGTTGAGTCTTTCGTCCTCGAGCTGCAGATCATCGACGTAGAACAGCGGGTGGCCGACCGCGCAGTAGAGCAGCGAGCGCTCGTCATAGAGCGCCTGGTATTCCAGACCGGAGAGGGCGCCGACCTGCGGCACCACGCCGATATGCAGGCGACCGTCGAGCACGCCCTGTTCCACTTCCGACGGCGGCGTCATGCGGATATGGATGCGCACGTCCGGCCCCTGCACCTTGAGGCGCGCCAGGGCATTGGTGATGCGCATGTGCGGGATGGTTACCAGGTTGTCGGTCAGGCCGATGTTCAGTTCGCCGCGCAGGTGCTGGTGCAGGCCGTTGACCTCGGTGCGAAAGCTCTCCAGCGCCGCCAGCAGCTGCAGAGTGCTCTGGTACACCTCACGGCCTTCCTCGGTCAGGGCGAAGCCGGCGCGGCCACGCTGGCACAGGCGCAGGCCGAGGCGCTGTTCGAGGTCGCTCATTTGCTGGCTGATTGCCGAGCGGCCGATGCCTAGGGCGCTTTCCGCGGCGGAAAAACCGCCGCATTCCACCACGCTGCGAAACAGCTTGAGCAGGCGGATTTCAAAGTCGCTGACCTGGGCCAGCGGATCGGGGCGGCGGCTGCTCATTTGTTTAGTAAGCCTTGAACTGAAGATAAGAAGAGTGCTGTTTTACTGACTCTATGCCCGTGGCACCTTTGCTGGCAACTGATTCAATTCCCTTGTAGGAGTGGCTTCAGCCGCGATTGCTGTCGATCTTCGCGGCTAAAGCCCCTCCCACGACACCGTCGAGTGCGAGGCTCCTCCAATGAACATGCCGCAGACCGCAACCCCGTCCCTGGCCAGCCAGCTCAAGCTGGATGCGCACTGGATGCCGTTCTCCGCCAACCGCAACTTCCAGCGCGACCCGCGCCTGATCGTGGCGGCCGAGGGCAACTGGCTGACCGACGACCAGGGCCGCAAGATCTACGACAGCCTGTCCGGCCTGTGGACCTGCGGCGCCGGCCACTCGCGCAAGGAAATCCAGGACGCCGTGGCCAAGCAGCTCGGCACCCTCGACTATTCGCCGGGCTTCCAATACGGCCATCCGCTGTCGTTCAAGCTGGCCGAGCAGGTCGCTGATCTGATGCCGGGCGAGCTCAACCATGTGTTCTTCACCGGCTCCGGCTCCGAGTGCGCCGACACCGCGGTGAAAATGGCCAAGGCCTACTGGCGCCTCAAGGGCCAGGCGTCCAAGACCCGCTTCATCGGTCGCGCCCGTGGCTACCACGGCGTCAATATCGCCGGCACCTCCCTCGGCGGCATCGGTGGTAACCGCAAGATGTACGGCCAACTGATGGACGCCGACCACCTGCCGCACACCCTGCAACCGGGCATGGCCTTCACCAAGGGCATGGCCGAGACCGGCGGCGTGGAACTGGCCAACGAACTGCTCAAGCTGATCGAACTGCACGATGCCTCCAACATCGCTGCGGTGATCGTCGAGCCGATGTCCGGCTCGGCCGGTGCCATCGTGCCGCCGGTGGGCTACCTGCAGCGCCTGCGCGAGATCTGTACGCAGCACAACATCCTGCTGATTTTCGACGAAGTGATCACCGGCTTTGGCCGCATGGGCAAGTGGAGCGGCGCGGAGTTCTTCGGCGTGACCCCGGACCTGATGAACGTCGCCAAGCAGATCACCAACGGCGCCATCCCGCTGGGTGCGGTGATCGCCAGCAGCGAGATCTACAACACCTTCATGCAGCAGCCGTCGCCGGAGCACATGATCGAGTTCACCCATGGCTACACTTACTCGGCACACCCGGTCGCCTGTGCCGCTGGCCTGGCCACCCTGGAGCTGCTCAAGCGCGAGAACCTGATCCAGCAGTCCGCCGAGCTGGCGCCGAAGTTCGAGGCCGCGCTGCATGGCCTGAAGGGCACCAAGCACATCGTCGATATCCGCAACTGTGGCCTGGCTGGCGCCCTGCAGATCGCCCCGCGTGATGGCGACGCCGTGATCCGTCCGTTCGAGGCCGGTATGGCCCTGTGGAAGGCGGGTTTCTACGTACGCTTCGGTGGCGACACTCTGCAGTTCGGGCCGACCTTCAACGCCAAGATGGAAGACCTCGACCGCGTCTTCAATGCCGTTGGCGACGTGCTGAACAAGCTGGATTAAGAGCGAGCGCACCCATTTCTGTAGGAGCCCGCTTGCGGGCGATGTTGTAAAACGGATCGCCGGCAAGCCGGCTCCTACCCACAATAATTACGTCTAGGAGCTTCCCCATGAGCCATATCCCTCACCTGATCAACGGCGAGCGCGTTGCCGGCAACGGTCGCAGTGCCCCGGTATACAACCCGTCCACCGGCGACTCCACCAGCGCCGTCGGCCTGGCTGATCGCGCCACCATGCAACTGGCCATCGATGCCGCCAAAGCCGCCTTCCCGGCCTGGCGCAACACCCCGCCGGCCAAGCGCGCGCAGATCATGTTCCGCTTCAAGCAACTGCTGGAGCAGAACGAGAACGAAATCGCCGCGCTGATCAGCGCCGAGCACGGCAAGACCATTGAGGACGCCGTCGGTGAACTCAAGCGCGGCATCGAGAACGTCGAGTTCGCCTGCGCCGCCCCGGAAATTCTCAAGGGCGAATACAGCCGCAACGTCGGCCCGAACATCGACGCCTGGACCGACCTGCAACCCATTGGTGTCGTGGCAGGCATTACCCCGTTCAACTTCCCGGCCATGGTGCCGCTGTGGATGTACCCGCTGGCCATCGTCTGCGGCAACTGCTTCATCCTCAAGCCGTCCGAGCGCGACCCCAGCTCCACCCTGTTCATCGCCGAGCTGCTGAACCAGGCCGGCCTGCCCAAGGGCGTGCTTAACGTGGTCAACGGTGACAAGGACGCGGTCGACGCGCTGATCGAAGCGCCCGAGGTCAAGGCCCTGAGCTTCGTTGGCTCGACCCCCATCGCCGAATACATCTACAGCGAAGGCACCAAGCGCGGCAAACGCGTGCAGGCTCTGGGTGGCGCCAAGAACCACGCCGTGCTGATGCCCGATGCCGACCTGGACAACGCTGTCAGCGCTCTGATGGGGGCGGCCTACGGCTCCTGCGGCGAGCGCTGCATGGCCATCTCCGTGGCCGTGTGCGTGGGCGACCAGATTGCTGACGCGCTGGTCGACAAGATCGTTCCGCAGATCCAGGCGCTGAAAATCGGTGCCGGCACCTCCTGCGGCCTGGACATGGGCCCGCTGGTCACCGCTGCTGCGCGTGACAAGGTCAAGGGCTACATCGATGCCGGGGTAGAGCAGGGCGCCAAGCTGGTGGTCGATGGTCGTGGTCTGGTGGTGCCGGGTAACGAGAACGGCTTCTTCGTCGGCGGCACCCTGTTCGACCGAGTGACCCCGGACATGACCATCTACACCGACGAAATCTTCGGCCCGGTGCTGTGCATCGTTCGCGTCGGCAGCCTGGAAGAAGCAATGCAACTGATCAACGATCACGAGTACGGCAACGGCACCTGCATCTTCACCCGTGACGGAGAAGCGGCGCGCCTGTTCTGCGACGAGATCGAAGTGGGCATGGTCGGCGTCAACGTGCCGCTGCCGGTACCGGTGGCCTACCACAGCTTCGGCGGCTGGAAGCGCTCGCTGTTCGGCGACCTGCACGCCTACGGCCCGGATGGCGTGCGCTTCTACACCCGCAAGAAGGCCATCACCCAGCGCTGGCCGGCACGCAAGAGCCACGAAGCGGCGCAGTTCGCCTTCCCCAGCAATGGCTGAGCGAGCTGCTGCTTTGCACGAAAAGGCCGATCAATAGATCGGCCTTTTTGTTGTCAGGCGGCGCGTTGCTCGTTGCAAGCAGCGCTCCGCTGGAGACGCCGTTCACTGCGCCTGATCGATGGCCTCCTGCAGGCGCTGAGTGTTCGCCGCATTGGCCTGGTCGATCTGCTGCTTGAGCTGCTCCATCTGCTGCTGGGCCTGTTTGGCCTGCTCAGTCTGGAGTGTCGCCGTAGCGGCCGTCTCACCGGCGCCGCAGCCGGCCAGGGCGAGTAACAGGGAAAGGGTGCAGCAATGGCGCAGGTGCATCATGGAGTCCTCGGGCAAGCTCGTGCGGTGAGCGATAGATTGGCGCATTTCTGTCGATTTGTGTGTGCCGGCTACCGCAAACCGATAGCACTGATTCGAGCACGCCATGCCGCTCGTTGCATATCGTCTGTCCACGCCCTCTGGTAAAACAGCCGGCAGGTAGAAAAGGGAGATGCACGATGACCGAGCCATTCATGCTGGATCTACACACATACCTCGAGCGCCTGGGTTACTCGTCGGCGCCGCCACCGACCCTCGACACCCTGCGCGAGCTGCAGGCGCGGCACACCGCCGAGTTCCCCTTCGAAACCCTGGCGAGCATGCTGCGCGTGCCGGTTGAGGTCGAACCCGCCGCGATCCAGGACAAGTTGCTACGCCAGGGCCGTGGCGGCTACTGCTTCGAACTCAATCGTCTGTACCTGCTGCTGTTGCAGGCGCTGCGCTTCGACGCGCGCGGGCTGACCGGGCGCGTGGTCATGGGCGGGCCGGAGGATGCCCTGCCGGCACGTACCCATATGCTGGTGCTGGTGACCCTGGGTGGCGTGCGCTACATCACCGATGTCGGCTTCGGCGGCATGGTGCCGACCGGCCCCTTGCTGCTCGACAGCGAGGGCGAGCAGGCCACGCCGCATGAGCCCTATCGCCTGACGCTGGTGGATGGCACCTACACCTTGCGCGCGTTGGTGGCGGGTAGCTGGCGGGCGATGTACGTGTTCGATCTGCAGCAGGTGGCGGATATCGATTACGTGGTGGGTAACTGGTACGTGTGCACCCACCCGGACTCGCCGTTCCTCGGCCAGATGATCGCCGCCCGCACCGGGCCCGGCCTGCGCAAGACGCTGAACAACGGCAGCTTCGCGATCCATCGCCTGGGACAGGCCAGTGAGCGGGTGCAGTTGCAGAGTGTCGATGAGGTGCTCAGGGTGTTGCGTGAGGAGTTTGGCATTCAGGTGCCGGAGCATCCTGAGCGGCGGGAGATCATCGAGCGATTGATTGCGGGGGCGTGAAGGCAAGGCCGCTGGTATCGCTACGTTCTTGTGGGAGGGGCTTCAGCCGCGACCCGAAGCCACCCAAATCTGTAGGAGCGGCTTCAGCCGCGAAAATCTCAGAAGCCTGCTGAGATTGCTGCAGGCCCGCGATCAGTTCCCCTCTCCCATTTATGGGGCGTAAGCGGAAATAGCGAAGCACTGCTTCGCCCGCTGAAGCGCCCTGAGCTATGCGAAGGGCCGGGGCGCAGGGCGGGGGCTAGGGGAGAGGGTGCTTGGGGCTTTTGCTGGGGTATTGCACTCCGACGCCGCCTCTCTATCGCCTGAGAGTACGGTTGATTCGCTTCGCTCACCCTCCGGGCCAGCCTGCGGCTGTTACTACGCTTCGCTTCGTATCGCCCTTACGGCGACTCACTTTTTTCAAACGCCGGATGGCCGGCCCCGCCCAAAGGAACCAAAAGGTCTGTGCCTCGCCATCCGGAACTAGGCGTCCCCGTCATGCTGCGCTCGACTTCCCTCACTCCATCGTCGCTCCGAGGTTCCACCGCGAAGGGCGATTGGCGTATGCCTGCTGTATTGCGTTGAGCCAAATGATGGACAGGCTTCGCATGGTCCGCCCTATTTTCCAGAATTACGAGGTTTTGGCTGGGATCTCAAAGTCTAATACATTTTGGCTTTCCTCAAATCCAAGCTGCTTTCTCTGTTCTTCTAAAAACGGTGCACCTTTAACCCAGTCGTATAGCTTTAGTAGGCGACTTTTGGCTCTTGCAATAACAACTTGGTAGTCTAATGGTTGAATTGTGCAGCGATCATTATTTTCTTTTCTTATACCTTTTTCGATTGGGTCGATTTCACTTCCTAAGACAAAGCATGTCACCTTGGTGTCTTGGTCAATGAGCCCGGACTTTATTAGTTCACTCACATATTTCCAGCACTGTCCCTTTTCGTCGGTGCTAATGGGGATTCCTGGTTTTTTAAGTTCCACTATTACGAGCTTGTCAATCCCGATCTCACCGCCTTCTTCGTCATACTTATGGTATGAATAATTTCCCACTGTGCTGTCTGGTAATATTGCGAAGTCGGGGCGGTTGCGAGTGCCGACAAGGCTGGAGCTGAAAAGTTTCTGAATTACTTTTGTCATTCCTTCATTGGAAGTGAATTCTATAGTTTCGTATTCTGGTCCGAATATCCAAAGGCCTTGATGAAAAAGCGGCTGAAGCTCTTGGACTTCTTTTGTGTTGGTATCTAATATTCTTTCGCGTAATTCGTCTAGCAGTTTTAGTCTTATCTGGAGTTCGTCTAGAACTTCTTTCGCTAGATCAAGGCTCCAGTCCGCAAGGATGCTATGCAGGCTATCAATTTGATCAGGGTTCAATTCATGTAGCTTGCTGATGAGAGAGTACTTGGTGTCAGATTGCTCCATTTTTATTAAGGTGCCAGACAATTTTAGAAGATCCTTTTCGGTTAGACTGGTGCACTCCCCTTGTATTTCAGTAACAAACTCTTCCCATCTTTCTGCCCGTAGTGGAGTGAGTTTCTGGAGCTCCTTCTCATGCGCCTTTTTTATATTAGAAAAGACACGCTCGCGTTTTTGTTTTGTCTGTCCTAATATGTGTGACTTGACAAAGTCAAATACACTTGTGTGGACTTCTTCAAATTCGGGTGTGGCGTTGAATCCTGTCCAATCTTTTTTAATGGAGTCTGTTTTCGATAGAAAGTCAGCGCTGACAATGAAGGTGTGCCTTTTGGCTTCTGAAGATCTACCATCTATGATTTCGTCAAATCCATAACTTTTCCAATCTGCCTCGCCCACAAGGCGACCATTTACATGCCAAGCTATGCCATGTTGTTTGGTTGTTCTATCTGCATCATTCGTATCGATGATTGCAATGTTTATTATGTTTCCTGACTCCAGTTCAATAATTTCATGGGAAATGTTTTCGTTGGGGATATGTGAGAAATTTACAGGCTCTCCATTGACGATGCATTTGAAAGATGGATCGGTCAGAAATCGCATTCCGAGTTCAGAACGTACATCTTCTTCACTGATCCTGAGTGAGGAACTAGTACGGACAAAAATTCGAGTACCGTGTTCCCTGATGAAGGTCAACGGGGGGTGCTTTATTAATGTAAATGGAGCATCACCACTGCCGGCTTTAATTTCGTATTCTATATGTTCTCCATTCTTGTTTGAGGCGACAAAGTAGGATTCTCCGAAACAGAATCCTGCAAAACGGCCTACGCCGTTCTTTCCGAATACTGTTCTTTTTCTGTCATTAACGACAATCGTGCTTCCCTGCGTTTGTATTCGATCGTATGCAAGCGTACGCCATCTCGATGTGAATTCTTTTTCCGTGAGGCCTGAGCCATTGTCTTCGATTGAGAAGTGTTGTTCGTTTTTGTTGGTGGGCCAAACTACTTTTACCTCGCTAGCTCCTGCATCCCATGCGTTCGCAACTAACTCTACAATGGCAATTTTGGGGTCATGTAGAATATTCTTTCCAACTAATTTTTCTAAGAAATTTGGACCGAAAAGACAAGATTGTTCCATTGTCGTGTTCCTTGTTTTTTTAGTTGGTGTGGGTTTTATTGAGCAGCTGTATCTGTACGGGCGAAGAAGTTTTTAAGTTTTATTGTTTGGTTGCCGCCTTTCTGTTGCGCAGATATAGCACTTTTCCTCCAGTGGCTGTAACTCCTCGCTCCTGTAACTCAAACTGCCCATTTCGTGCCTTGATCAAGTCAGACAGTTTCTTGAAACCATACAGACGAGGATCGAAGTCGGACTTCAGTTTTCGCAGGTTTTCTCCGAGGGCTGCCATATGGACCCACCCATCTTCGTCGGAAATGTCGTCGATAACCTTGGTAATCAGCGTTACTGGGACTTTCGGTCGGTTGACTTCTGCTGGTGCGACTTCGGCGGGGGTTGTGTTGCCGGCGGCTGGTTTGGGCTCTGGGGTTTCAGGCTGTTGTGCGGCAGAACTCTCCGATTCGTTCGCGTCGTCGCGCAGCAACTCGGTATAGATGAACTTGTCGCATGCCTTCACGAAGGGCGGCGGCGTTTTCTGTTCGCCGAAGCCAATTACCTCCAGTCCTTCCTCGCGCAAGCGAGCTGCCAGCCGCGTGAAGTCGCTGTCGCTGGAAACCAGGCAAAAGCCATCGAAGCGCCGGGTATAAAGAAGGTCCATCGCGTCGATGATCAGCGAGCTGTCGGTGGCGTTCTTGCCCTTGGTGTAGGCGAACTGCTGGATCGGCTGGATGGAGTGGTCGAGCAGCACCTTCTTCCAACTGCCGAGGTTGGGCTGGGTCCAGTCGCCATAGATGCGTTTGACGCTGGCGACGCCGTACTTGGCTATTTCTTCGAAAAGGCCTTCGACGATGGCAGCGGGGGCGTTGTCCGCATCGATCAGAACAGCGAAGTGCTTATGCTGGCGGGCGGTGTTGGGTTTGCTGGCCATGGTGCGTCCTTGCTGGGCGATGGATCGACATTACTGCGAATAATGGCGTTGCGCCATAGGCCATTAGTCGATCCATTGACCTGGCTCACTCACCAGCCTGCGTGAGTGAGCCGTGGTGCGTTCAGGCCAGCGCCGTGCGCTGTCTACCTTCCACTCGGCGTTTCAACGCCGCACCTTCGACGATCTCCAATCCGCCGCCCTGGGCGCGGGCGGAGCGGCCCCAGTCTTCCAGAAGTTCCATGCAGGCATGGTCGATGTAGCTGACCCGCGCCAGGCTCAGGTGCAGGCAGGTACCCGGTTCGACGCCGGCCAGTAGCTTGGCCAGTTGTGGCACACGGAGGAAGGTGGCGGCGCCGCTCATGCGCAGTTCGGCGCTGTTCGGGCCGGTGGGCACCAGTTTCACGCGCAGGCGCGAGGCGCTCCACACCAGTTTCAGCAGGGTCAGGGCGAAGCCCACCAGCACGCCGGTCAGCAGGTCGGTGAAGACGATGCATAGCGCCGTGGCGGCGTAGATGAACACCGGGGCACGGCCGTACTGGCCGAGGTTGCGCATGGCCTTGGGGTCGACCAGTTTGCAGCCGGTGTACACCAGTACCGCGCCGAGGCTGGCCACCGGGATGCTCTGCAGCACGGCGGGCAGCAGAGCGACCAGGGCCAGTAGCCAGGCGCCGTGGAGGATGGTCGAGGCGCGGCCGCGAGCGCCGGCTTGCACGTTGGCCGAGCTACGTACGATCACGCCGGTCATCGGCAGGGCGCCGACTGCACCGCAGAGCATGTTGCCGATGCCCTGGGCGGACAGTTCGCGGTTGAAGCGCGCACGCGGGCCATCGTGCATGCGGTCGACGGCGGCAGCGGAGAGCAATGTCTCGGCACTGGCGATAAAGGCCAAGGCGAGGGCGGCGATCAGCAGTTGCGGATCGGCCAGGCTGGCCAGGCCCTGTGGGGTGATCCAGTCGATGGCATCGCCGAGATTGGCCGGCAGTTCGACGCGTTTGACCGGCAGTGTCAGCCACAGGCTGATCAGCGTGGCGAGCGTCACGCCGACCAGCGCGCCGGGCAGAAAGCGCAGTGGCGCTGGGCGAAAACGCTCCCACAGCCAGATGCTGGCGATGGTGCCGAGGCCCACTGCACCGGCGATCATGGCGTTGCTGCCGAGCAGGCTCAGCGCATCACGCACGGCGCCGGGGAAGGCCAGCAGGTTGTCCAGGCCGGAGGCCTTGGGCGCGGCATCGATCATCACGTGCACCTGCGACAGCACGATGAGGATGCCGATGCCGGCGAGCATGCCGTAGACCACCGCCGGCGCGGTGACGCGAAACCAGCCGCCCAGGCGCAAGGTGCCGGCGACCAGCTGGATCAGTCCGGCCAGCAGCAACACCGGGCCTAGCGCAGCCATGCCGTGAGTACGCACCAGCTCGAACACCAGCACGGCCAGGCCGGCAGCTGGGCCGCTCACCTGCAGCGGTGCGCCGGCGATGAAACCGACCACCAGACCGCCGATGATGCCGGTGATCAGCCCCTTGGCCGGCGGCATGCCGGAGGCGATGGCGATGCCCATGCACAGTGGCAGGGCGACGAGAAAGACCACCACGGACGCCAGCGCGTCCCGTGGCAGTGTGCGAAATACAGTCATGAATATCTCTCCTTGCCCGATCTACGGGCAAAAGCAGCCCGTGCCCGCGCCATCCAGGGGCGCAGGCTCAGGGGAATGGGTGGATCAGACGCTGGCGTAGCGCGGTTGCGGGGTAGCGCAGGGCTGCTCGTCGCCATCAAGCGGAAGGAAGTTGCCCGACGCGGCGTCGTAGGCGCGGATGCCGCCACTGTCGATGTCGTAGACCCAGCCATGGATCTGCAATTGGCCGCTGGCCAGACGGGCGGCGACGGAAGGGTGTGTGCGCAGGTGGTCGAGCTGGGCCACTACGTTCTCTTCGGTCAGCACGCCGAGGGTTTCGTGGGCGCTGCCGCAATTGCAGTTGTCCGCCACCACGCTGCGCGCCACCTCGGCGTGGCGCAGCCAGGCGCGCACGGTTGGCATGCCGTCGAGGCTGGCCGGGTTGAGCACGGCCTTCATCGCGCCGCAGTCGGAATGGCCACAGACGATGATGTGCTGCACGCCGAGCGCCAGTACGGCGTACTCGATGGCGGTGGACACGCCGCCGTTCATCTGTCCGTAGGGCGGTACCACGTTACCCACGTTACGGGTGACGAACAGAGTGCCGGGGTCGCTCTGGGTGATCAGCTCCGGCACGATGCGCGAGTCGGCGCAGGTGATGAACATTGCGCTGGGCGACTGCGCCGAGGCCAGACGCTTGAACAGCGCCTGCTGCTGCGGGTAGACCTCCTGGCGGAAACGCCGAAAGCCCTGCAGCAATTGTTGCAGGGCGGCCTGGGCGTTGTCCTTGGCGACGGGGCGCAGGGTGTTGCCGGTTCGGGAAGCGGTTGAGTTCATCGTTGCATCTCCTGTGATTTTCATCGGTGACGTTCTCGACTGCCAGCCAAACGCCTGTGACCGTTCGGTCACTTCCAGGGCAACGATAAAGATTCTTACTTAATCAAAACTGAACGAGAGGCTCTAAAACGCCACTATGCGGGCATTTTCAGGGATGTGGCCTGTGGGGCCAGAGGCATGAGCGAGTACTGGAAGTATCGAGGAGCAGAGCGGGTGATCGAGCTGCGCGGGTATGAGCGGCAAGAGGCAGCGCCTGGCGGGCCACCTGCTGCTGCAGGTCAGCCCGCTGGGCGAGGTGTGACCGTGGGTGTGGCTTAGTGCTCGCCCTTCATCGCGCCACTGAGGCCGAACATCAGCACCAGCAGGTTGGCATCGGGTTTGGCGGCGGGCTGCACTTGCTTGCGCAAAGGCGCGGTGGGGCAGGGTTCTGCGGCGGTGCAGGTTTGCGCTTCCAGCACGCGTGGGCCGGGCTCCTGCCAGGCTGCGGCGGCGATTGCCGTTACGCTGAGGGCGAGGCCCAGGAACAAACCTCGTGCTATTTCTAATTTCATTTTGCTAACCCCTTGAAAGCGCTGCCAAACGCTGTTCGCTAAACCTAGATCACCCATTGCCTTGTCGTCGTCTCATGCGACGAACGGTCTTAGCGCGTAGCTGGCACCAGCCGGGGCTGTGCTGGGACACGGGCCTTGTCGGTTGGTTCAACAATGCTGCGGGTAACGTATCGACGTAACCTTAGGTGCCCGTTAAGGCCCCCTGTAACAGCCGGCCCTGGCAGTTGCAGTCGCCTGCAGCTCTGCTTGCTACCCAGCGCAAAGGTGCAAGGTAGAGCCACTTCCTGGTGGGGGTGATGCGGATGGAACGAGGTGTTGCGGGAAAAACACTGCCGGCCCTGGGCCGGCAGTCGTTTGTTCAGGCAATAGCCGTGCCGAGGCCTTTGGCACCATCGGCGAAGATCTGGCGATAGCCCTGCAGCAGTTGCTGCCAGTCGGCGTCGGACCAGGGGCTGTGGCGTCGTAGTTGAGGCAGGTCGTGCTGAGCGGCCTGGGCGCGTGTCAGGCGGCGACGGCTTTTCTCCAGATCCAGCAGGGCAACCTGCGGCGTTTCGCCGGCAACGTTAACGAATACATGTTTGGCATACAGGCAACCGTGCTGCCAGCGCCCCAGGTGCATGCGCGCCAGAGTCGCGCCAACAAGTTGCAGCAACTCGGTGTGTACGGCTTCACCACAGGCTTCGCGGCCGCCTTTGGCGTACCAGCTTTCGATGTCCATGAAGCCTTCGAGCTCGGCGGTCACCAGCAGGCCCCGCCAGCCCTGTTGTGGGTCGCGTTCAACGCCGCAGTAGATCAGCTTGGGAACGGGCACGCCGAGTGCGTCCAGGGCCAGCAATGCACTGCGTTCGCGCAGTACGGTCGGGCGTCCCTGTGGGTGCAGCAGGCTGCGGTAGATATGGCCGATCTGTTTCTTGGCGTAGAGCACGCCGGTTTCATCCAGCAGGCGCTGCACACCACTTTTGCCGCCGCGGCGAGCGTTGGGCTCTTCGACCCAATCACCTTGCTGTTGCCACCAGTATTGGAATACCTGCTGAGGAATCTCGTTCGTACTGCAAAGGGCCATATTTTTGTTCTTCTATTGGAGGTGTGCGCAGCACTCGTCTCGTGAACGGGGACTACGTCGTTCAGGGTTGTAACAAAACATAAGCAAACAACGTTCCCGAGTCCATCGGTAATGTGATCGGATTTTGCGGCCTGTATCGCTTTTCGTCGGGCATAAAAAATTTCCGGGAGAAATTTTTAACGTCGCGTAGCGACGGCCCTCAGGGTGGCCGCCATGGATGGCAGGCCAAAAAAAACCCCGCGACTGGCGCGGGGTTCTTGGTACTGCTAAGGAGCCGGGTGGCTTACATCATGCCGCCCATGCCACCCATACCGCCCATGCCACCCATATCAGGCATGGAAGGAGCCTTGTCGTCAGCCGCTTCGGCAACCATGGCCTCGGTGGTGATCATCAGGCCGCCGATGGAAGCAGCAGCTTGCAGGGCCGAACGGGTGACTTTGGCCGGGTCGAGAATACCCATCTCGATCATGTCGCCGTAGGTGTCGGTCGCGGCGTTGAAGCCGAAGTTGCCCGAACCCTGCTTGACCTTGTCGACCACTACGCTCGGCTCGCCGCCGGCGTTGGCAACGATCTGACGCAGCGGCGCTTCTACAGCGCGACGCAGCAGAGCGATACCGACGTTCTGGTCTTCGTTGTCGCCTTTCAGCTCGTCGATTGCCAGCAGAGCGCGCACCAGGGCCACGCCACCGCCAGGTACCACGCCTTCTTCCACAGCAGCGCGGGTAGCGTGCAGGGCGTCTTCAACGCGGGCTTTCTTCTCTTTCATCTCGACTTCGGTGGCAGCGCCAACCTTGATCACGGCAACACCGCCAGCCAGCTTGGCCAGACGCTCTTGCAGCTTCTCTTTGTCGTAGTCGGAAGAGGTTTCTTCGACCTGCTTGCGGATCTGTGCAACGCGGGCTTCGATGTCGACCTGGGCACCAGCACCATCGATGATGGTGGTGTTGTCCTTGTTCAGTACGACGCGCTTGGCGTTACCCAGGTGCTCCAGAGTGGCGCTTTCCAGGGACAGGCCAACTTCTTCGGAGATCACGGTACCGCCGGTCAGGATGGCGATGTCCTGCAGCATGGCCTTGCGGCGGTCGCCGAAGCCCGGAGCCTTGACGGCAGCGACTTTGACGATGCCACGCATGTTGTTGACGACCAGGGTAGCCAGGGCTTCGCCTTCGACGTCTTCAGCCACGATCAGCAGCGGACGACCAGCCTTGGCAACGGCTTCCAGAACCGGCAGCAGTTCGCGGATGTTGCTGATCTTCTTGTCGACCAGCAGCAGCAGCGGGCCTTCCAGCTCGGCAACCATGGTGTCCGGCTTGTTGATGAAGTACGGCGACAGGTAGCCACGGTCGAACTGCATGCCTTCTACGACGGACAGTTCGTTTTCCAGGCCCGAGCCTTCTTCAACGGTGATGACGCCTTCTTTGCCGACCTTTTCCATGGCTTCGGCGATGATGTCACCGATGGAGTTGTCGGAGTTGGCGGAGATGGTGCCGACCTGAGCGATGGCCTTGGTGTCGGTGCACGGCTTGGCCAGTTCTTTCAGTTGGGCAACGATGGCGATGGTGGCCTTGTCGATGCCGCGCTTCAGATCCATCGGGTTCATACCGGCAGCGACGGACTTCAGGCCTTCGTTGACGATGGCTTGAGCCAGAACGGTAGCGGTGGTGGTGCCGTCACCGGCAGCGTCGTTGGCCTTGGACGCAACGTCCTTGACCAGTTGGGCGCCCATGTTTTCGAAGGCGTCTTTCAGTTCGATTTCCTTGGCAACCGACACACCGTCTTTGGTGATGGTCGGGGCGCCGAAGGATTTGGCCAGCACCACGTTACGGCCTTTCGGGCCGAGGGTGGCTTTGACGGCGTCGGCCAGTACGTTGACGCCAATGAGCATTTTCTTGCGGGCGGAATCGCCAAACTTGACTTCTTTAGCAGCCATGTTGATCAGTCCTCAAATTCTTGAAGGTTAAACGGAGATTCGTGGGAATCAGGCTTCGACGACAGCGAGGATTTCGTTCTCGCCCATTACCAGCAGGTCTTCGCCGTCGACTTTGACGGTGTTGCTGCCGGAGTACGGGCCGAATACCACCTTGTCACCGACCTTGACGGCCAGCGGACGGACTTCGCCGTTATCCAGAACCTTACCGGTACCGACGGCAACGACTTCACCCTGGTTCGGCTTCTCGGCGGCCGAACCCGGCAGCACGATGCCGCCTGCGGTTTTGGTCTCTTCTTCGCTGCGACGGATCACGACGCGGTCATGCAGAGGACGAAGCTTCATTGTCGATCTCTCCTAACAATTGAATGGCCAACTTGCCGACTCTTGTGGTCGGCGGGTTTGTAAAATCCGGCGAGGCCGGGCGCGGCACGCTGGGCGCACCGCGAAAGTCGGACTGCCTCAGCGGGCAGGCACCTTGCGGTGACTGCTACATGTGGGCGGGCAAGGGTATTTCAAGGGGCGGGGATGAAATTTTTTGCGTTTCAGAGGGGGCAGCACTCGCGGTAAGCACCGCAGCCTGACGACTTTGCGTAGGAGCCGGCTTGTCGGCGATCAGCCAGAGAGAGATCGCCGGCAAGCCGGCTCCTACAGGTGCTGTAGGGATCAGTCGCGGCGCTCGTACTCGCCTTCGAGCACGTTGGGGTTGGTCTTGCCGGTGCGGGCGGCCTGGTCATCGAAGAAGGCGCGCTGACGCAGGGCCTGCTCCTCGGCGCGGCGGCGGATCTTGCCCACCAGCAGGCGGCGGGTGAAGGGAAGCAGGCAGAGCACGCCGAAGATGTCGCTGATGAAACCCGGCAGCAGCAGCAGGCCACCGCCGACGGCGATCAGCAGGCCTTCGAGCATTTCCTGCTCGGGCAGCTCACCACGCGAGAGTTTTTCGCGGGCGCGCCAGGCAGTGGCGACACCTGCAACGCGTAAAAGAACACTGCCGAGAATGGCGGTGCCGATCACCAGCATCAACGTGGGCAGCACGCCTATGGCGCTGCCGACCTTGATCAGCAGGGCCAGCTCGATGATGGGAAAGAGCAGAAAGAGGAACAGAAACACGCGCATGAGTCGAAGTGTCCTTGGCGGAAGACGGGCTTCCCGTAGAAGTTAAATATGGCGTTTCGCGCTTAATTCAAGCTGAAGGCGCGCCATTGGTCGGCCAGCTCTCGGCTCTGGCCAGTTGCACCAGCGCCTGGCGCACGGCGCCGGGATTGCTGCAGGGTGCGGGAAAGGGCAGCCAGTACAGGCTCTGGCCGATGCGCAGATGAAAGCCTTCACTGTCGATACCGGCCATCTGCGCGGGTTCGTGTTGCGGCAGGCCGGCCAGTTCGACGTAATGGGCGATGGCGCTGGCGTGGTCGTCGTTCATGTGCTCGACCATGCTCGCTTCGCTGCCGTCCGCCGCGAAAGGATTGGCCAGGGCCACCTGGTCGAGCCAGTGAATGGCGCCGAAGCCGCCGATGAAGCGCCAGCGCACCGGCTCCAGCCGCCAAAAATCGAAATCATGCGCCCGATGGTAGTCGCGCGACTGGGGGAAAAAGCGGTAATAACGCTGTGCGGCCGCTTCGATTTCGTCCTCGTCACGCAACTGTCGTGCTTCGGCGAGCAAAGTGAGGCGGCCGACCGCCTGCACATCCTCTGCGCCACGTTCGCCGACCAATAGCGAACATTTGGCGTCCTGCCCGAGATTATGGGTGTGCTGGGCGATGCGGCTGATCAGGATCAGTGGGCGACCCTCGGCGTCCAGGCAGTAGGGCACCACCGATCCGAAAGGGAAACCCGGCATGGCCTTGGAGTGGGTGCTGAGCACGCCACGGTATTCCTTGAGCAGCAATTCTCGTGCATGCTTGCCGGCTTTAACGCTCACCTATATGGCTCCTCGCAAAGAATCCGTAGGAACCTGTTCACTGTCAGCTGCGCGTCGGCGCTACTGCGTTAAAAACAGGCTCGGAATGCTCATTTACAACTCGTAAAGTCGTGCGCGACTCCGAGCGTTCCTCGCCTGTTTTTGCCTTGTATCGCTCTAGCTCGCAAGACCGTGAACAGATTCCTAATAAACGGACAGACGCCCTAGCATAGCGGTTAGCGGGCATCAGCGGGGTCGGTAAATGCTGCACCTTGAGGGGATAAAGCGATGCAACTGAAAGACAAAGTCATCATCATCACTGGCGGATGCCAGGGGCTGGGTCGCGCCATGGGTGAGTACCTGGCGGCCAAGGGCGCCAAGCTGGCGCTGGTCGATCTGAATCAGGAAAAACTCGACGAAGCCGTGGCTGCCTGCAAGGCCGCCGGTGGCGATGCCCGCAGCTACCTGTGCAACGTCGCCGATGAAGAGCAGGTGACCCATATGGTCGCCCAGGTGGCCGATGACTTCGGCGCCATCAACGGCCTGGTCAACAACGCCGGCATCCTGCGCGATGGCCTGACCATCCGCGTGAAAGATGGCGAAATGACCAAGATGAGCCTGGCGCAGTGGCAGGCGGTGATCGATGTCAACCTGACCGGCGTGTTCCTCTGCACCCGTGAAGTGGCGGCGAAGATGATTGAGCTGGGCAACCAGGGCGCCATCGTCAACATTTCCTCGATCTCCCGTGCCGGCAACATGGGCCAGGCCAACTACTCCGCAGCCAAGGCGGGCGTGGCTGCCGACACCGTGGTCTGGGCCAAGGAACTGGCGCGTTACGGCATCCGCGTCGCGGGTGTGGCGCCGGGCTTCATCGAAACCGAAATGACCGGCAGCATGAAGCCGGAAGCGCTGGAGAAGATGACTTCGGGCATTCCGCTCAAGCGCATGGGCAAGCCGGCCGAGATCGCCCATTCGGTGGCCTACATTCTGGAAAACGACTACTACACGGGTCGCATTCTGGAGCTGGACGGCGGCCTGCGTCTGTAACAGGCTGTTGAAAAACTACCTGCGTTGCTATTGCTGCGTTAAAAACAGGCTCAAAATGCTCATTTACAACTCGTAAACTGCGCTTTTTCGCCTGTTTTTGCCTTGCACTGGCTGCCTCGCCTACGTTTTTCAACGGCCTGCTAATCCGCCAGGCCTGAACGCAAAACGCCCCGACTGGTTCGGGGCGTTTTTGTTTGTGGCGGTGCCGTGTATCGCGAACCCGTAGCCCGGATGTAATCCGGGAATGGTCATATCCCGTAAACCCGCCCCGGATTGCATCCGGGCTACCTGTCTCGATTTCGTCGGGCTTAGTGCGTGCGCGCCACGGCGAAACGGCTCAGCTCGATCAGTGCATCGCGATATTCGCCGGCCGGCAGCACTTCCAGGCAGGCAATGGCGCGTTCGGCGTAGTCACGGGCGAGTTGTGCGGTGTACTCCAGAGCGCCAGCGGCATCCACGGCGGCGCGGATGCTTTCCAGGTCTTCGATACCGCCTTTCTGAATTGCACGGCGTACCAGGGCGGCCTGTTCCTCGGTGCCTTCACGCATGGTGTAGATCAGCGGCAGGGTTGGCTTGCCTTCGGCCAGGTCGTCACCGACGTTCTTGCCCAGTTCGGCCGCGTCGCCCTTGTAGTCGAGCAGGTCATCGACCAGTTGGAAGGCGATACCCAGGTGGTCGCCGAAGGTACGCAGGGCTTCGCGCTGTGCCTCGTTGGCGCCGGCCAGGGCGGCGGCGCTGTGAGTCGAGGCCTCGAACAGCATCGCGGTCTTGCCGCGGATGACTTCCATATAGGTCTCTTCCGTGGTGCTGGCGTCGCGCACCTTGGACAGCTGCAGCACTTCGCCTTCGGCGATCACGCGGGTAGCGTGGGAGAGAATCTTCATCACCGGCATGGAGCCGAGCTCGACCATCATTTCGAACGAGCGTGAATAAAGGAAGTCGCCCACCAGCACGCTCGGTGCGTTGCCCCACTGGGCATTGGCGGTGCTACGCCCGCGGCGCATGTCGGACATGTCGACCACATCGTCATGCAGCAGGGTGGCGGTGTGCAGAAACTCGATGGTGGCGGCCAGCAGGCGTAGGTCGTCGGCCTGGTAGCCCAGCGCGCGACCGCTGAGCAGCACCAGCAACGGGCGCAGGCGTTTGCCGCCAGCGGAGATGATATAGTCGCCGATCTTTTCCACCAGCGGCACGCGGGAAACCACCTGTTGGCGAATGATGCCATCGACGGCGGTGAAATCGTCCGCTACCACGCGGTAGAAAGCCTGGGGTTGCATCGGCGACTGGTGCTCCTGTGAGGTTGCGCGGCATGCTAGGTGGCAGGGTAGGGGCTGTCAAGGCAAGCACTGGCGCCACTTGCGAAGCGTTCGGCGCTTGCGTACAATCGCGCACCCTGAACTTCCCCCTGGGCATTTCCCTGCCTTACGCAATTGCAAGGGTGTCACTTCCGGCCCCAAGCAGCCATGCCAGCCAATAACGACTTTTCTAAAGCGCTGGGTGAGCAGGATCAACGGAGATTTACCATGTACGCAGTAATTGTTACTGGTGGCAAGCAATACAAAGTCACCGAAGGCGAATTCCTCAAGATCGAGAAGCTCGAAGTCGCCACCGGCGAAGCCGTGACTTTCGATCGCGTTCTGCTGATCGGCAATGGCGACGACGTTCAGATCGGCGCTCCGGTCGTAGACGGCGCTAAAGTGGTTGCCGAAGTCGTGTCGCAAGGCCGTCACGATAAAGTGCGCATCATCAAGTTCCGCCGTCGTAAGCACCACATGAAGCGTCAGGGCCACCGTCAGTGGTTCACTGAGATCAAAATCACCGGTATCCAGGCCTGATTCGTCGGCCCCGATCCTTTATAGGAGTATTGACTCATGGCACACAAAAAAGCTGGCGGTTCTACCCGTAACGGCCGCGATTCCGAAAGTAAACGCCTTGGCGTGAAAATGTATGGTGGTCAGGTCATCAAGGCCGGCAACATCATCGTTCGTCAGCGCGGCACCGAGTTCCATGCTGGTTTCGGCGTGGGCATGGGCAAAGACCACACCCTCTTCGCTAAAGTCGAAGGCGTGGTCAAGTTCGAAGTGAAGGGCGCTTTCGGCCGTCGCTACGTGAGCGTCGTTCAGGCCTAATCGCCTACGCGCTGGAAAAGCCCTGTCCGTAGGACGGGGCTTTTTTGTTTGTGTATCTTTGGTTCGCTTGCCCAATCCGCTAGTTCTGGATGATTTGGCAAGCGTTCCCCCCAGCCCGCAGATGAAGCGGGAGGCAGACTAATGAAATTTGTCGACGAAGTTTCAATTTTTGTAAAAGCCGGTGACGGCGGTAACGGCATGATGGCCTTCCGTCGCGAGAAATTCATCGAGAAGGGCGGCCCCAACGGCGGCGACGGTGGCGACGGCGGCTCGGTATTCCTCGAGGCCGACGCCAACCTCAACACCCTGATCGATTACCGCTATACGCGTAAATTCAATGCGCAGAATGGCGAGAAGGGCGGCAGCACCGATTGCACCGGCGCCAAGGGCGAGGATCTGATCCTGCCGGTACCGGTCGGCACCACGGTGATCGACGTGGCCACCCAGGAAGTGATTGGTGACCTGGTCAAGCCCGGTCAGCGCCTGATGGTCGCTCAGGGCGGCTGGCACGGCCTGGGCAACACCCGCTTCAAGTCCAGTACCAACCGTGCGCCGCGCCAGACCACGCCGGGCAAGCCGGGCGAGTCGCGTGATCTCAAGCTCGAGCTGAAAGTGCTGGCCGACGTCGGTCTGCTCGGTCTGCCCAATGCCGGCAAGAGCACCTTCATTCGCGCCGTTTCCGCGGCCAAGCCGAAGGTCGCCGATTACCCCTTCACCACCCTGGTGCCAAACCTGGGCGTGGTCAGCGTCGATCGCTTCAAGAGCTTCGTCGTTGCCGACATCCCGGGGCTGATCGAAGGCGCTTCGGACGGTGCCGGCCTGGGTATTCGCTTCCTCAAGCACTTGGCGCGTACCCGCCTGCTGCTGCACCTGGTGGACATGGCGCCGCTGGACGAGAGCGATCCGGCCGAGGCTGCGCAGGTGATCATCGACGAGCTGGGCCGTTTCAGCCCGGCGTTGGCTGAGCGCGATCGCTGGCTGGTGCTGAACAAGATGGACCAGGTGCCCGAGGACGAGCGTGAGGCGCGCAAGGCCGATATCGTTGCCCGTCTGAACTGGCAGGGCCCCGTTTACGTGGTCTCGGCCATCAGCCGCGACGGCACCGAGCGCATCAGCCGCGACATCATGCATTACCTGGAAGTGCGTGCCGAGCGCATCGCCGAGGACCCGGTATTCGCCGAGGAGCTGGCCGAGCTGGATCAGCGCATCGAAGACGAGGCGCGTGCCCGTCTGCAGGCGCTGGACGATCAGCGTGCGTTGCGTAAATCCGGTGTGCGCAGTGTCGACGATATCGACGAGGACGATGACTTCCTCGACGAAGAAGACGACGATGGCCCGGAAATCATTTACGTCCGGGATTAAGCAAATTTCCAACGCCGCTTAATTGCGGCGTTTTTGTAGGTGGGGTGGACCCCATCACTTTCTGGCTAAGGTTGGAAGATCATGCGTGACAAGGTGACCGGCGCGCGGCGCTGGGTGGTGAAGATCGGCAGCGCGCTGCTGACCGCCGACGGGCGTGGCCTGGATCGTGCGGCCATGGCGGTGTGGGTCAAGCAGATGGTCGCGCTGCGTGAGCAGGGCGTGGAACTGGTGCTGGTATCTTCCGGCGCGGTGGCAGCCGGCATGAGCCGCCTGGGCTGGACCAGCCGACCTAGCGCGATGCACGAGCTGCAGGCCGCTGCCGCCATTGGCCAGATGGCCCTGGTGCAGGCCTGGGAGTCGAGCTTTGCCGAGCACAACCGGCGTACCGCACAGGTGCTGCTGACGCACGACGATCTCTCCGACCGCAAGCGCTACCTCAACGCGCGCAGCACCCTGCGCACCTTGGTGAATCTCGACGTGATTCCGGTGATCAACGAGAACGACACCGTGGTCACCGATGAAATCCGCTTCGGCGACAACGACACCCTGGCCGCGTTGGTAGCCAACCTGGTGGAAGCCGATCTGCTGGTGATCCTCACCGATCGCGACGGCATGTACAACGCCGACCCGCGCCACAACCCCGATGCCGAGCTGATCTTCGAAGCCCGCGCCGATGATCCGGCACTGGATGCCGTGGCAGGTGGCGTCGGTGGTGCGCTGGGCCGTGGCGGCATGCAGACCAAGCTGCGTGCTTCGCGTCTGGCTGCGCGCTCCGGCGCGCACACCGTCATCGTTGGCGGTGCCATTGAGCAGGTGTTGGCGCGGCTCAAGGCGGGCGAACGTCTGGGCACGCTGCTGGCGCCCGAGCGCGGTTTGCTGGCGGCGCGCAAGCAGTGGCTGGCTGGCCACCTGCAAACCCGTGGCACCCTGGTGCTGGACGCCGGTGCAGTGAAGGCGCTGAGCCAGGATCGCAAGAGCCTGCTGCCGGTCGGCGTGAAGGCTGTGCAGGGCAGTTTCCGCCGCGGCGAGATGGTGGTCTGCGTATCGCCTGACGGCCGTGAGGTCGCCCGTGGCCTGGTCAACTACAGTGCGCTGGAAGCACAGAAGATCATCGGCCAGCCGTCGGATGCCATCGAGAAGCTGCTGGGCTATGTCGATGAGCCGGAGCTGGTGCATCGCGACAATCTGATTCTCGTCTAAGGAGCATGTATGCGTCTGTTCAAGGGATATGTGCTGAGCCTGCTGATGCTGCCCAGCCTGGCGCTGGCCGAAACCATCGGCGAGGTGTCGACGGTATTCAAATGGGTTGGGCCGAACGACAAGATCGTCGTCGAGGCCTTCGATGACCCCAAGGTATCGGGCGTGACCTGCTACCTGTCGCGTGCCAAGACCGGCGGGGTGAAGGGTGGTCTGGGCCTGGCCGAGGATCGGGCCGAGGCTTCCATTGCCTGCCGCCAGGTCGGTCCCATTGCATTCAAGGGCACGCTCAAGGACGGCGAGGAGGTGTTCAAGGAGCGCACTTCGCTGGTGTTCAAGACCATGCAGGTGGTGCGTTTCTTCGACAGCAAACGCAACACCCTGGTGTATCTGGTCTACAGCGACCGGGTGATCGAGGGTAGCCCGCAGAATGCGGTGACGGCCATTCCGATCCTGCCTTGGGGTCAGCCGTAACCCGATCAACACCCATAAAAAAACCGCCCCGAAGGGCGGTTTTTTGTGCGTGACGATCAGGCGCTGGGGATGTCGAGCTGCAGGCGCTGATTCGATTGCGCCTGCACTTCGTGGTAGCGCGCGGCGTCGCTGGACAGAACATCGGCCATGGCCGGGAAGATCTCGTCCAGCTTGCTGCGCCAGTCGTCGCTCTTGGCCTGCTCGGGGAAGCAACGGCGAATCAGGTCGAGCATGATCGACACGGTGACCGATGCGCCCGGCGAGGCGCCGAGCAATGCGGCGATGGTGCCGTCGGCTGCAGCCACCAGTTCGGTGCCGAACTGCAGCACGCCGCCGTTCTTGCTGTCCTTCTTGATGATCTGCACGCGCTGGCCAGCGACTTCCAGGCGCCAGTCCTCTGCCTTGGCTTCGGGGTAGAAGCCGCGCAGGGTGTTCAGGCGCTGTTCCTCGGACTGCATCACTTCCTTGATCAGGTAGCGGGTCAGGTCCATGTTGTCGCGCGCCACCGCCAGCATCGGGCCGAGGTTGTTGGGGCGTACCGACAGCGGCAGGTCGAGGAACGAGCCGTGCTTGAGGAACTTGGTGGTGAAGCCGGCGTAGGGGCCGAACAGCAGGGATTTCTTGCCATCCACCACGCGGGTATCGAGGTGCGGTACCGACATCGGTGGCGAGCCCACGGCAGCCTGGCTGTAGACCTTGGCCTGGTGCTGCTTGACGATCTCAGGGTTGTCGCAACGCAGCCACTGACCACTCACCGGGAAGCCGCCAAAGCCTTTGCCTTCGGGGATGCCGGACAGTTGCAGCAGCGGCAGTGCGCCGCCGCCAGCGCCGAGGAAGACGAACTTGCTCTTGAGCTTGCGCGTGGCGCCGGAGCGGGTGTCCTTGATGTCCACCAGCCAGCCTTCACCGTCGCGCTTGAGGTCGGTGACCTTCTGGTTGCAGGTGACCTTGGCGTCGGGCTGGGTGGTCAGGTAGGCGAGCATCTGCTCGGTGACCGCACCGAAGTTGACGTCGGTGCCGGCCTGCACACGGGTCATCGCCAACGGTTCGCTGGCATCGCGGCCCGGGATCAGCAGCGGCGCCCATTCGGCGATGGTGCCACGGTCCTCGGTGTACTCCATCTCGGTGAAGGCGTGATGCTGACGCAGGGCCTCGAAACGCTTCTTGAGGAAAGCAATGCCGCTTTCGCCGCGCACGAAGCTCATGTGCGGCACCGGGTTGATGAAGGTCTTCGGCGAGTTGATCGCGCCTTTTTCGATCAGGTAGGCCCAGAACTGCTTGGACTCCTCGAACTGGGCGTTGATGTTCACCGACTTCTTGATGTCGATGCTGCCGTCCGCGCCTTCCGGGGTGTAGTTCAGTTCGCACAGCGCGGCGTGACCGGTGCCGGCGTTGTTCCAGGGGTTGGAGCTTTCCACTGCGCCGGACTCGCGCAGCTCTACCACTTCCAGCGTGATGCCGGGGTTGAGTTCCTTGAGCAGTACGCCCAGGGTCGCGCTCATGATGCCAGCGCCAACCAGCACCACATCTACGCTTTGGTAATCGTTATGCGCCATTAACCTCTCTCCAAGAAAACTGCACCAGATGGATGGCCGTTCGGCCTTTCAGGGCGATACCGGCAGACTCAGGCGTGATGCCCTGTCGTTCGGCGGGGAGGGTCAAGGCTGGGATTTGCGGACGCAAAACTGTTCATCTGTTCGCCACACTCTTGTGAAGTTTGTAAAAACCGTTTTTTTCACGCTCTTTTGGAGCGGTGAACCTCAAAAGCTCGACTGCCTCGGCGCGCTTTTGCCCGTGCAAATCATGCAATGCATGGCTGCTATCGGCTCTGCATATGGGCTGAAGGCGGCTGACCGGAAGCGGCAGCTCGAAGTGGGCGACTCTCTGGGGCGGGGCGATGACGTTGCATCGGCGAGGTCGTGCGGCCCGATCAGGAGACGTCCTTATAATCGGGGCGCGATTATAACGGTGAATGAGGGGAAATTGATCGCCCCTGCGTGACTTTTATTCTTCCGCCGGTCAGGCCGCCAACGGGCGAGCGGCTGGTGCGTGTGTGACGACCGGGGTGATCCGGGCACTGGCGGGCAAGGGGGAGCCCAGCCAGGAGATGCTCGGCTCGCGAACTTCCACCCAGTCAGCCTGGCTCGGGTGTTCCTGCATCTGTCGCAGGGCGCGGCAAACTCCCTCTCCATCGATCAGGGCAAAATGGCGCATCGGACGAGCGTGGCTGAACAGGCGGCGCAACAGCATGGCGAAGGCTCCAGCGTGGTGACAGGTACTTTATGCCAGCGCGCGGTGACAGGCTGATGACAGGAACCGCAGCGATCTGCCAGCGGTCCTATGCAGCGCTACTGTCGGCCTCAGGCCGCGCTGGTTATACTGCCGGCCACTTTTACCTCACTCGGAGAGATGAGCATGCTGCACCGTGCGTTGATCGCCTTGCTTGCTGCCGCCAGCCTGACTCTGGCCGGTTGCGCCCTCAGCCCTCAGCAACTCACCCCACAACCCAAGCTGACCAGTTCGCTGACCCCAGTCGGCCAGGGCCAGCCGGTGGTGGTGCGCGTGGTCGACGGCCGTCCTTCGCCGGTGCTTGGCACTCGCGGCGGTCTGTACCCGGAGACCAGCTCCATCAGCGTCAACCCCGATTATGTGCTGCCCAAGCTGCAGGCTGAGGCCGAAGCGGCTGTGCGTCTGCTCGGTTTTACACCGTCGCCCAATGCTTATAACGCGCCACAGTTGACCATCACCCTGGCGGACCTCAAGTATCAGTCGCCCAAAGAGGGCATGTACGTCACCGAGGCGGATATCTCGGCCTCGATCCGTGCCGACGTGCAAGGTGGCAGCCGCCGTTATACCGGCCGTTACGGTGCCTCGCTGAACCAGCGTTTCGGCACCGCACCGAACCAGCAGACCAATAGCAAGCTGGTGGGTGACGTGCTCAGTGACGCGCTGACTCGTGCCTTCAAGGACCCGACCATCGGCCAGGTACTGCTGCAGTAATTCGTCGCATCGTTATAAAAAAACGCCCCGCATTGCGGGGCGTTTTCATTTGTCCTGGGTCTTCATGCCGCTTCGGCGTAGAACTCCGGCAGGCTCATGCCGGTACGGTTGTCGATATCCGGCAGGTCGTAATGCTCATGGCCGCCAAGGGCGCAGTACACCAGCCAGTGCTGGTCCTGCACGTTGAAGGAAAGCTCGTCGACCACGGCGTCCACTTCATCCAGCGAGTCGATCAGGTAATCGCGGTCCAGCGGTTGAGAATTGAGCATGGCAGGTCCTCCAGGGACATTGAGGTTTGGCTCCAGTAACAGTCGTGACTGTTTGGTCACTCTTGGAGATACAAACCCTAGGCCAGGCATATGACAGTTTTCAGACGATTTCGGGATAGCGGGCCGCGTTCGTCGGAAACGAACCTTATAAAAGGGGTATTTCAGTACACTGCGCGACGACTTTTCGAGGGTCGAGATGCACCGCTTCTCGGCCAAAATCCCCATTCTGGTGCGGTGGCGAGGTTGCTGCACCATGCTGTTCTCGAGGTGTTGCATGTCGCTGCAGATGTTGTGGTCGCTGTTCCTCGCCCATCCGGCCGGGGCGGTCAATTCGCTGGCATTGTTCTTCGCGTTGGCGGGCGCCTGGCTGTGCCTGATGACTCACTTGCGCGAGCAGCGCGGCGTAGCGCGAGTGCTGGCGCAAGGCGAGCTGGATGAAACCGAGGTTCAGGACGAGCGTACCCTGCGGATCAACCGCTTCTTCTATCGCTTCGGTGGCATTTGCCTGGGTGCAGCCCTGGTGCTGTCCTGGTTCAGTACGCGGCTTTGACGCCTGAGCGATAAATGAAAACGGCAGCCATCGGGCTGCCGTTTTCGTTTGTGGCGATGGCTGCCTTACAGGGGCAGGCCTGCCTTGATCCGATACTGGTTTCGCACCGGGTTGGCGTACTGCAGGATCAGGAACGGTTTTTCCTCGGCGCTGCAGGCGGCCAGGCGCTTGTTCCACTGCGCTTCGGCCTTGGCCAGTTCCGCGGCATCGAATACTTCGCTTGCTGCCGGCACGTTCAGCTCGGCCTCGCGGCCTTCCCACATGGCGTAGGCCAGGTAGTGCACAGGGAACAGGCGATACTGGCCGAGAATGTGACGATCCATCTCCTGGGCAAGCTGCTTGGTGTCCTCCAGGCCGGCGACAGGCGGACTGAAGTGCAGGTGCACGCGGCCTTTGTAGCCGGTGATGCCCAGGGCGATGCTGGCGTCGTCTTCGCCCGGCGCCTTGGTGTAGCTGCCCGTGGCGGCACGCACACAGAGCTCGCGAGCCTTGGCCAGGTCGCAGGGGTCGTACTCGTAGCTGATCGACACCGGGATCAGGTTCAGCGACTCGATCACGTCTGCGAATGGCTCATCCTTGCGGCTCATATGGAACATCTTGAGGATGGCCGAATCGGTACGGTCGTCACCGTCCTTGGCGCGCCCTTCGGCCTGGGCGATCCAGATCGACTCGCCATCTTCGCGGATCGAGTGGTTGATATAGGCCGAGAGCAATTGATAAGCCGCCAGCTTCTCGCGTCGCCCGCTGATCGAGCGGTGCACGATGAAACTCTTGTTCAGGCGCATCAGGTCGCTGACGAAGGGGCGCTGCAACAGGTTGTCGCCGATGGCGATACGTGGCGTCTGCAGGCCGGCGTGGTAGACGGCGTAGTTGACGAAGGCCGGGTCCATGACGATATCGCGGTGGTTGGCCAGGTACAGGTAAGGCTTGCCGGGCTGCAGGTGCTCCAGGCCGGAGTAGCTGATGCCATCACTGGCATGCTCGATGGTACGGTCGATGTACGGCTCGATCTTTTCCTGCAGACCAGCGACCGAGTCGACATTGGCGAATTCGCTGCGCAGGCGTGCGGCGATCAGCGGCTTGAGCAGCCAGCCCAAGGGCCCGGCCAGGCGCGGAAAGCGAAAACGGGTGAGGGTACCGAGAAACGCCGGGTCGGCGAGCAGGCGCGCCAGTACGGGGCGCACTTCTGCATCGGCATAGGGTCGGATGGCATCGAATGCGCCCATCATGCTCTCTTGTTCTAGAACGGCTAAGGTTGGAATGGTGTCTGCTTAACAGGGTGAGCAGTAGACCGGCGATTATAACGCCAAGTCACAAGGAGGCCGCGATGCTGGAAAGCGAGTCGTATTATTGCCCCTATTGCGGTGAGCCGGCCGAGGCGCTGCTGGATCTGTCGGCTGGGGACCAGTCTTACATCGAAGACTGTCCGGTGTGCTGCCGGCCGATCGAGTTCGAGCTGCGTACGGATGGCACCGAGTGGGAGTTGGACGTTCGTGCGGAGAACGATTGATGCAACGAATCTACGAACCGGAAAACCTTCTGGAAGGGCAGATGCTGGTGGACATGCTGGCCAGTGAAGGTGTCGAGGCGCACTTGCTCGGTCAGCATCTGGTCGGTGCGGTGGGTGAGCTGCCGGCATGCGGCCTGCTTGGTTTGGTCGTCGCTGATCCTCACGCTGAGCGGGCGCGTACGCTGATCGCTGAGTACAATGCGGCGCAACCTGTGCCTGGCGATGAGCCAGAGTCCTTTCAGGGCGTGTTGCTCTGTTGATGCGCCCCCTGCCTGTCGAGTCGTTTCATGTGTGGACGTTATGCCCTGTTCCGCTGGTCGCCCGCTTTTGCGGCGTTGCCCGGCTTTCCCGCTGACCAGAAGCCGCACTGGAACCTGGCGCCCAATGGTCAGGTGTTGATGCTGCGTGCGGGCGAGCAAGGGCCGCAGGCGGCTGCGGCGCGTTGGGGGCTGACGCCCGCCTGGCTCAAGGACCTGTCCAAGACTCCGGCGCATGCGCGTGCTGAAACCCTGGCCGAGCAGCCGATGTTCCGTGAGCCCTTTCGCCAGCGCCGCGCACTGCTGCCGGCCAACGGCTTCTATGAATGGCGCGGGGGCGTGCGCAAGCGGCCGTACTGGATAACCAACGGCGATTCGCTGATGTATTTCGCGGCCTTGTGGGAGCTGTATCCGGTGGGTGGGCAGGAGTACCTGAGCGTTGCGCTGATCACCCAGGAAGCGGCCACGCTGCGGCGTCCGTTGACTCTCGACGAGCATGAGCAGGCGCTGTGGCTGAGCAATGATACGTTGCCCGAACAGTTGACGGCGCTGCTGGCCAAGCCGCAGGTCGCGCTGCGTGAGCGCGCGCTGGCGACGCTGGTCAACGACCCGAAGCTGGATGCGCCGGAGTGCCTGACGCCGGCTTGAGCCTGCTCAGGGTGTCGAGGGGTCGGTGCACCGCAGCTGACCAAGAACCTGTGCGTACGGCGCACCCTGCCTGATGCAGTCCCTTAGACTTTGAACTGATTGATCAGCCTGCGCTGCTGTTCGGCCAGCTTGGTCAGTTGAGCGCTGGCCTGACTGGCTTCGTCGGCGCCGCCTGCCACCTCGTTGGCGACCTGGCCGATATTGGTGACGTTGCGGTTGATATCTTCGGCCACCGCACTCTGCTCCTCGGCTGCGCTGGCGATCTGCGTGTTCATGTCGTTGATCACCGACACTGCCTGAGTGATGGACTCCAGCGATTGAGCGGCCTGGTTGGCGTGTTCGACGCTGTCATCGGTCTTGCTCTGGCTCTGCTCCATCACCTTGACCACTTCGCGCGTGCCTTGCTGCAACTGCTGGATCATTGTCTGGATTTCTTCGGTGGCCTGCTGGGTCTTCTGCGCCAGGTTGCGCACTTCATCGGCGACCACGGCGAAGCCGCGGCCTTGTTCGCCGGCGCGAGCTGCCTCGATGGCCGCGTTGAGCGCCAGCAGGTTGGTCTGCTCGGCAATGGCGCGAATGGCGACGAGGATGGCGTTGATGTTCTCGCTGTCCTTGGCCAGGTTCTGTACCACGCCCACGGCACGGCCGATTTCGCTGGCCAGGGCTGCGATGGCGGCCGAGGTCTCCTGTACCACCTGTTTGCCCTGATTGGCCGCGCGGTCGGCGTGGTTGGCGGCTTCGGCCGCGTGGGTGGCGTTGCGCGCGACGTCCTGCGCGGTGGCGGTCATCTCATGAACGGCGGTAGCCACCAGCTCGATCTCTGCCAGCTGTTTCTGCACGCCTTGGTTGGTGCGGATGGCAATGTCGGCAGTGTGCTCGGAGGAGTCGCTGACCTGCTGCACCGAGGTCACCACGGCGCCGATCATGGTTTGCAGTTTGGCCAGGAAGGCGTTGAAGCCGGCGGCGATCTGTCCGAGCTCATCCTTGCGGTCAACCTGCAGGCGCACCGTGAGGTCGCCATCGCCTTTGGCGATATCGTCGAGCATGCCGACCATCTGCCGCAGGGGGCGGGCGATGCCGTAACCGACGAACCAGATTACCAACAGGCCCAGCCCGGCGATCAGCAGGCCGACCAGGGTCATGCCCAGGGTGTCGGAGTCGCGCTGCGAGGCCAGATCGCCCTGCAACTGGTGCAGATCGGCCATCACCGCTTTGAGCGGCAGCACCAGCATCAGCACCCAGCGGGTGTCGCTCTGGCCGATGTTGAAGCTGAGGAACAGTTCGATATGGCTGTGCTCAGGGTCTTCCTTGGCATCGATGGAGTACAGCACCTGCCCGGCCTTCAGCGTACCCAGGTTGCTCACTTTGTTGGCGTCGAGCAGGGCGGTGGCCGGCTCGCCAAGTTTGTCCGGCGCCTTGGTCGAGGCGACCAGGCGCCCGTTGCTGGCGATCAGCGCCATCTCGCCGGCACCGTCATAGAGCTGGGCGTCAGCCTTGACCAGCAGCTCCTGAATGAAATTCACCGCCAGGTCGGCACCGGCGATGCCGCGAAATTCGCCATTGACCAGAATCGGCGAGGTGAAGGAGGCAAGCATGGTCATTTTGCCGCCGACATCATAGGGGGCTGGATCGATTACGCAGGGGCGCTTGCGTTCTTTGGGGCAAAGGTAATATTCGCCCGCGCGCACGCCGGTTGGCAGCAGCTCTTCGCTTTCGGTCGAGCCGATCGAGTCGATGCCCAGGCTGCCGTCGGCATTGCGATACCACCAGGGCAGGAAGCGGCCGGTGCCGTCGTAGCCGTTTTCCTTGCTGCCGGCATAGATGTCGTCGCTGGCATCGAAGGCGTTCGGCTCCCAGCCCAGGTAACTGCCAAGTAATTTAGGGTTCTGCGCCGTGGTTTCATGCACCAGGTTGGCCAGTTCTTCGCGGCTGATGCTGAGCATCGGGCTGCCGTTGGCATCGGTCATGCCAAGCATGGCATTGACGCGTGCCAGGTCGGCGGTAATCTGCAGAGGAGCTTCCAGTTCGCGCTGGATTTCGCTGACCTGGGCTTGCGCCAACGCAGACAGGCGCTGCTCGATGACTTGTTCCAGTAGCTTCTGCGTGCGTTCCTGCACCAGATTCTGGGTTCGGCCACTGGCGAACAGGGCGTAGAGCACCAGAGCCACAACGACCGCGAGTACGCTGGCGCCAGCAAGGAATGCGACGGAAAACTGGATCGACTTGAACTTCATGAGAGCTCCCGAGCGCAGAGCGCGCCTGTCACGAACTATCGGCAGTGACAGATGAAAACCTTAATGGACTGGTGGTGACGAACAGGCTGGTGTCGTATTCAGCAAAGATGGCGTACGGCTATCGCGCAAGTAACGCGGTTGCTCGTGCTGCGGGGGCGGCCTAGCATAGGGCGTCCGATTCAAGGAGGTAGCTCGATGAGCAAGGTTCTATATCTGAGTGGCCTGGCGGCGGCCGTGCTGCTGGCAGGTTGTCAGGCCGTCAATACCACCAGTGGTGGTGCGGTTGGCGTAGAGCGCAAGCAGTACATGTTCAGCATGTTGTCAACTGATGAAGTCAATCAGATGTACGCGCAGTCCTATCAGCAGACGCTAAGCGAGGCATCGAGCAAGGGCGTGCTGGACAAGACCAGCAACAATGCCAAGCGTCTGCAGACCGTTGCCAATCGTCTGATTCCACAGGCGCCGCGTTTTCGCCCGGATGCCGCCAACTGGCAGTGGGAGGTCAACCTGATCAAGAGTCCCGAGCTCAACGCCAACTGCGGCCCGGGCGGCAAGATCATTTTCTACAGCGGGATCATCGAGCAACTGAAGCTCAGCGATGACGAAATCGCCGCGATCATGGGCCACGAGATGGCGCATGCCCTGCGCGAACACAGCCGTGAGGCGATGTCCAAGGCCTATGGCATTCAGGTCGCCAAGCAGGGTGCCGGCGCTTTGCTCGGTCTCGGCGAGAGCGGCATGGCCATGGCGGATACAGTGGTGCAGTACAGCCTGACGCTACCCAACAGCCGCGGTAACGAGAACGAGGCTGATCTGATCGGCCTCGAACTGGCTGCTCGCGCGGGTTATGACCCGAATGCGGCCATCAGTCTGTGGCAGAAGATGGAGGCCGCCGGTGGTGGTGCGCCGCCCGAGTTCATGAGCACTCACCCGTCCTCCAGCAGCCGTATCGCTTCGCTGCAGGCGGCGATTCCCAAGGTGATGCCGCTGTACGAGCAGGCCAAGGCCGGGCGCTAAGTTCGGGCACGAAAAAACGGCGCGGCGTGAAGGTTCACGGCGCGCCGTTTGCGTTTCAGGGTAGTGCCGTTTCGGCGAAGGGGCGGGGTTGCAGGCCCAGCTGGGCGCGGAAGCTTTCCATGTCGAACATGGTGCAGATCTCCTGAATCTCATTGCTGGGCGTCAGTGTCCAGAAGGCCATGGCCGAGATGCTCAGCACCTTGTCACTGGGTGGATAGCCCAGCGCGGGTTTCTGAATGGTGCCGATCAGCGTGCTCCAGGTCACCACCTTGTAGCCTTCTGCGACGCACTCCTCGACCACGATCTGCAGGTCCGGCATGGCGTAGCGGATATCCTGCACCATCCGGGCGAAGCCGGCACTGTCGAGTGGGCGCCCCATGAACGAGCTCTTGTAGAGAAAGTCGCGGCTGTGCAGCTGTTCGGCCAGGGCCAGGCGGCCCTTGTTCCAGGTCAGGTCGATGTGCTGGCACACAACCTTCTTGCGATCATCCAATGACATGCCGCCCTCCCGACTGCATACCGTATGACGTGACGTGGCACGCACTTTAGCAGCAGGCGGTAGGGGGCTGGGATTGGCCGAAATGCCAGTTCGTTGACGTCAGTGATTCGTCATATTAGGCCGCTGAGTTTCATTGCCTGATAGCCGGCATAGATTGCCAGGGCGGCGAAGGCACAGGCTGCGAGGCGTCGAATCAGCGTCAATGGCAGGCGCTCGGCTGCGAAGTTGCCCGCCAGTACCACCGGTACGTTGGCCAGCAGCATGCCCAGCGTGGTGCCGATCACCACCAGGATGAAGTGCGGATACTGCGCCGCCAGCATCACGGTCGCGACCTGAGTCTTGTCGCCCATTTCGGCGAGGAAGAAGGCGATCAGGGTGGTGAGGAAGGGACCGTATTTCTTCATGCCGGATGCCTCGTCATCGTCCAGTTTGTCCGGCACCAGGGTCCAGGCCGCCACGGCGACGAAGCTGGCCGCGAGAATCCAGCTCAGGGTGGCGGGTGAGAAGAAACCGGCTACCCAGTTACCCACGGCGCCAGCCGCGAAATGGTTGGCCAGGGTGGCGACGACAATGCCCCAGATGATCGGCCACGGCTTGCGAAAGCGGGCGGCCAGCAGCAGTGCGAGCAACTGGGTCTTGTCGCCGATTTCGGCGAGGGCAACGATCAGGGTGGGGACGAACAGCGATTCCAGCATCAGGTTTCCTAAAGGGGCGGGTCGACACGGCTTATGACACGAACGACCTTCCCGCCCCGGGTATAGGTTGTGCGTGTCATAGGTCTTGTCAAACCGCAGGCCTCTCTATGTAGGCCTTGGGTCGTATACGCCATGCTCTGCGGAGCAAGTGTGTTGACGTATACCGGGCGAGCAGGGCGCTCGCGGGAGACTACTCCCCTAGGACGGGCGCAATTGTGCCCAAGCGTTGCGGCGGGAGCAAGCCCAATTCAGCGGCGTGCACTGTAGATGCGAAAACCGTCTGCCTCGGCCAGGGTGCGGCAGGGGCCGAGATGACGCTCGATCAGGGGTGGGTATTTGAGGAAGCTGTTGGCCACCAGGCGCAGCTCGCCACCTATTATCAAGTGGCGAGCCGCCTGGCTCAGCAGGTTCTCGCTGGCCTGGTAGTCGGTATGCACGCCCTGATGGAACGGCGGGTTGCTGACGATGGCGCTGAGTCCCTCGGGTGCCGATTCGATGCCCGTGCCGGCGATCAGGTTGGCTGACAGGCCATTGCGCGCGAGGGTCAGGCGGCTGCTTTCCAGGGCGAAGGCGTCGACATCCAGCAGGCTCAGCTCGCTGTCTGGGTAACGCCTTTTGAGCGCGGCGCCGAGCACTCCAGCGCCGCAACCGAAGTCGAGCAGGTGGCCGCTGGGCAGGTCATCCAGATGCTCCAGCAGCAATGCGCTGCCGCGATCCAGGCGGCCATGGGCGAATACGCCGGGCAGGGTAACGATCTCCAGTGTGCCGTCGGCCAACTGCAATGGGTAGCTCTGTGCCTGGGCATGCAGGTCCGGTACTGCTGGCGCTTGATCCACCTCGACGCACCAGAGTTGGCAATGTCGCGCGCTGTCGAGCTTGCGCGGCTTGCCATAGGCGGCCAGCTGTTTCGCCGCGCGTTCGATGCCGCCACGTTTTTCACCGACCAGGTACAGCGGCTTGCCTGCCAGGCGCGAGGCCAGCGCTTGCAGCAGGTAGTCGGTCAGCTCGCGTGACTTGGGCAGGAACAGCACAGCGGCGCGGTAGTCGCCTTCCGGCAGGCGTGTGTCGAAGTGGCTGCGACCGGCAAAGCGTGCGGTGAGCAGTGCCTGATCGCCCGCATGCCAGTTCCAGCCACGAGCCTGCGGCAGGGCGCCAAGCAGGTCGTCAGCCGGCAGGCCGGCCAGTAACAGCTCGCCACTGAATAGCTCGGCGTGGCGCAGGAGAACTTCGCTTCGCGGGTCCATGGTATTTCCTGAGAATCTGTTTACGGCGCGTGGTGTAGGAGCGAGCTCTGCTCGCGAAGATTTTGCTGTTGACCGTGTTCGCTCGCGACGCACGCTCCTACAAGAAAGCTGCGCAGCTTACCCGACGACTCGCAGTGGCGCACCGGCGAAGAAACCAGCGGCGTTTTCCACGACCTGGCCAACGATGCGCTGGCGCGCTTCCTGGCTGCCCCAGGCGCTGTGCGGGGTGACGATCAGGCGGGGAATGTCGGCGGCCAGCAGCGGGTTGCCGTCCTTCGGTGGCTCCTGCAGCAGCACGTCGGTTGCGGCGCCGCCCAGATGGCCACGGCGCAGGGCATCGGCCAAGGCCTGTTCGTCGACCAGGCCGCCACGCGCGGTGTTGATCAGGAATGCGCGTGGCTTCATCAGGGCCAGCTCCTCGGCGCCGATCATGTTGCGGGTCTGCTCGTTGAGTGGGCAGTGCAGGGTCAGCGCATCGACTTGCGGCAGCAGTTCGTGCAGCGGCAGGCGATCGGCGCGCGCGGGGCGGCCGGGCAGTTGGCCAAGCAGCACGCGCATGCCGAAGGCTTCGGCCAGGCGGGCGACGGCGCCGCCCAGTTCGCCATGGCCGAGCATGCCCAGCGTCTTGCCTTCGAGTTCGACGATGGGGTGATCGAGCAGGCAGAACTGACTGGCTTGTTGCCAACGACCGGCAGCGATATCGCGCTGGTAGTCGGGCAGGCGCGTGGCCAGGGCCAGCAGCAGCATCAAGGTGTGCTGTGCCACGGACGGGGTGCCGTAGCCCTGGCAGTTGCACACGGTTACGCCGTGGTCACTGGCGGCTTTCAGGTCGATGTTGTTGATGCCGGTAGCGGTTACCAGAACCAGTTTCAACTCTGGGCAGGCAGCGAAGGTGGCGGCGTCCAACGGCACCTTGTTGCTGATGGCGACCTGGGCCCCTTGCAGGCGTTCGGCGACCTGATCCGGACGTGTGTGCGCGTGCAGGGTCAGCTCGGCGAACGCCTGATGCAGCGGTTGCATGTCGAGGTCGCCAAGGTCGAGGGAGGCATGGTCGAGGAAGACGGCGCGTGGGCTGTTGCTCATCAGCTGTACCTTTTCGCAGGAGGGTCGCAAGAGTAGATTGGCGAGCCTACCAGACCTTCAGCGTCGATGCGGAGCCGCCATGTACTGGAGTGAATTTCTCACCGTTGCCTTGATTCACCTGCTGGCGGTGGCCAGCCCTGGGCCTGATTTCGCCATCGTTGTGCGCGAGAGCGTCGGCTACGGTCGCCGCGCGGGACTGTTCACCGCCTTCGGAGTGGGCACCGGTATTCTGGTGCATGTGACCTACTCGCTGTTGGGTATCGGCCTGATCGTGTCGCAGTCCATCGTCCTGTTCAACGCGCTGAAATGGCTGGCGGCTGCCTACCTGCTGTATATCGGTATCAAGGCGCTGCGCGCGCGCCCGGCCGACTCGGCCAGTGCCGAGCTGAATCTGGCCGCCGGCGAGCGCAGCGGTCGTGGCGCCTTCGTCACGGGGTTTATCACCAATGGCTTGAATCCCAAGGCGACGCTGTTCTTCCTGTCGCTGTTCACGGTGGTGATCGACCCGCATACGCCAGTGGCGGTCCAGGCCGGTTACGGCCTGTATCTGGCGCTGGCCACCGCGTTCTGGTTCTGCCTGGTGGCCTGGCTGTTCAGCCAGCAGCGCGTGCGCGCCGGCTTTGCCCGTATGGGGCACTGGTTCGATCGGCTGATGGGCGCAGTGTTGGTCGGCATCGGCGTGAAGCTGGCGCTGACCGAGATGCGCTAACGAAAGAGCCCCGCGACTGCGGGGCTCTTGGCTGATGGGCTGGCTTACAGCAGTTCGATCGCCACCGCGGTGGCTTCGCCGCCACCGATGCACAGCGAGGCGATACCGCGCTTGCCGCCTTTCTTCTGCAGGGCATTGATCAGGGTCAGGATGATCCGCGAGCCGGTGGAGCCGACCGGGTGCCCCTGGGCGCAGGCGCCACCGAAGACGTTGACCTTGGCGTGATCCAGGCCGTGCTCGCGCATGGCCAGCATGGTCACCATGGCGAAGGCTTCGTTGATCTCGAACAGGTCGACCTCGTCCCTGTTCCAGCCGGTCTTCTTCAGCAGGTTGCTCATGGCGCCGATGGGGGCAAGGGTGAACTCGCTCGGGTCCTGACTCTGGGTGGCGTGCGCAACCACCCGGGCCAGCGGCTTGAGGCCGCGTTTGGCGGCTTCCTCGGCAGTCATCAGCAGCAGGGCGCTGGCGCCATCGGAGATCGAGCTGGCGTTGGCGGCGGTGATGGTGCCGTCTTTCCTGAAGGCGGGTTTGAGCGCAGGAATCTTGTCCAGGTTGGCCGTCAGCGGCTGTTCATCATCCTTGACCACCACCTCACCCTTGCGCGAGGTGACAGTGACCGGGACGATCTCCGCGTCCAGCGAGCCGTCCTTGATCGCCGCCTGCGCGCGGCGCAGCGATTCGATCGCGTAGGCGTCCATTTCCTCGCGGGTAATGCCGTATTTATCGGCGGTTTCCTGAGCAAAAGAGCCCATCAGGCGGCCAGTGCGCGCGTCTTCCAGACCGTCGAGGAACATATGATCCTTGATCTCGGCGTGACCCATGCGTAGGCCGGTGCGTGCTTTCTCCAGTACATAGGGCGCGTTGGACATGCTTTCCATGCCGCCAGCGACCATTACCTGGTTGCTGCCGGCCTTCAGCGAATCGAAGGCCATCATCACGGCCTTCATGCCTGAGCCGCACAGCTTGTTGATGGTGGTGCAGCCGGTGGCTGCAGGCAGGCCGGCATTGAGCGAGGCCTGGCGGGCCGGCCCTTGTTTGAGACCGGCTGGAAGTACGCAGCCCATGATCACTTCCTGTACGTCGGTTGGCTCGATACCGGCGCGCTCGACCGCTTCACGAATGGCGGCTGCGCCCAGCTCTACGGCTGGCACGCTGGCCAAGCTGCCTTGAAAACCGCCCATGGGGGTACGTGCGCCGCTGACGATGACTATATCGGACATGCTGTTACCTCGAACGAAAGAGTGGCTCTGTGCCGCCTTTTTAAAGACTGGCTGGTGAGCTCGATTCTAACCCGTGACCAAAAGTGGCCATAGAGTCACGTGGCAAATCATTCTTTGGGCTGATTGAGCGCTGCGCGAGCCGCTCTAGAGTCGCTGCATACCTATTCCTAGCGTGCCTCAAGGTGATTTCATGCTGCAGACCCGACTGATCCCCCCCGCTGAAAACGCTCATGCCTATCCGCTGCTGATCAAGCGCCTGCTGCTGTCCGGTAGTCGTTACGAGAAGACCCGCGAAATCGTCTATCGCGACAAGCTGCGCTACAGCTACGCCACCTTCAACGAGCGTGTCGCACGGTTGGCCAACGTACTCAGCGAGGCAGGGGTCAAGGCCGGCGATACCGTGGCGGTGATGGATTGGGACAGTCACCGCTACCTCGAATGCATGTTCGCCATTCCCATGCTCGGCGCGGTGCTGCACACCATCAACATCCGCCTGTCGCCGGATCAGATTCTCTACACCATGAACCATGCCGAAGACCGTTTCGTGCTGGTCAACAGTGAGTTCGTGCCGCTGTACAACGGTATTGCCGGTCAACTGACCACGGTGGAGAAAACCCTGCTGCTGACCGATGGCGAAGACAAGAACGCCGACCTGCCGAACCTCGTTGGCGAGTACGAGAGCCTGCTGGCTGCGGCCAGCCCGCACTATGACTTCGCCGATTTCGATGAGAACTCGGTGGCTACGACCTTCTATACCACTGGCACCACTGGTAACCCCAAGGGCGTGTACTTCACTCATCGGCAACTGGTGCTGCATACGATGTCCATGGCGACCACCATGGGCGGTCTGGACAGCATTCGTCTGTTGGGCAATGACGATGTCTACATGCCCATTACGCCGATGTTCCATGTGCATGCCTGGGGTGTGCCCTATGTGGCCACCATGCTGGGTGTCAAACAGGTGTATCCCGGTCGCTATGAGCCGGATCTGCTTTGCCGTCTGATCAAGGAGGAAAAGGTCACCTTCTCCCACTGCGTGCCGACCATTCTGCAGATGGTGCTGGGCGCGCCAGGTGCGCAGGGCCATGACTTCGGCGGCATGAAGATGATCATTGGCGGCAGCGCGCTCAATCGCTCGCTGTACGAAGCGGCGAAAGAACGGGGTATTCAATTGACGGCGGCTTATGGCATGTCCGAGACCTGTCCGCTGATCTCCTGTGCCTACCTCAACGAGGAGTTGCGCGCGGGTAGCGAGGACGAGCGCACCACCTACCGGATCAAGGCCGGTATTCCGGTGCCACTGGTCGAGGCCGCGATCATGGACGCCGACGGCAAGCTGCTGCCGAGCGATGGCGAGGCGCAGGGTGAGCTGGTGTTGCGTGCACCCTGGCTGACCCAGGGTTATTTCCGTGAGGCGGAGAAGGGCGAAGAACTCTGGGCGCACGGTTGGCTGCACACCGGCGATGTGGCAACCATCGATGGTATGGGCTTCATCGAGATTCGTGACCGTATCAAGGATGTGATCAAGACCGGTGGCGAATGGATTTCGTCGCTGGAGCTGGAAGATTTGATCAGTCGCCACCCCGCTGTACGCGAAGTGGCGGTGGTGGGGGTGCCGGATCCGCAATGGGGTGAACGCCCGTTCGCGCTGCTGGTGCTGCGCGAAGAGCAGGCGCTGGATGCCAGGGGGCTGAAGGAACACCTCAAGCCTTTCGTCGAGCAAGGCCACATCAACAAGTGGGCGATTCCCACGCAAATCGCCCTTGTTACTGAAATTCCCAAGACCAGTGTCGGCAAGCTGGATAAGAAACGTATTCGCATCGAAATCGCCCAATGGCAGGAAGCCGGTAGTGCGTTTCTGTCCACGCTGTGAGGTGCGAATTGACTGGGCGGTTAAAGTGACCGCTCAGTCAAACAAGCGTTTGGCTTGCTAATTGCTGTTTCACGTCCATGCTGGCTAGACACAGGGTCTGAAACCTGCGAGTCAGAGTGGTGGAAGCTGCAAATCACACTTTCGAGGGATCAAGCAGTAGCAGCCGCTGGCTATAGTCCAAGCATCCATAACAAAAAACACATGGAGTAGCGTCGATGACAACAAAAACAAAACCCTACTGGCGCCTGGCAAAACTGCCGCTGGCCGTCAGCCTCGCTTCCACCCTTGCCGCTCCGGCATTCGGCGTCACTTTCAATATCGGTGAGATCGAAGGGCAGTTCGATTCGTCGCTGTCGGTGGGGGCGAGCTGGTCCATGGCGGACAGGGACAGGGATCTGGTCGGCATCAACAACGGCGGTACCGGCTTTACCCAGACCGGCGACGATGGTCGTCTGAACTTCAAGAAGGGCGAGACCTTCTCCAAGATTTTCAAGGGTATCCACGATCTTGAACTTAAATACGGCGACACCGGCGTATTCGTGCGCGGCAAGTACTGGTATGACTTCGAACTGAAGGACGAAAGCCGCCTTTTCAAGGACATCAGCGATAGCAACCGCAAGGAGGGAGCACAGTCATCGGGGGCCGAGATTCTCGACGCCTTCGTCTACTACAACTACGCCATCGGCGACCAGCCGGGCTCGGTGCGCCTGGGCAAGCAGGTGGTCAGTTGGGGTGAAAGCACCTTCATCATGAACGGCATCAACGCCATCAATCCCTTGGACGCTGCAGCATTCCGCCGGCCGGGTGCTGAGATCAAAGAGGGGCTGATTCCGGTCAATATGCTCTATGTGGCTCAGAGTCTGACCGACCGGTTGTCTGCCGAGGCCTTCTACCAGTTGGAGTGGGACCAGACGGTACTCGACAACTGCGGCACCTTCTTCGCCATCGACGTACTGCAGGATGGTTGTGATGCCAACTACCACGTGGGCAGCCCGGCAATCGCTCCTCTTCAACCCGTCGCTGCTGCGTTCGGGCAGGGGTTCGAAGTCACTCCTGAGGGTGTGGTTTTGCCGCGAGCTGGCGACCGGGATGCACGTGATTCGGGGCAGTTCGGTCTTGCATTGCGCTGGTTGGGTGATGCCACCGAGTATGGTGCGTATTTCATGAATTACCACAGTCGGACGCCAAACCTCAGTACGCGATCTGCTGGCTTGGCTACCGCAGCGCAGCTGCCTGGCATTATCGGTACAGCTAATGGGCTCGTGCCTGGTGCTGGCTCTGGTTTGGCGCAGAGCGTCATGCTTGGCAACGGCCGCTATTACCTTGAGTACCCCGAAGATATCCAGCTTTACGGCCTTAGCTTCTCTACGACATTGCCCACTGGCACCGCGTGGTCTGGTGAGATCAGCTATCGACCCAATGCACCGGTTCAGCTGAATGCTCAAGACCTCTCTTGGGCTTTGCTTAATCCCCTTGCGCCGGGAACCTCTCCCATTGAAAGTACTTTCGGTGCAGAAAATCGCGGCTACAACCGCAAGGAAATCACCCAGTTGCAGACCACCTTCACCCACTTCATCGATCAGGTACTCGGCGCCGAGCGGATGACCGTGGTGGGCGAGGTCGGCTACACGCATGTCGGCGGTCTCGAGAGCACCAGCGAACTGCGCTATGGGCGTGATCCTATCTACGGCACCCCGGATGATCCAGCCGCTTTGGCCCGCTACGGCCGCCACGGTTTCGTCACCGCCAACTCCTGGGGCTACCGCCTGCGTGGCATCGCGGACTACGACAACGTCTTCGCCGGCATCAACCTCAAGCCCAACCTGTCCTTCTCCCACGACGTCGACGGCTACGGCCCCAACGGTCTGTTCAACGAAGGCTCCAAGGCGGTCAGCATTGGTCTGGATGCCGAGTACCAGAATATGTACACCGCCAGCCTGTCCTACACCAATTTCTTCGGTGGCACATACAACACCTCCGTTGACCGTGACTTCGTTGCGCTCAGCTTCGGTATGAACTTCTAAGCGGCCAGGAATTTCGAGGAATCATGATGCAAATGAAAACAACAAAAAAACTGTGGCAAAGCGGTGTCCTGACCCTGTCCCTGCTGGCGACCAGCGTGATGGCGGCCGTATCGCCTGACGAGGCGGCGAAGTTGGGCACCACCCTGACTCCGGTGGGCGCCGAGATGGCAGGCAATGCCGATGGCTCGATCCCGGCCTGGACTGGCGGCCTGCCGACCAATGCCGGCGCGGTCGATCCGCGTGGCTTTTTGGCCGATCCGTTCGCCAACGAGCAGCCGCTGTTCACCATCACCGCGGCCAACGCCGAGCAGTACAAGGACAAGCTGACCCCTGGCCAGCTGGCGATGTTCAAGCGCTACCCGGAAAGCTACAGGATGCCGGTCTATCCGACTCACCGTTCGGCCAGCCTGCCGGCCGCAGTGCTCGAGGCGACCAAGCAGAACGCGGTGAACACCAGGTTGGTGGAAGGTGGTAATGGCCTGGAGAACTTCCAGACCGCCAACCCCTTCCCGATCCCGCAGAACGGTCTGGAAGTGATCTGGAACCACATCACCCGCTACCGCGGTGGCAGCGTGCGTCGTCTGGTGACCCAGGCGACTCCGCAGCCGAATGGTTCCTACTCGCTGGTCTACTTCCAGGATGAGTTCACCTTCCGCGATGCCCTGACCGACTTCGACCCGAGCAAGGAAAGCAACGTCCTGTTCTACTTCAAGCAGCGCGTAACCGCTCCGTCGCGTCTGGCCGGTAACGTGCTGCTGGTGCACGAGACGCTCGATCAGGTGAAAGAGCCGCGTCTGGCGTGGCTGTACAACGCCGGTCAACGTCGCGTGCGCCGTGCGCCGCAGGTGTCCTACGATGGCCCGGGCACCGCAGCTGACGGCCTGAGTACGTCCGACAACTTCGACATGTTCAACGGTGCGCCGGATCGTTACGACTGGAAACTGGAAGGCAAGAAGGAGATCTATATCCCCTACAATGCCTACAAGCTCGATTCGCCCAGCCTGAAGTACTCCGAAATCGTCAAGGCTGGCCACATCAACCAGGATCTGACCCGTTACGAGCTACACCGTGTATGGCACGTGACCGCGACCCTGAAATCGGGCGAGCGTCACATCTACGCCAAGCGTGACTTCTACATCGATGAGGACACCTGGCAAGCCGCTCTGATCGACCACTACGACGGTCGTGGCACCCTGTGGCGCGTAGCTGAGGCCCATGCCCAGTACTACTACGACAAGCAAGTGCCGTGGTACACCGTGGAAACCCTGTACGACCTGCTGTCCGGTCGCTACCTGGCCCGGGGTATGAAGAACGAGGAGAAACAAGCCTACGACTTCAACTACAAGGCCGCTGGCAGCGATTACACCCCGGCTGCTCTGCGTCAGGCTGGCGTTCGCTAAAACCTGCCTCAGGCAACACGATGAAGCCGGCCTTGCGCCTAATGCCAGTCAGTTAAGCCGTTGCACTCGATCTTTGTAGGAGCCGGCTTGCCGGCGATCCGCCATAAAAAGCATCGCCAGCAAGCTGGCTCCTACGAAAAGCGCCCCCTCTACTGCAAGTAGGAGGGGGTGGTGACGAACTTATCTGATCAGCATTAGGCCTTGTGCCGGCTTTTTCGTTACGGACTGTAGCGGGCGCTTCAAATGGCCATTGCAAGTCGCTAGGCTGGGTTCAGATCGAGCCCGCCGATGCATATAGAAGACTTCCAAGAATAGGCCGATGACAGATCTCCCCCGCTTGCCAGGTTTTCCCTACACGCCGGCCACACCGGTGGAAGCGCGTTTCTATCGTCCTCCAGTGCCGGCAGGACATATGCCGCGGCCCAGGCTGTGTGAGCGTCTTGAAGAGGGACTGCAAGGGCGATTGCTGCTGGTCAGTGCGCCAGCAGGTTTTGGCAAAAGCTCACTGGCCATCGAGTTCTGCGAGCGACTACCCAATCACTGGCACAGCCTCTGGCTCGGGCTGAGCGAGCGCGATCATGATCCGGGGCGCTTCCTTGAGCGTCTGTTACAGGGGCTGCAGCAGTTCTACCCCGGTTTGGGGGAGGAGGCGCTCGGTCTGCTGAAGATGCGCCAACGCCACCAACCCTTCGCATTCGAGCAGTGGCTCGACGGTTTACTCGATGAGCTGACCCAGCAACTCGATGATGGTCAACCGCTGTTGCTGGTGCTGGACGACTACCATCTGGCGCAGGGGCCGGTGCTGGATCGTTGTCTGCAATTCTTCCTCAACCATTTACCTCCTGGTGTGCTGCTGTTGGTCACCAGCCGTCAGCGGCCTGACTGGCACCTGGCGCGCCTGCGTCTGTCGAGACAGTTGCTGGAGCTCAACGAGCAGGATCTGCGTCTGACGGCTGCCGAGCTCGACGCGCTGTTGGCAAGTCAGGGCGCGCGCCTCGAGCAGCAGCAGGTCAGCGGGATTCTGCAGCGCAGTGAGGGCTGGATTGCGGGTTTGCGCCTGTGGCTGCTGGCCATGGAAGAACTGGCGGAGGCCGGCGAGGGGCTGCAGCTGCACGGCGGTGAGGGGCTGATTCGCGAGTACCTGCTCGAGGAGGTCATCGAGCGACAGCCCGCCGAGGTGCAACAGTTCCTGTATGACACCGCCTGCATGGAGCGCTTCTGCGCCGAGCTGTGCGATGCGGTTCGGGACAGCCATGACAGTGCCGCAATCATCCGCCATCTGCAGGCCAATCAGGTATTTCTGGTCCCGCTCGACGAGCAGGGCCACTGGTTTCGCTACCACCACCTGTTCTCCGACTTGCTCAATGCGCGCTCTGCCGACGGATTGAGTCGTTCGCACGGTAGCGCCCACCTGCGTGCCTGTCGCTGGTTCGCCGCGCAAGGCATGCTGGATGCCGCCATCGAGCAGGCGCTGCTGGCGGGGCAGGCCGACGTGGCCGCCAGCCTGGTGCAGAACCTGTCTGAGGAGCAGATGCTGGCGGAGCAGAACATCGCCATGCTGCTGCGCTGGAAAACCAATCTGCCGGATGACCTGCTGGCCAGCACACCACGACTGATCATGCTCTATGGCTGGGCACTGGCGCTGGCCTGCCAGCTGGACGCCGCCCAAGAACTGCTTGATCAACTCGCACGCTTCCTTCCAGCAGCCGAGCCTTCTGCCCAGCGTAGCCTGCTGGCGCAGTGGCAGGCGCTCGATGGGGTCATCGCCCGTGGTCGTGGCGATGGTGCACGTGCCGAGCAGCAATGTAGCGAGGCCTTGGCCGGCTTACCGGTGGAGCGTTATGGCCCGCACTTCATGTGCTTGTCGGCGTTGTCCAATCTGGCCATGGTGCGTGGCGATCTGTGGCGTGCGCGTGGGTTGAACCGCGATGCGCTGGAGCTGGCCCAGCGCATCGACAATCCTCTGCTCGAGGCACTGGCCCACTACGAGCGCGCCCGCGTACTGCAATCCCGCGGCGAGGTGGTGCGCGCGCAGGAGGAGGTGCATCAGGGATTACTGCTGGTGCAGCGTTTGCCTGCACAGCGTAGTTACTCGGTGCGAGCGCGATTGACGATTTATGAAGGTTATCTGCTTAGTCTGCGCTTGCAGCCTCAGGCCGTGGAGCGCTTGCGGGCGGGAATTGCCGAAGCGCGAGCCTGCCGCGACGTTGGGGCGCTGATCGGCTATTGCGTGCTGGCCAGCCTGGAAGGACGTGATGGACGGCCTGCCGAGGCATTCGCACTGCTCGGTGAGGCCGAGCGCTTGATGCACGTCTGGGATGTGCCAGCGATTTATTACTTGGCGATGATTACGCTGATGAAATGCGAGCTGTGGTTGCGTCAGGGGCAGGTTGAGCTGGCCGCTGCCTGGCTACCGCAGTTGGCGGAAACCTATGGTGATCAGGGGCGGGCACTGGCGCCAGAGTTTCACCCGCAGTTGGCGTTGCATATCGATCTGCAGCAGGCTGCTCTGGAACGTCTGCAGGGCGAGTTGGAGCATGCGGAGCGCCGTCTGCGTGCGTTGCAACAGCGTGCGCAGGGGCTGGGTGGTCAGTTGGTCGGCCTGGTGGCGCAGGCCCAGCTCGCCCAGCTACTGAAGCAGACCGGGCGAGAGCGGGAGGCACAGCAGCAGCTCGACAGTTGCCTGGATCTCGCTCAGGGCGGTGCGCTGTTACCTTTCATCGAGCTGTTGCAGCATCAACCGCGGTGGCTACGTGAGCGCCTGCAGGGGCGTCCGGCCTGTCCGCTGCGCGACGCGTTACTTGCCCAGTTGCCGGGCAGTCGGGATTCGGACGAGGAGGTGGTCGCAGAGGAGAGCGCCCTGGCGGAAAAACTCAGTGGCCGCGAGTTGGCCGTGCTGCAGTTGATCGCGCGTGGCTGTTCCAATCAGGAGATCAGCGAGCGTCTGTTCATCTCCTTGCACACGGTCAAGACCCACGCCCGTCACATCAACAGCAAACTTGGCGTCGAGCGGCGTACTCAGGCGGTGGCGCGGGCCAAGGGCCTCGGTCTACTGCGCTGATCTGGGCGTTGCAGCAGCCGATCAAGACGGTGTTTGGCTCAACCTAGGTTGGGCGGTGTTTGGCGCCTACTCATGCTCTGATCGCGGATACCTACTGCAAGTGTCGAGGTATCGCGCATGTCTGCCAATAGACCTTCCCTGCAACCGCCGTTGGCTGCAGGCTTCGCCCGTCTGGGCTTCGGGCCTCTGCCGCTGGAGCGCCTGAAATCGCGTTATGGCAATGCTGCTCAGGGTTCTCGCTATGTCGAGATTGACGGCTTCAATGTCCATTACCGTGACGAAGGCAGCCGTGACAAACCGGCGTTGCTACTGATCCATGGCGTGGTCGCTTCGCTGCACACCTGGGACGGGTGGGTGCAGGCTTTCGCCCCGCATTACCGCATCATCCGCTTCGATGTTCCGGGGTTCGGCCTCACCGGTCCGGCGCGCGACGGCGTCTATTCGGTCGAGCGAATGATGCACGTGCTTGGCCAACTGCTCGATTACTTGCAGGTGGGCAAGGCGGATATCGCCGGCAACTCCCTTGGTGGCTATATCGCCTGGAACTTCGCCCTGGCGCAGCCGCAGCGCGTCGGCAAGCTGGTGCTGATCGACCCGGCCGGTTATCCCATGCATAAGGTGCCGTGGATGATCGCTGCGGCCGCGCTGCCCGGTGCGACTGTCGCCATGCCGATGTGGATGCCGCGCGCCTTGATCGCCCAGGGCATCAAGGAGGTCTACGGTGAGCCGGGGCGAATCAAGCCAGGTGTGGTCGAGCGCTACTACGACCTGTCGCGACGCCCGGGTAACCGCCGCGGCATGATGGAGATCTTCCGTGTGCTGCTCAAGGTCAACAAGGAGGAGCTGCACACGACGCCAGAGCGGGTTGCGCTGATCAAGGCGCCGACCCTGCTCATGTGGGGCGATCGCGATCGCTGGATCTCACCCAAACATGTGCCGCATTGGCAGCGTGATCTGCCAGGTGTTCAGGTCAGGGTCTATCCGGGTGTCGGGCATATTCCCATGGAAGAAATTCCCGAGCAGAGCGCGGCCGATGCAATGAGATTTCTGCTGGGTTGAGTTTGCCCTGGAAAGGCCCAGAGAAAATCCGGGCCACGAAACAAGCCCGGACAGATTCCGTAATGCTGTTCACTTAAGAAACGGTCGAGCTCGATCAGTCCCCTCGCCCCTCCGGGGAGAGGGTTAGGGAGAGGGGGAAACTGGCAGTTTTGCGGTGTTTTCTGCCCTCTCCCCCAGCCCCTCTCCCATAAATGGGAGAGGGGAGCCAAACGTGTGCAACCTTAAGTGAACAGGATTACGGACAGATTCCGGGCTTGTTTGTATTACGTGGCAGGTGCCGCGTTTCAGGCGGCTCCGGCCTGAATCAGCGGGGGACCGTCAAACTCCTCGCGGGTGGCGTGCAACAGATCCAGGTTGTTGTGTTCCCAGGGATGGAAGCCGTCCTTGAAGAAGTCCAGATAAGTGCTGATCAGCGGGCGGAACACGCCTTCCTTGCCCCACATCCAGCGGATGCCGTCACGCCACACGCGCCAGTTCCACAACAGGCCGTCCACTTTGAGCATGTGTGCCAGGCCACGGGTGGTATCGAGCACGAAGAAGAAGGTGCCCATGAGCATCGCCCTGCGCAGCAGCTTGCGGCTGCCGCATACCTGGTTGTAAACGTCGAAAGCCACCGCCTTGTGCTCGGTCTCCTCGAGCGCATGCCAACGCCACAGGCGAGCCAAGGCCGGGTGAGCGTCGGCCATGTACGCGTCATTTCTCAGCAAGCCATCTGCCATGATCGCGGTGATGTGTTCCAGCGCCGCGGTCGCGGCCAGCTGGCGTTGTGGTGAGAACTTCTTCTGGGTGTAGCGGATGCGCGTCCGGGCGCGTTTCTCGATGCGCTCGACGTCGTAACCCAGGTCACGCAGGCGCTGGCTGTACTCGAGATGCTCACGGCTGTGATGGCCTTCCTGGCCGATGAAGCCGCGAATCTGTTCATTGAGCACCGGGTCGTCGATGCGGTCGCGGAACTGGCGCACCGAATCGATGAAGAACCGCTCGCCGTCGGGAAACAACACCGACATGGCATCGAACAAATGGGTCTTGAAGGCGTCGCCGCCGTTCCAGTGGCGCGGCAGCGGGTTGGGCAGATCGAAATCCATGTGCCTGGGACGAATCTGCAATCCTTCCGGTGTAGTGCTGGCCATGAGAACTCCATTGCGCTATTTGACTGGTTCCCACTATGGGCGTCATGCACCGCTAGGCACAGGTTCGTAACAGCCAAGGTGACAGTCATATCCGGCCAGTGCGTTATTCCAGCAGAAAGTTGGGGCAGCAGCAGGGCAGCGAGCATGGATTCGCTGAGCTAAGGTTCGCAATCGGGAAGGTCATTTACGGCCAGTCGCCAGAACAACGAACTCATGAAACAAACCCTCAACTTCACCGCCGAACTGGTTCCCGTTGCCTACGCCGAGGCATTGCTGGCGCTGGCCGAAGAGCTCGGTCTGGCACGTGCCGAACTGTTTGCCGCCGCGCGCGTACGCCCAGAAGTGCTTGGCAGTCCCAATGCCCGCCTGTCCTTTATCGACTTTCACCATCTGACTCAGGCTGCGCTGGAGCGGTGCGGCGAACCGGCGCTTGGCCTGGTGCTGGGCCAGCGCCTGAACGTCTCTACCCACGGCATTCTTGGCTACGCGGTGCTGTCCAGCGCCAATTTGGGCAAGGCGCTGCAGTTCGCCCTGAAGTACTATCGCGTGCTCGGTCTGTCCTTCGAACTGGAGCTGGTGGAGCAGGGCGAGGACATGGAATTACGCGCCGTCGAGTCTTTCCCCATGGGGCCGCAATCGCGCTTTACCGCCGAAGGCCTGCTGACCAGCATCCATACCATTGCGCGCTTTCTCCTGGGGGAAGAGTTGCAGGGCTTGGCCGTCGGTTTCGCTCATCCTGCACCAGACTACGCCGAGCGCTATGCCGAGGTGTTCGGTGTGGCCGTACAGTTCGAACAGCCCTTTCATTGGCTGCGCTTGCCCCAGCATTACCTGCAACGGTCGATGGCGCTGGCCAACCCGGCTACGGTACAGATGTGTGAGCAACAGTGCGAAGCGCTGCTGGTCAGTCTCGATGTGCAGGATGGCCTGCTCACACGGGTGCGACGCCTGTTGTTGGCGCGCCCCGGCGACTTCCCCGACCTGGAAAGCGCCGCCAGTGCCCTGCACACCAGCGGCCGCAGCCTGCGCCGGCACCTGGCGCAGATGGGTACCAGCTATCAGCAGGTGCTCGACGACGTGCGCAAACGGCTGGCCCTGCAGTACCTGACCACCACGCATTTGCCGCTGTATGAAATTGCCCAGTTGCTGGGTTTCAGCGACCCGTCCAACTTCCGCCGTGCATTCCGCAAATGGACCGGTAAACTGCCCGGCGATTACCGCGCTGAGGAATGAGGCGAGGTCTATATGGATGACTGCAGTTCTCAGGTGTGCAGCGGAATGTCGGCGCGGTGAGATTAAGGTGGCGCCAGGCAGCAGTTGACGCAATGGCGTAGCTGCCTAATAATCGTCAGCAACACGGCCCCTGTCGGTTGATGCGCTCCGGCGCTGAGATTGCTCAGGGGTTTTTTATTGCCTGCGATTTACCAGTCTCTCGCCTTCCAGCCATCGTCCACGCCCATCCGATCCAGCCCAAGATCCAGGTGAGCCAGGTCTGGGAAGTCATTTTCCAGCAACGCTTTCAGTCGAACCCCCCAGCTCGATGAGGGATTGATGATTTTCATCAGATGTTGGGTCATGCACAGCAGCATGAACGGGCGCGCCTGCCGCTGAGGATCGCTATGAAACGTTGCCAATGAAGGTACTTGAGCCACTGGCGGCAGTTTCGGCTGATCAACGATGTTGCGATTCCACAGCCGGCTGTGGTGTGCGCATACGTTGCGCAGGTAGTTCAGGCTGCGCAGCCAACTGGCGAAAATGCGGCCATTGCTGATGTTGTACTGCGACGAAATAGCGTCCTGATCCGCTTCGGTCATGCCGTCGAATAGCGTCGACAGTGTGCCGAAATCCCAAACCTCGCACGCCACCCACACGGCCAACGGTAGGCCGTACTTTTCTTTGTTATGGCGTATGAAATCTTCTTTGGAGCGGCTGATCAGCGCCGCATGCTTGCTCAGCCAGCCATGGTGTTTGGTCAAGCCTGTTTGGCCATCCAGCTTGCTGGAGAAGCTCTCGTGAAACAGCTCCGGTTGCAGGTAGGCGAACTTGTGGTGTTTCCCCAGGCTATGAGAAATGTCGACACGCAGGGCTATTTCAACGCGTTCCAGTGCATCCAGCACGAGCAGCCGCAGTTTCTTATCGAACACATATAGGTCTACAGCATTCTGGAAGGTTGTACCTGGGCGGAAGTCATCGAGCGGTAGCCGGTCTTGTTTGACCTTTTTGGGCTTTTTCCCGCTATGCGGATCGAGAGGGCAGCAGAATTCTGTCCGCTCACGGAAGGCAAACCAATAGCCGCTTAGCCGGTAATAACCGATGCGCTCCAGGTAATCCAATGCTTTGGCGTTATCCGTGACGGTCATGCCGCGAGCGATTAGTTGGTCGAGCTGCTCCTGGTAGCTTTTCCAGGGCTTTGGATAGGTCTGGGTCACGAGAGGAGGCAAACCTTCACGATTGATAAGCGCCTACCTTACCTGAAAGTATGATGGGCTCAGATTCAGAGCCTGTGGCCTCTTGGTGAAAGCGTGTGCATTTCCAGGAGTTGAACCAGTAACTGACCGATAGCACGGCACAAGCTTGAAAAGCTCGACCTGATAGGTATTGTCGTCGGTCGCAGTTGTTGCATTTTTTGCAATTACTACATGGAATTCCAGCTCTCCTTCGGCAAATACGCTATGCAGGCGGCTTGAGATAATGCACTTGTCTCGGGCGAAGAGTTACGCCATTTGCTGCAGGCATCCAGATATTTTGCACCGGAGCTCTAGGCGGACTCGTTCTCGACTCGGGTGGAGAACCCGTTAGTCTCACTATCCCACCAGTCTGGGTTACCGCGATTTTTTCGACACACTTGGGTAGTTATTGGAGTAGTTCTTTACGCTGGCCATAAACCAAACCTTTCCAGTACCTGCCCCTGCATGTCCCAGCCGGCCTTGGCGATGGCTGGTGCTATGTACTTGCTGCAGATGTCCCGCTCGGAAAGCGACTTCTTGTCCATTACTCCAGGTTCCTTGCAAAGCTGCGGCTCACTCCGCGCTGCTATGGCCGGCCGTGTTCAGTGATGGCAAATGTACATGCTTTGCTGCTTCAGGTGTTCCAGCGGGCGGGTTCGATGGTCGCTGGAGGGAGTCAATCTCGCTGTGCCAAGATTGAGTCATCGATCACTCCAGGTTCTACCTCATGACCAGTAAATCCGTGCTAATCCGCGAAACCTTCCCTGTCGGCCCCTTGCAGTGCAACTGCACCATCATCGGCGACCCGATTACCAAGAAGGCCATCGTGGTCGATCCAGGTGGTAATCCCGATCTGATCATGGCGCGTCTGGAGGCTCATGGCCTCAAGGTGGTGAGCATCATCCACACCCATGCGCACCTCGATCACTTCCTTGCCTCGGGGCAGATGAAGGAGAAGACCGGTGCCACGCTGCACCTGCACAAGGAGGATCAGTTCCTCTGGGACAATCTGGAGATGCAGTGCAGCATGTTCGGTGTGCCTTACACGCCCGTGCCGGCGCCGGACAAATGGCTGGCCGATGACGAGGAACTGGCCTGTGGCTGCGGCGTGGCCTTGCATACGCCAGGGCACACGCCGGGTTCGATGAGCTTCTGGTTCGAGGGTGCCAAGCTGCTGATCGCCGGTGACACTCTGTTCCGTCGCGGTATCGGCCGTACCGATCTGTGGGGCGGTGATTACGCGACCATCGAGCGTTCGATCAAGCAGCGCCTGTACAGCCTCGACGAGGATGCCACCGTGGTTACCGGCCATGGCCCGGACACTCGCCTGGGCGATGAGATGCGCGAGAACCCCTTTATTCGCGCGTGAGAGGGCACTAATGGCGGCGTGATGACTCAAAGAGCCATCACCCACCGTTCATGGAGACGCCTTCATGTTTCGCCTGCCTGTTATTGCCCTTTGCACCTCTGCGCTGCTGCTTGGCGGTTGCGCCTCGCAGAACCCCTACGATCAGAGCGCACCGAGCTCCAACCGCACCGCCACCTACGGTGGTATCGGTGCGCTGGCCGGCGCGGCTGCCGGTGCGCTGATCAACCATGACAACCGCGGCAAGGGCGCGCTGATCGGCGCGGCCGTGGCCGGTGCCGCAGCGGCAGGTTATGGCTACTACGCCGACAAGCAGGAAGAGGAACTGCGCCGCAGCATGCAGGGCACCGGCGTCGAGGTGCAGCGCCAAGGCGATGTGATTCAGTTGATCATGCCCGGCAACATCACCTTCGCTACCGACTCGGCGCAGATCGCCAGCAGCTTCTATCAGCCGCTGAACAACCTGGCCAATTCCTTCCGCCAGTACAACCAGAACAGCATCGAGGTTGTCGGGCATACCGACAGCACCGGCTCGTATAGCTACAACATGGAGCTGTCGCAGCGTCGCGCGCAAAGCGTGGCCGACTATCTGTTGGCGCAGGGTGTCGACCCCAGTCGCTTGAGTACCCGTGGTATGGGGCCGGATCAGCCCGTAGCCAGCAACGCCACCGCTGAAGGCCGTGCGCAGAATCGCCGTGTCGAAGTGACACTGCGACCGCTGCCAGGTATGCAGTAACGCGCGTGTACGGAGCAGAACTGCTCTGGATCGCAGTCCCTATCCGCCCGGGCTGATAAGCTAGGGCGGAACTTCACCGCGCCTTGGCGGCTCGAAGATTGTGGCATGTCTGCCCGATACCAGAAGAAATCCTAAGGAATCCCTATGAAGACCAGACGCAATCTGATCGCAGCAACTGCGCTCATGGCCATGCTGGCTGGCTGCACCACCAACCCCTACACCGGCGAGAGCCAGGCCGGCAAAGCTGGCATCTATGGCGGCATCGGCGCCGCGACCGGTGCGGTGATCGGTGCTGCGACTTCTAGCAAAAAGGACCGCACCAAAGGCGCGCTGATCGGTGCGGCCGTCGGTGGCGCCGCCGGTGGTGGTTACGGCTATTACGTCGACACCCAGGAGGCCAAACTGCGCCAGACCCTGCAGGGCACTGGCGTGCAGGTGCAACGTAACGGCGATGATCTGAAACTGATCATGCCGGGCAATATCACCTTCGCCAGCAACTCGGCGGATATCTCCAGCAGCTTCTACCCGACCCTCAATTCGCTGGTGCTGGTGTTCAAGGAGTTCAACAAGAACGGAGTGAACATCGTCGGTCACACCGACAGCACCGGTTCGCAGGAGCTTAATCAGAGCCTGTCGCAGCGTCGCGCTCAGAGCGTGGCCAACTACCTGACCGCCAATGGCGTGCCGGGTCAGCGCATCTCGGCATACGGTGCTGGCCCGAGCCAGCCGATTGCCAGCAACGCCACCGATGCTGGTCGTGCGCAGAACCGTCGTGTCGAGATCAACCTGCGTCCGCTTTAAGGCCTCGTCGCGTCGAATCAAAGCCTCCCTCCGGGAGGCTTTTTTATGTCGCTGACATTCACGCCTGCGGACGTATATCGCCGAGGCGTCAGAGGGCGTTTGCGGCAATGTCCGTGACCGCCCGTCGAGTCTCTTCTGGCAAAAGGCCACTCATTCAAATCCTGACTAGAATGCTTGCTGTGGTTCTGTGATGTCCGCGTGCGGATGTAACGTGCGCGTTGGTTCTGGATGACCGAAGGAGAGCAAATGGACGACAGAGCTGTCGAGCGGCCACCAAGGCCCTGGACGCCGCTGCTGGTTGCACTTGGCCTGCTACTGGGGTTGGGCGGCCTGATTTTCTGGCAGTGGAATACTTTGCAGGAACGTGAGCGGGAAGACAGTCAACATCGCTTTGCACTCGAGGCGCAGGATATTGGTCAGCGAGTGATGGCGCGCATGCAGGCTTATGAAATGGTCCTGCGCGGAGTCTCGGGGTTGATGACCGGGAGTGACCGGGTTTCTCCCATCGAGTGGGAGCGGGCGCTGGATCAGCTGCAATTGCAGGATCGTTATCCGGGTATACAGGCCGTCGCCTGGTCGCGCTACCTGAGCCATGCGCAGCTGGGCGATTTTCGGGCCGAGCTGCAAGCGGATGAGCGCCTCGATTATCAGGTGTTCCCCGAGGGGGAACGCGAGCATTACTTGCCCATCGATTACGTCAGCCCTCTGGATTGGCGTAACCGGCGCGTACTCGGTTTTGACATGCTTAGCGATGCGATCCGTCGTCAGGCCATTGAGCGCAGCCTCGAAAGCGGTGATGCCAGCCTGAGTGGGCCGGTGGTGTTACGCCAGGAAATCGATGTCAACGTGCAGCAGGGTGTGCTGCTGTTTCTTCCGGTTTTTCGTCCTGGCGTGCCACTCAACACGGTGGAGCAACGTCGTGCTGCATTGCTCGGAATGGTGCATGGCGCGTTTCGTAGTCACGATCTGATCGAGGGCATTCTCGGTGGTCAGACACGGCGGTTCGACATTCAGCTGAGGGACCTGCATGCATCGGATGTTCAGTTGCTGGGCGGTGAAACCCAGGCTGATGGCCGGAAACCGCGTTTTCAGAGTCATATGGAGCTGCCGCTGTACGGTCGCGTTTGGGGCTTGGAGGTCATTGGCACGCCCGAGTATGAGCGCAGTCTGGTTGATCGTACCGGTACGCTAGGGCTCTGGGCCGGGCTGGCGGCGACGCTGCTGCTGTCGATTCTGGTCGGCGGCTTTCTCTATCAGCGCGAGCGCAAGCTGCAGATCAGTGAGCGGGCTGCCGTGGCCCTGCGCGAGCGCGAAGAGCGCTTTCGTCTATTGGTCGAACGGCTGCCGGTGGCGACCCTGCTCTGTGATGACAGGGGCCGCATCGAAATGGCCAATCGCAGCGCTGCCGAGCTGTTCGACTGCCCGCTCAATGCCTTGCCGGGTGAGACCGTGTTGCGCGTGCTGCCCAATATCGAATCGCCGAAAGACCTGCAGGAGCAGTTGGCCGAGAGTGACGAACGCATGGTGCGCACGTTACGCGGTGAGTCGATTCCGGTCAGCATCAGCCTCAACCCGTTGCACGAGGGCAGCAGCTACCTGATCAACCTGGTGGACCTGCGTGCGCGCAAGGTGGCCGAGGAGCGTTTTCGTCTGGTGGTCGAGGCGTCGCCCAATGCCATCGTGCTGGTCGATGCCCTGGGGCGCATCGCCATGGTCAATCGACAGACCGAGTTGCTGTTCGGGTACGAACGGCAGATGTTGCTCGGCGAGCCGGTGGAAATGCTCCTGCCGACGGCGCAGCGCGGCAGCCATGTGGCGCTGCGTCGCGGTTACCAGGCCATGCCCGAGCAGCGCCGCATGGGCGGTAATCGCGAGCTGTTTGGGCAGCACCGCGAAGGCGGCATGATTCCTCTGGAGGTTGGCCTGTCGCCGATTCGCAGTGGCGACGAGACACTCGTGCAGGCGGTGATCATCGACATAAGCGAGCGCAAGGCGGCCGAGCATAAGCTGCGTGAGCAGGCCGAGCAATTGTTGTTGGCCAACCGCTACAAATCCGAGTTTCTCGCCAACATGTCCCATGAGCTGCGCACGCCGCTCAACAGCATCCTGATTCTCAGCGACCAACTGCGGCAGAACCTGGCTGGCAATCTCACCGAGAAGCAGACCAAGCATGCCGATATCGTGCACCGCGCCGGCAGTGATCTGCTGCAACTGATCAACGATGTACTCGACCTGGCCAAGGTCGAATCGGGGCGTATGCAGCTCAAGCTGGAGCCGATCAACATGCAGGACGTGCTGGTGGAGCTCGATGCCAGCCTGCGGCCGATGGCCGAACTCAAGGGCTTGCGTCTGCACACCCAGCTGGAGGCCGGGGTGCCACGCGTCATCCACACCGACCGCGTGCGTCTGCATCAGATCCTGCGCAATCTGCTGTCCAACGCGCTGAAGTTCACCGATCAGGGCGAGGTCACGCTGAGCGTCAGCAGTCAGGGGCGCCAGGAGGATGAGCGCGAGCTGCTCTGTTTCAGCGTGCGTGATACTGGCATTGGTATCGATCCGGCCCAGCACGAGCAGGTCTTCCAGGCTTTTCAGCAGATCGACGGTTCTACCAGCCGGCGTTTCGGCGGTACCGGTCTGGGGCTGGCCATTACCCGTCAGCTGGTGCTGGCCCTGGATGGCGATATCAGCCTGCAGAGCGCGCCGGGACAGGGTTCTACCTTCACCGTCAGATTGCCGGTGCAGGCGGGCTCACTCAGTGTCGAAGCGCCGCTCGAGGGGCCGCAGCGTGCAGGTGACGGCCCGCCGCTGTTGATCATCGAGGACGATGCTAATTTCGCTGCGGTGATCGCCGAGGAGGCTCATGCTCACGGCTTCTCCAGCGTGCACTGCCGCACCGGGTTACAGGCGCTGGGACTGCTGCAGCAGGAGTCGTTCAATGCGGTGATCCTCGACATCCTGCTTCCCGATCTCAGTGGCTGGCAGCTGTTTCGGCGTCTGCGCGCCCAGCCGAACCATCGGCATACGCCGGTGCACATCATTTCCTGCGTCCCGCAACCGGTGGGTTGGAACGACGATGGCACCCGCTATCTGGTCAAACCCATCGGTCGCGATGAGCTGGAGCAGGTATTCATCGAGCTGCAGCACGGTGCGCAGCAGGAGCAGGCATTGTTGTTGGTGGAGGATGTCGAGATAGAGCGCGAGCACTACCGCGAGCAACTGACGGAGCTGGGCTTTCAGGTCATCGCCTGCGCCGATGGCGAGCAGGCCCGCGAGGCCTATGCGCAGGGCCAGTTCTGCGCGCTGGTGATCGATCTCGACCTGCCGGATCAGGACGGTTTTGCCTTGCTCGACAGCCTCAATCAGTTGCGCACGTTGCAAGGTACGCGCGTGGTAATCAACACCGGTGTGGACGTCACTCAGCAGACCCTGCAACGGCTGCGGCGCTATAGCGCCGTGGTGGTGCGCAAGCATGGTGATGACACCGACGCGTTGTGCCAGGCGGTGCAGGGCTTTCTCGGTGACGTGCGTGCGCCGCAACCGGCCCAGGCACGGCTCAACCCGTTACAGGGCAAGCGCATCCTGCTGGTGGATGACGATGTGCGTAACGTCTACGCACTGACGGCGCTGCTGGATGAAGTGGGGCTGCGCGTCAGCTCCGCCAAGGACGGCCTGGAGGCCATCGCCAGTTACCAGCGTGATCCCTTCGACCTGATTCTGATGGATATGGCCATGCCCAATATGGATGGCTACACGGCTACGCGTCTGCTCAAGCAGGAGCACGGCTGCGTGATCCCCATCATTGCGCTCACGGCCCACGCCATGAAGGGCGATCGCGAGAAGTGCATCACCGCTGGCGCGGATGACTACATGGCCAAGCCGATCAAGCGTGACGAGCTGCTGGCACTGCTGGAGCGCTGGCTGGCGATGCCGACCATGCCTTCGCCCGGCGATGGACTACCCTGATGACAGGAGTGACTGGTGCAAGGGCAGATGGATAGGGGAGTGACGATGGCCCAGGCGCAGAGCAAGAACGCCGCCGTACCCGCCAAGCAGGTTCTGCTGGTGGTGGATGACCGTGTAGAGAACCTCGAGGCCATGCAGGCGCTACTCGAAGATGGAGAGTGGCTGCTGCGCTGTGCCAGTTCCGGCGAAGAGGCCCTGCGCTGTCTGCTCGAAGAGGATGTAGGGCTGGTGCTGCTGGACGTGCAGATGCCGGGTATGGACGGCTTCGAAGTCGCCCGGTTGATGCGCGGCAACCCCCGTACGCGGCTGACGCCGATCATCTTCGTTTCCGCCATCGCGCAGACCCACGATGCCGTGCTGCGTGGGTACAGCACTGGCGCCGTGGACTTCGTGCTCAAACCTTTCGATTCCAGCGTGCTGCGCCACAAGATTCAGAGCCTGCTGGAGCACGAGCACAATCGCTGCGAATTACAGACACTTTCCCAGCAGCTCGAACGCGCCAGGGCATTCAACGCCTCGGTGCTGGCCAACGCCGCCGAGGGTATCCTGGTGGTCGGTGAGGACGGTCGCATCCAGTTCGCCAACCCGGCCATGGCGCAGATGCTTGATGGCGAGGTAGGCGATCTTGAGGGCGCCGATCTGCTGTCGTTTCTCAAGAATCCGGCCAGCGACGACGGTTGGCAGCAATCGGAGTTCTACCTGCACTTCAGGCGCGAGGCGACCTACCGCGTGCATGAAGCGATGATGCGCACGCTCAAGGGTGGTTGTCTGCCGGTGGCGTTGTCCTGCTCGCCACTGCCGCGGCCGCAACGCGCGATGGTATTGATCGCGCTGGACATGTCGGTGGTGCGTAATCTGCATGCGCAGCTGGAGTCGCAGGCGGTTACTGACGCGCTGACCGGCCTGCTCAATCGACGTGGCTTTCATCAGGCGCTGGAATCGGCGTTGGCGCGTATCGAACGCAGCGGTCAGCGGCTCGCGGTGCTTTACCTGGACCTGGACGGTTTCAAACGCATCAATGACTCGTTGGGCCATGATGTCGGCGATCAGCTGCTGCGTCGTGTCGGTGAGCAGCTCAAGGCGTGCTTGCGCCCCTACGATAGCCTGGCACGCATCGGCGGTGACGAGTTCACTGCGCTGCTGGACAACCTCGGTCACCCCGAGGATGCGGCCAAGGTCGCGGAGAAGCTGATCGAACTGGTCTCGGTGCGCCACACCCTCGATGGTGTGGATTTCACCCTCGGCGCCAGCGTTGGCATCGCCTGCTTTCCTGAATGCGGGCAGAGCGTCGAGGGCCTGCTGCGTTCGGCCGACATGGCGATGTACGAAGCCAAGCGCGCCGGTCGCCAGCAATACCGCTTCTTCTCACCGGAAATGAACGGCCGTGCGCGTTCGCGGCTGATGCTCGAAGAAAGCCTGCGTCACGCCATCGAGAACGATGACTTCGTGCTGGTCTATCAGCCCCAGTTCCATCTCGATAGCGGGCGCCTGCGCGGCTTCGAGGCCTTGCTGCGCTGGCAGCATCGTGTCGCGGGTACCGTTGCGCCGAACGTGTTTATACCGCTGCTTGAAGAAACCCGCCTGATCAATCGTCTCGGTGAATGGATCTTCCGTGAGGGCGCCAGGCAGCTGGCGGACTTCAAGCAGCAGTTCGGTGAGGACATGGTGCTCAGTCTCAATGTCAGCCCGGTGCAGTTCGGTATGCCGCAACTGGTGACTGATCTGCAGCGTGTACTCGACGCCCACGGTCTGAAGCCCAGTCAACTGGAGGTGGAAGTCACCGAGAGTGCGCTGATGCAGGACCTGGAGCTGACCCAGGCGCAGTTACTTCATCTGCGTGAGCTGGGGGTGAAGATCGCCATCGATGACTTCGGCACCGGTTACTCGTCACTGGCTTATCTGCGTCATTTCGAGCTGGACACGCTGAAGATCGACCGTCTGTTCGTCTCCAACATGCTCGACTCACCGCGTGACGCCGCGGTGGTCAGCACCATCATCGATCTTGGTCGGCATCTGGGATTGGAGGTCATCGCCGAGGGTGTCGAAACTCAGGCGCAGCGCGAGTGGCTGACGCGGCACCACTGCAACATCATGCAGGGCTTTCTGGTGGCGCCGGGTGTGTCGGCCGGCACCGCGATGCAGGTGCCGGCGCAGCTGGATTGGAGCAAGTTGCCCCTGCCACGTGGTGAATGAAGCGCCGCTGACGCTTCAGGCTTGCTGGTGAAGGCTGGCGAGCTCCGCGTCTTTCTCTTCCCACAGACGGTTGACCCACTGCTGGAATGCCAGGCGGTAATCGTCGTCCTGATCGTAGTTGCGGCCGATGAATTCGCGCGGAATATCGACCTGCCTGAAAATCACCTGCACAGCATCCAGTCGGCCACTGAGCAGGTCCCAGAAGCCCGGCACACCGTGGGGATAGTGGATGGTGACATTGACGATGGCATGCAGCTGTTCACCCATCGCGTCGAGCACGAAGGCGATGCCGCCGGCCTTGGGCTTGAGCAGGTACTTGAACGGCGACTGCTGCTGCGCATGCTTGGCCGGAGTCAGGCGGGTACCCTCGAGGAAGTTGAATACCGCCACGGGATTGGTCTTGTAACGCGCGCAGGCCTTGCGCGTGGTGGCCAGGTCCTGGCCGCGCTTTTCCGGGTACTTGGCCAGGTATTCCTTGCTGAAGCGCTTCATGAAGGGAAACTCCAGCGCCCACCAGCACAGGCCGATCACCGGTACCCAGATCAGCTCCTGCTTGAGGAAGAATTTCAGCAGTGGCATGTGCTGGTTGAGCAGGTATTGCAGCACCAGAATGTCCACCCAGCTCTGGTGGTTGCTGGTTACCAGATAGGAATGGCGGGTATCGAAGCGCTCCAGCCCCTGAACCTTCCAGTCGATGTGGCCAACCAGGCGCATCCAGAATTTATTGATGCCGATCCAGCTTTCGGCGATGCCGTGCATGACGAAGCGCAGCGCGCGCTGGATCGGCGCGAAGGGCAGCAGCAGTTTGAGCAGGGCGACGAAGAACAGCGGCCAGCACCAGAACAGGGTATTGAGAGCCAGCAGCAGGCTCGCGATCAGGCCGCGCAGCGGCGCGGGAAGAAAGTGCAGCATCGGGCGAACGCCTCCATAAGCAGGCTGCACATCCGGCGGGCAGCCTGAGAAAGGGGCTTTCTATGTGCCCCGTATCGGTCGAAAGAGCTGCGGCGTTCCGTGCAGCGAGCTGGTTCGGCGCCAAGGGTAACGGTTGTGCACTGACCTGCAAGTGCCAGTGTTGACCATAAGGTTTTGTCTGCTCGCTGTTGCGGCCCGCGCGCGCCCAGCTTTCCATGGCGCGCACGCTGCACCTACGGCCTCTCTAGCTCGGCAGATCGGCCGCCTGAATCGCCGTCAGTGCGATGGTGTAGACGATGTCGTCGACCAGCGCACCGCGCGACAGGTCGTTCACCGGCTTGCGCAGACCCTGCAGCATCGGCCCGACACTGATGCACTCGGCGCTGCGCTGCACCGCCTTGTAGGTGGTGTTGCCGGTGTTCAGATCAGGGAACACGAACACCGTGGCGCGACCGGCTACCGGGCTGTTCGGCGCCTTCTGCCGGCCGACGCTCTCGATGGCCGCGGCGTCGTACTGCAGCGGGCCGTCGAGCAGCAGGTCCGGGCGTTTTTCGCGAGCCAGGCGGGTCGCGGCCCGTACCTTTTCCACCTCCTCGCCGCTGCCGGAATCACCAGTGGAGTAGCTGAGCATGGCCACCCGCGGCGGAATGCCGAAGGCCTGCGCCGAGGCGGCGCTCTGCAGAGCGATTTCCGCCAGTTGCTCTGCGTTGGGATCCGGGTTCACCGCGCAGTCGCCATAGACCAGCACCTGATCCGGCAGCAGCATGAAGAACACCGATGACACCAGGTTGTAACCCGGCGCAGTCTTGATCAGCTGCAGCGCCGGGCGAATGGTGTTGGCGGTGGTGTGAATGGCGCCAGACACCAGGCCGTCCACTTCGTCCAGTGCCAGCATCATGGTGCCGAGCACCACGGTGTCCTCCAGCTGCGCCTCGGCCATCGGCGCGTTGAGGCCCTTGCCCTTGCGCAGTTCGACCATCGGCTCGACATAGCGACCGCGAATCAGATCTGGGTCGAGAATTTCCAGACCTTCCGGCAGCTCGATACCTTGTGCTCGGGCGACTGCATGCACGTCTTCCGGCTTGGCCAGCAGCACGCAGCGGGCAATGCCGCGTGCCTGGCAGATGGCGGCTGCCTGAATGGTGCGTGGCTCGCTGCCCTCGGGCAGGACGATGCGCTTGGCGGCGGCCTTGGCGCGTTGTACCAGCTGGTAGCGGAAGGCCGGGGGCGACAGGCGCAGCTCGCGTGGTGTGCCGCAGCGCGCGCTCAACCAGTCATGATCGATATGCCCGGCGACGAAGTCGGAGACCTTCTCCGCGCGCTCGCGGTCATCCAGGGGGATTTCCTTATTCAGGCGGTTGAGGTTGGTGGCGGTATCGTAGGAGCCGGTGCTCACGGTCATCACCGGCAGGCCACTGGCCAGGGCGCCCTGGCACAGCTCCATGATGCGTGGGTCGGGGGCGAAATCGCTGCACAGCAGCAGCCCGGCCAGCGGTACGCCATTCATCGCCGCCAGGCTGGCGGAAAGGATGATGTCGTCGCGGTCACCCGGCGTCACCACCAGGGTGCCGGGCTTGAGCAACTGCACGCTGTTGGCCACCGCACGGGCGCAGAGCACGATCTTGAGCATGCGTCGCTGCTCGTAATCGCCAGCGTTGAGGATACGCGCGCCGAGCAGCTCGGCGATGTCCTTGGTGCGCGGCGCGTTCAGTTCGTCCTGCCAGGGAATGCAGCCGAGCAGGCGGAAGTCCTGGCTCTTGAGCAGTGGTGAAAGTTCCAGCAGGCGCTCGGCAAAGGCGGTGATGCCATCTTCGCTGCGCACCTTGTTGAGGATCACGCCGAGCACTTTCGGGTCCTTCGGCCCGCCGAACAGCTGCGCCTGGATTTCGATGCGGTCGGACAGTTCGGTGAGGTTCTCGTCTTCCGGGGCGCTGACCAGGATCACGTCGGCATCCAGGCTCTTGGCCAGATGGAAATTGACCCGTGCGGCGTAGCTGGCGTGGCGCGTCGGTACCATGCCTTCGACGATGACCACGTCCTTGTCGGCGGCGGCCTGCTGATAGAGGCTGATGATCTCTTCCAGCAGTTCATCCAGTTGGCCATCGCCGAGCATGCGCTCGACATGGCTGAGCGGCAGCGGCTTGGGCGAGTTCAGACCGTGGGTGCGGGCGATCAGCTCGCTGGAGCGCTCCGGGCCGAGGTCGCCGGCATGGGGCTGGGCGATGGGTTTGAAGAAGCCGACCTTGAGGCCGCTGCGTTCGAGCGCGCCGACCAGGCCGAGGCTGATGGAGGTGAGGCCGACACCGAAACCGGTGGGGGCGATGAAGAAGGTATGCATGAAATAGCCTCAGTCGAGCAGGGCAAGGGTATCGAGGGCGATCTGCCGCTCTTCATTGGTGGGTACTACTAGCACGCGCGGGTGACCGTCGGCGTGAATGGCACCGGCGACGCCGCGCACGCAGCGGGCGTTGGCCTGGGCATCCAGCTGCAGCCCGAGCAGGCTGAGATGGTTCACGGTCTTGCTGCGGATCAGCGCCGAGTTTTCGCCGATACCGCCGGTGAAGATCAGCCCGTCGAGGCGGCGCAGTGCGCAGCTCATCGCCGCCAGCGACTTGGCCAGGCGATAGCAGAACACCTCGATGGCCAGGGTGGCGCCGTCATGACCCTGTTCGCGGGCCTGCTCCAGGGTGCGCATGTCGTTGGACAGGCCGGATAGGCCGAGCAGGCCGCTGTCCTTGTTGAGCATGCTGTCGATCTGCTCCAGGCTCCAGCCCAGGGTGCGCGCCAGATGGCTGTGCAGGTTGGGGTCGACATCGCCGCTGCGTGTGCCCATCACCAGCCCTTCCAGCGGCGTCAGGCCCATACTGGTGTCGCGGCTGTGGCCGTTTTCCACGGCGCAGGTCGAGCAACCGTTGCCCAGGTGCGCCACCAGCCAGCTGCTGGCCTCCGCCGGTAGGCCGGCCATCTGTGCGGCCTTCTGGCTGACGTAGCGATGGCTGGTGCCATGAAAGCCGTAGCGGCGCACGCCGTGCTCGCGGTACAGCGCCTCGGGCACGGCATAGCGGTAGGCGTGCTCGGGCAGGCTCTGGTGGAAGGCGGTATCGAATACGGCGACCTGGGTGAGCGTCGGGAACAGCTTCATCGCCGCCTCGATGCCCAGCAGGTTGGCCGGGTTGTGCAACGGCGCCAGCGGCGCGACCTGGCGGATCGCTTGCAGGCTGGTGGCGTCCAGACGAGAGGCGCCGGAGAAGTGCTCGCCGCCATGCACCACGCGGTGGCCGATTCCGTGCAGCTCACCGGCTGCGGCCTGCTGTACCACAGGGAGAAGATGAGACAGGGCCAGGCGGTGGTCAGCGCCCGGCAGGACCAGACTGTCCTTTTGTTCGCCTTGTTGCCAGTGTAGCACCGCCTCGGGGCTGCCAAGACGCTCGGCCAGGCCGCTGAGCATGAAGGTTTCCTGCGCTTCGTTGACCAAGGCGAACTTGATCGACGAGCTGCCGCAGTTGATCACCAGAATGTTGCGTGCAGACATTTAGACTTCCTTGGATTCATCGTGCGACCGATCCATGGCGCACCAGCCACAGGGGAAGAGGCTTCCCAGCCTGACTTGGCGCTGCTCGGGATCGAGTACCCAGGGCCGATTCTGCCAGGGCGGTCGGTGGCGTACATGCTGAGTATGGCCACAAGACAAGACTGCCACCCAGTCGCCGTCATCGTCCTGACGAAAATCAACGATACGCACGACCCGTTTGTCCGGGCTCGTGTCGCAATCCAGGCTGGCGTTGGTTAAACTTGCTCGCTCATTTATCTTTCGCAAAAGGTCTCCCCATGCTGATCGCCGCCAACAAGGCCGTCTCCATCGACTATACCCTGACCAACGATGCCGGTGAGGTGATCGACAGCTCCAGTGGCGGCGCGCCGCTGGTCTATCTGCATGGTGCCGGCAATATCATCGCCGGTCTCGAGAAGGCCCTGGTTGGCAAGCAGATTGGCGATGAGCTGGACGTTTCCGTCGAGCCGGAAGAAGCCTACGGCGAATACAGCGCCGAGCTGGTCGCGACTCTGAGCCGCGCCATGTTCGAAGGCGTCGACACCCTGGAAGTGGGCATGCAGTTCCACGCTTCGGGCCCGGACGGCAGCATGCAGATCGTTACCATCCGCGATATCGACGGTGACGACGTGACCGTCGACGGTAATCACCCGCTGGCCGGTCAGCGCCTGAACTTCAAGGTCAAGGTCGTTAACGTGCGTGACGCCAGCGAAGAAGAAGTGGCTCATGGTCATATCCATGGCGAAGGTGGTCACCACCACTAAGTTGCCTGTCAGGCGACTTGCGGTCGTTCTCACTGGTTCAACCGCTGCTAAGCTCAAGCTTGCGATAAAGGCGCCTTAGGGCGCCTTTTTTATGCATGGCGGCTTGCCCAAACGCAGCTGCCTCGAGGATTACAGGGCCTTGCGCCCGCTGCACTGAATTCGCTGAGGAAGTTCGTCATGAGTGCCTTTCACGATCTCAATCTACGCGCGCTGGATGGCCAGGAACTGCCGCTGGCGCCCTACAAGGGCCAGGTGGTGCTGGTGGTGAACGTCGCCTCCAAGTGCGGCCTGACGCCTCAGTACGCGGGGCTGGAAAAGCTCTATCAGCAGTACAAGGGCAATGGCTTTACCGTGCTCGGGGTGCCCTGCAACCAGTTTGCCGGTCAGGAGCCGGGCAGCGAGGACGAGATCCGCTCGTTCTGCAGCCTCAACTATGGCGTGACCTTCCCGCTGGGCAGCAAGCTGGAGGTCAATGGCCCAGGTCGCCACCCGCTGTATCGCCTGCTGGCGGGCGAGGGCGCCGAGTTTCCGGGCGATATCACCTGGAATTTCGAGAAGTTTCTGGTCGGCCAGGATGGCCGCGTGCTAGCGCGATTCTCGCCGCGCACCACGCCGGATGATCCTGCACTGATCCAGTCCATCGAGAAAGCGCTCGGCCTCTAGGTCTTGGCTCCTGCGTCCTCGAGCAGAGGCGCAGGTGAGGCTGATCAGCCAAATCCACGGCCATTTCCTCCCATCCTCTTGTTCGCAAAGTCGCCCGGCTGCTTAATCGGGCGACTGCCGAGGAGTGCGCCCATGACCAGCTTTCTCAACGAGCAAACACCCGCCATGGCTTCGCCGGCCGAACTGCGCGCGCTGATCGAAAGTCGCCGCGCGGTACGCCGCTTCACCCCCGAACCGGTGCCGGAGGCGGTGATTCGCGATTGCCTGGAGTTGGCCGTGCTGGCGCCAAATTCCTGCAACCTGCAGCCCTGGAGTTTTCAGGTGATTCGCGATCCGGCGCTGCTGGCGCAGCTGCATCCGGTATGCATGAGCCAGAACGCCGCCCGTGCACCTTTGATCATCGCCGTGCTGGCGCGCCCGGACACCTGGCGTCAGGCCTGCCGCAACGTCATCGATTACTGGCCGGAGGCCGAGGTGCCGGCGCGCATCCGCAGTTTCTACAGCAAGACCGCGCCCTTCCAGTACAACCAGGGGCCGCTGGGCTTACTGGGTTTGTTCAAGCGTCAGCTGGTGCGACTGATGGGTGTGCGCAAACCCTTGATGCGCAAGCCCAACAGCAAGGCCGACATGCGCCTGTGGGCGGTTAAGTCGACGGCGCTGGCGGCGGAGAACCTGATGCTGGCCTTCCAGAGCCATGGCTATGCCACCTGTCCGATGGAAGGCTTCGACGAGCCGCGCCTGCGTCGTGTGCTGGAGATCCCGCGTCAGGCCATCCCCATCATGCTGCTGGCCGTCGGGCGCCAGGGCGAGAAGGGCGTCTACAACCCGCGCCTGCGCTTTCCACTGGAGCAGCAGGTGATCTGGCGCTGATCTGGATCAAGTCGTCACGTCTTGAATACGGCGTAATCGTCCTTATCTAGTCTTCATCTCGGTGGGTTTCGTTTTTCGGGGATGTTGTCCCGGCCCGCCACTCTGGAGGAAGGACATATATGCGTATCGATCGTTTGACCAGCAAGCTGCAACTTGCACTCTCCGATGCCCAATCACTGGCGGTGGGCATGGACCACGCCGCCATCGAGCCGCTGCACCTGATGCAGGCGCTGCTCGAGCAACAGGGCGGTTCGATCAAGCCGCTGCTGATGCAGGTCGGCTTCGACATCAATAGCCTGCGCCAAGGGTTGACCCGCGAGCTGGATCAGCTCGGCAAGTTGCAGAACCCCACCGGCGACATCAACCTGTCGCAGGATCTGGCGCGTCTGCTCAACCAGGCCGACCGCCTGTCACAGCAACGCGGCGACCAGTTCATTTCCAGCGAGCTGGTGCTGCTTGCCGCCATGGACGAGAACACCAAGCTTGGCAAGCTGCTGCTCGGCCAGGGCGTGTCGAAGAAGGCCCTGGAAAATGCCATCGCCAACCTGCGCGGCGGCCAGGCGGTCAACGACCCCAACGTCGAGGAGTCGCGCCAGGCGCTGGACAAGTACACCGTCGACCTGACCAAGCGTGCCGAAGAGGGCAAGCTCGACCCGGTGATCGGCCGTGACGACGAGATTCGTCGCACCATCCAGGTGCTGCAGCGCCGCACCAAGAACAACCCGGTGCTGATCGGCGAGCCCGGTGTGGGCAAGACGGCCATTGCCGAAGGCCTGGCCCAGCGCATCATCAATGGTGAAGTGCCCGACGGCCTGAAAGACAAGCGTCTGCTGTCGCTGGACATGGGCTCGCTGATCGCTGGCGCCAAGTTCCGCGGCGAGTTCGAGGAGCGCCTGAAGGCGGTGCTCAACGAACTCTCCAAGCAGGAAGGGCGCATCATCCTGTTTATCGACGAGCTGCACACCATGGTCGGTGCCGGCAAGGCCGAGGGCGCCATGGATGCCGGCAACATGCTCAAACCGGCCCTTGCCCGTGGTGAACTGCACTGCGTCGGTGCCACCACGCTGGACGAGTATCGCCAGTTCATCGAGAAGGACGCCGCACTGGAGCGCCGCTTCCAGAAGGTGCTGGTGGACGAGCCGAGCGAGGAGGACACCATCGCTATCCTGCGTGGCCTCAAGGAACGCTACGAGGTGCACCACGGCGTGACCATCACCGACGGCGCGATCATCGCCGCGGCCAAGCTCAGCCATCGCTACATCACCGACCGCCAGTTGCCGGACAAGGCCATCGACCTGATAGACGAGGCCGCCAGCCGCATCCGCATGGAGATCGACTCCAAGCCGGAAGAATTGGACCGCCTGGATCGCCGCCTGATCCAGCTGAAGATCGAACGCGAAGCGCTGAAAAAGGAAGACGACGACGCGGCCCTCAAGCGTCTGGAAAAGCTCAAGGAAGATATCGCCCGCCTGGAGAAGGAATACGCCGACCTGGAGGAAATCTGGAAGTCGGAGAAGGCTGAGGTACAGGGTTCGGCGCAAATTCAGCAGAAAATCGAGCAGGCCAAGGCCGATCTCGAGGCTGCGCGGCGTAAGTCTGACCTGCAACGTATGGCCGAACTGCAGTACGGCATCATTCCGGATCTGGAGCGCAGCCTGCAGATGGTCGACCAGCACGGCAAGGCTGAGAACCAATTGTTGCGCAGCAAGGTCACCGACGAGGAGATCGCCGAAGTCGTTTCCAAGTGGACGGGTATTCCGGTGAGCAAGATGCTCGAAGGCGAGCGCGAGAAACTGCTGAAAATGGAAGGCTTGTTGCACCAGCGGGTGATCGGCCAGGACGAGGCGGTGGTGGCCGTGGCCAACGCCGTGCGCCGCTCCCGTGCAGGATTGGCTGATCCGAACCGGCCGAGCGGCTCGTTCCTCTTCCTCGGCCCGACCGGGGTGGGCAAGACCGAGCTGTGCAAGGCGCTGGCCGAGTTCCTCTTCGATACCGAGGAGGCGCTGGTGCGCATCGACATGTCCGAGTTCATGGAGAAGCACAGCGTCGCTCGCCTGATCGGCGCGCCGCCAGGCTATGTCGGTTATGAAGAGGGCGGTTACCTGACCGAGGCGGTGCGTCGCAAGCCCTACTCGGTGGTGCTGATGGACGAGGTGGAGAAGGCCCACCCGGACGTGTTCAACGTGCTGCTGCAGGTGCTCGAGGACGGCCGTCTGACCGACAGCCATGGCCGCACTGTGGACTTCAAGAACACCGTGATAGTCATGACTTCCAACCTTGGCTCGGCGCAGATCCAGGAGCTGGTGGGCGACAAGGAAGCGCAGCGCGCGGCAGTGATGGATGCGGTGAGCAGCCACTTCCGTCCCGAGTTCATCAACCGTATCGACGAGGTGGTGGTGTTCGAGCCGCTGGGCCGTGAACAGATCGCCGGTATCGCCGAGATCCAGTTGCAGCGTCTGCGTGGTCGTCTGGCCGAGCGTGAGCTGAGCCTGGAGCTGACCCCGGAGGCGCTCGACAAGCTGATCGCCGTCGGTTACGACCCGGTGTACGGCGCGCGTCCACTCAAGCGCGCGATCCAGCGCTGGATCGAGAACCCGCTGGCGCAGCAGATACTCGCCGGCGATTTCGCCCCGGGCGCGATGGTGCATGCCAAGGTCGATGGCGAGGAGATCGTCTTCGCCTGATCGGTTGCCGCGTCAACATAAAGGCCCGCCAAATTGGCGGGCCTTTGCTTTTGTAGCCCGGATGAAATCCGGGGAGTCGGCGTCAGATTTTCCCGGATTGCATCCGGGCTAGGGTGCAGCGGAGCTATTGTGGGAGGGGCTTCAGCCGCGAACGTCGCCGCTGAAGCGCCTCCCACATCCGTAATAGCGGCTTCAGCGTCCTAGCAACAACCACCCCAATGCTTCTTCTTCGAGGTATGGCCGATGCCGGGGTTGAAGGTATTGGTCGGGTCGAGTTCGCGGTAGAACCCCGCCAGTGCCGGCTTGGCCACATAGAGATGGCCAACGTTGTGCTCGGCCGGGTACTCGGCGCGGCGTTCGTCCAGCAGCTTCCACATGGCATGTTCCATGGCGAGCGGGTCATTACCCTTCTTGACGATATAGTCCTGATGGAACACGTGGCAGAAGAAATGCCCGTAGTAGAGCTTGTGGATGATCTGCTCTTCCATCTCCTGCGGCAGCGTCTCGACCCAGTCGCGGTCGTTGCGGCGCAGGGCGATGTCCAGGGCGAGGATGTCCTCGACACTGCTGCGGTGCGACTCGCGGTAGCGGATCGCGGCACCGGCCACGGCGAAGCGATGCAGGAAGGCCTTGCGTCCCTCATCGGCATCGCATTCGAAATAGGCGCCGCTGGCACTGCCGGTGAAATACTCGCTCAGGAAGCTGCGCGTCTGTTCCAGCGTGTCGTTGGATACACGCACCAGCAGGTGATGCTCAAAACGGTCACGGTACTCGCGCATGCGCACCGGCAGGTGGCTGGGCAGCAGGTTCATCAGGGCCTGGATCACCTTGTCGGTCACGCCACGCAGGCCGAAGCGCTCGAAGAAACCGTCCACCCGGCTCTTCATGGCGAAGGCAGCCGGCACCTTGGACGTACCGAACTTGTCGATCACCAGAAAGGTGTCCTTGCCGTATTTCTCGCCGATGTCGAAGGCGGTGCGGTGGATGTATTCCCCGGCAATCGGCAGGCGCGGCAGTTCGGCCAGCAGGTGGCGGCGCACTTCGGTCAGATCGTGCGGGTCGTTGCTGCCGATATAGAACACCGTGCTCGGCTCTTTCGGGAAGGTGTCCAGGCGCACCGCGAACAGGCACAGTTTGCCGGCCGAACCGGAGGCTTCGAACAGGCGCGACGGGTCGGCGTTGAAGCGCGCCGGGGTGTCAGCATCGACGTCGCGCACGTGCTCGCCGTAGCGCGCGTCGGAGGCCTTTGCCGTCTCTTCGTTGCGCACCTGCTGCGGTGTGTAGTCGCCGCTCTGCAGGCGGGTGAGGATTTCCTCCGGATCGTTGCCCAGCTCGATCCCCAGGTGGTTGACCAGTTCCAGCGAACCGTCATCTTTAACCTGTGCATACAGCGCTAGCTCGGTATAGGCCGGGCCACGGCGCACCAGGGCGCCGCCGGAGTTGTTGCAGATGCCGCCGAGTACCGAGGCGCCGATGCAGGACGAGCCGATCACCGAGTGCGGTTCGCGATTCAGCGGAGCCAATGCCTGTTCCAGGCGATCCAGGGTGGCGCCGGGCAGGCACACCACCTGCTCGCCATCGTTGATCAGTTGTACGCCGGTGATGCGCAGGGTGCTGATCAACACGATCTCGCGGTCGTAATCGGCACCGTCGGGGGTGGAGCCGCCGGTCAGGCCGGTATTGGCCGCCTGCATGATGACGATGCGATCGGCCGCCACCGCCGCCTGCAGAATGCGCCACTGCTCCAGCAAGGAGCCTGGGCGCACCACCGCCAGCACGTTGCCTTCACCCGTACGGTGGCCCTTGCGGAAACGCCGTGTGGCTTGTTCGTCGGTCAGCACATGGCTGCTGCCGACGATCTGGCGCATCTGCGTCAGCAGGGCGTCACGGGTGATGGAGGCGGCAGCAGTCATTGGCTCAACGCTCCTTTACCAGCAGATCCGGAGTGATTTCGGCGATGGACTTGGCGCCTGTCAGCACCATGGCCACGCGCATTTCCTTCTCGATCAGGTCGAGCAGATTGCTCACGCCAGCACCACCGGCTGCGGCCAGGGCATAGAGGAAGGCGCGGCCGAGCAGCACGGTATCGGCGCCAAGGGCGAGCATGCGCACCACGTCGAGGCCGGTGCGGATGCCGGAGTCGGCGAGGATCTTCAGCTCGCCCTTGACCGCGTCGGCGATGGCCGGCAGGGCGCGGGCGCTGGACAGCACGCCGTCGAGCTGACGGCCGCCGTGGTTGGAAACGATGATGCCGTCGGCGCCGAAGTTCACCGCATCACGGGCGTCTTCCGGGTCGAGGATGCCCTTGATCACCATCGGGCCGTCCCAGAAGTCGCGGATCCACTCCAGATCCTTCCAGGAGATCGACGGGTCGAAGTTGGCGCCCAGCCAGCCGATGTAGTCCGCCAGGCCGGTCGGGTTGCCGCGGTAGGCGGAAATGTTGCCCAGGTCATGCGGCTTGCCCATCAGGCCGACATCCCAGGCCCACTGTGGGTGAGTCATGGCCTGCAGCATGCGGCGCAGCGCTGCGTTCGGGCCGCTCATGCCGGAGTGGGCATCGCGGTAGCGGGCGCCGGGCACCGGCATGTCGACGGTGAACACCAGGGTCGAGCAGCCGGCGGCCTTGGCGCGCTCCAGTGCGTTCTTCATGAAACCGCGGTCTTTCAGCACGTAGAGCTGGAACCACATCGGCCGGTCGATGGCCGGAGCCACTTCCTCTATCGGGCACACCGACACGGTGGACAGGGTAAAGGGAATGCCCTTGGCCGCTGCTGCCTTGGCCGCCTGCACCTCGCCACGGCGGGCGAACATACCGGTCAGGCCAACCGGCGCCAGGCCTACCGGCATCGACATCTTTTCGCCGAACAGCTCGGTGGACAGGTCCAGTTCGGACATATTCTTCAGCACGCGCTGGCGCAGTTCGATGTCCGACAGGTCGGCGACGTTGCGGCGCAGCGTGTGCTCGGCGTAGGCGCCGCCATCGGCGTAATGGAACAGGAAGGGCGGCAGCCTGCGTTGAGCGGCGGCGCGATAGTCGGTCGAGGCAGAAATGATCATGGGCTCATCCTGTTGCTGAAAAGGGGAAGCGTAGCCTTACGGCAAATGCCCCGACGATGTCGGGGCGGGCACTACCAGTCGATCAGTGGGGCATCAGCGGATCGCTGACACCCAGCACATAGATCGCGACCATTGCGATGATGCCGGTGAACAGCAGGTAGTACAGCGTCGGCCAGATGGTCTTGCGCAGGGTACTGCCTTCGCGGCCGAGCAGGCCAACGGTAGCCGAAGCTGCGACGACGTTATGGATCGCCACCATGTTGCCGGCGGCGGCACCAACGGCCTGGACCGCGACGATCAGCGCGCTGGAGATACCCAGGCTGCTGGCCACGCCGAACTGGAACTGGCTGAACATCATGTTGCTGACGGTGTTGGAGCCGGCGATGAAGGCACCCAGGGCACCGATGCTCGGGGCCAGCAGCGGATAGATGCCGCCAACGCTGTCGGCCACCCAGCGGGCCATGAGGATCGGCATGCTGGCCAGCTCGGCGCCGTTGACGCCGGAGTTGATTAGGATGCGCACCATCGGCACGGTGAACAGCAACACGAAGCCGGCGCTGAGCAATACGCTGGACGATTCTTTCACCGCCTTGCCCAGGTCACGTACCTTCATGCCATGCAGGAAGAAGGTGGCCAGGACCACGGCGACCAGAATGCCACCCGGCAGGTACAGCGGCTGGAAGTTGGCGCTGACGCCGACTTCGCCGAGCAGGTCGGGGAAGTTCACCACCACTGCCTTCAGCGCGTTGCCGACTTCCGGGAACACGCGGCTTATCACCAGCAGGGCACCGACCAGCACATAGGGCAGCCAGGCGCGCAGTGCGCTCATCGGTTTGGCAGTCAGCTCGTCCAGTTTCATCTCGACGCTGCCCAGCCACTCGCTCGGCCATTTGTCCGCCGGGGCGAAGTCCCAGGTTTTCTTCGGTACCAGGAAGCCGAAGCGGGCAGCGCTGGTGACGATGGCCAGGCCGATCAGGCCGCCCAGCAGCGACGGGAATTCCGGACCGAGGAAGACGCCGGTGAAGACGTACGGCACTACGAAGGCCAGACCGGCGAAAATCGCGAACGGCATGACCTCCAGGCCAGCTTTCCAGCTTTTCTCCTGGCCGAAGAAACGGGTCAGCATCATTGCCATGATGACCGGCATGACCACGCCAACGGTGGCATGGATGATTGCCACTTCACTGGTGATCAGTTGCAGGAACTGCGCCCAGGAAGAGCCCTGTTCGACCAGCTGTGCACCGATGGTGGCGGTATCCAGGCCGGTATTGAGGCCGACGATGATCGGCGTGCCGACGGCGCCGAAGGATACCGGTGTGCTTTGTACCAGCATGCCCATCAACACCGCGGCCATGGCCGGAAAACCGATGGCGACAAGCAGCGGAGCCGCGATGGCGGCTGGTGTACCGAAGCCCGAGGCACCCTCGATGAAGCAGCCGAACAACCAGGCGATGATGATCGCCTGGATGCGGCGATCAGGGCTGATGGTGGTGAAGCCGGCACGAATGGCGGTAATGCCACCGGAGTGCTTGAGGGTGTTCAGCAGCAGGATGGCGCCGAAAATGATCCACAGCAGGCCGAGGGTGATCAGCAAGCCTTGCAGGGTAGAAGCCAGGACGCGGTTGAAGGTCATGTCCCAGGCGAACAGGCCTACAGCAGCAGTCACCAGGTAAACCAGAGGCATGGCGTGTTTGGCCGGCCAGCGCAGACCGATCAGCAGCACGGCAGCGAGCAGAATCGGCGAGAACGCCAGCAGGGCGAGAATTCCGTTGGACATTGGGTCTTACTCCACACGAGCGCACAACTGGCGCGGCAGGGATGAGGCGTGATCGAACAGGCTTGCAGCGCGTAGGGCTGTCATGGCGTGACCTCGATGGTTTGTTGTTCTTGTTGGCTAAATTGGTAATACCAATTTACAAAGTAGCGGGCTCAGGTTAAAAGTTGCTCAATAGACTGTCAAATCGAGAGGCTAAGACTTTGGTCGTAGAGTGCTTGCTTGTTCAGCGAAGAAGGGCGCTATAGGCTTGCCCTGTGAGGCCATCGGCCTGGTCAAACCAATGGAGATGTGGGTAATGGAAGTAGGTCAGGTGCGGCAGCGTCGTCTCTCTGATGACATCGTCGCGCAACTGGAAACCATGATTCTCGAGGGCACCTTGCGTGTCGGTGAGAGGCTGCCTGCAGAACGTGCGCTGGCCGAGCAGTTTGGTGTGTCTCGTCCGTCCCTGCGTGAGGCGATCCAGAAACTGGTGGCCAAGGGGCTGCTGGTCAGTCGCCAGGGCGGCGGTAACTATGTCGCCGAATCACTCGGCTCGACCTTCAGCGACCCGCTGTTGCAACTGCTGGAGCACAAGGAAGACGCCCAGCGCGATCTGCTGGAATTTCGTCACACGCTGGAAGGCTCCTGCGCCTACTACGCGGCCAGGCGCGCCACCGATATCGATCGGCAGCGCCTCACCGAAGCGTTCGAAGCCTTGCAGGATTGCTACGCGCGAGTCGGTAAGGTGACTCGCGCCGAGGAGGGGGCGGCCGATGCGCGTTTTCACCTGGCGATTGCCGAGGCCAGCCACAACGCCGTTCTGCTGCACACCATTCGGGGTTTGTTCGACCTGCTCAAGCGCAACGTGGTGACCAACATCGGTGGCATGTATGCCCAGCGCGAAGAGACCCGCGACATGCTGATCGGGCAGCACCGCGCGCTGTACCAGGCAATCATCGAAGGTCGCGCGGAAGACGCCCGCGAGCTCTCCAATCAGCATATCGATTATGTGCAGGAGGTGCTGTCGGAAGTGCAGTTGGAAGCCCAGCGCGTGGCGCGTGCGCAGCGCCGACTGGGGTTGTAGGCGCTACAGGCTGTACTGGAGCAGGGCGTGACTGGCGGCGATCCGTTGGCGAAGCAATACGCTGTTGAGTCCCAACGGAATGTTGTGGTGCCAGGTCTGGCATGGCGGACTGTTCGCTTGGGCTCCTGAGTCCGCCCTACGCCAACTTTGCCTGCAGCCTGTCGCCGCTTTTAGTCGTCCTTGCCCTTGCTGCGCATCGCACGTTGAACCTCACGGTCGGCGTCACGCTCTTTCTCGGTGTGGCGCTTGTCGAAGTCCTTCTTGCCCTTGGCCAGGGCAATTTCGCATTTGACCAGATGCTGCTTCCAGTAAAGCGACAGCGCCACGGCGGTGTAGCCCTTTTGCTGCACGGAGCCGAACAGCTTTTCCAGCTCGCGCTTGTTCAGCAGCAGCTTGCGCGTGCGGGTCGGGTCGGCGATGACATGGGTGCTGGCGGTTTTCAGTGGCGTGATGTGGCAGCCCATCAACCAGGCCTCATCGTCCTTGAGCAGCACGTAGCTGTCGACCAGCTGTGCCTTGCCGGCACGCAGACTCTTCACTTCCCAACCGGACAGCACCAGGCCGGCCTCGAACTTGTGTTCGATGAAATAGTCATGCAGCGCCTTCTTGTTCAGCGCGATGGTGCCTTGGGGATGTTTCTTTTGCTTAGCCATAGGGCGCGCATTATAGGGAGTCGTCCGCGCCTGCGCCATGGGGCTTTACCGAGCCAAACTTGAGCCCATGCCGCTAATCTCCGACAATGCGCGATCTTTTTTCCCGCAGTATGGGGTCTTGGCCGCAATGGCGAGCGACAAAGTTTCGATTCATGGTGCCTGGGCCAGTCGCTGGGTGTTCATTCTGGCGGCGACCGGCTCGGCTGTCGGGCTCGGCAATATCTGGAAATTTCCCTACATGACCGGGGTCTACGGCGGCGGTGCGTTCGTCGTCATGTACCTGTTCTGCATCGCCCTGGTGGGTGTGCCGATCATGCTGGCGGAAACCCTGATCGGCCGCCGCGGTCGGCAGAGTCCGGTCAATGCGATGAAGAGCCTGGCGATCGAAGCCGGAGCCTCGAAGCACTGGTCGCTGGCTGCGCTGATGGGGATGGTCGCTGCGCTACTGATCCTGTCCTTCTACAGCGTGGTAGCCGGTTGGTCGCTGGATTACATCATCGGCATGGGGCGTGGCGACTTCACCGGCATCAGCGCCGATGGGGCAGGTGCGGCGTTCGGCGGTCTGACCTCCGATCCGTGGCGACTGACCCTGTGGCACAGCCTGTTCATGCTGATCACTGCGTTCGTCATCGCCAAGGGGGTGGTAGCAGGGTTGGAGCGCAGCCTGCGCATCATGATGCCGCTGCTGTTCGTGTTGTTGCTGGTGCTGCTGGGCTACAGTTTCACCACCGGGCATTTCCGCGAAGGTTTCGACTTCCTCTTCCATTTCGATCCGAGCAAGGTGCAGGACGGCATTCTGGCGGCCATGGGCCATGCCTTCTTTACCCTGAGCGTGGGTGTCGGCTCGATCATGGTCTACGGCGCCTACATGCCGAAGAAGGCCTCGATAGGCGTCACGGTGCTGACCGTCGGTCTGCTCGATACCCTGGTGGCGCTGACGGCGGGGCTGGCATTGTTCCCCATCGTCTTCGCCGCGGGCCTGGAGCCGGGCGGTGGCCCGGGGCTGATGTTCGTCACCCTGCCGATTGCCTTCGGCAATATCGCTTTCGGTCAGGTGATGGGGCTGATCTTCTTCGTGCTAGTGGCTGTTGCCGCATGGAGTTCGTCGATCTCCATGTTGGAGCCGGCCGTGGCCTACTTCGTCGAAAAAACCGGGCGCAGTCGTGCGCAGGTAACCGCCGCGCTGGCGCTGTTGTGCTGGCTGGTGGGGATGGGCACGGTGCTGTCGTTCAACCTGTGGGCCGAGGCCAAGTTCTTCGTCTTCGCCGAGGACGGTTTCCATCTGTTGCAGTGGGGCGCCGAGGGCGGCAAGACGTTCTTCGACAGCATCGATTACTTCACCAGCCGTATCCTGCTGCCGCTGGGCGGTCTGTCTTTCGCCCTGTTCGCCGGTTGGGTGCTGAGCCGTGACGCTGTGCGTGAGGAGTTGTCCATCAGAAGCCCGCTGCTGTTCAATCTGGCCCTCTGGCTGATTCGCATCGTTGCGCCAATCGGCGTGCTGATCGTTTTCATTGCGGAGCTGAGCAAGTAAATGGCTACTCGAATCCAGCGTTCGGCGTTGCTGCCTTACCCGGCGCAGGCACTGTTTGATCTCGTCAACGATGTTGCCGGTTATCCGCAGTTTCTGCCCTGGTGCCGCGCCAGTGAGGTGTTGGAGGTCAGCGAGACGCACATGCTGGCCAGTCTCGAAGTGGCCAAGGGCAGCATTGGTCAGCGCTTCGTCACGCGTAATGTGTTGCAGCCTGGGCAGCGTATCGAAATGAACCTGCAGGAAGGGCCTTTCACCAGCCTGCATGGCGTCTGGGAATTCAAGGCGCTGGGTGACAAGGCCTGCAAGATCAGCCTGGACCTGACCTTCGACTATGCTGGGCCACTGGTGCGTGCCACGCTGGGTCCGCTGTTCAATCAGGCGGCCAATACCATGGTCGACGCCTTCTGCCAGCGAGCCAAGCAGCTATATGGATAAGCCCAGTATCGCCATCGAAGTGGTCTATGCCCTTGCCGAACGGCAGAAACTCCTGCGTCTGTCCGTACCGGCCGGCACCACGGTGCGCGAGGCCGCGCTGCGTTCTGGTATGCAGCAGTTCTTTCCGGAGCTGGATCTGAGCCAGGCGCCGCTGGGCATTTTTGGCAAAGCGGTAGGCAAGCCGGAAGAGCGAGTGCTGGAGGAGGGTGAGCGTGTCGAGATCTATCGGCCGCTGATCGCCGATCCGAAGGAAGTGCGCAAGCAGCGTGCGGCCAAAGCCAAGGCCAGGGAAGAAGGCGAGGAGTCGAGCTAACCCGTCAGCTCGTTAGGCGGCAAATATGAAAAAGCCCGGATTCGCTCCGGGCTTTTTCGTGTCCGCGTGTTACTGCGGATCGGTTTCCAGCGGCTCGGGAGTCGGAACCGGAACGGTTTCGACCTGATCCACCTCACGCTGAATCTGCTCCAGCAGCGAGCCAGGCGCCGGCGGGGTTTCGTCCTGTGGTTTGGCTTGCGGCTGCGCACTGTCGGTGTCGCTACCTTCGCCCATGATTGCCTGGTCACGGCTGACGCCGGGCATGAAGTCGCCGGCCAGGCCAACCAGTTGGTCGCTGCCGTCGAATACCAGGCTGACGCGTTCCTGCAGGCGCTGACCGCCGCCAGGCTGGATGCTGTACAGATAATCCCAGCGATCGGCATGGAAGGTGTCGGTGATCAACGGGTTGCCCATGATAAACCGCACTTGGCGTCGGGTCATTCCCGGGCGTAGCTGGTCTATCATGTCCTGTGTCACGACATTGCCCTGTTGAATGTCGATCTTGTAAACCCCGGGGAATGAACAACCGGCGAGTGCGAAGAGCCCGGTCAGCGACAGGCTGGTCAGCAAGAGCTTGGTTTTTTGCATCGGAGGGTGACTTCCACTATCTTGGGCAACTTGAACCCCGGATCATACCCGTATTGAAGGGTGCTGCGAAGCAGCATCCATGAGAAAGCAGACCATGGTTGAAAATAACGAACTGCGCAAAGCTGGACTGAAGGTGACTCTGCCAAGAGTCAAAATCCTGCAAATGCTCGACAACGCCGAGCACCGCCACATGAGTGCGGAGGATGTCTACAAGGCTCTGATGGAGGCGGGCGAGGACGTTGGCCTGGCCACCGTATACCGCGTGCTGACTCAGTTCGAAGCGGCCGGCCTGGTGGTGCGTCACAACTTCGATGGCGGCCATGCCGTGTTCGAGTTGGCTGACAGCGGCCATCACGACCATATGGTCTGCGTCGACTCGGGTGAGGTGATCGAGTTCTTCGACGCCGAGATCGAGAAGCGCCAGAAGGAGATCGTCAAGGAGCACGGTTTCGAGCTGGTCGACCACAATCTGGTGCTGTACGTACGCAAGAAGAGCTGATTCTTCTGCGGCAATCAGAAAGGCGACCCTCGGGTCGCCTTTTTGCTTTGTCATGGCGCGGATGCAATCCGGGAGCCCTCCGGATTGCATCCGCGCTAGGCTGCTTCAGGCAGCCTGGGCGCTGGTGACCATCTTGCGCGCGTGAGCCAGGGATTCCTCGGTCAGGTCGACGCCACCGAGCATGCGGGCTATTTCCTCGACGCGGCCGCTCTCGTCCAGCTTGCTCACGGCGGTAGACGTGGCATCTTCGCCGCGACGCTTGTGCACGAACAGATGTTGATGGCCCTGCGCGGCGACTTGCGGCAGGTGTGTGACGCATAGCACCTGACCGCGCTCGCCCAGGCGGCGCAGGAGTTGGCCGACCACCTCTGCTGTGGGGCCGCCGATACCGACGTCCACTTCGTCGAATACCAGGGTCGGTACACGCGAGGTCTGCGCGGTGATCACCTGGATCGCCAGGCTGATACGTGACAGCTCACCGCCGGAGGCCACCTTGGCCAGGCCTCGTAGCGGCTGGCCGGGGTTGGCGCTGACCAGGAACTCCACCATTTCCAGGCCACTGGCATGTGGTTCTTCGCTGCTCATGGCCTGGAGCTGGATGTTGAAGCGGCCGCCAGGCATGCCCAGCGCCTGCATTTCCTGCTCTACTGCAGCAGCAAGGCGCTCGGCAGCATTGCTGCGCAGTGTGCTGAGCTCGGCGGCTTTCTCCTGGTAATGGCGCTCATAGGCGGCCAGCTCTTCGGCCAGGCGTTCACTGGCCTGGTCGTCGGCATTCAGGCCTTCAAGCTCCTCGAACAACTGTTGCTGCAAGGCGGCCAGCTCGGTGGGTTGGATGCGGTGCTTGCGTGCCAGGGTGTAGATGGTGTCCAGGCGCTCTTCGAGAAACTGTTGACGCTCCGGGTCGGCGTCGAAGTGATCGAGGAAGCGATTCAGCTCGCCGACTGCTTCTTCGACCTGGATCTGCGCACTGGCCAGCAGGTTGCTGGCTTCGTTCAAGGCACCGCCCTGGCCGCCAAAGGCGCCCAGGCGGTTGAGGCTGGCGGTCAGCGCGGACAGCACGTTGCCGGCATCGCTCTCGCTGCACAGATCGAGCACCTGGCGACAGGCCGCGAGTAGCGCTTCAGCGTTGCTCAGCGCCTTGTGCTCCTGTTCCAGCTGTTCCAGTTCGTTGTCGCCCAGCGCCAGATTTTCCAGCTCTTCCAGTTGATAGCTGAGCAGCTGGTGGCGGGCGCGCTGTTCGTCACCCTGGCTGGAGATGCGCTCCAGCTCGTTGCGTGTCTGCTTCCAGCGCTGCGCGGCGAGTTGCACCTGGCGCGCGAGGTCCTGGCTGCCGGCGTATTCATCGAGCAGGCGGCGATGGGTGTCGGTCTTGAGCAGCGACTGATGCTCGTGCTGGCTGTGGATATCGATGATCAGCTCGCCAAGTGCCTTGAGGTCGGCCTGCGGACAGGGGCTGCCGTTGATATAGCCGCGCGAGCGGCCTTCGGCGGTGATCACCCGGCGCAGGATGCACGGGCCGTCGTTGTCCAGATCCCGTTCGGCGAGCCAGGTGCGGGCTTCGGGAATGTCCACCAGGTCGAAGCTGGCGAGAATGTCAGCCTTGTCTGCGCCTGGGCGTACCACGCCGCTGTCGGCGCGATCACCCAGGCACAGGCCGAGGGCGTCGAGCATGATCGACTTGCCGGCACCGGTCTCGCCGCTGATGGCGCTCATGCCGGCATCCAGCTCGAGATCCAGGTGGTCGACGATGGCGTAGTTGTGAATGGACAGGTGCACCAGCATGGCGAACGCTCCCGAATTGATGTCTGGTTATTTATACAGTGTTTTTTCTTTCTCTGGCAATCCTCCCTATTGCCCCTTGAAAGCTGTGGAATTGACTCCATATAGGCGGCAGGAGCGCGAGTCGGTATCGCGCCAGTTTTTTCGAGAGGAGAAAGGCATGGCTGACGAACAGACCCTGGATACGCAGAATTCCGAGGCGCAGGCGGCAGAAGCTGTGGCGCCTGGTGACGACCTGGCTGCTCGCGTGCAAACGCTGGAAGAGCAACTGGCCTCTGCACAGGATCAGTCGCTGCGCATGGCTGCCGACCTGCAGAACGTGCGTCGTCGCGCGGAGCAGGACGTAGAGAAGGCACACAAATTTGCGCTGGAAAAGTTCGCTGGCGATCTGCTGCCGGTAATTGACAGTCTGGAGCGCGGTCTGGAGCTGTCCAGCCCTGACGATGTGTCGATCAAGGCCGTGCGTGAGGGCATGCAACTGACCCTCAAGCTGTTCCACGACACCCTGGCTCGCTACAACCTGGAAGCCATCGACCCGCATGGTGCGCCGTTCAACCCGGAGCATCACCAGGCCATGGCCATGGAAGAGAGCATTCACGCCGAGCCGAATTCTGTGCTCAAGGTGTTCCAGAAGGGCTATCTGCTCAACGGTCGCCTGCTGCGCCCGGCCATGGTCGTGGTCAGCAAGGCACCAACCACGCCGCCGCCGAGTATCGACGAGCAGGCTTGAAATCAGCAGTAACGACCCCATTTTTAAGTCAAGCGTTTTAGTGCTGCCGGCGCCTGAAAAACGAGGCGACGGAAAAATCAAAGTTTCGGGAGAACATTCATGGGCAAAATTATCGGTATCGACCTGGGGACCACCAACTCCTGTGTCTCCATTCTGGAAAATGGCAACGTCAAGGTAATCGAGAACGCCGAAGGCGCTCGTACCACGCCGTCGATCATCGCTTACGCCAACGACGGTGAAATCCTCGTGGGCCAGTCGGCCAAGCGTCAGGCCGTGACCAACCCGCACAACACCCTGTATGCGGTGAAGCGTCTGATCGGTCGTCGTTTCGACGAAGAAGTCGTGCAGAAAGACATTCAGATGGTGCCGTACAAGATCGCCAAGGCTGACAACGGTGACGCCTGGGTTGAAGTGAACGGCCAGAAGATGGCGCCGCCGCAAATCTCGGCTGAAATTCTCAAGAAGATGAAGAAGACCGCCGAGGACTACCTGGGCGAGCCAGTCACCGAAGCGGTGATCACCGTTCCGGCCTACTTCAACGACAGCCAGCGTCAGGCCACCAAGGATGCTGGTCGCATCGCCGGTCTGGACGTCAAGCGCATCATCAACGAGCCGACTGCGGCTGCGCTGGCCTATGGCATGGACAAGGCCAAGGGCGACCACACCGTGATCGTCTATGACCTGGGTGGTGGTACCTTCGACGTTTCCGTTATCGAGATCGCCGAAGTTGATGGCGAGCACCAGTTCGAGGTGTTGGCCACCAACGGTGACACTTTCCTCGGTGGTGAAGACTTCGATATTCGTCTGATCGACTATCTCGTCGACGAATTCAAGAAAGAAACCGGCATGAACCTCAAGGGCGATCCGCTGGCCATGCAGCGCCTGAAGGAAGCTGCTGAGAAGGCCAAGATCGAGCTGTCCTCGAGCCAGCAGACCGACGTCAACCTGCCGTACATCACCGCAGATGCCACCGGTCCGAAGCACCTGAACGTGAAGATCTCCCGCTCCAAGCTGGAGTCGCTGGTCGAGGATCTGGTGCAACGCACCATCGAGCCTTGCCGTATCGCGTTGAAGGATGCCGGTGTTGATGTCGGTTCGATCAACGACGTGATTCTGGTCGGCGGTCAGACCCGCATGCCGCTGGTACAGAAGCTGGTGACCGAGTTCTTCGGCAGAGAAGCACGCAAGGACGTCAACCCGGACGAGGCTGTTGCCATGGGTGCTGCCATTCAGGGCGCCGTTCTGGCCGGTGACGTCAAGGACGTACTGCTGCTGGATGTGTCCCCGCTGACCCTGGGTATCGAAACCATGGGTGGCGTGATGACTGCGCTGATCGAGAAGAACACCACCATCCCGACCAAGAAGTCGCAGGTGTTCTCCACTGCCGATGACAACCAGAGCGCCGTGACCATTCACGTGCTGCAGGGTGAGCGCAAGCAGGCCGCACAGAACAAGTCGCTGGGCAAGTTCGACCTGGCCGAGATTCCGCCGGCTCCGCGTGGCGTGCCGCAGATCGAAGTGACCTTCGACATCGACGCCAATGGCATCCTGCACGTGTCCGCCAAGGACAAGGCCACCGGCAAGCAGCAGTCCATCGTGATCAAGGCCAACTCCGGCCTGTCCGATGACGAAATCGAGCGTATGGTGCGTGACGCCGAGGCCAACGCCGAGGAAGACCGCAAGTTCGAAGAGCTGGCCACGGCACGTAACCAGGGCGATCAGCTGGTGCACGCCACCCGCAAGATGCTCACCGAAGCGGGCGACAAGGCGACTGCCGACGAGAAAGCGGCCATCGAGAAAGCCATTGGCGAATTGGAAGTGGCCGTGAAAGGCGACGACAAGGCCGCCATCGAGGCCAAGATGAACGCACTGTCCGAAGCCACCACGCCGCTGGCGCAGAAGATGTATGCCGAGCAGCCGCAGGGCGGTGCCGCCCAGGCTGATGCTGGCGATGCCAAGGATGCCGGTGACGACGTGGTCGACGCTGAGTTCGAAGAGGTCAAGGAGAACAAGTAAGGGATGCGGCCTGCTCGGCGGGCCGCCTCTTCTTTACGCTCCACCGTCGCTCGCGACGGGCAGGATTCGCCGCGCGGGAGCCTTCTCCCGCGTCGGCGTATCTGGAACTCACGAATCTGAGAGTGCAGCACAACTATGGCAAAACGTGATTATTACGAGATCCTGGGGGTCGAGCGCGGCGCTAGCGAAGCCGAGCTGAAGAAGGCCTACCGGCGCCTGGCGATGAAATATCACCCGGACCGCAACCCGGACGACAAAGACGCCGAAGAGAAATTCAAGGAGGCCAACGAGGCCTACGAAGTACTTTCTGACGCGGCCAAGCGTTCGGCCTACGACCAATACGGCCACGCTGGGGTCGACCCGCAGATGGGTGGCGGCGGTGGTGCTGGTTTCGGCGGCGCCAACTTCTCCGATATTTTCGGTGATGTGTTCAGCGACTTCTTCGGCGGTGCTCGCGGCGGCTCGCGTGGCGGTGCCCAGCGCGGCTCGGATTTGCGCTACACCCTCGAGCTGGATCTGGAAGAAGCGGTACGCGGTACCACCGTGACCATCCGCGTGCCGACCCTGGTCGGCTGCAAGACCTGCGATGGCTCAGGCGCCAAGAAGGGCACCAGCCCGGTCACCTGTACCACTTGTGGTGGCATCGGTCAGGTGCGCATGCAGCAGGGCTTCTTCTCCGTGCAGCAGACCTGCCCGCGCTGCCATGGCAGCGGCAAGATGATCACCGACCCTTGCGGCAGCTGTCACGGTCAGGGTCGCGTGGAAGAGAGCAAGACGCTGTCGGTCAAGGTGCCGCCAGGTGTCGATACCGGTGACCGCATTCGCCTGTCCGGCGAGGGCGAGGCCGGTACGCATGGCGGCCCGGCCGGTGACCTCTACGTGGTGGTCAACGTCCGTGAACATGCGATCTTCCAGCGTGATGGTAAGCATCTGTACTGCGAAGTGCCGATCAGCTTTGCCGATGCGGCGCTGGGTGGCGAACTGGAAGTGCCGACCCTCGATGGTCGGGTCAAGCTGAAGATCCCCGAAGGTACCCAGACCGGCAAGCTGTTCCGCTTGCGCGGCAAGGGCGTGGCACCTGTTCGTGGTGGCGCGGCTGGCGACCTGATGTGTCGGGTCGCGGTGGAAACACCGGTCAACCTGAACAAGCGTCAGCGCGAGTTGCTCGAAGAGTTTCGCAAGTCGCTGCAGGGTGACGATTCCCACTCGCCCAAGGCCAGCGGCTGGTTCGAAGGTGTGAAGCGCTTCTTCGGCGACGTTTAACCCCAAAGCGCCCCGGTGGATGCCGGGGTGACAGCTTGGAGCTGATGTATGCAACGTATTGCAGTGATGGGCGCCGCCGGGCGCATGGGCAAGACCCTGATCGAGGCCGTGAGTCAGGCCGAGGGCGCCAAGCTCAGCGCCGCCATCGACCGCGCCGACAGCAGCCTGATCGGTGCCGATGCCGGTGAACTGGTCGGCCTGGGCAAGATTGGCGTGACCCTGGTGGGTGATCTGGCCGCGGTGGTCGACGATTTCGACGTGCTGATCGATTTCACCCATCCGTCGGTGACCCTGAAGAACCTGGAAGTCTGCCGCCAGGCGGGCAAGGCCATGGTCATCGGTACCACCGGTTTCACCGTGGAAGAGAAGCAGCAGCTGAGCGAAGCGGCCAAGCAGATTCCCATCGTTTTCGCCGCCAACTTCAGTGTCGGCGTCAACCTGTGCCTGAAACTGCTGGATACCGCTGCTCGCGTGCTGGGTGACGACGTGGACATCGAAATCATCGAAGCCCACCACCGGCACAAGGTCGACGCACCGTCCGGTACCGCACTGCGCATGGGCGAAGTGGTGGCCGATGCACTGGGGCGTGATCTGCAGAAAGTCGCCGTATATGGCCGCGAAGGTCAGACCGGCGCCCGTGAGCGCGAGACCATCGGCTTCGCTACCGTGCGTGCCGGTGACGTGGTGGGTGATCACACCGTGCTGTTCGCCGCCGATGGCGAGCGTGTCGAGATCACGCACAAGGCCTCCAGCCGCATGACCTTCGCCAAGGGCGCGGTGCGTTCGGCGCTGTGGCTGCAGGGGCGTGATGCCGCTCTGTATGACATGCAGGACGTGCTGGGTCTGCGTTGATGCGAATGTGTGACTGAGGCGTCTTATCGGGTGGACCGAAAAAGGGTTTTCCTGTAAGCTTCCTGTTTTAGTGTGTCCACTAAAAGTTACGCAGAATGGCTCAAATAAAAAAGCGGGATGACCTTCACACGTCATCCCGCTTTTTTACAACCTGCGTTTGCTTCAAGCCTTGATCGAGACGGAGGTCTTCTTGACTAAGCCAGCCCCCAAACCTGCCATTTTGGCCCTTGCTGACGGCAGCATTTTTCGCGGCGATTCCATCGGGGCCGATGGCCAGACGATCGGAGAGGTGGTGTTCAACACCGCCATGACCGGCTATCAGGAAATCCTTACCGATCCATCCTATGCCCAGCAGATCGTTACCCTGACTTACCCGCACATCGGCAATACCGGTACCACCCCGGAAGATGCCGAGTCCAACCGCGTCTGGGCCGCTGGCCTGATCATTCGCGACCTGCCGCTGATTTCCAGCAACTGGCGCGACAAGCAACCGCTGGACGAGTACCTGAAAGCCAACGGCACCGTCGCCATCGCCGGTATCGATACTCGCCGCTTGACCCGTATCCTGCGCGAAAAGGGTTCGCAGAATGGCTGCATCCTGGTCGGTGACGACGCCACCGAGGAGAAAGCGCTGGAGCTGGCTCGCAGCTTCCCGGGCCTCAAGGGCATGGACCTGGCCAAGGTAGTCAGCTGCACCGAGCGCTACGAGTGGCGCGAAAGCACCTGGAATCTGAAGGACGACAGCCACCCGGAAATCCCGGCCAGCGAGCTGCCTTATCACGTTGTCGCCTATGACTACGGCGTGAAGCTGAACATCCTGCGCATGCTGGTCGAGCGTGGCTGCCGCCTGACCGTGGTGCCGGCGCAAACTCCGGCCAGCGACGTGCTGGCACTCAATCCTGATGGTGTGTTCCTCTCCAACGGTCCTGGCGATCCCGAGCCGTGCGACTACGCGATCCAGGCGATCAAGGACGTTCTGGAAACCGATATCCCGGTATTCGGCATTTGCCTCGGCCACCAGTTGCTGGCTTTGGCCTCCGGCGCCAAGACCCTGAAGATGGGTCATGGCCACCACGGTGCCAACCATCCGGTACAGGATCTCGACAGCGGTGTGGTGATGATCACCAGCCAAAACCACGGTTTCGCTGTGGACGAAAGCAGCCTGCCGGGCAACCTGCGTGCGATCCACAAGTCGCTGTTCGATGGCACGCTGCAGGGCATCGAGCGCACCGACAAGGACGCCTTCAGCTTCCAAGGGCACCCCGAGGCGAGCCCAGGGCCGCACGACGTGGCGCCACTGTTCGACCGCTTCATCGAAGCCATGGCCAAGCGCCGCTAAGCCTGCCGACTGACCCAAGGATTCGAGAGTAAGAAAATGCCAAAACGTACAGACATCAAAAGTATCCTGATCCTCGGCGCCGGCCCCATCGTCATCGGTCAGGCCTGCGAGTTCGACTACTCCGGCGCTCAGGCGTGCAAGGCGCTGAAGGAAGAAGGTTTCCGCGTCATCTTGGTGAACTCCAACCCGGCCACCATCATGACCGACCCGGCCATGGCTGACGCCACCTACATCGAGCCGATCAAGTGGGCCACCGTGGCCAAGATCATCGAGAAGGAACGCCCCGACGCCCTGCTGCCGACCATGGGTGGCCAGACCGCGCTGAACTGCGCGCTGGACCTGGAAAAGCACGGCGTGCTGGAGAAGTTCGGCGTCGAGATGATCGGTGCCAATGCCGACACCATCGACAAGGCCGAAGACCGTTCGCGCTTCGACAAGGCGATGAAGGACATCGGCCTGGCCTGTCCGGTTTCCGGCATCGCCCACAACATGGAAGAAGCGTACGGCGTGCTGGAGAAGGTTGGCTTCCCCTGCATCATCCGTCCGTCCTTCACCATGGGCGGTACCGGTGGCGGCATCGCCTACAACCGTGAAGAGTTCGAGGAAATCTGCGCTCGCGGTCTCGACCTGTCGCCGACCAGCGAACTGCTGATCGACGAGTCGCTGATCGGCTGGAAGGAATACGAGATGGAGGTGGTCCGTGACAAGAAGGACAACTGCATCATCGTCTGCTCCATCGAGAACTTCGATCCGATGGGCGTGCACACCGGTGACTCGATCACCGTCGCACCAGCTCAGACCCTGACCGACAAGGAATACCAGATCCTGCGTAACGCCTCGCTGGCGGTACTGCGCGAGATCGGTGTGGAAACCGGCGGTTCCAACGTGCAGTTCGGCATCTGCCCGAACACTGGTCGCATGGTTGTGATCGAAATGAACCCGCGTGTATCGCGCAGCTCGGCGCTGGCCTCCAAGGCCACCGGCTTCCCGATCGCCAAGATCGCCGCCAAGCTGGCTGTCGGTTACACCCTCGACGAGCTGAGCAACGACATTACCGGCGGTCGTACCCCGGCGTCGTTCGAGCCGGCCATCGACTACGTGGTGACCAAGGTGCCGCGCTTCGCCTTCGAGAAATTCCCGAAAGCCGATGCCCGCCTGACCACTCAGATGAAATCCGTCGGTGAAGTCATGGCCATCGGCCGTACCTTCCAGGAGTCCATGCAGAAAGCCCTGCGCGGTCTGGAAGTCGGCGTTGCCGGCTTCGATCCGAAGCTCGACCTGAACGACCCGGAGGCTGAAAGCACCCTGCGTCGCGAGCTGACCGTGCCCAGCGCCGACCGTATCTGGTACGTGGCTGATGCCTTCCGCGCCGGCAAGACCGTCGCCGAAGTGTTCGAGCTGACCCGTATCGACGAGTGGTTCCTGGTGCAGATCGAAGATCTGATCAAGGACGAGGCCACCGTGCAGACCCTCGGTCTGTCGGCCATCGACCGCGACCTGATGTTCAAGCTCAAGCGCAAGGGCTTCTCCGATGCGCGCCTGGCCAAGCTGCTGGGTGTTTCCGAGAAGAGCCTGCGTGCTCATCGCCACAAGTTGAAAGTGCTGCCGGTGTACAAGCGTGTGGACACCTGCGCCGCCGAGTTCGCCACCGACACCGCCTACATGTACTCGACCTACGAGGAAGAGTGCGAGGCCAATCCGTCGAGCCGCGAGAAGATCATGATCCTCGGTGGTGGCCCCAACCGTATCGGCCAGGGCATCGAGTTCGACTACTGCTGCGTACACGCCGCGCTGGCCATGCGTGAAGACGGTTACGAGACCATCATGGTCAACTGCAACCCGGAAACTGTCTCCACCGACTACGACACCTCCGATCGCCTGTACTTCGAGCCGGTGACCCTGGAAGACGTGCTGGAAATCGTCCGTGTCGAGCAGCCGAAAGGCGTCATCGTCCAGTACGGCGGCCAGACCCCGCTGAAGATCTGCCGCGCCCTGGAAGAAGCGGGCGTGCCGATCATCGGCACCAGCCCCGAGGCCATCGACCGCGCCGAAGACCGCGAGCGCTTCCAGCAGATGGTGCAGCGCCTGAACCTGCGTCAGCCGGCCAATGCCACTGCGCGTAGCGAAGACGAAGCCCTGGCCCTGTCGAAGAACATCGGTTACCCGATGGTGGTGCGTCCGTCCTACGTGCTGGGCGGCCGGGCGATGGAAATCGTCTACCAGGAAGAAGAGCTCAAGCGCTACATGCGCGAAGCGGTGAAAGTCTCCAACGATAGCCCGGTGCTGCTCGATCGCTTCCTCAACTGCGCCATCGAAGTGGACGTGGATGCGGTTTGCGACGGCGAGACCGTGGTGATCGGCGCGATCATGCAGCACATCGAACAGGCCGGCGTGCACTCTGGTGACTCCGCCTGCTCGCTGCCGCCGTACTCGCTGCCGATGCACATCCAGGACGAGATCCGCGACCAGGTCAAGAAAATGGCCCTGGAACTCGGCGTGGTCGGTCTGATGAACGTGCAGATGGCCGTGCAGGGCGAGGATATCTACGTCATCGAGGTGAACCCGCGCGCCTCGCGTACCGTGCCGTTCGTCTCCAAGTGCGTCGGTGAGTCGCTGGCCAAGGTGGCTGCGCGTGTCATGGCTGGCAAGAGCCTGGCCGAGGCCGGTTACAGCAAGGAAATCATCCCGCCGTTCTTCAGCGTCAAGGAAGCGGTATTCCCCTTCGCCAAGTTCCCAGGCGTCGACCCGATCCTCGGCCCGGAGATGAAGTCCACCGGTGAAGTCATGGGTGTCGGTGATACCTTCGGCGAAGCCTTCGCCAAGGCCCAGCTGGGCGCCAGCGAGATCCTGCCGAACTCCGGTTGCGCTTTCATCAGCGTACGTGAAGATGACAAGCCGGAAGCCGTTCAGGTCGCCCGTGATCTGATCGCGCTGGGCTTTGAAGTGGTTGCCACTGCCGGTACCGCCAAGGTGATCGAGGCTGCTGGTCTGCCAGTTCGTCGAGTGAACAAGGTGACCGAAGGTCGTCCGCATGTCGTCGACATGATCAAGAACGACGAAGTGACCCTGATCATCAATACCACCGAGGGGCGTCAGTCCATCGCTGACTCCTACTCGATCCGTCGTAACGCCCTGCAGCACAAGATCTACTGCACCACCACCATCGCGGCGGGGCAGGCGGTCTGTGAAGCGCTCAAGTTCGGCCCGGAGAAGACTGTGCGCCGGCTGCAGGATCTGCATGCAGGAATCAAGGCATGATCAAATATCCAATGACCGTTCAGGGCGCTCGCGCCCTGGAAGAAGAGCTGGCGCACCTGACCAAGGTGGTTCGCCCGAAACTCAGTCAGGACATCGGTGAAGCCCGCGAGCTGGGTGATCTCAAGGAAAACGCCGAGTACCACGCCGCGCGTGAGCAGCAGGGCATGGTCGAAGCGCGTGTGCGTGATATCGAAGGTCGTCTGCAGAACGCGGTGATCATCGATGTCACCACCATCGAGCACACCGGCAAGGTGATCTTCGGCACCACGGTGGAGATTGCCAACGTCGAGACTGACGAAAGCGTGACCTACCAGATCGTTGGCGAGGACGAAGCCGACATCAAGCAGGGCAAGATCTCCGTCGGTTCACCCATTGCCCGTGCTCTGATCGGCAAGAGCGAGGGCGATGTAGTCGCGGTACAGACCCCTAGTGGCTTGATCGAGTACGAGATTGTCGAAGTCCGTCATATCTAAACCGCAACAACCGTCTCGGGCGGCTGCCGTCAGTTGGCAGCTGGCCCAGACCCTCTGGGTGGGCGGCTTGTGGTTGTTGCAGTTCGTCATTCTGCCGGCCATCGGCCAAAGCGGTCTGGCGCCTCTGCTGGTGCAGGAGATAGCCACGCGGCTGGTGCCGCTACTGGTCGGTCTGACAGCGGTGTGCGTTGCGCTGCAGGCTTTTGCCTTGCTGCGCAGTGAAGGTCTGTCGAGTCTGCTGCGGGATATGCGTGGGCAACTACTGCTGACCGTTGCGGCCATGGCCCTGAGCTACTTCGCTGTGTTGCGCTACTGGCCCGAGGTCGAGTATTGGCTGCGCTTCAGCTATCTGGTGATGGCATTTTGTGGGCTGTTGCTGGTGCTGCAGCCTGTGCCTGGGGCGCCAGTCAGGCGCTAACGACGCTTTCAGACGCGAATTCATTCGCGATCAGGGCACGCCATGCCTGCCCGTGATCGCGATGGATGCGCCTCAACCCTGGTAACGAATAACGTTGGACAGGTTGCGATTCGGCTTGGGGTTCTTGCGATAGAGCAGGGCGACCTTGCCAATCGACTGGACCAGTTCAGCGCGTCCGCTCTCGCACAGGGCTACAATGGCGGCCTGGCGATCCTCGCGTTCGGTGAGGCGCAGCTGTACCTTGATCAGTTCGTGATCGTTCAGGGCACGGTCCAGTTCGGCCAGCACGCCCTCGGTCAAACCATTGTCAGCCACGATCAATACAGGTTTCAGGTGGTGGCCGATAGATTTGAATTGTTTCTTCTGCTCTTGAGTGAGCGGCATAATCGTTAGTACCTAATTCGGTCTGGAAAACGGCGCCTATCTTACCCGAGCCCGCGCAGTTATTCATGACCCGTTGAGTCAGAGGTTTAAGTGGCACGTTCCAAGACCAGCCAGCGTTGGCTGAAAGAACATTTCGATGATCCCTACGTGAAGATGGCGCAGAAGGACGGCTATCGTTCGCGCGCCAGCTACAAGTTGCTGGAAATCCAGGAGAAGGATCGCATCCTGCGCCCAGGGATGACCGTGGTTGATCTCGGCGCCGCACCAGGCGGCTGGTCGCAGGTCACCAGTCGAGTGATCGGCGACAAAGGGCGTCTGATCGCCTCCGATATCCTGGAGATGGACAGCATTCCCGATGTCACCTTCATTCAGGGTGATTTCACCGATGACGCGGTCTTCGCGCAGATTCTCGAGGCCATCGGCGAAAATCCGGTGGATCTTGTTATTTCCGATATGGCCCCCAATATGAGTGGGGTAAGAACCGCCGATCAGGCACGTGCGATGTATCTGTGCGAGCTGGCGCTGGATCTGGCCGGGCGTGTCTTGCGTCCAGGTGGCGATTTTCTGATCAAGATTTTCCAGGGTGAAGGTTTCGACGCCTACCACAAGCAGGTGCGCGAGACGTTCGACAAGGTGCAGATGCGCAAGCCGCTGTCCTCGCGCGATCGCTCCCGTGAGCAATATCTGTTGGCGCGCGGCTTTCGCGGGATGTGAGTTGAAACTGGTGTCCGCCCTGTCGGTCTCAGTCGCAGAAACCTCATAAAGGGTTACAGACGGTGCCTGCGGGACGCGGGCGTTTGGTGTAAGTTAGTCGGTATATCATTGGTCGTCATGGGAAGCCCGCTTCGCCACGAGGCCTGCTTCAGAGGGTAGCTAATTGAACGACATGGCAAAGAATCTGATCCTGTGGCTGATCATTGCGGCGGTGCTGGTTACCGTGATGAACAACTTCTCCAGTCCGAGCGAGCCGCAGACCCTGAGCTACTCGCAATTCATCGAGCAGGTGAAGGAGGGGCGCGTCGAGCGCGTGACCGTCGATGGTTACGTGATCACCGGCAAGCGCACCGATGGCGAGGGGTTCAAGACCATTCGTCCGGCGATCCAGGACGGCGGCCTGATTGGCGACCTGATCGACAACAACGTGGTCATCGAAGGCAAGCAGCCTGAGCAGCAGAGCATCTGGACTCAGTTGCTGGTCGCCAGCTTCCCGATTCTGGTGATCATCGCCGTATTCATGTTCTTCATGCGCCAGATGCAGGGCGGTGCTGGTGGCAAGGGCGGGCCGATGAGCTTCGGCAAGTCCAAGGCGCGTCTGCTCTCCGAAGATCAGGTCAAGACCACCTTCGCCGATGTCGCCGGTTGCGACGAGGCCAAGGAAGAAGTCAGCGAACTGGTGGAATTCCTCCGCGATCCGGGCAAGTTCCAGCGCCTGGGCGGTCGCATACCGCGTGGCGTACTGATGGTTGGCTCGCCGGGTACCGGCAAGACCTTGCTCGCCAAAGCCGTGGCTGGTGAGGCGAAAGTGCCGTTCTTCACCATTTCCGGTTCCGACTTCGTTGAGATGTTCGTCGGTGTTGGTGCCAGCCGTGTTCGCGACATGTTCGATCAGGCCAAGAAGCACGCGCCGTGCATCATCTTCATTGACGAGATCGACGCCGTGGGTCGCCATCGTGGCGCCGGCATGGGCGGCGGTCACGACGAGCGTGAGCAGACCCTCAACCAGTTGCTGGTGGAGATGGACGGTTTCGAGATGAATGACGGCATCATCGTCATCGCTGCCACTAACCGTCCGGACGTTCTCGACCCTGCGCTGCTGCGTCCTGGCCGCTTCGACCGCCAGGTGGTCGTTGGTCTGCCGGATATTCGTGGTCGCGAGCAGATTCTGAAAGTGCACATGCGCAAGGTGCCGATGAGCGACGACGTGCAGCCGGCGGTGATCGCCCGCGGCACCCCGGGCTTCTCCGGCGCCGACCTGGCCAACCTGGTCAACGAGGCCTCGCTGTTCGCCGCCCGCGCCGGCAAGCGCGTGGTGGAAATGAAGGAATTCGAGCTGGCCAAGGACAAGATCATGATGGGCGCCGAGCGCAAGACCATGGTCATGTCCGACAAGGAGAAGCTCAACACCGCGTTCCACGAGGCGGGCCACGCCATCGTTGGTCGTCTGGTGCCCGAGCATGATCCGGTCTACAAGGTGTCCATCATTCCGCGTGGTCGTGCTCTGGGCGTGACCATGTTCCTGCCGGAAGAAGATCGTTACAGTCTCAGCAAGCGCGCGCTGATCAGCCAGATCTGCTCGCTGTTCGGTGGTCGTATCGCCGAAGAGATGACCCTGGGCTTCGATGGCGTCACCACGGGCGCCTCGAACGACATCATGCGCGCCACCCAGTTGGCCAAGAACATGGTCACCAAGTGGGGGCTTTCCGAGAAGCTGGGCCCGCTGATGTATGCGGAAGAAGAGGGTGAAGTTTTCCTCGGTCGCAGCATGGGCAGCCAGGCCAGCAACGTTTCCGGCGAGACTGCCAAGCTTATCGACGAGGAAGTGCGTCGCATCATCGATGAATGCTACGCCACGGCCAAGAAACTGCTGGTAGAGAACCGTGACAAGCTCGATGCCATGGCCGAAGCGCTGATGAAGTACGAAACCATCGACGCCGAGCAGATCGACGACATCATGAACGGCCGCGAGCCTCGTGAGCCACGCGGCTGGGATGGTGGCGGTGACTCCGGTGCTCCGCAGGCCAAGGTCGACGAGCCAGATCGTTCTGAAAAGCCCATTGGTGGGCCGGCGGCCGAGCACTAAGGTTTCATATGTCTCAAGCGCAACACCCGAGCCGGCTACCCTGTGGTAGCCGGCTTCTTGATTTGTCCCGTCCGCAGGTGATGGGCATCCTCAATGTAACTCCTGATTCTTTCTCCGACGGTGGGCGCTTTACGGCGCGCGATGCTGCGTTGCGTCACGCCGAGCAGATGGTCGCCGCAGGTGCGACGCTGATCGATATCGGTGGTGAGTCCACCCGCCCGGGCGCCCGGGCCGTTTCTCCGACCGAAGAGCTGGAGCGGGTTGCGCCGGTGGTCGAAGCTATCGCCCGTGAGCTCGACGTGATCATTTCCGTGGATACCTCGACGCCCGCAGTCATGCGCGAAAGTGCAAGGCTGGGCGCGGGGCTGATCAATGATGTACGTTCGTTGCAACGTGATGGTGCTCTGGATGCCGCGGCAGATACTGGTTTGCCGGTCTGTCTGATGCATATGCGTGGCGAGCCCGGCAACATGCAGGATGATCCGCAATATCCGGATATCGTCGCTGAGGTGCGTGATTTTCTCGCCGAGCGCATGGCCGTCTGCACGACAGCCGGTATTCCCGCTGAGCGGATCCTGCTCGATCCGGGCTTTGGTTTTGCCAAGACCCTGGAGCACAATCTCGCCCTGTTCAAGCGCATGAGTGAGCTCTCTACGTTGGGGCGGCCCTTGCTGGTTGGTGTCTCACGCAAGAGCATGATCGGCAAGGTGCTCGGTCACGAGGTTGGCGGTCGTCTCTACGGTAGTCTGGCATTGGCTGCTCTGGCCTTGACCAAGGGCGCACATATTTTGCGTGTGCATGATGTCGCCGAAACGGTGGACGTGGTGCGCATGATCGCTGCGGTTGAAGCGGCGCAATAACAAGGAAAGCGTTATGGCTAGAAAATACTTCGGCACCGACGGCATTCGTGGTCGCGTTGGCCAGTTTCCTATTACTCCGGATTTCATGCTCAAGCTCGGTTGGGCGGCTGGCATGGCGTTTCGCAAGCAGGGCAAGTGCCGCATCCTGATCGGTAAGGACACGCGTATCTCTGGCTACATGTTCGAGTCCGCCCTCGAGGCTGGGCTGGCTGCCGCGGGTGCGGACGTGCAACTGCTCGGGCCGATGCCGACGCCGGCCATTGCCTATCTGACGCGCACTTTCCAGGCCGATGCCGGTATCGTCATCAGTGCTTCGCACAATCCGCATGACGATAACGGCATCAAGTTCTTTTCCAGCGAAGGCACCAAGCTTCCGGACGATGTCGAGGCGATGATCGAAGAGTTGCTCGATCAGCCGATGACCGTGGTGGAGTCCGCCGGGATCGGCAAGGCCTCACGGATCAACGACGCCTCCGGTCGCTACATCGAGTTCTGCAAGGGCAGTGTGCCCAGCGGCACCAGCTTCAAAGGCCTGAAGATCGTCATCGATTGCGCCCACGGCGCTGCCTACAAGGTCGCGCCGAGTGTATTTCGCGAGCTGGGTGCGGAGGTTCGGGTCATTTCGGCGCAGCCCGACGGTCTCAATATCAATGATGCTTGCGGTTCCACGCACATTGCTGCGCTGCAGGCTGAAGTGGTCGCGCAGCAGGCCGATCTGGGTATCGCCTTCGATGGCGATGCTGATCGTGTGCTGATGGTCGACCAATATGGTGCGGTGGTCGATGGTGATGAACTGCTGTTCATCATTGCGCGTGATCTGCAGGAGCGTGGGCGGCTGCGTGGTGGTGTGGTAGGCACGCTGATGAGCAATCTCGGGCTGGAACTGGCTCTGGCCGATCTCAACATCCCATTCATTCGCGCCAATGTCGGTGATCGTTATGTGATCGCTGAATTGCTGGCGCGCAACTGGCAGCTCGGTGGCGAGAATTCCGGGCACCTGGTGTGCTTCCAGCACACCACGACTGGTGATGCGATTATTGCGGCCCTGCAAGTGTTGATGGCGCTCAAGCGCCGCGGTCAGAGCCTGGTTGATGCGCGCAGCGATCTGAAGAAGTGTCCGCAGGTGCTGGTCAATGTGCGGTTCTCCGGTGCTGTCGATCCGCTCGAGCATCCTTCGGTGAAGGAAGCCTGCGCGCGGGTGACCGAGAGCATGGCGGGGCGCGGTCGAGTGCTGCTGCGCAAGTCCGGCACCGAGCCGCTGGTGCGAGTGATGGTCGAAGGTGACGAGGAAAGCTCGGTTCGCGGCTATGCCGATGAATTGGCTAAGATTGTTGCCGAAGTCTGTGCTTGATTGCGCTTGCTACCGAGGGTGCTCTTGGGTAACATCTGCGCCCTCTTTGATCGACGAGGTAAAACATGCGTCGCCCCTTGGTCGCTGGTAACTGGAAAATGCACGGTACCCGCGCAAGCGTCGCAGAGCTGATCGAAGGTGTACGTCAGCAGGTGCTGCCTTCTGATGTCGATGTTGCGGTGTTTCCCTCCAGTCTGCATATCGCTCAGGTCGTCGAAGGCCTGAAGGGTAAAGCAGTGAAGGTTGGGGCTCAGGATTGTGCGGCACAAGTAGAGCAGGGCGCCTTGACTGGTGAGCTGGCGGTTAGTCAGTTGGTCGACGGCGGTTGTGAGCTGGTGCTGGTTGGTCACTCGGAGCGTCGCCTGATTCTGGGTGAGAGTGACGAAGTGGTCGTGCGCAAGTTTGCAGCGGTACAGGCTGCAGGTTTGACTCCCATGCTCTGTGTGGGTGAAACCCGCGAGCAGCGTGAAGCGAATACAACGCTGGGTGTGGTGGGTGGCCAGTTGGCCGCAGTGATCGACGCGCTGGGTGTCGATGCGCTGAAAAACGCCGTAGTGGCCTATGAGCCTGTATGGGCCATTGGTACCGGGTTGACCGCTACGCCCGAGCAGGCTCAGGAAGTGCACGCAGCGATCCGTGCGCAAGTTGCGCTGCTCGATGCTGGTGTCGCGAGTGGGTTGAGAATTCTTTATGGTGGCAGTGTGAAGGCCGCCAGTGCTGCCGAGTTGTTCGGCAAGCGGGATATCGATGGGGGGCTCGTAGGTGGCGCCTCTCTGAATGCGGATGAATTCGGTGCGATCTGTCGCGCTGCAGGAAACTGAAGAATGCTGGAAACAGTCATTGTTGTTCTGCACCTGCTGGGTGCGATCGGTATTGTGGTGCTGGTGCTGTTGCAGCAGGGTAAAGGCGCTGACGCAGGTGCGTCGTTCGGTTCGGGTGCTTCGGCAACTGTATTCGGAAGCCAAGGTTCCTCTACCTTTCTGAGTAAGTTTACTGGTATACTCGCCGCGGCTTTTTTCATTACCAGCTTGGGTTTAGCGTTCTTTGCTAAAGAAAAAGCTGATGCACTGACTCAAGTTGGTCTGCCAGATCCAGCGGTTCTGGAAGTTCAACAAAAACCGGCTGTCGAAGATGTGCCGGTGCTCGAAGAGCAAGCTCCAGCATCCGATGCTTCGGATGTGCCGGAGGCTCCAGGGCAGTAACAGTTTTGCCGAGGTGGTGGAATTGGTAGACACGCTACCTTGAGGTGGTAGTGGCCATAGGCTGTAGGGGTTCGAGTCCCCTCCTCGGTACCATACTCAAGAAAGCCCGCAGTTCGCGGGCTTTCTTGTTGCTGGAGTGTTTGGTTGACCCTCGCCAGGGGGTGGCCGTATAATTCCGGCCCAGCTTTGACGCGGGGTGGAGCAGTCTGGTAGCTCGTCGGGCTCATAACCCGAAGGTCGTAGGTTCAAATCCTGCCCCCGCAACCAGTTTCAGCAGGCCCCTTTTCAGGGGCTTTTTGTTAGCTGAAAGACAGTGTCCGTTGGTATTTACGGCGGATTGAAGGGATGGGCGTTTCGCCCATTTTTTATTTGCACAGCATGCACGAGGGCCGTTAAGTGTCGAGCAAGCTAGAACAGTTGCAGGCCTTGTTGGCCCCAGTAATCGAGGCGCTCGGTTACCAATGTTGGGGCATCGAGTTCCTGTCGCAGGGGCGTCATTCGCTGCTGCGTGTCTATATCGATAAAGCCGATGGCATCCTGATCGACGATTGTGAAATCGTCAGCCGTCAGCTCAGTGGTGTACTCGATGTCGAGGATCCGATTACCTCGGAGTACACACTGGAAGTTTCTTCTCCTGGCATGGATCGTCCGTTGTTCACCCTCGAACAGTTTGCGACGCATGCCGGTGAGCAGGTGAAGATCAAGCTGCGTTCGCCTTTCGACGGGCGTCGTAACTTCCAGGGCCTCCTTCGCGGTGTGGAGGAGCAGGACGTGGTAGTTCAGGTGGATGACCACGAGTATCTGTTGCCGATCGACCTGATCGACAAGGCCAATATCATCCCCCGATTTGATTGAGATGCGGATTCTGTGGCGCTGCTGGACTGTCGATTGTCGGCGCAGCGCAAGCGACACAGATGGCGCGAAGGTAGCGCGGCAGCTCACGAAGATAGCGCCAATGGCGTGAACGTGAAGCGGACTGCGCAGAACCAATGGATTGCGAAAGGCGAGGCGTACGATGAGCAAAGAAGTACTGCTGGTTGTTGAGTCGGTATCCAATGAAAAGGGTGTACCGGCCGGCGTGATTTTCGAGGCGCTGGAGCTGGCTCTGGCGACCGCCACCAAGAAACGTTTCGAGGACGAAGTCGACCTGCGTGTGTCGATCAACCGTCAGAACGGTAGCTACGAAACTTTCCGCCGCTGGACCGTGGTCGATGAGTCCGAGTTCGAGGATCCGGCCTACCAGGTGACCGAGGACATGCCGCAGGCCGTTGAGGCCAACGCCAAGATCGGTGACGTGCTCGAAGAGAAGATCGATTCCATCGAGTTCGGTCGCATCGCCGCGCAAACCGCCAAGCAGGTCATCGTGCAGAAAGTGCGCGAGGCCGAGCGTGCTCAGGTGGTAGACGCCTACCGCGAGCGCCTGGGTGAGATCATCTCTGGCACCGTGAAGAAGGTCACCCGCGACAACGTCATCGTAGACCTGGGCAACAACGCCGAGGCACTGCTGGCCCGTGAAGACATCATTCCGCGCGAGACTTTCCGCGTGGGTGTGCGTCTGCGTGCCCTGCTCAAGGAAATTCGTACCGAGAACCGCGGCCCGCAACTGATCCTGTCGCGTACCGCTCCGGAAATGCTGATCGAGCTGTTCCGCATCGAAGTACCGGAAATCGCCGAAGGGCTGATCGACGTCAAGGCTGCCTCCCGTGATCCGGGTTCGCGCGCCAAGATCGCCGTACGCTCCAAGGACAAGCGTATCGACCCGCAGGGTGCCTGCATCGGTATGCGTGGTTCGCGCGTCCAGGCCGTTTCCGGCGAGCTGGGCGGTGAGCGCGTCGATATCGTGCTGTGGGACGACAACCCCGCGCAGTTCGTCATCAATGCCATGTCGCCGGCTGAAGTGGCTGCGATCATCGTCGATGAAGATGCCCATGCCATGGACATCGCCGTTGGCGAAGACAACCTGGCCCAGGCCATTGGTCGTGGCGGTCAGAACGTGCGTCTTGCCAGTCAGTTGACCGGCTGGACCCTGAACGTGATGACCGAAGCGGACATTCAGGCCAAGCAACAGGCAGAAACCGGCGACATCATGCAGTCCTTCATCGACGAGCTGGAAGTCGACGAAGAACTGGCTCAAGTCCTGGTCGAAGAGGGTTTCACCAGTCTCGAAGAGATTGCCTACGTACCCATGGAAGAAATGCTCAGTATCGACGGCTTCGACGAGGAGATCGTCAATGAGCTACGTGCACGGGCTAAGGATCGTCTGCTGACCAAGGCGATCGCCAACGAGGAGAAGTTGGCCGATGCCCATCCGGCAGATGATCTGCTGGAACTGGAAGGCATGGACAAGGCGCTGGCTCTCGAGCTCGCGCTGCGCGGCGTGATTACCCGTGAAGACCTGGCCGAGCAGTCGATCGACGACCTGCTCGACATCGACGGCATCGACGAAGAACGTGCCGGCAAGCTGATCATGGCCGCTCGAGCCCACTGGTTCGAATAAGCGGTTGCGGCCTGAGGAGAAAGATGCATGACGCAAGTCACGGTAAAAGAACTGGCCAAAGTGGTCGACACCCCGGTTGAGCGCCTGCTGCAGCAGATGCGTGAAGCCGGCCTGTCCCATGAAAGTGCCGAACAGGTAGTGACCGATAGTGAGAAGCAGGCCTTGCTGGCCCATCTCAAGAGCAGTCACGGCGACAAGGTCGAAGAGCCGCGCAAGATTACCTTGCAGCGCAAGACCACCAGCACCCTGCGTGTTGCTGGCAGCAAGACCATCAGCGTGGAAGTGCGCAAGAAGAAGACCTTCGTCAAGCGCAGCCCGGAAGAGCTCGAAGCCGAGAAGCAGCGTGAGCTGGAAGCTCAGCAGGCTGCTGCCGAAGCCGAGCGCCTGAAAGCCGAGGAAGAAGCCAAGCGCAAGGCCGAAGAAGAAGCCAAGCGTCAGGCAGCCACGGCGACCAGCCCAGCGTCCGCACCTGCTGCTGCGCCAGCTCCGGTCAGCGAGCCGGTTGTTGCCGCTCCGGTCGTCGACGCCGAGCGCAAGAAAGAGGAAGTGCGTCGCCCCGAGAAGGCGCGCAGTGACGAAGACGAGCGCCGTGAGCGCAAGCACGCACAGCACCGCCCGACCCTCAAGGAAAAGGCGCCGGCGCCGCGTGTCGCGCCGCGTAGTGTTGACGAAGAGAGCGACGGCTTCCGTCGTGGTGGTCGTGGCAAGGCCAAGATGAAGAAGCGCAACCAGCACGGCTTCCAGAGCCCGACTGGTCCTATCGTGCGTGACGTATCGATTGGCGAGACCATCACCGTTTCCGATCTGGCCCAGCAAATGGCCATCAAGGGTGCGGAGATCGTCAAGTTCATGTTCAAGATGGGCACCCCGGTGACCATCAACCAGGTGCTGGATCAGGAAACCGCTCAACTGGTCGCCGAAGAGTTCGGTCACAAGGTCAAGCTGGTCAGCGACAACGCCCTGGAAGAACAACTGGCCGAATCCCTGAAGTTCGAGGGTGAAACCTTCCATCGTGCACCGGTCGTGACCGTGATGGGCCACGTCGACCATGGTAAGACTTCGCTGCTCGACTATATCCGTCGTGCCAAGGTGGCTTCCGGTGAAGCCGGTGGTATCACCCAGCACATCGGTGCCTACCACGTCGAAACCGAGCGCGGCATGGTCACCTTCCTCGATACCCCCGGTCACGCTGCGTTCACCCAGATGCGTGCTCGTGGTGCCAAGGCTACCGATATCGTCATTCTGGTCGTCGCCGCTGACGACGGCGTGATGCCGCAGACCCAGGAAGCCGTACAGCATGCGAAAGCAGCCGGCGTGCCGATCGTGGTCGCGGTGAACAAGATCGACAAGCCCGATGCCAATCCGGACAACATCAAGAACGGCCTGGCCGCGCTTGACGTGATCCCGGAAGAGTGGGGCGGCGATGCACCTTACGTACATGTCTCGGCGAAGATGGGTACCGGTATCGACGAGTTGCTCGAAGCCGTACTGCTGCAGGCTGAAGTCCTCGAGCTGAAAGCCACGCCGTCGGCCCCGGGTCGTGGTGTGGTGGTCGAATCGCGTCTGGACAAGGGCCGTGGCCCGGTGGCCACCGTGCTGGTTCAGGACGGTACCCTGCGTCAGGGCGACATGGTGCTGGTTGGCGTCAACTACGGCCGCGTGCGTGCCATGCTCGACGAGAACGGCAAGTCGATCAAGGAAGCCGGTCCGTCCATTCCGGTCGAGATTCTCGGCCTGGACGGTACGCCGGATGCCGGTGACGAGATGATGGTCGTGGCCGACGAGAAGAAGGCCCGCGAAGTTGCGCTGTTCCGTCAGGGCAAGTTCCGCGAGGTCAAACTGGCTCGCGCCCACGCCGGCAAGCTGGAAAACATCTTCGAGAACATGGGCCAGGAAGAGAAGAAGACCCTCAACATCGTCCTCAAGGCCGACGTTCGTGGTTCTCTGGAAGCCCTGCAAGGCTCGCTCAGCACCCTGGGCAACGACGAAGTGCAAGTGCGTGTGGTCGGTGGCGGCGTCGGTGGTATCACCGAGTCCGATGCCAACCTGGCGCTGGCTTCCAATGCCGTGCTGTTCGGCTTCAACGTCCGTGCTGACGCTGGTGCGCGCAAGATCGTCGAGGCCGAAGGCCTGGACATGCGCTACTACAACGTCATCTACGACATCATCGAAGACGTCAAGAAGGCGCTCACCGGTATGCTCGGCAGCGATGTTCGCGAGAACATCCTGGGTACCGCCGAAGTGCGTGATGTGTTCCGTTCGCCGAAGTTCGGCGCTGTCGCTGGCTGCATGGTCATCGAGGGCACCGTCTACCGCAACCGTCCGATCCGCGTACTGCGCGAGGACGTGGTGATCTTCGAAGGCGAGCTGGAATCGCTGCGTCGCTTCAAGGACGACGTTGCCGAAGTGCGCAACGGCATGGAGTGCGGTATCGGCGTGAAGAGCTACAACGACGTCAAGGTCGGCGACAAGATCGAAGTGTTCGAGAAAGTCCAGGTGGCTCGCAGCCTGTAATCGCGAGTCGCAACACGCAACGCCCGGCCCCGCATTCGCGCGGCCGGGCGTTTGCCGCTTTTGAGTCCGCTGGCGAACAGGCAGCGGAGGAAGTAAAGGTAACGAGAAAATGGCCAAAGATTACAGCCGTACCCAGCGTATCGGCGACCAGATGCAACGCGAACTGGCCCAGCTTATTCGGCGTGAGGTCAAGGATCCGCGTCTGGGGCTGGTGACCATCACCGCAGTCGACGTCAGTCGTGATATCGGTCACGCCAAGGTCTTCATCACCGTCATGGGGCAGGATGATGCCGAGGCGATCAAAGAGAGCCTCAAGGTACTCAACGACGCGGCCGGTTTCCTGCGCATGCAGCTGGGCAAGGCGATGAAGCTGCGCAGCGTGCCACAGCTGCACTTCCACTACGACGAGAGCGTCCAGCGCGGTGCTCACCTGTCGGCACTGATCGAGCGTGCCGTGGCGGAAGATCGTCTGCACGACGACACCGCGGGTTCCAAGGAGTAAGGCGTGGCGCAGGTCAAACGTATTCGCCGCAAGGTCGACGGCATCATCCTGCTCGACAAGCCGCACGGTTTCACCTCCAACGCCGCGCTGCAAAAGGTGCGTTGGCTGCTCAATGCCGAGAAGGCCGGTCACACCGGTAGCCTCGACCCGTTGGCCACCGGTGTACTGCCGCTGTGTTTCGGTGAGGCGACCAAGTTTTCTCAGTATCTGCTCGACGCTGACAAGGGCTACGAGACCGTCGCTCAGTTGGGTGTCACCACCACCACTGGTGATGCCGAAGGCGATGTTATCGAACGGCGCCCGGTGACCGTCGGTCGCGCCGAGATTGAGGCGCTGTTGCCGCGTTTTCGCGGTGAAATCAAACAGATACCGCCGATGTACTCGGCCTTGAAGAAGGACGGTCAGCCACTCTACAAGCTGGCTCGTGCGGGTGAAGTAGTGGAGCGCGAAGCGCGTTCTGTTACTATTGCGCGCCTGGAACTGCTGGCCTGCGAAGGCGAGCAGGCCCGTCTGGCGGTTGATTGCAGCAAAGGCACCTATATTCGTACGCTGGTCGAGGACCTCGGCCAGTTGCTCGGCTGCGGTGCACATGTCGCCAAGTTGCGTCGTACCAAGGCCGGCCCGTTCGACCTGACGCGTACCGTGACGCTGGAAGAACTGGAGGCTGCACACGCCGAAGGTGGTAACGAGGCGCTGGATCGCTTCCTGCTACCGGCCGATAGCGGTCTGCAGGACTGGCCGCTGCTGCAGTTCTCCGAGCACAGCGCGTTTTACTGGTTGCAAGGGCAGCCGGTGCGAGCGCCGGAAGCACCGAAGTTCGGTATGGTGCGGGTGCAGGATCACAATGGTCGCTTCATCGGCATCGGTGAAGTGAGTGACGATGGGCGTATCGCCCCGCGTCGATTGATTTATACCGGTGCGTAGCACCGAACGGTTCGGCCGAGATGGCTGAAAGCCTGATGCTGACGACGTCGTCATCAGGTGCTGCGAGGGTGGCTGTTAGTAGGCACGGTCATACCTCTTTTTAAAACACGGGAAGCGATTCCCGGCCTATTGAAACTGCTTCGGCAGTTTCCAGATGAGAGGAAGCCAACATGGCACTCAGCGTTGAAGAAAAAGCCCAGATCGTTAACGACTACAAGCAAGCTGAAGGCGATACCGGTAGCCCGGAAGTGCAGGTTGCCCTGCTGACCGCCAACATCAACAAGCTGCAAGGTCACTTCAAGGCCAACGGTAAGGATCACCACAGCCGTCGTGGTCTGATCCGTATGGTTAACCAGCGCCGCAAGCTGCTGGACTACCTGAAGGGTAAAGACTCCAGTCGTTACAGCGCCCTGATCGGTCGCCTGGGCCTGCGTCGTTAATAGACGCGAGCTGCACAAGTTGGAAGCTGGGAGTTCGGCGTCGCGAGTGGGGAGTGATCCTCACCTCGTGGCGCTGGGCTTCCAGCTTTTGGCTTTTCGAGGGATGCTCCGGGTCCGACTCCCGCGCCTCTTTCCAATTTCCCCCAAGGCAACAAAGAGAAGGAAAACACCGTGAACCCGGTAATCAAGAAATTCCAGTTCGGTCAGTCGACCGTTACCCTCGAGACTGGCCGTATCGCCCGTCAGGCCTCCGGCGCCGTGCTGGTCACCGTCGATGACGACGTCAGCGTGCTGGTCACCGTGGTAGGCGCCAAGAGCGCTGACCCGAGCAAGGGCTTCTTCCCGCTCTCCGTTCACTATCAGGAAAAGACCTACGCAGCCGGCAAGATCCCTGGCGGTTTCTTCAAGCGTGAAGCGCGTCCTTCCGAGAAGGAAACCCTGACCTCGCGCCTGATCGACCGTCCGATCCGTCCGCTGTTCCCGGAAGGCTTCCAGAACGAAGTGCAGGTCATCTGCACCGTGGTTTCCACCAGCAAGAAGACCGATCCGGACATCGCTGCGATGATCGGCACCTCGGCTGCCCTGGCCATCTCCGGTATCCCGTTCAACGGTCCGATCGGCGCCGCGCGCGTGGCTTTCCATCCGGAAACCGGCTACCTGCTGAACCCGAACTACGAGCAGCTCAAGGCTTCCAGCCTGGACATGGTCGTGGCCGGTACCAAGGACGCTGTGCTGATGGTCGAGTCGGAAGCCAAAGAGCTGACCGAAGACCAGATGCTGGGCGCCGTACTGTTTGCCCATGAAGAATTCCAGGTGGTCATCCAGGCCGTTGCCGAGTTGGCCGCCGAAGCCGGCAAGCCGACTTGGGACTGGCAGCCGAAGCCGGAAAACACCGCACTGCTGAATGCCATCCGTAGCGAGTTCGGCGAGGCGATTTCCCAGGCCTACACCATCACCGTCAAGCAGGACCGTTATGCGCGTCTGGGCGAACTGCGTGATCAGGTCGTGGCCAAGTTCTCCGGCGAAGAAGGTCAGCCTACTGCCGGTGAAGTCAAGGAAGCCTTCGGCGAGATCGAATACCGCACCGTGCGCGAGAACATCGTCAACGGCAAGCCGCGTATCGATGGTCGTGACAACCGTACCGTGCGTGGCCTGAACATCGAAGTCGGCGTTCTGGACAAGACTCACGGTTCGGCGCTGTTCACCCGTGGCGAAACCCAGGCGCTGGTCGTGGCGACCCTCGGTACCGCACGCGACGCACAGCTGCTGGACACCCTCGAAGGCGAGAAGAAAGACCCCTTCATGCTGCACTACAACTTCCCGCCGTACTCGGTGGGTGAGTGTGGTCGCATGGGCGCCACTGGCCGCCGCGAAATCGGCCACGGCCGTCTCGCCCGTCGTGGCGTTGCCGCCATGCTGCCGAGCGCCGACGAGTTCCCGTACACCATCCGCGTAGTGTCGGAAATCACCGAGTCCAACGGTTCTTCCTCCATGGCTTCGGTGTGCGGCGCCTCCCTGGCGCTGATGGACGCCGGTGTGCCGATGAAGGCACCGGTTGCCGGTATCGCCATGGGTCTGGTGCTCGAAGGTGAGAAATTCGCCGTGCTGACCGACATCCTCGGTGACGAAGATCACCTGGGCGACATGGACTTCAAAGTAGCCGGTACCGCCAAGGGTGTTACCGCGCTGCAGATGGACATCAAGATCCAGGGCATCACCGAAGAGATCATGGAGCAGGCGCTGGAGCAGGCGCTGGAAGCTCGTCTGAACATCCTTGGTCAGATGAACCAGGTCATCGCCCAATCGCGCAGCGAGCTGTCGGCTAACGCGCCAACCATGATTGCGATGAAGATCGACCAGGACAAGATCCGCGACGTCATCGGCAAGGGTGGTGCCACCATCCGCGCCATCTGCGAAGAGACCAAGGCTTCGATCGATATCGAAGACGACGGCTCGATCAAGATCTTCGGCGAAACCAAGGACGCGGCCGAGGCTGCCAAGCAGCGCGTGCTGGCCATCACTGCCGAAGCCGAGATCGGCAAGATCTACGTCGGCAAGGTCGAGCGCATCGTCGACTTCGGTGCCTTCGTCAACATCCTGCCGGGCAAGGACGGTCTGGTGCACATCTCCATGCTCAGTGATCAGCGCGTAGAGAAGGTCACCGACGTGCTGCAGGAAGGCCAGGAAGTGAAGGTACTGGTACTGGACGTGGACAACCGCGGCCGTATCAAACTGTCGATCAAGGACGTAGCTGCTGCCGAGGCCTCTGGCGTCTAAGCACGGTTCGCCTGTTCGAACGAGAGGGCTCCTGCGGGAGCCCTTTTTTGTGCGTGATCGTCAGGGTTCGTCATTGCCGACCTGAGGATGCGACTGCGATACATGCATGCGTTTACTCGTTTATTGGATCATGCAAATTGCCCGAGAGTTTTTTTGCGACTCGGCGAAATGCAATCAAAAGCATAATGGCGATTTTATTTAAGTGCTTGTTTTTAAAGGATTTAATTTAATTTAAAAACCTGGCACAGGCCCTGCAATAGTACTGGTGAACCTGCAACCAGGAGTTGGTTTGCAGATTGTCTGGAATGTACAGGAGTCGAATCATGAAACAGCCAATCAACCGTTTTGCCGCTACCACCCTGACCGCTGCCGTGCTGAGCATGTCGCTGGCCTCGGCAGCCTTCGCCGCAGAGCCGACCATGCTGGCGGCCAATGACACTGTGGATAAAGCCGAGCAGGCGGTATCCGACACCTGGATCACCAGCAAAGTGAAATCCACCTTCGTTGCTGACTCGAACCTCAGCGCGCTGGACATCAAGGTCGAGACCAACCAGGGCGTGGTTTCCCTGTCCGGCGTGGTCGCTACCGACGCCGAGCGTGATCTGGCTATCGCCAAGACCAAGGAAATCGAGGGTGTGCGTGACGTGTCCGCCGATGCCCTGAAAACTGCTGACTGATAGCCGAGCCGGCCGGGCTAGCGACCGGCCCCACCTTCTGTCACTGGGAGAATGACCATGAATAGCGACATCATCAAAGGCAAATGGAAGCAGCTCAGCGGTCGCATGAAGGAGCGTTGGGGCAACCTGACCGATGACGACCTGGACGTCGCCGAGGGCCACAGCGAATACCTGGCCGGCAAGCTGCAGGAACGTTACGGCTGGACCAAGGAAAAGGCCCAGCAAGAGCTGCGCGATTTCAGCGACAAGCTCTGAGCACGGATTGCCGGGTAAGGATGCCCACAGGTACGGACAGCTTCAGAAACGGATGTATTTTCAGCACGGATGGCTACAGGCAGGACGCCTGATCAGCACGGATAGCGACAGGCATGGATGCGTGAAGGCCCCGCCGGTGTGACCGGTGGGGCCTTGATTTTTATGCAGGGCGCACGATGCGCGTGTCGCTCCGAGTGCTTTGCATGCTACGCAGCATCAACTGCCGCGCTTGCTGCGGACTTCGGTCAGGCGGCCGCCCTCGAAGCGTAGAAAGTGGTACATGCCGCTTTTCGGGCCGTAGACCCATTCCTCGACACTCACCTCGTTGCGAAAACCGTAGCTATCGACCACTTCCTTGTAACCGAGAAAATCGCGGCTGGACGGCTCGCCACATTTGTTCAGCACTTCTGCGGTGGGCGCTGTCTTGCTGACCAGGGCGCTACCGCAGCGATAGGTGGAGGACGCCTCGGCCATCAGGGGCAGGCAGAGCAGGGTGAGCAGACAGTTGAGTTTGCGCATGAGAACCTCCTGTTCAGCGTTCGCGACGACGTTCGATGGCGGTCAGACGGTTACCCTCGAAGCGCAGGATGCTGAGCATGCCATTGCTCGGGCCGTATACCCATTCCTCGATCATGTACTCGCGGCGGTCATAGGAGCCCAGGGTGTAGCCGACCGGGTCACGGTGCACCGGCGCGCCACATTTGCGCTCGACCTCGAACGGACGGTCGCCAAGGCTGACCAGAGCGCTGCCGCAGCGTAGCGTGTCGGCCTGCGCGCTGATGCTGAGCAGGCTGGCAACCAGGCTTGTGAGCGTGATGATAGATAAGCTGCGCATGATCATTGGCTGTCCAGGTGCAGGGTGGTGAGCACGCGGCCGTCGGCTTCGGGTTCACCCAGGTTGGCATCGATCAGGTAGACACGTTCATCGTACAACCCGCCTTGTTCAACCAGATAATCCTTGATCGTTGCAGCGCGTTGCTGAGCCAGTTGGCGCAGCAGCAGCTTGCTTTGCGCCCAGGAGTCCAGCACCGCCTTGCGCATGTTCTGCTGGCGTTGCTCTTTGTCCAGTTCGGCCCACTCGGCTGGCGGTTGCTGCTTGAGGCGGGCGCGATAGATGCCTTCAAGCAGCGCGGCCTGTTCGTCCTCGGCGACCGTCAGCTCATCGGGACTGGCCGGTACCCTGTCACCACGGCGCTGCAACACCTTGTACCAGGTTTCGCGAAATTCGCGCTGCAGGCGCTGCTCGGCCAGCAGCGGGCCGTCGGCACTCTGCGCGGCCTGGCCTTCTACCTCCAGACGCAGATTCGGGCGCTCTTCGAGCGCTTTGGCCAGTGTGTCCAGGGCCTGGCGCGCGTCGCCCTGCAGCTCCGCAGAGCCAGCGACGAAGGGCACGGTGCTGAGGTCGACGTTGCTGCCACCGACCAACCCGGCGATGAACTTGAACGGCGCCTGGGCCGCGCGCAACACCAGATTGCGCAAGGTCTGCCAGACGATGGGCATGACGCTGAACTGCGGATTGTTCAGATCACCCTGTACCGGCAACTCGATGGCGATGCGCCCCTGGGTGTCCTTGAGCAGGGCGACTGCCAGGCGAATCGGCAGGTCCACGGCGTCGGGGCTGTCGACGCGCTCGCCCAGTTGCAGGTTCTCCACCAGCACCTTGTTCTCGGCATTGAGCTGGCCCTTCTCGATGCGGTAGTGCAGGTCGAGGTTGAGGCGGCCCTTGCGGATGCGATAACCGGCGAACTTGCCGGAGTAGGGGGTGATGGTGGTCAGCTCGACATTCTTGAAGCTGGTGGCGATATCCAGGCTGTTGAGCGGATCGAATGGCGTCAGCTTGCCCTTGATGCTCATCGGCGCGTAGCGGTCGACCTTGCCCTGGATATCGACGCTGGCGGCTTGCGGCTTCTGGTTGTCGAGTACACCGATGCGCCCGTTCATTTGCTGAACGGCAGTGGCGAAGCTGGGGGTCAGGCTGAAGTCGGCGAAGTTGGCGGATGGCTGGGAAGTAGTCGCTCTGGATGAACTGCATGGTCGGCAGCCCGGGATTGAGCGCGGCGTTCTCGCGGCCGACTGCCAGGTTGCCTTCGGCGAAGTCCAGGTTGACCACTTCACGGGCACCGCCCGCCGCCGCGCACAGGCCAACACCGCAGGTATAGGCGAACAGGTTGAGTACGGATTTGCCTGCGCTGTTGGCCTTGACCCAGCCGCGTGCATTGCGCAGGTCGAGAAATAGCAGCGGGTCCTGTCCGGCATGACGACCACGTACGCGGTAATTCAGCCCCCATTCGCGGCCGACCATATCCTCCAGTGCTGCATCGTCGGCCAGGAACAGTGCCGGGTCGCGATCAATCCGCGAATTGCCCTTGGAGCGGTCGTTGTAAACCAACAGCAGCGGCTGCCCGAGACAGGCTTCGACACTGCCGACGATGCTGTGCAGATCGTTGGCTTCCAGCGGTTGATGAAAACTCTGCACCAGCAGTTGCGGGCCGTAGCGATCGACGGTCAGGCCGGGCGCACCTTCCTGCGTGCCATGGAACAGGCGATAGCAGTCGGTGCCTTGCGTGTGCAGCTCACTGAAGAGGTTTTCACGGGCGTCGAGGGCGGCGCGCAGCGCCTGATCAAGAGCGGGCATGCGCGGCATCTCGGGGTAGGAAAGAGTGGCAGTTTATCAAGAAAAGCCGCTGCCCGAGGGAGCGCTCGCCTTATGAGTCAGGCAACAGACGGCGACGGGCGCGCTGCGCGGCGCTGTTGCGTACGGCCCAGCGCAGCAGGTTGGCGGTACGCTGCACGCTGGCGCGGATCAGCGGGCGGCGCCAGGCGGCCTGGTGTTCGCCGAGCAGGTCGCTGGCCCAGTCCGGCAGCAGGTCGACACCGGCCTGCATCATCAGGCCGCCGAAGGGCTTGGCGAGCAGGCTGGGCATCGGCGCGTCGTACAGCAGGCGCACCACTTCGCGCGTGCGCGCATCGCAGAGCAGCTGCGGGCGCATGCGTTGCAGATAATCGGCGATGGCCTGCGCCGATTTGGGCACGTCCTGCGCGCCGAGGCGCTCGGCGATCAGCGCCACTTCGCGGTAGTAGCGATCCTGTTCGGCCTGCGGCAACTGCGGGTCGACGTAGCGCAGGTAGCCGGCGAGGAACTGGCTGACCTCGGAGACATGCACCCAGGTCAGCAGTTCGGGATCGCTGGCGGCGTAAGGACGGCCATCCGGCGCATGACCGACCACCTGCAGGTGGATGCGGCGCACCTTGTCGAGCAACTGTTCGGCATCGTGCAGGCCGCCATAGGTGGTGCCGGCGATGAACAGGCTGGTGCGGCGCAGGCGGCCGAGCATGTCCTGGCGAAAGGTAGAGTGATCCCACACCCCGGCCAGTGCCAGTGGGTGAAGCATCTGCAGGAGCAGGGCGGAGATGCCGCCGACCATCATCGCGCTGAAGTCGGCGTGGACTTCCCAGACCATCGACTCGGGGCCGAACAGGCCAGCATCCCCGCGCGGCTGGTCGAGGTCGAGCACGCCCAGCGAGGCGCCGGTGAGGCTGTGCACCTGTTTTTCGATCTGACGACGTAGGCTTTCCATGGCGCGCAGTGTCGGCGCTTGGCAGGCACAAGACAAGATGCGCCCGGCCCTTTCAGGCCGGGCGCGAGGCTCAGCGGTTGAGGCGCTGATCGATCAGGCTGTCGACCACGCTGGGGTCGGCCAGGGTCGAGGTGTCGCCCATGTTTTCCAGTTCGTTGCAGGCGATCTTGCGCAGGATACGCCGCATGATCTTGCCCGAGCGGGTCTTGGGCAGGCCGGGCGCCCACTGGATCAGCTCCGGCTTGGCGAAGCTGCCGATCTCCTTGCCGACCAGGCTGAGCAAATCCTTCTTCAGCTCGTCGGAGGGCTCCTGATCATTCATCAGGGTGACGTAGGCGTAGATGCCCTGGCCCTTCACATCATGCGGATAGCCGACCACGGCGGCTTCGGCCACGGCATCGTGCAACACCAGCGCGCTCTCCACTTCGGCAGTGCCGATGCGGTGCCCGGATACGTTGATCACGTCGTCGACGCGGCCGGTGATCCAGTAGTAGCCGTCCTCGTCGCGGCGTGCGCCGTCGCCGGTGAAGTAGTAGCCGGGGTAGGGCTTGAAGTAGGTGTCGATCATGCGCTGGTGATCGCCATAGACGCTGCGGATCTGGCTCGGCCAGCTGGCCTTGATCGCCAGTACGCCGCTGCCGGGGCCGTCGATTTCCTTGCCCTGCTCATCCAGCAGCACCGGCTGCACGCCAAAGAAGGGGCGGGTGGCCGAGCCCGGTTTGAGGTCGGTGGCGCCGGGCAGCGGGGTGATCAGGATCGAGCCGGTTTCGGTCTGCCACCAGGTATCGACGATGGGGCAGCGCATGTCACCGACCACATGGAAATACCATTCCCAGGCTTCCGGGTTGATCGGCTCGCCCACGCTGCCGAGCAGACGCAGGCTGCTGCGCGAGGTAGCTTTCACCGGCGCCTCGCCCTCACGCATCAGTGCGCGCAGGGCGGTCGGTGCGGTGTAGAAGGTGTTGACCTGGTGCTTGTCGATCACCTGCCAGAAGCGCGAGGCGTCCGGGTAGTTCGGTACGCCCTCGAACATCAGGGTGGTGGCGGCATTGGCCAGCGGGCCGTAGACGATGTAGCTGTGCCCGGTGACCCAGCCGACATCGGCGGTGCACCAGTAGATCTCGCCTTCGTGGTAGTCGAACACGTACTTGTGGGTCATCGCCGCGCCAAGCAGGTAACCGCCGGTAGTGTGCAGCACGCCCTTGGGTTTGCCGGTGCTGCCTGAGGTGTAGAGGATGAACAGCGGATCCTCGGCGTCCATCGGCTCGGCCGGGCACACCGCGCTGACTTCCTTGAGCGCCTGGTGATACCAGAGGTCGCGGCCTTCGACCCAGGCGACGTCACCCTGGGTGCGCTCGACCACCACCACGGTGGACACGTCCGGGCAACTCTGCAGGGCCTTGTCGACGTTGGCTTTCAACGGGATGTACTTGCCGCCGCGCACGCCTTCGTCGGCAGTGATCACCGCGCGGCAGTCGGCATCGAGGATACGATCGCGCAGGGCATCGGGGGAGAAGCCGCCGAACACCACCGAATGCACGGCGCCGATGCGCGCACAGGCGAGCATGGCGTAGGCCGCCTCGGGGATCATCGGCATGTAGATGCACACCCGGTCGCCCTTCTTCACGCCACGGCTTTTCAGCACATTGGCCAGGCGACTGACGTTGTGGTGCAGCTTGTTGTAGGTGATGTGCGCCGACTCGGCCGGGTTATCGCCTTCCCAGATGATGGCGATCTGTTCGCCACGTTTTTCCAAGTGGCGATCGATGCAGTTGTAGGCGACGTTGAGCTGGCCGCCCTTGAACCATTCGGCGTGGCCCAGCTGCAGATCGCTGGCGTGCACCTGATCCCAGGGCTTGAACCAGCTGAGGAAGGCCTTGGCCTGCTCGGCCCAGAAGGTTTCGGATTGCTCGACGGACTGCTGGTACAGGCGCAGATAGGCGTCGTTATCCAGGTGCGCACGCTGGCGCACGGCATCTGGCACGGGATGGCGGGTGATCTCGAACATGGCGGGGTCCTTGTAATTGTTTGTCCGCAACAATCACAAGGGTGCACCCAAGCAGGTGCTTGGTTCAAGGGGCGATGTTCAGTGGGCCAGCACAGCGCCGCCCTGCTCTCAGGTGCCGGGCGGCGCGAAGGGCGATGGATCAGCCGCGATGGCGCTCGCGGAAGTGGTCGATCAGGCCCTGGGTCGAGGCATCCGAGGCGCTGCTGTCGACCTGGCCGGTCAGGCGCTGATAGACCTCCTTGCCCATCTCCTTGCCCAGCTCCACGCCCCATTGGTCGAAGGCGTTGATGCCCCAGATGGCGCTCTGTACGAAGACCTTGTGCTCATACAGGGCCACCAGTGCGCCCAGCTCGAACGGCGCGATGCGGTTCATCACCAGGATATTGCTCGGACGGTTGCCGGGAATGACCTTGTGCGGCGCCAGGCGCTGCACGTCGGCCTCATTCATGCCCTTGGCACGCAGTTCGGCTTCGGCCTCCTCACGCGTCTTGCCCTGCATCAGCGCCTGGGCTTGCGACAGGCAGTTGGCGAACAGCCACTGGTGATGGTCGGACAGCGGGTTGTAGCTGTTGACCGGGACGATGAAGTCCGCCGGCACCAGCAGACGGCCCTGGTGCAGCAACTGGTGGTAGGCATGCTGGCCGTTGCAGCCGACGCCGCCCCAGATGATCGGGCCGGTGGCGATGTCCAGCGGCGTGCCGTCCTGGCGCACGCTCTTGCCGTTGGATTCCATGTCCAGCTGCTGCAGGTGCTTGGTGAAGTTACGCAGGTAGTGATCGTAGGGCAGGATGGCGTGGCTCTGCGCGCCCCAGAAATTGGTATACCAGATGCCCAGCAGGGCCATCAGCACCGGCATGTTCTCGGCCAGTGGCGCCTGGGTGAAGTGCTCGTCCATGGCATAGGCGCCGGCCAGCAGTTCCTTGAAGTTGGATACGCCGATGGCCAGGGCGATGGGCAGGCCGATGGCCGACCACAGTGAGTAACGCCCGCCAACCCAGTCCCACATGGGGAAGATGTTCTCTTCGCCGATACCGAACTCGATGGCGGCCTTTCGGTTGCTGGTCACGGCGATGAAGTGGCGATGCAACTGCTCTTCCGGGCCGCCCATGGCCAGGTACCAGTCGCGCGCGGCCAGGGTGTTCTTCAGGGTTTCCAGGGTGCCGAAGGACTTGCTGGAAACGATGAACAGGGTGGTTTCCGGGTTGAGGCGGGCGGTCAGTTCGCGGAATTCGCTGCCGTCGATATTGGCCAGGTAGTGGCAGCGCACACCGCGTTGGGTGAACGGGCGTAGTGCTTCGGAAACCAGTTGCGGGCCGAGGAAGGAGCCGCCAATGCCGATGTTGACCACTTCCTTGATCGGTTTTTCGCTGTAGCCGCGCCACAGGCCGCTGTGAATGCGACTGACCAGTTCGGTGACCTGGTTCAGGACGCGATGGACCTCGGGGATGATGTCATGGCCGTCGACCAGCAGGCGGCGACCAATCGGGCTGCGCAGGGCCGTGTGCAGTGCGGCGCGGCCTTCCGAAGCATTGACCTGCTCACCGTTGAACAGGTTGGCGATGGACTCCTGCAGACCGGCCTGCTCGGCCAGTTGAATCAGCAGCTCGAGGCCGCGCTCATCGATCAGGTTTTTCGAGTAATCCAGCAGCAGCCCGCAGCTGTCGAGAGAAAATCGCTGGTAGCGCCTTGTATCCGCTGCAAAGGCCTCGCGCATGCTGAAACCGGCCATCTCGGCACGATGTTGCTGCAGGGCCTGCCAGGCGGGCAGGGTGGTGACGTCGTGAGGCTGCTGGTAATAGGCCATCGGAGCTCCTGATCCACAAAAGCAAAAGGCCCGGATCGATCCGGGCCTTTGAGAGTGTAACCGGCTGCCTTTGCAGGCAGCTACTGGCGCGGCAGTTCAACCACCAGATTGTCGATCAGACGGGTGCTACCCAGCTGTGCAGCGGTCAGAATCACCAGGTGATGGTCGTCGACCTGTGCCGGGCGCAGATTCAGCGCGTTACGAATCTCCAGGTAGTCGGGCACGAAACCAGCAGCACGCTGTTGCGCCTGGGCAGTCTCGATAAGCCGCGGGTAGTCGCGGGCGCCGCGGCGCAGTTCCTCGGCAATCGCTTGCAGGCCTCGATACAGCGCAGGGGCGGCGGCGCGTTGTTCGTCGCTGAGGTAGCCGTTGCGCGAGGACAGCGCGAGGCCGTCCTCGGCGCGTTGAGTCGGCGCACCGATGATCTGGATCGGCATGTTCAGGTCCTGCACCAGCGCGCGGATCACCGCCAGTTGCTGGTAGTCCTTCTCGCCGAACACGGCCAGATCAGGCTGGACCATGTTGAACAGCTTGGTCACCACCGTCGCCACACCTTCGAAATGCCCCGGACGGCTGGCGCCGCAGAGACCTTCGGAAACACCGGGAACGCTGATGCGGGTCTGATCACCCATGCCGTGTGGGTAGATTTCCGCAACATCGGGGTGAAACAGCAGGTGGCAGCCGGCTGCCAGCAGTTTTTCCTGGTCGGCGGCGAGGGTACGCGGATACTTGTCCAGATCTTCACCGGCGCCGAACTGCAGTGGATTGACGAAGATGCTGGCAACCACGAAGTCGGCGCGTTGGGCGGCGATCTCCACCAGCGAAACGTGACCCGCGTGCAGATTGCCCATGGTCGGCACGAAACCGATCTGCTTGCCTTCGGCCCGTGCCTGGGCGACGGCTGCGCGCAACTCGCGCAGGGTTTTCACCATGTTCATGCGGAAAAGCCATGTTCGGCGGCGGGGAAGCTGCCGTCCTTGACGGCCTTTACGTAAGCGCTGAAAGCACCCTGAATGCTGCTTTGGCCTTCCATGAAGTTGCGTACGAACTTCGGTGCGCGGCCCGATAGCGACAGCCCGAGCATGTCGTGCTGCACTAGCACCTGACCATCGGTGGCGCTGCCAGCGCCGATGCCGATCACCGGAATCTTCACTGCCTGGGTAATTTCTGCAGCCAGTTCGCTCGGCACGCATTCGAGCAGCAGCATGGCAGCGCCGGCCTGCTCCAGTGCCATGGCATCGGCGCGCATCTGCCGTGCCTGCGCTTCCTGACGGCCTTGTACCTTGTAGCCACCGAGGATGTTCACCGCCTGTGGGGTCAGGCCCAGGTGCGCGCACACCGGTACGCCACGTTCGGCCAGCAGGCGAATAGGCTCGGCCAGCCAGCCGGCGCCTTCCAGTTTGACCATATGCGCGCCGGCCTGCATCAGCTTGGCGCTGTTGTGCAGAGCCTGCTCGGTGGTGGCGTACGCCATGAATGGCAGGTCGGTGACGATCAGTGCGCCCTGGTTGCCGCGTTTGACGCAGGCGGTGTGGTAGGCCATCTCCTCGACGCTGACCGGCAGGGTGCTGTCGTGGCCCTGCAGGACCATGCCCAGGGAGTCGCCGACCAGCAACACGTCGACACCCGCCTGGCAGGCCGCATGGGCGTAGGTGGCGTCATAGCAGGTCAGCATGGCGATCTTTTCACCGTTCTGCTTGAGGCTCTGCAGGGTGGTCAGGGTAACGTCAGGCATTTCAAAGGTCCTCGCTCAGGCTCGGTATACCGCTTCTATCTGGCTGCAATCCGGCCTGGATTGGCATCAAAGGTGCGCCCCGCGCAGGGCGACGGGACGCCTATAGTCCTGATGGGGGGGCGTGAAGTCAATTGCAGGTGTTACCGCTCTGTTACTGGCGTTACCGCCAATGCGCGGGATGTCGGGTTGCGCAAGGGGCCGCCCTGTGGGAGACGCTTCAGCGGCGAGCTTGTCGGGTCACGGCTAAAGCCCGTCCCGCAGAGGCCGGCTGGGCTACTCGGCCAGGCGTTCCAGGCCGGTAAAGGGGCAGGCTTCCAGTAATGCATCGAGGCTGCGGCCGTCCGGAAGCTGCAGCTCTGCGGCCAGTTCGGCCAGCGGATAGAGCACGAAGGGGCGCGCCTGCATGTGGTAGTGCGGCACGGTCAGACGCTCATCGTCGATCAGGCGCTCACCGAACAGCAGGATATCTAGGTCCAACGTACGCGGGCCCCAGCGCTCGGCCTTGCGCACGCGCCCCTGTTCCTGCTCGATGCGTTGCAGCGCATCAAGCAGCTGCCAGGGCTCCAGCTCGGTATCCAGCGCCGCCACGGCGTTGACGTAACGCGGTTGATCGGCCGGGCCAAGGGGATCGCTGATGTAGAATGACGAGTGCGCCTGTAATTGGCTGCGCGGCAGGTGGGCGATGGCGTGCAAGGCCGCGCGCAGCTGTTGCAGGGGTTCGGCCAGGTTGCTGCCGAGGCCGATGTAAACCCGCTCCATCACTCGCCGCCGCTTTCGTCGCTGCGCTTACGGCGATTGTTGTTGCTGCGGCGACGTTTGCGCGGCGCGTTGCCGGTGCTTTCGCCTTTGCTGGCGAGGTCGCGAATCATCTGCCGACGCTCGCTGTCGTTGGCGTCCTGATAGTCCGTCCACCATTCGCCCAGGCCGCCGGTGTCTTCCCCGGCCAGTTCGCGCAGCAGGAGGAAGTCGTAGCCGGCTCGGAAGCGCGGATTTTCCAGCAGCAGGTCGGCACGTTTACCGCTGCGGCGCGGCAGGCGTTCCTGCATGTCCCAGATCTCGCGAATCGGGATGGTAAAGCGCTTGGGTACGGCAATGCGCTGGCACTGCTCGGCGATCAGTTCATGGGCGGCTTCCTGCATCGCCGGAATCGGCGGCATGCCCTTGTTCTGCAGTTGCAGCACGCGGGCCGGCAGCGCAGGCCACAGCAGCGCCGCGAAGAGAAAGGCCGGTGTGACCGACTTGCCATCGTGAATACGATCGTCGGTGTTGATCAGCGCCTGGCGGATCAGCTTCTCGGTGTACTGCGGATTCTGCTTCAGCGCTGCGCCGCTGGCCGGGAACAGCTGGGCGAACAGGTCGTGTTCGAGTAGCAGGTCGAAGGTGTATTCGGCGTAGCCGGAGAGGAACAGCTTGAGTACTTCGTCGAACAGACGCGCCGAGGGAATGTCGCGCAACATTGGCGCCAGGCGGCGAATCGGCGCGGCGCTGTGCTTCTCGATCTCGAAGTCGAGCTTGGCGGCGAAACGCACCGCACGCAGCATGCGCACCGGGTCTTCCAGGTAACGCTGTTCCGGATCACCGATCAGGCGCACCAGATGGTTGCGCACGTCGTGCATGCCGCGGGCATAGTCGAGGATATGTTCCTGGGTCGGATCGTAGTACAGCGCATTGATGGTGAAGTCGCGGCGTTGGGCATCGTCTTCCAGTGTGCCGTAGACGTTGTCGCGCAGAATGCGGCCGCTCTCGTGGCGCGACGCCAGATTGCTGTTCTCTTCCTCATCACCCTGAGGGTGATTGGCGCGGAAGGTGGCCACTTCGATGATCTCGCGACCAAAATGAACGTGTACCAGCTTGAAGCGGCGGCCGATCACCCGAGCGTTACGGAATTCCGCGCGGACCTGCTCGGGCGTGGCGCTGGTGGCCACGTCGAAATCCTTGGGGTCGATATCCAGCAGCAGGTCGCGTACGCAGCCGCCGACCAGATAGGCCTGGTAGCCGGCCTTCTGCAGGCGCTCGACCACGCTGATGGCGTGACGGCTGATCTCGTTGCGCTTGAGCGGATGTTGGCTACTGCTCAGCACTTCGGGAGTGCTGCGTGGACGTGGGGCACGGCGCAGAGGTGAATGGAAAGACTTGAACAGCTTTTTCAGCATGGGATGCACTGTTTGGAGTAGTGGTCGGCCTGCTGCGCATGCGCTTGAAAATCGAATTGCGTGAGCATCACGGCGTCAAAAGCAGTTTGCTTCGGCAAGGTTTTTCAACTGCATGCGAAACGATGACCGCATGATTGCTGCGGATTCTAGCATCGTGTCGGGAGAAGGTGTATGGACGGGCGGCAGGCGGGGATCCGAGGACCGGAAGCTACTGGGGGAGCCGAAGCTCCCCCCCAAGTTGGTGCGTGCTATTTTTTTATTGTTATTGAGGGCCTGTTGTTTTTGTTGTTCGGCCCTTCCCGGCTTGCCGTGGCTTACCGGGTGCTCCCCAGAGAGGGGAGCCAATAGCAAACGGATTTCTTTGGACGCTGATGCTGCCTTAATCAACCAGTTCCGGCGCTGCCTTGAGGCAGTTTTATTGTTCTCAGCCTGGTCGCTGGGGCGAACCCCTCGCGGCAACTCCTCTCCAAAAGAATCAGTTAGCTGCGCCTCCGTACCTTGTTGTTTTTGTTGTTCTGGAGTCGTTACGTCTTGTTCTTATTGTGTAGGGCATTGCTTGTTATTGTTGTTGTGCCAGAGATAAAGCAGATGCCGTGCCAGTTTTTGCGATTCCTTGTAAATCAAGGGTTTGCGGCAATCTTGGGTGTTTGGTGGGGGAGAAAAAGGCCGGGTTTTCGTTACCGATAGACCCGGCCTTTGTTACGAGATATTGAAACGGTAACAACCTGTGGAACCCCAGTGCGGGCAGGTTGTCACCGCAGCCGTGGCGTCAAGGGCCGCTGGTCACACCGGATTTGCGTCGCGGAATGCCCAGGCGCTGACGCCGTTCCCACAGGCATTTGCGACTGATGCCCAACTTGCGGGCCAGCTCGGTCTCGGTCATGTGGTCCTGATGCTCGAGGACGAAGTGCTGGAAGTAGTCCTCCAGTGACAGATCCTCGGTAGGTTCGTGGCTGTTGCCACTGCTCTGTCCGCCTGCCGCCGGCAGGCCGAAGTCCTCGTCATCCAGATCGTCCAGCTCGATGTCGATGCCCAGAAGGTCCGCGGAAATTTCCGTACCCTCGCAGAGAATCACCGCGCGCTCGATGGCGTTTTCCAGTTCGCGCACGTTACCCGGCCAGGGGTAATGGCGGATCGCCTGCTCGGCATCATGAGCGAAGCGCAACGGCTCGCGGCCCATACGGGTGTACTGGCGCACGAGGAACGCCTGGGCGATCTCGGTCACGTCGCTGCCTCGCTCACGCAGCGCTGGCAGCTTGAGGGCGATGACGTGCAGGCGGTAATAAAGGTCTTCACGGAACTGGCCGGTCTTGGCCAGCGTCTTCAGGTCGCGGTGCGTAGCAGCGATCAGACGTACATCGACCTTCTGCGACTGCACCGAGCCGACCCGGCGAATTTCGCCTTCCTGCAGCACGCGCAGCAGACGGGCTTGGGCTTCCAGCGGCAGCTCGCCAATTTCGTCGAGGAACAGCGTGCCACCGTCGGCCGCCTCCACCAGGCCGGCACGCCCGGCGCTGGCGCCGGTGAAGGCGCCTTTCTCGTGGCCGAACAGCTCGGACTCGATCAGGGTTTCCGGAATGGCGGCGCAGTTCACCGAAATCAGCGGTGCCTTGGCGCGCTTGGAGAGGTTGTGCAGGGCGCGCGCAACCAGCTCCTTGCCCGTGCCGGACTCACCCTGCACCAGTACATTGGAGTCGGTGGGGGCGACCTTGCGAATCTTGCTATAGAGCTCCTGCATGGCCGCGCAGGAACCGATGATGCCGATCTCGCCGTTGGCGTTGTCGACGATTTTCTCGGTATTGCCACTGCGCGTGTTGCTGTTGGCAGCTGGCGCGGGTGCGCTCTTGGCGTCCTGGCGGTCACGCAGGATGCGGGCGACCGCCTGCAGCATTTCGTCGTGATCGAAGGGCTTGGCGATGTAATCGACTGCGCCCATCTTCATCGAGTCCACCGCCGAGCGCAGGCTGGCGTAGCTGGTCATGATCAGCACCGGGGTGCCTTCGGCCAGTTTGATCAGTTCGGTGCCAGGCGCCCCGGGCAGGCGCAGGTCGCTGACGATCAGGTCGAAGGTGGGAATGCTGTAGCGTTCCTGGGCTTCCTGTACCGAGCCAGCTTCGCTGACCTGGTACTGATTGCGTTCGAGCAGGCGGCGCAAGGCAGAGCGGATAATGGTTTCGTCTTCGACGATAAGAATATGTGGCATCAATTCGGTCTCTCGACGGTCACGGAGGTGCCATTGGCAGCCTCTCTCGCTGTTTACATCGCTACGGACGTCGCCTCGACATGCCTTGGCAGGGTGACCCGAATTCGAGTGCCCAATTGGCGCTCGGGGTCAGCCGGGCTGTCGATTGTTATCTGTCCATAATGCTCTTCCACGATCGAATAGACCAGCGCGAGGCCCAGGCCGGTCCCCTCGCCGGGGTCCTTGGTGGTGAAGAAGGGTTCGAACAGGCGGTCGATGATCGCCTTGGGAATGCCGCTGCCTTCATCCTCGACGATCAGGTCGACGGTATGCTCGCTGGCCTCGCTGCGTACGCGGATGGCGCCGCCAGGTGGCGAAGCGTCACGCGCGTTGGATAGCAGGTTGATCAGTACCTGGGCCAGACGCTGCGGATCGCCACAGGCCCAGTGCTGCGGATCGCACAGGTTGTAGAACTGGATATCGAAGTTGCGTTTGTTCAGCGACAGCAGGCCGATGGCGTCCTGCGCCACGTCGGCCAGGCATACCGGCTCGTCGCTGCGCTGGTGGCTGCCGGAGTGGGCGAAGCTCATCAGCGACTGGACGATGCGCGAGACGCGCTTGGTCTGTTCGAGGATCTGCCCACTGATTTCGGTCAGCTCGCCATCGGTTTCGCGCTCTTCGCGCAGGTTCTGCGCCAGGCAGGCGATGCCGGTGATCGGGTTGCCGATCTCGTGGGCCACGCCAGCGGCCAGGCGGCCAATACTGGCTAGGCGCTCGGAATGCACCAGCTTGTCTTCGAGCATCTGGGTTTCGGTCTGATCTTCGACCAGCAGCACCAGGCCGCTGTTACCAGGGGCCAGCGGTTCGTTGATGGCCGCCTTGTGCAGGTTGAGCCAGCGGATCTGGCCGTCGAGCGCCAGGTGCTGTTTATGCAGGTGCTGATCCGGGCGTTCGATGAAGTCCTGCAGCAGGCTTTGCCAGGGTTCGCTCAGGGTGCTCAGGCGCGAGCCGACGATGCGCTGCGCGGGGATGTCGGTGAGCTCTTCCATGGCCCGGTTCCACATCAGGATCTCCTGATCCTTGGCCAGCGAGCACACGCCCATTGGCAGCTCCTGCAGGGTCTGGCGGTGGTAGCGGCGCAGGGCATCGAGCTCGGCGGCGAGGCCGGTAAGGCGCGACTGGTAGTCTTCCAGGCGGCTCTCGATGAAATGGATGTCCTCGGTGACATAACCCTCGCTGCCGGACTTGTAGGGCAGGAAGGTTTCCACGATGTCCTGCGCCACGCTCGGCCCCATCAGGCCGGACAGGTTGGCCTCGATGCGGTCGCGCAGGCGGCGCAGGGCATAGGGGCGGCTTTCGTCGAAGGGCAGATGCAGATCGCGCAGTGCCTGTTCGACTTCACGTTGTGCGGTCTTGGCGCCGAGTGGCTTGGCCAGTTGTGCGGCAAAGTCCTGAGGCGACACGGCGACCAGCTCGCGTCGTTGCGGGCGGCGCACGTTGTCCACCGCGCAGGCTTCGGCGGCGCTCTTTTCCTCGGGGCTGGCCTCGGTGAACAGCGACACCAGGGTGAACACCAGTACGTTGGCGGCGAGCGAGGCAATGGCTGCGAGGTGCCAGCTGGCGTCGTCGAGCACATAGATGACGTTGAACAGCGGCAGGTAGAAGCCTTCCAGGTTGCCCAGCAGCGGCAGCAGCATGGTCAGTGCCCAGACACTGATGCCGGCCAGCAAGCCGGCGATGAAGCCGCGGCGATTGGCCGTTTGCCAATACAGCACCGAGAGCACACCGGGCAGGAACTGCAGGGTGGCGACGAAGGCGACGATACCAAGGTTGGCCAGGTCCTGCTGGGCGCCGAGCAGCAGGTAGAAGCCGTAGCCTGCCATGATGATGCAGGCGATCAGCGTGCGGCGGGTCCACTTCAGCCAGCGGTAGATGTTGCCTTCCGCTGGTGGCTGGTACAGCGGCAGCACCAGGTGGTTCAGCGCCATGCCCGACAGCGCCAGGGTGGAAACGATGATCAGCCCGCTGGAGGCGGAGAGGCCGCCGACATAGGCCAGTAGCGCCAGCGCCTCGCTGTTCACGGCGATGCCCAGGCCCAGGGTGAAGTATTCCGGGTTGGTGGTGGCGCCAAGCTTGAGACCGGCCCAGAGAATCAGGGGCACGGCCAGGCTCATCAGCAGCAGGAACAGCGGCAGGCCCCAGCTGGCGCTGACCATGGCGCGCGGATTGAGGTTCTCGGTGAAGGTCATGTGGTACATGTGCGGCATGACGATGGCCGAGGCGAAGAACACCAGCAGCAGGGTGCGCCATGGGCCCTCCTGCAGCGGCGTGTGCAGCGTGGCCAGCGCCGCCTGGTTCTGCACCAGCCACAATTCCAGCTCACGCGGGCCGCCGAACACCTGATACAGCGCGTACCAGCCGATGACGCCGAGGGCGACCAGCTTGACCAGCGATTCGAAGGCGATGGCGAACACCAGGCCCTCGTGCTTCTCGCGCGTGGCGATATGGCGCGCGCCGAAGAGAATGGTGAACAGGATGATCAGGCCGCAGTAGCTCAGTGCCACTTTCTCCTGCAGCGGCTCGCGGCTGAGGATGCCGATGGAGTCGGCCACCGCCTGGATCTGCAGAGCCAGCAGCGGCAGCACGCCAATCAGCATGAACAGCGTGGTCAGTGCGCCGGCCCAGGTGCTGCGAAAGCGAAAGGCGAACAGGTCGGCCAACGATGACAGCTGGTAGGTACGGGTGATGCGCAGGATCGGGTAGAGCAACACTGGTGCCAGCAGGAAGGCACCGGAAACGCCCAGGTAACTGGCAAGGAAACCGTAACCGTACTGATAGGCCAGGCCCACCGTGCCGTAGAAGGCCCAGGCGCTGGCATAGACGCCCAGCGACAGGGTGTAGGTCAGCGGGTGGCGGATGATCCAGCGGGGGATAAGACCGTGTTCACTGACCCAGGCGACGCCGAACAGCACTAGCAGATAGCCGGCGCTGATCAGGATCAGTTCGCTCAGGCTAAAGCTCGTCAGCATCGCGTTGGCTCTGAAGAATGAAGGTGACGACGATCAGGATCAGCCACAGCAGATAAGGCCGATACCAGGCGCCATTGGGGTCGATCCACCAGTCCATGATGGCCGGTGAGAACAGGTAGATCCCCACTACCAGGATCAGAACCAGTCGGTAGATATACATGTGACATCTCGTCGAAAGATGCCGCGATGGTAAAGGAAGCTGCGCGCTTCAAGCCACAAACTTGAAGCCAGCTTGTCTGGCGCGTAGCCCGGATGAAATCCGGGGATGCCTGCACATCGTTCCCGGATTGCATCCGGGCTACGGCTACTTCAATTGCGCTTCGGCCAAGGTGCGGCTGCGTGGAATGCGCGTGGCGTTCCAGTTGACGATGCCCCAGGCCAGAAGCTCGGCAGGTGCCGCGCCTTGCAGGTCGCTGGGCGGTTGCTGGCCCAGGGCACGTAATGCGCGCAGCAGCAGAGGCCCGGCCTGATCGGCGGGCAGCGGTGGCGAGCGGTAGCTCTTGCCCAGCTTGTGGCCATCGGGCTGGATGATCAGCGGCACGTGCAGATAACGCGGTTGTGGCTGCCCGAGCAGTTCCTGCAGGTACAACTGGCGCGGCGTGGAGTCGAGCAGGTCGGCGCCACGCACCACGTCGGTCACACCCTGCCAGGCATCGTCCAGCACCACGGCGAGCTGATAGGCGAACAGGCCGTCACGGCGGCGAATCACGAAGTCGCCGACTTCTCGGCCCAGGTGCTGGCGAAATTCGCCCTGCACGCGGTCGATGAAGTGGTAGTCCAGCTCCGGTACGCGCAGGCGGATGGCGGCATCGTGATCAGGATGGCAGGCGTTACGGCAGAACCCCGGATAGATGCCAGCGTAGCCTTCCAGTTGCTTGCGCGAACAGGTGCACGCATAGGCCAGACCCTGACTGAACAGGCGGGCGATAACCGCTGCGTATTCGGCATGCCGCTCGCTCTGGCGCACCAGTTCGCCGTCCCACTCGAAACCGTAGGTCTCCAGCGTGCGCAGGATCGCGTCCTGGGCGCCAGGTATTTCCCGTGGCGGGTCGAGGTCCTCCATGCGCAGCAGCCAGCGGCCGCCGACGGCGCGGGCATCGAGGTAGGAGGCGAGGGCGGCGACCAGTGAACCGAAGTGCAGATAGCCGCTGGGCGTGGGGGCGAAGCGCCCGATATAGGCAGTGTTCATGGGGCCAAGGCCAGAAACAGAGCGGGGCGCCTAAGCGCCCCGTCGTCAGATCAGGAACCGATCTGCTTTTCCTTGATTTCCGCCAGCGTCTTGCAGTCGATGCAAAGAGTCGCGGTCGGGCGGGCTTCGAGGCGGCGGATGCCGATTTCGACGCCGCAGGAGTCGCACCAACCGTAATCGTTGTCTTCGATCAGTTGCAGCGTCTCGTCGATCTTCTTGATCAGCTTGCGCTCGCGGTCACGGGCGCGCAGTTCCAGGCTGAACTCTTCTTCCTGGCTGGCGCGGTCAGCCGGGTCCGGGAAGTTGGCCGCTTCGTCCTGCATGTGGTGCACGGTACGGTCGACTTCCTGCATCAGCTCCAGCTTCCACTTATTGAGGATGCTGGTGAAGTGAGCGCGCATCGGCTCGCTCATGTATTCCTCGCCCTTCTTCTCTTGATAAGGCTCGAAACCACGAATCAGCTGGCTGGTGCTTTTGGCTTTTTCTTTTGTGGGCATGGATGACGCCTCTCACTCTTTCTAATCCATCGCGCAGGTTATTCCATTGCCAGGCGTTTGTCCGGCCCTGCGACTGCAAGCCGGCGAACTTACCAGATCGAATCGGGGCGCGCTACTCCCGGTTGTCTCTGCCTTGTCCCGGGTGTGAACGAAATCTGCATGTGACTGGCCAGTAAGCGTAGCGGCGCTTTGGTGACCTTGCCGCGGGCTCAAGCTGCCCTGCTAGAATCCGCGCCTCGCAACCCTGAAGACAGACCCATGGCCCAGCTCTACAGTGCGCGCAGTCGCGCCATCGAACCCTTTCATGTGATGGCCTTGCTGGCGCGTGCCAACGAATTGCAGGCGGCTGGTCACGATGTGATTCACCTGGAGATTGGCGAGCCGGATTTCACCACCGCCGAGCCGATCATCCGCGCCGGACAGGCCGCACTGTCCGCCGGGCACACCCGCTACACCGCCGCGCGCGGCCTGCCGCAGCTGCGTGAAGCCATCGCAGGCTTCTACGCCGAACGTTACCGGTTGAATCTCGACCCGCAGCGCATTCTGGTGACGCCGGGCGGCTCCGGTGCATTGCTGCTGGCCGCCAGTCTGCTGGTCGATCCGGGCAAGCACTGGCTGCTGGCCGACCCCGGCTATCCCTGCAACCGCCACTTCCTGCGCCTGGTCGAAGGCGCCGCACAACTGGTGCCGGTCGGCCCGGACGTGCGTTACCAGCTCACTCCGCACCTGGTGGAGCGGCATTGGGACTCGGACAGTGTCGGCGCCCTGGTCGCGTCGCCGGCCAACCCGACCGGCACCCTGCTGCACAAGGACGAGCTGGCGGCGCTGTCGACCTGCCTCAAGCAGCGCGGCGGCCATCTGGTGGTGGACGAGATCTACCACGGCCTGACCTATGGTTGCGACGCGCCGAGCGTGCTGGAGGTGGATGACGACGCCTTCGTGCTCAACAGCTTCTCCAAATATTTCGGCATGACCGGCTGGCGCCTGGGTTGGCTGGTCGCGCCCGAGGCGGCCGTGCCTGAGTTGGAAAAGCTGGCGCAGAACCTCTACATCAGTGCGCCGAGCATGGCCCAGCATGCCGCGCTGGCTTGCTTCGAGCCGGCCACGTTGGCGATCCTCGAAGAGCGTCGTCACGAATTCCAGCGCCGCCGCGACTACCTGTTGCCGGCGTTGCGCGAGCTGGGCTTTGGTATCGCCGTGGAGCCGGAAGGTGCCTTCTATCTATATGCAGATATCAGCGCCTTTGGCGGCGACGCCTTCGCTTTCTGCCGGCACTTCATCGAAACCGAGCATGTGGCCTTCACCCCTGGTCTGGATTTCGGTCGCTATCAGGCTGGGCACCATGTGCGTTTCGCCTACACGCAGAATGTCGAGCGCCTGCAGCAGGCGGTCGAGCGTATCGCCCGCGGCCTGAAGAGCTGGAAGCCCGATGCGCTTTGACCCGCCGCTGGAAGAAGGGCGCCTGCTGCGTCGCTACAAGCGCTTTCTCGCCGATATCGAGACCGCCAGCGGCGAGCAGATGACCATCCACTGCGCCAACACCGGCTCGATGCTCAATTGCATGAGCGAAGGGTGCCGGGTGTGGTTCAGCCGCAGCAAGGATCCCAAACGCAAGTTACCGGGCAGTTGGGAAATCAGCGAAACGCCGCAAGGGCGCCTGGCCTGCATCAATACCGCGCGGGCCAATGCGCTGGTGGAAGAGGCGCTGCGCGCCGGGCTGATCGCGGAGCTGGCCGGCTTCACCGCGCTCAAGCGCGAGGTGGCTTACGGCGTGGAGAACAGCCGCGCCGACTTTCGTCTTGATTACCCGCACGGACCGGTCTATGTCGAGGTCAAGAGCGTGACGCTGGGTTTCGATGGCAGCGATGTGGCGGCCTTTCCCGATGCGGTGACGCAGCGCGGCGCCAAGCATCTGCGCGAGCTGGCGGCGCTGGCGCGTGCCGGTGTGCGGACCGTGCAGCTGTATTGCGTGAACCTCTCGGAAATCCGCGCTGTGCGCGCTGCCGAGGAAATCGATCCGACTTACGCTGCCGGCTTGCGCGAGGCCAAAGCCGCGGGGGTTGAGGTACTGGCCTACGGCGCCGAACTCAGTCCCGAAGGGATCGCCCTGGTTCGCCGGCTGGAGGTGCTGGAGTAGGCGCTACGGGGCGATCCAGATTCCGTTCGCATCTTCCCTGCATTCCAGCATTAGCAGTGCCTGCCCCTCGCAGGGGCCCGCCACGCATTCGCCGTTCTCGATCAGAAACAGCGCGCCATGGGTCGCGCAGCGGATCAGGCTGCCGCTGTCATCGAGAAAATCGTCCTTCTGCCATTCCAGTGCAATGCCGCGATGCGGGCAGCGGTTGAGGTAGGCATGTACCTGGCCAGCCCTGCGCACGGCGAGCAGGTTCAGCTGGTCTATGACGAAGCCCCGGCTCTGACCTTCGGCCAGTTCGTGTGGGGCGCACAAGCGGATCATCGCGGTTTCCCGTTAGCGTGGAAGTCGCTTAGTGGCGACCTCTGATGATCTTCTCCCTCCGGAGAAGGTGGCGCATAGCGCCGCAACAGGGGCGGATTATCCCGCAAGAAGAAAGAGGGCGCATCCATGCTCGGGTACGACGCCTATGCCCAAGGTTGGCGGCGTTACAGTGATTAGGGGTGGATTACTACTCTATATAAGTGATTCTCATGTAGATTATCGCTCTGTTTTGTTGGCGCTGACCTGAGGTCTGTACCGCAAAGACACTGGCAATCGCCCGCGAGGAAGGACTGTTCTCATGAGTACCGCTCCAACTGCTGCCGCTCAGGCGGTCAATCTTTACCAGGCTTGGCAGGCGCTGCGTCTGCAACAACCACGTCTGCGCGCCCGCGAGGCGGCAGCACAGCTGGGCGTGAGCGAGGCCGAGCTGACTGCTAGCCGTCTGGGTATCGATGCGCGACGGCTGCGCCCGGACTGGGCCGAGTTGCTGCCGGCACTCGGCGCGCTCGGCCATGTGATGGTGCTGACCCGCAACGAGCACTGCGTCCATGAGCGCAAGGGGCTGTACCGCGAGGTGAGTGTTGCCGCATCCGGGCAGATGGGCCTGGTGGTGTCGGCAGATATCGACCTGCGTCTTTTCCTCGGTGGCTGGGCCAGCGTGTTCGCCATCGCCGAGGAAACCGCCAAGGGCACCCAGCGCAGCATCCAGGTGTTCGACCAGCAGGGCGTTGCCGTGCACAAGGTCTACCTGACCGAACGTAGTGAGCTGAGCGCCTGGCAGCCGCTGATCGAGCGCTTCTCTGGCGAGCAGAGCGCCGAGCTGCAGTTGTTGCCGCCGCCTGCTGCGCCGCTGCGCAAGGTCGACGCCGATATCGACAGTCAGGCGCTGCGTGAGGGCTGGGCGACGCTGCAGGACACCCACCATTTCTTCGCCCTTTTGAAGAAGCATGAGGTGGCCCGTACCCAGGCGCTGCGCCTGGCTGGTGAGCAATGGGCGCAACCGTTGGCGACCTCCGAGTTGACGGCGCTGATGGAGCAGGCCGCTGCCCGTGAAGTGCCGATCATGGTGTTCGTTGGCAACCGCCACTGCATTCAGATCCACACCGGCCCGGTGCACAACCTGCGCTGGATGGACAGCTGGTTCAACGTGCTTGACCCCGACTTCAACCTGCACCTGCAGACGCGCGGTGTGGTCGAGTTGTGGCGCGTGCGCAAACCCAGCATCGACGGCGTGATCACCAGTCTGGAGGCCTTCGATGCCGAGGGCGAGCTGGTGGTCCAGCTGTTCGGTGCGCGCAAGCCGGGTATGGCCGAGCGCGCCGACTGGCGCGAGCTGGCCGAGTCACTGCCTGTGCTGGCCTGAGCCGAGTGTGCCGGTCACCTGCAACGGCTGGCCGGTCGATGTCATCTTCGAGGAGTCAAGATCATGCGTCTTGCCAATATCCTGGGCGGCCTGGCGGCCGTCCTGCTATTTCCCAATATGGTGCTGGCGGCCGAGCCGCTGCCGCAGCGCTGGGTGAGTTCCGGTGGCGCTCTGAGTGAGTGGGTGGTGCTGCTCGGCGGTGAGAGCAAGCTGGTGGGCGTCGATAGCACCAGTCGTCATCCCGCCTCGCTGACCAAGCTGCCCAGCGTCGGTTATCAGCGGCAACTGGCGGCCGAGGGCATTCTGGCCCTGCGCCCGGATCTGCTGCTGGGTAGTGAAGAAATGGGCCCGCCGCCGGTGCTCGCGCAACTGGCAGCGGCGGGTGTGCGCATCGAGCGCCTGACTGCGCGAGCCGAGCTAGACAGCCTGCAGGCCAACCTGCAGCGGCTGGGCCAGTTGCTCGGTGATGAGGCGGCAGGGCAACGCGCCTTCGCTGCTTACCAGGCGCGCTTGCAGACCCAGCAGCAGTGGGTCGAGCAGGCCCAGCGCAGCCAAGACGCGCCCGGTGTGTTGCTATTGCTCGGTCATGCCGGTGGCAGTCCGCTGGTTGGTGGTATCGACACCGCTGCCGACTGGCTGATCAGCCGTGCCGGCGGGCGCAATCTGGCCAGTCACAGCGGCTACAAGGCGTTGTCCAGCGAAGCGCTGCTGGCGCTCGATCCGCAGGTCGTGGTGGTGGCTGATCGCGCCTTGGAGGGTGACGCGGCCAGGCAGGCCCTGCTGCAGCAGAATCCTGCCCTGGCCGGTACCCGCGCGGCGCGCGAGGGACGTTTACTGGCGCTGGACCCGACCCTGCTGGTCGGCGGTCTTGGGCCGCGCGTGCCGGATGGGCTGGCGATGCTCGCTGCAGGCTTTTATCCTGCCAGCCAATTTCCGACAGCCGAAGCCAAGCGCGAGCCATGACCTCACCTTTTTCGACGCGCCCATTGTTCATCGTACTGGGCCTGCTGCTCGTGCTCGTGCTGTGGCTGTCGCTGGCGCTCGGACCGGTCAGTCTGCCACTGGGCGATACCATGCGTGCAGCACTGCGTCTGCTGGGCCTGCCTCTCACGGCGGATGCATCGCTACAGCAGGCCGAACTGATCCTGTCGCAGATCCGCATGCCGCGCACCTTGCTCGGGCTGACCGTGGGCATGGTGCTGGCGCTCTGTGGCGTGGCGATGCAGGGGCTGTTTCGCAATCCACTGGCTGACCCCGGTTTGGTGGGTGTTTCCAGCGGCGCTGCGCTGGGCGCTGCGGTGGCCATTGTCGGCGGCGCCGCGTTCGGTGGTTTACCCGAAGCCTTCGCGCCCTATCTGCTGTCGGCCTGTGCCTTCGTCGGTGGCTTGCTGGTCACGGCGTTGGTCTACCGTCTGGGCCGACGTGACGGGCAGACCAATGTGGCGACCATGTTGCTGGCGGGCATCGCCCTGACCGCGCTCGCGGGGGCGGCCATCGGTCTGTTCACCTACCTGGCGGACGATGCGACCCTGCGCACCCTGACCTTCTGGAACCTGGGCAGCCTCAACGGCGCCAGTTACGCGCGACTCTGGCCGCTGTTGCTGGCCACGCTGGCCGTGGCGCTGTGGTTGCCGCGACGGGCACGGGCGTTGAACGCGCTGCTGCTGGGCGAGTCGGAGGCGCGCCACCTTGGTTTCGATGTGGAGCGCCTCAAGCGCGAGCTGGTGTTCTGCACGGCATTGGGTGTCGGTGCTGCGGTGGCGGCCGCCGGCTTGATCGGTTTCATCGGCCTTGTGGTGCCGCATCTGATGCGCCTGCTGGTGGGCCCCGATCATCGCCTGTTGCTCCCTGCATCCGCGCTTGCCGGTGCGAGCCTGTTGCTGCTGGCCGATCTGGTCGCGCGCCTGGCACTGGCACCTGCCGAGTTGCCGATTGGCATCGTCACGGCGTTGATCGGCGCGCCGTTCTTTCTTTATCTGCTGGTGCGGGGGCGAAGCTGATGCTGCGGGTTGAACAGCTGGAAGTCCGCCGCGGCCAGGGCGTGGCGCTCAGTGGCATCGATCTGCAGTTGCACCCCGGCGAAGTGCTGGGTGTGCTGGGGCCCAACGGTGCGGGCAAGAGCACCCTGCTGGCGGCGATGACCGGCGAGCTGCCGGCCAGCGCCGGGCAGGTGACGCTGGATCAGCGCGCGCTCGATGATTGGGCCGGGCCGGAGCGGGCCAGACGTCTGGCCGTCCTGCCGCAGAGTTCCAGTCTGAATTTCGCCTTTCGTGTCGAGGAAGTGGTCGCCATGGGCCGTCTGCCGCATGACAGCGGGCGCGTGCTCGACGCGCAGATCGTCCAGCAGGCGCTGCAGGCAGCCGATGCTGTTCACCTGGCGGGGCGCAGCTACCTGGCGTTGTCCGGCGGGGAGCGCCAACGCGTGCACCTGGCGCGGGTGCTGGCGCAGCTGTGGCCGGGAGGCGAGGGGCAGATCCTGCTGCTTGATGAGCCGACCTCGATGCTCGATCCGCTGCATCAGCACACCTGCCTGCGGGCGGTTCGTCGTTTGGCCGAATCCGGCGCGGCGGTGCTGGTGATCCTCCATGACCTCAATCTGGCCGCGCGTTACTGTGATCGCCTGTTGTTGCTGGAGCAGGGCCGGGCGCATGCGCTGGGTACGCCTGCCGAAGTATTGCGGGCCGAGCCCCTGCAGGCCGTGTTCGGTCTGGAAGTGCTGGTGCAGACTCATCCCGAACGCGGCCACCCGCTGATCATCGCACGCTGAATAATGTTGGAGCCCTCGATGCGAGCTGTACTGCTGAGCTGTCTGATGCTGCTGGCTGCCTGCCAGAGCCGACCGATGCTGCCGCTGCCGGTACCGCTTGCTCCGCTGGGGCATGAGCATGCTGATCTGGGGCGTATCGTCGATCTGGCCAGCGGACGCACTATCGACCCTGAGCAACTGCTGGATCGCCTGGCACTGGCCGAGCGGGTACTGGTCGGTGAGCAGCACGACAATCCTGATCACCATGCCCTGCAGCTTTGGCTATTGCGCGAGCTATCCAGGCTGCGCCCGCAGGGCAGCGTGTTGATGGAGATGCTCAATCCTGATCAGCAGAACAAAGTCGATCAGGCCCGGACAGCTGCGCGCGCGGGGCAGGCGATTACCGATCCGTTCGATACCCTGGCCTGGCAACCTGGATGGGATTGGTCGCTTTACGGGCCGCTGGTGATGCATCAATTGCGGCAGCCCTACCCCTTGCTTGCGGCCAATCTGGATCGTGCCGAGATCATGCAGATCTATCGCCAGCGCCCGACGCTCGGGGGCGAGCGCTCTGGTGCAGCCGAGGTGCAGGAGCGTTTGCTGGCGGATATCCGTGAGTCGCACTGCGGCCTGCTGCCGGACAGCCAGTTGCCGGCGATGCTTGCTGTACAGCAACAGCGTGATCGGCGCATGGCCGAGGCTCTGTTGGCGGCGCCACAGCCAAGCCTGCTGCTGGCCGGCGCCTTTCATGTGCGCAAGGATCTCGGCGTACCCTTGCACCTGGCGGACCTCAGCGCGCAGGCTGGCAGCGCGGTGCTGATATTGGCCGAAGTCGGCCGTGCGGTGGACGCTACTATGGCCGATTACGTCTGGTTCACGGCAGCGCAGCCGGAGCAGGATCACTGCGCCAAACTGCGACCCTAGCCGCCTTTCGTGGGCTGCCTGCAAGGTATCCTCGGCGCTTTGCCGATTCGGAGCCTGACCTATGTCCACAGACGTTCGCGACCTGCTGCAAGGTTATTTCAACGCCCTCAATGATCGGGATATCCGCGCCTGTCTGGCACTGGTCAGCGACGAGCTGATTCTGCAGCCCAATCAGGGTTTCACCGAGCATGGGCGCGACGCCTTCGCGGCTTTTCTGGAGCGGCAGCTGCATTGCTATCGCGAGATGATCGAGTCGCTGGTGATCCTGGTCGAGCCACAAGGGCGACATGCGGCCTGCGAGTACCGCGTTATCGGCGAGTATCTGGCTACTGATGATGGCCTGCCGGAGGCCTGCGGGCAGCGTTACGAGATGCGCGTCGGCGCCTTCTTCGAGATCCAGCACGGGCTGATCACGCGCATCAGCCTGCATTTCAATTTGCCGGACTGGCTGGCTCAGGTCGACGACTAGACCCTGCTAAGGGCTTCGTGTGGAGACGGCATGACGCACTTTTGTCCAGGCAAAAAAAGACCCGGCAAGAGCCGGGTCAATAACCGTGATTAGCCTGATGAGGAGATAATCTGAAGAGTCCGACTGAATGGTCTCTTTAGCTTATCGGCTGATCTCGCGACCAGTTGAGATAATAATAACAATTCTCATTACATAGTCAACGCCCTTTTGAGAACTTTTCTCAGAAAGTTTTGCCGGCCTCATAAATGCAAAAACCCGGCACGGGGCCGGGGTTCGCTGATGTGGGATGGAGACTCAGGATTCCCCAGGCAAGCGCAGCTGAGTGACTTCCTTGTTCAGCAGGTCGATGCGTCGTGCCATGCTCTCGATCAGGCTGTGAGCGATGCGCGGGTTGCTTTGCATCAGGCTGAGGAATTGTTCCTTGGGAATCACCATCACCGTGCAAGGTTCGCTGGCGACAACCGTGGCGCTGCGCTTCTCGCGAGTGAATACCGCCATGGCGCCGAAGATTTCATCCTTTTGCACATCACCGACCTTCTGCCCGTCGACGTAAGCCTCGGCGTGGCCCTCGATGATGATGAACACGTGGTCAGCTTCATCGCCCTGATGAATCAGCTCCTCGCCGGCAGCGAAATGCTGGAAGCCAGTCGCCGGACGAATCTCCGGCTGTTTCAAACGTGCCAGTGCGTCGGACAGTAGGGCGGTATGGCCGATCAGATATTGAATGAACTGTTCCTGGCGCTGCTCGCTGGCATAGATGTGCTGGAACGTTTCGCTGCGCGAGTAGGGAATCAGGCTGATGGGTTCTTCGCTGCTGTAACGGCAGGAGGGGAGGTCGATGCCCTGGCGCAGGCCGACCAGATCGCCCTCTTGCAGATAGAACAACGGGCGCTCATCGACCAGCGCATGCAACAGGCCGTTCTCGATGATGAATAGCTGGTTGCCAGGCAGTACCTGAGCCAGATCATCGACACGCTCCAGACGCAGTGGCTCACCCGCGGGTTGCAGCCCTTCCAGCAGCTGAGTGGGGATACTCTGTAGGCGATTGATCAACTGATCGGCGTAGGCAGGTTGCTCCCCGAGTAAATACATAACCGTAATTCCTTGAACTGGCTGGACTGGCTGACCACACGAAGGTCCCTGAAACAATAGGCTGTGCGGCTCTTCGAGTAAATCACCTTGCACTGGTGTTGTGAGCTAGCTCTTGTTGTGGCTCTGGGCTTCGTCCAGCTTGCCGTTCAGTTCGGCTTTGTGCGCGGGGGGGAGCTCACTCCAATGCACATTGAGCAGCGCGCCCTCGATGGCGTAAAGCAGCACCTTGGATGCACGAAAACCGCGCGCCCTGACCGCGCGATAGGCTCCGACAGCGCCGTAGCGACGCAGGTCGTTGGCGCTGTGAATCCCTACGGCGTGCAGCCACTGCGCCGAGGTCTTGCCCAGGTTCTTCAAGTGTTGCAGTTCGTCGTTCATCGGGCCTCCATGCGTGCGGGGGAAAGGTTCACGTTGGCGTGCCTGCCGGAAAGTGTAGCGGCCAATGGCCTGAGTGCTTCGCGTCGTCGCTCGAAGTGCGCTACTTGGTGCGATAGCGCAGGCGAGTGCCGAAGTTGACCGACATGAGAATCTCGTCGGCGGTCAGTTCGGCTGGAAAGTAGGCGCCAGAAATCTGCGCGTGGGCCAGGCTGGCCCCTTCGATCTGGGCATTGCGGAAGTCCAGGCCGCGCAGGTCTGCCCCGCGGAAATACGCGTCGTTGAAATTGACGGCGTCGGTGTCCATGTTGCGCAGGTCTAGCCCGCGAAAGTCGCCACCGGACAGATCGACCTCCACGCCTTTTGGCTTCTGCGCATTGAAGCCTTTCACATCGTCGTTGTGCAGCAGGTGGTAGAGCGGATGATCAAGCTGGCGTGGCTGACTCATGGCGGATACCGGTGATGGCTTCACCGGCAGTATAGAAGCCCTGCCAGGGTTTGCCTGGCAGGGCGTGCTAACCGCTTGGAGCGATGATCAGATCCCTGGCAGGCGCTGGCGAATACGCTCGACCAGGCTGTCCAGGCTTGCGCTGTCATGTGTATCGACACGCTTGCTGTGGCTCTGCTCCTCATCGTCGAGCGGCTCGCGGCTGGTTTGTTGGGCCTGGATCACTTCCAGCGTCGCATCGGACGGGTCCTGGCCCTCGCTGCGGCGCTGTTCCAGCCAGCTAGCGATCACGGCTTGCGGCGCTTGGCAGTCGAGAATCAGGAAGGGCACGCCGGTCTCTTCGGCGACTTCGCTGGCGGCCTGGCGTTGCGCCGCCTTGAGATAGGTTGCGTCGATCACCACGGGGAAGCCTGCCAGTAGTGTCTGACGCGCCAGCTGATGCAGGCGCTGGTAGGTCGCCTGGCTGGCGTCAGTGCTGTAGATACCGGCGGCCAGCTGATCCTTGGCTTCGGCGCTTTGCTCGCCGAACAGGCGCTTGCGCTCGATGTCGGAGCGCAGGCGGATGGTGCCCAGTGCTTCGACCAGGCGCATGGCTACGTGGCTCTTGCCGACTGCCGAGACGCCATGGGTGATGGCCAGAAAGGGCGATGGAATGGCGCTGTAGCTTTCCGCCAGTGCAGCATAAGCGCGGTACTGGCGCAGGATCACCGCCCGTTGTACCGAACTCTCTTCTTGTCCCAGGCGAAACAGTGCGACCTTGCCGCGCACCATGGCGCGGTAGGCCTTGTAGAAGTTCAGCAGTTGCAAGGCGGCATAATCGCCAGTGCGCTCCAGCCAGCCGCTGATAAAGCGACGTGCCAGGCATTTGAGGCCGCGGTCTTCGAGGTCCATCGCGAGGAAGGCGATATCGGCGGTGACGTCGGTAAAGCGGAAGGGTTCGTTGAACTCGATGCAGTCGAACAGCACCACTCGACCGTCGATCTGAGCGGCGTTACCCAGGTGAATATCACCGTGGCATTCGCGGATGAACCCCTGTGCCTTGCGTTCGCTCAACAATGGTTGCAGGCGTTCGTAGCTGGACTGGGCCCAGGCCTCGAGGGCATCGAGTTGCTGCAGGTCTGCCTGCTCGCTGAGCATCGGGCGAATCTGGTCGAAATTCTGCTGCACCGGAACCATTACCGCTTCTGCGCTACCCAGCGGATGTTCCTGCGGCACCTTCGGTGCGTTCAGATGAAAGGTGGCGATCTGCTCGGCCAGGGCGTCGATATGGGCGTCGTTCAGTTCGCCACGTGCCTGGATGGCGCTGAGCAGTTGCTCCTGCGGGAACTGGCGCATTTTCAGCGCGTATTCGATGGCTGGTGTGCTGCCGTCGAGACTGGGCGCGTCTTCACTACCGCCGATCGGCAACACGTCCAGATACAAATCCTGGGTCAGGCGCTGGTTGAGGCGCAGCTCTTCTTCGCAGAAATGACGGCGTGCATCGAGCTCGGTGAAGTCGAGAAACCCGAAGTTAACCGGTTTTTTGATCTTGTAGGCGTAGGGGCCAGTGAGCAAAACCCAGGAAATGTGGGTCTCAATGACCTGAAACCCATCCACAGGATGCGGATACAGGGCCGGGTTCTGCAATGCGGCAATCAGGGCTTGGCTCACGTTCGATCCTTGTTCTAGACGCTGTTCGAGCTGGGCATTATGGCCGCTGTGAGCTGCTCTGCAAACCATCCAGGCGGCCTGCTGGCCCCTATGTAAAGTGCGTATAATCCCGCCATGACTCGAAAACGCTCCCCCCGCTCAAACAAAAAATCCCGCTCGTCCGGTATGCGTCCCTGGTTTGCCTGGGGCCTCAAGCTCGGTCTGGTTGGTCTGGTGATCCTTGCCGGCTTTGCCGTTTATCTCGATGCCGTGGTGCAGGAAAAGTTTTCCGGCAAGCGCTGGACGGTGCCCGCGAAGGTCTACGCCAGGCCGCTCGAACTTTTCGTCGGGCAGAAGCTGGCCAAGGACGATTTCCTGCGTGAACTCGATGCGCTGGGCTACCGCCGCGAGAGCACGGTCAACGGGCCGGGCGCAGTGTCGGTGGCCGGTAACAACATCGAACTGCACAGTCGCGGCTTTCAGTTCTATGAAGGTGCCGAACCGTCACAGAAGGTGCGTGTGCGCTTTTCTGGCGATTACGTCGCCGGTCTGACCCAGGCCAACGGCGGCAACCTGGCGGTAGCCCGACTCGAGCCGATGCTGATTGGTGGGCTTTATCCGGCGCATCAGGAGGATCGCATCCTGATCAAGCTGGATCAGGTGCCGGCCTATCTGATCGATGCGCTGGTGGCGGTCGAGGATCGCGACTATTTCGATCACTTCGGCGTGTCGCCCAAGGGCATCGCCCGCGCCATGTGGATCAACGCCACGTCCGGGCGCCTGGTGCAGGGCGGCAGCACCCTGACTCAGCAGTTGGTGAAGAACTTCTACCTGACCAACGAGCGCACCCTGGTGCGTAAAGCCACCGAAGCGATGATGGCGGTGCTGCTCGAGCTGCACTACGACAAGCGCGAGATTCTCGAGGCCTATATGAACGAGGTGTTCCTCGGTCAGGACGGTCAGCGCGCAGTGCATGGCTTCGGTCTGGCCAGCCAGTACTTCTTCAGTCAGCCGGTTTCCGAGCTGAAGCTGGAGCAGGTCGCGTTGCTGGTGGGCATGGTCAAAGGCCCCACCTACTTCAACCCGCGGCGCAATCCCGAGCGTGCGCTGGCGCGCCGCAATCTGGTGCTCGATCTGCTTGCCGAGCAAGGCTCGATCACCCCCGAGGAGGCAGCAGCAGCCAAACAGAAGCCGCTTGGCGTGAGCGCGCGCGGCAGCATGGCTGACAGCTCGTTCCCGGCTTTCCTCGATCTGGTCAAGCGTCAGTTGCGTGAAGACTATCGTGAGCAGGATCTGACCGAAGAAGGCCTGCGCATCTTCACCAGCTTCGATCCGATCCTGCAGCTCAAGGCCGAAGAGGCGCTGGCCGAGACGCTCAAGCGCCTGGCCGGGCGCAAGGGCGTGGATGAAGTGCAGGCCGGTATGGTGGTGACCAACCCTGAAACTGGGGAAATCCAGGCATTGATTGGCAGCCGTCAGCCGCGGTTTGCCGGCTTCAACCGTGCGCTGGATGCTGTGCGGCCGATTGGCTCGCTGATCAAACCGGCTATTTATCTGTCTGCGTTGGAGCGTCCGAGTCAGTACACCCTGACCAGTTGGCTGGAGGACGAAGCGTTTTCCATCAAGGGCCAGGATGGCCAGGTCTGGACGCCGCAGAATTACGACCGCAAGGCTCATGGCACCATCTACCTGTATCAGGGGCTGGCGCAGTCCTACAACCTGTCGACGGCCAAGCTCGGCCTGGAGATCGGCGTGCCCAACGTGCTCAAGACGCTCGAGCGACTGGGCGTCGAGCGCAAGTGGCCGGCCTATCCGTCGATGCTGCTCGGTGCTGGGGCACTGACGCCGATGGAAGTGGCGGGCATGTACCAGACCCTGGCCAACGGTGGCTTCAATACGCCGTTGCGCGGCATTCGCAGTGTGCTGACCGCCGATGGCGAGCCGCTCGGTCGTTATCCATTCCAGATCCAGCAGCGCTTCGATCCAGGCGCCATCTATCTGGTGCAAAACGCCATGCAGCGCACCATGCGTGAAGGCACTGGTCGCTCGGTTTACAGCCAACTGCCCAGTTCGCTGAATCTGGCGGGCAAGACCGGGACCAGTAACGACTCGCGTGATAGCTGGTTCGCTGGCTTCAGTCAGGATCTGCTGTCGGTGGTGTGGCTGGGGCGTGACGACAATGGCCCGACCCCGCTGACCGGTGCGACCGGTGCACTGCAGGTCTGGACCGGGTTCATGCGCAAGGCGGATCCGCTGCCGTTGGATATGCCGATGCCGGACAACGTCACCCAGGCCTGGGTGGATCGTCAGACTGGTCTGGGCTCGGCTTCGGGCTGCCCGAATGCGGTACAGATGCCTTATATTCGCGGCAGTGAACCTGCCGCCGGTTCCGCGTGCGGTATTCAGGCTCCGGTCGAATCCGTGATGGACTGGGTCAAAGGGTGGTTGGAATAACGGCCGGATCGAGTGATTCGGTGTTACCTGAAGAGGATTGGATGTGAACAAGAAGTGGCTTGCCACTATGCTGGCAACAGCGGTGTTGAGTGGTTGCAGCACGGTACCGCAGGGTTCGATTCCGGTGATCGATGCCGGCTCTCCACTATCGTCGGGTGGTTCTGGTCCGTCGACCAGCCCAACCCCCGCAGCTGCGCCGCAGCGTATTGAGGAGGACTCCGGTGTTGTTGTGATGGTGCCGCAGGGTGCCGTCTCGACGCCATTGCAGACCGATACGCAGCCGATTACCTCCAGTGGCGGCCTGACCTTCGAGCCGCCCGTGAGCAGCCAGCCGTCTGCGCCGAGCCAAGGCAGCTTCGGCTCCTCGGCACCGAGCATGCCCAGCGGCATTCCCAGCGGTGGCGGCCTGGCTGCTGACGAGCAACTGGATGGCCCGGTTCTCGCGCTGTTGACCACTGCTCAACAGCAGCAGGGCGGTGGCGATCTGAATGGCGCCGCCTCCAGTCTGGAACGTGCCCAGCGCATCGCCCCGCGTGAGCCGCAGGTGCTCTACCGTCTTGCCGAGGTACGTATGGCTCAGGGCGATGCAGCGCAGGCCGAGCAACTGGCCCGTCGTGGTCTGACTCAAGCCAGTGGTCGTCCGGCGCTGCAGGCCAGCCTGTGGGATCTGATTGCCCGCGCCCGCGAGCGCCAGGGTGATCCCGCTGGTGCTGCCCAGGCCCGTGAACGCGCACGAGTCAATCTCTGATGGATGCTCGTGCAAGCGCACTGGCCGAACACCTGCTGCTGATCGAGCGTGAGTTACGTGTGCAGGGTTGGTGGCAGGAGGAGGCGCCGAGTGCCGAGGCCCTGGCCAGCCCGGAGCCGTTCTGTGTAGATACGCTGGCGTTCGAGCAATGGCTGCAGTGGATTTTTCTGCCGCGTATGAAGGTTCTGCTGGAAACCGGTGCAGCATTGCCCTCGGTATCGGGTATTCAGGCGATGGCGGAGATGGTCTATCAGCAGCAGCCGCGCGTTGCGCGTCGGCTGCTCGAACTGCTTGGCGAGTTCGACCGCCTGCTTACGCGCACGCCTTGAGGGCGTGCGCGTAGTTCATTATTTGCAGCTTTCTGTGATGGACTTCTTCAGTTCCGCGATGCGCTCCTGACGTTCATCCTCGCCAATACGGCGCAGCTCGCCACCGTCTTCAATCCTGACGCGTGGGTTGTTTTCCAACTGAGCCAAGTTAGTGCGTGCTGTCTCGCAGTATTGCTTGCGCTCGGCTTCCTGCTTCGCCACATCTTCCTTGACCTTCTTGTCGATGGCCGCCTGCTCAGGGTCGAGTTGCTCATCGAAACTGGGCGCCGGCTCACTTGGCGCAGGTCGTGGAGGCGGGGCGGCAGTATTGATGGTCGTGGCTTCTTGGCCCTGCGGAGGTTGCGCGCCGAAGTGGGTCACGCCTTTTTCATCTACCCACTTGTAAACCTGGCTGGCCATGGCGGATGTGCTCAAAGCGAGCATCAGGGTGCCAGTAAGAATCATGTGGCGCATGCTGTTTCCTTTATCGAGAGCGGCGGTGCTGATGGTTACTATAACCAATAATCGCAATCGAAAAGCGAGAGCCAGTAAACACGGGGCACACAGAGCTTTTGCATTGGCCGATTGCCTACGGGCTGCCTACCGCCTGACTACAAGACGATGAAAGCGCCAGAGGATTCAAGGAAACGGCCTTGTGCAGATGCTCAGGCGCCAAGTGGGCATAAATCATTGTGGTCGAAATATCAGCATGGCCAAGTATGTCTCTCAGAGTACGCAGATCACCACCAGACATGACGAAGTGAGATGCAAAAGTGTGGCGAAGGATATGCGTCAGTTGGCCTGGCGTATTGAACTCACAACGGGCATAGCAAAGTGCGAAAGAGCCACGTGAAGAGGAAAACAAGCGATCAGTAGGCAGCCCCACAGAAAGTGCTTCCTGAATCAACGCCGGATCGACAGGCACCGTTCTGTTACGTCCACTCTTGGTAGCAGTAAACACAATACGATCACCCAACAGTTGAGAGCGCCGAAGCCCCTCAGCCTCAGACCAACGGGCGCCAGTAGCCAAGCAGATTTTGGCAATGATCAGCACATACGGATTGGTAGAGGTGGCCAATTCAGTCAGTAAACGCTGAATCTGATCCAGGGTGAGGAATGCCAGGGCTTTCTGATCAATACGGAAAAGGCGCATGCCGGAAAGCGGATTAGTACCCTGATAATGACCTTGGCGGATCAGCTCAGAGAAAACCGACGAGACGTATATATGCTCGAGGTTGATAGTGGACTTCGCAGAGACCTTGAGACGATTGGTGCGGTAGGTTGACCAACTGGCTGACGTGAAGTCGCAAGCACGAGGGTTACCCAGGCGCTCAGCTACGCGCTGAAGAGTGGCATAGCGAGCAGCACCACGTTTAAGCGTTACCCCGTGAATCTGATACCAGAGATCGAAAAGATCGCTCAGACGTTCCACAGAGAGGCGAGGGGAGGCCACATAATCACGCTCAAAACGCTGTGCATGAGCTTTACTGGCGAAGCCGCCACGGCGCACACGCTGACTGCCACGGCCATCGACATAGAAGTCTACAGACCACTTGCCATCGGGCTGACGTTTGACGGTCATACAGCGCGCCCCCACCTGATGTGGCGTTCCTCCAAAATGCCCTTGATATGCTTATACAGCCCGTCCTCATCCATACCCTTGGCGGCATAGTGATCGCGAATCACTGGCCAGCAATCCCAGCCCTTGAGGGTGTGGAAAGCCCTTCTAGCGCCCACTCGCTCCCGTGCCAGCAGGCTGACGAAGTTTCCCAGGAATAACTCGACGTTCTTGCCGGAGAAGCCCCGCGAGGTCTTGTATTGGCGCTTGTACTCGGTGTCATCCACCAGGGAATCCACCGGCAGATCCACGCGCACATCGTCACGGATCAGCGTCCAAATTGGCTCGAAATAGCCAGGGCGTGCCAGCAGCTTGAACTGGCGCAGGCCATAGCGCCAGAGGCCGTCTAGATGCGGAGCAAAGGCGGCGTAGCTGTTGGTTTCGATGGTTTCGCCGCTGTGCAGGTCAAACGAGCCCGAGGCGAATTGCTGGATCACTGAGTGGTGGTAGCGCAGCTCTACGCGCCACACGTCTTGTTCCGGGTTATAGTTGTCCGGGTCGGCTTCATCGAAGCTGTCGCGGCGTCTCCAGACGTTTTCCCAGTAGTCGAGCTTGTCGATAGCCCTGGCCTGTTCGGTCTTGTTATAGATACCCAGCTGGACGCCACCAGCCGAGCCGAACAGGTAAGACTGGCCTTTGCCGTAGGTGGCAGACTCCAGGGTCCACTGGATTTCCTTGATACCGGAGATATCACGGGAGGCGCGTGCGCGGCAGTGCATACGAGCGACGAGATCAGCAGGCGGTTGCCAGCCCTGAAGGTCTAGCGCGAGGTGGACGGCGCATTGGTTGCGCTCGACGTTGGTCAGCACGTGGCCGGCGTAGTAGTCCAGGCGCTCTTGCAGGCGCTCAGGCGAGAAGGTGTCGATGGCGTGCGGAGACACCTCGATTTTCAGGTGGGGGCCGATGTTCTCCAGCTTGGCGTTGAAGTTCTTGATCAGCAGGACGAAACCGAGGTCGGCATTCTGGAGCTTGTACTGATAGCCAGAGTCCTTGCTGACCCGCCCCGAGTGCCAGCGCTGGCCCGCGAAGTCAACGATGGTCCCTGGCTTGTCGAACAGGCACATGATTTCGGGGCGGATCAAACCACGATAGAGCTGGCGGACGGTATCGACGCCACAGCTAAGCAGGCGGATTTTCGAGAGGTCATGAATCTGGCCGGAGGAAGGGTCTACGAAGTAGCGGATGAACTCTTCTACTCGGGGAAAATCCTTGATTTTGCTCATTGGTTCCAACCTTCAACTTTTAGACTTTTGTGAGACTTCACGGTCTTTCGAAATCGGTTTATCTGACGTGCTACAGGGACGTCAGCGCGCCTAGCGGTCGGCTAGGCGCGCGGTCCCACCGGCTGCGCCGAAGTGCCCGCGCGCCTGCTCGACCGCCTGCGGAACAAGCGGACTTACTGCATCAGGGACAGCTACCCCTCTTTCTTCGGTGTGTATGGCTGCGGTGAGCAGCACAACGAGGTTGGTTCCACGGGTGCGGACAGAGGTCGAGCGGAAGACGGGACCAATCAGCGGAATATCGGAGAGGAAGGGCACGCGGGAAATGGATTCGTCCGTTTGCTCTGATCGAAGACCGCCCAGGAGAACGCCCCCGCCATCGGGCAGCTGGACCTTGGTGGTGATGCGCCGGGTGTTGGTGATGATGTCGGCAGCACTACGATCATCAGAGACGGTCGAGGCGGATTGGTTGACGCTGAGTTCGATGGCCCCTGATGGCGTGATGAAGGGCGTTACATCGAGCGATACGCCTACATCCTGGCGGACGATGGTCTGAAAGGGATCAGAGGCCGGCGTAGATCCACTGGTGGTTTGCCCGGTGATGAACGGGACATTCTGGCCGACGACGATGGAGGCGGGTTCCCGGTTGAGGGTGAGCAACTGGGGCGTTGAGAGGATGCGGTTGTTGCCGGTGACTTTTACCGCTTGCAGGAAGGCCGAGAGTGTTGGCCCGTTGAAGGTGAGGCTGAATCCCAGGTCGGATTTGTCGGAGCTGCGCAGGCTGATCCCGCCCAGCTCGGTTCGATCACGCTGGGCGGTGAGGTTGAGGCCGAGGGCTTCGAAGTCGTTGTCGGCCAGCTCAGCCACCACGGCGGTGATCACGACTTGTCGACGTGGCTTGTCGATTTCCCCGAGCAGGCTTGCGACGGTATCGAGCTGCTGTTGTGTGGCCGTGACGATGACGGCGTTTGAAGTCGGTGAGGGTGTAGCCATCAGAGACGGCATACCGCTTTCGTTGCGTTCAGTTTGAGCCCGTAGCACGTCGAGGATGGATTGATAGGCGAAGTCGGCTTGCAGGTGCTGGAGCTGGAAGACGCGGGTTTTGAGATCCAGTGGTTCGGGTATGGGCTGCGCGCTGATCAGTAACGTATTGCCGCGTGCGGTGAGGTGAAAGCCAGCGGATGCGACGGCGTTGGCGATCAGCGCTTCAAGCTCTACGTTGCCGTCATAGGTGGCAAAGATGCTGATAGGTGCATTGCGGATATCCGAGCCAACCACTACGGACTTGTTGAGCATCTGCGACGACCACTCAACGAAGTCTTGCAGGGTGGCGTCATACAGCTCGATGCGTTCGGCTGATTTGGCCGGTGCCGTGAGTACCAGGAAGAGCAGCAACGGCAGCAGGAAGAACAAGGCAAAGGACTTATCCGAACGATCAATCATGGCGGATCACCTGTAGAGGGAAATGTATTCGTCACCGCGAACCAGCAGGGCTTCGCGGGGACCTCGGTCTTTCACCACCACATCGCGAGCCATAAGGTCGTCCGAGCTGATGCGGTCGCCGCTGGGGCTGGTGAACACGTAGAAGGTCTGGCCGGCCAACAGGCCGTAAGTGGCGATGCGGTAATCGCGGAAGTCATCCGCCAGGGTGCTTTCAGGCTGAGTAGCGGTTACGGGAGCGATCTGCTGTTGGGTCTGCTGTGCAGGCAAGCGGCTGTAGGCGATGGCGCCAAACACCGGAACGCTGATGACCAGGGCGAAGAAGGCGCCCAAGGCAAAGGCGTTCAGGACGCGAGTACGACGGAAGAAGATTTTGGTAGTACGCATAAAGAACCCCGCGTTGCGCTGGGCTGGTGGGAGCGGAAGACGCCAGTACCCAGGCGGCAGCATGGAGTACGCGCCTTTGTCGTAGCCCTTGTCGTATTCCTGGGTGGTGTCGTAGTAGTCGTAGAACTCTTCGCCGCGGTAGAACCAGTCATCGACCTTGGGCGAGTTGAATTTGGCGCCGTACTTGACGATGGCCTGATGCATTTTCGGCAGGCGGCCTTTGAAGAAACCGAGGGTGGCGATACGCAGCAGCGGACCAACGGGGAACGGCAGTTTGATGCGGTCCCAGCGGTTGATATAGACGACATGTTCAGCGATGGATTCGCGGACTTGCTTGTCGATGACGTTGACGTTTTGGACGCACAGCCAGAGGTCCCAACGGCGCTTGCGCAGGAACAGGAAGAACTTGAGCAGGTCGGAGCGGCCGCCTTGGTTCCAGTCGCGGGAGTTGAGCCATACGCCGGCTTCGTCGAGGAAGATCCCGCCGAACTGTTCTTCGTCGTAGGTTTCGCAGCCCATGCCCAGGCCGATCAGGTCATCGGCGCTGGGGAGGTCTGGCAGGCGGACAAGGCGCGAGTATTTGTTATCGCGCTTGCACAGCTTGTCCATTTTCACATCGATGTTCACGGCGACCCGGCGACGCTTTTTCAGGTAGTCGAGAATGCGCATGACCAGCAGTAGGGTTTTGCCGGAACCGAGCTTGCCAGTGACGATATAGACGGCCATGGCAGGGACTCAGGTGTGCAGGAATTTTTCAGAAAGGCGGGTGACCCACATGAACACCAGCGATTTCAGGCGGGCGACGATAAGCAGCCCAAGGCAATAGCTGATGTTCGACGGCAGGAACATGCGGCCAATGTCGATCCACTCGGGTGCGGTCGCTCTGACGACTTCACTAATCAGCGCTTCCATGATGGTGGCGAAGGCAAAGATGGCGGCCGCAATAGCGGCGAGCACCAAAAAGAACAGGCCGACTTTGCGCAGGAAGCTGGTGAAGAACTGGATGAAGGGGCCGATCAGTGGCCCGAGAAAGCCCAGGATGAATTTGGACAGACCGCCGAACAGGTTGGGGAAGAACTTCTTGATGAAGCCGATAATCCAGTTCATCAGAAGCCACCCTTAGACGCTTTGGCGTCTTCCATGCGGAGGGTGGAATAAGCGATTTTCCAAAGGCCGATGGCTGTGACAACGTAGATGATCCACTCAAGCAGGGTCTTGAGACGGGAGAGGTCGCAGACAGGCAGGATGATACGGCTGTTGTAGCTGCCGAGATTGAAGACATATGCCACATCGGCGCAGCCAGTGTGAGAAGGAAGCAGGTCTTTAGCGAAGTCGAGCAGGGAGGCTACCTGGGAGTTATCACCGAACCACTGATCACCGCCTACACGGTCAGCGATTTCATCAAGGCTGAGTTCATCGGCAACTAGCTGTTCTTCTTGGGCATCGCCCATCTGGTCACCAAACATGCCGGCCAGTTCATTACCCAGGTCGGAGCCAGCGCCCTCTGTGCCATCGCCGTCAACATCGCCTGAGCCGTCGTATTCGTCGCCAAGCAAGCCTTCAGTCAGGCCTTCGATACCTTCAGCAATGCCTTCAAGGATTCCTTTGATATCGCCGAGCAGGTCGTTGCCTTCGCCGATCTTGTCGCCGAGCTCTTCGCCCAGCTTGCCAATGGCTTCATTGGTGGCCCCTTCGTCGGAGCCTTGAGGGCTTTCGCTGGTGTCGCCCGGTGCTTTGGGGTCGTTGTTTTCGTTGCCATCGGCGTTGCCGCCGTTGTTGGGATGATCAGGCGAAGTTTCGGGAATGACCTTGGTGGGGTCATTCGGGTCCATGCAGACACGTTTGCCGTTGAAGTAACCGCAGTTGTTTTTGGGCTTGTCGGTGTCCACACACTGGTAGGTGCCGTTGAAGTAGCCGCAACCGGGCTTTTCCTGAAAGCAGCCTTCTTTACCATTAACCGTGCCACAGCCTTCTTCCTGCGGCTTGTGGCAGATGGTCAGGTCGCCATTGGTGACGCACTGTTCTTCAGCTGGCGGAACGTTGGGATCACGAGGAGGGGTGCAGGATTCTTCAGTACAGGAATCAGGGCCTTCGCCTGCAGGTTGGCCGGAGCCGTAGAAGTCGCCAGTGCAGATGGCTTTGCCGCCAGTTAGGTCGGCAACGCACTTGCGATTAGGGCCGCCGGTATACAGGCAGCCATCTTGCTGAATCTGGTCAGGGCAAATGTAAGTTTTGAGGCTTGCATTGTAGGTGCATTCTTGAGCGGCGGTGATCTGCTGGCCGGAGGTGGAGGCGCAGTCTTTAGGGGCGTCACAACCACCGGTTTGACTGTTGTAGGTGGTATTGGACGGGCATGAATGACCATAGCGATTAACTGTGCCGTAATTAGCGCCAGAAGACATTAAACATGTTGCAGAAGATGGTGTCGGAAACGATAAGCCAGTAGGAGAATAGCCTTGATTACTATAATAATTACCTACTGGACCGTTCCAAAGATGCGAGCAAGCAGAAACAGCAGAACCAAAAATTGGCTGTGAAGCAGAATTGCCAGCGGTCCAATAATAATCCTCAGCAAGCGCCAAATGCCCCCACCCCATAAGGGTGAGGGCAACCAGCAGGCGACCAAGGCCGCGAATCTTGGCCGCCATCGGTTTAGGCGCCCGCAGCGCTGAACAGGCGACCTGCCAGCTTGAACAGGGCAACGCCACCACGGATGACGCCGAACAGCACGGCACCGGCAGCCATCAGGGTGCCGAAGGCAGTGGCCAGATCGACGAAGACTTCGAGGATTTCCGGTGGAACGGTGATGGCCGCATTAGCAGCACCGGCAGTCATGCCAGCAGCGGCGACGGTGAACATTGCGCCCAGCTTGGCGCCCCGTGCTTTACCGACACGGGTGTCTTCGCTGGAGTGGGCGTGGCCGATGGCCACAGCGAGTTGGGTTTGTTTCATGGTGAGTTTCCTCAGTTGGTTGATGCGTCAATCACTTCTTTCCAGCCAAGCCGGAAAGCACCCCAGGCGACGCCGATCCCGAGAGAGCCGATGAAGAGCCCAGCGATAACGAGGTATTGCCCCCAGGTGAATGCCATTGCCCGTTACCTCTGGTGCCCGTGAATGAGGCCAAGGGCGGCCAGATAGACCAGCCCTTGAAGGAATTGCAGGGCCCACAGATCACCCAGGGTGACGTTGGCGAGGTAGCTTTCGAGCGATCCCATACCGGCACCTATTGCGTTGTGTCCGTGAGCGCTGCGCCGTCTTCTTCTTGCTCAGCCAGGGCTTTGCAGTCAGGGCAGACGGCGTAGTCGGGAGCCATGCCGAAGTCAGCCGCCCAGCCGCTGGAGTCAGCGGGCTGGCCGTAGACTTGGCCCATGTTGGCCAAGCACAGGTCACAGAGGACGCGGCCGTGAATCAGCATGGCGGTGGGCAGGGTTAGGCCTTGGGAGCTTCAGCCGGCTTGGGCTGTTGCTGGCCGGGTTGGGCAGCAGGCTTGGCGGCCTGGCCTTTCGGGTTCACGGCTTCGATGTGCAGAGCCAGATTCTTGCCCTTGTTCTGGCCGCCGCGTGCCACGTCGAAGGTGATGCGCACCAGCTCCAGCGGGGCGAACTGGGCGCCGGCTGCGAATACTTCGTCGGCGGCGTCTTCAGCGATAGCCATGCCGATGATGGACAGGCCGTGCTCGGTCTTGCCGTCCGGTTCGTCGCCGTAGAAGACCTTGGCGTATTTGGTGTCATCCACCTGGGTCATCTGAGTGCCGAGAAATGCAACTTCCATAGTCGAACGTGCCATTTGTGTTTCCTCGCTTAGTTGCGCGTTATTGCGCGGTTTTGCCTTTCAGCAGGCCGAGCGATCCCGCACGGGCAAACTTTCGTTTTTCCCGAGGGTGGTTCTCGACTTGCCGGGGTTTCAGTTGCCGCTTGAGCAGCCTGTTAGTTCGTTAACACCAAGGGCCCCGCCCTTGTCATCCCGTTTCGCCACCATCGCCCGCGACTGGCGGTGATTGCGCTGTTCGGTCAGGGAGGCCGGGGTAGCCAGTCACGGACGCCGGAGGCGATTGCTCTAAAGGCTTCTGGCCAGTACCGAAGATGCGATAGACATCAAGCAGGAAGAGAGAGCAGAGCGTGAGCAACCAACCGATAAAGAGCAGCGATTCGAAAGTGATCATGCGCTCACCCCACCAGCTCGAACGGTTCGCGCAGGGGCACGAAGGGTGTGGGTTTGCCGGTGTCGCTCACAACGTGCCAGTACGCTTTCGGACGGTTGCCGGGCTTGTGTTTCGCGCAGGTATAGGCCTGCGTAACGTGGTTCCGACCATTGACCTTTGACCATTGCGCGGGGCGGCAGTCGGTGCATTGTGTGTATGGGTAAGTAGGCGCCTTGGGCGGTATCCAGTTGCGGTTTAGCCAGCAGACAGAGCAGTCGCAGTTCTCGGCGTGAGGTTGGCGCAGGTACTGGTTCAGGCTTTTCATTGGCGGCCTCCAGCGCTTGAAGCTTTGCTAGGCGGGCTTTGACTTCGAGCGCGGCTTTATGGCGATCCCACCAAACGACGAAAGGCATGCAAGGCCCGGAATTTTCGTCACAGGGGAAAGGGTCAGACGCATACTTGCCAGCATTGATCAGAAGATCACGGAAGCGATTAGCCTGGACGAAGGTAAAAACACCAAGACGCTCAGCGGCTGTTATCTGGCCGTCGGCACAAGACACACGATGCCCACCGTCATGACCGAATTTGCGAAGGTCGGTCAGCAAGGTAAGGAGACCGGACAGGAAGGTTTTCAGTTGATCGTTCATGAAATCAGCCCTCAGCTGTAATCACCGGACAGGAACTCGGTTTTTCCCGAAGCCAGGTCTTGAAGCAGTTGATGGACGTTGACCAGCTGATGGCGGCCAACCTGAACAGTGGGCAAGGTGCTTTGGTTGCACATGCCACGTACCACTTCCGGACCCTTTTCGATCAGGCCAGTCAAACGGGCGAACTCTTCGCGAGTACAGAACGGAGGAATCACAAGGTAGGCATTACCAGTGCTCATCGGGCTGCCCTCGCTTCCTTACGTGCTTCGCTTGCCATAGCCGCTAACCTCACAAAGTCTCATAATGTCTAACGAACGGGTGTGAGGAATATTTCCTCATTCGTGAGGAATAATACCTCATGAATATTTCCTCACACAGGTAATATTCCTCATTTTTAGATGAATTTAGAATATGGAAGAAAGGCTAAGAGAGGTTGTACGTTATATCGGCCCCTCGACGCTGGCCAAGCGGACGGGGAAGGAACGTCAGCGCTGGCAGACGGTGGCAACCGATACAAGAACCAAGGCGAGGCTTGAGGACTTCGCAGAGCTGATAAAGGCATACCCGGAATACGAGCTGTACATCGTTCACGGACAGGTCGACCCAGCACGAGGACAGATCAGCCCTGGCTATGACGAAGCGGATAGAAACTTGGGATAACAAAGCGCGGGCAGCAGATAACAGCAGCAGTGGCCCGGCGATGGTTTGCAAGGAAATAGGGAGGACAGCAGCATGAAAGCCGACATGGACGATATGCCGGAGTACCTGAAGACCAGGAAGCAAGAAAGCCCCTGGCGGATGGTGGCAATCGTGGCGATAGGAACGGGCGTAGTCGTTGGCGGGCTAAGCCTGTTCGGTGATGGCTTTATCGAGAGGGCCAAGACAATCGCCAGTGGCGATGGGCTTAGAGACGATATCGGCCTGCTTCAGCACCAGCCAAAGGAGCAGAATTTATCAAGGCCGAGAATTACGCATCAAGAAGAAAGAAACCCGTTAGAGTCGCTGAATAACGATAATAATCCACTGATAGTTAGCAAACACAAGCCGCAAGCCTTTGAAGAAAAAGCACCAGAAAGGCAGACCGTTTTCAACGATCAGAATTACAAGCCTAAAGGCGCTATCAACCTAGTCAATGCACGAGAGTGGGGAACAGCAGAACCCTACGAAGAAACACGCAAACGACAAGAACAGCAAAAAATAGTTGTCGTAGGACAGGAGCAAAAACCAGGCGACTGGGTTTGCACCTTTGTTGGGGGAGAGGGAAGCATTGAAAGGAGAAACTGCAAATCAGGCGTGCAGCTTCACAAAAGAAACACAAGCTACTCGGGGAATAGAAAGCCCTAAAACGATGACTACAAATCCAATTTTTCGTGCCATTTTTGTGCTGGCTTGAGAGCCTGAAAGCCGCGAAGCGCCTAAATTATGCGGGTAAGTGGCCGTTTATGTAAGGCATGCAGCCATAACCAAAAGCCGGCAATCTTCATCCTGCGCTGCGTCACAGCAGCAGGTTGAATAATAGGTCAGCCATCTCTTGACTTGCCTTCGCCGAACCCGAACAATCCAGCCTTCCCCCGTAGTGGAGTCCGCCGCAAGCGTCCTCCAGCTCGGGGAAAAGAGGCGCTACCCGCGCCGAACCGTGACACCCGCAACGCGTTACCTCGCGCTGGGAGGGTCGGCCCCGCAAGACCATGGGCTGCTCCGTTACTCGTCAAGCTGATGTTCCGAATCCACGATCACCGTCGTGCGTGTCCGCTGACAGTAAGACCTACTTAGGGCTGCCCGTTGGCGGGTGGCATACTGGCGTTCAAGAGGTGAACAACGTGGAGCTTTTATCCGGCGCTGAAATGGTCGTCCGCTTCCTGCGTGACGAAGGCGTTAAGCATATCTATGGGTACCCTGGCGGTGCTCTCCTGCATATTTACGATGCCCTGTTCAAAGAACCGGAAGTGACCCACATCCTGGTCCGTCACGAACAGGCAGCGACCCATATGGCTGACGGCTATGCCCGCGCCACCGGCAAGGCCGGTGTGGTGCTGGTGACCTCTGGCCCTGGTGCGACCAATGCCATCACTGGTATTGCCACCGCCTACATGGACTCCATTCCGATGGTGGTGATCTCCGGCCAGGTGCCGAGCGCCATGGTCGGCACCGATGCCTTCCAGGAAACCGACATGGTCGGTATTTCCCGCCCGATCGTGAAGCACAGCTTCATCATCAAGCACCCGTCGGAAATCCCCGAAGTGCTGAAAAAGGCGTTCTACCTCGCCGAATCGGGTCGTCCCGGTCCGGTCGTGGTCGACATTCCGAAGGACATGGGTGATCCCACCCAGAAGTTCGAGTACGTCTATCCGAAGAAGGTCAAGCTGCGTTCCTACAGCCCGGCGGTGCGTGGCCACTCCGGCCAGATCCGCAAGGCTGCCGAGATGCTCCTGGCCGCCAAGCGTCCGGTCATGTACTCCGGCGGTGGCGTGATCATGGGCGGCGCCTCTGCGCCGCTGACCGAGCTGGCGCAGATGCTCAACCTGCCGGTGACCAACACCTTGATGGGCCTCGGTGGCTATCCGGGTACCGATCGCCAGTTCATCGGCATGCTCGGTATGCACGGCAGCTACACCGCCAACCTGGCGATGCACCATGCCGACGTGATCCTGGCTGTCGGTGCGCGCTTCGATGACCGCGTGATCAACGGCGCGGCGAAGTTCTGCCCGAACGCCAAGATCATTCATATCGACATCGACCCGGCTTCGATCTCCAAGACCATCAAGGCTGACATCCCGATCGTTGGCCCGGTGGACAGCGTATTGACCGAGATGGTCGCCATCCTCAAGGAAATCGGCGAAACCCCGAACAAGGACACCGTTGCCAGCTGGTGGAAGCAGATCGAAGAGTGGCGTGGTAGCGGCCGTCTGTTCCCTTACAACGAGGGCGACGGTTCGATCATCAAGCCGCAGACCGTGATCGAAACCCTGTGTGACGTGACCAAGGGCGATGCCTTCATCACCTCCGATGTCGGTCAGCATCAGATGTTCGCTGCGCAGTATTACCGTTTCAACAAGCCCAACCGCTGGATCAACTCCGGTGGCCTGGGCACCATGGGCTTCGGTTTCCCGGCCGCAATGGGCATCAAGCTGAACTTCCCGGAAGCCGATGTGGCATGCGTCACCGGTGAGGGCAGCATCCAGATGAACATCCAGGAGCTGTCGACCTGCCTGCAGTACGACCTGCCGGTGAAGATCGTCAACCTGAACAACGGTACCCTCGGCATGGTCCGCCAATGGCAGGACATGCAGTACAACAGCCGTTATTCGCACTCCTACATGGAGTCGCTGCCGGACTTCGTCAAACTGGCCGAGGCTTATGGCCATGTCGGTATGCGCATCACTTCGCTGAAGGACCTCAAGCCCAAGCTGGAGGAAGCCTTTGCCTTGAAGAATCGCCTGGTGTTCCTCGACATCGCGGTGGATTCCAGCGAGCACGTCTATCCGATGCAGATCAGAGACGGTGCGATGCGTGACATGTGGCTGAGCAAGACGGAGCGGACCTAAGATGCGACACATCATTTCCCTGCTGCTGGAAAACGAGCCGGGCGCCCTGTCGCGCGTGGTTGGTCTGTTCTCCCAGCGTAACTACAACATCGAAAGCCTCACCGTTGCGCCAACCGAAGATCCGACGCTGTCGCGCCTGACCCTCACCACCGTTGGACAGGATGAGGTGATCGAGCAGATCACCAAGAACCTCAACAAACTGGTCGAGGTAGTCAAGCTGGTCAACCTGTCGGAAAGCGCCCACATCGAGCGCGAGCTGATGCTGGTCAAGATCAAGGCCACTGGCGCTCAGCGTGCCGAGGTCAAGCGTACTACCGACATCTTCCGGGGCCAGATCGTGGATGTGACCAGCAGCGTCTACACCGTGCAGCTGACCGGTACCAGCGACAAACTGGACAGCTTCATTCAGGCTGTCGGTACTGCATCGATCCTGGAAACCGTGCGCAGTGGTGTCACGGGCATCGCTCGCGGCGACAAGGTACTGAGTATCTGATCGTCATGGTAAAAAGAGCCCCGCCTGGTGCGGGGCTTTTTATTGCCTGGCATTCAGCGCTGGCGATTCCAGAAGGCCGCGATCAGCGGGTCCTTGAGGCGCTTTTCCAGCGCGAACAGGCCAATGTCATAAGCGGTGAGCGGTGGCTGGATATCATAGATACGGATGCGGGCGGTCAGCGGGCTGTTGTCCAGCACGATCTGCGGCACCACCCCGATACCGAAGCCCAGACTGACCATGCTGACGATCGCTTCGTTGCCGCTGACCTGGGCATAGATGCGCGGTTTGATGTTGTGGCTTTTCAGCCAGCGATCAGTGCGTGTCCGGGCCAGGCCTTCCTCCGAAAGAATCATCGGCACGTCTTTCCAGCTCTCGGCGGTCGGGTGCTGCAGTTGATCGTCGTTCAGCAGTTGTGGTGTCTGCGGGCCGATAAAGCGCAATTCCGAGCGAGTGATCGACTGGAATTCCACTCCGCCCGGCAGGCTGTCGGGGAGGGCGCCGATGGCCAGGTCCTCCAGTCCCTGTTGCACCCGTTCGACGGCCTTGGCCGGATCGCCGGTATGCAGTTTCATTTCGATGCGTGGGTAGTCCTGGCGAAAGCTGCTGAGGATGTCATAGAGGAAGCTGTAGCTTGCGGTAACCGAGCAGTACAGCGACAGCTCGCCATGCAGATTCAACTGGTCCTGCATGAAGGTCTGGCGAATCGCCTGCCAACCATTGATGACCTCGCTCGCATACTCGCGAAACTGTTGGCCCTCGCGAGTCAGGCGCACCGAGCGGTTGTCGCGCACGAACAGCGTGGCGCCCAGTTCGTCCTCGAGCTGCTTGATGCTGCGGCTAAGGGCGGACGGGCTGACGTGCTGTTCGCGGCTGGTGCGACCGAAGTGCAGGTTGTCAGCCAGGGAGAGAAAAAGCCGGAGGGAATGGCTGTCCATTTATGTTTCATATATCGGCATGTTGTGTTGCAAATATATCATTTTACGCAATGGTGCGGATCCCTTAAGGTGTCTTCGTCGCGGTGCCTCGCACCCCATCCCTTTCGATTCAAAAGAGCCAAGAACATGAAAGTTTATTACGACAAAGATTGCGACCTCTCCATCATCCAGGGCAAGAAAGTCGCCATCATCGGTTACGGCTCCCAGGGCCACGCCCAGGCCTGCAACCTGAAAGATTCCGGCGTTGACGTCACCATCGGCCTGCGCAAAGGCTCCGCTACCGTTGCCAAGGCCGAGGCTCATGGCCTGAAAGTGACCGACGTGGCTAGCGCCGTTGCCGCTGCCGATCTGGTCATGATCCTGACCCCGGACGAATTCCAGGGCCAGCTGTACAAGAACGAGATCGAGCCGAACATCAAGAAGGGCGCCACCCTGGCCTTCTCCCACGGCTTCGCCATCCACTACAACCAGGTCGTACCGCGTGCTGATCTCGACGTGATCATGATCGCGCCGAAGGCTCCGGGCCACACCGTTCGCACCGAGTTCGTCAAAGGCGGCGGTATCCCTGACCTGATCGCTGTTTACCAGGACGCTTCCGGCAATGCCAAGAACGTCGCTCTGTCCTACGCTTCGGGCGTTGGCGGCGGCCGTACCGGCATCATCGAAACCACCTTCAAGGACGAGACCGAAACCGACCTGTTCGGCGAGCAGGCTGTTCTCTGTGGCGGTACCGTCGAGCTGGTCAAGGCCGGTTTCGAAACCCTGGTCGAAGCTGGCTACGCGCCGGAAATGGCCTACTTCGAGTGCCTGCACGAACTGAAGCTGATCGTCGACCTCATGTACGAAGGCGGCATCGCCAACATGAACTACTCGATCTCCAACAACGCCGAGTACGGCGAGTACGTCACCGGCCCGGAAGTGATCAACGCTGAATCCCGTCAGGCCATGCGCAACGCTCTGAAGCGCATCCAGGACGGCGAATACGCCAAGATGTTCATCAGCGAAGGCGCCACTGGCTACCCGTCGATGACCGCCAAGCGTCGTAACAACGCCGCTCACGGTATCGAAGTCATCGGTGAGCAACTGCGTTCGATGATGCCGTGGATCGCTGCCAACAAGATCGTCGACAAGGCCAAGAACTAAGGTCTGCGATGTGCGAAAGAACGCGGCTTTATGCCGCGTTTTTTCATTCTGGGGCGAGGCTTCTGGTATAAAGCCAGCTCGCTGATTGGCGAACTGAGTTCAGTCGTCCCGGTCGAAATTTGTCAAACCCGTTGCAAGGTGCTGTTCATGAGTGAAGGTCCCGAGGATCAAAAGCCGGCTGGCGATAATCTGGAAAGCCTGCTGCCGATCGACGAGCACATAGAGGAAGGGCAGGACGCGGAAGGGCGCAAGGTGCGTCACCGTGGTATTTATCTGCTGCCCAATCTGTTCACCACGGCAAACCTGTTCGCCGGTTTCTACTCCATCATCAACGCGATGAACGGCAACTTTTATGTGGCTGCTGCCGCTGTGTTCGTCGCCATGGTGCTCGATGGTCTGGACGGCCGCGTGGCGCGTTTGACCAACACGCAAAGTGCCTTCGGCGCCGAGTACGACTCGCTTTCCGATATGGTGGCCTTCGGCGTTGCGCCAGCTCTGCTGGCATTCGAATGGGCACTGGGTAGCATGGGCAAGGTAGGCTGGATGGTCGCCTTCATCTATGTTGCTGGCGCGGCATTGCGTCTGGCGCGCTTCAATACGCAGATCGGCAGCGTCGACAAACGTTACTTCATCGGCCTGGCCAGTCCGGCTGCTGCGGGTGTGGTTGCCGGTACGGTGTGGGCGTTCAGCGACTTCGGTATCAAGGGCTCGAACATGTCCTTTGCCGTGGCGCTGCTGGTCGCTGCTGCAGGGTGCCTGATGGTCAGTAACATCAAGTACTACAGCTTCAAGGACCTGGATCTGAAAGGGCGCGTACCTTTCGTGGCCATTCTGGCCGTGGTGCTGGTGTTCGCGGTGGTGTTCAGCGATCCGCCCCGTATCCTGCTGCTTATCTTCCTCGCTTACGCAGCCTCCGGTCCGATTCAGTACCTGCTGCAATTGCGTCGTCGTAAATCTGCCTGATGCTGTAATTTCTCCTGCACTCCGTGGTCTACAGTTCGTTTCTCGAACTGTAGTCGCGGAGTCGCCATGCTCATCCGAGTACGTCCCTCTTCTCGGGCTCTTGAGTCCGAAGTCACCCCGGAATCCGTTTACCTCTCCCGTCGCAAGCTGATGCAGGGCTCGCTGGCGCTGGCTGCGATGGCGGCTATGCCTGGTTGGGCCGGTGCCGAAGCTCAAGGGCGCTACAGCGATGTCGAGCCCGCCAAGGCGCCAGGCTGGTTCGAAGAGAAACTGGCGGCCACGCGCTGGCAAGCGATTACGGCTGAAGGTGAAAGCATCACGCCGTTCAAGGACGCGACGCACTACAACAACTTCTATGAGTTCGGCACAGGTAAGGGCGATCCGGCGGCCAATGCCGGCAAGCTGCAGGCTGAGCCCTGGACGGTGATGGTCGATGGCGAGGTGGGCAAGCCGGGGCGCTATGCCATCGAGGATCTGGTCAAGCCGCATGCGTTCGAAGAGCGTATCTATCGACTTCGCTGTGTCGAGGCCTGGTCCATGGTCATTCCCTGGTTGGGCTTTCCTCTGGCCGAACTGCTTAAGCAGGTCGAGCCCACCTCATCGGCTCGTTATGTGCGCTTCGAAACGCTGGTCGATCGTGAGCGCATGCCGGGCCAGCGCTCGGGGTTCTCTCTGATCGATTGGCCTTATGTCGAGGGTCTGCGTCTGGACGAGGCCATGCATCCGTTGGCCTTCATGGCTATCGGCATGTACGGCCGAGTGCTGCCGAACCAGAACGGCGCTCCCTTGCGTCTGGTGGTGCCTTGGAAATATGGCTTCAAAAGCATCAAGTCCATCGTACGTATAAGCCTGGTCAACGAGGCGCCTAAAACTACCTGGGAGCGCATTGTTCCGAATGAGTACGGCTTCTATGCCAACGTCAACCCGCAGGTGGATCATCCGCGCTGGTCTCAAGCAACCGAGCGGCGTTTGCCCAGCGGGTTGTTCAGCCCCAATGTGATCGACACCCGGATGTTCAATGGCTACGAGGAGGTCGCTGACCTCTACGCGGGCATGGATCTGGCGAGGTACTACTGATGCGCTATAGGCTCTGGCGCGTCAGCGTATTCCTGGCTGCATTGGTGCCGCCGCTGTATTGGCTGTACTGCGCTGTCTTCGATTCGTTGGGACCTGACCCTGGAAAGGTTCTGGTGGATAACCTGGGGCTCGGTGCTCTGATCCTTCTGTTGATCACCTTGGCAATGACGCCACTGCAGCAGCTGACCCGCTGGAGCGGTTGGATCGCTGTACGCCGACAGTTAGGTCTATGGTGCTTTGCCTACGTAACGCTGCACCTGTCCGGCTATGGGCTGTTTATCGCAGGGGTACGCCTAGACCTAGTGCTCCGCGATCTTTCCGAGCGTCCCTACATCATCGTGGGGGCATTGGCCTATATAGGCTTGCTTGCCCTGGCCGTTACTTCCAATCGCTTCAGCATCAGAAAGCTGGGCCGTAAGTGGAAGGCTCTGCACCGTCTGGTCTACGTCATTCTGTTACTGGCCTTGCTGCACATGCTCTGGGTGGTGCGTGCGGATCTGGGTGAGTGGCTCGCTTATGCGCTCATCGGTGGGGCGCTGTTGCTGATGCGTGTTTCTGCAGTGGCAAGTGGGTTGCAGCGAGCTGGCGTCCTTTGGCGAGAAAATCCGAAGAAAGTTGAAATATAAGCTTGACGCATATTCTGCTGGATGTAGAATGCGCGCCACTTCAGCGATGAAGCTCTTCAAAAACTTCTTGTTAATCAATAAGTTAAGTTTAAAAGAGGGGTTGCAAAGCGAAGCGAGGTGTGTAGAATGCGCGTCGGTCGGCAGGGTGGTGGTTTGATCCTGTTGATGCTTTGGTCGAATGGATCGAAAGCGGTAAAAAAGAGGTGTTGACAGCGGTTTTGAACGCTGTAGAATGCGCCTCCCGCTGGAGAGAAGAAGTTCTGATTGAAGGCGCAAGTGGTTGAGTAGAAAGAAGTTTCTCCGGAAACAAAATCGAAAAACAGCTTGACAGATAGAGAGGCTGCTGTAGAATGCGCGCCTCGGTTGAGACGAAAGACTTAACCAACTGTTCTTTAACAACTGAATCAAGCAATTCGTGTGGGTGCTTGTGAGGTAAGACTGGTAGTCAACTGATTATCAGCATCACAAAGCAACACTCGTTAATTCGAGAGTTAACTCTTTAGCAATAGAGAGATTTGCGATTGCTGAGCCAAGTTTAGGGTTTTCTCAAAACCCAAGCAGTATTGAACTGAAGAGTTTGATCATGGCTCAGATTGAACGCTGGCGGCAGGCCTAACACATGCAAGTCGAGCGGATGAGAGGAGCTTGCTCCTTGATTTAGCGGCGGACGGGTGAGTAATGCCTAGGAATCTGCCTGGTAGTGGGGGATAACGTCCGGAAACGGGCGCTAATACCGCATACGTCCTACGGGAGAAAGCAGGGGACCTTCGGGCCTTGCGCTATCAGATGAGCCTAGGTCGGATTAGCTAGTTGGTGAGGTAATGGCTCACCAAGGCGACGATCCGTAACTGGTCTGAGAGGATGATCAGTCACACTGGAACTGAGACACGGTCCAGACTCCTACGGGAGGCAGCAGTGGGGAATATTGGACAATGGGCGAAAGCCTGATCCAGCCATGCCGCGTGTGTGAAGAAGGTCTTCGGATTGTAAAGCACTTTAAGTTGGGAGGAAGGGTTGTAGATTAATACTCTGCAATTTTGACGTTACCGACAGAATAAGCACCGGCTAACTTCGTGCCAGCAGCCGCGGTAATACGAAGGGTGCAAGCGTTAATCGGAATTACTGGGCGTAAAGCGCGCGTAGGTGGTTCGTTAAGTTGGATGTGAAAGCCCCGGGCTCAACCTGGGAACTGCATCCAAAACTGGCGAGCTAGAGTACGGTAGAGGGTGGTGGAATTTCCTGTGTAGCGGTGAAATGCGTAGATATAGGAAGGAACACCAGTGGCGAAGGCGACCACCTGGACTGATACTGACACTGAGGTGCGAAAGCGTGGGGAGCAAACAGGATTAGATACCCTGGTAGTCCACGCCGTAAACGATGTCAACTAGCCGTTGGGTTCCTTGAGAACTTAGTGGCGCAGCTAACGCATTAAGTTGACCGCCTGGGGAGTACGGCCGCAAGGTTAAAACTCAAATGAATTGACGGGGGCCCGCACAAGCGGTGGAGCATGTGGTTTAATTCGAAGCAACGCGAAGAACCTTACCTGGCCTTGACATGCTGAGAACTTTCCAGAGATGGATTGGTGCCTTCGGGAACTCAGACACAGGTGCTGCATGGCTGTCGTCAGCTCGTGTCGTGAGATGTTGGGTTAAGTCCCGTAACGAGCGCAACCCTTGTCCTTAGTTACCAGCACGTTATGGTGGGCACTCTAAGGAGACTGCCGGTGACAAACCGGAGGAAGGTGGGGATGACGTCAAGTCATCATGGCCCTTACGGCCAGGGCTACACACGTGCTACAATGGTCGGTACAAAGGGTTGCCAAGCCGCGAGGTGGAGCTAATCCCATAAAACCGATCGTAGTCCGGATCGCAGTCTGCAACTCGACTGCGTGAAGTCGGAATCGCTAGTAATCGTGAATCAGAATGTCACGGTGAATACGTTCCCGGGCCTTGTACACACCGCCCGTCACACCATGGGAGTGGGTTGCTCCAGAAGTAGCTAGTCTAACCTTCGGGGGGACGGTTACCACGGAGTGATTCATGACTGGGGTGAAGTCGTAACAAGGTAGCCGTAGGGGAACCTGCGGCTGGATCACCTCCTTAATCGAAGACATCAGCTTCTTCATAAGTTCCCACACGAATTGCTTGATTCATAGTCGAAGACGATGCTGTAACGCGACCCTGTTATAGGTCTGTAGCTCAGTTGGTTAGAGCGCACCCCTGATAAGGGTGAGGTCGGCAGTTCAAATCTGCCCAGACCTACCAATTGCTTGGTGCAGAAGAATACGGGGCCATAGCTCAGCTGGGAGAGCGCCTGCCTTGCACGCAGGAGGTCAGCGGTTCGATCCCGCTTGGCTCCACCACTCTCTACGCGGTTACGGTGAGAAGAGAAAGAGTTCAGAAATGAGCGCTTCAGGTTTGGCCTGTTGAGTGCTGATTTCTGGTCTTTTGATCGGTACGAATATCGTTCTTTAAAAATTTGGATATGTGATAGAAGTGACTGATTAATTGCTTTCACTGGCAATTGATCTGGTCAAGGTAAAATTTGTAGTTCTCAAGACGCAAATTTTCGGCGAATGTCGTCTTCACGATTGAGACAGTAACCAGATTGCTTGGGGTTATATGGTCAAGTGAAGAAGCGCATACGGTGGATGCCTTGGCAGTCAGAGGCGATGAAAGACGTGGTAGCCTGCGAAAAGCTTTGGGGAGTCGGCAAACAGACTTTGATCCAGAGATCTCTGAATGGGGGAACCCACCCGGCATAAGCCGGGTATCTTGTACTGAATCCATAGGTGCAAGAGGCGAACCAGGGGAACTGAAACATCTAAGTACCCTGAGGAAAAGAAATCAACCGAGATTCCCTAAGTAGTGGCGAGCGAACGGGGACTAGCCCTTAAGTTGATTTGAGTGTAGTGGAAGGCTCTGGAAAGTGCCGCCGTAGTGGGTGATAGCCCCGTACACGAAACGCTCTTATCAATGAAATCGAGTAGGACGGGGCACGAGAAACCTTGTCTGAACATGGGGGGACCATCCTCCAAGGCTAAATACTACTGACTGACCGATAGTGAACCAGTACCGTGAGGGAAAGGCGAAAAGAACCCCGGAGAGGGGAGTGAAATAGAACCTGAAACCGTATGCGTACAAGCAGTGGGAGCCTACTTAGTTGGGTGACTGCGTACCTTTTGTATAATGGGTCAGCGACTTATATTCAGTGGCGAGCTTAACCGAATAGGGGAGGCGTAGCGAAAGCGAGTCTTAATAGGGCGCTTTAGTCGCTGGGTATAGACCCGAAACCGGGCGATCTATCCATGGGCAGGTTGAAGGTTAGGTAACACTGACTGGAGGACCGAACCGACTACCGTTGAAAAGTTAGCGGATGACCTGTGGATCGGAGTGAAAGGCTAATCAAGCTCGGAGATAGCTGGTTCTCCTCGAAAGCTATTTAGGTAGCGCCTCGTGTATCACTGCTGGGGGTAGAGCACTGTTTCGGCTAGGGGGTCATCCCGACTTACCAAACCGATGCAAACTCCGAATACCAGCAAGTGTCAGCACGGGAGACACACGGCGGGTGCTAACGTCCGTCGTGAAAAGGGAAACAACCCAGACCGTCAGCTAAGGTCCCAAAGTTATGGTTAAGTGGGAAACGATGTGGGAAGGCTTAGACAGCTAGGAGGTTGGCTTAGAAGCAGCCATCCTTTAAAGAAAGCGTAATAGCTCACTAGTCGAGTCGGCCTGCGCGGAAGATGTAACGGGGCTCAAACCATACACCGAAGCTACGGGTTCATCCTTTGGATGAGCGGTAGAGGAGCGTTCTGTAAGCCTGTGAAGGTGAGTTGAGAAGCTTGCTGGAGGTATCAGAAGTGCGAATGCTGACATGAGTAACGACAATGCGAGTGAAAAACTCGCACGCCGAAAGACCAAGGTTTCCTGCGCAACGTTAATCGACGCAGGGTTAGTCGGCCCCTAAGGCGAGGCAGAAATGCGTAGTCGATGGGAAACGGGTTAATATTCCCGTACTTCTAGTTACTGCGATGGAGGGACGGAGAAGGCTAGGCCAGCACGGCGTTGGTTGTCCGTGTTTAAGGTGGTAGGCTGGTTTCTTAGGTAAATCCGGGAGATCAAGGCCGAGAGCTGATGACGAGCGTTCTTTTAGAATGCGAAGTGGTTGATGCCATGCTTCCAGGAAAAGCTTCTAAGCTTCAGGTAACTAGGAACCGTACCCCAAACCGACACAGGTGGTTAGGTAGAGAATACCAAGGCGCTTGAGAGAACTCGGGTGAAGGAACTAGGCAAAATGGCACCGTAACTTCGGGAGAAGGTGCGCCGGTGAGGGTGAAGTATTTACTACGTAAGCCCATGCCGGTCGAAGATACCAGGCCGCTGCGACTGTTTATTAAAAACACAGCACTCTGCAAACACGAAAGTGGACGTATAGGGTGTGACGCCTGCCCGGTGCCGGAAGGTTAATTGATGGGGTTAGCGCAAGCGAAGCTCTTGATCGAAGCCCCGGTAAACGGCGGCCGTAACTATAACGGTCCTAAGGTAGCGAAATTCCTTGTCGGGTAAGTTCCGACCTGCACGAATGGCGTAACGATGGCGGCGCTGTCTCCACCCGAGACTCAGTGAAATTGAAATCGCTGTGAAGATGCAGTGTATCCGCGGCTAGACGGAAAGACCCCGTGAACCTTTACTATAGCTTTGCACTGGACTTTGAGCTTGCTTGTGTAGGATAGGTGGGAGGCTTTGAAGTGGGGACGCCAGTTCTCATGGAGCCAACCTTGAAATACCACCCTGGCAACCTTGAGGTTCTAACTCTGGTCCGTTATCCGGATCGAGGACAGTGTATGGTGGGTAGTTTGACTGGGGCGGTCTCCTCCCAAAGAGTAACGGAGGAGTACGAAGGTGCGCTCAGACCGGTCGGAAATCGGTCGTAGAGTATAAAGGCAAAAGCGCGCTTGACTGCGAGACAGACACGTCGAGCAGGTACGAAAGTAGGTCTTAGTGATCCGGTGGTTCTGTATGGAAGGGCCATCGCTCAACGGATAAAAGGTACTCCGGGGATAACAGGCTGATACCGCCCAAGAGTTCATATCGACGGCGGTGTTTGGCACCTCGATGTCGGCTCATCACATCCTGGGGCTGAAGCCGGTCCCAAGGGTATGGCTGTTCGCCATTTAAAGTGGTACGCGAGCTGGGTTTAGAACGTCGTGAGACAGTTCGGTCCCTATCTGCCGTGGACGTTTGAGATTTGAGAGGGGCTGACCTTAGTACGAGAGGACCGGGTTGGACGAACCTCTGGTGTTCCGGTTGTCACGCCAGTGGCATTGCCGGGTAGCTATGTTCGGAAAAGATAACCGCTGAAAGCATCTAAGCGGGAAACTTGCCTCAAGATGAGATCTCACTGGAGCCTTGAGCTCCCTGAAGGGCCGTCGAAGACTACGACGTTGATAGGTGGGGTGTGTAAGCGCTGTGAGGCGTTGAGCTAACCCATACTAATTGCCCGTGAGGCTTGACCATATAACACCCAAACAATCTGCGAAGGCATAGGCCGGAGACAGAGGGTGTCGATGGTGAAGTCGACAGAAAGCCGAAAATTTGCAAGAACTACAAATCATCTATCACGTATCCAAGGGATAGCGTCTAATCGCGAGATCCCAACCGAATTGCTTGACGACCATAGAGCGTTGGAACCACCTGATCCCATCCCGAACTCAGTAGTGAAACGACGCATCGCCGATGGTAGTGTGGTGCTTCACCATGTGAGAGTAGGTCATCGTCAAGCTCCTATACGAAACCCCAGATCGCCTAGCGGTCTGGGGTTTCTTCTTTGCAGCGCGGAAAACAGAGCTTCGCGAGCAGAGCTCGCTCCTACAGGCTTGGGGCACGCACCAATAAAAGCGCCGCTCGGGTAGAATGCGCGAATTCTGCTGGGGACTTTCATGTCTGACTCGCCGTCCGAACCTTCCTTGTCATCCTTGACGATCGAGCAGTTGGTCGCCTGTCATGAGTGCGATCTGTTGATGCGCAAGCCGGTGCTGCAGGATGGTGAGAGCGCCGAGTGCCCGCGTTGTGGTTATGAGTTGTTCAGCCACCGTCATCGCGTGGTAAGGCGCAGCCTGGCCCTAGTACTGACGGCTCTGCTGCTCTATGTCCCAGCCAACTTCCTGCCGATCATGCAGCTCAACCTGTTGGGGCAGACCTCGCAGGACACCGTCTGGAGCGGTGTAATCGGGTTGTATGAAAGCGGTATGCAGGGCATCGCTGTTGTAGTGTTTCTGTGCAGCATGGCGGTGCCATTGCTCAAGTTGCTTTGCCAACTGCTGGTGCTGCTCAGTATTCGTATGGATTTCGGTCGTAGCTACGGTCTGTTGCTCTACCGGATCTACCATCACATGCGTGAGTGGGGAATGCTCGAGGTCTACCTGATGGGCATCCTGGTGGCGATGGTCAAGCTGATGGACCTGGCTGACTTGAGCCTCGGCTTGGGCCTGTTCTGTTTCATCGCGCTGTTGCTGGTGCAAGTCTGGCTGGAGGTGACCATGTCACCGCATCAGATCTGGGAAGCCTTGTCCGGGGAGGATATCCATGCGGGCGATTGAGGCAGGATTGCTGGTCTGTCACGAATGTCATCAACTCAATCCGGTCGACGTTGATGCCAAGCACCAGTACTGCAGCCGCTGTGGTGGTCAGATTCATGCCCGGCGGCCCAATAGCCTGATCAGAACCTGGGCATTGCTGCTGACGTCGGCGATTCTCTACATCCCAGCTAATCTGCTGCCTATCATGACCGTCAACAGTCTCGGCAAAGGTGCGCCAGCGACCATAATGGGCGGCGTACTGGAGCTCATTAACTTTGGCATGCTACCTATTGCGGCGGTGGTATTTATCGCCAGCATTCTGGTGCCAACCTTCAAGTTGGTGGGGATTGCTCTGCTGTTGTATTCCGTGCAGCGCCATCAACCGATGTCTGCGCGCCAGCGGATCCTCATGTACCGCTTCATCGAATGGATTGGCCGCTGGTCGATGCTCGATATTTTCGTCATCGCCATTCTGGTGGCAGTGGTGAATTTTGGCAGCCTGGCCAGCATCGAAGCTGGAGCCGGCGCCGCTGCCTTTGCCAGTGTGGTGATACTGACCATGCTTGCCGCATTGACTTTCGACCCTCGCCTTATCTGGGATAATACGGAAACCGATCATGACTGACCTTCCTCTGGCCAAGACGCGTCCTGCTTCGAACTGGTCAGCCATCTGGGTTTTGCCTCTTATTGCACTGCTCATTGGCGGCTGGTTGGCGTGGCGTGCATACAGCGAAGCCGGCATTCAGGTGGAGCTGATATTCGCCAGCGGCGAGGGTATTCAGGCCGGCAAGACCGAACTGATGTACAAGGGTATGGCGGTGGGGAAGGTAACGGCCATCAGTCTTGATCAAAGTGGAAAGAATCGCGGTGTTGTCGCTCAGTTGGAGGTCAATAAGGAACTCGAGCAGTATCTGCGTGAGGGCACTCGCTTTTGGTTGGTCAAACCGAATGTCAGTCTGGCGGGTATCAGCGGTCTGGAGACACTGGTTTCAGGTAACTACATTACCTTCAGTCCCGGTGAGGGCGAATCTACCCGCAGCTTCACCGCCTTGGCTCAAGAGCCGCCGATGGGTGACGATGTACCGGGGCTGCACATCACGCTGAAAGCTGAGCGGCTCGGCTCGCTCAACCGCGACAGCCCGGTTTTCTATCGGCAGATCCAGGTTGGCCGAGTGAAGAGTTACACCCTGGGTGATGACCAGAGCACCGTAGAGGTGAAGGTGTTCATCGAGCCCGCTTATGCGCATCTGGTGCGCAAACATACGCGGTTCTGGAATGCCAGCGGGATCAGCGTCGATGCCGACCTGTCCGGCTTCAAACTGCGCAGCGAGTCGCTAGCCAGTATCGTCGCTGGCGGTATCGCCTTCGCCACGCCTGAGCATCGCAAGGACAGCCCGCCCACTGATCCAGCGCTGCCGTTCCGTCTCTATGAGGACTACGACGAGGCTCAGGCGGGTATCAAGATCGTCGTGAAACTCAGCGATTTCGATGGGCTGCAGGAAGGTCGAACGCCGGTCATGTACAAGGGCATTCAGGTCGGTTCGCTGAAAGCCATGAAGGTCGACCGCGACCTCAATAGCGCCACGGCCGAGCTGACCATCAATCCACTGGCCGAAGAGTATCTGGTGGAGGGCTCGGACTTCTGGGTGGTCAAACCCTCCATTTCGCTGGCCGGTATCACTGGCCTCGAGGCGTTGGTCAAAGGTAACTACATTGCCGTGCGTCCAGGTGAGAAGGGCAATCCGCCGGCGCGCAACTTCGTCGCGCGGAGCAAGGCGCCGCCTTTGGATCTCGGTGCGCCAGGACTGCATCTGGTGCTGTTCACCGATCAGCTCGGCTCTATCGAAGTCGGCAGTCCGGTGCTTTACAAGCAGATCAAGGTGGGCTCGGTACAGAGTTTCCAGCTTGGCCGCGACAATAGCCAGGTCGTGCTCGGGGTGCATATCGAGCCTGACTACGTACACCTGATCAATACGTCCACACGTTTCTGGAATGCCAGTGGCATCACCCTAAGGGGTGGATTGTCCGGTGTAGAGGTGAAGAGCGAGTCGTTGCAGACCCTGCTGGCGGGCGGCATTGCTTTCGAGACGCTTGATCTGCAAGCCGCCAGGTCGGATCGCCAGGTGCAGCGTTTCGCCTTGCATGCGGACCGCGAAAGCGCCTTGCAGCTAGGGCAGCAGATCACCATTCGGCTGGCTGATGGTGACGGTCTGCAACCAGGCACCCTGGTGCGCTACAAGGGGCTGGAGGTTGGCAAGGTCGAGAGCCTCAGCCTGACCGCTGACCTGCAAGCGGTGATCCTCAACGTGCGTATCAGTCAGGCAGCCGAGCAGATCGCCCGTGAGGGGACGCGCTTCTGGGTGGTGAAGCCGGAACTTAGCCTGATCCGTGCCGCGAATCTCGGCACGCTGGTCAGCGGTCAGTATCTGGAGGTACAACCGGCTGCGCAGAAAGGAGCGCGACGTACCGAGTTCGTCGCCCTGGCTGCTGCGCCGAATCAGGCCGTGCGTGAGCAAGGCTTGCGCCTGGTGCTGAGCGCGCCGCGGCGAGGCTCGATCAAGCCGGGTGTGATCGTCAGCTACCGCGAGGTGCCGGTGGGCAAGGTGGTGGATTTCGAGCTGGGGCCGACCTCGGATCGCGTATTGATCCATGTGCTGATCGAACCGCGTTATGCGCCGCTGGTGCGTTCGGGCAGCCGCTTCTGGAATGCCAGTGGCATCGGAGTGGATGCCGGGCTGTTCAAGGGCGTGAAGGTGCGGACCGAATCGCTGGAGGCGTTGCTCGAAGGCGGCATCGCCTTCGCCACGCCGAACAACCCTGAGATGGGTGGGCCGGCGCAGCCGGGGCAGACCTTTGCACTGTTCGACGAGCCGCAGGATGTGTGGATGCAGTGGGCCCCGAAGATCGTGCTGGAGCAGTGAGCAAACCACAGAAATGAAAGGGGCCGCATTGAGCGGCCCTTTCACTTTGGGTTGATAAAAGCTCGCGGCCGAAGCCGCTCCTACGGTCGTGTGGACCTTGGGAGGGGCTTGAGCTTCAAGCCGGCTCGACCGCCTCTTCCTGCTGAGGTGCCTGGGCCTTGGCACTCTCGCGCGGTTTGATGAACTTCCAGTCCGCCTCGTCGATATAGATGCCGTTGGGGCCGCTGCCGCCTTCCAGGTCGATGGCCACGTGGGCCGAGACCTGCGGCTTTACCGATGCCAGGATCGGCACGAAGCCGAGCTGCAGGCTGGTTTCGATCAGTGCCTGCTGGTTACGCTCGTCGATGTCCGCCGCCTCGTCGAGGTAGTAGGGCAGGCGCACGCGCCCGGCCTGCTCGCGATCCATCAGGTGCAGCAACAGGTACATGTTGGTCAGCGCCTTGATGGTCATGGTGGTGCCGTTGGAGGCGGCGCCATCGATGTCGGTGTGGATGATCGGCTGGCCATGCACCTTGGTGATCTCGAAGGCCAGTTCGAACAGATCCTTCAGGCCCAACTGGTTGCCGTTGGCAGCCACCAGGCGCGACAGGTAGTCCTTGGCTTCCTCGTTTTTGGCGTCCTGATCGGCCGACTGCGACAGGTCGAACACCGACAGGGTCTCGCCTTCCTCGTACTGGCCGGCGCTGTGAATGATCTGATCGATATGGCGCAGCGCTTCCTTGTTAGGCGCCAGGACGATACGGAAGCTTTGCAGGTTGGACACCTGGCGCTTGTTGATCTCGCGGTTGAACAGCGCCAGCTGGTGCTCGAGGTTGTCGTAGTCGCTGCGGATATTGCGCAAGGTGCGGGCGATATCGGTGACCGCCGCACGGCGCGCCTTGGCCAGGGTCAGGGCTTCGTCCTGACGGTGGGCGTAGGCGTTGACCAGCAGTTGCAGGCGGCGCTCGACATCGTCCTCGCTGTCGAACTTGGCCACGCCCTTCAGGCGTACCTGGGCATAGAGTGCTTCGATCTGGCCGTCGATGCGCTGCAGCGCCTGCCAGGTGTCCTGGTAGTCGTTGAGCAGCGGCAGCAGGTTGTCCAGCGAGTCGTCCACCGGCTCCATGAACGGCGTGCCGAAGGGCAGATCGGCTGGCAGCAGCTGGCGACGACGCAGGGCGTCTTCCAGGGTGCGCTCCTTGGCTTCCAGATCGGCCAGTTGGCGGCCGACCAGTTGCAGCTTGGCCGAGAGTTGCTGCACGCGCTCGGCGAAGGCATCGCTGGCACGCTTGAGTTCGTCCTGGGCGCCTTCCAGTTCGGCCAGGCGCTCCAGCTTCTGCGGCTCTTCGGCAGTCAGGGTCTGGCTCTTGCGGAAGTCTTCCAGGGCCTTCTGCGCGTCCAGCACGGCCTGGTACAGGGTTTCAGCCTGGGCCTTGCTGGCGGCGCGGTCGGCGGCGACCGATTGCTGGGTCTTGAGCTGCTTGAGTTCGCGCTCCAGGCGATCCTTCTGGTCGCGCAGGGCGGCGCGGTCGGCCAGTGCCTGCAGCGCCGGCGGCTCGATATGACTGAGGTCGATGGACAGGCCCGGCACGGCGAAGGTGTCGCCCTTGAAGCGATCCAGCACCGCTTCGACCGCCTTGACCCAATCGTCGCCCTCGGCCTGGATGCCTTTTTCACCCAGCGGCAGGCTGAACAGCTGGCCGTTGAACAGGCGCATCAGGCGATCGACATCGGCCTGGCTGAATTCCTCGCGCAGGCGCGAGTAGCTGTTGTTGTCGGCGTGGTCGAGTTGCTGCTTGACCGACTTGAGGCGTTTTTCCAGATCGCGCAGGCGCTCGTCCAGGTCTTCGCTGGAGAACTGCCGCGACTGCGCCAGGGCGCCGGCCAGTTCGTCGTGGGCGTCCTTGGCGGCGAGCAGTTGCTCTTCCAGCACCTTGGCGTTTTCCACCAGGGCGAAGCGGTTCTTCAGTACGGACAGCTCGCCAAGCCAGCGCTGGATTTCGCTGATCTCACGCTCCAGGCGCATCAGCTCGGTGGTGCCGCCGCGCTGTTCGTTCTGCAGGCCGTCCTGCTCGTTGCGATAGTGCTCGGCCTGGATCACCAGCTCTTCCTTGCGTGCATCGGCGTAGTCGTGCCAGGTGCCGAGCAGGTTGTCGAGCAGCGGCGAGAGACGATGCAACTTGCCGCGCAGCAGTTCGCGCTGACCAACGCCGGCCGCCAGTGCCTCGATCTGCGGGCCGGCAGTCACCAGGGCCTGGTAGTCCTGCTCCATGCGGCGCACATCGCGGAAGGCCTCTTCGGTGGCCGCGATGTAGTCGACGCTGCCGGAGCGCAGGCTGTGCTCGAAGGCGTCGAGGAACAGCTGCTTGAGCTTGGCGGCGGTGATCTCACGCATGTGCAGCAGGTTGATGAACAGCGCGCGGAAGGTCTTCAGGCTCTGCTCGCTGGTCGAGCGCAGCGGGATCAGGGTCAGATCCAGCGGGATACTGGTGTGCCCGCCGACCAGCAGGCGACGCAGTTCGTCGGGTTTCAGTTCGTAGGCGGTGATGCCGGCCTGGCCGAGGTTCTTGAACAGTTCGCGCTGACGCAGGCAGGTGCCGTTGCTCTGGTAGTGCTCCAGATCCAGCTCTCCGGCGTAGGCGAAGAACTGGTGGCCGAAACCGCCACCTGGGCCGCGACCAGCCACGCCGATCACGTGCGGGCCGTGGGGCAGGGCGACTTCGACGAGGATGTAGCTGGTGTCGCTGGCGAAGTAGAACTTGCGCGAGGCTTCCAGGCTGTACTTGCCGAAGCTCATGTCCGACATGCGCGCCAGGATGGGGAACTGCAGGGCGTTGATCGAGGCGGATTTACCCAGGTTGTTGGCGCCGTAGACCGACAGCGGGTTTTCCAGCGGGAACAGGCCGAGGCTGTAGCCGGCGGTGTTCAGCAGGGCGAAGCGGCGGATGCCGTAGCGTTCCTGGCTCATGCGTCCATCTCCTGTGCGGCGCGTTCTTCGGCCATGGCGCGGGCCAAGGCGTCTTCCTCGGATTCTTCGATATCGATGACAGCGGTCGCGTCGGCGTCGGCGTCGGCGTCGCCGTCATCGTCCAGCAGTACCGGCGCCGGCAGCGGCAGGTCGCTGCTGTGCAGGCTGGCGGCCAGGTCGCGGTCGTGCTGCACCGACAGGCAGACGTCGAGGAAACGGTGCATCGGCGGCAGGAAGCGGTACACGCCGTTGCTGTCCTCGGCGAAGCCGAGCTGGGTGAGGCGGCGGATGATCTTGTCTTCCAGCTCTTCGAAGGTGGTGACTTCGGCCTGCAGGAACAGGTCGCGGTATTTCTCCAGCAGCGCTGGCAGCTCGTCACGGCCGATGCTGCCGCCGTCGAGTACGGAGAGCGGGTCGCGGCCCTGGTCGGCCAGATGCTCGACCAGGATGAAGGTGAACAGCGCCAGGCGTTGGGCGGTCTTGTTCACCTGTGGGGCGACCTGCTCGGGGACGAAGTAGTAGAAGCCGCGCGGGTCGCACACCAGCTCGAAGCCGAGGGCGCGGAACAGCGCGCGGTACTGGTCCTGCATGCTGGACAGCTGGGCGTAGCACTCCGGCTCGCTGCGGGAGATGTGGTAGCCCTTGAACAGGTCGCGGAAGGCGGCCGCGAGCTGGGTCATTTCTTTCAGATCGATGTTCATACGCAATGCTCACGGGCAGTCGTAGGGTGCGCTGTGCGCACCAGGTCGTCGGTTGCGGTGCGCACAGCGCACCCTACGGGTAGCTCAGCCATTGGGCTGGCCTACCAGGGCGAAGGAGGCGAGGCTGACCTCGTGCTCGCGGGTCAGGTACTGGCGGCGCTCCAGGCGTTCACGCTGGAAACGCGACTCGCGCGACAGGCGCGAGAACCAGTAGAGCAACTCGTCGGTGGCACCTTCCGGCTCCTGCTCCAGCAGCCAGGCCATCAGATCCGGCAGTGGCAGGGCCTGTTCGCAGCGTTCGATCATTTCCCGCGCGGTCTTCGGCGCCTTGGGCGCGCCGCCCTTGCGGCTGCCGCTGGCCTTGGGGAAGTGCGCCGGCTTGGCCTCGAAGCGTGCCAGGGCGTAAACGTAGGCCTCGACCTGGCTGGCCGAACCGAGGAAGTTGCTCTGCGGCCGGGTGAACAGCGGCATGGCCGCTTGCGGCACGGCGTCGATGCCCTTCTTGCGGATCACCGACAGCGCCAGTGCGGCGCCGCGGGTCACTGCGTTGTGCCGACGCGCTTCTTCGCGCAGCGGCAGCAGCAGTTCGCGGGCCTTGCGCAGCGTCAGTTGGGCGGTGGTCTGCATCTCCAGGATGCGCGCGTGGGTGCGCAGCAGCAGGTCATCGTCGACCAGTTGGCCGAGGCGCTGCTGATCGCCGAGCAGGCGCAGCAGCACCTGTTCGACGCGGCGTACGCCCTGCTCGAAGGCGCCGTCGGCGGCGACCAGCTGGATCATCGGTTCGACGTATTCGTCCCAGGTGGCCAGCACCTCGGCGTAGCGCTGGCGCAGTGGAATCTGCCGGTCGCTGGTTTTGGCGCGGTCGGCCACGCTGACCAGCGCCTGTTCGTCGTTGGCCAGCTTCTTCAGCACGTCGCGCACGCGCATGTCGAGCAGACGCAGCTGGCGCGCCAGGTCGTTGGCATCGCGCACTTCGAAGGCGTCCTGGATATAGCCGGCCAGGCGCTCCAGGTGGCGCAGGTAGGCTTCGATCTCCAGGCACAGGCCGAGGCGGTGCTCGCGGCGCAGGTAGGCGAGAAAATCGTGGATCTGCGCGTTGAGCTCGAAACGGTTGGGGCTCTTGGCCACTGGCACCAGGATGTCCAGGCGAATCCAAGTGTCGAGCAGGGCAGTGGTGTCGCTGGGCGTGGCGTCGGGCAGTTGCGCGGCGAGCTGGCCACGCAGCTCGACCAGGCTCAGGGTGCCGGCGTCGAAGCGCTCGCAGAGCGGTTCGAGCAACGTCCAGTGTTCGGCGAGGGCGCGCAATACGCGCTTGGGATCGATCATCGAGGCGCCGGTTCCAGGCAGGTTAAAAGCGACGATTGTACTGCAAGGTGGATGCCGGGTTTGAGTCCGAATCGATCAGAGGCAGGTGACGCGATTCGGCACATTGGGACGGGCTGTGCGCAGGAAACCCTGGCAAGTGCCTGAAAAGCCGGGAAAACCTGGGTTGGAGAGGTGGCACACTTTCTGCCGTGGCAACAGCGAACCGGTTTTTGGAGGGCTCTGTCTGAGTTATCTGTTGCAGTGGTCTAAACTGAATCGTGATCTTTCCCAGCATGAGGGATCTATCATGAAAGCGGTTCAGTTTTCGCGGTGGATGGCACAGCTTTCCAGCCTCAACCCAGAGCAACGCGACCAGTTGAGATCCAAGCTCTTGCCAGCTGCCAGGCACTCGCAGGACGCAATCAAGGCCCCAAGCCATTGCCCGCATTGTCAATCGCGGGAACTGCGCCCCTGGGGTTCCAGTGGTGACTTGCCGCGATACCGCTGTAAGGTTTGCGGCAAAACCAGCAATGCCCTGACGGGCACCCCAATGGCGCGACTGAGAAAGCGCCATCTCTGGCAAGACTATGCGGACGCACTGACCCAGAGCCTGAGCGTGCGCAAGGCCGCCGTTCATTGTGGCGTCAGCAAAAACACAGCTTTCCTGTGGCGACATAGGTTTCTTTCTCGGATTGCCGATCACCAGGCCCAGCACGCGTCAGGCATTGTTGAAGCAGATGAAACCTTCTTCCTGGAGTCCTTCAAAGGGCAACGCGAACTGCCTCGACCGCCTCGTCGGCGCGGTGGCAGCGCCAAACGACGCGGACTGTCTGCCGAGCAAATTCCTGTGCTGGTGGTAAGAGATCGCAGTGGTCAGCAGGCAGACTTCAAGTTGGAAAAGCTGGATGCACAGCACATAGGGGAGCGGCTACGCCCGCTGATAGACGCGGATGCGATTCTCTGTACTGACAGCGCAAGTGTCTACGCCCATTTCGCCAAGGTTGAAGGCATCACTCACCGACCGATTAACCCGAGCCAGAATCGACGGGTTGATGGTGCTTTCCACATCCAGAACGTGAATGCCTACGACAGCCGACTCAAGAGCTGGATGATTCCTTTTCATGGTGTGGCCACCAAGTACCTAACGAACTATCTGGGCTGGCGCCGCCTGCTTGAGCGCTACAAAACACAGCTCAACCCATTGATTTGCTTGAAAGAGGCGTTGGGGTATAGGGATATGCAACAGTTAACTCAGACATAGCCTTTTGGAGTCCCTGATGTCTGCCCTTGCCCTGAATGTCGATGCCCGTTGGCATGAGCTGCAGCACCAGCGCGATCTGAACTGGGAGCTGCACGCGATTACCGATCGTGCTCAGGCCATCGCGTTTCTACGGCGGTTCGAAAACCGCCTGTGCATCTACTCCAGCTATGTCGAGAAGCTCTACAGCAACTACAGCTTCGTGGTGCCGCAGGACGAGCAGGGCGGTATCACCATCCTGCCGGACGAGATGGCCTGGCATGACACCTTTCACGATATTCCCGCCGATGCGGTGGAGCCCACCGGTGTGCACATCCTGCCAGGTGAAACGGTGGGGTTCGACGGCCTATATATGAAGGTACCGGGTGAGTCGCGTCTGATTGCCTCGCGTGAATTACCATTCCAGGCCGGCTTGCGTTTGCTGATCGAGCGCTATCGGGCGCGCGGCGAACATTTTCTGCCCGTGCTGGTGAAAGGCGATCTGCGTGAGTACGAGGCGCGGATGCCATCGCTGCACCTGCACCGTATCAACCCCGCCAAGCTAGCTCACTGCTCGCGCTTGAGCATCGACACCATTCGCGGCGCCATCGCCGAGCACCTGCTGAGCCTGTTTCGTCAGCATTGAGCGCGTCGGATATCGCGGCAATGTGACCCGCACCAGCCCTGTGCGCCTCGGGGCGCGGGTGATGGATAAGCCTTGCCCGGTCATATCACTGTAACCGCTCGGCCGTAGGGTCTCCGCTCAGTCAAGGCAGACTCCGGTCATCACCGGTTGTACAAAAAATCCCCAATGCCCTTTCGATATGCGTCGGTTATCGGCACAATTCGCGTCCACTTTTTTCTGGGGGGCTGAAACCCCTCCACTGGCCGACCTTGCTGGGGCGACGAGATGATCCAGACGCCGTACTACCTCATCGACAAACAAAAGCTTCTGGTCAACCTGGAGAAGATCGCCTATGTGCGCGAGAACTCCGGTGCCAAGGCGCTGCTGGCGCTGAAATGCTTCGCCACCTGGTCGGTGTTCGACCTGATGCAGCAATATATGGACGGCACGACCTCATCGTCCCTCTATGAGTTGAAGCTGGGCCGACAGAAGTTCGCCGGCGAAACCCACGCCTACAGCGTGGCCTGGGCCGACGACGAGATCGAAGAGATGGTCGCCAACTGCGACAAGATCATCTTCAACTCCATCGGTCAGCTCGAGCGCTTTGCCGCGCGTACCGAGGGCACCATCCGCGGCCTGCGCGTCAACCCGCAGGTGAGCAGCTCCGACTATCTGCTGGCCGACCCGGCGCGTCCGTTCAGCCGCCTGGGCGAGTGGGACCCTGCGAAGATCGAGCAGGTCATGGGGCAGATTTCCGGCTTCATGTTCCACAACAACTGCGAGAACGGCAGCTTCGAGCTGTTCGACAAGATGCTGACCACCATCGAGGAGCGTTTCGGCCACCTGATAGCCCAGGTCGAGTGGGTCAGTCTCGGCGGCGGCATCCACTTCACTGGCGAGGGCTATCCGATCGATGCCTTCTGTGCGCGCCTGAAAGCTTTCTCCGAAAAATACGGCGTGCAGGTGTATCTGGAGCCGGGCGAAGCGGCGATCACCCTCAGCGCCTCACTGGAAGTCACCGTGCTCGACACCCTGTACAACGGCAAGAACTTGGCCGTAGTCGACAGCTCGATCGAAGCGCACATGCTCGACCTGCTGATCTACCGCCTCAACGCCAAGATGGCGCCGAACGACGGCGAACACACTTACATGGTGTGCGGCAAATCCTGTTTGGCCGGCGACATCTTCGGCGAGTACCAGTTCGACAAACCGCTGCAGATCGGTGATCGCCTGTCGTTCATCGACGCGGCCGGTTACACCATGGTCAAGAAGAACTGGTTCAACGGCCTGAAAATGCCGTCCATCGTGGTGAAACAACTCGACGGTAGCGTCGAGGTGGCGCGCCAGTTTGGCTTCGACGACTACCTGTCCAGTCTGTCGTGACACCGTTGATGGTGGGCTGAAGCCCACCCTACACCGAGCCTTGAGCCGTAGGGTGGGCCGGGCGGCGATCCGCTTCAGCCCACCTCATCAAACGTTTTAAACAACGCAGTTCCCTGGAGGTGAAACAATTGAAGAAGAATGTTCTGATCATTGGTGCAGGAGGTGTTGCCAAGGTGGTGGCCCATAAGTGCGCGCAACACAATGACGAGTTAGGTCGCATTGCAATTGCGTCGCGCAACATCTCCAAATGCCAGGCCATCATCGACAGCGTGCAGGCAAAGGGCGGTCTCAAGCAGCCCGGCGAGATCAAGGCCTATGCGCTGAACGCCCTGGACGTGGAAGCGACCAAGGCACTGATCCGCGAAACCGAATCGCAGATCGTCATCAACGTCGGTTCGGCGTTTCTCAACATGTCCGTGCTGCGCGCCTGTATCGACACCGGCGTCGCCTATCTGGACACCGCCATCCATGAAGATCCGAGCAAGATCTGCGAAACCCCGCCATGGTACGGCAACTACGAGTGGAAGCACCTGGCCGAATGCCAGGAAAAAGGCGTGACCGCCATCCTCGGCGTCGGCTTCGACCCGGGTGTGGTCAACTCCTATGCCGCTCTGGCGCAACAACAGTACTTCGACAAGATCGAGTCGATCGACATCCTCGACGTCAACGCCGGTTCGCACGGCAAGTACTTCGCCACCAATTTCGACCCGGAAATCAATTTCCGCGAATTCACCGGCACGGTCTACAGCTGGCAGAACAGTCAGTGGACCAGCAACAGCATGTTCGAAGTCAAACGCACCGACGATCTGCCGGTGGTGGGCGTGCAGAACCTGTACCTGACCGGCCATGACGAGGTGCACTCGCTGTCCAAGCACCTCAACGTGCCGAACGTGCGCTTCTGGATGAGCTTCGGCGATCACTACATCAACGTGTTCACCGTGCTGAAGAACCTTGGCCTGCTCTCCGAGAAGCCGGTCAAGACCGCCGAAGGCCTTGAGGTGGTACCGCTGAAAGTGGTTAAGGCCGTGCTGCCCGATCCCGCCTCGTTGGCGCCGGGCTATACCGGCAAGACCTGCATCGGCGACCTGGTCAAGGGCACCAAGGACGGCCAGCCGCGTGAACTGTTCATCTACAACGTGGCCGACCACGAAGAAGCCTTCGCCGAGACCGACAGTCAGGGTATTTCCTACACCGCCGGCGTGCCGCCAGTCGCCGCCGCGCTGCTGGTCGCGCGTGGCGAGTGGGATGCGCAGCGCATGGTCAACGTCGAAGAGCTGCCGGCCGAGCCGTTCCTCAAGCTGCTGGACGTAATGGGCCTGCCGACGCGCATCAAGGATGAGAATGGCGATCGTCCCTGGGATCAGTAAGCCCAGGTGAACCCCGAAAGCCCCGCTGCGCAAGCTGCGGGGTTTTTGTTTTTTGGACGCTTTGTTTGCCCGCAATCTCGTTGCGACGCTTCCCGCTCCGGCCATTTCACGCGACAATCCGCCCCTGTTGAAAATCCTCTCTCTGGAGCGCCTGTGATTCCCGAACAGCGCCGTCGCGCCTACCTCGACGCCATGCAGGTGGCCACTTGGCTGCCGCGTACCGAACTGCCCTTCGCGGCAGCGTCGCGTCTGGAGCTGCTTGAGCCGCAGCAGGAGGAAGCGTTCGAGCCTGTGCCAGAGCCTGTTGCCGTCACTCCGGCTGCCGTGCGTGAAGCGCCGGTCGAGCGGCCGAAGATCGAGATTCCGCGCCCGGGCGCCCAGCCGCGCCAGGCGGCTGTCGAACCGGTGGCGGAGCCGGAACCTGTCGAGGAAAAGCCGGCTCGGGTCAGTGCTCCGCCGCCGCGTTTTTCCCTGCAGTTGCTGCGAGCCGGCGATTGCGCCCTGTTGGTGGAGCTGCCCACCGGCCAGCCATTCCAGAGCCGCGATCCAGCCTACATCCTGCTCAAGGATCTGCTGCGCGCCGCCGGCTTGCCGGATAGCCCGCAACTGCTCGGTGAGCCAGTGCGCTGGCCGCTGCTGGTGCGCGGCAATATGGATCAGGGCCCGCAAGCGGCGCTGGAGTTCGTGCAGAGCTTCGTCGCTGCGCGCCTCGAAGAACAGCCGAGCACCTGTCTGTGGCTGGTTGGTCTGCCGGCCATTCGCTTTGCCGGCGAAGGCGACGAGCACAGCTACAACTGCGAACTGCAGGTCGAAGGTCTTGGCGCTTGCTGGGCGCTGCCGGGGCTGGAGCTGCTGATGGAAGAACCAGCGCGCAAGCGCGAACTCTGGCAGGCCATGCGGCGCGTTCGCCAGCGCTGGCTGACGCCTGCACATTCCTGAGAACCCCCGTCTTTGCGCCCGAGTTTCCCTTAATGAGCGATGCGATTTCCTTCCGCCCGATGACCGAGGCGGATCTCGATGCCGTGCTGAAAATCGAATACGCCGCCTTCAGCCACCCCTGGACGCGCGGCATCTTCACCGACAGCCTCAAGTCCTATAACTGCTGGCTGATGTTCGAGGGCAATCAGCAGGTCGGTCACGGTGTGATCAACCTGATCCTCGACGAAGCGCACCTGCTCAATATCACCGTCAAGCCGGAAAGCCAGGGCCGCGGCCTCGGTTTGCGTCTGCTCGAGCACTTGATGAAAGAGGCCTTTGAACTGGGTGGGCGCGAATGCTTCCTCGAAGTGCGCGCCAGTAATCAGAGTGCCTACCGACTGTACGAGCGTTTCGGCTTCAATGAAGTGGGACGCCGTCGCGATTACTACCCGGCAGTCGGCGGACGCGAAGACGCGTTGGTGATGGCCTGCACGCTGGTCGATTGATGTCATTGCTTTAAAAACGTAGCCCGGATGCAATCCGGGAAATCGTTGCCCCGGATTGCATCCAGGCTACGGTCTAGCCGTTTGATCGCACCAGGCATTTCACCCCGGATGCCCATCCACCCGCGCCCGACACAGCATCGGCGCGTAATGCCAGGCGAACAGGGCGAAGGCCACGCCCCAGCAAAGCGCTGCCAACCATAGCCACCCGCCACCGCATGTGACCCGAATCAGCGCGCCCAGATTGAGCAGGCCGAAGGCCCAGCGCATTGCTTTTGGCGGTTGCAGCGCGCGGCCGGTGTGGCCGAGGCTGACCCGCGCCATCATCGCCAGGATCAGCCCGCCCATCGCACCCACCCCCAGCGCGTGGCTGGCCAGGCTGGGTTGCGCCAGCCAGCCCAGGTGCCAGGCGGCCATGCCGAGTGTGGCCAGCAAAAGCCAGGCGTAGGCCAGATGCAACGACCACAGCAGCGGCACGCGCCAGATGCCTGGCAGGTACCAGCGCCACAGGCGCAGGCCGTGCAGCGCGCTCAGCAGGATGAACGGTGCGGCCAGCCATGGGCGGGCCTGCAGGTTGTGCCCGCTGGCGAACAGCGCCGCGACCAGCACGCCGCAGGCCAGCAGCAGACGGTCCAGCCAGGGATGGGCGGCGAAGGCCTCGGCCCGCCCCAGGCCGCGCTGAGTGAAGAAGGGGATCACGCGGCCACCGATCAGGCTCAGCATTACCGCAATCAGCCACAGGGCGGCCAGCGCTCCCCGGCGTTGCAGGTCGTCGTCACCCATTGCCAGGCCGGCGAGAGTGAGTGACTGGCATAGTGCGAGCAGGCTCAGGACCAGCAGGATCGGGTAGTTGTTACGCTGCCTCGCTGCGATCAGCTGGCGCGCCATCTGCGTGATGAGCAGACCGATAAAGGCCAGTTGCACGGCGATCAGCAGGTGCAGCGGTACGGGTGCGAACCAGGCCAGACGCGCCGTCAGCCACAAGCCGAACAGCGCGATCAACGGCCGCCCGCTGAGGCCGGGGCGGCCCGTCCAGTTCTGTACAGCCGTGAGCAGGAAGCCGGCGATGATCGCCAGGCCGAAGCCGAAGGGCATTTCATGGCGATGCCAGGCCAGCATGCCGCCGGGCACCGCAGGGTTTGTCAGGCCGTGCAGCGCCGCCGCCCAGAGGGCGACGGCGAGCAGGGCGAACAGGGCGCCAGCGAGGAAGAACGGCCGAAAGCCAAGGCGCCAGAGCGGCGCAATGGCCAGGGCCTGCTGGCGATCAAGCAACTGCATGAGCACATGCCCTGTCGTTCAGGCGCTCCTGTGCGATCAGACGCAGCACGTAGCCGATCTTCAGTACGCTCGGACCGATCAGTGTCAGGCTGTGGGCCAATACCAGTGTCGGTACATTCAGGTGCTTCTCCAGGCCGTAGGCCGCGACCAGTCCGACGAGCAGCAGAATCAGGCCGCTCCAGAGCAGTTGGCTGGACAGATGAAGAATCTGCACAGGTGGAAGATTGAGCGGATACATGGTTTACCTCCTGATTGATCAGCTATCCAGTGCCGAAGCCGGGCCGAAGAATTCGTAGCGGCTTTGCTCGGCGGGAACGCCCAGCGCCTGCAGATGACGCTTGACCTGCGCCATGAAGGGTTTCGGGCCGAGGAAGTAGGCGTCCAGATCGCGCTCGGCCGGCAGCCATTGCTCCAGCAGATCGCGGCTCAGAAAACCGCTGGCGTCGGCCCTGTCACCCTCGCGCGGTTCGCTGTAGCAGACGTAGTGGCGAATCTGCGGATGCTCGGCGGCATGGGCATCGACCCAGTCGCGGAAAGCATGCACCTCGGCATTGCGCGCGCAGTGGATGAAGTGGATGGGACGGCCGCTGTGCCGCGCCGCGTCGAGCATGGCCAGCGCCGGGGTGATGCCGACGCCGGCACTGATCAGGGCCAGCGGTTTGTCCGAGGCGCTCAGGGTGAACTCGCCAGACGGTGGGAACAGTTCGAGTTCGTCGCCGACCTGAACCTTATCGTGCAGATGATTGGAGACACGACCGCCGACCTCGCGCTTGACGCTGATGCGGTATTCGCGACCGTTGGCCAGAGCCGACAGCGAGTAGTTACGGCGCACTTCTTCGCCATCCAGCAGCAGGCGCATGCCGATGTACTGGCCGGGTTGATGGTCGAGCAGGGCGCCGCCGTCGACCGGCACCAGGTGGAAGGAGGTGATCTCGGCGCTCTCTACCACCTTGCGCGCCACGCGGAAGCTGCGTGCGCCGCGCCAGCCGCCCGGCGCCGCTGCATTCTCGGTATAGAGCTGCTCTTCGGCGCCGATGAAAATATCGGCCAGTTGCTGGTAAGCCACGGCCCAGGCATCGATCACGGCATCGGTGGCGATCTCGGCACCCAGCACCTCGCGGATCGCGCGCAGCAGGCAGCCGCCAACGATGGGGTAGTGCTCGGGGAGAATCTGCAGGGCCACGTGTTTGTTCACCACCTGACGCACCAGCGGGCCGAGGGCTTCGAGACGGTCGATATGGCGGGCGTACATCAGCACGCCGCCCGCCAGGGCACGTGGCTGGTCGCCGCTGGCCTGGTGGGCCTGGTTGAACAGCGGGCGTACCTCTGGGTGTTCGCTGAGCATCATCCGATAGAAGTACGTGGTCAGCGCCTCGCCGCCGCTTTCCAGCAGGGGCACGGTGGCTTTGATCAGGTCGCGTTGAGCATTGGTCAGCATGGGGGGATCTCCGCAAGGCAAATGAAGAGCACCTCTAAAAACTATCTACGTTGTCATCACTGCGTTAAAAACAAGCTCAAAATGCTCATTTACAGCTCGTAAACTCCGCTTTTTCGCTTGTTTTTGCCTTGTGCTGACTGCCTCGACTACGTTTTTAGAGGCGCCCTGAAGGCGCCGGTGTGGCTCGTCTGGCCAGTTGTGGCGTGCTAGCGTTAGCGATCGATACCTATCAGTAAGTGTGCCAACTAAATAATCCTTAAAAATCAGTGGCTTATTTATTTTGTTGTGCTAATGACTCGCATCGCGTGTGAGTCATAAAGACTTTGAGTAGTCGAAATGACCGCTAATCCTCTGCTGGAAACTCTTATTCCTCTGGTCGCCGATCTGTCTCGCGAGCTGGATGATGGCGAGCGTTATCGCCGCCTGCTCGCGGCCTTGCGTCAGTTGTTCCCTTGCGATGCCGTGGCGCTGCTGCGACTCGATGGCGAAATTCTGGTGCCCCTGGCGGTCGAGGGGCTGAGTGCCGATACCCTGGGACGGCGCTTCAGAGTCAGCGAGCATCCGCGTCTGGCTGCGTTGCTGGAGCACGCCGGACCGACGCGTTTCGCTGCCGACTGCGGCCTGCCTGACCCCTACGACGGCCTGGTCGAGGGGCTGCATGGCCACCTGGAAGTGCACGACTGCCTCGGTTGCCCGCTGTACCTGGACGAGCAGCTCTGGGGCCTGCTGACCCTGGATTCGCTCGACCCGGCCAGTTTCGGTCGGCTCGATCTGGACAGCCTCGAGGCCTTTGCCAGCCTGGCCGCGGCCACGGTCAAGGTCAGCCAGCGCATCAGCGGCCTGGCGCAGCGGGTCGAGGCTGAGCGCCAGCTCACCGAGCTGTACAAACAGGCGCGGCAGCAACCGCGCGAGCTGGTGGGGCAGAGCGCGGCGCTGCGCAAGCTGCAGGACGAGATTCGCCTGGTCGGTGACAGCCCGCTGACCGTGCTGATCACCGGCGAGACCGGGGTCGGCAAGGAGTTGGTGGCCGAGGCGATCCACGCCGCCTCGCCGCGGGCGCAGCGTCCGCTGGTCAGCATCAACTGCGCGGCGTTACCCGATGCGCTGGTGGAGAGCGAACTGTTTGGCCATGTACGCGGCGCCTTCTCCGGGGCCATGAGCGAGCGCAGCGGCAAGTTCGAGCTGGCCGATGGCGGCAGCCTGTTTCTCGACGAAGTGGGTGAACTGCCGCTGGCGATCCAGGCCAAGCTGCTGCGCGTGCTGCAGAGTGGGCAGTTGCAGCGGGTCGGTTCGGATCGCGAACACCGCGTCGACGTGCGGGTGATCGCCGCCACCAACCGCGACCTGGCGGCTGAGGTGCGCGCCGGACGCTTTCGTGCCGACCTGTATCACCGCCTGAGCGTTTACCCGTTGCCGGTGCCGCCGCTGCGTGAACGTGGTCGCGATGTGCTGTTGCTGGCCGGCTACTTCCTCGAAGAGAACCGCGCTCGGCTCGGGCTGCGCAGCCTACGCCTGAGCCCTGAGGCGCAGAAGGCGCTGCTCGGTCATGATTGGCCGGGCAACGTGCGTGAACTGGAACACCTGATTGGCCGTGCGGCGATCAAGGCGCTGGCGCGCCACGGCGAGCGCCCGCGCATTCTCAGTCTGGACATACAGGACCTGGATTTGCCGACGGCCCAGGCGATGGCTGCCTCAGACGACGTGCTGGCGCCCATTGATCTACCTCCGGCAGGCCTGGAGCTGCGTGCGGCGGTGGATGTTTTTCAGCGCCAACTGATCGAGCAGTGCCTGGCGCGCCATCAGGGCAAATGGGCCGATGCGGCGCGTGAGCTGGGTGTGGATCGTGCCAACCTCAGCCGTTTGGCCAAGCGGCTGGGTATTCGGTAGCTGGATTGTAGGAGGGGCTTTAGCCGCGATCTGTTCACGTCGCGGCTAAAGCCCCTCCCACAGGTTTATCCCTGTTGGAACACCAGAGCCTTCAGGCCGCTTTCGGGCGAGATGTCAGGAAACTCCGGTGGGTTGTCCAGGCGCTCGATAAAGCGCAGTTGCGGCGCCTCGGCGGCCATGCCCTCAATGAGAAAGTCCGGGCCGATATCCGGGTCGTTGACGCAGGCCAGCACCGTACCGTGCTCGCTGAGCAGCTCGGGCAGGCGACGGAGGATCTTGCGGTAGTCCTGGGTGAGGGCGAAGCTGCCTTTCTGAAAGCTTGGCGGGTCGATGATCACCAGGTCATAAGGCCCGCTCTTGCGCACCTTGCCCCAGGACTTGAACAGCTCGTGGCCGAGAAACTCCACCCGGCTCAGGTCGTGCTCGTTCAGGCGATGGTTGTCGCGCCCGCGGGACAGCGCTGCGCGCGCCATGTCCAGGTTGACCACCTGCGCGGCACCGCCGGCAATCGCCGCCACGGAGAAGCCGCAGGTGTAGGCGAACAGGTTGAGCACGCGTTTGCCGGCCGCCTGTTCGCGCACCCAGTGGCGACCCAGACGCATATCGAGGAACAGCCCGCTGTTCTGCTTGCTGCCGAGGTCGAGCAGGTAGCGCAGGCCGTCCTCGATGATCGACCATTGCGCCTGTGGCTCGCCGGCCAGCCATTCGCTCTCGCTGCCCTGCACATAGCGGTGCTGCAGCAGCAGGCCGCGCGCACCGCTGGCCTGCCATTGCGGTGTTTCCAGCAGTTCCATGAGCAGCGGCCGTAGTGCTGGCGACGGCTCGCGGAACAGCATCACCAGCACCACGCCGGAGAGCCAGTCGACGGTAATCTGCTCCAGCCCCGGCCAGCAGCGGCCGCGGCCATGGAACAGGCGGCGGGTCTCGTGGCCGGGGTGGTTTTCCAATGCCTGCAGCAGGTGCTCGCGCAGGGTGGCGAGGGCGGTGTCAGTCATCGCGGGTCAGCACTTCCAGCAGCTCGATCTCGAAGGTCAGGTTGGAGTTGGGTGGAATCGAGCCGACGCTGCGCTCGCCATAACCCAGGTGAGCTGGCACCTGCAGCTTGCGTTTGCCACCGACCTGCATGCCCATCAGACCCTGGTCCCAGCCCTTGATCACCCGGCCGGTGCCGATCACGCACTGGAACGGTTTGCCGCGCGACCAGGAGGAGTCGAACTCGCTGCCGTCGGCCAGCCAGCCGCGGTACTGGGTGGTGATCAGGGCGCCCTTGACCACGGCCTTGCCGTCGCCGAGTTGCAGGTCTTCGATGATCAGTTCGTCAGTCATATCAGGTTTCCTTGCGATGACGGTTTTGACTGGCCTGTACCGAGCGTTCCGCGGGGACGCGCAGCTGGGTCAGCAGGTAGTCGGCGAAGGCGGGTGCATAGTTCTGTAGGGCGATGGCGCTGGCCATGCAGCTCAGCCAGCTTTCGGCCAGCGCCTGATCGATCGGCCACTGGGCATGAAAGGCCGGAATGCTGATGCTGCCGTATTTCTCGGCGAACAGGCGCGGCCCGCCCAGCCAACCGCTCAAGAAGCACGCCAGCTTGTCGCGCGAGGTGCTCAGGTCGGCGGGGTGCAGTGCGCGCAGGGCAGTAGCCTCAGGGCGTTCGTCCATCAGTCGGTAGAAATCATCGACCAGACGGCGCAGGCCGTCGATGCCACCAGCCGCTTGGTAGGAGGCATCGCCGGTGCCGTAGGGAGGTGTGTGACTCATCGCGTTGTTCCGCGGAAAAGGCGCCATTGTAACCGCTGGCGTAGAATGGCCGGCCAGCTTGAGGCGCCAAATCTTGTGGGAGGCGCTTTAGCGGCGACTATCGCGGCTGAAGCCGCTCCTACAGGGGCTCATGACCTGTCGTGCAACCCGTGACCCAATCCCGATGACGCAATCCCAGCAAGGCTTCGTGCTTAGCCGCCATTGGCGCGATACGCCAGAGGGCACGGAAGTGGCCTTCTGGCTGGCGACCGATGCAGGCCCGCGCCAGATACGTCTGCCGTGCCAGGAGACGGTGGCTTTCATTCCCGCTGAGCAGCGCGCCTGGGCCGAGCCGCTATTGCGTAATGAGAAAGGCGTCGAGCTACGCGAGCTGACCTTGCGCGACTTCAAGCGCCGCCCGGTGCTGGGTTTGTACTGCCGCCAGTACCGCCAGTTGCTGCAGCTGGAGAAGAAGCTGCGTCAGGTCGGCGTGGATGTCTACGAGGCCGATATCCGACCGCCGGATCGCTACCTGATGGAGCGCTTTATCACCGCCAGCGTGCTGTTCGACGGTATCGAGCAGGAAGGCGGCAGCCTGCTGTGCAAGTCGCTCAAACCCGCGTCTGATTACCGCCCGACGCTGCGCCTGGTGTCGCTGGATATCGAGACCAGCGCCCGCGGCGAGCTGTATTCCATCGCCCTGGAAGGTTGTGGTCAGCGCCAGGTGTACATGCTCGGCCCAGTCAATGGTGACGCCAGCATCGTCGACTTCGACCTGGAATACTGCGACAGCCGCAAGGCGCTGCTCGAACGCCTGAATGACTGGCTGCAGCGGTATGACCCGGACGCCATCATCGGCTGGAACCTGGTGCAGTTCGACCTGCGCGTGCTGCGCGATCACGCCGAGCAACTCAAGGTGCCGCTGCTGCTGGGGCGTGGCGGCGACGTGATGGGCTGGCGCCAGCACAACAGCAGCCAGCACTACTTCGCCGAGGCGGCCGGGCGGCTGATCATCGATGGTATCGAGGCGTTGCGTTCGGCGACCTGGAGCTTCCCCTCGTTCAGCCTGGAGTCGGTAGCGCAGACGTTGCTCGGTGAAGGCAAGGCGATCGACACGCCCTATGCACGGATGGACGAGATCCAGCGCATGTTCGACGAGGACAAGCCGGCGCTGGCCCTCTACAACCTCAAGGACTGCGAGCTGGTCACGCGTATCTTCGCCCACACCGATCTGCTCGCTTTCCTCCTCGAACGCTCCAGCGTCACCGGCCTGGCGGCCGACCGCAGCGGTGGCTCGGTGGCGGCTTTCACCCACCTGTACCTGCCGCCCATGCACCGCCTAGGTTTCGTCGCGCCGAATCTCGGCGACATTCGTGGCGAGAACAGCCCCGGCGGCTTCGTCATGGATTCGCGCCCCGGGCTGTACGACTCGGTGCTGGTGCTGGACTACAAGAGCCTGTATCCGTCGATCATCCGCAGCTTTCTGATCGACCCGCTGGGCCTGGTCGAGGGGCTGCATCAGCCGGATGACGAGCACTCGGTGGAGGGCTTTCGCGGCGCGCGCTTCTCGCGTACCCGGCACTGTCTGCCGGCCATCGTCGAGCGCGTCTGGCAGGGCCGTGAGGCGGCCAAGCGTGACGGCAACGCGGCCTTGTCGCAGGCCCTTAAGATCATCATGAACGCTTTCTACGGCGTGCTTGGCTCCAGCGGCTGCCGTTTCTTCGATCCGCGCCTGGCTTCGTCGATCACCCTGCGCGGGCACCAGATCATGAAGCGCACTCGTGAGCTGATCGAAGCCGAGGGGCATGCGGTGATCTACGGCGACACCGACTCCACTTTCGTCTGGCTCGGCCGTGCTCATGACGAGGACGAGGCAACGCGCATCGGCCGCGCACTGGTGGCCTGCGTGAACGCTTGGTGGCGTGAGCATCTGCAGCAGGAGCATGGCCTGACCAGCGCGCTGGAGTTGCAGTACGAAACCCACTATCGACGCTTTCTCATGCCCACTATCCGTGGCACCGAAGAGGGCAGCAAGAAGCGCTACGCTGGTCTGGTGCTCGGCGCCGATGGCAGCGAGCGCATGGTATTCAAGGGGCTGGAGACGGTACGCACCGACTGGTCGCCGCTGGCGCAGCGCTTTCAGCAGGAGCTGTATCGCCTGGTGTTTGCCGGGCTGCCGTACGAGGACTACGTGCGCGCCTACGTCAAAAGCACCCTGGCCGGCGAGCTGGACGAGTTGCTGGTGTATCGCAAGCGTTTGCGTCGGCGCCTCGACGACTACCAGCGCAACGTGCCGCCGCATGTGCGCGCCGCGCGCCTGGCCGACGAGCACAACCAGCGTCTTGGCCGGCCGCTGCAATATCAGCGTGGCGGCTGGATCAGCTATCTGATCACCACAGGCGGGCCGCAACCGCTGGAGCGTCTGCTGTCGCCGGTGGACTACGAGCATTACATCAGCCGCCAGCTGAAGCCGGTGGCCGATGCCATCCTGCCGTTCGTCGGCGGCGACTTCGAGCGGTTGGTGGACGGGCAGCTCGGACTGTTCTGAAACCTTCGGATAAACAGCGAACCCCGTAGGAGCCCGCTTGCGGGCGATCCTGGTGCCGGCGGCTGATCGCCAGCAAGCTGGCTCCTACAAGACGGCAGCAGGCTCTGTAGCGGCGTAGAGCCGGAAATACTTTGCAAAAATCGTCTCGTTGAGCAGCATTCTTGGCCTGAGTATCTTTGCGCCCGTGATGCCGGGCCCCTCTGGCGGTTAACACCGCGATGTCGGAATCACAGTCTGTTCAATCTGACTGTAGGAGGGGCTCATGACTGCCCTAGAACCGTTTCTCTTCGCCGACTTCCTCGGCACGGCCACCTGGTTGTGGCTGGTCTTCATCGCTGTCGTCATCTCCCTGCTGGCCTTCGACCTTGGCGTGCTGCATCGCGATAACCGCGAAATCGGCGTGCGCGAGAGCCTATTGCTGTCGGGTGGCTACATCACTGCGGGTCTGCTGTTCGGTGTCTGGGTGTTCTTCCAGAAGGGCGGCGACGCCAGCATGGATTACCTCACCGGCTTTCTGATCGAGAAATCGCTGTCGATGGACAACGTGTTTCTCATGGCCATGATCTTCAGCTTTCTCGCCATCCCGCGGCAGTACCAGCACAAGGTGCTGTTCTGGGGAATCATGGGCGTGCTGGTGCTACGGGCGATCATGATCGGCCTGGGCGCCGCGCTGATCCACGAGTTCGCCTGGATCCTCTACGTGTTCGGTGCCTTCCTGTTCTTCACCGGCGTGAAGATGCTGTTCTCCAAGCTCGACGATGCGCCGGACTTGCAGAACAACGTGCTGGTGAAGTTCCTGCGCAAGCATCTGCGTGTTACCGACAATCTGCATGGCCAGCGCTTCTTCGTCCGTCAGGACGATGGCCAGGGCCGCAGCGTGCTGTGGGTGACGCCGCTGTTCCTGGCGCTGATCATGATCGAGTGCGCCGACCTGGTGTTCGCCATCGATAGCGTGCCGGCGATCTTCGCCATCACCCAGGACCCGTTCATCGTCTACACCTCGAACATCTTCGCCATCCTCGGCCTGCGCGCCCTGTACTTCGCCCTGGCTGCGCTGATCCACCGCTTCGCCTACCTCAAGTACGCGCTGGCCCTGGTTCTGGTGTTCATCGGCGCGAAGATCTTCCTGGTCGGCATCATCGGCAAGATCCCGGCGGTGGTGTCCCTGAGCGTAACCCTGGGCCTGCTGATCGGCGGTGTGCTGCTGTCGCTGTACAAGACCCGCGGCCAGCCGCCCGCGCAGATCTGATCACAGACTTTAACCCGGCTATGCACAACGTCTGGCCGGGTCCTCGAAACTGGAGAGCCATGATGCACACACACTGGAAAAACCGACTTGCGCCTGTCGCACTGGGCCTGGCGTTGATAACTCTGGTCGGCTGCGATGCGGCCGAACAGTCAGCGCAGAAACTCGCGGAGGAGGCGAAGAAGGAAGCGCAGGCGCTGATCGAGGGGTCGGTCGGCGAAGTGGTCGATGAGGTCAACCGCCAGGTGGACTCTCTGCAGGAGTCCACCAATCGCGCCTTGGGCAAGGATGATAAGGAGCAGGACACCGAGGCACAGCAGGAAGATCCCGAGAAACCACTCGAGCAGGGCGTGGAAACCTGATTCCAGGGCAGGATCGGGTAATGGAATTGAGTGTGTGAGAGCGGCAGTTGGCCTCAAAGAACGAGGCCACTGGCGGCTGAAAACCTTCCAACTGCTCAGCCCAGCAGGCGCCCTGGGCTGAGTATCGCCTCGTTAAGGCCGGCTTTTACCAAGTGTTCCGGCAGCGGCTGCCGGCGGATCAGCGCCGCACAGGCCTGGCCCATGGCCGCGCTGGTCTGGATGCCGTAGCCGCCCTGCGCTGCTACCCAGAAGAAGTCATCCGCGTGAGTGTCGAAGCCGCCGACCAGATCGCCGTCGGCGACGAAGCTGCGCAGGCCGGCCCAGGTATGCGCCGGGCGGCGAATCTGCAAGGTGGTGTGTGCCTCGATCTGATGGATGCCCAGTGCGATATCCAGCTCTTCCGGTTGCACGTCATGCGGCGCCACCGGGTCGGCATTGGCTGGTGAGCCCAGCAGCAGGCCGGCATCGGGTTTGAAGTAGAAGGACTCATCCAGGCTCACCAGCGCCGGCCAGGCCTGGCAGTCGACGCCCGGCGCACCATCAAAGGTGAAGGCCGCACGACGCTTGGGTTGCAGGCCGATGCCGGGCAGCCCGGCCAGCTCCGCGATTTCGTCGCACCAGGCACCGGCCGCATTGATCAGCACGGCCGCGCTGTAGCTGTGCCCGGCGCAATCCACCCGCCAGCCGCCAGCGTGGCGCATGATCGATACCACGTCGCGGTTGCAGTGAATCTCCCCACCTTGCTGGCGGATGCCACGCAGGTAACCCTGGTGCAGCGCTGCGGTATCGATATCGGCGGCGCTGGGGTCCAGCAGTGCGCCATGCACGAGCTCACGGCGCAGCACCGGAATCAGCGCGCAGGCCTCGTCAGCGTCGAGCAGACGAGCCTCGGTGACATGCTTGCGGGCTTGCGCATACTGGCGCTGCAACTCGGCGGCGTCACCGCTGAAATCCACCACCAGCTCGCCACGCGGCGTGAGCAAGGGATGCTCGGCGAAACCGGCTGGCGGGGCATCGTAGAAGGCGCGGCTGGCGGCCGTCAGCGCGCGGACCTGCGGCGTGCCGTAGGCCACGGTGTAGAGCGCGGCCGAGCGGCCGGTGGCGTGATAACCGGGCTGCGCCTCGCGCTCGAGCAGCAGCGTCTTGCCGTGGCTGGCGAGGAAGTAGCCGGTGGACGCGCCGGCAATGCCGGCGCCGATGATCAGGTAATCGCAATGCTGCATGCCGCGTCTATCCAGTGTGCAAGGTGATTTCGTCAGGGGGCACTGTCCAGGTACTGCTTGAGAGGTGCAGGGGCGAACAGTGGCTCCCGGCTGATCATGCGCACGCCGTCAGGGCCAGTTTCCAGTAGACGCCGTTCGCTGTGCGCCACGAGCAGGTCGAGACTGTACCCTGACGCGCTCAGGCTGGCAGCGATTTTCCGGATGGCCTGCAGTGCCGCAGGCAGATCGGACTCGAAATGGCCAAGCAATTGATCGTCATAACGGATGGTGAGGCGGAAGATGGGCATGGGTGATTCATCCTCGGATGCAATGCGACCTGGTTTCAGGCAGATGAGAGGCGTTCAGACGGCGCAGTAACTGTCGGCCAGCACGATCCGCCCGAAGCTGGCGCCGGTGTTGAGCGGGGTGATGGCCAGCAAGCGATCCAGGCGTAGCTCCTGCTGGCCGGTGTCGCCTTGCACCACCAGAAATTCTTCCTTGCTGGCTGTCGTGCGCGTGGTCAGCGCCCTGGCCTCGACGCTCGGACCTTCGAGTCGTTCGATCAGCAAGCGATAGCCATGCATGCAGGCAATTTCCAGGTAGTCGTGCAGGTCGCAATTCAAGGGGCGATACGCGTTCATGGGGTGTCTCCTAGCAGCCTTGCAGAGGAATGATGAAATAGCCTTTGCTGCTGATGGCCGCAGCGACTTCGGGGTGTGCGGGCTCGCTGTGGCAGAACTGGCAGCGGCTTTGTTCGATATCGTCGCCTTGCAGGCCGCGTTCGGCCATCCAGTCCTGGGCGAACTGGTTGGCTCGCCCCTGGTCGTTACCCTCGATCAGTACATCGAAGTGCAGGTAACGGCCGTCGCGCGTGCGTACGTGGGTATCGAAAACATTCACTTTCATGCGGTTTCTCCTCGCTGGGGGGCGAGACGCCGCAGGGCGTCTCGCACGCTCTGGATTACTTCAGGTCGTCGATGGAAGCGCCGAAGTTCAGGTGCAGCACCTGGCCGTCGACTACCAGTGCGGGGACCGACTTGACCCCGGCCTGTTCGGCTTCCGCCACTCGGGTGGCCTGTTCGCCGAGGTGAACGATCTCCACCTTCACCTCCGGAGCCAGCAGGTTCAACAGGGTCTGTTCGGCCGATACGCAGACGGGGCAGCCGGCGTGATAGAAGCGTGCTTGAGTCATGGTCAATCTCCTGCTCGTCAATTTGGTATCGAATCGATACTGAATCACAGGCTACGCTCAAACCGATCTTTGTCAATATGGTGTTTAGTCGATACTATGTTTCGACAGGAGTGATACATGACCGACACGACTCTCTTCGATCTGCTCGAAAGACTTTCCAGCCTGACCCGTATCTGGTTTCGCCAGCACCCGCTGCTGGCCGAGTTGCAGCCCATCCAACTCAGTGCGCTGATGTACCTGGCGCGCTGCAACCACTATTCGAATACACCGCTGGGGGTGACCGACTACCTCGGCCTGACCAAGGGCACGGTGTCGCAGTCGCTCAAGGCGCTGGAAGGCAAGGGGCTGATCATCAAGACGCAGGACGCACGCGATAAGCGCAGCGTGCACCTGGCGCTCACCGACCCGGCCTGGGCGTTGCTGCAGACGCTGCTGCCGCCGGATTTCCTCGCTGCCGGCGAAGCGCGCCTGGGGGCTCAGGCAGGGCAGTTGAAAAATCTGCTGACCGATCTTCTGCGGGAAATTCAGCGCGACACCGATGTGCCGGGCTTCGGTCTCTGTGGCAGCTGCCGCTTTCACCAGCAGGTCGATGGTCAGCCGTTCTGCGGTCTGACCCAGGAGCCGCTGCAGCCAAGCGATGCCCAATTGATCTGCCGCGAACATCAGCCCCCGGAGGCCGCATGAACAGCCTGCAACTCGATGCATTGCTGACGGGGCGTGCCCAGCCTTTCACCCGGCCTGGCTCGCGCAGCGGCATTGCCAAGGTGCCACGCCAGGAAGCCCTGGCGGTGACCACGCTGGGGCTGGCCGGAGACGAGCAGGGCGACCTGCGGGTGCATGGCGGCGTGGAAAAGGCCATTCATCACTATCCGCGCGAACACTACGCCGCCTGGCTGGCCGAGTTGGGCGAGCATCCACTGCTGATGCAACCCGGTGCTTTCGGCGAAAACTTCAGCACCACGGGTTGGACCGAGGATGACGTCTGTCTGGGCGACCTGATACATGCGGGGTCCGCCCTGCTGCAGGTTTCCCAGGGGCGCATGCCGTGCTGGAAACTGAGTGATCGCTTCGGCGTGGCCAACCTGGCGCTGAGGGTGCAGCAGTCCGGCCGTACCGGCTGGTATTACCGGGTTCTGCAGGAAGGCGTGGTTGGCGTGGGAGACCGGTTGCAGGTGGTGGAGCGCATTCATGCCGATTGGCCGCTCAGCCGTCTTTCGGCGGTGTTGTTCGACAAGCGCGTGGAGCCCGAGCTGTTGCGTGAATGCCTGGCCCTGCCGCTGGTGCCGTCCTGGCGCAGAACCCTGGAGCGACGCCTGGAAAAAGCCGAGGTCGAGGACTGGACGCCTCGGCTGCAAGGCACAGACGTCATTGGGTAGCGAGCGAAATGCGCAGATGACTGGAACGGCAAACGGATGCGAATGCTTCTACACTGGTTTCTCTTGTTGATTCCAGGTGGTTCTATACCAAGCGCCTAGCGTTTGTTGTGGGGGCAAGATGAGCAGGTTGATCTGCGCCGACTTCGATGAGTTCGAGGAGGCCTTGTACGGGGTAGAGGGCCGTTATCTGCTGCGTTCACGGCAGCAGCGCGACTGGCGTTTACATGTCGTCGAGCTCGATGGCGTGGCGCTGATGTTCGGTCGCGAGGGGGCGGGCACGGTCTACAGTGGCGTCGGTCTGCCGGGCTTCTTCAATATCTTCCTGCCGCTGAGCCGGCACGAATGCACGGTACTGGGCGGCAAGCGCCTCGACCGTCGATTGATCGGCTGGATGGTGCCTGAAGCCATGTTCCACATCGATGCCAGCCAGCCTGCGAGCTGGATGACGGTGGCCATGTCGTGCGAGCTGGTACTGCGTTGGGCGCAGCAGCATGAAGACGAGTTCGATCTGTCGATTCTTTCCCGCAACCTGGTCTGTGTGGCTCAACAGGATCTGGCGCCGCTGATATGGCTGGCGCTGCGTCTGTTACGCATCGACCACTGTGCGCCGCAGGACCTGCATGTGCCGGCGGCCGAGCGTGCAGCGCAGGCAGAGTTGATGGCGCTGGTGTTTCACAGCCTGTTGCCGGTGACACTGGCTCCGCGAAATCACGCCGGGCATCAGCAGATTCTCCGCCGTGCCCTGGAACTGCTGGAGGCGACACCGGATGCGCCGCTGCATATGTCCGATCTGTGTCAGGCGTGTAGCACCTCGGAGCGCACATTACGCAATCTGTTCACCCGCTACCTGGGCATGAGCCCGCACCGCTATCTCATGCAGCATCGTCTTCATGCGATCCGCCGGGCCATTCTGCATGCGCAGGCCAATGAGACCATCACCGAGATCTGTGCCCGTTTCGGGGTCTGGGATTTCGGTCGCTTCGCAGGTTTGTACCGGCTCTATTTCGGTGAGTTGCCGTCGCAATCACTGCGCAGTCGCCGCGTGCTTGCCGAGCCGCTCAACTCGCGTTGAGCGGTCGCTGCAAGGTGGTACTGGGATACTCGCCGAAAACTCTGTAGTACTCCGCGGCCATACGTCCGCAGTCGGTATAACCGAAACGCTGTGCAATCGCCGCGACGCTGCTCTGTTGCCCATCGGCTATGGCCAGTGCGGCGCGCAGCAGGTGCAGGCGTCGCAGGCGCAGATAACGTGCCGGCGCCATGCCCAGCGTATGCACGAAGGCGCTGCGCAAGGTCCGCTCACTGACGCCCACCATTCGACATAGCTCGGTCAGACGAGGCGTGCGCCCGCCGGCCAGCGGTAGCAGCTCCAGCACCTGCTGCAGCAATTGCTCATGGGAGGCCTGGCGAGCGCGCTGGCGAGGCGTCATTCGCGGTTGCATGGCGGTGTCCTGGCCGAAGGGGAGCACTCAGGCTGCGCGCGTGCAACGGTGCTCGCTACGTAAAACAGGCAAATCGCCGGGTAGTGAGATTTGCCGATTTTACGTAGTGAGCGACCACGCACTACGGCGAGCATCGACTCAACGCTCGCCAGTCGCCGTTCGAGCTGACGAGCCTTCAGAAGCGTTCGATGTGGATCGACGCGAGGGGAGGCTATATGAGTCCGTCGACGTGCAGCTGGGGCATCTGTCTGGTGCTGGCCGGTGCGTTTGCTGCCAGCCAGGCGCAGCCGCTCGGGCCCCAGGTGCTCGAGGTCGAGCCATTCGTCGAGTTGCCGTCAGGGGTGCGCTACCCCGAAGGCCTGGCAAGCAACCCACGCAACGGCGACATCTACGTCGGCACGTTCGATATGCGCCAGCCCGCCTCCGAGCGTAACAATCAACTGCTTCGTTACGCAGCCGATGGCCGCCTGCTGGCGCAGCGATCATTCGCCGGCATGCCGCTGACCGGGCTGGGCTATGCCGACGGCCAGCTCTACATCCTCAATTTCGGTGCCGGCAAGCTGCAACGCATCCTGGCCGACTTCACGGCGGACACCCCGGTGGAAGATGTGCTCGATTTCCCCCGGCTCGTTCCGCCAGCCCCGGCGGCTCGCATGGTGGACAACCCGGACGGCAGCCAGGACCGGATCGAGTTCGCTGCCAGTGGCATGCCTGCTCCCAACGGCCTGGTATTCGCCGGCAATGGTGATCTCTATGTGTCCGACTCCTTCCAGGGCGCGCTGTATCGAATCGCTGACGCCACGCACTGCAAACCCTGCTCGCTTGAGGTGCTGTCGCGTGATCCGCTCCTCGCGACGGCGGGCTTCCTGCCCTTTGGCGCCAATGGACTAGCCCTCGATGATGGCGAGCGCCATCTCTATATCAACAACGCTGGTGACGGTCGTCTGCTGCGCATGCCGCTGCCTGGCGGTGAGTTGCAGGTGGTGGCTGAAAGCCTGCCTGGAGCCGATGGTCTGCTGTTTCACGACGGTCTGCTGTGGCTGCTGGCCAACCAGGTCGACCAGCTTTTGGGGCTCGATGAACAGGGGCTGATCCGTATACGTGCCGGTGGTTTCCAGGGCCTCAGCGCCAGCGGAGCCCCGTTGGGCTTGCTGTTCCCTGCCAGCAGCGTGGTGCAGGGCGACTGGATGGTGATCAGCAATCTGGCGCTGCCATTGACCCCCGCCGAAGGCGACGAGTGGGAAGAGCAGGTGCGTACCTGGAATCTGGTGCGGCTGCGTCTGCCGCGATCTTCGGCCAAGGGAGGGGCAACTCATGCCGCAAACCCCTGAACAACCTTTGAATAACGGACGTCGCCAATTGCTGCTCGGCTCTGCCGCGCTGGCAACGGTGATGTTGTTACCCCTGGGTGGTTGCGTGCGGGGCGCTGGCCCCGGCACTGCCCATCCGCAAACCGAGAATGGAGGGCGTAGAACCATGGGCACCATTACCACACGCGACGGTACACAGATCTACTACAAGGACTGGGGCAGCGGCCCGGTCGTGGTGCTCAGCCATGGCTGGCCACTGAACTCCGATAGCTGGGAGGCGCAGATGATGTTCCTGGCCAGCAACGGCTATCGGGTGATCGCTCATGACCGGCGTGGTCATGGACGCTCCAGCCAGCCCTGGAATGGCAATGAAATGAACACCTACGCCGATGATCTGGCTGCACTGCTCGATCACCTGGATGTGCGTGGCGCTTCGCTGTTCGGTTTTTCCACTGGTGGCGGTGAGGTGGCGCGCTACATCGGCCGGCATGGCACCGCCCGGGTGGCCAAGGCAGGGCTGATCGCCGCTGTTCCGCCGTTGATGGTGCAGACCGAGGCCAATCCGGGCGGTCTGCCACTCTCGGTATTCGATGGCATACGCGCGGCATCGCTCGCCGATCGTTCGCAGCTGTACCGCGACGTCGCCAGTGGCCCGTTCTTTGGCTACAACCGCCCCGGTGCCAAACCCTCGCAGGGAGTGATCGACGCGTTCTGGATGCAGGGCATGATGGCGGGTCACAAGAATGCCTATGACTGCATCAAGGCTTTCTCCGAAACCGACTTCAGCGACGACCTGAAGAAGTTCGATGTGCCGACGCTGATCCTGCATGGCGATGACGACCAGATCGTGCCCGTGGACGCCGCTGCCAGAGCTTCGGCCAAGTTGGTGCCACACGCCAAGCTGGTCATCTACCCCGGAGCGCCTCACGGCATCACCGATACCCACAAGGAACAACTGGGCGCGGACATGCTGGCCTTCCTGCGTAGCTGATCGACCAGCAACGGCCATTCAATGTCATTTCGAGGACTGACCCATGAGTAGCAAGACAGCCCTGATCGTCGTGGATATCCAGAACGATTACTTCCCAGGCGGCCTATGGACGCTGAGCAAGGTCGAGGCCGCCGCCGCGAAGGCGGCACAGGTGATCGCCGTTTTTCGTGAACGCGGCGATCTGGTGGTGCACATCCGGCATGAGTTCACCAGCGCCGATGCGCCGTTCTTTCGACCCGGCAGCGAGGGGGCGCATATCCATCCCAGCGTCATTAATCAGGGTGACGAGCCGGTCGTGCTCAAGCATTACATCAACTCCTTTCGCGAAACCGAACTCAAGGCGGTACTCGATCGGCACGCCATCGACGCCGTGGTGATCGTCGGCAACATGAGTCATATGTGCGTTGATGGCATCACCCGAGCCGCGGTGGATTTCGGCTACGACACCACGGTGCTGCATGACGCCTGTGCCACGCTCGATCTGCAATTCAACGGTGTACAGGTGCCGGCCGAGCACGTGCATGCGGCATTCATGGCGGCGCTCAGCTTCGGCTACGCGCCCGTGATTTCCACTGCTGAATATCTTGCCAAAGGCTAGGGACGCTTATGAACACGCTGACGCTAAGTGCGTGGCTGGCCATGCTGGCAAACCCGGCCTGGGCCCACGGCCCGGAAGGTATCCACAGCGAAAAGGGCGGGCAGGTCGAGGCGGCTTTCGATCTGGTGCATACCCGGGTGTTCAAGGAGGGTAGCGATCTGGTCTTCGAGCAACTGGTCGATGGCCAGGCTGGTAGTCGTCTGCCCACCGCCAAAGGCAGCTTTGCCGGTGCAGAGGTCTACAGCTACGTCTGGCCGACGAGTCTGGACAGCGGCTCGGTGGGATTCGAGCAGGAGTCGGGCATTCTTGCCCTGGCGCTGACCTCGCACCCTGATTTCGACGACACCCCGCAGCTCGACGAGAACGGTGACGGCGACAAGGGCAATGACGGTGGCTTGTGGCACTCGCACTGGGTGGTGCTGACCAAGGAGCCCAGCTGTGGGCCCAGCGGCCTGAAGGTGCGGGACATTCCAGAGGGCGCCACACCCAAGTTGCCCGCCACCTGGCCAGGCGTGCCGCTGTACATCGATTCGCCAGGCTATGACCTGAGTGTGAAGAACGACGCGGCGCAGATTCGTGTTCCACTCGCAGCCGTTGGTTTCCCCGCCAGTTTCAACTACGACGGGGTGACCGCCGCGCTGCAGGTCAATGCCGATCTGCATGACCCGTTGTTGTGTGTCTCCAGCGTTTGGGATGTCGCCTCGGGCGACCTGTCCCTGCCTGCGACCTGGAAGACCTCGGACTAAATCATCGCGCGCAATTGTCGGCTGCCATCGATTCCGCTGGCGGCTGGCGTTCGCCCGTCGTTCGGCATATTTGCTTGAGGAGTACCTGTCATGTCCAAACAGAAGCTGACCCATGCCACCGGTGCGCCAGTGGTGGACAACCTCAACATCCAGACCGCCGGGCCTCGAGGGCCGGCTCTGCTACAGGACATCTGGCTGATCGAGAAACTCGCCCATTTCGACCGCGAGGTGATTGCCGAGCGGCGCATGCATGCCAAGGGCGCAGGTGCCTATGGCACCTTCACCGTGACGGGCAACATCAGCCGTTTCAGCCGCGCCAGTCTGTTCGCCTCGGTAGGCAGGCAGACACCGGTGTTCGTGCGTTTTTCCACGGTGGCTGGGGAACGTGGCGCCGCCGATGCCGAGCGTGATATCCGTGGCTTCGCCGTGAAGTTCTATACCGATGAAGGCAACTGGGATCTGGTCGGCAACAACACCCCGGTGTTCTTCTTCCGCGACCCGATGCGTTTTCCCGACCTCAACCATGCGGTCAAGCGCGATCCGCGTAGCGGCCTGCGCAGTGCCAGCAACAACTGGGACTTCTGGAGTCTGCTACCCGAGGCGTTGCACCAGGTCACCATCACCATGAGTGAACGCGGTATACCGCGCAGTTACCGGCACATGCACGGATTTGGCAGTCATACCTTCAGCCTGGTCAATGCGGACAATCAGCGCTTCTGGGTCAAATTTCACCTGCGCTGCCAGCAGGGCATCGAAAACCTCAGCGACGCCGAGGCGGCCAGCGTGATCGGCGCCGACCGTGAAAGCCATCTGCGTGATCTCTACCAGAGCATCGAGCGGGGCGACTATCCGCGCTGGACGTTATGTATTCAGGTGATGACCGAGGAGCAGGCCAGTCGCCACCCGCACAACCCCTTCGATCTGACCAAGGTGTGGTCGCATGCCAATTACCCGCTGATCGAGGTGGGCGTGCTGGAGCTCAATCGCAACCCGGACAACCATTTCGCCGAGGTAGAGCAGGCAGCGTTCTCGCCTGCCAATGTCGTACCAGGCATTGGCTTTTCACCGGACAAGATGTTGCAGGCGCGTCTGTTCTCCTACGGCGATGCCCAGCGGTATCGGCTGGGTGTCAACTTCAACCTGATCCCGGTCAATGTGCCGCGCTGCCCGTACCACAGCTACCACCGGGACGGTCAGATGCGCACCGACGGCAATCAGGGCTCGACCATCGCCCATTACCCCAACAGTCAGGGCGAATGGGAGGATCAGCAGGAACTGCGCGAGCCGCCGTTGCCACTGGAGGGGAGCGCGACCAACTGGGATCACCGCGTCGACGATGACCACTTTCAGCAGCCGGGGGATCTGTTCCGCCTGATGAGCCCGGCGCAGCGGCAGGTGTTGTTCGAGAACACGGCCAGGGCGATGGGCGACGCATCCGCTGAGATCAAACGGCGCCATATCGGCCATTGCAGCAAGGCTGATCCCGCCTATGGTGCGGGGGTGGCCAGGGCGCTGGGTTTGGGTGATTGACGCTCAGGCATGAAAAAGGCGAAGCCTCGCGGCTTCGCCTTGGTTCGACCTGCGCTGGCTCAGTGCTTGCGCGGCACCGGCTTGAGCAGTTCGTCCGGCGGCATTTCGCACTGGATCTTGCGGCCGATCAGCGCCTCGATCGGCGGCAGGGCGAAGGCATCGTCTTCGCCGGCGAAGCTGATCGAGGTGCCGCTGGTGCCGGCGCGGCCGGTACGACCGATGCGGTGCACGTAGTCGTCCGGGTCTTCCGGCAGGGTGAAGTTGATCACGTGGCTGATGGCATCGACGTGGATGCCACGACCGGCGACGTCGGTGGCGACCATGACGCGGATCTTGCCTTCGCGGAAGCCTTCCAGGGCGCGGATACGCTTGTGCTGGGGAATGTCGCCGGACATCTGCACGGCGCTGATGCCGTCGCGAGTCAGGCGCTCTTCGATGCGCCGTACTTCGTCCTTGCGGTTGGCGAAGACCATGACCCGCGTCCAGTCGTTCTGGCTGATCAGGTTGTAGAGCAGTTTGTACTTGTCAGCCGAGGCTACGGCGTACACGTGCTGCTCGACGGTATCGCTGGCGACGTTCTCTGGCTCGATTTCAACGATGGCCGGGTTGACCGTCCATTGCTTGGCCAGGTTCATCACGTCTTCGGTGAAGGTGGCGGAGAACAGCAGGGTCTGGCGGTCACCTTTCATCGGCGTCTGGCGGATGATCTGGCGCACCTGCGGGATGAAGCCCATGTCGAGCATGCGGTCGGCTTCGTCGAGCACCATCACCTCGACCATGTCCAGGTGCACCTCGCCGCGCTGGTTGAAGTCCAGCAGGCGGCCCGGGGTGGCCACGAGGATGTCGCAGAAACGCGATTCCAGTTGCTTGAGCTGTTTGTCGAAGTCCATGCCGCCGACGAACTGCATGACATTCAGGCCGGTGTACTTGGTCAGCTCGGCGGCGTCCTTGGCGATCTGCACCACCAGTTCGCGGGTCGGCGCGATGATCAGCGCGCGTGGCTCGCCCATGTAGCGCTCTTTCGGCGGCGGGGTCTGCAGCAGCTGGGTGATGATCGAGATGAGGAACGCGGCGGTCTTGCCGGTGCCGGTCTGGGCGCGGCCAATGGCGTCCTGGCCCTTGAGGGTGTAGCCCAGTACCTCAGCCTGGATCGGCGTGCAGTAGGGGAAACCCAGATCATGAATGGCATGCATCAGCTCGGGGGCGAGCTTGAAGTCATGGAAACGGGTCTTACCTTCGGCCGGCTCGACCACGAAATCTTCCAGTTTCCAGTTGCTTACTGGCTTGGCTGGGCGCTCGCGGCGTGGCTTGTCGGCCTTGGGCGGGCGGGGCTGTTGCTGCGCCGGGCTATCGCCTGCGCTCTCGCTGGCAGTGCGGGCGGGCTTGTTCTGGCGGGGACGCTTGTGCTCTGCGTCACCGCTCTGGGCAGGCGCTGTTACGGGTGACGGCGCTGGTTGTGGCTGCTCGTCTTCGGCTTTGCCGAACATTTTCTTGAGTGCTTTGAGCACGGGCTTCTCATCGACTGGTTAAGGAGTGAACGCCCGCCAGTGTAATGCAAGACGCGGGCGTGGCGAAGTGCTTCGCTCGCGTCTGTCAAGAGGAGCGTGTGCCCAGCGCCTCATTTCTCCGGCAGGCTGGCCAGCAGCAGGCGCTGTACATTGCCGCCCATGATCGCGGCAATGGCGTCATTGTCGAAGCCGGCGGTTTGCAGCCCCTCGGTAATTTGTGCCAGGCCGGTGACGTCGAATGGTGTATGCACGGTGCCATTGAAGTCCGAGCCCAGGGCGACGTGCTCGACGCCGACCTTGTCCGCCGTATAACGAATAGCTTTGATGATGGCCGCGACCGAGGTGTCGCACACGGCGGTGCTCCAGTAGCCGATACCGATCACCCCGCCCGTGGCGGCGATGGCCTGCAGGTGCTTGTCGCTGAGGTTGCGCGTGCCGGGGCAGGTGCCCTCGACCCCGGTGTGCGAGACCAGCACCGGGCGCGTGGCCATGGCCAGCACATCGTCGATCAGCGGGCGCGAGGCATGAGCCAGGTCCACCAGCATGGCTTTTTCTTCCAGGCGTGCGATCACCTGGCGCCCCAGCGGCGTCAGCCCGCCTTTTGCCAGGCCGTGGGCCGAGCCGCCCACTTCGTTATCGAAGAAGTGGGTCAGGCCGGCGATACGAAAGCCCGCATCAAACAGCGTATCTACATTCTCCAGCTGGTTCTCGATGGGCTGCAGGCCCTCGGTGGCGAGCAGGCCTGCCACACGCTGCGGGTCTTTGTCCCAGGCCTCGATGAAACGGGCCAGGTCCGCGCGGCTGCGGATCAGCACCAGGCGACCTTCGCTGGCGTGCGCCGCATCCTGCAGCTTCTGCGCCTGGTACAGGGCGCGCTGCAGCAGGCTGTTCCAGGTTTCCCGCGGCCAGCGCTGGGCCATGGCCAGCAGTGTGATGTTGTCACTGTCGGCGGCGTTGCTCTCCATGTTCAGCCCGCGTGGCGTCTTGGTCACGGTGGAGAACACCTGCAGGCCGAGGCGCCCTTCGAGCATGCGTGGCAGGTCTGAGTGACCGTAGTCGTAGCGTTTGAGCAGGTCGCGCTCCCAGAGCAGGGCGTCGTCGTGCAGGTCGGCGACGAACAGCCCCTGGTGCAGCTTCTGTGCGCTGGCGCTGGCCGGATAAGGGGGCGGGCTGGCCACGCTGTTCATCTGCGCGTCGATGACTCGGGGCAGGCCCAGTACGGCGAGGGCAGAGAGGGGAACCAGCAGGAGCAGGGCGATCAGCAGTTTTCGCATAAAGGGTGGCCATCCAGGCTTGTCGTTATGCTCGGCACTGTAGCAAGGGAAGGGGCGGCGGTGCGCGGCAGCTCTGTGGGAGGCGCTTCAGCGGCGATTCGGTCGCGGCTAAAGCCCCTCCCACAATGCCTAGCGCACCAATGTCGCAAATTATCAGCCGCAGAGGCAGTTACGCCCCTGTTGCTTGGCCTGGTATAGCGCCGCATCGGCCCGCGCGATCAGGCTTTGCAGGCTGTCCTGGTGCTGCATCTGCGCCAGGCCGATGGAGATGGTGACGCCGGGCAGCACGCCAACCGGCGAATAGAAGGAGGCGATCTGCTCCAGGCCGATACGCAGGCGCTCACCGATACCGCGTGCAGCCTCATCGGCGATCTCCGGCAGGAGAATGACGAACTCCTCGCCACCGAAACGTATCAGGCTGTCCTTCGGCCTCAGCTGGCTGCTCAGGGTATGCGCCACCAGGCACAGGGCGTAATCGCCGGCCAGGTGGCCGTGCTGGTCGTTGTAGGCCTTGAAGTGGTCGACATCGAGCATCAGCAATGACATGGGTTCGTCGTTGAAGGCACAGCGGGTGCTCTCACGCTCGAACACGTGTTCCAGCCAGCGCCGGTTGAAGCAGCCGGTGAGGGTATCGACGTTGGCGTTCTGCTCACTGTCGAGAATCTGCCGGTTGCCTTGGCGCACGCGATCGCAGAGCAGCTCCAGCAGGTTCTGCATCATCTGTGGGGATTGTTGGAACAACGCCACCAGTGACTCTCGGTGCAGGCGCAGGACGATGGAGGGGCGCTCGGCCACGACGTAGGCGGAGGGATGTTCGTTGTCGATGAAGCTGATTTCACCGGCGCAGTCGCCGACTTCGAGGGTGCTGACGGCCTGGTTGTCCAGTGATCCTAGGTAGACGCGCAGTTGGCCCTCGATCAGGAGATAGAGGTGCTGGTTGCGATTGAAGGGGGAGAGCAGTACTTCGCCGGCTTCCAGCTCGCAGGCACGAAATTCCCGCAGCAACTGGTCGAGGCTGCTGGTGGCGACATTATGAAATAGTCGCAACTGTTGAATTTGCTGCAGGTCTGCCTGCCAGTGCGCCGGTTTCATTGCGATCTCGTCGGGCCTGGCCGGGCGAATAGGCCTGAGGGCACCACCAACGCTCCCTGTCGTGTCTACGAATAGAGTTCGACAGTATTCCCGAGCTTCAGGCGTGGCAATGCTTGCCTGAAGCTCGGCCGACCAGTGGTTGCGCGAAAGTGCAAAGCTGTTAACTGGCGCGCGTCCTGGCGCGCTCTGGATCACGCTGCGAAGTGAATGCGATGGCCCACCGCGTAGCCGGACAGCCGTTCGCCAATGCTGGCAGCCAAGGCCTGATCCTGATTCGGCAGGTGGATGTGGGCCAATTGACCAGCCCTGTCATCGCTCAGCACTTCAACCCGAACAGCCGGGTGCAACTCATCGATAGCCGCTTGGTAAACCCGGGCGATGGCATCGAAGCGCAGCGCTGGTTTGAAGGTCTTGCCCACCGCCGTGAGCGGAATGGCATCGATGATCCAGGCATCCTTGGGCACCGCGGCGCGTTCGGGAATATGTGCGGCGGCATGTTCCAGCAGCTCGGTTTCACTGGTCTGCGCGCCCGGCTTGAGCTGCACGTAGACCACCGGCAATTCGCCGGCCTTCTCGTCTGGCTTGCCCACGGCAGCGGCCATGGCCACGGCGGGGTGTTTGTGCAGGGCTTCCTCGATCATCTGCGGGTCGATGTTGTGACCGCCGCGGATGATCAGATCCTTGCTGCGCCCGGTCAGCCAGATATAGCCGTCAGCATCGACGCGACCGAGGTCGCCGGTATTGAACCAGTCGCCATCGACCCAGATGCCGGCGTTCTTGCTCGCCTGCAGATAGCCCCTGAATACCGTGGCACCGCGGATGCACAGGTTGCCGATCTCATCCTGCTCTGCATCCCGGAGATAGCGTCCCTGCTCGTCGAGTACCTTGATGCGCACTTCGCAGTACGGCATGGGCAGGCCGATCGAGCCGGGGCGGCGCTCGCCGGCTGGAGGGTTGGCGCAGCTGCCGCAGGTGCCCTCGGTCAGACCATAGCCTTCGAGCAGGGTCAGGCCGGTCTTGGCCTCGAACTGGCGTATCAGTTCCACCGGCATGGGCGCGGCGCCGCACAGGGCGTATTTCAGCGAGGACAGGTCATGGCCTTCGCTGGGAATCTGCAGGAGGCCGGCATAAATGGTGGGCACACCGCTGAAGAAGCTGACCTTGTGGCGTTCGATGACCTTCCAGAAATTGCCAATCAAGGTGGTGTTGCGATAGCCCTGCGGCGTGGCCAGCAGCACTTCGGCACCGCCGATGAAAGCCGTCAGTCCGGTGACGATGACGCCGTTGACGTGAAACAGCGGCAGGCCGCAGAGCGTCACGTCGCCGACGCCGAAGCGAGTGACCAGGTTCATGCTGTAGGCCATCGCCACTTCGTTGCCGTGGCTGTGCGGCGCCAGTTTTGGCGTGCCGGTGGTGCCACCGGTGTGGAAGTAGCTGGCGATGTCGTCGGCGGTGATCACGCGACCGCTTTCCAGGTGGTCGGCGGGGCAGGCGGCGATGGTTTCATCGAAATCCAGCACGCCCTCCGGCAGCAGGCCGCGCTGGGCCTTGAGCGCGCTGCGTTGTGGTTCGGGCAGCAGGTTGGCCATGTCCACGCAGAGAATCGCTTTCAGCTCCGGCAACTGATCGCGCAGGGCATCGACTTTGTCCCACAGCTCGGTGCCTGGGAAGGGCGCCAGGGTCACCAGCAGCTCGGAGTTGGACGCGTGGATCAGCTCGGCGATATGTTCGGCGTCGAGCAGCGGGTTGATCGCATTGACGATGCCGGCGGCCTCGCCACCCCAGATGGTGTAGTGGGTCTGCGGCAGGTTGGGCAGCAGGAAGGACACCGCCTTGCCGGGACGCAGGCCCAGGCGGTGGAAGGCGTTGGCGGTCTGGGTGATCTTGCCGAGCAGCTCGGCATAATTCAGGCGCAGCGGGGTTTCCTCTCCCGTGCCCTGGAGAATGAACGACAGCGCAGCTGCCTCGGGGCTGGCCTGCGCCGTGCGGCGAATCAGCTCGAAGGTGCTGCTGGGCAGGTCGCGCTCGCTCAGCGGGGTGCTCTCGATCTGTTCGATATCCTGCAGGGTGCGAATGAGGGGCGCTGTGCTCATTTATCGTGCATCTCTTCGGTTCGGTCAGTCTGTCAGCAATTGGCTCAACCATTCGGCGATATCGCGAATCTCTTCCGGTAGCACTTCGTGGGCCATCGGATAGTCGCGCCATTGCACCGGCACCCCGCAGGCGTGCAGGCGGTCATACGCGGCGCGTCCCATGTCGGGTGTCACCACGTCGTCGAATCTGCCATGCAAACAAAGCACCGGCAGTTGTCTTTTTGTATCCGCCAGCTGCATGTCGTCACTGAAGGTCGGTGCGTAGGTCGAGAGTGCCAGCACCCCGCCGAGGGTCTCCGGATAACGCAGGAAGGCGGTGTGCAGTACCACCGCGCCACCCTGGGAGAAGCCCGCCAGGACGATGCGTTCAGCGGCGATGGCGCTTTCGCGCTCGGCCTCGATCAGGGCGATCACCTGGTCGGCGGACTCGTCCAGCTGGGCCTGGTCGATGGCGCGCGCCGGGCTCATGGCAAGGATGTCGTACCAGCTCGGCATGCTCCAGCCGCCGTTGATGGTCACCGGGCGGGTTGGCGCCTGCGGCAGGATGAAGCGTGTGCTGGGCAGGCGCTCCTGCAGCAACTCGGCGACCGGCAGGAAATCGTAGCGGTCAGCCCCCAGCCCATGCAGCCAGATCACGCTGGCATCGGCGGATTGTGGGGGCTGCAAAATCATGGGTGCGGTCATTGGTAGCTCCAGTGTGGTGCGGGCGCATCGAATTGGGGCGTGCCCCTGTTCAAGGCTTGGCTAATCTGTGAATAAGTTGTCGCACGGGTGAATCTTTTGCTCTTGCCCCCCTGCACATACGGCAATTCGCCATGTGCTGGTACGGGGCTTGCTATGGCTCATCCGGACTGACGACGCGGTGCGCTAACGGTAACACTGTGCCATTGCGCATTGCTCAACAGGCAGGAATCTGCTGTGTGGGGTTCCTAACTAGACCGTCGGGGTGATGAAACGCCCAGGCGGATGACGATCCGTCTCAGGCCCGTTCAACCAATGGGCTGGGTAGGAGCAGTTGGCCAGCAGAGGGAAATGCCGACTAGGCTCCTGCCTGACGTTCGAACTTCTCGTCGATACCGTTGCTGCCGGCGGGTCGCGGCCTCAAAAGGGTGAGGAAGGCGGACGGAGACTCCAACACAACAAGAGCAACTGGAGGTTTTTGATGAAGATGGTGAAATCCACCCTGGCTGTGCTGACCACCGCAGCTGTGCTCGGTGTCAGTGGCTTTGCTCAGGCAGGCGCCACTCTGGATGCAGTGCAGAAGAAAGGCTTCGTGCAGTGCGGTATCAGCGACGGTCTGCCTGGCTTCTCCTACGCCGATGAAAAAGGCAACTACCTGGGTCTCGACGTTGACGTCTGCCGCGCTGTTGCAGCCGCGGTTTTCGGCGACGCGACCAAGGTCAAGTACAGCCCGCTGACCGCCAAGGAGCGCTTCACTGCGCTGCAGTCCGGCGAAGTCGACATCCTGTCGCGTAACACCACCTGGACCAGCTCGCGCGACGCCGCACTGGGTCTGAACTTCACTGGCACCAACTACTACGACGGCCAGGGCTTTTTGGTGAACAAGAAGCTGGGCGTTTCCAGCGCCAAGGAACTGGACGGGGCTACCGTCTGCATCCAGGCCGGTACCACCACCGAGCTGAACCTCTCCGACTACTTCCGTGCCAACGGCATGAAGTACACCCCCATCACCTACGATACCTCCGACGAGAGCGCCAAGTCGGTCGAAGCCGGCCGTTGCGACGTGCTGACCTCCGACCAGTCGCAGCTGTACGCACAGCGCATCAAGCTGGCCAACCCGGACGACTATGTCGTACTGCCGGAAGTCATCTCCAAGGAGCCTCTGGGCCCGGTCGTGCGCCAGGGTGACGAAGAGTGGTTCGACATCGTGCGCTGGACCCTGTTCGCCATGGTCAACGCCGAAGAGCTGGGTGTGACCTCGGCCAACGTCGAAGCCACTGCCAAAGACACCAAGAACCCGGACGTAGCACGTCTGCTGGGTACTGAAGGTGAGTTCGGCAAAGACCTCAAGCTGCCGAAAGACTGGGCAGTACAGATCGTCAAGCAAGTCGGTAACTACGGTGAGTCCTTCGACCGTAACGTCGGTGCCGGCAGCGAGCTGAAGATCGAGCGTGGTCTCAACGCCCTGTGGAACAAGGGTGGTCTGCAGTACGCACCGCCGGTGCGTTGACCGTCCACAGCGGCAGGCCTGAGGCCTGCCGCTGTCGTTTCCGATTAAGTGAACTCCGGCCGGCTTGCGTGCGGCCGGGGCTTCCGTGAGGGTTGTCATGCACACGACTGCTAATGCCCCGCGCCCGCGAGGATCGCTTCTGAACGATCCGCAGGTGCGTGCTTGGGCTTTCCAGATCATTGCCGTTATCGCCGTTGTGGCGCTCGGCTGGTTTCTCTTCCAGAACACCCAGGCTAACCTGGAGAAGCGCGGGATCATTTCCGGCTTCGCTTTTCTCAATAACAGCGCCGGTTTCGGTATCGCCCAGCACCTGATCGAGTACACGGAAAGCGACAGCTACGCCCGTGTGTTTCTGGTCGGCTTGCTCAATACCCTGCTGGTGTCTTTTATCGGTATCGTGCTGGCCTCCATCCTTGGTTTCCTGCTGGGTGTGGCGCGGCTATCGCCCAACTGGCTGATCAGCAAGTTGGCCACCGTTTACATCGAGATTTTCCGCAACATTCCGCCGTTGCTGCAGATCCTCTTCTGGTATTTCGCGGTATTTCTTGCCCTGCCTGGTCCTCGGCAGAGCCTGGATGTGGGTGAAATCTTCTTCCTCAACAGTCGCGGTCTGTACATGCCGGCGCCTGGCCCTTCGGAGAGTTTTGGCCTGTTCGCGGTGGTAGTACTGGCGACCATCGTCGGCATCATCGCCCTGGGACGCTGGGCCAAGAAGCGCCGCGAGGCCACTGGTCAGATCTTCCCGCTGTTGTGGACCTCGCTGGCGCTGATCGTCGTCATCCCTGGCCTCACCGTGCTGATCGGCGGTAACCCGCTGGTGTGGAGCGTGCCGGAGTTGACTGGTTTCAACTTCCGTGGCGGCTGGGTGATGATCCCCGAGCTGATGGCGTTGACCCTGGCGCTGACCATCTACACCGCGGCTTTCATCGCCGAGAACGTTCGCTCCGGGATCATGGCGGTCAGCCATGGTCAGACCGAAGCGGCGCGCTCGCTTGGGTTGCGTCCGGGCGTCACCCTGCGTCTGGTGATCATCCCGCAGGCACTGCGCGTGATCATTCCGCCACTGACCAGTCAGTACCTCAACCTGGCGAAGAACTCGTCCCTGGCCGCCGGTATCGGTTACCCGGACATGGTTTCGCTGTTCGCCGGCACCGTGCTCAACCAGACCGGCCAGGCCATCGAGGTGATCGCCATCACCATGAGCGTGTATCTGGCCATCAGCATCAGCATTTCCCTGCTGATGAACTGGTACAACAAGCGCATCGCGCTGACTGAGCGGTAAGGAGCAGCCATGCAGACTCACACATTCAAACCGGACCTGCCGCCGCCACGCCTGAGCGTCGGTGCAGTGGGCTGGCTCAAGGCCAACCTGTTTTCCAACTGGTTCAACAGCCTGTTGACCATCTTCGCGCTTTATCTGATCTGGCTGGTGGTACCACCGCTGCTGCAGTGGGCGATCATCGATGCCAACTGGGTGGGCAGCACCCGTGCCGACTGCACCAAGGAAGGCGCGTGCTGGGTGTTCATCCAACAGCGTTTCGGTCAGTTCATGTACGGCTTCTACCCCAGTGAACTGCGCTGGCGCGTGGACGCCACGCTGTGGCTGGCAATCGTCGGCGCGGCGCCGCTGTTCGTGCCGCAGATGCCGCGCAAGGCGTTCTACGGCCTGGGCTTCCTGGTGATCTATCCGGTGATCGCCTGGTGCCTGCTGCACGGCGGGGTATTCGGCCTGAGCGTGGTATCCACCAGCCAGTGGGGCGGCCTGATGCTGACCCTGGTGATCGCCTCCGTGGGCATCACCGGTGCCTTGCCGCTGGGTATCCTGCTGGCACTGGGGCGACGTTCCAACCTGCCGGCGATCAAGGTCATCTGCGTCACCTTCATCGAGTTCTGGCGCGGTGTGCCGTTGATCACCGTGCTGTTCATGTCCTCGGTGATGCTGCCGTTGTTCCTGCCCGAAGGCATGCATTTCGACAAGCTGATGCGTGCGCTGATCGGGGTGATCCTGTTCCAGTCTGCCTATATCGCCGAAGTGGTGCGCGGTGGTCTGCAGGCCATTCCCAAAGGGCAGTACGAGGCGGCCGCGGCCATGGGCCTGGGCTACTGGCGGATGATGGGCCTGGTGATCCTGCCGCAGGCGCTGAAGCTGGTGATTCCGGGCATCGTCAACGTCTTCATCGCCCTGTTCAAGGACACCAGTCTGGTGATCATCATCGGCCTGTTCGATCTGCTCAACAGCATCAAGCAGGCGACCACCGACCCGGCATGGCTGGGTATGGCTACCGAAGGTTATGTGTTCGCCGCGTTGGTCTTCTGGATTTTCTGTTTCGGCATGTCCCGCTATTCGCTGCATCTCGAGCGGAAGCTGGATACCGGCCACAAGCGTTAGGAGTGAGTCATGAGTGAAGCAATCAAACAACCCAGCGCCGAGCCGATGATCCTGCTGCAGGGTGTGAACAAGTGGTACGGCCAGTTCCATGTGCTCAAGGACATCAACCTGAGCGTGCAGCAGGGCGAGCGCATCGTGCTCTGCGGGCCGTCCGGTTCGGGCAAGTCCACCACCATTCGTTGCATCAACCGCCTGGAAGAACACCAGCAGGGGCGCATCGTGGTCGATGGCACCGAATTGACCAGCGACCTCAAGCACATCGAAGCGATTCGCCGTGAAGTGGGTATGGTGTTCCAGCACTTCAACCTGTTCCCGCACCTGACCGTGCTGCAGAACTGCACACTGGCGCCGATGTGGGTACGCAAGATGCCCAAGCGTCAGGCCGAGGAAATTGCCATGCATTTTCTCGAGCGCGTGCGTATCCCCGAGCAGGCCAACAAGTTTCCGGGCCAGCTCTCCGGCGGTCAGCAGCAGCGTGTGGCGATTGCCCGCGCGCTGTGCATGAAGCCGAAGATCATGCTGTTCGACGAGCCGACCTCGGCCCTCGACCCGGAGATGGTGAAAGAGGTGCTCGACACCATGATCGGTCTGGCTGAAGACGGCATGACCATGCTCTGCGTGACCCACGAGATGGGTTTTGCCCGTACCGTGGCCAACCGCGTGATCTTCATGGACAAGGGCGAGATCGTCGAGGAGGCCGAGCCGAATGCCTTCTTCACCAACCCGCAGAACGAGCGCACCAAGCTGTTCCTCAGTCAGATCCTGCACTGAGCCGGCATTGCGCCATGGATCAGGGAGCCTTCGGGCTCCCTTTTTCGTTGCCGGTGCCGCTCCCTCTGGCGGCTATGCCACCAATCTGTAGGAGCGGGCCCCGCCGCGAACCGAGGTGGCGCTGATAGGAAAAGCTTCGCCCCGGGGCGGGGCTCCTACGAAAAGCCGTTTTGATTGGCATCAGCCATCGGACTTCCTTGGTTTGTTGCTGAGGCCACTCGATCAGGCGACCATGCCAACAATTTGTAGGAGCGGCGCCCCGCCGCGAACCGGGGCGGCGCTGATAGGAAAAGCTTCGCCCCGGGGCGGGGCTCCTACGAAAATCCGTTTTGATTGGCATTAGCCATCGGACACCTTGGGCGCCTAGTGGCGCCGCATGCGTTTGCGGAAGGCGCCCGGCGTTTCTCCGCATAACTGCTTGAAGCGCTTGGCGAAGGTGGCGCGGTCGGCGAACCCGACCTGACTGGCGACCTGCTCCAGCGACTGCGCCGAATCGGTCAGTGCCTGCTGCGCCAGACTGATACGCAGGCGCTGCAGGTAATCGCCAGGGGTCAGCCCGGTGGCCTGTTTGAAACGGCGTAGCAGGGTACGCGCCGAGCAATGGGCTTGTTGTGCCAGACGGTTGAGATCGATTGTCTCGGCGTGATGCTCGCGTAGCCAGGCCAGCAGCGGGGCAAGGGACTTGTCCTCGCTGCTGGGCAACAGCGGGGCGAAACGGGTCTGCGTACCGCGCTGACGCTCGATCACCATGGCGCTGGCCACCTGTTGCGCCAGCCATTCGCCGGCATGCAGGGCAATCAGGTGCAGGCACAGGTCGAGCCCGGCCTGAGCACCACCGGAGCAGAACAGCGGGCCGTCCTCGGTCAGCAGCAGGTCACTGCGCAGGTTCACTCGGGGGAATAGGCGGGAAAACGAATCGGCCAATGCCCAGTGGGTGGTCGCCTGGCGCCCATCGAGCAGGCCGGCAGCGGCCAGCAGGAAGGCGCTGCTGCACAGACTAGCAACCTGTTGCTGATCACGTTGGGCCAGCCAGGGCAGCAGCTTGGCGTTGCTCTCCAGCGTGCGGGTGATGGCGCTACCGGTGGCGGGAACGATCAGCAGGTTGGCCTGCTCGGCCAGCTCAAGGCCGCCATCGACCTGAACCTGCGCGAACTCCAACTGCACGGGTTGGCCATCAAGGCTGAAACGCTGCAACTGAAAACGGGGCGCGCCGACCAGGCGATTGGCCAGGCTGAAGGCATCCTGCGCCATGCTCAGGCTGGAGCAGATGGTTTGCGGGCAGACGTACAAGGCGATGCGCAGCATGACAGTGACCTGAATTGGATTGGCGATTATTGACACAAAGTTGTCTTTATAGCCAATCGCCACGTCCTCGCCGGACGAACAGACTGGGGTGAACCATCCTTGCGAACGTGTAGGGTGCGCTGTGCGCACCAGTGAGCGACGCCGTGACAGCGGTGCGCGCGGCGCACCCTACGTAATGAAAAGCCTGTAGGAGCGACTCATGAGCCACCCCAATGCCGATCTGATCCAGCGTTTTTACAGCGCCTTCCAGAAACTCGATGCCGAGACCATGGCCGGTTGTTACGCCGAGGACGTGCGTTTCTCCGATCCGGTCTTCGTCGACCTGCACGGCGCGGAGGCGGGCGATATGTGGCGCATGCTGTGCAGCCGCGCCGAAGACTTCTCGCTGACCTTCGACTCGGTGCACGCTGACGATCATGCCGGCAGCGCGCGCTGGGTCGCCAGCTACCGTTTCAGTGCCACCGGTCGTCAGGTGGTCAACCATATTCAGGCGCGCTTCGTGTTTCGCGACGGGCTCATCGTCGAGCATCGCGATCACTTCGATCTATGGCGCTGGGCACGTCAGGCGCTAGGTGGCAAAGGGCTTCTGCTGGGGTGGGCGCCACCGGTTCAGGCTGCCATTCGTCGACAGGCGGCACGCGGGCTGGCCCAGTTTCGTGGCACGCGCTGAGGCGGGCGAAGGAACGCAGTGGTAGGCTAGCCGGTCTTAGCCTTCAATAAAGAGTGCGCACACCGGGTGCCGCACCTCCACTGCCAATCGAGACCTGCCGTGACCGAATTGATCGTTGCCGTAAAACAGGCCAAAGCCTGGGGGGTCCATGCTGTTACCGCCAGTGGCGTGATCCTCGCCCTGCTGGCATTGCTGGCCGTACTCGACGGCCAACCCACGCAATGCCTGTTGTGGCTCGGCCTGGCGCTGCTGGTCGACGGTCTGGACGGCTCGCTGGCGCGCCGCTATGACGTCAAGGGTGTACTGCCGCATTTCGACGGCTCGACCCTCGACTTGGTGATCGATTACCTGACCTACGTATTCATCCCCGCCATCTTTCTTTACCGCTTCATCCCACTGCCGGATTACACGCCGCTGTTCGCCGTGGGCCTGATTCTGCTGTCTTCGCTGTTCTGCTTCTGCAACCTGAACATGAAGAGCAAGGACAACTACTTCGTCGGCTTCCCGGCGGCGTGGAACGTGGTCGTGTTGTATTTCTACATCCTCGACGTGCACCCCTGGATCACCCTGGCCATTATCGTCCTGCTGGCCGGCTTGACCCTGACCAAGATGAAGTTCCTGCACCCGTTCCGCGTGCGTCAGTTCATGCCGCTGAACATCCTGGTGACCTTCGTCTGGATGCTCTCCAGCGCGCTGTTGATCCTGCAGTACCCGGTCAATCAGTTCTGGCTGCTGGCGCTCTGGTGGTTGGCTTCGGCCTACTTCGTCGGCATGTGCCTGTGGCGCTCGGCGCGTGAGTGGTTTCCCGCGCGCTGATGAATGCAGCAGTCGAAAAGGCCTGGTTCGTCTATCTGGTGCGCGCCGCCAATGGTGCGCTGTATTGCGGCATCAGCGATGACCCGCAGCGGCGTTTCGCCCAGCACCAGAGCGGCAAGGGTGCCCGATTCTTCCATACCAGCCCGGCGCTGGCGCTGGCCTACGTCGAAGCCTGTGCCGGCAAGGGTGATGCGTTGCGCCGTGAACGGGCGATCAAGCGCCTGAGCAAAAGCGCCAAAGAAGCGCTCATTCTGGCCGTTGATGGCGTTTCATCAGCCTCAGGCGGTTGCGTGCAGGTGTCGCGCGGGTAAGCTGAGGACTTTTGAGCCGACGCGGAGCGCGCCATGCATGAGTTGATCCTTCATCACTACCCGACCTCGCCGTTTGCCGAGAAGGCCCGCCTGATGCTGGGCTTCAAGCAACTGTCCTGGCGTTCGGTGATGATCCCGCCACTGATGCCCAAGCCCGATCTCACCGCGCTGACCGGCGGCTACCGCAAGACGCCGGTGCTGCAGGTTGGCGCCGACATCTACTGCGATACCGCGCTGATCGCTCGCCGCCTGGAAGCCGAGAAGGCAACCCCGGCGCTGCTGCCCGAAGGTCAGGAGTTCAATGTCAGCCTGCTGGCGCAGTGGGCTGACTCGGTCTTGTTCCAGCATGCCGTGGCGCTGGTGTTCCAACCCGAGTCGATGGCGCTGCGCTTCGCCAAGGTGCCGCCGGAGTTCGCCAAGGCTTTCGCCGCCGACCGTGGCGCGCTGTTTTCCGGTGGTACGGCGACTCGGCTGCCACTGGAGCAGGCCAAGCACAATTGGCCGGCACTGATGGGCGCATTGCAGCGCCAGTTGCAGCGCGAGCAGGGCGATTTCCTCTTCGGTGAACCATCGCTCGCCGATTTTTCCGTGGCTCATTGTTTGTGGTTCCTGCGCGGCACGCCGGTTACCTCGCCGCTGGTCGACGATTACCCGGAAGTCGCCGCCTGGCTTGGCCGTGTGCTCGGCTTCGGCCATGGCTCGTTGAGCGAGATGAGCAGCGAACAGGCGATCGCGGTGGCGCGTGAAGCGACTCCGGCAGCGCTGCCGAACGAGGATTTCGTCGACCCCAATGGTTTCAAAGCTGGCCAGGCGGTGAGCATCGCTGCGGTGGACTATGGTGTCGACCCGGTGCAGGGCGAGTTGCTGCATGCCGGGCGCGACGAGCTGATTCTGCGTCGTGATGACGAGCGCGCCGGCATCGTGCACGTGCACTTCCCGCGTATGGGGTTCCGTATCGAGGCGCGTTGAGGCGTCTCGCGCCGTCTGTCAGTAGGCGGCGCGGATGGCGCGCACGTCGTAACCGTGAATGACCTGCCCGCGCAGGTCGATCACCGGCACGCCGCGGCCGCCGAGTGCCTGGTAACGGGCACGGCCGGCGGCATCGGTCTCGATATTCACTTCGCGATAGGCGATGCCATCCTCGGCGAACAGCTCGCGCGTCTTGGCGCAGTAGCCGCACCATTGCGTGGCGTAGAGCACGATCTCGCCGCTGCCATTGCCGGCCTGCGGTGGGTTGAGCCAGCGGTCGATCTTGTCCCAGTTCTGCCACAGGGCCAGGGCGGCGAGCAGCAGCACAATCGTCTTCATGGTTTCGCATCCTTGTGTGATTGCACGGTCCTGCCAGCCTAAACCGAGCCAGGCCATGCCGCCATATCAGTCTGTGGGGTAGGCGTAGGTTGGGCCGGGCGGCGATCCGTTTTAGTTTTCGTAGGGTGGGCTTTAGCCCACCGAAATAGAACAGATGGGTCAGGATCGTTTTGGTGGGCTAAAGCGGATCGCCGCCCGGTCCACCCTACAAATGCATCAATCCTGACGACGCTTGAGCTGATCCTTCAACTGGGTCGGCAACTGGCGAATGATCAGCATGTCGCGGCCTTCGTCGTACTCGATCTTGGAACCCAGCAGATGCGCCTCGAAGCTGATCGACAGGCCTTCGGCCCTGCCGGTGAAACGCTGGAATTGGCTCAGGGTACGTTTGTCCGCCGGAAATTCCGGGGCCATGCCGTAGTCCTTGTTGCGGATGTGCTCATAGAAGGCCTTGGGGCGCTCTTCATCGATCAGTCCGGAGAGTTCTTCCAGGGTGATCGGCTCGCCCATCTTGGCCTGGCCGGTAGCGTAGCCGACCAGAGTCTTGGTCTTCTCGCGGGCCTGTTCTTCGGGCAGATCCTCGCTTTCCACGTAATCGCTGAAGGCCTTGAGCAGGGTACGGGTCTCGCCCGGGCCGTCGACGCCTTCCTGGCAGCCGATGAAGTCGCGAAAGTAATCCGAGACCTTCTTGCCGTTCTTGCCCTTGATGAAGGAGATGTACTGCTTGGACTGCTTGTTGTTCTGCCACTCGCTGATGTTGATGCGCGCGGCCAGGTGCAGCTGACCCAGATCCAGGTGCTTGGCCGGGGTCACGTCCAGCGCGTCGGTCACCGCTACGCCTTCACTGTGGTGCAGCAGGGCGATGGCCAGGTAGTCGGTCATGCCCTGCTGGTAATGGGCCAAGAGCACGTGGCCGCCGGTGGAGAGGTTGGATTCTTCCATCAGCTTTTGCAGGTGTTCGACGGCCTGGCGGCTGAAGGCGGTGAAATCCTGCTCGCCGTCGAGATAGGCCTTGAGCCAGCCGCTGAACGGGTAGGCGCCGGATTCTTCGTGGAACAGACCCCAGGCCTTGCCCTGCTTGGCGTTGTAGCTCTCGTTGAGGTCGGCCAGCAGGTTCTCCATGGCTTGCGACGTGGCCAGCTCGCTGTCGCGAGCGTGCAGCACGGCGGGGCTGCCGTCGGGCTTCTTGTCGATCAGGTGGACGATGCAGTGGCGGATCGGCATGGCGGTCTCGTGGGCAAATTCAAACAGGGGCGCAGTTTACCCGAAGCGGGTGATGGATTCTGGTGCGGATACATCTGTGAATGGTGTGGACGTCATGTGGCAAGTCGCGGCTAAAGCCCCTCCCACAGTGCTGGCGCAAGCTATAGGAGGGTATATCCACTGCCGTGGTGGAACGATGAAGCGTGATCCACCCTACGCCTGCCGGCGCCGCTGCAGCACGCGCAGTCGTTCGATCACGTAGCGCACATGCATGTGCAGTTCGTACAACTCGTTGGAGTACGACAGCGGCACATCCACGGCCGCCAGCTCGTCTTCCATCTGCTCCAGGCGTTCGATCTCGCTGTCCAGTTCGTCGGGCAAGGAACCTGCGTGCAGCTTGCGGTCGATCTCGCGCAGGTACTTGTACCAGCGGTAGATGCGTGCGCGGATGCGCCACTGGTAAATCGGGCCGACAGCCTTGAACAGCGGAATCATCACCACGATCAGGGGGATCAGCAGGATGATGTAGCGGTCGGCCAGCGAAGCGATGCGAAACGGCAGGTAGCGCTGCAGGATAGGCAGGCCCTTGTCGTAGTAATGCCCGGCATCCTTGTGCAGCTCGAAGGTGCGCGGCTCGGCGCTGGGAAAGGTGCCTGCGGTATCGAGCAGGGTACCGCCCCGCATCACTTCACGGCTGGCCTCGAGAAACAGCGGCACCAGGCCTGGGTTGAAATCGTCGTTGACTACCAGGGTGGCGACCGGAGACAGGGTGATGATGTCGCGGTCCGGTGCGTTGCTGGCCAGATCCAGCAGGCCTTCACCGACCTTCACCTGATTGAAGAACGGCAGGCGCGCCTCGTAGGCGGCGGCGCGCCGAAAGTGTGCCAGGGCGATGTCCGGGTTGGCCGCCAGTTGCTGCACCAGTGAGTTTTCTGCCGGGCCGACAAAGAATGCTGCATCCAGTTCGCCGGCCATCAACGCGCGGGCAGCTTTGCCACCCCCGATGCTCTGCCAGCTTTCGGGATATTGTTCCGGCTCGATGGCATTGGCGCCGAGGATGGCGTCGCTGGCGGCGCGGGTGCCACTGCCTTCGCCGCCCAGACCGAGGCGCAGTGGCAGCAGGTCGGCAATGCGATCCAGCTCCACGTCACGTCGAAAGAACAGCCACAGCGGTTCCTGATAGATTGCCCCCAGGCTTTCCAGCTGACGCTGCTCCTCGGCTGTCAGCTGGCGCTCCAGGCCGCTCTGCACCAAGGCGATCTCCACTTGCGGATCGTTGGCCAGCAGGCGTTGCAGGTTGTCGCGCGAGCCCGAGGTCGGTACCAGATTCAGCTCGAAACCTTCCTTGGCCAGTTCTTCCTTCAGGCGTTCGGCGAACTGCTGGTAGGCGCCCCCTTGGGCGCCGGTGGCCATGCTGGCGCTCATCGGCGGTGGCGGCGCGACGAACTGGAACAGTGCCCAGACCAGACCAGCCACCACCGGGACTATCCACAGGTTGGCCAGAATCATGATTTTCAGGTCATTGAGTACGCGGCGCATGGGGCTTCCTTTCAGCGAGTTCAGGGTAAGGATAGAACCCCATACGCCTCACGGTCACCCTGGAGGGTGGATGACACTCTTTCATCCACCATCAGGTTCGCGGTGGATCGATTACGCCAGCGCCTTGTGCCTTGCACGCAGATGACTGCACAGCAGCAGGGCGGCGAGCAGCCCCAAGGCATACAGCGCATCGCTGCCAAGCATCGCCAGTACCGCGGCACAGAGCAGCCCACTGAGCCCGGCCAGCAGGCGCCAGATGCCACTGAGCAGCACCCAGCCGGCGGTCATGCTCAGCAGGTAGATCAACACGAAGTTGCCGTTGGCGTAGCGGATCAAATCGTCCACCGACAGGTTCAAGGTGGCCGAGAGCATGGCGCACAGCGCGCAGCTGATCACCACCAGCAGCAAGGCTCTGCCGGGTACGCCCTGGCGGTTGCGCACGGCCAGCCTGGCCGGCAGACGGCCTTCATCGGCCAGGCTCCAGATCAGCCGGGCGAAGCCCTGGATGTACACGTTCATCGAGGCGAAGCAGGCCAGGTAACCGAGCACCGCTACCAGGACACGGGCGCGCTCGCCCAGCAGTTGCTCGAACAGACGCGGCAGGGCGGTGGTGTCGCTGTGCACGTCACCGTAAGTGGCAAAGCTCAGCACCGCGACCGAGCAGGCCCAGTACACCAGGCCGGCCAGCACCACGCCGAGCAACAGCGCCAATGGGAAGTCGCGCTCGGGGTGTTTGAACTCCTCGCCCAGGTGGGTGAAGGCCTCGATGCCGACGAAGCACCAGAACATCACCCCCAGCGCCGTCGGCAGCAGGTGCCACTGGCCGTCCATTGCCGGCAGCAGCGGTTGGCTGGCGCGCGGCAGATCACCGACCCACCAGATCAGCGCCACGCTGGCGACGATGGCCAAGGCAATCAGCCCCTGCAGCATGCCCGATGCTTTCGGTGGACGCTGACCGAGCAGGAGGATGGCGCCCAGCGTGGCCAGTTCGATGAGCAGCAGGTCGGTGCGATCGAGATCGAACAGCGCCAGCCAGAAACCGCTGGCGATATGCAGCGCAGCGGGCAGACCGACCGGCAACACGGCAAGGAACAGCAGGGCGCTGACCCCTTCCATGCGCAGGCCGAAGGCGCGGCCGATCAGGTGCGGCGCGCCGCCAGCGTGAGGGAAGCGCTTGCCCAACTGGGCGAAGGTGAACGCCACCGGCAGCACCAGGGCAATCAGGATCATCCATGCCCACAGCGACGCTTCGCCGGCTGCCGTGGCTGCCAGCGCCGGCACCACGAAAATGCCGGTGCCGAGCAGCGAGGTGCTGAGCAGGGCGATGCCCTGCAGCAGGCCCAATTCCTTGTTCAATCGACTCATGGGGTATGCTCATCATTTTCCAGATACCGCCATGGTAGGGCGCCGGCCAGTTGCAGGCTGTCGCCTTTTGCCGACGAAATGGCGGTTTTCACCGTCAATCCGATTGCCGCCCGAGAAGCCCCGTGGACAAGTTCGATCGCCAGATCCTCGCTCTGCTGCGCAGCGATGCGCGCACCTCCGTCAGCCAGATCGCCCGTGAGGTCAACCTGTCACGTTCGGCGGTCAGCGAGCGGATTCGCTACCTGGAGAACAGCGGGGTGATTCGCGGTTATCACGCGCAGGTGGCCGAGCCGGGCGAGGCGGGCGTGAAGGCCTTTCTCGAACTCTTCTATCAGGGCCGCCGCTGCGAGGACTACGTCGAGCGCATGCGCGCCCTGCCCGAGGTGCGTCACTGCAGCGGCATCAGTGGGGAAACCGACATGCTGGTGTTCATCGAAGCCCCGAGCATGACGCGCCTGAGCGAGGTGCGCGGTGCCATCGAGGCGTTCCCCGGCATGCAGAAGGTCAAGACCCATGTGGTGGTCAAGGACTGGGCAATGTAGTGCTGCTCACTCGGCGTGTTCGCCCTGCTCGACGGCTTGCGGGCGCTGCAGGGCCAGCAACGGCAGGCCGGCACCGAGCACCAGCAGACCCAGCAACGCGCCGCTGCCGGCATACAGCGTGCTGGAATACAGCAGACCGAGGCAGGTGGCGGCGAACAGGATCGGCGTCAGCGGATACAGCGGCACGCTGAATGGCCGCCGTACCCAAGGTTGCCTTTGGCGCAGGCGAATCAGCGCCAGCGCGACGAGAAACATGAACAGCCAGAACACCGGCGCGGTGTAGGCCACCATGGTTTGTACGCCGTTCGTACTCAGGGCACCGAACAGGATCAGCGGCAGGGTAAGCGCGCACTGCAGCAGCAAGGCGCGTACCGGGGTGGCGCCGCGTTCGTTCCAGCGACCGATGAATGCCAGTTGCGGCACATCGCGGCCCAGCGCGTAGTAGACCCGCGCACCGGTGAACAGCGTGGCGTTCAAGGTACTTAGTGCGGTCAGGCAGACGAACACTGCCAGCATGGCCTCGGCCCATGGCCCGGCGACGATGTTCATCAGGTCCGCCGCCACGGCATCGCTCTGGCGCAGGCCGTCGAGGCCGAAGATATTGAGAAAGACCAGGTTCGCCAGCAGGTATATGGCTGTCACCAATGCCGTGCCAATCAGCAGCACGCGACTCATGTTGCGCGCCGGGTTGCGCAACTCACCGGACAGGTAGGCCGCCTCGTTCCAGCCGCCATAGGTGAGCAACACGAAGACCATACCCATGCCCAGCATCGCCGCCAGGTTGCCGCCGGCAGGTGCGGCGCTGGCGGTATGCGGCTGCGGTTCGGCCAGCACCAGGCCGACCAGCACCACCAGCAGCAGGGCCAGCACTGTCACGCTGGTGAAGAACAGCTGGGCGCGTCGCGATTCACGCGTGCCCAGCACATTGAGCAGAGTCAGCGCCACCACCACCAGAGCGGCGTGCCAGGCGCTGCCATAGTCTCCAAGCGGCAGCAGGCGCTGGGCATAGTCACCGTAGATGAACGCGACCACGGCGATGGCGCCGGTCTGGATCACCGTACCGCGCGCCCAGGCGAACAGCAGGCCGACCTGCGGACCCCAGGCCAGGCTCAGATAATGGTATTCGCCGCCCTGGTCCGGATGTGCCGCACCCAGCTCGCCGTAACACAGCGCGCCGATCAGCATCACCAGACCGCCGACCAGCCACAGGGCCAGATACAGCTCGGCGCTGCTGGCATGCTGCGCCACCAGCGGCGGCAGGCCGAAAATGCCGACACCGATCACCACGCCGACCAGCATGGCAACGGCATCGATCACCGACAGCCCGGCGCGCTGCGAGGACCCTAGCGATGTCATGGCTTAGCTCCTGCGCGCGACCCAACCCTGCTGTGCACCATCGGCCGGCACCGCCTCGATACGGTCACCGTTGAGCTGGCCGACATACAGCCTGTCGTCGAAGGTGAAGCGCAGCTCGTTGCCTTTCAACTGGCCGCTGAGCACGTCGGGCTGGCCGTCGACCTTGCCAACCACCTTCTGGAAGCGCTGATCGAGTTCGACCTGATGATTCCGGCCATCGAGCTCGAGAGTCCACTGACCCGCGACCTTGGCTGGCACGATCCACAGAAACACTGAACTGCCATTGATCACATCGCTCTGATCAGGCTCCCAGTCGCCGAGGTTGAAGGCGTGCGACACCACCCGAGTACCGGGCTTGAGGGTGTCGAGAATCACCGGACGCAGGCGCATGTTGACCGTGGAGAGCAGGTACATGGTCAGCACGTCGGCCTCGGAAATATCCTTCTGGAACAGGTCACCCTGCTCGAACGTGACCTTGTCCGCCACGCCCTCGCGTTCGGCGTTCTCCTGCGCCTCGCTGATGCGTTCAGGGTCCAGGTCGATGCCGTAGGCCGCTCTGGCGCCGTGGTCCTGCACGGCGGAGATGGCGATGCGGCCATCGCCCGAGCCCAGGTCGATGACATAGTCGTCCGGGCCGATTTCGGCCAGCTGGAGCATATGCGCCACCACAGGCTCTGGTGTGGGCACATAAGGGACGTCGAGTCTGGGCGGTTGGGCCTGCGCGGGGCCAACCACCAGGCTGGCCAACAAGCCGACGGGGAGGGTGAAGGAGGCGAAGCTACGAACGGATAGAGCGCTCATCGGGAAAATCTCCTCACGGGTGGCGATTTTTTTCCGACTGGTGAGCGGGGGCTAGGTTCGTACCGATGTGCAGCAGGATCGTGCAAGAACGCCCTTCAGGCCACTAACCGCAGCGCCTGCGGCTGTGTAACCGGATGTGATCGGTCTATCCGTTACTGCGGCATTGCCAGCCTGCGGGCGCGCAGGCACTGTAGGCGGGTTTTTCGCTTTGGTCGTTTTCGCATGCGCATCCTGCACACCTCCGACTGGCATCTGGGCCAGCATTTCATGGGCAAGACTCGGCAGGCCGAGCACCAGGCCTTTTGCGCCTGGCTGCTGGAGCAGGTGCGTGTGCACGACGTGGACGTGCTGCTGATCGCCGGCGACGTGTTCGACACCGGCGCACCGCCCAGTTACGCCCGCGAGCAGTACTACCGGCTGGTGGTGGAGCTGCGCGACGCCGGCTGCGCACTGGTGGTGCTCGGCGGCAACCACGACTCACCGGCCATGCTCGGTGAAAGCCGCAGCCTGCTGGCGCAACTGGGCACCCAGGTGGTGCCGAGCGTGGGCGTCGATCTGGCCGAACAGGTACTGGTGCTCAATGATCGTACTGGCCAGCCGGGCGTCGTTCTCTGTGCCATTCCCTTCATTCGCCCGCGCGACGTACTCGCCAGCCAGGCGGGGCAGAGCGCGCAGGACAAACAGCAGTCGTTGCAGCAAGCCATCGCCGAGCATTACCGGGCACTGTACGAGCTGGCGGCGAGCAAGCGTGACGAGCTGGGCCTGACGCTACCGATCATCGCCACCGGTCACCTCACCACGGTTGGCGCCAGCGCCAGTGAGTCGGTGCGCGAGATCTACGTCGGCAGCCTGGAAGCCTTCCCCACCAGCGCCTTCCCGCCGGCGGACTACATCGCCCTTGGCCATATCCACCGCCCGCAGAAGGTCGGCGGCCTGGAGCATATCCGCTACAGCGGCTCGCCGATTGCCCTGTCCTTCGACGAGGCACGTCAGCAGAAGGAAGTCCTGTTGCTGACGTTCGAAGGCGCCACCTTGCAATCGATCACGCCACTACCCGTGCCGGTGTTCCAGCCCATGGCCAGCCTGCGCGGCTCGCTCAAGGAACTGGCCGGCGCCATCGCCGAGGTAGCTGCTCAGGGCACGCCCGAGCGGCCCGTATGGCTGGAAGTGCAAGTGAGCACTGACGACTACCTGAGCGACCTGCAAAGCCGCATCAACGCTCTGTGCGAAGGGCATCCCGTGGAGGTGCTGCGCATCCGCCGTGAGCGCGGCAACGCCATGGCCAGTCTGGCCAGCGAAGCGCGGGAAACGCTGGACGAGCTGAGCGTGGAAGACGTCTTCGCCCGCCGCCTGCAGCAGGAGACATTGGAAGAAGAGGATGCCCAGCGCCTGCAGGGTTTGTATCGGCAGGTGCTGGAGGCGCTGCCCAAGGCTTAGCTGCAAGCCTCCGTAGCCCGGATGCAATCCGGGGGTGCCGTCGCGACAATCCGGCTAAGTGCTTGCCGCGCTCACCCCAGCGGGCTGACTACACCGGCAAAGCCCTGTCCCAGCACATGCGTATAAATCTGCGTCGTACGTATATCCGCATGCCCCAGTAGCGTCTGCACTGTGCGGATATCGCTCCCCCGACGCAGTAGCTCGGTGGCGAAACTGTGGCGAAAGGTATGGCAACTGGCAGGCTTGTGCAGGTTGGATTGCCGCACGGCATGTCTGACAGCTTTCTGAATGGCACTGACATGAAGGTGATGACGAACGATCTGCCCGTCCTCATCCGTGCAAAGCCCGGTCGACGGGAACAGCCACTGCCACTCGAAGGAACATCCGGCCTTGGGGTATTTGCGACGTAGCGCAAATGGCAGGCTGACGGGGGCGTGATAGAAACTGTACCGCTGCTTCCAGGCGCGGAACATCCGCTCTCTGCGCTCCAGCAGCGGCGTGATCAAGGGCGCTGGCAGAAGTGTCGTTCGGTCTTTGGCGCCTTTGCCGTCGTGAATGGTGATGACCTGCTTATCGAAATCCATATCCTTGATACGCAAACGTGCAGCTTCCACCACTCGCAAGCCAGCGCCGTACATCAACGAAGCCAGTAGTTGATGTGGTTGGCCAAGCCTGGCAATGAGCGCTGTGGCTTCCTCATGCGTAAGTACACAGGGAATATGTGCCGAGCGTTTTGCGCGCACCACCTCACCCACTTGCCGGAGGGGTTGTTGCAAGACCTTGTCGTATAGGAAAACTAGCGCATTGAGTGCCAGATTCTGGGTGGCGGCAGCTACCTGGCGCTCAACTGCTAGCCAGGTGAGAAAAGCATTGACCTCGGTAGCACCAAGCTCCAGTGGATGGCGCAGTTTATGGAAACGGATGAAATAGCGAATCCAGTACCAGTAGGACTTTTCTGTGCGGATGCTGTAATGATGCAAGCGTATCACCGCCCTGAACTGCTCTTGCAGGCGAGGTTTGCTGGAGGTTTCCATGGCCGACTCCTTGGCTGTGTTTTTGTACAGTGGTAATGGTAGAGCAAAAAGAGGAAGTCAAGCGAATACGTCCGGATATCAGGAGCTGGTTTGTAATACCATGATTTGAAAAGAATTTTTCAGGGCGGCGATGACGATAGTGCGGAGTTAGATAGAAGGCTCTACTATCGGATTAGTACCGCCTTCCATCTAATCACTGTTATACAAACATGCTGAACAAGGAGATCACATGAAAGTCACAGCACTTACGCTTCTAATCCTGCAAATCAACAGTCTGATTGACTCCGGAAAATATAACGACATCACTATTTCCGAAGTACATGAAGCCATTGAATCTCAAGGATTACTGCGTTTCATCAAAAAAAGATGCGGCTCGGATATAGATCTAAGCATTCACCTAGAAAGTACTGCTTATGGCAATTTTGAGAAATTCTATGAAGAACGAATCAATCAAATTTATGGCGGCTATGCCGGAGATGAGGGCCGTAAATGGGGCGTTAAAAACCTCGGTCTCTGCCTTGTTCTAGCCTGGACAAACGAAATCATACAATGGGGCGAAGGCCTAGAACTCTCTAATCGGGGCTAGTTCGTATAACAATGCGCTCAAATCGCTCACTTCGTTCGCTGGGACGGGCTAAAGCCCGCCCCTTAGCTTAATCGTTATGTACATTTAGCTAGTTCAGAGTAAGGAAACACGGACAGATGAATTACTCCACTGGCGAAGTAGTAGAAATCGGTGACTCGGTAGCGTTGGAATACGGTAAAACGCCTGGTGTTGTGCAGGTCGTCATTGAGACCCCGCAACAAATTGAGGAGTGGGCGCTAGATGAACCAGGAATAATGGTTGAGGCAGAACCATTTGGATGGGTTTTCTGGCCTGCATCCGAAACCTACGACCCCGTAATATTTATCGCGCGGAAATGCACATAACAACTGGTTCAAACCGTTCGCTTCGCTCACTGGGACGGGCTAAAGCCCGCCCCTTAACCAAACGTTAGAGCTAAAAGCATGGAAGCACCCCTAGACCTATACAACTTTGTCAGATCAAACTTCCCAGAAATTACCGCCAAAGCTGACCGTGAGCACATTCGGCTTTGGGGCGAGCTAGACCCGGAGTTTGCATATTCTTGGTTTGGCAGTTTGGCTAATGCTCTGAATTCAGAAATGTGCAAAGGCACAAATCACGAGAGCCACTCGAAGCTATTCATATTCATCAGTAACAGTCTTGAAAATTGCACAAAAGAAATTTATAACTGCATTGATGTTTCGTTTACTGAAAATTTGTTCTGGCAGGTTCCAAGTGAAAAAGCAGCTCCCTACTGGCACGCCCTGCCTGAACCACTCAAAGAGCTATATTTAGGTTTCCATCGGCGTGCACCGCTCTAACAAATGGTTCAAATCGCTCGCTTCGCTCACTCGGGACCGGCTAAAGCCGGCCCCTTAACCAAACGTTATGCAGAAGGACATCGCAGTAGATGCTGAAGAAATTTGATTCAACAGTTTATTTTGTAGAAGACATACACAGCGCGGCCAAATGGTATGCGGATCTCGTTGGAGTCGAGGTGAAATATGAAAACGAGATGTATGCTTACATCGAGACCGGTGATATTAAAATCGGCTTTCATCCAGAGGACAGAAAGTCCTGCAGTGGCATAGCCGGTCAAACGACCTATTGGCGTGTTGATTCATTGGGCGTTTCAATCGACATTCTAGCTGGCAAAGGCGCCAAGCTGTATAGAGGGCCGGTTAAAACGTCGCTAAATGAGCATGCATGTATTCTGATTGATCCGTTTGGCAATACTCTTGGTTTAATCTGTGATAATGCATAACAAGCACAGCCAGTGCGACATTTATTCCGGCGCTCGTTTTGTGCCAGAAAAAGCCTGGCACAAAACAATCACCTACATAAATGCGCCTGCTGTGGGCGTTATATGCTGATCTAGACATGAAATATAAAAACATAAAATCAGCAATCCACAATTTCGGGCACAGCTTTGTAAGCTCAATGAACTATGTCGACCATGATTTCGTTGCCGATGAAATTGGGAAGATTCACAAGAAAGGCTATGACATTGAAATAAACTGGCTTGCAAGGGAGTTCAGGCCCACTAAGCTTGAGTCAGAGAGAATAAAAAAATCAATTGGTTGTTGGGGTGACAACCTAAAGAAACATTGTGCATCCCATAGCGTCAATCTGGAAAATCTATGTTCTTTATCGTTTGTCTGGCAGGCAGGTCAAAGTAAATATATGTTTGCCATTGACGACAAAGGCACAGAACACAAAATTTACATCAATGAAGCGCCGTGATACGCATATAACAATTGGTTCAAACCGTTCGCTTCGCTCACTGGGACGGGCTAAATCCCGCCCTTAACCAAGTACTATACATATTTAGTATTTTTACTCAGCTAGAGATGGGGCTGGAAATGAAAAGTAAAGTAAAGCGATCAAAGTTACAGAGGGTATTTAATTCACTTTGCGCGGCCTTGCTTATGAGCTCTGCAATTTACCTCATGGTTATGGGCATCAGCTCCGTTGCTATGGCAGCCATAGCTATTTCCGTTGCTGGAGCAGCTGTACTTCCTGTTCAGAGCAGTGAGGGACTTCTGGAGGTGATAACCGGCACCGTTGAGGCTATGATCGACGGAGTTCTAGCAATTATCGAAGGTATAGCAAGTGCAATCGCTAGCTTGTTCAGTTAGAAATGGAGAGCAACTAGTTCAAACCCCTCGCTTCGCTCACTGGCACTGGCTAAAGCCCGTCCCTTAACCAAACGCTATCGGGCCTCTGAATGACTCTTCTCCCATCATCCTGGGCCAGCGTCTGGCCAGATCTCGGCCTACAGCCTCCGCCTGGTCTGTTCGAGCAACTCGTTCGTGCCTACGAGCAGCCGCAGCGGCACTATCATTCGCTGCAGCATCTGCGCGAATGCCTGATGCATTTCGAGCAGGCGCGGCATCTGGCGCAGCAGCCGGGGGAGGTGGCCATCGCGCTCTGGTTCCATGACGCCATCTACGACGTGCGCGGCAAGGATAACGAGCGCCTGAGTGCAGATTGGGCCATCCGGGTGCTGGCGAGCTGTCAGGCCAGCCAGGCGACGTTGGCGCGGGTCGAACGACTGATCATGGTCACCCGGCATGATGCGACGCCGAACGAGCCGGATGAGCAGTTGCTGGTGGATATCGACTTGGCCATTCTCGGCGCCACGCCGGAGCGTTTCGCCGAGTACGACGCCCAGGTGCGTGCCGAGTACGCCTGGGTGCCGGGCTTTGTCTACCGAATGAAGCGGCGCAGCGTTCTCCAGTCATTTCTGGCGCGCTCGATGATCTACAGCACTGATCATTTCAGGGCGCGCTACGAGGCACAGGCTCGGGTCAATCTGGCTGGCGTGATTTGACAGGAGATTGAGCGAGGTCTGCATCGCATTCGCCGCGACAAGCGTTCTATGCTGTGAATAGTGGCCATTCGACAGGGGAGGCGAACGTGCCGTTGTTCAACGCCTTGCTGCGTGCGCTTGACCCTTTGCATGGAGTGCCTGAAGCGACTCGCCAGGCGTTTGCTTGCTGGTATCTGCAGGCGAAGATTCCGCAGATTCGCTACGTCGCTTTTCTGACCACGGCGCTGTATCTGATCTATGCCGCCATCGAGCAGAATGTCGAGACCGATCAGCCTTTCGCGCGGCTCATCGTCCATGCGCTGCTGGTGCCGGCAGCATTGCTGGCCATCGGGCTGCTGAGTTTCCAGCCAAGGCGGCAACCCTTGATGCTGGGGTTGCTGTCACTCGCGCCCATCATCTCGGTGTTGTCCAATCTCTACTTCAATTTCGGCTCACCGCGTTTTGCCTTTTACGCGCCGGAAATCTATCTCAACCTGATGTGGACCTTCGCCATCTCCGGGCTGGCGCTCAAGCGTGCCATGGCTACGGCGTTGTTCTCACTGGCCGCGATTATGCTGGTCACGCTCGAGCACTCGCTGACGCCCGGCATGCAGCGCCTGCACCTGATCTGGATTCTTGCGTCGTTCTCCTTCGGCCTGCTCAGCGCCTTTCTTCTGGAAAAGGCGCACAAACACATGTTCCTGCATCAGGACAGCCTGGCCCTCAGTGCCAGTGTCGACAGCCTGACCGGGCTGTGGAATCGCTCGCGCACGCTGCATTTTCTGATCGAGGAAGTCGCGCGGTCCAATCGCTATGGCACGCCGTTCTCGGTGGTGCTGATCGACATCGACCACTTCAAGAGCGTTAACGATACTCATGGCCATGCGGTGGGGGACAGTGTGCTGCGCCAGTTCGCCGGGCTGCTGCGCGACGGCGTGCGAGTGATGGATAAGGTCGGGCGGCTTGGCGGCGAGGAGTTTCTCATCATCCTGCCGGAGATCGATGCTGCCCACGCAGAGCAGGCGGTGCAGGCCCTGCAAAAACGTATCAACGGCTTTTCCTTCGACCGGGTGCAACGCAAGAGCGCCAGTTTCGGCATTGCCGAATATCGTCCTGGCGAAAGCCTGGATTGCCTGATGGAGCGTGCGGACCAGGCGATGTACCGCGCCAAGGCCAATGGCCGTGACCGTATCGAGATACTGTGAGCGCTTGGGCCTGAACCGCTCATGTGCGGCTCTGGTCGAAACCGCTGCAACCCTTCCCGTGGAGACCACCATGCTCAGAACTGCGCACTTTCTTCTCGCGGCTGCGGCCGTTCCCCTGCTGCTTGCCGGCTGCGCCAGGTCGTCCGGTGAGCAGGATGCCAGGGTGACGGAGCAATGGTTGGGGCGCTGGAACGGGCCCGAGGGTACCTACCTGGATATCAGTGGCACGCCGGCCGACTACCGCCTGACCATCGCCAACCTCGACGGCCCGCGCCGCTTCGTCGGGCGTGCGCAGGGGGCGAAGATCGTCTTCGTGCGCGATGGCGTGGTGGAGAGCATCAGCGCCACCGACGGTGAAGCTACCGGCATGAAATGGCTGTTGGATAAACAGAACTGTCTGACCGTGCGCAGCGGCGAGGGCTATTGCCGCGATTGAGCCAGCGCGCCGCCGATGACAATGCCAGAATGAGCGCTTCCAACGGCTTACGACCTGTGCATGAAAATCCTCAGCCTGCGCCTCAAGAACCTCAATTCCCTCAAAGGCGAGTGGAAGATCGACTTCGCTGCCGAGCCTTTCGCCGGTAGCGGTCTGTTCGCCATCACCGGGCCGACCGGGGCGGGCAAGACCACCTTGCTCGATGCCATCTGCCTGGCCCTGTACCACCGCACGCCGCGTATGAGCACGCTGTCGGCCAGTGGTAACGAGCTAATGACCCGGCACACCGCCGATTGCCTGGCCGAAGTCGAGTTCGAGGTGAAAGGGCAGGGCTACCGCGCCTTCTGGAGCCAGCGCCGTGCGCGGGACAAGGTCGACGGTGCGCTGCAGGCGCCCAAGGTGGAGCTGGCGCGTATCGCTGATGGCGAAATTCTCACCGACAAGATTCGCGAGAAGGAAAGTCTCACCGCCGAGCTGACCGGCCTCGATTTCGAGCGCTTCACCAAGTCCATGCTGCTGGCCCAGGGCGGCTTTGCGGCGTTTCTCGAAGCCAATGCCAACCAGCGCGCGGAGCTGCTGGAGGAACTGACCGGCACTGAGGTGTATGGGCAGATCTCGCAGCAGGTCTACGAGCGCACCAAGGCTGCCGAACAGGCACTCAATCTGCTGAAAAGCCGCGCTCAGGGCATGGAGTTGCTCGACGAAGCGCAGCGCGCCGAGCTGCAGGCCGAGCAGCAGCGTCTGAGCTTGGAGGAGTCGCCGCTGCTGGCCCGGCAGCAGGCTCTGCAGGCCCAGCGCCGTTGGCGTGAGGCACTGCAGCAGGCCGAGCAGCAACGGGAGCAGGCGCGACTCGGACTGCAGCAGGCCCAGCAGGCTCGTAACGAGGCAGCCGGTGAACTGCAGCGCCTGGCCGCCAGTGAGCCGGCAGCTCGATTGCAGCCGCTGTATCTGGCCTGGCAGCAGGCGCAGCAGGACAGGCAGCAGGCACAGCAGGTGCTGGATGACCTGCATCAGCAGCAACGCCACAGCGCTGAGCGCGAGCACCAGCAACTCTGGCTGGCCAGCCGCTATGCCCAGCAAAGCCTGAGCCTGCGTCACGCGGAGCTGCAGCGTCTGGCCGGGCAGCGTGAAACGCTGCACGCACGCATGAGTACTGCGCCGCAACGGGAACGCCTGGGCGAGCTTCTGGGTAGTTGGCGTGTGCAGTTCGATCAGCGCGGGCAACTGCTCAAGGAGCAACAGGCACTGCACGCACGCATGGCGCAGGAGGGTGAGCAGCTCGCCGCCTTGCAGCAGCAGCGTGATCAGCTCGGTGTGCAGCAGGCCGACGCGCTGAAGCGGCTGGAGGATGCGCGCGCCAGCGAGGCCAGGCAGCAGAGCGAGCTGCAGGCCCTGCTGGGCGAGGGCGACGAGGCCGGACTGCGCCAGCGTTGGCAGCAACTGCAAGTGCAAGGGCGCGTATTGGATCGTCTGGAACAGTTGGCGCAGAGCCGTGAGCAAACGGCTGCACAGGTCGCCGAGTTGACCCCGCGTCTGGCTCAGTTGCAGCAACAGCACACCCGCAAGAACGATGAAATCACCGGCCTGCGCGAGCGTTACAAGGCGCTCAAGCAACAGCAGGCCGACAAGGAAAAGCTGCTTGAACAGGAGCAGCGCATTCAGGATCTGGAAGCCTACCGCGCCCAGCTGCAGCCCGGCGAAGCCTGCCCGTTGTGTGGTTCGCACGAGCATCCGGCGGTCAGTCAGTACCAGGCGCTCAACGTCTCCGCCACGCGCCAGGCGCTGGAACAGTGCCGCAACGAACTGGCGCAGCTGGAAAGCCAAGGCGGCACCCTGCGTGACGAGCTGACTCGGCTGGTCACGCAGATCGCTCAGGTTCAGCAGCAGCTGGAGCAGGCGAGCCAGCAGGCCGCTCAGCAGGATGCGCAGTGGCAGCAGCAACTGACCGAGCAGGCCTTGCAGATTTCTGACGGCGCCGCTTTGCGCGAATTGCAGCGCCAGCATGAGCAGAGTCTGACGCATCTGCAGTCACGACTCGCCTTGGTCGAGACCGGGCAGGCGCAACTGGCACAGGCGCGTGGTGCACGTGAAGTGGCCGAGCGGGCGTTGGCTGATGCGCAGCAGCGCCTGGCGCTACTGGCGCGTGATGAGGAGAACCTGCAGGCGCGACAAGCCGAGCAGGGCCAGGACCTGCAGCGTTTGCAGCAGGCGCTTCGGCGCCACGAGCAAATGCTGCTGAGCAGTCTCGAGGGCTTTGCTGTTGAGTTGCCGTCGGACGCTGGCCTCTGGCTGGACGAGCAGGAGCAGGCCTGGCGCGACTGGCAGCAGGCCCAGGCGCAGGATCAGCAACTGCAGGAGCAGCAGCGCGAGGCGCAGCGCCTGCTCGCCGACGCCGAGACACAGGCCGGGCACTGGCAACAGCGCTGGCAGGACGAAGGTGCGCTGACGCTGGCTGAACCCGAGCCATCGGCACAGCCGCAACTGGCGTTGAATGAAGCCGCCAACAGCCTGGCCAGTGCCCAGCGCGAAAGCGATGCGTTGCGCGGCCGCGAGCAGAGTCAGCAGACCTTGTTGCTGCAGCTGCAGCAACGCTCGAGCGAGGCCGAGCAGCACTGGCTGACGGCTCTGACGGCCAGTCCTTTCAGCGATCTTGCGGCGTTTCTCGCCGCGCTGCTGGAAGAGGGCGAGCGAGAGCGTCTGGCGGCTTTGCAGGCACGTGTGGAGCGCGCGCTGACCGAGGCTTCGACGCTGTTGGCTGCCGCCGACGCGCAGCTGCAGCAACTCAGCGCCACGCCGCAGACCGAGTTGGCGCTTGGTGAACTGGATGAGCAGTTGCAGGTACTGCAGAGCGAATTGCGTGCACTGAGCCAGCGCCAGGGTGAGTTGCGCGCGCAGTTGCAGGCCGACGAGACGCGGCGCAGCAGCCAGCAGGCGCTGTTCGCCGAAATCAGTGCGCAGGAGAGTGAGCAGCGCCTGTGGCAACAGCTCAACGGCCTGATCGGCTCGGCCGACGGCGCCAAGTTCCGCAAGTTCGCCCAGGGCCTGACCCTCGATCACCTGATCCATCTGGCCAACCGCCAACTGACGCGCCTGCACGGCCGCTACCAGTTGGCGCGCAAGGGTAGCGGCGAACTCGAGCTGGAGGTGTGCGACACCTGGCAGGCTGATGTGGCGCGCGACTGCCGTACGCTGTCCGGTGGCGAGAGTTTCCTGGTCAGCCTGGCGCTGGCCTTGGCGCTGTCCGATCTGGTCAGCCACAAGACCAGTATTGATTCGCTGTTTCTCGATGAAGGCTTCGGTACGCTGGACGGCGAAACGCTGGAGGTGGCCCTGGATGCGCTGGACAACCTCAACGCCAGCGGCAAGACCATCGGTGTGATCAGCCATGTCGAGGCGATGAAGGAGCGTATTCCCGTGCAGTTGCGGGTGCACAAGGGCGTCGGCCTGGGCTACAGCCGACTCGACGCACGTTTTGCGGTGAAGGAAGGAGCATAGTGATGCTGATGCGAGCGAAGGATTCCACCCTGCTGGTGATCGATCTGCAGGAGCGGCTGCTGCCGGCCATCGACGGTGGCGCGGCGGTGATCGAGCAGGCCTCGTGGCTGGTGCGTGTGGCGCAGCGCCTGCACGTGCCGGTGATCACTACCGAACAGTATCCCAAGGGCCTGGGCTATACCGAGGCAGGCCTGCATGAGCTGCTGCCGGGCGAGGGGCTAAGGGAGAAGATTCATTTCTCGGCGACCGCAGGAGAAGGGGTATTTGACTTATCGGGTGGTGAACGCAAGCAGTTCATCGTCTGTGGCACGGAAACTCATGTCTGCGTGCTGCAGACGGTAATGGGCCTGCTGGCGGCGGGGCGTGAAGTGTTCGTGGTTGACGAGGCAGTGGGATCGCGTCGGCCGCGTGACAAGGCACTGGGCCTGGCGCGCATGGAAGGTGCCGGGGCGGTAATCGTCTCGCGTGAGATGGTCGCTTTCGAGTGGCTGGAGCGCGCCGGTACCGAGCTGTTTCGCGAGATCAGCCGCGGTTTTATTCGCTAATTCGTAGCCCGGATTGTATCCGGGCTACGGGCTGGCCTGCTCCGGCACGGGTTGGTAGTGGCCGGCCTGTAGGGCGTCGAAGTACTGCTGGTAACGGCCATCCTGGCGAAACTGCTGCAGCCGTGCGTCGAAGCGCTCGCGTAGCGTTTCACTCTGCGTCAGGCGTTTGGGCAGCATCAGATAGCTGAGGTTGACCAGCAGCGGCTTGGGGTGATGAGTGATGCGCTCGGCGTCCTCCCTGGAAAACTCGTTACGCAGCGCGGCGTAGCCGACGTTGAGCTCCTGCGGGTAGAGCACCACACGCTCCTTGAGCAGTTTCTCGAAGTTCTGCCGGTCACTGGAGACGCGTTCGATGCGCACTTTTTCCTTGGCGAGAAAGGCGTCGAACGCCGGACCGTAGCTATATTCCAGGCCGCCGCCGAGGGTCATGCCGCTGAGATCATCGAAGTGCCGCCAGTCGAAGGGCTGCGTTTTCAGGTGGAAGAACACGAACTGTTCATCGAGCAGTGGGGCGCTGAAGAGAAAGTCTGCCTCACGCTCGGTCTTGTGCATCCACACCGCCGTGGCGTCGTAACGGCCGGCGGCGGCTTCGGCGTAGGCGCGTGGCCAGGGCAGGAAGGTGAACTCGACGCGATAGCCTTCCTCGGCCAGCAGGTCGCTAATCAGATGAGCCACCGGCCCCTGGCGTTCGACCCTGGCAGACAGATAGGGCGGCCATTCCCCCGCACTGATACGTAGCAAAGGTGTCTCGACGGCCTCGAGAGGGCCGCAGCAGAACAGGCTAAACAGCACAATCAGCAGGCCGTGGCGCATCTGTAGTCCTCGACAGCTCGGGCAACAGGATGATGGCACTTTAATCCTTTTGCCCTGTTGATCCCAGTCATGCTCCCGCATACGAGGCAGTGGAATGATTCAAGCCTAGCGTCTGGCTTCGCTCTGTGCCGGGGAGTCGTTTGCCAGGTGGCGCCTCCCAGGTGCTGCAGACGGCTTTGGGCGAATTTGCCTATGCTTGGAGCAGGACAAGAAGTCGGTGATAAACCGCGGATCGAATGCCCATCGTCAGGCATTCCGGTGATGGAGTCTGTTTTTTGCACAAAGCGCTGCATTACTGCCTGCTCTGGCTGCTGGCCGGCACCTGCTATGGCAGCCAGCCAACCTTGACGTTCTGTCATGAGGATCAGAACTCCTACCCTTGGGTGATGACCGATGGCACAGGACTCAATCTGGAGCTGCTCAACCTGGTACAGCAGGCGCTAAAGCTGTAGGTGGTATACGTGGCGGTGCCCTGGAGGCGCTGTCTTTCAGGCATGCAGCAGGGGCTCTACGACGGTGCCTTCGCCGCCAGCTTCAAACTCGAGCGCCAGCAGATGGGCCGGTACCCCACCGATGCTGGTGGCCGCCCGGATGCGCTCAGGCGGTTGCACACTTCGCGTTATACCCTGTATCGCCGCGTCGGCAGCGCGGTGTCCTGGGATGGCCAGCGTTTCACTCATGTGACTGGCCGCGTCGGCTCGCTCAGCGGTTTTTCCATTCGCGATCTGTTGCTGGCCCACGGGCTGGAGGTGGACGAGTCAAGCCGCGACCCACTGGCATTGTTGCAGATGCTGGTGCACGGCCGAGTCGATGCTGTCGCCCTGCAGACCATGCGCGGTGATTTCGTCTTGCAAGCCAATCCGCAACTGGCTCAGCAGGTGGAAAAATTGCCGCAGCTGCTCGAGGAAAAGCCCTATTACCTGATGCTGTCCAACGCGCTGCTGATGCGCGACCCCAAGTTGGCCGAGCGGATCTGGAGCGAGGTTCAGCGTCAGCGTGAATCAGCGACCTATCAGGCTCGTGTACAGGCTTACCTGGCGCAGCCCGGCCATTGAGGAAAATTTGCCCGGGCTATTCCCGCGCCGCCTCGGCATCGCTAGAGTCCGCTCCTTCTCACATGCATCCGTTCGGGTAAATCGCGCATGACCTTCGCTGCCTGGTTGACCATCGGCTTGTTCGTCCTCACCTACCTGGGCATGGCTGCCGGCGGTGTTCGCGGCCTGCGCATCGACCGCAGCTGGATCGCCTGCTGCGCGGCAGTGCTGTTGCTGGTCAGCGGTGCGCTGAGCATGGAGGATGCGGCCCATCATCTCGACCCTGGTGCGTTGTTGCTGCTGTTGGCGTTGATGCTGATCTCGGCGCAGTTCGATTTTTCCGGGGTGTATGCCTGGCTCAACCGCTACCTGACCGAGCATGCCGAGCGCCCGGCTGTGCTGCTGATGGGCGTGGTGCTACTGGGTGGCTTGCTCTCGGCGGTGCTGGTCAACGATATCGTCGCCTTCGCCCTGACTCCGCTGTTGTGTCGCAGCCTGCATCTGCGCGGGCTGGAGCCGCGGCCGTTTCTGTTGGCGCTGGCGTTGTCGTGCAACGCCGGCTCGGCAGCGAGCCTGATCGGCAACCCGCAGAACATTCTCATTGGGCAGGCCGGCAGTCTGGATTTCTGGGGTTATGTGGCCGTGGCCGGGCCACCCGCCGTGATCGCGATGGCCATCGTTTACGCGGTGATCTGGCTACAGTGGCGCCATCGTTGGGGGCAAGCCAGGCCGTTGGCCGCGGACGATACGCCGGTCGAGCATATCTACGGCGCGCACAGCTATCTCAAGCCACTGTTGGCCAGCCTGGCGCTGCTGGCGCTGTTCGCCACGGCGCTGCCGCGCGAGCTATCGGCGCTGTTGATCGCGGTGCTGGTGATGGTGTCGCGACGGGTGGACAGCCGCGACTACGTGAACAAGGTGGACTGGAACCTGCTGCTGCTGTTCGTGGGCTTGTTCCTGGTCAGCGGCGCCGCGCTGCAGTTGCCACAGCTGGCGCATGGTGCGGCCTGGCTGGCCGAGCACGGGTTGTTGCCGCAGGGCGTTATATCGCTTGCGACCTCGTCGCTGCTGGCGAGCAACTTGATCGGCAATGTGCCCTTCGTGGTGTTGCTGCTGGGCTTGATGCCGGAGCTGTCGCACTCGGTACTGATCGGCCTGGCAGTGATGTCGACGCTGGCCGGCAACCTGCTATTGATCGGCAGCGTGGTCAACCTGATCGTCGCCGAAGGGGCGAAGCGTCAGGGCGTCAGGCTTGGCTTCGTCGATTATGCGCGCAGCGGCGTGCCGGTGACGTTGCTGAGCATGACGGTGGCCGGGCTGTGGCTGGCGCTGGGCGGCTGGTTGCCCTGGTAACGGCGTCGTAGGGCGGACTCAGAGCGTAGGGCGGACTCGGGAGCCTAAGCGAACAGTCCGCCACTGCTGGTAATTGGCGGGTTGCGTTGGCGTACTGCTGCGCGAGTACGCCCTACTGGTTTGGTGCCTTGGTAACGCCTGGCGTGCCGGCTTAGGGCGGACTCAGGAGCCTAAGCGAACAGTCCGCCATTGGTGATGGTTAGCGAATTGCGGCGGCGTACTGCTGCGCGAACGGACCGCCGCCCGGTATGCCCTACTTGGTAGCTCAGCGCCAACGGTTGTTGCGCCAGGCGCTGCGCGCTTCTCCGTCCTTGAACGTCCAGGCCACCAGGCGGCTCTGCTTCTGCCCTTGCGACATACCGAGGATACGCACCTCAAGCGCGCCTGCCTTGGCCAGCCAGCCCTGTAGCAATTCCACATGGCTGCCTTTGGAGACCAGGCTGCTGAACCACAGCACCTGCTCCGCCACTTGCGCGCTTTCGTTGGCCATGCGCTTGAGAAACGCGGCTTCGCCACCGGGGCACCATAGCTCGGCCGCCTGGCCGCCGAAGTTGAGCACCGGTAGCTTGCGCTTCGGGTCGAGCTTGCCCAGGTTGCGCCACTTGCGCGTGCTGCCACGGGTGGCTTCATCGGCGCTGGAGTGGAACGGCGGGTTGCACAGGGTCAGGTCGACGGCCTCGTTCGCCTGTAGCAGGCCGAGAAATACGTGCTCGGCATTGGCCTGCTGACGCAATTCGATGCCACCCGCCAACTGCGGATTGGCCCTGACGATGGCGCGCGCAGAGGCCAGCGCCGCGTCTGCGATATCGGCCCCGAGAAACTGCCAGCCATACTCGCAATGGCCGATCAGTGGGTAGATGCAGTTGGCGCCGACGCCGATATCCAGGGCTTTTACCTTGGCGCCGCGGGGAGTATGCCCGTCGTTGTCAGTCGCCAGCAGGTCCGCCAGGTTGTGCAGGTAGTCGGCGCGACCGGGAATTGGCGGGCACAGGTAGCCATCGGGAATGTCCCAGTGGCGGATGCCGTAGTACTGCGTCAGCAGCGCGCGGTTGAATACCTTGACCGCTGCCGGGTTGGCGAAGTCGATGCTTGCATTGCCATAAGGGTTGGTGATGACGAAGTCGCCCAACTCGGGGCTTGCCTTGATCAGCGCGGGGAAGTCGTAGCGACCCTGATGGCGGTTGCGTGGGTGCAGCTCACCCTTGGCCGGCGCGGTTTTCACAGCGGCGGGAGCGGGTTTGCGGGGGCGTTTCGGCGGCTGGGGCATGAACGGGCTTCGGCGATTCGGGGGGCGGGATTTTCCCATAGTCGGGCTGGGCACGCACTGCATTCGGGGCAAGGGAGGCTGGTGCGCGCGGCGCACCCTACGTCCCCGGCCTTTGCGATTCGTAGGGTGCGCCGTGCGCACCGCAGACACCTCAGAGCGGGAAAATTACCGGCACCAGCGCCACACTGACGATCATCACCAGCAGGGTGAAGGGCACGCCGATGCGCACGAAGTCGCCGAAGCGGTATTGGCCAGGGCCGAGCACCAGAGTGTTCACCGGTGAGGAGATCGGCGTCATGAAGGCGGCCGAGGCAGCCAGGGCAACGGTCATGGCGAAGGGCAGCGGCGAAACGCCCAGCGCCTGCGCGGTGGCGATGGCCACCGGCGCCATCAGCACCGCCGTGGCGGTGTTGGAGATGAACAGGCCAATCACCGCGGTGAGAGCGAACAGGCAGGCGAGGATTAGTCGTGGCCCGGCATCACCCAGACCGCCCACCAGCCCTTGCACGGCCAGTTCGACTCCGCCGGTTTGCTGCAGCGCCTGGGCGAAGGGCAGCATGCCGACGATGAGGATCAGCGTCGGCCAGTGGATGGCGCGGTAGGCGCTGTCCAGGTCGATGCAGCGAAACGCGCCCATCAGCAGGCAGGCGATCAGCGCGGCCTGCACGTTGGGCACCAGGCCGCTGACCATCAGCAGCACCATTACCGCCAGGCTGAGCAATGCGTAGGGCGCCTTGCGCGCAGCCGGCGCCACCTCGGCCACTTCCGCCGGCAGGCTGAGCACCAGGAAATCGCGGCTCAGCCCCTGCAGGCGATGGATGTCGCGCCAGGCGCCGGCCACCAGCAGGGTGTCAGAGGCCTTGAGTCTCTCGTCCACCAGCACGCCCTCCAGCGCCTGGCCCTGGCGGCGCAGGCCAACCACGTTGAGCTTGTGCCGCGAACGAAAGCCCAGTTCCTGAATGGTCTTGCCCGGCAACTGCGACTCCGGTGGCAGTGCCACTTCGGCCAGGCCCAGTTCATGGGCGTGCAGACTGAAATACGAATGTGGCAGCGGCATGGGTTCCAGCCCCAGTGCCTGGTAGCTGCCGAGCAGGCCGATGGTGGGGCTGGCGATATCCACCAGCAGCACGTCGCCCGGCTCCAGCAGGGTATTGCCGCTGGCCATCAGCAACAGGGTGCGTAGGCGCTGGCGGCGCTCGATGGCGATGACGTTGATGCCATGATCACGGCGCAACTGCAGCTCGTTGAGTACCTGATTGGCCAGGGGCGAGTCGGCGCGTACCTGCAGGCGCCGCTCGCGCTCGCTCAGGCGATAGCGCTCGGCAAGGTCGGCCAGGGTCAGGCGCGGTGGCTCGGCATTGCCGCCTGCTTCGCTGCGTACCAGCCAGCGTCGGGCGATCAGCATGTAGCCGATGCCGAGCACCAGCACTGCCAGGCCGATGGGGGTGAGATCGAAAAAGCCAAAACCCTCCAGCCCGGCGCGGCGCAGTTCGGCATGCACCACCAGGTTCGGCGGTGTGGCGACCAGCGTCAGCATGCCGCTGATCAGCCCGGCAAACGCCAGCGGCATCATCAGTCGCGCCGGGGCGATACGCAGGCGCGCAGCCACTCCGAGCACCACGGGGATGAAGATTGCCACCACGCCGGTGGAGCTCATCACCGAGCCCAGGCCGGCCACCGCCAGCATCAGCAGAATCAGCAGGCGCGTCTCGCTGCTACCGGCCTTGGTCACCAGCCAGTCGCCCAGGCGGTAGGCGATGCCAGTGCGCACCAGGCCGTCGCCGATGACGAACAACGCGGCAATGAGGATGACGTTGGCGTCGCTGAAACCGGCCAGGGTCTGTTGCAGGTCGAGTACGCCGCTCAGCGGCAGGGCGACCAGCACCAGCAGGGCGACCACGTCCATGCGTGGCTTGCCGATGACGAAAAGAGTGACGGCGCCGGCCAGCAGGCCCAGCACCCAGAGCAGATCCGGATTCATCGCAGCTCCAAGAGGTGTGGAGCGATTATTTCAGGGATAACCGAGCGTGGTTTTGATCTGCTGCAGGTTGGCGGCGATCCAGCGTTTGTCGATCGGGCCCCAGTCGCGAATCTGGTAGTGGCCGGCGTTGTTGCGTTCACCCTCGCTCTGCTCGAACTGGCAGTCGATATCCAGCTCGGCCAGTGCAGCAAGGGTGTCCTGTGCGGTGCGTCGGGGCATGCCGGTGGCGTCCATCAGTGCCGGCACGCTGACGGCCTGGCCGCTGTCGATCAGCCAGGCCACGTAGAGGCGACGGTAGAAACTGGTGCGGGTCTTGCTCGTCTGCATGGTGACTCCCTGTTCGTATCCGAGCGCCTTAACAGGCTGTTGAAAAACTACCTACGTTGCCATTGCTGCGTTAAAAACAGGCTCGTGCGCGAGTCCGATCAAAATGCTCATTTACAACTCGTAAACCCGAGTGCGGGCCCAGTGCTTTTTTCGCCTGTTTTTGTGGGGCCGCCATCGGTATTGCACTGGCTGCCTCGCCTACGTTTTTCAACGGCCTGTTATCCAATCAGGCGGCGAACATCAGCATATAGGTGACGGCACCGGCTAGGTAGCCGATGAAGGCCAGGCCGCTGATCTTCTTCAGGTACCAGATGAAGTTGATCTTCTCCATGCCCATGGCGGCCACGCCAGCAGCCGAACCGATGATCAGGCAGCTGCCGCCGGTGCCGGCGCAGTAGGCGAGCATTTCCCAGAAGTTGCCGTTGACCACGAAGTTACGCAGCCATGGCAGCTCGTTCGCTGCGGCCGCCGCCAGGTTTTCCGGGCTGACCAGCGGATACATCTTCATGGCACCGGCAACCATCGGCACGTTGTCCACCACGGCCGAGAGCACACCGATGGAAATGGCGATGCTGTAGACATTGCCCAGGCTGTCCTTGAGCAGCGTCGCCACCTGGATCAGGTGACCGGCGCTGGACAGCGCGGAAACCGCCAGCAGGATGCCGAGGAAGAACAGCACGCTGGTGATGTCGATACGGCGCAATACACCCACTACCGACAGTGGATCCTTGTCTTCGCTGTTCTTGCTGCGGTGGATGATCTCGGTGGTGATCCACAGCAGGCTGAGGCCGAAGAGGATGCCCATGTATGGCGGCAGGTGAGTGATGGTCTTGAACACAGGCACGAAGATCAGTACACCCAGGCCCAGGCAGAACACCAGATTACGCTCGAAGGGCGTGGTCGGGTCGCGGCGGCTTTCGGCGCTTTCCTTGATGCGCGGTTCGGCCACTTCACCCTTGAGGCGAAAGCTCATGATCAGCAGCGGTACCAGCAGGCAGACCAGGCTGGGCAGGAACAGCTTGGTGATGATGCCGGTGGCGGTGACCTGATTGCCGATCCACAGCATGGTGGTGGTGACGTCACCAATTGGCGACCAGGCGCCGCCGGCGTTGGCGGCGATGACCACGATACCGGCGTAGAACCAGCGCTCGTGGCGGTCGGCGATCAGCTTGCGCAGCAGCGAGATCATCACGATGGTAGTGGCCAGGTTGTCCAGTGCGGCGGACAGGAAGAAGGTGATCAACCCCACCAGCCACAGCAGATGCACGCGTTTGTGAGTGCGGATGCGGTCGGTGATGACCTTGAAACCTTCATGGGCATCGATCAGCTCGACGATGGTCATCGCGCCCATGAGGAAGAACAGGATCTCGGAGATCTCGCCGAGGTGGTGGCGCAGTTCCTCGACCACATGATGGGAGTTGGTGCTGGCGCCGGCCGTACCGGTGCCGAGCAATGGCAGGATGTTGTCGGCGCCAAGAACCAGCAGGGTCCAGGCGATCACGGCTGTGAGCAGGGCGGACGCTGCCTTGTCGATCTTTAACGGGTGCTCGAGTGCAATGCACAGGTAGCCGAGGACGAAGACGAGTGCCATCAACGCATACATGTTCGGAGTTCCGTTCTGATTCTTATTGGTTGGGACGTGCCGGAGGGGGGCTGCCAGGCGGGTGAAGATGCCTGAAACAATTGGAAAAAGGGAAGGTTTTTATAGCGAAAAGAGCAAAGAGATGAGCGCTTTGCTACCTAATGAGGAGTTCGAGCCGGTGCACTGGCCGGCCCGAAACGGATCACGCGGCAGTCTGCGGCTTGGGTGGCAGCAGGTAGGCGAGGGCGATGGCCAGTACCGGCATGATCAGGTTGAAGAAGCAGTACGGCAGGTAGCTCAGGGTGGCGACGCCGAGAGTCGCGGCCATATAGGCGCCGCAGGTGTTCCACGGCACCAGCACCGAGGTCAGGGTGCCGCCGTCTTCCAGCGCGCGCGACAGATTGGTCGGCGTCAGGCCGCGTTTCTCGTATTCGGCACGGTACATGCGCCCGGGCAGCACCAGGGCGATGTACTGGTCGGCAGTGATGATGTTGGTACCGATGGTGGTGGTGATGGTGCTGGCGACCAGGCCGCTGTCGCTGCGCACCAGGCGTAGCGCGCTTTTTAGCAGGCGTTGCAGCAGGCCAAGGCGCTCCAGCACGCCGCCGAAGCACATGGCGCAGATGATCAGCCACACCGTGGTGAGCATGCTGGCCATGCCGCCCTTGGACAGCAGGCCGTCCAGCTCGGCGTTGCCGCTTGCCGACTCGTAGCCGGCGAACAGCGCGCTCCATACCGTCTTCAGCGGCGCCAGGCCGCCAGCTTGTGGGTCAGCCAGGCGCGCCATCACCTCTGGCTGGAACACAACGGCGAACACCGCCCCGAGCAGGGCGGCGAGAAATACCGCGGGGAAGGCCGCCCACTGGCGCACCGCGAGCAGCAGCAGGAAGGCTACCGGCAGCAGCAGGTGCCAGCCGAGGTTGAACTGTGCCTCCAGCGCGGTCAGCACCTCGGCGATACGGCTGGTGTCATGTTCGGCGCTGGCCTGCTGGCCGAGGGCGAAGAAGATCACCAGGGCGATCAGCAGCGCCGGCACAGTGGTACGCAGCATGTTGCGGATATGCGCGAACAGCTCGGCGCCGGCAGCGGCCGGGGCCAGGTTGGTGGTGTCCGACAATGGCGACAGCTTGTCGCCGAAGTAGGCGCCGGAAATGATCGCTCCGGCGGTGATCGCCGGGTCCAGGCCCAACCCGGCCGCCACGCCCATCAGGCCGATGCCGAGGGTGCCGGCCACCGTCCAGGAGCTGCCGATCGACAGCGCGGTGAGCGCGCAGATCAGGCAACTGGTGAGGTAGAAGTACTCGGCGCTGATCAGCTTCAGGCCCAGCCAGATCATGGTCGGCACCGTGCCGGCGAGAATCCAGGTGCCGATCAGCGCGCCGACCGCCAGCAGAATCAGGTTGGCCTTCATCGCCATATGGATGCCAGCGAGTATGCCTTCCTCGATCTCGGCCCAGCGCAGGCCGTTCTTCAGGCCGACCAGGCCGGCGACGAAGGCGGCGCTCATCAGGGCGATCTGGTTCGGGCCGCTGGAGGAGCTGTCGCCGAACAGGTAAACGGAGAGGCTGAGCAGCACGACGAGCACGCCAATTGGCAGCAAGGCGTCGAGCAGGGAAGGGGAGCGGGCAGTCATGGGTGTTCCGGGAGATCGATCAAACAAGGGGTAGAGGCCGGGAAGGCGCTCTTATGAAAAGGCCAAGCCTGTTGTTGGACGGGCTTTGCGAGGGCGGCTCAGTTGAGGCGCAGTACCGATTGTGGGCTGAAGCCCACCCTACGAGCTGGGCTGATGCCCTTCCCAAAAAAACAAACCCGCGCCGGTTGGGGCGCGGGTCTGTGGGTGTCGCGCGGTGATCAGAGTGCGGCGATCTTGCCGCGCTGCTCGACCATCTTGGCCAGGGCCTGTTCGGCCTCGGCCAGTTTGGCGCGCTCTTTATCGAGCACTTCGGCCGGGGCCTTGGCGACGAAGCCCTGGTTGCTCAGCTTGCCGCCGACGCGCTGCACTTCGCCTTGCAGACGGCCGATTTCCTTGTCCAGGCGCGCCAGTTCGGCGTCCTTGTCGATCAGCCCGGCCATCGGCACCAGCACTTCCATCTCGCCGACCAGAGTGGTGGCGGACATCGGCGCTTCTTCACCGGCAGCCAGCACGCGCACCGACTCCAGCTTGGCCAGTTTGCTCAGCAGCGGCTCGAAGTCGGCCAGGCGGCGCAGGTCCTCGGCACTGGCGTTGGCGACGATGATGTCGATGCGCTTGGCCATGGAGATTTTCATCTCGCCACGAATCTGCCGTACGCCGAGCATCAGTTGCTTGACCCACTCGATGTCACCTTCGGCAGCGGTGTCGATGCGGCTTTCGTTGGCCACCGGCCAGGCCTGCAGCATGATGGTCTCGCCGCTGACGCCAGCCTGGGCCTTGATGCGCTGCCAGATTTCTTCGGTGATAAAGGGCATGAACGGGTGGGCCAGGCGCAGGATCACTTCCAGCACGCGCACCAGGGTGCGGCGGGTGCCGCGCTGGCGCTCGATCGGCGCGTTTTCGTCCCACAGAACGGGCTTCACCAGTTCCAGGTACCAGGCGCAGTACTCGTCCCAGATGAACTCGTACAAGGCCTGGGCGGCCAGGTCGAAGCGGAAGGCATCGAGGTGGCGGGTCACGTCAGCCTCGCAGCGCTGCAGGGCGGAGATGATCCAGCGGTCTACCGGCGACAGGTCTACGGTTTCGCCATTGATGCCGGTGTCCTGGTTATCGGTGTTCTCGATAACGAAGTTGGCGGCGTTCCACAGCTTGTTGCAGAAGTTGCGGTAGCCCTCGACGCGGCCCATGTCGAACTTGATGTCGCGGCCGGTGGAGGCCAGCGCCAGGTTGGTGAAGCGCAGGGCGTCGGTGCCGTAGGCGGCGATGCCTTCGGGGAATTCGGCGCGGGTTTGCTTGGCGATCTTCTCGGCCAGCTTGGGCTGCATCATGCCGCTGGTGCGCTTGGCCACCAGGGCTTCGAGGTCGATGCCGTCGACGATGTCCAGTGGGTCGAGCACGTTGCCCTTGGACTTGGACATTTTCTGGCCCTGACCGTCGCGCACCAGACCGTGCACGTACACGGTCTTGAACGGGATCTGCCCGGTCAGGTGGGTCGACAGCATGATCATCCGGGCGACCCAGAAGAATATGATGTCGAAGCCCGTCACCAAGACATCCGTTGGGTGGAAGGTCTTGAGAAAATCGGTCTGCTGCGGCCAGCCGAGGGTGGAGAAGGTCCACAGGCCGGAGCTGAACCAGGTGTCGAGCACGTCTTCGTCCTGGCGCAGGTTGGCATCGCCGAGGTTGTGCTTGGCGCGCACTTCCGCTTCGTCACGGCCGACGTAGACGTTGCCGGCATCGTCGTACCAGGCCGGAATGCGGTGGCCCCACCACAGCTGACGGCTGATGCACCAGTCCTGGATGTCACGCATCCAGCTGAAGTACATGTTCTCGTACTGCTTGGGCACGAACTGGATTTCACCGCTCTCGACCACGGCGATGGCTTTCTCGGCCAGCGGCTTGGTGGAGACGTACCACTGGTCGGTCAGCCACGGCTCGATAACGGTGCCGGAGCGGTCGCCTTTCGGCACTTTCAGGGCGTGGTCTTCGATCTTCTCCAGCAGGCCGGCAGCCTCGAAGGCGGCGACGATCTGCTTGCGCGCCTCGAAGCGATCCAGACCGGCGAACTGCGCTGGAATGTTCGCTTCGATCTGCTCGTTGACGCTGCCATCGAGGTTGAACACCTGGGCGGTGGCCAGCACGGCAGCGTTCTTGTCGAAGATGTTGATCAGCGGCAGGTTGTGGCGCTTGCCCACTTCGTAGTCATTGAAGTCGTGCGCCGGGGTGATCTTCACGCAGCCGGTGCCGAACTCGGGATCGCAGTAGTCGTCGGCGATGATCGGGATGCGCCGGCCCACCAGCGGCAGTTCGATGTAGCTGCCGATCAGCGCCTTGTAGCGCTCGTCTTCCGGGTGCACGGCCACGGCGGAGTCGCCGAGCATGGTTTCCGGACGGGTGGTGGCGACGATCAGGTAGTCCTTGCCTTCAGCGGTTTTCTTGCCATCGGCCAGCGGGTAGCGCAGGTTCCACAGGTGGCCTTTCTCGTCGTGGTTTTCCACTTCGAGGTCGGAAATCGCGGTGTGGAACTTGGTGTCCCAGTTGACCAGGCGCTTGCCACGATAGATCAGGCCGTCCTCGTGCAGGCGGACGAAGGCTTCTTTCACGGCTTCGGACAGACCTTCGTCCATGGTGAAGCGCTCGCGCGACCAGTCCACCGAGCTGCCCAGGCGACGGATCTGGCGGGTGATGGTGCCGCCGGACTGTTCCTTCCACTCCCAGACTTTCTCGAGGAATTTCTCGCGGCCCAGGTCGTGGCGACCGATGCCATCGGCGGCCAACTGGCGCTCGACCACCATCTGCGTGGCGATACCCGCGTGGTCGGTGCCTGGCTGCCACAGGGTATTGCGGCCCTGCATGCGGCGGAAGCGGATCAGGCAGTCCATGATCGAGTTGTTGAAGCCGTGGCCCATGTGCAGGCTGCCGGTGACGTTCGGCGGCGGGATCATGATGGTGTAGGGCTCGCCCGAGCCTTGCGGGGCGAAATAGCCCTTGGCTTCCCAGTTCTGGTACAGGGCGGTTTCAATGGCGTGCGGCTGGTAGGTCTTGTCCATGCGCGGCGGGACCCTTTGACGGCTGATCGGAAAAGCCGACAAGTATACCGCTTCTGAGCGCCAAGCCATAAGCCCCGCGCGGCAGAGCAGACCTTTTGTAGGAGCCCCGCCTCGGGGCGAAGCTTTTGCTCTTTGCTGTCTGGCATTCGCCCCGGGGCGGGGCTCCTACAGGGCAGGGCTTACTTGCGTGGAGGCAGCAGACGCGGCAGGCGGGCTTCGAGGCGGCGCTTGAGTTCAGCCTCGATCTGCGGCACGAAATCGTCGATCACGTCCTGCAGGATCAGTTGCGCAGCGGCGCGCAGTTCGCCATGCACATGCTGCAGATCGCGGGTGCTGTCAGGCAGGCGCGGCTCGATGCGCTCGCGCAGCGTGCTTGGCGCTGGCTGCGGGGCTGGCGTTGGTTTGGGCGTCGGCGTGGCATGAAAGGGCGGCGGCGGGCCAGGCGGCGCGCTGACGATATCGGACAGTACCGGAATGCTGTCCGGGTCCAGCGAGTCGATCAGCAGCGGTGGTTCACTGCCGTTATCGCCCAGCAGCTCGCGAATCGACTCCAGGTCGTGCAGCAGTTGAGCAGGTTTTTGCGGAGGCTTGGGGGTGTCCATGATCATCGGCGCAGCGAGAAAAGGGGCTGGAATGGCTTGTGTTGTGAGCGTGCACGGACACTAAAGTTCGACGCGTTGCGGATCATACCCGCGCTGGCGATAGGTACGGAAATTCTCGCGACAGGCGTTGAGCAGTTCAGGCTGCTGATTGACGATCTCGATAATGCGGGAAAAGCGCTCGACATGCGGCGACAGGCTGCTGCCGAGGTTGATCAGCACGCCCTGCTCGCTACTCGGCACTTCGTCGATGCCCAATACCACGGGTGACAGTGGCGCTTCATGGTGCAGGTCATGGGGTACAAAGCGTTCGGCTTTGAATGTCCACAGCAGTTCGTCGAGTTCACCACACTGCGCCTCGTCGCTGCCGCGAACGAACACCGGCAGGCCGGCACTCCAGGCCTTGAGCGCCAGTTGGCAGGCGGCGCGCAGGCGGCCCACGGCGTCGTTGGAGGAGAGAACGTAGAACTCGATTCTGGGCATTCGGTTTTCAACGGTTGGAGGGTAATGGGCTGGATGTTGTAGGAGCGGATTAATCCGCGATTTCATCGCAAATTATCGCGGCTGAAGCCGCTCCTACACGAGCATGGCCCGGATGCTGGATCAGGCCTTGGCGCGATCCAGCAGGTACTGGGTCAGCAGCGGCACCGGGCGGCCAGTGCCGCCTTTGTCCTTGCCGCCGCTGATCCAGGCGGTGCCGGCGATATCCAGGTGCGCCCAATGGAAGTTCTTGGCAAAGCGCGACAGGAAGCAGCCGGCGGTGATGGTGCCGGCCTTCGGCCCGCCGATGTTGGCGATGTCGGCGAAGGGGCTGTCCAACTGCTCCTGGTACTCGTCGTACAGCGGCAGTTGCCAGGCGCGGTCGTCGGCGCTTTCGCCAGCCTTGAGGATTTGCTTGATCAGCGCGTCGTTGTTGCCCATCAGGCCGGAGACGTTGCTGCCCAGGGCGACGATGCAGGCACCGGTGAGGGTGGCGATGTCGATCACCGCCTGCGGTTTGAAGCGCTCGGCGTAGGTCAGGGTGTCGCACAGCACCAGACGGCCTTCGGCGTCGGTGTTGAGGATCTCCACGGTCTGCCCGCTCATGGTGGTGACGATGTCGCCGGGGCGGGTGGCGCGGCCGCTGGGCATGTTCTCGGCGCAGGCCAGCAGGCACACCAGGTTGATCGGCAGTTGCAGCTCGAGCACGGCCTTGAGGGTGCCGAGCACGCTGGCGGCGCCGCACATGTCGTACTTCATCTCGTCCATGCCGGCGGCCGGTTTGATGCTGATGCCACCGGTATCGAAGGTGATGCCTTTACCGACCAGGGCGAAGGGTTTGTCGTCCTTCTTACCGCCCTGGTAGTGCATGACGATCATCCGTGGCGGCTGCTCGCTGCCCTGAGCGACGGCGAGGAAGGCGCCGGCGCCGAGTTCCTTGAGTTTCTTCTCGTCGAGGATTTCCACCTTGAGGTTCTTGTAGGCCTTGCCCAGGGTCTTGGCTTCTTCGGCCAGGTAGCTGGGGTGGCAGAGGTTGGGCGGCAGGTTGCCCAGGTTCTTGGTGAAGGCGACACCCGCGGCGATGGCGCGGGCATGCTGCAGGCCGCGTTCGGCATCGGCCAGCTCGGCCTTGTCGACGACCAGGGTGATCTTCTTCAGGGCACGTGGGTCGGTCTTCTGGCTCTTGAACTGCTCGAACAGGTAGCTGCCGTCGGCCAGGGTTTCGATGATCAGACGAGTCTTGCCGTAGGTATCGCGGCCCTTGACCTTGAGCTCGTCGAGGGCGAGCAGGGCATCGCTGCCGCCCAGGCCCTTGAGTACGCCATGCACGCTTGCAACCAACTTGCGTAGTTGACGGTCGGATAGATCACCCTTGCCGCAGCCCACCAGCAATACACGCTCGGCCTTGAGTCCCGGTAGGCTGTGCAGCAGCAGGGTCTGGCCCGGCTTGCCGGCGATGTCGCCACGCTTGAGCATGGCGCTCAGCGCACCGTTGCTGGCCAGGTCGACGGCCTTGGCCGCAATGCCGAGCTTGCGGCCTTCGCCGATGGCGACGACCAGGGTCGCGGTTTTCAGGGTTTCCGGGCGGGTGCTTTTGACGAGGAATTCCATAGTGAGCTGTCCCCAAGACAAAGAGTCGGGTTTGACGGATAATAGCCGCCATTTTTCGAGGGTCCACCCTGCGGTGGGCCGGCAAGTAGGTGCGGCTAGTGTGAGCGCTCGCGCCTGAGCCTGACAACCCTGGAGCGTCCGGTTTGATCGTCTTCCGTTATCTGTCCCGCGAAGTGCTGGTGACCCTCAGTGCGGTGAGTGCCGTGCTGCTGGTGATCATCATGAGCGGTCGTTTCATCAAGTATCTGGCCCAGGCCGCGCAGGGCGTACTCGACCCGGGCGTACTGTTTCTGATCATGGGTTACCGGATTCCCGGCTTTCTGCAACTGATCCTGCCGCTGGGCCTGTTCCTCGGTTTCCTGCTGGCCTACGGGCGCCTCTACCTGGACAGCGAAATGACCGTGCTGTCGGCCACTGGCGTCAGCCAGCAGCGCCTTACTGTTTACAGCATGGCACCGGCGCTGGTCGTCGCCCTGTTGGTCGCCTGGCTGAGCATGGGCCTGGCGCCGCAAGGCGTGGCCAGCGTGGCGCGCATCCTCAATGAGCAGGATGCCCTGACCGAACTCGATACCCTGGTGCCGGGGCGCTTTCAGTCGCTCAAGGATGGCTCGCGGGTGACCTATTCGCAGGAGCTGTCAGCGGATCGTAGCGAGCTGCGCGGCGTGTTCATGTCGGAGAAGCGCTTCGCCGCCGATGGTCGTACCGAGCGCGGTATCACCGTGCTGGTCGCCGAAAGTGGTCGTCAGGAAATTCAGGCGGATGGCAGTCGTTATCTGATTCTGGAAAACGGCTATCGCTATGATGGTGAGCCGGGCGAGGCGGATTACCGTGCCATCCAGTACGACACCTATGGTGTGTTGCTGCCCAAGCCTGAAGTCGCCGTCGAAGCCAGTGAGCGCGAGGCCACACCGACTCGCGAGTTGTTCGGTAGCGACGATCCACGCCTGCAGGCTGAACTGCAATGGCGCCTGTCGCTGCCGCTGCTGGTCTTCATCGTCACCTTGCTGGCGGTGCCGCTGTCGAAAGTCAATCCGCGTCAGGGGCGCTTTCTCAAGCTGCTGCCGGCAATTTTCCTCTACATGGCCTACCTCGGCCTGCTGATCGCCGCCCGTGGTGCGCTGGACAAGGGCAGGCTGCCGCCGGCCCTGGGCTTGTGGTGGGTGCATGGCATCTTCTTCGCCGTCGGCATGCTGTTGTTGTACTGGGAGCGTCTGAGTCTGTGGTGGGCCACTCGTCGTGCGTCGGTGGCGGAGGTGGCTCATGGCTAAGTTGGATCGCTACATCGGCACACAGGTGTTCTTCGCCATTCTGGCAGTACTGGGGATCATTCTCGGGCTGGCATTGCTGTTCGCCTTCATCGACGAGCTCAGCGACCTCAACAAGGGCGACTATGGCCTGGGTCAGGTGCTCTGGTATGTGCTGCTGACGGCGCCGCGCCGCGCCTATGAAATGCTGCCGATGGCGGCGCTGATCGGTTGCCTGATCGGCCTCGGTACGCTGGCCAGCAACAGTGAGCTGACCATCATGCGCGCCGCCGGTGTCTCCATCGGGCGTATCGTCTGGGCGGTGATGAAACCCATGCTGGTGCTGATGCTGGCCGGTATTCTGATCGGCGAATACGTCGCGCCGCTGACCGAGAATCAGGCCCAGGCGGATCGCGCATTGGCCCAGGGCGGTGGCGCGGCGCAAAGCTCCAAGCGTGGCATGTGGCATCGCCAGGGCCAGGAGTACGTGCATATCAACGCCGTGCAGCCCAATGGCATCCTGTTGGGGGTGACGCGTTATCGCTTCGATGACGAGCGTCGCCTGCTCTCGGCCAGCTTTGCCCGTCGTGCCGAGTACCGGGACAGCCACTGGATGCTGCGCAATGTGCAGACCACCGTGCTGCATGAGGATCGCTCCGAGGTGATCAACCAGCCTGAAGAGCGCTGGGATATCGAGCTCAATCCGGAACTGCTCGGCACTGTCGTGATGGAGCCCGAGGCGCTGTCGGTCACCGGGCTGTGGCAGTACATCCATTATCTGGGCGAGCAGGGGTTGAATAACGCGCGCTACTGGCTGGCATTTTGGACCAAGGTGCTGCAGCCACTGGTAACCGGCGCGCTGGTATTGATGGCGATTTCCTTCATCTTCGGCCCGCTGCGCTCGGTGACCCTGGGGCAGCGTGTGTTCACGGGGGTGCTGGTGGGTTTCATCTTCCGTATTGCCCAGGACCTGCTCGGCCCATCGAGCCTGCTGTTCGGTTTCTCGCCGCTGCTGGCGGTGCTGGTGCCGGCCGGTATCTGTGCCCTGGCCGGGGTGTGGTTGCTGCGGCGTGCCGGTTGAGCAGATTGTCGTGGGCATGAAAAGCCGGTTCGATGAACCGGCTTTTTTGCATCTGCGCCACTACTTCTTGTGAATGTTCTTCGGCAGTTGCACCACGCGGCTGTCGGAGTAGATGTCGTGCCAGGTGCGGCCCTGCTTGTCCCACAGCAGCCAGAGAAAGCCCAGGCCGGCAAACAGCCAGGAGCCAATGGCGACCACGAAGCGCAGCAGAGCCTGCCACAGGTCGATGGCGCTGCCGTCGGCGTTCTGAATGCGCAATCCCCAGGCCTGCATGCCCAGCGTCTGGCCATTGTGCGTCCAGAACTTGGCGAAGAAGGCGAACAGTGACAGCAGCACCAGGCTGGCAAGCAGCGGGTCGTTATCCAGTGCGCCGGCTTCGGACATGGCCATCAGCCTATCGCCGCCGTGGATCAGGCGCAAAATGCCCTGCTGATAGATCAGGGTGACCACCATGATCAATGCCACGCAGAGCAGAGAATCGTAGAAGAGGGCCGCCAGGCGACGAATCGGCCCTGCAGTGGGGAAGTCACCCTGCGGGCGTAACTGGTGTTTCGGCATGATGGGCTCGCTGAGACGAAAGTGCGCGCCATTCTAGCAGGCCGTTGAAAAACGTAGGCGAGGCAGCCAGTGCAAGGCAAAAACAGGCGAAAAAGCGGAGTTTACGAGTTGTAAATGAGCATTTTGAGCCTGTTTTTAACGCAGCAATGGCAACGTAGGTAGTTTTTCAACAGCCTGCTAACCGCGACTTTGCGATCGATATAAAGATGTGCGCGGGCTATCTGTAACCTGGCGCTGCTACGGGAAAGACAGGCAAAAAAAACCCCTGACAGTTATCAGGGGTTTTTCAAGGCGGCGGCGATTAACCCAGGACTTGAACCTGGTCAGCCTGCATACCTTTTTGACCTTGCACAGCTACGAAGCTGACTTTCTGGCCTTCTTTCAGGCTCTTGAAGCCGTTACCTTCGATCGCGCGGAAGTGCACGAACAGATCCGGACCGCTTTCGGGAGTGATAAAACCAAAACCTTTCTCGTCGTTAAACCACTTGACGGTACCGTTCTGACGATTCGACATGTCTTTTTCCTTGAAACTAGAGTTGATGACAGCCTCCACATAGATAGAGGGCTGAGACTGGTTGCAAGGAGTAATAGAAGTCGAGCGGGATGTAGCGGATCTTGATGATCTGCTGCACCAGAGTCACGATTCACAGCGACCCATGCAAACAGTGGGTTCACTCTACGCTAAGTTTTGCGCAAATGCCAACCCCTGCCGGCAAGGTCGCCGGCCAGGTTTTGCGGGGGCTGTCCGGGCGCAATACCGGTGTAGCAGTAAGCTGCCCGTGAGTGGCGTCCGGGTTGCTCGGACGCAAACGAAAAAGCCCGTAAGACCAATGTCTTACGGGCTTCTTGTATCGTGGTGCCCCGGGGGAGACTCGAACTCCCACTCCTTTCGAAAACGGATTTTGAATCCGCCGCGTCTACCGATTCCGCCACCGGGGCACGATGGCGGCGAAGTATAGGGATGCGTCTGGCGCCGGTCAATCGGCGTTGCTGTTGTTCTCTGGTCAATGCTGAGTCCGTCTGCGTGCAAGCCGTTGTCATCGGGCGCGGCGGTGTTGTTACGGTTTGCCGGCCCTTGGCGGCGAGCGTGATGGCTATGGCCTGTAATTCATGCTCGCACTGGATGAGCGCTTGCCAGAACAGTTGCAAGCCAGTCGTCCCTTGCCGCCGCTGCGCACGCAGAAGCTGTTTCGCGAGGGGGCGCTGCAGATTGAGTGTTGCGTGAGCAAGCACTGGCGCCGTGATGCCGGGCAGGGTGAGGTGTCGTTGTGGACGGTGCCGGTGCTCGAGGCCGAGGAGATGCTGGTTTTCGCGCCAGGCAGGCGTTTTGCCTATCAACGGCTGCAGAATTTGCGTGGGCGTTCGATCGCGACCGTGCGTGGTTATGGCTACGTCGGCAGTGAGTATTTCCAGCGTCACGATGGTGCCGATGTGCAGGCGCTGATTCACCTGGTCGCGCAGGGGCGTAGCGAGGTCGGCATTCTGGATCGTCTGGAATGGCGCTACCTGCAGCATGAGCATGCGATGTTGCAGGGGGCTCGTTGGCAGGTAGAGGAGGGGCCGACGATCAATCGCTCTCAGTTGCGTCTGCGCCTGCATCAGCAGCAGGCGAACAGGTTGGCGGCCTTTAATGCTGCGATCCGTTCTCTGCAGGCCGATGGCACCCTGGCGCGTATCGTTGCCCGCTATGCCCCGCAGGCTCACGTGGCCGGGCCAGTGGAAATCCGGTAAGCTCTGCGACCCTGCAAAAATGCCCCCTCCGAATCATGCGTGTTGCCGATTTTCACTTCGACCTTCCCGAATCGCTGATTGCCCGTCATCCGTTGGCTGAGCGTCGTGCCAGTCGCCTGTTGCAGCTCGACGGGCCAACGGGTGCGCTGCGCCATGGCCAGTTCACCGATGTGCTGGAGCAACTGCGCCCCGGTGATCTGATGGTGTTCAACGACACGCGGGTGATCCCGGCGCGTCTGTTCGGCCAGAAGGCCTCGGGCGGCAAGCTGGAGGTGTTGGTCGAGCGTGTGCTCGATCAGTATCGGGTGCTTGCGCATGTGCGTTCGAGCAAGTCGCCCAAGCCGGGGTCGCAGATTCTTATCGACGGTGGCGCAGAGGCCGAGATGGTCGCGCGCCACGATGCGCTGTTCGAGCTGCGTTTTGCCGAGCCGGTGCTGCCGCTGCTGGAGCGTGTCGGCCATATGCCGCTGCCTCCTTATATAGACAGACCGGACGACGAAGCGGATCGTGAGCGTTATCAGACCGTCTATGCGCAGAAGGCGGGGGCCGTCGCTGCGCCGACTGCCGGTCTGCACTTCGATGACGAGCTGTTGGCGGCGATCCGTGCCAAGGGTGTGGAAACCGCATTCGTGACCTTGCACGTCGGTGCGGGCACCTTCCAGCCGGTGCGGGTCGAGCGTATCGAAGATCACCACATGCACAGCGAATGGCTGGAGGTTGGCCAGGGTGTGGTCGACGCCGTGGCGGCCTGCCGTGCGCGTGGCGGGCGCGTGGTTGCCGTGGGTACCACCAGCGTGCGCTCCCTGGAGACGGCCGCTCGCGATGGCGAGTTGAAACCCTTCAGCGGTGATACCGACATCTTTATCTACCCCGGTCGTCCCTTTCATGTGGTCGATGCCCTGGTAACCAATTTCCACCTGCCCGAGTCGACCCTGCTGATGCTGGTGTCGGCCTTCGCCGGTTATCCCGAAACCATGGCCGCCTACCGCGAAGCCGTGGCGCAGGGCTATCGCTTCTTCAGTTACGGTGATGCCATGTTCATCACCCGCAATCCCGCCGCGCGCGGGCCCGAGGTTTGAGTATGTCGCGCACCTGTCGCATGTCCTTCGAGTTGCTGGCCACCGACGGCAAGGCCCGACGCGGTCGCCTGACCTTTCCGCGTGGCGTGGTGGAAACCCCGGCGTTCATGCCGGTGGGTACCTATGGCACGGTCAAGGGCATGTTGCCGCGTGATATCGAGGCCATTGGCGCGCAGATCATCCTCGGCAACACCTTCCACCTGTGGCTGCGTCCAGGTATGGAGGTGATCAAGAAACACGGCGACCTGCACGATTTCATGCAGTGGCAGGGGCCGATCCTCACCGACTCTGGCGGCTTCCAGGTGTTCAGCCTCGGTGCCATGCGCAAGATCAAGGAGGAGGGCGTGTACTTCGCCTCGCCGGTCGATGGTGCCAAGGTGTTCATGGGGCCGGAAGAGTCGATGCAGGTGCAGCGTGACCTGGGCTCGGACATCGTGATGATTTTCGATGAATGCACGCCGTACCCGGCCGAATTCGATGTGGCCAAGCGTTCCATGGAGCTGTCGCTGCGCTGGGCCAAGCGCTCCAAAACTGCGCATGGCGAGAGCACGGCGGCGCTGTTCGGTATCGTTCAGGGTGGCATGCATGAAGAGCTGCGCATGCGCTCGCTCGAAGGGCTTTGCGAAATCGGCTTCGACGGCCTGGCCATTGGCGGGCTGTCGGTCGGCGAGCCGAAGGAAGAGATGATCCGTGTGTTGGATTTCCTGCCGCCGCACATGCCGGCCGACAAGCCGCGCTACCTGATGGGCGTAGGCAAGCCGGAAGACCTGGTCGAGGGTGTGCGCCGTGGCGTGGACATGTTCGACTGCGTGATGCCGACGCGCAATGCGCGCAACGGCCACCTGTTCGTCGATACCGGCGTGGTGAAGATTCGCAACGCCGTGCACAAACACGACGACTCGTCGCTGGACCCGACCTGCGACTGTTACACCTGTAAACATTTCTCGCGCGCTTATCTGCATCATCTGGACAAGTGCGGCGAAATGCTCGGTAGCATGCTCAATACCATCCATAACTTGCGGCATTATCAGCGGGTTATGGCTGGTTTGCGCGAGGCTATCGGACAGGGTACATTGGCCGCCTTCGTCGAAACCTTCTATGCCAAGCGCGGCCTGCCTGTGCCGCCGCTTGACTGATTCCCGAACGATTCAAGATCTTTTCCATTAGGAGTGATACATGAGCTTTTTCATCCCCGCCGCTTACGCTGACACCGCGGCTGCCGGCCCTGCCGGCAGCGGTTTCGAGTGGGTTTTCCTGATCGGCTTTCTGGTCATCTTCTATCTGATGATCTGGCGTCCGCAGGCCAAACGCGCCAAGGAACACAAGAACCTGCTCGGCAGCCTGCAGAAGGGCGACGAAGTGGTCACCAGCGGCGGTATCGCTGGCAAGGTGTCCAAGGTCGCTGACGATTTCGTGGTGATCGAGGTGTCTGACACCGTCGAACTGAAATTTCAGAAGCAGGCCATCGCTGCCACCCTGCCCAAGGGCACGCTGAAAGCCATCTGATTCGGTTCTTAGTTTCCATTCGACGGGGCGCTTTAGGGCACTTCTAAAAACGTAGGCGAGGCAGCCAGCGCAAGGCAAAAACAGGCGAAAAACGGCCGGGGTCGCGAGCGACTTTACGAGCGTTTTTCGAGCATTTTGAGCCTGTTTTTAACGCAGCGATGGCAACGCAGGTAGTTTTTAGAGGTGCACTTTAGCGCCCCGCGTCATAAAGCGGGCGGCTCGTTCATGCTCAATAAATACCCTCTGTGGAAGTACCTGCTGATTTTGTCCGTTCTGGCAATCGGCCTGGTGTACTCCATTCCCAACCTTTATCCAGACGATCCTGCCATACAGATCAGCGGCGCCAGCTCGGCGCTGAGCATCGAGCAGGCGGATGTCGACCGTGCCAGCAAAGCGCTGCAGGACGCCGGTATTGCCGTCAAGGCTGCCAGCATCGACGAGCGTGGCCGCGCTGGCCTGATTCGTCTGACCAAGCAGGATGACCAGTTGCCGGCCAAGGACATCGTCCGCCGTGCGCTGGGCGATGATTACGTCGTGGCGCTGAACCTGGCGCAAACCACCCCCGACTGGCTGCGTAGCCTGGGTGCGAGCCCGATGAAGCTCGGCCTGGATCTGTCTGGTGGTGTGCACTTCCTGCTGGAAGTCGACATGGACAAGGCGCTGGATGTGCGCCGCAAGGTTTATGAAGGTGAGATCAAGAGCCTGCTGCGCAAGGAGCGTATTCGCTACCGCAGCATGCCGGAAAGCAATGGCCGGATTCAGCTCGGCTTTGCCGACAGCGACACGCTGGACAAGGCGCAGCGCCTGATTCGCAAGGATTACAGCGATTTCGAACTGACCACTGTCGAGCGTGGCGGCCAGCATATTCTGCAGCTGGGTCTGACTCAGGCGAAGATCGCCGAGATTCGTGAGTACTCCATTCGCCAGAACCTCACCACTGTACGCAATCGCGTTAATGAACTGGGCGTGGCCGAGCCGCTGGTGCAGCGCCAGGGTGCCAACCGTATCGTGGTGGAGCTGCCGGGTGTGCAGGACACTGCCGAGGCCAAGCGTATTCTCGGCAAGACCGCCAGCCTGGAGTTCCGTCTGCAGGCCGACCCCAATGCGCCGCGTGGCGCCACCGAGACCTTCAGCTTCCGTGAGGAAGGTCGTCCGCCGGTACAGCTGGAGCGTGAGCTGATCATCACTGGCGATCATGTGACCGACGCCCAGGCCAGTTTTGACGAGAATGGTCGCCCGCAGGTGAACATTCGCCTCGACGGTCACGGCGGCGAGCTGATGAACCGCGCCACCCGCAACAACGTCGGCCGCAGCATGGCGGTGATCTTCATCGAGCAGAAGCCGGTCACCCGCTACGTGCGTCAGACTATCGACGGCGTCGAGCAGGAAGTTGCCATTTCTTCCTTCGTGGAAGAGAAGAAGATCATCAGCCTGGCGACCATCCAGTCACCACTGGGCAGCCAGTTCCGCATCACCGGGCTGAATGGCCAGGGCGAATCGTCCGAGCTGGCACTGCTGCTGCGCGCGGGGGGGCTGGCGGCACCGATGTACTTCGCTGAAGAACGCACCATCGGTCCGAGCCTGGGGGCCGAGAACATTGCCAAAGGTATCGCCTCCACCGAGTGGGCGATGATCTTCGTGTCCCTGTTCATCATCGCCATCTATCGCTTCTTCGGTGTGCTGGCGACCGTTGCCCTGGCGTTCAACCTGGTGCTGCTGGTCGGTCTGATGTCTGCCATTGGCGCGACCCTGACCCTGCCGGGTATCGCCGGTATCGTGCTGACCCTGGGTATGGCGGTAGACGCCAACGTACTGATTTTCTCGCGGATACGCGAGGAGCTGGCCAATGGACTGCCGGTGCAGCGTGCCCTGCACGAGGGCTTCGATCGTGCCTATTCGGCGATTCTGGACAGTAACCTGACCACCTTGTTGGTGGGCGGCATCCTATTCGCCATGGGGACCGGTCCGGTGAAGGGCTTCGCGGTAACGCTGTCGCTGGGCATCATTACGTCGATGTTCACCGCCATCATGTTCACCCGTGGTCTGGTCAACCTGATCTTCGGTGGCCGTAACTTCAAGAAGCTGTGGATCTGAGGTGCAGCCATGATCAAGTCAACCATTCGTTTCATGGCGGTCCGCAATATCGCCTTCTCCATTACGGTCGTGCTGACGCTGATTGGTCTCGGCGCGCTGTTTACCAAGGGGCTTAATTTCGGCCTGGATTTCACCGGTGGCACCCTGATCGAGTTGCAGTACGAGCAGCCGGCCAACCTAGAGCTGATCAAGGCCGAGTTGAGCCAGGCCGGTTATACCGACGCCGTGGTGCAAAGCTTTGGCGCCAGCACGGATGTACTGGTGCGTCTGGCTGGCGATTCCCCTGATCTGGGTAATGAGGTCGCGGCTGCGCTGCGCAAGGTCGACGAGGCAGCGCGCTTCGAGGTCAAGCGCGTCGAGTTCGTCGGCCCGCAGGTGGGTGAAGAGCTGCGTGACCAGGGCGGTATCGCCATGCTCCTGGCGCTCGGCGGGATCATGCTCTACCTAGCTTTCCGCTTTCAGTGGAAGTTTGGTGTTGGTGCGATCGCTTCGCTGGTGCACGACGTGGTGATCACCCTGGGTGTGCTGGCGTTCTTCCAGATTCCATTCGACCTGACGGTACTGGCGGCGGTGCTGGCGATGATCGGTTACTCGCTCAACGACACCATCATCATCTACGACCGTATCCGCGAGAACTTCCGCGTACTGCGCAAAACCTCGCTGACCGATAACATCGACATTTCGATCACCCAGACCTTGCTGCGCACCATCGCGACCTCGTTGTCCACCGCTCTGGCCCTGCTGGCACTGCTGTTCTTCGGCGGTGACGTACTGGCGGCCTTCGCGCTGACCCTGTTGGTCGGTGTGGTGGTGGGGACCTACTCGTCGGTCTACATCGGCGCCACGGTGCTGGTATGGCTGAAGCTTAGTGTGGAGGATCTGATTCCTCCTGTGGCCGAGGCCGAGGCCGACGACGGTCGTCCATGATGTTGTGACGCGCTTCATGAAAGTCAGTGAAAGCCGCGGCAAGTCGAACTTGTCGCGGCTTTTTGCTGTCCTAGGCAGGGAGAAGGGCGCGAGTCGCCGAGCCTAGGAGACACAAAAATGAATAAATCAATGTTGGTAGGTGCCGTACTGGGTGCTGTGGGTGTGACCGCTGGTGGGGCCGTCGCCACCTACAGTCTGGTCGATCGTGGCCCGGACTATGCCGAGGTGCTGGCCGTAACCCCGATCAATGAAACCGTGAAAACGCCGCGGGAAGTGTGCAAGGACGTGGCTGTCACCCGTCAACGTCCTGTGCAGGACCAGCACCAGATCGCTGGCACTGCTATCGGCGCCATTGCTGGTGGCCTGCTGGGTAATCAGGTCGGTGGCGGTACTGGCAAGAAGATTGCCACCGTGGCTGGTGCGGTCGGCGGCGGTTACGCCGGCAACAAGATTCAGGAAGGCATGCAGCAGCGAGATACCTATACCACCACCGAAACCCGCTGCAATACCGTGACCGACACCAGCGAGAAGCTGGTGGGCTATGACGTGAAATATCAGCTGGGCGAGAAGGTTGGTACCGTGCGCATGGATCGTGATCCGGGCAGCCGTATTCCGGTCAACAAGCAAGGTGAGCTGGTGCTGGTGCAGCAGGCTCAGTAAGAATACAAAGCAATAAAAAACGCCCCTCGGGGCGTTTTTTTATTGCTCGATGGAACTCAGCGCTTCATCGAGGGTGCCAGATGTGGCTGGATTGCGGTCAGCACGGCCTTGAAGCATTTGGTGTTACCGGCAACGATCTGGCCTTTCTCAAGGAATTCGTGGCCACCAGTGAAGTCGCTGACCAGGCCGCCTGCTTCCTGAATCAGCAGGGCGCCGGCTGCCATGTCCCACTCGGACAGGCCAAACTCCCAGAAGGCGTCGTAGCGGCCGGCTGCGACATAAGCCAGATCCAGGCTGGCGGCACCGGCACGGCGTACGCCGGCGGTCTGGCCGACCAGGCTGCGGAACATGCCCAGGTAGTTCTCGAGGTTGTCCAACTGCTCGTTGCGGAATGGGAAGCCGGTGCCCAGCAGTGCGCCGTCCAGGCTCTTGCGGTTGCTCACGCGCAGGCGGCGACCGTTGAGGGCGGCGCCACGGCCGCGGCTGGCGGTGAATTCTTCCTGGCGTACCGGGTCGAGAACGATAGCGTGCTCAAGGCGGCCGCGATATTTGCAGGCGATGCTGATGGCGAAGTGCGGAACACCGCGGATGAAGTTGGTGGTGCCGTCCAGCGGGTCGATGATCCACTGGTAGTCGGCGCCGTCGCCACTGCCTTCCAGCACGCCGCCTTCTTCACCCAGGAAACTGTGGGTCGGGTAGGCCTTGCGAATGGCCTGGACGATCATCAACTCGGCGGCCTTGTCGACCTCGGTGACGTAATCATTGGCATCCTTCTCGTCTACCGAGATGACGTCCAGGCGCTCGATGGAGCGAAAGATCATTTCACCGGCGCTGCGAGCGGCGCGCAGGGCGATATTCAGCATGGGCTGCATGGGAGGTTCACCTGGGGCGTTAAAGAAAGCCGGCCATGTTAGCAGAAAACCGTTGCCGATGAAGCGCCGTCTGTACGCTGCATGGCATTAATCGAAGGGCTTGGGTAAGATCGTTGCCCCCTGAAGATTTCTGAGAGTGTCTGCGTTGCTGGACAATATTCGCGTGGTTTTGGTGGGCACCAGTCATCCGGGCAATATCGGCGGCGCGGCGCGGGCGATGAAAAACATGGGTCTGTCGCGTCTGGTGCTGGTCGAGCCAGAGGATTTTCCCAGTGGCGACGCTGTGGCGCGCGCATCCGGCGCGACCGATGTGCTGGATGCTGCACAGGTTGTCGGTAGTCTTGAAGAGGCGCTGGTCGGTTGCAGTCTGGTGATCGGCACCAGTGCTCGCGATCGGCGTATTCCCTGGCCGCTGCTGGATCCGCGCGAGTGCGGCGTGACCAGTTGCGAGCAGGCCGCTGCTGGCGGCGAAGTGGCGTTGGTGTTCGGGCGTGAGTACGCCGGCTTGACCAATGAGGAGCTGCAGCGATGTCAATATCACGTGCATATCCCGTCCAATCCCGAGTTCAGTTCGCTGAATCTGGCGGCGGCGGTGCAGGTGCTGGCCTATGAAGTTCGTATGGCGTGGCTCACGGCGCAGAATCTGCCGACCAAGGTAGAGAAGCTGGAGGCTACGGCCATGCTCAACTCCCAGGCGGCGACGGCGGATGAGCTGGAGTCTTTCTACGGTCATTTGCGGCGCGTGCTGGTGATGATCGGGTTTCTCGATCCGCAGAAGCCGCGGCACCTGATGACTCGCCTGCGTCGGCTTTATGGGCGCAGTGCGGTGAGCAAGTTGGAGATGAATATCCTGCGCGGCATCCTTACCGAGACAGAGAAGGCCGTGCGTGGAGAGCCTCACAAGCAGGGGAAGTCTGATGTTTGAACGCATTCGAGAAGATATCCAGGGCGTTTTTCACCGTGATCCGGCAGCGCGTAATGCCTTCGAGGTGGTGACCTGCTATCCGGGGCTGCACGCCGTGTGGTTGCATCGTGTGGCGCATGCGCTGTGGCGTTCGGGCTGGAAGTGGCTGGCGCGCGTGGTGTCCAATTTCGGGCGCTGGATGACCGGTATCGAGATTCATCCGGGGGCGAAGATCGGGCGTCGCTTCTTCATTGATCACGGCATGGGTATCGTGATTGGCGAGACCGCCGAGATCGGCAATGACGTCACGCTCTATCAAGGGGTGACGCTGGGTGGTACCAGCTGGAACAAGGGCAAGCGCCATCCCACTCTGGAGGACGGTGTGGTGGTCGGTGCCGGGGCCAAGGTGCTGGGGCCGTTCACTGTCGGTGCGGGTGCCAAGATCGGCTCCAATGCGGTGGTGACCAAGGCTGTGCCGGCGGGTGCGACTGCGGTGGGCATTCCTGGCAAGATCATCGTCAAGTCCGACGACGAGCAGGAGGCCAAGCGCCAGGCCATGGCCGAGAAGATCGGTTTCGATGCCTACGGCGTCGGTCAGGATATGCCCGACCCGGTGGCGCGTGCCATCGGCCAACTGCTCGATCATCTGCATGCTGTAGATGGTCGGCTCGAGGATGTCAGCAAGGCACTGGCCTCGATGGATTGCGGCTACCGCGCCAAGGCCCTGCCTGCATTGCGCGATGAAGACTTCGCCGAGGTGTGCAAGGGGCAGGGCGACAAGCCTGCCGCCTGATGCGCGCAGAGGCGGCATTTGCTATCATGCCGCCTCTTTTTGCGGTCAATCCTGAGTAAATCAATCGGTCTTATAGTTGACTTAAATACTCGGAAATTGCATACTTCGCCGCAATTCAGTGATTCGTGGTAGAGCCATGCGACTGACCACCAAAGGCCGTTACGCCGTTACCGCCATGCTGGATCTGGCGCTGCACGCACAGCACGGTCCCGTTTCCCTGGCCGATATATCCGAGCGGCAGGGCATCTCCCTGTCTTATCTCGAGCAACTGTTCGCCAAGCTGCGCCGTGGCAGTCTGGTTTCCAGTGTTCGCGGGCCAGGTGGCGGCTATCAGCTTTCGCGTGACATGCGCGGCATTCAGGTGGCTCAGGTGATCGATGCGGTCAACGAGTCGGTAGATGCCACGCGTTGCCAGGGGCAAGGCGATTGCCATTCTGGCGACACCTGTCTGACCCATCACCTGTGGTGCGATCTCAGTCAGCAGATTCATGAGTTCCTCAGTGGCATCAGCCTGGCCGATCTGGTCGCGCGCCGTGAGGTTCAAGAGGTCGCGTTGCGCCAGGATCAGCGCCGCTGCAATGGCAGGACGCCGCGCCTGGATAAGATTGAAGCGTCTGCCATCGAGTGAGCAGGGCGTTTGCCTGATAGGAGAAACCTAATGAAATTGCCCATTTACCTCGATTATTCCGCCACCACGCCGGTAGATCCGCGTGTTGCGCAGAAGATGAGTGAATGCCTGCTGGTCGACGGTAACTTTGGCAACCCGGCTTCGCGCTCCCATGTGTTCGGCTGGAAGGCCGAAGAAGCTGTGGAAAATTCACGTCGCCAGGTCGCCGAATTGGTCAATGCCGACCCGCGCGAGATCGTCTGGACCAGCGGTGCAACCGAGTCCAATAACCTGGCAATCAAGGGTGTTGCGCACTTCTATACCAGCAAGGGCAAACACATCATCACCTCGAAGATCGAGCACAAGGCGGTACTGGATACCACTCGCCAGCTTGAGCGCGAAGGTTTCGAAGTGACCTATCTGGATCCGGGCGAGGATGGCCTGATTACGCCGGCCATGGTCGAAGCCGCGCTGCGTGAAGACACCGTGTTGGTGTCGGTCATGCACGTCAACAACGAAATCGGCACCATCAACGACATCGCCGCCATCGGCGAGCTGACTCGTTCGCGCGGCGTACTGCTGCATGTCGATGCGGCGCAGTCCACCGGCAAGGTGGAAATCGACCTGGAGAAGATGAAGGTCGACCTGATGTCTTTCTCCGCGCACAAGACCTATGGTCCCAAGGGCGTCGGTGCTCTTTACGTTCGCCGCAAGCCGCGCGTACGTCTGGAAGCGCAGACTCACGGTGGCGGTCACGAGCGCGGTATGCGCTCGGGTACCCTGGCCACTCACCAGTGCGTCGGCATGGGTGAAGCGTTCCGCATCGCCAAGGAAGAAATGGCTGCAGAGAATCAGCGTATCGCCGCTCTGCGTGATCGTTTCTACCGCCAGCTGGAAGATATGGAGGAGCTGTACGTGAATGGCAGTCTGACTGCTCGCGTGCCGCACAACCTCAACCTGAGTTTCAACTACGTCGAGGGTGAGTCGCTGATCATGGCGCTCAAGGATCTCGCCGTATCGTCCGGTTCGGCATGCACCTCGGCTTCCCTGGAGCCGTCCTACGTGCTGCGTGCCCTGGGCCGCAACGATGAACTGGCGCATAGCTCGATTCGCTTCACCTTCGGTCGTTTCACCACCGAAGAAGAGGTCGACTACGCCGCTGCCAAGGTCCGTGAGGCCGTGGACAAGCTGCGCGAACTGTCGCCCCTGTGGGATATGTTCAAAGAAGGTGTCGACATTTCCTCCGTGGAATGGGCAGCACACTGATAGCTGCCGAGGCGGATCGCTCGATGGGCGGTCCCACCTGAAGAGCGGCACCTGATGAGAGAGGAAGTACAACATGGCTTACAGTGACAAGGTCATCGACCACTACGAAAATCCGCGTAACGTCGGCAAGCTCAATGCCGAAGATCCGGATGTCGGCACCGGCATGGTCGGTGCGCCGGCCTGTGGCGACGTGATGCGCCTGCAGATCAAGGTCAACGAGAGCGGCGTTATCGAAGACGCCAAGTTCAAGACCTACGGTTGCGGTTCCGCTATCGCCTCCAGCTCCCTCGCTACCGAGTGGATGAAGGGCAAGACCCTGGATGAGGCCGAAAGCATCAAGAACACCCAGCTCGCCGAAGAACTGGCGTTGCCGCCGGTTAAGATTCACTGCTCCGTGCTCGCCGAAGATGCCATCAAGGCCGCTGTGCGCGACTACAAGCAGAAGAAAGGCTTGCTCTGATACGAGGTTTGTAATGGCCATCACCATGTCTGAAGCAGCTGCCCGCCACGTGCAACGCTCTCTTGAAGGGCGCGGCAAGGGTGAGGGTATTCGCCTGGGTGTGCGCACTACCGGTTGCTCCGGCCTGGCCTACGTGCTCGAGTTCGTCGATGAGCTGGCGGCAGAGGATCAGGTATTCGAGAGCCATGGCGTCAAGGTGATCATCGATCCCAAGAGCCTGGTCTATCTCGATGGCACTGAATTGGACTTCGTCAAGGAAGGCCTCAACGAGGGCTTCAAGTTCATCAACCCCAACGTGCGCGGCGAATGCGGTTGCGGCGAAAGCTTCAACGTTTGAGGCATTCTCGTGGGTAATCCGTGTCATTTCGCCCTGTTCGACCTGCAGCCGAGCTTTCGCCTCGATCTGGAGCAGCTGGCTGTCCGCTACCGTGAGCTGGCGCGTCAGGTTCATCCGGATCGTTTCGCCGATGCCGGTGAGCGTGAGCAGCGCATAGCGCTTGAGCGCTCGGCCTGCCTCAACGAGGCGTATCAGGTTCTGAAAACGCCGTCTCAGCGTGCGCGCTACCTGCTTGCGATGCGTGGCCCCGAGCTGCCCTTGGAAGTGACGGTGCAGGATCCGGATTTCCTTCTGCAGCAGATGCAGCTGCGCGAAGAGCTGGAAGAACTGCAGGACGGTGCCGATCTGGCCGGTGTCGCCGCTTTCAAGCGTCGTCTGAAAACAGCGCAGGAGCAGCTCAACGAGCGCTTCGCTGCTTGCTGGGATGACGAAGCTCGCCGTGAAGAGGCCGAGCGCCTGATGCGCCGCATGCAGTTCCTCGACAAGCTCTCCCATGAAGTGCGCCAGTTAGAAGAGCGCCTCGACGATTAACCTGTAGGTTGCCACGGCAGCCTGCCTGATGACTTCAAGAAGACCATGGCCTTATTGCAGATCGCCGAGCCCGGGCAGAGCCCGCAACCGCACCAGCGTCGTCTGGCAGTGGGTATTGACCTGGGTACCACCAACTCGCTGGTTGCCGCTGTGCGCAGCGGCCTGGCTGAGCCCTTGGCTGACGATGATGGCAAGGTCATCCTGCCGTCTGCCGTGCGTTACCACGCTGGAAGCATCGAGGTCGGCGAGTCGGCCAAGCTGGCGGCCGCCAGCGATCCGCTCAATACCGTGCTGTCGGTCAAGCGCCTGATGGGGCGCGGTATCGCCGACGTACATCAGCTCGGCGAGCAGATGCCTTACCGCTTCGCGGTGGGCGAGTCGCATATGCCCTTCATCGAGACCGTGCAGGGGGCGAAGAGCCCGGTCGAAGTCTCGGCGGAAATTCTCAAGACCCTGCGCTTGCGTGCTGAACAGACCTTGGGCGGTGAGTTGGTCGGTGCGGTGATTACCGTTCCAGCTTATTTCGATGACGCTCAGCGTCAGGCCACCAAGGATGCTGCGCGCCTGGCCGGTCTTACGGTTCTGCGTCTGCTCAACGAGCCCACTGCTGCTGCAGTCGCCTATGGCCTGGATCAGAAAGCAGAGGGCGTAGTCGCCATTTATGACCTGGGTGGCGGCACTTTCGACATTTCCATCCTGCGTCTGACCGGTGGTGTGTTCGAGGTACTGGCTACCGGCGGCGACAGCGCGCTGGGTGGTGACGACTTCGATCATGCCGTGGCCGACTGGATCATCCAGCAAGCCGGTATTTCCAGTGATCTCGACCCGGCGACCCAGCGCAGCCTGCTGCAGACTGCCTGTGTGGCCAAAGAAGGGCTGACGGATGCCGATAGTGTCGAGCTGAGCCATGGTGAGTGGCGTGGTTCGTTGTCGCGCACGCAGTTCGAGGCGCTGATCGAGCCGATGGTGGCGCGCAGTCTCAAGGCCTGTCGTCGCGCCGTGCGTGATTCCGGTGTCGAGCTGGAAGAGGTTGGTGCGGTAGTCATGGTCGGTGGCTCCACCCGCGTGCCGCGTGTGCGTGAGGCTGTAGGCGAGCTGTTCGGTCGTGCGCCGCTGACCAATATCGATCCGGATCAGGTGGTGGCCATTGGTGCTGCGATCCAGGCCGATGCTCTGGCCGGCAATCAGCGTGACGATGGTGAGGAGTTGCTCCTGCTGGACGTGATACCCCTGTCGCTCGGCCTGGAAACCATGGGCGGGCTGATGGAGAAGGTGATTCCGCGTAATACCACCATCCCTGTGGCGCGTGCGCAGGAGTTCACCACTTACAAGGATGGCCAGACGGCCATGATGATTCACGTGCTGCAGGGCGAGCGTGAGCTGATCGCCGATTGCCGCTCCCTGGCGCGTTTCGAGTTGCGCGGCATTCCACCGATGGTGGCGGGGGCTGCGAAGATCCGCGTGACCTTCCAGGTCGATGCGGACGGTCTGCTCAGTGTCGCGGCGCGTGAGCTGAGCTCCGGCATCGAGTCGAGCATTCAGGTCAAGCCATCTTACGGTCTGACCGATGGCGAAATTGCACGCATGCTGCAGGACTCCTTCCAGAACGCTGGAGGTGACAAGGCTGCGCGCGCGCTGCGTGAGCAGCAGGTCGATGGTCAGCGTCTGATCGAGGCGGTCGAAGCAGCGCTGCAGGCCGATGGCGAGCGCTTGCTGGATGCCGAGGAGCGCCAGGTCATCGAGCTGGAGGTGCAGGAGTTGCGCGACCTGCTTGCGAGCAATGATGGTCTGGCCATCGAGCGGCAGACCAAGCGACTGTCCCAGGTAACCGATGCGTTCGCGGCCCGCCGCCTGGATTCGACGGTAAAAGCTGCGCTGGCCGGGCGCAATCTGAATGAGATCGAGGAATAATTGATGCCGCAGGTAATTTTTCTGCCTCACGAGCGATTCTGCCCGGATGGCCTGGTGGTCGAGGCCGAGCCTGGCATTTCCATTCTTGAGTTGGCGCACGAGCACCATATCGAGATGGAAAGCGCCTGCGGCGGTGTCTGTGCCTGCACCACTTGTCACTGCATCGTACGTGAAGGTTTCGACTCGCTGAACGAGGCCGACGAGCTGGAAGAGGACTATCTGGACAAGGCCTGGGGGCTTGAGGCTCAGTCGCGCCTGGCCTGTCAGGCCATCGTTGGCGAGGAAGATCTCACCGTCGAGATTCCCAAGTATTCGCTGAATCACGCGGCTGAAGCGCCGCATTAATCCAGGAAGCATCATCATGAGTCTGAAATGGGTCGATGTACTGGACATCGCCATCGAGTTGAGCGAGCAGAAGCCGGATGTCGATCCGCGCTACGTCAACTTTGTCGATCTGCATCGCTGGGTCGTGGAGTTGCCGGAGTTCTCCGATGACCCGCAGCGTGGGGGAGAGAAGGTCCTGGAGGCGATACAGGCCGCCTGGATCGAAGAACTCGATTGAAACAGGCGCTTACGGCGCTCGCCCTACGCTTTTAACCGGAACCCGCGTATAATTCGCGGGTTTAATTTTTCGCTTTAACCCTAAAGTTTCTGGAGCTTCACATGGCTGTTCAACGTACTTTCTCCATCATCAAGCCTGACGCCGTTGCCAAGAACGTCATCGGTGAGATCACCACCCGTTTCGAAAAAGCCGGCCTGCGCGTTGTTGCTTCGAAGATGGTGCAACTGTCCGAGCGCGAAGCCGCTGGTTTCTACGCTGAGCACAGCGAGCGTGGCTTCTTCAAGGATCTGGTTGCCTTCATGACCTCCGGTCCGGTCATCGTTCAGGTTCTGGAAGGTGAAGACGCCGTTCTGAAAAACCGCGAGCTGATGGGTGCCACCAACCCGAAAGAAGCGGCTGCCGGCACCATCCGTGCTGACTTCGCCGTTTCCATCGACGAAAATGCTGTTCACGGTTCGGATTCCGAAGCCTCTGCTGCTCGCGAGATCGCTTACTTCTTCTCCGCTACCGAGCTGTGCGCGCGCATTCGCTGATTGGCGAATGATGCGAGGGTGAAGCCATGACCAATACCACCGGCAAGATCAACCTGCTGGGCCTGACCCAGCCGGAAATGGAACAGTTCTTCGAGTCCATCGGCGAGAAGCGCTTCCGTGCCGGCCAGGTAATGAAGTGGATTCATCACTTTGGCGTCGATGATTTCGCCGCCATGACCAATGTCGGCAAGGCCTTGCGCGAGAAGCTCGAGGCCTCTGCCGAGATTCGCGGCCCGGAAGTGGTCAGCGAAAACATTTCTGCCGATGGCACGCGCAAGTGGGTGGTGCGCGTGGCGTCGGGTAGCTGCGTGGAAACCGTGTACATCCCGCAGAACGGCCGTGGCACGCTGTGTGTGTCGTCGCAGGCTGGTTGCGCCCTGGATTGCAGCTTCTGCTCCACCGGCAAGCAAGGCTTCAACAGCGACCTGACCAGCGCCGAGATCATCGGCCAGGTGTGGATCGCCAACAAGTCCTTTGGCACCGTTCCCGCGAAGGTCGATCGCGCCATTACCAACGTGGTGATGATGGGCATGGGCGAGCCGCTGCTGAACTTCGATAACGTCGTCTCTGCCATGCAGATCATGATGGACGACCTTGGCTACGGCATTTCCAAGCGCAAGGTAACCCTGTCCACCTCCGGCGTGGTGCCGATGATCGACAAGCTGGCCGAGGTCATCGACGTGTCCCTGGCCCTGTCGTTGCACGCACCCAACGACGAGCTGCGCAATCAGCTGGTGCCTATCAACAAGAAGTACCCGCTGGAAATGCTTCTGGCCGCCTGTAAGCGCTATATCTCCAAACTTGGCGAGAAACGTGTGCTGACCATCGAGTACACCCTGCTCAAAGGTGTCAACGATCAGCCCGCGCACGCTGAGCAGATGGTCGCACTTCTGGCCGATGTACCTTGCAAGATCAACCTGATTCCGTTTAATCCCTTCCCCTTCTCGGGGTACGAGCGGCCGAGCAATAACGCCATTCGCCGCTTCCAGGACCTGTTGCACAAGGCCGGCCATAACGTCACGGTACGTACTACCCGCGGTGACGATATCGATGCGGCTTGCGGCCAGTTGGTTGGCCAGGTCATGGACCGTACTCGGCGCAGCGAGCGTTACATCGCCGTGCGCCAGCTGGGCAACGAGGCGCAAGAGCCTCATGCTGCCGCCAATCGAAATTGAAGAGAGGATGCCTATGATCCTGCGCCCAGCGCTGTTGTTGCTCGTTGTCAGTCTGCTCGCTGGTTGCGTCACCACGGGCAATATTGACCCCATGCGTACGGCCAAGGGGCGTGACGAAGCACGCGATGCCTATGTTCAGTTGGGTCTTGCCTATATCCAGCAGGGCGACACGCAGCGCGCCAAGGTGCCGCTGAAGAATGCACTTGATCTCGATTCGTCGAATGCAGACGCGCATGCCGCGCTAGCTATGGCCTTCCAGCTGGAAATGGAGCCAAAGCTGGCCGATGAGCATTTTCGCAAAGCGCTGTCCCAGCGCCCGAAGGACGCCCGTCTGCTAAACAACTATGGTGGTTTCCTGTTTGAGCAGAAGCGTTATCAGGAGGCCATGAGCACCTATCTCAAAGCTGCAGAGGACAACCTCTATCCAGAGCGTTCCCGGGTTTTCGAGAATCTGGGCATGACCGCTCTGCAGCTCGGTCAGCGTGAGCAGGCCAAAGAGTACTTCCAGCGCGCCTTGCGCCTGAGTAGTCGTCAGCCACGCGCATTGCTGGAAATGGCCGTTCTGTCCTATGAGGACAAGGAGTACGTGCCAGCGCGTCGTTACTACGACAGCTACAGCGAAATGGCACCACAGAATGCGCGCAGCCTGCTGCTCGGCGCACGTTTGGCCGACGTATTCGAGGATCGTGACAAGGCCGCCAGTCTGGGCCTGCAGTTGCGTCGCCTGTATCCGGCCTCTCAGGAATATCAGCAATTTGTTTCGGGGCAACAATGAACGCGGCACATAGCGAAGTGACACAGCCGATGCCGACCAATCCGGGTGAAAGTCTGCGTCAGGCCCGGGAGATCAAAGGGTGGAGCGTCGCCGAGGTGGCGACTCAGCTCAACCTGACTCCTCAACGTCTTGCCCAGATCGAGGCCGGTGCTTTCGACAAACTGCCGGGTACCACCTTCGCCCGTGGTTACATTCGCGCCTATGCCAAGCTTCTCGAAATGGACCAGAACCGGCTGGTGATGGAGTTCGATCAGTTCACCGGGACAGATGCCTCTGGTAGCAGTGTGCATGCCTTGGGACGTATCGAAGAGCCCGTGCGCTATTCGCAGAGCATCCTGCGTCTGGTCAGCTTCCTGTTGTTGCTGGCGTTGATCGGTGCAGGTTTTCTCTGGTGGCAGGATCAGGGCCGCCCGGTGGCCAGCTTGGCTGATCTGGGGCTCGAGCATGTGGAGGTGGAAGGCGCCGACGGTACCACTCAGGTGCACTCGCTTGCCGAGCCGGAAGACCAGGCGGTGATCGCCGCTCAGGGCAACGAGCAGAGCAGCCCGCTGCTGCTGCCGGTCGAGCCAGGTGAAGCACCAGAAGCTGTCAGCACCGCAGAACAGCCTGCTGCCGAAACCGGCACCGCTGAAAGCGTGCAAGAGGCTCCTGCTGCGCCTGTATCGAATACACCGGCTGCTCCTGCTCCGGCTGCACCTGCAGCCGAACCTGCAACGCCTGTAGCCGCCTCTGCTGGGCAGGGTGTGCTCAACGTGCAGTTCACCGCCGATTGCTGGACTCAGGTTACCGATGCTGATGGCAAGGTCCTGCTAAGCGCACTCAAACGCAGCGGTGAACGTATCGAACTTGCTGGCAAGGCACCGCTGGAACTGCGTCTGGGTTTTGCCCGTGGTGCCCAGGTGGCCTACAACGGCGAAAGCGTTGACGTTGCGCCGCACATGACTGGCGAAACCGCGCGCCTGAAACTGGGGTTGTAAAGCATGCATTGCGAATCGCCGATCAAGCGCCGACTGTCGCGCAAGATCTGGGTTGGCTCGGTACCGGTGGGCGGCGATGCGCCGATCGCGGTGCAGAGCATGACCAACACCGACACCAACGATGTGGCTGCTACCGTGGCGCAGATCCAGCGCCTGGAAAATGCCGGCGCTGATATCGTGCGTGTTTCCGTGCCGGATATGGAAGCCGCCGAGGCCTTTGGCCGCATCAAACAGCAGGTGCGCGTACCACTGGTGGCTGACATCCATTTCGACTACCAGATCGCTCTGCGTGTGGCAGAGCTGGGTGTCGACTGCCTGCGCATCAACCCCGGCAATATCGGCCGCGAGGATCGCGTCAAGGCGGTGGTCGAGGCTGCTCGTGACAAGGGCATTCCGATCCGCATCGGCGTCAACGCCGGTTCCCTGGAGAAGGATCTGCAGAAGAAGTACGGCGAGCCGACTCCCGCGGCGCTGGTGGAATCCGCGCTGCGCCATGTCGAGCACCTGGATCGCCTTAACTTCCCCGATTTCAAGGTCAGCGTGAAGGCCTCCGACGTGTTCATGGCCGTCGAGGCCTATCGCCTGCTGGCCAAGCAGATCGAGCAACCGCTGCACCTGGGCATTACTGAAGCCGGCGGCCTGCGCTCCGGTACCGTGAAGTCCGCAGTCGGCCTGGGCATGCTGCTGGCCGAGGGGATTGGCGATACCATCCGCATCTCGCTGGCCGCCGACCCGGTGGAAGAGATCAAGGTTGGCTTCGACATTCTCAAGTCTTTGCGTCTGCGTTCGCGTGGCATCAACTTCATCGCCTGCCCGAGCTGCTCGCGGCAGAACTTCGATGTGGTCAAGACCATGAACGAGCTGGAAGCCCGCGTCGAGGACCTGCTGGTGCCGCTGGACGTGGCCGTGATCGGCTGCGTGGTCAATGGCCCTGGCGAAGCCAAGGAGGCGCATATCGGTCTCACTGGCGGCAGCCCGAACAATCTGGTCTATATCGATGGCAAACCGGCCTCGAAGCTGACCAACGAAAACCTGGTGGACGAGCTGGAAAAGCTCATTCGCGACAAGGCAGCCGAAAAGGTCGCCGCTGATGCCGCCGTGATTGTGCGCGGCTGATCCGTGCGTAAGGAATACAATTGAGCAAGTCCCTGCAAGCCATCCGTGGCATGAACGATATTCTGCCGGAGCAGACGCCTGCCTGGCGTTACCTGGAAAGCACCTTGGTCAGCCTGCTCGACGGCTACGGCTACAAGGAAATCCGCTTGCCCATCGTCGAGTACACCGAGCTGTTCGCCCGGGGCATCGGCGAGGGCACCGACGTGGTCGACAAGGAGATGTACACCTTCCTCGACCGCAACGAAGAATCCCTGACTCTGCGCCCCGAAGGCACCGCCGGTTGCGTGCGCGCCGTGCTCGAGCATGGTTTGTCCGGTGGCGGCCAGGTGCAGAAGTTGTGGTACGCCGGCCCCATGTTCCGCTACGAGAAGCCGCAGAAAGGCCGTTATCGCCAGTTCCATCAGGTGGGTGTGGAAGCCTTCAACCTGCCGGGGCCTGACGTCGATGCCGAGCTGATCGTGCTTACCTGGCGTCTGTGGAAGAAACTCGGCCTGGCCGATGCCGTGACCCTGCAGCTCAACAGCCTGGGTTCCAGCGAGGCGCGCGCTGCGTATCGCGACGCCCTGGTGGCCTACCTGCAGGAGCGCTTCGACCAGCTCGACGAGGACAGCCAGCGTCGTCTGACCACCAATCCGCTGCGCATTCTCGACAGCAAGAACGAGGCGACCCAGGCCGTGCTGGTCGGTGCGCCGACCTTGGGCGACTACCTCGACGAGGAGTCGCGTCTGCATTTCGAGGGCGTCAAGGCGCGTCTGGATGCAGCTGGCATTCGCTATCAGATCAACCACAAACTGGTGCGCGGTCTGGATTACTACAACCGCACCGTGTTCGAGTGGGTCACCGACAAGCTTGGTGCTCAAGGCACGGTATGCGCCGGTGGTCGCTACGACGGCCTGGTGGCACAACTGGGTGGCAAAGCCACGCCGGGTGTCGGCTTCGCCATGGGTGTCGAGCGCCTGGTGCTGCTGCTGGAAACCCTGGACTTGTTGCCGGCCGAGCTCAATCGCGCTGCCGATGTCTACGTCTGCGCCTTTGGCGAGGCGGCGGAGCTGGCGGCGCTGACGCTGACCGAGCGTCTGCGCGACGAGTTGCCGGGTTTGCGTCTGCTGCTCAATAGCGGTGGCGGCAGCTTCAAGAGCCAGTTCAAGAAGGCCGACAAGAGCGGTGCACGCTATGCGCTGATTCTGGGGGACGACGAATTGGCAGGGCGCGTGGTAGGTTGCAAGCCGCTGCGCGACGACAGTGAACAACAAAGCGTTGCCTGGGATGCTCTGGCTGAGCATCTGGCTGCCTGCCAGCAGGCCTGAGCAGGCTCTCGATTAGGAGTACGGGGTTAGACATGCAGACCGAAGACGAACAGATCGCGCAACTCAAGGATTGGTGGGATCGCAACGGCAAGCCTTTGTTGGCCGGCGGCGTACTGGCGCTGGTAGCCGTATTCGGCTGGCAGGGCTGGCAGAAGTATCAGGTCAATCAGGCGCAGAGCGCCTCGGTGATCTACCAGCAACTGCTGGAAACCGCACTGGACCCGGCCGGCAAGCCCGACGCCGCGAAGGTTGCCGAACTGGCCGGCAAGCTCGACAGCGAGTTTGGCGGTAGCCACTACGCCCAGTACGGCAGCCTTTTCGTCGCCAAGGTCGCCGTCGAGGCGGACCGCCTCGACGATGCCGCTGCAGCGCTACAGCGCGTGCTCGACAAGCCTGCCGACGCCACGCTCAATGAGCTGGCACGTCAGCGCCTGGCCCGTGTGCTGGCCGCGCAGAACAAGGCTGATGATGCGTTGAAACTGCTCGATGCCAAGGTCGAGGAAGCTTTCCTCGCTAGCCGTGAAGAACTCAAGGGCGACCTGCTGGTACAGCTGGGTCGCAGCGATGACGCGCACGCCGCCTATCAGAAGGCCAAGGATGCGCTGGCCGAAGACGCCGCTGTTGGCGGTCTGCAGATGAAGCTGGACGACCTGGCAAAAGGGGATGCGTGACGTGATGCGTTGGAAGAATGCCGCACTGCTGGCTCTGGCCGTTCTGGCCGTGGGTTGCAGCAGCAATAGCAAGAAGGAACTGCCGCCCGCCGAACTGACCAAATTCGACGAAGAAGTCGAGTTGCGTACCGAATGGAGCCGTTCTGTCGGTGATGGTCAGGGCGAAACCTTCAATATGCTGGTACCGGCCATCGATGGCGAGGTGATCTACGCCGCCGACGTCGAAGGCCTGGTGATGGCCATGGACCGCACCAGCGGCAAGGTCATCTGGCGCAAGAAGCTCGACATCCCGGTTTCCGGCGCCATTGGCGTGGGCTACGGCCAGGTACTGGTAGGTACGCTCAAGGGCGAAGTGATCGCGCTCGACTCCAGCGACGGTGAAGAACAGTGGCGCTCGCGCGTGACCAGCGAAGTGCTGGCTGCACCAGCGACCAATGGCGATATCGTCGTGGTGCAGACCCAGGACGATCGCCTGATCGCCTTCGATGCCAGCACCGGTAGCCAGCGCTGGATCGTCGAGAACACCCCGGCCGTACTGACCCTGCGCGGCACTGGCGCTCCGCTGGTGACCAACCGTCTGGTGGTCGCTGGCCTGTCCAGCGGCAAGGTGGTCGCGGTCGACGCCCAGCGCGGCCTGCCGGTTTGGGAGCAGCGCGTTGCCGTACCACAAGGTCGTTCCGAACTCGAGCGCGTGGTGGATATCGATGGCGGCTTGCTGTTGTCCGGTGGCACCGTCTACGCAGTGAGCTATCAGGGCCGTGTCGCTGCCATGGATCTGGAGTCTGGTCGTGTGCTGTGGCAACGCGAGGCATCCAGTTCGGTAGGCGTCGCTCAGGGTTTCGGTAACGTATACGTCAGCCATGCCAGTGGCACCGTCGAAGGTATCGACGAGCGTAGCGCTTCGGCTCTGTGGAGCAACGACTCCCTGGCGCGTCGTCAGCTGTCGGCACCGCAGGTGTTCTCCAGTTACGTGGCCGTGGGCGATGTGGAAGGCTATCTGCATCTGCTGAGCCAGGTCGATGGTCGTTTCGTCGGTCGTACCCGCATCGACAGCGATGGCCTGCGTGCCCAGCCGTTGGTTGTCGGGGATTGGCTGTACGTCTACGGCAACAGCGGCAAGTTGGTGGCACTGACCATCAAATGAACCGACTATGCTGCATCCAGACCTGAGTCTTGGATGCAGCAGCGCAACAGATTCCGGCCGCTGCCCGTGCAGCGGCCTTTGCATTTTCTGAATTAACTCAAGTGGAGAGCCTGATGGTTCCCGTAATTGCCCTGGTGGGCCGGCCGAACGTCGGCAAGTCCACACTCTTCAACCGCCTGACCCGCAGCCGCGACGCCATCGTCGGCGACCTGTCCGGTCTGACCCGCGACCGCCAGTATGGCGAGGCGAAGTGGCAGGGGCGCACCTACATCGTGATCGACACCGGGGGTATTTCCGGTGACGAAGAAGGCATCGACGCGAAGATGGCCGAGCAATCGCTACAGGCCATTGAAGAGGCCGATGCCGTGCTGTTCCTGGTGGACGCGCGCGCCGGCATGACCGCCTCCGACCAGATGATCGGCGAGCACCTGCGCCGTCGTAACAAGCAGAGCTTCCTGGTGGTGAACAAGGTCGACAACCTCGACGTCGACCTGGCTCGCGCCGAGTTCAGCCCCATGGGCCTTGGCGAACCGCTGGCGATTGCCGGTGCCCATGGTCGTGGCATCACCCAGATGCTCGAAGTGGTTCTCGGCGCTTTCCCAAAGGACGCTGGTGAGCCGGAAGAGGGCGCCGAAGAAGAGGAAGAAGTGCTGGAAGGCCAGGAGGCCAAGCGCATTCCCGGCCCGAGCGAGAAGGATGGCATCAAGCTGGCCATCATCGGCCGCCCCAACGTGGGCAAGTCGACCCTGGTCAACCGTATGCTCGGCGAAGAGCGGGTCATCGTCTATGACCAGGCTGGCACCACGCGCGACAGCATCTACATCCCGTTCGAGCGTGACGACGAGAAGTACACCCTGATCGACACCGCCGGCGTGCGCCGTCGCGGCAAGATCTTCGAGGCCGTGGAGAAGTTCTCCGTGGTCAAGACGCTGCAGGCCATTCAGGACTCCAACGTCGTGGTGTTCGTCATGGATGCCCGCGAAGGCGTGGTCGACCACGACCTCAACCTGCTTGGCTTCGTGCTGGAAAGCGGCCGCGCCCTGGTCATCGCCCTGAACAAGTGGGACGGCATGGACCAGGGGCAGAAGGATTACGTGAAGACCGAGCTGGAGCGCCGGCTGTTCTTCGTCGACTTCGCCGATATCCACTTCATCTCTGCCCTGCACGGTACTGGCGTCGGCCATCTGTACAAGTCGGTGCAGGCCTCGTTCAAGTCGGCCATCACCCGCTGGCCGACCAGCCGCCTGACGCAGATTCTCGAAGACGCCGTCAGCGACCACGCGCCGCCTCTGGTCAATGGTCGCCGCATCAAGCTGCGCTATGCCCACCTGGGCGGTGCCAACCCGCCGCTGATCGTGATTCACGGTAACCAGGTCGACGCCGTACCGCGCGCCTACTCCCGTTACCTGGAAAACACCTTCCGCCGTGTGCTGAAACTGGTCGGTACGCCGATTCGCATCGAGTACAAGGGTGGCGAGAACCCCTACGAGGGCAACAAGAACAAGCTCACCGACCGCCAGGTGAACAAGAAGCGTCGCCTGATGAGCCACCACAAGAAGGCCGAGAAGAAGCGCAAGGACAAGCGCAAGGACAAGCGCAAGTAAGCTCTGCAGAAGCGTGCACGCCGGAGAACGCTCGGCGTGCACGGCATAAGCTTCCAGCTCTTTTTCATAAGCACTGCGGGTGCCGCCTATGGCGCCCTTCGGCTATCCTCGCGGCTTGCCTAGTTCTTCGTAGGAAGTCGCGATGCTCGTCAGCAAACTGCCCAACGTCGGCACCACCATCTTCACGCGGATGTCCCAGCTCGCTCTGGAGACTGGCGCGATCAATCTGTCCCAGGGTTTCCCAGATTTCGATGGGCCGCAGGAGTTGCGCGAAGCCGTGGCGCGCCACGTCATGGAAGGGCGCAACCAGTATTCGCCGATGACCGGGTTGCCCAGTCTGCGCCAGCAGGTGGCGGCGAAGATCGCCCGCAGCTATGGCGTGCAGCGTGATGCCGACAGCGAGATCACCATCACCCCCGGCGCCACCGAGGCGATCTTTTGCGCGGTACAGGCGCTGATCCGTCCGGGTGATGAAGCCATCGTCCTCGACCCTTGTTACGACAGCTACGAGCCGTCGGTGGAGCTGGCCGGCGGGCGCTGTGTGCATGTGCCGCTGGCATTGCCGGATTTCGCCGTGGACTGGCAGCGCCTGAGTGATGCCATCAGCCCGCGCACCCGGCTGATCTTCCTCAACTCCCCGCACAACCCCAGTGGTGCGCTGCTGACCCGTGCCGACCTGGACAAGCTGGCCGAGCTGATTCGTGGCCGCGATATCCATGTGATCAGCGACGAGGTCTATGAGCACCTGATCTACGACGGCGCCCGCCATGCCAGCGTGCTGGCCCACGACGAGCTGTATCAGCGCGCCTTTGTGGTCAGCTCTTTCGGCAAGACTTATCACGTGACTGGCTGGAAGACTGGCTACGTGGTGGCGCCGCCGGCACTGACCGCGGAACTACGCAAGATCCATCAGTACGTCAATTTCTGCGGCGTGACGCCGCTGCAGTTCGCACTGGCCGACTTCATGGCCGCGCACCCCGAGCATGTCGAGGAGCTGCCGGCTTTTTACCAGGCCAGGCGCGACCTGTTCTGCGATCTGCTGGCTGGCTCGCGCTTCACCTTCACCCGCGCTCCGGGTACCTATTTCCAGTTGGCCGACTATTCGGCCATTCGCCCCGATCTGGACGACGTGGCCATGGCCGAGTGGCTGACGCGTGAGCACGGCGTGGCGGCGATCCCGGTGTCGGTGTTCTACCAGTCGGCGCCCGAGGATATGCGCCTGGTGCGCTTCTGCTTCGCCAAGCGTGAAGAAACCCTGCGCCAGGCCGCCGAGAAACTCTGTGCGGTGTGAGAGTAGGGCGGGTGTAACCTGCCTGTAAGGAGTTGGCGGGTTTCACCCGCCCTACGGCGAACGAGGTGCCCCGATGAGCAGCAAACCCGATCTCGAACTGGCTCTGATCCAGACCACCCTGGCCTGGCATGATCCGGCGGCCAACCGTGAACACTTTCAGGCATTGCTGGAGCAGGCGCATGGCGCTGATCTGGTGATCCTGCCGGAGATGTTCAGCACAGGTTTTTCCATGGAGTCGGCCGAGCTGGCCGAGCCCGAGAATGGCCCCAGCAGCGTCTGGCTGCGCGAGCAGGCGCAGCGTATCGATGCGGTGATCTGCGGCAGCCTGATCATCCAGGCGGCCGACGGCAGCTACCGCAATCGCCTGCTGTGGGCGCGCCCGGACGGTTCATGGGGGCATTACGACAAGCGTCATCTGTTTCGCATGGCCGGTGAGCACAAGCATTACCGCGCCGGTAGCGAGCAGGTCGTGCTGGAGCTCAAGGGCTGGCGCGTGCGCCCGCTGATCTGCTACGACCTGCGCTTCCCGGTCTGGAGTCGCGATGCGGGTGGCACCGATCTGCTGCTGTATACCGCCAATTGGCCGGGGGCGCGTCGCCAGCACTGGAACCGCCTGCTGCCAGCGCGAGCCATCGAGAACCTGTGCTATGTCGCGGCTGTGAACCGCGTCGGCGAGGACGGTAAGGGCCACGGATATACTGGCGATTCTCAGGTACTGGATTTCCAGGGCGAGACCCTGCTGGCGGCTGGCGATGGTGATGGTGTGTTCCGCGCCCGGCTGTCGAGCGAGGCACTGGCTGCCTACCGCGAGCGCTTCCCCGCACACCTGGATGCCGATGCCTTCACCTTGAACTGATCAGAAGCTACATGAACATGGACGTACAGCAGAGCAATCCCTTTCAGCCTCCGCAGGCCGACCTGCAGCAGGCCACCACCAATCAGTCGCCGCTCTACAGCGTCGCGGGTGTTGGCCTGGCGACCTTCATCGGCACGCCGCTGGCTGGCGCCTGGCTGCTGGCGCATAACCTGCAACTGCTCGGCAAGGCAGATCGAGTGGCGATGGTCTGGGGTATTGCCGTCTTGCTTCTGGTGGTTACCTTGGTCCTGGCTTTCGTCTTGCCGGAGGAGGTGCCCGCCATGCCGTTCGCCATTGCACAGTTGATGGCTATGATCATGTTTGCCAAGAGCCTCATGGAAGCCGATCTCAAGCAGCATGCAGAGGCCGGTGGTGCGTTTCTGTCCAACTGGCGGTCGGCGGGTATCGGTGTGATGTTCACCCTCGGCCTGGCCGCGCTGATGTTCGCGGTGCTGATGATTTTCGATGTCTGAGTGTATGTGCCCGGATTTCATCCGAGCTACGGACACAAGTACATGCAAAGCGGCTTTTCGTAGGAGCCCCGCCTCGGGGCGAAGCTTTTCGAGCCAGCGCCGCCGGTATTCGCGGCGGGGCGCCGCTCCTACAGGATGCCCGAAACGCTACTGATGTTTGCGATATCCTTTCCGGATTTCATCCGGGCTGCGCATACAAAAACGCCGGGCATTGCCCGGCGTTTTTTGTGAGTGGCGCTTAAGGACATCAGGCCGCTTGCGACTCGGCCTGGCTCAGGGCTCGGTTCAGCGCGCTGAACAGGGCGCGGAAGCTCGCGGTGGTCAGGTTCTCGTCGATGCCGATGCCGTGCAGGGCGCGACCGCCGTTGACGCGTAGCTCGATGTAGGCAGCCGCCTTGGCATTGGTGCCGGCGCCGATGGCGTGCTCGCTGTAGTCCATGACTTCCACCGCGACGGGCAGGGCTGCGGCCAGGGCTTCCAGTGGGCCCTTGCCGATGCCGCGCCAGTGGTGTTTTTCAGCGCCCTCGATAACCTCGATATCCACCGCGCTGGTGCCATTCTCTTCCTGCAGACGATGCCCTTTAAGGGTGTAGGGGCTGCGCGCTTGCAGGTATTCGGTTTCGAGCAACTGATGGATCTGCGCGGCTGTCATTTCCAGACCGAGGCGATCGGTTTCGCGCTGTACTACCTGGCTGAACTCGATCTGCATGCGCCGCGGCAGGCTGATGCCGTACTCCTGCTCGAGCAGGAAGGTGATACCGCCCTTGCCCGACTGGCTGTTCACGCGGATCACCGCCTCGTAGTCGCGGCCGATGTCGGCCGGGTCGATCGGCAGGTAGGGCACTTCCCAGAGGGCATCTTGCTTCTGCTGGGCGAAGCCCTTGCGGATGGCGTCCTGGTGCGAGCCGGAGAAGGCGGTGTGCACCAGATCGCCGACGTACGGATGGCGCGGGTGCACCGGGATCTGGTTGCAGTCCTCGACCACCTTGCGCACGGCGTCGATGTCGGAGAAGTCCAGCTCAGGGTCTACGCCCTGGGTGTAGAGGTTCAGCGCCAGGGTCACCAGGCAGACGTTGCCGGTGCGCTCGCCGTTACCGAACAGGCAGCCTTCGACGCGGTCGGCGCCAGCCATGACGGCCAGCTCCGAGGCTGCGACGCCAGTGCCACGGTCATTGTGGGTGTGCACGCTGATCAGCACGCTGTCGCGGCGGTCGACGTGACGACCGAACCACTCGATCTGGTCGGCGTAGTTGTTCGGCGTGGCGCACTCGATGGTGGCGGGCAGGTTGAGGATCAACTTGTTCGCCGGGGTCGGCTGGAACACACCGATCACCGCGTTGCACACCTCGACGGCAAAATCGATCTCGGTGCTGCTGAACACTTCCGGCGAATACTCGAAGCCCCACTGGGTTTCCGGCGCGGCATCGGCCAGGCGCTTGATGGTGGTGCCGGCGGCTACGGCAATGGCTTTGACGCCGGCCTTGTCCTGGTTGAAGACGATCTTGCGGAAGCTCGGTGCGCAGGCGTTGTAGTAATGGACGATGGCCTTTTTGGCGCCTTTCAGCGACTCGAAGGTGCGCTCGATAAGGTCGTCACGGGCCTGGGTCAGCACCTGGATGGTGACGTCGTCGGGGATGTGGCCGCCTTCGATCAGCTCGCGGACGAAGTCGAAGTCGGTCTGAGAGGCGGACGGGAAGCCCACTTCGATTTCCTTCAGGCCCACGGCCACCAGGCACTTGAAGAAGCGCATCTTCTTCTCGGCATCCATCGGCTCGATCAGCGACTGGTTGCCGTCGCGCAGGTCGGTCGACAGCCAGATCGGCGCCTTGTCGATGATCTTGTCCGGCCAGGTGCGGTCCGGAATCTGAATCTGGGTGAACGGACGGTACTTCTGCGACGGGTCTTTGAGCATGGTCATGAGAGGGTCCTGCGAAATGGGAGTCGAACACGAGGCCGGGCGGCCATGAAACGGGGTTTCAGGCGGGGCTTCGCAGTCGCGGGCTGACCAGTCGCAGGCATGCGAGCTGGCGGACGAGAAAGATGTTTTTCATGTGGGCACCCTATCCATAGCAGGTGGATATGGCAATGCTTGCTTAAAAAACGCCGATTTATTGCTGGATAGCGTTTGCTGGCGGATTTTATTGCTTTGAAAGGTGCGTTTTCGGCGAATCGTGTTTGTGGGGGCTTGCGGCGGCTCGCCCCTGCACCTCTTATAGTCAGCCTTCAATCGGCGTAGTCATATGCGCCACCTTTTTCAAGGGCTCGGCGATAAGCCGGCCTGGCATGAATGCGTTGCAGAAAATCGCTCAGACGCGGGTGGTTGGTTAGCACTCCACGGGCGGCAGCTGCTTCAAGCGGGAAGCTGAGCTGAATATCGGCAGCGCTGAAGGCATCACCGGCAAACCAGTCGTGCTCGCTCAGTTGGCTCTCCAGGTAGTCGAAATGCAGCTTCAACTGCGGCGAGATGAACGCCTGACTGACCTTGTTCGCGATGCCTCTGGCGATGGGTTTGATAAAGAACGGCATTGGCGCGCTGCGCAGCTTGTCGAAGACCAGCTTGAGCAACAGTGGTGGCATCGCCGAGCCTTCGGCGTAATGCAACCAGTAGCGGTAGCGCAGGCGTTCCGGGCTGCCGGCGGCAGGCAGCAACCAATCGCCATAGCGCTCGGCCAGGTATTCGATGATGGCGCCGGATTCGGCCAGGGTCAGTTCGCCGTCGGTGATCAGCGGCGACTTGCCCAGAGGATGCACCTGGCGCAGCTCGGCAGGGGCGAGCATAGTCTGCGGGTCGCGCTGGTAGTGCTTGATCTGGTAGTCGATACCAATCTCTTCGAGCATCCAGAGGATGCGTTGCGAGCGCGAGTTGTTCAGGTGATGCAGGGTAATCATGGCAAGCTCCGACCGATTTTGGGGCAAAGGCTCTGTAACACGTCGTTCAGGGACGCACCACTAGCGTTTCATTGAGCCGCCCCGTGCTGTTCGACGATGGCTGGCCGCAGTTCGCGCATGTCCGCACCGCTCGGATGCTGGAACACGCGCAGGCCGAACTCGGGGAGGATGGCCAGCAGGTGGTCGAAGATGTCCGACTGGATACCTTCATAGGCATTCCAGGCGATGGTGTTGGTGAAGCAGTAGATTTCCAGCGGCAGGCCGTCGGCAGTCGGGCTGAGCTGGCGCACCAGCAGGGTCATGTTCTGGTGGATGTTCGGGTTGTGCCGCAAGTAGTGCTCGACGTAGGCACGGAAGCTGCCGATGTTGGTGATGCGCCGGGTGTTCACCGCTTCCTTGCCGTGCTCGGCCAGCTTGGCGTTCCAGTCCTGCAGTTCCTGGTCCTTGCGATCGAGGTACTCATCCAGAAGCATGAAGCGGCGCAGCCGTGCGATCTCCTCGTCGCTGAGGAAATGTACACTGGTCTGATCCAGAAACAGCGCACGTTTGATCCGACGCCCACCCGACTCCTGCATGCCGCGCCAATTCTTGAACGGGTCGGTGATGAAGCGCTTGGTCGGGATGGTGGTGATGGTCTTGTCCCAGTTCTGCACCTTGACCGTGTGCAGGGCGATATCGATCACGTCGCCGTCAGCGTTCAGCTGGGGCATTTCCACCCAGTCACCGACGCGGATGATGTCGCTGGAGGAAATCTGCACGCTGGCCACCAGCGACAGCAGGGTGTCCTGGAAGATCAACATCAGCACGGCGGCCATGGCGCCGAGGCCGGACAGCAGGATCAGCGGCGAGCGATCAATCAGCGCCGCTACCATCAAGATTGCGGCGATGGCGAAGATGGCGATCTTGATCACCTGCAAGTAGCCCTTGATCGGCTTCAGGTGCGCGTTGGGGCGACGCTGGTAAAGGGTGTTGAGGATATCCAGCAACGCGCCAATGGCCATGGCGATGGTCAGCACCACGAAGGCGCCGCAGACGTTGCGCGTCACTTCCACCACGGCAGCGGGCATGCCCGGCACCAAAACCACGCCGCTGGACAGCACCAGCGCCGGCACGATGTTGGACAGGCGCTTGATGATGCCGCTTTCCTTGATCTGGCCATGGCGGCCCAGGGCGGTCGCGCCGACCAGGCGGTAGATGGCGCGGACCAGGATGCGTTTGACTACCCAGTTCGACAGCCAGGCGGCGACGATCAGGGCGAGGGTGGCGGTGAGGGTGAGCAGTTCTGGCTGAGTGTTCAGCCAGTCCATCCAGGTGTTGAGCTCATTCGGCATTTCCGGCTCCGAAGCAGGCAGGAGGGAGGGCCGGCGCTACAGGGCCGGCCATCAGAGCCGCCGTACCCTAGCAAAAATGTTCGGTTAACCCAAACGGCTGCTATTGCAGGCTATGTATTTTCAGGGCTTGAACGCGCCGATGAAGATTGCCGGGTCGACCCGAGCGTCGTTGAGGCTGACGTTCCAGTGCAGGTGCGGGCCGGTGGCGCGTCCGGTGGCTCCGACCTTGCCGACATGGCCACCTCGGGCGATTTCGTCGCCAAGCTTCACGTCGATCTCGGACAGGTGGCAGAACATGCTGATCAGGCCCTGGCCGTGATCGAGAAACACTGTCTTGCCATTGAAGAAGTAGTCACCGATGAGGATCACCTTGCCGGCGGCTGGCGCCTTGATCGGTGTGCCGCGGTTGGCGGCGAAGTCCAGACCCGAGTGCGGGTTGCGCTCTTCGCCGTTGAAGAAACGACGCAAGCCGAACGGACTGGACAGCGGGCCGTTGACTGGTCTGTCGAACATCAGGTTGCTCGGCTGGCGTGCGCTGAACTGCTGGTAGGCGCGGGTCTGCTCGGCCAGTTCGCGTTCGATGCGTTTGAGGTTGGCGGCGTTGGGGGTGACCTGCTGCTGGTTCTTGATTGTGATGCGCTGCTCGGCGTAGTGCTTAGCACCGACCTGGAAACTCAGCTTCTGGCCGCCCTCGACCTCTATCTGCTGAGTGCCCGGTTTGACGCTGAGTGGAATGCCGACGATGGCGATCCAGCGCTTGCTGTCCTCATGCACGGTCAGCACCGGCTTGCCCTGATAGCGCACCTTGGGCGCCTGCGCCGGGTTACCCAGATCGATCACCGCCACACCGCCCGGCACCGGCTTGTTCAGCAGGCGGGTGATAAAGCCTTCGGCGTGGGCGGGCAGGGCCAGACACAGAGCCAGGACGAACAGGCACAGCTTGTGTAGGAGCGGGCTCTGCCCGCGAAGCTTCTCGGTGATGAATAAACGGGCAAGGGCAGGCATGTTCAGTCAATCCAATAGCGACAAGGTCGCCGGTTGTATGTGGTTGTCTTCGACGCGCACGTCCAGTTCGCCTTCGCCAAGGCGAGCCTTGAGGCGCTGGCCGGGCTGGGTCTGCGCGGCGCGGCGCACGGCCTGGCCGCGTTCGTCGAGGAGGATGCTGTAGCCGCGACCGAGGGTGGCCAGCGGGCTGACGATCTGCAGTTGCGCGGCCAGTGCACCCAGTTGCTGGCGCTGGCTGCGCAATTGGCTTTGCATGGCGCGTGGAAGCCGTGTGGCCAGGCCATCCAGGCGCTGGCGCAACAGGGCCAGGTTACGCCCTGGATGCTGTGCGGCGAGGCGAGCGTCGAGACGGGCCAGACGCTCGCGCTGATTGGCCAGTTGCTGGTTGAAGGCACGGCGCAGGCGCATGTCCAGATCGTCCAGGCGCTGGGCTTGTTGGCGCAGGCGCTCACCGGGATGGCGCAGGCGTCGGCTCGTTCCTTCCAGGCGTAGGCGTTCGCGAGCCAGGCGGGCCTGCATCTGCAGGACCAGGCGGCGCTGCAGATTGTGCAGGCGCTGCACCAGTTCGCTGCTGTCCGGTGCCAGCAGTTCGGCAGCGGCCGAGGGTGTCGGGGCGCGCACATCGGCGACGAAGTCGGCGATGGATACATCCGTCTCGTGTCCCACGGCGCTGACGATGGGCGTCACGCAGGCCGCCACGGCGCGGGCCACGGCTTCCTCGTTGAAGCACCACAGGTCTTCCAGTGAGCCACCACCACGGGCCAGGATCAGTGCGTCGAAACCCTGTGCGTCGGCGCGTTGCAGGGCCCGGACGATCTGCGCGGTGGCCTCACGGCCCTGTACGGCGGTGGGGATCAGGTTCAGCTCCACCTGCGGCGCGCGGCGACGAAACACGCTGATGATGTCGCGGATCACCGCGCCGGTAGGCGAGGTGACGATACCGATGCGCTTGGGATGGGCGGGCAGGGCGATCTTGCGTTCGGTAGAGAACAGACCTTCGGCGCCGAGCTTTTCCTTTAGTGCCTCGAAGGCCAGGCGCAGGGCGCCGTCGCCCGCTGGTTCCACGGCGTCGAGAATCAGCTGGTAGTCGCCACGCCCTTCGAACAGCGAGACCTTGCCGCGCACCTTCACTGCCAGGCCATCACGCAGCGCCTGGCGTACGCGCGCAGCGTTCTGTCGGAACAGCGCGCAACGCACCTGAGCCTGGCTGTCCTTCAGGGTGAAGTAGATGTGGCCGGAGGCCGGGCGGGCGAGGTTGGAGATTTCCCCCTCGACCCAGATACCGGCGAACACGTCCTCCAGCAGCAGGCGGGCGCGGTTGTTGAGCTGGCTGACACTGAGCACCTCGCGGTCGAGGTTCAGGCGGGAAAAAGGGTCATTGATCATGGGGCGGCATGATAAGTCGAGAGCGACGTTGGCGCGACCTTCATCAGGCGTCTTGCAGCAGGCGGTCGAGCAACCAGGCCGCGACCGGACCGAGTTCGCGCTGGCGCGACCAGATGGCGTCCACCGTCACCCGCCGTGGCCAGCCACTGCAGGGCAGTTCATGCAGGCCACCAAAGCCGTAGGCATCGACCAGTTGCCGCGGCAGTTCGGCCCAGCCGAAACCCAGTCTGGCCATTTCCAGCAGCATCAGGTAGTCCGGCGCGGCCCAGCAGCGGCCGCCGCTGCCGGGCAACTCGTCCGTGTTCGCATCGTCATGGGCGACGCTGCTCAGGCGCAGCAGACGCCAGCGCGACAAGTCGTCCTGACGCACTCGTGGCAGCTTGCCCAGGGGGTGATCCTTGGCGACGAACAGACCGAACTCGCTGCTCATTTCCAGGCGGGCGTGGGCGATATGCGGTGGATAGGCCGCTTGCGCGGCGAGCAGTCCCAGCTGAGCGCGGCCCTGGGTGATCAGGTCGAGCACATCGGCCTGCTCGGCAATCAGGCTTTCGAACTGCAGATCGGGGAAGCGCTGATCCAGTTCCTGCAGGCGAACTTCGTATTGTTTCGGCTGGTAGGCGTCGGACAACGCCAGAGTCAGTCGCGCCTCCTGGCCTTTGGCCAAGCCGGCGGCGTGTCGCGCCAGGCGGTCGCTGGCGCAGAGGACTTCTTCTGCATGGGCCAACAGGCTGGCACCGGCTTCGGTCAGCTGCAGTTTGCGTGGGCCGCGTTCGAACAGTGCCACGCCCAGGTCGATTTCCAGGCGCGCGACGGCCTCGCTGATGGTCGACTGGCTTTTGCCCAGACGCCGCGCTGCGGCGCTGAGCGATCCGCAGTTGGCGGCCTGAGCGAAGGCCTGGAGTGAATCGGGGGAAATATTCATATCGGTTTTGCCGATGGCAGCTGCCTTTGGATTGGCTGATATTCCGATGATCATAGCGCTCGTTGTCACTTATCACGAGGTTCGTTTCATGACTCAGCCCCTGCCGCGCTCCCTGCGTGAGCGCATTGGTCACGCCCTGGCCTTCGAGACCATCGCCGTGCTCATCTGCGCGCCGACCATGGCCTGGTTCATGGATAAACCACTGCTGCACCTGGGTGTGCTGACTCTGATGTTCTCCACCGTGGCGATGTTGTGGAACATGCTGTTCAACTACCTCTTCGACCGCGCACAGAATCGACTGGGCTTCGAGCGCGGTTTTCGAGCGCGGGTCAGCCATGCGCTGCTGTTCGAGGTGGGCTTGATCGTCGTGCTGGTACCGCTGGCGGCCTGGTGGTTGTCGATCGGTCTGCTCGAGGCGCTGCTGTTGGACATCGTGCTGATCCTGTTCTTCCTGCCGTACACCATGGCGTTCAACTGGATCTACGACGTGCTGCGTGCTCGCTGGGTGGCCCGTCGTGAAGCGCAGCAAGCTGCTGTGATCTGTCGCGGGGCTTGATTTGCCGGCGGTAGCGCCTAAGCTGCCGCCCTTTCCTTGCCAGCCGTTCGAACACCATGACCGCGCAACTGATCCTCGTCCCACATATATCCACGCTTCCTGCCCACGAGCAAAAGGCCCAGGCCATGCTGCGCTGGCTGGTCAAACGGGAAATCGTCGAGGCATTGCCGACCACCTGCGGCCAGGGTGGCAACGGTATGGCCTACGCTATCGGGCCAGGCGCGCGGCGTATCGCCCAGCGTCCCGATTTGCTGCCTTATGGCCTGGCACACAACGGTCTGGAGATCATCACCCACCGCTGCATCTATGTACCGACGCGCAGCTTTCTCGAAGAGGCGGGCTGCGCCGAATGCCGCAGGGAAGTGGGCGTGCCGCTGTTCGACAGCCTGGAGGTGTGGTGGCCAGGGGAGACCGACAACTTCACCTGCCCGGAATGCGGGCATGAAGATGACATCAACGGTTTCCTGTTCCTGCAGCCGTGCGGCTTTTCCAACCTGGGCTTCATCTTCAACGGCTGGGCTGAAGCCGGCCTGCGCCCGGCGTTCGTCGAAGAATTCGGCGAACGCCTGGGCTTTGCGGTGAGCCAGGTGCGGGTGGACGATCCGGCTTGAGCGGTTTTCAGCCGATTGTGGGAGGGGCTTTAGCCGCGATGTTCTCGAATCCCTTCGCGGCTGAAGCCGCTCCTACAAAGGCTTTTTAGAACTCGACACTGGCCGACATGCGCAGCTCGCGCGGTTCGCCCACAGCAACGCGTAGATTGCCGCCGCTGGAGGGGTAGTAGCGCTCGTTGAACAGGTTACGTACGTTCAGTTGCAGGCGCGTCTTCTCTCCAAGCAATTGGCTGTCCCAAGTGACGAAGGCATCGGCCACGGTGTAGCTATCCAGCCAGAATGTGTTGGCGTTGTCGCCAGCACGCTCGCCGACATAGCGGGCGCCACCACCCAGTTTCCACTGACCCAGCTCCTGGGGTAAATGCAGGTGATGGACGAGGTAGAGACTGCCGACATTGCGTGCGGCGTTGACCAGCTCGTTGCCTTCGTTGCTCGGGTCATCGAGGATTTCCGTATCGGTGTAGGCATAGCTGCCAAGCAGCTCCCAGTGCTCGCTCAGGCGGCCGCTGATATCCAGTTCCACGCCGCGCGAGCCGACTTTGCCTGCTGCTTCCGATACGGAATTGTTGGTGACCACGACGTTTTTCTTCTCGATATCGAACAGCGCCAGGCTGGCACCGATGCCTTGAGGCAGATCGAGTTTCACCCCCAGCTCGTAGCTGCGGCCTTCTTCGGGGTCGAATGCCTGGCCAGTATTGGTATCCGAGGCATTGGGCACGAAAGAGCGGCTGTAGTTGCCATAGAACGCCACCTGGTCGCTCAGCTGGAATACCAGGCCGCCGAAGGGCAGGAAGGTGGTATCGGTACGGTCGGTGGTGCGGGTATAGGTTGCGCCGCGGCCTTGTTCCACGAGTTGCTCGAAACGCTGGTAGCGACCGCCAAGCACCACGATCCACTGGTCGTTTAGATGCCAGTTGTCCTTCGCGTAGATCGAGCGTGAGTGCAGCTCGTCGCTGCGATCACTTTGCGCCGGATTAAGTAACGAAGGCGCCGCGAGATTGCCGTATATCGGGTTGTAGATGTTGAAGCCACCCACTGCTGGGCCGCGCCAGGTATCGCCACGGAAATTGTCGACGCGCTCTGTATCTGCGCCTATCAGCAGATCATGTCGTTGGCTAAAAAGGCTGGCGTTGCCGATCCAGTCCCAGGCCAGATATTGGGTTTGGTTGTCATGCTCACTACCGTCAGAACGGCGGCTGAGCGCGCCTGTAGTGGCATTCAGCGCGTTGGGGCGAGCTTCGGCATAGTCGTAGCGCTCGTTGTTCCAGCCATAGGTGAGGCGGGTCGACCAGTCGTCGCTCAGCTGATATTCGGCGGTGGCGGTGAGCAGTTCGTCGATGCCTTCGGCCTTCGACCAGCTTTCACCGAAGCGGTCGTTGTAGGACACCTTGGCCGGCTTGCCGTTGATGATCACCGTGCCGCGATCCACCGGGCTGCTGTACTCCTTGTATTCATAGGCGATGTTGAGGCGCAGGCGTTCGCCTTCCCAGCTAAGTGAGGGGGCGATCAAGCTGTGTTCTTCTTCGCCGAAGTTGCGCCAGTAGTCTTCGTGCTGGCGCTCGGCAACCAGGCGGAAGGCCAGGCCGCTGTCGGCAATGGGGCCGGTAACGTCGACTGCCAGGCTGCCACCGCCGAAGCTGGAGCTGTCTGCGTTCAGTCGCGTATTCCACTGATACTGTGGTTTCTTGCTGATGACGTTGATCAGGCCGCCCGGCTCCAGCGCGCCATATAGCAGCGAGGCCGGCCCTTTGAGCACTTCCACGCGCTCGGTGGTGGCGCTGAAGTTGCGCGACAGGCTGGATCGAATGCCGTCGCGCAGGATGGAGCCATCGGCGTTGCTACCAAAACCGCGTTTGACGAAGCCATCCTGCGTGCCAGCCAGGGTGTTGCTCTGGCTGACACCACTGACGAACTTCATCGCATCATCCAGCGATCTGACCTGAAAATCCTCGATGGTCTGTGGCGTTACCACCTGTACCGACTGGGCTTCATCCTTGAGTGCCACTGAAGATTTGCTCGCCGTACTGGCGCGCTTGGCCTGGTAGCCATTCTCGCCAGCCACGGGCGCCGCGACGACTTCCTGGCTGGGCAGCTCCAGCTCCTGGGCCAGCAGATGGCCCGCTGGAAGCAGGCAAAAAGTGAGAAGGGCGGCGCCTTGGCCACTCAAGGAAAAGCGGTTGAATTTCATTTGGCACTCAAGTGCAAGAGTTTTTGAGAATCATTATTTTATGTGTTTCGAGGTATGGCTGCCTAGAGACACACTTTGCATTGAGTGAAATGAGCTCGCTGGGTATAATGCCGCGCTTCTTATTTTCCCGCTCGGGAGCCCTCCATGCTGCGCATCAGCCAAGAAGCACTCACTTTCGACGACGTCCTGCTCATCCCCGGTTATTCCGAGGTGCTGCCCAAGGACGTCAGCCTGAAGACCCGCCTGACCCGCGGCATCGAACTGAACATCCCGCTGCTGTCCGCTGCCATGGACACCGTCACCGAAGCGCGCCTGGCCATCGCCATGGCCCAGGAAGGCGGCATCGGCATCATCCACAAGAACATGACCATCGAGCAGCAGGCTGCCGAAGTGCGCAAGGTCAAGAAGTTCGAGGCTGGTGTGGTCAAGGACCCGATCACCATCGAGGCTGATGCCACCGTGCGTGACCTCTTCGAACTGACCCGCCTGCACAACATCTCCGGTGTACCGGTGCTGTCCAACGGCGACCTGGTGGGCATCGTGACCTCCCGTGACGTGCGTTTCGAGAATCGCCTGGACGCCCTGGTGCGTGACGTGATGACGCCGAAAGAGCGCCTGGTCACGGTCAAGGAAGGCGCCGACAAGGAAACCGTACGTGAGCTGTTGCACAAGCACCGCATCGAGAAGGTACTGATCGTCGACGACGCCTTCACCCTCAAGGGCATGATGACCGTCAAGGACATCGAGAAAGCCAAGGCCTACCCGCTGGCCAGCAAGGACGATCAAGGTCGTCTGCGCGTTGGCGCTGCCGTCGGCACCGGTGCCGACACCGGTGACCGTGTGGCTGCTCTGGTCAATGCAGGCGTCGATGTGATCATCGTCGACACCGCGCACGGCCACTCCAAAGGCGTGATCGACCGCGTACGCTGGGTCAAGGAGACCTTCCCGGAGGTTCAGGTGATCGGTGGCAACATCGCCACTGGTGCAGCGGCCAAGGCACTGGTCGAAGCCGGCGCCGATGGCGTCAAGGTTGGTATCGGCCCAGGCTCGATCTGCACCACCCGTATCGTTGCCGGCGTTGGCGTGCCGCAGATCAGCGCCGTGGCCAACGTAGCCGCCGCGCTGGCTGGCACCGGTGTGCCGCTGATCGCCGATGGTGGTATCCGCTTCTCCGGTGACCTGTCCAAGGCCATCGTCGCTGGTGCTTCCGCCGTGATGATCGGCTCCATGCTGGCTGGTACCGAAGAGGCTCCGGGCGAGGTCGAACTGTTCCAGGGTCGCTCCTACAAGGCATACCGTGGCATGGGTTCGCTGGGTGCCATGGCGCAGGCGCAAGGTTCGAGCGACCGTTACTTCCAGGACTCCTCGGCCGGTGCCGAGAAGCTGGTGCCGGAAGGTATCGAAGGCCGCGTTCCCTACAAGGGCGCGATGAGTGCCATCGTTCATCAACTGATGGGTGGCCTGCGTGCCTCCATGGGCTACACCGGTTGCGCCACCGTCGAGGAAATGCGCACCAAGCCCGAGTTCGTGCGCATCACCGGCGCCGGCATGGCTGAGTCGCACGTCCACGATGTGCAGATCACCAAAGAGGCGCCCAACTACAGAGTTGGTTGATTCGCCGCAATGTTATGAATAACGGGGCTGTTCGATCAGCCCCGTGTCATTTGTGAACACCTACGAGAGACGGCCATGGCCCACGACATTCACGCCCACCGCATCCTCATTCTGGACTTCGGTTCCCAGTACACCCAACTGATCGCCCGCCGTGTGCGCGAGATCGGCGTCTATTGCGAACTGCACCCCTGGGACATGAGCGACGAGGACATCCGTGCCTTCGCCCCGCGCGGCATCATCCTCGCCGGCGGCCCGGAGTCGGTGCACGAAGCCAATAGTCCGCGCGCACCGCAAGCGGTGTTCGACCTGAATGTGCCGGTGCTGGGCATCTGCTACGGCATGCAGACCATGGCCGAGCAGCTCGGTGGCAAGGTGGAAGGTTCCGATCTGCGTGAGTTCGGTTACGCCCGTGTCGACGTGGTCGGCAAGAGCCAACTGCTGGCCGGCATCGAAGACCATGTCGACGCTGACGGTGTGCTGGGCCTGGACGTGTGGATGAGTCACGGCGACAAGGTCACCCGCCTGCCGGAAGGTTTCCATATCCTGGCCAGCACCCCGAGCTGCCCGATCGCCGCCATGTGCGACGACACTCGCCACTACTACGGCGTGCAGTTCCACCCGGAAGTGACCCACACCAAGCAGGGTGGTCGCATCCTCTCGCGCTTCGTGCTGGAGATCGCGGGCTGCGAAGCCCTGTGGACGCCGGCCAATATCGTCGAAGATGCCATCGCTGCGGTGCGTGCCCAGGTCGGCGACGCCAACGTGCTGCTCGGCCTGTCCGGCGGTGTGGATTCCTCGGTTGTCGCAGCGCTGCTGCACAAGGCCATCGGCGACCAACTGACTTGCGTATTCGTCGACAACGGCCTGCTGCGCCTGCACGAAGGTGATCAGGTGATGGCCATGTTCGCCGAGAACATGGGCGTCAAGGTGATCCGCGCCAACGCCGAAGAGCAGTTCCTCTCCAACCTGGCCGGCGAAGCCGACCCGGAGAAGAAGCGCAAGATCATCGGTCGCACCTTCATCGACGTGTTCGATGCCGAAGCCAGCAAGCTGGACAACATCCAGTTCCTCGCCCAGGGCACCATCTACCCGGACGTGATCGAGTCCGCTGGCGCCAAGAGCGGCAAGGCCCACGTGATCAAGAGCCACCACAACGTCGGTGGCCTGCCGGAGGAGATGAACCTCAAGCTGGTCGAGCCGCTGCGTGAGTTGTTCAAGGACGAAGTACGCAAGATCGGCCTGGAGCTGGGCCTGCCCTACGACATGGTCTACCGCCACCCGTTCCCGGGCCCGGGCCTGGGCGTGCGCATCCTCGGCGAAGTGAAGAAGGAATACGCCGACATCCTGCGCCGCGCCGACCACATCTTCATCGAAGAGCTGCGCAAGGCCGACTGGTACCACAAGACCAGCCAGGCGTTCGTGGTGTTCCAGCCGGTGAAGTCGGTCGGTGTCGTCGGTGATGGCCGTCGCTACGCCTGGGTCGTTGCCCTGCGCGCCGTGGAAACCGTGGACTTCATGACCGCTCGCTGGGCGCACCTGCCCTACGAGCTGCTGGAGACCGTCAGCGGCCGCATCATCAACGAAATCGAAGGCATCTCCCGCGTTACCTATGACGTGTCGAGCAAGCCTCCTGCGACTATCGAGTGGGAGTGAAGTCGGGTCCTTCTGGGCTCATTGAGATGTATCGATAGCAAATTGTAACGTGTTGATTTAAAAGGAAATTCGTTGCAATGGTTATCGAGGCCTATCGCCGATTAGCAGAACGGATTGGCGGTAGCGGTGACGGTAGTAAACAGCGGTCGGATTGAGACCGTTCTGTTTACTATCCGGTCAAAACCGGTCTTTGACGGTAAATCGCTCCTTGGGAAAGCTTGCCCTGTGCGGCTTTCCCGGCATCAGCAGGTCTCCTGACCCTTGACGGTAAAAGCCGTCATGAACAGGAGTAAAAACCTCGATGCTTACTGATACAAAACTGCGCAATCTCAAGCCCAAGTCCAAGCTGTACAAGGCTTTCGACCGCGACGGTATGTACGTGACGGTATCGCCTACCGGTACCGTCACCTTTCGCTACGACTACCGTCTCAATGGACGCCGAGAAACGCTGACCATTGGGCGCTATGGGCCAACTGGCATTTCCCTGGCCATGGCTCGCGAGAAGCTGCTCGATGCCAAGCGCATGGTCGCCCTGGGCAAGTCTCCCTCTCTTGAGAAGCAGCGCGCTAAGCGGCGCCTCAACGCAGCCAAGAATTTCGGTGAAACGCTGACGAAGTGGTTGGCCGGTGCGCGCATGGCCGATAGCACGCGTGCGATGCGCAAAAGCATCATCGACCGCGACATCCTGCCGGTCTTCGAAAATCGGCTGCTGACCGAAATCACCCCTGACGATCTGCGAGCCCTGTGTGCCAAGGTGAAGGCTCGTGGGGCGCCGGCAACTGCGGTCCATATTCGCGACATCGTGAAACAGGTCTATGCGTTCGCGATCCTGCATGGCGAGAAGGTCGAGAATCCGGCTGACGACGTTAAGGCGTCTTCCATCGCTATTTTCGCGCCGAAGGACCGGGCGCTGAGCCCGACCGAAATTCGGCTGGCCTTCCATCAACTGGAGACAATCGCCGCGTATCCCACGATCAAGCTGGCCTTGCGGCTGGTGCTGCTGACCTTAGTACGCAAGAGCGAGCTGATCGAGGCGACCTGGGACGAAGTGGATTTCGAGAACGCCACCTGGACGATCTCCAAGGAGCGGATGAAGGGGCGTAACCCGCACGTTGTCTACCTGTCGCGCCAGGCCTTGGACATCTTCGTGGCGCTGCACACCTGTGCGGGCGGTTCCCGCTATGTGTTGCCCTCGCGCTATGACATCTACCGCTGCATGTCGCACGCCACCCTGAACCGCATCACCCAGCTTATCGCCTCCCGCGCGAAGGAAGCAGGCCTGCCGTTGGAGCCGTTCACCGTCCACGACCTGCGCAGGACGGGTTCCACGCTGCTCAACGAGGTGGGCTTCAACGGCGACTGGATTGAGAAGTGCCTAGCTCACGAAGATGGTCGCTCCTCGCGTTCGGTCTACAACAAGGCCGAGTACGCGGAGCAGCGCCGGCACATGCTGCAGGAGTGGGCGGACATGATCGACGCTTGGATCGACGGCCGCACTCATGTTCCCAAGCTGCTGCCGGACCGCGTTGTAGTGCCGGTATTGAGTGCCACGGTTTGAGGAAAGCGCAGGGTTGTCAGTTGACAACCTTGCCGGTCATGCGAATACTGGAGATCACTGATGACCCGTCCTTCTCACTCGAAGAAAGAGGTCGAAGAAGCACTCAGGCATGCCGAAGAGCAGGGCTGGCGTATAGAACTGGGTGGTAGCCACGCTTGGGGACGAATCTACTGTCCCTACAACGATGAAGAGTGTCGCTGCGGCGAATTCTGCATCACCAGTGTGTGGAGCACACCGAAGAACCCTGGCAACCATGCGCGTGCTCTTCGGCGCGTCGTCGACAACTGCACCACGCACCGTAAGCAGCGGCAGGCCGCTGAGGGTGCAGAGGAATAGCGCTATGGAATACACCTTCACCCTGAAATACCAACTGGCCGACGATGACCGTGACCCGGAAGCGTTGGTCGAGCGCCTCGGAGAGGCCGGCTGCGACGATGCCTTGATCGGCATTGGTCAGCCAGGCCGGCTGGCGCTGGAGTTCACCCGTGAAGCGGAGAACGCTGAGGTGGCTGTGCGCAGTGCCCTTGCCGACGTGCGCAGTGCCTTACCGTCGGCAAGGTTGATTGAGGTGGCACCAGATCTGGTCGGTCTCACCGATGTGGCGGAGATCGTCGGCGTGTCGCGCCAGAACATGCGCAAGCTGATGTTGGCTTATCCGAGCAGCTTTCCTGCACCAGTACATGAGGGCAGTGCATCGATCTGGCACCTGGCAGACGTGCTGACCTGGCTGCAAGCCAAAGGTAGCTATTTGCTGCCTGGTGGTGTCTTGGACGTGGCTCAGGTGGCCCTGCAGGTCAATCTAGCCAAGGAAGAACGACGACTCACTCGCCCTACCTCCAAGGAACTGCTAGCCCTTGTCGGGTGAGACCGGTGCCGACTTCATGCTTGGTTTTAGCCCGCCCGTACAGGGCGGGTTTTCGTGAGGTAAACATCCGGCTTGCTGATATTGATCCGAGGTGCCCGCTTGCGCTCCTCAATCCAGGCCTCCACCTCGGCCAGATCCCAGACCACGCAATGTGGTGTCAGGTTGAAGCGCCTGGGGAACTCGCCACGGCGCTCCATTTCGTTAATCGTTGATACGGCGCATGAAGAACCATGCCGGGTAGCTGTTCTATTTTGGTATGCATGCTTCAGTCTATGCGTGACCTGCCAATTGAATTTTTGAACTGGACTCAAGGTGGATCGGAGTAATTCAAAGTCTTGAGGGAGATAGTTCTGTATCTATCTATTAATACTCCTGCTCAAGATCAATAAACACCACATCCTCCCGGCTCTGAATATAACGTCCCATATCTGGGTAAAGCACGGACACTGTTGTTAGCCCTTGGTGGAACAGTGTGCAGAAGTGTCTTAAATGCTCGATTGATTGTTCTTCAACTGGAAGAATTAAGCGATGCTTTAAACGCAGTGCTTGACTTGAGCGAGAACCATTTTCGTCGATGAGTGTCAGCAAGTGGGATGGAAATTGAAATATTGAGCCGTTGGGGTGCAAATACGCAAGCATCCCATCGTGCAGGCTGAGAATTATATTGTGCCGGTGGCAAAACGGATGATTGGGAAGCTCCTCATTATAACAATTCACGATATCTTGCAGGTGGTGCTGTACATTAAATTTAAACGACTCGCATATTAGGAATGTGAAAATTTGATCCAGCTCGTCTCGTTCAGGTTCGAACGTACTGCCGTGTATCCCACCTGACTTAAGTGTATAAGAGTAGGACGGCTCGTAGAGCGAGTCTCTAAGCGATTTCAGCTTTGCTAGCTTGCGGAGCGCCTTCTTCAATTCCGTCAGCGACATATGTGATTTGATTTCACCAACTGCGCAGACTGACTCGATAGGAAAGAAACGTTGGAATTGGTCGTCTCGAATCAATGGAGTGACTGTTTTGTCATATATGATGATATCGCATTGTGTACTGATGCGGCCATTCGAGTTAACAACGAATCCAGTATCTAAGCCCATGCGTTCTGGTGTGAATAATTTGAGGAAGTCACCGACAATCCGCTCGCGGTACACGCCAAATTCTAGCGAGTGTACTAATGTGCCTTGCTCATCTACGAATAGTCGCCGAGAACTTTCGATGAATGACGCTACAAAGCTACGTATTTTCTCGTCCAATAATGTGGATAGTGCATTGTCAGATTGTTGTTTGCTCACCATCTACCTCCGCTCCTTTTCGAGAATACGAGCATAGCGCTTATAAGTGTCCAGCGCATGGCTTTGCATAACTTGCCGGGAGCGTCAGAGCCTCCCTGATAGCCCCTCTTGGATCTACCTAAGAGCACTTTATCGACCAGACCGAGCTTCCGGCACAGCATTACGAACTGCCTATAGACTCCAAGGCTGATCGAGTGACGCCGGATCTGATAGGTCCCACCGACGTTGCAGAGATCGTCGGCGTGTTGCGCCAGAACATGCGCAAGCTGATGTTGGCGTATCCGAGCAGCTTCCCTATACCAGTACATGAGGGCAGTGCGTCGATCTGGCACCGGGCGGACCTACTGCCCTGGCTTGTAGGCCAGGGGCAGCTATCTGCTACCTGGCGGTGACTTGGACGTCGCTCAGGTGGCCCAGGTGCAGAACGGCGGCTAACACGTCCAGCCTTCAATGAGCTGCAGGCCCTTGTTGGGTGAGGACGGCGCCAGCTTCATTCTTGGTGTGACCCCACCCGGACAGGGCGGGTTTTCCTGAGGTAAACATCCGGCTTGCTGATATTGAGCCGAGGTGCCCGCTTGCGCTCCTCAATCCAGGCCTCCACTTCGGCCAGATCCCAGACCACGCAACGCGGTGTCAGGTTGAAGCGCCGTGGGAACTCTCCACGGCGCTCCATCTCGTAGATTGTTGATTCGGCTAGCGGGACGATCTGTCTCAGCTCATGCTTGCGAATTGTCCGCCTGAAGGGCAGGGGGCTACCCTTTGGGAACTGCGGAAGCGACTCGTAGGCTTCCGTGCCCGGTAAGGGGAGGGACTGCTCAGACGCAGTGTCGAGGGCATCGGTTGTACGCGCAGAAGTATCCATCTCTATCTCCATGATTACGCTCCATGGGGAGATGGTGAGTTTCAATACCAGATGAGCCAACTTGCTGTGGCGTAGTCTGGTGTAGGAAATGCTTCCGTCCCAAGCTTTGTTGAAGCTACCGCTCAGTTCTGGGGTTCGCATTGCGACTATGTCTCAAGGTATTATAAACGCTACAAGCCTAGTAAAACCGTGCGTAGCTACAGTTGGCTGCCCATAATGTCGTTGCTTGGGGGCTTAATTCGCGGAGTGGGCGAAAACTGAGCACTGTACTGTTAGCTCACAGCTATCCGCCCCCCCCCCCCCCCCCCCTACACGAGTGGATTTAACTTATCAGTCCAGTGAACATTAAGCGAACCTAGTAGCGGGCACCGCGGCAAAGCCGCTGATGACCGAATCAGAGATTTGACATTCATCTATCCAATAATAAAACTTGATGGATTTGATACTAATCTCCACTCAAGTCGGCAATTCCTGCCTTTATCGTTGCTACGACAAATTTAGCGGACAGCAAACAACCAATCCTATGGAATGAGTCTCCTTTATTTTCATCACCATCATCTACAACAGTCTTAGCAGCAAAAAATGCAGTGCGCTTGCGTGCATGTCTCGCCGCCTCATAAACTGAATAAACTTCCATATCAAAGCCTGCTAACTTCCGCTGCCCGACCGCCAATGTGGCAGTTTTACCTGCCTGAGCAAGAACAGCACTTCCACTACTAGTTGCTGCATCAGTCTTAATGTTGCAATTGATCCGCTCTATACCACTCGGGATCTCAGACTTTGCCGGATCAAGATCTGTCAGCAGCATTTTCTTCACACCGGCATCTGAAGAAACTTCTATTAGCTTGTTATGTACGTCAACGTCTAGTTGTACATCATAGTGTTCAGATTTAAACCCCTTGGCACCCCACTTTCCAGCATCATGCTGGTGGCAAGTCTGGCTCACCAATATATCATACAAACTAGACTCACCTTTAACGCCTCCGCAGATGCCGCTCATGCATATTAGTCGAGGTTCGAATCTATCTAATGCGAACGCAGAGCATACCGCCGCAGACACGAGTCCCATTCGGCTTGCCTTAACGATGACGGCATTGTATTTGTCAATGCTAACTTCGCAACAAACCAATCCTGATAAAGACTTCCACTCTCCCCAGCTATCGACTAAATGCTTGTAGGCATCGGCCTCTTTTTCCAGGGCGCACACAATGACAATGTCGAATTTCTTTGTCGGCTGAGATGCAAGTAATTTAATTCTAAGCGCCTCTTGCCATTCGCCATGATCATTGAATGGAATAACATTTATATCAACCAGATTCAGGTTGTGAACAAAGTCACCATCATTCAGGTTGTGTCGCGTCAAGACAATTGCAGGTGTTTTAAATGACTTGCTCTGATAATCTCGGGTAGTTTCTACTAGTGAGGAGTGATGATCTTCTAACGTATCATCTTTAGAGGAACGCGGCACTATGAGGTCGAGCAGAATTAAGTCAAACTTGATGTTGGCCACTGCTCGAGAGTAGTCAAGCCAGTTTTTTTCTCTTTGAATCAATGCGTCGGGTACTACACTAGTCACGTGATCACTAATCTGTGCGAATTTTCCGTCTTCGTCTTCTAGTATTAAAATTTTCATAGGCTCTCCAAAATCTTATTTAATTCTTTCTTCCATTGGTTGTCGTTCTCTAAATATCGGACGCAACCAGCCATGTCTATTCCGAACTTGTTGAATATTTCTTCTTTTGCAAGTTCGACTGGAATTGGAAGCCCTTCTATTTCGATGTCAGGGTACTGCGTTAAAATAATACAGGGCGTGTTGTTGTCTAGATGCGCCACTTCAAATAACACATCTAGCCCGCCTGACGATAATGGGAATGGAGATCCGGCTCCAGCCTTGGGCTCGTGGCTATGAATAGACATGTCAATAATTGCCAAATCGAACGTTTGCTCTGTAAGTAGCGTAGTGGCAGAGGCAAGGGCCTGGCATTGGAATATATTAATCTTATTTCCAAAAAGATCTGATAGGTGAGAGTGAACTCCCTCCATCTTGAAGGGGTCGTCCTCTACAATTAAGCATTTTATTACTTCAGTGCTCAAGAGCATATACGAGCCTCACTTTAACCTCGTTCCCTATCACTTCATATTGTTCAAGCTTAAAATCTTGTCGGCTGCTTTCTAGAAGTAATAATTTTGATATTCCGCTTTTTTTATCGTATAGATTTGCATCTTGAAAGCTGGCTCTCTTCCTTGCTTCTATGTTGTTGGAGACTTCGATGATGCTGTCTGATGGCTTTATAAAAGAACTCATTTCTACGGTTAAGTATTTAGGTTTTCCAGGTACTATTTCAAATTTTCTTTTTAGGGGGCGGCTACGGTCTGAGTGTCTGGCTGCATTACTTACTACAATAGCAAGGGAGTCATAGATTAAGTGATAAAACCCACCTACTAGATCAATTTCTTCTTTGCTTTCATCGGCAGACTGAGGGTCAAAGTCATGAATTGTATCCTTTACTTCCTCGACTGTTGCAGAAAATAGAAGTGATACTGATGCTGTGGGAGCGATGATGGAAGGTCGCTTGAACCACCCAAACATGGTTGAAAGTTTTCTATCAATTGATAAGCATAAGTCTCGTCGAAAAGTGTCCGCAAGCACAGGGCTGACGTGCGCAGCCGCGGGAACTAACTCTTCGTCTAGGAAAAACTCATTTTTTAGAGGCACTTGCTGCGCTTTAAGGTATCTAACAACAGATACAAGATCTATTTCTGCAAGACGCCAGCAATAGTCTATGATGGTTTGGCAAATGTCCGCTGTTGAAGTCATCTCAGCATAGTTCTTGCTAATATTAGTTACTGCAGCTGCCAATACCTCTTGTTTGCCTGCACCATACACCTCTGGAGTTAAAAGCCCTAACGGCTTCGACCGAGACTGGACATGCAAACGCTCCGAAATTATTTCCTCAACTATTCTATTGTAGTTGTCTTTCCATAAGCTCCATTTCACCATAAATTGGTTGTTGGAGAATAAACTCTTGAATTTCTCTGATTTTTCTAAGGAATTTATTACGCTTGAATACAAGTGGCCGTGAAAGGTCCCATGTCTAATCCTGCGGCCGATGTAGGATGATATCCCGAAAACAGCGTTAGAACAAAAAGCAGAGTAGCTCTGGGTCATGACGAGTGATATTACTGTTTCGTCACAAGTTACTGATTGTCCTTTCTTGTCTGTGCCTGTAGATATTATTGCGTTATTTAATTCGATCATCATTTCGTCTTCGAGCCATGACGAAAAACGCGAAGGATCTACGTAGATCCGATGGTCGTCGATTTCATTTCGGACCCTATTGATTTGATGATCGATTCTCACTGCTCTTGCACGTTGAAGGTAGTGATCATCCTTTGTAAATCTAGCCATCCATTCATGAAGTGATGCACGTATTTCTGGAATATAAGAACGGTGTGGTGCAAGTTTGTTGAGTTTGGCCAGAAAATCCTCTGTAGATATATCATAGATATACTCTGCTACATAAGGGTGGGTAAATTGATATGCCTCTACCAGCTTGACTAAGCATCCTTCATGATACTTAAAGGCGAGATCTTCCAATAGCTTCCTAAGAAGAAAACTATCAAGTTCATTTTTGCTGCGTTTTGCAAGTAGTAAAAGAAGAATGAGCTTGACTAGTTCGTCTTTTGCGAGTTTTGCGGCTGTTCTGACTGCTTTGATAGGTACAGTCCGAGATAAATCTCTAGTTAGTCCCATTAAAGTGAGTAATTCTTCTTTTTGGAAACCGATCTGGCCGCCTGAAGTAGTTAGCCAGTAGTTAAAAATTGCTGACCTTGTAACTGTTCCAGAAGACTCCAGTCTGGCCAGTGTTGAATAATTATGTCGTGTGAATTGTGAGTTACCTATAAGATCCTTAAGAGTAATTCCTCCAACACTAGCTTGTATTGATAGTTCTATTTCCGCAGGTAGTTCACCCACTTCCTCTCTGGATGCATCGTAATAGCTATCAATTAGCATTCTGTATTGTCGTACAGGTTCGTACTCAAGCCATGCACTTGACTGCTTAAAGAATGAATATTCGCCTTCGCTATTGCTAGCGTCATAAGTCAAAACTAGAGGTTCAAATATTTTTTGCTTTCCAAGTCTTCCTGAGATTTCTGAGATGGCAGGATATTCAGATATCAAAAAGAGATGGGAATTATATTTCGCCAGAATAATAGCATCAATTAGTGAGCATTTTATTACTTCTCTAAGAAACTCTTCTAGTTCGCTATGCGATGATGCTAGCGGTTGAACTGTCAGTTTGGACAAGGTGCGAGTGTATCGGTTGACTCCTCCGCGATCGACTATGTTCATAATTGAGCGCTTGATCATCAAGATGCTCTGGTCTTTATCGTAAGAGTGAATTAGTGATGAGACTACTATTCCTTTGATTCCAGCTTGCAGCACCAGGCTTTCAATTCTATTGTCAATGGCATCTTCTTCGAGGTTTTCACGGATTAGAATTATTCGTCGCAAAAGAGCATGGCTCCAACCATCCTCTTTAAGGATCTTGTGAATTACATCTATGCATGAGTTGAATTTCTTAGCTGCGTACAGTGTGTCTAGCTCCTCAAAAGAGGCTGCTAGTCGGTTTAGCTGCGCCGTATGTTTAATGGTGTCGGCGTTAATAGATGAGAGTAACTGCTGAAGAGTCATCTCCCTGTGTTCTTGTAGGGTGTCAGCGAAAGGTGGCTTTTTGGGAAAAGGTTTAGGTATTTTCACTGCCCTAGTCATTGAAGGATTATTTAGAATCACTTCTATGGCATTGACTTGATCTTTCCCTAGTTTGCTACGTAAATCAGCAAGTCGGTTTATGACGTTTTCATCTTTCTCGCTGAGTAATGCTCGTAGCTTGTTTCTTGTTTTTTTGTCTAGCCGCCTCAATGCTTCATGTCTATCCATTATTAATCCTGGTTAAATCTCTGTCTTTTTCTTAAATGTTTTCAGCGAAAGGTCTCTCGCTTTTCTTGCATGGTTCAATGAGGGTAGGGAGAGTTAATTTTGAAACGTAGGCATCTTAATGGGCTGCCAACTCTACCTTTAACAGACTCTGCATCATCCAGCACTTCGGAAACCCTGAGCATCCCAAAACTCTTGCCCCACTTTCGGACCAGTCTTCACCGTGCGGAACAGCCGTGCATTACCGCATTACCGCATTTGGGCATTGCCGCTCCGCCGTCGGGTCGCTACGGCGCTTTAGGTTTTGTACATGATCGCGGTGTGTGGCTAGGGTTGGCGCTTGGCGGCCGGTTTGCAGGGCGTGCAGCATGGTGTCGACTTCAGCCTCGCTGAATACCGGCTGCTGGAATGACTGGATGTAGCGGATAAAGCCACTGCCCTGGGTGACGTTGGCAGGCACTTCTGTTTTGAACGTGCCGCCGCCGACGAAGGTGATGACCGAGTGCAGATGCTCGGGACTGACGCCTAGGGTGGCTTCCAGAGCTTTGAGGTGCTTGTAGTTCTGCCGCAGCGGATTCTGGAGTTTGAAGCTGCGCTTGTAGAGCTTCTGCGTCCACTGCGCCTGCTTCTCGCTGCCGAAGATCCAGCCGCTCATGTTCTTCGTTTCCAGTACGAAGATGCCGTAGGGCGAAAGGAATACGTGGTCGATCTGCGTGGTGCCGTCCGGCGTGTTCAGGGTGACGTTGTGCAGGCGGCGGTAGGTTTGCTTGTCCAAT